>NZ_JANCMW010000009.1 GCF_029207565.1 Marinobacter iranensis | reverse complement strand
TCCTAGCCTTCGGCTCTGCGAACACCTGGCAGGAGGACTTTCACCTCCCTAGTTCTGTGCCATGCCCGGCACACACGCAAAGCTAAGCGGCGGCCCGTCAGGGACGTCCGGTGGACGGCCGTTAGGCCGGGAACGTACTTGAGCGATTTGTTACACATTGACTGAGTACTTGAGGTCACGTGCCTCGTCTCCAGTCATGCCCCGAAATCCCCAACAATGGGCAGGTTGCTCCTTAATTGTCACTTCCATATCCACAGGAGATATGCCAACCACAGACTCAATCTTGTCGAAAAGCTCCTTGATCAGAGCTTTTTGGGTATCGGGAGCCCGCCCCTGCATCATGTTGATCTCGATGGCAGTGTAGGCTGGAGTTCTGCCACCTGGGTAATAAAAATCCTCGGCATCCATCGGGATAAAACGATGAGCCCGCCTGCGTGACCAGGTGCGCGCGGTCATTCGGGTGAATCATTACAGCATCCGTACTGAAAAGACTTACTGGTACTGGATTCGCTATTTCATACGCTTTCACGAAATGAAGCATCCCCTGACAATGGGGCCGCGGGACGTTAATGAGTTTCTCACGTGGCTAGCAGTGCATCGCAATGTTGCTGCAGCAACACAGACTCAGGCCCTGAATTCTCTGGTATTTTTATATGACAAGGTCCTGGATAAGCCGCTGGGCGATGTCGGTACAGTCATTCGCTCAAAAAAGCCCCGAAGAGGGGACAAACACGTGACGGTTTTCATCCTGCGCTGGAGGCTGATCCTCCAGGGGCGTAGCGGCAAGGAGGAGCCTTGCCGTTTCTACACCGGGTAGGATTATCTGATCTTCCTACCGAGGCCAGCCTCATGAACAAACCTATCGTGATTATCGGCGGCACGTCGCTGGATACCATTATCCAACTTGATTCCCTACCACAGCCCGTCCCGCGGACGATCTGGCCCAATGAGAGCTACAGAGCCGTGGGTAGCACAGGTGCCGGCAAGGCGCTGAACCTGTCTGCCCTGGGACGTCGGGTAATACTGCACACACTTCTCGGGCGGGACACGGAGGCGAGCCTGGTTCGCACCGCGCTTGACCACCCGGACATCAAGTTGTTGGTTGAAACAACCGACACCCCAACCGAGCAGCATGTGAACCTGATGGATCCTCACGGCGGCCGGGTTTCGCTGTTCGTTCAGCCGCCCGCAGAGCCGGTAGCGGTTGACTGGGCACCTACCATCTCCGCCATGGAGGACTGTGCGCTGGTGGTGGTCAATATTCTGGGCTATGCGAAGCCGGCTTTGGCACTGGCCAGGAACGCGGCCAAACCGGTGTGGACAGACCTGCACGATTACGACGGCCATAATCCCCACCATCAGCCCTTTATCGATGCTGCCGATGTGATTTTCCTGTCCAGTGACAACCTGCCGGACTATCGCGACTTTATGGAAAGGGTGATCGACAACGGCAAGGAGTTGGTGGTTTGCACCCACGGCAGTGCCGGCGCCACGCTGTTGAGCAGGGACGGGGAATGGCTGGAACAGCCAGCGTTTCCGGTCAGTCAGGTAAAAGATACCAACGGCGCCGGGGATGCGTTCTTCAGTGGCTTTCTGTGTGGTTACCTTGAAGGCGAGAACCTGCAAACGTGCCTGCAACTCGGGGCCGCCTGCGGTGCACTCTGCGTTACCTCGCGGTCACTGGCGGTGGAAAACCTGAGCCTTCAGTGGCTTCAAGACCATTTGCGCACCGGCGGCTGGTAGTTTTTCAGGGCGGTTACCAGTGCGTCGGGCTGTTGTTCCACAATCACCATGTCGGCGTACTCCGGTTTCAGGAACCCGGCACCGGACATCTTGCGGATAAAGGCCAGGAGTTCATCGTAGTAGCCGTCGACGTTGTAGAAGGCGCAGGGTTTGTTGTGGTAACCAAGCTGGCCCCAGGTCCAGGCTTCGAAGATTTCATCCATGGTGCCCGGCCCACCGGGCAGTGCCACGAAGGCATCGGCCATGTCCGCCATCAGTGCCTTGCGCTCGTGCATCGAGCCCACCACATCCAGCCGGGTCAGGCCCTGGTGGGCGAGTTCGCGGTCGCGCAGGGATTCGGGGATTACCCCGTAGACCTCACCGTCACCAGCCAGTACCGCATCGGCAACCACGCCCATCAGGCCTACCTTGCCGCCGCCAAATACCAGGCCCATGCCCAGGCTTGCCATATACTGCCCGAACGCTCTGGCGGCGTCGGCATAACGTTCGTCATTGCCCCGGCTGGAGCCACAGAAAACAGCGATTTTCATGACGGATTCCTGTATCAGGGTTCGTGGTTTGATCTAATGGATAATATACTGTCAGACGCCGGCCAGGGACTCAAAAGCTGCCTGATTCACTGATTTCAACAAGGGCTCCGTTCCCATGAAGACCGTATTTTCACCACTGCACAACCGCCGCACGGCGATGACTGAGCTGGACGGCGGCATTCTGATCGAGCCCCACGAAAAGCCGTCACGGGCGGAAACCATACTGGGCCGGGTCAAACAGGAACAATTGGGAGAGGTGCTGCCACCCCGGGATTTTGGCCTGGCCCCGGTGCTCCGGGTGCATACTCGAGACTACGTGGACTTCCTCAAGACAAGCTGGGCGGACTGGACCGCCGAGGGCAAACCCGGAGAGGCCATTCCCGCGGTCTGGCCCGGCCGCGGCATGCGACACCGGGTGCCGAAAGACATTGATGGCCGCCTGGGCTACTACAGCTTTGCCGCCGAAACCTCCATCACCGAAGGCACCTGGGACGCCGCCTGTGCCTCTGCAAACGTCGCGCTCACCGCACAGGCACTGGTGGCCAACGGTGAAGCGGCCGCCTTTGCGCTGTGCCGCCCACCGGGTCACCACGCCCACGCTGACCTGTTCGGTGGTTACTGTTTCTTCAACAACGCCGCGCTGTCCGCCCAGGCCTTTCGCGACCAGGGCGCCAGACGCGTGGCGATACTGGACGTGGACTTCCATCATGGCAACGGCACCCAGGCCATTTTCTACCAGCGCGACGACGTCATGACCATCAGCCTGCACGGCGACCCGGACCTGGTGTTTCCCCACTTCCTGGGGTTTGAGGATGAGACTGGGGACGGCGCCGGCGAGGGCTTCAACCTGAACATCGTCTATCCGCCCGGTACGCCCTTTTCCATCTGGCGCGAGGGGCTGGAAACCGCCTGTGCCAGGATAGAAGCCTATCAACCAGACGCCCTGGTGATCGCCCTGGGTGTGGACACCTTTGAGGATGATCCGATTTCTTTCTTCAAGCTGACATCAGCGGATTACCTGCTGATGGGGGAACGGATTGGGAAACTGAACCTGCCCACCCTGTTTACCATGGAAGGTGGGTACGATGTGGACGCCATCGGCGTGAACGTGGTGAACGTGCTGAAGGGCTTTGAACGCACCCGGCTATGAACCGGGCTCGTTCAGTTTGGCGAAAGCCTCGGGGTAACGGCGTTTCATCCGGGCAAGCCGGAAGATGGTGATGAAATTGGTGACCACTACCATGCCCTCCGCCAGCGTGCCGCCCACTGAGCCTATGAGTATGTTGTTCAGCATCCAGCAAACGGCTGCCGCTGCCAGCGTCAGCCGCATGGGAATGCCACGCAACATGAACATGCCCACGGTGCCGAACATAGCGGCAGCAATGGCGAAAAAGTCTACCGGGCTACGCCAGGTCAGCGCGGCCGCCATCAGGTTCACTGCCAGCACCGCCAGCATCACCTGCCAGTTGCCAAGGTAGCGACGGGCCAGAATGATGCGGCCGATCACCAGCAAACTCAACACCGCCGCCGTCCAGCTGCCAAACAGGGCGAACTGCAGGGCGAAGGCCACGTTTGCGGAAATCAGCAGCACCATCAGGCGATCATCCCGCTTGCTGGCAAAGCCAACAATGCAGAAACCCAGTGCAACCAGGCTGACCACCTGGCCCGCCATGTCGGTATAGCTCATGCCCTCAAGCATGATGAGCCGTCACGCTTGATGTGCAATGGTCAGAATGAATCCGGATCACCGCCTGCGATAATCCGGATCTGTCCAGCACAGGGGTAGGGATTCCCCGGACGGGAAGTTCAGGCCGGCCTTCTCGAATGCCTCTGGGTCCTGGGCCTCCTCACCGAAGTGCAGGCTGCCCTTGACCGTGGATTCATTGGGATCGAACAGCGCCTTGGTATCCAGTACCTCGATCATGTGACCTGTCGACTTTTCGGCGAGAAACATAAGGCCCTCCCGGGTTTCCCTGATGGTGTATGAAGCAATCTAGCTCGCTAACTCAATCTTCCTGAAGTCGAGTGTATTCTCTTTGGGTGAACCTTCAATGCCCATCACCTCGGAGCGACGCTTCATTACAATGTAGACGAAACAGCTGAAGTACAACGCGATAACCAGTGCACCCACCCATTGGATGCGCAGGAAATCCAGCTGGAACAGCATGGTCAGCCCACACATGGCAATCAGGTTGCCAAAGTAGTATTTACCCTGGCCCAGCCGTCTGGCGGTCAGGTTCAGGTTGTCGGTGTAGAGCCGGATCAGCGAATCCAGCGAGTTGATCACCATCAGTATGCCCACCGTGATCATCGCAATGTTGATAAATGCGGCAATCTCCAGGCCCTCGGCGTGGTAGTGGTACAGCACCGAGAACCAGGTGCCGATAGCGATGGACGGAAACACCAGCATGGCGATCATCAGCTGCCAGGTGCGCAGGCCGCTGACAAAGCGGGCGGTGAACTGGCCGATCATGATGCTCCAGGCGAACCACCAGAACAGGTAAAACTCGTGGTAGTCGTTCAGCGGCAACATGAAGTGGTGCAGGTTGGTGAAGTACTCACCAATCAGGCCTGCGGTGCCAAAAAAGTCCCCCACACTGCCGTTGCCGGTCAGGAAGGCACGGCCCCACATCACCGCAATCAACGCAATAAACAACCAGCTGGAACCCAGGCTGAGTATGCGCACGTATTTGATCTTACTGCTGGAATAGACCGCCGCCGCAATCGCTGCAAAGACGATCAGGTAGAAGGTGGGAACGACCGTTTCACCGTCACCGATTTCCGGAAGGTACCAGGGCAGGTTGACCAGCAACAGGAAGGCGGTAAAGGCACAGGTGCCGATGATCACCACGTTGTTAACCACTCTCACCAGCGGAATATCGAAAAACTTCACCCGCGGCTCAATCACGCAGAAATAGAAGCAGGTGAGGAAATAGAAGCCCCAGATCAGGAAGGCCCAGAAGCCAAACTCAATGGCCAGCGGGTTGGCGAAGCCGTATTCCGGGCTCTCTGCCAGGTTGCCGTAGCCGGCGAATTCCGTCAGCGGAAACATGATCAGGCCGACATCCAGGCCGGAGGTAAACAGGATGGCGATGAATGTGAAAGTGCGTACCGGCGTCACGCCGATGACTTTCAGGTCCCACCATTTAAACAGGATCAGCGCGATGGCCGCGAAGGTAAAAATCAGGCCTGTGGATAACCAGAGTGTCATACACACCTCCGGCTGCAGGGAATCGTTATTATATCGGACAACATGGGTGTTCCTCCTCTACTTTGAAGCACGTGTTCATTCGAATCGGACACAAACCCCCGCGTTGACGGGTCAACACTTAACTATCGCGCGCTCAGGACGGCGCGGTTACCGCAGCCGCAGCGGCGATAGGTAAGTCCTGATGGTTTGCATAACAACCGGCGGCCGTTGCACCGCCGGGGGTACCTCTCAGGCGATCTCGCGTCTGGCCCCTCCGGGGCGCTGGCGATCCTGCCATTGCTCATCCATTGCCACGGGGGCATCGGACGGATTCAGTGGCTCCAGGCCACGAATAAGGTCAGCGGCACGCTCCGCCACCATGATGGTGGGGGCATTGAGGTTGCCGTTGGGAATGGTGGGGAAGATGGACGAATCCACCACCCGCAGGCCGGTGAGGCCATGAACCCGGGTATCCGGGCCTACCACGGCCTGGTCGTCCACACCCATCTTGCAGGTGCAGGATGGGTGGTAGGCGCTTTCCACCGCCTGGCGGACAAAGGCGTCGATTTCCTCGTCGCTCTGCACGTGGTCACCGGGCTGGATTTCGGGCCCGCGGTACTTGTCCATGGCGGGCTGGTTAACAATCTCCCGGGTCAGGCGCACGCAGTCACGGAAACCTTCGCGGTCATCCTCGTGCTGCAGGTAATTGAACTGGATACGCGGCGGCTGGCGCGGGTCGTCTGACTGCACGTACACCGAACCCCGGCTCTTGGGTTTGTTGTGGCCAATATGCAGCTGGAAACCGTCACCATCGAAGGCTTCCTTGCCGTCATAGCGCATGGCCGCCGGCAGGAAGTGATACTGCAGGTCCGGCCACTCAACGCCCGCCTTGGAGCGGATAAACCCACAGGACTCGAAGTGGTTGGTGGCGCCCAGGCCGTCTTTCTTCAGCAGCCAGCGAACACCAATCTTGAGCTTGTTCCACCAGTCGAGCTTGCCATTCAGGGACACCGGCTGCGTGCAGCGGAACTGAAAGTAGAATTCCAGGTGGTCCTGCAGGTTGCCGCCGACACCGGGCAATTCATGGTTGACCGGGATATCCGCCTGTTCCAGCACTTCACGGTTGCCAATGCCGGAGAGCTGCAACAAATGGGGAGAGCCAATGGAACCGGCACACAGGAGCACTTCCTCCGAAGCGGTCACATCCACCAGCTTGCCGTCTTTTTCATAGCGCACGCCGGTGGCCTGTTTGCCCTCCAGCAGCACCTTATGAACCAGCGCGTGAGTCACCACGGTCAGGTTGTCGCGAGACATGGCGGGGCGCAGGTAGGCGTTGGCGGTGGACCAGCGGCGGCCATTCTTGACGGTCATGTGCATAGCGCCAAAGCCTTCCTGGCGCGCGCCGTTGTAATCCTCCGTGGCGAAATAACCGGCATCCACACCCGCATCCACAAAGGCCTTGTAGAGCGGGTTTTGCATGTTGTTGCCGTTGTTTACGCCCAGCGGGCCCTGGTCGCCCCGGTACTCATCACCACCAAAGGCCCAGGTTTCCGCCTTCTTGAAATAGGGCAGGCAGTGGCGATAGTCCCAGCCCTCGGCGCCCTGTTGCTGCCATTCGTCGAAATCACGGGCGTGGCCGCGCACGTAGACCATACCGTTGATGGAGGAGGAACCGCCCAGCACCTTGCCCCGGGGGCAGTGCATGCGGCGGTTATCCAGGTAGGGTTCCGGCTCGGTCTCGAACTGCCAAGCGTATTTTTTGGTGTTCATGGGGATGGACAACGCCGTGGGCATCTGGATAAAAATGCTCTTGTCGCTGCCGCCGGTTTCCAGCAGCAGCACCCGGTGGCGGCCATCCTCGGTAAGCCGGTTGGCCAGCACACAGCCGGCAGACCCCGCCCCTACAATGATGTAATCGTAATTGGCTTCTTTCATACGCAACTCCAAGCTGCCCACTTAGAAAGGGCTGTCTATATCCTCCATTCCCACATACACCGCCTTCAGTTGGGTGTAGTGGTCGAGTGTGACGCGGCCGTTTTCACGGCCAACACCGGATAGCTTGTAGCCACCCACCGGCATTTCCGCCGGCGAGGCTCCGTAACTGTTGATCCAGCAAATGCCGGCCTGGATGCGGTGAATCACCCGGTGGGCACGGCGAATATCGTTGGTGAACACGCCGGCAGCCAGGCCGGTGTCGGTGTTGTTGGCCCGGTCGATCACTTCGTCTTCATCCGAGAAGATCAGCACCGACATCACCGGGCCGAAGATCTCCTCGCGACAGATGGTCATGTCGTCGGTGCAATCGGTGAAAATCGTGGGCTCCACGAAGTAACCACCGGGGGCAGACGCCGGTTTTGCGGCCTTGCCACCGTGGCTGAGGGTGGCGCCTTCGGCGACGCCCTTTTCGATATAGTCCAGTACCAATTGCTGATGCTTCCGAGAGATCAGTGCGCCGAAATTGATGTCCGGATCAGTCGGGTCACCCATGCGGATGTTGTTCAGGGTGCGCTCCAGCAACCGGTCCATGAACTCGGAATAGATGTCTTGATGGACAAACACACGGGTGCCATTGGTGCAGACCTCACCCTGGGTGTAGAAATTGCCCAGCATGGCGGCCGATACCGCGTTGTCGATATCCGCATCGTCGAAAATAATCAGCGGTGATTTACCACCCAACTCCATGGTGACGTCTTTCAGGGTAGAGGCCGCTGCCGTCATCACCTTCTTGCCGGTGCCCACTTCCCCGGTGAATGAGACCTTGGCGATGTCCGGATGGTGAGTCAGCCAGGCGCCTACGTCGCCCGCACCCTGAACCACGTTGAACACGCCAGCCGGTACGCCGGCTTCCGCGAAGATCTCCGCCAGCTTAAGGGCCCCCATGGGGGTTTCCTCCGAGGGCTTGAAGATCATGCTGTTGCCGGTCGCCAGGGCTGGGGCGGACTTCCAGCAGGCGATCTGCAACGGGTAGTTCCAGGCACCGATGCCGGCACAGACACCCAGCGGTTCACGACGGGTGTAGTAGAAGTCGCCACCCAAATCCTGCTGGTTGCCTTCAACCGAGGCAGCCAGGCCAGCAAAGAATTCAAGCGTGTCAGCACCGGTTACCACATCCACCACCTGGGCTTCCTGCCAGGGTTTGCCGGTGTCCTTCACTTCCAGTGCCGCCAGTTCATCGTTGCGCTCCCGCAGCAACGCCACGGCACGCTGCAGGATACGGCCGCGCTGGGCGCCGGTCATGGCGGACCAGACCTTGAAACCAGCCTTGGCGCTTTCCATAGCGGCCTTTTGGACGGCTTCATCGGCGATTTCCATTTCATAGATCACCTGGCCCGTGGCCGGGTTAACCACCGGGAAGGTTTCGCCGGAGGTGTTGGCCATGGGTTGGCCGTTGATGAAGTTCTGATAACGGGGCAATGCTGTCATGGGGTTCAAACCTGAGCTGGTGAATTCGTTGTCTGATTAAGCGTCGACGGGTTGAGCGCGTTCAATGCGAATCGCTTACACAGCGTTTCCGCGGCGGCAAAGCCTTCCTGTGGGTCCGTGCCCAAAGCACTGCGCAGCCAGAATCCGTCAATCATCGCGGCCATCTGGCGGGCGGCTTCGGTGGCGGCCTGTTTCGGCAGGCGCTGGGCGAAGGAATACCGCAGGTTGCTGTACAGCCGGGCATTGTTGATCTGCTGCAGGCGCTGTAAACCGGGCTCGTGCATGGAGCGGGCCCAGAAGCTGAGCCAGGTTTTTGCCGCCAGGTCGGTGCGCTGGAACTCGGAAAAGTTGGCTTCCACGATGCACTGCAGGCGCTGCTCCGGAGAGCCGTCCGTGCGCGCCATCCGTTCTCGTAGTTCCTTGCCAAGCTGGTCCAGCAGATAACGCAATGCCGCCTCGATCAGCCCCTGCTTGCCACCGAAGTAGTGGCTGATGATGCCGGATGACATACCGGCACGGCGGCTGATGGAGATGATGGTGGTGTTCTGCAGGCCCAACTCGGCAATGGACGCCATGGTGGCATCGATCAGTTGCTGCTTTCGGGTGTCTTTTACTCCAACAATCGGCATCGCGTTCTGGACTCGACCTTTATTAATTGAACGTTCAATTAAAATAAAGTGTACAGAAAGTAATCGGCCTGTTCAACCCGATCTGGTTGGCCTGAGCATGCCCATAAAAAAGCCCCGCTATCCGGAAACCGGACGGCGGGGCTGGAAAACACGAACTGGTTAGGGGTCAGCCGTGTGTGAACCTGATATCAGGCGGAGGTTCAGGCCGCCTCTTCGTCGCTCTCATCAACGGAGTTTCGAATCAGGAAATCGAACGCGCTCAGGGCAGCCTTGGAGCCTTCGCCCATGGAGATCACGATCTGCTTGTAGGGCACGGTGGTAACGTCACCCGCGGAAAAGACGCCCGGAATGGAGGTTTCGCCGCGCTCGTCGACGATGATCTCACCGTGTTGGCTCAGTTCGATGTCTCCCTTCAGCCACTCGGTGTTCGGAATCAGGCCGATCTGGACGAACACGCCTTCCAGCGACACATGATGGCTTTCTCCGGTAGTGCGGTCGGTGTACTGCAGCCCGTTCACCTTGCCACCCTCACCGGTTACTTCAGTGGTCTGGGCGGAGGTCAGTATCTCGACGTTCTTCAGGCTGCGAAGTTTCTTCTGCAACACGTCGTCCGCTTTCATTTCGGAAGCGAATTCCAGCAGGGTCACGTGGCCGACGATGCCAGCCAGGTCGATGGCCGCTTCCACGCCGGAGTTGCCTCCGCCGACAACCGCCACGCGCTTGCCCTTGAACAGCGGGCCGTCACAGTGCGGGCAGTAGGCCACGCCCTTGTTGCGATATTCCTCTTCACCGGGCACGCCCAACTGGCGCCAGCGGGCACCGGTGGACAGGACGACAGTGCGGCCTTTCAGGGAAGCGCCATTGGCCAGGCGCACTTCGTGCAGACCACCCTTGCGGGCCGCCGGGATCAGCTTCTCGGCACGCTGCAGGTTCATGATGTCCACATCGTATTCCTTGACGTGCTGCTCCATGGCCGCCACCAGCTTGGGGCCTTCGGTGTAGGGCACGGAAATCAGGTTCTCGATGCCCATGGTGTCTGCCACCTGGCCACCAAAACGCTCAGCGGCGATACCGGTGGAAATGCCCTTGCGCGCCGCATAGATGGCAGCGGAAGAACCGGCCGGGCCACCGCCGATCACCAGCACCTCGAACGGGTCCTTGTGCTTGAGCTTCTCGGCTTCGCGGGCTTCAGCGCCAGTGTCCACCTTGGCGATGATCTGCTCCAGGGTCATGCGACCTTGGCCGAACGGCTTGCCGTTGAGATAAACGCTGGGCACGGCCATGACTTCACGCTGCTCCACCTCATCCTGGAACAGGGCACCGTCGATGGCGGTGTGTTTGATCTTCGGGTTGAGAACGCTCATCAGGTTCAGGGCCTGGACCACATCCGGGCAGTTCTGGCACGACAGGGAGAAGTAGGTTTCAAACTCGAACTCGCCGTCCAGGTCTTTCACCTGATCAATCACTTCCTGGCTGGCCTTGGGCGGGTGGCCACCCACCTGCAGCAGCGCCAATACCAGGGAGGTGAACTCGTGGCCCATGGGAATACCAGCAAAGCGCACGCCGATGTCGCTGCCGATTCGATTGATGGCGAACGAGGGGCGGCGCACATTCCGGGATTCTTCCGTGCGCTGGCTGATCTTGTCCGACATAGGCTCGATCTCGTCCAGCAACTGCTTCAGCTCCTGGGATTTGTCGCTGTCGTCATAGGCCGCAACCAGCTCGATCGGCTGCTGCAGCTTTTCCATGTAGGCTTTCAACTGCTCCTTGATACTGGCATCCAACATGCTCTCTGTTCCCCTTTTGATATCGTAAAACTGAATGTGCGAACTCAGGTTGAGTCGTGAATCGAATATATGAGAACGATACGGACTGGCCAGGAAGAGCTCAAATTAATTGATCTAAAGTATTTGATAGGCCTTTGCTATTCGATTCGATAAATCAACCGGATAGAAACAACTAAGGCCCGCGGAGCGGGCCTTAGTACAAGTTTCACTGTGAAAGGAAACTTAGATCTTGCCAACCAGGTCCAGTGACGGAGTCAGGGTCGCTTCGCCTTCTTTCCACTTGGCCGGGCACACTTCGCCAGGATGGTTGCGAACGTACTGGGCTGCTTTTACCTTGCGCAGCAGGTCGTCCGCGTCACGGCCGATACCTTCGGCAGTGATTTCCATTGCCTGGATAACGCCATCCGGGTCGATCAGGAAGGTAGCGCGGTCTGCCAGGCCCTGGCCTTCACGCATCACACCGAAGTTGTTGGTGATGGTGCCGTTCTGGTCGCCGACCATGAAGTAGTTGATCTTGCCGATGGTCTCGGAGCTGCTGTGCCACGCCTTGTGAGTGAAGTGAGTGTCGGTGGACACGGAGAACACTTCCACGCCCAGCTTCTGCAGTTCTTCGTACTTGTCGGCAACGTCGCCCAGTTCAGTCGGACATACGAAAGTGAAGTCCGCCGGGTAGAAGAAAAAGACAGACCATTTGCCTTTTACGTCGGCTTCGGAAATCTCAACGAACTCACCCTGTTTGAAGGCGGTTGCGTTGAACGGCTTAATTTCACTGTTAATCATACCCATAAGAGAAGTCTCCAGTTGGTTAATTTAGGCATTGGCTAACTTGAGCGAACCAATATATTGATTCGATCAAAGACATTCAAATTGATTGTTTTTAGTTGTTCGATAGGGAACAGCTATTTTATTTTTAGGAAGGTAATAGGAAAAGACTAATCCGTGTTATCGGGCTCGAAGGCGCCCTTGTGAAATTCTATCGCGGTGTCCACTTCCTCCATGCCGCAGACCCTTGGCTCCGTCAACGCGCCACCGGCCAGCGCCTGGAGCACCGCGTGTACGCCATGAGACAATGATTCGGTATTGTAACCCCCCTCCAGGACCATGGCCAGCCGGCCATTGCAGTGTTTGTCCGCGATTTGCTGCACAATCCCTGTCATGGCCGCAAAGCCATCGTAGGACACATTGAGCGCCAGGTCGAACCAGTGTGCGTCAAAACCTGCGGAGACCAATATCAGGTCCGGCTTGAAGTAGTCGGCAGCCGGTACCAGGATCTCACGCATGGCCTTCAGATAGGCCACATCACCAGCGCCACCGGGCATAGGCACATTAATGGTGGTGCCCTCGCCCAGGCCGGCACCTATGTCTGTTAATGCACCACTGCCGGGGTAGAATGGCGCCGCCCGATGAATATCGAAAAACATGGTGTCCGGGTCAGCCCAGAAGATGTCCTGGGTGCCGTTGCCGTGGTGGGCATCCCAGTCGACGATCAACACCCGTTTGCAGCCCAGTTCCGCCTGCGCATGGGCTGCGGCAACAGCGACGTTATTGAACAGGCAGAACCCCCGCGCCCGTACTGGCTCGGCATGGTGCCCTGGCGGCCTGACCACCGCAAAGGCGCTGCCAGTGCGGCCCTCGACCACCGCTTCCACGGCGGCGATGGCTGTGCCGGCCGCCACTTCGGCGGCTTCGACACTGCCCGGCGAAACCGCCGTGGTATCCACATCCAGCCAAGCGCTTTCATTTCGCAGGGAGAAAATGTCATCCAGGAAGGAGGTGGTGTGAACCCGGCTCAACTGGTCCAGCGTGGCCGCCTTGCCAGCCTCGATCCGCACACCGGGGATCGGTTCCCGCGCCAGCAGTTCCATGATGGCGGTAATGCGGCCAGGATGCTCCGGGTACTTCCACTGCACGTTGAGCCCCGAGAGAATCGACCGCACCCGCTTGTCCAGGCGGCCAGGTAAAAAATTCATGTTGGTATCGGGATGGTGAGCCAACACCCGCTCATCGTAAAAGACAGTGACGTCCCTTTGCTGTACCAAGGCTATGCCCTCCTCGCTGGAGCTCTACGACAATCATAGCCTTATCGGGGCAAATCACAACGCCGCTTACCAGCTCATCTCACCAAGCGTAACTTTGGCGCCTAACTCCAGGGCAATGTCCAGGCCGGCCGCGGGGTAGAGCTCTTCCATTCTCTCGATAAGGGTATCGGATTGTTGATGGTCCACCAGTTCGCGATTAAAGGTGGTCAGGTAGTCGCGGGTGAAATTAACGGCCGAAATGTCTGTGGCCGCTGCTGGCATGGCGTGGCCCGCCACCACAACTTCCGGTTCCAGGGCGCTGATGCGGTCAACGATATCCAGCCATTCCTGGCGCTCCTCAGTGGTGGCTGAATCCGCCAACCACAGGTGTACATCGTTGTAGAGCACCACACCCCCTACCACAGCCTTGAGGCTTGGAATCCACACAAAACTGCGCTCTGGTGACGGCCCGTCCAGGCCTTTTACTTCCAGCACCTTGCCGTCGACAGTCAGCGTATCGCCCGGCAACGGTTCGGGCATCACCAGGGCTTCCGGTGCGTTGGCCCCCAGTTTCGGCCCCCAGTACGCCAGCTTTTGCTCACTGGTTTTGCGGATATGCGCCAGTGTCGGCTCGGATGCGTAGATCGCCACATCCGGAAACGCCTCCTGAATGGTTTCCAGGCCGAAGTAGTAGTCTGGATCCCCGTGGCTGATGTAGATCGCAGTCAGGGTCTTGCCGCTATCAAGAATCCTGGCCACCAGCCTGTGGGCGTTGGCGCGCGTGAACTGGGCGTCAATCAGGACCGCCTCGGTTTCACCACTGACCAGTACCGAGCCCGCGTAAAAGCTGTTTTCATCGGCCCTGAGGACATCCAGGTCCAGCGCCTGCGCCAGAGTACCTGCACTGCTGACCAACAGGGAAAAGCCCAGAATGAATGATTTCAACATGATCACTGCTCCTTTGTTTGATGAGGGAACAGTGTAGGAGTGCTATCTTATGCAATACATACATTATTTAGCATACAAAACATGAACAGCATTGATTATTTGGCCCTCGACGGCCGTTTGCTTCGCCAGTTCCTGGCGGTGTACGACACCGGTTCCGTGACGGCAGCAGCGGACAGCCTGGGCCTTACCCAATCCAATATCAGTCATAACCTGGAGCGCCTGAACCAGCTGACCGGAAGCCGCCTGTTCACCCGCCGTGGCCGGGGTATTGTCGCCACAGAGCAAGGCCATACCCTGGCCCCGAGGGCGCGCCGGATTCTGCAGGAGCTGGCCGAGATCGCCACGCAACCCGACTACCGTCCTGCAGAAGACACAGGCCGCTTCGTCATTGCCTGCAACGACTATGAAAGGGAAGTGCTGGTAAAGCCGTTGCTGACCGTGCTGCAGAAAGCAGCTCCCCGTTGCCAGTTGCAGTTGCTGCCACTGGGAAGCCGGGACGACATTCTTCCGGCGCTGCATCGCCATCAGGTGGACCTGGTGCTTTCCCCTCTATTGACCCGGGATACCAGCGAACTGCATCAGCAACGCCTGTTCAGCGACGAAATGGTGTGTTTCTTCCAGCACGGACAGCCCAGGCCCGACAGCCTCGAACGTTACCTGCGCGCCCGGCACATCCGGGTGGGATTCAGCGCCAACGGCCACAGCGACATCGACAGTTACCTGGCAAGCCGCAAACTCCAGCGGGACACCGCACTGATCGTTGCCAGCTTTGATGCGGTTGCCAGCCTGATGTCACAGGCGCCTCTGGTTGCCACACTGCCTGCGAGGCTAAGCAACAACCTGCTCAGCGGGTTCGATCACTGCCCCTCACCAATACCTTTGCCAGAGCTGGAGATCCACCAGCTCTGGCACCAGCAGCATCATTCCTCAGCCAGACATCGTTGGTTGCGCAGCCAGGTCAGACAACTGGCAGAAAATCCATGAGGTAGCGGTAGCAATGTAGGACGCGCTGGCGGCATCCGCCACGCTCAGCCACACCAGATGCCTCAGCAGTGGGAACAGAATCAGGGGAATCGCAAATTCCAGCGCAGGTTCAGGTTAACCATCCTGAGGATCACTCATCGGCTTTTGGAGGCGACCACAAGGGCACCTCCTCACGACTGGGAGGCTGCCAGTCCTGCTGCATGACGTGGCTGAGAGTGTCTTCCAGCTTCATGAACAATTCGCTGTAACGGGGGCTGAAACGGATGCCCTCTTCAATGTCTTTCCAGGCTTCAAAGAGCTCGTCTTCATGGGCTTTTTCATTGTTGATAAAGGCCCAGGTCATCTGCCTCGCCCGCAACGGGTGCACACCAAATGCAGTCAGGGCATGGCCGCCCAGCTCCAGGGCGGAATGGTAGGTTTCGCTGACCACATCATCGGCGCCGGCCTGGCGCAAATCATAGCCGTGGCCCCGGTCGTAGGCCCGCGCCAGCACCCAGACACCCGGATAGTGTTGCTTGACGTGCTGCACCAGCGCAACCGCCCGTTCCCGGTCGTCGATAGCCACTACCAGCAGGCGCGCATTGGCAATGCCCGCAGTTTCCAGCAGCCCCATGCGGCTGGCATCGCCAAAATAGCTCTTGATGTTGATCCGGCGCAGGTTTTCGATCTGATCCAGGGCCAGGTCCATAGCCACAATGGGAACCTTGCTGGCCCGCAGCAGCCGGCACACGATCTGCCCGAAGCGACCAACGCCGGCAATGATTACCGGGGCCTGTTCCTCGATGGTATCCGCTTCCCGCTGCTCATTCCGGGCCTCACGGTATCGCGGCAGAACCAGCCGGTCATAGGCGATGAACAATAACGGTGTGAGGAACATCGACAACGCCACCACCAGGGCCAGTACCTGGGCGATGTCCGCCGGGATAACCCGGTTTTGCATACTGTAGGTCAACAGCACAAAGCCGAATTCACCAGCCTGGGCCAGGCCCAGGGTAAACAGCCAGCCATCCCGGCCTCGCAACCCGAACAGCAACGCCAGAATCAACAGCACGGCGGCCTTCACCACAATCACCGCCAGCCCCAGGGCCAGAACCGTGCCCCACTGTGCCGCCAGCACCTCGAAATTGATACCCGCACCCACGGTGATAAAGAACAGCCCCAGCAGCAGCCCCTTGAAGGGTTCGATATTGGCCTCGAGTTCATGGCGGAATTCACTGTTAGCCAGCACCACACCCGCCAGGAAAGCTCCGAGGGCCGGCGACAGATTGACCACACTCATCAACGCGGCAATACCAATCACCAGCATCAGTGCCGTGGCGGTAAACACCTCGCGCATACCGGACTGCACCACGTAACGGAACAGCGGTCGACTGAGGTAATGACCACCAACGATCACCGTGGCCACCGCGCTGATCACGACCAGTGCGTGGGCCCAACCCGGCAGGTCTGCCACCAGGCTGAAACTGCTGTGGGAATCAACTTCGGACGCGCCAACCGCCGCCAGGCCGGTCACCGCCAGCAGGGGAATGACGGCCAGCATTGGAATAACGGCGATATCCTGGAACAACAACACAGAGAAGGTGCTACGGCCGCCCTCTGTCTTGCTGAGCCCCTTCTCATTGAGGGTTTGCAGGACAATGGCGGTGGATGACAGGGAAAAGATCAGGCCCACCGCAATGGTGGTTTGCCAGGGCAACCCCAACCACCAGGCGATGGCCATACCAGCGCCAGAGGTCAGCAGCACTTGCAGGCCACCCAGCCCCAACAGACGCACGCGCATGGCCCAGAGGGATTTCGGGTCCAGCTCCATACCCACCAGGAACAGCATCATCACCACGCCAAACTCGGCGAAGTGTTGGATGGTAGCGGTTTCCTGGCCTACCAGCCCGGTCACAGGCCCAATCACCACACCGGCCACCAGATACCCCAATACCGATCCCAATCCCAGGCGTTTCGCCAATGGCACCGCAATAACAGCGGCGGTCAGATAGATAAACGCCTGGATAAAGTATTCGGTCATTGCGGCTCCGTCAGGTCAGCGAAGGATAAACACCATGATACTAGCTGGATTCTTCCGTGTTTCCATCCACTGGAACGGCAAACCGCTGGGACGCAAGGTTGTTAATTGCGCCTCCACTTCCGTTCAAGCAACTCACGCTCTTCCTTGGGCCCGATTGGGGGAGCGACCATCATCCGGTCCAGTTCCTGGTCGAGCACGCTCCCGCCGCTCGCCGCCTGGTATTCATCAGGCGCTGGGGAGGACTCTGCTTCCGCAGCGGCCACCTGTTCCCAGGAACCCGCGCCGGTGCGGCAGGCGATGTGCTCCGACGCGGAGGCTTCAGTCTCCAGACGGAATTGACGGCACCATTGGCCGGCCTGGCTTTGGAACGTCAGTCTCGGCGTCAAGCTCGTTTGGACATTAACCTGGTAAACCTCACCGCTAGGCTGGCTATCCAGGACGTTCGCCACCGCTGGCGACACCGGATCGCTGTCCGTCGCCACCGTCAGCCATTGCGTCAACGCCACCCCTGCGATGATGGCGGCAGCGATGGCTTTACCCGTGTGCCCGGACAGCCTGCGCCACCACGGAAACGTAACCACGTTGTCCTGCGCGGGCACGGCGCTCCGGGAAGCCTGTTCCTCCAGCATTTGGGTGATCGATGCCGGCATGGGATGATCATCAATAGAGCCGTAATGCGCCTGCAGCTCCGCATCCACCGAAGCCATCTCGGCCAGTCGATCTGCCAGCGCTGGATCCTTCTCCAGTTGGTCCCGAACCGCTTCCATCTCCGCGTCGGTCAATTCGTTATCGAGGAAAGCCGACAGGGTTTCGTCAGTCATGTTCATGAATCGGTCCTCATGGTTACAGGCGCCAAGGCCTCACTTAGTGCCGCTCTGGCTCGGGCCAGTCGGCTCATCACCGTACCCTTGGGCACCTGCAGGATCTCAGCCACGATCTTGTAGGGCATGCCCTGGATCGCCACCAGGGATATGATCTGGCGCTGATCCTGTGGCAACCGTGCCATCGCAGCGTCCACCCGGTGCCATTCGATCTCCTTGGTGGTCTGGTGCTCGCCATTGATCACCTGGCCATCCGTCAACTCCGGGTGTTCCGCCGCTTCCCGCCGAACCTTGCGCGCACGACACTCGTCTATCCAGACATTACGGCAAACCCGGAATGCCCATTTGGTAAGATCGGCGTCGTCCGGCCTGTCCCGGGTCAACAAACGCTCCACCGTATTCTGCAGCAGGTCGTCGGCGTCTGACAGGGAGCCCGTCAACGAGTAGGCAAATCGTCGGAGCCTTGGTAATAATTCGGTGATTTCCTCTTGCATAGCCTTCAATTTCCAAAGGTGTTATCGGTAAAACGGTCGGGAAACCGATTTATTCCATGAACCAAGGAATTTTTTTTCCGCCGGGCCGTTGTATCGTATGAAACGCATCTATAGTCGGACGGGCACGATGAAACCTTTTTTCACGAGACAGTTGTTCCCTGTTATCGCACTTTGCACGCTTTCTGCGCCGGCCTTACCCCTCGGTGTGGGGGATGTAACCAGCGGTCAGGTAAACCCGATAACCCGCCAGGTCGAGCAGCAGACACAGCGCATGGTGGAGCAGGCCATGAACCGCCGCCTTGAGAAACAGGTCAGCGCGCAAGGCACCGAACTCAAGGAACGGCTCACGGAGTTACCATCGGTTCTTCCCATCCTCACGCGCCAGGGACAGAAAGCGTTCAATGATATCCAACTGGACGACGGTTTCCGGGCTGTGGAAAGTCAGTGGTTGGTAACCGGTACGGCTGCGGAACTCGCCAGCCTAGACCGGCCCGGGATCACGGTTCTGGAGCGCCGCGAGCTAACCGGCCTGGGAATGACCGTGGTACGGTTCCAGGTCGCGGCCGAGCTGGATTCCCATAAAGCCTTACAGGCCGCCCTTCCGAAGCTCACGGATCGGCTGGACCGAAACCATATCTACACGCCACAAACGGGCGCCACAGAGCCCATCCCCGAGACCGGAATGCCGCAGTGGCGCAGTCTCTGCACTGCACCGGTTCGCATTGGAATGGTGGATTCTTCAATTGCCAAAGACCATCCGGTATTTGGCGACGCACAAATTGTGCAGGAGCGTTTTCTGGCATTCGCGGAAATGGATGGGACACTGACTGAGCCTACGGTTCACGGCACGGCCGTTGCCAGCCTGCTGGTAGGCAAAAGCCCCGGTCGATGGCCCGCACGGCTGCCGGAGGCAACGATTTTCAATGCCTCCGTGTTCTATGACCGAGATCGTACTCTCTCTGGAGCCACACTTGGACATTTGCTGGAAGGCCTGAACTGGCTGGCCGGTCAGGATTTATCCGTTATCAACATCAGCCTGACAGGCCCGGACAACCAGCTTCTCGCCGCGGCTGTGACCCGCCTGAGGAAACGCGGCATGCTGCTGGTTGCAGCGGTGGGCAATCAAGGACCCTCTGTTTCGCCGTTATATCCGGCTGCCTACACCGATGTGATCGGTGTAACGGCGGCTGACAGGTCCGGGAAGCTCTACCGTTGGGCCAATCGGGGTGAGCAGGTGATGTTTGCCAGCAACGGAGTAGCTGTCCCGGTAGCACACCCTGATGCCGGCATGGTTGCAGACAGCGGTACCTCGCTGGCGTCTCCGGTGGTTGCCGCAGCGCTAGCCTGCCGACGCACCGAATTTTCGGAAGACAAGGCGGTTGAAACCCTTATTAACGAAGCGACGGATCTTGGCAGGCCTGGCCGGGACACCCGTTTTGGTCATGGCTTTCTGGATTTCTGACTGCGGGATTCAGAAATCCGCCCTGAGTGTCACCCCGGCCACCGTCTTGTCGTAGTCCGCGGAATCCACGTTCGAGGTGTACTGGCCCCAGGAAACACTGGGCTCAACACTGAACACTTTGTTGAGTCCGATCCGCCAGCTTGCCTCCAGAATCCACGCTCTGTCCGCCCGCTCATTGGTCGAACGTTCGCTAAGGTCTCCGGCCAGAGGATCATTCAGAAGTGGGCTGGAACTCGTTACGGTCACCTCCTCATACTCCCTGTCCTCGTAGCGCCAGCCAAACCGCAGCCGGTTATCCTCACCTGCCAGGGTAAACCGATGCACCAACGCTGCCCGAACCCGAAGCAGGTCGTTGTCATAGGCGCTTGCCTCCGCATCTTCGCGATCACCGTCGAGGCCGAGTAAGAAGTGGCTCTGAGCCTGGTTGAAAAAGAAAAATGCATCCAGACTGGCGCCCTGTATCTCGGCATCCCGCGCATCACTGTCATCGAACGCCTTGCGCTTGTCCTGCAGGCTGCCCCGCAGATAAACGTCCTCCCCGAGCAGGCTGCCCAGGTAGACACTGGCGCGCCGGAAATCGAGGAACGGGTCAGACCCCAGGGTTGCGTGGGAATAATAATAGCTGGTGCCAACGGTGACCGGATCGACGTCATAGCTGACATCGGCCGACAACAGGTGAATGTCCTGATCGAACTCACCGAGGTTCTGGTATCGTCTACCCGAGAGCGAATAACCGAGCGTCACGTTTAACCGCTCGGTGGGTTTCAGGATACCCTCAAGACCGGCGTCGAAAACCCAGGCCTGATCGCTCTCATCGGCGGACGTGTTCAATTCGTCCACGGTCACGTTGCTGTCGTGCTCGTAACCGCCTTCAAGGTAACCGTTCGCCGAAGCCTTCTCCTGCGCCTGAACTGTTAATGCTGGTGACGCCAGGCCAATGGCCAGCGGCAAGGTCAAAATGCGTGGAATCAACTGCATGTCTGCTCCTTTAAGTTGGGCGTCCAAAAGAAAGCCGGGCCATAAGGCCCGGCGAGTCTGAAGGAGTGGTTATAGCAGGCCGCCGCTGCCGGCACCTTTCACGGTCCCCTTGACGGTGTTCTGCACTTCACTCCTGACGCTTTCAGAAACAGACGTGCCGATTTGCTGACTGGTTTCAGCCCTGATCTCGGCATTTCGGGCCTCGTTCATGCGCTCCCGTGCCTGTTGGCGTTTTTCACCAGCCTCATCACGAGTAGTCTCCGCCGTGGCATCAGCGGTTGCTTGCACTTTCTGGCCGGTTTCAACACCGGTGCTGACCGCCTGACTGGCCCTTCCGCGGACCTCTTCGCTCACCACCTGGCGTTGGTCGGCAGCTTCGTCACGGGCGGCTTCGCCGTTGACCTTACCCTCTACGCTCGCGGAGGCACCACCGTTCGCGGAAACACCGTTCCGGGTGCTGGCTTCCGCGCTCATGTTGGTCTCAGCCTGCGCGTTGGCGTTGACCGAGCCGGAACCTTCGGCGGCAAAAGCGCCGGTGGAAAGAATGGAACAGATTGCAAGTGTCAGTACGTGCTTTGTCATGGTTACGTCCTCCTGTTTTTACCCGTTTCGGGTGGCTTTCATCAGGAGGACGGTTGAGGAAGGGATTTATTCCATATCAGGCCAGCGAAGGATCAAACTTACGGAAACCGTTCCTTCCGGATCTCTTGGTGGCATACATGGCCTTGTCGGCCTGGGATAACAGCGAACAGAAATCATTGGCAGTACCCGGGAAGGTGGCAACACCCACACTGCAGCCGACGGTAACCGCCCCCTTGCTCAGCTCCACCGGCTCTTTTACCTGGGCAATGATGCGTTCGGCAAGCGGCTCATAGGGATAGTAGCCGGCATTCTCCATGTTTCCAGATACCAGGAAGGCAAATTCATCGCCTCCCACTCTCGCGACCATTTCGCCCGCCCGCTGGATATCCCGAAGCCGGTTCGCGATCACCTGGAGCAAATGATCCCCTGTCATGTGGCCGTATCGGTCATTCACGTCCTTGAAACCGTCGATGTCGATCACGTAGAGCACTACCTCACCCTTATGCTTCCGACGCTGCTGGGCCATGGCATCTTCAAGGGTTTCCTCGAATGCGGAGCGATTATGCAAACCCGTTAACGAGTCGTGGGATGCCTTGTAAAGGATCTCCGCTTCCTTGCGTCGGTCTTCGGTGATGTCACGGGCGATGGCAAACAGTTTGGTGGTGGCATCACTGATGGCGGGGCAATACCAGGCGATCCACCGCCAACTGCCATCCTTTGCCAGATAACGATTCTCAAAGCTGATGCTGTCGCGACCGGTCCCCAGCCCTTCCAGTTCGTGGACCGTTATGCTCACATCGTCCGGATGCACAAAATCAATGAACGGGCGGGACATCAACTCTTCTCGGGTGTAACCCAGGGTATCTGTGAACGCCGGATTAACCCGCTTGAAATAGCCATCCATCCCGGCGATGCAGAGCATCTGAACGGAATGCTCAAAGAACCACTCCCACTCTTTAAGGCTTCGGTGGTAGTTTGCAAGCTGACTGGACAGCTGCTTCTTGCTGTCTATCAGTACATTGCGTTCCTGCTCCAACGCCTCAAGCCTGGTTTCAAGACATTCCAACCGCTCGACGTTCTCACGAAGCCGAGCGATAACCTCGCGATCAGAGTTTCCCTCCGTTCCCATACGCGTCAGCCTCCAAACAAAGGGCTTCTCCCGAACGCCACAAAAACGGAGCGTAGAAGAGGACGATCCTTCCTTTCAACATAGCACTCAGGGTTGACACTGTGAACAAATGTTCATGTATGGCGGTGGACCCAAACCACGTTTTCCCTATGCATAGGCACCATGGCCCGTCAACGTGCATCCCGCCAGGAATTCATCGCTTCCAGCCTGAGGCGCATCCGCTGGACATGGCTTCCTTCCCAATAGAGCTGGCGACAGGTGGAACATGCCAACACCTTCCGGGCGCCATTCTCGGGCACACCGGGGTGGAAGTTCCGGATCTCCCGGTCGCTGGCCAGGTAAAGCGGCGTATTGCAGTTCTTACAACGGCTGAACGGGGCGAAGCACCAATCCAGATCCAGCCTTCGGGTCAGTTCCCGTAGGCGAGCCTGCTCATCCCGGCCCGCCAGATGAAGAACGTAAAAAGGCGCACAGGCGAACTCCAGCAGATCCGCATCGGCGGTGACGATCCATCGCTGCTCGACACGGGCCTGATCCACCAACTGCCTGTCTGGCGAGCCCCTGGCGGGCAATGACGCATCGTAGCCGGCAACCCGTAGCCATTGCGCCAGGCCGTTCAACATTTCATCGCAAAGAAAGCGCAGCGGTGCCAGTGAACACAAGCTGCCTTCAATCACTTTCATAACATCCTGGCTACCACCTAGCCTTTGGGAACGTAAGGGCGCACATCCCAGCAGAAATAGCGTTTAAGGACGCTGTTTGCCTCGGGATCTTTCTGGCGCCAGCCGTAGACTTTGGGTTTGCTGGTTTCTATGGCGAGTGTACCAAATACCAGCCTGAAAGCCTTCTACCATTCCAGTTGCGCCCCAGTCTGGTACTCAATCACCCGCGTTTCAAAAAAGTTCTTCTCCTTGCGCATGGTGGCCTGCTCGTCCAGCCAGGGCGAGACATTCTTTGCGCCCGGGAATGGCTCTTCCAGGCCCACGGTTCTGGCGCGGCGGTTCGCCACAAAGCGAAACTGCTCGCTGTGATACTCGGCGGAGTAGCCGAGGATCGGGTCCCGCAGGATGTAGTTGGCGTAGGCGGTTTCAGCAGCCTCGGATTCGTCCCACATGTCGCGCACGGCTTTGGGGTCGAGGGTGATGTTTTCCTCCTCCAGGATCTGGTTCACCACTTTCAGGCCAAAGGAGAAGTGCATGGCTTCGTCCCGCAGGATGTACTGCAGCTGTTCGCCGGTGCCGCGCATCAGGCCGCGGCGCTGCAGGGCGAAGATGGGGCTGAAGCCGTTGTAGAACCAGGCGCCCTCGAACACCGCCGCAAAGAACAGGTAGGACATGATGAATTCCTGCAGGTCGTCCTTGTTGCGCAGATTCAGGTCAGAGCGCATGGCCGCGTCCAGCCGGCGGTTGGCCATCTGGATCTTGCCGTTGATGGCGGGCACCACCCGGTAGCGGTTATAGATCTCACTCTGGTCCAGGTTGAGGGTTTCGATGCAGTGCTGGTAGGCCCAGGTGTGCATGGCTTCCTCGTACACCTGCCGGGCCTGGTAGATCTGCAGTTCCGGGGCGCTCATTTTCTCCATTACCGCCAGGCCGATGTTGCGCATGGCCAGGATGTCGGAGGTGGTGAGATACGCCAGCACGTTTTCGTATACATGCTTCTCCGGTGCCGACAGGCGATGGTGATAGTCGTGAACATCCTGGGCCATGTTGACGTCCAGCGGCGTCCAGTGGTTCTTGTTGGCGTTCATGAAGTATTCCCAGGCCCAGGGATACTTGAACGGGGCCAGCTGGTTGATGTCGGTTTCGCCGTTAATGACTCGCTTGTCGTCGACGTTGACCGGGGCCGGGCCTTCGGGGGCGGCCGGTCTGGTTTGGGTAGTTGGTTCGTCGTCCCAGTTGAGCATGTTTTACCTCTGAATCTTGGTCTTCGTAGGTCGGATTAGCGAAGCGTAATCCGACATTTGTTGGTGAACGCTGGCTCGGTTGTCGGATTACGCTTTGCTAATCCGACCTACGGGGTGCGGCCTTCGGCTTATTGGCAGGCCTCGCAATCCGGCTCGTCGATACTGCATACCTGGGGCTGCGGCGCCGTCACCGTGGCGGTTTTCTCGGCACCGGTAGCACCCAGGGAACGCAGGTAGTAGGTGGTTTTCAGGCCCCGTTCCCAGGCCAGTTGGTATAGGGCGTCCAGCTTCTTGCCGCTGGGTTCAGCCATATAGAGGTTCAGGCTCTGGGCCTGGTCCAGCCATTTCTGGCGCCTTGCGGCGGCTTCCACCAGCCATCGCGGATCAATTTCAAACGCAGTGGCGTAGCGGGCTTTCAGCTCATTCGGAATGCGGTCGATCTGCTGCACGCTGCCGTCGAAGTATTTCAGGTCATTGACCATGACGTTGTCCCACAGGCCTTCGGCCTTGAGGTCGCGGACCAGTGAGGGATTGACCACGGTGAACTCACCGGAGAGGTTCGATTTCACAAACAGGTTCTGGTACGCCGGTTCGATGGACTGGGACACGCCCACGATGTTGGAGATGGTCGCCGTGGGCGCGATGGCCATGACATTGCTGTTGCGCATGCCGTTCTTCGCGACCAGCTCACGCACCGGGGTCCAGTCCAGGCGGCTGTTGGTGTTGAGGTTCAGGTCCCCGTCCCGGCGGTTTTCCTTCAACAGATTGACGGAGTCGATGGGCAGGATCCCCTGTTGCCACAACGAGCCTTCGTAGCTGTCGTAGGCGCCGCGTTCACCAGCCAGTGTGGCGGAGGCACGAATGGCGAAATAACTGATCCGCTCCATGGCCAGGTCAGCGAATTCCACCGCTTCCGGGCTGGTATAGGGCAGGTTGAGCTGGTATAGCGCATCCTGGAACCCCATCAGGCCCAACCCCACCGGGCGGTGCTTGAAGTTGGAGTTCTTTGCCTGGGGCACGGCATAGTAGTTAATGTCGACAACGTTATCGAGCATGCGTACCGCCGTGTTCACCGTACGCTCCAGGCGCTTCACATCCAGTTCGCCATCGCGGATATGGGCCGCCAGGTTGATGGAGCCCAGGTTGCACACGGCGATTTCATCGGCGCTGGTGTTCAGGGTGATTTCGGTGCATAGATTCGAGCTGTGCACCACACCCCGGTGCTGCTGTGGCGAGCGCAGGTTGCAGGGGTCCTTGAAGGTGATCCAGGGGTGGCCGGTCTCGAACAGCACGGTGAGCATCTTGCGCCAGAGTTGTTTGGCGGCGATTTTCTTGGACAGCTTGATTTTTCCCTGCTCCGCCAACGCTTCGTAATGCTCATAGCGCTCACGGAAAGCGTTGCCGTAGAGGTCGTGCAGGTCGGGCACTTCATTGGGGGAGAACAGGGTCCAGTCCTTGTCCTCCCGCATGCGTTCGATCAGCAGGTCCGGCACCCAGTTGGCGGTATTCATGTCGTGGGTGCGGCGGCGTTCATCCCCGGTGTTCTTGCGCAGTTCGAGAAATTCCTCGATATCCAGGTGCCAGCTTTCCAGGTAGGCGCAGACAGCGCCTTTGCGCTTGCCGCCCTGGTTCACCGCCACAGCGGTATCATTGACCACTTTCAGGAATGGCACCACGCCCTGGCTGCTGCCGTTGGTGCCCTTGATGTGGGAGCCCAGCGCCCGCACCGGTGTCCAGTCGTTGCCCAGGCCGCCGGCCCATTTTGAGAGCATGGCATTGTCGCGGATGGCGCCATAGATCCCTTCCAGGTCGTCCTGCACGGTGGTGAGATAGCAGGAGGAAAGCTGGGAATGCTGTGTGCCACTGTTAAACAAAGTTGGCGTGGAAGCCATGTAGTCGAAGGACGACAAGAGGTCATAGAATTCGATGGCGCGGGCGTTGGGGTCGTCCTCCTTCAGGGCAAGGCCCATGGCCACACGCATGAAGAACACCTGGGGCAACTCCAGGCGGTCGCCTTTCCAGTTCACGAAATAGCGGTCGTAGAGGGTCTGCAGGCCCAGGAAACCAAACTGGTAGTCCCGCTCCGGCTTGAGGGCAGCACCCAGCCGCTCCAGGTCAAAAGCCGCCATGGCCTCGTCCAGCAGGTCGTAGCGGATACCCTGGTGTATGAAGGCACTCAGCGTCTGGGGATAAATTTCCGTCAACGGCAGGCTGAGGGGCAGTTCCAGGGCGGTAGCCGTTTCCAGCCGCAATTGCTCCAGCAGCAAGCGTGCGGTTACCGCACTATAGTCCGGCTCTTGTTCTATGCGACCGCGTGCGGTCATGATCAGGGCAGAGAGGACTTCTTCCTCGGCGATACCGTCGTACAGATTCCGCAGCGCCCCTTCCACCAGGGATTCACCGTTAATACCCTCCAGCCCCTGGCTGGCATGCTCCACCTGGAATTTCATCAGTCCCAGGTCCAGCGGTGCCACTTCCCCGTTGGCTTTCTTTACCGTCAGCGTGGGGTGCGCTTCCACCGGCGCCAGGCTGGCGCGCTCCTGGGCGTGGGCTTCCCGGTAGAGGACGTAGGCACGGGCCACCTTCTGTTCCTCCGCCCGCATCAACGCCAGTTCCACCTGGTCCTGAATGTCTTCAATGTGCACCTTGCCGCCGGCCTTCAGGCGGCGGCTGATGGCCTGTATGACCTGATGGGTAACCCGCTCGACCGAGTCATGAATACGGGCAGAGCCGGCGGCTTCGTCACCTTCCACGGCAAGAAAAGCCTTGGTCACCGCAACACTGATCTTGGCGGGGTCAAAGCCAACGAGAGTGCCGTTGCGTTTAATCACCTGCAGGGAAGCGGTATTGGATGTGGCAGATTGGCCGGGCTCGGCCAGGGTGGCGGTGGACATATCGGTTCTCCTGAATACGCGTGGTTTTCCATGTCCTTCGCGCAGGCAGAGAATCGGGGGCATCACCGTGCTTCACGCGGCACCGTAGGTCGGATTAGCAAAGTGTAATCCGACAATGAAGCCAACGTTTACCAGGTTGTCGGATTACGGCTTTGCCTAATCCGACCTACGGGTGGTGTCATTCCGATCTGCTCACCTTATACGCGAAGGTGCAGTTGTTTCCCTGGCAGGTCTTCGGACTCAGGGGCGTGAACCGTGTGGTTCGGCCTTACGTGACGACTTCCCGGCGTTAGCCAGTGTCTTTATGCCACGCTTGTTCCCCAATACCGCTGCGCGTCAGTTCCGGAGTCTCACCGGATTCCCTACACCAAGCGTTGTGGATAAGATAAACACAACATCTAGTGTATAACCAAGGATCTTGACACTATATTCTTAAACTCCTGATGGAACAACCCAGTGTTCGGTGCCCGTCGTTACCTTGACACGTTTGGCTGTTTCGGGCGAAGTACAGAGTCCTGTTTTACCGGAGCCTCATTGCCAGATGCCGATCATCCAAAAACTGCGCAAGCTGTTCGCCGGCTATCTGACCGAACTTTCGGGCTACAACCTGATGGCGATGCTCCTGTGTTATACCATTCTGTCCTGGATCGGGCTTATGTTGGCCGGCGAAACCGCGTTGATTCAGCCAGAACGGTTTTTCTACTGGCTGGTGGTCACTGCGTCCACCGTTGGCTACGGCGACTTTTCGCCATCAACCACAGCCGGACGCGCGTGGACTGCCGGTTTTATCGTTCCAGCAGGTCTTAGCCTGTTTGCGATCACCATTGGTCGCGTGGGCGCGTTTGCGGTGCATCACTGGCAGAAAGGAGTGAAAGGTTTGAAGGATTTCCAGACACTGACCGGCCACATCGTGGTTATCGGATGGAACGATACCCGCACTTTGCACCTGCTGGAACTTCTGCTGAAAGAGGAATCCCTCAGCAAGTCAGGCAGGACCATCGTTATGGCGGGCGACAGCCCCGAAGAAAACCCGATGCCGGAGAAAGTTCACTTTGTCAGGCTGAAACAGTACACCGACGAGCTGGAACTGAATCGAACCGGCCTGGCACGCGCCAGCTGTATCATTGTCGACACACCGGAAGACGACATTACACTCACCTGTTCGCTGCTCTGCTACCAGTTGAACCCCAAGGCGCATATGATCGCTTACTTCAACAATGAACGGCTGAGCCAGCTGCTGACACATCATTGCCCAACCGTTGAGTGCACACCGTCAGTTGCAGTAGAGATGCTTGCAAAATCCGCAGCCGATCCCGGCTCCAGCACCTTGCACCATGATTTGTTAAGCGTAGCCGGTGGTATGACCCAGTTTTCTCTGACAGTGCCCGAAAACACTACCGACCATACCGTGGGCGATCTGCTACGGCCTTTCAAAGCGCATTTCGACGCACTGATCATCGGCGTGCTGCCGCGGGCGGCCAAGACTATCGAGATCAACCCCACTGTTGATTTCCCGATCCAGGCCGGCGCGAGGATTTACTACATTGCTAATCGGCGCATTCATGCCTCCGAGTGGGAAAAACTGATTTCCGATTGACAACATGCCAGACGTAGGCACGACGAGGGACATCGATGATGCGACCCCTATTGCTAACTGTTCTGATGCTGGTTTCATTCGCATCCGTCGCCGAGCCGTCTGCAACCATCCAGCCTTTTTCGACCATGTCGTCGCTCAACGAAGGCTGGGAGCCACTGATATTTCCGGATATCGAACGCCACAGCCGCTATCAGCTGATAACCGAGAACGGTAAACAGGTTGTTGAGGCAACCACCCACAACAGCGCATCCGGACTGATTGCACGGGTTTCTGTGGAACCCGGGGATTCACTGATTCTGCGCTGGCGCTGGAAGGTGTCGAATGTATTTGAGCAGGGAAATGCACGAAGAAAAGAAGGCGATGACTACCCGGCCCGTGTATACGTGGCGTTCGAGTTCGAGCCCGAGGGCGCCGGTTTTTTCGAACGTGCCAAGCGCAAGGCAGTGGAAATGGTGTTTGGGGAGGAGCTGCCGGGCAACGCCCTGAACTACATCTGGGCCAATCGTTTGCCGGTTGGAGAAATCGTCGCCAACCCCTTTACCGATACCACAATGATGGTGGCCGCGAATTCCGGGGCAGAGAACACCGGCGAATGGGTTACCGTGGAGCGGGACATTGTCGCAGACTACCGCGAGGCCTTTGGCCAAACACCACCAAGACTGGTAGGCGTGGCGATCATGTCTGATTCAGACAATACCGGAGAGTCCGCAACGGCCTGGTACGGTGATGTCAGCCTGATCAGGCCCTAAGGCAGCTCTGGTAGTCCGGGTAGCAAAAACCCCTTGCTCAGCGTTCGGGGCTCCGGGACCTCACCCCGAGCGGCAAGACGAAGGTAGGCGTCATCAAATTCATCACGTAACTGGCTGCTTTTCGGGTTGGCAAGAGAGAATATCCAGGCAGCGTTACGGGTACGTACGGGATACTCACGAATGCCACGTACCGGAAATTCTTTCAGGACAGCTCTCACGGGATCCTGGTAGTCCAGCAGGTAATCGCCCCGCCCGCGTTTTAGCATCGCCACCGCTGCCTCGTGATTGGGGGCCTCGGTTACCGTGATACCGGGCGTGGATTCCAGGCGGGCAGCCAGGCCACCGTAGGTATAACCGGAAATCAGAATCAGGGTTTTATTGTTCAGGTCGCTGAAGTGCGAAATCGAGGGCACATCTTCCATGCCCCAGGCACTGAGCTGGAACGGCAATGGGCTGACAAAGCTTTCCAGCACTTCGTTCTCAAGCGCCGGTACTCCGGTGACACCGGGCCAGATGTCGATACCGCCCGTGCGCAGATAGAAGTAGGCGCGGCTTACCGGCAGGTACTGGAAATCCAGGTCATACCCCGCCTCTTCCGCCACACGGCGGGTCAGCTCGATAAATACGCCCTCGGCACGGCCATCGTCACCCTGGAATGCCAGTGGCGGCACATCCACATAGCCTACCGTGAGAGTATCGCGAACGTCCTGGGCCTGGGTGGAAGCGGCCAGGCAAAGACTAATGAGCAAGGTCAGGAACACGCGACGGGCATTGGGAAACCGCTCGAAAAGAGGGAAGTTGCCGTGACGTCTGGTCGGAATTCTGGCTGTTATTGTCATCGTTGCCGGAGGCCATTGTCTTTACAAGTTTCTGAAAAGAGTAACAGACCTGCACGGGATTGCACTGAATGCCGGGCAACAATTACCGGTAGCGCATACGTCTACACGGTTTGGTTTTACACCAGATTAATAACGCAGAACAGGCCAACCGAACCCATAACAATGGTGTACGGAAACGCCATAATCACCATTCGCCCGTAGGACAAGCGCACCAGGGGAGCGATGGCCGACGTCAGCAGGAACAGGAATGCCGCCTGGCCATTCGGTGTGGCTACGCTGGGCAGGTTGGTGCCGGTATTGATGGCGATAGCCAGTTCCTGGAAATGTTCGTAGTCGATACTGCCTGCATCCAGGGCCTGTTTGATTTCGCTGATGTACACCGTAGCCACGAACACATTATCGCTGATCATCGACAGCAGCCCATTGGCGATAAAGAACATACCCGGTTGCTGGTCCTGAGGCAGGCTGAGTACGAATTCGATAATCGGCTTGAACAGGTGTTGCTCGTGAATCACTGCAACAATGGCGAAGAACACCACCAGCAGTGAGGTGAACGGCAGGGATTCCTGAAAGGCCTTACCTATCTGGTGTTCGTCGGTAATGCCGGTAAATGCAGTGATGAGGATGATCACCAGCAGGCCAATCAGCCCTACCTCCGCCAGGTGAAATGCCAGGCCGATGACCAGAACCAGTGCCGCCATCGCCTGCACCCACAGGGCCGCCTGGTCAGCTTTTGTACGCTTTATGCGTTCGTTGTCGGCGAACTCTTCCAGCACCTGGCGCACTGGTTTCGGCAGGCGGGCGCCGTAACCAAACCAGCGCAGCTTCTCCAGCAGCCAGCAGGTGGTCAGGCCGGCCGCAAGCACCGGCAGGCTTACCGGCGCCATATGCAGGAAGAAACTGGCAAAATCCCAGCCCACTACCTTGGCAATCAGCAGGTTCTGGGGCTCCCCCACCATGGTCGCTACCCCGCCCAGGGCGGTACCGATAGCACCGTGCATCAACAGGCTGCGCAGGAATGCCCGAAACTTGTCCAGATCCTCCCGGTGCAGTTCGATCACCTGTTCATCACTGTTGGCATTGTGATCGGCATGGTGATACCCCTTTCCGGACGCCACCTTGTGATACACCGAATAAAAGCCTACGGCAACGCTGATAATAACGGCGGTTACGGTCAGCGCATCCAGAAAGGCGGATAGCAGGGCTGCCGCTGCGCAGAACAGCAGTGACAGCGCGGATTTGGAACGCACGCCCACAAGGATCTGGGTGAAGGTTACCAGCAGCAGCTCTTTCATGAAGTAAATGCCGGCTACCATGAACATCAGCAGCAGGATCACCGGGAAGTTCACCAGCACTTCGTGATACACCGCATCCGGGGTGGTCATACCGATCAGCAGGGCTTCTATGGCCAGTAGCCCACCCGGCAGCAATGGATAGCACTTCAGCGCCATGGCCAGGGTGAAGATAAATTCTCCCACCAGTACCCAGCCCGCCACGGCAGGCCCCAGGGTCCAGACAATCAGCGGGTTGGCAATCAGGAAAAGAATAATGACCTGTTTGTACCAGGTGGGTGCGTTACCCAGGAAATTGTGGGTAAAGCCGGAGAGCACGGTAGCGGGCATTGCAGGAGTCTTCTGAGTAAACGGTTAGTTGGTATTGTGTGGCAGAAGGCCCGCATCTTCCTTGATATTTATGTACTCGGTAATCCCCCAAAGGTACCGGGTGAGTGCCTATTTGGTCCTACACGACAAGGAAGAGTGGCCGGACGACCACTCCAAAAGAGTTTCGTAATATTACTTAAAAACAGAGCCGGAATCGACTCTATTTTCAGTAGTCAGGCTTTCAATACCCGGTCGTGAGACAGCAACTCAGAACCGATACGACACAGACGCCGTCACGTTCCGCTCCGCGCCAAAGTAGCAGAACTCCAGGCTGTTGTAGCACGACGCCACGTATTCCTTGTCCAGCAGGTTGTTCACGTTAAGCCGGGTGGAAACGCCCTCCAGGCCGAGCTTACCGAGGTCATAGCCCAGGGCCAGATCCACCAGGGTGTAATCCGGTACCTTTTTGGTGTTGGCGTCATCGGCGTAGATATCGGCGATATGACGCACACCCAACCCGGCGTTGGCGCCATCAAGCGCTCCCCGAGAGAATCGATAGCCCGTCCACAGGGTCAGTTGGTGTTCCGGCACCTGGCTGGCACTCTTGCCCTCCCGATAGGCCTCCGACTTCTCAAAGGTGACGTCGGTGTAGGCGTACCCGGCCTGGACGTTCAGGTTCTCGGTGAGCTGTGCCTTGGCCTCCAGTTCCACGCCCTGTGACTCGATTTCACCAATGCCGCGATAGAAGTTTTCCTGCGGCAGCTTGGTGGCCAGGTTTTCCTGGTTGATGCGGAACAGCGAGAGCGTATAAAGATCACGGGTTCCCACCGGTTGGTATCTCAGCCCGGTTTCAATCTGCTTGCCTTCGCTGGGCTCCAGAAGGTCACCGTTCTGATCGGTATAAGCGCTGGGAGAAAACGACGTGGAGTAGGACACGTAAGGTGCAATGCCGTTATCGAACAGGTAGAGCAGGCCGGTACGACCACTGAACTGGGTCTCGTCCAGTTCCACGACTGAACCGTTATCACGGTTGGTATTCTCGATTTCCACCCAGTCATGACGACCACCCAGAGTCAGGCGCCAGCCGCCGGCAGCCAACTGGTCCTGAAGGTAAACCCCGGTCTGTTTCTGCTTACGGAGGTTGCGTTCTGGAGGGTATAGGGCGGAGGGTTCGGCTCCATACTGCGGGTCGAAAGCATCAATGTTCGGGAAAGCACCTGATGGCCAGACCACATCATTCTCACGCTGCTGATAGTCCACACCCACCAATACGGTATGGTCCACCACGCCGGTGGTCAGCTCGCCCTGGATCTGGTTATCGATGGTGACCGCCTGCAGGTCCTCATCGCCGCCGGAGTAGTAACGAAGGAGTTCAGTGTCCGTGGCCCAACCATAGGCGTAGACCTGCTTCAACTCAACGTCCGAATCCAGGTAGCGGGCCTTCTGCAGGGCGGACCAGTTGTTGTTGATGCGGTGCTCCAGGTCGTAGCCCACCATGGTCATGTCGCGCCGGAACAGGTCATAGTCCGGCTCGCCCTCGAAGAAAGTATTATCGATTTTCTGGCCGTTGCGGGACTCCACCGTGCCCTCGTAGGGCAGACCGCTGTGGTAGCCGCCTTCCGGGTCGCGCTGAAGGTAGGCCAGCAAGGTGAGGCTGGTGTTGTCGGTCATGTCCCAGGTCAGCGAAGGGGCGATGGCGCGGCGATCCAGTTCCACGTGGTCCTGTTGCGCGTCGGCGGCTGAGGCGATGCCGGTCAGTCGGTAGGCCACCCGTTGCTCCTCACCCACCGGCCCGGTGATGTCAAAGGCAAAGCTGCGCTGGGCATTGTTGCCCAGGCTGACCCGGATCTCGCCCTGGTCGCGGAATTCCGGCCGCTTGCTGGTCAGTGCGACGATGCCCCCGGGTGAGCCCTGGCCATAAAGCACTGACGTCGGGCCTTTCACAATCTCGATGCGCTCAAGGAACCAGGGATCAATGGCAAAGGAGCTGTAGGAGCCACCGTCGTTCATTACCCGCAGGCCGTCCAGATAGGTGTTATTGATACTGCCATCGGAAAACCCACGGAGGATCATGTAGTCGTAACGACTGGAGGAGCCCACCTGGTTGGTGCCCACGCCCGGGGTGTAGTTGGCAGCACGCTGAACACTGCGGGCGCCTTTTTCTTCCCACTCCTCCCGATCAATCACAGAGACCGATTGCGGGGTTTCAATGACAGGGGTATCGGTTTTCGTAGCGCTGCGGGTTGCTGTCACGGTCAACGCGTCCAGCATTTCCGGCTCGCCCTGTCCCTGGGCTGCAGTCATCGGCGTACCTGTGACACCGGCAAGGGCCACGGCGACGGCAAAAGACAAACGGGTGTATCGGGACATGAAAACCTCACTTGGATCTAACGATAATTTAATGCGAATTATTCGCTTTTAGATCCAGGAATAAATATGCCGAATGACAGGTTTTGTATGAATAACGACAAACTCTGTTGTTCAATCCACGCTTTTTGGGGAAACGCCGAACTGGCGCCGAAACGCGGTCGCAAAGTTGGTGGCATGCCGGTAGCCCGACCGGTGGGCCGCCTGCTGCACGGAGTAGCCCTGCTCCAGGTAATGCCAGGCCAGGTTCAGCCGGCACTTGCGTAAGTAGCCGAACACCGACAACCCGTAGGTTGCGCGGAATTTGCTGCGCAAACTGCTGGGGCTCATCGCGGCCCGGCGGGCAAGGTCCGCCAGGGAGTAATCTTCCGTTGGGGCGAATTCCAGCAACTGGCGAACGGCTTCCAGGCGTTGATGCTGCTGGGACGAAGTACGGCTTTTTCGCCCGGTCGGGTGCACCTGCTCCGGCAAACCAAACCCCGTTAGCTGCATTGCCAGGCCTTCAAGTACAAGGATTCTCTGGAGCGCTGGTAAAGTGACACCGGGAGATTGGTCCAGCATGGCCATCAGGAATGGCGGCACCTCCCATAGAACCACTGGATCGTGGACGCCCCTGAGCAATGTCCGCAGGGAGCCCTGTTCGATCTGCGCGGGAATCTGTCCCCCGGGGTCGAAAGCCAGGACGACGGTTTTTAATCGCTGGCCAGCAGCTTGATAGGCTTCAAGGGCGTACTCGGGCCGCAGTTGCAGGCTGGCGGCCATACCGCTGCGCAATTCACGCTGAACGGCGCCGACCGATAGCCGAACCTGCCCCTCAAGTACGATCACCATCAACAGGGGCGCATGGCCCAGTGATACGGATTCGTAGCTGTGCAAGATCGTGAGGTCGGAATAGGTGAAACGAAATCCGGAGGGCAAGGGGGTTTCATTGATCCGCCCCCGGGCGATGGTGAGGTCGCCAGCAAGGGCTTCGGGATGATCGATGCCGGGAAAGCGGTAGTTGATCCCGTACTCGCGGCCAAACGCCAGGAAATCCTGCATGCCGAATGACGCTGATTCGGCAGGATCACCAAACACTAGCCGGCAGCACTCACTGTGGTGCCTGACGACGACGTCTCAACGGCTTCCGCCAGCATCTCGGCCGTGATCGCCGACAGGGTCCAGCCCAGATGACCATGCCCGGTGTTATAGAACACCGTGGGCAGACGACCCGGCCCGACTCGCGGCATCATGTTGGGCAGCATGGGGCGCAGCCCTGCCCAGGGCACAACCCGCCGGGTACAGACGCTGGGGAAACATTGCTCCACCCAGCGGGTGAGCGGCTGAATACGGTCATCCCGGATATCGCGGTTATAGCCGCTGAATTCCGCCGTACCCGCAACACGGAAGCGGTCATCACCCAGCCGGCTGGTCACGATCTTGGTGGCATCGTCCAGCAGACTGACGGTCGGCGCCGCCTCTTGAGACGCCTGGTCGTCCAGCTCAACGGTAATGGAATACCCTTTGACCGGGTAAATGTTGACGCGGTCACCCAGTTTCGCAGCCAGCGCTCGGCTACCGACACCGGCGCAGATCACCACACCGTCGAAGGTGTCACGGGTTTGCTCTTCACCATCAAACGAGGTGACCCAGGCATGGGACTGGTCCGCACTCAGTTCGGTCACCGAGTGTTCATAGCAGGTTTTGACGCCGAGACGCAGGATGGCATCCGCCAGGCCGTTGGTGAACTTGTGGATGTCTCCGGTTGAGTCGCTTTCGGTGTAGAAGCCTCCGTAATAGCTGCCTGCCAACGTGGGTTCTATAGAGCGCATTTCCTCGGGGGTGACCGGCCGGCGCTCAAGGCCTCCGGCAGCCAGCAGCCTGGAAACGTTGGCAGCATGGTCGAAACCGGCTTTGTCGCGGTAGATATGGAGGATGCCCTGCTTCTTCAGGTCGAAGTCGATCCCTTCCTCCTGCGCCCAGGCAAACAGATAATCGCGGGCAGCAATCGCGAGGCGGGCGGTTTCGGTGGTGTTTTTTTCGTACTGGGGAATGGCGGCAATAAATTCGACAAACCAGCTCAGCTTATGCCAGGAGGGCTTGGGGTTGACCAGCAGCGGCGCATCTCTGTGGGACATCCACTTAAGGCCCTTGATGATGGTCTGCCAGTTGTTCCAGACCTCAGCGTTGGAGGCCGACAGCTGCCCGCCATTGGCGAAGGAGGTTTCCATCGCCGCATAACGGTGCTTCTCATAAACGGTGACGTCCAGGCCCCGCTTGGCCAGGGTGTACGCAGTGGTGATACCAGTGACACCACCGCCAATAACTGCAATTCGCTTCATAGCCATCTCCAGGGGGCGTCCAGGGTTTCCTTTCTCCACAGCACATCTACACAGCGGTAGAAAGCACCCCTTCCGTCACTGGACCTGAGAGATTCACGCGCCGTTTCAAAGAAACCGGCCGCTTGCTCCTTCGGTGTGCCAACGGACGCAATCGTCGACAGCTCTTCGGAAAGTCTTCATGTCAGCGGTCCTTTTGCCTGAGAGTTTCCGGGGCAGTTGCTCCTTCGGCGCCGATCGCAAGGTTCTGCGACTCGGTCTCTCCCGCTGACACGTCTATTTTGCTATGAATACCTGTCTAATTCGGACCATAGCAAATAACGCGATTCCTAAAAACTTTACCATACTCAGACACAAGGTCCTCGTGTTTGTCTCAAGCTACTCGACGGTAACACTCTTCGCCAGATTCCGCGGCTGATCCACATCGGTGCCTTTGAGCACTGCCACATGGTAAGACAGTAACTGCAACGGCACGGTGTAGACGATCGGGGAGGTTATCGGATGTACGGACGGCAGCTGCATCAGGTGGATACCTTCCTGGGCCTTAACATCCGCTGCCTGGTCGGCAAACACAAACAGCTCGCCGCCTCTGGCACGGACTTCCTCCAGGTTGGACTTCAGCTTCTCCAGTAGCTCGTTGTTGGGGGCCACCGTGACTACCGGCATTTCCCCATCCACCAGGGCCAGCGGGCCATGCTTGAGCTCACCGGCGGGGTAGGCTTCGGCGTGGATGTAGGATATTTCCTTGAGCTTCAGTGCACCCTCGAGGGCCACCGGGAACATGGCGCCACGGCCCAGGAACAGGCTGTGGTTCTTATCCATGAACGACTTTGAGAGCTCGGCGATCTCTCCGTCCAGTGCCAGCACCTGATCCACCTGCCGGGGGATCAGACGGATGGCTTCAACAATCTCCGCTTCCCGCGACTCTTCAAGCCCGTTATGGCGGGCCAGTGCCAGGGTGAAGATCAGCAGGGCTGTCAACTGGGTGGTGAACGCCTTGGTGGACGCCACACCAATTTCCGGGCCGGCCTGGGTCATGATCACCAGGTCGGATTCCCGCACCAGGGAACTGCCGGGCACGTTGCAGATAGCCATGGCGGCGCGGAAGCCGGCTTTTTTGGCCTGGCGCAGGGCAGCCAGTGTGTCGGCGGTTTCACCGGACTGGGAGATGCACAGGAACAGGGTGTCGGGCTGTATTACGTGCTTGCGGTAACGGAATTCGGAAGCCACTTCCACGGAACAGGGCACGCCTGCCAGGTCCTCAATCCAGTAACGCGCTACCATACCAGCGTGGTAGCTGGTGCCACAGGCGATGATCTGGACGTGGCGCACATTCTCCAGCAGGTTGCCGGCCTGGGTACCGAGGGCCTGTTCCAACACCCGGGTGTTGGTGACCCGGCCTTCGGTGGTGGCGCGGATGACCCTGGGCTGCTCGTGGATTTCCTTGAGCATGAAGTGGCGATATTCGCCTTTTTCAGCCGCATCCTGGCTGTGTTCAAAACGGGTAACCGCACGTTCCACCGGTTGCTTGTCACGGTCATGGACCTCGATGCGATCACGGCGAATGTCAGCAATATCGCCCTCTTCCAGGAACATAAAACGGTCCGTCACTGGCAGCAATGCCAACTGATCGGACGCGATGAAATTCTCTCCGATACCCACACCCACCACCAGAGGGCTACCTTCACGGCAGACAACCATGTGATCCGGCTCGTCGGCATGGACTACGGCCAGGGCAAAGGCACCGCGCAAACGCTCAATGGCACTGCTGACCGCTTTATAGAGGTTGTTGCTCAGGCGGAACTGTTTTTCGATCAGGTGTGCGACCACTTCGGTGTCGGTCTGCGAGGTGAACTCAAACCCTTCTTTTTTCAGTTCTTCCCGCAACTCCTGATAGTTCTCGATGATGCCGTTGTGGACAATGGCCAGTCGTTCGCCAGACATGTGCGGATGTGCGTTGATCTGGGAGGGTTCGCCGTGGGTGGCCCAACGGGTGTGGGCAATGCCGGTCGCACCTTCGAGCCCGTTGCCGGTGATGGCATCGGTGAGGGCTGCCACCTTGCCCACTTCCCGCGCCCGGTGGATGGCGTGCTTGCCGTCAATCACAGCCATACCGGCAGAGTCGTAACCCCGGTACTCCAGACGGCGCAGGCCTTCGAGAAGAATTCCCTGAACATCCCTTTCTGATACCGCACCTACAATCCCACACATGCTGCTGTCACCTGTCCGTTATGAACGTTTAACTCACTTTTTCTTCGGCCGTTCCCAGCCGGAAATATTGCGCTGTCGACCCCGGGCCACCGCCAACTCGCTCTCTGCCACGTCCCGGGTAATAGTAGACCCCGCCCCGATGGTAGAGCCGGACGCTACGGTTACCGGCGCAACCAGAGACGTATTCGAGCCGACAAACACATCGTCGCCAATCACCGTTCTGGATTTGTTCACCCCATCATAATTACAGGTGATGGTTCCTGCACCCACATTTACGTTACGGCCAAGCAAGGCATCACCGACGTAACTGAGATGATTGATCTTGCTACCCTCACCCACGTCGGCCTTCTTGGTTTCGACAAAGTTGCCAACCTTGGTGTTAGCCGCCAGGCGAGTGCCTGGGCGAAGCCGCGCAAACGGGCCGATACTAGCGCCAGGGCCGACCTCAGAGCCCTCAATCAACGAGTGCGCCTCGATTCTGGTACCAGTTGCAATATGACTGTCTCTGATCACACAGCCCGGCCCCACGCTGACGCCATCAGCCAAGGATACCTCGCCCTCAAAGACAACATTCACGTCGATCAACACGTCCTGGCCCACTGACAGTTCACCACGCACGTCAATGCGGGCAGGATCAGCCAGCGTAGCGCCTGCTGTCATCAATCGGTTCGCTTCCTGACGCTGGAACCAGCGTTCAAGTTCGGCAAGCTGGAGCCGGTTGTTAACTCCCTGGACTTCATACTCGTTTTCCGGCTGGGCAATAGCGATATCGACGCCCTGCTCGGACGCCATGGCGATTATGTCGGTGAGATAGTACTCGCCCTGGGCATTACGGTTGGACAGTTGCGGTAACCAGTCCTTCAGGTGACGCGCCGACACCGCCAGGATGCCGGTATTCACTTCGCGGATCAGTCGCTGTGCCTCGGTGGCGTCTTTCTGTTCGACGATTGCACAGACCTTGCCGCTGTCGTCGCGCAGGATTCGGCCATAGCCGTCCGGCACCTCCAGGTTCACCGTGAGCAACGCGAGTGAATGATCACTCACTTTCGAAACCAGTGCTTTCAGGGTCTCCGCCTTTGTTAACGGAACGTCGCCGTACAGGATCAGAACCTTTGCCTCGTCCGGTAGTCCGGGCAGGGCCTGGGCAACGGCATGCCCCGTCCCCAACTGTTGTTCCTGAAGTGCCCAGGTCAAGTCTTCGGCGGGCGTGATCTGTCGGACCTGATCCGCACCATGGCCGATAACGCCATGAATACCGGACGCCCCCAGCTGACGGGCTGTATCGATAACATGATGGAGCATGGGTTTGCCTGCCAGCCGGTGAAGGACCTTCGGCAGTGACGATTTCATTCTTGAACCCTGGCCAGCAGCCAGAATCACAACGTGAAGGGGAGTCATATGGGTACCACGCTCCGGATCGGTAGCCAGTTTCAAAATCTGAAAATAAAAAAACCGCATCCTTGGTCGCCTGACAACATTAAGCTGTTCCCAGACCACTCAGGATGCGGCTTTGGTGATCGGCAGTCCCGAACAGAAATGCTTAACGCATCTTGTTGCGCAGCTGCTGGATGGTTCGAAGCTGGGCAACAGCTTCGGCCAACTCGGCGGCGGCACGGGAATACTCAAATTCACCCGTTTGGTTGGCGAGTGCCTTCTCAGCTTCACGCTGAGCCTCGATCGCCGCTGCTTCGTCCACATCCTTGGCACGGACAGCAGTGTCCGCGAGCAACGTCACCAGATTTGGCTGAACCTCCAGATAACCACCAGAGACGTAAAGGATTTCCTCCTCACCGCCCTGTTTGATTATCCGGATGGGACCCGGCTTCAACTGGGTCAGCAGCGGCGTGTGGCCCGGGGCAATACCCAGGTCACCTTCGGAACCCGCTGCGATCAGCATTTCCACCAATCCGGAATAGATCTTTGTTTCGGCACTTACCACGTCACAATGCACGGTCATACCCATGTTGTTGCCTCTTTGATCGATCCGGAAACAAGCGCTGAGGCTTAGATTACTTCTTCGCCTTGCTCTTCATTTCCTTCGCTTTCTCGACCGCTTCCTCAATGGTACCAACCATGTAGAACGCCTGCTCAGGCATATCATCATAGTCGCCGTTGAGGATGCCCTTAAAGCTGCTGATGGTTTCCTTCAGGGAAACGTACTTACCGGGAGAACCGGTAAAGACTTCAGCAACGTGGAACGGCTGGGAAAGAAAACGCTCGATCTTACGGGCCCGGGCGACGGTCAGCTTGTCTTCTTCTGACAACTCGTCCATACCCAGGATGGCGATGATATCTTTCAGTTCCTTGTAGCGCTGCAGGTTGGTCTGCACGCCACGGGCCACTTCATAGTGCTCGTTACCAATGACCAGCGGATCCAACTGACGTGATGTGGAATCGAGCGGATCGATCGCCGGGTAGATACCCTTGGAGGCGATATCACGGCTCAGTACCACGGTCGCATCCAGGTGCGAGAAGGTGGTAGCTGGTGACGGGTCGGTCAAGTCATCCGCCGGCACGTAAACCGCCTGGATGGACGTGATGGACCCGGTCTTGGTGGAAGTAATACGCTCCTGCAACTCACCCATCTCCTGGGCCAGTGTCGGCTGGTAACCCACCGCGGAAGGCATACGACCCAGCAGTGCTGATACCTCGGTACCCGCCAGGGTGTAACGGTAGATATTGTCGATGAACAACAATACGTCACGGCCTTCGTCCCGGAACTTCTCGGCGATGGTCAGACCGGTCAGAGCTACACGCAAACGGTTTCCGGGGGGCTCGTTCATCTGGCCGTAAACCATGGCCACCTTATCAAGAACGTTGGACTCCTTCATTTCGTAGTAGAAGTCGTTACCTTCCCGGGTCCGCTCACCAACACCCGCGAATACGGAGAGACCGGAGTGCTCTTTCGCGATGTTGTTGATCAGCTCCATCATGTTGACGGTTTTACCAACACCGGCACCACCGAACAGACCAACTTTACCACCCTTGGCGAACGGGCAGATCAGGTCGATAACCTTGATACCGGTTTCCAGCAGATCCGCGGAAGCGGCCTGGTCGGCGTAGCCCGGAGCCTTACGGTGAATACCCCAACGCTCTTCCTCGCCGATCTCGCCCTGTTCGTCGATAGGACGACCCAGAACATCCATGATACGGCCCAGAGTCTTGGTGCCGACCGGTACCGAAATTGCCTTACCGGTATTATCTGCTTTCAGGCCTCGCTTCAGGCCCTCGGTGCTGCCCATGGCGATGGTACGAACAATGCCGTCACCCAGCTGCTGCTGGACTTCCAGAGTTGTTTCGCCACCTTCAAGCAGCAGTGCGTCATATACGTTGGGTACGGAGTCACGTGGAAATTCCACGTCGATAACCGCGCCAATGATCTGAACGATGTGTCCGCTACTCATGCTCGGTTCCTCGTTATCTAGATAGTCAATAAAACCAGTTGGATTGCTGGCGGATCAGACCGAAGCCGCGCCGCTGACAATCTCCGAAATCTCTTGGGTGATGGCTGCCTGACGCGCCTTGTTGTAAGCCAACTGAAGCTCGTCGATGATGCCACCGGCGTTATCAGTTGCGCTCTTCATGGCAATCATACGGGCGGCCTGTTCACATGCCAGATTCTCTACCACACCCTGGTAAACCTGGGATTCAATGTAACGTGGCAGAAGGCCATCGAGGATCTGCCTGGCATCGGGCTCGTAGAGATAATCCCACTGATTCTTGATCTCTTCCTCGTCTTCCCCCGGAGGCAGTGGCAGAATCTGCTCGACCTGCGGGGTCTGGGTCATGGTGTTCTCGAACTCGTTGCTGACCAGGTAAAGACGGTCGATCTTGCCCTCCGAGAACGCATCCAGCATGACTTTGACGTTGCCGATGAGTTTTTCAGAGCTCGGGCTGTCCCCCAGATGGGTCAGCGCCGCAACGACGTTACCGCCGTAGCTCCTGAAGAAAGAAGCACCTTTCTGCCCGATGGCGCACAGATCAGCCTCTACTCCTTTCTCCTTCCACGCTCGCATGTCACGGACAAGCGCTTTGAACAGGTTGATGTTCAGGCCACCACACAGGCCACGGTCCGTAGACACCACGATATAGCCCACGCGCTTAACGTCGCGCTCGACCATGAACGGGTGCTTGTACTGGACGTTCGCCTTGGCAATGTGCCCAATAACCTGACGCATCTTTTCCGCATAAGGGCGTGTTGCCTTCATGCGTTCCTGAGCCTTACGCATCTTGCTCGCCGCCACCATTTCCATGGCGCTGGTGATCTTCTGCGTGCTCTTGATGCTGGATATCTGGTTACGTATTTCTTTTCCGACGGCCATAACTCACTGCCTTCTCAAGTTAGACACTCGTTGCTCGAAAATCGGCCCGCAACGCATCGCAGGCCCATTCGTTACCAGCTCTGAGTGGTCTTGAATTTCTCAAGTGCAGCTTTCAGGCTCGCGGCGATTTCATCGTTGTAATCGCCTTTCTCGTTGATCTTGTCGAGAAGTTCTTTCTGCTCGGACCGCATCCAGTCGAGCATCAGTGCTTCGAACTTCACTACATTGTCGACATCAACGTCGTCCAGGAAGCCTTCGTTGGCTGCGAACAGAACCGTGCCCATTTCAGCCACGGACAGCGGGCTGTACTGGTTCTGTTTCATCAGTTCGGTAACCCGCTGACCGTGTTCCAGCTGCTTACGGGTCGCTTCGTCAAGGTCGGAAGCGAACTGTGCGAAAGCGGCCAGTTCACGATACTGGGCCAGTGCCAGACGGATGTTACCGCCGAGCTTCTTCATGATCTTGGTCTGGGCCGAACCACCCACCCGCGATACCGATACACCAGCGTTCATCGCCGGACGGATACCGGAGTTGAACAGGTTGGTCTCCAGGAAGATCTGGCCGTCGGTGATCGAGATCACGTTGGTCGGTACGAACGCGGAAACGTCACCGGCCTGGGTCTCGATGATTGGCAGCGCAGTCAGGGAACCCGTCTGGCCTTTCACTTCGCCGTTGGTCAGCTTTTCAACCTCGTCGGCGTTAATCCGGGACGCACGCTCCAGCAGACGGGAGTGCAAATAAAAGACGTCACCCGGGTAAGCTTCACGGCCTGGCGGACGACGCAGAAGCAGGGAGATCTGGCGGTAAGCCACAGCCTGCTTGGACAGATCATCATAGATGATCAGGGCGTCTTCACCACGGTCACGGAAGTATTCACCCATGGAAGTACCGGAGTAGGGAGCCAGGAACTGCATCGCTGCGGGATCGGCGGCACCGGCGGCCACAACAATGGTGTGGTCCATGGCGCCGTGGTCTTCCAGCTTGCGCACAACCGCGGCAATGGAAGACTGCTTCTGGCCAACCGCAACGTAGATACACTTGATGCCGGAGTTCTTCTGGTTGATGATCGCGTCTATGGCAACGGCGGTCTTACCAATCTGACGGTCACCGATGATCAGTTCACGCTGGCCACGACCGATTGGCACCATGGTGTCGATGGCTTTCAGACCGGTCTGAACCGGCTCATCAACAGACTGACGTGCGATTACACCTGGTGCAACCTTCTCGACAGGGGAGGTCAGGGATGTGCCCAGCTCGCCCTTACCGTCAATGGGGTTACCCAGACCGTCAACCACACGGCCCATCAGTTCCGGGCCAACCGGAACTTCCAGAATACGCCCGGTACAACGAACCTTCTGGCCTTCCGCCAGATCTTCGTAGTCACCCAGCACAACCGCGCCCACGGAGTCTCGCTCCAGGTTCAGGGCCATACCGAATATGCCGTTGGCAAATTCAATCATCTCACCGTACATAACGTCGGCAAGACCGTGAATCAGTACGATACCGTCGGAAACGGAGAGGATCGTACCTTCGTTCTTTGCATCGGAAGAGATATCGAGTTTTTCGATTCTCTTCTTGATGATGTCACTGATCTCGGATGGATTCAGTTGCTGCATGCCTTTATCCTCAAACCTTGTGCTGAAATCAGGAGCCCAGAGCGTCGGCCAGTTTGGTCAGCTTTCCGCGTACAGATGCGTCAATCACCATATCGCCGGTGCGTACGATCACACCGCCGATCAAAGACTTGTCCATTGACGCTGCGAGTGACACTTGGCGCTCGAGTTTGGTCGATAGTGCCTGGGCGAGCTTCTGCTGTTGTTCGTCCGTCAGCTCGAATGCCGAGGTGACTTCAATATCAACAGTGCGCTCAAAGTCAGCCCGGTACGTGTTGAAGAGCGCTGCAATCTCGGGCAGGAGACTCAACCGGCGATTGTCCGCCAGAATCATCAGGAAGTTGCGAACCGACTCGGTTACGTTGTCTCCAACGCACTCAAGAATCATTTCCGCCTTCTTCTGCTCTTCTGTGCCTGGACTGGCGAGAAGCTGTCGAATGTCTTCGTTAGCTGTAATCTGCCCGGCAACGGTTAGCACTTCAGACCATTCAGCCAGTTGCTTCTGGTCCTGAGCGGCCGAAAATGCTGCCTTTGCGTAGGGGCGGGCCAGCGTTCTCAGTTGTGCCATGATGAACCTCGTCGTTTAGAGTTCTGCTGCCAGCTTGTCCAGCATCTCACTGTGCTTGTTGGCATCGACAGAGGTTTCCAGGATTTTCTCAGCACCGGCAACCGCGATGGCAGCAATTTCTGCACGCAACGCGTCACGAGCCTGATTGCGCTCCTGCTCAATTTCGGCCTTGGCCTGCTCAATCAGCTTCTGACCTTCCTTGCGGGCGTCGTCTTTGGACGCTTCCACAATCTGGGCCGCACGCTTGTTGGCCTGTTCGATCAGGCCAGCCGCTTGCTGCTTGGCTTCACGCAGTTCCTGAGCTGACTTTTCCTGAGCCAGTTCCAGATCGCGCGCGGCGCGGTCTGAGGCAGCCAGTCCGTCAGCGATCTTCTTTTGACGTTCCTGCAGTGCGGCCATAATCGGCGGCCACACGTATTTCATGCAGAACACGACAAAGATAAAGAACGCGATGGCTTGACCAATCATCGTCAAATTAATGTTCACGTCTTCACCTCTCGCCTGTTGTGTAAAGAATCATCAGACCGGGAAAACCCCGGCGGCGACTCGATTAACCGGCGATCTGGCCGACAAACGGGTTGGCGAAAGTGAAGAACAGAGCAATACCAACACCGATCATGGTTACGGCGTCCAGCAGGCCTGCAACGATGAACATTTTAACCTGCAGCATCGGAGTCATTTCCGGCTGACGCGCTGCGCCTTCCAGGAACTTGCCACCGAGGATACCAAAGCCGATAGCAGTACCCAGGGCGCCCAGGCCGATCAGCAGTGCAACGGCAATCGCGGTCATTCCAACTACAGTTTCCATGATAACTCCCAGTTTTCAGTTAGGTTTTCAGTTTAAGGGTTTTGGTTTTAAAACTACGGTTTAATAGTTCCGATCAGTGACTGTCTTCGTGAGCCATGCTCAGGTAGACAATCGTCAGCATCATGAAGATGAACGCCTGCAGCGTAATGATCAGAATGTGGAAAATGGCCCAGGGTACCGACAGCGCCCATTGCGCCCAGAACGGCAGCAGGGCAATCAGGATAAAGATCAACTCACCGGCGTAGAGGTTACCGAACAGACGCAGTGCCAGTGAAATCGGCTTGGCCAGCAGGCTCACACCTTCCAGCAGGAAGTTGACCGGCACCAGCAGGATCTTCAGGAACAGGTTGTCGGAGGAGAATGGGTGCAGTGTCAGCTCGCCAAGGAAACCGCCCACGCCCTTCACCTTGATGCTGTAGTAGATAATCAGGAAAAACACCGACAGAGACATACCCAACGTCACGTTAACGTCCGTGGTTGGCACGACTTTCATGTATTCCAGACCCATCAGATGGAACAGCTGCGGCAGGAAGTCTACTGGCACCAGGTCCATCAGGTTCATCAGGAAGACCCAGCAGAAAATGGTCAGCGACAGTGGCGCAATAACCTTGTTCCGCCCATGGAAGGTTTCCTTGACACTGGTGTCGACAAACTCAATCAGGATTTCCACGAAATTCTGCAAACCGCTGGGTTGGCCAGAGGTTGCGCGCTTCGCCGCCATGCGGAAGATAAACAGGAACAACACACCCAGCGCAACGGCCCATCCGAGAGAATCCACATGAACGGCCCAGAAACCCATGTCGGAGGCTTCACGGGCGTTATGGGCCATGGTCCAGCCAGCTTCTGACATCACCGAGCCGTCGGCACGCTCGTAGCCGGCCGGAAGTTTTCCATAGGTGAGGTTCTGGAGGTGGTGCTGGATATACTCTGATGCGCTGCCTGCCATAACGTTCTCTCAGGTCCTGTTAGCTTCGCTGCGTTCTGCGGCCCGCAAGGAGCGGAGTCAACCAATTGGTGACCAACATGATCGCAAATGATAAAAAAAGTGCCGCAACATCAAGCGGCTGAATCCATTTGAACACCATCGTAAACAGGATGGCACACAGGATGAGCTTGCCGGCCTCACCCTGGTAAAAAGAGCTCATTATCTGCCTGGCAGACCGCGCGCCGGAATAGCGGAAAGCCTTGAAAGCAAAATATCCGTGGGGCAGAAGAAAGATAAGCCCCCCAAGTACCGCGGAGTAACCGGCCACCTGGCTTTTAATGAGGAATGCCAGGCTGACGACGACCAAAACCACACTTTCTATTGCAATCCATCGTGCGATGGGCGGACGCTGGATTCCACCCTGTTCAGCCTTCGTCATGTGATTTCCCGGTTGCCACACCGCTTTGGTTCGGTGACGTTTAATAATTAGACAATTGCACCGATACAAGCGCCGCAGATTATATGTGTTCAATCTGCACGAATCAACAAAACCGGAACTGCCCCTCCGCTCCGGAACACGCAGAAAAACTGGCGTTGAAGAAAGGAGGACACAAATAGACACCGGCACGAACGGGCAGCACTATATGTAGTGGTACCTAGTCAAAAGTGGTCTTTGGTACTCCGCCGTTGGTCGCGGATTTCCGATACCAAATTGTTAACGGTGAAGGCGGCGAAACGGATGTACGCCTTTATTTGATATGGCCCAGAATGCCATCCAGCTCGTCGAGGGACGTGTATTCAATCACCAGCTTACCCTTACCGCGCTGGCCATGGTCGATCGATACCCGTGCACCGAGGCGCTCGGCCAGATCATCCTGCAGGGCGCGGATATTGGGGTCAAGCTCCCCTTTTGCTTTCTTGCGACCTGGCGTCTCCTGCTGCACCCGGCGAACCAGCGCTTCGGTCTGGCGAACAGACAGGGACTTGGCCACCACCTGCCGGGCCACCTGCATCTGCTGTTCCGGCTGCAACGTGAGCATGGCGCGGCCATGGCCCATCTCCAGGTCACCATGCTCCAGCATTAGCCGGACATCCTCTGACAGGCTGATCAGCCGCAGCAGGTTGGTGATAGTGGTTCGGGACTTGCCCACCGCTTCCGCCACCTGGGCCTGAGTCAATCCGAATTCATCCTGCAGCCGCTGCAGTGCAAACGCTTCTTCAATGGGATTGAGATTTTCGCGCTGGATATTTTCGATCAGCGCCATGGCGATGGCGGCATCGTCCGGCACGTCGCGGATAATGGCGGGGATACGGTCGAGCTCGGCCATCTGGGTGGCACGCCAGCGGCGCTCACCGGCGATCAGCTCAAAGCGGCCTTCGGCAATCGGGCGCACTACCACGGGCTGCATCACGCCCTGCTGACGGATGGAGTCCGCCAGTTCCTGCAGGGCTGCCGGGTCCATATCCCGGCGGGGCTGGAACCGGCCACGCTGGATCAGGTCAATCGGAACTTCCCGGAGCTCACCGTCGTGATCCTTCAGTTCTTGGTCCAGGTTGACCCTGGAGCCCTGCAACAGAGCGCCCAGTCCGCGCTCACCCAGTCCTCGTTTCTTCGCCGCCATGGTGTTTGTCATTCTTCCCGATGAAAAATCTGTGTGCAAAGGAGAGGTAGTTTACACGGCAACAGCCGCGGATGTCTTTTGTGAACCATGCCGCCGGACCATTTCGCCAGCCAGGGCCAGGTATGCCACCGCTCCCTTGGAAGTGCGGTCGTATTTCAGAGCCGGCACGCCATAACTGGGCGCCTCCGCCAACCGCACATTGCGGGGGATAACCGCCCGGTACACCTTGTCGCCGAAAAACTCGCTGAGCTGGCCTGAAACATCCAGGGTCAGGCTGTTGCGGGGGTCGTACATGGTGCGCAATATGCCTTCCACCTGGAGGTCCGGATTGACGGTTTCCTGGATCTGCTCAACGGTGTTCATCAGTGCTGCCAGGCCTTCCAGGGCGTAATACTCGCACTGCATGGGTATCAGCACGGTGTCGGCCGCCGAAAGCGCGTTGACAGTGAGCAGGCTGAGTGAAGGCGGGCAATCAATCAGGATGTAGTCGTAGTTTTCCCGAACCTTGTTGAGGGCCAGGCGCAGGCGGTGTTCGCGGCCGATTTCGTTCATCAGTTCCACTTCGGCGGCGGTCAGGTCGCCGTTGGCCGGCAGGATGTCGAAGCCGGAGGCCTCCGCCCGGAATATCACCTCGGCCGCCGTTGACCGCTTGGTGAGCATGTCGTAGCCGGAGAGCTCCAGGGCGTTTTTATCCACACCGCTGCCCATGGTGGCGTTGCCCTGCGGGTCCATGTCCACCAGGAGCACGCGACGCTTGGTCGCGGCCAGGGAGGCAGCCAGGTTGACGCAGGTGGTGGTTTTCCCCACGCCGCCTTTCTGATTGGTCACTGCAATCACACGCGCCATGACTAGCCTCCTGTCGTGAAATTCTGATGGCTGCAATCCCGCCCGATCACCAGCAGGTGCCGGTCGCCGTCCGAGCCGGGCACCGATAACGACTGCCGGGATGTTACCTGCCACCCCGCTGGCAGGGCAGCCACCTCATCATCCGGAAACTGGCCTTTCATGGCAAGGAACTCGCCCTCATCCGCGAGCAAATGCCCACACCAGGCAACAAGGTTGTCCAGTGCCGTGAAGGCGCGACTGCTGATCTGGCGGTATTGGACCGCAGGATCACAGCTTTCGGCACGGCCGTGAATGATGTCAACGTTTTCAAGACCCAGCTCCAGCACGCACTGGGTCAGGAACCGGGTTTTTTTGCTGTTGCTGTCCAGCAGGGTAAAACGCTTTTGGGGTAGCGCGATGGCCAGGGGAATACCCGGCAGCCCGCCACCGGCACCCACATCCAGCAAATGGTCTGTGATGACATACGGCAGGATGCTGAGGCTGTCCAGCAACTGGCGCGACACCATCTGCCGCGGCTCGCGCACGGCCGTCAGGTTGTAGGCCCGGTTCCATTTGTTCAGCAGTGCCAGAAACGCCAGCAGCTGTTGCTGGCGGGCATCATCGAGTTCCAGACCAAGATCGACCAGGCCCTCAGTGAGCTGGCGTTGCCAGAGTTCGTCGCTCATGGGCGCACTCAGGCGGATTGCTTGCGCAGCAGGTCGCGCTTCTTGAGATGCACCAGCACCTGGGAGATCGCCGCCGGCGTTACACCCTGGATGCGCGAGGCCTGGGCCACGGTTTCCGGCCGGACTTCCTTGAGTTTCTGCTTGATCTCATTGGACAGGCCGCCAATGGCGTCGAAATCGATGTCGTCCGGCAGGCGGGTATTCTCATTCCGGCGCAGGCGTTCTATTTCATCGGTCTGACGGGAGATATAGCCCTCGTACTTGATCTCGATTTCCACCTGGTCCGCAACAACCGGATCGTCTGCAATGCCCTCGGCCATCTGGGCAATATGACTGTAGTTGATCTCCGGGCGCCGCAGCAGCTCCGCCAGGGTCTGGTCACGGTTCATCGGCTGGCGCAGGAAGCTGTTGGCGGCCTCACCACCGGGAGTGCCCGGATGGATCCGGGTGGTTTCCAGGCGACTACGCTCGGCGGCGATGGCTTCGCGCTTGGTGTTGAAGGCCTGCCAGCGGTTCTCGTCCACCAGCCCCAGCTTGTGCCCGGTTTCCGTCAACCGCAGATCGGCGTTGTCTTCCCGCAGGATCAACCGGTATTCGGCACGGCTGGTGAACATGCGGTAGGGCTCGGAGGTGCCCATGGTAATCAGGTCGTCCACTAGCACCCCGAGATAGGCTTCGTCACGGCGAGGGTACCACTCGTCCTTTTCCTGGGCACGCAATGCCGCGTTGATACCCGCCAGCAGTCCCTGGGCACCAGCCTCTTCGTAACCGGTGGTGCCGTTGATCTGGCCGGCAAAGTACAGGCCCTGGATAAACTTGGTTTCCAGGGTATGGCGCAGGTCCTGCGGGTTCAGGAAATCGTATTCGATAGCGTAGCCGGGCCGTGTAATGTGGGCATTCTCAAAGCCGGGAATGGTGCGCACAGCCGCGAGCTGGATGTCGAACGGCAGGCTGGTGGAGATGCCGTTGGGGTAAAGCTCGTTGGTGGTCAGCCCTTCGGGCTCCACGAAAATCTGGTGCGAGTCCTTGTCCGCAAAGCGGTTAACCTTGTCCTCGATGGACGGGCAATAGCGCGGCCCGATGCCTTCGATGTTGCCGGCAAACATGGGCGAACGCTCAAAGCCGCTACGGATGATGTCGTGGGTCTGCTCGGTGGTACGGGTCACATAGCAGCACACCTGCTCTGGGTGCTGGTCGCGGGAACCCAGGAATGACATCACCGGCGCCGGGTCATCACCCCACTGCTCCTGCATCACGGAAAAATCAACGCTACGGGCATCGATACGGGGCGGGGTACCGGTTTTCAGGCGACCGACATTGAACGGCAGCTCCCGCAGGCGCTGTGCCAGGGCATTGGCGGGTGCATCGCCGGCACGGCCGCCGGAGTGCTGCTGCATGCCAATGTGGATAACACCGCCGAGGAAGGTGCCGGTGGTCAGCACCACCGTGGGTGCACGGAAGCGGATACCGGACTGGGTCACCACGCCGGTGATGCGCTCACCTTCGACAATCAGATCGTCCGCGGCCTGCTGGAACAGTGTCAGGTTGGGCTGGTTCTCGAGGATTTCGCGAATAGCCGCCTTGTACAGCACCCGGTCCGCCTGGGCGCGGGTGGCACGGACCGCCGGGCCCTTGCGGGAGTTCAGCACCCGGAACTGGATACCGGCCTTGTCGGTCGCCATGGCCATAGCGCCACCCAGGGCGTCGATTTCCTTCACCAGGTGGCTCTTGCCAATGCCACCTATCGCCGGGTTACAGGACATCTGGCCCAGGGTCTCAATGTTGTGGGTCAGCAGCAGGGTCTGGGAACCCATGCGTGCCGCCGCCAGCGCGGCTTCAGTGCCGGCATGGCCACCACCAATGACAATCACATCGAAACGGGTCGGATAATCCACAACATCACCTCGGAAAACGGGGTATCAGAAAAATTCTGGGTAATAGAAAACAGCCTGGAAATCAGGGCGGGGAGTATAACGCCTCACCCGGAAAATTGCAGTCAGAATGTGCAAATTTTAACCAGATGGATTGGTCAGAGAAACCCCTGATACACCACGGCCCCAATGTCGGACGTTTCCCGCAGGGTTTCACAGATAGTGGAAAACCGAAATCCGAAAAATTTCAGCGGCTTGTGGACACCTTCTCAGAAAACTTTTCAAGAAAGTTATCCACATCCCTGACAGCTTACAAAGGACCGAAATAACTTATTAACACTTTGTTTTAAAACGTTTCTTCCAATAGTAACCAAAGCTTATCCGAAGGTTATCCAACTATTTATCCACAATCTGGAGGCCTGGACCCGGCCATGTCAGAACTGATCCATCTCTTTGGATTGCGGTGCAGCCGCCATGCCCCGACCCCCGGCAGACTGACTGGCCTGTTTTTCCAGCTCCAGGGCAATCGCGTTGGTGGACTTGGCAAACCGCGCCAGCAGGTTGTAAAGCACCGGGATAATAAACAACGTCAGGGTGGTGGCGAACACCAGCCCGCCAAGAATGACGATGCCGATAGAAGCCCGGCTTTCCGCCCCGGCTCCTGACGCAAGCACCAGCGGTACCGCACCGAAGACCGTGGAAATGGTGGTCATCAGTACCGGCCGGAAGCGCAGGCTTGCGCCTTCAAGGATGGCATCCTTCACTTCATAGCCCTTGTCCCGGAGCTGGTTGGCGAACTCGACGATCAGTATGCCGTTCTTCGCCATCAGCCCCAGCAGCATGATAATGCCTATCTGGCTGTAGATATTCAGGCTGATGCCGGTCCACCAGAGTCCCAGTAAGGCACCCGTCACCGCCAGAGGCACCGACAGCATGATAATCAGCGGATGGATCCAGCTTTCAAACTGCGCGGCAAGTACCAGGAAGACAATCACGAAAGCCAGCCCGAAGGTCACATAGATGGCCGAGGAGGACTCCTGGAACTCCCGTGACAGGCCTTTATAGCTGGCCCTCGCCTCCGGCGGCAGGTTGTCCACTGACAGATTGTTCAGATAGGTCAGCGCAGAGCCCAGGTCGTAGCCGTCGGCCAGGGAGGCACTGATCACCACGGCCGGCAACCGGTCGATTCGCCGCAAGTCGGGGTTGGCGCCGATTTCCTCCACAGACACCAAAGCCTCCAAGGGTATCAGTGTGCCGCCCTCCCGTGGGCGCAGAAAGATCTGCTCCAGGTCCGACGGGGTTGCGCGGTCCGCGTCCGCCGCCTGCAGGATCACGTCGTACTCTCTTCCCCGGTCCAGATAGGTCGTTACCTGACGGGAGGCCAGCATGGTCTGCAGGGTAAGGCCCACATCCTCAATGGTGACATCAAGATCTGCCGCCCGCTCCCGGTCGATAGACACCCGCAATTCCGGGCGGGTCAGTTCGAAGTCGGTCTCCAGATTCAGCAGGTTCGGGTTTTCCTTGGCGAGTGCCACGATCTCTTCGCTCCAGGCCTGGACACTCTCATAGTCAGGCCCTGCCACCACGAATTCCACCGGCTGGTCGAAACCACGCTGGCCCAGCCCCGGCGGATTAACGGCGATCGCCCGAATACCGGTAATCTCACTGAGCTTGCCCCGCAGTTCGCTGGTAATCTGCTGTTGCTTCACCTCGCGTTCTTCCCAGGGGGACAGCCCCATGATCATGAAGGCGTTGTCTTCCTCGTCGCGGAAGCCAACAATCGACAGCAACCGGTTGGCGACACCGTCTTCCAGGTAGGGGATCAATTCCTGTTCCGCCTTGCGGACGTAATGGTCGGTAAACTCAACCGTAGACCCCCGGGGTGCACTGGTGGGCATGATGATAACGCCACGATCCTCTGTCGGTGCCAGCTCCTGCGGCAACCTCGGGAAAATCACAATGGCAACAATAAGCCCTACAAGCCCCAGGCCCAGCAACAGTCCCGGTTGGTTCAGGGAAAACCGAAGCATGCGTTCATAGCCGTGGGTAAGTCCATTCAGCACGTTTTCGCTGGCCGCCCACAACCGGTGCCCTTCTGCGGATTCGGGGCTGTGGCGCAACCATTTGGAGCACAGCATGGGCGCCAGGGTCAGCGCCACCACGCTGGAGAACACCACGGCCGCCGCCAGGGTAAAGCCGAATTCGGCAAACAATCGCCCGATGTTGCCTCCCATGAATGAAATCGGCACGAAGACCGCCACCAGGGTGAGCGTGGTGGCGATGACCGCAAAGGCTACCTGCTTGGCACCGCGGTATGACGCCAGCAGTGGCGGCTCGCCCTCATCAATCCGGCGCTGGATGTTTTCCAGCATGACGATGGCATCGTCCACCACCAGGCCGATGGCCAGAATCACCGCCAGAAGGGTCAGCACGTTGATGGAGAAGCCCAGGAAACCGAGGCCGATAAAGGCACCGATCACCGCCACCGGAATGGTGACCGCCGGAATCAACGTTGCCCGCCAGGATCTCAGGAACAGGAAGATCACCAGAATCACCAGGGACACCGCAATAGAGAGAGTAACGATAACTTCCTTGATCGAGGCCCGGATGAAGATGGACTCGTCGTAGCTTTCGGCGATCGTCACTTCCGGGGGCAGGGTCTCGCGGATTTTTTCCAGCTCGGCCCGCACGGCATCAGACACCGCCACCGTGTTGGCTTTAGACTGACGAATGATCCCCATGCCAATGGCGGTCTTGCCGTTGGCCCTCAGGCGGCTGACATCGGATTCCACACCCATCTGGACATTGGCCACCTCGCCCAGGCGCAACAGGTCATTACCGTCCCGACGAATCACCAGGTCACGGAACTGCTCGACGTTGGTCAGCCGGCCCTCCGCGCGAACCGTAAAGTTCCGCGTGGACGAGTCCACCGAGCCGGCCGGTAATTCAACGTTATTGGCCCTTAGCGACCGTTCCACTTCCGCCACGGTAATATCACGCGCTGCCAGACGCTCGCGGTCAAGCCACACCCGGATGGCGTAGCGGCGTTCGCCGCCAATGCGCACGTTGGCAACACCATCAAGCACGGACAGCCGGTCAGCGAGCACCCGTTCGGCAAAATCGCTCAGTTCCGCGCTGTCCCAGACATCACTGCGCAGGGTGACCCACATCATCGGGCGGGCGTCGGAATCCGCCTTCTGGACCACCGGTGCTTCGGCTTCTTCCGGTAGCTCGTCGGCAATTCGGGAGACGGCATCCCGGACATCATTGGCCGCTATGTCGACGTCGCGGGAGATCGTGAACTCAATACTGGTGCGGGATTCCCCCTGTTCGGTGGAGGACTCAATAGAGCGGATGCCTTCTATGCCACTGATGGCCCCTTCAACCACCTGGGTAATCTGGGTGTCCACCACTTCTGCGGCGGCACCGGTGTAATCGGTGGATATCGACACCACTGGCGGGTCGATGTCCGGGTACTCCCGCACCGGCAATCCCAGTAACGCAGCCAGACCAAACACAACGATGAGAAGACTGAGGACCGTTGCGAATACCGGCCGCTTGATGGAGACATCGGACAGGATCACGCTCAGGACTCCATGGATTTCGCGAAGCGGTTGTCAGGGATAACATTTTCCCCTTCCACCACACTGATCCTGTCGCCACTGCTCAGGCGATCCTGGCCGGTAACGATGACCTGATCATCCAACTCCAACCCATCGACGATCTCAACCAGTCCAGGCATGCGGGAACCCAGGGTTACCGACACCCGTCGGGCGATACCATCTTCCGCCACGAACACGTATTTCTCATCCCCACGGATCATCACCGCCTGCTCGGGTATCACCAGGGATTCACGTTCGCGGAGTGTGAGGGTGGCAGACATGAACTGGCCGGGCCTGAGTTTTCCGTCCGGATCGTCGATCAGGGCCCGCACCGGTAACGTCCGGCTCAGTTCATCAATTCGCGTCCCCAACTCCACCAATTTACCGCCAAAGGTTTCTCCGGTGTAGGCTGGCGAAGTGCCCCGTACCATCTGGCCGATGTTGATCTGGCCCAGGAACCGCTCGGGGATCGCAAACCCCAGTTCCATCTGCTCCGTGGAGTCCAGGGTTGCCACTGAGGTGCCTGCGCCCAAATAGGCTCCCAGGCTGATATCCGAGAGACCAATAACCCCGGAGAACGGCGCTTCGATGCGGTGATTGTCGAGGCGGGTGCGAGCGGCCTCACGCTGGGCTTCCGCCACGTCGACGGCGGTGCGCAACTCATCCACCTGGGACTGGGAAATACTGTTGTTGGCCTGAAGTTTCCGGGCACGATCAAACTGGCGGCGGGCGTCGGCGAGGGTGGCCTCCGCAACCTGCAAATCGGCACTGGCCTGGCGATCGTCCAGGCGCAGCAGCAGATCCCCGGCCTGGACTCGCTTTCCGGCATCCAGATTCATCTCCACAACGCGGCCACTGACTTCGGTGGTCAATTCCACCTGATCCCTGGCCCGAAGACTACCCACCGCCCTGACGGTATCACTGACCTGCTCCATCTCGGGCCTGACGGCATTCACCTTGCTTGCCGGGCGTTCCTGCTGGGCACCTTCCGCCTCCTCCTGAGCCAGGTACTGCCAGGAAAAGGCACCCCCGGCTGCCAGGGCTACGAGGACCAGCGCAATCAACCATTGCTTTACCATAATGCGTTATCCGTCTGCTTGATTATCCCCACGCCCGGGCTGAAGGCACAAAAAGGGTTACCGCTTACTGATCACCAGCACAATTTCCCCGACTTCAATACCCCATTTTGTCATGGTGGTCTGGTTGATCAGGGTGTCCGGGGTGATCAGGTACATCCAGTCGTCCATGCGGACATCAATGGAGTCATCGCCGTATGACACACGGGTCTGGACCTCGCCATCGTCGAAACGGAACTCTTCATCCAGGGTGCCGACGCCATCACTGTCCCAACTGGCGGATATGTCGGCATCGAAGGTGCGTATCACTTCACCCGAGAAATCCTTGACCACACCACGGGCAGAAAGTTCGCCAACAAAGAACGTCTGCGGTGTCAGCACTGGTTTCCGGCCGCTGTAAGCCTCCAGGGCCGGCCCCGCACAACCGGCAAGTATAGCTGCCATCAACAATACCCACAGATAGCGGGGCAGGCCAGTGATCACACTGGTTCCCATTGAAATTTGCATGACTTTTACACTCCCTGGCGATTTGAAATCGATAAATGACCTTTCAGATACGCCAACAAGGCAGTTATCGATCATCAGGCAGGCTGCCCGTCAGCGCTTGCGTCATTTCAGCCAATTGTCCTTTCTGACAGCAGCAGTGGTGGTTTCCGTCAATGGCAGAACGCCGGCAATGCCGTAAAACATCGGGCAACGGAAGGCTGCCAGCCTGCCCAACGGTAGAGACAGAATCACAGAGGTATTGCTATGCCGGTTTACAAGGCGCCCCTGCGCGACATGAAATTCCTGCTCAACGAGGTCTTTGACTATCCCAACCACTACACCCGGCTAAAGACCGGTGCAAACGCGACGCCGGACATTGTCGACGCGATACTGAATGAGTGTGGGAAGTTCTGCGAGGAAGTGCTCAGCCCCCTGTACCAGAGCGGCGATGAAGAAGGCTGCAAGCTGGAAAATGGCGAGGTGACCACCCCGGAGGGTTATCGCAAGGCCTATCAACAATACGCCTTGGGCGGCTGGCAAGGCCTGTCCGCGCCGGAAGAGTACGGCGGCCAGGGATTACCGGCATCCATGGGACTGCTCAAACAGGAAATGATGGGCACCGCCAACTGGCCGTTCTCCATGTACCCCGGTTTGTCGATGGGGGCCATGAACACCATTTTCCTCCACGGCACCGAGAACCAGAAGCAGACCTACCTGGTGCCCCTGACCGAGGGACGCTGGGGCGGCACCATGTGCCTGACCGAACCCCAGTGCGGCACCGACCTGGGGCAGGTAAAAACCAAAGCGGAACCTCAGGAAGATGGCAGCTATAAGCTCTCCGGTACCAAGATCTTCATCTCCTCCGGGGACCACGACCTGACTGAAAACATTGTCCACATCGTGCTGGCCCGTTTGCCGGAGGCCCCAAAGGGTACCCGTGGCATCAGCCTGTTCATCGTGCCCAAGTTCCTGCCCGACGGTAATGGCGGCATTGGCCAGAGCAATGGCGTCACCTGCGGCAGCCTGGAAAAGAAAATGGGCATCAAGGCCTCGGCCACCTGCGTGATGAACTTTGACGACGCCACCGGTTTCCTGATCGGCCCGGAGAACGAAGGCCTGAACTGCATGTTCACCTTTATGAACACAGCGCGGATCGGCACCGCCATCCAGGGCGTGGGCCCGGCGGAACTGTCTTACCAATGGGCGCTGGATTATGCGAAGGAGCGCCGCTCCATGCGCGCTCTTTCCGGCAAAAAGGAACCGGATCAGGCTGCCGACAGCCTGATTCACCATGCCGATGTTCGCCGTATGCTGCTGACCCAGAAAGCCATTGCCGAGGGTGGCCGGGCGATGCTGTATTACGCCGCGCGGCTGGCCGATCACATGGTGGAGGGCCACACCACCGGCGACGACAAAAAAGCCGATGCCTATGACGACAAGCTCGGTTTCCTCACCCCCATTCTCAAAGGCTTCCTCACGGAATTGGGCAATGAAGCCGCCAACCTCGGTGTACAGGTCTTCGGTGGTCACGGATACATTCGCGAACATGGTATGGAACAGATTGTCCGCGACACCCGTATCGCCACTCTCTACGAGGGCACCACCGGCATCCAGGCACTGGACCTGCTGGGACGAAAGGTCCTTTTGATGACCCAGGGTGGAGCTGTGCGGGAATTCACCCTGAAGGTGGCCAACTTTGCCCGCAAGACACTGACGAACAAACGCGTGCGCCCGTTCTCGGTGGAATTGCTCAAACTCACGGCGCAGTGGAATGTACTGACGGTTCGCCTGATGCTGGCCGCCCGCAAGGACCGGGATGTGGTGAGCTCAGCGGCCAACGATTTCCTGATGTACAGCGGTTACGTCACCATGGCTTACATGTGGGCGCGGATGGCGGCGGTTGCCTCGGACAGGCTGGACAAGGGTGGCGCCGACTCGGAGGATTTCTACCGCGCCAAGCTGGCCACTGCGGAATTCTACTATGAGCGCCTGTTGCCCCGGGCCCAGGCCCACGCCACCAGCATGCTCAGCCCCAGCAAGAACCTGATGCAACTGAATGCCGAGCACATGGCCTTCACCGACTGAGGCGCGTGCCGGGCCTGGTATGGCCTTACAGGCCGTACTTGGTTTCGATGGCCTCAAACATACCGGATTCGTGGACCTTTCTAAGCCCGGCATTCAGCTTTTCGACCGTGGCATCGGGGGTGTCCAGGTTGATCGCCAGGAAAAGCTCGGTGTCGTTGAAGGAGTAGACCGGCTCCAGCCCTTCCACATTCTGCTGCGACGCAAAATAGGGACCGGCCAGGCGATCGGCTATCCACAGGTCAATCTGGCCAAGTTCAAGGCGTTTGGGATTGAGGTCATCACTGTCCAGTGCAGAAACCTCGTAGCCGCGCTCAAGGAGGTACTCGGTCATGACATCGTTGCGGTAGCCACCAAAGCGAAGGCCCCGGGCATCTTCAAGGCGGTCAATCTGGAGGTCCGTACCTGCGGGGGCAAAGATGGTCCAGAGATTACGGGTCAACGGCCCCACCCACTTGAAACGGGGTGCACGGGATTCGGTATAGGTGGTGCAGAAAATACCATGATTGCTCTTGTTGAGGGCCCGGTTGTAGCCATAATCCCAGTTCCGCAACTTGATCACGTAATCAAGATCCGTGTTGTTGAGAATAGCTTTGACCATCTCGGAGCACAGGCCGTCAATGTTCGTGCCGTTGTGCTCGAACGCCCGGCCGGTGGCGCTCATGTTGTACGGGGGAAAGTTTTCGGTGTACAGGTACAGCTTGTCAGAAGCCTGGGCGGTGGAAACACTGGCCATCATGACCAGGGCAACTAAGAATAGAGGTGTCAGGTGCCGCACGGTTTATCTCCTTGGTATGCATGGTCGCCACGGGATGGCGTCACTCTCTGTGTCGCCGAAGTCTACCCCAGGCTTGAGCGGTATTTGACAATAAAACTGTGTGTTTTCGTAAGGAAATGAACCGGATGTATTCAGTTAGCCAACCCGGGGCTGGGCACAGGCATGCTGAAGTACTCACCCTGGGAAAAATCGATGCCCAACTCACGAACCCTGGCCTGCACCGGTTCGTTGTGGACAAACTCTGCCACCGTTTGCATGTTCAGGCTACGGGCGAACTGGACAATGCCACTGGTGACCAGGAACGCTGTGTGATCTTCATGGAGGTTACGAATCAGGCTGCCATCAATCTTGATGAAGTCGACATTAAGGCTCAGAAGGTGGGCAAAATTGGAATAACCAGTCCCGAAATCATCGATGGCGATACGGCAGCCAAAAGGTTTGACCTGTTCGATGAAGGCACGGATATCGTCATAGTTGGTAATGCCATCGGATTCCAGAATCTCAAATATGACACGATCGCCAATGCCGGATGACTCCAGTGCCGACAATATCCGCCCAACGGTTTCGGGCTCGGTGATATCGCCGTATGAGAGATTGATCGAGAACGACTCATCGCGCCCGGTAAAGCAGACAAAACACTTCTCGATCATCAGTTCGGTAATCCGCCGGTTCAACCGCAATTTATTGGCAATATCCATGAACCGGCCGGCACTGATGACACTGCCATCGGGTTCGACCATCCTCACCAGACACTCGTATTTGGTGATGCGGCCGCTCTGATTGTCATGGATGGGCTGGAACCAGGGTACCAGGCGGTCATGGTCGATGGCCTCTTTAAGGCGGTTGGCCCAATGTAGGTTATTCTCATAATTCTCCTCAATCCCGACCGTGGGGTCATACAACAGGTGATGACGTCCCTGTTCACGGGCCTGAAGCACGGCCACCTTTGCCTGACTGACCAACTGATCGGCGGCGTCTTCCGGCTTTCGTTTGCTGCGCAGGGCGATGCCAATACTGACATCGACCGTCAGTCGCTGTTGCTGCCAGTAGACCCGGTCACTGGTAACCAGGTGTCGAACCTGCGCAGCAAGCTGGTGAGCGGCCTCCGGCGCCATTACCGGTGCCAGAATGGCAAACTCGTCACCGGGAAGCCGGTACACCCGCAAAACCTCATGGTTGTGTTCGCGACTGAACGCCGTCAGTCGAGTGGTCACCGCCAACAGCACATGGTCGCCGCAGACATTACCAAACAGACTGTTGATCTGGTTGAAGCGGTCCAGATTGATGATCAACAAGGCAGCGGCCTCGCGGTTCTGGAGATCCCGCAACAGACGAACCCGGTTGGGCAGGCCGGTAAGGTTGTCGGTATAGGACGCCTGCAATTCACGAATCAGTTGGATAATCCGGTACAGCAGGTAGAGGCTCAGCAAAAGCATGGCCGACACAGTCCCCACCAGAATTCGATAGTTGGTGCGCTCCATGGGACGCAGTACCGCATTGATCTCGTCACGGGGAACACCTGCCCCGTAGACCATGCCTCCGGCGGTTGCCGCGAAATAGAGCTCGAAATCTTCTTCACCAACAGTAAGACGACGGGTGGTCAGGGCTCCTGACGGATTGGGCGATGATTGACTGTTAACATCCCCGGCAAGATCAAGGGCGAGGATGGCATCGATCAGCGCCTGTTCCTGCCGGGTATCCTCGCCCTGACTAAGACTCGAAAGATTGCGGTTGTCGCGGTCATTCAGAAAGGTAAAACTGTGTTCGGTGACGGTGATACGGCTGACAACATCAACCATCTGGTCCGCCCCCCAGGCCGTTGTTGCCATCCCCAGAAGGTTTCCCTGACGATCGTACATCGGGCTCGCCAGGGTCAGCACCGCTCTCTCGATGTTGAGATCGAAATAGACCGGAGACCAGTACACCTCACCCGCACTGGCGGGTGCGTCAGGCCAGCCCGACTCAAGCGTCCTGCCGAACCAGGGGGCGCTGCGATAGTGATCAAACCGGGATTCGGTGTCCATCCTGGTCAGGCTGCCATCGTTCGTATCCAGGAGAAAATAGGGCATGTAGCTGGTGCCCGGTTCAGACAATACACCCGGTTCAAACCAGAGGCCGGCGCCAGCTGCCCCCTCGAAATCCTGCAAGTGGGCTCTGAGGGAGTTTTCCAGCCGGGCCCGGAGCACGGAACGGTCAATCCCGGAGAAGCCACTCTCCACCATTTCATGGAAACTTTCGCCGACATTCGCCAGGGTGATGGTGTAGCTGGCCAGTGCAGACTGGCGGGCATTGATTCGCGACAGCCCCGCATTGACGACTTCGTTGATCTGCTGGCGGCGAAGGTCAGACAGAGCATCCCGGGAATAACTGAGGTTCAGGCCGGAGAGCAGCAGCATACCGGCGATAAACACCAGCAGCAGCAACCCCAGCATCCACATGATGGATTGGCGAGAGGACGGGCTTTTACGGTTAATCCGGCGGCTGGCAAACGTCCCCGGCATGAAAGGGTATCCTCGGGCAGTGGATCAGGTATCGCCGGCAGGCGGGTCTTCAAGGTGGCGATCAAGAGCCGCCTGGGCTTCCTTGTGCCCCTGTCTGGCAGCCTCATTGTACCAGTATACCGCCTGATCCAAATCCTGCCCGACACCGCGGCCAGTTGAATACATCTGCCCCAGCAGGAAAGCGGCTGCGCCGGAAGCGGGCGCCGCCTTTTCCGCCCATTCGCGCGCACTGGTGTAATCTTCGAAGGCATGGGCAATCATGGCCATATTGGCCTGGGAGCGCACATCGCCATTGTTGGCCGGTTCGTGGCAGACTTTTCTGGCTGCACTGTAGTTGCGGATGGTGGTCAGCAGGTAGCAATCACTCAAGGTCTGGTCGGAAACCCCACTGTCATTGGCGGGATCAACCTTGGCCGTTTCCGCTTCTGGCTCCGACGCCTGCCGGTTAACCCGTTCTTCAAAAGCAGCAACCTGCTCCGGGCAGGAATAGGAATAGCCTGCGTCGTAGCGTTCAAGCACAGCCTCCGTGGCCGGCTCACTGGCGTATTGCCCGGCAACAGCGTTGCAGCGCAGATCCCGTTCCTGCCTTACCTGTTGGAGTACTGACTCCCGCGCCGGATCGCCCTGGTGCTCGGCCAGGTACTTTGTCAGTGGATCAATGTAGGGCTGGTCGAACAGCGCCTGCTGTTCCCGTTGGTACGGATCCCTTTCCGATCGGTTAACGATCTTTTTCATCACCTGTCCAGTGCGCTCCAACAAGTCCGAGGAGGCTTCAGACAAACGATCACCGTCAATGCTTGCGCATCCGTTGAGGAACAGAATGATCAGAAAACAGGAATACGGACGATACATCTAAACTCACTAGCCGTTTTCAGCAGTCGATCGAAGTAATAGTTTTACACGGAAGAAGGCCGGTTCAAACTGTTTCCTTTCCTGGCTTATTTTCCGATGCAGAAACTGCTGAATATTTTCCCCAGCAGATCATCCGGTGTCATAGCGCCGGTGATCTCGCCAAGTGAATCCTGAGCAGCGCGCAGGTCTTCCGCCAACAGCTCGCCGGCACCGTAGCCCTGCAACTGGTCGTCACCCTGCAGCAGCGAAACCCGCGCCCGTTCCAGGGCATCCAGGTGACGGCGCCGGGCAATGAAGCCGCCCTCGGTGGTGCTGGCAAAGCCCATGCATTGCTTCAGGTGATCCCGCAGGACTTCCAGGCCATCGGCTGATTTGGCGGCAATGCGAACAACCGGTGCTGCATCGGCTGTTGGTTGTTCGATACCCGCCGGTTCGCCCGTCAGGTCCACCTTGTTGCGAATGACCGTGAGGGGAGCACCCGGTGGTAACTGGTCGATAAAATCCGGCCACAGCTGATGGGGTTCGGTTGCTGGTGTGGTGGTGGCATCCACCATCAATAATATACGGTCGGCCTGACGGATCTCATCCCAGGCTCGGGCAATACCGATCTGTTCCACTTCATCCGGGCTGTCCCGCAGGCCGGCGGTGTCAATGATGTGGAGGGGCATGCCGTCAATGTGGATATGTTCCCGCAGGACATCCCGGGTGGTGCCTTCCACCGCGGTGACAATCGCCGCTTCCCGGCCGGCGAGGGCATTGAGCAGGCTGGACTTGCCGGCATTGGGGCGACCGGCAATGACGACCTTCATACCATCCCTGAGAATGGTGCCCTGCTGGGCTTCCGCAAGGATAATCTCCAGGTCCCGGATGATGGCCTGCAGGTCATTGGCAACCTTGCCATCCGCCAGGAAATCGATTTCCTCTTCCGGGAAATCGATGGCGGCCTCGACATAAATACGCAGGTGAGTGACGGCTTCTACCAGGGCATCAATCCGGCGGGAAAACACCCCCTGCAGGGAGCGAACCGCACAGCGGGCGGCCTGCTCCGAGCTGCTGTCAATAAGGTCGGCAATGGCTTCGGCCTGGGTGAGGTCGAGTTTGTCATTCAGGAAGGCACGTTCGGAAAATTCACCGGGCCGGGCCAAACGGGCCCCGAGTTCACACACGGTTCTCAGCAGCAGGTCGAGGATAACGATGCCGCCGTGGCCCTGTAGCTCAAAGACATCCTCGCCGGTAAACGAATGGGGATTGGGAAAATACAGCCCGATACCCTCATCAATCAATTCGCCCCCGGTATCGAGGAAGGGTCCGTAGTGTGCGTAGCGCGGCCTGGGATCAAACCCCAACATCTGGCGGGCGATCGCTGCGGATTGCGGGCCGGACACCCGAACAATGCCCACACCGGACTGGCCCGGCGCCGTGGCAATGGCGGCAATGGTATCGGCAGCGTTGAACATCATCGTTATCCCCTGACACAAAAGAGGCTCCCGGAAGGAGCCTCAGCGATTACTTGTTTCCGACTGGCATCCGGTCAGCTCTTCTTGGCAGCAACTTCCGCTTCAATCTTGCGGGTAATGTACCACTGCTGGCTGATGGACAGGATATTGTTAACCAGCCAGTACAGCACCAGACCTGCCGGGAACCAGAGGAAGAACACCGTAAAGATCAGCGGCATAAGCTTCATGATCTTGGCCTGCATGGGATCCGGTGGTGTCGGGTTCAGGCTCATCTGCAACATCATGCTGGCGCCCATCAGAATCGGCAGGATGAAGTAGGGGTCCATGACCGACAGATCCTGAATCCATAGCATAAAGGGTGCGTGTCGCAGTTGGACACTTTCGAACAGCACCCAGTAGAGGGAGATGAACACTGGCATCTGTACCAGTATCGGCAGACAACCACCGAGTGGGTTTATCTTTTCCCGTTTATACAACGCCATCATTTCCTGGGACATGCGCTGGCGATCATCGCCGTAGAGTTCTTTCAACCGGGTCAGTTGAGGGGCAACCGCACGCATTCTTGCCATGGAGCGATAGCTGGTGGCTGAGAGTTTGAAGAACACGGCCTTGACCAGAACGGTCAACAGTATGATGGCAACACCCCAGTTGCCCACCAGGCCATGGAACCAGTCAAGTATGATGAACAGCGGCAGCGCTATAAAAAACAGGAAGCCGAAATCGACTGTCCGATCCAGGTTGGGAGCGACGTCTTCCAGGCGCTCGATGATCTTGGGGCCGACGTAAGCCCGTGCCGATACCTCAGCGGTTTCGCCAGGCTCCACGATTGTGGCGGGATAGACAAAGCCCATCACATAGAGTGGTCCCCGCCGCGTTGACTGAAACTGAGCTGGCTGGTCCCTTTCCGGAACCCAGGCTGTCAGGAAGTAGTGCTGCAGGAACGCCAACCAGCCATTGGTTACAGACCGGTTAACGGGATTTTCGGAGAGGTCGTCAAAATCAAACTTTTCGTAGGGATCTTCAGGGGAACTGACCACCATACCGAGGAACGCACGGATACCAAGGCTATTCTGGGCGGTGGGATCCGGTGACTGATCACGAACAATCTTGCCGGTCATGTTCGCTTTCCAGGTACTATCGGACTGGTTGTTGATCAGATATCGAACATCAATCTCATAGCTGTCACGGCTGAAGAGGTATTGCTTGGTGATTTCTATGTTGTTATCGGTGGTATAGGTGAGATCGACAGTAAGGGTATTTTCACCTTCCTGAAGTTCAAACTCTGTTGCTGAAGTGTTGTAAACCGGTGCACCATCGTTCCGTTTGCTGTCAATTCCATCACGGCCAATCAGCCCGCTTTCCATGATGTAGGTGCGGGTGCTGGTGTTGGTCAGCAACCTCAGTGACTCTTCACTGTCCAGTGAACGATCATATTGTAGCAGGGAGCTTTCAATCAGGTTACCGCCGACCCGGTCGATTTTAAGCTCATAGACATCGGTACGGACGGTAATCAGTTGGTCGCTGACATCGACGGAGCCGCTTTCGGCGCTGGCAATTGCCTGGCTGTCACCTTCCGGGGTTGTGAACTCCTCCCCGGAGGCATCGGACCCGGTGGAGGACTCAGCAGGCAGCGTCATGCCATCGCTGGCAGCCGGCTGGGTGGTTGTGTTCACCTGCTCAATGGCTTGCCCTGTCTGCGGCTGGTTATAGTCTTCGTTCCAGGCAAGCACCATCATGTAACTGACAATGGCAAGGCCGGCAAATAATACAATGCGTTGAATATCCATAAACTTACTGTTTGGTCTGGTTAGTGTTATGGGTTTGGCTGGCCGGCCCGCAGCAGATGGAGGCTGTTACCTCGTTGCAGACGTCAGTGCCCGGAACGGGATCATAACCGCCTTTTGCCCATGGATGACACCTCAGAAGACGTTTCACTGAAAGAAAAAGTCCTTTGGCGGCGCCATGGGTGGTAATGGCTTCGACAGCGTATTGGGAACAGGTGGGATAGTGACGGCAGTGGCTGGCCATCATCGGGCTGATTGCGTACTGGTAGACTCGGATGGGCAGGAGCAACAGTTTGCGCATTAACCCGTTCCTTTGCCGGTACCGGAAAGTTCCGATGTGGTTGGTTTCTGGAGTTGACGGTTCTTTTTTCTGAGGCGCGTCCAGAGCTCCGTCAGGGTAGCATTGAGCATTTGATTATCAAGCTCGGCCAACCCTTTCCTTCCAAGAACGACAATATCCAGGGCTGGATAGTCCCTCTGATGCCTGAATGTCTCCCGAACCCGGCGTTTTACGCGATTGCGCTGCACCGCCAGTTTGAGGTTCTTCTTTGAAAACACCAGCCCGATCCTGGCGTACCCGAGAGAATTGGGCGTCGCCAGAATCAGGAAATTCCGGTGTGGAACCCTGAGCTGTACATCATCGAAGACTTTGCCGTAATCACTGGGCTTGAGCAGCCGGGACGATTTTGGAAAGGTCAAAGCCTTCATCAGGCGGTCAGTGTCTTATGCAGACAGACGGGCACGGCCCTTCGCACGACGACGGGAAATTACCTTACGGCCGTTGGCAGTAGCCATGCGGGCACGAAATCCGTGAACGCGCTTACGCTTCAGTACGCTTGGTTGAAACGTTCTTTTCATGGTGTCGATCTCACATTACAGGTATTGGAAATTCAATGGTTGGCTGGAAAATGAACAGCCAAAACAGGAGCGGCATTCTATGCAATGTGGCCAGGGAATTCAATGGTTATCGCAGTGTGGGCCAGGGTTATTTGCTGGAGGGGCGGTGTGAGGTCTCAGTAACTAATTCATTAGGTCTTTTTGTATTCTCTTTAAAGACTATTATTACTGTTATTACGCAGGCTGTTTTCTGTGGACAATTGATGAAACTGGCTCGAAAACAGGGAATTGCGGACTGTACAAAGCGGTTGAGAAGTGGGCATGAGGCCTGTGTATATCCGAGGCAGGAAATGTGGGTAACTTGAGGTTGTCCTCAGAGCGGGACTTATCCACGGAAGATTAGGGTGTCATCCACAGGGTTGAAGGCGCTTTGTGCACACATGGCTGTGGGTAACTTTCTGTTGCCTTATTTTCTGTACACAAGCCTGTAGGTAAGTCTGTAAAAATTTGAAATATAAGAAAATAAATTTCCACAGGCTGTTCATTAAATGGTTTTGGCTCTTTCACTTGGGAGGTGCTCAGGTTAGAATCCTTGGTCATCTCTTTCGTCGGGTCATGGAGATCCGTGACGAGAAATTTCTGAGGCATCGGAGGCAAGACTGTCGTGCCGAACAACATATGGCATCAGTGTCTGGAAGTACTCCGGGACGAGTTTCCCGCCCAGCAATTCAATACCTGGCTGAGACCCCTGCAATCTGATCACCGCGAGGGCCAGTTGATGCTGTTTGCGCCCAACCGTTTCGTGATGGACTGGGTCAATGAAAAATACCTCAGACGAATTGAAGAAGTATTAAAAGATCTCCACGGGGGCCAGGCGCCGCGGATCGACATGAAGGTAGGCTCGGCACCGAGGTCTTCCGACCTGGTGGTTCGTTCTGAAAATGCGGTCAGCGGTGTGGCGGCTGAACATGAAGAAACTGGAAGCCGGGTGACGGAAGAGGAAAAGGGCGTTGCTGCGACGACGCCAACGGTAAGGGCGAAGAACTCGGGCGAGCGACGGTCGGTCCAGGTTGAAGGTGACATCAAGCACCAGAGCTTTCTCAATGAGGGCTTTACCTTTGATACCTTTGTTGAAGGTAAATCCAACCAGCTGGCCCGGGCGGCGTCCATGCAGGTGGCGGAGAATCCCGGTGGCGCCTATAACCCTCTGTTTCTGTATGGCGGCGTTGGCCTGGGTAAAACCCACCTGATGCATGCCATCGGCAATGACATTGTTCGCCGCAACCCAAGGGCCAAAGTGGCCTATCTGCGTTCTGAACGTTTCGTGGCCGATATGGTCAAGGCGCTCCAGCTCAACGCGATCAATGAGTTCAAGCGCTATTATCGCTCAGTGGATGCGTTGCTGATCGACGATATTCAGTTCTTCGCCCGCAAGGAGCGCTCCCAAGAGGAATTTTTCCATACCTTCAATGCATTGCTGGAGGGTGGGCAGCAGGTTATTGTCACCTGTGATCGCTTTCCGAAAGAAATTGTGGATATGGAAGAGCGCCTCAAGTCCCGTTTTGGTTGGGGGCTGACCGTCATGGTGGAGCCGCCGGAACTGGAAACCCGGGTGGCCATCCTGATGAAAAAGGCGGAGCAGGTGAACGTCAAACTCAGCAGCGAGGCGGCGTTTTTCATTGCCCAGAAGATTCGGTCTAACGTCCGGGAACTAGAAGGGGCGCTGCGTTTGGTGATAGCGAATGCTCACTTCACCGGCTCGGAGATCACCCCGCCGTTTATCCGCGAAAGCCTCAAGGACCTGCTGGCACTGCATGAGAAGCAAGTCAGCATTGACAATATCCAGCGCACGGTGGCGGAGTATTACAAGATCAAGGTGGCCGACCTGCTATCAAAACGGCGCACCCGCACCGTGACCCGGCCAAGGCAGGTTGCCATGTCCCTGGCCAAGGAACTGACCAATCACAGCCTGCCGGAAATCGGCGATGCGTTTGGTGGCCGTGATCACACCACGGTATTGCATGCCTGCAAGAAGATTATAGAGCTGCAGGAAACGGATCCGGGTATCCGTGAGGATTATCAGAACTTTATGCGGTTACTGACAACCTGACCGGGTTGCGGCAGCCAATAAACATTCACCTTCCAAAAAAGAATGCTGAGTGCCATGAAACTGACGATCAGCCGAGAATCTCTGCTTACCCCCCTGCAGTCCATTGCCGGTGTGGTGGAGCGAAAACAGACAATGCCGGTACTGTCCAACGTATTGCTGGTCGCGGAGGATAATACCCTCACGCTGACCGGAACCAATATGGAAGTGGAACTGGTTGGCCGGGTTTCACCGGTACATGTGGACCAGCCCGGGCGGATCACGGTACCGGCCCGGAAGCTGTCCGATATCTGTCGGGCGCTGGGTGATGAGGCCCCCATCGAACTGGGCCTGGAAGGTGATCGGCTGCACCTGCGTTGCGGAGCCAGCCATTTCACCCTGTCAACGTTGCCGGCGGAACACTTCCCCAACGTGGAGGACGATGCCGAGAGTTTCAGCCTCGAGCTGCCCCAGAAGGAACTCAGCCGTATGTTCGACGCTACAGCCTTCGCCATGGCGCAACAGGATGTTCGTTACTACCTGAATGGCCTGTTGCTGGAAGTGGACAAGGATCATGTGCGTACGGTGGCTACCGACGGCCATCGCCTGGCCATGGCGCATTTTGATTTGCCAACCGGGTGCGCGGAGCCCCGCCAGGTGATTGTACCCCGTAAGGGTGTACTGGAACTGGCTCGGTTGCTGGACGACGTGGAAACGCCAGTCACCCTGGTGATCGGAGACAATCACCTGCGTGCGACGGTCGGTTCCTATACGTTTACCTCCAAACTGATCGAAGGCAAGTTTCCCGACTACAACCGGGTGATTCCCCGTGGTGGCGACAAGATCGTACTGGCAGACCGCGCCACATTGAAGAACACACTTCAGCGCGCCGGTATCCTGTCCCATGAAAATATTCGCGGAGTACGCCTGAACCTGGCGCCCAACGAACTCCAGGTGTTCGCCAACAACCCGGACCAGGAACAGGCCGAAGACGCGCTTCCGGTGGAGTACCAGGGCGAATCACTGCAGATCGGCTTTAATGTAGGCTATCTTGTGGACGTGATGAATGCGCTGGACGAGGATCAGGTCAAGATCACGCTCGCTAATCCCAACAGCAGTGCATTGATCGAAGCCCCGAACGACAATCGCTGTCTTTATGTGGTCATGCCCATGCGGCTGTAAACGGAGGGTCGCTGGGTAGATATTTACTGGTTCAGAAAGGAAGATGTTCATGGGAACGGTGACAAACAGCCTCAAGGGTGCATTTCGAATCGGTCAGACCTTGTCGGTGCTCGGGCGAACCGGGGTGAACTGGGTTCGCGGCGACCGCCCTCCGGCTCCGCGCCTGCTACGGCAGACCTTTGAGTCCCTGGGTGCCACCTACATCAAGCTGGGCCAGTTCATTGCCAGTTCCCCGACGTTTTTCCCCAAGGAGTACGTTGAGGAATTCCAGTACTGCCTGGACCGTACGCCCAGTTTGCCATTCAGCGTGATCAGGAAAATCATTCGGGATGAACTCGGCCGTCCTATCGAGGAGGTGTATTCCGACATTGACCCGGTGGCACTGGCCTCGGCATCCATCGCACAGGTGCATGCCGCGAAACTGGTTACCGGTGAGGACGTGGTGATCAAGGTACAGAAGCCGGGCGTGGAGAACATCCTGCTGACCGATCTCAACTTCCTGTACCTGTCCGCGAAAGTTCTGGAGACACTGGCGCCAAAACTGTCCTGGACGTCGATGTCCGGAATTGTTGAAGAAATCCAGCGCACCATGATGGAGGAATGCGACTTCATCAAGGAGGCGAACAATCTCAAGGTGTTCCGGGAGTTTCTCCATAATACCCACAATGAGGACGCCACTGTTCCCCGGGTCTACGAGAGCTGCAGCACCCGCCGTATCCTCACCATGGAGCGCTTCCACGGTGTGCCGCTGACGGACCTGGAGAGTATTCGCGGTTACGCGCGGGATCCGGAGCGCACGTTGATCACCGCGATGAATACCTGGTTCTCCAGCCTGACCCAGTGCGAGTTTTTCCACGCAGATGTTCACGCAGGCAACCTTATGGTGTTGAAAGATGGCCGTGTCGGGTTCATTGATTTTGGCATTGTCGGGCGGATACGCCCGGATACCTGGCAGGCGGTCAGTGATTTTATTTCCGCGGTAATGGTGGGCAACTTTGACGGCATGGCGGATGCCATGATCCGTATTGGGATCACCCACCAAAAAGTCCAGGTCAGTGAACTGGCGAATGACCTGCGGCGCCTTTACCAACAGATGGACACTATGGTTCCGGATCACGTTCCCTATCAGGCGGAGCAAGCCGAGGATGACGTAAACAATATCCTGATGGATATGGTGCGGATTGGTGAGGGCCACGGCCTGCACTTCCCCCGGGAGTTCGCGCTGCTGCTAAAGCAGTTCCTGTATTTTGACCGTTATGTGCATATCCTGGCACCAGAAATGGACGTGTTTATGGACGAGCGCCTGAACATGCTGCATTAATCGCGTTCAACGACAAGGTTTTGTACACTGGGGCAGCGTCGTCGATCCGGCACGCTGCCTTTTTTGTTCCCGTCTTTGGCAGGCTGATAACCTATTGTGACCTATGGCGCTCGTTAAACTTCAAACGGAACACTTCCGCAATCTTTCACCGGCGCCGGTCAGCTTTTCTTCTTCTATAAACTTGTTGTATGGCGCCAATGGAAGTGGAAAAACCAGCGTGTTGGAAGCCATTGGTTACCTTGGGCTTGGCCGTTCATTTCGCGTAAGTCGTCACCAGGCCGTGGTCAGCCATGGTCAACAGAAACTGACGGTGTTTGGCGGTCTCGATCAGGGTATGGCCACGGTTGGCTCCTCACCGGCGGATGAACTCAGTCACCGGGTGGGGATTGCCAGAGATGTGACTGCCAAGGAAACCACGCTGCGGGTCGACGGCGAAGCGGTTCGTAATTTGTCCTCGTTGGCCCGGCATCTTCCCGTCTCAGTCATCGACCCTGGAGTATTTGATATTGTCGCCGGCGGGCCAGGCAAGCGTCGACAGTTTCTCGACTGGGCAGTGTTCCACGTGGAACCTTCCTTTGCATCTCTCTGGCAACAGTGTCAAAGAGTGACATCACAGCGGAATCAGATCCTGAGAAATGGTAGAATAGATGACGCTCTGATGAAGGTCTGGGACTCACAATACACGGAGTTGGCAGAGCGTCTGACACAAGCCCGGAAGGACACCTTTCAGCTGTTCACCAAGGCCTTTTACAGCTTGCTCGGCGAGATCGACGCGCCCTGGGTCGATGGGCTCAAGCTTGACTATTATGTCGGCTGGGATTCATCACAGCCACTGTTCGAGGTACTTCGCTCCCACCGGGATCAGGAACAGAAGATGGGCCACACACTTTATGGCCCGAACCGGGCGGATATCCGGTTACGGTTTCAAGGGCGCCCGGTTGCGGAGACGTTCTCCCGGGGCCAGCAGAAAACATTGGTCATACTGATGAAAATTGCTCAAGGCATGGTGCTGAGTGATCAGGGCAAACAGGTTACCTTTCTGCTTGATGATATTAATGCGGAACTGGACGTGGGCCACCGGGCAATGCTTGCCCAGAAACTCTACGAATTACGATGTCAGGTGTTCGTGACATCGATAGAGGCGCCCAAACCTGAGGAACTATGGCGGCATACCATGCCGGAATACAGATTGTTCCACGTGGAACATGGAAAATTGACGGAAGAATAAAACCCGGATGATCTACCCTCATCCCTTTAACGCAACAAGGGCAATGGCTTCAGGCCGGGAAATCACCCTTCAGGAGTACCCTAATGAGTGAATCGAACTACAATTCGTCCAGTATCAAGGTGTTGAAAGGACTGGATGCGGTGCGCAAACGGCCTGGTATGTACATCGGCGATACCGACGATGGCACCGGCCTGCATCATATGGTCTTCGAATTGGTGGATAATTCAATCGATGAGGCATTGGCCGGGCACTGCTCCGAAATCGGGGTGATCATCCACCCGGATGAGTCGGTTACCGTGAAGGACAACGGGCGGGGTATCCCGGTTGACCTGCACCAGGAAGAAGGTGTATCTGCGGCGGAAGTCATTATGACCGTGCTCCACGCCGGCGGTAAGTTCGATGACAACAGCTACAAGGTATCCGGGGGGCTTCACGGTGTCGGTGTTTCCGTGGTTAATGCCCTCTCCTCCTCGCTGACCCTGACCATCCGCCGTGATGGCAAGGTTTACGAGCAGGTCTACAACAATGGCGTTCCCAAAGCGCCCCTCGATGTTGTGGGCGACACCGATGCCAGTGGCACGAAGGTTCACTTTATTCCTTCCCCCGATACGTTTACCAGCATTGAATTCCACTGGGATATCCTGGCCAAGCGACTGAGGGAGCTGGCGTTCCTGAACAGTGGCGTGCGTATTCGCCTGCAGGACGAGCGTTCCGGCAAGGAAGAGGTGTTTGAGTACGAAGGCGGCTTGCGTGCCTTTGTCGAGCACCTGAACGCCAACAAGACACCGATCAACCGGGTCTTCCACTTCATTAAAGAGCGCGAGGACGGCATTGTGGTGGAAGTGGCCATGCAGTGGAACGATGCCTTCCAGGAGAACATCTACACCTTCACCAACAACATCCCGCAGAGGGATGGTGGTACTCACCTGGCGGGCTTCCGTGCGGCCCTGACCCGCTCGCTCAACAACTACATTGAGCATGAAGGCCTGGGCAAGAAAGCCAAAGTCAGCACATCCGGTGACGATGCCCGGGAAGGCCTGACGGCCATTATCAGTGTGAAGGTTCCGGACCCCAAGTTCTCCTCGCAGACCAAGGACAAACTGGTCTCTTCCGAAGTGAAGACTGCGGTTGAGCAGGAGCTTTACCAATCGTTTGCGGATTTCCTTCAGGAGCAGCCGAACGAGGCCAAGCTGATCGTCAACAAGATGATCGAAGCTGCCCGTGCCCGTGAAGCCGCACGCAAGGCCCGTGATATGACCCGCCGCAAGGGCGCACTGGATATTGCCGGTTTGCCCGGAAAGCTGGCTGACTGCCAGGAAAAGGACCCCGCCCTTTCCGAACTGTTCATTGTGGAGGGTGACTCCGCCGGTGGTAGCGCCAAACAGGGCCGTGATCGTAAAACCCAGGCTATCCTGCCCCTCAAGGGTAAGATCCTGAACGTGGAGAAGGCGCGCTTCGACAAGATGTTGTCGTCAGTGGAAGTGGGTACCCTGATCACCGCTCTTGGTTGCGGTATTGGACGGGAAGAGTTCAATCCGGAGAAACTCCGTTATCACTCCCTGATCATCATGACCGATGCGGACGTGGACGGTTCCCACATCCGTACTCTGTTGCTCACCTTCCTGTTCCGCCAGATGCGCGAAATCATTGAGCGGGGCCATGTATTCATTGCCATGCCGCCCCTGTACAAGGTCAAGCGTGGCAAGCAGGAGCAGTATCTGAAAGACGAGAAAGCCAAGGAAGCCTACCTGACTCAGACAGCTCTCGAAGGTGCCCAGCTTTATGTAAACCCTGATGCACCGGCGATCAAGGATTCCGCCCTGGAAACCATGGTCAAGGATTACCAGGCGGTGATGTCGATGATTGAGCGGCTCTCGCGTGCGTACCCGGCCAAGGTACTCCAGCAAATGCTGGACAATGTAACCCTGAAGCCGGAACACCTGAAGGAAGAGGCGGAAGTTGCCCGTTGGGTTGCCCGCCTGGGTGACGGTCTGCAGCTGGATACCCGCACGGGCACCAAGTACACCTTCTCTGTGGAGAAGGACACCGAGCGTAACCTCTACCTGCCGAAGGTTGTGATTTACGTGCATGGTATTCCCCATAATCACGTATTCAGTCACGACTTCTTCGAATCTTCGTCGTACGGTGCCATTGCGCGGATGGGCGAGACACTGGATGGCCTGATTGAAGACGGTGCCTATATCCAGCGTGGTGAGCGCAAGCAGGCGGTTCTGTCGTTCGAAGGTGCCCTGGACTGGCTGATGAAGGAAGCCCAGCGTGGCCTGAACATCCAGCGCTACAAGGGGCTGGGTGAGATGAACCCGGAGCAGCTGTGGGAAACCACCATGGACCCGGAAACCCGCCGCATGATGAAAGTAACCATCGAGGACGCTATCGCGGCTGACCAGATCTTTACCACGCTGATGGGTGACGATGTGGAGCCTCGCCGGTTGTTTATCCAGAACAACGCGCTGGAAGTGACCAACCTGGACATCTGACCAAACAGATGCTCCTGGCGCCCGGTATCAGGGCAAATAAAAAGGCGACCAAATGGTCGCCTTTTTTCTTTTAATTCAATATCTTATTGAATTTTCCGGTTCCAGGGAACGGTTAATTACGATTGCCTGAGGACGAGTCCGAGGATTTGCCACCGTGCTGGTCTGCAAGGTGCGGGGCCATGACATCCTCAAGGGTATAGCCAGTCAACCGGCGAATCGTACGCCACAGGTAATAGAAAATCGCGATCATCATGATCATCGACGGGATGGCAATCATCGGATAGCTTACCAGGGTCATTCTTCCCAGCTCTTCATTGAAGGCCTGGGTGCCGGACGGACTGGTGACAATCCATTTGGCCAGTATGAAATTCATGATGGAGGAAAACAGGAAGGTCAGGCTGAAGAAATAGCTGGCCTTGAGCAGGCGCGCCTCGAACTCGTCCTCGCTTCCCCGTTCTTTCAAAACAGCCTGGATCTTGTCCACGTTCAGCACGGACGGGTTATATAGCAGCGTTCGCACCAGCGGATACCTGGTGCGCGTAGAGACCAGCACTGCAATACCAATCACGGCGGGAACCGCGGCTTCCTTGATGGCCAGCCAGCCGGCGTCCAGTTCCATCAGCCCGATACCACCGGTGAGACCGACACTGATGATGCCCAGTACCGCGATAAAATTGTACTTGCGATAGCGCACCAACTCGAACAACCCCCAACCCAATGGAAAGGCGAGCCCGATCACCAGGGCCATAACACTGCCCAGGTACTCATCGCCGCTCAGCTTCATAAGAATGATGGAGGGAATAATGATACTGACAAGCAGGTCCACCCAGGGTCTGGGTTTGTGTGTCGGTGTTGTCTGGGTTTCCGGGGAGGTCATAAATCAGCCTGATGGTTCGGGGAAGTGATGCTGCCAGTAGAGGTCCAGCATACCGAAAAAGTTGTCAGGCAGTATACGATGAAACCGTCAGTAATCGAAGAATGGCCAGGCCGGCACCGTGAGCGCTACCTGGCCGCCATCTGCAGATGTCCCTGAACAACATGTAGTTAAACGATACGTGTCATGTAACTGCAACACGTTTGCCAATGGGATCGGTTAAGCTTGCAGCCGTTATCTCAACGGGGCTTTAGGAGGAAGCATGAAGATCATTGCGTTTTACAGCCTTAAAGGCGGTGTGGGTAAAACCGCTACGGCTGTAAACATTGCCTATCTCGCCAGCCAGGCGGGCATCCCCACCCTGCTATGGGATCTGGACCCACAGGGGGCAGCGAGCTGGTACCTGGCGGGAACGGACGATGTGAAAGGCCGCAAACTGGCTGCATTGATGGACGGCAAGACGCCAATTGGCAAGTTTATTCGTGCCAGTGCCTACCCTGATCTCGACTTTATTCCCGCTCATAACAGTTTCCGCAATCTTGATGTTCGGCTGGACAAGGACGACAGCAACAATACCCTCAAGAGTTGGCTGGCACCCCTGTCGGAGGAAACCAGCCTGGTGGTGCTGGACTGCCCGCCTTCCATGTCGCGGCTGTCTGAGCAGGTGCTTAAAACCGCAGACGGCGTCTTTGTGCCAGTGGTGCCCACCTGGCTTGCGCTCAACAGCTGGCATCAACTTCAGGCCTTCGCTAAAGACAAGAAACTCAAACCCGGGCGTTTACATCCGTTCTTCTCGATGGTGGACCGGCGCAAGAATCTGCACCGGGAGATGGTGATTCATCGAAAACAGCATCTTGAAAACGGGCTGAACGCTCTTATCCCCAACGCCAGTGTCGTGGAAAAGATGGGTGAGAGTGGCCAGCCGGTGGAGTTGATGGACCGGTCTTCGGCGGCTGCGGATGCTTATCGGCGGTTGTGGAAGGAAATCCGCAAACTGATATAGGGGTTAAACAGCGGCTGTTGCTGTAGCCATAAAAAAACGCTGACCAGCTCAACACGGATCAGCGTTTCGGTAGCAGGGGCAGGTCTATAACCCACCCAGCCGCAGAGGCGTTCAGCCCACTTCTTTCAATGCCTGCTCGACGATTGCCAGGCCTTCTTCAAGGATATTGTCCTCGATAGTGACAGGCATCAGGAAGCGCAGGGTATTGCCGTACATACCGCAGCTGAGCAGGATCAGGCCGTTTTCCTTGGCTTTTTTGGTCACCGCAGCGGCCAGGTCTGCCCTCGGCTCCTTGCTGGTCTTGTCGCTGACCAGTTCGATGGCGGCCATGGGGCCCAGGTTGCGTACGTTGTCCACGTGGGGGAACTGTTCCTGCCACTGGTCAAAGCGTTTGCGCAATTTGTCACCCAGGCGCCGGCTCTTGCCCAGAATGTCCTCTTCCTTGAAGACATCAAATACCGCCAGGGCTGCCGCGCATGCGGTCGGGCTGCCGGTATAGGTGCCGCCGAGAGAGTTCGGGCCGGAAGAATCCATAACCTTGTCGGTGCCTACAATGGCGGAAATCGGCATACCATCGGCCATACTCTTGGCCATGGTGATCATGTCCGGCTCAACGCCGCTGTGCTCAATGGCAAACATTTTGCCGGTACGGCCAAAGCCGCTCTGGACTTCATCCGCAATCATCAGGATGTCGTTCTCATCGCAGATCTTGCGAATCGCCTTCAGGAAGCTGGCGGGCGCGGCGTAGAAACCGCCCTCACCCAACACCGGCTCAATCACGATAGCGGCTGTATCGCTGCCTGGCGAGTCCGCCTTCATTGCCATCTTCAGGCCACGAAGCGCCTCATCCTCACTGACACCGTGATATGGGACCGGATAGGGAGCGCGGAAAACGGTTCCCGGCATTGGCCCGAAATCGGTCTGGTAAGGTGCGGCCTTGCCGTTCATCGCCATGGTGTAGAAAGTACGCCCGTGATAACCACCGTCAAAGCAGATAACGTTGGTTTTGCCGGTAGCCGCGCGGGCGATTTTCATGGCGTTCTCAAGGGCCTCGGCGCCGGAATTGGCCAGCATCACCTTGGCGTGTCCCTTTACCGGAACCACTTCACTGAGCTTCTGCGCCAGCTTGACGTAGCCCTCATAGGGTATGACCGTCTGGCAGGTGTGCATCAGCTTGTCCAACTGGCCTTTCACCGCTTCGACCACTTTGGGGTGACGATGGCCGATATTCAGTACACCGATGCCGCCGGCGAAGTCGATCATTCGCTTGCCATCGGCATCCCAGAGTTCGGCATTGGTCGCATGATCGGCAAACTGCTCGTTGGGGCTGGCAGCACCGGCCGCGACATAACGTTCTTTAAGTGCCTGCAATTCTTTGTTCGTCACTTTGCCTCTCCTCGAATTCGGTTTCGTCTTACCAGCATACACGAAATGACGGCCCGGTTTGAAAACCCGCCCTCGATGTTTCTACGTACTCCGGCTCCCGATGTCTTCCCGGAACTGGAGTTCAGCAAGCCGCCGGTAAAGCGGGTTGCGGGCAACCAGGTCGTCGTGGTTGCCGATATCCTGGAGAATGCCGGACTCCAGCACAATAATACGATCGGCGTGCCTCACGGTGGCGAGTCGGTGTGCGATCACCAGCGTTGTGCGGTCGGACATCAGCCCCGGCATTGCCTGCTGGATCAGGTGTTCGCTTTCCGCGTCCAAGGCGCTGGTGGCCTCATCCAATAACAGTATAGGCGCATCCGCAAGCAATGCCCGGGCGATCGCCAGCCGCTGCTTCTGGCCCCCTGAGAGCCCCATCCCGGTGTCGCCCAGGGGCGTCTCATAGCCTTGGGGCAGTCGGCGGATAAAGTCATCGGCATGAGCAATGCGGGCCGCCTCCACCATGGCCTCGTCACTGGCGTCCGGGCGGGCATAGCGAATGTTGTCGGCAATGGTGCCGTGAAACAGCGCAGGGTTCTGGGGCACCAGGGCGAAGCAGCGGCGCAGGTCCTCCAGCGCCACCTGGCGACTGTCGGTATTGTCGACCAGAATCTGCCCTGCAGCGGGATCGTAGAACCGCAACAACAGATCAAACAGCGTCGATTTGCCTGCTCCGGAAGGGCCGACCAAAGCCACAGTTTCCCCGGCACGAATGCTCAGGGAAAGATCCTTTAAAACGCTGACATCGGGTCGCGAAGGGTAGCAAAAGGTCAGGTTCCGGATCTCGATATCGCCACGTATGGTTTCAGGCAGTGCCTGGTTTGCGGTGGTCTCCACGGGGATTTCACTGGGTGTCTGCAGCAGTTCAAAAATTCGCGCGGCTGCCCCGGCTGCCCGCTGCAACTCACCAATCACCTCACTGATGGCCCCGGCAGCCAAGCCTACCAGCAGGCTGTAGAACACAAACGCCGCCAGCTCCCCGGGGCTGGTGCGGCCAGAGATCACATCCAGCCCGCCAATCCAGATCACCACCCCGATGGCCCCCATCACCAGGGTAATGGCGATGGTAGTCAACCAGGCGCGCTGGCGAATCCTGACCCGCGCAATGTCGAAGGCATTCTCCGCCACACGGGCGAAGAACCGGCGGTCGTGGGGCTGGTGATTGAACGCCTGCACGGTCTTGATCTGGGTAAGGTTCTCCCCCACGTAACTGCCCACCTCCGCGACCCGGTCCTGGCTCAGCCTGGAAAGCTTCCGGACACGGCGCCCGTATACCAGGATAGGAATGATCACCAGCGGAAAGCCAAGGATGATGATGCTGGCCAGTTTGGCATTGGTCACAAACAGCAGAATCAGCCCGCCCACCAGCATCAATGCGTTACGCAAGGCGATGGAAACGGTGGAGCCAATCACGGATTGCAGCACGGTGGTATCGGCAGTGAACCGCGACTGGATTTCCAGGCTTCGGTTCTTTTCATAAAAGCCGGGGTGAAGGTCGATCAGGTGATTGAAGACCTGTTTGCGAATATCCGCGACTACCCTTTCCCCAATCCAGGAAACCAGATAGAACCGGGCAAAGGAGCCGATCGCCAGCCCGATCACAAGAACAAAGAACAACCCCACGGCTTTTGACAACATAGCGGGTGATTGAGTGGCAAGGCCCTGATCAACGAGGATCCGTAGCCCTTGACCAAGTCCAAGTGTGATTCCAGCCGTAATCACTAGTGCAACGAGGGCACCGGCAACGGCCCTTTTGTAAGGACTGATAAAATCGATGACCAGCTTCAGGGCCTTGCGGTGGCGGGTGTTAATGATGTGCCTCCTCGATAAGGGGTGCTGTAAACTCTGGCAACAATACGGTTTTTACTCGTAACAAGACCTATCATACATGCGGGCGGAGCACGCGTGGGTGGCAGGGTCTTCCGGGACACGCTGTAAATACGTCCCTGTACGCTCGACAAAAGCCATCCCTGGCTTTTGACGGTCCCGGAAGACCCTGCCACCCACGCGCGCTCCCCAACCTTGGAGTTATTCTCAACAGTGAGAGCCTACGCTGACAACGATTACCCCGCTGACCACAAACCGGATTGGAAAGTCATTGCCGGCCTATGGCCCTATCTGGCCGAATTCCGTGGTCGAGTCATACTGGCACTGGGATTTCTTATCTTCTCCAAACTGGCTACGGTCGCCACACCGGTGGCCTTAAAGTACATCGTCGACTATCTGGATCAGAACAAAAGTGGCGAGGTGCTGTTGTGGATTCCGGTTTTACTGGTGGTGGCTTACGGCCTGCTCCGGTTTGGCAGCACCCTGTTCAGCGAACTGCGGGATGCGGTGTTCGCTCGAGTGGCAGAGCGAGCCATGCGGCGTGTATCTCTGAGGGTCTTCGAACACCTGCATAACCGGGAGCTGGCCTTTCACCTGGACCGGAAAACCGGGGGCCTGGCCCGGGACATTGAGCGGGGCACCAACGGCATCAGCTTCCTGCTGCGTTTCACCCTGTTCAATATCGTCCCCACCTTGCTCGAAATCCTGCTGGTGGCCGGCATCCTGTTTGTGGTGTTCAACGTAGGCTATGTGCTGGCGATTCTGGTGGCAGTGGTGGTGTATGTGGTGTTTTCCATCAAGGTCACTGAATGGCGCACGAAATATGTGCGCGAAGCCAATGCCCGGGACAACCAGTCCAACTCCCGTGCGGTGGACAGCCTGCTTAACTACGAGACGGTCAAGTATTTCAACAACGAGCGCTTCGAGGCCAAGCTGTACGATAAGGATTTGGACGACTGGGAGCAGGCACGGCTCAAAAACCGGCTGTCTCTCGCGGCGCTTAACTCGGGCCAGGCCCTGATTATCGGCGTGGCGATGATTGTCATCATGGCGATGGCGGTGCAGGAGGTGGCCAGTGGTGAGATTACCCTGGGGGATTTCACCATGATCAATGCCTACCTGCTGCAGCTGTTTATCCCGCTGAATGCCCTGGGTTTTGTGTATCGGGAAATCCGTCAGGCGCTGGTGAATGTGGAGCGGCTGTTCGGGTTGCTGGGTGATGAGCCGGTGATTGAGGATGCGCCGGGTGCCAAAGCACTGGCGGTGGAAAAAGGCGAGGTTCGGTTTGACCATGTCCACTTTGCCTATCGACAGGACCGCCAGATTCTCCGGGATGTGAGTTTTTCCATTCCGGCCGGCCACACTGTAGCGGTGGTGGGTGCCAGCGGCGCTGGCAAGTCTACCCTCGCTCGCCTGCTGTTCCGGTTCTATGACGTGGATCAGGGCAGTATCTCCATCGATGGACAGGATATTCGCACGGTAACCCAGGATAGCCTGCGTGCCGCCATTGGCGTGGTGCCCCAGGACACGGTGTTGTTCAACGATACCCTCTACCGCAACCTGGCCTATGGCCGGCCCGAGGCTACCGAAGATGAGGTTTACCGGGCTGCCCGCATGGCCCACCTGGAAATCTTTATCCACAGCCTGCCTGATGGTTACCAGACACAAGTCGGCGAACGGGGGCTGAAACTCTCGGGTGGAGAGAAACAGCGGGTGGCCATTGCCCGGGTAATCCTCAAGAATCCGCCGGTGCTTATTCTGGACGAGGCCACGTCCTCACTGGATTCACTGTCTGAACAGGCGATTCTTGGCGCACTGAAGGAGGTCAGCCGCCAGCGCACGTCCCTGGTGATTGCCCACCGCCTGTCCACCACCCGGGATGCCGATACCATCCTGGTGATGGATGGCGGACGTATTGTCGAGAGCGGGCACCACACCGACCTGTTGGCCCTCAATGGCCACTACGCCCACCTGTGGGCGCAGCAGCATCGAAGCGGTGATGGCGATTCCAGAGAGGCGTGAACTGCTCCAAGCCTTCCCGTGGGTAAAATCAATGTCTTAGCGCTGATAGGCTCGCAGAGCCCTGGTTAGGCCTTATCTGGCAATGTAATTTTCCAGCCAGCGAGAATAGTGTTCTGGAGGCAGGGCCGGGGAATAGAGAAAGCCCTGTGCCTGATCACACCCAAGGGACCTGAGTACATCATGTTGGCCTCTTGTTTCAACGCCTTCCGCTGTTACGACCATATCGAGAGCATGGCCAACGTCGATCATACAGCTGACAAGTTTACGGGTACGGGCGTTGTGCTCAATGTCGGGGATAAATGCGCGGTCGATCTTGAGGCCCGTAAGCGGCAGATGTTGAAGATACGCGAAAGAGGCAAACCCGGTTCCAAAGTCATCAATGCTGACGCCGATACCAAAGCTTCGGATACGTTCTATGGCACGCTTTGCTTCATGTAGGTCATGTAAAAGGGCGCTCTCGGTGATTTCCACTTCCAGTTGATGGGGCGCGAGCTTTGTTTGCACCAACAGTTCTTGAAGCACCGATATTAAATCCGGATCAAACAGATTGCGCACTGAGAAATTGACACTCACTGTACCGGACTGCGATTCGGCAAACCGAAACGCTTCCTTGACCACAAACCGTGTCACCGGCGAGATCAGCGTGGTGTTCTCCACCTTTGGCATGAAACTGCCCGGGGGGATAAACCCACCTTCCCCATTGCACCAACGGATAAGGCCTTCGCATCCACAGACACTGCCATTGGAGAGCTGAATTTTGGGTTGAAAGTGCAATTCGAATTCGCCCCGCTCCAGGCCTTGGCGGACGTTTGCAATTAGCTGGATAGTCCGCAGAGTTCTGCGTTGGATCGCAGGTGAGTAGTGAAAGTGACTGCGATGTTTATCGATAGCAGCGAACAGGGACATTCGTGCCTCGCTGATCAAACTGTTTACATCGGGATGCCGGGAGGAAAGGCTGCTGCCCATTACTACTTGCGTTCGCAGGGAAATGTTCCTGACGGTCAGGTTGATTTCACTTGCATCGGTAAGCTTCGGTATTACCTGACGCATATGGATCAGATCCGAACGTGGTAATACAACCATCAGTTCTGCATTGCTGAAACGATATACAGAGGCTGAGGGAGGGACGGTTTTTATAAGGCGGGTGCTGAATGCTGTTACTAATTCATCAGATGCATCCACGCCCATTACTTCAAGAACATCGGTAATGTCAGTGATACGAATCAGTATTACGCCAATGCCCGGCGCCTGCGCTTTCTGTTGACCTAGTGTTTTGTAGAGAAACTTTCTCAGGGCGAGTGTGTTTGGTAACTCGGTGCCGCTATCGGTGTAGAGAACCATCTCCCGTTTTCGATTCAGACGATACAGCGATTCAAACAGGCTTCCGGAAAACACTCCCAAGCCCAGATAAAGGCCCAATCGAATCAGCCAGTTGCTTGGCTCCTGCATTACTGAGGCGGCGACATTCAAGGGGATGGTGGCCATCAGTAGAGCGGCTGCCAGGGCTGTTATCACGGCGCCGGGTATTCGATACCAGGCAGACGCCAACAAGACGGGAACCAGCATGAGGTATGGATAGGCGTAAGCTGTGCCACCGGTTTGGTATACCACAAGGGTACCGAATGCCAGGAGCGCAATCAGAATGAGGAGGCAGATAATATGGCGGTGCCGAATTCGAAACTCGAAAAGCCCAGGTGCCGTAATTTCTGGCTGATCCAGCCTTAAAACTGCAGTTGCCATGGTCACTCCAGACGTTGCTCGGTAGACAAGTCCTGAGATAGCTGATGAAACAAAGTTATCCGTTCAAATATCGAGTGGCATTAAACTGACGATGTTTAACCTTAGAATGAGACGGAATATGTTCACCTTAGACCCTCGGGCTACCAGTTTCCATTATTTTGACACACGGAATATTTGGGGTTGGTGTAACGAGGAAGGCGCCTTTGACGGACGACGGAGCCTGACGGCCGTCCGCCAAAAGCATGCTATGCCACTTTAGGCTTCCGGGAACGCAACCCAACCATCAAGCCAGGTCGAGGTTGCCTTTGGGTTTATCGCGCCCTGGTACACAGCGGATTCATCGAAAAACTCGCTTTTCGGTGGACGTTTCGCGGCCATGGATCCGGCAGGGCTCCGGGGACGGAAGTGAGGTGAGGATTCGCTGTTCACCGAGGGCTGCAGGCCGGTTTCCACCTGAATAGTGTTCTGCTGCTCCGGGCTTCTTATCCACAGTTCCTCGTTGAACCCGAAGTCATCATCGTCCGCTTCAGTTGCGATCGTCAGGTTGCCGAGCCGGCCATTGTTGGCAAGCAGGTTGTGGCTGAAGGTCAGCAAGTTCATACCCACCAACGCCGTGACCTCGTCCCGGGTATCCAGTGCTTCAATCGCGTAGCTGTCGATGATCATGTTGTGGAAATGACCGCCGGAGCCTTCACGCAACAGTATGGCCCGGTGCTCCTTCGCCGAGCGGCCACTGCCGTAGAGGGTTACGTTGTAGAAGGTAGGTTCGGACCGGGGTACTGCGGAGTGGCTGGAGCCGTTGTTGTCGCCTTCGAAAGCGTTGTCGCCGGCATCGCGGTGCTGCTGGATGATGGCAAACTGTACCCGGCCTCTCCAGCCCCAGTCCCAGTCAATGCTGTCATCAGCGGCACCGGTCACCAGGATGTTTTTCAGGTCGACGGTGCCGCCGAACATCTCGATACCGTCATCCAGCGCCCGATGGACCTGAACGTGCTGAATGATGGTGTTGGAGCCACAACCACCCAGGGTCAGCCCGTTCAGCTCGTTGTTCTGGTAGACCTCGAAGCCGGCGAATTCAATGCGGGTGTATTGCACCACGCCGCAGCTGTGCTGTTTATCGTTACCACCGAACTGCCCCCGGGAGTCGCTTTCGGGTACGCCTTCAATGGCAGCGTTCGGCTGGTTAACCGGGGCTTTTCCCAGAAGCACCACTCCACCCCAGTCACCACGGGCCCGCTGGCGTGGTTCCTTGCTGCTGGTGAACACCACGGGTTGGTTTCTGCTGCCACGGGCAAACAGTTTGGCGGAGGGGGTTACGATCAATGCGGATCCAGAGTCGCCTTCTATGGTGACGCCTGGCTCGATGGTGAGATTCGCCCCGTCAACGAAGATGGTGTCCTCAAGGATATAGCGGTGGCCACTTTCCCAGACGGTGTCTGCGGTAATGTCGTCAGCCACCCGCACGGCCCGGTTCTCGAACGCGGTGAATCCGGCCACGGTGGCAACCGCCGCCGCCATCACCGGTAATAGCACGAACACATGCCTGCGGAACCATCCACGATCTTCAACTGACTTTACAGTGGCTGTCTCAAGCCGTTGATTACCGGATTTCGCCAACAGCGGCTGGCCATTGTCATTGGCCATGATTTCACGGGCCAGGGCCTGGAGTTCCGGCGTTCCGTTCGCTTCCACGCGCTTCAGCACGTCGTTGCGGTAATTGGGTTCTCTCAGCAAGACATTGAGATGGACAAAGTCGACGCCTGGGCACTGGCCCTTGTCGATGCGGCGTTTGAGGCGCCAGAGCTTCTCTACCAGAAGGGAGGAATGGTCGGACATTACTGCTGCTCCGTTGGGATGAGAGCTCCGTTGTACATGTCCAATGTGAAAGCTTTATGTCAGTTGGAAGAAATGAGTCGCTTAAAGGGGAGGATTTCGTCGTAAAGAAGGGACTGCAATGCGGGAAAGTGGTCGGCGTGGCAGGATTCGAACCTGCGACCCCTTCGTCCCGAACGAAGTGCGCTACCAAGCTGCGCCACACGCCGATCAACGGCCGGTATTATACGGATTGGGCGGTTATTTACCAGCCCCCGGATAACAAAACGGCATCCGTACAGTTGCTGAGATTGCCATGCCAGGCTGAGTACCGGAGGGCCGATTCGGTGGCCCTCCGGTGCTCCTGGTTAGCCGGCGGTTGGCAGCACCGAGATATCCGCCACCCGCAGGAACAGGTTCCGCAGCAGGTTGAGCATGGCCAGGCGGTTGCTACGCACGGCTTCGTCCTCGGCCATCACCATCACTTCGTCAAAGAAGTTGTCCACCGGTTCCCGCAGGCTGGCCAGGGAGCTCAGGGCGGTGGCGTAGTCGCCCTTTTCGAACAGTGGCAGTACCTTTTCGGCCTGCTGGCGGATCTGTTCCGCCAGGGTGATCTCAGCGGTGTCCTGAAGCAGGTCGGTATCGATGGTTTCGCCAATGCTGTCACCGCCCTGCTTGGTGAGGATGTTGGACACCCGCTTGTTGGCACCGGCCAGGGCCAGGGCTTCCGGCAACTGGCGGAAGGCTTCCACCGCTTTTACCCGGCGGTCGAAATCCAGTGGGCGCGTGGGCCGGCGGGCGTGCACAGCCAGGTAGACTTCAGCGCTGATGCCCTGCTCTTCATAGTGGGCGCGGAAGCGCTCCAGCATGTAGTCCACCACGGTGGAGGCGGTGTTCTGCTCGGTCAGTATCGTGAAGTTTTCCGCCGCCCATTCGCAGCAGGTCTGCAGGTCCAGCGGCAGCTCCCGTTCGATGATAATGCGCAGTACACCCAGGGACGCGCGGCGCAGGCCGAAGGGGTCGCGAGTACCGGACGGCGGCTGGTTGATGCCGAACAGGCCCACCAGGGAATCGATACGGTCGGCGATGGCCACGGCGCAGCCGGTCAGGGTGGCGGGCAGGTCGTCGCCGGCAAAGCGCGGCATGTACTGCTCGTTCAGCGCACTGGCCACGTCTTCGTTCTCACCGTCGTTGGCGGCGTAGTACTGGCCCATGATGCCCTGGAGGTCAGTGAACTCCAGTACCATCTCGGTGACCAGGTCGGTCTTGGCCAGCATGGCGGCGCGTTCGGCCAGCAGCGGATCGCTGCCAATAGCGTCTGCGATCTTCCTGGCCAGTGCGGCAACCCGTACCGACTTGTCGTAGATGCTGCCGAGTTTGTCCTGGAACACGATCGGTTTGAGCTGATCGATGCGGTTTTCCAGCGTCGTCTTGCGGTCTGTGTCGTAGAAGAACGCAGCGTCGGACAGTCGCGGACGGATCACCTTCTCGTTGCCGGAAATCACCTGTTGCGGGTCCTTGCTTTCCAGGTTGGCGACGGTGATGAACAGCGGGAGCATTCTGCCGTCGGCAGAGACAACGTGGAAATATTTCTGGTGCTCCTTCATGGAGGAAATCAGCGCCTCGGCGGGTACCTCCAGGAAGCGTTCCTCGAAGCGGCCCATCAAAGGCACCGGCCATTCGTTCAGGGCGGTAACTTCGTCCAGCAGGTCTTCATCAATAACGGCCTGGCCGCCGGCTTCCTTCCTGGCGATGGCCATCACACCGTCGCGGATCTGCTCGCGGCGTTCGGCGAAGTCAGCGGTTACATACCCTTCCTGACGCAGTACCACTTCGTAGTCACCGGGGGTGGGAACGATCAGCGACTTCGGGCAGTGGAAACGGTGGCCCCGGGTCTTATTCCCCGGCGTCAGCCCCATGATCGGGGTCTCGATCACCTTGGTGCCGAGCAGCATGATCGCCCAGTGAACCGGCCGCACGAATTCCGTCCGATGTGCGCCCCAGCGCATGCGCTTGGGAATCGGCAGCGCTGCCAGGGACTGGTCCACCAGTTCCGGCATCAGTTCAACGGTCGGTCGGCCTTTCTCGATGGTGCGGTAGACCACCCAGGCACCCTTGTCGGTTTCCATGGTATCGAGCTGGTCTGGCGTTACGCCCAGGGAGGTTGCAAAACCGGTCAGTGCGCGGGTGGGGTTACCGGAATCGTCGAAGGCCGCTTTCACGGCCGGCCCGCGTTTTTCCACGGGCTTGTCCGGTTGGGCGTCTTCCAGGTCGCGAACCCGTACCGCAAGCCGGCGTGGTGCGGCAAAGGCTTCCACTTTTCCAAAGCGGATGCCAGCCTCCTCCAGGCCGTTGGTGATACCACGGGTAAAAGCGTCAGACAGTGGCTTGAGGGCCTTGGGGGGCAGTTCTTCGGTGCCCAGTTCGACCAGAAAATCCTGTGTTGCCATGATTATGCGTTCCCCTGTTCCTGCTGAGCTTTTTTCGCTTTCTTACCCTTTTTGCCGTTGGCCTTTTCATCGGCGGCCTCGGCTGCCGCCAGCATTTCTTTGCGCAGTGCCTCCGGTGCCAGTGGGAAGCCAAGGTTGCGGCGGCTGTCGAAATACGCCTGGGCAACCGCCCGGGCAAGGGTGCGAACCCGCAGAATAAAACGCTGACGCTCGGTCACGGAGATAGCGTGCCGGGCGTCCAGCAGGTTGAAAGTGTGGGATGCCTTGAGTACCTGTTCGTAGGCGGGCAGTGGCAGGCCGGCTTCGATCAGGCGGGCGCTTTCGCGCTCGTGTACGTCGAAACTGTGGAACAGGAATTCGGTATCGGCGTGTTCAAAGTTGTAGGTGGACTGCTCCACTTCATTCTGATGGTACACGTCGCCGTAAGTGACCACACCATTCGGGCCTTTGGTCCACACCAGATCGTACACACTGTCCACGCCCTGCAGATACATGGCGATGCGCTCAAGCCCGTAGGTGAGTTCGCCGGTCACCGGATAGCATTCCAGGCCGCCTACCTGCTGGAAGTAGGTGAACTGGGTCACTTCCATGCCGTTCAGCCAGATTTCCCAGCCCAGGCCCCAGGCGCCCAGGGTGGGTGATTCCCAGTTGTCTTCCACGAACCGGATATCGTGAACCAGCGGGTCCAGGCCCAGGGCCTTCAGGGAATCCAGGTACAGCTCCTGAAAGTTGTCCGGGGATGGCTTCAGCACCACCTGGAACTGATAGTAGTGCTGCAGGCGATTGGGGTTTTCGCCGTAGCGGCCGTCGGTGGGGCGGCGGCTGGGCTGAACGTAGGCGGCATTCCAGGTTTCCGGGCCAATGGAGCGCAGGAAGGTGGCGGGGTGGAAGGTGCCGGCTCCCACTTCCATGTCCAGTGGCTGTAGCACCACGCAGCCGTGCTGCGCCCAGAAATTCTGCAGGGCGAGAATCAGGCCCTGAAAGGTTTTGATGTCCGGCGTGTTTGCGGAAGTTGCCTTGTCTGTCACGACGTTTGCCTGCTGGTCAGTCTGTGTGTGGCGCCCGGGCATCTGGCCGGGGCACTCCGGAAAAAAAGGGCATTATACGCCTGCCAATCGCGTATTTCTAAGTCAGCTTCACAGGCCTGATTTTGCGCTAGAAGAAGGTCAGCCCGACCTGGAAAAGTTTCTCCACATCCCGGATCCGGGTTTTGTCCACCAGGAACAGGATGACGTGGTCATCGGGCTGGATCCGCAAGTGGTCGTGGGCGATGAGGACTTCGCTATGGCGGACGATGGCGCCGATAGTGGTGCCCTCCGGCAGGTTGATCTCATCAAGGCGCTTGCCCACCACCTTGGAGGACCGGTGGTCGCCATGGGCAATGGCTTCGATAGCCTCGGCAGCACCCCTGCGCAGTGAGTGAACGTTTACTACGTCACCACGGCGCACGTGTGTGAGCAGGCTGCCGATGGTGGTTTGCTGGGGCGAAATGGCCACGTCGATATCGCCGCCCTGAATCAGGTCGACATAGTCCGGGTTGTTGATCAGGGTCAGTACCTTGCGGGCACCCAGGCGTTTGGCCAGCAGCGAGGCCATGATATTGGCTTCGTCGTCGTTGGTGACGGCGCAGAAGACATCGGTGTTCTCGATGTTTTCTTCCAGCAGGATGTCCTTGTTGGCGGCATTGCCTTCCAGTACCACGGTCTTGCGCAGGTTTTCAGAGAGCATCACGCAACGCTCGTGGTCGCGCTCCAGCAGTTTCACCTGGTAGCGGGACTCCAGGGTGTGGGCCAGTCGCTGGCCAATGTTGCCACCACCACAGATGAAGATGCGCTTGTAGGGTTTTTCCAGTGGCTGGAGTTCGCTCATCACCGAACGGATGTGGTCCGATGCGGCAATGAAGAACACCTCGTCGCCATCTTCAATTACCGTGTCGCCCTGGGGCATGATGGCGCGGCCTTTCCTGAAGATGGCCGCCACCCGGGTCTCGATTTTGGGCATATGGGTGCGCAGGTAAGACAGCTCGTGGCCCACTAAGGGCCCCCCTTCTGTGGCGCGAATGGCAACCAGTTGGGTAAGGCCTTTGGAGAATTCCAGTACCTGCAGGGCGCCCGGGTATTCAATCAGCCGGGTGATGTGTTTGGTGACAAGGTGTTCCGGGCTGATCAGGACGTCGATGGGAAAGCCCCGCAGGCTGTCCAGGTCCTTTTTCTGCTCGCGCTGGTAGAACAGTTCCGGTTTTGCCAGATAGGCATTGGCCCTGACCCGGCAGATGGTCGTTGGGGTTTTGTACAGCAACTTGGCCACCTGGCAGGCCACCATGTTGACCTCATCACTGTTGGTAACGGCGATCAGCATGTCGCCATCCTCTGCGCCGGCTTGCCTCAGCACCGTGGGAAAGGACGCCTTGCCCTGGACAGTACGAATATCCAGGCGATCCTGGAGTTCCCGCAGGCGGGTGCTGTCACTGTCGATCACGGTGATGTCGTTGGCTTCGTTGGCGAGGTTTTCCGCCAGGGTGCCGCCCACCTGGCCGGCGCCGAGAATCAGGATCTTCATGGTTCAGGTTTCTCCAGCACGGCGTAAAAAAATCCATCGTGACTTTCGGGAGCAGGCAGCATCTGGCGGCCGGTTTCCATATCACGTCCCCACGGCACATTCGGCTGTATCAGGGCCGCATCACTCTGCTGTTTCAGGAATCGACGGATTATACGGTGATTTTCCTGCGGGAACACGGAACAGGTGGCATAGACCAGACGCCCACCGGGGGCGAGCACCTGCCACATGGCTTCCAGCAGGCCCAATTGAATGCTGGCTAACGGCACAATGTCGGATTCCCGGCGCAGCAACTTGATGTCGGGATGCCTGCGTATCACGCCGGTGGCACTGCAGGGAACGTCCAGCAGGATACGGTCGAATGGCTGCTGGTCCCACCATTGTTCAATGTCTGCGGCGTCCGCCTGTTTCAGGGTGGCCACAAGGTCCAGCCGTTCCAGGTTTTCCTGCACACGGGGCAACCGATCGGCGGATTCATCGAGAGCGACCACTTCGGACAGCCCCCCGCAGCTTTCAAGGATAGCGCAGGTTTTACCTCCCGGGGCGGCGCAGGCATCCAGCACACGTTGGCCGGGTGCCAGATCCATCAGGGTGGTACTGAGTTGGGCTGCTTCGTCCTGGACACTGACCGCACCATCGGCGAACCAGGGCAGGCGGTCCACCGGTGCGGGCGAGGCCAGTTGAATGCCATGAGGTGCAAACCGGGTAGCGCTTGCTTCGATGCCGGCGTCTGCCAGGTGCTGAAGATAGTCGTCGCGGCTGAAGCGAAGGGCGTTTACCCGCAGGGTCATGGGCGCCTGGGCGTTGTTGGCGTCGAGGATGGCCTGCCAGTCGTCGGGCCAGTTGTGGCGCAGTTTTTCCAGCATCCAATGGGGATGGCTGTAACGAGCGCTGTCGTCCGGTAACGCTGGCTCCCCTTCCCGTTCCGCTGCCCGCAGGACTCCGTTCACCAGTCCGGTCAGGTGGGGTTTGTCGAGGGTGCGGCAGGCTTCCACGGTTTCGTTCAGTACCGCGTAGGTGGCCTGTTGGCTGAAGCGCAGCTGGAACAGGGCCACCAGCATCAGATGGTGCACCATCCGGTCCGGTTTGCGTAGCGGCTTTTTCAGGCGGGCCTGCAATTCGGCATCAAGCCGGTGGAACCAGCGACAGGTGCCATAACAGAGCGCCTGGAGTTGCGGGCGTTCATTGTCGGCAACGTCGTTCAGTGCCGGTGGCAGGCATTGGGACAGCGACTGGCCATTCTCAATGGATTGCAGAACCCGGGCTGCGATGGCCCGCAACGGCTGGCCCTGGCCATTCATTCAGTGCAGCTCCTGGCCGGGCATCAATATCTCCTTGCCACCGTTGATCAGATCGTTGGCCGATTGCGGGCGTGAGCCGGGCAGTTGCAGGCGGGTGATCCTCAGGGATTCGAGGCCACAGGCAACGTCGATGCCGTCCCGGTCGCGGCGGATCACCGTGCCGGGGTGTTTGTCGCTGGTGTCGTCCAGAACCTCGGCCTGGTGGATGCGGATGTGCATGTCGTCCAGGTCGGTGTAGGTGCCTGGCCAGGGATTAAAGGCACGAATCAGCCGGCTGATGGCGGAGGCATCCAGGGTCCAGTCGATATGACCTTCTTCCTTGCTAAGCTTGCTGGCGTAGCAGGCCCGTGACTCGTCCTGGATTTCGCCGTTCAGCTCGCCCTTTTCCAGGTGTTCCAGTGCCTTGACGATGGACTCACCGCCCAGGTCCGCCAGGCGGTCGTGGAGGCTGCCGCCGGTGTCGTTTTCGGTGATAGGGGTAATGGACTTCAGCAACATCTCGCCGGTGTCCAGCCCGGCGTCCATCTGCATGATGGTGATGCCGGTTTCGCGGTCGCCGGCGGCAATGGCCCGCTGGATCGGGGCGGCACCACGCCAGCGGGGTAACAGCGAGGCGTGGATGTTGAGGCAACCGTGGCGTGGGGTATCCAGCACAGCCCGGGGCAGGATCAGGCCATAGGCGGCCACGATCATTACGTCTGCGTCTAGCGCCCGCAGTTCCTGCTGAGCCTCTGCGGTTTTCAGGGACTGGGGCTGGAATACGGGAATATTGGCGTCCAGGGCCACCTGCTTGACCGGGGTGGGGGTCAGTTTGCGGCCACGACCGGCGGGCCGGTCAGGCTGGGAGTACACACCAACCACCTGGTGACGGGTTGCAAGCAAGGCCTTCAGCGCGGTGGCTGCGAAATCGGGGGTGCCGGAAAAAACAAGTCGCACGGGCTATGGTTTCCTGGTCCGTTGAATACAAAAAGACCGGGTTTGCACCCGGTCCCGGTTTACTCTGTCCTGGCTTCAGGCGCTTTTCTTGTGGAGCTTTTCCAGCTTCTTGCGAATCCGGGTGCGTTTCAGGGAACTGAGGTAGTCCACGAAAAGCTTGCCGTTAAGGTGGTCCATCTCATGCTGGATGCAGACTGCCAGCAAGCCGCGGGCCTCCAGCTCGAACGGCTTACCGTCCCGGTCAATGGCTTTGATCATGCAATGCTCAATGCGCGAGACATCCTCGTAAAAACCCGGTACGGACAGGCAGCCCTCCTGCATGTCTTCCAGTTCGCCTTCAAGCACTTCCACTTCCGGGTTGATAAATACCCGTGGTTCGCTCTTGTCCTCGGACAGATCCATCACGATGATCTGCCTGTGTACGTTGACCTGGGTGGCCGCAAGGCCAATGCCGGGCGCATCGTACATGGTCTCGAACATGTCGTCGATCAGCTTGCGGGTCTCGTCGGTCACCTCGTCCACAGGCTTGGCGATCGTGCGCAAGCGGGGATCCGGGTATTCCAGAATTTCTAGTATCATGGCGCTCGTACTTTTGGTCTTTGAATCTGACTTTCACCGTTATCTTTTGTAACGGTGTGAATACAGTCTCCGAAATGCGACAGCGTACTGCGCATTTTTCCATCCCGTGACTATTATGATCGGGATGAAAGAGCCGGTTTCAACGGGTTATTGCCGTTTATAGTGCTATTATCCCTCAACTCGCTCATTGAGTACAAACTGATCAGTTGATAGTTAAAAGCTCTCGACCGTAACGTAGAATTTACTGGAAGAACAAAAGATAACATCACAATTTGCGAGACATCTTCTATAGTAGTGGTATAAAAGGCAGATTACCGGCTGCATACCAAGAACAGAATCTATCGATTCAAGGCACGCGATCAAGGACTTAAACAATGAGGAAACTGCTGTACGCTCTGGCAGCAAGCATGCTGCTGCTAACCTCCTGGGCCCAGGCCGCCCCGGAGCTGAGGTCCGATCATCCCGAGCGTTACACTGTCGTGAAGGGTGACACCCTGTGGGATATTTCCGCTCGTTTTCTGAATAACCCCTGGTACTGGCCGGAAATCTGGCATGTGAATCCACAGGTTCAGAACCCTCACCTGATCTATCCGGGTGACGAGCTGGCGCTGGTCTACATCGACGGCAAGCCCCGCGTCACCAAGGTGTCCAGTGATCGGGTAGTAAAGTTGTCGCCGAAGGTCAGGTCCGAGCCCATCGACACGCCGATTCCCGCCATACCGCTGGATGCGATCAGCAGTTTCCTGACCGACACCCGAATCGTTGACGTTGAGGAGCTCAATGGAGCGCCTTACGTGCTGGAGGGCGAGGATGGCCGCATTATTACCGGTGCTGGCGACCGCATCTACGCCCGTGGTGAGAAGCCGGCTGACAATTTAGGCGTGTTCCGCCGCAGCAAGGAATTCCGGGACCCGGAAACCGGGGAATTCCTGGGCCTTGAAGCCCGCAGTATAGCCCGCGGCGAAGTGATTGCGGAAAACGACGATGTGCTTACCCTCCGTCTGAAGCAGTCCAGCGAGGAAGTCCGCATCGGAGACCGCCTGTTGGTGGGTGAAGAGCGCCGTATTACCACCAGCTTTGTGCCGAGTTCACCGGATAGTAAGATTGAGGCTGAGATGATTTCGGTCGACGGTGGTGTGAGCCAGATCGGTCAGTTTGATGTAGTTGCCATCAACCGTGGAGAGCGCGAAGGCCTGAAGCCCGGTAATGTCATGGCTGTCCTGAAAAGTGGCAACTTGGTTCGGGACCCGGTCACCAATGAGACCATCGAACTGCCCTCCGAGCGTGCAGGGCTGATGATGGTGTTCCAGACCTACGAGAAAATGAGCTATGGCCTTATCCTGCAGGCCACCCGCCCATTGTCGGTGGGTGACAAGGTGACCAACCCCTGACGGGCAGATAGCTGATGCTGAAAAAAGGAGCCCGCACCGCCGGCTCCTTTTTTTATGGCATAATTCAAACCTGTCCCGTCAGGAAGGCGAGGCCTGTTACCAAAATCTGATCCACGGAAGGATGCCATGCCCCTCTCTAGTGTTGCCCCATCGGACCAGGAACTGTTCCAGTCGGAAAGCGGATTCTGGATATTCCTGTCCTGCCTGCCGAAATTCGGTGCCCGCCGCCAGCAGGCGGTTCTCGAACAGCTCCCGGATCTTCATGATCTCCTGACCCACAATGCGGCCACCCTGAAAGCACTGGGGCTGGCGGCGGAAACGGTGGAGGCCCTTGAAGCCTGGCGCCGCCGGAATACCGCCCACCCGGTTGTCGCCGGTGCAGGGAGTGTTTATCGGGATTGCCTGCGAACCAGCACCGATATCCTCACCATGGCCGATGCCGACTACCCCAGCCCCCTGAAACACATTCACGACGCCCCATTGGTGCTCTATGTTCGGGGTGATCGTGCCCTGCTGGGGCGGGAACAGATCGGTATTGTTGGCAGCCGCAATGCCACCCGCGCCGGATTGGAACATGCCCGGTCATTCGCCGCTGCCCTGGGCAGGAAAGGGTTGTTGGTCACCAGTGGGCTGGCCCTGGGTGTGGATGGCGCGGCCCATGCCGGCGCCCTGGATGCCGGTTTTCCAACGGTGGCGGTGATTGGCAATGGTGTTGACCGGCCCTACCCTTATCGTCATCGCACGCTCAGTGAACGCATTGCCGGTGACGGCGTTATTGTGTCTGAATACCCGCCCGGAACCTCTGCCAAGGCAGGGCACTTCCCCCGCCGCAACCGGATTATCAGTGGCCTCACCCGGGGCATCCTGGTGGTGGAGGCAGGGCTGAAAAGCGGCTCCCTGATCACCGCCCGCCTGGCGCTTGAACAAGGGCGGGAAGTATTCGCCATTCCTGGATCGGTTCACAATCCCCTGGCGCGGGGCTGCCATGACCTGATCCGGCAGGGGGCGAAGCTGGTCGAAACCGTGGATGACATCTGTGAGGAACTGGGAGCCTGGTGGAGCGGTCAGAACGCTGAATCGCCCTCCGGCACAATAAAGGAGACACCGGCCACCGCAGGCCTGGACTCCCGGGAAATCGCGGTGCTGGAGGCTTTAGGGTATGATCCGCAGTCAACCGATGATTTGTGTTCAGTGACCGGCCTTCCCGCCGACCAGTTGATGCAGTCGCTACTTCTCCTGGAACTACAGGGGCTTGTGGATGCTGCGCCCGGTGGGTTCCAGCGGATTGCCTGAGCCACGTGTATTGACTTGAAGACTCCATGAAAAAACCACAGCAACCCCTGTCTGACTGGCACCTTCATTGCGCCCGCCGCACCCTGCTGGGTGGCGGCGTGATTGCCTATCCCACCGAAGCGGTCTGGGGCCTGGGCTGCGATCCCTGGGATGCGGAGGCGGTGGATCGCATTCTCGAACTCAAACAACGTCCGGTGGAGAAAGGCGTGATCCTTGTGGCGGCCTCTGTCGATCAGGTACGGTTCCTGCTGGACCCGTTGCCGCCGGAGCAGCAGCACAAGGCTCTGGCCCACTGGCCCGGCCCGGTAACCTGCCTGTTGCCGGATGTCCTGAGGCAGATCCCGGAACAGGTTCGGGGCCGTCACAGTTCCATCGCCGTGCGTGTGAGTGGTCATCCGGTAGTGCGCGCCCTGTGCGAGACGGTCGGCTTTCCCCTGGTATCCACCTCCTGTAATCCTGCTGGTCGCCAGCCGGCACGGACGTCCTGGCAGGTGCGCCGGTATTTCAAGGGGCAGCTGGATTGGCTGGTGCCGGGAGAGCTGGGCGGTAATCGTCAGCCCAGCCGTATCATCGATATCGTCAGCGGAAAACAACTGCGCTAGGAGACCCCATGCCACAACAACCCGACAGCCATGCCGTGAAAGAGTATCTGCTCGGCCTGCAGGAACAGATCTGCCAGCGGTTGGCGGTGGTTGACGGCAAGGGCAGTTTCGAAACCGATGCCTGGGACCGGCCCGAGGGTGGTGGCGGCATCAGCCGGGTGATCACCGACGGTGGGGTGTTCGAGAAAGGCGGCGTTAACTTCTCCCATGTGATGGGCGAGACCATGCCTGCATCGGCCACGGCACACCGTCCCCACCTTGCGGGCGCGCCCTGGCAGGCCATGGGGGTGTCGCTGGTGATGCACCCCCTCAATCCCTATGTGCCCACCTCTCACGCCAATGTGCGGTTTTTCGTGGCAACACCGGAGAATGCCGAGCCGGTGTACTGGTTTGGTGGTGGCTACGACCTGACACCCTATTACGGGTTTGATGAGGACTGTGTGCATTGGCACCGGGTCGCGAAAGCGGCCTGTGATCCTTTTGGCGAGCGGCTGTATCGTGAGTACAAGCAGTGGTGTGACAACTACTTCTACCTGAAGCACCGGGACGAACCCCGGGGCGTGGGTGGGCTGTTCTTCGATGACCACAACACCGGTGACTTCGGCCGTGACTTCGGATTGATGCAGTCGGTGGGCGACAGCTTTATCGAGGCCTACGAGCCCATCGTGCAGTGCCGCAAGGGCATACCCTGGGGCGATCAGGAGCGTGACTTCCAGCTCTATCGCCGGGGCCGCTACGTGGAGTTCAACCTGGTGTACGACCGTGGCACCCTGTTTGGCCTGCAGTCCGGCGGCCGCACCGAATCCATCCTGATGTCCCTGCCGCCGCTGGTGCGTTGGGAATACAGCTATGTGCCGGAGGCGGGCTCGGAAGAGGCGCGGCTGACGGATTATTTTCTTACTGGAAGGGACTGGCTGGAGACCACTGATGAATAACGACCTTTACGCCGTGGTGGGCAACCCCATCAGCCACAGCAAATCTCCCCGTATTCACAGCCTGTTTGCCCGCCAGACCGGTGAGCAACTGGAATACACCGCCATCCAGGCGCCGGAAAACGATTTTTCCGCTACCGTAACCGGCTTCTTCGAGCGCGGCGGCAAGGGGCTGAACGTCACCGTGCCCTTCAAGGAGCAGGCCTGGAAAATAGCGGACCGTCGCACCGAGCGGGCGGAACTGGCGGGCGCCTCCAATACGCTCTATAAGGACAGTAAGGGCTTACTGACTGCGGACAACACTGATGGCAAGGGACTGGTGACGGACCTGAAGGTAAACCACGGCATCCCCCTGGCCGGAAAACGTATCCTGATGCTGGGCGCCGGCGGAGCCGTTCGCGGCGTGTTGGGGCCGATACTGGCGGAAGAGCCTGCGGTTCTGGTGATTGCCAACCGTACCGTGGCTAAAGCGGAGGGACTGGTCACTCTGTTTGAAGCCGTTGCAGGCCAGACCCACCTGAACGCCTGTGGGTTCGAACAGCCAGCGGAGGCTTTCGACATCATCATCAATGGCACTAGCGCCAGCCTTCAGGGTGACCTGCCGCCGGTTTCGGCAAATGTGATCGGTGCCGACACGGTCGTCTACGACATGATGTATTCTCTGCAGACCACCACGTTTAACCAGTGGGCGCTGGACCAGGGGGCCATACGGGTGTTTGATGGCCTGGGCATGCTGGTCGAGCAGGCGGCGGAGTCGTTCCGGGTATGGCGCAGTGTCAGCCCGGACACCCGGCCGGTGATCGACGAATTGCGAAACGAATAAGCCCAACCCGGGCGCATGGGCTATGCTCAGCAGGTGTACACGGTTCCCTAAGGTTTCTCTAAAGGTCTCCCTATAGGCTTCTGATTAAAGGTCTCTGATGGATATTCTCACCCTTGTGGGGCTGGTGGCAGGCATACTGATTGTTCTGCTCGCCATGCTGGCCAACGCCTCGATACTTACCTTCTTCAACCTTCCCGGGCTGGCGATCGTGCTGGGTGGTACCTTTGCCGTCACCCTGATCAAGTTCCGGCTTCCGTCGGTGATGAGCGCCTTCCGCCTGGCATTCGCCGCGGCTTTCACCGAACGTGTCGAGCGGCCCGCGGAACTGATCCGGGAAGTGGGCGCGCTGGCTCTGGTGGTGCGCAAGGAGGGCATCCTGGGCCTGGAGAACCATGCCACCAACAACAAGTTCCTGCAGAAGGCGATAAACCTCTGTGTGGATGGTCACCCGCCGGAACTGGTCGAAGAGGCGCTGGCTCAGGAAACCCAGCAGTCGGTCGAGCGCTACGAAGTTTCCGAAAGGGTGTTTCGTGGCATCGGCGAGTCCGCACCGGCCATTGGCATGCTGGGCACACTGGTGGGGCTGGTGCAGATGCTCAATACCCTTGATGATCCCTCGTCCATTGGCCCGGCCATGGCGATTGCGCTGCTGACCACTCTATACGGCGCCTTTATCGCCCAGCTGATTGCCCTGCCCCTGGCCGACAAGCTGCAGCTCAAGGGCGAAGACGAAGCACGCAACCAGGTGCTGATCACCACGTCCATCCGCAACATCATGCGTGGCGAGAACCCGCGGGTAATGACTGAACTGCTGTCTTCCTTCGTGACACCGGAGCAGCGCACCGACCTTACGCCGGAGCGGGAGGCGTAGGTTTTGGTTGTTCGTCAGCCTGTCAAAAAGAAAATGCATGGCCGCGGGTCCCCGGCCTGGATCGTCACTTTTGCCGATCTGGCCACCCTGTTGCTGACCTTTTTCATCCTGCTGCTGTCCTTTGCGGAAATGGATATTGAAAAATACCGCGCCATGGCCAATTCCATGGCGGTTGCCTTTGGCAGCAACCAGGTGCTTGGCGAGGAGATAGGCGGCTCGCCGCTGACGTTGATCGAGTCAGATACAGTGTCCCTGCCGGAACCCATGGAGACCGATACTGACGAACCCGAGTTCATTGACGAGCGCGCGGGAGCGGATGCCCCCACCAAAATTCCTGCCGGCGTGATCGAACTGGCCAGCCGCATGATTGAAGAGCTGGAGGCTGAGGTGGCTTCGGGAGCGCTGAATGTCAATTACGATGAAAGCCAGGTCGTCATCCGCTTCTCCGAAGAAGCCACCTTCCGTTCCGGAGACGCGGCCATCAAGCCGGAGATGATCCCGATCATCGAGCGGGTGGTGGATGTGCTGTCCAGCTGCACCGGCGACGTGCTGGTGGCCGGCTACACGGACGACCGCCCCATATCCAGTGGCCGCTATCGTTCCAACTGGGACCTGTCCGCCGCCCGCGCGGTTTCAGTGGTCCACGAGTTGGTGATGAATCGCCAGGTGCCGGCGGAGCGGGTTGTGGCAGCAGGGCGGGCGGAAACCAACCCGCTGGCGCCCAACGACAGCGAGGAAAACCGGGCAAAGAACCGACGGGTCGAGATTGCCATCCGGGACCCGGAGTGCGATGAGCGCCTGGATACCAATGCATTGCCGGTGGAAATCATGCCTTAACAGGGGCTTATGCTTGCCGGGAAGCTCCTCATAGTCAATTTATATAACCCCGGCGCGTTCAGATCTTTATACTGTGCAGCCCGAAATGAACACATTTACCAATACAACGTTGCCAGAGAGCGAATATGAGTGGACCAGACAAGCCGAAAGTCATTGGAGAGGAATGGAGTGATGAGCGGGTAAAGAGTTTCCTGGCGATCACGCCCTACGACAGCAGCATCGATGCCGACTTCAATGCCCTGATCAAGGCCTACCAGGCCATGATTGCGGAAGACTTCGAGCGTTTTGTCGGTTTCTTTGTGGAAGCGGGGCGGAACCTTAACGCCGTGGATGGGAATGGTGAAACCATCCTCGACCTGGTATCACGGCATCGTCGCAGCACCGCCTACGCAGAGACACTCAGGAAAGCCGGAGCGAAAACAACGGCAGACGCCGGGAACTGAGCCCCGGCTCTGCCGTTGCCAGCCTTGCCGGTTTACTGAACGTCCACCTCAATGGCCTTGGGTTCAGCCGGCTCGGCCTTGGTCAGCGTGAGGGACAAAATGCCGTCCTTGAAATTGGCCCGGATGCTGTTTTCGTCCACGTTTTCCGGCAGGGTAAAGCGGCGCAGGAAGCTACCGTAGACCCGCTCAATGCGATGGTGCTTTCTGTCGTTGGTTTCTTCCTCATGCTTGCGCTCACCCTGAATGCTCAACACACCGTCCTGTACGGTTACCTTCACATCGTCCTTTGACATGCCTGGTAGCTCCGCCTCGATGTTGAAGGCTTCCGGTGTTTCCTTGATATCCACAGCCGGTGCCCAGTCGCTGCGGCTGAACAGATCCTTGCCTTCCCGTTCGCCATTGCCGCGTGCCAGGCCGAACAGCCGGTTGTAACGGTTCATCAGGTCGTCAAATTCACTGACCGGATTCCAACGGGTTATGTTAGCCATATGAAACTCCTCCTACGAATCTGAAATCACACTTTGGTGTCAGCTTCGCTCGCGGAACAGCTCCATACCGGTGGCGCCAGCCGGATGGTTTCCGTGAACTTCTGCTATTTTCGAATGTAGGACCGACCGGTCATTTTTCAATAGGGTTGCTGGCTGAAATTTTTGCGGACACCGAAGGAAGGCTGAAGTGCCGGTGAAGAAAAGGCCTGAAGCGGGCCATGGCCGGCCCTTCCAGATCGTTTTGCGGGTGTGCGCCCCACCGGAAACCGTGCAACCCATCCGGGCTGGTGTCGTTGCCGACAAACGGGACCAGTAAATCGGGGTCGGCACTGATGACATGAACGATGACATCCCTGCTGGCATCGTCGCCGGTAATCAGTGGGGCTGCCTGGTGGTCGCCGGTCAGCACCAGCAGGGTTTTGTTATCCACGTGACGTTTGGCATATTCGGTGGCTACGTTCAGGGCATAGTCCACGGAGCGGGCGTAGTGCTGGCGCACACGCTCGGGATCCTTCCAGAGGCTGGCGGGGGCTTCGCCGGCATCCTTCCAGCGATTGAAGGCCTCACCATCACCAATGCTGTCCCAGTCATCCAGTACCGGGAGCACGGGTACCCAGGGAGCATGGCTGCTGATCAGTGCCACTTCCGCGAAAACCGGTTTATCCACTCGCTCCCGTACTTGGCGCTGAAACCACGACCAGGTGTACTGGTCCGGCATGGTTACCCAGTTCAGGGCCGGCCCGCGGTAGTCCATGGTGGTTGACTGGTAGATCCGGTTATAGCCGAACGCGCGACCTTCCGGCCAGTCCCTGGTAATGGCGGGCATTACCGCTACCGTGTCATGGCCAGTATTGGCCAAGTCATCAATCAGTGTAGGGTAGTCACTGGCGAGGAATATCTCGTAATCAAGCTGGGTGTCGATCCACTGGCCGCTGAGCAGCGTGGTGTGCGCCAGCCAGGACTGGCCACCCTGAACGGGGGACCGCAGGCGGCCCGTCACGATGTGCAGGCCGGCGTCCGCCAGGGTCTGTTCCATTTGCGCCAGGCGCGGCCGGATCAGTGCCCCATAACGAGGATCCGTGACCGAGGAAATGCCATAGGACTCGATGAACCCCAGAATCACATCGGTTTCTCCGAGCTTCTGTAATGGCTGGGATTGCACGGCTTCGGGGTTATCCTCCAGATGTTGCCGGAAAGACACCGTTGACCGATGGGTATCCATGGCCAACTCGACCTGCTGAGCGGCTGTACGGGCCGCACTCAGGCCCACGAATGGCTGCGGCAGGGAAGCGACAACCAGTGCAACGAGGCCCAGAGTGGTTGTCGCTGTTGCGGTACGGTGGGGAACGCCCTGGCCCACCTGCACCAACAAGCGGCCTACACAAACAGCCAACCCCACAAAGCTGGCCAGGACCATGACAATCAGTATCACCGACAGAGTGGTTCCCAGATTGCTCTGCATAAGGTCAAACACGGAACCTGCAACGTCGAACTCAAGATAGAGATTGAACGGCCGCCCAATGCTTTCGCGCACCAGAAGGTCGCTCAGCGCAAAGAAAGCGAGTAGACCGTACAACGAACCCACAGCCACCGCGCCGGCGCGCTTGCCTACGCCACCTGGTAGTAGCGCAAACAGCCCGCACAGTAGCAACGCCTCTGCCGCTACCCACGGCATCCCCGGGTAGTGAGGCAGCAGCAACGCCAGAAACAGGCCGTTAAGCAGAATCGTGGTAAAAAGCAGTCGCTTCAATCACAAATCTCTTTCAGGTATTCGTCCTTGAGTTTGACGTAATTGGCCGCCGTGTATTTAAAAAAGGTCTTTTCCTGATCCGACAACGCCCGCGCCTGGCGGCAGGGCGATCCGACATACAGGTAACCGGACTCCAGTGTCTTGCCCGGCGGTACCAGGCAGCCGGCGGCGACAATCACCTCGTCTTCCACCACGGCGCCGTCCATAATGATGCAGCCCATGCCAACCAGCACCCGGTTGCCCACGGTGCAGCCGTGCAACAGTGCCTTGTGGCCAACGGTCACGTCATCCCCGATGATCAACGGCCAGCCACCGGGATTGAAGTCGCTGGCGTGGGTGATATGCAGCACGGATCCGTCCTGGACACTGCAGCGGTCGCCGATGCGTATTTTGTGCATGTCACCGCGCACTACCGTCATTGGCCAGACGGAAACGTCATCCCCTGTCTGGACGTCCCCGATGACCACCGCACTGGGATCAATCCAGGCGCGTTCTCCAAATTGTGGCGTGTTACCCTTGTGTGTTCGTACATTCGACATTACATATACCTATATAGCGTTTACCCGGAGGCTCGGGGCACCTGTGGGGAGGCCTTTCCAAAACTGTACGGAGCCATGGATGGCGGAGTCCAAGCGTCACATGGATGTGCCGAAGGAGCGTGTTTTGGAAAGGCCTCCCCACAGGTGCCTTACCCCGAAGTTTAGCACTCGAAGCTACCCTACAAATTAATGGCTGAGAAGGGGACTTATGAACAACCCGTTATTGACCGATGACCTGTTGCCGAGATTTGACCATGTTCGCACCGAGCACATGGAACCGGCAATCGACCAGATTCTCAGCGAAAACCGCATGAAAATCTCACAGCTGGCACAGCAGGACGATCCCACCTGGGAAACCCTGGCGCAACCAATGCAGGCGACTGAAGACCGGCTGGAACGCGCCTGGTCCGTGATTTCCCACCTCAACGGTGTAATGAACAGTGACGACCTGCGTAAGGTGTACAAGAACTGCCTGGAAAAACTGACTGAATACAGCACCGAGCTGAGCCAGAACGCGGAGCTCTGCGAAGCCTACAAGAAGCTGGCAGCAAGCGATGAATACAAGGCGCTGAGCGAAGCCCAGCGCAAGTCGGTGGACAACACCCTGCGGGATTTCCATCTTGGGGGTGTCGACCTGCCCCAGGAGAAAAAAGAACAGTACGCCAATCTGTCCATGGAGCTATCGGAGCTGTCCAACCGCTTCAGTGACAACGTACTGGATGCCACCCAGCACTGGTTCAAGCACATCACCAATGTGGAAGAACTGGCGGGTGTTCCCGAATCTGCGCTCGACGGCGCGAAGCAGGCAGCGAAGCAGAAAGACCTCGACGGTTACGTGATCACCCTGGATTTCCCCAGCTTTTACCCGGTGATGACCTACTGTGACAACCGGGGCCTGCGCCGGGAAGTCTACGAGGCGTTCGTCACCCGCGCTTCCGATATGGGCCCGGACGCTGGCACCTGGGACAATACCCCGGTGATGTCGGAAATCCTCAAACGCCGCCATGCCATGGCGCAGTTGCTCGGGTTCAACAACTACGCCGAGCGCTCCCTGGCCACCAAGATGGCCCGCAGCGTGGACGAGGTTCTGGACTTCCTGAACCAGCTGGCGGCCAAGTCAAAGCCCATGGCCGAGCAGGAATTTGCCGATCTGAAGGCGTTTGCCAAAGATACCCATGGCGTTGACGACCTTCAGGCCTGGGATATCGGCTATTACAGCGAAAAGCTGCGCCAGGAACGCTACGACATTTCCCCGGAAACCCTACGCCCCTGGTTCCCGGTGAACAAGGTGGTGCCCGGCCTGTTCGCCGTGGCTGAAAAACTGTTCGACGTTCAGATCGAGGCCAAACCGGACGTGGAAACCTGGCACCCGGATGCCACCGCTTACTGCATCAGCCGTAACGGCGAGCCACTGGCCTGGTTCTACCTTGACCTGTACGCCCGCCAGGGCAAACGCGGCGGCGCCTGGATGGCAGACTGCCGGGTACGCTGGCGCAACCTGCGTGGCCAGCTGCAGCTGCCGGTGGCGTTCCTGACCTGCAACTTCACACCGCCGGTGAACGGCAAGCCGTCGCTGCTGACCCATGACGAAGTCACCACCCTGTTCCACGAGTTCGGCCATGGCCTGCACCACATGCTGACCCAGGTGGATGTACTGGACGTATCCGGTATCAACGGCGTGGCCTGGGATGCGGTGGAACTGCCCAGCCAGTTCCTGGAAAACTGGTGCTGGAACCCGGACTCCCTGGCCCTGATTGCCTCGCACCACGAAACCGGAGAGCCATTACCGGAAGACCTGCTGAGGAAACTGCTGGCAGCCAAGAATTTCCAGTCCGGCATGGCGATGGTGCGACAACTGGAATTCTCTCTGTTCGACTTCCGCCTGCACGCGGAATTTTCCCCGGAGGCACCCACCAACCCCCTGGACATGCACCGCAAGGTACGCAGCGAAATCGCGGTGGTGGAAGCACCCTCGTTCAACCGCTTCCCCAATAGCTTCTCCCACATCTTCGCTGGCGGCTATGCGGCGGGCTATTACAGCTACAAATGGGCGGAGGTACTGGCGGCGGATGCTTTTTCGCTGTTCGAGGAACGGGGCATCTTCGACCCGGGAACCGGCAAGGCCTTCCTGCAGAACATCCTTGAGAAAGGCGGTTCCCAGGAACCGATGGAACTTTTCAAGGCATTCCGTGGTCGAGAGCCGCAGGTGGATGCGTTGTTGAAACAGAGTGGTATTACGGACGATGCTGCGTGATTTGACAGGAAACGGGTTTGTCGGGTTACGGCTTCGCCTAACCCGACCTACGAAAGGCTCGAGTTCATGGTAGGTCGGATTGGGCGAAGCCGTAATCCGACAACCAAACTCTGATACACGGAGATCCCCATGCCGACCCCCAAACGTTTCATCGCCGGCGCTGTCTGTCCCCGCTGTGCGGAGATGGACAAGATCATGATGTTCACCACCGACGATGATGACCAGGTCCGCGAATGCGTGGCCTGTGGTTTCACCGACGCGGTGTCTGATGCTCCCACGCCTCCGGCCAACCCTGAGCTGGAAACCCGCGTCAACAAACGCGGCAACGAGGACGACCACACGGTCAAACAGGTGGTGTTCTTTTCTTCCAAGGACGACTGATGCCTAGGAGTTTGCCCTCCTTTTGTAGCATGCTGGTTCTGGGGGCCTGGAGGGCGTCGTGGTGCTTTCTTCTGGGAAAAAGAACTCGCTGCGCTCAGACACCTTTTTCCCGGCAGAAAGCACCCCAACACCCTCCGGTTTAAACCATAAGAATAGCGCTTGAAAGGGCAATGACATTTTGTGTGTCCTTGGCGATACCTTGGGTGTTAGCCCGTGAGGGGGTAGGGGGATTTTTACTCGCCAGAAATGGGTGTCTGAGCGCAGCGAGTTCCATTTCAAGAGAAAAAACTCCCCCTACCCCCTCGCAGCCCCCACACCAACCAGGCTATAAAAAAGCAGGCAACGCCCAAGCTTAAAGAACCATAGCCGCCACCCAGCCAAAGCCCAACAGGGGCAGGTTGTAGTGCAGGAACGTAGGCACCACCGTATCCCAGATGTGGTTGTGCTGGCCGTCGACATTGAGGCCGGCGGTGGGGCCGAGGGTGGAATCGGAGGCCGGAGAGCCGGCATCGCCCAGGGCGCCGGCGGTGCCTACCAGGGCCACGATGGCCAGGGGGCTGAAGCCCAGTTCCAGTGCCAAAGGTACATACAGGGCCGCGATGATGGGGATGGTGGAGAAGGACGAGCCGATGCCCATGGTGATCAGCAGGCCCACTACCAGCATCAGCAATGCCGCCAGGGCCTTGTTGTCGCCGATGGTGGAGACGGAACCTTCCACCAGGGTGGCGATTTCGCCGGTTTCGCGCATGACTTCCGCGAAGCCGGAGGCGGCGATCATGATGAAGCCGATCATCGCCAGCATTTTCATGCCTTCGGTAAACAGGTCATCAGCCTCTTTCCATTTGACGACGCCAGACAGGTTGAACAACACGAAGCCCGCCAGCGCCCCGAGAATCATCGAGCCCAGCCACAGTTGCACCACGAACGCCGCCACAATGGCGAGCAGGGCCATAAATAAGGTCCCGCCGTTGTATTTCACATCCACCCGTTCAGTGCGGGCGATGGCGTCCAGGTTGTAGTGCCGCTCGCCGCGGTAGCTGAAGAAGACCGCCACCAGCAAACCACAGAGCATGCCAAGGGCCGGCAGGGCCATGGCGGACATCACGTTGAGGCCGGTGGCGTCGATGCCGTTCTCGCCCACGTTGGCCAGCAGGATTTCGTTCAGGTAGATGCCGCCGAAGCCCACGGGCAGGAACATGTATGGGGTAATCAGGCCGAAGGTCAGTACACAGGCGACCAGGCGGCGGTCCATGTTCAGTTTTGCCATTACATAGAGCAGAGGTGGCACCACCAGCGGGATGAAGGCAATGTGGATCGGCAGGATGTTCTGGGACGACATGGCGATGGCCAGCAGCAGGCCGATAATCAACAGGCGGATACCGCCGGCAGCCTTGCCGTCGTCCTGTTGGCCCACCAGGCCCAGGGCCTTGTCGGCCAGGGCGTGGGCGAGGCCGGATTTGCCGATGGCGACGGCGAACGCGCCGAGAGTGGCGTAGGAGAGGGCGACCGTTGCGCCACCTCCTAGGCCTTCGTTAAACGCGGCAATGGTGGCGTCCAGCGACAGGCCGCTGATCAGGCCACCGGCGACGGCACCGATGATCAGGGCAACAACAACGTGGATGCGGCACAAGCTCAGCACGAGCATGATCACTACCGCAGCAACAACGGCATTCATGGCAAACTCCGGGATTTCGGAAATGGCTTTCAGCGCCCTGAAGCAGGGTGCGGTTCAGGAAAGCGCGCTAATGTGCCGGAAACGAATGCTGCAGTCAAAACGGTGATGACCGTTATTCATCGCCCACGTAGACGAAACGGGGCACCTGCTCACCAGCCACTTCCACGGTTTCACGGAACATTGCCAGTGGTCTTACCCAGAGGCCGTGGTCGCCGTACAGGCAGCGGTAGACCACCATCTGCTCCTCGGTTTCGCTGTGACGGGCAACACCAATGACCTCGTAGTCCATGCCTTTGTAGTGACGATAACGGCCCGGGCGGATGTCCGATTTCCTGTCGCTCATTGTAGTCTTCTCCACGCGCAGCGAACGGCTACGTATTTTTCAGGACGGTATCGGGACTGGCTGTTGGTTTCGTCAGTTTAGTTGGGTTTTCTGGTTCCTGGCTTCAGTTTTTCAGCTTGTAGCGCCCCGGTCCGAGGAAAATAACAGCCACAGCGATGAACAGGAAGAAGCCCTGCAGTTCCAGTGCCCAGCCGCCATTGTTTCCCAGTGCTACCAGTTCGTGGCTGTGTACCAGGGCAATGGCCACCAGCATGTTGAAGGCAATCAGCAGCGCGCCAATACGGGTCTGGTAGCCCAGGATCACCATCAGTGGTGCCAGCAGCTCGCCAATAAAAACGCCCCAGGCAAAGAACGCCGGAATGCCGTGGCTGGCCAACTGGCCTTCGATAAAGCCAACCCCATGGAACAGCTTGGCAATGCCATGAAACAGTAGCAGGCCGCCCAGGGTGAGCCGAACAATCAGTTTTCCCAGATCCGCATTGTCGAGCAACATCTATCTCCCATCAGGTAAGGATTAAGGATCAGCGGGCAAGCATAAACGTTTTACGGCCAAGCAGAAAGTTACAGGCCCGTGCCCAGGGACAGGCGTATGTGATTGCGCACCAGCAGATTTTCCCAATAATGTCTCATCCAGTCCCATGCAGCGTTCCTTGTCTGTTCCACGAACGGATCCAGGTTCAGTTCGTAATAGTCCGGTGAGCCGGCAATCTGCAACACGGTCACGGTGATCGACTGGTCCAGTTCATTGGCGAAGGGTTCGCCGATCAACTGATGGGCCAGCAGGTTGGCCCGTGTTGCTTCCACATCCACCAACTCGCTGACACGGGTGGAACGATTGTTCTCATACATCTCCTCCATCAGGCGGTGACAGAGGTAGGCACGTATGAGGAGGCCGTCAAGGCCATCATAACGGACCAGAAGAACCGATGGCTGGGTAAAATAACCAATTGCGGCATTTACAAACGGCGCAAATAACCCCGCCTTGCCGGCTTCCTTCGCACAGGCTTCCACACACTCAATCAGCCGGGGCGCCATTTCAATGTACTCGATGGCAAACTGGAACAGGCAGGTCGCCGGCTGGTAACCGTCAATGGTTATAGTGGCAGGCAACGACGATGCCCTTTCCCGCATCTGCTCGAGAAAGGTGCCGGAACGGGCTTCCTGCCTGCGGGCCTGATCAATGATGTCGAGAACTACCTTTGGTGTCATTTCAGGAGATGCCGGTCTCTGAACGGAATGGGGTCGCAAGGCGCCTCCCGTTATACGCATGGGGTCATCAGGGGCATTGGGAAGCGGCTGGCTACCGCAACATGCCTGCCTTTTCTCACAAGTGTAGACGAGATTTAACAGGCTGCTCTGGCGTCCACATTAAAACCTGAACAGTTTGTTCAAGGATTGGGAGTCGCTATCGCTTACTGCTCCGAAAACCAGCGATCATGCCGCGAATGGCTTATAAACAGCCAGCCCATGGAAATGGCCCGTGCCAACATCAGGCAGATCAGTGAAAACCACAGGCCGTGGTTACCCCAGCCGGTCGTCAACCACCACACCGGCAGAAACACCACCAGTGCCGAGAACAGCATGGTGTTCTGCATATCCCGGGTGCGGGTAGCACCGATAAACACGCCATCCAGCAGGAAGCCCCATACCGACACCAGCGGCAGCAACCACAGCCAGGGCAGGTAGATCCAGGCGGTGGTGCGTACCTCTTCAATGCCCGTCAGAAGGCTGATAAGGAAGCGTCCGCCAAGGACAAACGCGACTGTGAACAGTACGGAGCCCCACAGCGACCATCGGAAGGCCACGCGGAACACGTCGCGGAACTGGCTCCGGCTGTTTTTTCCCACAGCTTCACCAATGAGTGCTTCCGCCGCATTGGCAAAGCCATCAAGTCCATTGGAAATCACCAGCAGGAAGGTGATCAGCACCGCGTTGGCCGCCAGTATGGTGTCGCCCTGTCGCGCGCCCTGGGCGGTGAAGAAGGCCAGCACCAGAAGCAGGGCAACGGTGCGCACCATGATATAGCGGTTTACCTGCAGTATCTTGAGGTAATCCCGCAACTGACCGAACAGGGCCCGCTCGAATCGCTGGCCAGCCGGCATCCGTTGCAACACCATGCGGAACCCGATAGCGGCTGCGGAATATTCGGCCATCACGGTCGCCATGGCAACGCCACGACTGTTCCAGCCTAACCCTGTCACGAAAAAAACATCGAGGACGATGTTGAGCCCATTGGCCACAATCAGCATGATCATCGGGCCCCGGGGTAGCTGGGTGCCAATCAGCCAGCCCACCAGGGTGTACTGGCAAAGCACAGCCGGGGCGCTCCAGATACGAATGCTGGCGTATTCAGCGGCCAGCGTGGCCACCCGTTCACTGGGGTTCATCAGTGTCAGGCCCAGGCTGATCAGCGGCTGATGGAGCAGGATCAGCAACAGACCTATACCGATGGCAAGAAGCAACGAGCGCAGCAGCAGGGCAATCTGGGAAAATTCATCCCGCTTGCCCCAGGCCTGTGCGGCAAGACCTGTTGTGCCCATGCGCATGAAACCGAAGGTCCAGTAGAGAATGCTGAACAGGTTTGCGCCCACGGCGACAGCGCCGAGGTATTCCGGTGTATCCAGATGACCCAGTACGGCCGTGTCCACAAGCCCCAGAAGCGGCACGGTAAGGTTTGTGAGCATCAGTGGCCAAGCCAGTGCCCAGAGTCTGCGGTCAATGGTGGCGAGCTTAGGGGATGGTTTCACGGGAATGGACAAAATTCCTTCTTTAGTCGGTTTGTGGCTTTACGGACTTTCGCATTTTTTTGATCTGTGTCTATACTTGGTCGTGTATTATCCATAGCAGACTTCCACTCTGGCTCGAATGGTGTGTGCGAGCACTGTCCGAAACGGAGGGATTGGACGCAAAATCCGACAATAATAACACTCTGTGGAGACACAGTTTATGCGCGTGCACGCTAAGCGGGCAGGTGTCCTGTTGGGCGGGCTTATGACGCCAGCGTTGTCCATGGCGGACTGGACGCTGAACATGAGTCCCGGGGTCACCGGTACCAGTAACGAAATTTTCAGCCTTCACATGACGATCCTCTGGATCTGCGTTGTCATCGGCATCGTGGTGTTCGGGGTCATGTTCTGGTCAATCTTTGCCCACCGTAAGTCCCCGGGCAGAAAGCCGGCGAACTTCCATGAGAATACCCTTGTCGAAATTCTCTGGACGATCATACCTCTTGTGATTCTCGTAGTGATGGCCATTCCCGCCACCGCAACGCTGGTGGATATGTACGACACCAGCGAAGCCGATGTCGACATCAAGGTCACCGGCTACCAGTGGCGCTGGAAGTACGACTATATAGAGCATGATTTCGGCTACTTCTCCAACATCGCCACCAGCGATGACGAGATTTATAATCGTACTGATAAATCCGAGAATTACCTGCTGGAAGTGGACAAGCCGATGGTGGTTCCCGTGGGAGCCAAGATTCGCCTGCTGGTGACGGCAAACGATGTTATTCACTCTTGGTGGGTACCCGCGTTTGGTGTAAAAAAGGACGCCATCCCCGGCTTTGTTAACGAGACCTGGACCAGAGTCGACGAGCCGGGCATCTATCGTGGTCAGTGCACCGAATTGTGCGGTGTAAAACACGGCTTTATGCCTGTTGTGGTGAAAGCGGTTCCCCAGGACGAATACGATGCCTGGGTGGCCGAGCAGAAAGAGGCCGCCCAACGGGAACGTGAGCTCACCGAGAAGGACTGGACTCTGGAAGAGTTGATGGCCCGTGGTGAGAAAGCCTATGCCAGCGCCTGTGCCGCTTGTCACCAGGCCGATGGCAGTGGTGCGCCTCCGGCATTCCCGGCCCTCAAGGGCAGCGCAATCGCGACCGGAGACATGCAGGCGCACCTGGACACTGTGGTTAACGGCGTATCCGGCACCGCCATGCAGGCGTTTGGCGAGCAGCTGAGCGAAGTCGACCTTGCTGCGGTCATTACCTATGAGCGTAATGCCTGGGGTAACGACACCGGGGACATGGTGACGCCGAAAGAAGTGTTTGAGTACAAGAACCAGGAATGATGAACCGGGCAGGCTGCAACCGAGGTTGCAACCTGCCCCCACCAATTTCGCCAGATTAATGATATCACCAGCCAGAACAACAAGGCGGTAACGGGGGTTTTTCATGAGTGCGGTTGCAGATACCCACGCCCAGGACGATCATCACCACGGCCCCGCAAAGGGCATTACACGGTGGCTGCTGACGACCAACCACAAAGATATCGGGACCATGTACCTGATATTCAGTTTCACGATGTTCCTGCTTGGCGGAACCATGGCCATGGTGATCCGGGCCGAACTGTTCCAGCCGGGCCTGCAGATCGTTGAACCGGAATTCTTCAACCAGATGACGACCATGCATGGTCTGATCATGGTTTTTGGCGCGGTCATGCCAGCCTTTGTTGGCCTTGCCAACTGGATGATACCGCTGATGGTGGGCGCCCCGGACATGGCGCTGCCACGGATGAACAACTGGAGCTTCTGGCTCCTTCCCTGTGCCTTCCTGATTCTGGTGTCCACCCTGTTCATGCAGGGCGGTGCTCCCAACTTCGGCTGGACCTTCTACGCGCCACTGTCGACCACCTACGGCCCGCCAAGTACCACCTTCTTCATTTTCGCCGTTCACATCATGGGTGTGTCGTCGATCATGGGGGCCATCAACGTGATCGCCACCATCCTGAACATGCGGGCGCCGGGCATGACCCTGATGAAAATGCCCTTGTTCGTCTGGACCTGGCTGATTACCGCCTTCCTGCTGATTGCAGTCATGCCGGTTCTGGCTGGCGTGGTCACCATGATGCTGATGGACATCAACTTTGGCACCAGCTTCTTTGATGCCTCCGGTGGCGGCGACCCGGTGCTGTTCCAGCATGTGTTCTGGTTCTTCGGGCACCCCGAGGTGTACATCATGATCCTGCCGGCCTTCGGTGCGGTGTCACACATTATCCCGGCCTTCTCCCGTAAGCCCCTGTTTGGCTACGCCTCCATGGTCTACGCGGTGGGTGCCATTGCCCTGCTGTCGTTTGTTGTCTGGGCCCACCACATGTTTACCGTGGGCATTCCCATCGCCGGGCAATTGTTCTTCATGTACGCAACGATGCTGATCGCCGTACCCACCGGCGTGAAGGTGTTCAACTGGGTGGCCACCATGTTCCGGGGTTCGCTGACCTTCGAGGCCCCGATGTTGTTTGCGGTGGCCTTCGTCATCCTGTTCACCATCGGTGGTTTCTCCGGCCTGATGCTGGCGATTGCCCCGGCTGACTTCCAGTATCACGACACCTACTTCGTGGTTGCCCACTTCCATTATGTACTGGTTCCGGGTGCGATCTTCGGCATCTTTGCCTCGGCGTATTTCTGGCTCCCCAAATGGACCGGTCACATGTACGACGAAACCCTGGCCAAGACGCACTTCTGGCTGTCATTCATCGGCATGAACCTGGCCTTCTTCCCGATGCACTTCCTCGGTTTGGCGGGTATGCCGCGACGCATTCCCGATTACGCATTGCAGTTTGCGGACTTCAACATGGTGTCCAGCGTCGGTGCCTTCATGTTCGGTGCCACCCAGATCCTGTTCCTGGTGATTGTGGTCAAGTGCATTAAAGGCGGTGAAAAAGCATCCGCCAATCCATGGGACGGTGCCGAAGGTCTTGAATGGACAGTGCCTTCTCCAGCGCCTTATCACACTTTCGCCACGCCGCCGGAAGTGAAGTGAAACAGAGGCTGACTGGCAACCACAACAACAAACGATAACGGATAAGCCATCGGAGATTGTCATGGCGGAAAACCAGACGTACTACGTTCCGGAACAGAGCAAGTGGCCGATCGTCGCTACCGTCGGCCTGGGGGTTACCCTATACGGCGCCGCCTCGATTATGGTGAACGGTCAGCAGGGTGAAAGCACCACCGGCTCCTGGGTGATGTTTTTCATTGGCGCCCTGATCATGGCCTATATGCTGTTTGGGTGGTTCGGCACCGTCATAAAGGAAAGCCGGTCCGGGCTGTACAGCCCACAAATGGATCGTTCCTTCCGTTGGGGCATGAGTTGGTTCATTTTTTCCGAAGTAATGTTTTTCGCGGCTTTTTTCGGTGCCCTGTTCTATACAAGGGTTTTCGCGGTTCCCTGGCTAGGGGGTGAGGGTGATCGCGGCAGTTCCAACATGCTTTGGGAAGGCTTCCAGGCGACATGGCCACTGATCAACACACCCAATCCGGAGGCCTATCCGCCACCAGAAGGTGTCATCGGTCCCTGGGGGCTGCCCCTGGTCAACACCATTCTGCTTGTCACGTCCTCCTTTACAATTACGGTGGCCCACCACGCGCTGAAGGAAGACCACCGCAAAAAGGTCAAGCTCTGGCTGGGTGCCACCATTGCCCTGGCGTTGGTTTTCGTTTGTGTCCAGGGTTATGAGTACATTCATGCCTATCAGGACCTGAATCTGACCCTGCAGTCGGGTATCTACGGCAGTACCTTCTTTATGCTTACCGGCTTCCACGGCGCTCACGTGATACTGGGCACCCTGATGCTGACGATCATGTTAATACGCATACATAAGGGGCACTTCACGGGCGACTACCATTTCGGGTTCGAGGCGTCCGCCTGGTATTGGCACTTTGTGGACGTGGTCTGGCTCGGGCTGTTTGTCTTCGTCTATGTAATCTGACAGCGCCTGTCAGGGGGTCGGATTCAGGGTCAGGCCCCCTTGCCATACCGAAATCAGAATGACTGCCAACAGCAGCACGCTCAGGGCAACCCGCAATGCCAGGGAATTCAGAACACGGTTCGTTTTCCCGCCATCCCGGATAAGGAAGAACAGCCCGCTGAACAGGCTCACCAAAACGGCCAGCATGAGTACCACAATGAGAATCTTCAGCATGAGAAATCCTGTAAACGCGAATATAGATCCTGAGGCCACTATAGCAGAGCATGTCTGATCCAGCTGTTCGTTCACGACGCCAATGGCATTTTGACTGGCGTCTTCTGGTTCTGGCCGGTTTCTTCCTGCCCCTTCTTGTGGGCCTGGGTATCTGGCAACTGGAGCGGGCCGGTGAAAAGCAGGCACGGCTGGAACAGTGGCAACGGCAGGCGGGTAACCTGAGCTGGCCGGAGCAGCAGGCATTGGGAATCGCGACTGGCCAGCCAGTAACGGTAACCGGCCGGTACAGTGAGGTGTCGTGGCTGCTGGACAATCGCACACGTGATGGTGCCGCTGGCTATGAGGTACTGACACTGTTCTTTCCCGAGCAAGGCAGCCCTGTAGTGGTGAATCGTGGCTGGGTCCAGGCCCCACGGCGGCGGGATCAGCTACCGGATATCAGCCAGCCGACCGGCACGCTTCGCGTTGAGGGGCGCCTGAGCGAGTTTCCCGAACCTCCTGTGCTTAAGACCGTGCCCCCGGACGCCGGGGGCTGGCCAAAGCGAACGCAGTCCCTCTCGCACGCCCAGGCACTTGAAATCCAGAATGACATCGCCGGTTTGGTGCTCAGGCTTTCCGGGCCGGAACAGCCGGGAGCGTATCGTGCCGACTGGGCACCGGACAGGATGGGGCCGCAAACTCATTACGGATATGCACTGCAATGGTTTTCACTGGCCGTCGCGCTGGTTATATTGACGCTCGTAGCGAGCTATCGCAAAACAGGAGCCAGTAATGACAATGACAACGGCTGAGCGAATGAACCAGAAAGACCCCGATGACAAGGTTTCCCCTGAACAGGTTCGTCGCGGCCGACGAACAGCCCTGTTGCTGTTTGCAATCGGCTTCGGCCCGATGATTTTTGCCACCATCATGTATTACACCGGCTGGCTGAACCCCTCCGGCCATAGCAACAATGGCGAGCTGATCCAGCCCCCGGCGCCACTGGGCGAAATGCAGTTGCAGGGAGCCAATGGCAACCCTCTGACTGACCGTTTCGGTCCCGATATTCCCGATGCCGAATGGATGATGGTGGTGGTCTCCGATACCTGTGCCGCCGACTGCGAGAAACTCCTGTACCTGACCCGCCAGGTCAATATTGCCTTGGGCAAAAACGCCAACCGGGTGAACCGGTCTGCCTGGCTGGGGGCTGTTCCGGATGATCTGTCGGCACGCTGGAACGACGAGTACAGTTCCATGGAGCGCCTGAGTATCCGCGATGGTGGTAACCCGAAGTGGCCCGCCGATGTTAACCCGGACCAGCAGCCGCGGGTTCTTCTGGTGGATCCTTTTGGTAACGTGATCATGCATTATGGAACTGAACACACTGGCAAGGACATTCTGAAAGATCTCAAGCATCTTCTGAAGTTGTCGCAGATAGGTTGATCGACATTACCGGGAGACGCATCGTTGAACAAGACTCAAAACAGCCCTTCCCGCCAGGCGCGCCTGATGGCTCGCTGGTCACTGCTTGCGACGCTGCTGGCGGTGGTGGTGATTATGCTCGGGGCCTGGACCCGGCTGGTTGACGCTGGCCTGGGCTGCCCCGACTGGCCGGGCTGTTACGGGTTCCTGACGGTACCGCATGATGAGTCGCGTATGGCCATCGCCAATGCCCGTTTTCCTGATACGCCGGTAGACGTAGAGAAAGGCTGGCCAGAGATGATTCACCGCTACGCCGCAGGCACGCTGGGGCTGGTGGTATTCGGCCTTGCAGGCTATGCCGTCCGTCATCGGCGAGAGGGAGTGCCATTCCGGCTGCCGTTGTTTATCGCGGCATTCATCCTGCTCCAGGGCGCTTTCGGCATGTGGACCGTAACACTGAAGCTCTGGCCACAGGTGGTGGCCCTGCATTTACTGGGTGGTTTTACCACCCTGAGTCTGCTGGCACTTTTGACCCTGCGCCTGCGTGGCGAACAGCAGCAAACCGGTGAAAGGTTCAGCGAGGCTGTGCCTGGAGGGCTGAACCGTTTTCGGCCCTGGCTATACGGGGGGCTGATGCTGGTCGTCATGCAGATAGCCCTGGGTGCCTGGACAGCGGCCAATTATGCAGCCGTGGCCTGTACCGACCTGCCCACCTGCCAGGGTGAGTGGTGGCCTGAAGACATGGACTTCCAGCACGGTTTCGATGTGACCCAGCATGTAGGGCCGAACTACCTCGGGGGACAACTGACGGCTGATGGTCGGGTGGCCATTCATGTCAGTCACCGCCTGGGAGCGATGATAGTACTTGCGTACTTCTCTGTTTTTCTGGCATTACTGTGGCGCAGGACAAAGCGCACACCGCTGGCAGGGCATGTTCAACTGGTGGCCGTGGTTTTGGGAGCACAGATCGCCTTGGGGCTGGCCAACATCGTTTTCCATATTCCCCTGTCTGTGGCAGTGGCGCACAATGCGATGGGCGCAGGGCTTTTGCTGGCAGTGATCAATCTGTTGTGGCGATTCCACCAGCGGGCCCTGCCGGAAACAGCGGACACGAAACACACAACAACAACTGAACGAGAGGTGACGGCATGAGCGAGCACGCAAAGGCACTGCCGGCGCAGGGGACAAACACTGAGTCCGGCGCTGCCGGTATTTCCTGGCGGGATTTTCTGGAGCTGACCAAGCCCACGGTAGTGGCCATGATGATCCTCACCTCGGTCATCGGCATGTTGCTGGCCACTCCGGGGGTCCCGGGCTGGGAAGTGCTGCTGTACGGCAACCTGGGCATCGCCCTGCTGGCCGGGGCAGCTGCCGTGGTCAACCACGTTGTTGACCAGAAGATCGATACGGTCATGGCCCGCACCCGCAAGCGGCCGGTTGCCACCGGGAAGATCTCGCCGCTGGACGCGCTCTTGTTTGCCTCGGTGTTGGCGGTTGCCGGCATGGTTATCCTGGTATGGCAGGTTAACGCCCTCACAGCCTGGCTGACCCTGGCATCGCTGGTTGGGTACGCGGGCGTGTACACCCTGTTCCTCAAGCGTATGACGCCCCAGAATATCGTCATCGGCGGCCTGGCAGGAGCCATGCCACCTCTGCTGGGCTGGACCGCCGTAACCGGACAGGTGGAAGGCCATGCCCTGCTGCTGGTGCTGATCATCTTCGCCTGGACGCCGCCGCACTTCTGGGCACTGGCGATACACCGCAAGGAAGAATATGCCAAGGCCGGCATCCCCATGCTGCCGGTGACCCATGGCAATAAATACACCGAGCTGCACATACTGCTCTATACCCTGATGTTGCTTGCCGTCAGCCTGTTGCCCTTCGTGACGGGTATGTCCGGCATGATTTACCTGGTAGGCGCCCTGGCGTTGGGCCTGCGGTTCCTGCAATATGCCGTGCGCCTGCTCAGGGGCGATGATCGCCGGGTGGCGCTGAACACCTTCAAGTATTCCATTACCTACCTGATGGCCCTGTTCGTGGTGCTACTGGTGGACCACTTTGTGTTTTTCTGATTACTGATTTGCCGGAGATTTCATGAACCGCTCGATTCGCCTGACGCTGATTATCCTGCTGCTGGTTGTGGTGCTGATCTTCGGTCTTGTGGTGGGTCGCCAGGTATTCCTGGCGGGCAGTGAGGAACCATCACCGGCGCCGGAACTCAGCGAGATTAATGCCTATGTCTATGACCAGGGCCGGCAGGTGGCGGATTTTGAACTGGTAAACGAGCAGGGCGAGACGGTGACCCATGAAAGCCTGCGGGGAAAATGGACCTTTGCGTTCGTGGGTTACACCAATTGCCCGGACATCTGCCCGGCCGCCATGGCGACCCTGCGCAAGACCGACAAGATGCTACCGGCTGACCTTCCCCAGCCGCAATACCTGCTGATCACCGCAGACCCGGAACACGATACGCCGAAAAAACTGCGGGACTACGTGGGTTTCTTCGGGGAGAACTTCCATGGCCTGACGGGTGACCTGGAAACGCTGAGAGAACTCGCCAAGAGCCTGAATGCGGCCTTTTCCCACCGGGAGGTGGACGGTGATCTGTTGGTGGACCACAGCGGTCACTATGCTCTGATCAACCCGGAAGGTGAAATGGCTGCCGTGCTCCAACCCCCTCACAACCCGGAAGACCTGGTGGAGGCCTTTCGCGAGATCTACGAGTGGGCCAGGGCCAACCATCCTCGGGCTTCGCAGTCCTGATTAGTTGCGTGGTTTCGCCCTGTTCAGGACTGACAGGTTGGGTGGAGGAGCGGGGTGGTGGGGTATTTTTCCTTGGGAATGGAACTCGCTTCGCTCAGACACCCATTCCTGGCGGAAAAATACCCCACCACCCCACTCTCATGTAACTGGCAGTTGTCGCGTCTGTTGAGGTAAGAGCATCAATGTTTCGCGCAAGACAAGGCTAGACCATAGTACCCTTTAGAGAATAAACGGAGTTACCTAAGGGTGTGGGGGTGTTTTATTTTTCAAACAGAAAATGGTGTCTGAGCGAAGCGAGTTCATTTTCCACTTGAAAAATAAAACACCCCCACGCCCCTCCCCAACCCGACCAGTCCTGAACGTAGCCAAATAAAAGCATAACCATGCTCCCAATCAACAACATCATCCCGGACCTGCTAAAAACGTTGGAGTCCGAAACCACCATCCTCCTGCAGGCACCCCCAGGCGCCGGTAAAACCACCAGGGTGCCACTGGCTTTGATGGATGCTGCCTGGCGTAAGGGCCGGAAAATTCTGATGCTGGAACCAAGACGATTGGCAGCCAGATCGGCGGCGCGGTACATGGCGGGCCAGTTGGGGGAGCAACCGGGGCAGACGGTGGGGTACCGGACGCGACTGGATACACGGGTGACCTCCGCGACCGTGATTGAAGTAGTTACCGAAGGCATCCTAACGCGGCTGATACAGAACGATCCGGCGCTGGAAGCCTATGCGGTCGTGATTTTCGACGAATTTCATGAACGATCGCTGCAAGCCGACCTTGGCCTGGCACTGGTGCGTGAGTCGCGGCAGGCGTTGCGGGAGGACTTGCGGGTGATCGTAATGTCGGCAACCCTGGATACCGCACCCGTCGCCCGTTTGCTGGGGGATGTACCGGTACTGAGTAGCGAGGGGCGGGCGTTTCCAGTTGATGTGGCCTATCGGCCAATTCCCCGCAATGGCCGGGTGGTGGAACAGGTGGTGTCGGTGGTCCACGAAGCACTGGCGGAACAAACGGGCTCGCTGTTGGTATTCCTGCCCGGGGCCGGCGAAATCCGGCGGGCAGAGAGGCAGCTTCAGGGGCAGGTAAAGAGCAACGTTATTGTGGCGCCGCTCTACGGCAACCTGAAGAACGACGAACAGGACCGGGCCATTGCGCCGGCGCCGGAAGGTTATCGCAAGGTGGTGCTGGCCACCGCCATTGCCGAATCCAGCCTGACCATCGAAGGGATACGGGTGGTGATCGACAGCGGTCAGCAGCGCCGGGCGGTGTTCGATGCCAACAGTGGCATGACACGACTGGTGACGGGTTGGGTGTCCAAGGCCTCGGCGGAGCAGCGTAAGGGCCGGGCAGGCCGGATTGAGCCCGGTGTCGGCTACCGGCTGTGGAGCGAATCCACCCAGTTTGGCCTGGCCGGGTTTACTCCGCCGGAAATACAGGAGGCGGACCTGGCGCCCCTGGTGCTCGAATTGGCCCAGTGGGGCGCACGGTCCCCGGAGCAGCTCGACTGGATCGATCCGCCCCCTGCAGCACACTGGCAGCAGGCCGTGGAACTGTTGCAGTGGCTGGACATGCTGGATGACGACGGCGCCATCACCGGGCACGGTAAGGCCGCCCGGGATATGGGTGTGCATCCACGGCTGGCCCAGATGATTCTCCGGGGACGTGAAATTGGTCATGGCTATCTCGCGTCAGAGCTTGCGGCGTTGCTGGAAGAGCGGGACCTGGCAGGTCGGTCAGTGGGCGCTGACATGCAGGAGCGAGTGCGGATACTTCGCGACCAGGGCCCCCGCCATGGTGTGGACGCGGTCAGGGTGAAAGCCATTGGCAAGTCAGTGTCGCGGCTGGCCGCTGGCCTGGCCCGGCCGGCGGATATGCCCACCGATGACAAAGTGGGCCGCCTGCTCGCCCTGGCCTACCCGGACAGGATTGCCCGTAAACGGCATGGCGATGCCCCCCGTTATCAGCTCAGCAACGGCCGTGGTGCGGTCCTGCGGGAAGACGATCCTTTGGCACGACATCCGTGGCTGGCCACTGCCGAACTGGATGGCAAGGCCCGGGAAGCCACCATCTATCTGGCGGCACCGGTTGACCCCGGGTTACTGCAGCAGGACCTGGCCAGTCACATTCATGAACAGGAAGAAGCGGTCTGGGATGATAGCCGCGGCACTGTAGTGGCCCGCCGGGTCAGAAAATTGGGGCAACTGGTACTGGAAGAGTCGGCTTTGCCGGCGCCATCTCCGGAACTGGTGCAGCAGGGTCTATTGGCGGCAGTGCGCAAAAAGGGGGTAAAAAGCCTGCCATGGACGCCAGCCGCGGAACAGTGGCTTGCCCGTGTTTCCCTGCTGGCCCACTGTTTTCCCGACGATTGGCCGGGCGTCAGTGAGCGCTGGCTGTCGGATAACCTGGAAACCTGGCTTGGCCCATTCCTGGCTGGGATGACCCGTTGGCGTGATCTTGAAAAGCTCAACCTGAGACAGGCCCTGGCCAGCCTTCTGGATTACCAGCAGCAACAGGCACTGGAAGAGCTGGCGCCAACCCGCCTGACTGTTCCCACCGGCCAGTCGGTGACGCTGGATTATACGGCGGAGAATGGTCCAGTGCTGGCGGCCAAGCTCCAGGCTCTGTTCGGCTGGACAGAAACTCCCACCGTGGCCGGTGGCCGGGTACCTGTTGTGATCCACCTGCTCTCCCCGGCCCAACGCCCCCTGGCCGTCACCGCCGACCTGGCCAGTTTCTGGCGCAATGCCTACCCGGAGGTGCGCAAGGACATGCGCGGGCGCTACCCGAAACATCCCTGGCCGGAAGATCCCTTTAGCGCCGAGGCGAGCCAGGGAACGAAAAAGCGCCCTGCTCGTTGATCCCGCCCGTAACCAGGGATTCAGGAATGGTTTCGAAATAGATATTCCGGGGGGTAATCCAGTCCCCTTCCGGTGCATGCAGTTCGCTGACCGGCATTTCTTCCAGGATAACCTCGTCACTGGCCTGATCACTGTGTCTGAAACTGTCCCCGAGCACCCAGAAGGGCTTGTCGTGGGCTCGGGCAGCCAGGGCGAGCAGCCGCGTTCCACTTTTATTGATGAAATGCCCATCCGACAGCCAGGTATCGCAACCAATAAGCACCACATCTGACTGGGTGACAAACAAACCCATCTGGGCATCCGTAATCAGCGTAACCGGCACGCCCATATCGTTCAGAGTACGGGCGAGTTGATGCCCTTCCAGACCGGGGCTGCTCTGGGTGCAGATGACGGAAAAGCCGTGCCGCTCGCGGGCGAGCAAACGAAACAGCCCCAGCACTACCGAGCTGGCGCTGTGAGTCATGATTATGGCATCGGTTGGAATCAGCTGGCGGGCATGCTTCGCTATGGCCGATCCTGCGTTTTCCAGTTCGCCGGTAACCTGGTTAACTGCAGCCAGTGGCGTGTCACCCCCGGCCAACCGCGACTCCACTTTCCCGATGGCGTTGCCAATCACAATCATACTGGGGCGGGCTGTGCGGAGTTCACCGAATAAACGTGCCAGCTCTTCAGGGTCGGGTCTGGCCTCCCGCAGATACGTGGCCAGATTTTTTAGCATCGTCAGTGCCAGTGCAGTAGCCCCGGACTCGTAATCCTCACAGAGCCTTTTCAGTAGCTCCTTTGCACTGTCATCAAAATCGGGCATGGCGGTTTTCCCTTTACTCACAAGTTTGAGGTTAGCAGTTGGCTGGTGGGTTTTTTAGGTAAGACTGGTGATTTTTGGGGGATCGGGGAGGTGGGGGTATTTTTCCTTGGGAATGGAACTCGCTACGCTCAGACACCCATTCCTGGCGGAAAAATACCCCCACCCCCCCGCTCTACTGGCAAATGGTGATGTCGTTACGGAAAGCCAGGGTTTGGCGGCGCTTTGATTTTGAATTTTTACGGGCGGACCCCGTTCCAGCGGTAACAAGTTCTCGAACAAACCCAGCCAAAACCAGGGTAAATTGTCGCGACAACTGGCGTTACCTAAGGGTATGGGGGTGTTTTATTTTTCAATAAAGAAAATGGTGTCTGAGCGAAGCGAGTTCATTTTCATTTGAAAATAAAACACCCCCATACCCCTCCCCCAACCCGCCCAGTCTTACCAAAACCAAAACCAAAACCGAAATAACCACCTATTGCACCCAACCCAAACCTGTATAAAATGCGACCAACTCAACCATGCGCCCATCACAATGAAACTGGTCTCCTTCGATATATTCCGCACCCTGGGCTTCCCGGACACCCAAACCCTCAAGCCCGAACAGTTCCTGGCGCACAAGGAGCTGCTGAAAGACGCAGACTGGGTTCTGTTCCCGGAATACTGGCAACTGAACGCCCTGGTACACGGCCTGAAATGCCGCGTTTTCCCCAGTGTTGCCAGCTACCGCATCGGCCACGACAAAGTGGAAATGACCCGGGCCTTTCAGACCGTGGCGCCCGAGCACACACCGTGGACACTGATTGAAGCCAATGGCCCCCATGAACAGCAGGCGGTATGGGACGCCATGGCATTGCCATTTGTGGCCAAGCTGCCGAAAGCCAGCATGGGGGAAGGCGTGTGGCTGATAGAGAACCGGGCGGACTGGCAGCGATATTGTGAGCGGACCAACGTGTTGTATGCCCAGGAATACCTGCCGATTGATCGGGATGTGAGGGTGGTTATTGTCGGGGACCGGGTAGTATCTGCCTACTGGCGCACCCAGGCGGACCAGGGCTTCTACAACAACGTGTCACGGGGTGGGCGTATCGATAACGGCCCGGTTCCGGCGGTGGTGACAGACCTGGCGCTAAGACTTGCGCGGGAGCTTGAAGTGGACCACGCTGGCTTCGATATTGCCCTGGTGGAAGCATATCCCTACGTACTCGAGTTCAACCGGTTATTCGGGAACCAGGGACTGGGTCAGGGCAGTGATTTGAAAAATGCGATTCTGGATTACCTGCAGCGCCAGGCCGCACCTGAAGACCCGAATGGCCCGACCGGGCCGGCGCCTTTGTGGCCGGTGGCGGTATGATGAAAGGGCTTTTGCAGGCCCGTGCTTATGGGTAGATATGCTCATATCCCGCCCGCAAAAAAAGCCCGATGATCGCGCTATTAACGGGTACTGCAGCGTTGCTGAGGTGCCTTTTTTTATGCCCGTTTGCCCGTGGAGGGAAACACTATCCATGACCGAGTCTGCCAACGCCATCATCACTGATTATTACGACGCCGAGACCTTTGCCCGTATCAAGGCTTTTGCCGATACCAAGGACACTCCGTGCGTGGTGATTGATACCGCCACCATCAACCGTCAGTACGAGGAACTGGTGGAAGGCTTCCCGTACGCGAAGGTCTATTATGCGGTCAAGGCCAATCCGGCCCCGCAGGTGCTGACCATGCTCCGGGACAAGGGCGCCAGCTTTGATATTGCGTCGGTGTATGAACTCGAGAAAGTCATGGCCCTGGGTGTGACCGGCGAGCGCATCAGTTACGGCAACACCATCAAGAAGGCAAAGGACATCCGCACCTTTTACGAGAAGGGCGTTCGCCTGTACGCCACTGACTCCGAAGCGGACCTGCGTAACATCGCCAAGGCGGCTCCGGGCTCGAAGGTGTATGTACGCATCCTCACCGAAGGCACCCTGACCGCCGATTGGCCCCTGTCCCGCAAGTTCGGCTGCCAGACCGACATGGCCATGGACCTGCTGATCCTGGCTCGTGACCTGGGCCTGGTGCCCTACGGTGTCTCCTTCCACGTGGGTTCCCAGCAACGGGAAATCGGCGCATGGGACGCGGCCCTGGGCAAGGTGAAGGTGATCTTCGAACGCCTGAAGGAAGAAGACGGCATCGAGCTGAAGATGATCAACATGGGGGGCGGCTTCCCGGCCAACTACATCACCCGTACCAACGACCTGAAAACCTATGCCGAGGAGATCAAGCGTTTCCTGGATGAGGATTTTGGCGATGATTTGCCGGAGATTATTATCGAACCGGGCCGTTCGTTGATTTCCAATGCCGGTATTCTGGTGAGTGAAGTTGTGCTGATTTCACGAAAGTCCCGCACGGCATTGCACCGCTGGGTATTCACCGATGTTGGCAAATTCGGTGGCTTGATCGAAACCCTGGACGAGTCCATCAAGTTCCCGATCTATACGGAAAAATCCGGTGAAGGTGAGGATTGCGTGATTGCGGGCCCAACCTGCGATAGTGCCGACATCATGTACGAACACCACAAGTACCCGCTGCCGCTGAATCTGGCGATTGGTGACAGGATGTATTGGCTCTCCACTGGTGCTTATACAACAACCTACAGTGCTATTGAGTTCAACGGGTTTCCGCCGTTGAAGGATTATTACATCTGAACTTGGGGGTGGCCGCGGGGTGAGGGTACTGTTTTCCTTGGAAATGGAACTCGCTTCGCTCAGACACCCATTTCTGGCGGAAAACAGTACCCCCACCCCACGGCTAGCAAGTTGGGAGTGGGCTTCCTTTTGAGGGTCAGCTTTGGGGCTGGCCCTTTTGTCGTTTTAGGTCCAGGGTAAATGTGAGCGGAAGAACCAGGACGCAATAGGCAATGATGAAACCTATCGCGTATCGGGCGTCGTTGCTCCAGTCTGCCAACAAACCGCCTATCATTGGGACTGAAAACGCCAGGGTGTAACCGACCAGGAAGTTTCCTGCCGATAGTCGACCGGTTTCTTTGGATTCCACCAGCACCGGTGGTAACGCCACCAGCAGAATTAACAGAATACCCGCCGTCAAGCTCATGAATGTCGCGCTGGCAATGGTCCACCAGCCGCTAAGTAGCAATGTGCCAACTGTACCGACGATGCTGCAACTGGCAGTCACGATGATAGGAAGCTTTCGTCCTACCCAGCTTCTTGCCATTTTCAGCATCAGCAACGATGCGCCCACCTGGGCGAAGTTGTACCAGAACAGGGCGTCCGCCAGCATGTCGAAGTTGCCCTGTTGTTCCAGCAGATTGCCCATGTAGGCGTTCAGCCCAAAGAACAGGGAGCCGGACAGGCCCAAAAGCAGTCCGACTCTCAGGGTGAGCGGATTTTTCCAGTCAGGTAGCCATGCCGGTTTTTCTACTGGCCGTGCCATTTCCCGGCGGGGCAGGAACAGGGCGGCGGCCACCAGTAACGCAGGCAGTGACCAGGCCAGCAGGGTGGCCCGCCAGCTGTCGTCCATCAGCGGCATCAGTACCGGGAGGGTGATGCCGGCGCCGATGAATTCGCCCATCAGCATGCCGTTCATGTAGATGGCGGAGCCGATGGCGAGGTGGCGGGGTTCCAGCCAGCGGGGCAGCAACGCCGGCAGGGAGGGCTGCATCATGGCAACGCCCAGGCCCATGACGGCGCTGGCAAGCATCAGTGTGACGGTATCCGGCGACAGGCCGCGGCCGGCGGAGCCTATCACCATGATGACCATGGCCAGTGCCAGGGTGTTTCGCGGGCCCAGCCGTGCGATGGCCAGGGAACCGGGCATGGAGCCGACGGCCAGCATCAGTATGGGCAGGGTGGTGAGTGCGCCGGTCAGGGCCTGGGACAGGCCGAGTTCGTCGCTGATGAACGGTGCCAGCGGCGGCGCTACCAGTATCGGTATGCGCAGGTAAACACCGGCCAGCCAAAGCAGAACCGCCACCGGGAGCAGGCGTGCTACCGGTGGCGGTGTGGTGGGGTCTGAACATTCACCCACGACGGCAGTGCTTTAAATGTCGCTGGTGTCCAGGGTGTAAGCGCCGTCTTCGTCATGAACTTCACGACCGGTCACCGGCGGGTTGAAGGCACAGATCAGGCGCATGTCCTCGGTTCCGCCACGCAGGGTATGAGGGTCGTTTTTGTCCAGTGCGTACAGGGTGCCGTCGGAAATCTCGTGGGTTTCGCCGGTTTCCTTGTCGAGGATGGTGCCATTGCCGGCAACGCAGTACACCGCTTCCAGGTGGTTTTTATACCAGAGATTCAGCTCGGCCCCGGCAGGGATAATGGTTTCGTGGAACGAAAAGCCCATGCCGTCCTTTTTAAGCAGCATGCGGCGGCTGGTCCAGCCTGGCCCGGTGACTTCGCGATCTGTGCCGATGATGTCCTCAACTCGTACAATTTTCATACTTATCCCTCATTATTTGATGGAGCAGCCTTTTAGTATACACACCCCGGTCAGGTCCTGTTCAACCGCCAATTGTCGTAGGCGGTCATTGCCTGCTCAACGGCTGCGGCAAATGCCATCCTGGTTTTATCATCCAGAGAACGCTTTTTGCGACAACGCTCGAAGGCCTGATGGATGATCTGGCGTTGCCTGCGGTCGAGGGTTTCCAGCCAGTGGTTATCAGCGGGCTCCAGATCCAGCAGGTCGCGACCAGCGTGATTACGAAGACTGATGTGCCACCAGTGATTGATCGCCCTTCCCAATACAACATAGCCGAACTGACTGTCTTGTACAGGCCCAAAGGTGGCGGTGCGGAGCCCGTTCTTCAATACGCCGGTGTTGAGTACAGGCAGGGTCAGGCGGTCGCCGTAGAAATAACTGCCTGCGGCGCCGATTAACCCGCCCACCAATGCGCCGGCTCCGAGTGAGTGCCCCAGAGCCAAAGCATCCACACCTGCGCCACTCACGGCACCGGCACCGAAGCCGGCGGTGGCCAGATAGCGCCGGTTGACGCCCCAGGCCTTCTGGCTGTCCTCGCTGAACAGGTCGTGGTCACTGTGCCACTCCAGTTCGGCTTCCTGTCTCTCCACGCGGTGGTGGTCGTAGAGCTTTTCTATGGCAATCCGAAGATGCTGTTCCCGTTTTCTCTGGTTCTTATACCAGCTGGAACGTAGCTGCTCGGCCAGTTCCCAGTCAGAGATCTCGCTGGTCTGGAGCGTGGTCAGGGTGCGTTTCTCGCGGAATGACATCATCTCTTCCAGGGACCGGGCAATAAGCGTGGCGGCTTCGGTCCTGCGCTGGCGTCGCTGCGCTGAGAGGAAGGTTGTTGCCTTTTCCAGCGGTTGTTCCCAGTTTGGTTCAAGTTGTCCGAATGCCCGCAAGAGGCTTACATGTTGTTCAAAAGGGGCGCGAACAGCGTCGAATTTGCGAACAATCTGAAAGAACTGGCCGAGTGCTTTCGTCCAGGTGTCGCTGTAGTCGTCCTCGCCGATGCTGTTGATCAGTGCCAGGCTCGGCCGGCCGGTCCAGCGCAGGATAGTCATCTCCGCCTCGTGCTGGGCGCTGTAGGGAACCGATCCGTCGACTACATAGATGATGCCGGCACCCTCGGTAAGCGGGGCCAGAAGCTCGCATTCATCGTTAAAGCTATCGCCCTGCCGGTGCTGGATCACGAAGGCTTTCACGGTTTCCGCCCTGTCAGAGGCCGACACACTGTGGGCTTCCAGCCACTCCAGCACACGGCGAGGGCGCTGGAAGCCCGGTGTGTCCACCAGTGTATAGAGTGTCTTGCCGTCGACGTTCAGGGGATAGGACTGGCGCTTGCGGGTTGTTCCCGGCTCCAGGGCGATGGCGATGGCATCGTTCTGGGACAGGGTGGCCACGATGCTGGATTTCCCCTTGTTGGGATGGCCGACCACGGCAAACACGGGGGCGTTCATTCTCTGTGTTCGTCCTGCAATGCGTTGTGGATGCGGGTATCCGGTGGTGTTATTGCCGGGGTGCTGATTACTATCCTCTCATCTCCCGCGCGCTCGGCAAACCGGAGCCACTGGTTTATGTGGTGGTTCGGTGGTGGCTGATCCGGTTCCGGTGCCATGGGAACCAATGCGATAGTGGTACCCTTGGGCCATACCTGACGGGCCTGTTGCAGGAAATCCGAGAGCTCGCCAGTGGGCGGCTCCCAACTGCGGGTAACGATGATCACAGCCGGCGCGCCTATATCGGCCAGCGCCTGGCTGGCCAGGTTGATGATGTTATGGTCGTGTTCAAGCGAGGCGCTGCCACCGGCCGAAAGCACCTCCTGATAATCGGCGGAGAGGGCTTGCGGTAGTTCGGGCATGCCGGCTCCCGCCCATCGAATAATGGCCGGGGCGTCGGGTAATGGCTGCAATCTCGTGGAGGTGTTTATATCCGGCTGGTCGGCGGCGTCGTTGTGACGATTACCCGTATCCACAGTCGGGGTTTCCATACGGTACTGGAGGGCGATCAAACCATGGTGGTTGGCCAATGCCTTGCGGGCCCGAAGGCCAGGGTGAACGATTGCCAGTACCAGAAGAATCAATCGGGGCAGGATGACATAGGTTACCCAGGTCATCGCCACGAACGGCCACCAACTTCCCCACAGGGCCGGGTCGGTGGTGCCGGCGGATTGGCTGCGGAAGAAGCGGGTGGCTTCCACCAGTTCCAGATCCGGAACTGCGGCGGGCCAAAGGTTCTGCCAGGGGGAGGCGATGGCCGCCAGCAGCCGATAATAGCTGTCGGCGCCGGTATTGAGGGTGGTACTCCAGCCAAAGGCGAGGTCCTGGATCACGACGAGCACGAGCAATGTCAGCAGCCCGGCCAGGCCAAACATCAGCCCGCCGGCATGGGCCGCCCGTGCCATCAGCAATGGTTGCAGTGCTCGCAGGGCGTCGGAGCGGCTGGACACTGACAGCTTTCGCAGCAACCAGTGCCAGGGTTGCCAACCAGCGAAGGCCTGGACCGTGGTGATCCCCGCCAGCACACACTGCAGCAGCACAAACGCCAGGATTACCGTGAGGTTGATTCGCTGGCCGCCGTCGTAAAACAGCAGCCCCAGCATGGCCAGTATCCCGGTGATGAGGCCGGCCAGGACAAACCCGGCGGTTATTCGCCGCCATGGTTTCAGTGGGTCGCCGTTCGGGCCACGGTTAGCCAGGCGCCTGACGTGCTCAAGCCACCGGGCCGGGGCCGGGGTGACGCCTTTCTCCCGACAGTCCAGTGCGAACCGGCGGTCCCGCCGATGCAGGAATGCCGGGTTCTGGTCGCGGTCGCGCAGAACCTGCTCGTCAAACTCCAGTAATCGTCGAATGGCGCTGTCTGGCATTGATTATCCTGATGAAATGGGCGGTGAGAGCCTCCCTGGAATGCTAGGATAAGGGTATCCCATAACCTGGTGCCAGACATAACATGACCAACCACCTCATGAACCTGCGTCACGTTCCCGACGACGAAGCGAATGAGATTCGCGAGTTGTTTGAAGCGCACGACGTGCCCTATTACGAAACCCCACCCAGCCGTTGGGGGATCAGCATGGGGGGATTCTGGGTCCACGATGATGATGAGGCCCGACGTGCCAGGGAATTACTGGAAAACTATCAACGCGAACGCTTGCAGCGTCAGCGTGAGGCTTACGAACAGGACCTGGCCGCAGGCCGGGTCGGTGGGTTCTGGCACCGGTTTCGTCGCAGGCCGGTCACTACCCTGGTCGCCTGCCTTGCCATCGCTATAATCCTGGCGTTGACCGTTGCCCCCTTTGTGACGCTCTAGGAACAGAAATCCGGTCGCTTACGAAACCACGATCTGACTGGCGTGCCTGGAAGCCTTCGCTGGGCTGGCATCAGGGTGTCCTGAAATCAGGACGGTGTCCGTATATCAGGACATCACTGCTTATGCGCCCCTGACGGGCGCTTATAGTGATTTACCCCGCTGTTGTTGTCCGGAAATCCGGAAGCCGCGTTCGGATTTTAGCGCCACTCCATAAAAAAGTGATAAAAATCAATATCCTGCATGGTTGGCACAGGATGCGCATGGGTACAGCTGTGGTGCCTGGTGTCTCTCTTGTGCGCCGGGTTCCCTTGTCTAACAAAAACAACAGGGAACAACTATGAAAACGCTACTTCAATGCACGTTGATTGGCGCGGTCACGCTCACAGCAACCGCGTGTAACGAAAGCAAGTCTCCCTTCAATAAGCTCCCTGATTTTGTTCAGGGTGATATCTATTCGACCCAGTATGACGGCGTTACCAACGATCTCCTGACCGGTGGCCTAGGCGCCAGCGGCCTTGGCAGCGCGACGGTACCGGCCTTTGATGACCCCATTAATCCTACGCCGGAAGAATTACGGACCCTGGCAATCTACAACAACTATCGTGCTCTGGTGGATACGGTGCCGGGCGGCGGCTACGGCAATTTTTTTGGTCCCCAGGTTGGCAGTGGGGGTGAAGGTCTGATTCCAGGCGAGGAGCACCTGGCCTATATGACCGTGAAAGGGAGTAATGTTCCGGTCACGGTCATGGTTCAGGTACCTGACAGTTTTGACCCCAAACAGGCCTGCATGGTAACGGCGCCTTCGTCTGGCTCCCGTGGCATCTACGGCGCCATTGGTACTGCCGGGGAATGGGGCCTGAAAAAGGGATGCGCGGTGGTCTACACTGACAAGGGCACCGGTACCGGTTCCCACAACCTGGCCACCAATGCTGCCCAGCGTATTGATGGCACCCTGACGCAGGCCGACGAGCCGGTGCAATTCCGGGCCAACCTGGATGATCAGGCCCGCGCGGATTTTGACGCCGCCTGGCCCGACCGCTTCGCCTACAAGCATGCCCACTCCCGGGTCAATCCTGAAGCAGACTGGGGCCAGCACGTACTCCAGTCGATTGAGTTCGGTTTTTATGTACTGAACGAGAAGTTCGGGCAGGAAACCGGGAACGGCCGCAGGGTTGTGAAAGTGAAGCCTAAGAACACGCTGGTGATCGCCTCCAGTGTTTCCAACGGTGGTGGTGCTTCCGTCCGTGCCGCGGAACAGGACGATCGGGGGCTGATTGATGGTGTGGCGGTGTCGGAGCCCAACGTTAATCCCCAGGTGGATACCAGCTTTACTATCCGCCAGGGCAATGGCTCCGCGCTTGCCGGGCACAGTCGCAGCCTGCTGGACTACACCACCGCTCTGGCGGTGTACCAGGGTTGTGCGAACATCGCGCCGGAAGTCCGCGATGTCGCGCCATTAAACGCCACGTTCAACAACTTCACCATCGCGGAGAACATCTGTAACTCGTTGGCCAACAAAGGCCTGGTTGCCGGTGCCACCACGGATGACCGCGCATCGGATGCGCTACGTATCCTGGAAGAGGAAGTGGGTATCCAGCCCGAGCAGAACCTGTTGGCGCCTGTCCATTTCGGGCTGGCAGTCGCCCAGAGTATCTCCATGACCTACGCCAACGCCTATGGCGAAGCGGGGGTGGAAGACAGGCTGTGTGGTATCAGCCTGGCGGCCACCGGTGCCGGCGGCGCGGTGACGCCACTCAGTGCCGCCCAGGAGGCTGCGCTGTTCTCGGCAAGCAATGGTATTCCGCCCAGCGCCGGGGTCAACCTGGTGTATGACGGTGCCGAAGGGCAGCCCACCAACCTTGCAGTCAGTGCCTCGCCCAGTACCAGCCAGCAGGACTACGGTCTGGATGCACTGTTGTGCCTGAGGAGTCTTGCGGTTGGGACCGATGTTGTTACAGGAACGGCACTGTCGGGTGACGCTGCGGAGCTGTCGGAGCGCATTGACGGTGGTATCGAACAGGTCCGTGCGACCGGCAACCTGCGGGGCAAGCCCACGGTTTTCGTGACCGGCCGTGCCGATGCCATCCTGCCCATCAACCATACCTCCCGGCCCTATTTCGGCCTGAACCAGCGGGTTGAGGGCAATCGCAGCAAGCTGAGGTATTACGAAATTCTCAATGCCCACCACCTGGATGTCCTCAATGGATTCCCGGGCATAGCGGACCGGTATGTGCCCCTGCATCACTACTTCTTCCAGGCCCTGGACCTGGTGTGGGCAAACCTTGCCGACAAGCAGGCACTGCCACCCAGCCAGGTGGTCAGAACCGTGCCGCGAGGCGATATCGCAACACCACTGTCGACAGCCAACCTGACCCCGATTGCGGTCAATCCGGATGTTGGCGACCGCATTGTGTTCAGCAATGACCAGGTGCAGATCCCCGACTGACGCACGCATTGGCCGGCCTGTTCGTGTTCCGGGCCGGCATTGTTTGCCCCCGTTCCGGGGGCGCCATATACTTCCGTCACTGCACCCGGTTCGCCGGGTGCCATGGGTATAGCCATGAATATTATCCAACCCGGTGGTACAGGGTACATGACAGAGCTGTTTACCGAGAATAACAAGAGTGGCCTGACCAGGGACCTGATCGAGGCCCTGTTTCCTATGTTTGAGGAGGCCAGCGCCGGCGCCATTGCCGTGGACCACGAAAGCCGTATTACCTGGATCAACAGCAGCTACTCTCACTTGTTGGGGCTGGGAGACCCCGGGGCTGCCATTGGCAAACCGGTTCGTGAGGTCATCCCCCAGACCCGGATGCCGGAAGTGGTGGAGACGGGCAAACCCCTGCTGCTCGATATCATGGAGCACAACAAGCAACAACTGGTGGTGACGCGCCTGCCTTTTTACGACGAGGAAGGCCGGATCATGGGGGCTGTCGCGTTTGTTCTCTATGATGACTTGCAACCCCTTACACCGCTGGTGGCCAAATATCGTCGCCTGCACCAGGACTTGGCCGCGGCCCGCAAGGCACTGGCTAAAAAAACGCGTGGAACCCGCTACAATCTTGCCGACTTTGTTGGCGCCAGCCCGGCGGCACTGGAAGTAAAGCGCCGGGCCCGGCTCGCGGCTGGCCGCGACATGCCGGTGTTGCTTTTGGGTGAGACCGGCACTGGCAAGGAAGTGCTGGCGCAGGCGATTCACTCCGTCTCCACACGTGCGGAAAAGCCGTTTGTGGGCGTGAACGTTGCCGCCATACCCGACAACCTGCTGGAAGCCGAGTTTTTCGGTGTGGCGCCAGGGGCCTATACCGGGGCTGATCGCCGTACCCGCGAGGGTAAATTCCAGTTGGCCAATGGCGGCACCCTGTTCCTGGATGAAGTCGGGGATATGCCGTTGCCGTTGCAGGCCAAACTGCTGCGTGCGCTACAGGAAGGTGAAATCGAACCACTCGGTTCGAACAAGGTTGCCTCGGTGGATGTGCGTGTCATTGCCGCCACCAGCCGTAACCTGGAGGCAATGATTGCCGAGGGTGAATTCCGGTCGGATCTGTACTACCGGCTGAATGTGCTGGAAATTCCCATTCCGCCCCTGCGGGACCGCCTGGCGGACCTGGGCGTACTGTGTGAAGCCCTGCTGGGTGAGATCTGCGAGGGCCTGGAAATGCGGGGTGAAATAACCGACGCCGGCGTGGCAGCTCTGGGCGGCTATGACTGGCCCGGTAATATCCGCGAGCTGCGCAATGTGCTGGAACGGGCCCTGACCATGGGTGAGGATGGCGGGTTGCTGGACGCGGATGCCATTTTCAAGGTGTTGCCCCGCAACGGTAACCGGCCGGCTTCTTCGTTGGTGCCGCAACCGGTGCGTCCCCTTGCGAAAACCCTGGCCGACGCGGAGGCACAGGCCATTGAGGAAGCGCTGGTCGCAAGTCGGGGCAACCGCACCCGCGCAGCCAAGCTATTGGGCATCTCACGCTCAGTACTGTATGAAAAACTGGCAAAAATGTCCTGAATCCAGGACATGTGTCCTGTCATCCGTACAAATCTCTACGACTGATGGCTAGATCCGTCCGAAATTCCGGACTGCTTGCAATGACCGGCTTTCCTTTCGATTTTTATACCACTGATAAATAAAAGAAAATACTGATTGGCACAGTGTCTGCTACATCCCGTTCGCAGGACGTCAGAACAACGCGGAAAACAAGACTGGCGCTTTCGTTGGACCCAAAATTAATTTTGTCCGTCTCGTTTCCTGCGATGTCTGACTACACTCAGATAAGGCCTGTCGGGAACACTCCTGTTGGCCGAATACAACAACAATGCTAGGAGACTTGCCAATGAAACTCTTCAAGGCCCTTACCGGTATCGCCGGTGCGATCGCCCTGACTACGGGATCGGCTGTCGCGGATGACCTGCGCTGGAAAATGCCGGTCGCCTTCGCCACCAACCTGCCCGGCCTCGGCTCGCCTGCCGCCTGGGTTGCCGATAATCTCAACACCGCTTCCGATGGCAGCATCCAGGTTCGCGTCTACGAACCCGGCAAGCTGGTACCTGTGTTCGATATCTTGCAGTCGGTTTCCGATGGCAAGGTATCCGCCGGTTACACCTGGATCGGCTACGATCAGGGCAAGGTGCCTGCAATTCCTCTGTTCGCGGCTGTACCTTTTGGCATGAAGCCTTGGGCTTACACTGCCTGGTACTACTACGGTGGCGGCCACGAAATGCTGCAGGAAGTCTATGCCAACAAGGGCTTTGACGTGCATGCCCAACTGTGCGGCATTATTGGCCCCGAGACAGCGGGCTGGTATTCGCAACCAATCGAAACACTGGAAGATTATGAAGGCCTGAAGATTCGCTTCGCGGGTTTGGGTGGCAAGGTCCTGGAAAAACTGGGAGCCTCCGTCACCATGATGCCCGGTGGTGAGCTCTACCAGGCACTGGAAAAGGGCACCATCGACGCGACCGAATTCTCCATGCCCGCCATCGACCAGATCCTCGGTTTCGATCAGGTGGTCAAGTACAACCTGTTCCCTGGCTGGCACCAGCAGTTCACTGCCCAGTACATGTTGATCAACCAGGGCGAGTGGGACAAAGCCACCGAAGCCCAGAAAGCGCTGGTTGAGGCTTCCTGTACTGCTGCAACAACGCTTGGCCTGGCCGAGGGTGAGTACAAGAATGGCAAGGTCCTGGCCGGTTTCCAGGAAAAGGGCGTCCAGGCCGACCAGATCCCTCGAGAGGTTCTGAAAGAGTTGCAGTCGGTCACCGAGGAAGTGCTGAAGGAAGAAGCCTCCAAGGATGCTGACTTCAAGCGCGTCTATGAAAGCCAGAACGAGTTCATGGAAACCTATAAGATTTGGGACGAGCGTGCCTACGTTCCGTCGGACCTGTAAGGGTCCCGGGCCGACCCTGAGATACCGGGCTTAGGCCTGGTACTCTCTGACAAAGTCTGGATGGCCCTTCGGGGCCATCCTTGTTTCACAATCGGCATTCTGAGCGAGGAACTGTTGTATGACGGTGTCTGGTAAAGGCTCACCGCAGAGTGGGCGGCCATCGGTGTCCGACACCGACGAAATTCTTCATCATCACACCGAGTTGCCTACAACCTGGGTCAGTCAGGGGATGGACCGTGTGATTTCCGCAATCGGCAAGAGCGCTTCCTGGCTCTGGGTTGTGATAACCGGAGTGATTATCTACGCGGTGGTTGGTCGCTATGCGTTTGGCTCTGGTTCTGTGACGTTGGAAGAAGTCCAGTGGCACCTGGCTGGTGTTGGCTGGTTGTTGGGACTGGCCTATACGCTGGTGGTTGATGGTCATGTGAGAGTAGATGTACTGCATGAACGCCTTTCCCTGAGAGGTCAGGGCTGGGTTGAATTGTTTGGCCTGTTATTTCTGCTGTTGCCGTTTCTCGGGCTGGCGATCTGGGAAATGTTCCCTTACGCCTATAGCTCCTGGCAACAGGGTGAAACCAGCCAGGCACCGGCAGGACTCCCGTATCGCTGGGTTCTGAAAGGCATTGTAGCCATTTCGTTCACTTTGCTTGCCCTGGCAGCTATATCACGACTGTTCAAGGTAACAGCTTTACTCTTTGGCTTTCCCAGGCCAATCCGGACCGATTCCGGGAATAACAAGAAAGAGGATGCGTCCTGATGGAGCTTGAAACCCTGTTTGTAATCGGCATGTTCCTGACCTTCGGGGCGCTGCTGATGACTGGCTTCCCTGTTGCCTGGGTGCTGGGTGGTACCGCCGTTATCTGGACACTGATTGGCGTAGTTGCAGTCGAAAACTTCGGCGCTAACCTCTGGTTCGATTACCAGTCTTCAATGGGACTTGTCCCCGAGCGGATATGGAGCATCGTCAACAGCGAGACCCTGGTAGCTCTGCCCATGTTCATATTCATGGGTATCATGCTGGATCAGTCCGGTGTTGCCGAGCGGTTAATGAACAGTATGGTAAAGCTGTTTGGTGCAGTCCGCGGTGGATATGCGGTAACGGTGGTTGTCATTGGCGTGTTGCTGGCAGCCACTACCGGTATCATCGGTGCGTCTGTGGTTCTGCTGGGTATGCTTTCCCTGCCGGTGATGATGGAGAACAAGTACGACAAAGGTTTTGCCGTGGGTACTGCCTGTGCCACCGGCACCCTGGGGATCCTGATTCCTCCGTCCATCATGCTGGTGCTGATGGCAGACCGGCTGGCGGTTCCAGAGGCATCCGTGGGTGATCTGTTCATGGGGGCGTTCCTGCCCGGGCTGCTTCTTGGCGCCATGTATGTCGCCTATGTGATGATCCGCCCCCTGTTTCAGCCGCACATTGCGCCGGTGCCGCCGGGCACCGAGAAAGTCTCCTGGAGCATTGTCTGGGAAGTGGTCAAAGCAGTAGTGCCCACAGCTGCACTGATCCTGGGTGTGCTGGGTTCCATCTTTGCCGGGATAGCAACACCCACCGAGGCCTCCGGCGTTGGTGCCCTGGGAGCTCTTTTGCTGGCGGTGATGGCAAGGCGTCTGAACCTGAATGTGCTCAGCACTTCGCTGCACCAGACCACCCGCACGGCTGCCTTCATCTTTGCAATTTTCCTGGGTGCTACGGCGTTCTCGGTAGTACTGCGTGGGCTCGGTGGCGACAGGGTGATCGAAGATGCGTTACTGGGGCTGCCATTTGGTCCTTATGGCGTGGTTCTGACCATTCTGTTCGCGGTGTTCCTGCTGGGCTTCTTCCTGGACTGGGTTGAGATTACCCTCATCATTCTGCCGCTGGTCGCACCGGTGGTTCAGCAACTGGGCTTCGATCTGGTGTGGTTCACCATTCTCTTCGCCATGTGTCTGCAGACATCGTTCCTGACGCCGCCGGTGGGCTTTGCCCTGTTCTACATCAAGGGCGTTGCGCCACCGGAAATCACGGTGATCGACATCTACAGGGGTGTCATACCCTTCATCATCATTCAGCTGGTAGCACTGTCGATCGTGTTCCTGGTGCCCGAAATCGCGACCTGGCTGCCCAGCGCGGCTTACGACTAAGGAGAGAACAATAATGCGTCTAGAAAACCGGATAGCCCTGATCACCGGGGCAGGGCGCGGAATCGGCCGGGCCGTTGCCGAACAGTACGGCCGTGAGGGCGCCCGGGTTGCCGTGGCAGACCTCACTCTGGAGAGTGCCCAGGAGGCTGTCGATGCTATCGAACAGGCGGGCGGCACCGCCATGGCCCTTGCCATGGACGTTACTGACGAGAACGCCGTTGACCGGGGGGTTGCCGCCATCGTGGAAAAGTGGGGAGGCCTTGATATCGCCCTGGCCAACGCCGGTATCCAGCATATCGACCCGGTGCACAAACTGGCTTTTGCCGATTGGAGCAAGGTGATGAGTGTCCATCTGGATGGCGCGTTTCTGGTCACCCGTGCCGCGCTGAAGCAGATGTACGCCGGGGGCGGTGGCACCATGCTTTACATGGGGTCGGTCCACTCCCTGGAGGCATCTCCGTTGAAGGCGCCCTATGTCGCAGCCAAGCATGGCATGCTGGGTCTGTGTCGGGCCGTGGCGAAAGAAGGGGCGGAGCACGGTGTTCGCAGCAACATCATCTGCCCTGGATTTGTGCGTACGCCATTGGTGGACAAGCAGATTCCCGAACAGTCTAAGGAACTGGGTATTTCCGAGGAGGAGGTAATCAGCAAGGTGATGCTGAAGAACACCGTCGATGGCAAATTCACTACCCTGGAAGACGTTGCCGAACTGGCGGTTCACCTGGCAGCCTTCCCCTCGGCGGCACTGACCGGCCAATCCATTGTAGTCAGCCACGGCTGGCACATGCAGTAAGCAACAGGAGAGACGGATGAGCAACACAGAACAATCACCGGTGGTCTGGTCTCCCTCGGAAGACACACTGAAGAACTGCCAGATGGGCCAGTTCCAGGGCTGGCTGGAACAACAGGGCTACGGCCCGTTTGCCGATTACCATGCCCTGCACCAGTGGTCGATTGATCACCTTGAAACCTTCTGGCAGAAGGTCTGGGACTACTGTGGCCTGGTGTGTGAAACGCCGGCCGACCAAGTAATGGGCAAGCGTGATATGCCGGGGGCGGAATGGTTTCCGGGCATGAAACTGAACTTTGCCGCCAACCTGTTGCGGCTGGCGGACGGTGAGCATGCGGACCGCGAAGCCGTGGTGGCCTACTGTGAAACCCGCCCGGTACTGCGCCGCACCTATGCGCAATTGAAGGCCGATACCGGTGCCCTGGAAGCGTTCCTGCGTAACAAGGGCATCAAGCAGGGGGACCGGGTTGCCGGTGTTGTCACCAACGGCTATGAGGCCCTGGTAGGCATGCTGGCCGCTACAAGCCTGGGGGCCATCTGGAGTTCAGCGTCGCCGGATTTCGGCGTGGGTGCCATTCTCGACCGCTTCGGCCAGATCGAGCCGGCGGCGCTAATCGTGGTCAATGGCTACGGTTACGGCGGCAAGGTTTTCAATCGCCAGGACGATTTCGCGGGGCTGATTGACGGCCTGCCCACCCTGCGATGTGTGGTCAGCATTGAACAACTGCCGGGTGAACCCGCCATCGCCGGCGATAAGGTGACCCACTGGGATGACGCCCTTGCCGAGGGCCAGGACCAGGCAGCCTCCTTCACCCCGCTGCCGCCGGAGCATCCGGTGTATATCCTCTATTCCTCCGGTACCACCGGCCAGCCCAAGTGCATTGTCCATGGTAATGCTGGCCTGCTGGTCAACCACGCCAAGGAACTGATGCTCCACGGCGATGTTGGCCCCGACGACCGTTTCCTCTACTTCACCACCTGCGGCTGGATGATGTGGAACTGGCAGGCCTCCGCCCTGCTCACCGGCGCCGCCGTGATCACCGTTGACGGCTCCCCCGGCTACCCGGACCTGAACTACCTCTGGCAGGTAGTGGCCGATGAGAAAGTTACTCACTACGGTACCAGTGCCCGCTTCATCGCCGGCTGCCGCAAGGCCGAACTGGCCCCGGCGAAAACCCTGGACCTGAGCGCCCTGCGTGTCGTCTTCTCCACCGGCTCACCGCTGTTGCCGGAAGACTACGACTGGGTCTACAGCGACGGCGCGCCGGATGTACTGCTCGGCTCCATCGCCGGCGGCACCGACATCTGTGGCTGCTTCGTCGGTTCCACCCCGTTGCTGCCCGTGCGCCGTGGCGAAATCCAGTGCCGTTTCCTCGGTGTCGACGCCGTGGCCTATGGCGACGACGGCCAGCCGGTAAGCGGCGGCCGTGGCGAACTCGTCTGCCGCCAGCCACTGCCGTCCATGCCGGTCAGCTTCTGGGATGACCCCGGCGACGAACGCTACAAGGACGCCTACTTCAACACCTTCCCGGGTGTCTGGGCCCACGGCGACTTCATCGAATTCACCGAACACGGCGGCGCCGTTATCTACGGCCGCTCCGACGCCACCCTCAACCCCGGCGGCGTGAGAATCGGCACCGCGGAAATATACCGCCAGGTGGAAACCGTGGCCGAGATCAAAGATAGCCTCGTTGTAGGCCGCCAGATCGACGGCGACGTGGAAGTGGTCCTGCTGGTGGTCCCGGCGGAGGACAAAGCTCTCACCGACGATCTGCAGAAAACCCTCAAAACCCGCATCCGCCAGGGCGCCAGCCCCCGCCACGTGCCCAAGCACATTATCCAGGTGCCGGACATCCCCTACACCCGCAGTGGCAAGAAAGTGGAGCTGGCCGTCGCCCGTTTGATCAACGGCTCATCCAAAGCCGACAACCGGGATGCCCTGGGCAATCCGGAGGCATTGGACCGGATTCGGGATTGCCTTGAAGAGGCGGGGCTGTTGCCGGAGGGGTGAATTCGCCGTTGGACTGGTTGTCGGATTACGGCTTCGCCTAATCCGACCTACGCGGGTATGTGTAAAGCATGTTGGCGTTTCGTAGGTCGTATAGAGCGGAGCGAAATGCGACGGGGGCCACGCACGGAAGTTGCCCCCCACCTCCAACGCGACACTCCCAATCGCCCGAATGCCAAATGTTCGAAAGTTTCGTAAATTTCCGCCTTTTCATCGTCCTGTAACGGCTTTTAGCGAACTTTTAGTCGGTTCTTATACTAAGATCGTAACCAGAATTGTCAAAAAAATGCTATCTTAGTAGGTCTATCAAAAGTTCCCGAATCAGTCATTGCTCAGGTCGGGCGTTCACAAGACACCTGACCCTGCCATGACCGTCCTGAACTCATCCATTAGCCTGAGGACGAAAATGACATCATCCAAAGCCAAGATTATCTACACACTGACCGACGAGGCCCCCGCCCTCGCTACCCGGTCACTTCTTCCCATACTTGAAACCTACGCCAAGCCCGCAGGCATCGAATTCGGAACCAGCGATATTTCCCTGGCGGCCCGTATCCTGGCGTTGTTTCCCGATTACCTGGAAGAAAACCAGCGCGTACCCGACGACCTGAAGGAACTGGGTGATTACACCAAGGACCCGGAAGCCAACATCATCAAGCTTCCCAACATCAGCGCCTCCATTCCCCAGTTGCGGGCAGCCATCAAGGAACTCAACGAACAGGGCTACAAGGTTCCCGAGTACAAGGAACATCCCCAGACCGACGAAGAGAAAGAAATCCACGCCCGTTACTCCAAGGTACTGGGCAGCGCCGTGAACCCGGTACTGCGCGAAGGCAACTCAGACCGTCGCGCCCCGACGGCGGTAAAAGCCTTTGCCCGTAAGCATCCCCACACCATGGGCGAGTGGAGCCCGGCGTCGCGCACCCACGTGGCTCACATGCGCGGTGGCGATTTCTATTCCAACGAGCAGTCGCTGACCCTGGACAAGGCCACCAACGCCCGCATCGTGTTCGAAAATGCCAAGGGCGAGCAGACCGTGCTCAAGAGCGACCTGCCGCTGCAGGAAGGTGAAGTGCTCGACGGCATGTTCATGAGCTGCAAGGCCCTGCGCAAGTTCTTTGAAGACTGCATTGAAGACTGCGAAAAGACGGGCGTGATGTTCTCCCTGCACGTCAAGGCCACCATGATGAAGATCTCCCACCCGATCGTTTTCGGCCACGCGGTGAAAATCTTCTACAAGGAACTGTTCGACAAGTACGGCGAGCTGTTTGACGAGCTGGGCGTTAACCCCAACAATGGCCTGTCCAGCGTTACCGAAAAGATCAAGCAACTGCCGGAATCCAAGCAGGAACAGATCCTCGAAGACCTGCACGCCTGCTACGAGCACCGTCCCGAAATTGCCATGGTGGACTCGGTGAAGGGGATTACCAACCTGCACGTGCCCAGCGACGTGATCGTGGATGCCTCCATGCCGGCGATGATCCGTAACTCCGGTAAGATGTGGGCGCGGGACAACAAGCTCAAGGACACCAAGGCGGTGATGCCGGAAAGCACCTACGCCACCATCTACCAGGAAGTGATCAACTTCTGTAAGACCCATGGCGCCTTTGACCCCACCACCATGGGCACCGTACCGAACGTTGGCCTGATGGCCCAGAAGGCTGAGGAATACGGCTCCCACGACAAGACGTACGAAATCAAGGAAGACGGTATCGTCCGCATCGTTGCCGAAGATGGCACCGTGCTGACCGAGCACAAGGTCGAGAAGGGCGATATCTGGCGCGCCTGCCAGACCAAGGACCTGCCGATCCGCGACTGGGTGAAGCTTGCCGTGAACCGTGCCCGGGCTACTGGCATGCCCGCCCTGTTCTGGCTTGATGATGAGCGCCCCCACGATGCCGAGCTCATCAAGAAAGTCCAGATGTACCTGAAGGAGCACGACACCGAAGGCCTGGAAATCCTGATCAAGTCTCCGGTACGCGCTATCCGCTGGACCATGGAGCGTCTGATCCGCGGCCTGGATACCATCTCCGTTACGGGCAACGTACTGCGCGATTACCTCACCGACCTGTTCCCGATCCTGGAGCTGGGCACCAGCGCCAAGATGCTGTCCATCGTACCGCTGCTCAACGGCGGCGGCCTGTACGAAACCGGCGCTGGCGGTTCCGCGCCCAAGCACGTGCAGCAGCTGCTGCAGGAAAACCACCTGCGCTGGGATTCACTGGGTGAATTCCTGGCCACGGCGGTGTCCCTGGAAGAGCTGGGTGAGAAGCAGAACAACGAGCGCGCCCGTCTGCTGGGCCTGACCCTGGATAAAGCCACCGAGCGCCTGCTGGAAAATAACCAGTCGCCATCACGTAATACGGGTGAGCTGGACAACCGCGGCAGCCACTTCCATCTGGCCCGTTACTGGGCGGAGGAACTGTCGAAGCAGGACGACGACAAGGATCTGAAAGCCTTCTTCGAGAAGCTGTCAAAGCAACTCGAGGACAACAAGGACAAGATCCTGGAAGAAATGAGTGTGATCCAGGGCCATCCAGCAGACATCGGTGGTTATTACCATCCGCCGGCGGAAAAGGTCTGCAAGATCATGCAGCCGAGCGAAACCTTCAACAAGATCCTGGCGGATGCCCGGGCCTCTGTGAAGTAACCTGGAATCAGTTCAGCCGGGCGTTTGGCCCGGCTGTCTGAGAAAGAACCGGACAGCCCGAGAGGGTTCTCCGGTTTTTTTGGGCTTCGGCTTAAGCCATCGACCCCGCTTCCAGAGCACCGGTAAAGGTTCGAAGGTCGGCCAGAGACAGTGCCCGCGAGTACCAGAAGCCCTGGTAACTTGTGCAACCAAATTGTTGCAGTAGCCTGAACTGTTCTTCGGTTTCCACGCCTTCCGCCACCACACTCATACCCAGTTCCCTGGCCATGGAGAGGGTTCCCCGGGTGATTGCGGCATCACGCTCATTGGAGGTGATGCCGTTAACAAAGGTACGATCGATCTTGATCTTGTCGACCGGCATATCACGCATATAGCTGAGGCTTGAGAAGCCGGTGCCGAAGTCGTCAATGGCCACTTCGATACCCATGTTCCGGATTTCCCGCAGTTGTCTGATGACGTCTTTCGGGTCGCTGAGAAACACGTTCTCGGTAATTTCCACACAGAGCTGGCCAGGGGCAAGCTGGTGTTCGCGACTCAAGTCAGCCAGCCGCTCAACCAGGTTGTGGCGATGAAACTGCAATGGTGAGAGGTTGATCGAGATGCTACTCACGCCGAGGTCTGCCAGTTCCGCTGCCCTGGTAAAGGCCTCCTGCATTACCCACTCGCTGATTGGCAGGATCTGGCCCGTGCGTTCGGACAGCGGGATGTACTCCGCCGGCGAGATATAGCCTCGATCGGGGTGGTTCCAGCGAATCAGCGCTTCGACGCCGACAATGGCAAGGTCGTTATTGAACATGGGTTGATAGAAGAGTTCGAACTGGTTCATCGCCAGCGCCTGCTGAAGCTGCTGGCGCAACGCTACCTCGTGCTGAACGCGACGGTCCAGGGTCTGGTTGAACCATTGCCAGTTGTTACCGCCGAGCTTCTTGGCCTCATACATCGCCATGTCGGCGTGTTGGATCAGGAGCATGGAGTTATCTGGCGCGTCTGTGCCGGCAGCAATGCCAACGGCTGCAGACAGGGTGATTTCCACATCCTCGTTCAGGAAAGGCTGGGAGAATTGGTCAAGGATCAGGTCAGCAATGTGGTTAATGGCCTGAGGTTCCATTGCGCTGGGCACAAGAACCACAAATTCATCGCCGCCAAACCTTACCAGGGTTGCATCCTCCGGGAGAGCCGTTTCGAGTCGCCGCGCTGTCTGAGCCAGTATTTCATCGCCAAAGGCGTGACCAAGGCTGTCATTGATGGGTTTAAAACCATCCAGGTCGATGAACAGGGCATAAATAGCCAGTTGCCGGGCCTGGGCCTGGCGACAGATTCCGTGTAGATGGGATTCCAGGTAAATGCGGTTGGGAAGCCCTGTCAGCGAATCGTGACTGGCCTGGAAGGTCAGAACCTCCTCCTGTTGGACACGATTGCTGATGTCGGTCTGGATGCCGATGAAGTGCGTCACCTCGTCGTTGGCGTTTCGAACCGGCGCAATGTAAAGGTCGTTCCAGAAGGAGCTGCCGTCTTTGCGGTAGTTTAACAGCGAAGTATGGACCTCGCGCATAGCCGCAAGTCCTGAGCGAATGCTGGCGATGGCGGATTTACTGGTGCCAGGGCCCTGGAGAATACGGCAATTCGCGCCAATCATGTCGTCGGCACGGTAGCCCGTCATCCGTTCGAAGGCCGGGTTCACATAAATAAGCGGGAACCCGGGTACCTCGGCATCGGCAATGGTTACCCCGCTTGAAGACGCTTCCACGCTCCTTTCCAGTATGCGCAGGCGGGCCTCTGTCTGGCGTTCACGGGTTCGGTCCCTGGCCTGCCCGTGTACACCGGTAATCTGACCATTCACGATGATGGGAATGTTGAGAATGTCCATCTGCAGGATGTTACCCCGCGTATTTTCAATCCGGATTTCATAGCGCTGATGGTTTCCGGCCAGGGCTGCCTCGAAATGACGACGTGTACGTTCCCTGTCGTCTGCCACGACGAGCATTTCGTAATGCTGGCCGATGATGTCCTCTTCCGGGGCGCCAACGAGGTCACAACCCGCCTGATTGATTTGCACGAACTCCCCTGCGGGATTCAGGGTAAAAACCGCATCAGGGTTGTAGGTAAACAGCGAACGATAGTGTTGTTCATTGTATTCGTGCGAATACGAGTCTGGCACGGCTTACCTCTCGGGTTGCTGTCGTCTGAAACTGCCGGGATGTCCTGCTCCCCATACACTAGGTCAGATAACGAGAAATAGCATCCCCACTGTCTCCAGTCTTGTTGGGTGAACGTAATCAATTGCAAAAGCTGCTCGACGAGGGTTCTTTCAGTGGCTATTTTCAGGGGTACCACCTTCATTTTGGGCCCGAGGTGTTCGCACCGACAGGGAAGGCCGGAACCTGGGGATAACGTTAATGGACAAACTTGAAGGCCGCTATACGCCGCTGCAGCGATCCTTGTGGATCGTCGGCATATATCTGCTGGCGGGGTGGTTGTGGATTACCTTTTCCGATTATCTCGTGCAGCAGTGGTTTCCCGATCCGGAACTGTTAAGCCGAGCTCAGACCTATAAAGGCGCACTGTTTGTTCTGGTAACAGCATTGGTGCTGTTCCTGTCGCTCATTAGACAGTTCAGCAAGGATCGGACATTGTTGTCGTTGCATCACCACCAGCGAGAGCAGATCCGGCAACTGAATCAGTTTCGGGAAAGCGTGATTGAAAGGGCCGACATCTGGATCAATGTGCTCGATCCCCAAGGCAGGGTAGTGTTGTGGAACAAGGCGGCGGAAGACATCAGCGGCTATCCCAGGGAAGAAGTGATGGGCTCGGACGCCATTTGGCAACGGTTGTATCCGGACGAAGAGGAGAGGGCCAGAATTCGTGCCCGTGCGGATGAAATCCTGCGCGATGAAGGGGAAGTAGTCGGCTACGAAACCTGGATTACCACCCGTGAAGGGCGCGAGCGACAGCTATCCTGGAATTCCCGCAGTCTCCACGACGAAGAGGGTGAGATTGTAGGCTCCATTGCCATCGGCCAGGATATCACCGACATTCGCATGGCGGAGAATACCATTCGCCAACGTGAGCGCCAGTTGTCCACCCTGATGGACAACCTGCCCGGGATGGCCTATCGCTGCCGATACGATGAGCATTGGACCATGTTGTTTGTATCCAACGGTTGCCGCGAGTTGACCGGATACGAACCGGATGAGCTGGTTCATAACAACCTGGTGAGCTTTGCGGAGCTCATTGAAGACGGTAGCAATGAACACATCCTGCAAACGGTTGAATTGGCGATTGGCAATGCTGAGGCGTTTTCGATTGAATACCCCCTTGTCCGCAAGGACGGGAAGCGAATTTGGGTCTGGGAGCGCGGACGGGGCGTCGACGGTGATGGCGAACTGGCCCTGGAGGGAATTGTCCTCGACATTTCCGATCGCAAGGCACTGGAGGATGAGCTATCGGAGTTGGCAACGCGCGACCCGCTGACGGGATTGCTGAACCGCCGGGAAATGACACGGTTACTGGAAGAAGAGATCGCCCGCGCCAAGCGCTACGACCGTGAACTGGCCCTGTTGTGGATTGACTTCGATCATTTCAAGGCCATCAATGATGAGCACGGGCACGCCGCCGGAGATTCGGTACTGAAAGCCGCCAGCGCCCTGTTGGCGGACAGTGTCCGGAGTGTGGATGTGATTGGTCGTTTTGGTGGCGAGGAATTTGTCATCCTGCTGCCCGAAATGGACCGTCCCGAAGCCTGGGAAACAGCTGAACGGTTGCGCAGGCTGGTGAGTGAAACCCCGCACCCTCTGGGTGGTGGAAAAACGGTTTGCCTGACCATCAGTATCGGCGTCTCAGTCTTTCCCGATCATGGCAATGACCCATACGCACTGTGTGCCGCGGCTGACCGTGCCATGTACCAGGCCAAGGCCAATGGCCGTAATCAGGTGGTTCTGGCAGCGCTAGCCGAGGAGGCCCATAATCCCTGAAGAAGATATTGCTGGATGTGCTGACGCTTTCTGCGCCGCCACGCGGCCAATGTGTCCGGCACGCTCCATCGTCAGGATAGACTGAAAACAGTCTCTGGAATCAAAGGTCAAGCGATGAATCGAATTGCCCGCCGTGCCCTTCATACCTGCGCCGTTCCTGATGATCTGGCTTCGGTTACCTACCACGATAAGGCTGGCGAGAAGCCGGAACTGGCAGGGGTGAATCCCGAGGCGGTCGAAGCTATCTGGCAAAGTGTCGAGCGGCTCTATCGCACCGGGGTGCACCCGGGAATACAGCTATCGGTCAGGCACCGTGGCGAGCAGATTCTCCATCGTGCCATCGGCCATGCCTGCGGCAACGGGCCCCATGATGCAGCCGATGCGGTCAAGGTGCCCATGACCACCGAGACGCCTATCTGCTATTTTTCAGCCTCCAAGGCCGTCACCGCCCTGTTGATGCATATCCTGGCGGAGCAGGGGCTGGTTAACCTGATGGACCCGGTGTCTTACTACTGTCCGGAATTCGCCGGTGGTGGCAAGCGCACCATCACCGTTCACCAGATTCTGTCCCACCGTGGCGGCATTCCGGCGATTCCCCGGGAAACGCCCATCGACGTGCTTTGGGACAGGGACGAAGTCTGGCGACTGCTGTGCGAGGCAAAGCCGGTGGAAGTGGATGGTGCCAAAGTGGCGTACCATGCCATCACTGGTGGTTTTGTGCTGCAGCGGGTGCTGGAAAAGGTGACCGGTGACAGCATTGAGGCCTACATTGACCGGTATCTCCGCAAGCCGATGGGGATGCGATGGTTTACCTACGGCATCGCCCCTGAAAACGTTGATGAACTGGCCTGTAACTACGCCACCGGCCCGACACCGCGTTTTCCGGTGTCATGGATCGTTAATCGCGCGCTGGGCGGTGATATCCGAACCGTAGAGCGGGTCTCCAATGATCCACGATTCCAAGAGGCGGTCATCCCTGCCGGCAACCTGTGTGGCACAGCGGAGGAAATGGGCCGGTTCTTCCAGATGATGCTCAACGGCGGCATCTGGAACGGTAAGCGCATTTGCAGCGAGATGACGGTCAGGCGCTCCATCCAGCAATTTGGCTCACTGCAGATTGACCGCACCATGATGATCCCCATGCGCTTCAGTGCCGGCATGATGCTTGGGGGCAATCCCGTGGGCTTATGGGGGCAGCACAGCCGCCACGCCTTTGGTCATATCGGTTTGATCAACAAGCTTTGTTGGGCCGATGCGGCCAGGGATATATCCGTCAGCCTGCTTAACACCGGCATTCCTATTGTCGGCCACCATCTGCCGGCGCTGGTGCGGTTCGTCTACACCGTTTGTGATCGTTTCCCGCTGATGCCGGAGAACCGACGGCCTCTTGCCGCGGCTTAACCGTTACAGGGTGGCCAACTGTTCCTCCAGTATCCCCAGCACTGACGACAGAATGTCGCGGAAGTCCGTCAGTGTCTGGGTTCTCTGGATCACATCTTCCCGGCTTTCATCCAGCCTTTCCAGCTTGGGAACCACCCGCCGGATGCCTTCGGTGATCACTTCGTAAGGATAGTGGTGGTCCATGATACTGAGCTTGTTTATCTCGGCGACCTCCTGGCTGAAGATGCTGATAATGTCGTACAGCATGTCCTTGTGATGGATGGAGCTTGCCTCCCAGTAGGCGTCGTCCAGTAGTTCCAGCAGGGAAAGGTATTCCCTCAGTGTATCGGCAACGGATGTCTGGCTCATAAGCGGTATTCCTGGCCCGGGCGGTATAGGGTCTGAATGGCAACCTGTGCACAATGTTGCAACCTGAGGGAACTATAGCAGGGGATTGTTCGTCTGTTTCAGGAGATAGCGTCGTAGTCCCCGGAAGATATATGAAACTCTATTCATTTTATTGAGTTTTGTCCGACAGTTGTGCAAAATCGCGACAGATCATACAAAATGGCGAAAGCCTGCTACAGTATGTATCGGGGCTTTAAAAAGCCCGACGAAACAAAAGGATAAAAGGACGTTCCGGCCCGGCCAGAAGAAGCCATCTTAAAAGTGGGCGGAATGAGCAGTTTCGGCGTATTGATCATTAAATGCTCAGTGGAAGAGGACGATCATGGATAAACATACGCAACCGCAGCCAGGGCCGGAACAGCCGCGCCCAGTCAAGCTGGACCATCACGACAGTGTTCGCTCCCACGTCTTTCAGCAGGTCAGTACAGAAGTGGAGCGCCTTGAGCGCCGTATTGAAACCCTTCGCCTGACCAAAGCCCCCCATGCCGCCATCATGATCTCTACCTATGAGCGCATGATCGACCGCAAGAAGGGCTTCCTCAAAAACTGGGGAATGCAGGACAGGGCCATTTACTGACGCTCACTGATCACCACGGACTGATAAGACACAGCCTCGTCACCATTCTGCTGGTTGCCACAGTGGGCAGGATTGGGCGTGCTATCGGTATTACTGGGCGGCTCCTCTAAGGATGTGAACACACGTACTCTCGCCTCCTCGTAGTTCACGTCTACCCGGATACAATCGGGCTCTTCACCACCAATGGTTATTCCCGAGGTTTGTGTCAGTGACAGGGTGTCGCGCTTGTTGCCGATAAACTCCTGCCGCATTTCCGCATTGCCGAACTCACGCCCCGTCAGGCTGATGGTTGCATACTCTGGTTGATTGTAACCGCTGACCGAAAAATCCGGGCCGTGGAAACGGCCACTCCAGACAGCGCTGCGAACCTCGGGCGGAGAAGTGTTGTCATCGGCGGGTGGCCTGGCGACAAACTGTGCCGCCCGGAAGATCTTGTTGAGCTGCGGATTGCTGGTCCAGTCGAGCATGACGTACACCCAGGTCTGATCCGGCTCCGGCGGTTCGCCGTTATTACCGCCGGTCTCGGTAAAGCGGATCAGGGCATTGTTAGCCGGGGTGTTGTAACGGGAAGCCTCGCCCCTGGTGATGCTGTCGCGCATCAGTCGTCGGCCGTCGTTGAAGGTATTGACCTGATTGGTGCTGATTAGGTGGTGAAGGAAGTCCAGCGGATTTCGCGCGCTGGTGTAAGTTGTTCCATCATCACCTGGCACCAACCCCATCAGCAGTTCAAGGCGATCGCGGAGTTGGGCAACCACGCCTTCGTCGTCCTCGCCGTCCGCGGGTTCAATGCCCCGGTACACATCGTAGAAAATGGTGTGGGGTAGCACCGGTGGCAGACCTTCCACATCCGTGACCGCAAAACTCTCGAAGGACAACGACACACTTGTTGCCGGGTTGATGTAGTTGCTGCCGGACGACGTGTCCGGCCCACAGCCGGTCAGCGACAGGACAAGCAGGGGAACGGCGGCGAAAATGCAGGAATGTCTCATTTCATGTGGCCCTGAGATGCGTAATCGGAAGTAAAACGCTAAAGTGTTTAGCCGTGGGGCCGCTGACATCGTCCGGCACCCGTGTGACTGCTGACAATAAACCATAAAAAAGGCACCTGCCCTCGCGGAGATCACATTTTGCAGCAATGGGAATGCCACGCACGATGGTTCCGGCTTCTGGTCCTTGCGGTTCTGGCTGTTGCTATCCCGGCCTCGGCCCTGGCCCAGGAGCGTTGCCAGGACGGCGAAATTGTATTGAACAGCGCCACCAGCAGTGTGCGTGACCTGGGTAGTTGTGTGTGGTACCTGGAGGACCCGGACCACACGCTCGGTTTCAGCGATATCCTGACTGGCGATACCGCGCCCTTTACCCGTCATGAGGGAGGTGTGCTGAACTTCGGGTATACCGAATCCGCCTACTGGGCCCGGTTTGATGTCCAGGTGGGCGCTGGCGCGGCGCTGACCGACTGGATACTGGAGCTGGCCCTGCCACTGGTGGATGAAGTGGTGCTTTACCTGGTGCGGGACGGAGAGTTGGTGGAGCAGCGTCGGGCCGGCTACGAGGGGGACTGGTCCGGGCGTGACCTTGCGGTGCCCAACCCCACATTCCGGCTGTCGCTGGAACCGGGAACCACCACCCGTATCTACCTGCGGATCACCAACACCAATACGTTCCGGCTGCCAATTACCCTCTGGCATCCCGATGCCTATATCGAAAAGGTGTCCGTGGACGAGGCGGTGCGGGGCATCCTGCTGGGCAGCATCCTGGCGATTCTCGCCTATAACCTGTTTGTTGCGGTCGCCGTGCGGGAGCGCAGCAACATCTATTATGTGCTGTACCTGGTGTCGGCAACCGTGTTCATCGCCACCGAACAGGTGCACGGTATCCAGTTGCTGGAGGATCGCCCGGCCCTGTTGAACAAGGAGTACCTGCACTACCAGATCATTATGACCTGGTTCTGGGGCCTGTTGATGGCCCGCTCGCTGCTGGAAACCAGGGAACGGTCGGCGGAGCTGGATAAGGTGATCCAGCTTTGCCTGTATTCCATTGTTGCTACCTTTGTACTGTCTCTATTCCTGCCGTACCACACAGCGATGGAGTGGATCGTGCTGGCGTCGATCGTACTCAGCATAATCCTGATCGTGGTCAGTTACCTGTCCTGGCGCTATTACAACCCGGCGGCCCGCTCCTACTTCTTCGCCTGGACGCTCGCCCTGCTGGGATTCGGTATCTATGGCCTGACGGTAATGGGTTACCTGCCGCTGAACATGTTTACCTCCTACGCGCCGCAGTTTGGCCTGACCGCGCAGATTATCCTGTTCTCCTTTGCCCTCGCCGACCGAATCAAGCAGGTCCAGGGTGAGGCCCTGGGCTGGAGCCAGCGGGCACTGGCCAACCTGCGGCGTTACCAGTCGCTGTTTGATAACGCGATCGAAGGCGTGTTCCAGATGTCGCTTGACCGACATTTCGTGACGGCCAACCCTGCAATGGCGAGGCTGATGGGATACAGCAGCAGCCGGGAGCTCCTCGATCACAACCCGGATGCTCTGGAAACCTGTTTTGCGGATGAGCGTGTGCGCCGTTGGGTCATCGGCCAGTTGGAATCCAGGGGCACCGTCAAGGGCATTGAGGCGCGGTACTACGCCCGTTTTGGCGAAGAGCGCTGGGCCACCATCTCTTTGCATACTGTCTACACCCCCGACGGCGATCCGGCCCATCTTGAAGGCACCTGTATTGACGCCACCGAACGTCACCAACGCCAGCGTATTGAGCGGGAGCGGGAACAGGAGCGGCTGGAGAAGGAGTTGGCCCGCAATTCCGCCGAGGCCAAAAGTCAGTTCCTGGCTAACATGAGCCACGAGATCCGCACGCCACTGGCAGCCATCATCGGTTACGGTGAAACGTTGCTCGACCCGGACCTGACAGAAACCGAAAAGCACACCAGTGCGGAGACGGTGGTTCGCAGCGGCCGCCACCTGCTCGACCTGATCAACGATATCCTGGATCACTCCAAGATCGATGCCAACAAACTGGATGTGGATATCGTGTCGGTTAACCTGCCGGAACTTCTGGACGAAATCCGGGCCTTCTTCGAGCCCAGGGCCCGGGAAAAGGGCCTGAAATTTCATATTATCTGCGAATTTCCGTTACCCGAGATGATTGCCACGGACCCTACCCGTTTTCGTCAGATCATCATTAATTTGTGCGGAAATGCGCTTAAATTCACGGAAAAGGGTTCAATTTCACTGAATATACGATGTGATCGTCAACATCGGACACTGATTGCAAGGGTGGTCGACACCGGCATCGGAATGAAGCCCGAGCAACTGGGCCGGCTGTTTGACCCGTTTGCCCAGGGTAGCGCCGCCATTGCACGGCAGTATGGGGGAACTGGTCTGGGACTGAGTATCTCGCGACGGCTGGCGGAATTGCTGGGTGGCAATATCTCGGTCACCAGTACCTACGGCGAGGGCAGCGAGTTTGAGGTCTCCATTGCTACGGGCCCGCTGGAGGGCACCGATTTCCTGCGCGATGCTTCGGAATTGTCCCAGCGCCGGCGTAGTATCCCCATGGTGGTGGCGCCGCGGCTTTCCGGGCGTATCCTGCTGGCCGAAGACAACGACGTAAACCGTCGCCTGGTTTCGCTGCTGGTCAGTCGCACCGGGGCCGAGCTTGTACATGCCGGCAACGGCGCCGAGGCACTGGATCTGGCGCTGCGTGAGTCTTTTGACCTGATCCTGATGGATATCCAGATGCCGGTGATGAACGGCCGGGATGCAACCGCCGCTCTCCGCGAGGCCGGTCTCAATACACCGGTAATCGCACTGACCGCCAACGTAATGTCGGAGGACATTGCTGACTACCGCCTGGCGGGCTGTAACGACCATCTGGCCAAACCCATCGACAAACAGCGTTTCTATGAAGTGATGGCCAGATACCTGGTGGTGCAGCCGGAAAGTGAGCGCGAGGCGCGCCAGCGCCACACCGGCACGGTGCTGGTGGCTGAGGATAACGAAGACAACAGCCGTCTTGTGGAGCGTATGCTGCGCGCAGAGGGGTTGGATGTTATCACCGTTGCCAGTGGTGGTGACGCCGTGCGTACGGCGCTGTCTGAATCTGTGCAGATGGTGCTGATGGATCGTCACATGCCAGGTCTGGATGGCGTAGAAGCAACACGTTTGCTGCGCCAGACCGGATTCCGGCGGCCCGTTATTGCCTTCACTGCCGGTGATCAGTCGGAGAACGACGCGCTAATGGCAGCCGGGTGCGACGGGGTTCTGAACAAGCCCATCGACAGAGAGCACTTGCTGGCCACCCTGAACCGGTTTTTCATGGATACCGAGCGTGAAACCGCTGAAGCGACGGACGATGAAGGCATCGCCCACCTGGCCGAGCGTTTCCTTGACGGGCTTGCAGCCCGGAAATCGGCAATGGAAACTGCGGTTGTGAGCCAGGATCGTGAGCGGCTGAAAACCGAGGCCCACCAGATCAAGGGCACGGCCGGCGCCATGGGCTACCCTGAAATGACAAGGCAGGCAGGAAAACTGGAAGCCTGCGTGAAAATCGAGGACCCGGACTGGGACCGTGTTCACAGCGAACTGCAATCACTGGATGACATGATCGACAGGGCATTGCTGGGCCGGGAAGCACGCCTGTGAACACCGGTATCCGGGCCACCGTTAACAACAGGAATCCTGAGTGATGAGCGAAAACCCACAGCAAAGTGAACAGCACTCGTTGAGCATGATGTACGGCACTTATGCCGACATCCTGTTTGTTCTCTTCCCTTTCCTGGTTATCAGCATGCAGCGGTTATGGGACGGCCAGCTCTACGAGACACTGCTAAGGCCCGACCTGAGCATTGCCGCAGCGATACTGGCGGGGCTGGCCATCGGCAAGTTCGTGTTGGGCCTGGTCAGCAATCGCGACCTGGGCCGCTACAAGGAACGAATCGTGTTCTTTATCGCACTGACGCTTTTCGTTGTGCTGGGGCCAGCCATCATCCTGATGCTCAGTATTGCCGGTAACCGGGAAGTGCCCGGCTTTGTGGCGTTTGTTCAGCCGATTCTGCTGATCATTGCCATTTCCCTCTACACGACCGCGGTCAGTATCAGTAATATCCTTACCCGGCCCGGTGCTGCAGATACCGGCGATGCCAGCGAAACGGGCTTGCGACGTGGTGGAGATCAGGAGCCCACACCGGCCAGGACAGAACATGAACCCCTGGCGATCCCCCGGCGAACCGGGAGTGACCCCCTTTGAAATGCCACGCGGGGCCGGATATGAAGCACAATCAGGAGGCAGGGTATGAGTGAACTCAGAATACTGGTGGTGGAAGACGAGCCGGTCATGAGGGAAAGGCTGGTGGAGATGCTTTACAACGCGGGCGCAACCAGTGTCGCCGAATGCCCGGACATTGCCGGCGCCAGGGCGGCCTTTGAAGCTGAAGTGTTCCAGATCATACTGCTGGACCTGGGTTTGCCGGATGGCAACGGGCACCAGTTGATGGAGGAGTTCAAGGCGAAGAGGAAAAACCAGCACATTGTCCTGGTGACGGCGGACGATTCGATCGACAGTATCCAGAAGGCAATCAGCGCCGGGGCCAATGGCTATGTGGTCAAGCCTTACTCTCAGGAAAAAATCCACGATGTGGTGAACAACTATGCCATGGTGCACGGCGCAGATGCCACCATGATACAGGGCCTGAACCGCCAGCACTGACGGTTCGGCCCGTATGATGTCCGTTACGCAACCTGGCGGGCAATCCAGGAATTGTAACGGGTGGCCAGGGCGCGGACGTACCGCGCTTCGGCGTCATTCAGGTTGCCCAGCACGCCCTTGAATATCCAGCCCCGCTCATACAGTCCCAGCACCCGCTGTTCGTCGTCCAGGTTGACGCGCTGGTTCAGCTTCTTGCAGATGGCATCCAGCAGCGGCAGCTTTTCCGGGCGCCGAATGGGCCCCGTGCGGCTGCTCGCCGGCTGGTTCGCTGCTTTTGTCGAATGTCTCTTCATGATCTTCTCCTTGTCGTTTTGCGGCTGCAAAAACAAAACCCCGGTGCTCTGGGCAACCGGGGTCTTGCGGAGAAGCTGGCCCGGTCGCTCCAAAGGCTCCCGGGACTGACCGAAAGCCGTTAGATGTCTTTCACCATAGCGTACGCACACGTCCCGCTGTTGCGGTACGCAATCGTATCAATCATCGGATGTTGCTGATTCTGACGCATATCAACTGGCTCTTTACCGGCAGGTTTAGCCGGACATTTCGGTTTCGGTACTGGTATCAGTGTATCGCTTACCCGATGCTTTGCAAGGGGCACAGTGCTTCGGCAAACCCCTACAGACGCGGTTGGGCGGATTGGTCATAATTCGCCCTGTCACGTGTTTTACGTTGTGCAATCCTCCAGTGCCCACCTTTTATCTGTGGCGCACTGCATGGATCTCTCCTTTATACGCAGCCCTCGGGGCTGCGTTTTTTTTGCCTCCTCAAAAAGCGGCTCGCCGTATCGTGGAAACCTCGTAGCCACTAGTTCGTACAGACGTTCCGGCCCTGATTGGCGATAATTCGTATACTAATCAATGCAAATTTTGTCAGAAATCAGAGGTTGAAACCCAGTAAAATGTCCGAAGAAAATGGATCTGCAAGAAACCGGTTCCAGTCGCACGTTATTATTGAAATGTTGCTGGTGGTGGCGCTGGCCGCCTATATGTTGGTTGCACGCAGCGAGATGGTGGGAGACGATTTTTCCTTCACGGTGATCGGCGCAGTCCTGATGGCACTGGTCACCTATTGGACACTGAACACGCTGCGTGATGGCCTCGAGGTTATCGCTCTCAGGGTGCGTCGTTCCCGGCACTGAATACCGCAGTGGAAGACAGCTGGATCTCTTCCCAGGTCCGGTGGAGGATAAGGGCATCGTTTGCCGCCCTGTGTACGGGTAATCCCAGGCGGTTGATAACTGCCTGCCGCGTGGATGACCATAGCCTCACCTGAGGGGCGTCCAGCAACATGGAAATGGATTCGAGCTGGAAATCGGCGCGGGTGTTGGCGGCGCGAAACAGGCGGTGGAGCCAGAAGCTGTCGAAAGTCCAGGCATCGCAGAATACCTGCCCCGAGAGAAGCCGGTTGAGGCTTTCAGCAACTTCCGATACTGGTGTGCCGTCCTGTTCCAGGGTTTCCCGGGTGATACCGTGAACTTTTTCAGCGCTCTCGGACCAGTCCTGCCAGAGTACATGGGGCCGGATCAGCCAACTGTGCAGGGTGCCGTCGGGCAGGCAAATGCCAACCTCGATCGGATAGCTGGCGATCAGGTCGAGGCTGGAGGCCTCAAAGTCAATGAAGGCTGGGCTGGTTCTGGTTCTCATTCCGCCTGATTATCTGTTGATGTGCCGTTATCAGAGTTTACCCGCCCACTCCTGCAGACGCGAACCCATCATCGCATTCCACTGTTACAATGTGTCCACGCGTACAACCGGGATGACCTGATGACCAATACCGTAGTTGTGATCTATTCCGGGGGAATGGATTCGTTCACCCTGCTTCACCTTGCCCGTGCCCGAGGGTACAAGGTTCATGCTCTGTCGTTTGATTATGGCCAGCGTCATGTGCGTGAACTGGAATGCGCCCGCCAGGTATGCGATGAGTTGTCGGTGCCGCACAAGGTGATCGATATCCGCGCACTGAGTGAAGTAATGGCCGGCTCGGCACTGACCGACGACGTGGCGGTGCCCGAGGGACACTACGAGGAAGACAGCATGAAAGCCACCGTGGTGCCCAACCGCAATATGATCCTGCTGTCACTGGCCACCGGCTATGCGGTCACAGCTGGCGCTATTGCAGTCTGGTACGGTGCCCATGGTGGGGACCACGCTATTTATCCGGATTGCCGTCCGGAGTTTGTTCAGAAAATGGATGCCGTCTGCCGGGTGGCCAACTACCAATCGGTCGGAATCGAGGCGCCATTCATGGGCTCTGACAAGGGGGCCATCCTTGCCGAAGGATTAAAGCTGGGTCTCGACTACAGCAAAACCTGGACCTGCTATAACGGCCGCGACAAGGCCTGTGGCCGCTGCGGCTCCTGTGTGGAGCGCCTTGAGGCCTTTGCCAGCAATGGGCTGACAGACCCCCTGTCCTACGAGGTGGCAAGCTGATGTACCGGGTCAAGGAAGCGTTCTACACCCTTCAGGGTGAAGGTGCCCAGGCAGGCCGGGCGGCGGTGTTCTGTCGCTTCAGCAAATGCAATCTCTGGACCGGCCGCGAAAAGGACCGGGCCAGTGCCGTGTGCAATTTCTGCGATACGGATTTTGTGGGAACCGACGGCCAGAACGGCGGCCGGTTCGAAACCGCGGAGGCACTGGCGGCCCATATACGCAGCCTTTGGCCGCAAGCACCCGGCCGGCCCTACGTGGTGTGTACCGGGGGGGAACCTCTGCTGCAACTGGACGAGAAATTGATCGAAGCTTTCCATCAGGCCGGCTTTGAAGTGGGGGTGGAAACCAATGGTACGCTTCCGGCGCCAGCCGGTATTGACTGGCTGTGTGTCAGCCCCAAGGCGGATGCACCGGTGGTGCTGCGTCAGTGCGATGAGCTGAAAGTGGTCTATCCCCAGCCCCTGGCCATGCCCGAGCATTTCGCAGACATCCGGGCCAGCCACTATTTTCTTTCGCCAATGGCGTCACCGACCTTGTCCGAAGGCGAGCCCGATCCGGTCAAACAAAGCAATACCCGCAAGGCTACGGATTACTGCCTGGCCCACCCGCAATGGCGGCTGACCCTGCAGATGCACAAGATTATCGGCATCGACTGAGCACTTCAGGCCATTGCATTGGCCGGTGTCCGGCCCGTCGCAGCTGTTTGCGGTAAAGGTTCCCGGTTTCGATACTGACTGGGGCTCTGGCCGGTCCAGCGCTTGAAGGCCCGGGTAAAGTTGGCAGCGTCGGCATAACCCAGGGCGTCGGCGATCTGGCTCAGGTTCATGGTGGTATTTTGTAGCAACTCCCCTGCCCGTTCCAGCCGCACCTGGTCTACCAGGTGTTGAAAACTGGCCTCCTCAGCCTGTAAACGACGCTTCAGGGTACGCTCCGAGACAAACAGGGTGGTGGCCACCCGGGCCAATTTTGGCGGAAACGGGTGGCTGGTTTCAATCACCCGCCTTACCCGGCAGGCAAAGCCGGCGTCTTCCGTCAGCAGACGCAGGGCTTCCTCGCACTGTGCTTTTGATGAGGCGGCGAGCTGGTCGTCGGTAAAGCGGATGGGCAGCGCCAGTTGCGAATCAGGAATCACAATGGCGTCTTCGGCGGCACCGTACACCACTGGCACCGGTATCTGCTGGCGGAAGCGATAGAAGTAGGTTGGTTCCGCGCCGCGACGGTGAATGGACGAGCCGGCCACCGGCGCACCGGTCAGTTGGGCACCCATGGAGGCGCAGCCGAACAGCATGGCATCCATGATAAAACCTTGCAGTGGCCCCAGGTCGATGCCGCAGGAAATGGCGTAGATAACCTGACCGTTGTTCTGCCGGCGGCTCACCTGCAGGTGCGGGGCCCGTAGGGTCAGGTACCGCGTCATCAGGTCCAGGGCATCCTCCAGGGTGCGGCTGCTCATTACCGCCGTACCCAGGGCACCGTGCAGCGGCAATCGCAGCTCCCGCGCCAGCATGATGCCAAGCCCGGGTTCGCCGCTTTCGATAATCGCACGAGTCACGAATTCGCTGGCCTGGGACTGGCTGACCCGCAAATCCGTCGATTTCAGGCGCACGGGGTCGAGACCGACGCGCTTGAGCAGCGCCTTCTCATCGACGCCGATGGATTGCAGCAACTCCGCCAGCAAATGCAGGTAAATGGCCGGCATGCCCAGATCCTGAGTTGTAGATACTGAGGCGCGCATGGGGTTTCCTCATGTTTCCTGTTGTTGTTATGTCAGGGATGAAACTTCTTCCACGATTATGAACTGAGTTGTGCTTCCACCCCATGACTTCGCTGACGGGTCAACAGGATATGCAGGCCAATTAAACGGTTTGAACGCTCACGGAATGGCGTTCCACGAATTCGGCCATGGCCCTGGCTGAACGGCCCGGATTCTCCAGCATGGGGAGGTGACCAACCCCGCTAAACACATGGATATCCGCGCCCGGGGTAACCTTGCGAAACCAGTCGACACAGCGGGTGGGGGTAATCACATCGCGGTCACCCCACTGCACCTGCAGCGGCGGGGTTTCCGGGCCCAGGTAGCGCGCCGGTGCCAGCGCGTCGGCGAGCATGTCATTGAAAATGTGGCGCAGGGCTCCGGTTCGCTGTAACAGGTCCGGCCCCAGCAGCCCCGCCATGGCCACACCCATGGCGGTGGGCCTGCCATTGCCAACGCTGTTGAACATCCGGTAAACGCCGGCCCAGTCACGGGGAATCAGGATGGCGTCGCGGTCGGTTTCGAAGGGGGCGTCGAGATCCACGTCCGGGTGTTCGGGGATGCCGGCACTGTTCAGCACAGTCAGCGAGGCTGGCCCGGGTGTCATCTTGTGGGCGAGGACGGCGGCAATGGCGCCACCCATGGAACTGCCTACAATGTGAATGTTGTTCGTCGCAAGGGTGGCAATCCACGCCTTCAGGCGTAATGCCTGCTCCTCGTAGCGGTAGCTGGCGCCGGGATGATAGTCGCTTTCTCCGAACCCTGGCAGGTCCGGGACCAGTATGTGCCAGTGGCTCGGCAGGCGTTGCAGCCAGAAGGCCCAGTTCTCTTTCATTGCCGCAAAACCGTGAAGCAGCAACACGGTAGGCCGGTCGGCGGCAGGTGATCCTTTTTCAAGGTACACCATACGGTGCCCGTCGATGCCGGTTTCCCGCCGCTTTGCCTGAACCAGCCAGCGCTGCCCGGTGCGGGCGGCTGGCCATAAATTCGGAGTGGGTATTTTCACAGCATGCTTCCGCTCTGATTGGATAGGCCCAGTGTACCTGTTATCCGGTGCCGGGCTTTGGCCTGTCCGCCCTGACGCAGCGGCAGCGGGGCAAGGTTGGTTCAGAGGGCGAAGTCGGTAACGACCGGGTCGTGGTCTGATGAACGCCAGGGCTGGTTTCCAGGCACCGGAATCGGCCCCTTGTAGCCCAGCGCCCGGGGCTCGTCAGCGTTTATCGACCAGGTTGCGGCGCCGACGAGCCGAGCGGCGAGCCCTTCCGACACCAGGCTGTAGTCCAGGGTGCCGCTACGGCCATGGAAGCGATAACTGGTCTGGCTGCAATTGCTTGGATTGCAGTCATGGAATTGGCGAACGGCATTGGTATAACCCGCACTGGCCATCAACTGTAGGGCTGTTTCCCGGGCGTAGCTGTTCATGTCGCCGGTGATCAGCGTGCCGGCCAGGTTGCCAGTGTCTGGAAGGGAATCGGCCCAGCGGATTATGGCGCCGGTAGCCTGTTCGCGACTGTGGCTGTAGCAGCCCTGGCCGTCGTTCTGGTCCCGGTTTGGTCCCTTCGCTCCGCGGCATGACTTGGATTTCAGGTGGGGGACGATGATCCGCAGGGTCTGGTCACTGTTGTTATGGCGGAATACCTGAGCAACAGGTGGTCTGCCGTGGCGGTTAAAAGGGGACGATGTCAGACGGCTGGCAGGACCTTCGGTGGCCACCCGATCGCTTCGGTAGAGCAGGTCGGTGCGAATCGCATCACTGCCGGTGTTGCCATGTGTTTCCACGTAACGCCAGCGTTCTCCGAGAGCCTTCGCCAGCTCTGCGATGGCGCTGTTGTCGTGGTAGCCGTCATTCTCAACTTCCGTCACGGCGATAATGTCGGGGTCGGGCGCTTTCATCGCGGCAACCAGCCTCGCCTTCTGTTCCGCGAACTGACTTTGGGATCGCGCACCACGCAATGCGGGGAAACCTTTGCCACCGCCATCACCGTTGAAGAAGTTGCCAAGGTTGAGGGTAACCACCCTGAGCGTGGCCCGTTCGGAACGCATCGGCGGTTCCGGGCGGCGGTTGGCTGAGGTGAACTCCGGTGTTGATTGCGGTTGCAGGCGCCAGGCGTCAAACCGGAAATCCAGTACGCCTGCCAACCCGCTGACCCGGTCGCCAGCACGAACCGGGTTGTCTGCAGATAATTCCGGCCCCGGCCAGGGGACAGGCTGGGGATTGCGAGCCCCTTTGCCATCATCAAGAACCAGCCGGTTGTGTTCTTGCTCCCGGTGCAGTGCCTCTGCTGCCGGCCCGGGCTCCAGGATTTCCGTAGCGATGGTCTGAGTGCTGGCTGCCAGTGTCAGCTCGCCGTAACGGGCCAGGTTGTAGTGGTCGATAACCGTCAACTCACCGTTCACTACAACCCGCATATTCTCCAGGTGTTCCGGTCGCTGTTCGTCTTGCCAGGGCAATGTGACAGGGACGGGGTCCGGCAGTTGGGCGTGACCACATGAGACTATAACGGAAACATCGGTGAGTTCAGTCAGGCCGTGGAACTCTTTTACCCGCCCCGATACACGAACCCTTTCACCAGGAAGACCGCGTGAGCGATTGGTGTAAACGAAAAGTGCTTCGGAGGTTGCCGGGTTGTTATCCGTCTCGTTATCAGCCTGCTGCAGGTAAAAGCCACGGAATCCGCCCTTGTGGCGGGCGTCCATGGTAATGATGCCTTCAACGGTTACAGTCTGGTTGACGAGCGTGGAGGAGTCCCCCGTACCCTGAATTCGGGAAACCGGAACAGCTTCGGCACCGCAACTGCCGGCCGCAGTGGCGGGCAGCCACAGTGCCAGGGCGAGTACATAGGGCCAGGGAGCGGAGGTATTGGTTGTCGTCACCCGCTCAGTCTAGCAAAGCCCGGCCACCGCTTTAATAGCTCTCTCACGGGCCGACTCGGCAATGCCCAGTTGTTCCTCGTTGGCCAGCTCCAACTGCTGCACCATCGGGTCCGGATGCTGGCTGTCCGCGCCCAGGCCGAGCCGGGACAACACATAGGGCGCCAGGGCCGCGCGGATGTTGAGCTCAAGCCGGTTATCCGTCATGCCGTAATCGGTTGCAACGATGTCCTGTTGTGCCTTGTTTAGCCGGCTGTCGGGCATCATCACCAGGGAAATCTGGCGGTTCCAGTCGTCATCGTTATGGATGGTGTGGCGGCTGCGTTGCCGAATGGTCTCCGGCTTACCCCGGAAACGGCTGAGGGCAAAGTCGCGGAACTCACGGTTGGAGTCACACCAGGCCCGCAGGTGCCAGTTCTGGCCCACGCATACCAGCGTGTGGGGTTCCAGTGTTCGCTGGGACACGCCGGCCGGGCTGAGGGAGGCGTAGTCTGCCTTCATCACCCTGCCGTGACGGGCGGCCGCGACGACGGCCCGCATGACTTCCGGCTTCACAACCCGTTCCGGGCCGCGAACGATGGTGTTGTCCGGCAGGCTGATATTGAGGGATTCGAAGGTGTTACTGAGGCTGTCCTGACGGGCCAGAAGATCCTGATATTCGCTGGCATGTCCCTTGGTGACCACTGGTCGGAAGCCGGGCGACGGCACATAGCCTTTCAGGTGGCGATCGTAAACCAGGTTGTCCGGCGCCAGTTCCCGCAGGTAGGTGTTTATATCCTTGGAAGCCTGTTGTCGCCCTATGCCGAAACTGTGGCAGATATGATTGGTGGTGAGCCGTCCTTCCCAGAGGGCGATGATTTCAATCAGCCGGTAGCGAAGCAACAGATCCCACCGAATGGGCCAGTCCGTTTTTTTCATAACCAGGCGCTCATGGTTAGCGTGGATTGCATGAGTTGAGAGACTCTCGTGGGTTGAAATGGGCAGCGATAAAACTTCCCACATGTTAACCCCTCAGGCCGCCAGCGTGTGTTACGTCACCTTAATGTAAAACGATGTTAAATCCAGTCATCACGGCGCTGCAAGCAGTATTCGGGATCTCGGGAACTGCGTAGTGGTTTTGTGGATTGTGCCCTGTTCTAATTCACGCTCGGCAATGTTCCGGCGTTGCTGCTACTTTCATTACATCCTCGTATCAACTCTTTTCTCAAGTACGCCGGAGCCAGTCAGATGACCCGAATGGTCACTTCGCTTTCAGCCCTGATCCTCAGTATCGTCCTGCTGGTCAGTGGCAACGCCTTCCTGATGACCCTGTTGGGTGTCCGCCTGAGTATTGAGGCAGTCTCGCCAGACATTATCGGCTGGATACTGGTGTGCTATTCCATTGGCTTTGTGCTTGGCACACTCTATGTACATCACATCATCGGTCGTGTCGGACATATCCGTGCTTTTGCAGTGTTCGCAGCCATGGCTGCAGTGTGCGCGCTGTTGTACCCGATGGCGGTGTCCGAGGTGTTCTGGGCAATCCTGCGTGCGCTGTCCGGCTTCAGCGTGGCCGGTGTGTTGGTGGTGATTGAAAGCTGGTTCAGCAGCCGTGCCAGCAATGCCAACCGTGGCGCCCTGTTTGCGGTTTACCAGATCGTATTTTACCTGTCCGCCGCCGGTGGCCAGTTGCTGATCAATGTGGGTGAGCCATCATCGTTCATCCCCTTCTCTCTGGCGGCGATTCTGCTGGCCCTGGCGCTGGTTCCGCTGTCGCTGACAAAAATGGACGCGCCGGTCATAGAGCAGTCCCAGCGTTTGTCCTTCTTCACTCTGGCACGGGAGTCGTTCACCGGCGTGTCCGGCGCCCTGATATGCGGTGTGATGATCGGTTCCTTCTACGCCCTCGGGCCGGTCTACGCCACCATGGTGGGCCTGGAGGTCAGCCGGGTGTCCACCTTCATGGCCAGCGCCATTGTTGCCGCCATGATTCTGGCCTGGCCGCTTGGGCTTATATGTGATCGTTTTGACCGTCGTCGCGTGATGTTCTGGGTAGCGGTCATGGCGGGCACGTCAGCAGTGTTGGTAGGTGTGTTCGGTGCTGAGCGGATGTGGTTGCTGACCTTGCTGGTGGGGCTGTTTACCGGTCTGTCAGCCACCCTGTACCCGATTGCAGTCGCGATCACCAATGACCGCATGGAAAGCAACCGTATCGTTGCCGCCAGCGCAACGCTGTTGCTTAGCTACGGTGTCGGCAGTGTGATCGGCCCTGTGGTCATGGCCGAGCTGGTGAGCATACTGGGCCCGAGGGGCCTGTTCTTTGGCAATGCCGGATTCCTGGTGGTGCTGGCGGTGATTACCAGTTATCGCATCAGCCACACCGACGACGTGCCAGTGGCGGATCAGGAGCACTTTATACCGGCTATGCCGGAAACCTCACCGGTACTGACGGAAATGGACCCGCGGAACGAGGAATTCCACGAGTCGCCGGAGGCCTCGGAAATGCACGAAGAGGACCTGCGAAAGACCGGCTGACAAGGCCTGTCTCCTGCTGCGTGCGCGCAGCGCCTCTCGGTTTTCCCCGATTTTGTTTTGCCTTGCATATCTGTTTTTATCTTAATTGTTAGCTTACTATTGGTAACTTTCATTGTCACTGCACCGTTTCGGCAGTGGTATTCGTTACAGGTAGTAAAGCAGTCGATACCCATTACCGGAGTTCCAGATCATGAGAGATCAGTTTCCCTTTGCCGTCGCCCGGGTGACCCGTCGCTGGCGCAAATTGCTGGATGAGCGCCTTAAGGATCTGGGCGTCACCCAGGCTCGCTGGACCACCATGGTCTATCTGCAGCAAGGTGGTGAAGGGCTGACCCAGCGTGAGCTGGCCCGCCTGATGGCCATTGAGAATCCGACCCTGGTGCGGTTGCTGGACAGCCTGGAGCAGCAGGGCCTGATTGAACGTCGTCCCTGCCCCAATGACCGTCGTGCCCGCCGCCTTCACCTTACCCCGGACGGGACCGAGTTCATGAACGTGCTGACCGAGCGTGCCGCACGCCTGCGTGAGGAAATGCTGGACGGCATCAGCGACGAGGACATCGAAAGTGCTGTCAAGGTCTTCCACAGAATCATGGAGAATGCCGAGCGCCAGAAGTAACGACGTTCGGGCGGTGCATCCGGTTGGAGGGTTGTCGGTCTGAGTGATAATACGGTCGAAGGGCTGAGAGCCCGTTACGGTGAACGCTGGCGCTGGCTGGCGGTGGCCACGGTGATGCTGGGCACCATGGCAACCGTGCTCAGCGCGACTGTGGTAAACGTTGCCCTCCACGACATCATGCTGGAATTTGGTATTCGCCAGGGCCAGGTTCACTGGTTGGCGACCGGGTTCATTGCTGCCATGACCACCACCATGCTTGCCTCCTCATGGCTCCTGGATCATTTCGGGGTGCGTAAGACCCTGGCCACGGCCATGTTTCTTTTTACCGTTATCTCCCTGTTGGGTGGTTTTGCCACCTCGCCGGAACAGCTGATTGCCGCTCGTATCGGTCAGGGCGCCATGGCGGGGCTGATGCAGCCCATGGGCATGTATCTTGTGTTCCGGATTTTCCCCCGTAACCGTCGTGGCCAGGCCATGGGGATCTATGGCATGGGGGTTATTCTGGCCCCGGCTCTTGGCCCCGTGCTCGGTGGCTTCCTGGTGGACCAGCTGGACTGGCGTTATGTCATGTTTGCGCCAGTGCCCGTTACGCTGACCGGTGTGTTGATGGCCTGGCGCTTCCTGCCGTTGCCGGTTTCCCGCCCCGCACCCTACCGATTTGACCTTCTCGGGCTGGTGCTGCTGGGCGTTGCCATCGGGCTCTCCCTGGACACACTCAACCGGTTGCAAGAGCTTACCGGGCAGGAGGGGCGAATACTGCTCGAAGGTATCGTTGCGATCGTGGTCCTGCTGCTGTTTGTGGTTCGCGAGCGACGTGCCCGCCACCCGCTGGTTAATCTCGCTCTGTTGCGTAACCCGGCCTTCGTGTATGCCAACCTGGGCGCCATGGCACTGGGGCTTGCCCTGTTCGGCTCCACGTACCTGGTGCCATTGTTCGTTCAGACATCCCTGGGATTCACTGCCACCGAAGCGGGATTGCTCATGCTGCCGGCGGGTATTGTGCTGGGTATGACTTTCCCCCTGGCGGGGCGGCTGGCGGACCGTATGAGTGCCCGAAAGCTGGTTATTTTCGGAATCATCCTGTTCGCCGCGTCGGCGATGTTGTTCGCGGTATCGGATCTTGAGCTCGCCTTCGGCTGGCTGGCGTTGTGGACGGTGCTGGGACGAATCGGCATCGGCTTTATGCTGCCGGCTCTGTCCACGGGTGCACTGAATCCGCTGGCTCCGGAACAATTGGGCGCCGGCTCAAGCACCATCAACTTCACCCGCCAGTTGGGGGGTGCCTTCGGTGTCAATATTGTTGCCCTGACCATTGAGTTTGGCGATCACAGTGGTGGCATCCCGACCATCGGGGCCTTCCATTCGGCGTGGTGGCTGGTGGCTGCGTTCGTGGCGGTGGCTGCCATTCCGGTATGGAAGATGCGCGCCTAGTTGCCATTGGGCTCGCAATTGACTAAGATTCCCGCACTCTTCAGGGGAGTAGCCTCCGCAACGGAACCCGTTTCCAGGGGCGGATGGTAGTCAACATACTTGGGGCTCAATCTCCGTGGCTATCATGTTTCACCGGCAAAATGGTGAAACTGGCAAGACCTGAGGCAGTTTCACCTCCCAGGGCGGAAGGTGGGCTGTCTCATGTCTGAATGTCCGCCCCGGAGTTTTTCATGGACGCTTTTCTCGCTTCAACGTTTGCCGTCGCTATCGCTGAGATCGGTGACAAGACCCAACTGCTTTCCCTCTTCCTGGTTGCCCGTTACGCCAAACGTTATCCCATTATTCTCGGTATCGTTGTCGCCACCCTTCTGAATCATGCGCTCTCGGCCCTTTTGGGTGCCTGGATTGCCGAATGGATTCCGGAGGCCTGGCTGCCCTGGATACTGGCCTTCAGCTTTGTGGCCATTGCGCTGTGGCTGCTTATTCCGGACAAGGATGACAGTGGCGATTCGGCGTTTCTGGGGATGGGAGCCTTCATGGCCACGACGGTGATGTTTTTCCTGGCGGAAATCGGCGACAAGACCCAGATAGCGACCGTGGTACTGGCGGCACGGTATACGGAAACCTTCTGGGTGATTATGGGTACCACCGTTGGTATGCTGCTGGCTAATATACCGGTTATCATGGCTGGTAAATGGTTGATGGACAGGTTGCCACTGGCCACGGCCAGAATCGGCGCAAGCATACTTTTCGTGATTCTGGCAATTGCTACCTTGTGGGCAACCCTGATGTCGGCCTAAGGCACTTTGTTAACTGTCGCAACAGACCGGATGCCGGATTTGGACGCTATGTATCGAAAACATGTAACAGGCTTTTTGTTGTTCTTGCTGGCCTTGGTGCCGGCCGGTCCGCTGTTCGCAGAATCTGCGCCACAGGCAGCGGGCAAGGCACTGAGCGCTTCTGAACCGGAACAGGGTGTCCCGGAAAAGCCCCGTGTTCCGAGGTTTTCCATCAAGGGTGATCTGGCCGGGGAACTGTCGATAATGACTACCCGCTATGAAGACACCTTTGCGGGAATTGGCAATCGCGCCAGCCTTGGTTACCTGGAACTGGTAAAAGCAAACCCCGGCGTCGACCCCTGGCTTCCTGGTGAAGGCACGCGGATTACGGTACCCCGACACTACGTGCTACCGGACGTGAAGCGCGAGGGTATTGTTATCAATCTGGCGGAATACCGTTTGTACTACTTTACTGAAGGGAAGGTGCAGGTTTATCCGGTGGGAGTGGGTACCGATGAAAATCCTTCACCACTGACCAATGCCGAAGTGACCATGCCGCTGGAGTCACCGGCCTGGTATCCACCGGCGAGTATTCGTGCCGAATACGAGGCTTCGGGCGATTACCTGCCCAGGATGATTCCCCCTGGGCCGGGTAACCCTCTGGGATCCCACGCGTTGATGCTAAGCGAGAAAGGCTATCTCATTCATGGCACCAACAAGCAGTTCGGAGTGGGGATGCAGGTCAGCCATGGCTGTTTCCGTATGTACAACGAGGACATATCCCGGTTTGTCTACGAAGTCAGCAAGGGCACACCGGTACAGGTTATCCGCCAGCCGGTGAAAATTGGCCTTAAAGGCAATGAAGTCTGGCTTGAGGTACATCGCCCTGAAGAGGAATACAGCCAGCAGGATCGGGAACAGTTGTGGAAGGAAGTGCAGAGAACGGTAGAAGAGTTTCGCCAGAAAATGCCCGGCGTGGAAGTCAAGCGTATGGCGATTGAGCTGGCTGTTGACCAGGCAGACGGGATTCCGCGCATGGTTGGTGAACGCCTGACCCGGGTTGCGCACGAGGGTGCCGGGGCGGTACGGAGTACCCCTGATGGCGAAGAAGGTGAGAAGCCACGTCTCTGGTTCTGATCCGCCGAACGGATAAGGGGAGGAGTGATGAACGCGAACCGACCCAACCGATCATTTTCCTCCGGCCGCCTGCCCTGGGGGCCGGCCATCTTTCTGCTTGGCCTGGTGCTTGCGCTGGGATCACTGTCCCATACGGTTATTGCACAGCAGGATGATTCACCGACCGGTCTCGTATTGACCGTGGAAGGCGCCATTGGCCCTGCCACTATGGACTACGTGGTGCGGGGTATCCGTCGCGCCGAGGCTGAGGGTGCCGACGTGCTGGTCATTCAGATGGACACGCCCGGTGGCCTGATGGAATCCATGCGCGGCATTATCAAGGAAATCCTTTCTTCTTCGGTACCGGTAGTTACCTGGGTGTCTCCAGCAGGTGCCCGCGCTGCCAGTGCCGGCACCTATATCCTTTACGGCAGCCATGTGGCGGCGATGGCACCGGCAACCAACCTTGGCTCAGCCACGCCAGTCCAGATGGGCGGCCTGCCGGGCTCCGGGGAGTCAGAGCAGAAACCAGAGCAGGAAACTGAAGACTCCGGTCCGGATGAGAATGCAACTGCCGAGGGCGAAGAAGCAGCGCAGGGCAATGAATCCGAGCCCGAAAAACGCCGTGGGGACTCTGCCATGGAGCGCAAGGTTCTGGAAGATGCAGTCAGCTATATCCGCGGCCTGGCAGAGCGCCATGGCCGTAATGCCGACTGGGCCGAGAAAGCGGTGCGTGAGGCGGTCAACCTGGGCGCCGAAGACGCCCTGGAGCAGAATGTTGTGGATGTGGTTGCCAATAACATGACCAGCCTGATGGAACAGCTGGACGGACGTACCGTGAAAATGGCGGATGGTGAGAGAACGCTGGCCACGGCGAACATTGAACTGACAAGGGCGGACCCGGACTGGCGCACCCGCCTGCTGTCGGTGATCACGAACCCTAACGTTGCCTATTTCCTGATGATCATCGGCTTCTATGGCATCATCTTTGAACTTTCCAATCCCGGTGCTGTATTTCCGGGTGTGATTGGTGCCATCTGCCTGATTCTGGCGCTGTTCGCCTTCCAGGTTCTATCTGTCAATTACGCCGGCCTGGCGCTGATTCTGCTGGGGCTTGCCTTCATTGTGGGGGAGGCCTTCATGCCAAGCTTCGGCATACTCGGTATAGGGGGCATTGTGGCGTTCGTAACCGGCTCCATTATCCTGATGGACGGCAGTCACCAGGAGGTATCCCTGCCCACCATAGGGGGTACGGCGCTGGTTGTTGCCGGCTTCACACTCTGGACGGTGATACGCTTTATCGGCCTGCGCCGGAAGCACCCGGTGAGTGGCAGTGAACAGATTCTCCATGAAACCGTCACGGCACTGGATGAATTCGAGGAGCAGGACGGCGATTTCAGGGGCCATGTGCAAATGAGTGGCGAGCGCTGGAACGCCATCAGCCCGAGGCCTGTCCAAACGGGAGACAGATTACGAGTGACGGCGATTGAGGGGTTGACGGTTTACGTGGAAGCGCAAAGGACGGAGAACTGACCCCGGCTAGAACGTGTTTACAGGGTATACGGCGATCCAGCCAACCAAGGAGGCCTTATGAACATAACTGACCTGATTCCCTATATCGCACCCACGGTGGTGCTCCTGCTGATCCTAGGGTCGGCCATCAAGATTCTGCCGGAATACGAGCGTGGTGTTGTTTTCTTCCTTGGACGTTTTCAGGGTGTCAAAGGCCCCGGCCTGATTATCATCATTCCCGGTATCCAACAGATGACCCGCGTGGATTTGCGTGTGATTGCCCTGGATATACCGAGTCAGGACGTCATTTCCAAGGACAACGTCACGGTGCGGGTCAATGCTGTGCTGTATTTCCGGGTGGTCGACCCCGAGCGGGCCATTATCCGTGTGGAGGATTTCGGCTCGGCCACCAGTCAGTTGGCCCAGACCACACTGCGCTCGGTACTGGGCAAGCACGATCTGGATGAAATGTTGTCCGAGCGTGATAAGTTGAATTCAGACATTCAGGGAATTATCGACGCCCAGACCGAGGAGTGGGGCATCAAGGTGGCGAATGTCGAGATCAAGCATGTGGACCTCAACGAGTCCATGATTCGCGCCATTGCCCGCCAGGCCGAGGCGGAACGCGAGCGGCGCGCGAAAGTGATTCATGCGGAAGGTGAACTGCAGGCATCCAAAAAGCTGGTGGAGGCTGCTGAAGTCATGTCCGCCAACTCCGGGGCAATGCAGTTGCGTTACATGCAGACCCTGGCGGATATGAGCACCAACAACAGTTCCACGATTGTGTTCCCGCTGCCGATGGAAATGATGTCTGCCTTTATGAACAACAAACCCTCATCGCAGAAGCCGAAGAGCGACAACGACGAATCCTGACGAGCTGCTTTCATGCGCATAAAAAAGGCCGGGATGATACCCGGCCTTTTCCTTTACGCAACAGCCTTACTTCTGGCTGGCACGCTCGAGCATACGCTTGGCACGCTCATTGGCTTCTTCAGCGGAACGCTGGGCAGCGCGGGCTGCGGCCAGAGCTTCATCAGCAGTGGCCTGGGCAGAACGAGCTGCGCTGGAAGCGCTGTTAGCGGTGTTCAGTGCATTTTCAGCGGTTTGCTCGGCGGAAGATGCAGTTGCATTTGCATCGTCGATTGCGCCCTGGTCAGTAGTCGCACAACCTGCGGTCAGTGCGGTGGCCAGTGCAAACCCTGCGATTGTCAGTTTACGCATTGTAAATCCCCTTATTGGTCGTTTTATTTCCTGCGTTCCAGAAGTCGTTGGTGCAGACATTCTGTCAAAACGGGGTCGTTAGCGTTTGGCTAACGACGTCGTTAAACAGTGTAAAACAGTCTAGACAGAAATGTTAACTAAGGATACGTAAAAGTTCCTAGCTTATGACAACAACTTAATACTGCAGAAAGAATTTACGCATAAAGGAGCAGGTGGATCCAGTATCAGGGAACAATCCGGATGGGGGTGCCGTCTGCCACCAACTGCCAGATCTCATCCATTTCCTCATTGCTGACCGCGATGCAGCCGTCGGTCCAGTCCAGCCCGAGGTAAGCGAAGGCCATATCACCGACGCCGGTCGGCAGGCCGTGGATCATAATGCTTCCACCAGGATCGAGACCCCAGGCGGAGGCCAGTTCGCGATCCTGGTTGTTCGGGTAGGAGATGTGGATGGACTTGTAGAAATCGCTATTGGGGTTGCGCCAGTCCAGTATGTATTCACCTTCCGGTGTGCGCTCGTCGCCCTCATAAAGCTTGTGCCCGGACGGATTGTCGCCAAGGCCTATACGGTAGCTTCGCACCACCTGGTCACCAGACAACAGGTAAAGCCTGCGCTCCTCCTTGCGAACGAGCACTTCGCTGACTTCTGGTGTTTCATCCATTGCGCCCATCGGTAGTTCCGAGGCCACCAGCGGCTGCGCTGTTCCGAAAAACAGCGAAAAAATAATGGCCAGGAAGCTGGCAACAACCATGGGTGCCCGAGTAATACCGGACTGTAAAAATAGTATCTTCAATAGCATAACGAATCGATCATTAATCTTTGTACACTTTATAGCACAGGTATTTTGTTAATCGAACCAAGGTTTTGAGGTGTTTTTGTTAAGGATTTTTATTGGTTGTCCATTTTCAGGCCAACCTTTATCACCCTGTCGGCTTCGGTTGCTCTGGCAACAAGGGTGACAGGGCCCAGAACCACCTTGTCACCCACCACCGGATGCCCTTTGGTGCGGCGGGCAAAACACTCGGCAAGGGACAGCTCCGGGGGTAACTGGTCGAACTCGATACCGTAGACCTGTTCCACATCCCCAAGCAATGCATCGCCATTGAGCACGAAATCGCCGAAAAACGCACGTTCCGCGAGATATTTGGGTGCGTGACGGCCACTGAGGGCCTTGCCCAGCTCGGGCAGCATCGCTGGGGTTGCAAACATAGCCAATACGTCGCCGGTGGACACCTCCATGTCGGGACTTGGCTGATGACAGGTGCGTTTGCGGAAAACGCCGGCTATTGCCGTGTTCTCCGGCAATCGAAGCTGGCCCAGGGGTCTGGGGGCTTCCCAGGCATCGCCTCGTAGCGGAAACAGCATCAGTTCGTGATCCCCGGCGGCCGGGACATCCAGTGGCAACCGCCGGTAAGGATCCTCACCGGCCGGCACTTCAAGCCGCAACTTCCTGGCCAGGGGCGCCATGGTAGTGCCCTGTACCACAAGCGATACAAGCACGATAAAGAAGGCTACATGGAAGATCAGCTGGGATTCCGGCAACCCGGCAATGATTGGGAAAAGCGCCAGCACAATGGGCACCGCTCCTCTCAAACCAACCCAACTGATAAAGCCCAGTTCCCGGCGATTGAAGCCGAAAGGCCAGAGTGTTGCCATAACCGTTAGCGGCCGGATCAGGAAAATCAGTGCAAAAGCCAGGATCAACCCACCGCCAGCGAGGGGCAGTAGCTCTGAAGGCGTGACCAACAGCCCCAGCATCAGGAACAGGCACAGTTGGGCCAGCCACGCCAGGCCATCATGGACCTGCAGGATCATCGGCATCATCCGTACCGGCCGATTGCCGATGACCACACCAGTCAGGTAGATCGCCAGGAAACCGCTGCCGCCAAGGGCATTGGTGCCGGAGAACACGGTGATACCGGCCGCCACAACCAGTAACGGATACAGCGACGGCGTAAGCCGGACGCGATTGGCCAGTTCCACCACGATGAAACCACCGGCGACACCAACAGCACCGCCAATGCCGAATTGTTTTACCAGCATCAGCAGGGCCACCCAGCCTTCCGAGGTGCCGCCGGCCTCAATCATGGTAACCAGCATCAGGGTAAGGAAAATCGCCATCGGGTCGTTGCTGCCCGATTCGATTTCCAGGGTTGCACTGACCCGTTCATTCAGGTGCAGCCCGCGGCCCTGAAGCAGGGAAAAAACCGCTGCCGCATCGGTGGAGGAAATAATGGCGCCAATCAGCAAAGCGGTTAGCCAATGCAGGTCAAACACCCACCAGGCCACCAGGGCGGAGCCGGCCGCCGTCAGGGCCACCCCTAAGGAGGCCAGGATCAGCGCCGGGCGCAATCCCACGCGAAAGGTTTCGGCGCGGGTACGCATGCCGCCATCGAGCAGGATTACGCCGAGCGCCAGATTGGCGATCAGGAACGCCAGTTTAAAGTCGTTGAACAGGATACCGCCGGGGCCGTCCTCGCCCATCATCATGCCGACCACGAGGAAAATCAGTAGCACCGGCATGCCCAGCCTGCTGGACAGCGGGCTGAGCATGATGCTGATGACCAGCATCAAAGCGCCAATCAGGGTAATAATCGGATCCATTCCTGCTCCGGATTGGGAATATGCTTCGATAATAACAGGGTAACGTCAGGGTCAGTGCAGTTTCAGACGCGGATGCATTGCACGGCTTATCCGGTCCATCAGCCAGATAACGCCTGTCCGGAGAACGCCGTGCAGGGCCACCTGATGCATACGGTAAAGGGAAAGATAGAACAATCGTGCCACCTTGCCCTCTATGTACATGGTACGGCCGGACAGGTTGCCCATGAGGTTGCCAACCGTGGTGTAGCGGCTGAAATTGATCAGCGAGCCATGGTCATTGTAGACAAAGGGCACGGCCTCACGGCCTTCAAGCCGGTTGCACAGGGTCTTGAATAACACGTCTGCCTGCTGATGGGCGGATTGCGCACGCGGCGGCACCGGTCGTTCAGAGTCGGGCTGTGGGCATTCGGCGCAGTCGCCAAAGGCATAAATATCGGGGTCGGTTGTGGCCTCCAGGGTTTGCTTTACCTTGATCTGGTTTCCACGATTGGTGTCCAGCCCCTCCAGCTTTGACAGGAAGGCCGGCGCCTTGATGCCAGCGGCCCAGATGGTCATTTCGGAGTCGATTTCGGTGCCGTCTTTCATCACCACCACGCCATCGCGGATATCGCTGACCGGTTGCCCGGTCATTACCTTGACGTTCTGGTGCGCCAGTTCCCGGGTTGCCGCGTCGGACAGCCTTGGCGGGAGTGCCGGCAGGATACGGTCCGCCGCTTCGATGACAGTGATGGAAACATCGTCCGGCCGCAGGTGGTTCATGCCATAGATTGGCAGTTCCCGGGAGGCTAACCGCAGTTCCGCAGCCAATTCAACGCCGGTGGCACCGGCCCCTATGATGGTAATGGGCAGTTCATGGCCATTCCCGGACTGGGCTTCGTGGTTCTTGCGCAAAAACGCATTGAGCAGCAGGTTATGGAAGCGCCGGGCCTGGTTCAGGCTGTCCAGGAACAGGCAGTGCTCCTGGGCGCCGGGCGTTCCGAAATCGTTGGCGGTACTGCCCACGGCAATGACCAGGGTGTCGTAGCCAATGCGTCGCTCCGGCACGACTTCGTCGCCGTCTTCGTCAAGGAACGGGGCAATGACAACTTCCCTGGCGCCGCGGTCGAGGCCGCTCATCCGCCCAAGCTGGAACTCATAGTGATGCTTGCGCGCGTGGGCACGGTAGTTGATTTCGTTGGCGCTGGCATCCAGAGAGCCGGAGGCCACTTCGTGCAGCAGGGGTTTCCAGACATGCGTCAGACCGGCGTCTACGAGGGTAATGCGGGCCTTGTGTTTTTTTCCGAGTTTGTTGCCAAGGCGGGTGACCAGTTCAAGGCCGCCCGCGCCGCCGCCTACGACGACGATGTGATGCAGGTTTTCCATAGCAAGGGGTTCCTGAAATAAAGATAAGACTCAGTGGCGGGCGCGAAACTGGTCCAGGATGGCTGCCATGTCGTCCGCGAGCCCGGTGACATGTTCCGGTTGAACGTTTCGCTGTGCGAAGGACCGGAGGCCGATAAGCTGGGCCTGGAGCAGCCGTGCCAGCCTGGCGCAGTCGGTATCCGGGTTCAGTTCGCCCTGGGTTTTTGCCTGCTCCAGCAACTCCGTAAGAGACTGTTCAATAGCGCTCAGGAGCATGTTTGCCTGGTTCGCCATGGCCGGGTTGGTGTTGCTTGCTTCCAGCAGGGTTTTCACAATCATGCAGGCCCGTGCCGGTGATGCTTCTTCCGTGCCTGGCTGGCGGGCGAGGCGACGCAGGTAATCCTGCAATCCATCCAGTATCGAGGAATACGCGGCAAGGTGTTCGCGGAACTCTGCGCCGGCCGATTGTGCGTAGGTGGCCAGGGCCTCAGTGAACAGCCCGTCCTTGCTCCCGAACGTTGCATAGATACTGCCCGGTCGCATGTCCAGGGCCTGTTCGATCTGCTTCATGGAGGCGCCGCCGTAACCCCGCTCCCAAAACAGGTTCATCGCCCTTTCCAGGGCGGTTTGTCGATCGTAGCGAGCGCTTCTGGCCATTGGCGGTACCAACATCTGATGGTTGAGAACACCGCAATCATAACTTGATTGAATGCTCAGAAACAGGTGGGGGTATGGCCTTGGGATGGCGGCCGAACGCCCTTCAATACAAAGATGCGAGTCAGCCCGCATCCGTGGCCAGTATGTCTGCCTGCCGCCGGCGTTTTGTTGCCAGCCGTTTGTCCACACACTGGTTTTCGTCCGCCAGTATCACCACACACTCGAGACACTGGATGCATTCATCGTAATCGATCCGCCCGTCCTTATGGATGGCATTGATGCCGCAACTGTTCTTACAGTGCTGGCAGGGCTTGCCGCACAGTTCCACCCGGTCCAGCCAGCTGAACAGTCGCAGCTTGCCCAGCACCGCCAGCCCGGCCCCCAGCGGGCATAGGTAGCGACAGTAGAATTTGTGGATGAACATGCCAATCACCAGCAGGCCAACGGCGTAGACCACGAAGGGCCAATAGCGCACGAAGAAGAGTGTGATGCCGGTTTTGAAGGGTTCCACCTCCACCAGTTTTTCCGCCAGGGCCAGTGAATAAAACGCGGTACCCAGCAGCACCAGGAGAATCGGGTATTTCAGCAGAATCAGCCGGCGGTGCCAGTTCTCCGGCACCTTCAATTGCCGGAACTTCAGCTTTTCACCCAGCCAGGCCGCCATTTCCTGAAGCGCGCCAAAGGGACACAGCCAGCCACAGAAAAGACCACGGCCCCAGACAAACAGACTTACGAAGGTGTAGGTCCAGAGAATGAATAACACCGGGTCCAGCAGAAACACATTCAGGGAAAAGCCATCCCAGATGGCCAGCAACAGGGTGTAGATATTCACCACCGACAACTGTCCCTGGGCATAGAAGCCGATAAAGAACAGGGTAAAGAACAGAAAGCCCCAGCGGAAACGGTGCACCAGTTTCGGGTATCGGCTCAGGGTACGTTGACGGGCAAAAAACACCGTGAGAATTGTGAGGCTGAGGACCAGTATGGAAATCGTCAGCCAGCGTTCTTTCCAGAGCCCGATCCATACCGGCTGGCGGTTGTCTTCCGGCCGGGGAGCGACCTCCACGGTCTCGAACAGCTCGCCTGCAAAGGCCACTGGAATGTCGAGATTGGTACTGTCTGCCACCAGATGATTCTTGCGCAGTGTGACGCCCAACTTCAGAGTGGCGTCCGCGCCGGGATTGAAGCCGGCGTTGCCACCAACCCGGAACAGGGTCGCGGTGGCCATATCCGGTATGCCATCGGCATTGATGCGGATGGTCTGGTCGAACATGTTGAGGTCCCGCATGTCCAATGACAGGTTGTTTTGCTGCAGCCCCAGCCGCTCGGGAGAGCTTCCCGGCGTAAAATCATCGGAGAGGTGTGGGTATAGGCCGCGGGACATCACCGCCAGTACCTGGGCCTCTGGCCCTGTCTTTTCCTGCAGCCGGTTGAAACCTTCATCGCCCAGCAGGTTGCGGCCCACCATCGGCGCATTGATGTAACCGAAGTAAAGCTCGGTGAAAGGTTCGCCCGGCTCCGGCTTGGGTGCATCGGGATAGTCCGCCAGCGGGCTGCCCAGCTTTTCCTCAATGGCCTCCGGGCTGATTTGCCAGTGGCCGATGTAGCCACGGTCAAGCAGTTGCTGCCAGGAAAGGGGTTGATACAAGTCGGTTCTGGCCCGGGTGGGGGGCGCCTGGGTAAACCCGTCGAGTTTTTCCCGGGCCACCTTGAGAGCCGACGAGAGGATGGTGTCGTTGATGATCAGTACCGATACCGTGGCCTTACTGACACCATCAAAGCGCACCACATTGCCGTCCGTGTCTTTGCCCGTGCGGGAATTGGAGGTGTTGATAATTATCTGCTCGGTGAGTGAACGGCCCTCATACTGATCGATGAAACTGAGCAGCGGTTCCTCGCCCAGCCCGTGGAGAAAAACCGGTTCGTGATGATTGAGGATACGAACGCCGGTGAAGCGGCCGCGAGTGTCGAGCCCGATCAGCATGCTGACGGGCTTCCCGGCAAAACCCTGCAGTGGGCTTAGGTCCACGGACTCGTAGGCGTAGCCGATCAACTCCTGCAGCTGGTAAACCGGGTACACAGGATAACCCGGTACCTTGTCACGGATGTCCGTGGCCTTGGGGAAAAGCTCCTGGATCAACGCCCGCTTGTCGTCGTCCAGCGCGCCATGGGCGGCGGGTAAGAAGCAGACAATCAACAACAGCAGCAACAGCCGCCCGGGCATGGTGTTTCTCCAGAGTTTTCTTGTTGTTTGTCACCTCAATGCTAGGGATTTACGGGCCGGGCACAATGCTACCTGAGGGCCGGGGAAGTGGTACTTTGTGAGTAGACAGGGATAAGGGAATGGCCGATGCGCCTTCAGGTCAGGCGGATTACCCTCGCCATCAGGCGGCGCCAGTCAATGGGCAGGGTGTTCTCCAGAACCGCCAGTGCAGGGTCTTTGGTATGCAGGGCCTCGAAGGGGCGTTTGCTGGCGAAGATCACCGTATTATTGGTTTTGCTCTTGAACAGCAGCAGTGCCGCAAACTCACCACGGAGCTGGCGAAACAGCGGCCCATTGATGTCCGGCGTGCGGTGATAGTTGATGGCAAGCCAGCCGGCGCTGCTGAGAACCCGGCTGCATTGTCTGATAAACTCCCGCTGGGCCTGCGTGGGGCTCATGCGATCGGAGTTGTACATGTCGGCAAAGATCAGGTCAGTGCTCTCGTTCGCCGCCTTGCCGAGGGCATCCCGGGCATCACCGATGGTCACCGTCAGGTTGGTCGAGTGCGGCAGGCTGAAATATTCACGGGCCACTTCCAGCACCCTGGGGCGCAGTTCCACGGCATGAACCTGGCAGTCGGGTAGCAGGTGCAGCAGCGCGCTGGCCATTACGCCGCCACCCAGGCCCAGGACGGTGACGTGGGTTGGCTGCGTAAAGGCTACGGGTAACAGCATCGCGCGGCTGTATTCATGGACGGGAAGATGGGGTCTGCGACGGTCTATCTTGCTCTGTTCGAACACCGAATCAAAGGTCATCACCCGATGTTTGCGATAGTCGACCACCAGAATGCCACCGAGTGCGTCCCGGGTATAATGGATAATCTCGCCCTTCACGATGGCCTTCCTCGTATGATCGTTGCGTCGCTATTCTGGGCATTTGCCCGCTGGTTCTCAAGCCGGACAATGACGCCGGAGATCACCAGCCCATGAGCACCGAAGCGTTCGACGCCCTCGCCTGCCCGCTGGATGGCGACACTCTGACCCAAACCGGAACCTGCTGGCGTTGCCCGGCCGGCCACAGTTTTGATGTGGCTCGCCAGGGCTACCTGCATTTGCTACCGGTACAGAAGAAGCGCTCGCTCGACCCCGGCGACAGCAAGGCGATGGTGGCCGCTCGTCAACGCTTCCTGAATGCCGGTTACTACCAGCCCATCGCGCAGGCCGTGAGCACCGCTGTCCTGCAAGGTGCGACCGCTGAAACCACAACATTGGCCTGCCTCGATGCGGGCTGCGGTGAAGGCTATTACCTGCGGGAACTGGCGGCTGCAAACACGGACACGCCACTCTCGCTGATAGGGTTGGATATCTCCAAATGGGCAACCCTGGCGGCCGCGAAACAGGACAAACGCCCGCGCTGGGTAGTGGGCAGTAACGCCAACCTGCCGGTGTTACCCGGCACCCTGGATCGCGTGCTCTGCCTGTTCGGCTTTCCCGTGTACCCTGAGTTTGCCCGCGTGCTGAAACCCGGCGGCGTATTGATCCAGGCAGACCCGGGCCCTAATCACCTGCGGGAACTGCGGGAGATTATCTATCCGTCACTCAAGCCGGAGAAGCCAGTGGCGGCAGAGGCTCCGGATGGCTTTTCGATAGTGGATACGGAAACGGTTCGCTACTCACTGACCCTGGACAACCAGGGCGCCATTGCCGACCTGCTGGCGATGACGCCGCATCTTTATCGGGCGTCGGCGGAAGGCCGGAGCAAAGCTGAAGCCCTGATCACGCTGACGGTAACGGTGGAGGTGAGGGTGGCCCGGTTTGTATGGCGCGGGCTCTGAATTTGTGACGCGGTTCACGTTTCCGGGCGCCTCAATAAAAGGTCTTTGTAAAATCATTGCGGGATAGGAGTTCGTGTTCTAAGTTGGATATGGACATTCGTTAATGTCCAGGGAAATACGCCAGAAGGATTTGGAGCTAGTTTTATGCCTCTTCGAAGTGTCTTCGTGCTGCCTCACAGCAAATGTACCTCTCCCATTCCTGAACTACCTGAACCGCAAGCATCGGGGAAATTTCAGTTCTCGGCAATGTTTGTCGTCCCGACTTTTCGGGAAAGCCTGACCCTTTCGTCAGGCTAGATGCCGCTACTTCCTGTTTCGGAGAGAACATCTCTTTGACTACATGAAGTGAATCAGCATTGCGTTTTTATGTTCCCAGTCACTGTAGTCAGAGATTCCCGTCATGAAACTTCTGCTCCGATTTGCCATTCCTGCGCTTCTCGTCATTACTCCAGCTATTTGGTTCAGTGCTTTCGTTACTGCTGATTCAAACAATGTCATTGAGGGAACTGCGGGCGACGATTTCATAATTGTTGGCGGTTCGGACTCAAGAGTTGTACCTGGCACCGGAGACGACTTTTTGGTGGGAGGTCCTGGCAATAATCAGTACGTGATTTCAGCCGGGGACGGTCAGGACACGTTATACGCCGTGGAAGGCACAAATGATGTTGAGTTCGCCAGCTCAATCGCCTACGGAGATGTTTCCAGTGGCCTAACGAAGTCTGGCAATGACCTGATCATGAACATAGGTCAGAACGGCCAGAGCCTGACGGTAAAAAGTTTCTTCTCCATTGCGGGAACGATCAACGAATTTCAGTTCTCAACCGGTGAAACGATTCCCGGTTCCTTGTTGTTCCAGGTATTCGGACTAAGTGCACCGACAGAGACAGAGCCGTCCAAAGTGCCCTACATGGGAGAAGAGGGTGTTCCTTTATTAACGGGGTCTTTGGTTGGAGACATCCTGGTACCCATTGAGGACACTGAAACACTACAGGGGCAAGAGGGTGACGACTTTCTGATAGGTCGTGCAAATGGTGTCACCTTTGAAATCGGTAGTAACAACGGTGAAGACTTTATTATCGCTTATGAAGGCCAGAACGTTGTCTTGTTTGTTGATGGAATCTCCTTTAACGACGTTGCTTCAAACCTGACGAAAGCCGGGGACGATTTAATCCTCAGCAACGGTGAGGAAGGCAACAAAGTTCGAATCTATAAATTCTTCGCACGTCAAAATACGGTATCAGCTATCCGTTTCGAAAATGGTGGGGAGATAACCGCTGATCAGGTCATTAATCTTTTTGGTGTGCCTGAACCAGCACAGGCGCCACCTTTTCAGATGATTGTTGACGGAACGCACCTGGGTGGCGATGGGAGCGAGCCGGGAGATGGCGGGGGTGAGGGAGACTTGCCTCTCTGTTCCGAACCAGATGCTGACCCCGATAACTGTGATGATGGTAGCGGTGATACTCCACCACCGGATGGTGAGTGCGATCCAGCGACTGAAAACTGTGATGGAACAGGCGGTGGTGGTACAGGCGACGGAGGGGATCCAGGTAGCGAGTGGCCAGAGCTCATTCAGCTGACCGGTACGGACTATGCGGATGTGCTCGTTGCAAGCGCCGAAGCCACATTAATTACTGGAGGTGCGGGCGACGACTTCCTGATTGGTGGGCCAGCAAGTGACCGTTATTGGATTGATGTAGATGAAGGACGCGATGTAATCCATGATGTGGAAGGCCAAAACGTCGTTGAATTCCTTGATGGTATCTCGTACTCAGACGTTGCCAGCGGTTTGATGAAGGCGGGAGATGATCTCGTTCTGAATATTGGTTCAAACGGCCAAGCCCTGACCATTAAACGCTTTTTTACCGTCAAGAATACCGTTTCGGTACTTGAGTTTCAGAGTGGCAGCCAACTCACCAGTGCTCAGTTGTTCCAGGCATTTGGTGTCGCGTCTCCAACGACTATAGCCCAGTCCCTTAACCTGGCAGCCGGAAAAGCAGATGGTGGCCCTTTGGTGGGCACCGCAGATGCAGATATTCTGATACCAAGGATGGGCACTCAGGTGCTTCAGGGACTGAGCGGGGATGACTACTTAATAGGTCGGATAGGGTACGGGTACAGCGGTACGGGCTTCACCGGGGAACACGCGGTTGAAGGCGTCACTTTCGAGATTGGGCCCGACTCAGGCAAAAAATTCATTATCGCCTACGAAGGCGAAAATACACTGTACTACTCGGAAGGAATAGCTTCCTCCGATGTAACGTTTTCGCGGATTGCTGATGACCTGATCCTCGGTAATAGCCAGAACGACAGTGAAGTCCGTGTCTACCAGTTTTTCATCAGACAGAATACGATCGATTCCATTCAGTTCGCAGACGGCGGGGAGATTGGCTACTACCAACTGTTCGAGATGTTTAATGCTGAGCCGCCTGTTCCGCACGATTCCCCAGAACCTGTTACGCCAGACGATCCGTTTAATATGGTCGTTGCGGGTGCTTCCTTCGATAGCTGCTCGCCAAATCCGAAGATGGACGGTGCAGAAGGGTATGGACTGACTGCGAGTCAAATGAATGAGACCAATCAGATCCCGGTTATCACTTCAAGTCCAGTAGTAGAGGCTTGGGCTCTTCAAAGCTATGAGTACCCTGTTCGCGTTGTAGATGCGAATAACGATGAGCTGTGTTTCGGCCTCACTGAAGCGCCGGAAGGAATGACAATAGATGTTTCCGTGGGCTTTCTTTGGTGGAACCCCAGTCGTTCTCATCTGGGCGTTCACCAGGTTGAAGTGACTGTCTCAGATGAGCGAGGTGCACTTGTCTCACAGACGTTCGATATAGAAGTAAAGGATCCGAACCGGCCACCCGTGTTTCTGGGTGCGCCGCTCAAACGAGCATTTGAAGGGTTGGCATATCGTTATGAGGTGTTGGTGTCCGACCCTGATGGCGGAGATCTAACACTGGAAATAGTAGACGGACCACCGGAAATGTCTGCCAACGATGGTGCCGTAGTGTGGACCCCAGGGGCCGATAAAGTAGGCACTCACGATGTGGTGATTAAAGCATCTGATATCTATGGAGCAGGCGTTACGCAATCGTTTCAGTTAACCGTTTTGCCTTTTACCGATGTAGAAAGCCTGCCTGAAGGAATGTCTCGGTTGCCGATGACCGGCTATCGTATTCCGGTGCACCCTCTGGACGATGCGACAATTCAAGCAGGAACTCCGAGGGTTTTCGAGAGAGACGATTCGCAAAACATCGTCCTGGATCGGGTGAACGGGCTCGTTTGGGAAGATACGGATCATGTTGACGTAGATATTGATCGCCTGGGGACGGCTGCGGGGTACTGCCGCAATCTTGTGCATGGAGGTATTGATAACTGGCGTTTACCGAACCGACTCGAGCTGGTGTTTTTGCTGGAACACCATCGCTCCGGCTATGGCACCAATCTTATCAACCCGGCTTTCCAACATACGGGCTATGAATTTTTTGCCGACGACGGAAATAGTTATGGTCGCTTAACCCACTACAACAGCACAGTTAACTTCGATACGGGCGAGCTTTGGGCGGAAGGGACCATGGGGGCCAGTGTTCGCTGTGTGAGTGGAGACCAGCGCTTTGAGACCGACTTTTTCAAACCTTCGGGGCATGACATCACTGTCGACCGTGCCAATGGGTTGATGTGGCAAGATGATGCCCAGGTTCTGGTGAATAGTGCAACCTGGACAGCAGCGTTAGAGAGTTGTGAGGCGCTTCAGTTGGGCGGGCATTCGGACTGGCGTTTGCCGAACTTCAATGAATCTCAGACAGTGATGCAGGAGTTTGATCATTTTGTCACGGAAGACAATCCTTCCGATGTTTTCCTGAATGTGCCCGATGTTCGTTATTGGAGCTCATCTACGCCAACGGTATGGGGGCGTTATCCGTATCTTCTGGAGGATCTGACGAGGTTCTGGCGCTTCGAGTACCAAAGCGAAATTGCGTCTGGTCTGGTGGTCAATCATGTGCACCAAGAAGACTACAATCAGCAAAGCAGCTCCCCCTTTCGATGTGTGCGCAGTTATGCTGAACCCGTAGCCAGGGTTGAAAACATCCCTGATTCAGTCAATTTCGGCGAAGTGCTTACACTGGATGCGACGGGCAGTTTCGACGCGGACGGCTCTATCGTTTCCTTCCAGTGGCATAACCGGGCGGACGGCATTGAGCTTGGCAACACTCCTGTGTTGGAACTGGATAGTCTGGACCCGGGCCAGCTTGAACTTCGTTTGACAGTGACAGACAACAACGGCTTGTCACAGGATTATCCGGAGCCAATCATCATCACGGTTAATCCTCCACCGGAAATCATTATCAACGGCGAATCGACGGTGCGGCTCGGTCAGGACGTGATTCTTGACGCAAGCGAGAGCATTGCCAATGGCGGCATCACATCCTACAAGTGGATCGACCAGACAACCGGTGATGTGATCGGAACCGAGGAAATTCTTGTTCTGAGTGGCTTGAGCACAGGAACCTGGATGTACACCCTGGAGGTGACCGACGCCAATGGCCAGGTGATGACGACACCTGTGGAGGTCACCATCAATGAGGTTCCTCCTGTCGCCGTGGCCGAGGATAGCCATACGGTTGTCGAGGGAGGCACGGTTACGCTCGACGGTTCAGGGAGTTCCGATGCCGACGGCCAGATAGTGGCGTACCGGTGGTTCGACAATGACAGTGGCCAGTTGCTGGGGGAGGATCCAAGTCTCCAGCTTAGCGATCTTGCTGTCGGTGCTTGGGTATACCGGCTTGAAGTTGAGGACGATTCTGGTCTGTTGGGGCATAAGCTTGTTTCAGTGAACGTCGGGCATCAGCCGGTTGCTGCAGCGCCGGAGACGGTTTCCGGTTATACCGATACCCGGATTCACCTTGATGGCAGCGGCAGTTCTGTTGCGTCAGGGACATTGAGCTATCAGTGGTACATCGATGGTGAGCTGGTTTCGGAAACGGCATATGCTCCTGTTGACTCCCTTGAGCCAGGCACTTACACGGCTGAATTGGTTGTTACCACCGATTTGGGGATTACTGATTCCACAACGGTGACTATTGAAGTCCTGGAAACACGCGAGCTGGCTCAGTGCCCTCTACAGACGGTTACTGATGATCGTGGTTACGATAAGTTGTATCCCGCGAGTGACCTGGACTGGTTGGGCAATGATGCCGCAACGGTTGAGGACATCCAGCGCGCTTTTAACTTCGCCCGCTCTCAAGACCCTTCGGTCTTCCAATACCTGATCATGCCGGCTCAGGAAACCTGGGACGGTATGACGGTTCAGGAAAAGGGGCTTTACCTGATCAATGCTGAGCGGACAGCTCGTGGCATCAAACCGTATGAAGGTGTGGCCGATGAAGTTGCCTCTGTAGCCCAAGGTTACGCAGATTATATCCAGAGCCGTAACGAGATTATTGGTCACTACAATGATGGGTTAAGTCCCAGTGACCGATTGGACGTGAACGCCTATATTGCCGGCCATCGCGATAGTCATGTGAGGAACGAGTCCGTGGCCTCAGGGGCTGAAAGTACTGAGGCGTACACGGTAGATCAAGCCTTGGTGCTTGCCATCTTCGGGTGGGTGTATCAGGACAAGGACTGGTTTGAAGACTTTGACTGGGCAACAGGTCCGGCCTGGGGTCACCGGGATCATGTCCTACAGACTCGCCTTAACGAAAACAGTGGGCTGCAGACTGAAGAAGGTCTGATCGGGTTCGGAATCGCCCGGGGCAACTATGGGCCGGGCCAACCATCCCCCGAAACCCATGGTTACGTGACCGTTTTCCACACTGTGGATCAGAACGACCAGTGGGATCTGGGAGCCACGACTACCACGGACATTTCGGCAGCCCAGGGTTGTAATACCGCCCATATTCTGGACATCGACGAGTCCCTGATAGAGACAAACGGTCTGAGCGAGATCAGGGTAGAACCCAGTACGCTAATGATGGTGCCAGGAGAGTCCCGTTCGCTTCAGGTTACAGGTGTCTATGACAATGGTAATCAAAGCGATTTCACGCCGTATTCCAGCTTTATTGCGGATAGCCGCTCCATCATCTCGGTGAACGGCGGTTCGATTACGGCCGAACAATCCGGCCAGGCGCAGGTTTTTGCGCGCATCAATGGTTTGGAATCCAATCGTCTCTTCGTGCGGGTGGGAGAAGCAACGGATACAAGCAATCTTGAGGGTACCGACGCTGAGGCCATCTCTGAATATGTACCGGAGAACGCATCGGTAGCTGGGTATGACCCGATGGCCATGGCGGTTTACACCGGTTTGGTTCGGGATCGGGAGGGCCAGCCGGTCGAGGGCGTACAGGCTTCGTTCCTGAATCGGCCAGAGCTCGGGACGACAACAACCGGCAACGACGGTCGATTTATTATTGCTGGGCCTGCCGGCGAGCAGACCGTAGTGTACGAAAAGCCTGGATACCTGGTGGTTCAGCGCACAACGATTGGAGCGTCAGGTGGGTGGTCAAACCTTGAAGGCGTAATGCTACTGCAGCGCGACAGCAAGCAAACATTGATCGATATTGCCTCCGCTGAACCCCAGGTACATCAATCCACAATCATCAGCGATGAGTTCGGTGAGCGCCGGGCCACGGTGGTCTTCAACGATATTACTTCCGCGACGGTTCATTCCGCGGATGGAAGCACCCGGGAGTTGGAAGACTTCCTGCTGAGCGCCACCGAATTTGAAACCCCGGCCTCCATGTCGGGTGAGCTGCCCAGAGAAACAGCCTTCACCTATGCCACGGATTTGCACGTGGCTGGCGTTCACTACAGCGACAGCGTTGTATTCGACAACGACGTTGTGATGTTCGTCGACAACTTCCTTGGTTTCCAGGTGGGTGAGATCGTACCGATCGGTTCCTTCGACCGGCTTGGAAACGAGTGGGTAGCCTCATCGAACGGCGTTGTGGTTCAGGCACTGGATCAGAGCGGTGATGGAAGCATCGACGGCGTGGACTACACCGGAGATGGTGTTGCGGATGATCTCAATGGTAACGGAAATACAGAAGACGACGCACTGGGGCTGGGCGGCTATGAGCCGGGTGAGACGTTTTGGTGGGGTAGCTTTAACCACTTCTCTACCAAAGACTACAACTGGGGCTCCAGCGAAGACGAAGCGCCTACTGAGTTGGATACGGACCTGGAGCAAGAAGATGAGCAGAATGAAGAGACCGAATGCACCGGTTCCTATGTTAAGCCTTATCAGCAAACTTTCCATGAGGACATCTCCATTGCGGGCACTAACCTGACCCTGCACTACTCCAGCCAGAGAACGGAAGGCTATAAACACAAAGCCCGCATCAAGGTCAGTGGCGATAGCATTCCCTCCACCCTGGAACGAATGTTCGTGAAGCTCGAAGTGGCCGGCCATGTATTTGAGCGCGAGTTGGCACCGGCGGAAAATACCGAGGTGGAATTTATCTGGGACGGCACGCGGATTGATGGTGTGCGCCCGGAGGGCATGGTCAGTGGCCGTGTTTCCATCGGGTACGAATACCCTGCGCTGTACCTGAGCTCCGGCAATGCGGCGGAAGAAGACCGTGAACTCTCCGAGTTCCCGGTGGCATGGGCCACCACGGGCGACAGCGTGACCCAGGTACCGGGCAGGCAGAACTACACCAGTTGGCAAACCCGGGGTGTGTCATTCAAGAACAGTTTTGATCGGCAACTGGCCAATGGCTGGTCGCTCTCCAACGTTCACGAATTCGACCCGGCCGGGCAAGTCTACCTTGGCAATGGTGGCGTGGTTGATGTTGAAACCCAGTCCCTGATCCTCAAGACGGGACTCACCTACAGTCTGGTCGACGGCGATGACGGCTATTACCAGAGCGGTGGCAGTAGCATTGATTACACCGTCAATGACCAGGGCATTCTGGTGGACAAGGTAACGGGACTGGAATGGGAATTTGTTGACCAGCCGTATGAAACCCGCACCAAAGCAGACGCTCAAGCGTACTGCGAAGTGGAAGTGGAAGTGGGGCCGGGGTCGGGCTGGCGTCTGCCCACGGCTAAGGAAGTTGGCTACAACATCGAAAAGTCCGGCGCTAACGTCGGGCCAGCTATCTACAGCCTGAACCGCGCCACCAACCTCTGGCACCAGAATTCGGCCAATCCGGATGAATATCTGAAGCCGGTTATGTGCGTGCGTGGTGAGCCAATCGATGAGCGTTATGTCCAGGGGTTACAACGCGATGCCAGTCAGAATGTGGTGGTTGACCAGGAAAATGGGTTGATGTGGCAGGACGCGCCGGAAAATACCAGCCTCAAGTTGGGTTGGGAGGCCAGCATCCAGCATTGTGAGGCCTCCAGCTTCGCAGGATTCGAGGACTGGCGCCTGCCGAACATCAATGAACTGCTCTATGTTCTGCCAAATGACATCTTTGCGCATCAGACCGACATGGTCATCCCGGATGGAGAGTATTGGAGTCCCGGCGCAAGCTTTCGCAAGCCCTACTGGAGCTCCACAACCAACTTCCAGGATGACGACCAGGCCTGGGCAATCGAAAGCGCGAGCTTCAACAGCGAGCGGTTCAGCAAAACCGATGAATACAGCGTTCGCTGCGTTCGGGACGCAGCGAACGCATCCCGCATGCCCTATCGCTTCGACAGCGACGGTAAGCACATTGCCACCATAGACCTGGATAGCGGTAAAACCCTAGTTGAGTTCGCCTACAATGAAAACGGAAAGCTCAACGAAATTACCGATCGTTTCGGCAACGTCATATCCATTGAGCGAAATGCCGAAGGCAAGCCGCAGCGGATTGTGGCACCGGATGGCCAGGTGACCGAACTGACTGTCAATGAGCAGAATAACCTCAGTGCCCTGGCCTACGAAGACGGTAGCGACTACCAGTTCTTCTATCAGGCTGGCGGCCTGCTGACCGAGAAGGTTGACCCCAACGGCTACAGCTACCCCCATGAATTCGATGAACATGGCCGCGTCTATCAGACGCGGGATCCGGAAGGCGGCCAGTGGGATTTCTTCGATACCAGGGTGGGTATCGGGCACAATGAATACGGCTACACCACGGCCGAGGGTAATCAGTACCAGACGGTGCGCCGAGTGCTGGAAAACGGGGATGTTCGCAAGGAAATCACCTACAAGAATGGCTCCACGCTGGTGGATATTCTGCGGGCGGATCAACTTCAGCAGACGACATCGTACGGCGGCGTAACCACGGTTGTGGACAAGGTGTTGGATTCCAAGACGTTGCAGGAAATACCCAACGTTATCACCATAACCCAGCCCAGTGGTCTTTCCAGCACCACCACCATGACGAAGATGTATGGGCAGAACGGTGCCGATACCACCCGCTATACCATCACCACGGATGTAAACGGTGATGTCAGCACCACAGAGGTGGATGCCCGTGCCGGCACCCTGACCCAGACCTCGGCCGAAGGCCGGGTGGTTGCCGAAGTGGTGGACCCGGACACCCTGCTCACCCAGGGCATCTCCGTGGCCGGAATGCTGGACACCGTGTTTGAATACGATCAGCGTGGCCGCCTTGTTGAACAGGCGGTGGGCGACCGGAGCACGGCCTACAGCTACGCGAGCGAAGGCCGCGGCCAGGTAACGGCGATCACGGCCGCTGATGGTAAGCAAACGCTTTACGAGTACGACCTGCTTGGCCGTGTAACCAAGGTCACCTATCCGGATGGCCATGCCACGCTTAGTGAGTACGATGAGAATGGCAACCGAACCACACTCGTTGTGCCAACACCGACCGATCACGACAACACGTATAACGGCATCAACCGGGTTACCTCGGAAACCACCCCGCTGGGTGAGTCGACCCAATACGAGTACGACCGTGATCGTCGCCTGACCGCCGTTGAACTGCCATCCGGCGAACGTCTGGAACACACTTACACACAGAACCGTCTGACCCGGACCGACACGCCGGAAGGGCCGATCCTCTACGACTACCACCATGGCGACCAGCTCAGCCAGGTCAGTGAAGGCAGTGAAACCCTCTCCTACACCTGGGATGGCAGCCTGCTGAAGGAAACCTGGTACCAGGGTGAGCTCAACGAAGGTATCCAGTACGAGCACAACACCAACTTCCAGGTCAGCCAGATCACCTATGCCGGTGACAGCACCAACCTGACCTATGACCGGGACGGCCTCTTAACCGGCATCCACGGCTTCACCATCGGCCGCCATGCGGGGAATGGCCTGCCGGTAAGCCTGGACGACGGCACCCTGACCAAAACATTTGGCTATAACGGCCATGGGGAAGTCACCGACGTCGGCACTGAGCTGAATCAAACCGCAGCCTTCGACTACGACCTGACCTACAACAGCGTTGGCCAGATCGTTGGCAAGACCGAAACCCTGCCGGATGGCACCGTCAACCAGTACGGCTATGAGTACGATAACCGTTACCGCCTGACCAAGGTGACCAAGAACAGCCAACTGGTGGAGCAGTACCAGTACGACGCTAACGGCAACCGCACCCTGGCCACCAGCACCGAGCGAGGCGTCTCGGGTGTTTCCGCCAGCTACAACCTGGGTGACCAGCTGCAAAGCCAGGGCAACACCAGCTACACCTACGACGGCAACGGCCGCCT
>NZ_JANCMW010000099.1 GCF_029207565.1 Marinobacter iranensis | reverse complement strand
GCCCTCGCCGCCGATCCAGAACCTGATCGCCGCGCGGGCCGCGGGGACGATCAACGCGGGCACCACCATCGCCGATGCGGGCGACCTGGTCCGCCAGAACGGCAAGCCGCGCTGGAAGGTCACCGGATCGATCACCTGGGAGAGGGGACCGTTCCAGATCGGCGGCTTCACCCAATATACCAGCGACGTCCTGGACACGAACCTGCTCGATTCGGCCGGCGCCGCCTGGCTGATCGAGGATCGGATGACCTTCAACCTCTATGGCCAGGTCACGGTCG
>NZ_JANCMW010000098.1 GCF_029207565.1 Marinobacter iranensis | reverse complement strand
CGCGGCCGAGCGCGCCGTCAAGCTTTGCAACCGGTACTTCGGCATCGGCGCGGACGGCCTCGTCTATATCCTGCCTTCGGAGCGCGCGGACTTCAAGATGCGCATCATCAATTCGGACGGCTCGGAGGCGGAGCAGTGCGGCAACGCCATCCGCTGCGTCGCCAAGTACGTGTACGACAACCGTCTCGTCGACCGCGACGCGATCACGATCGAGACGCTGGGCGCGGGCGTGCAGCCCGTTCAGCTCGAAGTCGAGGGCGGCCTCGTCCGCCGCGTCC
>NZ_JANCMW010000097.1 GCF_029207565.1 Marinobacter iranensis | reverse complement strand
CACCTGATCGCCGCCATCCCCGCCTTCGCGGGAATGACGGAATTGAAGTTGGGCCGGATCATTGCATCGCGCCTCTCGTTACGCGATCCAATGCCGATGCATACCGCCCCCGAAGCCCCGCCCGCTTCCCGCCGCCTGCCCTGGCCGGTCCTCGCCGCGGCGGGCCTCGCGCTGTTCCTCCTGGCGCTGCTCTGGTTCGGGCACGAACTGGTCGAGGGCGACGGCGCGGCCATGGACCGTGCGATCATGCTGCAATGCGGACGGACGGACATCCGATC
>NZ_JANCMW010000096.1 GCF_029207565.1 Marinobacter iranensis | reverse complement strand
GCCGCAGTAAGCGGAAGCGCAAACCCCTTGGCGTCGACGCGGGGCAGCATGCGGCCTAGCGCGCTGCGGGCGGCGAACGCGAACATGACGGTCGTGACCAGATTGGAGAAAAGGAAGAAAGGAAAGACGAGATTTTCGACGCGGTTGATGAAGGGCATCTCGATGTATTCCAGCGTATGGATGAGCGGAAACTGCAAAATCTTCACTTCCTCGAAGCTGAAAAATCCGAAGGCAATGACGATCGTGAGGAAATTCGTCGCCGTGATGAGCGCATGGCC
>NZ_JANCMW010000095.1 GCF_029207565.1 Marinobacter iranensis | reverse complement strand
CAGGCCCTTGTTGAAGCGCTGGTGAAGCGCTCGTGGTCGCAGGCCGACGCGCAGTCCACCGTTGAGGACATCATCGCCAGGGACGAAGCCCGCCGTGCCCATCTCGGCCGGCTGCAGGAGGCGCAGGAGCGCCGCAATACCGCTTCCAAGGAGATCGGCAAGGCGCTCGGCATGAAGGACGCCGAACTGGCTGAGAAGCTGAAGGCCGAAGTCGCCGAGATCAAAAGCTTCATCCAGGGCGGTGAAGCCGAGGAGCGTAGGCTCGACGAGGCGCTTGAG
>NZ_JANCMW010000094.1 GCF_029207565.1 Marinobacter iranensis | reverse complement strand
GGCTGCCCAGCCGGCTACCACGGCGACGCAGGCGGCCGGCCAGCAAACCGTGCAGGCATCTGCAGCCCAGCCGCAGGCTACGACGACCCAGACCGGCGCGCGCGTCAGCACGCTGTCGGCTCGCATGGGTGGCGACCTGCCGACACCGAAGCCGAAACCAGTTGTGGTGGCTTCCGCCGCTACCAGCCTGGTGTTTCCGGCCGCGCCCGCCGCGCCGAAGGCCATCGCGTCGTCATCAGGCTTCCAGCCAGTTGCCTATTCCGGTCCGGTGCCGACTTA
>NZ_JANCMW010000093.1 GCF_029207565.1 Marinobacter iranensis | reverse complement strand
CCGCCCCGGGGGATCACCCCCTCTCTCCCCTTGCCGCCTCGCGCGAAATCGGGGCAAAGCGCGCAGACAAAGGTCAGCACTGCTGACGCGCATATTCCGGAGAGAGGCCCATGGATCCGACGCTCGATTTCAGCCTTGGCGAGACCGCCGACATGATCCGCGAGACGACGCAGCGCTTCGCGAAGGAGCGCATCGAGCCGCTCGCCGCGAAGATCGACGCCGAGGACTGGTTTCCCAAAGCCGAGCTCTGGCCCGCGATGGGCGAGCTCGGCCTGCACG
>NZ_JANCMW010000092.1 GCF_029207565.1 Marinobacter iranensis | reverse complement strand
CCCCCGGTTTCCGGCCAGTGCCAGGGTGAGCGCCGTCACGATCGGAAATCCGCGGCCGTTGGGCACGCCATAGGCGGCGTCGGAATAGAGGGTCTTTTGCTGGCATCCCGGCGTCAGCGCGCCAATGCTCCACGCGCCGACCACGGGCTGCGACTGGGCGACGCCGTTCCGGTCGGTATAGTCGATCTTCTGCGGCGTCTCGCCGCGCGTGCAGAGCTGCTTGCCGGTGCGCGCGCGGTCGTCATTCTCGTTGAAATGCTCCCAGAAGAAGCTGAAGCG
>NZ_JANCMW010000091.1 GCF_029207565.1 Marinobacter iranensis | reverse complement strand
CGAAGGTGAGCTGGTCGAGCAGGTCCTCGAGGCTTTCCGCGCGGTCCCGCGGACGATCGACCGGCAGGCCCGCGGGCTTGTCGATCACCAATGCCTCGCCGTCGATGAAGAGCACGCGATCCTTGAACATCGCCTGCCCATGCCACCGCCGGCGCCGAAGCGCCAGCGGTGGTGGGTTCGGATCAGCGCTGGAAGCGGATCGAGCAGACCGACTGGCGGCCTTCGGCGGTAGTGTGCCAGTTGCCGGTCCATTCGGCGCGCATGTTGCGGGCAGTGTCG
>NZ_JANCMW010000090.1 GCF_029207565.1 Marinobacter iranensis | reverse complement strand
AACCCGCTGGTCAACGAGGTCGTCATCCCGCTGAAGCTCAAGGACGCGTTCAACGCCTCCAAGCCCACGCAGGACGGTGCCGCGCTGAAGTACGTCACCAACCCCGAGCTGCCCAAGCTCGTCGAGGCCGTCTACGGCATCGACGCGCCGGCGACCCCGCGCAACGACCTCGTGTCGGTGTTCCTCACGGGCGTCAAGGGCCTCAACAAGGCCAAGGGCAAGGTCACGCCCAGCGAGCAGCTGCGCCTGAACATGTCGACCCCCGTCACCGCGGAGCCC
>NZ_JANCMW010000008.1:60440-210619 GCF_029207565.1 Marinobacter iranensis | reverse complement strand
CAGCCGTGAAACAGACCAGCGCCGATGGTAGTGTGGCTTCTGCCCATGTGAGAGTAGGTCATCGTCAGGCTCTTAATCCCAAAACCCCGACAGCGTAAGCTGCCGGGGTTTTTTTATGGGATTAAGAGCCTGACGATGACCTGTTGTCCACTACAAGGCCCCATGTGACAAGCTTGCCAACGGCAAGCGCAGGACGCGGGAGCGCAGCGACGGCGGGGGCAAAGCCCCGAAGGCCGCAAGGCCTGAGCAATGTAGGTCATCCCAGCGCAAAGCGCTGGCCGAGGCCTACTACCCCACCTTCCAAATCTATGACACCGCTCACAGTGACATCGTGTAAACAACGTTATTATTTGTACAAGAACTGGCCAAAAACAAAATAATGCCAGCGAAAACGACATAAGTGTTCAGAGACACTCATCTAAAACAACAATAAACCGCATGGAAAAGTGTGGTTAATGGTGAGGTGTGTCTATGAAACGTGTTGTCTGGCTTTCGTTGGCGGCTTTATCGATTACCCCTCCCGCCATGGCGGACCTGCAGCCAATCTCCGACAGTGATATGTCAGAGGTAACTGGCCAGGCATTCATTTCCGTGGACCGCCAATACCACCCTGATGAAACCAATACCACCTCCTATACCCGCGTCAACCTGGGCATGGATGTCGATATCCAGACGAATGTGGATGTTCTTGAACTGGGCCGTTATGAACGGGAGGGGGAGAAGAGCGGGACCTCTGACGTCTACATTGAGGATTTTGCCCTCGGATATATCAATAATCAGGCCTATTTCGACCGTAATTCGAAAGCTCCGCGCCAGCTGAAACCGGAGGATTCCGCCTACGGAGAAGGCGAGATTGTCCCCTTCAGTATCGAGAACCCCTTCCTTGAATTTGCGTTCGATGAGGATGCCCAGGAAATCGTTGGTTTTCGCCTGGGTTTCGGCGAATCCATGGGCATTTTGTCTGGCAAGATCGAAACCCTGACAGGCAACGTCAACGTGGATATTATCGACCGCGGGGAGGGCCTCAGTGAGGCAAGCTCCAGCGGTAATTTCTTTGATCAGGTGATTGTTCTGCTGACTCCGTTGCTTGAGGGCGGCAGTCCCCTCCAGACCAAGGCACAGCTGGTCTATGGTGAAGAGGGTGATCCCAACATTGGTGAGCTGGATCCGATCCGGGCCGAGCATATCGGTATCCCCAACGGAGAGCGCTTCGTCCTTGAAGATGCCGGTGGTTTCACTCGCTGGTCGGTAAAGAACCTTATTGGTTGGGGTTCCAGCTCACGGATTGAAGTGCCCGACTGCTCATTCCTCAGTTGCGGTAGTGGCGATATCTATGTATATGCCCAGGATTGCCTGGTACTGGGCATCGACTCCTGCTTTGACCTCGATATCTACAACAGTTTCCCGATCGGTACGGTAGAGGAAGTCGGCGACGAACGCAGGATTACGGGCCCGGCCGATGGCGCGTTTATCTCCTTCCAGACCAAGGACCTCGACTGGCTCAAGGACGTAAAAAATACCAATCCGACCGCTGAGGATTTCATCCGGGCCACGTCAGGGGCATTCTTCAACATTCCCAATGGCGCTACCGAAGTGAACCTGAACGAGGCCCTCTATGGTACCGACCGTTACCGAACGGAGTACATTGACCGGGGCAGGGGGTTGTTCTGATGAAGCTAACCCCGAACCTGCACTATCGCGCTAAACGGGTGCCGGGAATTGTTGGCACTTCGTTTGTTCTGAGCGTTCTTCTGGCCGCAGGGATGGCAAACGCCGAGCTTGAGGATCTCTCCGAGAACGAACTGTCGGAGATTGATGGCGCCGGAATTGGTGTGGTACTGGAAGACTTCAAATTTTCCCATGGCACGGATGTGCCCGATGCTGACGGTAACCAGGCCCGGATCTTCAAGATTGGTGGCCTCAGGAGTACTGATGGGCGGGACGTCGAGATTGTGGTTAATCATCTCTATATTTCCGGTAATGGAAGCAACTACGGGCAAAACCTGAGCCCGGTCAACCTGGGGCGCCTGGTAAACCCCTATCGGATTGATGTGGTGGATGGAAACAATATAGGTATCAGGGATAAGGCGGTTCTGGAATTTGCAGCTCCGGCATTGGTGGACGTTACCCAGGGATACGACTGTATGAATTCCGGCGCCCTGGCGGGCAGTGGTGTCTGTTCCAGTCGCCCGGCGACGGCGGATTTTATGGGTGAGCGCCCGGATGTGGGTATGCAGATGAACGTCGCTGTCGGTGATGACCGGTCCGCCAATATCAACATCCACGCCAAAAGCGCCGTCATTGATGGCAGCTATCTCAGGCTCTGGGGCGACGACGATCGCCGGCAGATGGTTGGGCAGTTCAAACTGAATTTTCATACGCCGGAATTGTCGATCAACGCCTGCTCACAGGATGGCCTGTCCTGTGGTTCGCGCATCACCATGACCAATTTTGCACTGGAACTGGCTATTGGCAACCAGTTGCAGCCAGTGTTTTTCGATGTGGATGGCACCGGTAATTTTGTTGTTGAAGTGGCGGCGATTGACAAGCCTGCGCCGGGCGCAATTGGCGCCGATGGGTTGCGTGGCAGTAGCAATGCAGAAACCTGGGATTTCTACGAAGATTATTACACCAATCCCGACTACCGCAGCAATCTGCATATTGGCAATTTCTCGGTGGGGGACCGGGATTTTGGGTCGGCGAGGGTCGAGGGCATGCTCATCCAGCATCTTGATATCCGAACCAGGGATCTGGCGCCATGAACAGGCGTTACTGCCAGGCTGTGTTGGCAACACTGTTGCTGCTTGCGGTGAACCAGGCTGCAGGTGAGCTTGATCGTCTGAACGATCAGGATCTTTCCGAGGTGTCCGGCCAGGGCGGTATCTACCTCTCCGGCGACATCAGCATTAACGAAATGGGTGGCCCGATCGAGAACAGTTATTTTGGCCGCTGTGACGACCCGGACAAAAAATGTGGTGCCAGGCTGGCCTATCGCCTGAAAGAGGGTGGCGGCTGGATGGTGCTGGATGAAATAAAGGGTGATTTTGCCTTCGAAGGCCTGACGCTCAGAGTCCGCTCTATTGACTCGGGATTTGGTGGCGACGGTGAGCAGTTCAATGGTGACGTGATGGAGATCGGTCTGCCAGATACGGTCCGCTTTAACGACGTCCGGTTCAGGATTGCCGGTAGCAATACATTCAGGCCTACGGATCCTGGATTTCAGCAAACGGATATCTTTGCAGTGGAAATGCAGGGCGAGGTCATCATGGAGGGAAACCTGCTGGTTTTCCCCACGGGTAATCCATAGGGAGAAAGTATGGTTGGCTTCGGAGCTCGCTCCATGATGTGTCAATCGGTCGGGGCAATGGCGTTGGTATTATCGGCCCCCGTTTTGGCCGAGATGCAAAGCCTTGATGACGACGACATGGCCGCTATCAGCGGCCAGAGCGGTATTACCCTGGAAATGGAACTGGGCATGACCGCTGACCGGTTGTCCTACCTCGATGACGGCAACGGGATCTATCTGGAGGATTTCCGGGTGGGTTCCGCAAGCCGGTCGGGGGAATCCGCTGCTCACGTCATCAAGGTGGACATCACCGAGGACGCTTCGCTGAATCTCGATTACCTGGTTGAAGATCGCCGGATCGAGTTTGGCGATATCCGCCTCGCCGGCGCACCGGGTGTCGGGATGGGGGGTGTTTTCTTTGATCACAGCTTGCAGGGGAATTTGCGCATCAGTCCGGGAGGTGCGTTTGGCTCTTCGGGCTATACCTTCGATACTGCCTATACTATGACAGGCGGCCGCCTGGGCTATCGAACCAATGGTAATGAAGTCTTTCTCGACGACGTTACGCTCAGTGTGGAGGCGCTCGGCGTCACCCTTGACGTCGTTGGCAGTACTCTGGAGCTGAACGCACCCCGCATATCCGGCTCCTATGATGTGGGGGCGATTCGCTACAGTAGTAATCCTGCAAACCATGGCAACACCTACGATGTCTCCACCGGTCAGGCGCTGCCCAGCTATGGAGGGCTCAGCGGTACCTTTGATCTGTCCTCGAAAACGGGAGTCACCGCCGGCGGCCGGGAAGGAGAAGGTTTCCGCGTGGATAATGAAACCACAATAAACAGTGCTTCCTTTATATACCACGATGACAACAACGCGCTTGCGTTCCGGGACATTACCGGCCATTACAACCTAAATGACCTGCGCGTTGATATCGCCAAGGATCGGTTTGGCCGCGATGCGCTGGGGCTGACGCTGGGCTCTCTGGATGGGGAGTTCAATATTGGCCGCATCGAAATGGGAGCCGAGGGTCGCAGCATTGGCGAGGTGAATGTCAGTTTCATGCTACGGGATCACAGCTACAACGGTCGTAACTATACCAATGCGATCTACGTGCAGGGGGGAGGGCACCCTGATGCCGGCCCGCAGGGCCTGAGACTGTCCGCGGAATGGAGTCTGCAGTTGGCCGACCTGAGCTATACCGAGGACGGCAACCGGGTGATCTTCAGCGGCCTGCAGTCTTGGGGTCAGGGTGATGTTACGGTGAACGTTACCCGGGATGGCGAGCTTAACGGCACCCGTTTCTATGACGGTCTCAGAGTCGGTTTTGAGGATGTGAACGCCGGCTATCGAATCAATGGCCTGAGGGTGGGTAGTGACGATGCCCCCTTGCAGGGCGGAACCGAGTTGCTGCTGGCTCTGGGCTTCTACCCTGCCTATGAGTTTGAAATGGATGGCCAGGTCACGCTGGGCGCCGGCGGTGCCAGTGGCGAGGGGCTGACGATCAATTCGGATATCCGCATACGTAATGGCCGGGCCGCCATCATTGCGGCGCCCTATGATGAGGGTGATGGGGAGATTTCCCAGAAAGGCCTGTGGATCAGCGATCTGAGCTACGATGCTCATGTTCGTGATATGACCGTGGATGTGACCGAAGAAGGTCTTGCCATCATCAAGGGCGAAGCCTGGAGCATGATGGATGTGGGCAATTTGCGTATTGGCGACAAGGATAGGGGGGCAAGTTTCGGTCGCTTTGTCGTGCAGCAATACGAAACCGGGAGCAGCATGACGGTTGTCCCCGGCGGTGCGGGTGACGTTTGTGCCGGTGGGTCCGGGGCCACCCGGGCGGATTGCACGGCCTCGGGCGGCATTTGGGAAACCCGTGGGGACGAGGGTATTACCCTGCGGCTGAAGCAAATATTCGCCAGGGCCGTAAGCGATACCCGCAAGAACGCCTTTGCCTGGGAAACCAATCGTCAAATCGATGCCAGCGGGAATCCGATCAATAACACCGGGACCTGGTTGTTGCTCAATGATATCCACACCAGTGACGGTGGCGACTTCGACGGTGACGGAGTGGATGACAACACCTTCGGCATACGCACCGACCTGTCCGTGGACGTCTACCAGACCAAGATGGTCAAGAAAACCGATGGCCCGGATGCCCTGGGGGTCGCAGGCGCGAGGGGAGACGAAAAAATCATGGACCCGGCAGCCGCAGCGGGATACCGCTATGTATCGTCGCCGACCGCAACGGATCTTGAAAGCCGGCCCCTGGGCTTTGCAGTCCGGGCCAGGAGCCAGTTCCGGGAGCTCTCCATCAACAATATTGACCTGGTACACCCCACCGGAGGACCACAAACGGCGGTGTACGGTGTGAAAATGCAGAATTTCGATATCGAGGCGAACCTTACCGCCACCCCCATTCCCTGAGGCTCAGTGGGATTATTTGCGGGAATTGCGATGCCGCGACGGTCTCGTCCTTTGTCTTTTGGCTCAACGTGTTGTTTAATCCCGCCCTGATCCCATTCAAACACTCGGGCATGCCTTCATGAAATCCAGAGCACTCCTTGGTCTTTTGGCGGACGGCCAGGTTCACTCCGGTGAGTCACTTGCCAACAGTCTCGGTGTCAGTCGTACGGCAATCTGGAAGCAGATCCGGCGGGCGACGGACGAGGGTGTCCGCATAGAAACCATTCGCGGAAAGGGTTATCGCCTGCTGAGTGAGATGGACCTTCTCGACGCTGAACAGATTATGCAAGGCCTGGAGCCCCAGCGTCGTTCCGCCGTTGAACTGGTGGTGCTGGACGAGGTGGACTCGACCAATGCCGAGATTGTTCGCCGTCGCCCGGAGTCCGGGGCCGGGTTGGTTCCTGTGTGTATCGCGGATTGTCAGACTGCGGGCCGTGGCCGGCGTGGCCGGCCTTGGCAAAGTCCGCGGGGCCAGAACCTCTACCTGAGCCTGGGGCTGACCTTTCGTGGCAGCTTCGCCATGCTGGACGGGCTGAGCCTGGTTCTGGGGGTGGCCGTCGCTGAAGCTCTGGAGCAACAGGGAGTCGTCGATGTGGGACTGAAGTGGCCCAACGACATCTTCATCGGGGGCAGCAAGCTGGCAGGTATCCTGGTTGAGCTCCAGGGTGAGCTCGAGGAAGGTGTTGTGCAGGTTGTGGCTGGCATTGGCCTGAACGTACATATGAAAGAGGCAGCGGCCGTGGACCAGTCCTGGAATAGTCTCGCCATGGCCGTGCCTGAACGTCGATGGTGCCGTAGCGAGCTTGCCGCAGCGCTCATTAACTCGGTTTTACGTGCGGTGGACGAATTCGCTGAGCAGGGTTTTGGCGGGTTCAGGGCGCGTTGGCAGAGTCGGGATATTTTTTCCGGCAAGGCCCTGGTTGCCAGCCAGGGAACATTGGCCGGAATCGGTCGTGGCATTGATGACTCCGGCAATTACCTCATTGCCGATGGTGAAGAGTTGGTCAAGGTCCGTGCCGGTGAGATAAGCCTGCGGGTGCAGCCATGAAACTACTGGTTGATGCGGGCAATACCCGGCTGAAGTGGCAGCTGTGTGGTGATCGTAATGTGGTCCACAGCGGGTTCGTGGGGCTGGACGCGGACGAACCATTCAGCGAGATCACTCGCTGGTCCGGAGACATCGAGCGAATTGCGGTATCCACTGTGATCTCGGAAGACAAGCGCCGGCACCTGCAGTCGAGGCTGGAAGCCTTGTGTGCAGCGCCCATTGTTTTCCACTGGGCTGAAAGCCGGCGTGGTGGGCTGGTCAATGCCTATACGGATACGGAAAAGATGGGCGCTGATCGCTGGCACGCTATGTACGGTGCCTGGAGCGCCGGCCCGGGCGGCTTTGCGGTTATCGATGCGGGTAGTGCCATCACCGTTGACTATGTCAGTGGCTCCGGGAAACATCTGGGGGGGTACATTCTGCCGGGCAAGCAGATGATGCTCCGCTCGCTCAGGCAGGATGCTGCAAGGATTGGTTTTGACACCCGCGATGCCCGGGCAGGGGAGCCGGGAGCGTCGACCACGGAATGCGTACAGCATGGGCTGGTCTGGCTCTGGGAATCAATGGTCGCCAGGATTCAGGCCGACTGTGCTCGTTTTGGTCTGGAACGGACCATTGTGACGGGTGGTGACGCCGAGGCGCTTAACAACGCCGGTCTTTCAGCCACTCATGAGCCCTGGCTGGTGCTTGTGGGGCTTGCGGCTATTGACCAGGAGAGGGAGCTGGAATGAGATGGTTTGCGGTTGCCCTGCTGTTGCTCAACGCGGCTTTATGGTTCTACAGCGACAATACTGGCCCCAAGCGTGTTGCCATTGTTTCTGAGCGGCAGGCCCTGCCCCGGGTGACAGACCTGAAGCCTTCCGCACAAAACGACGACATTGAAGCTGAGGCAGAAACACCGAGCGAGCCATCCGGCCAGTTGGCGGTCCCGGTTGAGCCGGTACCTCCGCGAGAAACGTCACGCCCGCAAACCTTTTGTATCCGGCTCGGGTGGTTCGATTCCGCTGACGCGGCACTGGCTGGCTATCGGGCCCTGAATCAGCCTGGAACCGATTATGAGGTGCTTGAAAAGGAGCGAGAGTTGTCTCCCTTGCACTGGGTGATTGTCCCGCCTCAACCGGAAGATCGGGCCCTCGAACTGTTTCGAAGTCTCCAGCAACGGGGGATCGACTCCTACCTTGTGACCCGGGGTGAAAACAGAAATGCGATATCGCTTGGCCTGTTTGAGTCCCGGCAGGCGGCCGAAAATGTCCTGGAAGAAAAAAAACGCCAGAATCTCAATGCAATACTGGCCAACTTCCCCCGAAATCAGATAAGCTACGCGCTCGTTTTTGAAGACCAACTGTCGCCGGATTCCGGTGCGGTTGAGGCGGCGGAAATGGATTACAGTGAGAATTTCGATCTGGTCGAAATCAGGCGTTGTGAAGGTGTTGCAACGCGTTCTGAAAATCCGTAGTATACCGCCCTCGCTGAAGAGGCGAATGTGAGCTGGCGTAGCTCAGTTGGTAGAGCAGCTGACTTGTAATCAGCAGGTCGGGGGTTCGATTCCGTCCGCCAGCTCCACTTTAAGTTTAGGCAGGTTTGCCGGTGGCAGGCCTGACTCGGAGGGGTTCCCGAGTGGCCAAAGGGATCAGACTGTAAATCTGACGCGAAAGCTTCGCAGGTTCGAATCCTGCCCCCTCCACCACTTATTGCTCGCGGGCATCGTATAGTGGCTATTACCTCAGCCTTCCAAGCTGATGACGCGGGTTCGATTCCCGCTGCCCGCTCCAATTTGTAGTGTTGAAAGCGCTCATGTAGCTCAGTCGGTAGAGCACATCCTTGGTAAGGATGAGGTCACCGGTTCAATTCCGGTCATGAGCTCCATTATTTGTCCGGTCAACGTTACGGTCCAGTTGATTAGGGAGATAGGTCGAATGTCTAAAGCAAAATTTGAGCGTAATAAGCCGCACGTAAACGTGGGCACCATTGGTCACGTAGACCATGGCAAGACCACGCTGACAGCCGCGCTGACTCGTGTGTGTCACGAAGTGTGGGGTACTGGTAGTGCAAGCGCATTCGATTCGATCGATAACGCACCGGAAGAGAAGGCGCGTGGTATTACCATCGCGACGTCTCACGTTGAGTATGATTCGCCGGCGCGCCACTATGCCCACGTAGACTGCCCGGGCCACGCTGACTATGTGAAGAACATGATCACGGGTGCGGCGCAGATGGACGGCGCGATCCTGGTTTGTTCCGCAGCTGACGGCCCCATGCCGCAGACTCGCGAGCACATCCTGCTGTCCCGTCAGGTAGGCGTTCCGTTCATCGTTGTGTTCCTGAACAAGGCGGACATGGTTGATGACGAGGAGCTGCTGGAGCTGGTCGAGATGGAAGTTCGCGAACTGCTGAGCCAGTACGACTTCCCGGGCGACGACACGCCGATCGTAACCGGTTCTGCGCTGATGGCGCTGGAAGGTAAGGACGACAACGAGATGGGAACTACCGCTGTTCGTAAGCTGGTAGAGGCCCTGGACGAGTACATCCCGGATCCGGAGCGTGCGATTGATCAGCCGTTCCTGATGCCGATTGAGGACGTTTTCTCGATCTCCGGTCGTGGTACTGTGGTGACCGGTCGTGTAGAGCGTGGCATCATCAAGGTGGGTGACGAAGTGGAAATCGTCGGTATCAAGGATACCGTGAAGACCGTTTGTACCGGCGTTGAGATGTTCCGCAAGCTGCTGGACGAAGGCCGTGCTGGTGAGAACGTTGGTGTACTGCTGCGTGGTACCAAGCGTGACGACGTAGAGCGTGGTCAGGTTCTGTGTGTGCCGGGCTCTATCAAGCCGCACACCAAGTTCGAGTGCGAAGTGTACGTACTGAGCAAAGAAGAAGGTGGTCGTCATACCCCGTTCTTTAAGGGTTACCGTCCGCAGTTTTACTTCCGTACCACCGACGTCACAGGTTCCTGTGAGCTGCCGGAGGGTGTGGAAATGGTAATGCCGGGTGACAACGTGAAGATGAGTGTTACCCTGATTGCTCCGATCGCCATGGAAGATGGTCTGCGCTTCGCGATTCGCGAAGGTGGCCGTACCGTTGGTGCCGGCGTAGTCTCAAAGATCATCGAGTAATTGCTCTTTTTGAGTAAGAACTTGAAGTAAGTGCGCTGAGTTGTTTCGGTGCAGGCCAGTAGCTCAATTGGCAGAGCAGCGGTCTCCAAAACCGCAGGTTGGGGGTTCGATTCCCTCCTGGCCTGCCATTTTTTAACATCCGGATACATAAGCTGATTCCTATGGAGTCAAAAGCCGATCGTTCAACCAGTGGCTTCGATGCAGTAAAGTGGCTGGTTGTTTTTGTTCTGATTGCCATCGGTGTCGTTGGCAATCAGTATTTTAATGCCGAGTCACTGCTGTATCGGGTGCTGGCTCTCGTAGCTCTTGCTCTGGTCGCCGCTTTTGTGGCGCTCCAAACTGAGCGTGGTCGGCGTTTTGCGACCCTGCTCAAGGAAGCCAGGGTTGAAATCCGGAAGGTCGTATGGCCCACCAGGCCGGAGCTGATCCAGACTACAGCCATCGTTGTTGTGTTTGTGTTGGTTGTGGCGCTGATGCTGTGGGGTATGGATTCGTTGATCAGTTGGCTGGTCTCCGGAGTTATCGGGTAACAGGAGTGGGCAATGGCTAAGCGCTGGTACGTCGTTCATGCGTATTCTGGCTTCGAAAAGCACGTGATGCGCACTCTCAGGGAGCGTATTGCTCTCAACGGCTTGGAAGATAAGTTCGGCGAGATTCTTGTGCCGACTGAAGAAGTCGTCGAGATGCGTGACGGGAAGAAGCGCAAGAGTGAGCGCAAGTTCTACCCTGGATACGTTCTGGTGCAGATGGAAATGGATGACGGCACCTGGCACCTGGTCAAGAACACGCCCAGGGTTCTTGGTTTCATTGGTGGTACCAAGGACAAGCCGGCTCCCATCACGGAGAAAGAAGCTGAGGCTATTCTTCGCCGTGTTGAAAGCGGCGCTGACAAGCCCAAGCCGAAGACTCTGTTTGAGCCGGGCGAGGTTGTACGCGTCACAGAAGGCCCGTTCGCGGACTTCAATGGCGTGGTTGAAGAAGTTGACTACGACAAGAGTCGGGTCAAGGTTGCCGTGCTGATTTTCGGCCGTTCAACTCCGGTAGAACTAGAGTTTGGGCAAGTCGAAAAAGACTGATTGGCAGCCTTACATGCTGAGAGCTCGCGCGCTATGGCGACGCGGGCTTTTTGTGTCTGCTTTAGGCAGTTGTAAATACAGGGGAGCCGAAAGGCGTTCGCACCCACAGGAGAAAAATCATGGCTAAGAAGATTGACGCATATATCAAGCTTCAGGTTGCTGCCGGCAAGGCCAACCCGAGTCCCCCCGTTGGTCCTGCGCTGGGTCAGCGCGGCGTAAACATCATGGAGTTCTGCAAAGCGTTTAATGCGCAGACCCAGGATATGGAGCCGGGCCTGCCGATTCCGACGGTTATTACCGTTTACAGTGATCGCAGCTTTACCTTTATCACCAAGACTCCGCCTGCACCGGTTCTTCTGAAGAAAGCCGCGGGTATCAAGAGTGGCTCCGGTCGTCCGAACACCGACAAGGTCGGCACCGTGACCCGTGAGCAGCTCGAAGAGATCGCCAAGACCAAGGAGCCGGATCTGACTGCCGCCGATATGGATGCAGCAGTTCGTACCATTGCAGGAACAGCCCGCAGTATGGGCCTGAACGTGGAGGGCCTGTAACATGGCAAAGCTTAGCAAGCGTCAGAAGCTGATTCGTGAAAAAGTAGACGCCACCCGCGCCTATTCGGTTGACGAGGCAGTATCACTGCTGGTTGAACTGGGTGAAAGCGTCAAGTTCAAGGAATCCGTAGACGTCGCCGTTAATCTCGGCGTAGATGCGCGTAAATCCGATCAGGTGGTGCGTAGCAGCACCGTTCTGCCACACGGCACCGGCAAGACGGTTCGTGTAGCGGTATTCACCCAGGGTGCAAACGCCGAGAAGGCAACTGCAGCCGGCGCTGATATCGTTGGTATGGATGACCTGGCTGAAGAAGTCAAAAAAGGCAACATGGATTTCGATGTGGTTATTGCCACTCCGGATGCCATGCGTGTTGTCGGTCAGTTGGGCCAGATCCTTGGTCCCCGTGGCCTGATGCCGAACCCGAAAGTCGGCACCGTTACCCCGGACGTTGAGACTGCCGTAAAGAATGCCAAGGCAGGTCAGGTTCGTTACCGTACTGACAAGAACGGTATCATCCATGCGCCGATGGGTAATGTGGAATTCTCTGCGCAGAACATCAAGGAAAACCTTGAGGCTCTGATCGCGGATCTGAAAAAGGCCAAGCCGTCTTCCTCGAAAGGTGTTTACCTCAAGAAGGTAACCCTGTCGTCGACGATGGGCCCTGGTCTGACTATCGATCAGAGTGCTCTGAACATCTGAGCAACCGGTCGGTAGTTACTTTGTAGTCTGGGCGGAAGCCAAGGCTGTCAAAGACCGCAGGCCCCTGAAGCCTTCTGGCTATATGGGTTAAAGCAACGCCTGCGCAGACGGTGTGAAGACGTTCTCTCTGAACCCAAACACCGTTAGGAGCCCCGCGAGGGGTATATGTGGGTTTGCCGGGATATCCCTGGCGAAATCGAGGAGAAATCCAGTGGCAATTAGACTCGAAGACAAGAAAGCGATCGTCGCTGAAGTCAACGAGACTGCCGGTGGTGCTCTGTCTGTTGTTCTGGCTGACTACCGTGGTATCACCTCTGGTGATATGACGGCGCTGCGAGCTAAGGCCCGTGCTGAGAGCGTTCATCTGAAGGTTGTTCGTAACAACCTGGCGAAGATCGCTATCCGCGGTACCGAGTTCGAGTGTATTGATGCGGCGCTGGTCGGCCCGACAATTCTGGCATTCTCAATGGAAGATCCGGGTGCGGCTGCACGCCTGCTGAAGGATTTTGCCAAAGAGAAAGAGGCATTCGAGATCAAAGGCCTGGCCGTCGGCGGTGAGCTGATGGGCGCAGACCAGATCGATCGCCTTGCCAAGCTGCCGACACGCCATGAGGCGTTGACGATGCTGGCTGCAGTAACACAGGCACCAATCACCAAGCTGGCGCGGACACTGAACGAAGTACCAACAAAAGTGACCCGTGCTGTAGCGGCAGTTCGAGACCAGAAGCAAGAAGCTGCTTGATTCTGTTGAACACCATTTTTATATTTTTGGGAGAAAGTCATGGCTCTGTCTAACGAAGACATTTTGAACGCAATTGCTGAAATGAGCGTAATGGACGTTGTTGCGCTGGTTGAAGCAATGGAAGAGAAATTCGGCGTGTCTGCAGCTGCTGCTGTAGCTGCCGCTCCGGCTGCTGCCGGTGGCGAAGCCGCCGCTGCTGAAGAGCAGACTGAATTTGACGTTGTTCTTACCGGTCCTGGTGAGAAGAAAGTAAACGTTATCAAGGCCGTTCGTGAACTGACTGGCCTGGGTCTGAAAGAAGCCAAGGAAATGGTCGACAGCGCTCCTTCCGTTATCAAGGAAGCAGCGAGCAAAGACGACGCTGAAGCCGCCAAGAAGAAGCTTGAGGAAGCAGGCGCTTCTGTTGAGCTCAAGTAAGAGTTGGCTGTTGATCGAAACCGTGCGTTAAGCATGGACAGGCTGGTGGCCGTGTGCCACCGGCCTTTTTCTGTTGTATATGCTATAGACTCTGAACGCCGATCTTGTGGTGCTGTCAGAATCTATAACCTACAGCGAGAGTCTTGTTCAAGACGGCGCAGTAAGCCGAGCAATTCGGCCCCGAAGCATGAAAATGGTTGCTTCTTGATACCAGGTATCAGGTCTAAAGCTGGGGAATGCAGATGACTTACTCCTATACTGAGAAAAAGCGGATTCGCAAAGATTTTAGTAAATTGCCATCCGTGATGGATGTTCCCTATTTGCTGTCTATACAGCTGGATTCGTTCCGGGACTTCCTCCAAAGTGAAGCCGCACCCGAAAATCGTCGGGAAACCGGTCTCCACGCAGCATTCAAATCCGTATTCCCGATTGTCAGTTATTCTGGCAATGCCGCACTCGAATACGTGAGTTACCGCATCGGCGAGCCGGTATTTGACGTCAAGGAATGCCAGCTTAGGGGCGTAACCTACGCAGCGCCGCTGCGGGTTAAAGTAAGACTTATCATTTACGATAAGGAATCGTCCAACAAGGCGATCAAGGATATTAAAGAGCAGGAAGTCTACATGGGCGAAATGCCCCTGATGACCGAGAACGGTACCTTCGTTATCAACGGTACCGAGCGTGTTATCGTTTCCCAGCTCCACCGTTCACCCGGTGTGTTCTTCGATCATGACAAGGGAAAGACCCACTCGTCAGGCAAGCTGCTGTATTCGGCGCGGGTTATTCCTTACCGTGGTTCCTGGCTGGACTTCGAGTTCGACGCCAAGGACTCGGTCTTCGTCCGTATCGATCGTCGCCGCAAACTGCCGGCGTCAATCCTCCTGCGTGCCCTGGGTTACAACTCCGAGCAGATGCTGGAGATGTTCTTCGATACCAGTAAGTTCAGTATCGGCCCCGAAGTGTGCAAGCTGGAGCTGGTGCCGAGCCGCTTGCGTGGTGATATCGCTACGTTCGATATCAAGGACAAGAAAGGCAATGTCATCGTCGAGGAAGGCCGCCGGATTACCGCTCGTCATATCAAGCAGCTTGAAAAAGCTGGCCTGACCGAGCTGGAAGTTCCGACCGAGTACCTTTACGGTCGCGTGCTGTCCAAGGACATGGTTGACACCAAGTCCGGAGAGGTTCTGGTTGAGTGCAATACCGAGCTCACTGAAGAGGTTGTTACCAAGATCCTGGATTCCGGTGTGACAGAGATTGAAACCCTGTACACCAACGACCTGGATTGTGGCCCGTTCATGTCGGACACACTGCGCATCGACCCGACCCGCACGCCGCTTGAGGCGCTGGTCGAAATCTATCGCATGATGCGCCCGGGCGAACCGCCCACCAAGGAATCGGCAGAGAATCTGTTCAACAACCTGTTCTTCTCGGAAGAGCGGTATGACCTGTCCTCTGTTGGCCGCATGAAGCTGAACCGTCGCCTGCGCCGTGAAGAAAGCACCGGTGAAGGTACGCTGACCCACGACGATATTATCGATGTCCTTAAGACGCTGATCGATATCCGTAACGGCCAGGGCAATGTCGATGACATTGATAACCTGGGTAACCGCCGTGTGCGCTGTGTCGGCGAGATGGCCGAGAATCAGTTCCGGGTTGGCCTGGTTCGCGTTGAGCGCGCCGTTCGTGAGCGCTTGAGCCTGGCAGAAAGTGAAGGCCTGATGCCTCAGGATCTGATCAACGCCAAGCCGGTTGCTGCTGCGGTTAAAGAGTTCTTCGGTTCCAGCCAGTTGTCCCAGTTCATGGACCAGAACAACCCGCTGTCTGAAGTGACTCACAAGCGCCGTATCTCGGCTCTTGGGCCAGGCGGCCTGACCCGTGAGCGTGCCGGTTTCGAGGTTCGTGACGTACACCCGACTCACTACGGTCGTGTCTGTCCCATCGAAACACCGGAAGGTCCGAACATCGGTCTGATCAACTCGTTGGCGACCTATGCCCGTTCCAACTCCTACGGTTTCCTCGAGAGCCCGTACCGGAAGGTTGTCGACGGCCAGGTTACCGATGAAGTGGTTTACCTCTCGGCTATCGAAGAGAGCAACTACATTATCGCCCAGGCCAGCGCTGCAATGGACGAGAACAATCGTCTGGCTGATGAACTGGTTACCGTTCGTCATCAGAACGAGTTCACCGTGACGCCGCCGGAAAACGTCAACTTCATGGACGTGTCTCCACGCCAGGTGGTTTCGGTAGCCGCTTCGCTGATTCCGTTCCTTGAGCACGATGACGCCAACCGCGCATTGATGGGCTCGAACATGCAGCGCCAGGCGGTCCCGACACTGCGTTCACAGGTACCGTTGGTTGGTACCGGTGTTGAGCGCACCGTGGCCCAGGACTCCGGTGTGTGTGTAACGGCCCGTCGTGGTGGTGTGATTGAAAGCGTCGACGCGGCCCGCATCGTGGTACGGGTTAACGACGACGAGACCGAAGCCGGTGATGCTGGTGTGGATATCTACAACCTCACCAAGTACACCCGTTCAAACCAGAACACCTGTATCAATCAGCGTTCCATCGTCAACCAGGGCGACGAAATTGCCCGTGGTGACGTGCTGGCTGACGGTCCTTCGGTGGATCTGGGTGAACTGGCCCTGGGCCAGAACATGCGCATCGCGTTCATGCCCTGGAACGGTTACAACTTTGAGGATTCCATCCTTATTTCCGAGAAAGTGGTTCAGGAAGATCGTCTGACCACCATCCACATCCAGGAACTGACCTGTGTGGCCCGGGATACCAAGCTGGGTAGCGAGGAAATCACTGCGGATATTCCGAACGTTGGTGAAAGTGCGCTGTCCAAGCTGGATGAGTCCGGTATCGTCTATATCGGTGCGGAAGTTGGCCCCGGGGACATCCTGGTCGGCAAGGTAACGCCCAAGGGTGAGACCCAGTTGACGCCGGAGGAGAAGCTGCTGAGGGCTATCTTCGGTGAGAAGGCCTCGGACGTTAAGGACACGTCCTCACGTGTGCCTACCGGCACCCGTGGTACGGTTATCGACGTTCAGGTCTTTACCCGTGACGGCATCGAGAAGGACACGCGTGCCCAGTCCATCGAGAAAGAGCAGTTGGACGAGTACCGCAAGGACCTGAAGGACGAGTATCGCATCGTTGAAGGCGCAACCTATGAGCGCCTGACGAGCGCGCTCAAGGACCAGGAAGTTATCAGCGGCCCGGGCCTCAAGAAAGGCGCCAAGCTGGACGAGTCCTACCTGGCAGAGTTGCCACGTGATGACTGGTTCAAGCTGCGGATGAAAGACGAGGCGCTGAACGAGCTGCTGGAGAAATCCGAGCAGGGCCTTGAAGATCGCAAGAAAGACCACGAAGCGCGCTTTGACGACAAGAAAGGCAAGCTTCAGCAGGGCGATGACCTTGCTCCGGGCGTTCTCAAGATCGTCAAGGTGTACCTCGCGATCAAGCGTCGGATTCAGCCGGGCGACAAGATGGCCGGCCGTCACGGTAACAAGGGTGTTATCTCCGCGGTTATGCCGATTGAGGACATGCCCTACGACGAGTACGGTAATACCGTTGACATCGTGCTGAACCCGCTGGGTGTACCGTCGCGGATGAACGTCGGTCAGGTTCTCGAGACTCACCTGGGTGCCGCCGCCAAGGGGTTGGGTGAGCGCATCAGTCGGATGCTGGACGAGCAGCGCAAGATCGCTGAACTCCGCAGCCTGCTGGACGAGATCTATAACCACTCGGATGAGGTCACGCATGTGGACCTGGATTCGCTGAGTGACAAAGAGATCCTGGCGCTGGCCAACAACCTGCGCACGGGTGTTCCCATGGCAACGCCGGTGTTCGATGGTGCCAAGGAGGCTGAGGTCAAGCGCATGCTTGAGCTGGCAGGCCTGAGTACGACTGGCCAGACTGTGCTGTATGACGGCCGTACCGGCGACGAGTTTGATCGCCCGGTGACGGTTGGCTACATGTACATCCTCAAGCTGAACCACTTGATCGACGACAAGATGCACGCTCGTTCCACCGGTTCGTACAGCCTGGTTACCCAGCAGCCGCTGGGTGGTAAGGCGCAGTTCGGTGGTCAGCGCTTCGGTGAGATGGAAGTGTGGGCCCTTGAGGCTTACGGTGCGGCGTATACGCTGCAGGAAATGCTTACCGTTAAGTCTGATGATGTGAACGGTCGGACCAAGATGTACAAGAACATTGTCGATGGAGACCATCGTATGGAGCCGGGCATGCCCGAATCCTTCAATGTTCTGGTCAAGGAAATCCGCTCGCTGGGTATCGACATCGAGCTGGAATCCGACTGAGCCGAATTGTTTTTGGCAGCGTGAGCGGGTACCGGTCGGTACCCGCCCGAGAATAACGCCATCCGGAGCTGTTACTGATGAAAGATTTGCTGAATCTTCTCAAAAACCAGAACCAGAAGCAGGAATTTGACGCCATCCGTATTGGCCTGGCGTCTCCTGACATGATCCGTTCATGGTCTTTTGGTGAGGTCAAAAAGCCTGAGACCATCAACTACCGTACGTTCAAGCCTGAGCGTGACGGTCTTTTCTGTGCCAAGATCTTCGGCCCGATCAAGGATTACGAGTGCCTGTGCGGCAAGTACAAGCGCCTCAAGCACCGTGGTGTTATCTGCGAGAAGTGTGGTGTTGAAGTGGCACTGGCCAGTGTGCGTCGTGAGCGCATGGGTCACATCGAGCTCGCCAGCCCGGTCGCCCACATCTGGTTCCTGAAATCACTGCCGTCACGCATCGGTTTGATGCTGGACATGACCCTGCGCGATATTGAACGGGTTCTGTATTTCGAATCGTTCATCGTGATCGAGCCGGGTATGACAACCCTGGAGAAAGGGCAGCTGCTGAACGACGAGCAGTATTACGAAGCCCTGGAAGAGTTCGGCGACGAATTCGACGCCCGCATGGGTGCCGAAGCTGTCCAGGAACTGCTGGAAGGTATTGACCTGCAGGCGGAAGTTGAAGCCCTGCGCGAAGAGATTCCCCAGACTAATTCCGAAACCAAGATCAAGAAGTTCAGCAAGCGCCTGAAGATTCTTGAGGCCTTCCTGTACTCCGGCAACAAGCCGGGCGACATGGTCATGACCGTGCTGCCGGTTCTGCCGCCGGATCTTCGTCCGTTGGTACCGCTGGACGGTGGCCGTTTCGCGACGTCCGACCTGAACGACCTGTATCGCCGGGTGATCAACCGTAACAACCGCCTCAAGCGCCTGCTGGAGCTGAATGCTCCGGACATCATCGTGCGCAACGAGAAGCGGATGCTGCAGGAAGCCGTGGACGCACTGCTGGATAACGGCCGTCGTGGCCGTGCCATTACCGGCACCAACAAGCGCCCGCTGAAGTCCCTGGCTGACATGATCAAGGGTAAGCAGGGTCGCTTCCGTCAGAACCTGCTGGGTAAGCGTGTGGACTACTCCGGTCGTTCCGTGATCGTGGTGGGTCCCTACCTGCGCCTGCACCAGTGTGGCCTGCCGAAGAAGATGGCGCTGGAGCTGTTCAAGCCGTTTATTTTCTCCAAGCTTGAGCACCGTGGCCTGGCGACCACCATCAAGGCCGCCAAGAAGATGGTCGAGCGTGAGGAAGGCGTGGTCTGGGATATCCTGGACGAGGTCATCCGTGAGCACCCGATCATGCTGAACCGTGCTCCGACCCTTCACCGTCTCGGTATCCAGGCGTTTGAGCCGGTTCTGATCGAAGGTAAAGCGATTCAGCTGCACCCGCTGGTGTGTGCGGCCTACAACGCCGACTTCGACGGTGACCAGATGGCGGTACACGTACCGCTGACCCTGGAAGCCCAGCTCGAAGCCCGCGCGTTGATGATGTCCACCAACAACGTGCTGTCGCCCGCCAACGGCGAGCCGATCATTGTACCTTCCCAGGACGTGGTATTGGGCCTGTACTACATGACCCGTGAGCGCAAGAGCGCTGTCGGCGAAGGCATGGTGTTTGCGGATGTCAAGGAAGCCCATCGCGCCTACGGCGCCGGCAAGGTGGATCTCCAGGCCATCGTCAAGGTGCGCGTAAAGGAAGTGACCATCCAGGAAGACGGCGAGCGTACCGAAGAGTACAAGATCGTCGACACCACGGTTGGTCGTGCGCTGTTGTTCGACATCGTACCCGACGGCCTGTCCTTTGAGCTTGTTAACAAGCCTATGGTCAAGAAGGCGATCTCGAACCTGATCAACACCTGCTACCGTGACGCCGGTCTGAAGGATACCGTTATCTTCGCCGACCAGCTCATGTACATGGGTTATCACTACGCAACGGTTTCCGGTATCTCGATCGGTTTCAACGACTTCGAGATTCCTCCCGAGAAATACGAGCTGGTGGATGCCGCGTCCGAGGAAGTCAAAGACATCGAGACCCAGTACGCATCCGGTCTGCTGACCCAGGGTGAGAAGTACAACAAGGTCATCGATATCTGGTCTCGTGCCAACGACAAGGTGTCGAAGGCTATGATGGACCGGCTCTCCAAGGAGCAGGTGATCGGGCCAGACGGCAAGCCGGTTAAGGGTGAAAACGGCGAAGACCTCATGCAAGAGTCGTTCAACTCCGTCTACATGATGGCTGACTCCGGCGCCCGGGGTTCCGCAGCCCAGATCCGTCAGTTGGCCGGTATGCGTGGCCTGATGGCCAAGCCGGATGGCTCCATCATCGAAACGCCGATCACCGCGAACTTCCGTGAGGGTCTGAACGTACTCCAGTACTTCATCTCCACGCACGGTGCCCGTAAGGGTCTGGCGGATACGGCGCTGAAGACCGCCAACTCCGGTTATCTGACCCGCCGTCTGGTGGACGTATCCCAGGATCTGGTGGTTACCGAAACCGACTGTGGCACCGAAGAAGGTCTGCTGATGACGCCGCACATCGAAGGTGGCGACGTTGTTGTGCCACTGGGTGATCGTGTGCTTGGCCGTGTTACGGCCCGTGCAGCCTTTACGCCAACGGACAAGGACAATGCCGTTGTCGAGGCCGGTGTCCTGCTGGATGAAAAAGCGGTTGAATCCCTTGAACGTGCCGGTGTGGATGAGGTCTGGGTTCGCTCTGCGATTACCTGTGAGACCCGCCACGGTATCTGTTCCAAGTGTTATGGCCGTGACCTTGCCCGTGGCCACGAGGTCAACGTTGGTGAGGCCGTCGGTGTTATCGCGGCACAGTCCATCGGTGAGCCGGGTACCCAGCTGACCATGCGTACCTTCCACATTGGTGGTGCTGCGAGCCGGGCGTCCGCGGTCGACAATATCCAGGTCAAGCATGGCGGTACTGTTCGCCTGCACAACCTGAAGTCGATCGAGAAGAGTGACGGTACCCTGGTCGTGGTTTCCCGTTCCTCCGCGCTGGCCATTGCCGACGAGCAGGGCCGTGAGCGCGAGTGGTACAAGCTGCCCTACGGCGCAGTATTGTCCGTCAAGCACGGTGACACGGTTGAGGCCGGCGTTGCGGTTGCCAAGTGGGACCCGCACACGCACCCGATCATCGCCGAAGCGGAAGGTACCGCCAGGTTCGTCAACATGGATCAGGGCATCACTGTCCGTACCCAGACCGACGAACTGACCGGTCTTTCCACCATGGAGGTTATCGACCCGAAAGAACGCCCTGCTGCTGGTAAGGATATCCGTCCTGCCATCCAGTTGATTGATGACAAGGGCACGGATGTCGAGCTGCCGGGCGGTGGTACTGCGATCTTCTTCCTGCCGGCTAACGCGCTGGTCACCATGGCCAACGGTGCCAAGATAGAATTGGGTGACGTGGTTGCCCGTATTCCGCAGGAAAGCTCGAAGACCCGCGACATCACCGGCGGTCTGCCACGGGTTGCCGACCTGTTCGAGGCTCGTCGTCCGAAAGAGTCGTCCATCCTGGCTGAAGTCAGCGGTGTGGTGTCGTTCGGCAAGGAAACCAAGGGCAAGAAGCGCTTGGTCATCACGCCGAAGGATGCGGACCCGTATGAGGTTCTGATTCCCAAGCATCGTCAGATGAACGTGTTCGAGGGCGAGACGGTCGAGAAGGGTGAGGTTATTTCCGATGGCCCGTCCAACCCCCATGACATCCTGCGTCTTCTGGGTGTGGTTGCATTGGCGAAATACATCACCAATGAAATCCAGGACGTCTACCGTCTGCAGGGCGTTGTCATCAACGATAAGCATATCGAGGTTATCGTTCGACAGATGCTGCGTAAGGTAGAAATCACGGACGCCGGCGACACCAGCCTGCTGGGTGGTGATCAGGTTGAGATCACCCAGTTCATGGAAGAGAACGAGAAAGCGGAAGCGGCAGACAAGGAGCCCGCGCGATGCGAGCGTCTGCTGCTGGGTATTACCAAGGCGTCTCTGGCAACAGAGTCCTTTATCTCCGCGGCATCGTTCCAGGAAACCACGCGGGTTCTCACCGAAGGCGCCGTCACTGGCAAGCGGGACTACCTCCGCGGCCTGAAGGAGAACGTCGTGGTTGGTCGTCTGATTCCTGCGGGTACCGGTCTGGCCTACCATGCAGAGCGCAAGCGTAAGCGCGAGCTGGAAGAGCAGGGCGTGACTGCGGCGGATGTCGAAGAAGCCCTGAGTGCCGAACTCAACCGCGAAAGCTGAGTTGGCAGGCATCGCCACCCGCCGGTAGTTACGTACGCCGCGGGTGGTTAAAAAGAGATCAGTCATCTTGACTGTTCGGGGGCGCGGGCTTAAACTTGCGACCCTCAAATTTTACCCCCGCCTGTCGGGGGTAAGTTTCATTGTTACAGTTTTTTGGAGTTTGCTTACATGGCAACGATTAATCAGTTGGTGCGTAAGCCTCGTAAACGCAAGGCAGCCAAGAGCGACGTTCCTGCTCTGCAGGCTTGCCCGCAGCGCCGTGGTGTATGTACTCGTGTGTACACCACAACGCCGAAGAAGCCGAACTCAGCACTGCGTAAAGTGTGCCGTGTTCGTCTGACCAACGGCTACGAGGTTTCCTCATACATTGGTGGTGAAGGTCACAACCTTCAGGAGCACAGTGTTGTGCTGATCCGCGGCGGTCGAGTAAAAGACCTTCCGGGTGTGCGCTATCACACTGTTCGCGGAACACTGGACACCCAGGGTGTACAGAACCGTAAGCAGGGCCGCTCCAAGTATGGTGCAAAACGACCCAAGTCCTGATGTCCCACACGGGTGTCTTTTATCGTTGCTACGTAGAACGGTAAGAGTAAGGCTGAGTAGCTGATGCTATCTCAGGGGTTCCTGAAGACCTTTTAATAGATAAGGGCTTATCGATGCCTAGAAGAAGAGTTGCAGCAAAACGGGAAATTATCCCGGATCCTAAATTCGGCAGTGCACGGCTGGCCAAGTTCATCAACCATGTGATGGAAAGTGGCAAGAAAGCTGTTGCTGAGCGCATTGTTTATGGCGCGCTCGATATCGTTGCCGACAAGTCCAAGGAAGAGCCGATCGACATGTTCGAGAAGGCCCTGGAAAACATCCAGCCGATGGTTGAGGTTAAATCCCGTCGTGTGGGTGGTGCTACCTACCAGGTGCCTGTCGAAGTACGGCCTTCCCGTCAGAACGCGCTGGCCATGCGCTGGCTCGTAGAATATTCACGGAAACGTGGTGAAAAGTCCATGGCGCAGCGTCTGGCAGGCGAGATCCTGGATGCCGCTGATAGCAAGGGCTCCGCTGTTAAGAAGCGCGAAGACGTTCATCGCATGGCAGAAGCCAACAAGGCGTTCTCTCACTTCCGTTTCTAATCAGCCGAGGTTTATACAGTGGCACGCAAGACTCCGATTAAGAGATACAGAAACATTGGTATTGTTGCGCACGTTGATGCTGGCAAAACCACAACTACCGAGCGGGTACTGTTCTACACAGGTATTTCGCACAAAATCGGTGAAGTTCATGATGGCGCGGCAACCATGGACTGGATGGAGCAGGAGCAGGAGCGTGGTATCACCATCACGTCTGCTGCAACTACCTGTTTCTGGCAGGGCATGGACAAGCAGTATCCCGAGCACCGTATCAACATCATCGACACCCCGGGGCACGTTGACTTTACCATCGAGGTAGAGCGTTCCCTGCGCGTGCTCGACGGTGCTGTTGTAGTGTTCTGTGGCTCTTCAGGTGTTGAGCCGCAGTCCGAGACTGTCTGGCGTCAGGCCAACAAGTACGAAGTGCCCCGCATGGTGTTCGTCAACAAGATGGACCGTGCCGGTGCTAACTTCTTGCGCGTGGTTGCGCAGATCAAAAAGCGTTTGGGCGCAAACTGCGTTCCGGTTCAGTTGCCGATTGGTGCTGAGGAGAACTTTGCCGGCGTCATCGATCTGATTCGTAACAAGGCGATTTACTGGAACGAAGACGACGCTGGCGCAACCTATGACCAGCGCGAAGTTCCGGCGGAAATGGTCGACGAAGTGGCCAAGTACCGCGAAGAGATGATGGAAGCGGCTGCGGAAGCGAATGAAGAGCTGATGGAGCGCTACCTTGAAGAAGGTGAGCTGAACATCGACGACATCAAGAAAGGCCTGCGTATGCGTACGCTTGCCAACGAGATTGTCGTTGCGACCTGCGGTTCTGCCTTCAAGAACAAGGGCGTTCAGGCGGTTCTGGACTCCGTGATCGAATTTCTGCCAGCTCCGGATGAAGTCAAGGCGATCCGTGGTGAGGTCGACGAAGACGGAACCGAAGAAACCCGTCAGGCAGACGATGATGCTCCGTTCGCCGCTCTCGCCTTTAAGATTGCCACCGACCCCTTCGTTGGCACCCTGACGTTCTTCCGGGTATATTCCGGTAAGCTCGAATCTGGCAACGCGGTTTATAATTCCGTGAAGGCGAAGAAAGAGCGCGTTGGCCGAATGGTGCAGATGCACTCCAAAGATCGGCAGGAAATCAAAGAAGTATTGGCCGGCGACATTGCCGCCGCTATCGGCCTGAAGAACGTGACGACTGGTGATACCCTGTGTGATGAGAACCACAAGATTATTCTCGAGCGCATGGAGTTTCCGGACCCCGTCATCTCTGTAGCCGTTGAGCCCAAGTCCAAGGCTGACCAGGAAAAGATGGGTGTCGCTCTCGGTAAGCTGGCTCAGGAAGACCCGTCGTTCCAGGTTCGCACCGATGAAGAGTCTGGTCAGACCATCATTTCCGGTATGGGTGAGCTTCACCTCGATATCATCGTTGACCGCATGCGTCGCGAGTTCAAGGTGGAAGCGAACATTGGTAAGCCGCAAGTAGCTTACCGTGAGTGCATCCGCAAAAAGGTGGATGTTGAAGGCAAGTTCGTACGTCAGTCCGGTGGTCGTGGTCAGTATGGTCACGTCAAGCTGAAGCTTGAGCCGCTACCTCTAGACGAGGAAGATGGCGAGAACTTTATCTTTGTGAATGAAATCGTTGGTGGTGTGGTTCCCAAGGAATACATTCCCGCTGTCCAGCAGGGCATTGAAGAGCAGATGAAGAACGGCTGTCTGGCCGGTTATCCACTGCTGCGGATCAAGGCCACGCTGTATGATGGTTCCTACCATGATGTGGACTCCAACGAAATGGCGTTCAAGGTCGCCGGCTCTATGGCCATGAAGAAGGGCGCACTGGAAGCCAGTCCGGCCCTTCTTGAGCCTCTGATGAGGGTCGAGGTGGCTACCCCTGAAGAGTACATGGGTGACGTTGTCGGTGACCTGAACCGTCGTCGTGGTCTGGTCCAGGGTATGGAAGATACCCCGTCGGGCAAGACGATTCGTGCAGAGGTTCCGTTGTCGGAGATGTTCGGTTACGCCACCGACCTGCGTTCTGCAACGCAGGGTCGGGCGTCTTATGCGATGGAGTTCTCCCGCTATATGGAAGCTCCTTCGAACATTGCCGAAGCGATCATTAAAAAGGGTTGATCCCCAGGACTTAAGAAACAGGAAGAGGTGTAACCGTGTCTAAAGCAAAATTTGAGCGTAATAAGCCGCACGTAAACGTGGGCACCATTGGTCACGTAGACCATGGCAAGACCACGCTGACAGCCGCGCTGACTCGTGTGTGTCACGAAGTGTGGGGTACTGGTAGTGCAAGCGCATTCGATTCGATCGATAACGCACCGGAAGAGAAGGCGCGTGGTATTACCATCGCGACGTCTCACGTTGAGTATGATTCGCCGGCGCGCCACTATGCCCACGTAGACTGCCCGGGCCACGCTGACTATGTGAAGAACATGATCACGGGTGCGGCGCAGATGGACGGCGCGATCCTGGTTTGTTCCGCAGCTGACGGCCCCATGCCGCAGACTCGCGAGCACATCCTGCTGTCCCGTCAGGTAGGCGTTCCGTTCATCGTTGTGTTCCTGAACAAGGCGGACATGGTTGATGACGAGGAGCTGCTGGAGCTGGTCGAGATGGAAGTTCGCGAACTGCTGAGCCAGTACGACTTCCCGGGCGACGACACGCCGATCGTAACCGGTTCTGCGCTGATGGCGCTGGAAGGTAAGGACGACAACGAGATGGGAACTACCGCTGTTCGTAAGCTGGTAGAGGCCCTGGACGAGTACATCCCGGATCCGGAGCGTGCGATTGATCAGCCGTTCCTGATGCCGATTGAGGACGTTTTCTCGATCTCCGGTCGTGGTACTGTGGTGACCGGTCGTGTAGAGCGTGGCATCATCAAGGTGGGTGACGAAGTGGAAATCGTCGGTATCAAGGATACCGTGAAGACCGTTTGTACCGGCGTTGAGATGTTCCGCAAGCTGCTGGACGAAGGCCGTGCTGGTGAGAACGTTGGTGTACTGCTGCGTGGTACCAAGCGTGACGACGTAGAGCGTGGTCAGGTTCTGTGTGTGCCGGGCTCTATCAAGCCGCACACCAAGTTCGAGTGCGAAGTGTACGTACTGAGCAAAGAAGAAGGTGGTCGTCATACCCCGTTCTTTAAGGGTTACCGTCCGCAGTTTTACTTCCGTACCACCGACGTCACAGGTTCCTGTGAGCTGCCGGAGGGTGTGGAAATGGTAATGCCGGGTGACAACGTGAAGATGAGTGTTACCCTGATTGCTCCGATCGCCATGGAAGATGGTCTGCGCTTCGCGATTCGCGAAGGTGGCCGTACCGTTGGTGCCGGCGTAGTCTCAAAGATCATCGAATAATCCATTCGAGTGGTCTGAGGAAAAAGGGGCTGAAAGTCAGCCCCTTTTTCTGTTTCAGCCGCACAATCTGACCCGGTTGAGTCGCTGCTTATCGCAGTTGACACTGCTGGGTATTATGCATACAATGCGGCTCCTTTTTTTGAAGGTCGGCTAACTAGTAGCTGCTACGAGTGGAGTTTGGGTGCATCATGCAAAGCCAAAAAATTCGAATCCGGTTGAAGGCGTTTGATTACCGCCTGATCGACCAGTCAACGCAGGAGATTGTCGATACCGCCAAGCGGACCGGCGCTCAAGTGCGTGGACCAATCCCTCTGCCGACGCGGAAGGAAAAGTACACCATCCTGATCTCCCCGCACGTCAACAAAGACGCGCGCGATCAGTATGAGATTCGTACACACAAGCGTCTGCTGGACATCGTCGAGCCGACGGAAAAGACAGTAGATGCTTTGATGAAGCTGGATCTGGCAGCAGGTGTAGACGTTCAGATCAGCCTCGGCTAACCAAGCGGTTAGTCTGTGTAACTGTCATAAGGCCATAGAGGGTGAGAGCCCCGTACACTTAAGAGGTGAAACATGGCAATTGGAATTGTCGGTCGCAAGGCCGGTATGACCCGTATTTTTACGGAAGACGGGCAAGCGCTGCCCGTAACGGTAATCGAGGTTGAGCCCAACCGTATTACCCAGCTGAAAACTCTTGAAAGCGATGGCTATCGTGCGGTTCAGGTAACCGTTGGAAAGCGTCGTTCCTCTCGTGTGACTAAAAGCGAAGCGGGCCATTACGCCAAAGCCGGAGTAGAGGCAGGTCGTGGTCTGTGGGAATTCCGCCTCGCCGATGGCGAAGGTGAAGAGCTGGCCGCAGGCGGAGAAATTACCGCTTCCATCTTTGAAGATGGCCAGGTCGTGGATGCTGTTGGTCAGTCCAAGGGTAAAGGTTTCCAGGGCGGCGTTAAGCGCTGGAACTTCTCCATGCAGGACGCCACACACGGTAACTCCCTTTCTCATCGTGCTCCGGGTTCTATCGGTCAGAACCAGACTCCGGGCAAGGTATTCAAGGGCAAAAAGATGGCGGGCCAGATGGGCAATGCGCAGGTGACTGTGCAGAACCTGCAAGTCGTCCGTGTCGACGCCGAGCGCAACCTTCTGCTGATTCGTGGTGCCGTTCCGGGCGCGACCGGCGGAAATGTTGTCATCAAGCCTGCAGTTAAAGCCTGAGGAGCGGTGCGATGGAATTGACTATTACAGGTAGCGGTAAGGGAATCTCGGTTTCCGACGCTGCATTTGCCAAAGATTTTAACGAGTCGCTGGTTCACCAGGTGGTTACTGCTTATATGGCAGGCGCCCGCCAGGGAACCAAGGCTCAAAAGACACGTTCCGAAGTCGCTGGTGGTGGCAAAAAGCCATGGCGCCAGAAGGGCACTGGTCGTGCCCGTGCCGGTACAATCCGTAGCCCGATCTGGCGCTCCGGTGGTGTGACCTTCGCAGCAAAGCCTCGCGATTTCGAGCAGAAGGTTAACCGTAAGATGTACCGCGCAGCGATGCGCTCCATTTTTTCCGAGCTGGTTCGCCAGGAGCGTCTGGTAGTGGTTGACGAAATGAACGTCGACACTCCCAAGACCAAGGCGTTCACTGCCAAGCTGAAGGATCTCGGTGTTAACAACGCTCTGATTCTGTCCGACAGTATTGAGCAGAACCTGCATCTGGCCGCCCGTAACATTCCGCACGTCGACGTGCGTGACGTTGCAGGCCTGGATCCGGTTAGCCTGGTTGCCTATGAGAAGGTCGTGGTGACTGTTCCCGCTCTGAAGAAAATCGAGGAGATGCTGGGATGAATCAGGAACGTATTTACAAGGTTCTTCTTGGGCCACACGTATCAGAGAAAGCCTCTCTGGTAGCGGAAAGTGGCCAGGTGGTATTTCGTGTAGCACCTGACGCAACAAAGCCCGAGATCAAAAAAGCCGTTGAGCAGCTGTTCAACGTCACCGTCGAAGGTGTTCAGGTTCTGAACCGTAAGGGTAAGCTCAAGCGTACCGTTCGCGGCTTCGGCAAGCGTGCTGACATTCGTAAGGCTTATGTGAAGCTTGCGGACGGTCAGGACATTGATTTTCTGGATGTGGAATAAGGTAAAGGGGTCGTAAAATGCCGATCGTCAAAACCAAGCCAACATCTGCCGGCCGCCGTCACGTTGTTAAGCTCTTTAACCCTGATCTTCACAAGGGGCGCCCTTACGAGCCGTTGGTAGAAACTCTTAGTAAATCGGGTGGTCGTAACCATTTTGGTCGCATCACTACCCGTCACATTGGTGGTGGCCACAAGAAGCACTACCGTGTCATCGACTTTAAGCGGACCAAAGATGGTATTCCGGCGACTATTGAGCGCCTGGAATACGATCCTAACCGCTCGGCGCACATTGCGCTGATCAAGTACGCCGATGGCGAGCGTCGTTACATTATCGCTCCCAAAGGCATGCAGATCGGCGATCCTGTGCGCTCCGGCATCGACGCGCCGATTAAAGTAGGAAGCACGCTTCCGCTCCGGAATATTCCGGTCGGTTCCGTGATTCACTGCGTCGAAATCAAGCCTGGCAAAGGTGCTCAGCTGGCTCGCTCCGCGGGCGCATCCGTACAGCTGGTTGCTCGGGAAGGGGCTTATGCCACCATCCGCCTGCGTTCAGGTGAAATGCGTAAGGTGCTTGTTGACTGTCGCGCAACATTGGGCGAAGTGTCCAACAGCGAGCACAGTCTCAAGCAGCTTGGTAAAGCGGGTGCATCACGTTGGCGCGGTAAACGTCCAACAGTACGTGGTGTTGCTATGAACCCAGTTGACCACCCACATGGTGGTGGTGAAGGGCGTACCTCTGGCGGGCGTCACCCGGTTACTCCGTGGGGTGTTCCGACCAAAGGGCATAAGACTCGTAAGAACAAACGTACTGACAAGATGATAGTACGTCGTCGTTCAGCCAAGTAAACGACTACATAGAGGTAAATGCTGTGCCACGTTCTTTGAAGAAAGGTCCTTTTATAGACCTGCATCTGTTGAAGAAGGTCGAGGCAGCTCTGGAAGCGAACGACAAGCGACCGATCAAAACCTGGTCCCGCCGGTCGACAGTGTTTCCGGAGATGGTAGGCCTGACCATTGCAGTCCACAACGGCAAGCAACACGTGCCGGTTTATGTCACCGAAGATATGGTTGGGCATAAGCTGGGTGAGTTCGCGGCAACGCGTACTTATCGTGGTCATGCGGCCGACAAGAAAGCTAAACGCTGATTGTGAGGTAATAGAAATGGAAGTAGCAGCCAAGTACAAGGGCGCTCGCCTCTCAGCTCAGAAAGCGCGTCTTGTCGCTGACCAAGTACGCGGCAAGGCTGTTGAGGACGCCCTGAACATTCTGACTTTCAGCCCTAAGAAGGCAGCGGTCATTCTCAAGAAAGCGCTTGAGTCTGCCATTGCCAACGCTGAGCACAACGAAGGTCTGGACGTAGATGATCTGCGGGTTTCCACTGTTATGGTGGATGAGGGTCCGACGCTCAAGCGAATCAAAGCTCGAGCCAAGGGGCGCGCTGACCGGATTTTCAAGCGCACCTGCCATATCACCGTCAAGGTCGCCGACAAGTAGGAGATGCTCAGATGGGTCATAAAGTAAATCCAACCGGCATGCGCCTGGGTGTGATCAAAGAGCACAACTCAGTTTGGTATGCGGAAAAAGCGGAATACGCGAACAACCTGTTGAACGATATTCAGGTTCGTGAATTCCTCGACAAGCGTCTGGTCAAGGCGTCTGTCAGCAAGATTGTGATCGAGCGCCCGGCTCAGAACGCCCGTATCACGATCCATACAGCCCGTCCCGGTATCGTTATCGGTAAGAAGGGTGAAGATGTTGACCGTCTGCGTCGCGAAGTCAGCGACATGATGGGTGTGCCTGTGCACATCAACATCGAAGAAGTCCGCAAGCCGGACCTGGATGCCCGCCTGGTCGCGCAGAACGTTGCCGGTCAGCTGGAGCGTCGTGTGATGTTCCGTCGCGCCATGAAGCGTGCGGTACAGAATGCCATGCGCCAGGGTGCCAAGGGCATCAAGATCCAGGTAGGCGGTCGTCTCGGGGGTGCTGAAATTGCCCGTTCCGAGTGGTATCGCGAAGGTCGTGTACCGCTGCACACACTGCGTGCAGATATTGATTACTCGACCTACGAAGCGAAAACCACTTACGGCATTATCGGCGTCAAGGTATGGATCTTCAAAGGTGAGATTCTTGGTGGTATGGAGCAGGTCCGTGCTGACAAGAAAGCCTCTGGGAAGAAAGGTTCTAAGTAAAGGGGCACTCAAATGCTGCAACCAAAACGCACCAAATTTCGCAAGGTAATGAAAGGCCGTAACACCGGTCTTGCTCACCGTGCTAACAAGGTGAGCTTCGGTGAATACGGATTGAAGGCGACAAGCCGTGGACGTATAACTGCGCGCCAGATTGAGGCTGCGCGTCGTACCATGACTCGCCGCATCAAGCGGGGCGGTAAGATCTGGATCCGGATTTTCCCGGACAAGCCGATCTCCAGCAAGCCGCTCGAAGTACGAATGGGTAAAGGTAAGGGTTCTGTCGAGTACTGGGTGGCTGAAATTCAGCCTGGCCGGATGTTGTATGAGATGGAAGGTGTCTCCGAGGAGATCGCTCGCGACGCGTTCACTCTTGCTGCGGCCAAGCTGCCCGTACAGACCACCTTTGTAACGAGGACGGTGATGTGATGAAAGCAACAGAGCTGCGTGACAAGTCAGTCGAGGAGCTGAACAAAGAGCTGATCGACCTCCTGAAGGAGCAGTTCAACCTGCGCATGCGTAAGGCGACAGGTCAGCTGAATCAGTCTCATCTTCTTCCGAAGGTGAAGCGTGACATTGCTCGCGTGAAAACAGTTATGAATGAAAAGGCAGGACAGTAACATGACTGAAGCTACCCAAACTGCCAGAACCCTGAGCGGCAAGGTCGTGAGCAACAAAATGGAGAAATCCATTGTGGTTCTGGTTGAGCGCCAGGTTAAGCATCCTCTGTACGGTAAGTACATGAAGCGTTCATCCAAAATTCACGCTCACGACGAGAGCAATCAGTGCAACATCGGTGACACCGTTACAATCCAGGAAACCCGCCCGGTCTCCAAGACCAAAAGCTGGGCTCTGGTGGAAGTCACCGAACGCGCATCGAAGGTGTAACTCGCCCGGACGGTGAGTCTTGTCGTAACGGCAAAGTGGTTTCTGCTGGAGAATAACCATGATTCAGACTCAAACAATGCTTGAAGTCGCGGACAACAGTGGTGCACGTCAGGTTATGTGCATCAAGGTCCTGGGCGGTTCACATCGGCGTTATGCCAGCGTTGGGGATATCATCAAGGTGACCGTTAAGGAAGCCATCCCCCGCGGTAAAGTGAAAAAAGGCCAGGTCCTGAAAGCTGTCGTTGTACGTACCCGTAAAGGTGTGCGTCGTCCCGACGGGTCGCTTATTCGTTTCGACGGAAACGCGGCAGTACTTCTGAACAATCAGGACGCACCAATTGGTACCCGTATCTTCGGACCGGTTACCCGTGAACTGCGAAATGAGAAGTTCATGAAAATTATTTCACTGGCACCCGAAGTACTTTAAGGACCAGAGGCCGGTTATGAAAAAGATCAAACGAGATGACGAAGTAATCGTCACTACGGGGAAAGACCAAGGCAAACGTGGTAAAGTCCTGAAGGTTCAGGACGATGGCCGGGTTGTTGTTTCCGGGATCAATATGATCAAGAAGCACACCAAGCCGAACCCGATGTCTGGCACCCCAGGTGGCATCGTCGAAAAAGAAGCACCTATCCAGGCTTCCAACGTGGCTATTTTTAATCCGCAGACCGGCAAAGCCGATCGCGTAGGCTTCCAGATCAAGGAAGACGGCGCCAAAGTGCGGATATTTAAGTCCACGAAAGAAGTCGTCGATAACCAGTAAGCGGTGGTGGTTACGATGCTTAACATGAAAGAGCAGTACAGTAAGGAAGTGGTACCCGCCCTGCAGAAAGAGTTCAGCTACAAGAACATCATGCAGGTGCCGCGTATCGAAAAGATCACCCTGAACATGGGTGTCGGCGAAGCGGTCGGTGACAAGAAGCTGATTGAGAATGCCGTGGCGGATCTTGAGCGCCTGGCTGGTCAGAAAGCGGTTGTCACCCTGGCACGTAAATCCGTTGCGGGTTTCAAAATCCGTGAAGGTTGGCCGATCGGTTGTAAAGTTACGCTGCGCGGTGAGCGCATGTGGGATTTCTTTGATCGTCTGGTTCACATTGCGGTACCCCGCATTCGTGACTTCCGCGGTCTGAATCCCAAGTCCTTCGATGGTCGCGGTAACTACAGCATGGGTGTGCGTGAGCAGATCATTTTCCCCGAGATCGAGTACGACAGAGTCGACAAGATCCGTGGTCTTGACATCACCATTACCACCACAGCCGGTACCGACGATGAAGGTCGCGAACTGCTGAAAGCCTTCGGCTTTCCGTTCAAGAAATAAGGAACGAGTGTAATGGCTAAGGTTTCCATGAAGAACCGCGAGTTCAAGCGCGAGAAAACCGTTGCGAAGTATGCAGCGAAGCGTGCTGAGCTCAAGGCGATTATCAAGAACCCGAATACCAGCGATGATGACCGTTGGGATGCACAGATGAAGCTTCAACAGCTTCCTCGTGATGCGTCTCCCTCGCGTCTTCGTAATCGTTGCCAGGTTACAGGTCGTCCCCATGGCGTTCTGCGCAAGTTCAAGCTGTCACGTATCAAATTGCGTGAAGCTGGCATGCGCGGTGATGTCCCGGGCCTGACCAAAGCAAGCTGGTAAGGCAGGTACTCTGACCGCAGGTCAGGTGCCCGTTGGTAAGCGGTGCGGCGCGCCGCTGCACAACTAAAAAGATCAGGAGACTCATACCAATGAGTATGCAAGATACGCTTGCGGATATGTTTACCCGTATCCGTAATGCACAGATGGCACAGAAGGCCGATGTGGCCATGCCGTCTTCAAAGATGAAGATCTCCGTAGCCCAGGTCCTCAAGGACGAAGGTTACGTAGCCGATTTTTCCGTCTCAGCTGACGCGAAGCCCGAGCTGACCATTAACCTCAAGTATTTCGGTGGTAAGCCGGTTATTGAGGAAATCAAGCGGGTCAGCCGTCCGAGTCTGCGCCAGTACAAGGGCGCTGGGGAGCTGCCGAAAGTATCCGGTGGTCTGGGAGTCGCGATTGTCTCTACGTCCAAGGGCGTAATGACAGACCGCGCTGCACGTGCTGCCGGCGTGGGTGGCGAAGTCATCTGCACCGTATTTTAGGAGATACACATGTCCAGGGTTGCCAATAATCCTGTCGTGCTGCCTTCCGGTGTTGAGGTTAAGCTGAACGGACAGGAAATTAATGTGAAGGGGTCCAAGGGATCACTTCAATTCACCATCCACCATGTGGTAGACGTGACGCAGGAAGAGAATATTCTGCGCTTCGCAGCCCGTGATGGAGCCAAACAGTCCCGCGCTCTTGCTGGTACTACCCGCGCATTGGTCAACAACATGGTGACCGGTGTGTCTACAGGCTTCGAGCGCAAGCTCGCGCTGACGGGCGTAGGCTACCGTGCCCAGGCGCAAGGTAAGAAGCTCAATCTGACACTGGGTTTCTCACACCCGGTAGAATATGAGCTGCCCGAGGGGATTACCGCTGAAACTCCGTCCAATACGGAAGTTGTGATTCGCGGAATCGACAAGCAACAGGTTGGCCAGGTCGCTGCTGAGATCCGTGCATTCCGTCCGCCAGAGCCTTACAAGGGCAAGGGTGTGCGTTATGCGGATGAGCAGGTCAGACGCAAAGAAGCCAAGAAGAAATAAGGCGGGACTATGAGCGCGAATAACGAAAGATTGCGTCGCGCACGCAAAGTGCGCATGAAGATCCGTAAGCTGGGCACCAACCGCCTGTGTGTACATCGTACACCCCGGCATATGTACGCCCAGGTTACGACTGCAGACGGCAGCAAGGTGCTGGCGGCTGCCTCCACGTTGGATAAGGACCTGCGCCAGGGTGCAACCGGTAACGTGGACGCTGCCAAAAAGGTCGGTCAGCTGATTGCTGAGCGTGCCAAGGCAGCAGGTGTAGAGCAGGTCGCTTTTGACCGCTCCGGTTACCGTTATCATGGTCGCGTCCAGGCTCTGGCCGACGCAGCCCGTGAAGCTGGCTTGCAATTCTAAGAGGTGGAGAAGATGAGCGTTAACGAACAGAAGGCGCCTGAGCTCCAGGAGAAGCTGGTTCAGGTCAATCGCGTCGCCAAGGTTGTTAAAGGCGGTCGTATTTTTGCCTTCACTGCACTGACTGTAGTGGGTGATGGTAAAGGGCGCGTTGGTTTCGGTCGTGGCAAAGCACGTGAAGTGCCGGTTGCGATCCAGAAAGCGATGGAAGCTGCACGCAAGAACATGGTCGACATTCCGCTTGACGGAAATACCCTGCAGTACGCGGTTAAAGCGCAGCATGGTGGCTCCAAGGTCTACATGCAGCCTGCATCAGAAGGTACCGGTATCATCGCCGGTGGTGCGATGCGTGCGGTACTGGAAGTAGCGGGTGTGCAGAACGTACTGTCCAAGTGTTATGGGTCTACCAACCCGGTGAACGTGGTACGTTCCACCATCAAGGGTCTCCAGGCAACTCAAGCGCCTGAAGATATTGCAGCCAAGCGCGGTAAATCCGTGGAAGAGATTCTGGGTTGAAGTCATGGCGAACGCAAAAACGATCAAAGTAACACTGACCCGCAGCCCCATCGGCTGTCAGCCCAAGCACAAACTGTGCGTCAAGGGCCTGGGTCTCCGTAAAATCGGTCACACCGTGGAAGTGGAAGATACACCGTCCATCCGCGGTATGATCAACCGGGTTAACTACCTGGTGCAGGTAGAGGAGAACTAAGATGCGTCTGAACGAACTTAGTCCGGAACCTGGTTCACGTCCCGCCGCCAAGCGCGTGGGTCGCGGTATCGGTAGCGGCCTCGGCAAGACCGGCGGTCGTGGTCACAAGGGTCTGAAAGCCCGTTCTGGCGGCAGTGTCGCTCCCGGTTTCGAGGGTGGTCAGCAGCCGTTGGCCCGTCGTCTGCCGAAATTCGGTTTCACCTCGCGCCAGCAGCGCTATGTGGCTGAAATTCGTCTGAACGAACTGGCGAAAGTAGACGGTGACGTAGCCGATCTCGATGCCCTGAAGAAAGCTGACATCATTCGCGAAGAAATTCGTGAAGCGAAGGTCATTCTGTCCGGCGAACTGAGCCGTGCTGTGACCGTCAAGGGTCTGAAAGTGACCAAAGGCGCACGCGAGGCGATCTCTGCCGCGGGCGGTAAAGTCGAAGACTAAGGCGAGTCGAGGACTAAATGGCCAAGAACGCATCATTGCCTGCGGGCGCGGGAAAAGGACTGGCAGAGCTGCGATCGCGGCTCTGGTTTGTCTTCCTGGCACTGTTGGTGTACCGCATAGGTGCCCATATACCGGTTCCGGGTATCAACCCCGATCGCCTTGCGGCGCTGTTTGAGCAGAATCAGGGCACGATCCTGAGCATGTTCAACATGTTTTCCGGTGGTGCACTTGAGCGGATGAGTATCTTCGCACTTGGTATCATGCCGTATATTTCGGCCTCTATTATCATGCAGCTCATGACGGCGGTCAGTCCGACGCTTGAGCAGTTGAAGAAAGAGGGCGAAGCTGGTCGTCGCAAGATCAGCCAGTACACTCGGTATGGTACGGTTATCCTGGCCCTGGTTCAGGGCTTTGGTATTTCTGTCGGGCTGGCATCACAAGGTGTGACCTTTAACGACAGCTTCAGCTTCCACTTTGTGGCGGTTGTGTCTTTCGTCAGTGGTGCCGTGTTCATGATGTGGCTGGGTGAGCAGATCACCGAGCGCGGCGTTGGTAACGGTATTTCGTTGCTGATTTTTGCTGGCATTGTTGCGGGTTTGCCCGGGGCCATTGGCCAGACGCTGGAGCAGGCACGTAATGGCGAAATGAGCCTGCTGGTGGTTCTGGGTATCGCTATCCTGGCCATTGCCGTGGTTGGCTTTGTGGTGTTCATGGAGCGCGGACAGCGTCGCCTGACCATTAACTACGCCAAACGGCAGCAGGGTCGTCGGGTATTTGCCCAACAATCCAGCCATTTACCGTTGAAGGTGAACATGGCCGGCGTTATCCCGCCGATCTTTGCCTCTTCCATTCTGCTGTTCCCGGCATCGCTGGGACAGTGGTTCGGTCAAGGCGAAGGTATGGAGTGGCTGAGTGATATTTCCCAGGCACTGGCTCCCAGTCAGCCCCTGTACATCATTCTGTTCGCGGCAGCAGTGGTATTCTTCTGCTTCTTCTATACAGCGTTGATGTACAACCCGAAAGAAGTTGCGGATAACCTCAAGCGCTCAGGCGCCTTTATTCCGGGCATCCGTCCGGGTGATCAGACTGCCAAGTATATTGACGGCGTACTGACTCGCCTGACACTGTTCGGTGCAATGTACATTGCAGCAGTTTCCCTGTTCCCTCAGTTCCTGATGGTGGCCGGGAATGTTCCGTTCTATCTGGGCGGCACGTCACTGCTGATTGTTGTAGTCGTGGTGATGGATTTCATGGCTCAGGTTCAGTCGCACCTGATGTCTCATCAATATGATTCGTTGATGAAGAAGTCCAATCTCAAGGGCTATGGTCGGAACGGTTAATCCCGTTCCCCTTGAAAACTGGAGTCGACAATGAAAGTACGCGCTTCGGTAAAGAAAATTTGCCGTAACTGCAAAGTAATTCGTCGCAATGGCTCGGTACGGGTCATTTGCTCGGAGCCTCGTCACAAGCAGCGTCAGGGTTAATCCTTACGGATTCAGCACTGATATTGCAGAGGGTACGATTAATGGCGCTTGACCTCGGATGGGGTCAGGCGCTATTATTTCGCGCCCTTTTATAGTGGCGGAAAATTCACACAGCAAAGCTTTGAACGCGGAGTAATTTGGATGGCACGTATAGCCGGTGTCAATATACCCGATCACAAACATGCTGTTATCTCGCTGACTTACATTTTTGGAGTCGGCCGGACAGCAGCCCAGAAGCTTTGCGATGCAACCGGCGTCAAGCCGGACGTCAAGGTCAAAGACCTGTCCGACGAGCAGCTTGAGTCACTTCGTACAGAAGTAGGCAAGCTGGCCGTCGAAGGCGATCTGCGTCGTGAAGTTCAGATGAACATTAAGCGTTTGAAGGATCTCGGTTGCCACCGTGGTCTGCGTCATCGTCATGGCCTTCCGGTCCGTGGCCAGCGCACAAAGACCAACGCACGCACCCGTAAAGGTCCTCGCAAACCTATTCGTAAGTAACAGGTAGGCAAACATGGCAAAGCCAGGTACACGTACCCGTAAAAAGGTGAAAAAGACGGTTGTTGATGGCGTCGCGCACATTCACGCGTCCTTCAACAACACTATCGTGACCATTTCTGACCGTCAGGGCAACGTACTGTCCTGGGCCACTTCCGGTGGTTCTGGTTTCCGTGGGTCACGCAAGAGTACACCTTTTGCTGCGCAGGTAGCAGCTGAAAGAGCCGGTAATGCGGCTGCTGAATACGGCCTTAAAAACCTGGACGTAGAGGTTAAAGGTCCGGGGCCCGGACGTGAATCTGCAGTTCGCGCGCTGAATGCGTGTGGCTACAAGATCACAAACATCACTGATGTGACGCCGATTCCCCATAACGGTTGTCGTCCGCCCAAAAAGCGCCGCGTCTAACACAGGAGACAGTGAATTATGGCTCGTTACATAGGCCCGAAGTGCAAGCTGTCTCGTCGTGAAGGGACAGATCTTTTTCTGAAGAGCGGTGTTCGCGCGCTTGATTCAAAGTGCAACATCGAGACTCCGCCGGGTATGCACGGCGCGCGTCGCGGTCGTCTGTCCGAATATGGCGTACAGCTTCGTGAAAAGCAGAAGGTCCGTCGTATCTACGGCGTACTGGAAAAGCAATTCCGCAACTATTACAAAGAGGCCGCCCGCATCAAGGGTGCAACCGGTGAGAACCTGTTGCAGCTGCTGGAAGGTCGTCTTGATAACGTTGTTTATCGCATGGGTTTTGGTTCTACCCGTGCTGAGTCCCGTCAGCTCGTTTCTCACAAATCGATCCTGGTCAACGATAAGCTGGTGAATATCCCGTCTTATCAGGTCAAGCCAGGGGATGTTGTGAGCGTGCGTGAGAAGGCAAAAAACCAGCTTCGCGTTAAAGGCGCTCTGGATCTGTCTTCCAGCCGCGCACCGGTGAGCTGGGTAGAGGTCGACGCCAGCAAGATGTCCGGCGTTTACAGGTCAGTGCCTGAGCGCACTGAATTGCCGGCCGACATCAACGAGAACCTCATCGTCGAGCTTTACTCCAAGTAAAGCCCAGTTAGCAACGAGAGCAATTAGGGGCGTCTATGCAGCGTTCAGTACATGAGTTATTGACACCTCGTACCATTGACGTGAAAGAATCAAGCGCCATGCGTGCCAAGGTGACTCTCGAACCTCTGGAAAGAGGCTTCGGGCACACCCTGGGCAGTGCACTGCGTCGCATTCTCTTGTCCTCAATGCCGGGCTGTGCCATTACCGAGGCACAGATCGACGGCGTTCTGCATGAGTACAGCGCGATCGAAGGTGTTCAGGAAGACGTCATTGAGATTCTGCTGAATCTCAAGGGCGTGGCCGTGAAAATGGGCAGCCGGGACGATGCCGAGGTAACTCTCAGCAAGAAAGGCCCGGGCGTTGTCACTGCTGGCGATATCAAGCTGGATCACGATGTCGAGATCACCAACCCGGATCATGTGATCTGTCACCTGAGTGATAAAGGTGAAGTGAACATGCGTCTGAAGGTTGCCCGTGGTCGCGGCTATGAGCCGGCCGATCAGCGGGGTCTGGACGAGGACGAGACTCGCGCCATTGGACGCCTGCAACTGGACGCAACCTTCAGTCCGGTTCGCCGTGTTGCTTACGCCGTGGAAAGTGCACGGGTAGAGCAGCGTACGGATCTGGACAAGCTGGTTATTGATCTGGAAACCAATGGTACTATCGACCCGGAAGAAGCGATTCGCCGGGCGGCAACCATTCTCCAGCAGCAACTGGCTGTGTTTGTTGATTTCGATCACGAGAAAGAGCCCGAGCGTGTTGAGGAAGAGGAAGAAATTGATCCGATTCTCCTACGTCCGGTTGATGATCTGGAATTGACAGTGCGTTCAGCTAACTGCTTGAAGGCTGAGAATATTTACTACATCGGCGATCTGATCCAGCGCACAGAAGTTGAGCTGCTTAAGACGCCTAACCTTGGTAAAAAGTCGCTTACCGAGATCAAGGACGTGCTCGCGTCCCGCGGTCTGTCATTGGGTATGCGTCTTGATAACTGGCCGCCGGCTAGCCTTCGTGGCGACGACCGGGTACTGGGCGGTTAATCGCCGATTAGTTTAAGGTAAGGAATCAGAGCAATGCGTCATCGTAAGAGTGGTCGTAAGTTCAGCAGGACCAGTGCGCATCGCAAGGCCATGTTTCGGAACATGACTGCGTCACTGGTTGATCACGAGCTGATCAAAACAACGCTCCCCAAGGCGAAAGAGCTTCGCCGGGTAGCTGAGCCTTTGATCACGCTCGCAAAAAATGATTCGGTTGCGAATCGTCGCCTGGCGTTTTCCCGCCTGCGTGACGACGCAGCGGTTGCCAAGCTGTTCAATGAGCTTGGTCCCCGTTACAACGAGCGTCCGGGTGGTTACCTTCGCATCCTGAAGTGTGGCTTCCGCGCCGGCGACAATGCCCCGATGGCATTTGTAGAGCTGGTTGGTCGTCCGCTGGATATCGAAGCAGAAGAAGTGGACGAAAGCGAAGATTAAGCGTTTCGCCAAGTCCAAAAAAACCGGAGGCTAACCCCTCCGGTTTTTTTATATCCGGTTACCTTGTAGGTCGGTTTAGGCCCAACGGGCCGTAAACCGACACCCAATCTCCGGCGTTACTTTCACTTACCGGCCAATACCCCCTTCAAATACCGCCCAGTATGCGACCCCTTAACTTCGGCGACATCCTCCGGTGTGCCCTCCGCGACAATTCGGCCCCCACCAGAACCACCCTCGGGTCCAAGATCGATAATCCAGTCCGCTGTTTTGATCACGTCCAGGTTGTGCTCGATCACCACGATGGTATTTCCGTGATCCCGCAATCGCTGCAGAACCGTCAGCAGTTGCTGGATATCGTAGAAGTGCAGGCCGGTGGTCGGCTCGTCCAGAATGTAGAGCGTCTGTCCGGTATCACGCTTGGACAACTCCTTGGCCAGCTTTACGCGCTGGGCTTCACCGCCAGAGAGGGTGACAGCACTTTGGCCCAGACGAATGTAGGACAGCCCAACATCAATCAGGGTTTGCAGCTTGCGAGCAAGGAAGGGCACCGGGTCGAAAAACTCCCGGGCTTCCTCAACGGTCATCTCCAACACTTCGTGGATGCTTTTGCCTTTATACCGTACTTCCAATGTTTCCCGGTTGTAGCGTTTGCCCTTGCAGACATCGCAGGGAACATAGACGTCCGGCAGGAAGTGCATCTCCACCTTGATGACGCCGTCGCCCTGACAGGCCTCGCAGCGTCCGCCTTTCACGTTAAAACTGAAGCGGCCAGGTTTGTAACCACGTGAGCGGGCTTCCTGAGTGCCGGCAAACAACTCCCGTATCGGGGTAAAGAGGCCGGTATAGGTTGCCGGGTTCGAGCGCGGTGTGCGGCCGATGGGGCTCTGGTCGATGTCGATTACCTTGTCGAGCTGGTCCAGACCTTTCAGCGATTCATAGGGAGCATGGGTGAGGCTTGTGGCCTTATTGAGTTTTGCTGCACACACGGGATACAGGGTGCTATTGATCAAAGTGGACTTGCCTGAACCCGAGACACCGGTAACGCAGGTCATTACGCCCAGCGGAAGGTTCAGAGTTACGCCCTGCAGGTTGTTCCCGGTTGCGCCTGTCAACATCAGGTGCTTACCATCATTGGTGTGGCGAGTGTCCGGTATGGCGATTTCCTTCTTGCCGCACAGGTACTGCCCGGTCAGCGACTCCTCGGAGGCGATGATGTCGTCAGGCGTGCCCTGGGCAATGATGTGGCCACCATGAACGCCCGCACCTGGGCCAATGTCGATCACATGGTCCGCAGCCCGGATGGCGTCTTCATCGTGTTCGACAACAATGACTGTGTTGCCCAGGTCCCGGAGATGGAAAAGAGTGGCCAAAAGGCGGTCGTTATCTCGTTGGTGCAAGCCAATAGAGGGTTCATCAAGGATGTACATAACGCCCACGAGGCCTGCGCCAATCTGGCTGGCGAGTCGGATACGTTGAGCCTCGCCACCGGAAAGGGTGTCGGCGCTGCGCTCCAGGGTGAGGTATTCAAGCCCTACATTGACCAGGAACTGCAGTCTCTGGCGAACCTCTTTGAGGATTTTTTCAGCGATCTCACCCTTGCGACCGGGCAGGGCAAGTTGTCCGAAATAGTTGTGAGCGTCACCGACGGGCATGTGGGTGACGTCGGATATGTTGTTCTTCTCGATGAATACGTGCCGGGCACTGCGCCGCAGTCGCGAGCCGCTGCAATCCTTGCAGGGTTGTGTGCTGAGGTTGCGGGCGAGCTCTTCCCGCATGCTCTGTGATTCAGTTTCCCGATAGCGGCGCTCCAGATTGGGCAAAATCCCCTCGAAGGGATGCGCCTTCTCCATGATGTGACCACGGGAATTGACGTAGCGAAACGGAATGTCCTCGGTGCCCGAGCCGTACAGCAAAACCTGGCGAAAGTCGGGCGGCAGGTCCTCCCAAGGGGTGTCCATATCCACATCGTAGTGCTCGGCGACGCTGGTCAGCATCTGGAAATAATAGACAGCCCGACGATCCCAGCCCTTGATGGCACCCTCAGCCAGTGTGGCTTCCGGGTGTTGGACGATTTTCTCGGCGTCAAAAAACTGCTTAACACCAAGACCGTCGCAGGTGGGGCAGGCACCGGCGGGGTTGTTGAAAGAGAACAGACGTGGTTCCAGTTCGCTGATGGCATAACCGCATTGGGTGCAGGCGTAGCGGGCGGAAAAGGTATGCTCTTTTCCTTCATTATCCATGGGTGCAACCAGCGCGATACCATCGGCCAGGCCGAGTGCGGTTTCAAAGCTTTCGGCCAGTCGTTGTTCCAGCCCCGGCTTGACCTTGAAGCGGTCCACAACCACGTCAATTTGATGTTTGCGCTTCTTGTCCAGGGTTGGAACGTCGTCAATATCGTAAACCCGGCCATCCACCCGCAAACGGATGAAGCCCTGGCTGCGCATGGTATCGATGACATTCAGGTGCTCGCCCTTGCGATCCCGGATCACTGGTGCAAGGATCATCAGCTTGCTGTCATCGGGCATTGCCAACACCTGGTCGACCATTTGGCTGACGGTTTGTGCCTCCAGTGGCTGGTCGTGGTCGGGGCAGCGGGGCTCGCCGGCGCGGGCAAACAGCAGACGCAGATAATCGTAAATTTCGGTGATAGTGCCGACGGTGGAGCGAGGGTTGTGGGATGTGCTTTTCTGCTCAATGGAGATGGCCGGGGACAGACCCTCGATGTGATCCACATCCGGCTTTTCCATCATCGACAGGAACTGGCGGGCGTAGGTGGATAAGGATTCCACATACCGGCGCTGTCCTTCGGCATAAAGTGTGTCAAACGCAAGGGACGATTTGCCGGAGCCGGAGAGGCCAGTGATTACGATCAGCTTGTCCCTCGGCATATCCAGGTCAATGTTTTTCAGGTTGTGGGTTCGCGCCCCTTTGATCTGGATATGGTCCATAACACCTCGCAGTCGGAAAAAACGGAAATTATACCGTGTTTGGGCCTCGGCCGGCCAAGGCCTGCGGACTTTTAACCACTTAAATGCACGATGCCTTGGCTTTGTGGCTTCTGGTACAATGCGCAGCGATTTTGCGAAGGGCAGGCTTCCCTTCTGAACCCTTGTTTCCGGAAACCCTATCAGGTCAGGCGCCCCATGAATTCACTGGAAAGACGCTCCGTTGCAGCACTGGCATCCGTGTATGCCATGAGAATGCTCGGACTGTTCATGGTGATGCCGGTGTTCGTTCTGCTTGGCAGTGATCTCAAGGGGGCGACCCCGGCACTGATCGGTCTGGCCATTGGTGCCTACGGCCTGAGCCAGGCCCTGCTGCAGATTCCGTTCGGCATGCTGTCAGACCGGGTTGGCCGCAAGCGGATGATCTATATCGGCCTGGTGCTGTTCGCTGCCGGTAGTTTGCTGGCCGCATCCACAGACTCCATATACGTTGTAATCGCGGGGCGGATTCTTCAGGGCGCGGGTGCCATTGCCAGTGTGTTGATGGCGCTTTTGAGCGACCTCACCCGTGAGGAAGAACGCACCAAGGCCATGGCAACCGTGGGGGTGTCTATTGGCCTTTCGTTTTCGGTGTCGCTGGTTCTTGGACCGCTGCTGGGTTCCGCCTTCGGGCTGTCTGGCATCTTTTATACCACGGCCATCCTGGCGATGGTTGCGATGGTAATTGTCAGTCGCCTTGTCCCGACTCCCCATGAGCATAAGTCCAGTGCGGACACTCACCCCGCCAGGGCCATGCTGAAGACGGTGCTTTCGGACCGCCGGCTGATGCGGCTGGATTTCGGCATTTTCGCGTTGCACCTGGTGCTGACAGCGATTTTCCTGGTATTCCCGACCTTGCTCCAGGACCGCCTGGGTCTGCCATCGTCCTCCCATTGGTGGTTTTACCTCACGGTGATGGTAGCGTCCTTTTTCGCCATGGTGCCATTCATTATCATCGGTGAGAAAAAGCGCAGGATGAAACCCATTCTTTGTGGCGCCATCGCTCTGTTGGCGATATCTACCGCTGGTATCGGTACACTCGGTGGCGGGTTAGCGGTGGCGTGGGGTGTGCTGTTTTTCTTCTTTATGGCGTTCAACCTACTGGAGGCCAGCTTGCCATCCCTGGTGAGCAAGGAATCTCCTGCGGCGGCGAAGGGCACGGCCATGGGAGTTTATTCCACCTCCCAGTTCTTTGGTGCGTTTCTGGGAGGGGCCGTTGGTGGTATTCTGCTGGAGCAGCTGGGCCTGCAGGGGGTGCTGTGGTTCATGGTGGTTGTATTATTGCTGTGGCTGGCGGTGGCGTTAACCATGCCGGCTCCGGGTTATACCGCCAGTTTCGTGGTACAGTTGCAGCATGTGGCTTACAGCCAGTTTGATGATATTGATGACACACTCAGAGGCCTTCCGGGGGTGCAGGATGTGGTCATCCTGGAAGAAGCGGAAACAGCTTACCTGAAGGTGGATCGTCAGAAATTTGATGAGCTGTCGCTTGCGGATTTTTCATTTGTCCGGCAGGGTAGCAATTCTTGAAATTCGGAGGTCTGCAGGGAAGGCAGGCTATCCCTGAAAACAGAGTCAGGAGCAGATCATGGCACGAGGCGTAAACAAGGTTATTCTGATCGGGAACCTGGGACAGGATCCGGAAACTCGCTATACCCCGAACGGCAACGCGGTGGTGAACCTGAACCTTGCAACCGATGAAAGCTACAAAGACAGGCAGACAGGCCAACTGGTGCCGAAGACCGAATGGCACCGGATTGTGATGTTCGGGAAGATTGCCGAAGTGGCCGGCCAGTACCTGCGCAAGGGTTCCAAGGTCTACATCGAAGGCAAACTGCAAACCCGGAAGTGGCAGGGGCAGGACGGCCAGGACCGTTACACCACCGAAGTGGTGGTGGATATCAATGGCCAGATGCAGATGCTTGATAGCCGCGGTGGTGAAGGGGGTGGCATGAGCCAGGGCGCTCCGGCAGGCCGTCCGCAGCAGGCAGGTAATGCAGCGCCTGCGGCTGCAAGCCAATCGGGGCAGCAGTCTGGAGGCGGTGGTTACAGCCAGCCCTCACAGGGAAGCATGCCTGAGCCGGTCGATGACTTTGATGACGATATACCCTTCTAGGATTTACCTGAGACTGAAGCCCCCGCCACAAGCGGGGGCTTTTTTGTTAACGAGTTGCAAAAACAGGTCAAATTGAACAAGAAAACATGGAATTACGTTCACTTTCTCAACTACTATTAACGTCATTATAAAAACTGTCCATTTTTTAAGCATTGAGACTGGCGAGTGACCCTGAGCTTTATAAAAAGCATCCTGAGACGTTCTGGAAAACTTCAACATGTCTATCTGGAAATTCGCCCGGATGGGATTGCCTGGGCGGGTTCCCGGGGCGGCGCGGGTTTCTCTGATTGCCTTCCGGCAAAACGGGAAGCGGTCCTTCGTGCGCTTGTGAGCGAGTTTGCCTGGGCTGGGGCGGATACCACACTTGTCTTGCCTCTTGATCAATACCAGGTATTCCAGTTGGAGCGCCCCGAAGGCGTTGATGACTCCGAGCTTGGCGATGCCCTGAAGTGGAAGCTCAGGGATTTACTCGACTTCAATCCCTCCGATGCCGTCACAGACGTATTTCCTTTCCCGGAAGATGCCTCCCGCGGTCGGGGGGACCTTGTCAATGTCGTTGCCGCACGAAAGTCCCTTGTCAGTGAGTTGGTGGCGCTGGTGGATGCCTGTGATCTGAAACTTGTTTCCATTGATATCGCCGAGTTGGCGCTACGAAACCTTGTTCCCCGCATCGACCCGAATCACCGGGGGGCGGCCCTGGTTCACATGCGGGAGCGCTTCGGGCAGATGATTGTGTGCAAGGGTGAGACGCTTTATCTGTCCCGGCGGCTGGATGTCACATCGGATGACCTCCGGGACGCATCGCGGCAGGAGAGTGCGGTGCAGTCGCTGGCCCTGGAAATGCAACGCTCCCTGGATTACTACGAAAGCCAGTTGGGGCAGGTGCCGCCTGCCGTCATTCGATTGGTGGCACGTGACAGCGTTATGCCATTGTCCTCCATGCTTGCTTCCTATGTGGCAGCCAGCGTTGAAACGCTGGACTGGGCACCTTTCGGTCTTGATGCCCCCCTTGATAGCCGCTGCCTGGTTGCCTGGAGTGCGAGCCTGTTACCGACTGGAGGTGCACCAAAGTGATCCAGCAGGTCAATCTCTACACCGATGAACTTCGCCCCCGTAAGGAACAGCTACAGGCGCGTGCAGCGCTGGTTGTTCTGGTGTTAGCCCTGGTTGTTGTTGGTGTTGCTGCCGGGGTGGCCCGCTACCGGGAAGCCCGGCTGCAGGTACAGGTCGAATCACGGCAACAGCAAAATGATCGGCTGCAACGGTCGGTGGAGCAGTTGACTGCAGAGGCGGAAGCACGTCAGCCTGATCCCGAAGTAGAGGCAGCCCTTGAACGCGTGACATCAACGCTGGCGCGCAGGCAACGATTGCTGGAGCGGGTGGAAAACCTGGTTGCCAGGGAAACAACCGGGTTCTCAGCACCAATGTCAGCATTGGCCCGACAGGTGCCCCAGGGGCTATGGTTGACCCACATCCGGCTTGATGGTCGCCAAGGCGACGTTGGCCTGGCCGGAATGGCGCAGGCCGGGCGATTGGTGCCGATGTACCTCGAAAAACTGGGCGACGAGCCAGCCTTTGCAGGCAAAACGTTCGGCAGCTTCCGTCTGGACCGGGAAGAGGATGAGCGCTGGATTGAGTTCCGGGTTGCCACGGATGCTGCCAGGGAGGACGCAAGATGACATCGGCTCTCCGGCAGCAGTTCGACAAGGGGGCGACCTGGTTCAACGAACGCCCGATAAGGGAGCGGGTGATCATCACCATTACCGCCGTGGTTCTGGTTCTTTTTGCCGGCTGGGAACTTTGGGTAACCCCGGTTATGGCCGGTAATGAACAGCTTCGCTCCCGCCAGGTGTCGTTGTTTGACACCCAGGCATCACTGCTCCAACGGCAGCAGTTATTGACAGAGCAGCTGTCGTCCGACCCTTCCCGCGTACTGAGGGACAGGCTTGCCGCGCGACAGCAGCGGCTGGACCAACTTGACGCGCGGCTTGCTGAAACCACGGGGCGGCTGATTGCGCCCAGGGCGATGGTGGGGTTGCTGCGAGACATACTGGCCGCCCAGAACAGGCTCGAACTTCTGGGTGTTGAGCTGATGACGCCGGTCCCTGTGTTTGAGGACGGGCCGGGCGTATCAGAAGACGCGAAAGGTAAGGACGAAGGCCGTGAGCCCCTCTTGTACGCCCACGATGCGGAAATCGTTATTCGCGGCGGCTATATGGACGTTCTGGCCTACCTTGAAAACCTTGAGGCCATGGATGCCCGCCTGGGGTGGGTATTGCTTGATTACGACGCCAGCGAATACCCGGAGAACGAGGTCCGGATCCGGGTGCGAACCTTGAGCCTGGACCGCGCATGGCTGGGGGTTTGAGATGAGGATTCTGCTGATTTTTCTGATGTTGGGGTCGGGTTATGCCCTCGCCCTTCAGGATCCGACCCGTCCAGACGGTTTCACTTCCGGTGCGCCGCAGGCAGAACCGGCACGGGAGTTTTCGCTGGCCTCCATATTCATTGGCAATGATCGCAGGGTGGCGGTTATAGACGGAGAAGCCCGCACCGAAGGGCAGGCGTTTGACGGCGTTCGCATTCGGCGAATCTACCCGGACCGGGTGGAACTGGTTGATCAGGGAAGAGTGCGCGTTTTACGCCTTGAACCCCTTCCGCAAGTGCGGAGTTCGCAATGACAGATAAACGAGCTGCTATGACACAACACCGAACGTTTCTGACCCTGTTGCTGGTGACGTCACTGACCGCCTGCAGCAACAATCCGTTGATGCGCAGTAGTCAGGCCACTTCAACAGACGCAGCAGAGCAGATTGACGAAGCGCTGGCCGATGCTGAGGCCGAAGCCGCGTTGCAGCGCGCTCAGCGGGAATCTGTCGCCACTGGTGGTGTGCCTGAAGATGTTAGCGCGGCACTGATGCCCTCGCTTTCGTCAGATACGGATGACGAGGAGCGGTTCGACGTTAACGCACGTGATCTGGCTGCCGGCCCGTTCTTTGAAGCTCTGGTGGAAGGCAGCCGGTATAACGTGGTGGTCCATCCCGGTGTTGAGGCAGTTATCGATCTGCGGCTCCGGGACGTTACCGTGCCCGAAGTGATGGATATCACCAGCGATCTGTATGGCCTGGATATCCAGCGCAACGGCCGGTTGTTCCAGGTAAAGGCCGAAAGCATTCAGACCCGCATGTTTCCGATCGACTACCTGCATTTCAAACGCAGCGGCGGTTCTGAAACCCGGGTCAGCTCGGGGCAGGTCAGCAGCTCGCGGGACAATAATTCCACCGGCGCTGGAGCGTCGCAGGACGACTCCGACGACACTAGCAGTGCAAGCCTGGTAGGTACCCGGATTTCCACCGAAACCGAATCTGATTTCTGGCGGGACATCCAGCGCTCTCTGCAAATGATCGTGGGAACGGAAAATGGCAGCCAGGTGATCGTCAACCCGGGCGCCGGTCTGGTGATGGTCCGCTCTGATGGTAAGTCACTCGGGCAGGTGGAAGAGTATCTTCGCCGCACCCAACTGATCATGCAGAGACAGGTCATCCTGGAGGCCAAGATCCTGGAGATCGGGCTGAATGAAGGGTATCAGCAGGGGGTCAACTGGTCTGATATCCAGAGTGCGTCCTCGGTAACGGCGAGTGATGGCTTACCGGCCGAGTATACGGCTCAATCACTTGCGGGCCAGGCGATACAGACATCCGACATTGGGGGGCTGTTTTCAGCAACCTTCCGGGAAGGCACCTTTACGGCCCTTATTGAGCTTTTGGGAGAGCAAGGTAATGTACAAATCCTGTCCAGTCCCCGTATTTCCACAGTGAATAATCAGAAAGCGGTGATCAAGGTGGGGACCGACGAGTTCTTCGTGACCGACATCGACTTTGATGAAAACAACTCTGCCGTCACAGCCACTGACCGGACGTCTACCTCTGTTGAACTGACGCCGTTTTTCTCCGGCATTTCCCTTGACGTGACTCCTCAGATATCGGAGGAAGGCGTCATTACCCTGCATGTTCATCCCTCTGTTAGCGAAGTGAACGATCAGGAAAAAGTTATCACTGTCGGCGACCGGGACGTTACCTTGCCATTGGCGCTCAGCACAGTTCGTGAGACTGACAGCGTTATCCGTGCCGAAAGCGGGCAAATTGTTGTGATCGGCGGGCTGATCCAGAACACCAGTGAAGACAACAATTCAGCTGTGCCCTTCTTTAGCGAAATTCCCCTCCTGGGAGAGCTGTTTAAACAACGTCGCTTTGAATCCCGTAAGAGTGAGCTGGTCATCCTGTTGCGGCCCGTGGTTGCCGGCAGCCAGCAAATGAACGCGGACGTGTCGGCCAGTCGCGAGCGGATGCAGGTTCTGCGGGAGCTGCTGGAATCGTCCGAGTCCGTCACGCCCCAACCGGAGAAAGCCAGACGTTAGCATGTATGAAGCCCATTTCGGACTGCAGGAAGCACCGTTTGCATTGACGCCCAACACCCGGTATTTCCTCCGGGCTCGCAGCCACAGCGATGCGCTGGAATTGCTGCTGGTAGCATTGCGTGAGCGGGAAGGCTTTATAAAAATCACCGGCGAGGTCGGCACCGGCAAAACCCTGTTGTGCCGGTTGCTGCTCAACGAGCTGGAGCAGAGCGCCCATACCGCCTATATCCCCAATCCACACCTGACACCGGATACCCTCTACGAAGCGGTGGCCGAGGAACTGGGTGTTGATGTGGCCCGCTGTACCAATACCCACCAGATACTCAAGGCGCTGAACGAACGCCTGATTGCGCTGGCCATGGAGCAGCGACAGGTGGTGTTGGTGATTGACGAAGCCCAGGCCATGCCCGAGGAAACTATTGAGGCGCTGAGGCTGCTGACCAACCTGGAAACGGAAAGTATCCGTCTGTTGCAGGTGGTGCTGTTCGGGCAGCCGGAATTGGATGCGCTCCTGCAGCGGGATAGCTTGCGGCAATTGCGTCAGCGGATCACTTTCCAGTACCGCCTGGCGCCGTTGGATAAGGTGGCGGTGGCGCAGTACCTGAGGCATCGTCTGGCCCAGGCCGGGTACAACGGCGGTGACCTGTTTGCGCCCTCGGCTCTGAAGTTGATTTCCCGTTCATCCGGCGGCATCCCCAGGCTGGTCAACATTATCGCCCACAAGGCCCTGTTGTCTGCCTGGGGCCGTGGTGACCGGCAGGTCAGCCGCTGGCATGTGATGCAGGCGATCCGGGACACCGACAGCGCCAGGCTACCCAACCTTCTGGTGAGGTGGTTATGAGCCTGCTCAATGATGCTTTGCGCGCGGCCGAGCAACGGCAGAGCCGGCCAACAACTCCCGGTGCCTATGTGGGCGGGCACCAGCAAGCCAACAATGGCAGGCCTTTGCTTGTGGCCATTCTGGTGGCCGTGGTGTTGCTCGTTGTCGGAATCTCCAGTTACTGGCTTCTTGCAGGCAGATCATCGCCGGAGGTATTGCCACTCGTTGTGGACAGAGAACTGGAGAACGAATCAGTAGAGTTGGCGAAACCGGCTCCGGAGCCTGAGGTTATTGAGCCCGACCTTTCGCAGGTAGAGGCACCTGCACCAGAACCGATGATGGCGCAGAGAGAGGCGCCCGAATCTCTGGAGCCTGAAACACCCGAGCCTGAAGTAACAGAGCCAGAAGTGACAAAGCCGGAACTGACAAAGCCTGAGCCGGCCGCAGAAACGGAAGCGGGTGCTCCAACCGAACAGCCCTCGACAGTGGCTGAAGAGCCGCAGCCCGAACAAGTCTCGACTGCCGGTGTAAAACAGATGCCGGAGACCCCCGCTGCCACCGATCGCAGCACGGCGAGGGATTTGGAGCGACTGGTGGCTAAAAGCAATATCACTGGGGCGGAACGGCGCCTGGTAGCACTGACACGGGAGCAAACTGCCCCCCGCAGCCGCTATGTGGTGGCCAGGGCCCTTCTGGTTAATGGCAAGCAGGAGCAGGCCCTGGGCTGGTTACCCGCTAACGTCGTCGAGCCCCATGCAAATCTGCGGCTGCTCAGAGCCAGGGCCCTGCATGCCAGCCAGGATCTGGCTGCGGCGCTCGATACCCTAGCCTCAAACGTGCCGCCGGTGGATGGCCATGTTGAATATCGGGTAACTCTGGCGACTCTGCTGCAACAACAGGGTGAGAGCGCCGAGGCGGCCCGCCAATGGGCGGAACTGATCGCCTGGGATGACAGTCAGGCTCCCTGGTGGGTAGGGCTGGCGATTTCGCTGGAAGCCCAGGGCGAACAGGCCGGGGCCGCCAGGGCCTACCGGCAGGCGGCCGAACTGCCGGGCCTGCCTCCTTCACTGGCGGACTACGTGCGGCAACGGCTGCAAGCATTGCGGGCAGGATGATTCATGGCTGAAGCAAAGAAAAAAATCCGCATAGGTGACCTGCTGGTCCAGAACGACGTCATCACTGAGCAGCAGTTGATGACCGCTCTGCGTGAGCAGAAGAATACCGGGCGAAAGCTGGGCCGTACCCTGATTGACCTGGGCTATGTGGAAGAGGACAACCTTCTCAACATCCTTTCACGCCAGTTGGATGTGCCTTTCGTGCAGCTGCGCCACTTCCAGTTCAATAACGAACTGGTCAAGAAGCTGCCGGAAGCCCTAGCCCGTCGTTTTCGCAGTATCGTGCTGGCGGAACAGAGCGGAGAACTTCTGGTGGGCATGGCGGACCCGCTGGACATCTTCGCCTACGACGAACTGGTGCGGGTGCTCAAACAGCCCATCAAACAGGCCGTTGTGCGGGAAAGTGAACTGCTGAGCACCCTCGACCTGGTGTATCGTCGCACCGACGAGATCGCCTCACTGGCGGAAGAGCTGGAAGACGAGTTGGGCGACGATGCCTTCGACCTGGCCGACCTCAGCGCCGAGTCCGAGAGTGCCGAGGCTCCGGTGGTCAAGCTGCTGCAGACCCTGTTCGAGGACGCAGTACAGGCCCGCAGCTCCGACATCCACATCGAACCCGATGAGACCGTGGTGCGCATCCGCCAGCGTGTGGACGGCGTGCTGCAGGAACAGGTGATGAAGGAGAAACGGGTGAACTCCGCCCTGGTGCTCCGCCTCAAGCTGATGGCCGGCCTGAACATTTCCGAGAAACGCATCCCCCAGGACGGCCGATTCAACATCCGGGTCAAGGGCCGCAGTATTGATGTGCGTGTGTCCACCATGCCGGTGCAATACGGTGAGTCGGTGGTCATGCGTTTGCTGGACCAGAGCCAGGGCATGCTGAACCTGGATGTTACCGGTATGCCGCCGGAACTGCTGGAACACTTCCGGCGCATGATCAAGAAGCCCCACGGCATGATCCTGGTGACCGGCCCCACGGGCAGTGGTAAAACCACCACTCTGTACGGGGCGCTGACGGAACTGAACCGCCCGGAAGTAAAAATCATCACTGCGGAAGACCCGGTGGAATACCGGTTGCCGCGCATCACCCAAGTGCAGGTAAACCCGAAAATCGGCCTGGAATTCGCCAGTGTGTTGCGGGCCGCCCTGCGTCAGGACCCGGACGTGATCCTGGTGGGCGAGATGCGCGACCATGAAACCGCCGAGATTGGCCTGCGCGCCGCCATGACGGGTCACCTGGTGCTTTCCACGTTGCACACCAACGACTCCATCAGCAGCGCCATGCGCCTGATTGATATGGGCGTGGAGCCCTTTCTGGTAGCCAGTTCCCTGCTTGGCGTTGTGGCCCAGCGCCTGGTGCGTAAGGTGTGTGACAATTGCCGCGAAGCCTACGAACCCACCAGTCAGGAGAAAGTCTGGCTGAACCAGTTTGATCTGGACCCGCTGGATCTGGAAGCCGGCTTTGTCCATGGTCGGGGTTGTTATCAGTGCAGCAATAGCGGATACCGGGGCAGGTTGGGTGTCTACGAAATGCTGGAAATGAACGAAGGCATGCTGGATGCCCTGCGCCGCCAGGATATTTCCGCGTTTACCCGGGAAGCGCGTAAGAGTCATCTTTACCGGCCGCTCGGCCTGTGTGCCATGGATTTTGCCCTGCAAGGCATCACCACACTGGAAGAGGTGGCCCGGGTGGCGGCTACTTCCGAGGGCGACGTTTCCCTGGAGGAGGTGCCTGATGCAGTTCAGTTACCGGGGTAAGGACAGCCGGGGAGCCGTGCAACAGGGCGCGCTGGCGGCACCTAGCCCGGAGGCCGCGGCCTCCGAGCTTATGCGGCGGGGTATCACGCCGCTGTCCATCCGCGAGCAGGACCAAAGCGACTCCCTGGGCGACAGGTTGAACAAACTGCCTGTGTTCCGCAGGAAGATCACCCTGGATGAACTGATTGTGTTCTGCCGCCAGATGCATGCGCTGACCAAGGCGGGCATCCCGTTGATCCGAACCATGCGGGGGCTGGCGGACACCACGCGCTCGCAGGTGCTCAGCGAAGTGCTGGACGATGTAACGGACCGCCTGGAGGGTGGCTCCACCATGGCTACTGCCATGCAGGCGCATCCGAAGGTATTCTCCGACCTGTTTATCGCCATGATCCACGTTGGCGAGAACACCGGCCAGTTGGATGACGCCTTCAAGCGCCTGTCTGACATCCTGGAACTGGAGCGGGACACCAAGCGCCGTCTCAAGCAGGCCATGCGTTACCCCATGTTTGTAGTCATTGCCCTGTTCGCCGCGCTGATGGTGGTGAACTTCCTGGTCATCCCGAAGTTTGCTTCCGTGTTCAACAAACTGGGTGCCGACCTGCCGTTCCTGACTCAGGTTCTGGTGGGCACGTCCAACTTCCTGCTGGGTTACTGGTATATCGTGCTGTTTGGCATAGCCGCCGCCGGCGTATTGTTGCGCCAGTGGAAGCAAACCGAGCAAGGCCGGCTGACCTGGGATCGCTACAAACTGAAAATGCCCATTATCGGCCCGCTGCTGGAACTGATTACCCTGAGCCGGTTTGCCCGTAACTTTGCCAGCATGCTGTCGGCGGGCATGCCCGTGACCCATGCGCTGACGGTGGTTTCAGACGCCACGGACAACGCATGGATTTCCAAACACATCAGGGATATGCGGGTCGGTATTGAGCGTGGTGAGAGCCTGTTGCGTACGGCCCGACAGAGCGACATGTTTACGCCCCTGATCCTGCAGATGATTGCCGTCGGCGAGGAAACCGGTTCCGTGGACGACATGCTGATCAACGTGGCTGACTTTTACGATGAAGACGTGGACTACGGCCTGAAGCGGCTGGCGGAGTCCATCGAGCCGATACTGATTGTTGCCATGGGCATACTGGTTCTTATATTGGCATTGGGCGTGTTCCTGCCCATATGGGACCTGGGGGCCGCCGCCATGGGGCGTGGTTGAATGGCCAGCCAGAAATATTCGGCGATGTCGGTGCTAACCAACTCCCATCGCCTGAGATTTCTGGTTGCTCTGTGCATCCTTTTTGTCCTCTGGTGGGTGCTGCTGGGGGTCGTAGAACGGGAAGCGACCAGAGCTGAGCAGGAAGGTGCGCGGCTAATGCTCAATCAGATCAGGAGTGTGCTGGTGGTGAAGGGCGCGGAAATCCGCCTGAAAGAGGGGCCTGACTTCAGAGCCTGGGCGGGTAGAAACCCCTTCCATTGGTTTCAGTCAAAACCGGCCCGGTATGGAGGAGTCTGTCGCGAAGGGCAGCCGGAACCAGGCCAGTGGTGTTTCCGGCCGTTACAGGCTGGTGACAAAGGATACAAAAATGACACAGCCGGCGTGAGTGGGCAGGTTATATTTCAACCACGTCAGCCGATAACCATAGGAGAACGGCAGGGAAGCGGCACCACACCCCTGGCCTGGGTTGTGGCGGTGGAGTTTACGGACAGCAACGGCAATGGACGCCTTGATGAAGCGGACCTCCAGTCCAGGTTGAGGTTACAGCCGGTGGAGATGGAAAACGGGAATGAACGTGCCAAAAATTGATAACAAGCCTCAGGGAGGCCGAGCTATGAGGGCGATGACAGCAACTAAACACCGGACACGAGGTTTCACCCTGATTGAACTGGTGGTGGTGATATCCATCCTTGCCATTCTCGCAGCTTTCGCGCTGCCGCGATTCGCCGAACTGTCGGACGAAGCGCACCGGGCCAGCATCCAGGGCACCTCCGGCGCTTACGCCGCCGCTGTCGCCCTGGTTCGTGCCCAGTGGACGGCTCGTGGCGCCGCCGGCGCGCAGACGGACCTGCCGGGCTTTGGTGAGGAAAACGTCGACGTCAGCGCCGATGGCTGGCCCACGGGGGTGGGCGGCAACACCGACCCGGCCGCCATGAGCCCCACAGAGTGCCAGGACCTCTGGCTCGCATTGATGCAGTCGAACGCGCCCTCTGTGGCAACAAGTGGAGACACAACCGATTACACAGCAACCGCAAGCGGCTCCATGTGCACCTATGAATACAACCTCAACGGCGGCACGGACAACATCCAATACGACGCCGACACCGGCGAAGTGATCAAAGTCATTAACTGAACACCTTAAAGCAGCAAAAGCAGGAGAAAACCATGAATATGATGAACCAGATGGCAGCACGAAAAGAGAAAGGCTTCACCCTTATTGAACTGGTAATGGTGATTGTAATTTTGGGTATTCTGGCGGCGTTTGCGTTGCCGCGGTTTGCGGATTTTAGTGGGGATGCACGCGAGGCCGCACTTGAAGGTGGTGTTGGCTCTGTGAAGTCGGCAGCGGCGATCGCTCACTCACGCTGGGTAGCTAATGGAAGCGTTGCGAGTCAGGCGGTTGATCTGGATGGCGCTACGGGAATAACGATGTCAGCGGAAGGTTATCCAACAAACGATTCAGATGGCATTGGTACTGCCGCGCAATTGGATGCAAATGATTTCGCCTTCAGTGGCGGAAATATTGAGCTTGTGTCTGCAGAAGACGCCGATGGGGACGGCACCGTAGAGTGCAACTTTACCTATGACCCGACTACTGGTGGCGTAACTGCGCGTGCCAAAGATGATTGCTGAAAATTCTGATGTTGTAGGTCGGATTAGCGAAAGCGTAATCCGACAAAACTGATCACCTGTGGCCTCCAAATGTCGGATTACGCTCATGCTAATCCGACCTACGTTCTGCGTTTGGGGCTGCGGGGAATCCGGGAGAGGGGCATGAGAACAAAGATCGCCCCGATGTCATCGGGGTTCACCCTTGTTGAACTGGTTATGGTCGTCATCCTGATCGGGGTTCTCTCCGCTCTGGGTGTTGGCCTGTTTGCCGGCCGTTCGGCCTTTTCTCCCCTGCTGGCAACCCAGCAGCTTGCCTCCGCCACACTGCTTGCACAACAGGCAGGGCTGGCGGGCAATGTTGCCAATACCCTCACCATTGAGCAGGGTGGCAGCAAGTTCCGCTTTATTGTCGGGGCCGGAACACCGGCTTCGCGCACATTCGAGTTGCCCCGGGAGAGCACCTCACTCTCCGCTCCGGGTGGTTTGCCGCTGACGATAACGTTCAATTCAGACGGCGCGCCGGACAGTGGGGCTAACCTCGGGTTTACCTTCACTGGAGACAGCACCTTTGAAACCTGCCTGAGCTCTCTGGGTGCGGTTTACCGCGGGAGCTGTCAGTTATGATGCGGCTGCATCGAGGCGCCACGCTGGTGGAACTGGTGATGACCATTGTGATTATCAGTGTGGCCATAGCTGGTGTGGTGGGTGCCTTCGCGCTGATTACAGGGCGCAGCGCCGACCCTCTGAACCAGACCCGGGCAGTGGAGCTGGCGCAGCTTTACATGGATGAGATTATCTCCAAGAAATACGACGACGCGACCCGTCAGGGAGGTACGCCAAAGTATTCCGGCAACTGCGACATCAAGGTGGAAAGCGGGGAAACGCGGGCTTCCTATGATGATGTGGATGATTATCACAATACCGTGAATGAACCTCCTGAAAGTGCCGAATCTGCTCTCAGCGGCTACAGCGGATTCGCTGTTAATATCACGGTGGCGTGTGCAGGCGATGAAGTAGGGTTGCCAGTGTCGGAGGCCAAGCGCATTGACCTCGCGATCACCGCGCCCGGCGGGCAGGCATTCTCATTTTCGGCTTACAGGGCGAACTTCTGATGCGGCGTGCGGCGGGCTTCACCCTGGTTGAGCTAATTATTGTCATTGTGTTGCTGGCCATCGTGGCAACGATATCCGTGCAGTTCGTTGCCTTGTCCACCCGCGGCGCCATCGATGTCAGTTCACGCCAGCAAAGGGCGTTTTCGGGCGTGGTGATCAGCGAGCATATAACGCGAAGCCTGAGGGCGGCGTTGCCCACTTCCATCCGAGCGAGCGCGGACGGATCCTGCATTGAATGGATGCCCATCCGGGCAGCCTCAAACTACCTGGATTTGCCAAGTGGCAGCTCGCCATCCTCGTTTTCTGCCGTGCCACTAGCCGCAGGGCGGGCGGCCTCTGGGAGGATTGTGGTCTATGGCTATGGCAGCAATGTCTATAACCTTAGCAACCCGGGGCCCGTGTCGCCTCCGGCCAGCATGCCTGCAGGTTCTCCTCCCGTAACGGTCACCTTTGATGGTGGGGCCACTCACCGGTTCTCGGCAAAGTCGCCAGAAAAGCGATTCTACGTGGTTGGCGAACCGGTTGCCCTTTGCCAGTCAGGGCAGTGGCTATACCGGTACAGCAATTACGGGATAAACACAGCAGTTGCTTCCGGGCTGCCATCGACCTTTCCGGGACGGGAGGTGCTTGCGGCAACCCTGGAAGATGATTCCCTTCTTTTCGAGGTAACGCCCCCGACTCTGCAGCGTGGCGCCGTGGTGTCATTCAGTTTTGTTCTTGAAGACGATGAAACCAGGGAATCCACCGCCATCAGCCAGGAGGTTCAGATTCGCAATGTGCCCTGAGAAGCTGCTGAAAAACCAGTCTGGCGCTGGCCTGCCCGTTGCACTGTTCATAGTGACCGTACTGGCGTTCCTGGTGCTTGGCATGTCCCAGCTCCAGCAGGGCAGTGGCGAATCCATCAGTCTGCAGATTCAATCACAGCGAGCGTTCCTGGCAGCTGAGAGCGGTGCCCAGGTGGCAGTCAGGGATGTGCTGGAAGCGAACAGCTGTGACGGCATCGACAGTCCGCTGAACTTTGTTGCTGCCGATGGTCTTCAGAGCTGTCGTGCAACCATGACCTGCGAGTCGGTAGATGCCGATATTGGTGGTTCGGGTGGTAATACGGTGTATACCATCACCAGCAAAGGTCAGTGCGGCGTCGGGGCTGACCAGTCCACTCGAGATATAGAGGTACGAGTGCGATGAAGAAAATCCGTAGGCTTCTCGTTATTGTGATGGTTTTGGTAGTTGGGTGCGTTGTGGCTCCGTCCGCTTGGGCGGCATCCTGTTCCGAGGTGTTCGGCGATCCTGATGGAGTTAATGGAAACCTGCAAGCGTCGGGCGATACCCTGGATTTGTCTGATACTCCATTCGCCGATAATCCCTGGCCTGCCTCAGGTACCACGCTTGCATCCGGGGATTATTACTTCCAGAGTGCCAACCTCGGCAATGGGTATCAGTTGAATGTTGCTGGTGGGGCTCAGGTTCGCATCTTCGTTAATGGTTCCCTGAACACCGGCAACAATATCGACCTCAATCCTGATGGTGACAGTGACCAGCTTTTGCTGGTTGTCGATGGCAATTTTTCGATGGGGAACAACTCCGAAGTCCGGGGACTTGTCTATGCGTCTGGGGCCATGACTGTGGGTAATAACGCGGATATTCTGGGTGGATTAGCCGCCGGCGGAAGTATCGCGATTGGTAACCAAGATCCGGTAGCGGACTACAGCGGCGTCGAAACCGGACTGCTTGTGGGATTGTGTCAGGCGCCAGTAGAGCTGTCTGCGAACGGGGAAAGCCTTGGGCCGGTCAGCGTTGAAGTGGGCGACGATGTCTTGCTAAGTGTTACCGGACGGGAGTGCCCACCAGTAGGGCCCTGGTACGCATACCAGGCTTGGGAGGATCGATGGACGATTGACGGGGAGCAGAGCCAGACTACGAGTACGGATACGTTATGTGAGCGTTCACCCGTTACACGGACAGTAACGTTCGATGAGCCCGGGGAATACGCTGTGAGCTTCCGGGCACAGTATCGGGAATGCGTTATCATCTTCGGCTGTGAGAGCTCCCCGCGATTTTTCGGGGCTGATGAAATTATCATTGAAGTGGTGGATCCGGCTGATGAGTTGACTTGTTTTGCCGACGAATTCTCAAGTGTCCTGGCGACAGGCGATTGGGTTGCGTCCGTTGCCAGCGGTCGTTTTGAACCATCTGTTGTGAACAACCGGTTGCGGATGACCGAAGCCGTCAGTAACCAGTCAACGGCTGCGACCCTGCAAAGGGAAATCCCCGGCGCAGGTAACCTCGTAATTCTGGAGTTCGACTATTACGCCTACGGCGGTAGTGGAGCTGACGGCCTGGCGGTTGTCCTGTCGGATGCCTCCATTACACCCCAGCCCGGAAGTTTCGGGGGCTCCCTTGGGTACGCCCAGCGCGACAATGGCGATCCGGGGTTTGCTGGCGGCTGGATCGGCATTGGGCTGGATGAGTACGGTAATTTCTCGAGCCCGACCGAAGGCCGTCAGGGCGGGCCGGGCTTCCGGCGGGATGCGGTTGCGATCCGGGGGGCTTATCAGGGCGGATATCGTTTTCTTCGAGGTACCGGCACGCTTGCCACCGGCATTGATCAGCCCGGCAATAATCCATCAGCTCACCGTTACCGGATTACGGTGGATTCCCGCAATGCCGGCGACGCCTTGGTGTCGGTCGAACGCGACGTAACTGGCACGGGGGACAATTTCCAGGAGTTGATAAGCTCATTCAATGCCTTGAATGAGCCGGGGCAACCGGACGTTCCTGAGAACTTTCTTCTTTCCCTCACAGGCTCTACTGGCGGCTCCACCAATATTCACGAGCTCGATAACATTGAGCTCTGTGCGCTTCAGCTCAATCCCGTTGGCGAGCAGGTCGATCATTTTGAAATCCTCCACGATGGGGTGGCGCTGACTTGCCAGCCGGAAACGGTCACCATTCGCGCCTGTGCCAACGAATCCTGCGACGAGCTGTTTACGGACCCGGTGGATGCTACCTTATGGCCCTCAGAGGGCTGGTTGGAGGGCAACCCCGTCACGATCGCCGGTGGCACCGGGCAGGCCACCCTGCAGCGCACCACAGCTGGCAAAGAAACCCTTGATGTCGTCGGTTCCGATCCATCCACCCGTCCCCAGGCAGTGACTCTGTGTCAGATCGGGTCCGGGAACCTTTCTGCCGACAACTGTACCCTGGAGTACGTTAACTCCGGCCTCGCATTCGATGTGCCGGACCTGATATCCCACAAGCCTTCCGGCCAGGTTCAGGTGCGGGCCGTGCGAAGGGACGATGACACCCAGGAATGCGTGCCTGCCTTTGAAAACGTGGAGCGAGGGGTGCAGTTCTGGTCCACCTACATTAATCCGGACGAGACCAATCGGCCGGTCAGCCGTGCGCTCGCTGTGGACGGTGTGGATGTGAGTGGCGATTCCGGAGCACCAACCACCATTGATCTGAGTTTTGGAGCTGGAGGCGTTGCTGAGGTTGAGGTTCGCTACCCGGACGCCGGTCGGATGCAACTGGATGGGCGTTACATCGGCTCCACCGCGACGGAAGATGAGGGCCTGGTGATGCGGGGATCAGATCCGTTCGTCAGCGTGCCAGCGGGCCTGTGTGTTCGCACCGGGGGCGAGTGTGCGGCCGGTGATTCCACATGTCCGCTATTTGTGAAAGCCGGGGAGGAGTTTGACCTTTCCGTCACCGCAATGGGCTGGCAGAGCGATGCTGATGGCGACCTCTGCGAGGGCAATCCGGTAACGCCAAACTTCCGCATGCTCAACATACCGCTGTCTTCGGCAGTGGTTGCCCCGTCTGGCGGGGTGGACGGCGCCGTCTCACCGGGGAGTTATTCCCATACCCGATCGGTGGATGCGACGGAAACCGTTGGTGCCCAAGTGTCAGAAGTGGGGGTGTTCAAATTCCTTGCAACGCCGAATGCCGGTGAGTATCTCGGCAAGACTGTTCCCCAAGGCGCCAGCGCCCCGACGGGGCGTTTTTATCCCGACCGATTTAACGTAACGATTGATCCGGGGGAGCTCGGAGCAACGTGTACGGTGGCAGCGCCGTTCTCCTATACCGGGCAGGACATTGAGTGGCTACTGGTGCCAAGCCTGGAAATAGAACCGTTATCCGTGCAGGGAACGCGAACCCTGAATTACACGGAGGACGGTTTTCAGAAGCTGGCTAAAGAAGATGTAATTCGAACCTTCCCGGAGGAGGACAGCACAGCACTGAACCGCGATGGCGATAACGTTGTCGTTAGTACTGATGTTTCTGGAGGTGATTTGGCGGTGGTCAGTTCCGGCCTCCTGCAGTTCGACTACGCTGCTAGCGATACTGTGCGCTATCTAAAGGTTCCTGAAGCTCGGGTAGCCTCCCTAACACCGCCACCTGCCTCTGGTCTTCCAGGCCCCTCGAACCACCGTCTGGTGTATGGCATTACCGCTATCACCGACGATGATGGCGTGAGTGCCGACGGTGCACCCTATCAGTTCTCGCCTACGGCGGCTTTTGAGATTCGCTACGGCAGGTTGTCCATGGACAACGTCTATGGCCCGGAGAACATCACCGAGCTGCTAATGCCCTTCCGGCTGGAGTACTGGAATGGGTCGCGGTTTGTGATCAATACGGCTGACAGCTGCACAGCCTGGACCACGGCCGACATCACCAGCCCGGCCGCGCACCACACATTGGCGGCAGGCTCGGGCAAATTCAGTGGTGGTGAGGTGGGTCCGTTAAGCCTGCAACCGGCCGGCTCCCAGGGCACGGACACCCTGACATGGGGCGTGGACGACTGGCTGAAGGATGATGTCGATGAAGACGGCACCTTGGACGCCCCCTCGGCGATGGCTACCTTCGGCGTCTATCGTGGCCACGACAGGGTTATTTACTGGCGGGAGAAATAAGGGAGAGGGGAGAGGTCATTCCTCCTCCCCCTCCGGATGATCCATTCCCAGCTCATTAATCTTCCGTGTCAGGGTATTCCGCCCCCAGCCCAGCAGGATGGAGGCATCGCGCCGGCGCCCGCCGGTATGCTTCAGCGCGGTCTCAATCATGATGCGCTCAAACTCCGGCACAGCGGTGTCGAGAATTCCCTTACGCCCACGCTTTAATTCCTGCTCGGCCCAGGTACGCAGGCCTTCCTGCCAGGTCTGGCCCGCGGCTGGTGCTTCCGCCTGTTGCATCAGCTCGGGGGGCAGGTCATCAATGTGTACTTCACGGCCACTGGCCATAACGGTCAGCCAGCGGCAGGTGTTTTCCAGTTGGCGGACGTTGCCGGGCCAGGGCAGGGTGGTGAGGTATTCCTCGGTTTCGGGGCGCAGCAGTTTGGTTTCCACCGCCAGTTCCCGGGCGGCGCGCTTGAGGAAGTGCCCCATCAGCCGCGGGATGTCTTCCCGGCGTTCCGCCAGTTTTGGCAGGTGCACCCGGATAACGTTCAGGCGATGGAACAGGTCTTCCCGGAAGGTGCCAGCCTGAACGAGTTTTTCCAGGTCCTGGTGTGTGGCGGCGATAATGCGTACATCCACCTTGATGGGCGTGGTGCCGCCAACCCGGTAGAACTCCCCATCCGCCAGTACCCGCAGCAGCCGTGTCTGGGTGTCGGCAGGCATGTCGCCGATCTCATCCAGAAACAGGGTGCCGCCGTTGGATTGTTCGAATCGCCCCTGTCTGGCGGCAGCGGCGCCGGTGAAAGCGCCTTTCTCATGGCCGAACAGCTCGGACTCGATCAGGTCCTTGGGGATGGCAGCCATGTTCAGCGCGATAAACGGGCGGCTGGCCCGTGGGCTGTGATTGTGCAGGGCCTGGGCCACCAGCTCTTTACCGGTACCGCTTTCGCCGTTGATCAGTACGGTGATGTTGGAGTGGGACAGCCGTCCGATGGCCCTGAAGACTTCCTGCATGGCGGGCGCTTCACCAATGATTTCGGCGTTGCGTTGAGTGCTTTCTGCCTGCGGCTCCGAGGAAGCCCTGCGTTCGTGACTGTGGGCGACGGCCCGCTTTACGAGAGCAACGGCGTCATCCACATCAAAAGGCTTGGGAAGGTATTCGAAAGCGCCGGTCTGGTAGCTGGTTACCGCGCTTTCCAGATCGGAATGGGCGGTCATGATGATCACCGGCAGATGGGGATGTACCTCGACGATCTGGGATAGCAGGGTGATACCGTCTACACCGGGCATGCGGATATCGCTGATGATGGCGTCAGGCTGCTCGTGTTCCAGCCTCATCATGATGCTTTCGCCACTTTCAAAAACCCGGGGTTGCATACCGGCCTGGTTCAGGGCGCGCTCCAGCACCCAGCGTATACTGCGGTCATCGTCAATTATCCAGACGTTTGCCGGTTGGCTCATTGCTTGTCCTCCAGGGGCAGGAAGATGATGAAGTCGGTTTTTCCGGGCTCGCTCTCGCATTCAACCAGCCCGTGATGTTGCCCGATAATGCTTTGGGTGATGGAAAGGCCAAGGCCTGTTCCGCTTGCCCGTCCGCTGATCATCGGGTAGAAAACGTTCTGCAGCAGATCCGGTGGTATACCGGGGCCGTTATCGATGACGTCCACGCGGCAGACAAGCCGATGGCGTTTATGGCCGATGGTGAACTGTCGCAGCGCACGGGTGCGGAAAGTGATGGTTGGTTGCTCATCGCCGGTCATCTCCGCCTGGTTCTCGAAGGCGGCTTCCATGGCATTGCGCGCAATGTTGAGGAAAGCCTGGATCAACTGTTCCTTGTCGCCCTGGAATTCCGGCAGGCTCGGGTCATAATCGCGCTGAAAGTTCAGCCGGCCGCGACTTTCGGCTTCAAGCAGGGTTTTGACACGCTCCAGGACCTCGTGAATGTTCGTGGGCGCCAGTTTCGGGGCCTTGTTGGGGCCGAGCATCCGGTCCACCAATGTTCTCAGGCGGTCCGCCTCGGCGATGATCACCTGGGTATATTCTTTCTGGTCTTCGTTGTTCAATTCCCGGTCCAGCAACTGGGCAGCCCCGCGAATGCCCCCGAGGGGGTTCTTGATTTCGTGGGCCATACCCCGGACCAGGATCCGGGTGGTTTCCTGCTGAGAAATGATGTCTTCTTCCCGACTGATCCGCAGTAGCCGGTCCCTTGGCTGTATTTCGATCAGAAGTTCGGTTGGTTCGAGGCTGATTGGCGATACTGAATAATCAACGGTCAGTCGCAGCCCGCTTGTCAGCACAAACTCAGCCTCGCGTCTGGTGTAGGACTGGCCGTTTTCGGCAGCGGCATGAAGTGTTTTCAGAGCCTCTTCCGAGTCAATCAGAATGTCGCTGATCGGAGTACCTTTGCTTCTGGTAATACTGGTTTCAAACAGGCTCTCTGCTGCCGGGTTCAGGTACTGGACTCGCAACCCTTCCCGTAGCACGAGTATGGCTGTGGTCAGGCTGTCCAGTATGCTTTTATATCCGGCTGGTATTGCCATGCGTTCGTCCCTTTTGATGGGCAATGCTGATTACCCAGGCAGTTTTGCAAAAAGCGAACCACATTGAATAAAAGTGGTGATGAACATGCGCATTTAGCGGGCATCCGGGATCGGCGCCTACCCACACGCGGTCGTGCAGTGAATCAGTATCATTGCGTAAAACCTGGCAACGAGGTTTCGCCCCGCGAATGGTCAGAGTATGGCTTTTTTATGGTGCGATCGCACCAATTTAGTGCGCCGGTGATTAAGGTGTTGGTGCGCTAACCGCTACAGGTCGGTGTTGGTTTGGGGCCCTGTTTCAGGGAAAGCGGAGCCCCGGAAGGGTGCATCAGTTTAGAACGCTTGGGCGGTGGATGGTAAATGTGATGGTTTCGCCACTCTTGACAGTAACGCCGTTGCTGTCGACGATATTAACGCCGGCGTCATGGGTGCCGCGAAAAACGTTGCGCACCATAACAGATCCGGATGTACTCTGGCCGACCGGTTGGCCATCAAGAGTCACCTCATACTTGTGGTTACTACGGAGGCCCGGTGAGCTGGTTACCCGGAACTCCACATCGCCACTTCCACTGTGGAAGGCTTGGTCGTCACCTGGCGCAAGGAAGCTGACGCTGTCATAGACGGAGCCTTCCTTTTTCACCTTTTCCCTCAGTCTTTCTGGCTCCCGAACCGCTTCTGGTTTTGGCAGGGTAACTGTGGTTACCGGTTTTACCTTGATCTTTTCCGCCCGCGTCCCCTCCACGGGTTCGTCGGTGTAGGTAACGTTGCCCTGGGCATCCACCTGTCGATAGACCTCAGCGGAGAGGGGGAACGCAGCGAAGGTGACAATGCCAGCAAGTAGTGCGAGCCGTGATTTCATAGATACAACCTGTGTGATTGTTTACCTGATTATCAGTGTCAGACCTGTGTATTTCAACGCCATTCCCCGGCAGCTTGGTTACATTCCGTTAAGGGTGTCCGGGAATGTGTGATCATACACAAAAAAGCCCCGCACAAGGCGAGGCTTCTCTGACTTCTGGTTTGAACAGACTGTTTAGCAGGAGTAGTAGAGCTCGAACTCGACCGGGTGTGTGGTCATGTTCAGGCGCTCGACTTCACTGCGTTTCAGATCAATGTAGCCACCAATCATGTCCTCGGTGAATACGCCGCCACGGGTCAGGAACTCGTGGTCGTTTTCGAGGTGATCCAGGGCTTCCTGGAAAGTCTCGGCAACGGTCGGGATGTTCAGGGCTTCTTCCTTCGGCAGATCGTACAGATCCTTGTCCATGGCGTCGCCCGGGTGGATTTTGTTCTGGATGCCATCAAGGCCAGCCATCATCAGGGCCGCGAATGCAAGGTACGGGTTGGCGGACGGATCCGGGAAGCGAACCTCAATACGACGGGCTTTCGGGCTGTTCACGTACGGGATACGGATAGAGGCAGAACGGTTGCGGGCGGAGTAGGCCAGCATAACCGGCGCTTCAAAGCCCGGAACCAGACGCTTGTAGCTGTTGGTCGACGAGTTGGTGAAGGCGTTGATGGTCTTGGCGTGCTTGATGATGCCACCAATGTAGTACAGGGCCATTTCGCTCAGGCCAGCATAGCCGTCGCCTGCGAACAGGTTCTTGCCATCCTTGTTCAGGGACATGTGTACGTGCATGCCGGAACCGTTGTCACCAACAACCGGCTTGGGCATGAAGGTGGCCGTTTTACCGTAAGCGTGCGCCACATTATGTACGCAGTACTTCAGGATCTGAACTTCGTCAGCCTTGCGGGTCAGGGTGTTGGCGCCAACACCGATTTCACACTGGCCGGCAGTACCTACTTCGTGGTGGTGTACTTCGATTTCCAGGCCCATGGACTCCATGGCGGCACACATGGCGCCACGCAGGTCATGCAGGCTGTCTACCGGTGGAACCGGGAAGTAGCCGCCTTTCACGCCCGGGCGGTGGCCGATGTTGTTGCGCTCGAAGTCTTCGCCGGATACCCAGGCGGCTTCTTCAGAGTACAGTTCGTACATCGCGCCCTGCATGTCGACTTTCCACTTGGCGGAGTCGAATACGAAGAATTCCGGTTCCGGGCCGAACAGCGCTCCGTCAGCGATACCAGTGGACTTCAGGTACTCTTCGGCACGACGGGCAACGGAGCGGGGGTCACGCTCATAACCCTGCATGGTAGACGGCTCTACGATGTCACAGGTGATGTTCAGCGTGGTTTCTTCAGTGAAGGGATCGAGCACGGAGGTGGTGTCGTCTGGCATCAGAATCATGTCGGATTCGTTAATGCCTTTCCAGCCGGAGATTGAAGAGCCGTCGAACATCTTGCCGTCGCTAAAGAATTCCTCGTCCACCTCGGTGGCCGGCAGGGTCACGTGCTGCTCTTTACCACGGCTGTCAGTGAATCTCAGGTCGATCCATTTGACTTCGTGTTCCTTGATCAGGTCAATCGTCTTGGACATTGTGCATGCTCCGTCAGTTATCCCGCAGTGCGGGCGATTTCTGTGTACATTGTTGCCGGATCGTTCAGCAGTGCTGACTCCCGATCTTTCTTTCAGGTTGGGAAGCTTATCAAAAGCTGTTCCGACTTACCTGCAAATTCGGCTGCTTGGAGTGAAGCAATAGCCTTGCCAGTTTTTTGGGCGTGCTCCACAAGTGCGCAATTACAGGGTTCTCGGGCTGTTTTGGAGCGATAGACACCATAATGCTGACTTGATCGCCCCTTTGTGGTGCATTAAAAAGGTGCGCCCACCAGAGAAATGCATCAATTTGGTGCGATGGTGTTGGTGCCTCGATAGGCGTTTTTCTTCATATAAACGCAAGTGAGTTTGCTATATACTGCGCGCCACTTCATTTTAGCCCCGGATATTCAGCGAAAGCGCTGAGTCTCGTCAGGGTGCACCCGGGCTACCCGGCCTGGCAAATGAAATTCATTTTACGGATTTGAGACGGCATGTAAGGGGCTTTGCGCCTACTGAAGACCTCTCAGGTCATTCAGTGCATGCTGCAGGAATAATTGTTGTGATTGATAAACTTCGTAATATCGCCATCATCGCCCATGTTGACCATGGCAAAACCACGCTGGTGGACCAGTTGTTGCGTCAGTCCGGTACGCTGGATCGCAAAGAGCTCGAAAACGAGCGCGTCATGGATTCCAATGACCAGGAAAAGGAGCGCGGCATTACCATCCTGGCCAAGAACACCGCTCTGAAGTGGCACGACTACGACATCAATATCGTCGACACGCCGGGCCACGCTGACTTCGGCGGCGAGGTAGAGCGGGTGATGAGCATGGTGGATTGCGTGCTGCTGGTGGTCGATTCCATTGACGGCCCGATGCCGCAGACCCGCTTCGTAACCCAGAAAGCCTTTGATGCCGGCCTGCATCCGATTGTGGTGGTGAACAAGATTGACCGCCCAGGTGCCCGCCCGGACTGGGTAGTGGACCAGGTATTTGACCTGTTCGACAACCTGGGAGCCAGCGACGAGCAACTGGATTTTCCGATCGTGTTTGCCAGTGCTCTGAACGGCATCGCCGGGATGGATCACGAGAAGCTGGACGACAACATGGATGCGGTTTTCCAGGCCATTGTCGACCACGTGCCCGCCCCGAACGTCGATCGCGATGGTCCGTTCCAGATGCAGATTTCCCAGTTGGACTACAATAGCTTCCTGGGTGTTATCGGCATTGGTCGCATCATGCGCGGCAAGATCAAAACCAACTCCCCGGTGACGGCGATCGGTGCCAATGGCAAGAAACGCCAGGGCCGTATCCTCAAAATCATGGGCCACTCCGGCCTGCAGCGCGTTGAAGTCGACGAGGCGCAGGCCGGTGACATTATCTGCGTCAGCGGCATGGATGAGCTGTATATCTCAGACACGCTATGCGATCAGGCCAACGTTGAGGCGCTGCCTCCGCTGACGGTGGATGAGCCAACGGTGTCCATGACCTTCCAGGTCAACGATTCTCCGTTCTGTGGCAAGGAAGGCAAGTTCGTCACCAGCCGCAATATCAAGGAGCGTCTGGAGAAGGAATTGCTGCACAACGTCGCATTGCGCGTTGAAGAGGGTGAATCCGCAGACAAGTTCAAGGTATCCGGTCGCGGCGAGCTGCACTTGTCGGTGCTGATCGAAAACATGCGTCGCGAGAACTTCGAGCTTGCCGTGGGTCGTCCGGAAGTGGTTATCCGGGAGATTGACGGTGTCAAGCAGGAGCCGTATGAGAATGTCATCATCGACATTGAGGAGCAGCACCAGGGCGCCCTGATGGATCAGATGGGTCTTCGCAAGGGCGATCTGACCAACATGGTGCCGGACGGCAAGGGGCGTATGCGTCTTGAGTACACAATCCCGGCGCGGGGCCTGATTGGCTTCCGTAACTCCTTTCTGACCATGACATCCGGCTCCGGCATCCTGACGTCCACCTTCAGTCATTACGGTCCGATCAAGAGCGGCGATATGACCAGCCGCCAGAACGGTGTGCTGGTGTCGATGGCTACCGGTGCGGCGCTGACCTACTCGCTGGAAACACTGCAGAGCCGGGGCAAGCTGTTCCTGGATCCGGGACAGGAAATCTACGAAGGCCAGCTGTGCGGTATTCACAGCCGTGACAACGATCTGGTGGTCAACCCCACCAAGGGCAAGAAGCTGGATAACATGCGCGCCTCCGGCAAGGACGAAGTCATCGCCCTGGTGCCGCCCATCAAGTTCACCCTTGAGCAGGCGCTGGAGTTCATCGACGAAGACGAATTGGTTGAAGTGACACCCAAGTCGATCCGTCTGCGGAAAAAACATCTGACCGAAAATGAGCGCAAGCGCGCCCATAAGAAGTAATCTACAGCACTCGAAATCGAGGGGCAGGTCAGGTGTGACCTGCCCCTTTTTTGTTCACTTCAGCTAAACTCCGTTTAAATCCTTTTTTCCGGAGCGCTTCATGCTCACCCTGTACCCCGATATCAAACCCAATGCCCAACATCGCATTGCGGTTGACCCACCTCACGAACTCTACGTTGAAGAAAGCGGTAACCCGGATGGTATCCCTGTGCTCGTTGTCCATGGCGGCCCAGGTGGCGGATGCGAGGATTATCACCGTCGTTTTTTCGATGCCGAGCGCTACCGGATTATCCTGATGGACCAGCGAGGTGCGGGCCGATCAAGCCCGTTGGCGGAGTTTGAGGGAAATACCACGCAAAAGCTGGTGGAAGACATGGAGACGGTACGAGTCTTTCTCGGAATCAGTCAGTGGATACTGTTTGGGGGAAGCTGGGGTTCCACGCTCAGTCTGGTCTACGCTCAGTCACACGCAGACAGGGTGCTTGGCCTGGTGCTTAGAGGGATCTTCCTGTGCAGGCCCAGGGATATCCACTGGTTCTATCAGGAAGGAGCGAGTCGCGTATTTCCTGACTACTGGCAGGATTTTCTGGCCCCGATTCCGGAAGATGAGCAGGGCGATCTTGTCACGGCGTACTACCGTCGCCTGACCAGCAATAATGAGCTGGAGCAGATCCAGGCCGCCAAGGCGTGGTCCATATGGGAAGGCCGGTGTGCCACCCTGCACCCCAATCCGCGGGTGGTGGAACACTTTGGTCATCCTCATGTGGCCATCGCTCTGGCTCGCATCGAGTGCCACTACTTCATGAACAATGCGTTTCTGGAGGACAATCAGATTGTCCGTGATGCGGCCCTCCTCAGGGATATTCCAGGCATCATTGTCCATGGCCGATACGATATGGTTTGCCCGCTGGACAACGCACTGGCGTTGAGCCAGGCCTGGCCTGAGGCGGATCTCAGGATCATCCGCGATGCGGGGCATTCGGCGTCCGAGCCCGCGATTATTGACGCCCTGATGCGTGGTGTCGACGAAGTCGCTGCCAGGTTCGACGACAGCGCTGAATAATCCACTTTTCACTTGAAGAAGGTTGCGGTTCGCCTGTTGCGTGGATAAACTCCGTCTCGAAATTTGAGTCCTTCAGCAGGGAGCTTAATGAAAGGGCTGATACAGCGAGTTACCCACGCAAGCGTCACCGTCGACGATGAGACCATCTCGGAGATCCCCGCAGGGCTGTTGCTGCTGCTTGGCGTCGAAAGATCGGATGATTCCGGGGCGGTACAGGATCTGTGTCGGAAAATACTTGGTTATCGGGTTTTTTCCGATGACCAGGGACGGATGAATCGCAGCCTGCTTGATACAGGCGGCTCCCTCCTTGTTGTTCCCCAGTTTACACTTGCTGCCGATACCCGATCGGGGTCTCGCCCCGGCTTTTCTGCTGCTGCGCGTCCGGATCATGCGCAAGCGTTGTTTCATGAGTTTGTGGCGTTATCTGAAGCGCATTTGGGCGCAGGACATGTTGGCCAGGGGCAGTTTGGTGCGGACATGAAGGTGGCATTGGTGAATGACGGGCCGGTAACCTTTCTTCTGGAAGTTGAAGGTGCGCCCGGACGTGGTTAATAGGCCGCCTCACTATGACGCAACGGAACTGTTGTTGGTCTTTTCTGGTGCAGTGATGGCCGGGGCCGCTGTTCTTCAATATGCCTGTGATCGGGTCAAGTTATTTTAAGGTGATGTTTTTTAAAAAATAAAGCTATCCTGGCCTCGGAATTGAAAGTGAGTGATACGGAAGCGAGTAACACGATCTGACATAAATAAATTCCCTTTTAATTCCAATTGAGCTAAAAAGGCCCGATTAAAAATTTGCAAACCTGAGATCATTGTATTAAAACAGGTTCATCACGCAGCGCCTTAAGAAGACGCTGTAAGTGGCTGAGCTGAAAAGAAGCTGGCAAGCTCTTTGCAAAAAGAAGAAAAATGGATTGTTATGGCCTTGTCACAAAATTGACATGGTCAATACACAGAATAGGGCTCAACCAGCCCGACTGGTGAAGTCTGAAGAGCGGGAACCTAACCCGACGCTAAAACCTGAGTTAACTCAAAAAGGAAGACGCAACATGAAAAAAACGCTCATCGCATCTGCTATTGCAGCCGCAACTTTCTCCGGCAGCGCGCTGGCACAGACCACCGCTTCCGCTTCCGAGCTGGCAGCGCGCATGGATTCCATGCCGACCGTTTACGGTAACATTCAGTATGCTATCGCCCATGACAACATTGACGGTGGTCCTTCTTCCCTGGAGCATTTCGATAACGGTTCAACTCTGGGCGTGAAGCACGACCATGAGATTGCTCCGGGCATCACTGGTTTTTTCAAGCTTGAGCTGGAAGGCCTGGCCGCTGACGACAAAGATCAGGAATCCGGTCTTGAAGATCTCGACGAAGCCTATATCGGTGTGAAAGGCGACAGCTTTGGTCAGGTGTGGGTCGGTTCTGACGACTCTACCTACGAGCGCGCCGTTGACGAGATCTCCCAGTACTATGAAGTTGCTACCTTGAACATCGGTGCGGACTACACCACCGGTGAAGGCGACCTGGTTCAGTATATGTCTCCGTCTTTTGGCGGCCTGAGTCTGTGGGGCGCTGTTCAGATCAATGGCGACGGTGACGATGCATCTTTGCCCGATAAAGGCGGCGACAAGTCCTATCCTTACCAGCTGGCTGCTGTCTATGAAATGGACGCACTGGAACTGGCTGTTGCCATGGACTCCAACGACGGTGGTTCCTCTGCAAACAACGAGAATACCTACGGTCTGCGCGGCAGCTACGACGCTGGAGCTCTGCGTGTCACTGGTGAGTACCACACCACCAAGGACGCGTCTGACACTTACGGTGTGATCGGCTACTACACCGTTGGCGCAAACCAGTTTGCCCTGTCCTACGAAATGAACGTAGCTGACGACGCTGACGACACAGAAACCTCTACTGTGACCCTGCAGGCTCTGCACAACCTGTCTGATCACATGTACGTTTACTTCGAAGGCTACCTGGGTGGCGGTGACGAAGTTTATGGCTATGATCTCAACGACGACGGCACTGATGACGCTTTCTCTGACGAGCGTTCCATTGCCTCTGTTGGTGCTGTCTACTACTTCTGATCAGCTAACCAGCTAGTCACTAAGTAGTCGGAAACCGGCGGCCTTCGGGCCGCCGGTTTTTTTATGTATGCTGATATCAAATTTCCCATGGCAGGAGGGGCGATGGCCCAGGAACTGGAAATCAAGCTCAGCGTGGCGCAGTCTGATCTCGACCGGGCCGTTGCCTGGTTGCTAAGCCAGCGAAATACCCATGCGCAAGAGACCCTGCAGTTGGGTAACACCTATTACGACACGCCAGGTGGAGATCTCAATAGGCAGAAAATTGCCCTGCGAATTCGCAGAATGGGCGACAAGTACATCCAGACTCTGAAAACCCGCGGCGAATTCGCGGACGGTGCCCACCGTCGGCAGGAGTGGGAATGGCCGCTGATTGGCACAAAACTCAACATGGGGCTGATTGCGGATACGCCCGTGGGGCAGAGTGTGAACCTGGCCGAACTGCAACCGGTGTTCGAGACTAACTTTCAGCGCCGCGTGATTATGATTGAGCAGGGCGAGAGCTTGATTGAGGTGGCTATTGATTCTGGTGAGATCGTGGCAGGAGGCAAGTCGTGCCCACTTAATGAGATTGAATTTGAACTCAAGGCCGGGAATGAATCGTTGCTGCTGTCCTGGGCCAGACGGCTGGCGGATGAAGTGCCGGTGTTCCTGAATCTTGTCAGCAAGGCTGAACAGGGGTATCACTTGGCCGGCCGGTATCGTCCGGTTCCTGAAGTAGGGAGGGGGTCAGAGCTGGCAGTAAATGATTTTTTGTTTCTCCTGAGCGTGTCATGGCTGACCGGCCAGCCGGTTCCGGTTGATGAGGAAGACCTCGGTGCGATTGGTCGATTGGCAGGTGAACGCGGCGTCTATGTGCATTACCAGCGAGTGGTCCGTTCGTTGATAAGTGGTGTCGCTGTCAACGATGTGGAGTTGCGCAAGGAGCTTGGGCAGCTCCAGTTGGCGATTGCGGGGGCGTAGTTACGAGTCTGCCGTCTTGGCTGTGCTGGCTTCTTCCTCCAATACCTGGTTATGGAGTTCGTGCCATTTTCTTATGAATTCGCGGTAGTGGGCCAGGGCTTCTTTCACCATCTCGACGTCCGGTGTTTCAACAGACTTCACCAGTACGATCAGCCCCTTGCCTTCAATTTCTTCATCAGCGGGTGGGTGGCAGACTACGTCGTTGTTCTCGTCAATATAGGCCAGTGCAGTGCCGATGCCATGACGAATGAGAGCGCTGACGATGTCCGCCCAGGTCAGATCGTCCAGATCGATTTCGTAGCGATGGGGGTGGTCGTGCTGATAGTTGAAGAGGTCTTCCAGTACTTTTTCTGACCCGGGTGCAACCACGGAGCGCACCATAATCTCCGGATAGGTTCGAACCGGTCTGATCACAGTGCGAACCCCCACTGCGGTAAAGCGGCCACGGTTTTCATCCCGAACACATTCCACCGTGACTTTCTGCCCGAGGTTGGCTTCACTGAGCCGGTGGGCAATGTCAAAAGTCAGGCTGTCGGAGGAAGGGTCCGACTCGTCGGCTGCCAACACGATGATATGCCGGGCACCTCCGGCGTGAACAGCCTTCAGTGCGGCCGGGTCGCTACCGGAACCATGGAAGTGCACCAGGCCGTTGTCCGACAATTCAGGAGGCAGGCCGGAGGGAAACTGCCGGGTCAGTATCATGATTGGAACGGTTTCATAGCCCGGCACGGCCCGCACCTGGGAAGCAAAGCGCGAAAAATACTGTTCGCCGCCGGTCTGTGGCGTGTTGATGATCACGATGTGGTCTTTCATGGCGTATATCCAGCGTCCGGTTAAGATACGTTCCCGGCGATAGAACCGGTATTCAATATAATCACTGACGATCAGTGTTAACAGAGTGATTGCCCCAATAAACATGACGAAGATGGTGCTGATTCTGCCTATATAGGTCTCTGGTGCAAAATCACCGTAGCCCACTGTTACCAGCGTGGTCATGGTCATCCACGTAGACTCGAACAGGGTGAGATCCTCAACCAGCCAGATAAGCGTTATCTGGGCAGCCAGCAGCCCTCCCAGAATGGTGAAAAGCCGCTTGATGCGGGACCGGATAATCCCGGACATGGGGAGGTGGGAAAGCTGATGTTCCGGGTTCAGCGGCCGGCGATTCCTCTGCATCGGTGTCCTTACAACGGTTCAGTCGGGGGAGAGTTCGTTATACAGTACGGGAAATATAACAGAGACACAGGGGTTTGCATTATGTCCGAGCCTTGGCGCTCCTTACCGAAGGTGTTGGCTGACGAGGTTGGTGGAATTTGGCCTTCGGTGTTTCCCGAGGGTGTGCCCGAATACCTGAGTGGCTCTGGTGGTGTTTCCGATGATGATGCGGCCCAGGCTATGGCCCGTAGTCTGTTTCTGCGACAAACCCTGGAGCGTCATTCAGGGCAGGTGGCATCGTTGTGCCGGTCCCGGCCGCTGACGGAGCCTACAACCCCTGATTATCTGCACCAGCGCTGGCAGGAGTTCCTTGCGGATGTGACTGATGAAAGTAGCCTCCACATTGCGTTGAGGCGCTTCCGGATGGAAATCCAGTTCCGGATTATCTGGCGGGACCTGATGCGTTGGGCGGATCTGGCCGAAACCATGACGGCTGCCAGTGCCTTTGCCGATACCTGCATCCAGGGTGCTCTGGACTGGTTGTATGACGACACCTGCGAGCAGTCAGGAACCCCCTGGGGAATTAATCCCGCCACAGGCAAAGAGGGCCCGCAGCCGTTGATTGTCCTGGGCATGGGCAAACTGGGCGGGCACGAACTCAACGTTTCTTCCGATATCGACCTGATCTTCGCGTTCCCCGGCAAGGGCGAAACCCGTGGTGGGCGCCGTTCGATTGATAATCAACAGTTCTTTATCCGACTGGGGCAGCGACTGATTCAGGCACTGGACCAGATCACCGCTGACGGCTTCGTGTTCCGCGTGGACATGCGTCTGCGCCCTTACGGGCAAAGTGGGGCGCTGGCCCTGAGCTTTGCTGCACTGGAAACCTATTATCAGGATCAGGGCCGGGACTGGGAGCGCTACGCCATGGTCAAGGCCCGGGTCGTGGCTGGGGACCAACAGGCCGGGCAGGTGTTGATGGACAGCCTGAAGCCCTTTGTCTACCGCAAGTACATTGATTTCAGCGCGTTTGAATCCCTGCGCAGCATGAAGTCCATGATCAGCCGCGAAGTGCGTCGCAAGGGTCTGGAAAACAACATCAAACTCGGCAATGGGGGTATTCGCGAGATTGAGTTCGTGGTCCAGGCGTTCCAACTGATTCGGGGTGGCCGTGATCGGGAGCTGCAACAGCGGGAACTGCTGGTGATCCTGAAAGAACTTGAGGAGTTGGAATTGCTGCCACCACAGGTGGTGAAAGAGCTGAAGGCCGCTTACGTCTTCCTCCGCAATCTGGAGCATGCGCTTCAAGGTATGGAGGACAAGCAGACCCAACTGTTGCCCGAAGACGACCTCTCCCGGGCCCGCGTTGCGCTGATAATGGGGTTTGACGACTGGGCCGCCTGTGTTGCGAAGCTTGAGCAGCATCGGGAGAAGGTGGCTACCCACTTCGCGGATATTATCGCCATCGAAGATGAAGAGCACGAAACAGCGGTGCTTGATGAGGGCTGGCAGGAACTCTGGCTGGGGGAAATGGATGAGGAGGCCGCAACGGTCTGGCTCCGTGAGCAAGGCTTTGAGGACCCGGACGGCAGTCATTCCGCCCTGAGTGAGCTTCGCGGAACACGTACCCTGCAAACGCTGCAAACCCAGGGGCGGCACAGGCTCAACAAGTTCATGCCGGTGTTGCTGGAAGCGCTTACTCACGTGGAAGGCCCGTCCCAGACCTTGTCGCGAGTGCTGCAACTGGTTGAAGCCATTCTTCGCAGGACCGCCTACATGGTGCTGCTGCTGGAAAACCCCGGGGCGCGTGCCCAGTTGGTCCGCCTTTGCAGTGAGAGCCCCTGGATTGCCAGCCAACTGGCGGAAACACCTCTTCTGCTCGACGAGCTCCTGAACGCAGAGAGCCTCTACAAGCCCCCGGCGAAAACCGAGCTCCAGGACGACCTGCGCCAGCAAATGTTGCGGATTCCCTACGAAGATCTTGAAGAGCAGATGGAAACCCTGCGGCACTTCAAGAAGGCTCACATCCTGCGGGTGGCTGCTTCGGAAATCCGCGAAACCCTGCCCTTAATGAAAGTCAGTGACTATCTGACCTGGATTGGTGAGGTGGTGCTGGACCATGTGGTGGACGTTGCTTTTGCCAACCTGGTCAGCCGCCATGGTTATCCCCGGCGCAAGGACGGCTCTGTCTGTGATACCGATTTCGCCATCGTTGGGTACGGCAAACTGGGTGGTATCGAGCTGGGCTACACCTCGGACCTGGACCTGGTCTTCATCCACGATGCCGACCCTGAGCAGTCGACGGATGGTGACAAGCCCATCGACAACGCGGTGTTCTATACACGGCTGGGCCAGCGCATTGTGCATATCCTTAATACCCAGACGCCTTCCGGTCAGCTCTATGAAGTGGACATGCGCCTGCGCCCGTCCGGCAGTTCGGGACTGCTGGTCAGTACCCTGGCCGCCTTCGAAAAGTACCAGCGCAATGATGCCTGGACTTGGGAGCACCAGGCCCTGGCCCGCGCTCGTGGCGTGGCCGGCTGCAGGGAAACGCTGGAAGCCTTTGAAAAGCTACGCGCCGACATACTGTGTCAGGCCCGGGACCGGGATAAGTTGCGGGAGGAGGTGGTCGGCATGCGCGAGAAAATGCGTACGGCGCTGGGCACGCCACACACTGAGGGTAAAGAGCCAGAGGTTTTCCATATCAAGCATGACTACGGCGGCATTATCGATATCGAGTTTATGGTGCAGTACCTGATGCTGGCCTGGTGCTCCGAACATCCAGAACTGACTCAGTGGTCCGATAATATCCGTCAGATGGAAGAGCTGGGCCGGGCCGGGGTTTTGCCGGTTGAAGATACGGAGAAATTGCGCGAGGCCTTTATTACCCTGCGGTCCACCATTCACCGGCGGGCATTACAGAACCTGAACAGCCAGGTGGCGGGCGATGCGTTTCCCGACGAACGTGACTACATTCAGAGTATGTGGAAACGGGTGATGCTGGGTTGATGAAAGGGCGATGACGCCTCTTCGTAAGCCCGGGTTTTCCTGCTAGAATGCCGGTTTCCCGAAAAGAGCGCTTTAGGAGCAGAAACAATGTCGATGGCTGATCGCGATGGCCTGATCTGGCTGGATGGTGAAATGGTTCCCTGGCGGGAAGCCAAAACTCATGTGCTGACTCACACCCTGCATTACGGCCTGGGCTGTTTCGAAGGTGTGCGTGCCTACAGCACAGAGAAGGGCGCCGCGATTTTCCGCATGAAAGAGCATACCGATCGCCTGTTCCGCTCTGCCCATATCCTCAACATGACCATGCCGTTCAGCAAGGATGAGCTCAATGCCGCCCAGTGTGCCGCGGTACGCGAGAACAATCTGGACGAAGCCTACCTGCGCCCGATGGTGTTTCTCGGCTCTGAAGGCATGGGTTTGCGTGCCGACAACCTGAAGGTTCACGTAATGGTGGCCGCCTGGAGCTGGCCGTCGTACATGTCCCCGGAAGCGAAGGAACTGGGTATCAAGGTTCGTACGTCGTCCTACACCCGTCACCACGTCAACATCACCATGTGTAAGGCGAAGGCCAACGGCAACTATATCAATTCCATGCTGGCCCTGAACGAGGCCATCGCCAGCGGCTGCGAAGAAGCCCTGCTGCTGGACAATGAGGGTTATGTGGCGGAGGGTTCCGGCGAGAACATTTTCATCATGCGTGATGGCATTCTGCATACTCCAGAGCTGACTTCCTGCCTGGAAGGTATCACCCGCCAGACCATCCTGGATTTTGCCAGGGAGCTGAACATTCCGGTGAAAGAACGCCGCATAACCCGGGACGAAGTCTACGTTGCGGATGAAGCCTTCTTTACCGGCACTGCTGCCGAGGTGCTGCCGATCCGTGAACTGGACGGCCGTGTAATCGGCGCCGGCAAGCGCGGCCCGCTGACCGAGAAGCTGCAGGGCATGTATTTCGACGCCGTGAAGGGCAAGAGTGCAGCGCATTCCCACTGGCTCACAGCGGTCAACGGCTAACGCCGTGCTCCACTAACAACACCTGCAGGACGAGCAAATGGCAGACGTTATCAAAGTGCCGGTCTCCTTCGGCGAAGTACTGGACAAGATCACCATCCTGGAGATCAAATCCGAACGGATTGCAGACCCCGAGAAGGTCAGGAACGTTCGTCTGGAACTGGACGAGCTGAGCGCCACCTGGAATGAAGCCGTACAGGACCAGGCGGCAATTGCCGATCTGCGCACCCAACTGAAGGCGGTCAACGAAGAGCTCTGGGAAATCGAAGACGACATCCGTGACCAGGAAGCCGCTCAGGACTTCGGCCCGAAGTTCATCGAACTGGCCCGCGCCGTTTATGTCACCAACGACAAACGCGCCGCCATCAAAAAAGAAGTTAACCTGGCGCTGGGTTCCCGCTTCGTAGAAGAAAAATCCTACCAGGACTACACTGCCCGCAAGTAACGGCCTCTCTACCCGTAGGCCGGAATAACGTAGGTCGGATTAGCGCAGCGTAATCCGACAACCCAGCCGGCGCCGAACTCAAAGCTTCGCCGCCGGCCCCTTCTTACCTTGAACCTCAACCCACCGATCCAACATCCCCGTAACATCCTCCACCGAAACCAACTCCATTGCCCCCTCAAACTCTGCCTTTGCCCCCCAGCGAGCCTCCTCCACAGTTTTCCCCGTAAACCGCTCCAGTGCCTCCGGATAACGATTGACACACCACTCAAGCGAATTGTAAGGCCCGGAACGGTAAGGATTACTGGCCGCATAAATACCAAGTACATCAGTACCCAACGCGCTGGCAATATGCGTCGGCCCGGTATCCGGAGCCACTGCAAGGTCCGCACGCTCCAAAAGGGCCGCGAGCTGTTTCAGCGTATCCTTGCCACAAATGTTGTGGGCCTGCTCTTCCATAGTGCTTTCAATCGCAGCGCAGAATTCCGCCTCAAAAGGCGCCGGACTCCCCACCAGAATCACCTTCATGCCATGAACACGAATCGCATGATCCGCCAACCGGGCATAACGCTCCGCCGGCCAGTTGCGGAGGGTGTGGCTGGCACAGGGGCTGATAACCAGGTTCTTTCGATCCGTCGCCAGTTGGTTGCGGGCAAACTCATGATCCTCTGGAGCAAGGGGTATGACCCATTTTGGTGCGGCCGGTTTCAGACCAAGTGGCTCCAGAAAGCTCGCCAGACAGTCCCGCACATGCTGTTGCGGTGCAGGCGCAATTCGCCGGTTGATAAACAGGCTGTGCAAATCCTTGCTGCGGGCCTTGTCATAACCAACCTTCACCTTGGCCGGAATCATTGCTGCCGCCAGGTTGGCCCGGAATGCCACCTGCATGTGCAAAAGTACATCAAAATTTCGGTTTTTCAGGGTGTTGCGCAAGGCCATATAGCCCTTGCGGCCTGCCTTTTTGTCGAAGATGACGAATTCCACACCGGGCAGGTCGCCAATCAGTTTGGATTCAATCTTGCCGATCACCCAGGTGATCTTCACGTCGGGCAACTGCTCCTGAAGGCTCAGTACCACGGGGATAACATGGGTAATGTCGCCAATGGCAGACAGGCGTAATATGCAGATGGAGTTGATCAAGTTACGGTCCGTTTCCAATCTTTAACTGCTGGATGTGGAGCCGGGCGGGGCTCGTTGGTAAACTGAGCGCCATTCTAGCCTACTGGGCTTTTAACGTCTTTACCCGGGAACCCATGGTTTGCCGGGCCGAGGGTACCGATCTTTTGACATTGGCAGCGGGCAGTCACTCAGGTTCCGGAAACTCATTACTGCTGGTAGCGCCGGAGTATGACGGGGTTACCGCGTCCTGGTTTTTCCCTGACTTCTGGGAGGGCCAGGCAAAGCCCGTCACCTCGGGTGGGCGCGGCGGTGCCTGGTTTATCGATACGGAATCTTGCGGCATGGTGCTTCGTCATTACAGGCGAGGTGGCCTGATGGCCCGATTGGCGGAAAAGACATACCTGTTCACCGGTTTTGATCAGGCCCGGTCACTGGCGGAGTTCCGATTGCTGGGCCGGCTTCGGTCCCTGGGCCTTCCGGTGCCCGAAGCGGTCGCTGCCATTGCCTGGAAATACCGACTGTTCTGGTATCAGGCCGCTATACTGGTAAAACGAATACCGGGTGCCGTTACGTTTTCCGATAGCCCCCGCCTGGGCGATGAATTGCTTTGGGAACAGTTAGGGCAGGTTATTCGCCGTTTTCACGACAACGGACTCGACCATGTTGACCTGAACTGCGACAACATCCTCGTGGCGGAAGGGCAGATCTACCTGATCGACTTTGATCGTTGCAAACTGGTAGCCGAGAGCGACAATGAAGCAGATTCAGCATGGAAGCAGCGTAATCTTGAACGACTTCACCGTTCTGTCAGGAAGCGGTGTCCAGCCTTATCCTCATCACAACGGGAGAATCTCTGGCAACACCTTTTTCAGGCCTACCACCGCCAGCCATGATGCCCAAACTCCAAAACAGGCCTGATGTCTTTCAATGACCACTGTAGAACTCCAGGAAGAGCTCCATTCCAATACCCGCAGAACCCGGATTACCTATCGGGGGCTGGTGGATGGGCAACCGGCGGCGATCAAATGCTATCGTAAGCCGCTTTTCGGGTTGGTTCACTGGATACGGGCGTTGCGCCGTGGCAAGAAAATCCGGCGTGCGGGTGGGCCTGTGCCACCCATTGTGTTTGCGGGATGGTTGGCACCGAAGCAGTGCTTTGGCTATGGGACGGCGTTCCTGGAAGGTTATCGGCCGCTTCGGGCCGTCCTTGTGGAGGAACCATCCCGCTCAAGGCAGATCGACGTCATTCGCCTGTTGGGTCAGACGATGGCGGATGTGCACAAACGCGGCATTGAACAACCGGACGGCAACCTGACTAATTTCCTGATGGGACCCAACGACAGGCTCTCCATGGTTGATGAAGACGATATTCGCGTTCATCCAGGTATGCTTCCCCTCGGGGTTGCTGTATCCAACCTTGCCAATGTGGCAGCCCGTTTGCCGGACGAGGAAATGGTTCAAACGCTTTTGGCCGCTTACCTTGAAGTGGCCTTTGTCGGAAAAGGTTCGGAGTGGGACGACGGCGCCTTCTGGGCCAGCGTGAAGGGCTGGAAGAATATGCTGGAATCGAAGCGAGCCAGTCGTAATATTGCATCAAAAAGAGAGTTTGATTAACCGGCGAGGAAGCAAGGGACTGGTTTTCGACTGTGTTCCTTTTGCGGCTTGTACGGCGCAGCGCGGTAGCGACAATATACTTATGTGAATAGCTCTAGTAGGCTGCTTGTAACAACTTGCTCCAGAAAAGGGGCGGTAAATGTCATTGAGGCTGTTAAGTGATGTTTGACGGGAAAACCATATTGGTAACAGGTGGCACCGGATCTTTCGGCCATAAATTTGTGCCAATGACGCTGGAAAAATTTAACCCTAAAAAGATTATTATCTTTTCACGGGATGAGATGAAACAGTGGGAGATGGCGAAGTTGTTTCAGGGCGACGACCGGCTCCGCTTCTTTATCGGTGATGTGCGTGACCGGGAGCGACTTTACCGGGCCCTTGATGGAGTGGATTATGTGGTCCACGCCGCTGCAACCAAGATCGTCCCCACGGCTGAGTACAACCCTTTTGAGTGTGTTAAAACCAATATCACCGGTGCAATGAACCTTATTGATGCAGCTATCGACAAACGGGTCAAAAATGTTGTGGCTCTCTCGACCGATAAGGCCAGCAGCCCTATTAACCTCTATGGTGCAACGAAACTGGCATCCGATAAGCTCTTTGTTGCTGGTAATTCATACTCTGGTGCCCACGCAACACGATTCTCGGTTGTCAGGTACGGCAATGTGATGGGGTCCCGGGGCTCGGTCATTCCCTTTTTTATGTCGATCAGGGACAAAGGCGTATTGCCAATCACCGACCCCCGAATGACGCGCTTCATGATCTCGCTTGAGCAAGGCGTAGAGCTGGTCTGGCATGCGTTTGAGGACATGGAAGGCGGTGAAATCTACGTCAAGAAGATACCGTCCATGAGAGTGACTGATCTCGCCCGCGTTGTTGCTCCAGATGCAGAACAAGAAGTCGTTGGTATACGCCCCGGCGAAAAACTCCATGAGCAGATGATCGGTATTGAGGATGCGTACTATACCTATGAGTACCAGGAACACTTCAAAATTCTGCCCGCCATTAACAACTGGGATCAGGATGTAAATCGGATCAAAAACGGGAAGAGAGTCGACGAGGGGTTCATCTATTCGAGTGATAACAACGCCGAATGGATGAGTGATGAGGCTCTGAAATCCTGGATAGATGAGCATTTCGGCGAAATTGGAAAGATTTGAAGATGATTCCATACGGCAGGCAAGAAATCACGGATTTCGACATTGCGGCAGTCGTTAATGTGCTGAAGTCTGATTTCCTGACACAAGGGCCGGTCCTTCCCTGTTTCGAAGAGCGTGTATGCAACCATGTCGGCGCGAAATACGGTTTTGCTGTTAACAGTGCAACCTCGGCGCTCCATATAGCTTGTCTTGCGTTGGGGCTTGGTCGGGCAGACCGCCTATGGACTTCGCCTATCACGTTTGTTGCGTCTGCAAACTGCGGCCTTTACTGCGGTGCGGAAGTGGACTTTGTCGATATTGACCCGCAAACCTTTAACCTCTGTCCTAAACTCCTGGAGCAGAAGCTTTTGGAGGCGGAAAAGTGTAATGCACTGCCGAAGGTTGTTGTTGTCGTTCATCTGACCGGCCAATCGGCTCAGATGGCCGAGATTCATGAACTGTCGCTCCGGTTTGGCTTTTCAATTATCGAAGATGCGTCGCATGCGATTGGTGGGAAGTATCAGGGGGACTTTGTTGGTTGTTGCCGCTACAGCGACGTGACCGTGTTCAGCTTCCACCCGGTGAAAATAGTGACTACCGCAGAAGGTGGCCTGGCTGTGACCAATGATCCGGCAATCGCCGAGCGCCTTGAGCTGCTGCGTAGTCACGGGATCACTCGCAATCCGGCGTTGATGACCCATCCACCTGATGGCCCATGGTACTATCAGCAGATCGACCTCGGATACAATTACCGGATGACGGATATTCAGGCCGCTCTGGGACTGAGTCAGATGGAACGGTTGGATGCTTATGTGGCACGGCGCAATGAACTGGCAGAACGCTATGATGAGCTTTTATCGGCGCTGCCAGTAGTCACCCCTTTCCAGCACCCGGACAGCTATTCTGCGCGGCATCTCTATGTGATCAGGGTAAAGGAAAACTCAACGGCCCGATCACACCGCGAGATTTTCGAATGCCTCAGGAATCAGGGAATTGGGGTAAACCTCCACTACATCCCGGTCCATATCCACCCCTATTACGAAGGGCTTGGTTTCCGGCCTGGCCAGTTCCCCAATGCCGAACAATACTACCGAGAGGCGATCAGTCTGCCACTCTTCCCAACCATGTCCATTGAACAACAGGACGAAGTGATTGCCCGTCTGGCGGAGGCACTTCAGTCGTGAGGCTCGCAGTGATACCCGCCCGTGGTGGCAGCAAAAGGATTCCTGGGAAAAACATAAAGGAATTCTGTGGAAAGCCAATGATCGCCTGGTCCATTGAGGCGGCTCTGGAAAGTGACTGCTTCGACCGAGTGATTGTATCAACCGATAGCGGGGAAATCGCTGAAGTTTCAAAACAGCATGGTGCTGAGATTCCCTTTTTTCGACCATCCAGCCTGGCTGACGACCTGACAGGCACTCTGCCGGTAATGGCTCATGCCGTGGAGTCGCTGATAGGCGCCGCGCAGGAAAAGGAATCGCTGGTTTGCTGTATCTATGCGACGGCGCCATTTGTAAGGCCTGATGATATTGCTCGAGGGCATGATAATCTGGTCGGGTCAGAGGCTGACTATGCCTTCTCTGTCACTACTTACCCTTTCCCGATACAGCGTTCGCTGCGAATGACTTCGAGTGGCCGGGTAGATATGTTCTGGCCCGAGCACTTCCATACTCGTTCCCAGGACCTTGAAGAAGCCTGGCATGATGCTGGTCAGTTCTACTGGGGGAGGGCGGAGGCCTGGGCCAGGCAGTCACCTTTGTTCTCTCCGCGCTCTATACCTATCGTTTTGCCTCGCCACCGGGTTCAGGACATCGACTCAGGGGAGGACTGGATAAGGGCAGAATATATGTTCAGGGCCCTGCTTGCCGAGTCTGGCAACAAATAGCTATGCTGGTCGCTTTCCGTACTGACGCATCCTTTGAAATGGGCTCCGGGCACTTGATGCGTTGTCTCACGCTAGCCGATGAACTTGTTCGACGAGGGCATGGATGTGTTTTCGCTGTGCGTTGTCAACCAGGCGATCATTCGCAGATCATTGAGGATAGTGGGCATGAGCTGTTGTTGCTGCCCAGGATCAATGAAGAATGTGAGTCGGGCTCCGGACCTGGTCATGCCCACTGGCTCAGAGGTGGGACAGACCGTGATGTAAAGGATTTTATTGGGGCCCTGGGAAAGCGAAGGCCCCAGTGGTTGGTGGTCGACCACTACGGTATCGACAGCTCCTGGGAACAAAAAGCCAGACAATATTGTGAAAGAGTCATGGTCATTGATGATCTGGCGGACCGGGAGCACGTGTGCGATGTGTTGCTGGACCAGAACCTTGGCAAATCAAAAGCTGACTATGCTGCGCTGGTGCCCAAAAATTCGGTGGTACTTTGTGGGCCGCACTTTGCGCTGCTGAGGCTCGAGTTCAACCGATGGCGTGAGAACAGTCTTCGTCGAAAACTCAGCATGAGAGGCAACCGTCTACTGATCAACTTTGGAGGTGTGGATCAGAATAATGTAACGGGCAGCGTGCTCGGGGCTCTAGCGCAGTGCCCAGGCGCAGCAGATTTGAAAATTACCGTGGTGATGGGAGCCAATGCGCCTCGTCTTGATGAGGTTGAGGCCCAATTGGGGCAGATAAACCTGAACGTGGAGCTATTAACGGGCGTATCCAACATGGCGGAGGTTATGGCCAGCGCGGACCTGGCCATAGGCGCAGCCGGCGCTACGTCGTGGGAACGCTGTTGCCTTGGCTTGCCAACGTTGCTTCTGGTAATTGCCGAGAATCAGAGAATCATTGCCGAAGCGCTTTGTCATAATGGAGCAGCTCTCGGTATCTTTGACCTGAAACAGGTCCCGACTCAACTTTGCGAGAGTCTTTCCCGGCTCTCGACTCAGCGTGCCTCTCTTACCAGGCATTCATCCCGACTATGTGATGGGAGAGGCAGCGTCAGGGTGGCGGATCAGCTGAATGAGGATAATTGTGGCTGAAGCTCTTCTCAGAACCATGACGGAATCAGATCTGGATTTGGTATGGCAGTGGCGGAACCATCCTGATGTCAGGCGGTTCATGTTTACCAGCCATGAAATTCAATGGGAAGAACACCTATCATGGTTTCAGCGGGTGCAATCGAACAATGACGTGAGGCTGCTTATTTATGAAATCAACAATGCCCCCGTTGGCTTTGCCAGCCTGACAAAGAACCGCCATGAAACCGTCGCGGACTGGGGGTTCTATCTCGCGCCGGAGACACCACGAGGCTCTGGTCGAAAGCTCGGAGAGTCTGTCATCCGGTATGGCTTTCGTGCCCTCTGCCTGCACAAGCTGTGTGGTCAGGCCCTTGCATTCAATGAGCGTTCCATCGCATTCCATCGAGCGTTGGGCTTTAAAGAGGAAGGCCGTCTACGTGATCAGCATTTCGACGGGCGGCGCTATCACGACGTTTTATGCTTTGGGCTGCTTGAAACCGACCCGTCATTCCAGAAAATGGATGAAAGACTATGACGTTACCAGAGATCAGGATTGCCGGCCGACGAATTGCTCGTGATGAACCGCCGTATATTATTGCCGAACTGTCTGCGAATCATAATGGCAAACTTGAGACTGCTCTGAAAATCCTGGAGGAAGCGAAGAAGGCCGGTGCAGACGCAGTTAAACTGCAGACCTATCGGCCAGATACCATTACCCTGGATTCAGATGCCAAAGACTTTCAGATCGAAGGTGGACTTTGGGACGGGAGAACGCTGTTTGAGCTGTACCAGGAAGCGCACATGCCGTGGGGGTGGCATAAGCCGCTTTTTGACCGTGCCGTGGAGCTTGGTATTACGATCTTCAGTTCTCCTTTTGATACCACCGCGGTGGACCTTCTGGAAGACCTGGGCGCGCCTGCCTATAAGATTGCATCGTTTGAGGCGGTAGATCTGCCGCTCATTGAGTATGTTGCCAGAACCGGAAAACCGATGATTATTTCCACCGGTATGGCCAGTGCTGAAGAAATTGAAGAAGCGGTGTCAACTGCCAGAGCCGCTGGATGTGAGAGCATTGCCGTATTGCACTGCGTAAGCGGATACCCGGCACCAGCAGAAGATTACAACCTGCTCACGATCCCGGACATGATTGATCGGTTCGGTCTTGTAACGGGGCTTTCAGATCACACCATAGATAACACCACCGCCATTGCGAGCGTCGCCCTTGGGGCTTCCCTGATCGAGAAGCACTTCACACTCGATCGTAAAGGAGGCGGGCCTGATGACAGCTTTTCGCTTGAGCCAAAGGACCTTGCGGAATTATGCAGGGATGCACGCGCGGTCTGGTCGTGTCTGGGCAAGGTCGACTATGGAAGGAAATCCAGCGAGCAGGGCAATGCTCAGTTCAGGCGGTCTCTGTACTTTGTAAAAGATATTCCTACAGGTGCTACCATCACCGCTGATGCGGTGCGCAGCGTCCGGCCAGGGTTTGGCATAGCGCCAAAATACCTGAAGCAGGTAATTGGCCGAAAAGCGGCTGTGGATATCCAGAAGAACACGCCGGTGGTGTTTGAAAAACTGGTTGATTGAGTCCAGGTCTCTTAGACTCTTTGCCGGGAGGTCGGAATTCACAGGAATATCCCTCAGATCCGCGCGTTCAAAGTTAGGAAGCGTTATGTCAAATCGAGGTTTGTTTTTTATAACAAATCATGAAAATGCCCCTCTGCTATCCGAGAAACTCGTTGAAAAATACCCCGTTATAATTTCTCGGGAAGAGTCTGATCTTGATTTTGCGGATGGCGTTTCTTGCGAGTTTTACTCGACCGAATACATCAAGTCTCCCTTTGGCGAGCGAATAGGTACCTCGGACTTTGGAGATATTGAGTTATCCTTTAATCTGGCACTGGGTAACGCCCACACGTTTTTTATTCTCGAGAGGTTGCGTTACTTCAACGGCACGGCCAAGACTGATCCCTCCCGGAGTTGCTTCAACTACGTCCCTTATTTGCAGGAGAGTCTGTTGAGGGCAGCCGATGTGCTCAGTGCTGCAAGACCAGATTTTCTGGTTTTCAGTTCGACGCCTCATGATCTTGAAGCCTGGCTGGTTTTTATCCATGCAGGTTCAATGGGTATCCCCGTTTATGTTGTCTGTCAGACTGAGCTGCCGTGGCGTGTGTTTCTAAAAAGGGTTCGTCCTGAGCCGGGCCTTGGCTACCGGATACTGAGCTACCATCCCGAGCGGGATCTTCCGCAACAAAAACTGTACGTCACCCGTGGCAAGAAACCGTCAACAGGTGGAGTGGAGTATATTTCCGCTAAGCGAAATAATTATGCGTTGGCAGAGCCTCAGTATATGAAGAATCAGAAGAAAGGTGGTGACAAGAGCCTGGTCAGTCGAGTGAACAAGTTAAAAGGAAAGCTTAAAGCTGGGAATGTACCAAAAAATCGAACATCGGCTTCTAATTTAGACCGCGAATTGGCAAAAATGCTGGATCGCTATCGAGCCTCCAGGCTGCGACGTTCACTCAAAAAGTACGCGATTGACTCGATACCTCATGGAAAATTTGTCTGCATGTTTCTTCACTTCCAACCAGAGCGAACGTCAATCCCCGAGGGTGGCCGGTTTTCGCCCCAAATTAACGCGATAGCCGCTCTCAGAAGCCAGATTCCGGACAATTGGACCCTGCTGGTCAAGGAACATCCGTCGATGTTTTTGCTGAAGAGCAAGCGCCCTTTTCGCCACCCGGATTTTTACCCGTTGGTGGCCAATATGCCTAAGACCTATCTTCTGGATGAGACCCACTCGTCTTTTGATCTGATTGACCAGGCTCAGGCGGTGGCCACCTTAACCGGTACAGTTGGGTTTGAGGCACTGTGCCGAGGCCGCGTCGCCATTGTATTGGGGGATGCCTCCTATCGTGGCTATCCGGGCGTTGTCGATCTCTATGATACATACTCCCCCGGCACAACACTGGAAGAGAAAATCGACTTCGCCAGTGCTGAGCTGGAAGATTCTTCTGTGGTAGAGGCTTGTGCCACTATCACGGAGCAGGCGTCGTATTCCGATGGAATCAGGTCTGAGTTAGTGAGCCCGGACACAATGTGCGCCGCGTTGATGGCGTTGTCCGAGGAGCGCGGTCTGGGGGCTGGTGCCTAGAGGGGCGTCTATTCCAAGCTGCGTTATCCGGACGTTGAATCAGGAAGCAAGGCTTTTGCCGAGCTTGAATAAAGTTAGCAGGTTCCACCCTATCTGACGTTTTCGAGCCCGGAGGGAGAACGGGGAAATGTGGCACTGAAGGTTGATAACATCGATAGCGTCTTTGTAGAAACCGTTTTCCCAGAGACGTTTGGCGACGCGACCCATAAACCGGTCCGCCAGTTTGGGGTGACTGCTCAGAAACTGTCTGTGCCTTGAGAGGACTGTAAGATCTGCTTTTGCCTGACGCTCTGCCTTTTCATCCTGACTGAGTCTCGGTCCCTCATGGATGCGAAAAAACAACACCGCATTTTGCTCCGGCCTGGCGCAATAGCCATTTGCCAGAAGTTTGAAAATCAGGTCTCGGTCTTCCGAAACGGTTAGCCCCTCATCAAATCCACCCACCTTGAGAAGGGATGACCGCCTGAACGCCATGCCGGAAGATGTTGCATCGAAAAGCCCAGCCAGTACTTCATCGGAATTTTGGGTTTCAGGACTAAAGGGAACTGACGCACGCTTTGATATCTGTACTCCCTTGTTTTCGTACATCATTGTTCTTGAAGGCCAAACGAGATCCGGAGAGGGCATGGCCTTTGTAGAGTCGGACATTTTTGCTAGAAAATCATCGGACAGCCAGTCATCGTCATCAAGAAAGATCAACCATTCTGTATCTGTTGCCTGGGCACCCTGGTTGCGAGCTGCCGAGACGCCAACACTTTTGTCGTTTCTCAGGATCTTGCATTGTTGGTGCTGGGCGGCCTTAAGTTGCTGGCTGACAGGGACGTCACTGCCATCGTCAACGATGATTATATGAGAGTGCTGAGAAGTTTGTTGAATGACAGAGTTGAGAGCTTTTTGTAAATAATTGGGTCGGTTCTTCGTGGTGATTATCACGGTGAATTGGGTGGACATAGGGATTGTTCTCAATCCTTAGAAGGTTGGTTCAACACTGAGACTATCGAAGTCTACCACTTATTCAGCATGCCAACAGACGTAGACACTCAGAGAACAAGGTCGATTTTTGCTGGATCAAGGCAGTTTTTGCCTCTGTTTCACCTTGGAAAGTCGACCGGAGATGCAATTTGCTGCAAAATTGCGAGGTTTTTGGCCCTACCTGAGGTCTGGATTTGGAAGGGTAGGGGGTATTCCTCAGATAGGGTGACAAGTGCATGAGTGAGAGCCGGAGACTTTTTTGGGAGGGCTGGGTTTTCGTTTGTATCATTCTCATGTTCACCGTATTGCTCTGGCAGCCTTCGACAGGAAGCGGCCTGAATCTTTTTGACGCATTCCTCAGTTTGCCGGCTTTGTTGGTCCTTGCGCCCCTGATCGTAAATAAAGGCCTGCTCACCCGCGAATTTTTATGCTCGCTGGCGCCCTTGCTGCTTTACGTTGTGTTCAGTTTGTTGTCTTTACTTTGGGCTGATGGCCCAGACAGCTCTAAAGTTGTAAGGGGAGCAGCGCAAGTATTGGCGCTGTTTGTGTTTTTCAGCTACCTGTACCGATCAGGTGAGGAAGCGCTACTGCGGCGCGGGTTATTTGTCGCCTGTTGTTTGACCGCTGCCATAAGCTTTTGGCATCTTTATGTTTTTTATGGAATCGTTGGAAAACCGTTTTCCGCCGTTTTATACGCGGGGGCTGCAGAAGCTCGCTTGAACGAAGTGGGTGTAGACCCCGTCAACGCAATGCTTGCGACACTTATAATTGCTCCTCAGGCCGCCATGTTAGTGGGTCTTCTGATTGATGAGAAAAAGCAGGCCTATCGTCTATTGGGGCTTGTCGCGTTGCTGGTTCTGGTTGCTTACCTGGTCGCGTTGGAGCGACGTACTGCGCAAGTTGCACTTTTTGCCACATTGTTCGCATGCCTGATTCTGTATCGTAATCGTTTCTGGTTGTCGGTATTTGGTGGATTCCTAGTCGTTGGGGGGCTCGTGGTCTTCATGTTTCCAGAGACGATATTAAGTCGCGGCTTATCCTGGCGACCCGATATATGGATATCGACTTTAGCTAGCATTTCGGATGCTCCCATCATTGGTCATGGCATAACGAACACGGTTGTACCAGTGGTGGTTTCTGATGATAGCGGCAAAGTATTGGGCGAGTTTCGTCACCCCCACAATATGGCGCTGTCTGTTACCTACAACCTCGGCGTGGTGGGCCTGGTTCTCTGGGTCCTGCTCTGGTTGCCCGGGTTGTTAGTGAAGATGTTCAGGAACAGCGAGAAGAAGCGTGATGCCTATATCATCCTGCCAATGGTTGCCGGTAGCGTTGCCCTGATGTTTGATGGTGGCGTAGCACTGTCACCCTTGCATTACTATTGGTTTTGTTTCTGGATTCCTGCCCTGCTTATTTTGGCTCATCCCGGAACGGGTCAGTACTTTTTAACAGTGTTGAGAGCTGGCTCCGGAAAGCTGAGCACCTCTTTGTCTGCCAGTAAGTGAGTTGTAAGGTTATGAGCAGAATCCCCAAGAAGCTGCATTTTATATGGGTTGGTGATGAGTCTCTGCGTCCCGATGCCTATATTGACACCTGGAGGCAGCAGCATCCCGATTTCGAAATACTGGTATGGGGCAACAAAGAGTGGAAAGACGGCCAATGGCTTAACCGTCGGCAAATGGACCGTGTCTGCCATCAAAAACGTGGTTTTGCAGGCGTGGCGGACCTTATGCGCTGGGAAATACTTTTAAACGAGGGTGGGTTTGCGCTTGATGCAGACTCGGTTTGCCTGCAAAGGCTACCTGACTGGCTGTTTGAGTGCGATTTGTTTACGGTCTGGGAGAACGAACATGTTCGCCCGGGCCTGGTTGCAAATGGCTATGTAGGATCGATTCCGGGGCATGAGGTGATCAGGTCCGTTATTGCAGCCTTGCACGACATTGGCGACATCACAAAACATTTTGTGTGGAAAAAACTCAGGTTCAAGAAGAGAAAAGTCTGGCAAACCACCGGGCCTGTTCCTTTCACTAAAGCCATTTTCGAGTCCACACAGAGGAATATGACAATATTGCCGAGTCATTTCTTTCTACCGATCCATCACTCCGGAAGCGTATACACGGGTGGAGGCCCCATCTATTCCTGCGAGCTTTTTGCGGGGACAAAATCGACTTATGACGAAATGACAGAAGTGGACGCAGAGAAACTCATTGCTGATACAAGAAAAAGGCTTGACCAGTTGGTTCGATCTGCAAAGGAAGGTATTCCGGTAACGGCTTCCAAAGCCAACTGAGTATCAGCAAGGATCAAGCTTCGGCGTCATTGCCTGGCAGTGGTGACAGCGTTTCCGGAGGCGCTATTTCTTTTCACGGAAAGCGTCAAGGCGGTCAATGGCAGAAGCATGAATCACCCCTAGCTGTGCAGGTATATACTCAAGCTCCAGTGCAAGTGCAACCGCCAGGCGGTGATGGCCTTTTTTGCCAAAAAAAGGGACGCCGTCTGGGCCTATGTGTACGAGAATCCCCCCTTCTTCCCTGAAGTTGCCCCGGATGAGTTCGGACCTCGGGTGTAGCCCTCCAGTTGAGGCTACTTTGTCATAGAGTTCATCAACGCTTCTGTAGCGCTCCTCGATGTCATTGAGGTTCCTCAGGCGATCGACTTTGCCTTTTTCCTCAATGATGTCGAGCATCTGCTGAAAAATTCCGGTTGCCTCCCATGACAGACCGATTTTCCAATGAGCTAGGCAGGCCTTGATCGCCGGTAGTTCCCTTACGGGGAGAATGAACTGGTCCGGCCAGTCTTGAACGATTCTGGCACTGTCTTTGGAACTGCCTGCTTTCACACTGTGGGTCAGGGCGGCTGTCGGGATCCAGAGGAGTTCTGCAAATTTTGGTGCATGTTCACCGTAACGTTTTCTGTTTTTTCCATCGATTCGCAGGGCTCTGAGTTTGCTGTTCCAGTTACGTCGAATCTGCTGGAATCGCCTTTTTTCGGTGATGCTCATTGTGATAAGGGTCTTGACCGTTAAATATGTTCTGGATGGCAAATGCTTATCTTCCGGGTTGGTAGTCTATCACTGAAGATCACCTGTATGCCCCTCTCCTATTAAAGCTACAATACCCGGGTTTTCGAACTAATCAGGTGGATCTAGCATTGAAGAATGAACACGCTCGTCTCATCATCCTCGGCGCCGGCAAGCCCTTCAGCGGCGAGCAACACAGCGTGCTCCGGGGCACCACCGGACGCAGGCGCGTGCTGGACTGGTTGCTACACGCGATGCGTTCGGTGGAGCCTTCCGTTCATTTTGTGGGCGGTTATCAGTTGGATGAGATTGCCGAGCGTTACCCGGAACTGCATTACTCGGTGAACCCCCACTGGCAATCCACGGGTGCGGCCGCTTCGTTGCTTGAGGCGCCGCTGAATGACCATGCGGTTCATTACGTCTCCTATGCCGATGTATTGTTCCGGGATTCCGCCGTTCAGGCCCTGTCTTCCAGCGACGCCGATATCGCCGTTCTGGTGGATAGCAACTGGCGCCATCGTTTTGAGGGGCGCTCTGCGGAAGACCTGGAACGTTGTGAAAAGGTGAATCTTCACGGCGGCAGGGTGACTCGCATGGGCCGCGATATTCTGCCGGAGCTGGCCGATGCCGAGTTTGTTGGCCTGGTTCGCCTTCAGCCAGAGGTGGCGGGTTTTCTGGCGGAGCAGTCGGATTTTCCAGAGGCAATTCGGAAGGGGAGCCTTACCCAGCTCCTTGAGCTTTTGCGGGTTCGCGGGTTTAGCGTGTCTGCCGCGGATGTCGCTGGCGGATGGGCTGAGTTGAACGAGCCGAACGATCTCAGCCGGTTTATCCTGGGCACCAAGGCGCAGACCCTGCATCGCTTGCAGGGTGTGGTTAGCCGGAGCCGCATTGAGGATCAGGTCAGCTTTACCGTTGCCGAGTGGCAGGATATGGATGCCGAGGTGCTTGCCCGGATCGGGGAGCGCCTTGGGGGAACCGATAAACTGGTTGTCCGGAGCAGTGCCTTGTCAGAAGACGGCTTCGGGGTCTCCAATGCCGGCGCCTATACCAGTGTGCTCAATGTTGATCGTCAGAGTGAGGACGGGTTAAGGGCCGCTATTGAGAAGGTCATCGCCTCCTATCCGGATGGCCATCCTGACAATCAGGTTCTGGTGCAGCCCATGCTGGAGCAGGTGATTGCTAGCGGCGTGGCGTTTACCAAAACCCTGTCTTCGGGCGCGCCCTATTACGTGGTGAATTACGATGACACCACCAGCAGTACCGAATCCATTACCAGCGGTGCCAGCCGTGACCACAAAACCCTGTTTGTGCATCGCGATGCACCTGAGCATTTGATTCAGGTGCCCGAAAACCTGACAGGGCTGATGCCGGCCCTGCGGGAGATTGAGGAGTTGCTGGATTTTGACTCCCTGGATATGGAATTCGCCATCACCCGGGGCGGCCTGATCCATATTCTCCAGGTGCGTCCGATTGCCGTTCAACATGAACTGACCAGCAGCGAGGCGGCCCAGGGGCTGTTGGCGAACGCTGCGGACCGATTCCGGCAGTTACAGGCCCCGTCTCCGTTTGTTGTTGGTAAGCGTGCTTACTTCGGTGTGATGCCGGATTGGAACCCTGCTGAGATCATTGGTACGCGGCCCGGTCGCCTTTCCTCCAGCCTCTATCGTTACCTGATTATGGACGACGTCTGGGCGGCCCAGAGAGCGGAGTATGGCTACCGGGATGTTCGCCCCCAACCGTTGCTGAGAATGTTTGCCGGCCACCCTTACGTGGACATTCGAGCGAGTTTCAGTTCTTTTATTCCGCAATCTCTGGATGACGGGTTGGCGGGGCGGCTGGTGGATTTTTACATGGACTGGTTGCGCAGCCATCCGCAACTTCACGACAAGGTGGAGTTCGACGTGGTGCCGACCTGCTATGCCCTGGACTTTGACCGATGGCGTGACAGGTTGATGGCCGAGGGTAACTTCAGTGCAGAGGAAGTAGGCCGTCTTGGTGTTGGATTGAAAACCATCACCGCCTGCGCCATCACGCGAACGGACGAGGATCTGGCAGCGGTCGACCGATTCGAAAAGCGGTTCTCGGAGTTCCAGAATACGACCACTCCAGGCCTGGATCAGGCGTTGTTGTTGCTCGAAGAGTGTCGCCGTTACGGAACCCTGGCCTTTGCACATCTGGCGCGTAGCGCCTTTGTGGCGGTAACGCTGCTGCGTTCAGCTGTAGAGAAGGGCATCTTGTCCCAGAGCGCCATGGATGCCTTCCTGAACTCTATCCGCACCGTTTCCCATCGGTTTACCGACGACGCTGCGAAGGTGGCATGTAGTGAACTTTCCATGGAAGCTTTCACTCAGCATTATGGCCATTTGCGGCCCGGTACCTATGACATCACCTCACCTTGTTACGGGGATAACCCCGGTCATTTCCTGGCGCCTGTGGTTGAGCGTGCTGCGGCGGAAGGGAAGGCAGAGCCGGTTCATCAGGTGTCTCTTGGAGCGTGGGAATCCGAAAAGCACGAGTTTGCCGGTGCGGTTGCGGCGGCCGGCCTGCCGGGGAGTGTTGAGCAACTTGAACGTTTCATGCGCAACGCCATAGAGGGCCGTGAGTACGCCAAGTTCGTGTTCACCCGCCACCTGTCCCTGGCGCTTGATGGCCTGGCGGCCTATGGAGAACAGCATGGCCTGACACGTGAACAAATGGCGGACATTTCCCTGGAGGCTCTGTCTGCGCTGCGCTCGGGAACGGTAGCGGTTGCTGATGAAGCATCGTGGTTGATGGCACAGGCGGCGGAGGGCCATGAGGCGAGCCGGGCGACCGCCATGGTGGAGTTGCCCCCGTTGCTGTTCTCGGAAAGTGATTTCTACGCCTTTCTGTACACCGACAGCCACGCGAATTTTGTCGGCTCCGGAAAGGTGTCGGCCGAGTGTGTGGATTTGCAAAAGCAGACCGCCGATGACCATGGCAGCCTGGCTGGCAAGATTGCGATGATTCCCCAGGCCGATCCCGGCTACGACTGGCTGTTCGGCCATGGCATCGCCGGGTTGATTACCACTTATGGTGGTGCAAATTCCCACATGGCCATTCGGGCTGCGGAGTTTGGCCTGCCCGCAGCCATCGGTGTGGGTGAGGGTAAATACGAGGCACTGGCAAGGGCTTCCGTGCTGGAACTGGACCCGGTCAACAAGCGAATCGAGGTGATCCGTTAAGATGCGCATTGGAATCAGCCAGCGTGTGGAAGTCATCCCGTCCTACGGCGAGCGGCGGGATTGCCTGGACCAGCAATGGTTCCGGTTCCTGGAGTCGCTGGGCTATACGCCGGTCCCAATCCCCAATTCGTTGTCCAATGTGGCGGAGTGGCTGGAATCAGCGGGCATAGAAGGGCTGATTCTGTCGGGGGGCAATGATCTCGCGCACTTGCCCGATGCCAGCAACGCTTCGGCAGAGCGTGATGAAACCGAAAAGGTTCTGCTGACGGTCGCACAACAAAAGGAGTGGCCGGTTCTGGGTGTCTGTCGGGGACTACAGATGATGAACGTCTGGCTGGGCGGGAAGCTCACGCCGGTTTCTGGCCATGCAGCTGTTCGACATCCAGTGGCGCTTACCGGCGAGGCTGATCCCTGTTTTCACCCCTGTCGTGAAGTAAACAGTTTCCACAACTGGGGCATAGCCCCGACAGGGCTGGCTGCGGACCTGACTCCCCAACTGCTGAGCCCCGAGGGCGATATCGAGGCTTACGTGCACAATCGTCTGCCCTGGTTTGGCATCATGTGGCATCCGGAGCGGGAAGCGCCTTTCGCGGAACACGACAAGCAACTTCTCAAACGTATTTTCAGAGGAACCCCATGCATACACTGATACTGGCCGCCGGGCAGGGCACCAGGCTTCGCCCCTACACTAACGACCGTCCCAAGTGCATGGTGGCACTGGCAGGCAAGCCCTTGTTGCATCGCCAGATGGCGGCGATGGAAGCCTGTGGTGTGAAGGGCGGCATTACCGTTATCGGCGGCTACCGTTCCGGCGATCTGGATACCCTGGGCGGTGACCTCGTTCTCAATCCCGAGTACGCCAGCACCAATATGGTCCGCACGCTTTTCTGTGCGCGGGACAGAATGAAACCGGGGGAAGACCTGCTGATCAGCTACGGTGATATCGTCTACGAGCCCTCTGTTCTGCAAGCCGTCCTCGAATGCGACGCCCCGGTTTGCCTGGCGGCGGATCGCGAATGGAAACGGCTGTGGCAGCTGAGAATGGACGAGCCCCTGGACGACGCGGAAACCTTCATCATGGACGAAGCCGGTTATGTGAAGGAACTGGGCAAGAAGCCCCGGGACTACAGCCAGGTTCAGGCCCAGTACATGGGGCTGATCAAGATCCGTGGTGACAAAGTGGAGGCATTTCTGGATGTGTTTGATGGCCTGGATCGCAACGCCTTCTATGATGGCAAGGACTTCGACAACATGTACATGACCAGCTTCATCCAGCATCTGATTGACACCGGCTGGCCGGTGAAGGCCTGCCTGGTGAACAACGGCTGGTTGGAAGTGGATACCGCGGATGAACTGGAAGCCTATTCCGCGATGGCGGAAAAGGGTGAGCTGGCATCCTACTGCGCGTTATCGAACTGAGCTCTCAGATCGTAGAGCCGGTCCACCAACGGTTGGTAGCCTTTGAGCATGCCCCGGATGAGATCCGTGTCGCCAATGCCGATGTTGCGGATGGAGTAGGCGGGGTCAAAGGGCGCTGACGGCAACTGAGCCTCCGGGAAGCCCAGGAAATCGCAGATTCTCTGGGCTTCTGCTTTGTGGGATTTGACGAAGGTCTCGAAACTGACCGCAAGCATATGGCTTTCGGTCAGTTGTCCCTGCAGCGCCATCAGGCTTTCCATTTTTGCCGCGATGCCCTTGAGGACATAGGCGATGTCATCCTTTTCGCCGTCATCAAACGCCGGGTCGGATTTGCGTTTGCCGATCTTGCCCTGCCGGACCACTTCGGCAAACTGATCAATCGGGTCCCGGTGAACCACGATCAGTTTGAAGGGGGAGAACACGGCAGGCCAGGTAGTTTCATGTTTACCAACCCAGATTGGCTGGTTCCATACGATGCTTTGTTTGTCGCCCGCATACTCCATGCCCACAGCCTGAAGCCACTGGTTCCAGATGCGGCTGTCGGAAGGCGAGCCGCCTTCGGACAGGTGTTTCCGGTAACGATCCAGGTGCTCCAGCTTGAGGCGGTTGTGTTTTACCTGCTCTTTAAGGGGAAGCTTGCCCTGATCCTTGCCTTTTGACTGTTTGAGACGGGCCGCGGGCAGTTTTCCCAGCGCCGTTTCAAGCCACATCGCTCTGGCCAGCCATTTAGCCCGGGAGGCGGAGCCCGCCTCCAGAATGCTGCCAATCCGACCGCTTCGCTTGAAGTCTGTGAACTCACCCCGTGGCACGTGACAGTCCGGGTGGCCTTTGAGGTAATCGACGACCGCACCGGAACCCGACCAGTAAATGCCTGCCACGAGGATGTTCAGGGGGTGTTTGAGGGAATGGGGATGCTCAGTCATTGCAAGTTTACTGTTCCGGTTGTTCAAGAAAGGCGGACACCACCACCCGACTGCGGAAGGGCGCCAGCCACTCCGGTTTAACGGAAACGGGCAAACGGCTGACGACTGAGGAAAGCCCCTCTGCCAGCCCCTCCACAGTGCGGGGTGTGAGAAAGGCTTCCAGTTCCCCCCGGAACACGTCCCGGACACCACCGCGGCTTTCCACGGCCATGATCGGTGTATCACACGCCAGGGCCTCGGTCAGCACAATGCCCAGCCCCTCGTATTCCGAGGCCAGTACAAACAGGTCCGCCTGCTTCATCCAGGGGTAGGGGTTCCTGCGTTTGCCGGCAAAGAAAACCCGGTCTGCGATGCCAAGCGACCGGGCTTTGTCTTCCAGCTTGTCTTTCAGCGGTCCCTCACCCACGATCACTAGCTTGTGACTGATTCCGGACTTTTTATAAGCCTCCAGAAGAAGCTCGTGACCTTTCTGGGGTACCAGCCGCGCAACATTGAGGATGTAAGGTTCAGTGGGGATATCCGGATCGGTTTCTTGCGCCAACCCATCAATCTGCTCCACCGGGCAGGGATTGGTGATCACCTGCAGGCTCTTTGGTTCAATGCCACCATTGTCAAAGGCTTTCCGGGCTGAATCCAGTACGCCGGAGGAAACGCAGGCCAGGTGCCGGTTATGGAACACCAGTTTCCATTCCAGTTTTTTCTGCCACAGGGGGCGGTCGTAGTGGATAACGTTTTCAAGAACGTAGACGTTACGGTCGTCCCGGAATGACCAGAAATATTTGAAGGTGCCGAGCCCGCGAAACACGATGCGATCAAAACGGCCGTACTGCCGTTCCAGTTTCTCGATGTAGCGCTTGAGCAGCCACCCACTGAGCCATCCAACCCACATGAAGTGAGATCTCGGCAACAGCACACCCAGCAACACGCGTGACAACAGGAACACGGGAATACCGATGATAGACTTCATCAGCGCCTGGAACTGGTCGAAATGATGCAGGTGTACCGCCGGGTTGGCGGGGCTGAGGTCGTTGGGGCGATTGCGGCAGGATAGCAGGTGGCTTTCGTGGCCCTCATTGGCGAACGCATCGGCCAGGTTAACGGCAACCCGTTCCATGCCACCCATTTTGAGGCTGTGAATGACGACCAGGGTTCTCATGGGGTTGGTTTCTTCTCGATTCCGTTCACCGCCCAGAACGTGCGGTCATCTTTTACCGCTTTGCGAATAGCGCGGTTCTTCGCCCAGATCTCCGGCTTGGAATAGCCGCGGGCATGGTCAAGGTGCAGGCACACGGTGCTGTAGCGGATCTGCTTTGACTTGTGGCCGTAATTCCACAGCCGCTCGCCCAGTTCCCGGTCAAGGCCGCCGTACTGCATGTCCTCATTGAAGCCGTTGACCGCGATCAGGTCTTTTGTCCAGGTGGAACTGTTCATGCCGTTCCAGCTGGAAGCCGCGGGCGTGATGGCGTTCAGCAGTTGCTTTTTCAGGGCCGATCGGGACAGCTTCCAGAGCTTGTGGTTTTTCGGCTGCCCCTTGCTGACCAGCCATTGCGGATCAAAGATAATGCCGCTGCGGATATCCTCGTCGGAAATGGTTTCGGAAACCGGCATGGTGAGCTTGATGTACCCGCCCGACAGGAAATGCCCCGGTTCGGCCAGGCGCCTATGAGTGGCGATAAAGTCCGGCTCCGGAATACAGTCACCGTCGGTGAAGATCAGGTAATCGCAGTCGGTTTCGCGAATGGCCTTGTTGAGGATCTGGCACTTGCGGAAGCCTTCGTCCTCATGCCACACATGGTCAATCTGCAGGATTCCGTTCTCGCGGAACTGATCGATCAGGGCACGGGTATCATCAGTGGAGCCGTCATCGGCGACGATTACCCGGAAGTCCTTCTGGCTCTGGTTCTCATAGCCCGTCAGAACCTTGCTCAGCCATAACGGGGAATTGTAGGTGGTGATGACAACACCAATACGTTCTGGGGACATGGATCCGGCCCGGTCTTTGTCAGGGAAAAACAGGCAGTCGTTGAAACTGCGTCGGTAGGCGGATTATACAGTTTTAGGCCCTGGCGGGCACCGGCTGTAACCGATGGATTTACTTACAAACCCGCCCGGGTCTATACGGGTGTGGCAAGCCGGGTGGTCGATGCCGGAAGCGTTTGTATTCCCACTGGTATTGCTCCGGCACCTCACGCACAACAGTCTCTATGGACTTGTTCAGTGCCGTGGTGGCAATTACCGGATCGGGGTCGGCAATGCCAGGCTCGCACTCGCGAATCACCAGCCTGAAGCCTTCGCCGTCTTTCAGTCGCTCGGAGTAGGTCACTAGGGGCTTTGCCCCGGATTTTTGCAGTAGCTTTGAGACCAGCGTCATGGTGCGTACTTCCATGCCAAAGAAAGGCGCATAGGCGTTGCCTTTCCCCCGGGGGCTCTGGTCGGGCAGGATGCCGGCAACCTCGCCTTCTCGAAGCAGGGTAATCAGCCGTGCCAACCCCCGGCGGTCGCCACGAACCAGTTCAGAGCCCATGCGGCCGCGAACCTGGATCATGTAATCTTCGAATTCACGGATATGGGGCGGGCTGTACAGCGCCGCCATACGATAACGCGACGAAAAATACAGGCCCGTGAGTTCCCAGTTCCCCAGGTGCGGTGCCAGCAACAACAGGCCACGACCATCCTTCTTCGCTTCGGCCAGGAGCTCCTCACCCTCGATCTCCCGGATTAAGCCCAGGCAGCGTTCCACTGGCCATTCCCACATCAGAGGAACCTCCATCATGGTCTGGCCTGTGTGTCGCAGGCTGGAGCGGACCATGCGGTGGTGCTGTTCCTCCGTCAGTTCCGGCATGCAGATTTTCAGGTTGATGTCGGTGACTATGCGGGACTGTGATCTGGACAACCAACTGATCATACCCAGGAAGCGGCCGATAAGCTGGGCGCCGCGCAGGGGCAGTTTGCCAGCAAGCCGGAGGGCGGTAATCAGGAACGTTGCTTTGGAAAGGGCCATAATCCAGAGGACAATCAACAGGAAACAGGATGAGCGGAAGCTACCACCATCCAGCGTGCGCGGCAAGGCTGGTGAAGGTTCCCGCTGGCGATCACAGCTTCTGCGAAGATTCCCAGCTTTCATGGCGATCGCCGGTTTCCCAGTTGATACGAAGGTGAAACCGCCTGATTCGGCGGCCGATATAACGCCGGCGCCAGGCTGGTATGGCGGCCAGTGTGTCGGGTATGGCTGGCGCACCAAGCCCGTCGACTAGAAACAGTTCCGGCTGCCCATTCCGGTGTGCAATCACCAGGTTGTGGGGCAGCAGGTTGCGAGTCAGGATGCCGGTTTCAAGGAGCCAGTTACAGAAACGCTCTACGGCATCCTGGATGGCTTGATCAAACCCCTGGTGCTTAAGATAGTGCTCGAGTGTTTCGGCCGGCATGCCATCGTCGCCAATAATCAATTCGCTGACGTTTGCCAAACCAAGGGAGGTATCAACAGCGCCGTGGAACCGGGGCAGGTGGGCCCAGACCAGCGAGCTTCGTTGTTCTGCGAGCAGTTTCCTGATGGCCTGTTGCCGGTGGGCCTTGAGTTCCTGGAGGTTGTCATTGATCCTGGCCTTGCCGAGCGCTTTTTTGGGCCAGGCCTGTCGTTGAAACCGGGCTTCGATGTTTTCAGGACGCAGCACTTTGAGACACAATGCCGGGTCGTCCGGGTGCCGGTAGCAGTGTCGATTGTAGCCAGAGGCAAAAGGCTCGCGGCCTGACAGGTCAATCATTGATGGGAAACCACACTATGCACGGTTGTATTGCCTACGGTGATTGCAATACCGAAGGGGTGAAAGGTTACCACGAACCGGTCTGGGCAAAGATGGTAGCAGAACATCTGGGCCTGGCCCTCACCAACTGCGGCCACACCATGAGCACAACCCGTGAATTGCTGCACTACGCAGAAGATTTCCCGCCCCGGGACTACCAACTGGCACTTGTCCAGTATGGCCTGGTGGACTCCTGGCTCACGTTTCGTGGCGCACCCTATGTGCTTTATTACCCGGACAGCCCCCGCCGCAAGCTCGCCAGGAAGCTGGTCAAGAAGCTCAAGAAATGGGCGCGCCGTTTTCACCTGCAGGAACACTGGGGCGCGGTGGAGCAGGTGCCGCTGGAAGAATACCTGAACAATATTGAGCGGGTGGTGCGCTCGGCACCTGATACCTTGTTTGTGCTGGTGGCCACGCCTCCGAACCTCGACGAACCAAGGAATCCACGCATTGAATGTTACAACGAAGGCCTGCGACAGGTGGCATCGCGCGAGCCAAATGCCGTGTTGGCGGATACCTACCGGCAATTATGGCAGCAAAAAGCCAAGACCCTGATGGGTGACGGAACCCACCTCACCCTGCAAGGGCATCGGCTTATGGCGGACGCGGTGGTCAGCGCCTTGCCGGCGTACTGGCCAACAAGTCCCGATAGAAAGCCTCAGTCTTCGACACCATTGTTTCAAGGCTGAGGTGCTCCCTGGCTCGACGGAAGCTCTCACCCTGACTGTCGGCAAGCGCGCCTGCCTTCGCCATGTGGATGTTGATCAGTTTGGCGATAGCTTCAACGCTGTCAGTCGCGGCGATGCATTGCTCCGGCAGGAAATCTTTCACCCCGCTGACCGGCGTGGACAGAACCGGGCAGCTTGCCATCAGTGCCTCCACCAGGATGTAGGGAAAGCCCTCCCGGCTGGAGCTGATGATGCAGGCGGTGGCAGCCTGCAACCAGGGCAGGATATTGGGCTCATGACCCGGGAGCAGAATACGGTCCTCGGCGCCCAGTTCCTGGATCAACGCCTGGAGGCGCCCCCGCTGGCTGCCGTTACCCAGAATCACCAGCTTGCCGCCGCAATCAGTCTGAGCCCAGGCCCGTATCAGCCGATCGAATTGTTTTACCGGTTCCAGCCGACCTGCTGCCATCAGTAGCGGGCGTTCATCGGGAACGGGAATGCCTGGCGCACGGCATTGCTTGTGGCCGCTTCCGTCCAACGGTTGGAGCCCGTTAAAGATCAGGCGAGCGTTGGGGTGTGCGATGGAGTCGGTTATTTCGCGACTGACACCGATTACGCCGTCCAGCTTGTCAAAGGCTTTGTGCGAGCTTTTGGTGCCGTGAAGCGTGCCTACCGTCACCCCGGTATGGTGGCGAACAGCACTGATCAGGCTCGCGGCCTTGTTGCCCTGGGCGTGAACGATGTTCGGCCGGATTGAGCGGAGCGCTTGTCTCAGCCGATGCCTCAACCACAGGTTGCGCCGGCCAAGCTGAAAGGGCAATGGATGGAAACGAACGGCTTGGGGAAAACGCTCACTGTATGCGGAGTGAGCCAGCACGTGAATCTCATGGCCTCGCTCGGAAAGCGCCTTTGCAAGGTCCGCCGTGTGCTTCTCCATGCCGCCCCAGCCAGTGCCAGGGGTGGCGATGACCAGCGCTATCGTCAACGGGGCCGGGGTATCCATTATGGCGCCCGTCTGCCGGACAGCAGATTCTCATAAACCTGGAGTGTGGTTTCTGTCTGCGCTTCCAGGCGGAACCGCCAGGGAATCTCGATCTGTGGCCTGGGCTTTCCAATCAGCGTCAGCGCGGTTTTTGCAAACGCCCCTGTATCGTCTGGCGGCACCAATCCCTCGGGGAAACAGGCACGGAGGGTTTCGGCGGCACCACCACGATCAAAGGCCGCCACAGGTGTGCCTGAGGCCAACGCCTCGGTCACGGTGCGCCCGAACGGCTCGGGTTTGGTGGACATGTGGCATACCACGTCCGCCAGCAGATACAGGGTGGTCATGTCATTGCGTTGGCCGAGGAAGCTCACCTTGTCGACCAGATTCAGGCGGGCACGTTCCTTTTCCAGTTCCTCCAGAAATTTCTCCTTGCCGGGTTCGGCACCGCCCACGATGATGCCGTGACAGTCCGGGCGTTCACGCACCAGCTGCGCCATCATGGCCAGGAAATCGAGTTGGCCTTTCCAGCGCGAGATGCGCCCGGGCATCATGATGATTTTCTGCTGGGCCAACTGTGGGTACTGCCGGAACCAGCGGTCCAGCCATTGTGAGCTGAGCTCCCGCTGCCGGAAGGCATCCACATCCACACCACGCTGGATGACGGTCAGTCTTTCGTCCGGCACCGGATAGTTGTTCAGGACATAATCCCTCACGCATTTGGACACGGCGATGATGTGGTTAGCCCGCGTCATGATGGCGCTGTACGGCGTGACGGAATACATGCCGTGAAAGGTGGAGACGACGGCCGGCCGCTCATTTGCCGGAATGCTTTTCAAGGCCAGGAAAATGATCCAGGCCGGCATGCGGGAGCGGACATGGACGATGTCCGGTTTCAGCTCCAGCAGCAGTTTCCGCATGGGTAGGATCTGCCCGAAGGATGCCAGGCTCTTCCGATGTATCGGCATGAAAATGTGCTTGGAGCCTTGTCCGCGAAGCTGCTCGGCCATGGGGCCGCCTTTTGATACCACAAAGGACTCATGCCCGCGCTTGACCAGGTCGGCAGCAAATTCGACTGTGCCCCGCTCAACGCCACCGCTGTAAAGCGCGGGTAAAGCCTGCAGAATCCTCAACGCTTGCCTCCCTTCAGAAAATGTTCAATCAGCCACCGTGCGGCCCTGTCGGCTTCCCACAGGTGGTGCGCCCCTGCAAGCTTGCCGGCCATAACCGAAGCATGGTCACTCCAGCGCGCAACGTACCCTTTTTCCACCAGGCTCGCCATGCCCCGGGCGACCCGGCTATTGCTTTTGGGGGCCAGTTCGAACAGGCCGGTGGGAACGCCGGAGGTAGCTGCTTCGCAGGCCATGGAGCCGCTGTCCGGGGTTACCCAAACCGCACGGGACGCGGCGAGTTGATGAGGTAGCCAACTTGCGTGGGTCCGTTCGGGGTCCACCACTGTGACTTTGGGGCCTGCCAGGTCTTCGAGTTGCGTCAGCAAGGTTTCCGGAGTACGACGGGAGCCACTGATGGTCCAGCGCCATCCCGGATAGAGGCCCATAAGCTGTGATACCTGCCCCAGCACTACGTCATCGTCCCAGTCGAAATGAGGCGATGGACCACCGATCAGGATCAGGCCTTCGGGCTTGTCAGTAATCCGCGCCAGCGGCGTGATTGCATTCATCACACCTTCGGTCGTCAGGATGTACCTGGCGGGAGCTACCTCATCATGTCCGGGAATAATGGCCGCATCGACCCATCCGAGGGGAAAGCCCGGTTTCATCAACACCACGGTTCTGGTTTTCCGGCGGCGCCGGAGAGACAATAGCAGGCGGTGGGTGCTGCTACCTGCTGCGACAATCAGGGATGGCGCGCCCAGGGTTTGGTCCATGGCTGGCGGTATGCCCAGTAGCGCCCGCCACAACGGAACCGGAGTTTCGGTGGCATCTACCTCTAGGACACTGGCGCCAGCAAGTACCCGTAGCCGGTTGCCCAGTCCCTTCAATTGGTTGCGGTGCCCGGGTTTCTTGTCGGTGAGGAGCCAGACTACGGGGGCTGGTGAGCCAGATCGATCATTTGTCATTGTTTTCCCTGGCTCAAGTCAGTACGAAAGTGCATTCAGTTTGCTTCCTTGCCGTACGGGGCTGGATCATCCTTCGATGGGCGGGTCTTGAAGCGCCGGTGCATCCACAGGTACTGGTCCGGGTGCTTGCGGATTTCGTTCTCAATGGTCTTGTTAACCAGGGTTGCGTCCGCCATGTCGTCTCCGGAGGGAAAGTTCTCCAGCGGGGGATGGAAATAAATATCGTATCCCGGTTCGTGTTCCCGGCGGAAATGGCTGAACGGTACCACGGCACAACCGCTACGATCCGCAATCCGGGAGGTAGCGGTTATGGAGCCTGCCGGAACGCCGAAAAACGGTGCAAACACGATGCCCTTGCGGCCGTAGTCCTGATCCGTGGCGTACCAGACGATGCGGTTGTTTTTCAGTCGTTTGAGCAGGCCACGCAGATTCCTGCTATCCAGTGCCACGCCATACCGGCGCTCCCGCGCGCGGGTCATCACCGCATTCATGAGTGGGTTGTTGTGATCCCGCTGCATCACATCGGCCTCAATGTATTCCGTGACCAGGCTGCCGCCCAGGTCCAGGGTACTGTAATGACCGCCCAGCAGCAGTATGCCTTTACCCCGGGCGAGGGCAGCATCCACATGTTCCAGTCCATGCACTTCGGTGATGGGCATGAAGGCGGTAGGGTTGCGAAACCAGGCCAGGCCGATCTCCATAACACCGATGCCATTGGCGCGAAAGGAATCCTTCACCAGTGCCTGCTTCTCCTTTTCGGATAATTCCGAAAAGCACAGGCGAATGTTTACATTGGTGATGTGCCGGCGCCGGGAGGCAAAGCGATAGGCCAGCTCACCAATCCGCTTTCCCAGCCACCATTGCAGCTTCAGGGGCAACTGAGCAGCCAGCCACATGGTGGCGATGCCCATCCAGGTTGGCCACCAACGCGGGTGGAGGTAACTGGAGTAGTGGGTGTCGCGGGTTCTCTGTTTGGCTTTCTTCACTCGTCTTAGCCCTGATGATTGTCCAGTGACAAGAACTGAAGTTTAGCAGGGCCGTTATCCCGTGCTAAAGCAGCAATATCCGCAAGTTGCGGAAAATCATGAATTCCGGGGCACAGACGCCAGCCCCGGCTTTATGTAGAATGACGGCCGCATCGACCCGGCCCGGAGTTACCATGCTTCATTTCTTCTACTCCCTCTTCTTCCGCATCGCGCTGCCGTTTGTGTTGCTGCGCCTGTGGTGGATCGGGCGTACCAATCCGGATGCTTTCGTGCGCTGGCAAGAGCGGCTGGGTTACGTGGAGGCTTCTGAAGAGCCAGTTATCTGGGTTCATGCTGTATCCGTGGGCGAAACCATCGCCGCCGCTCCCCTTGTGGAAGCCCTGCTGCGTCGCAACCCGGAGATTCCGATACTGATGACCGCCATGACACCAACGGGGTCAGCGCGCGCCAGGGCGCTGTTCGGTGACCAGGTGCGTTATGCGTTCTCACCTTACGATACACCAGGCGCCGTGCGCCGTTTTGTGGACAGGGTTCGCCCCAGGGCGCTGGTGATCATGGAAACCGAACTCTGGCCCAACATGATCGCCCTGAGCCGTCGTCGAGAAGTGCCAATCTTCCTGATCAATGCCCGTCTTTCGGGCCGCTCCGCCCGGGGATACGAGCGGGTCGCTTCCCTGGTGCGCCCGTTGCTTCGCAGCATCAGCTGGATCGCCGCGCAGGCGGAAGAGGACGCAGGTCGCTTCCTGCGCATTGGCGCGAAGCCGGAATCGGTCTCAGTGACTGGCAGCATCAAATTTGATGTTGAAATCTCGGAGGAAGTGCGCGCTGAGTCGTCGGGTCTGAGGCGGGAGTTGGGCGCTGATCGCCCGGTCTGGATTGCTGCAAGCACACATGAGGGTGAGGATCGCCAGATACTGGAAGCACACCAGCAGGTCCTGAAAGAATATCCGGATGCTTTATTGATGATCGTCCCTCGTCATCCCGAGCGTTTTGACGATGTGGCGGAGCTCATTGAGTCCATGGGGCTTTCGGTAGTCAGGCGGTCGCAAGGAGAGGGGGCTGGCAACAGCAACAGTGGGCAGAGTTCCGTTTACCTGGGTGACACCATGGGCGAACTCCTGATGTTGTATGGCGCGTCGGATATTGCGTTTGTGGGCGGCTCGTTGATCGAACGTGGCGGGCATAATCCGCTGGAGCCCGCAGCTTGGGGTATACCAGTGCTCTCCGGCCCGCACATCTTCAATTTTGAAACCATCTATAACCGCCTTGATGCGGGTGAGGGTTTGTACATAACCCCCTCCGCAGAGTCTCTGGCCCGGATTGTCGTCCATCTCATTGCCGACAAGGCATCGGCTCAAAAGGCAGGAAGCAACGCCTTGGCGGTTGTAAATGCCAACCGTGGGGCGCTGGAGAAAGTGGTCGACGGGATTGTGGAGCGGGTCTAGGAAGGATCGTCGATGGTTTCCTCTTCGTTGGCCATGGCCTCAATCCCCGGCGCCGATGCACTCAGCCAATTGTTCAGGTCCACCAGGTCCTGCGGGCTGAGTGTGCCAGATGCCTGCTTGAGCCTAAGGGTGTTGATGACGTAGTCGTACCGCGCATTGGCAAAGTCACGCAGTGCCACGTAGTAGTTACGTTCGGCATCCAGCACTTCCACAATGTTTCGGGTGCCAACCTCGTAGCCGGCACGTGTCGCATCCAGGGCGCTACGGCGGGAAATGATGGTCTGTTCCAGCGCAGACGCGGATTCAATATTGGTATTCACCGTACGGAACAGGCTGCGGGTGTTGACCCGGACATCCCTGCGAACCGTTTCCAGCGACTGCTCCGCCACGATCACCTGGGAACGTTGCTGGCGTACGCCGGCCTGTGTGCCACCGCCCATGTACAAGGGCACGTTCAGGGTGAGTGCAATGCGGCCTTCGGTCGTTGTGCCGTCACGCTGGCCCTGGGTCAAAGTCGGCTGTTCAAGGCCGTCAATTTCGGTATTGCCATAGGACGCATTCAGGTCCAGCGTCGGCAGGTGGCCGGCTTTCGCGCTCTTGAGGTTCGCTTCACTGGTGTTGAGATCATAGAGGGCGGACTGAATCTGCCAGTTCTGGCTCAGGGCGGTGTTTTCCCATGCTGAAGGGTCCATGGGCTCCGGGCGGCCAAGGGGGAAGTTCGTGCGAAGGTTATTCAGCTCTTCGGTGTACTCACCAGTTAGTCGCGCCAGTTGTTCACGGGCGATATCCAGATCACTCTCTGCAGCAATGCGTTGGCTTTTGCTGTCGTCGTAGCTTGCCCGTGCCTCGTAGACTTCGGTGATCGCAATCAGCCCCACATCAAAGCGTTCCTGAGCCTGCTCGTACTGGCGCTGGATAGCGGCTTCGGTAGCCCTGGCAGTGGTAAGCGTATCCGCAGCCCGGAGCACATTGAAATAGGCCGTTGCCACGTCAAGGATCAGTTGCTGCTGTGCCAGGTTGTATTCGGCACGGGCGGCTTCGGTCTGGAATTGGCTGGCATCATAGTTAAACCAGGCGTCTGCGCGAAACAGTGGCTGGGTCAGCTCAACGCCGTAGGCATAGGTTTTGTAAGCAGCGTCCTGGCTGGGGCCATCCACGTCGGTATGGCTTGCTTCGCCGAAAGCACCGATCTGGGGAAGGAGGTTGCTTCGGCTGACGTCGCTGGCGGCCTGCTGCGCCTCGAAGGTGGCGCGGGCGGTTGCAATGCCGGAATCATAGGAGAGTGCTTTCTCGTACGTCTCAACCAGATCCATGGATAGTGCAGGCTGGGCTGCGAGCAGTCCAATCAGCCCGGAAAGCAGTCGTTTCTTCATGATGTCTCCTGTTAGTGAATCACCCGGCGTGTTGGCAAATACCTGGTTACATGTGTTCAGATAGCCGTTGAGCGGTTCAGGCCCGACATTATGGACAATAATCAGCCTGAGCTCTACACTTGCAAACGGCACACGTTGTAAGTGTCAATTACATTGAATTCGCGTCTTGACGGGGTGCTGGCGTCAGAATATCTGACAGCCGGCTGAGATTGCCAGGCAGAACCCGCAACCTGATCCGGATAATACCGGCGTAGGGATCTAAGACAATATGCTGCAAAGGCACAGACTCCATCTGTGATCACTGCTCCGTCATACGCGACCCGTTTACCAAATGAACCCGGGGACGCACGATGACAACAATACCTTCCTATCTCAGCGATTCAGCAAAAGTCGATTCCGCAGCCATCAAACCGCTGCCCCAGTCTCGCAAGATTTACGTACAGGGTAGCCGACCCGATCTGCGGGTGCCCATGAGGGAAATTACCGTGGGCGACACACCGACGGACATGGGGGGCGAGAAGAATGCACCTGTGGCGGTGTATGACACTTCCGGTCCCTACAGCGACCCGGAGGCCACCATTGATCTTCGCAAGGGGCTCAAGCCCGTTCGATCCGCCTGGATTGAGGAGCGTGGGGATGTGGAGCAGCTTGCGGACTATACCTCCGAGTTTACCCGCCGCCGCATGAAAGACCCACGGCTGGACCCACTCCGCTTCATGGATGAACGTAAACCGCTGCGGGCCAAGCCCGGCAGGAATGTCAGCCAGATGCACTACGCCCGCCAGGGCATTATCACGCCCGAGATGGAGTTCATAGCCATCCGCGAGAACATGAAGCTTCAGGAAGCACGGGAGCAGGGTCTGCTGAAGGACCAGCATTCGGGGCAGTCATTCGGCGCGTCGTTGCCGCAGGAGATCACACCGGAATTTGTCAGGGACGAAGTCGCCCGTGGCCGCGCCATCATCCCAGCCAACATCAATCACCCGGAAACCGAGCCTATGATCATTGGCCGCAACTTCCTGGTGAAGATTAACGGCAACATCGGCAACTCGGCGGTGAGCTCTTCCATCGAGGAAGAAGTGGAAAAGTTGACCTGGGGCACTCGCTGGGGCTCCGACACCATCATGGACCTGTCCACCGGCAAGAACATCCACGAAACCCGCGAATGGATCATCCGCAACTCGCCGGTTCCCATCGGCACCGTCCCCATCTACCAGGCCCTGGAAAAAGTTGGCGGCGCAGCTGAGGACCTGACCTGGGAAATCTTCCGCGACACGCTGATTGAGCAGGCAGAGCAGGGCGTGGACTACTTCACCATCCATGCCGGTGTGCGTTTGCACCATGTGCCCATGACCGCCAAGCGCACTACAGGGATCGTCTCCCGCGGCGGCTCCATCATGGCCAAGTGGTGCCTGGCGCACCATCAGGAAAGTTTCCTGTACGAGCATTTCGAAGACATCTGCGAAATCATGAAAGCCTACGACGTGGCCTTCAGCCTCGGCGACGGGCTGCGCCCCGGCTCCATTGCCGATGCCAACGACGAGGCCCAGTTCGGCGAACTGGAAACCCTGGGCGAACTCACCAAAATCGCCTGGAAGCATGATGTACAGGTGATGATCGAAGGCCCTGGCCATGTGCCGATGCAACTGATCAAGGAAAACATGGACAAGCAGTTGGAATGCTGTGATGAAGCGCCGTTCTACACCTTAGGGCCACTGACCACCGACATTGCCCCTGGCTATGACCACATTACCTCGGGCATCGGCGCGGCGATGATCGGCTGGTACGGCTGCGCCATGCTCTGCTACGTCACCCCGAAAGAGCACCTGGGGCTGCCCAACAAGGACGATGTGAAAACCGGCATCATCACCTACAAAATCGCCGCCCACGCCGCCGACCTGGCCAAGGGTCATCCTGGCGCCCAGATCCGAGACAATGCCCTGTCGAAAGCGCGCTTCGAGTTCCGCTGGGAAGACCAGTTCAATCTGGGCCTGGACCCGGACACGGCACGTGCTTTTCACGACGAAACCCTGCCTAAAGACTCAGCCAAGGTGGCGCACTTCTGCTCCATGTGCGGCCCGAAGTTCTGTTCCATGCAGATTTCCCAGGAGGTCCGGGAGTATGCCAAGGAGCACGGCCTTGATGAGGTATCGGCGGTGGATGCCGGAATGAAGGAGAAGTCCCGGGAGTTTGTGGAGTCTGGTTCCAAGCTTTATGACAAGGTCTAGTTTGGGCTCCTAGCCTTCTTTGGTTGGTGTTTTGGCCAGTCAGGCAGCCCTGTTCAGGATACGCTCAAGCACGTCCATGTGACGCTTGAGCTCCGCCATCCATGGCTCCGCACAATCCTGAACAGGGCTGCCTGCCCGGCCATGCTAGCCCCGAGATATCTCCGGTTCGCAGGTCGGATTAGCGAAGCGTAATCCGACACCGTGTGAGCGACCAACGCCATTTGTCGGATTACGGCTTCACCTAATCCGACCTACCACTACCACTGTTTCCTGCCGGCTGCTCCTGAATTCAGGGGCCGCGGTGGGGCTGTCCTCCCAAAACTGTGCGGAGCCATGGATGGCGGAGCCCAAGCGCCCCACGGACGGGCTTGAGCGTGTTTTGGGAGGACAGCCCCACAGTGGTCTTGCACCCAAACAAGATATCAAGAGGCCTTGCACCCAAACCAAAACACCGGCTATCGTTCAGAATCGTTCTCAAAAACGGATCTGAAACCTGTAATGACCGAACCGTTCCAGTTTAAAGACAGCGACGTCAAAATCGAAAAACGCGAAACCGTCTTCCAGGGCTTCTTCCGTATGGACAAGCTCTGGTTGACCCACTCGCGCTTCGACGGCGGAGAAATGCCCACCTTCACCCGCGAACTCTTCATCCGCGGCGACGCCACCTGCGTATTACCCTACGATCCCGACCGCGACGAAGTTGTCTTACTTGAACAATTCCGCCTCGGCGCCCTTGGCCGTAAACAGTCGCCCTGGCTGCTGGAACTCGTGGCCGGCATGAACGAAGACGGCGAATCGCCGGAAGAAGTAGCCCAACGGGAAGGCCAGGAAGAAGCCGGCCTGACGTTCAAACCGCTGGATAAAATCTGTGACTATCTGGTGTCCCCGGGAGGAAGCACTGAATTGATTCACCTCTATTGCGGCCGCATCAGCACCGAGTCCGCAGGTGGCCTGTTTGGCATGGAACACGAACATGAAGATATCCGTGCCCACGTATTTAGCGCCGACGAAGCCATCGCAATGATTTATGATGGACGTATCAATAACGCTGCGGCGATCATCGCGCTGCAGTGGTTGCAGTTGAATCGCCCGCGATTGCGGGAAGGTTGGAGCTGATATGACAGAATGGGTGATGAAACCCCGGCGCTATGTACCGGATTTGAGACGTTTCGGCGCGCTGTGTGATGGCAATTACATGCGGCTTCACCGCTTGCGCAAGCTGGAGGCCAGGGGGCGCCCCGTTTGCGAATTCGAGCTGCACCGGGAAGATCAGTATCTGGGGCGGGTCCGCATCGAAGTGCTGCAGACCACGAAGTTTACCGAAACCCTGTTGCTGGAACAGGTGCACAACTCCGGGCGCTGGCTGAATAATCCCCAGTTGACCGTGCGGGTGTACCACGACGCGACGATGGCAGAGGTTATCAGCTGTTACCGTGACCGGCAGATCGCCGCAGTGAACGACTACCCGAACCGGTTTATGCACCACCCGGACGAGAAGGTTCAGGTCAACAGCTTCCTGGCCGACTGGCTGGATTACTGCCTGCGGTTCGGCCACCTGCCTATGGAGTACGCCGCCTGGTCCGCCGGGGAGGGCGTGGACTAAGGTTGTATGTCTGCCCTGCATCCAATGGCATAGAGTGCGCGTAGACTGTGCGAGAGTTGTCAAAACAGGCAATTGTGTCTAAAAGCCTGAACAGAATGTGATGAATATTCTGGATGCTGCCGGAAAAACTGAATAGTCTGCCGGTAGGCCTGCTTCACCGGTGTGTGTTGCGCAAACGCAAGAACCACGAGTGCCATGACAGAGAATGACAACCAGCGTGCCCTCCGGGTGCTACAACTGACTGACCCGCATCTGATGGCCGATCCGGCGGGTGAGCTGCTGGGCGTCAATACGAGGGACAGTCTCGACGCGGTTATAGCGCAGGTCCTTCGAGATCATGGCCAACCGGATCTCATTCTCGCCACTGGGGATATCGCTCAGGATGCCACGGAAGAAGCCTACCGACTTTTTGGCGAGAAGCTGAAGGCATTCCAGTGTGGTTCTGCCTGGATGGCGGGCAACCACGATGACTCGCCTTTGCTGGCCCGTATCGCCGCCGAAAGGCAGGCTGGCGAGCGCCATATTGTTCAGGGCGGGTGGCAGTTTGTATTGCTTGATACTTCGGTGCCCGGAAAGGTGTTTGGTGAGCTGGCGGATTCTGAGCTGGCGTTTCTGGAAAAGACCCTCAGCGATAACCCCGGCACCCCTGCACTGATCGCCCTTCACCACCATCCCATCGAAATCGATACCGAATGGATGGCGCCGATCGGGCTGCGTAACCGCGATGCCTTCTGGCAGGTGGTTGACCGCTTCCCGCAGGTGAAGATTGTACTTTGGGGACACATCCATCAGGAGCTGGACCAGGACCGCAAGGGTGTTCGACTGCTGGCAACACCTTCTACCTGCATCCAGTTCACTGCCGGCTCGGTGGAATTTTCGGTAGAGGACAAGGCGCCGGGGTATCGCTGGTTTGAGTTACAATCTTCCGGCGAGTTTTCGACCGAAGTCAGCAGGGCGACGGACTTCGTATTTGACCTGGACAGTAACAGTACTGGCTATTAGCTCAATTTTTGATTGGCTGGGTGGCCTGTTAATGGCTGCCATTTTACGTATATAATTCAGGCTTCGCTCAGGACGAGTGAGGGTGTGCGGCACAGAACATGTAATAGCAATCAACTCTTCAGGGACCGAAGACATGCCCCAGGCAACCGGACTGCAGTTCACGGCCACCCTTGGCCAACTCCCCAAAGACCTGTTCGTGGTCGCCCGCTTCGAACTGACCGAAACCCTCTCGAAGCTGTGCCACTGCAAGCTGGAACTGGCCAGTACCTCCCCGGATATTATGGCGGAAAACGTGCTGGAACAGCCCGTGGAGCTGGTGGTCTGGCAGGACGGCGTGCCCCTGCGGCGCTTCCACGGCGTGGTCAACGAATTCGTCCGGGGCGACAGCGGCCACCGCCGCACCCATTACGAGGTTATCGTCCAGCCCCCGCTGTGGCGCCTGGGCCTGATGCACAACAGCCGCATCTTCCAGACCCAGGCCACCGACGCCATCGTGCGCACCCTGCTGGAAGAACGGGGCATCATCGACACCGTGTTTGACCTCAAACGCACCCCCGAGGAGCGGGAATATTGCGTCCAGCACTGGGAAAGCGACCTGGACTTCCTGGGCCGCCTGGCCGCCGAAGAAGGCTGGCACTACCGTTATAGTCACGGTGATGTGGAAGGCAACGACCAACCCGCCCTGATCATCGCCGACCACCACGGCGACGCCCCCCGGCTCGACCCGGTGGAATACAACGGCAAGGCCGGTGGCAGTACCCGCCAGAGCGCCGTCTTCCAGTTCCGCTACCAGGAACGAATCCGGGCCGCCTCCGTGGCCATGAAGTAGGAGCCGTTACCGCTCTTGTGTCTTCAGCCACGGCAGCCTTTGACATAGTCATATTCGGCTTAAGTGCTGTCGAGTCATATAATTCTGGAGATTTTGATACAGCAACCATTGAAACGGGCCTTATCCCTGGGTTTAACCGCCTCCTTTGTTGGTGGATTGGTCGCCCAGTATTATGCCGAAAACACACCGTTGGAGCGTTGGCTTGCCAATACAAGGTTTGGGACAATGCCTGCAGACTGGGCAGGGCAATATACCGAGGAAATGGAACGGCTCTATAAGGTGGTTTTCCCGGTCAAGTTGAGGCTTGAAAGGGTTCCGAGGTTAAATCCATACACTGGTACCCATGTTCAGGATTGTTGGCTGTTGCTGGATATACCGGGCCAGGCCCGGATGACCGAGGGCATGATTCGTTTCGAAGGGAATGAATTGAGGAGTGGCCGAATCCACCGTTCCCTGGCCTGGGTCGAAGACCAGCTCTCTCAATTGTCGAGCGATGAAGAGAGGGAGCACCTGTTGCAACCTGAAAAGAGAGCAGTCACTTGGAATAGTAGTGACTTTTCCCTCCATGAAGGGACCCGCATCAAGGGGCAAGTGGGTACGGCAACCTATCGGCGGATATACCATAGTGACGATAGGATTATGGGCCTTGAGGGGGAGCTAACTTACCAGCCCCAACCAGGGCTGGAAATGCCACCAATAAGGATTAGTGTCTGGTGATTAACAGCGCAAGACAGTTGTTCGATGCCATTGGGGACAAGCTTGCTGGCCAGTTTCCGAGGCTACTGCTTAATGGTGCTCAGGGTAGCGGGTATCGCCCTTCCCAGTCTGGGGCTGTTGAGCGTCATGGAAAGGACTATTTAACGCTTAAGACCGCTACTGCGGAAACCAAGGGGCTTCCATCCGGTGTTGGGATGCTTGGCCTTTGTTTTTCATACTTAGTTGCCATCGTTGCTCTTCTAGTCGGAAAAGGCGCATTTGAAGCTTTGCTTTGGTTTTTAGCTGGCACAGTATTTTTTTTAGTATTTTTCCTATGGGAACTCTGCCGCCCCTTCCCCCTACCCATTGTCTTCAACCGCCGCACCCAGGAAATCTATTACGGCCTGAACGGCAAGCTCTATCATGCGCCATGGGAAGGCATTGAGGCGGTGGCTTACGAGTACCGCAATGTCAACCAATACGCAGGATCAATGGTACAGGGTAACCTGGAAATCATTCTCTACCGATTCGGCGACCCGGAAGACCGCATCGCGCTAAATATTGGTGGCCATACTTCGGGGAAAAGAATTCAAACCCTGGCGAGTTTGTGGGAATACCTGCGGGCCTATATGAACAATGGCCCCTGGTTTAATGACCTTGGGAACCCGGCAGGGGAGAAGACACCATTCATCGTGGCCCAACTGAAGAAATCCGGATTCACCATGAGAGGGGTTCTCAAGAGTACCAAGAAAGAATACGCAAGAAGCAAGGCAGAAGGTGTGAAGGTGTCGAGGGGCCGGGCATCATTGATCTGATGGGAGGTTACGCATTTCAGCCCATATGGTTCATGCAGGATATTACCTACAGGATCTGCGAGCGGAGATCCCATAAACAGTGGCCAGATGTTGTTAAGGAACGACTGAAGCCTGATGGTCCTGACACACGCCTCACTGACATTGAGGAAGCCAATGCTGCTGAGCAGAGACAGCGGGAGGAAGAATTACAGGCCAGAGTGAGGGCCAGGTATCCGGACTGATGGCAGCTTCACAGTTTCAATAGGAGCGTATCCGCGTATAATTCCCACTCCCCGAGAGCAGGTCGTTTTCGGGGATGGACGAAACTATCAAAGGAACTGATATGAAAACTTTCAACACCCTGAGGGTGATCTTTACGCTCGTGGGCCTCGGCATGCTCGCCGGTGCCTTTTTCGCATTCCAGAGCACTTCAACCTTTCTTGAAACCGCAACGGCCGAGCCTGGAGTTGTAACTGATCTGATTCGCTCGCGGTCCAGTGATTCCAACGCCTATTATCCCATTGTCCGATTCGAGTATGAGCCGGGCAGACCAGTGGAGTTTCAGTCCTCAAGCGGCAGCAACCCTGCGAGTTACAGCCGTGGCGAGGAAGTTCGTGTACTTTTTGCCCCAGGTGAGCCGGAGGCGGCACGTATCGATGACTTCTTCTCCCTTTGGGGCGTGACTCTTATTGTTGGCGCTATTGGAGCAGCTTTCTTTATGGTCGGCGCTGGCATGTTTGTGGTGCCTGCCATCAGGAATGGGAGTGCGGCAAAACTGCGCAAAACGGGGCAGCTGGTTCAGTCTCGCTATCAGGGGGTGGAAAGAAACGAGAGGCTCGTCATGAATGGTAAGAGCCCGTATCAGATTGTTTGTCAGTGGCAGAACCCGGTTACCTCAGATCTCCATGTATTCAGAAGTGGTAACCTCTGGTTCGATCCCTCAAGCCATATCCCTGGTGAGTCAATTCCTGTTTATATCAACCCGACAAACCCCAGGCAGTATTGGGTAGATACATCCTTTCTGCCAAAATTGGCGTCTTGAAATTGAAGCAGGGGAGAGACCATCCATGTCTCTCCCCAGGGCTTACGCCTCCCGCAACTCCCGAGCCGCAGCCACCATCTCCCTCAGCGCCGGAATCACCTCATCCCAGGACCGGGTTTTCAGCCCACAGTCCGGATTGATCCAGAGCCGTTCGGCGGGAATCCGTTCCGCAGCCTTGTTCATCAGCGATACGATCTGGTCTGTTCCCGGCACGTTGGGGGAATGAATGTCGTACACCCCCGGGCCGATGTCGTTGGGGTACTGAAAGCCCTTAAAGGCATCCAGCAGCTCCATGTCGGACCTGGAGGTTTCGATGGTGATGACATCGGCGTCCATGCGGGCGATGGCTTCGATGATGTCGTTGAATTCCGAATAGCACATATGGGTGTGGATCTGTGTTTCGTCTTTCACGCCATTGGCGGTGATACGGAAGGCTTCAATGGCCCAGTCCAGATAGGTCTGCCAGTCGCTTTGTCGCAGGGGCAGGCCTTCCCGAAGCGCGGCTTCGTCGATCTGGATAATGCTCACGCCGGCCTTTTCCAGGTCCAGTACTTCCTCGCGGATGGCCAGTGCCAGTTGCAGGCAGGTGTCTTTCCTGGGCTGGTCGTCGCGAACGAAGGACCAGTTCAGAATAGTGACCGGGCCGGTGAGCATGCCTTTCAGGGGCTTGTCGGTCAGCGACTGGGCGTAGCGGATCCATTCCACGGTCATGGCTCTGGGCCGGGAGATATCGCCGAACAGTATGGGCGGTTTCACGCAGCGTGAGCCATAGGACTGCACCCAGCCGAAGCGGCTGAATACGTAGCCTTCCAGTTGCTCGCCAAAATACTCCACCATGTCGTTGCGTTCCGCCTCACCGTGGACCAGCACGTCCAGCCCCAGTTGTTCCTGTTTCTGGACGCAGTGGCGGATTTCCTCGCGAATTCGTTCTTGATATTCCTCTGGTGCGAGTTCGCCCTTGCGGTACTTCAGGCGCGTCTGGCGAATATCCTTGGTCTGGGGGAATGAGCCAATGGTGGTCGTGGGGTAGCGTGGCAGTTTCAGTTGGGCTGCCTGGATAGCTGAGCGCTTCTGATAGTCGCTGTTGCGCTTGCCCAGTTCGGGAGTAATCGCCGAGACGGCGTCGCGGACCTGTGGGTCTGTCACGCGGGTTGAGTTCCGGCGGCTGAATACCGCATCTGCATTGTTTTTCAGCGCGCTTGCAACGGCATTCCGGCCTTCAGAGAGGGCTGTCGCTAACAGCTGAAGTTCCCCCAGTTTCTGCCTCGCAAAGGCCAGCCAGGACCGTATTTCAGGATCCATGGTGGTTTCGTTGTCCAGGTCTACGGGCACATGCAGAAGTGAACAGGATGGCGCAAGCCACAGCCGTTCCCGCAGTTTTTGGTGTATTGGTTCAAGCCAATCGAGGGTTGTCTTCAGGTCGGTTTTCCAGATATTGCGGCCGTCTATGACGCCCAGCGAGAGCACTTTGTGCCCCGGGAGCCAGTCGGTCACGCGTGCGACTTCGTCATGGGCGTTTATGGCGTCCAGGTGCAGGCCGGCCACCGGCAGTTCGCAGGCCAGTTGCAGGTTTTCCCGCAGTTGTCCGAAATAGGTGGCCAGCAAGAGCTTTACGGGGCTCGCTTTGAGGTTGTGATAGGCCAGGTTCAGGGCATGGCGCCACTCGCCCCCGAGCTCGGTGACCAGAATCGGCTCGTCGATCTGCACCCACTCAGCACCATTGTCTGCCAGAAGCTGCAGCAACTCTGCGTATACCGGCAGCAGGTCATCCAGCAGGCTGAGTCGGTCGGTCTCGTCTTTGGATTTGCCGAGCCAGAGATAGGTGACGGGGCCGATGATGACTGGTTTGGCGTTTACGCCCGCGGCTTTTGCTTCCGCCAGTTGATCCAACAGTCGTGTGGGATCAAGGGTAAACTGGGTGCCCGCGTCGAACTCCGGGACTATGTAGTGATAATTGGTGTCGAACCACTTGGTCATTTCGCCGGCGTGGACGCCGCAGCAATCACTGTCAGCCGGGGAGCGGCCTCGGGCAATGCGAAAGTAGCGGTCGAGTTCGTTTTCATCGGCCTTGCCGGCGCGGTCTGGCAAGTTACCGAGGGTGGCGCTCATGTCCAATACCTGGTCATAGAGGGAGAAATCGCCCACCGGAGCCAATGTCAGGTGTTGCTGGTCCCGCCAGTTGCCGGCGCGGAGCTTTGCGCCGGTTTCCCGCAGGGCTTCTTCGCCCAGTTCGCCTTTCCAGAATCCTTCAAGGGCAAATTTCAGTTCCCGGCGTTCGCCGATCCTGGGAAAACCCAGATTGTGGGTGGTCACCATGGTGAATCTCCTGTTTGTTGCTATTGGTCAGTCCCCAAGGCTAGCGATGATGTTCCATGAAAAATAATGGTATTATCTCATCAGTTCATGAAAATAATTCAACTAAGGCTTGGTAATGATTGAGCGCAACCATCTGGAAATTGTCCGCGAAGTGGATCGGTGTGGTTCTCTGACGGCTGCGGCGGATGCACTGTGCCTGACCCAGTCGGCACTCAGTCACGCGATGAAAAAGCTGGAGCAGCAGCTTGGCACGGCGGTTTGGGTTCGTGAGGGACGAAAACTCCGGCCGACACAGTCCGGTCTGTATCTGCTGTCGCTGGCAAACCGATTATTGCCGCAGTTCGAGCATGCCGAGGAACTGGTGAGCCAGATTGCCCGAGGGCAGCGGGGCAGTCTGCGGATCGGGATGGAGTGCCATCCCTGCTACCAGTGGTTGCTCAAAGTGGTAGGGCCATATCTGGAGCAGTGGCCGGGCGTGGATGTGGATGTGAAACAGCGCTTCCAGTTTGGCGGTATTGGCGCACTGTTTGGTTACGACATTGATGTGCTGGTAACGCCGGACCCGTTGCACAGGCAGGGCCTGGTTTATGAGCCGGTCTTTGATTACGAGCAGGTTCTGGTGGTGCCCCGTAACCATCCGCTGGCCTCAAAACCCTGGGTGGAGCCGGCCGATCTGGAAAGCGAGACCCTGATCACCTATCCGGTGGATGTAGAGCGGCTGGATGTCTACACCCGGTTCCTGGTGCCGGCTCACAGCAGTCCCGCCCGGCACAAGACCATAGAAACCACGGATATCATGTTGCAGATGGTGGCAGCGGGCCGGGGGGTGTCTGCGTTGCCTCGGTGGCTGGTGGAGGAGTATGCGCACCAGATGCAGATCACTCCGGTCAGGCTGGGGCGAAAGGGGATCGACAAGCAGATTTTTCTGGGGCTTCGCGAGCGGGACGCAGGCGTGGAGTACCTTCAGTCATTTATGGCGATGGCCCGGGAGACCACCTGGGGGCAGGCTTGACGCCGGTATCTGTCGCGACATTGTCCGAGATGTTCGCCGGGGCCTCTTTCTTCGGTTAAAATGCGCGAAATTATTCATCGGGGAATCTGACCATGAGCGAAACACCCGCAGATCTGAAATACATTGAGACTCACCAGTGGGTGCGTGTGGCCGATGATGGCACCGCAACCGTCGGTATCACGGATTTTGCCCAGGATCAGTTGGGGGATATCGTTTTTATCGGTGTTCCGGATGTGGGAACGGAGGTGACTGGCGCTGAAGAGGCTGGTGTTGCTGAGTCTGTGAAGTCGGCGTCTGATGTGTTCAGTCCGGTGACTGGCGAGGTGATTGAGGTCAATGAGAGCCTTGAGGATGAGCCTGAGAAGGTGAATGAGGATCCTTATGGTGACGGCTGGCTGTTCCGGGTGCGGTTGGCGGATCCTGGGGAACTGGATGGCCTGATGGATGCCGCGGCCTATGCTGAGCATGTGGCCGCCGAGGAGTGATCTGATTCTTTGGAGCATGGAATAAGCCGGGCGGGCCTTCCAGAAAACGCCTCAAGACGTCCTGTGCGGCTTGGGCTCCGCCATCCATGGCTCCGCACATTTCTGGAAGGCCCGCCCGGCTTATCCCCATAGACTTGGTGGTAGCTTCGTCTACTAAAACCTTTCCTTCATTATTTCTTCAGGGATTATCTATGAACTTCCCGGTTTTATACCTCCGCAAAGGCGCCGAGCGCAGGCTCAGGGCTGGTCATCTGTGGGTTTACAGCAATGAAGTGGATACTCGTCGCTCCCCGCTGACGGAGTTTGAGGCCGGTAGCCAGGCGGAGTTGCGCGCTGCCAATGACAAGCCGATGGGCACGGTATTTGTGAATCCCCACGCGCTGATCTGCGACCGTCTGATCAGTCGGAATGCCGCCCATGGCATGACGCCCCAGCGTCTTACCGAGCGGGTGGAGGTGGCGCTGGCGTTGCGGGAGCGGTTGTTTGATAAGCCGTTTTATCGCTGGGTGTTTGGTGACAGTGACGGGCTGTCTGGACTGGTGATTGACCGGTTCGATGATGTGGTGGTGGTTCAGATTTCCACCGCTGGCATGGAGCAGATGAAGGAGTCGATTGTTCGGGCAGTTCAGCGGCTGTCGCATCCTCGGGCGATTATTCTCAAGAATGACGGCAAGATGCGGAAGGTTGAAGGGCTGGATACGTACGTTGAGCAGGCCCATGGCCCGGAGATTGATCTGCTTCCGGTTGAGGAGAACGGCGTGCGTTTCGAGGTGCCCATGGAAGGCGGGCAGAAAACCGGTTGGTTCTACGATCACCGCATGAACCGTCAGCGGCTGCAGGCCTATGCGCCGGGTAAGCGGGTGTTGGATGTGTTCAGTTATGTAGGTGGCTGGGGTATCCAGGCGGCTTGCGCGGGGGCAACCCAGGTGACTTGCGTGGACAGTTCCGCCGGTGCCATCGATTCCGTTCATCACAACGCGAAGATCAATGGGCTGGATAATATTGAGACCATTGAGGGTGACGCATTCGACGCTCTGAAGGCATTGTGTGATGACAAGGAAAAATTCGACATCGTGGTGTTGGACCCGCCGGCTTTGATTCCCCGGCGGCGTGACCAGAAGGCTGGGGAGGAGGCCTATGCCCGCCTTAACCAATTAGGGCTGCGTTTGCTGGACAGGGATGGGTTGCTGGTGTCGGCCTCCTGTTCCATGCATCTGTCTCAGGAGAAGCTGACGGATATTATTCGCAGCAGTGGTCGCAAGATTGACCGGTTCGTGCAGTTGTTGGAGCAGGGGCATCAGGCGCCGGATCATCCGATTGTTCCGGGGATTCCAGAGACGGATTATATTAAAAGCTGTTTTGTGCGGTCTTTGACTGGGTTTCTTTGATCCTCGGGGAAGGCCCGTCAGCGGGGGCACTACTCCGGGATACGCTGTAAATACCTCCCTGTACGCTCGGCAAAAACATCCATGTTTTTGACGATCCCGGAGTAGTGCCCCCGCTGACTGGCCCAGACACTGGCAGTTAACTTCTAAGGCTAATAATTTTCCAGTCGTTTTCTTTCGCAATGCTTTCAAGTGTTGGATCTGGATCGACCGCTACCGGATGCTCCACTATGCGCAGTAACGGGGCGTCGTTGTGGGAGTCGCTGTAGAACCACGCCCCATCCAGGCTCTCACCAGTTGATTCGAGCCAGTCATTCAGGCGGGCAACTTTGCCGTCTTGAAAGCTGGGAACGCCGGCGACCTCTCCCGTATAACGGCCATTGACCATCTCTGGCTCGGTCGCAATCAGGTGCTCAATGCCCAGCAGTTCCGCCACCGGCTCGGTCACAAACCGGTTGGTCGCGGTGATGATCATCAACATATGGCCCTGGGCCCGATGGCTGTCCAGGAGCTCGGTGGCCTTGGCAAGCATCATTGGCTGGATTTTTTTTACCACAAATTGTTCGCGCCAGGCCAATAGTTGTTCCGTGTCATGCCGCGCAAGGGGCTGAAGGGCAAAGCTCAGGTAACGTAGGATGTCCAGCTCGCCATTCAAATACTCCTCATAGAAGCGGTCATTGGCCTGCCGATATTCCTCTGCATCTACTATGGATTCATCCACCAGGAATTCGCCCCAGGCGTGGTCGCTGTCTCCGGCGAGCAGGGTGTTATCAAGATCAAAAATCGCAAGCGTCAATGTGGGTACCTCCGGCGGGAAGAGCGAATGTCACAGGCGCGATAGTCTACCATGACACGCCGCTGTCGGCTCCGTTTGCCGAAGCCTTGGGATTCTGTAAGAATGAGAGCAACTTGGATAAATCCGGCCGGTGAATTTTAATCCGGTCGACCGACTTTTAAGAGGACTGTGCCGTGATCGATTCAGACGGTTTCAGACCCAACGTCGGAATCATTCTGGCCAATCACAGGGGGGAAGTCCTCTGGGCAAGGCGAATCGGGCAGGACTCCTGGCAGTTCCCTCAAGGTGGGATCAATCACAACGAGTCACCGGAGGAGGCTCTCTACAGGGAGCTGGCAGAAGAAATTGGTCTCGGTACAGACGATGTGGAAATCATCAGTTGTACCCGTGGCTGGCTGAGGTACCGCCTCCCTCGCAGGATGGTGCGGCACAATTCGCACCCGGTTTGCGTGGGACAAAAACAGAAATGGTTCCTGCTGAGGATGTTATCGCCGGACGCGCAGGTGCGCGTGGACGGCACGGACTCGCCGGAATTCGACGGCTGGCAGTGGGTCAGTTACTGGTACCCGCTTGGGCAGGTTGTCTCGTTCAAACGCGAAGTCTATCGACGTGCGCTGCGAGAGCTCGCGCCGCGGCTGTTCTATAACATGGAACAGTGGCGCCAGAGCGAGCCTTCCCAGCGCACGAAGGATCAACAGAAATGACGGATTGAACCCGCCATGCTGAGCATACTGCGAAGTCTTGTACAAGAGGTAAACAGTGCCCGCGATCTGCAGGAGGCGCTGGATATTATCGTTTCGCGGGTGCAGAAGGCTATGGATACCGAAGTATGTTCGGTCTATCTGCTTGATCCAGCTACTAACCGCTACATATTGATGGCCACAGAAGGTCTGTACCAACAGGCCGTTGGGCAGGTCAGCCTGGGTTACTCCGAGGGCCTGATTGGCCTGGTTGGCTCCCGTGAGGAGCCCATCAATCTTGAAGACGCACCCTCACATCCCCGCTATCGCTATTTCCCGGAGACGGGGGAAGAACGATTCCGTTCGTTCCTCGGTGTGCCCATTATTCACCATCGCAGGGTGCTTGGCGTTCTCGTTGTTCAGCAAAGGGAGAGCTCTCGTTGCTTTGACGAGGGTGAGGAAGCTTTCCTGGTTACCGTGTCGGCGCAGTTGGCCGGCGTGATAGCCCACAGCGAGGCGACGGGGGCCATCAGTGGTCTCTCGCTGACCGGTGAAGAAGCAACGGATGTCAGTTTCAGTGGTGTGCCTGGCGCGCCGGGTGTCGCCATCGGTAAGGGTGTTGTGGTTTATCCAGCGGCGGACCTGGATGTGGTACCGGAAAAGCCCACCGATGACGTTGAATTGGAATTGTCCCTGTTTGAAGGTGCGGTCACAGCGGTTCGCGAAGACATCGAGCGGGTGGCGGCCCGGCTGGCTTCCCAGCTTCGCCCGGAAGAGCAGGCGCTGTTTGATGTCTACCTGCGCATGCTGGGCGACGATGCCATGCCCGGCGAAGTCTCCAACCGTATCAAGGAAGGTTTCTGGGCTCAGGGCGCCCTGAAGCAGGTGGTACAGCAATACGTTCGTCATTTTGAAATGATGGACGACCACTACCTTCAGGAGCGGGCAGTGGATATCCGCGACCTCGGTCGCCGTTTGCTGTCTCACCTGCAGGAAGGGGAGCAGAAAGACACGGTTTATCCGGAGAATACGGTCTTGGTCAGCGAGGAGCTGACGCCGGCCATGCTGGGTGAGGTTCCCAAGGGGCAATTGGTGGGCCTGGTGTCGGTGAAGGGCTCCAGCAACTCTCACGTCGCCATTCTTGCCCGCGCCATGGGTGTGCCGACGGTCATGGGGCTGGTGGATATTCCGGTGAACCAGCTGGACGGCAAGGACCTGATTGTTGACGGGTTTGAGGGGCAAATCTTTGCATCACCGTCCGCGGATCTAAGGAATTTCTACCAGGAAATCTGTGACGAGGAGGATGAACTGGTCAAGGGGCTGGAAGCCCTGCGGGATCTGCCCTGCGAGACCACTGATGGCCACCGGGTCTCATTATTGGTAAACACCGGCCTGATGACGGATGTGGTGCGATCGCTGAGCCATGGTGCGGAAGGCATAGGCCTTTACCGCACCGAAGTGCCTTTCATGATCAAGGATCGCTTCCCCTCCGAGCAGGAGCAGCGGGAGTATTACCGCGAGCAACTGGAAGCCTTTGCCCCCAACCCGGTCACCATGCGTACGTTGGACATCGGTGGTGATAAGGCATTGACCTACTTCCCGATCCAGGAAGAAAACCCCTTCCTTGGTTGGCGTGGTATCCGCGTAACCCTGGACCACCCGGAGATTTTCCTGGTTCAGGTGCGGGCAATGCTCAAAGCCAGCGAGGGGCTGAATAACCTGCAGATCATGCTGCCGATGATCAGTAATATTTCCGAAGTGGAAGAGTCCCTGCACCTGATTTACCGGGTTTATCACGAGGTGAGGGAAGAGGGTTACAACATTCATATGCCGAAGGTCGGGGTAATGGTCGAGATACCGGCCGCGGTGTACCAGATCCGGGAGTTGGCCGATCGTGTCGATTTCCTGTCTGTTGGCTCCAACGACCTGACCCAATACCTGCTGGCGGTGGATCGTAACAACCCCCGGGTGGCACAGCTTTACCATTCCTATCACCCCGCTGTACTGCAGGCATTGGTCCGGGTTGCCCAGGACGCCCATGCGGTGGGTAAGCCGGTCGGTATCTGTGGTGAGCTGGCGGGTGATCCTGGTGGCGCCCTGTTGCTGATGGCAATGGGGTACGACTCTCTCTCCATGAACGCGGCCAGCCTGCCGAAGGTCAAATCCGTCATTCGCAGTGTCAGTCGCGAGTGGTCGGCCCAGTTGCTGGAGGATGTATTACTGCTGGATTCGCCTCACGTTATCAAAAGCTGTGTGGATCTGGCCCTGCGCAATGCCGGGTTTGGCCGCTATTTGCGCCCAGGCAAGTCCAGTGCCAAAGCTCATGCCGAAAGGGCCCTTTCCTGATGGCTTATAGCCAATTGGTCCTATATAGGGTGTGCACTCTAAAACTGGCTGCTACGGTATAAGGCAATAGCCAACAGTACCCGAAAAGGGATATCGAATGATGGCAACCACAACAGCTATCAAGCCTGGCCCTCGCATTGGTCTCGCCCTTGGCGGCGGTGGCCCGCTGGGCGGTATTTATGAAATCGGGGCGTTGCGGGCTCTTGATGAGGCGTTGGATGGCCTCGATTTCAACAATATTGATGTGTATGTGGGGGTGAATGCCGGCTCTTTTGTCGCCGCCAATCTGGCCAATCAGATGACCACGGCCCAGTTGTGCCGGATTTTCGTGCGCAACGAAGCTGAAGTACACCCGTTCCACCCAGAGGTTTTCTACCGCCCGGCGTTCCGGGAGTTGGGTAGCCGCTTGCTGGCGGTGCCGGGCCTGGTGACAACGGCCGTACGTCGTTTCGTCAACAACCCCTACGATCAGAGTTTGCTGGAGGCGCTGACCATCCTTGCGCAGGCAGCGCCCGCCGGCCTTTTCGATAATGAAGGCTTGCACGAATACCTGCAGCGGGCCTTTACCATGTTGGGTCGCACCAACGATTTCCGTCAGCTTAAGCGCAGTTTGTATATCGTTGCCGCGGATGTTGAAAGCACCGAGGCCGTCTGTTTCGGTGCGCCCGGTTTTGATCATGTACCGATTTCAAAGGCGATTCAGGCCAGTACCTCGTCGCCGGGCATCTATGTTCCTGTCACCATTGACGGGCGTTACTACGTGGATGGCACTCTGAGAAAGGGCCTGCATGCCTCCGTAGCCTTTGAGGATGGTGCCGACCTGGTCTTCGCCGTGAACCCCCAAGTGCCTATCGATGCCAGCGCAGCGGTGCGTGCCGGCACCATGGGGCCAGGGGAGCTGACCCGCTCAGGCATGCCCAACCTGCTGTCCCAGATGTTCCGCACCATGGTGTATTCCCGGATGCAGTCGGGTATTGCCCAGTACGCCCGGGATTACCCGGACAAGGACATTCTGCTGTTTGAGCCCACTCGTGACGACGCCAAGCTGTTTTTCTCCAACGTGTTCAGTTTCCAGTCCCGCCGAATGGTGTGTGAACACGCCTACCAGATGACCCGCCGTGACCTGCTGACCCGTGCGGACGAGTTGGAGCCGAAACTGGCCAAATATGGTATTCGCCTGCGTCGGGACCGTCTGGAAGACGAACAGCGTACAATCAGTACCAGTCTCTATGGCGAGATGCTTCCGCTATACGTGGCCAAGGGGCGCAAGAAAAGAGCTCAGAAAGGTAAGCTGGCAACCGGCTTTGATAATGTATCGGAGCTGTTCAGCAAAGCGCTGTAGAAAGCGTGGTTCGGTAATCCAGAGGGAAGCAATCAGGGCGCACTGAAAGCGCGCCCTGATTGGATGCATTCGAGCCATGCGGCCGGTATGGGTTACAGGATATAGCGACTCAGGTCTTCGTCTTCAGCCAGCTCACCCAGTTTTTCGTCCACAAACTCCGCCGTCACCTCGAAGCTGTCGGTCACCTGGTCGCCAGCCTCGTATGACAGGCTCTCCAGCAGTCGCTCCAGTACGGTGTGCAGGCGCCGCGCCCCGATATTCTCCGTGGTTTCATTGACCTTGTAGGCGACCTCCGCAATACGCGCTATGGCGTCTTCCGTGAAGGTCAGCTTGACGCCCTCAGTGCCCATCAGAGCTTCATACTGCTGTACCAGCGAGGCATCCGGCTCCGTCAGGATGCGCTTGAAGTCATCCGGTGTCAGTGCCTGCAGCTCAACGCGAATGGGCAGGCGGCCCTGAAGTTCAGGGATCAGGTCGGATGGCTTGGACAGGTGGAAAGCACCGGAAGCGATAAACAGGATGTGATCCGTTCGCACGGCCCCGTACTTGGTGCTGACAGTGCTACCCTCAATCAGTGGCAGCAGGTCTCGTTGCACACCTTCCCGAGAGACATCGGATGAGGTGTTCTCGGAACGCTTGGCAACCTTGTCAATTTCATCGAGAAAGACAATGCCGTTCTGTTCAACGCTCAGGATGGCCTTTTGCTTGATTTCTTCCTCATTGACCAGCTTGGCGGCTTCTTCGTCGCGAACATGCTTCATGGCATCCGCCACTTTCATCTTGCGGGTCTTGCGCTTGTCGGAGGACATGCTTGAGAACATGTTCTGCAACTGGCTGGTCATTTCCTCCATGCCGGGAGGTGCCATGATCTCAACGCCGGCGCCGGTATTGCGCAGATCAATCTCGATTTCCTTGTCGTCCAGCTCGCCCTCGCGCAGTTTCTTGCGGAACAACTGGCGGGTGGAGGAATCCTCGGTTTTCTGGCTGTCTTCCTTGAAGTCCCTCGGGGGTGGAAGCAGGGCATCCAGAATGCGTTCTTCGGCGGCGTCCATGGCACGATGCTCGTGGCGCTTCATTTCCTTCTCACGGAGCATCTTGATGGCCATGTCGGCCAGGTCGCGGATAATGGACTCCACGTCCCGGCCCACATAACCCACCTCGGTAAACTTGGTGGCTTCCACCTTCAGGAAAGGAGCGTCGGCCAGTTTCGCCAGCCGGCGGGCGATCTCGGTTTTACCGACGCCGGTGGGGCCGATCATCAGGATGTTCTTTGGTGTGATCTCCTCTCGCAGCCCGCTTTCCAGCTGCATCCTGCGCCAGCGATTGCGCAGGGCGATGGCCACGGACCGCTTGGCCTCTTCCTGGCCCACGATGTGTTTGTTGAGCTCGTGGACAATCTCTCGGGGGGTCATTGCAGACATGCTAGCTCCGGATCAGTCGTTGGCTGACAGCACTTCAAGGGTGCGATTGTGGTTGGTGTAGATGCAGATGTCGGCCGCGATATCCAGGCCCTTCTCCACAATCTCGCTGGCTTTCAGGTCGGTGTTCTCCAGAAGGGCCCTCGCGGACGCCTGGGCGAACGGGCCGCCGGAGCCAATGGCAATCAGCCCTTGTTCGGGTTCGATGACATCGCCATTGCCGGTGATGATCAGTGAAGCCGTCTTATCGGCAACGGCCAACAGTGCCTCCAGTCGACGCAGGGCACGATCCGTTCGCCAGTCCTTTGCCAGTTCGACCGCAGCGCGGGTCAGGTTGCCCTGGTGCTTTTCCAGTTGGGCTTCAAAGCGCTCGAACAGGGTAAACGCGTCGGCGGTACCGCCTGCAAAACCGGCCAACACCTTGTCGTTATAGAGTCGGCGAACCTTGCGGGCATTGCCCTTCATTACGGTATTGCCGAGGGAGACCTGGCCGTCGCCACCCATGGCAACTTCATTGTCACGCCTGACAGAAAGTATGGTAGTCATTCTGGCTCCACTTGCCTGATAGAAAACGGTATTCAGCAGTTATGGAGGCGGGTGACCGGTTTTCAAGGGCGGGAGGCAAGAGAGAGTTCGGAGGGCTGTCAGCCCTCTTTGGGGATTTTTCGGACCAATGGCTGGATATTCAGGTTGACCAGCTTGTCGACGGCCGCGTTCATCTGGCTGCGTGAAGTGAACGGGCCCACATTCACGCGATACCAGGTGCTGCCGCCGTCAAGATCAATGCGCTTGACCTTGGCCCGAAGGCCCTGGAACGCAATTTCAGCCCGCTGCCTTTCGGCATCTTCCTGTTGGCGGAAAGAGCCGGTCTGGACCAGGTAATCGAACGTCTGTTGGCTGGGGCCGGGGGTATATTCCTCAACGTCGGGAGGAACCACTTCGGAGTCTGGCAGCATATCGTAAAAACGAAAGCCGGGTTTCTCTTCTCTGGCTGTTTCCGGGGCTTTCTCTTTGACGACAGGCGGCTTGGCCGTTTCGGCTTGTCCTCCCCGTTGCGGTTCGATGGTTGGTAGCGAATTCAGGTAGGCGATGAAGCCAACAAACCCGCCGACCGCCGCAAGAGACAGAATCCAGCGCAAGGAAAGCCCTCCCTGTTGTGATTTTGCTGCTGCGGGGCGTTTAGCCGTTTGTTTCTGCTTACGCACCGGTTTTGCTGCCCTCGTGGGTGTTGCCGACTTGCTGGTCGGTCTGGATTTGCGGGCGTAGTCTCGGGACATGGCCGGGTGGTTTCCTGTTGCTTGCCTGGATATTCAGAGCTGGATCATCAAGTTTTAGGCGTTACATCTCTTCCGGTGCGCTCACCCCGAGGAGGTCCAGGCCATTGGCAATCACCTGCCTGATGGCAAGATACAGCGATATCCGGGCGTCCCGGACAGCGGTGTCTTCGATCAATACCTTATGAGCGTTATAGTAGGTGTGGAACTGCCCGGCAAGATCCCGAAGATAGTGTGCGAGATGGTGTGGTTCCCGCAGTTTGGCGGAGCTCTCGATCAGCTCGGGGTACTTCGCCAACTGGTTGGCCAGGTCCTTCTCTTCATCAAGTGTCAGTAGGGAAAGGTCGCCCACGCACTCGTTCAGCCCACGTTCAACACCTTCCTCTTTCAGTTTTCTCAGCACACTGCAGATACGCGCATGGGCATACTGAATGTAATAGACCGGGTTTTCATTGGTCTGGGAGCGGGCCAAATCGATATCGAAGGTCAACTGGGAGTCTACCCGGCGTGCAGCCAGGAAAAAGCGGGTCGCGTCGCGGCCCACTTCGTCAATCAGGTCGCGGACAGTCACGTAACTACCGGCGCGCTTGGAAATCTTCACTTCCTGGCCTGAACGGGTCACCATCACCATCTGGTGCAACACGTAGTCCGGCCACCCCTTGGGAATGCCAACATTCAATGCCTGCAGGCCGGCGCGGACCCGGGTGACGGTGGAGTGATGGTCGGCTCCCTGTTCGTTGATGACCGTGGTGAACCCCCGCTGCCATTTGTCCAGATGATAGGCAACATCGGGCAGGAAGTAGGTATAGCCGCCGTCTTTCTTGCGCATCACGCGGTCTTTGTCGTCACCGAATTCGGTGGTTTTCAGCCACATCGCCCCGTCATGTTCGTAGGTATAACCGTTTTCCTGCAGGCGCTCGACGGCTTCCTCCACCTTGCCATTCTCATACAGGGACGACTCCAGGAAATACACATCGAATTCCACGCCAAAGGCTTTCAGGTCCAGATCCTGTTCACGACGCAGGTAGGCAACGGCAAATTCCTGAATGGCTTGCTGATCGTCAGGGTCGGCTTTGCCGGTGACTTCGCGGTCGTCCGCGGTGACGGTTTCTCCGGCGAGATAGGCATTGGCCACATCGGTGATGTAGTCACCGCGGTACCCGTCGGCGGGCCAGTTCTCGTCTTCCGGCGTCAGCCCCTTTACCCGCGACTGTACGGAAAGCGCCAGATTGTTGATCTGGGCCCCTGCATCGTTGTAGTAAAACTCGCGAGTAACCTCGTAGCCGTTGGCTTCCAGCAGGCGGCTGAGGCAGTCACCGATTGCCGCGCCACGGCCGTGGCCCACGTGTAAGGGGCCGGTGGGGTTGGCCGAGACGAACTCCACCTGGACCTTTTCACCGTTGCCGTTCCTGTTGCGGCCGTAATGCCCGGCTTCGTCCAGAATTGTGTTGACGACTTCAAAGGCGCTGGCGGTACTCATGAAAAAGTTGATAAAGCCCGGCCCTGCAATCTCCACCTTATCGACAGCGCTACTGTTCGGTAGCCGTTCCACCAGTGCTTCTGCCAGCTTTCGTGGCGGGCAACCCGCCGCCTTCGATGCTACCAGTGCGATATTGCAGGCATAGTCACCATGGGATTTGTCCTTGGTGTTGCCTACCTGTGGTGTAAAGGTTTGATTTGCGGGCAGTGTGCCTTCGGATTGAAGGGTTGCCAGTGCGGACTGGAGCAGTTCGGATACGGTCTCTTTCATGCTGTCGGATGACTCGGGTTATAAGAGAATTGAAGCTAGGGTCCGGGACGCCCAAGTACTCGGAAGGCGGATATTATCACTGAAAGAGGGGGATGGCTCAAATTTGGGGCCCCGCATCGTTCCTGCGGGACCCCCAACCTGAGTAGATCAGTCGGAAATCGGGGCTTGCTCTACAAACGGATCGCTATTGTATGGAGCTGGAGGCGTGACTTCTACGGTGAATGTTCCAGTTGATGGTGTGTCGTCGCCTTCCACAGTAACGCACCGCTCTACAGGCGTTTCCCGGTAAGCTGTGGGTGAGCTAAAGCTGCTCGGAGCGACCACCGTACCGTTCGTGGTTGAGAACGCAATCTCTGTCCCACCTGGAGGAGGACCGGCAATAAGGGCTCCAATATCGTCTGTAAAAACACCGGCAATCTTTGCGCAAACCTGCCCAGGTTGTACTGCCGTTGTGAACGTGATTTCGATGTCATCGCTAGCTAAAAACAGTTTGCCAGTCCGTGTTATCTCCAGCAATGAGGTGGTGCATTCCACTCCGCTCGTATCCATGCATGCAGTGCCGTTATAAATCCCGTTCGGAGAGTCGTATTGGCCGTTGCTGTTATAGTCAAAGTACTCTTCACCTGGGTCGAAAGCTCCATTTCGGTTTCGGTCCAAGAAAGCTTCCCCCAGATCATCTTGGGCGGCATTGAAGTCATCTTCCGACTGAACGTATTTGCCATCGCTGTTCTGATCTCTAAAGCTTTCCTCGCCGACTGTGCGTGCGAGTATTAGAGCCACGCCATCATTAGACCGGGGGTTTTGGCTAATCCATTCTATGGAGCATGCTCCATCTTGTAGGATGCACTCGCTTTGTACCGAGCCAGAGTTTGTCAGGAAGTTCACTACAGCATCGCCAATGCGATTATTGTTTCTATCAGCTGCACGTATCGTAATTGGGACGATTACGCCGTCATAGTTTCTAGCATTTGGCAAAAAGTTCTCTTCAACTGAGAGCGAAAAACTATCTTGATCGGGGATCGTCGCGCTTATCGAAATGGGCGCAGAAGTTGTCTGGATAGTAGTTCCTGAGTCTGGTGTGTATGTCGCCGTTACACTGACGACCGTTGCTACTGTCCCGGCATTTACTCGCGTTGAAGCCACTCCCTCTTCATCAGTTTCAGTTGATGTTTGGGACAATGAGATGCCTCCGACTGTTGTAGACAGAGTGAACTCAATTTCTTCGCCTGTGGTAATCGGATTGCCATTCCTGTCGTTGAGCTGGAAGGTGACATCTGAAACGCTGGGCCTTCCACTGGTGGAACTGCCGCTAAGCGCAATTGAGTCAGGAGATACCGTTAAAAATTCTAGCTCTCCGATTTCTGGAGCTGCAACGTTAATATTGGCTGTTGCACTCGAACCATTGGATAGTCGGGCAGTTATGGTGTCGGTCCCGGCGCACCCGGCTTCATAAGTCGTACTGAAGGAGCCAGATGCCGTGGTTATCGGAGTATCAAAAACAGCACTTTGACATAAAGATGAGATGGTTACCGACGTTTCTTCGGAGTTGTATATAGAGTTTCCGGCAGCAGCATTTACTACGTTAAATTCGAGCCTGGTTGACCCACCGGAAGAGAGGTTGGTTGCGGAAACCACCATGTTTCCTGACTGAAAATTGGACCCACTGCCAGTCCCGAGTTCTAGTGATATTGTTTGTTCCCCATCTCCAGTTGAGCCGCCGCCGTCGTTAGCGCCCCCGTTACTGCCTCCTGTCCCAGCAAGAGACGAGGAGCTGTCGTCGCCGCCACAAGCAGCGAGAAGCAGTGCTAGAGATATAACTGACGCACGAGTAAGAAATTTCCCTGACATTATCTTGTTCTCCAATAATCGTTACAGCAAAGGCCTTTTTACCGCGTATACCCAGCATGAGATACGCAAGCTTCGGTATTTTCATCAGTTTACGAAGTTAGTTTGCTCAAAATCATAGCACAGGTTACGAATCGGCAATGGTGATTCACACTCCTTTTTGAAAAAGTTTGTAATTTATTGAGGTGTAAAGTAATGGCCATCTCAGCCGGTTTCTTGCGGGTCTACATCGATTACCCATTTCAGGCCTGCGGACTGTTTATTCTGATCCAATAGTTCACATAGGCGGGCAAGCCGTTGGTTAAGATATTTTCGGTTATCGCAGAGCATTACCAATTGCGCCCGGTGGCGGTCAGCCCGGCGGGCGATCAAGGCGGGCAAAGGGCCCCAGATCTCGACCTTGTCGGAAAGGGCTCGGGATTTGATGGTATCCAGTAACCGAAGACTTTTCTCCATTGTCTCGGCCTCCGCCCTGAAAATGGCCATGGCGCGATAGGGCGGTAGCTGCCCTGTTTCCCGTTCGGCGAGCAACTGGTCTGCGACTGGTAGGTAGTACCCTTCAGCCAGTGAGCGGAGCAGGGGGTGATCGCTATGGCAGGTCTGAACCAGCACTTCACCGGGCTTTTCCCCGCGACCGGCACGGCCGCTTACCTGCAGCAGTGTCTGAATCAGCTGTTCCGGGGCGCGAAAGTCCACACTAAACAGGCCGCCGTCAGCGTTGACCACCACCACAAGGGTGACATTGGGAAAGTCGTGTCCCTTGGCCAGCATTTGGGTACCTACAAGGATGCATGGGTGCCCACTGTTCACCTTCTTGAGAATACCCTGGATGCTGCCTTTGCGCTGGGTGCTGTCCCTGTCCACCCGCACAACGGGATAATCCGGGAACTGGGTGGTGAGTATGTCCTCGCTACGCTCGGTGCCCTGGCCGACGGGTTTAAAGGCATCACTGTCGCATTTAGGGCACTGGTCTGTGGCTGCCGTCTGGAAGTCACAGTGGTGGCAGCGCATCGCGCGATCACGGCGGTGGTAGGTCAGGCGTGTATCGCAGTGAGGGCACTCAACCATATGGCCGCAGTCGAAACACATCATCACCGGGGCAAAACCCCGGCGATTCACAAATACCAACGCCTGCTGCCCATCTTTCAGGCACTTCTCGATGGCTTGCAGGGCAGGGCGGGAGATTCCCCCTTCCAGTGGGCGGCTGCGGATGTCCAGAAGCTTTATCTGGGGCGGTTTTGCAGTCCCCGCTCGCTCTTCCAGTTTTACCAGGGAGTATTTGCCAGCGAGGGCGTTATGGTAGGACTCCATGGAAGGAGTGGCCGAGCCGAGGATGACGGGGCAGTTATTCAGGTGCGCCCGGTATACGGCGGTATCCCGTCCGGAGTATCGGAAACCCTCGCCCTGTTTATAGGAGCTGTCGTGTTCCTCATCCACAATGATGGTTTTCAGGCGGGTAAAAGGCAGCAGTACTGCAGAGCGGGTGCCAATCAGTATCACCGGCTCGCCATTGTGGATTTTCAGCCAGGTTGAGAGTCGTTCGCCATCGTTCAGCGCTGAATGCCATACCACAATGCGCGAGCCAAAATAGTGTTGGAAGCGGGCAACGGTCTGGGGTGTCAGGTTGATCTCGGGGACCAGCACCAGCGCCTGGTTTTGATCACCTAAATGACGCTTCAGATAATGGAGGTACAGTTCGGTTTTTCCGCTCCCGGTGATGCCAAACAGAAGCGCCGTTGCAAAGCCGTCCCCCGGCAACGGAAGCTGGTTCGCAGCGTCCTGTTGTGCGGGGGATAGCAGTGGAATGCGGTTACGAGTCTCCTCGGGCACGCCGGCTGGATCGGGCGGGGCGGTCTCACGAATCAGTTCCTTGCTTTGCAGGCTTCTGATTTGCGACTGGGTGAAGCCTGCCCGTACGATTTGTTTGCTGGCCGCACCTCCGGGTTGCCGTTGTAGCCAGGCCAGCAGTTCTCTTTGCCGTATTGCGTTGCCGGGGAGCAGGGCCGGGTCGCCACAGGCCTGCCAATACGCATCCTTTTTCTCTGCTGCAGGCCTGCCGCGGCGAAGGGCCGGTGGAAGTGCTGTAAAAAGGCACTCTCCAAGTGGGTGCTGGTAATAATCGGATGCCCAACTGAGCAAACGGAAGGTTTCCGGCGGCAGTGCCGGCCATTCTTCACACACAGATCTTACTGGCTTGAGGGTAATACCTTCCGGGGGTTGTGCGTCGGTATCGACCACCAGCCCGGTAGCCGTCTGTCTTCCGAAGGGGATCGTTACACGCTGACCCTTTTGCAGTGTTATGTGGTCCGGTACCAGGTAATCAAACAGCCGCCGGAGTGGGCGGTTCAATGCTATGCGCGCGGTTCGGGGCACATGCGGCTCCATGGAGGTGAGGGTGTCACGGTATCTGCCTATCCTGTTTTGTGCCTGCAATCTGGCGTTTCCCGTGTCGGGGCGGGATCATAAGACGGTACGGGGCTTGCCTGATACCAGAATTGCAAGTAAGATTCGCGGTCTGTTTCCGGCAGGGCATGATTGTGCCCCGTCTTGTCAATTGATTCAAACATGCGGTGCCCGACACCCGGATTGCCTTCAATTCAGGCAGTCCCGTGATCTGGTAGCGGCATGACCCGACAGAGGTTCGCCATGAAAGAAGGTATTCACCCCAAGTATGCCGAGATTACCGCTACCTGTTCCTGCGGTAACGTTCTCAAAACCCGTTCCACCTTTACCCAGGATTTGAGCCTGGATGTTTGTTCCCAGTGCCACCCATTCTACACTGGCAAGCAGAAAGTGATGGATACAGGTGGTCGTATCGACCGTTTCCAGAAGCGCTTTGGTGGCCGTATCGGTGGCAAGAAAGCCTGATCCGGGTACTGATGCTGAAAAAAGCGCCTTGCGGGGCGCTTTTTTTGTGTTTGCGGGGTTTTCCCCGTGGGCGCTGTTGTTATGGGCGTATACGCAGTAAGCCGTATTGACTGATTACTAAACGGCCAATAAGGCCTTGTCTGACACGGACCTTCGCGCCATAATGTCGCGCTCCGCTGGGCAAGGCCCGGTGGCTTTTTACCTCTTAAACGTGACAAACGGAACAGTGGCAATGTCTCAAGATCTGAAAGAAGCAGCCCTTGAATACCACGCCAAGCCGCGGCCTGGTAAGCTGAGTGTTGAAATCACCAAGCCCACCAAGACCTCCCGCGACCTTTCCCTGGCGTACAGCCCCGGGGTTGCCGAGCCGGTCCGCGAGATCGCGAAGGACCCCGAGAACGCTTACAAATATACCGCCAAGGGCAATCTGGTGGCCGTGATTTCTGACGGTTCTGCGATTCTCGGCCTGGGTAACCTTGGTCCCCTGGCGAGCAAGCCGGTCATGGAAGGCAAAGGCGTACTGTTCAAGCGCTTTGCTGGCATTGATGTGTTTGATATCGAAGTTAATTCTGAGAGCCCCCAGGCGTTTATTGAAACCGTTGAGCGTATTGCTGACACTTTCGGCGGTATCAATCTGGAGGACATCAAAGCCCCTGAGTGCTTTGAAATCGAACGTGCGCTGATTGAGAAGTGTAGCGTGCCCATCTTTCACGATGACCAGCACGGCACTGCCATTGTGACGGCGGCCGGCATGATCAACGCCCTCGAACTGCAGGGTAAAAAGATTGAGGAAGCCAAAGTGGTATGCCTCGGTGCTGGCGCTGCGGCTATTGCCTGCATGAAACTCTTGATCAGTTGCGGTGTTCGCTCTGAAAACATCTACATGCTTGATCGCAAGGGTGTGATCCACTCCGGCCGCGACGATCTGAACCAGTACAAGGCGATGTTTGCCAACGACACCGACAAGCGTACGCTTGACGATGCGATGGACGGCGCGGATGTATTCCTCGGCCTTTCTGGCCCGGACCTTCTGAGTGCGGAACAGCTCAAGCTGATGGCGCCGAACCCGATTGTGTTTGCCTGCTCCAACCCGGATCCTGAGATCAGCCCTGAGGTGGCGTTGGCTACCCGTGATGACCTGATCATGGCCACGGGCCGTTCGGACTACCCGAACCAGGTGAACAATGTGCTTGGCTTTCCGTTTATTTTCCGTGGCGCGCTGGACGTAAGGGCGACTGCGATCAATGAAGAAATGAAAGTAGCGGCGGTACACGCGATTCGCGAACTGGCGAAAGAGCCGGTTCCACAAGAGATCTGCGAAGCCTATGACGTTGCGAGTTTCGAGTTTGGCCGGGAGTACATTATTCCCAAGCCGATGGATGTGCGCCTGCTGGAAGTTGTTCCGGCTGCGGTTGCGCGTGCAGCGGTTGACTCGGGTGTTGCCCGCAATGGCTACCCAGCCCATTACCCCCTGAAATCAATGGACGATATCATCTGATATAGATCAACGGATTTCGGGAAATAAAAAAACCGGCGATTATTGAGTCGCCGGTTTTTTTGTGGTCAGAAAATCTGCCTCGACAGATCATTGTCACTGCCATTGTCGCTTCCACCCGGTGATTCATCCTGAGGGTCAAGCGGAGGCGGAGCATCCTCTTCGCGAAATATTTCGAACATTGCACCTTCCTGGCCCGGCCTTGCGCGCTTGCCGGTTTCCGGGTCGATGCGGATATTCACAATCCCGTTGGGTCTGGGCATTAGCGATGGCGGTTCGCCTTCCAGGGCAACTTTCATGTAGTCAATCCAGATGGGCAGGGCAGTGCTGGCGCCAAATTCGCGGCGGCCGAGAGGTTGTGGTTGGTCAAAGCCGACCCAAACGGTGGTGGCGATTTCGTGGTTGAAGCCGCCAAACCATGTGTCTTTCTGTTCGTTGGTGGTGCCGGTCTTGCCGCTGATGTCGTCCCTCCCAAGGGCTTGGGCCCTTCTGCCCGTGCCCAGCCGGATAACGTCTCGCATCATCGAGTGCAGAATGTAAACTGAGCGCTCATCAGCCAGTCTTCTGGCTATCCGGGTGTCGCTTTCCTCGTCGGCGATGTTTTCCTGTTTCTGGGCACAGTTGTTATCACAGAGTATAACCTCGGGTGCCTCGAAGATCGTCTCGTTATTGACGTCAGAAATGCGACTGATGAAGTAGGGCTCCACGTCATAGCCGCCGTTGGCGATGACCGCAAACCCTCGAGCAAGGTCCATTGGCGTCAAAAGCCCGCTGCCCAGCGAAAGTGACAGATCCTTCTGCATATTTTCCGTGGGGATCTCTAGCTGCTTCAGGTAGTCGATTGTGTTCTGGATGCCCAGGTCCCGTAGCAAGCGCACGGACACGAGGTTTCGGGACCGATACAGGGCCTCCCTTAACCGGGTTGGGCCGTAGAACTGCCCCGATGAGTTCTGTGGACGCCAGGTGGTCTCGAGTTCGGAGTTGTCAAAAACAATGGGGGCATCGTTGTAGATGGTTGCTGGTGTCATGCCCTGTTCAAGGGCGCTCAGGTAAAGGAATGGCTTGAACGTGGAGCCCGGCTGTCGCTGAGCCGAGGTTGCACGGTTGAACTTGTTCTGGCTAAAGCTGTACCCACCGGCAAGCGCTTCAATGGCTCCGGTTTTTGCGTCAAGTGATATCAGGGCGCCCTCTACCCTGGGGACCTGGGAAAGTGCCACGCGCTGGACCTTTGGAAGGCTCGCGGCTGTCACGTCGCCGTTACTTTCTGAGGCTTCGGTATTGTTGGCGGTTGGCAGGCTGGGCACCATCGCGAGAATTGGCTTCACATACACAATATCGCCTGTAGTCACTACGTCAGAGGGCTGCTCAGGCTCAGGCCCGGTGAGGTTTTCGGTCTTGTAGCGTTTTGCCCAGGTCATGGTGTTGAACGCCATGACCGACTCGCCCAGTTGGCGGGCGTAGAGGTCAACCTCGTTGTCGTCGTCCCTTACAGTCGTGACAACCGCAGGGACGAGGTTGGCAATCATAGGGTAGTTCGCCATCAGGTTGTCAAGGTTGCCTGGTTCCAGCTCGTCCTCGCCCACCTGGCCGATTGGCCCTCGAAAGCCGTGACGTTGATCGTACTCCTCGAGGCCTTTTCTGAGGGCTCTGGTTGCTGTCTGCTGCTTTTTGCTGTCAACGGTGAGTGTTACCTCGTATCCGTCGGTATAGGCGGCATCGCCAAACCTTCTGACCAGTTCGGCGCGTGCCATTTCTGCAAGATGGTCGGCATCGACTCCCGTTGACGGGGCATTGTAGCTTGCGGTCAATGGCGCAGTGGAGGCCAGTTCATAGGCGTCAGCGGTAATGTATTCCAGGTCCCGCATGCGGCTCAGGATCCAGTTTCTGCGAACTTTCGCGCGGCGTGGGTCGGCAAGGGGGTTATAGGCAGAAGGTGCCTTGGGCAGCCCGGCCAACATGGCCATTTCCGCCAGTGACAGCTCCGCCACCGATTTGTCGTAATAGACCTGTGCGGCGGCGGCGATACCATAGGCGCGATTGCCCAGGTAGATCTTGTTGAGATAGAGCTCGAGAATACGGCTTTTGTCCAGTTCACGCTCGATCTGAAGAGCCAGAAGTATCTCGTTGAACTTGCGAATAAACGTCCTGTCGCGTGACAAAAAGTAATTTTTTGCAACCTGCATTGTGATGGTACTGCCTCCTGACTGGATCTCTCCGGTGGAGACCAGTTCGATGGCAGCCCGCATCAGGCCTTTAAAGTCGACCCCGAAGTGTTCATAAAAACGGGCGTCTTCGGCTGCCAGGAAGGCATGTAACTGAATTGTAGGGATCTGTTCGATTGTGACCGGTGCCCTTCTCTTTTCACCGAATTCTGCTATTAATTTGTCGTCTGCGCTGTAGACCCTCAAAGGGGTCTGCAACCTGATGTCCAGGAGTTGCTCGACAGGAGGCAACCCCGGGCGGAGATAAAGGTAGAATCCTGACGCCACGATTGTGGCGAGACTGAGTCCAGTGAGAAAGAGCCATGCAAACAGGCGAGATGTACGCAACAAATGAGACATTTTTTTCTGACAACTGTTGGATATAGGTCTATCATTTGAGAAATTGCTTTAGGAAGGGCTAGCCACTTCCCGGGTGCAATGCTTCTCAATTAAAGAAGAACGAGCATTGTAGACGGAAAACTGAAGAAATTCTCTTAAATAAAAAACACATATGAAAGAGCTCCGTCAGGAGCTTTCATAACCCGGTGCATGTAACCAGGTATAGGGTGAGCGCGTGTTCGGATTGTTAGGAAAAAAATCCAGTGCAGTACTGGGCGTGGACATAAGCTCCAGCTCGGTCAAGCTACTGGAATTATCAAAGCAGGGCGACCGCTATAAGGTCGAGAGCTACGCAGTGGAGCCGTTACCGGCGAATGCTGTGGTAGAAAAAAACATCACGGATGTTGAGGCGGTGGGCGAAGTGCTCAAGCGCGTTGCATCCAAATCACGTACGAGCGTCAAACAGGTGGCTGTGGCCGTCTCGGGCTCGGCTGTCATTACCAAGCTTATCCAGATGGATGGTGGTCTCAACGAGTTTGAAATGGAAGATCAGATCACGCTTGAGGCCGACCAGTACATACCGTACCCGCTGGACGAAGTGGCTATAGACTTTGAGGTCCAGGGGCCGTCGGAAACCAATCCGGACCAGGTTGATGTGCTTCTGGCGGCATGCCGGAAAGAGAACGTCGACATTCGGGAAGATGCCCTCGAGATTGCTTCGCTGAGCACCAGGGTCGTGGATGTCGAGGCCTATGCCCTTGAGCGCGCCTACGCGCTCATTGAGCCGCAGCTTGATTCCCAGGGCGAGGAACTGGTCGTGGCAATCGTCGATATCGGCGCAACCATGACCACGCTCAGCGTGCTGGCGGAAGGCAAAACCGTTTATACCCGCGAGCAGATCTTCGGCGGAAAGCAGCTTACCGAAGAAATCCAGCGTCGTTACGGGTTGTCTCTGGAAGAGGCCGGACTTGCAAAGAAACAGGGTGGCCTTCCAGACGACTACGAATCCGAAGTGCTGACTCCCTTCCGCGAAGCTGTCGTTCAGCAGGTTGCCCGGGCACTCCAGTTCTTCTTCGGCGCAAGCCAGTACAATGCGGTTGACTATGTGGTCCTGGCTGGCGGTACGGCATCTATCCAGGGGCTGACAGAAATGGTCGAGGAAAAAACAGGCACGCCAACGCTGGTTGCGAATCCGTTTGCGGATATGGCGGTGGGTTCAAGGGTGAATGCATCATCGCTGAGTAACGATGCGCCTTCACTCATGATTGCCTGCGGGCTGGCAATGAGGAGCTTTGACTGATGGCAAAGATTAACCTCAGACCCTGGCGCGAAGAACTCCGGGCGGAGAAGCAGAAACAGTTTGTGGTGATGATATTGGGTGCGGCCATTATTGCCGGTGGTCTGGTCTTTCTCTGGAAAACCGACATGGACAACCGCATTGCCTATCAAGAATCCAGGAACGCCTATATCGAGACGGCAACCAAGCAACTGGACAAGCAAATCAAGGAGATTGAGGATCTCAAGCGCAAGCGTGATGAGCTTCTTTCCCGCATGCAGGTCATACAGGATCTTCAGGGTAAGCGTCCGGTTATTGTGCGGGTTTTTGATGAACTGGTCCGTACGCTTCCAGATGGTTTGTTCTACACCAGCCTCACGAAAACCGGTGAGACAGTCGAGATTGTCGGTATGTCAGAGTCCAATAGTCGGATCTCTGCCTTAATGAGACGATTTGAAGAGTCCGACTGGTTTACTGACCCCGACCTGTCAAACGTGTCTGCTGCCGACAACCGTCGTGCTGGATATAGCCAGTTTAACCTGTCGGTACAGCAACAAACACCAGGGCCCGAAGGGGAGGATAAGTAATGAGCCTCGCGGACTCACTCAAGAACCTCAATGAATTTGATATCAATGATCTGGATGTAAACAATGCTGGAATTTGGCCAGCGCCGGTCAAGGCGATCGTGGCTATCATTATTTTCGGCCTGATCCTCGGTGGTGGTTACTGGTTTTTTATCAAGGACCAGTATGCCCAGCTTGAGCGGGTCGAAAATATTGAACAGGAACTCCGGAAAGGGTACGAAGACAAGGCTTACCAGGTAGCGAACCTCGAAGTCTTCAAGGCGCAGATGGAGGAAATGGAAGAAACCTTCGGCGCCCTGGTGCGTCAACTCCCCAGTGAAACCGAGGTGCCCGGACTGCTGGAAGATATAACCAATACCGCATTGGGCAGCGGTCTTGCGCTGCAGCAAGTCGAGTTGCAGGGAGAGCAGCAGCGTGATTTCTATGCGGAGCTTCCGATCAGTATCCGGGTATCAGGCACGTACCATGAACTGGCAACGTTTGTCAGTAGTGTGGCAAGCCTGCCCAGAATTGTGACATTGCATGACTTAACGATAACACCAACAGGCGGTGACGGAGAGCAGCTGAATATGCAGGTTCTTGCACGTACCTACCGCTACCGGGCTGGAGAATGAGCATGGCGAGACAGCATGCGGCAAAAGCCTGGATGGGTATTTGTTTGGTAGCTTTCCTGACGGCATGTTCCCAGGGAAGCGGCTTTTCCGATCTTGACAAGTTTATGGCGGACACCCGGGCCAAGCCCCGGGGACACGTAGAACCTTTGCCGGAGTTCAAGGCCTATGAGGCGTTCAGTTATTCGGCGGCGGATCGCAGGGCGCCTTTCGAGCCGCCGATAGATATTCAGCTCACCATGGTGGACCAGCAACCCGAAAGTGACATTGAGCCGGATCTGGATCGACCAAGAGAAGTCCTTGAGAACTTTGATCTGAAGGAGCTTTCGATGGTGGGTACACTGAGTGACACGTCGGGAAGTCTGTTTGCCCTTATCAGGGACAACACCGGCGGCATTCACAGGGTGCGCACCGGTAACTATATGGGTCAGAATTATGGTCGGATTATCGGTGTCAATGAAACCCGGGTTGAATTGATTGAAATCGTTCCCAATGGCCGGGGCGGATGGGTCGAGCGGCCACGCTCGCTGTCGCTGAATGAAAATGAGGGCTAAGGAGCGGCAATATGAATATTGAAAGAAACATGCATGAACAAAAAAGTTTGGGGTCGAGGCTAGCGATGTTCAGAAAACTCAATGTATACGTCGGCGTGATTGCTTTTGGGTTGTTATCCGGCCTGGCCAACGCGGTCACGCTGGAAGACGTGTCGTTTTCGTCGCTGTCCGGGGATCGGGTGGAGGTTAGGTTGGCGTTTGACGGCCAACCGCCAGAACCAACCGGTTACACCATCGAGCGACCCGCCAGGATTGCGGTGGACCTTCGCGATACGACCAGCGGCCTGGACAGTCGCAATATATCGCTCGGTGGCGGAAATGCCCAAAGCATGACGATCGTCGAAACCAAGGATCGCACCCGCCTGATATTCAATCTGGCAGAGTTGGCGCCCTATCAGACGGTTCGTAACCAGAACAGCCTGATTGTGACAATCGGCAGCCAGGGTGGAGCCGCTGCTGCTACCTCCGGCTCGGGAACTTCATCCTCAGTCAATGCAACCTCCTCAGGACAATCTGCTTCATCGTCAGGCAATGGGCTTGCGGGTGTTGATTTTCGACGTGGGCAGGATGGTGAAGGCCGGATTATCGTGGATCTGGGCAGTGCCAGCACGTCGGTTGATCTGTCAGAGCTCGGGGGCCGGATTCGCCTGACGATGGATGACACCAGCGTGCCGGATGATCTTCGCCGGCGCCTCGATGTTACTGATTTTGCGACACCGGTTACCCGGATCGATACTTTCACAGAGGACGGCGATGCCGTTGTAGAAATTCACCCGGAAGGTAATTACGACTACATTGCCTACCAGTCTGGTTCCCAGTTTACCGTTAGTGTGGAAAAGCTGACCGAAGAGGAAGCGGAGTCCCGTCGGGAAGAGAAGTTCCCATACACCGGTGACAAGCTTTCCCTTAACTTCCAGGATATTGAGGTCCGATCAGTGCTGCAGTTAATTGCAGACTTTACCGGTCTGAACCTCGTTGCCAGTGATACGGTGAGCGGTAGCATCACCCTGCGTCTGCAGAACGTCCCCTGGGATCAGGCGCTGGACCTGATTCTGAAGACCAAAGGGCTGGACAAGCGGCAGATTGGCAATGTACTCCTGGTAGCGCCAGCGGACGAGATTGCCGCCCGTGAAAAGCTTGAGCTGGAGACCACCAAGCAGATCGCTGAACTTGCGCCGGTTCGACTGGACATTATCCAGGTGAACTATGCCAAGGCCGCTGATATTGTTTCTCTTATCCAGGCCGACGAAGAACTTATTTCGTCTCGTGGGTTTGTATCCTCAGATGCGCGAACCAATACCATCAGTGTTCGCGAGACGGCAGAGAAGCTCGATGAAATCCGTCGCCTTATTTCCACCTGGGATGTGCCGGTTCGTCAGGTATCCATAGAAGCTCGTATCGTGCGGGCTCAGACGAATGTCGCTGAAAACCTGGGTGTACGTTGGGGTGGTGCTGCCTATGACGTTAGTGGAGACAACGTGTTTTCAGTGGGTGGCTCCCAGAGCGCAGTTGAAGAAGCCCGTCAGGCTGCCGGGGGCACAAACAACACCATTACCTTCCCGGACGCATTGGCGGTCGATCTTGGTGTTACTGGCCAGGGCGCATCCTCCTTCGCCATTGGTTGGGGTAGTGATGACTTTCTGGTAGATCTTGAACTGTCCGCTCTTGAGAGCGACGGGCAGGCCGAAGTGGTTTCCCAGCCTCGCGTAGTCACCGCCGATCGACAGACGGCTTCCATCAAGTCCGGTGAGGAAATCCCGTATCAGGAGGCATCATCCAGTGGTGCAACCTCTGTTTCTTTCAAGGAAGCAGCGTTGTCTCTTGAGGTAACACCGCAGATCACTCCGGATGACAAGATTATCATGGACCTGGTGGTGAATCAGGACTCCCGTGGTGAGGTAACCGGAGGTATTCCAGCGATCAACACCAACGAGGTAACCACTCAGGTGCTGGTTGGAAACGGTGAAACGGTAGTCCTGGGTGGAATCTTCCAGTCGGAAGTGACGACGACCACCACCAAGACGCCTTTCCTGGGTGATATTCCTTATATTGGCCGCCTGTTCAAGCGCACAGAGCATATAGATGAGCGGAGCGAGCTGTTGATCTTCATCACACCGAAGATCGTCAAGAGCGACCTGATCCAGTAAGTCCGGCCGCACTTGAAAAAGCCGCCGTCTTTGCACGGCGGTTTTTTTTGCCTGTTCATTTTCCGAAACTTATGGAAAGCGTTACGCTGTGCTATTCTCACGCGCCGGAATGTAGATGAGCGGAAGTTATGTCCTTGCCAAAACGAGTTGTCCTGGTTGGCCCAATGGGGGCGGGCAAAAGCACGATTGGTCGCATGCTGGCCAAAGAGCTGGGCTATCGCTTTCTCGATTCCGACCGAATCATTGAGGACCGATGTGGGGCCAATATTCCCTGGATATTTGATGTTGAAGGGGAGGACGGTTTTCGGCAGCGTGAGACGGCGATGTTGGCGGAACTGTCAGAGTACCCACAGACGGTGCTGGCAACCGGGGGCGGTGCCATAATGAAAGAGGAAAACCATGCACATCTGAAGCGGGATGCGGTTGTGGTTTACCTGAAAACCTCGATTGAGCAACAGGTTGAAAGAACGCGCCGAGACCGTAACCGCCCGCTACTACAGAATGATGATCCCGAAGCCGTCCTCAGAAACCTCTTTGCAATCCGGGACCCTGTCTACTCCAGGCTGGCCGATATAGTCATGTTTACCGACCGTAAGAGCCCCCGGCTGGTGGTGCGACAACTGGTCAACCGGATTAATCCCAGGACGCCGCGCCATAAACGACAAATACGTAAGGAAGGCAGAAATCATGCGTGATTCACTGCGTGAGCTGAGCGTTGAACTCGATGATCGAAGCTACCCGATCATTATCGGGCAGGGATTGCTGGGCGGGTACGACTTGAGCCCTTATGTCAGGGGTTCCCAGGTCATGATTGTCACTAATGAGACGGTGGCGCCGTTGTATCTGGAATCCGCCCGCGCCTGCTTCCCTGGCAAGCAGGTGGATGTGGTGGTCCTTCCGGACGGTGAGAAGTTCAAGGATTGGCAGACGCTGAATCTGATCTTTGATCGGCTGCTGGAGAATCGCCATTCCCGCAAAACCACCCTGGTGGCGCTTGGAGGTGGTGTGGTAGGGGATATGACCGGTTTCGCCGCCGCTTCCTACCAACGGGGCGTGCCGTTTATCCAGATACCGACAACCCTGCTTTCACAGGTGGACTCCTCGGTTGGTGGCAAAACCGGCATCAACCACCCATTGGGCAAGAACATGATCGGCGCCTTTCACCAACCCGAAGTGGTGCTTATCGATACCGACAGCCTCCAGACCCTCCTGCCCAGAGAGGTTTCCGCCGGACTTGCCGAAGTGATCAAGTATGGACTGATCCGGGATACAGATTTTCTTGCCTGGCTTGAGCGGGAGATGGCGTCGCTCATTGACCTGGACACGAAGGCGCTGTCAGAAGCCATCTACCGCTCATGCGCCTGCAAGGCGGAGGTTGTCGCCCAGGACGAAAGAGAAGGTGGATTACGGGCAATCCTCAATCTCGGGCACACCTTCGGTCATGCTATTGAGACATTCGCTGGATATGGCAACTGGCTGCACGGAGAGGCGGTCGGTACGGGTATGATGATGGCGGCGGATCTTTCCCTGCGTCAGGGCATGATCGGAGAGGAGGGCCGGGACAGGGTGGTGCGCATTGTTGGGCGCGCAAATCTTCCCGGGCACGCGCCGGTCGGGATGACACCGGACGATTTTTTGCGCTTGATGGCCGTCGACAAGAAGAACGTGGATGGCTCTTTGCGCCTGGTCTTGTTGCGGGCCCTTGGTGATGCGATTGTGACCGAAGCCGTGGACATGCAGAAGCTGAACGCTACTCTGCAGGTATTCTGCGGGGATACGTCCAACGAAGAAGCCTGAACTGGTACCGAACAGGGGCACTACAGGGAATGACAGTGAAAGACGAAGGGTTAAGCAGTCTTGACGGCGGCGGCCTGTTTCCGCGACTCCAGGAAAGATACGGGTTGAGGGCAGATCCCCTCGACATGGAGACGCCTTTTTTCCCTGGTGCGTCCCGGCACCATGCACTGGAAACCCTTCGCCATCTCTGTGGGTTTGGCGACCTCGCGCTCCTGCTGACCGGTGACGCCGGCGCCGGTAAAAGTCGATTGCTTGCTGAATTAGTCAGAAGCGAGTCCTCCCGTCTTGATTTTCATCGATTACCCGCTGCGGCACTGACCAGCGCCCAGGCTCTTGCAAGGGCTCTGGTGGGTATTGCCCATAAGGGGTTGAGTTCTGGCGAAGGTGCCCGCGATTCTGTCTATGGCTTTTTTCGCTGGTCGGAAATAAGGGCCCGAAAGGGGCAGCGCATGGTCTTGTTGGTTGATGAGGCAGACCGGGCACCGGCGGAGTTGCTAAGGCTGTTATTTTCCGCATTTGAAGCTGCTGACCGTTCTGCGGCGGCGGTTCCGGTGTTTAGCGGTAGCGGCAAGCTGTTGGAAATGCTCGGCCTGTCAGGTGACGGTGCCGGCGTTCATCAGATTCATCTTCGTCCGCTTACCAGGGACGAAGTTGCGTCCTACCTCGAGCCCCGGATCCTCCGGGCCGGTGGTGATACGAAAGAGTTGTTGGCACCAGGGAAGCTTTCCCAGATACACAGCTTGAGCCAGGGGAGTTTTTCCCGCCTGAAACGGGTAACGCCGACCGTGTGGCTAGATATGGCGTCACCTCGAGCTGAGCACAAGCGGAATTTTCCCTCGCCACTGAATCTCCGTTGGCCTGCGCTTGCGCTGGTCCTTCTCGCCGCCTCCTGGTGGCTTGTGTCGCAGCAATACGACGACTCCGTGGCACGTGAACAGGCACCACCGGAGCCCGAAACCGTGCGCAAGAGCATCACCATTGGCCCCGACAGTCCGGACATTGAGCCTGTTGCGTCGAAGGAAGAGCCTCGGCCTGAATTGACGCCCCAGGACAGCCCGGCGCAACCTGCTCCAGAGCCAGAGCCAGAGCCAGAGCCAGAGCCAGAGCCAGAGCCAGAGCCAGAGCCAGAGCCAGAGCCAGAGCCAGAGCCAGAGCC
>NZ_JANCMW010000008.1:0-60344 GCF_029207565.1 Marinobacter iranensis | reverse complement strand
AGCCAGGTTTTATACCCTCCCGTCCATCGGTTTTCATGGATATCGAGAGCGCGAGGGCCCGCGAAGGCTGGACGGTGCAACTGATTGCCGGCAATCGGGAGCAGACGGTGCTGGGCCTGATGGACCAGTACGACTCCATTTCCGGTATACTTTATACCCATACCCAAAGGCAGGGTCAGGACTGGTTTATTGGCTTCTACGGTGAATTTTCTTCCCTGGAGGCTGCGCGGAAGGCGGTTGAGCGTCTTCCGCAGGCCCTGCAGGACCAGTCTCCCTGGGTCAGGCAATTACGTGATTTCTGATCGTCCGGACGCACTCCGGTTTTAGTTTTAACTTCGTAAAAACAATAACCTGTGCCCCTCTTCCGTGGTGTGTGTTGTGAACGGCAACACTCGCAATGGAGGTGCCTGCTCCCTAAAATAAAACCTCTTTGGTTTGAGTACGTATTTCTACGCGTGTAAAATAGCCAGCCCCCATTTTCAGTGTCAAAGGGTGAATTTATTGTCTGTTTGTCAATAACTCTTTGATTGAAAAGCATTTCTACGCGAGAGAACGCTTATGATGACAGGTTTGTATCATCCCGATGAATTCAGGGACAACTGCGGCTTCGGCCTGATCGCCCATATGAAGGGCGAGGCCAGCCACAAGTTGTTGCAAACTGCCATCGAGTCGCTGACCTGCATGACCCACCGTGGTGGTATCGCTGCAGACGGAAAGACCGGCGATGGTTGTGGCCTCCTGATCCAGAGCCCTGACGTCTTTTTGCGCAAGGCTGCGAAAGCAGAGTTCGGCAAGGAGCCGGAAGGGTTGTTCGCGGTCGGCCAGGTTTTCCTTAGCCCGGTCGAGAACAAGGCAGCTGCCGGTCGTGCGGCCGTTGAAAAGCGCCTGACGGATCAGGGCCTGGAAATTATGGGTTGGCGCAAGGTGCCCACGGACGACAGTTGTCTCGGTCCAATGGCGCTTGACTGCCTGCCCTGGATTGAACAGGTATTTGTGGTTCCCGGCAAGAAAACAGAGCAGGAATTCGCCATCGCGCTGTTCGTGGGCCGTCGCCACGCTGAGCGGGATATGGCCGACGATTCCGAGTTCTACATTTGCAGCCTGTCCCACCGCACCCTGGCCTACAAGGGCCTGATGATGCCGGCAGACCTGGCCAATTTCTACAAGGACCTGGGTGACCCGGACCTGCACACCGCCATCTGCGTGTTTCACCAGCGGTTCTCCACCAATACCATGCCGCGCTGGCCGCTGGCCCAGCCGTTCCGCTATCTCGCCCACAACGGTGAGATCAACACCGTCGATGGCAACCGTAACTGGGCCATTGCCCGTGCCGCCAAATTCAGCGCACCGGAACTGCCGGACCTGCAAACCTTGCAGCCGCTGGTCAACCTGACCGGTTCTGACTCATCCAGTATGGACAACATGCTGGAAGTGTTGCTGGCCGGTGGCGTTGACCTGTTCCGCGCCGTAAGAATGATGGTCCCGCCTGCCTGGCAGAACGTGGACACCATGGACTCCGAGCTGCGGGCGTTCTACGAGTACAACTCCATGCACATGGAGCCCTGGGACGGTCCGGCTGGCCTGGTTCTTTCCGACGGCCGCTATGCCGTCTGTATGCTGGACCGCAACGGCCTGCGCCCGGCTCGCTGGGTGATCACCAAAGACGATTTCATTACCCTGGCGTCGGAAATCGGTACTTACGGGTACAAGCCGGAGGATGTTGTTGCCAAGGGCCGTGTTGGTCCGGGGCAGATGCTGGCTATCGATACCGAGTCCGGTGAAGTCTTGCATACAAAAGACGTGGACAATCGCCTGAAGTCGGCCCAGCCCTACAAGCGCTGGCTGCGGGAGAACTCCCTGCGGGTCGAGACCACGCTGAACCAGGACACCCCCGATTTCAAACTGATGCAGTCAGATGAACTTCATATACACCAGAAAATGTTCATGGTGTCCTATGAAGAGCGGGATCAGGTATTGCGTCCACTGGCGGAAAATGGTCAGGAAGCCGTGGGTTCCATGGGGGACGATACCCCCATGGCAGTCCTGTCGAGCCGCGTCCGGCATGTAGCGGACTACTTCCGTCAGAAATTCGCGCAGGTAACCAACCCGGCCATCGACCCGCTCCGCGAATCCATCGTAATGTCCCTGGAGACCTGCATTGGTGCGGAACGTAACGTATTCGAGGAAACAGCGGAGCACGCCAATCGGATCATTCTGACAACACCTGTCCTGTCGCCGGCCAAGTACCTGAAAATCGCCAACAACGACCGGCCCGGGTTTGAAGTCGCTCGCATCAGTATGAGCTATAGCCCCGAAATGGGGCTTGAGCAGGCGGTCCGCAGAGTATGCGACGACGCAGAGCAGGCGGTTCGTAGCGGCAAGGTCATTCTGATCCTGACCGACAAAGACCTGAAAGAGGGCGAGTTGCCGGTGAATGCCATGATGGCAACCGGTGCCGTTCACCACCACCTGGTTAAGAAAGGCCTTCGGTGTGATTCCAATATCCTTGTCGAGACTGGCTGGGCCCGCGATCCGCACCATTTCGCCGTACTGTTCGGCTTTGGCGCCACAGCGGTCTACCCCTACCTGGCGTACCAGGTGCTTAATGACCTGATTCGCACCGGCGAACTGATGATGGACCCGATCGATGCGAAGAATAACTATCGCAAGGGCATCAACAAGGGCCTGCTGAAAATTCTCTCCAAGATGGGCATTTCAACCATCACTTCCTACCGTGGTGCCCAACTGTTCGAGGCGATCGGTCTGGCGGATGATTTGGTGGACCTGTGTTTCAAGGGCGTTCCCAGCCGTATCCAGGGTGCGGGATTCTTCGATTTCCAGCAGGATCAAGAACAACTGGCGGCTGTTGCCTGGAAGCATCGCAAACCCATTACCCAGGGTGGCCTGCTGAAGTATGTCCACGGCCAGGAATACCATGCGTTCAACCCGGATGTGGTTGGCAAGCTCCAGGAAGCCGTTACCAGCGGCGATTACGGGCAGTATATGGAATACGCCGGGTTGGTGAATGAGCGGCCGGTCTCCACACTACGGGATCTGCTGGGCTTCCGGAAGGACATCAAAGCCATTGACTTGTCGGAAGTGGAGCCGGTGGAAAATATCTTCCCACGCTTTGATTCCGCAGCCATGTCGCTGGGCGCACTGTCTCCGGAGGCCCACGAAGCCCTGGCGGTAGCCATGAACACCCTGGGCGGCCGTTCCAACTCCGGTGAGGGTGGGGAAGACCCTGCCCGCTATGGCACCGAGAAACGCTCCAAGATCAAACAGGTGGCGTCCGGTCGCTTCGGTGTGACGGCGGAATATCTGCGCAGCGCGGATGTTATGCAAATCAAGGTAGCCCAGGGCGCCAAGCCTGGGGAGGGTGGCCAGTTGCCCGGTGGCAAGGTCAATGACCTGATCGCCCGCCTGCGCTATTCGGTGCCCGGTGTAACGCTGATTTCGCCGCCACCGCACCACGACATCTACTCGATTGAAGACCTGGCGCAGTTGATTTTCGATCTCAAACAGGTTAACCCTCACGCCCTGGTTTCAGTGAAGCTGGTATCGGAGCCTGGTGTTGGCACCATTGCCGCCGGTGTGGCGAAGGCCTATGCCGACCTGATTACCGTCTCCGGTTACGACGGTGGTACGGCAGCCAGCCCGCTGACCTCCATCCGCTACGCCGGCTCGCCTTGGGAGCTGGGTTTGAGCGAAACCCAGCAGGCGTTGCGGGCCAACGACTTGCGGGGCAAGATCCGTCTGCAAACCGATGGTGGCATCAAGACCGGCCTGGATGTGGTCAAGGGTGCGATCCTGGGCGCCGAGAGCTTTGGCTTCGGCACCACCCCGATGGTGGCCCTGGGTTGTAAATACCTGCGGATCTGTCACCTGAACAACTGTGCGACCGGTGTCGCCACCCAGAATGAGTATTTGCGGGAAGAGCATTTCAAGGGCACGGTCGAGATGGCCATGAACTTCTTCCGTTTTGTGGCGACCGAGACCCGGGAATGGATGGCGAAGCTGGGTGTACGGAACCTGGAGGAACTGGTGGGCCGTGTTGACCTGCTGGAGCGCCTGCCCGGTGACACCCCGCGCCAGAAGAAGCTGGACCTGACGCGCCTGCTGTCCAACGACCATATTCCGGCGGATAAACCCAACACCTGTCAGGTGGAGCGTAACCACCCGTTCGATGAGGGCAAGCTGGCTGAGCAGATGGTGAAAGACATCTCAGATGCGATAGTTGCCAAGGCCGGTGGTACATGGTCCTACAGGGTGACCAACTGCGACCGTTCCATCGGTGCCCGCCTGTCGGGTGAGATTGCCCAGCTACACGGCAACCAGGGCATGGTGTCTGCTCCCATCACCCTGGAGCTGACCGGCACTGCCGGCCAAAGCTTCGGGGTCTGGAACGTGGGCGGCCTCAATCTGCTTCTGGAAGGCGATGCCAACGATTACGTGGGTAAGGGCATGACAGGCGGCAAGCTGGTGATCCGGCCGCCCTCCGGCAGTGCCTTTAAATCCCAGGAGACCTCGATTATCGGTAACACCTGTCTGTATGGTGCAACCGGGGGCAAACTGTTTGCTGCCGGTACAGCCGGTGAGCGTTTCGGCGTGCGTAACTCTGGTGCTCATGCGGTTGTGGAAGGCGTCGGGGACCACTGTTGTGAATACATGACAGGTGGTCTGGTAACCGTTCTTGGCAGTACCGGCCATAACTTCGGCGCCGGTATGACCGGTGGTTTCGCCTATGTGCTGGACCTGAACAATACCTTCGTGGACAAGTACAACCATGAACTGGTGGAAATTCAACGGATCTCCAGTGAAGAAATGGAGTCCTACCGGAACCACCTGCGCGGTGTTGTCCGGGAGCACATTTCCGAGACCGCGAGCGAATGGGCAGAGCATATTCTTGACAATTTCGACGACTATATCGGCCGCTTCTGGCTGGTCAAACCCAAGGCGGCGAACCTTCGCAGCCTGCTGGCCAGCACCCGGGCGCGCCCGGAGTAAGGGTGGTTGAAACAGGATCGGGGCGTTGCCATTAAGGCAGCGCCCGCGTCGAAATTGAGTCTGATGAGAGCTTCATAATGAAAGAACGACTGAGTAACGACTTCCAGTTTGTCGAAGTAGGGCGTGTCGACCCGAAAAAGGTGCCGGCAAAGAAGCGCAAAAAAGAGTTTGGTGAAATCTATCACCCGTATACCCAGGATAATGCTGCATCCCAGTCACATCGCTGCCTGGAGTGCGGTAATCCGTATTGCGAGTGGAAGTGCCCGGTACACAATTACATCCCGAACTGGCTGAAGCTGGTTTCCGAAGGCAACATCATGAGAGCGGTGGAGTTGTGTCACCAGACCAACTCGCTGCCCGAAGTCTGTGGCCGGGTCTGTCCCCAGGATCGTCTGTGTGAGGGGGCCTGTACCCTGAATGACGGCTACGGCGCGGTGACGATCGGGTCTGTGGAAAAATACATCACCGATACCGCTTTTGCCCTGGGCTGGAAGCCGGATATGTCTGCCGTCAAATGGACGGACAAAAAGGTCGCGGTGATTGGTGCTGGCCCTGCTGGATTGGGCTGTGCCGACGTTCTGGTGCGCAACGGTGTGAAGCCGGTGGTGTTCGATATCTATCCGGAAATTGGCGGCCTGCTGACCTTCGGCATTCCCGAGTTCAAGCTTGAGAAATCGGTGATGACTCGCCGTCGTAAGGTATTCGAGGAAATGGGCGTGGAATTCCGCCTGTCCACGGAAGTGGGCAAGGACGTGGTGATGGCAGACATTCTTGAGGAGTACGATGCCGTTTTTATGGGCATGGGCACCTACACCTACATGAAGGGCGGCTTCCCGGGCGAAGACCTGCCTGGCGTCCACGATGCCCTGCCGTTTCTGGTCTCAAACGTGAACCGTCGCCTTGGGTTTGAGAAAGATGCTGCCGAATTCATCGACATGAAAGGTAAACGAGTGGTGGTTCTCGGTGGTGGCGATACCGCCATGGACTGTAACCGCACCTCGATTCGCCAGCAGGCCGCGAGTGTTACCTGCGCCTATCGCCGTGACGAGCAGAACATGCCGGGTTCCCGCCGGGAAGTGTCCAACGCCAAGGAAGAGGGCGTTAAGTTCATGTTCAACCGTCAACCGATCGCTATTATTGGCGAAGACCGGGTTGAGGGTGTGAAGGTGGTTCAGACTCGCCTCGGCGAGCCCGATGAAAACGGTCGTCGCCGCCCGGAAGTGGTTGCTGGAAGCGAGGAAGTCATCCCCGCCGATGCCGTGCTGGTGGCTTTCGGTTTCCGGCCAAGCCCGGCCGACTGGTTTGACGAGCTGAAGGTAAACACCGACGATTCCGGCCGTGTCAGTGCCCCGGAGGAAGTGGAGTTCGGCTTCCAGACCAGCAACCCCAAGATTTTCGCCGGCGGCGACATGGTCCGTGGCTCGGATCTGGTCGTAACGGCTATCTGGGAAGGTCGCCAGGCGGCGGAAGGTATCATGGACTACCTGGACATCTGACCGTCACCAGGGTTGATCCGGATCATAAGGGCGGCTTGCTGATGGCGGGTCGCCCTTTTTTATTGCCACAAACCGGGTATCATTGCCCTCCAAACTTAGACAGACAGCAGATTGGGAATGCTATGACCGAGCTGAAAAATGACCGTTTCCTGCGCGCGCTGATGCGTCAGCCCGTGGATCGCACACCGGTGTGGATGATGCGTCAGGCCGGCCGATACCTGCCGGAATACCGTGCCACCCGCGCCAAAGCCGGGGATTTTCTCAGCCTCTGCAAGAACACACCGCTGGCCTGCGAGGTTACCCTGCAGCCACTGGAGCGCTTCCCGCTGGACGCCGCCATTCTTTTTTCAGACATTCTCACCATTCCCGATGCCCTGGGGCTGGGTTTGTACTTCGAAACCGGGGAAGGCCCGAAATTTCGCAATACCATTCGATCTGCCGCCGACGTGGCCGCGCTGCCAAAGATCAACGCGGAAGTGGACCTGGACTACGTGATGAATGCTGTGTCCACCATCCGTAGCGCGCTCAATGGCAGCGTTCCGCTCATCGGCTTCTCTGGCAGCCCCTGGACCCTGGCCACCTATATGATTGAGGGTGGCTCTTCCAAAGACTTCCGCGAAGCCAAGAAGCTGATGTACGGACAGCCTGAGGTGATGCACCAGCTGCTGGATCATCTTGCGGATTCGGTCATCGATTACCTGAACGGCCAGATCCGCGCCGGCGCCCAGGCGGTGCAGATTTTTGATACCTGGGGTGGCGTGCTGAGTAGTTGGGCTTATCAGGAGTTCTCCCTCAACTATATGAAGAAAATTGTATCGGGTCTGATTCGCGAGAATGACGGCCGCCGCGTGCCGGTGATCCTGTTCACCAAGAACGGCGGCCAGTGGCTGGAGTCGATTGCGGAGTCCGGTGCCGATGCCGTGGGCCTGGACTGGACAACGGACATCGGCAACGCCCGTGCCCGCATTGGTGATCAGGTTGCCCTGCAGGGCAATATGGACCCGGCCATGCTGTACGCGCCGCCGGAGCGGATTCGCCAGGAAGTGGCGGATATCCTGTCCCGCTACGGTTCCGGGCCAGGGCACATCTTCAACCTTGGGCATGGAATAACCCCGGACGTTGATCCGGAGCACGCTGGTGCGTTTATACGCGCTGTGACTGAGCTTAGTCCCTCGTATCATAAACAAGATTGATAATAGGGAGTATCGGGTGGTTGCCGGGCCATTCCAAAACGCGCCCGTGAATACGTCCATGTAGGGCTCGGTCGCGCCATCCCTGGCGCTCCACGGTTTTGGAACGGCCCGGCAACCACCCTTTGTCGCAATTTCGCGTTAACGCTCCGAAGTTCGCCCTGTTGGGTGCCAACGCTAGATAGAAGCTCCTGTGAGGTCTATAGTCATATCAGACAAGACCGGTAAACAGGAGTAACCCTTGCCAACCAAAGCTCCCGAAAAACGCCGTTTCCACAGAATCTCCTTCGACGCCGAATGCGAACTGCACTGGCAGGATGAAGTGTGGGTGAGTGAGGTTTTGGATATTTCGCTAAAGGGCGTGCTGGTGAAACGGCCGGAAGGGTGGAACGTTCCGCTGAAACAGCCTTGTGAGGTGATTATCCACCTGGATGATCAAGAGACCGGGATCGTGATGGCCGTTGAGTTACGGCATATTGAAGAAGAGCGGTTGGGGTTCAAGTGCCAGTATATTGATCTGGAGAGTGCCACCCACCTTAAGCGGTTGGTGGAGTTGAATTTGGGGGACCAGGCGTTGTTGGAAAGGGAGTTTGCGCATTTGATTGATTGAGGTGTTCGGGCGGGCTGGTTGTCGGATTACGGCTTCGCCTAATCCGACGGTTAAAGAAATAACTGCGAAGTTTGAGGGCGGGATTGGAAGGGCCTTTCCAAAAATGTGCGGAGCCATGGATGGCGGAGCCCAAGCGCACATGGATGTGCTTGAAGCGTTTTTTGGAAAGGCCCTTCCAATCCCACCAAGCACCAAACAAGCAGGCTAGGGCTCAAGCTTTAGAGTTCCTCCAATGCTGAAAGTGCATCGCTAAGCTTGGTCACAGGGATAACCTTCATCCCCTCAATAGTCTTGCGGGGGGCGTTGGATTTGGGTACCAAGGCACGGGTAAAGCCGTGTTTCGCGGCTTCATAGATGCGCTCCTGGCCACTGGGCACCGGGCGGATCTCGCCGGACAGGCCGACCTCACCGAAGATCACCAGATCCTGGGGCAGGGCGCGGTCACGGAAGGATGACACTATGGCTGCGAGTAATGCCAGGTCTGCACTGGTCTCATTGACCTTCACGCCGCCCACCACATTCACAAACACATCCTGATCCGACACATGCATGCCCCCATGGCGGTGCAACACCGCCAGAAGCATCGCCAGCCGGTTCTGGTCCAGGCCTACCGCAACGCGCCTCGGGTAGCCTCCCTGGGCCATATCCACCAACGCCTGGATCTCCACCAGCATCGGCCGTGTGCCCTCCCAGACCACCATCACCACACTGCCAGGGGCGGCCTCCTCGCCCCGGTTCAGGAAGATCGCGCTGGGGTTCTTTACCTCTTTCAGCCCCTGCTCCAGCATTGCAAACACGCCCAGTTCGTTCACCGCGCCAAAACGATTCTTGATGCCCCGCAGGGTGCGGTAACGGCTGTCGCTGGAGCCTTCCAGCAGGATGGAGCAGTCGATCATGTGCTCCAGCACCTTCGGCCCGGCCAGGCTGCCGTCCTTGGTGACGTGGCCGACCAGGAACAGAATGGTGCCGGTCTGCTTGGCAAAGCGGGTCAGATAGGCGGCACTTTCGCGGACCTGTGAGACGCTGCCGGGGGCGGATTCCGACTCGGCAACGTGCATCACCTGGATACTGTCCACCACCAGGATGCGGGGCTTCTCGGCCTCCGCGATCTGCATGACCCGCTCAACGCTGGTTTCCGACAGCATTTTCAGGTCTGCGGTAGGTAGTCCCAGACGTTTGGCCCGCATGGCGACCTGCTGAAGGGACTCCTCGCCGGTGACGTACAGCGCCGGAACGCTGGAGGCCAGATGGCAGACCGCCTGCAGCAGCAAGGTACTCTTGCCGGCGCCAGGGTGGCCCCCCATAAGGATGGCAGAACCCTCCACAAGGCCTCCGCCCAATACCCGGTCGAATTCCTGCATGCCGGAGCTGATGCGAGGCTGTTCCGCCAGACTGACGTCATCCAGGCTCTTCACTTCCGACAGGGCACCTGCAAAGCCCTCAAAGCGGGCTCCGCGGGCGCCTCTGGCATTGCCGCCACTGACGCCGCGAACCTCGCTGATGGTGTTCCAGGCCTGGCAGGCGGTGCATTGACCCTGCCATTTGGAGTAGTCCGCACCACATTCGGTGCAGACATAGGCGGTTTTGGCTTTTGCCATGGCGGTGGTGCGACCTTCTGGATTGGTTGTCGGATTACGGCTTCGCCTAATCCGACCTACGGTTAGCGTTGAATTATGATGTATTTCGCGTAGGTCGGATTAGGCCCGCAGGGCCGTAATCCGACAACACACGTCAAGCCAGTTTCTTGTACTTCATTCGCTGGGGCACCATGGCAGAATCGCCTTTGCGCTTCTTGTGGTCCTCATCGTATTCGCTGAAGTTACCCTCGAAGTACACCACTTCTCCGTCGTCCTCGAACGCCAGGATGTGGGTGGCCACCCGGTCCAGGAACCAACGGTCGTGCGAGATTACCAACGCGGAACCCGGGAAGTTGAGCAGGGCTTCTTCCAGGGCGCGCAGGGTTTCCACGTCCAGGTCGTTCGTGGGTTCGTCCAGCAGCAATACGTTGCCGCCTTCCTTCAGCAATTTCGCCAGGTGCAGGCGGTTGCGCTCACCGCCGGACAGGTCGGCCACCCGCTTCTGCTGATCGGCACCCTTGAAGTTGAAACGGCCCACGTAGGCTCGTGACGGCGTCTCGTAGTTGCCGATCTTGATAATGTCGTTACCGTCGCTGAGCTCTTCCCATACGGTATTGTCGCCGTTCAGGTCACGCATCTGGTCCACATAGGCCAGCTTCACGGTTTCGCCCACGGTGATGTCGCCGGAATCCGGCTTGTCGTGCCCGGCAATCATCCGGAACAGGGTGGACTTGCCCGCGCCGTTGCCGCCGATAATGCCCACGATGGCGCCGGGAGGCACACTAAACGACACATCCTCGTATAACAGGTGGTCGCCGAAGGACTTGCTGATGCCGTCCACTTCGATCACCTTGTCGCCCAGGCGGGGGCCGGGCGGGATGTAAAGCTCGTTGGTTTCGTTGCGCTTCTGGAATTCCTGGGAGCTCATTTCCTCGAAGCGGGCCAGGCGAGCCTTGCTCTTGGACTGGCGGCCCTTGGCATTGCTGCGTACCCACTCCAATTCGTGCTTGATGGTCTTCTGGCGGGACGCTTCTTGCTTGGCTTCAACTTCCAGGCGCTTCTCCTTGTTCTCCAGCCACTGGCTGTAGTTTCCTTCGAAGGGAATACCTTGCCCACGGTCAAGCTCCAGAATCCAGCCGGCAACGTTGTCGAGGAAATAGCGGTCGTGGGTAATGGCAACCACGGTACCGCTGTAGTCATGGAGGAAGCGCTCGAGCCAAGCCACGGACTCCGCATCCAGATGGTTGGTGGGCTCATCCAGCAGCAGCATGTCCGGGCTTGAGAGCAGCAGCCGGCAAAGTGCCACACGGCGACGCTCGCCACCGGAGAGATTTTTCACCATGGCGTCCCAGGCTGGCAGGCGCAGTGCATCAGCAGCGACTTCCATCTTTCGCTCGATATCGTGACCATCGCTGGCCTGGATAAAGGCCTCCAGTTCACCCTGTTTCTTCGCCAGGGCATCGAAGTCGGCATCTGGCTCGGCATAGTCGGCATAGACCTGGTCTAGCTGCGCCAGGGCATCGTGAATGCCGGAGACCGACTCATCGACAATTTCCTTGACGGTCTTGGCATCATCCAGCTCAGGCTCCTGAGGCAGGTAACCCACATTGATGCCCGGCTGGGGGCGTGCTTCACCAATGTAATCCTGATCGATACCCGCCATAATACGTAGCAAAGTAGACTTACCGGCACCGTTGAGGCCCAGTACGCCGATTTTGGCACCCGGGAAAAAACTCAGGGAAATGTCTTTAAGTATTTCGCGCTTGGGCGGAACCACCTTGCCCACGCGGTTCATGGTGTATACGTATTGGGCCATGTTGGCTAAACCTCTTTGAAAACAGGGTGTGAATTCTGGCGCCGGTGGCGCGGGCATCGGGGGGGGGGCCTTCAGGGATACGCTGTGAATACATCCCTGTACGCTCGACAAAATCATCCCTGATTTTGACGATCCCTGAAGGCCCGCCCCGACGCCCTTGATCTGGTTGCGTACTTTGATTCGGTAAGGTATCGAAACCAATCAGGGATAGCAATTGAGCAAAAAGCGCAGGTAGCGGCGTGTCGGTATCTGCGGACCGCATAAAGGATGATTTTTTACCCATTTGTAAGATAGAATAGCGACCCATTTTTTCGGGCAGCTAAGCACACAGGGGCAGCGCATCCATGTTTAATCGTGATATGAAAATCGCCGGCTTTGACGACGAGCTCTGGAACGCCATGCAGGCGGAAGAAAAGCGCCAGGAAGCTCATATCGAGCTGATCGCGTCTGAGAACTACACCAGCCCGCGGGTGATGGAAGCCCAAGGCAGCGCACTGACCAACAAGTACGCAGAGGGCTATCCCGGCAAGCGTTATTACGGTGGCTGCGAATTCGTCGACATCGCCGAGGACCTTGCTATCAGTCGCGCCAAAGAACTGTTCGGTGCTGCCTATGCCAATGTCCAGCCCCACTCAGGCTCCCAGGCCAACGCCGCCGTGTTTATGGCGCTGCTCAAGCCGGGCGATACCGTCCTGGGCATGAGCCTGGCCCACGGTGGCCACCTGACCCACGGGGCCAGCGTCAACTTCTCCGGCAAGATATACAATGCCGTGCAGTATGGCCTCAACCCGGAAACCGGCCTGATTGATTACGACGAAGTGGAAAGCCTCGCCCTTGAGCACAAGCCAAAGATGATCATCGCCGGGTTCTCGGCCTATTCCCAGGCGCTGGATTTCCCCCGTTTTCGCGAGATTGCCGACAAGGTCGGTGCTTATCTGTTCGTGGACATGGCGCATGTGGCAGGCCTGGTGGCAGCCGGTGTCTATCCGGACCCTATGCCTCACGCCCACGTGGTTGCGACGACTACCCACAAAACCCTGCGCGGCCCCCGTGGTGGCCTGATTCTGGCTTGTGATGACGCCGATCTGCAGAAAAAACTGAACTCCGCGGTATTCCCCGGCGGCCAGGGTGGTCCATTGATGCATGTTATCGCCGCCAAGGCGATATGCTTCAAGGAAGCCATGAGCGATGAATTCAAAACCTATCAGAAGCAGGTCATCAAGAACGCCAAGGCCATGGCCGAGGTCTTCGTATCCCGTGGCTTTGATGTGATTTCCGGCGGTACCGAAAACCACCTGTTCCTGGTCAGCCTGATCAAACAGGACATCACCGGTAAAGACGCAGACGCAGCCCTGGGCCGAGCGCATATCACCGTCAACAAGAACGCGGTACCCAACGATCCACGCTCGCCGTTTGTAACCTCCGGCCTGCGCATTGGTACTCCGGCTGTAACAACTCGTGGCTTTGGTGAGTCCGAGTGTCGCGATCTGGCGGGCTGGATGTGCGATATTCTGGATAGTCTGGAAGACGAAGCCGTCAATGGCCGGGTTCGTGAGCAGGTTGAAGGCCTGTGTTCACGCTTCCCGGTCTACGCCGGCTAATTAGCCCGAACGCACTGTCAGGCGCCCTGCAACGCAACGCCTGACGGATTGCAGGAGCTTCAGCTTATGCATTGTCCTTTCTGTGGTGAAGCGGATACCAAGGTAATCGACTCCCGGCTGGTGGCTGAGGGTGATCAGGTGCGTCGCCGCAGGGAATGTCTGTCCTGTCGCGAGCGTTTTACCACCTTCGAGTCCGCTGAGCTGGTGATGCCTCGTGTCGTCAAGCAGGATGGCACTCGGCAGCCGTTTGACGAGGAAAAACTCAGGGCCGGTCTGATGAAGGCGTTGGAAAAGCGCCCGGTCAGCATTGAGGAAATTGAGGCTGCGTTGAACCGAATCAAGTTCCGGTTACGGGCTACCGGCGAGCGGGAAGTAAAGTCCATGCAACTTGGTGAAGAGGTTATGACCGAGTTACGCCAATTGGACAAGGTCGCCTACGTGCGTTTTGCCTCGGTGTACCGCAGTTTTCAGGACGTCAACGAGTTCAAGGAAGAGATTGAGCGGCTTTCCGCGACGTCGGGCGACGACCCTGTGGATGTGGCCAAGGTCCTGGCGGATAACCATTCCTCCAAAGGACAGGCATGATCGACGCCCAGGACACAGCTTTCATGGCAAGGGCGGTGCAGCTCGCGTGGCGTGGCCGCTATTCGACCCATCCGAATCCACGCGTGGGATGTGTTATCGCCCGTGGCAGCAAGATCCTGGGCGAAGGCTGGCACGAGCGCGCCGGTGAGGCCCACGCTGAAATCCGGGCCCTGAGCCAGGCCGGACCAGAGGCCCGCGGTGCAACTGCGTATGTCACCCTGGAGCCCTGCAGCCACTTCGGCCGCACGCCTCCCTGCGCCAAGGCACTGATTGAAGCAGGGGTTGCCCACGTCTTTGCGGCCACCAAGGATCCCAATCCTTCAGTTTCCGGTCGTGGCCTGGATATGCTCCGTGAGGCTGGTGTCCGCGTAACGGAGGGTTTGCTGGCGGAAGAGGCGGTGCGACTGAATCCCGGTTTTATGAAACGGATGAACATTGGCCGGCCCTACGTACGGCTTAAAATGGCATCCAGCCTCGATGGCAGGACCGCTATGGCGTCGGGTGAAAGCCAGTGGATTACCGGCGTGGAGGCTCGCCGGGACGTTCAACGGCTCAGGGCCATCAGCGATGCCATCCTGACCGGTGTGGGAACCGTGCTGGCGGACAACCCGTCTTTGACCGTGCGCCGGGGTGAGCTGGGTGATATCGGTGATGCCACCGAGCCGTCTCGCCAGCCGTTGCGGGTGATCGCGGACCGGGATGCACGCACACCGCCAGGTGCTACGATCCTTCAGGGGGGGAACGTACAGGTTTTCTGTGCCTCTCCGACATTGGCAACGGCACCGGCGCAGGATCTTGCCGCGCTTGGCGTGGGCCTGACCGGTGTCGCCTGGAAGGACAACGGCGTTGATGTGCGCGAGTTGCTTGATTCACTGGGTGAGCTGGGCATCAACGAATTATTGGTGGAAGCCGGCCCGACACTGGCCGGAACCTTTATCAGCGAACGCCTGGTGGATGAGCTCTGGCTTTACCAGGCACCGGTGTTCCTCGGCAGTACTGGCCGGCCGACGGCCAATCTGCCACTGGAATCCATGGCGGACAAGGTGCAATGGAAAGTGCTGGATCGCCGTCAGTTGGGTGAGGATCAACGGCTGATCCTCACCCCGGGTTAACGGTTACTAAATTCATGGTTGGCACGTGCCGGTGACGGGGCGGGCAGACCAACAGGATGCGGAAACGGTATGGCACTGAACAGTATTGAAGAGATTATCGAAGATATCCGTCAGGGCAAGATGGTCATCCTGATGGATGATGAAGATCGTGAGAACGAGGGCGATCTGGTGATGGCTGCTGAATACTGTACGCCGGAAGCCATCAACTTCATGGCGAGGTTCGGCCGTGGTCTGATCTGCATGCCGATGACCCGACAGCGCTGTGAACAGCTCGGTCTGCCGTTGATGGTGCAGCAGAACGCTTCCGGGTTCGGGACCAAATTCACACTGTCCATCGAGGCTACCGAGGGTGTAACCACCGGTATTTCCGCTGCCGACCGCGCCCGCACTGTTCAGGCGGCAGTGGCGCGCAACGCCAAGGCGTCGGATCTGGTGCAGCCGGGGCATATCTTCCCGTTGATGTCGGATCCGGGTGGCGTTCTGAGCCGTGCCGGACATACCGAAGCGTCCTGTGATCTCGCTGCCCTTGCCGGTTGTGAGCCCGCCGGAGTGATCTGCGAAATCATGAACGATGATGGTTCCATGGCCCGCCGTGAGGACCTGGAAAAGTTCGCCGAGACTCACGGCCTGAAGATCGGCACCATTGCAGACCTGATCCACTACCGCACGCTGAACGAACGCACGATTGAGTGCGTGGAACAGTATGATCTGGACACGGAATACGGTGTGTTCAACCTGCGTACCTATCGCGACAACATTCAGGGCTCGACTCACCTGGCGATGGTGATGGGACAGATTTCCGCCGATGATCCGGTGCTGGTACGTGTGCATATCACCGATACCTTGCGTGATCTTCTCGGTGCACGCCGCTTGGATTCCCGCAGCTGGCCGCTCCACCATGCCCTGGAGAAGGTTGCCCAGGAAGGGCGTGGAGTTGTGGTGCTGCTCAACAGCGCGGAAGACAGCTACAATCTTGAAGATCGTATCCACGAATTTTTCGAACAGGACAAGAAATCTGCGGGTAAGGGCAGTTCCGGTGTCTATTTTACCGTCGGCACCGGTTCCCAGATCCTGCGGGACCTCGGCGTTGGCAAAATGCGGCTGCTGAGCCCGCCCATCAAATTCTCCGCGATTTCCGGTTTCGAGCTGGAAGTGGTGGAATACGTGCCCTACACCCCTGAATGATGAACCCCGGCAGCTCCGTACCTTAGGGGCGGGGTTGCCAACGAAGGAGCCATGCATGGCGGATATCAAAGTAATTGAAGGTGATTTCACTCACTGCAGCGGTAAGTACGCGCTGGTTGTTGGTCGGTTCAACGGTTTCGTTGTCGAAAGCCTGGTTGAGGGTGCGGTTGATACCCTGCGGCGCCATGGTATCGCCGATTCCGATATCACCATTGTGCGGGTGCCCGGCGCCTATGAGATGCCTCTGGCGGTCAAGCGCGTGGCCGAGACTGGCAATCATGATGCCATTATCGCCCTGGGAGCGGTTATCCGCGGTGGTACACCCCATTTCGAGTATGTTGCCGGTGAAGCATCCAGCGGCCTGGGCGCGGTCAGCCTTGAGACCGACGTACCAGTGACCTTTGGTGTACTGACCGTCGATTCCATCGAACAGGCAATCGAGCGTGCCGGCACCAAGGCTGGAAATAAAGGCGCCGAAGCGGCGATTACGGCCCTGGAAATGGTCAGCCTCTTCAAGAAACTGGGTGAATGATGAGCGCATCGGAAGACAGTACTGCGCAACCGGCCCCTGCAGGCCAGCCCAAGGCAGGCGACAGACGCCGGGCTCGGGCTCTTGCCATGCAAGGACTGTATCAGCGCCACTTCAGCAAGAGCTCGATTACGGATATTGAATCCGAGTTCATCGTTGACAATGATATGTCCAAGGTGGACACCGCCTACTTCCGTGATCTCCTTCGGGGCGTTCACCGGGAGCAGGCCGAGCTGGACCGTTTGCTGGAGCCTTTCCTCGACCGCCCCATCCATGAGGTGGATGCCATTGAGCTGGCCATCGTGCGTCTGGGTACGTACGAGCTCAAGCACCGGCTGGACGTTCCCTATAAGGTGGTGATTAACGAGGGGATCGAGATGGCCAAAAAGTTCGGTGGTACCGAAGGCCACAAGTTCGTCAACAGCCTGCTTGACAAGCTCAGCCATCGCCTGCGGCTCGCCGAGATACGCCCCCGCTGAGTGATGGGTGAATTCGAGCTGATCCGCCGTTATTTCTTCCCGATTGCCGAGGCTGGAAACACCTCGGCGATTCGGCTTGGGCCTGGCGATGACTGTGCGATTCAGCGTATTGAGCCGGGCATGGATCTGGTGTTCTCCGTGGACACCCTGGTTGAAGGTGTTCATTTCCCCCGCCAATACGACCCGGAAAAGCTCGGCTGGCGAAGCCTGGCTGTCGCGGCAAGCGATCTGGCGGCCATGGGGGCCGACCCGGTCTGCTTTACCCTGGCGTTAACGCTCCCCGATGCCGATCCGGATTGGCTGAGTGCCTATGCTCGCGGGCTGGCAAAGGCAGCCAGGAACTTCGGTTTGTCGCTTGCGGGCGGTGACACCACACGCGGACCGCTCACTCTCAGTCTGCAGGTTCATGGCACGGTACCGAAGGGGCAAGCCATCCAGAGATCGGGCGCGCAGAGTGGGGACTATGTCTGTGTTTCCGGCACCCTGGGTGAGGCGGGAGCCGCGTTGGATCATCTTGGCAGCGATAGTCCCGGGCCGGATGTACAGGCGGTTTTGGCACGATACCATTTCCCTGAACCAAGGCTGGCACTTGGCGCGGCCCTACGCGGGCGCGCTACTGCTGCCGTGGATGTGTCGGACGGGTTGGTGGCGGATTTGGGGCACATCCTTGAAGCCTCTGGCGTCGCGGCCAACATTGATACAGATCGCCTGCCGTTATCCGAACATCTGAAACGCCTGGCAGGCGAGGCGGCCATCGGCCTGGCATTGAATGCCGGCGATGATTATGAATTATGCGTTACCCTGTCGCCACAGGTCTGGGCTGACCTGCCCAGGGCAGTCCGCAGCCAGTTGACCGTCATTGGAAAGGTGGTTGCAGGAGAGGGGTTAACCATAGAGCGGAACGGCTATACTGAGAGCCTGCCGGCAGGAGGGTATGATCATTTCAGGAACTGATTCATGAGCAGCGACAATAACCTTCAGGAGCCGGAACTTCCCGAGGCCCTTCTGCCGCCGGGTTTTCTTCGGGACCCGGTTCATCTGCTCGCGTTCGGTTTCGGCAGTGGTACTGCCGCCAGAGCCCCGGGTACCTGGGGTAGTCTGGCCGCGATACCTATCTGGTTCTGCTTTTTCTGGTTGCCGCCCGTTGCCTACTGGGTGGTTGTCCTGCTGGCTTTCGTGGTGGGGATCTGGTTATGTGGCAAGACAGCCGGGGATCTCAAGGTCCATGACCACGAGGGCATTGTCTGGGATGAGTTTGTAGGCATGTGGATTGCGTTGGGGCTGTTTCCGGACAACATCTACGGAGTGCTGATGGCCTTCTCGCTATTCCGCCTTTTCGATGTGCTCAAACCCTGGCCCATCAGTTGGCTGGACGAATACCTTCCAGGCGGGCTTGGTATTATGGTGGACGACGTGGTAGCAGGCTTCATGGCATTACTATCCCTGTTCGCCATTGATCGGTGGTTAATGCCGATCATTGTCTGAACATCATGCCGAGACAGGAAATCAGTCTGGCTCAGTGAACCTGCTGCTCTTCGGGAAGAAGCCGCACAACATGCAGAAAACGCCTGAGGCCGGTTTCTGCGCGTTGCCGGGAGGCGAAAGGACCGCTATCAAAACCCTCCCGGGTGGTAAAATACCACTTGCTACCGACGCAGAAGAACCGACTGCTTCGGAACGGTGCGGGACCGTCTTCTCCGGACCGACGTTGGGTATCCATGTTTTCTCCTGAGCCCTTAAGCGCACTTCTGGTATCGGGCGGCGCGTGATTTCACTCTCTGACTGTTTAAAATTAAATCAATTCCTGCCAAATTCAACATTTTTTTACATTTTTCGGATGGCGCTGGCTCCTATTACGTAACCAATTTGTCATGGGGTTACTGTAAACAGGCAGCATGTCTTGCTCTTGGCCCGGCCACTCTTCAAAATGCCTTTCAACCACAAGTGATCATCCGCCGGGAAAACCGGTGAACTGCACAAGGATATAGCATGAGTATCTATCACGTTTCAGTCATTTTCAAGAAAGCCTGTTTCCTGGCGGTAACCCTTGCCGGATTGGTTGCACTGGCCGGATGCAGCTCAACCATGAGCAACGTCAAGACCTGGGAGGGGGATGCCGTTGATGCCTCTCAGACCGCCGTTCTCAAGGCTCCCGGAGAGATTCAGGTGCAGCAGGTGAATGGCCAAAGGCTTGGTAATTTCCTGATGGACGACCTGGCTCTGGACTATGAACTGTTGGCGGGCGAAAACCAGGTAATATTTACGTATAAGACAATCTGGGCCAAAAGTGGTGTTGTCCGCAATGGTGAATCCAAGGTGCATGTGATCGAGACTGCGCCTCAGAGTGTGACCATTGATGCTCAGCCGGGAGAGACTTACCGCTTCAGCTTTGAGGCTCCCGAAAACAGGAGCGAGGCAGAAGCGTTTGCGGATAATTTTGCTGCGAATATTGTTGATGCATCAAGCAACGTTGTTGCCCGTGCCAATGCATGGGATGGACAGTCTGAAAGCACCCGCACGGTTGCGAGGGCGCCGGTTGGCTCGGCCAAGAACGATGAAGGTGCCGGCACGAGCGCCAGCAGCGAAGGTACACTGGGTGAGCTCAAGGCATTGTGGGGCGAAGCGAATGAGGAAGAGCGGCGGGCCTTCCTGCACTGGGCTTTCGAATAACAGTCACTATTTGAACGGGTGGCGCCACCCGTTCAAATCACTCGTCGTTCAGCCTCGAAATCGGCTGAAAACCTTCCGCAGTGCACCTTCCATCATGTTCAGGGCGTCATCCGCCAGGGTGGAGTGGCTGTTTTCATAGTCGCTCCTGTCTTCCCCCTGCGATGGCAAGGCATGGGCGGCCGATTCGATCGCCTCCAGGCTGTCTTCAAGCAACCCGGTCAATGACTCTCCATCGGCAACCACATCAGGGCACAATGTGAAGTTGACCGTCAGCCTGCCTTGATAGCTCACAGCAACGATCACCAGCCCCATGCTGTCAAACAGGGGCGCAGAATTGAACTGCCTCACCAACCTTGCGCCCTGCAGATAAAGAGGCACCTGCGGCCCCGGCACGTTGGTAATCGGAAGGTTGAATACCGGCTGGTAGCGCTGGGCAATCTGTAGTTCGGAATAGAGCCTGGCAGACAGGGCCAACATGGTGGAAGGCAGGAGCTCTGTCAGGCGGTCCGCGGCAATGGCTTCGCGATAGGGCTCGGACTCCACTGCATTCCAGTGGATCCTGCGAATCCGTTGGGCTGGGTCGGGCTCACGGGTGGCAAGGTCCAGCAACATCGCTGACATCTGATTGCCGGTAGCTTTGCGAAGGCTGCTGGAACGAACGGAAACCGGTGTCATGGCAACCAGTGATCGTTCGGTATCCGCATTGTTGTTGGCCAGATAGCGGCGCAGGGTTTCCGCGCAAAGGCCCAGTACCACGTCATTCAGTGTTACATCTCCCAACGTTGCCTTGATGGTCTTGAGTCGGGAAAGATCCAGGCTGGCGGAGACAATCTGGCGGTTGGCCGTAATCTGGCGATTAAAGGGGCTGTGGGGTGCAGAAAACAGTGGAAAGGGCAATGGCAGTTTCCGCATCTGTTTCTGGATCAGGCCGCGGGCGGTTGCTTCTGCGGCACTGACGGCCAGCGAGGTCATCTGCAGAGGTTTGCGCAGGAGGTTCGCGCCGGTCTGGAGGAAAATCCGTTCTTCCGAGGGCTCTGGCTGCGGGTGCCATGGTTGTGGCGTTTCGATGGCGCGGGCTTTGGGTGTGTACTCCAGAAGCTTGCCAATAATTTCCTCGCCACTGAACGCATCAATGGCGGCATGGTGTAGTTTGACGATCAGGGCGAAGCTTTTGCTTTCTGTGTCTTGATCGTCCAGTTGAAACCCGTCAACAAAAGTGATGTGCCAAAGAGGGCGGTCTCGTTTCAGCGGCTCTTCGAGGATCCGCGAGGCCAGCCCCATCAGGCTATCGACCTTGCCATGGTCGCCCAGGTTTACATAGGCCAAGTGCCGCTCGATGCTGAAATCGGGATCATCAATCCAGTAGGGGCGCCCAAGGCGCAGTGGAATTTCCTTCAGGCGTTGACGGAACAGCGGCACCACATGGAGCCGGCTGCGCAGGTAGGCAACAAAGGTGCTGAAGGCCAGCGGCTTGTCGCGCTCGCGGGCATCGAAAAGGTAGATGCCGCCAATGTGCATGGGGGCGGTTTCGGTTTCCAGGTAGAGGAAAGAGGCATCCAGCTCCGACAGCTGCCGCATGGTATGAGCTCCGTTCACAGGTTTTTGCGTCGGGGCAGTATAAACGACTACACCGGTGATCCGTTGGCTCTTTTGCCCGGAAAAGCGTTCCGGGGAGCCAGCCCGGCTTTCAGTGCTGATTCAGGCGTTCAGCCAGGATGAAATGTCTGGTGACTGCCCCAGCTTATCCCAGAACCACATCAGGGCTTTGCCTTGGTCTTCAGCATGGCGGGCCAGGTGCAGCATGATGGGTTGTCTGGGTTCGTGGACCTGCAGGGTTTGCAGGCTGCCACTGGCGAGTTGATCACGCACGCGGGCCTCCGGGAGCCACCCCACTGCAAGCCCGGCCTGTTGAACCGCTATTTTCTGGTCAATGTTGGCGACGGTAATGGTGCGTTGGCGGCGGAATATACCGGCGTGGCCGGGTGGCAGTGAGCGGGAGGTGTCTGCTGCCACAGCGGCGGGGAAGCGGGCAATGTCTTCCTCGGTTAGCGGCTGTGTAGCGCTGGCCAAGGGGTGATCGGGTGCCACAGCGTAGACAAATGTCATTTCTCCAAGTGGTCTGGTGGTGAATGCGCCAGCGGGTTTGCTCATCTGGTCGGCGCCGACAATCAGGTCCACCCGTCGGCTTTGCAGGGCATCCCATGAACCGGCAAAGACTTCTTCCACCAGTTGCACTTCCACGGGCACGCCAAGTTCATAGAACTCTTTCACTGCAGGGAACAGGCACTCGGCCGGTAGCAGGGAGTTGAAGCCGATTCGCAGGCGGGTTTCCCAGCCCTGGGCGACCTGGCGGGTGGTATGGGCCAGGTTTTCGGCGGCCTCCAGCAGGGTGCGGCCTTCTTCCAGCAGGTAGCGGCCGGCCGGGGTGAGGGCTGCGCGGTGTCCGGTGCGGTCGAAGATGGCGACATTGAGGTCTTCTTCGAGTTTCTGGACGGTGTAGCTGATGGCGGACGGTACGCGGAAGAGTTCGTTGGCGGCACCGGCGAAGCTGCCTTTGCGGTCGATGGCATCGAGGACTTTGAGGGCGTCTATGGTGATGGCTGTGTGCATGTTCGAATTATCTGATTGTGTTGGCCAGAAATGATTGTTTGAGAGCGTAGCAGGGTGGCCGGTATTCTTCCTCTAATTTCTTGTGGGCCAGTTTCGGGGCGCGGGAATCGGGGCAGGCCTTCGCAAACACGCCGTGAACCCATCCATGGGGGCTCGGCATTGCCATCCATGGCAATGCACGGTTTGCGAAGGCCTGCCCCAATTCCCTTGATCAGCAGAGTGCTTGCCGCCCACTCAAATCACCAAGTGTGCGTTCAGCGGAGGACTTATGGGACTGCTTGTAGATGGCAAATGGCACGATCAGTGGTACGACACCTCGAAAACCGGTGGCAAGTTTGAACGTGAGGCCGCCAGGTTTCGCAACTGGGTGACGGCGGATGGATCGCCGGGGCCAGCGGGGGAGGGTGGTTTTCCGGCGGAGTCCGGGAGGTACCATTTGTATGTTTCCATGGCATGCCCCTGGGCACATCGGACGTTGATTTTTCGGGTTTTGAAGGGGCTCGAGAAGCATATTTCGGTGTCGGTGGTGCATCCGGATATGGTGGAGAACGGTTGGGAGTTTCGGCCGGATGAGGCGGCGCATCGGGATGATGTGAACGGTAAGCGCTTCCTGTACGAGGTGTACCTGAAGGCGGCGCCGGATTATTCCGGGCGGGTGACGGTGCCGACGTTGTGGGACAAGCAGAAGCAGACGATTGTCAGCAATGAGTCGGCGGATATTATCCGGATGTTCAACTCCGCGTTTGACGGGCTTGAAGGCGTACGCAGTGATCTGGATTTTCACCCGGAAGAATTGCGCGGTGAGATTGCCGAGGTGAATGAGCGAGTCTATCACACCGTGAATAACGGCGTGTACAAGGCAGGGTTTGCTACGGCCCAGGATAAGTATGAAGAGGCGTATGGGGCGCTGTTCGATTCGCTGGACTGGCTGGAGGAGCGGCTTGCAGGGCAACGTTATCTGGCGGGTAACCGGCTGACAGAGGCGGACTGGCGGTTGTTTACCACGCTGATTCGGTTTGATTCGGTGTATTACAGTCACTTCAAGTGCAATCGGCAGCGGATCTCGGACTTCCCGGCGCTGTCCGGCTATGTGCGGGATCTGTACCAGGTGCCGGGAGTGGCGGATACGGTGGATATCGGGCAGATCAAGCGGCACTACTATGTAAGCCAGCGGACCATTAATCCGACGCAGATTGTGCCGGTGGGGCCGGAGCTCGATTTTGACGCGCCCCATGGGCGGGAAACCCTGGGGTGAGCTTTTTGTGGCTGCGTTCGGGTTTGTCGGATTACGGCTTCGCCTAATCCGACCTACCGTTTGCGTCCAACCCGGATGCGCCCTCCCCCGTAGGTCGGATTAGGCCCAACGGGCCGTAATCCGACACTCCACTGCCAGCAGGCTCACTAACTAACCCGGACAACCGCAAGCTCAGTCAGCAACGCCAGCGCTTCCCTATGGTCCGACTCGGGAAGAGTGTTGAGGCAGTCGGCCGCCAGGGTGGCCTGCTCCCTGGCTTTTGCCAAGGTGTACTCCAGCGCACCGGAGCGGTTGACGATTTGGAGGATTCGGGGCAGGTCATCCAGGCCGCCCTTGCGGATCGCCTGCCGAATCAGTTGTTTCTCGTCATCGCTGCCCTGTGCCATCGCGTAAATCAGCGGCAGCGTGGTCTTGCCTTCGGCCAGGTCGTCGCCCACGTTCTTGCCCATGGCCTCCGCGTCACCACGATAATCCAGTACGTCATCCACCAACTGGAAGGCCAGGCCCAGGTGCTTGCCGTAGGCGCTCAGCGCCCGCTCCTGGCCTTCATTTGCACCAGCAAGCAGCGCACCGGTATGGGAAGCTGCTTCAAACAGCATGGCAGTCTTGTTGTGGATGACCTCCATGTACTTGTCTTCACTGACGTCCGGGTTCTTCACGTTCATCAACTGCAGCACTTCGCCTTCAGCGATCACTGCCGTAGCGTGGGAAAGTACGTCCATGATTCGAAGGTTCTGGAGTTCCACCATCATCTCGAAAGCGCGGGCGTAGAGGAAATCACCTACCAGCACGCTGGGGGCGTTACCCCAACGGGCATTGGCGGTGCTGCGGCCCCTGCGCATGTCGGAGGTGTCCACTACATCGTCGTGAAGGAGTGTGGCGGTGTGGAGGAATTCGATGACCGCTGCAAGTTTGAGGTGCTCGTCCCTGTCGTAGCCCAGGGCGCGGCTTGAGAGCAAAACCAGTAGTGGCCTCAGACGCTTACCGCCACTTTCAATAATGTATTGGGCGATTTTCTCCACCAGTGGAACGTCTGATGAGAGCCGCTTGATGATCAGATCGTTGACGCGGCTGAAGTCGTCCGCGACGGTGTCGTAAATTCGCTGGGCTGTCATGCGGCTGGTCCGGTCCCTTGTCTGGTGTTTTCGTTGGAAAAATAGGCGGGTGCCGCAATGCTAGGTATTGCGGTGATCGGTGTCAACTTGGCTTGTAAAGCGGCGGCGGTTTTCGTACAATCACGCGCCCAACTCATCCCAACCTGCGCTCCCTGCTATAGGGTTGCCGAAGCGCTTCCCTTAGAACCAGGTGGATAAGAGCAGGGATGGGTCAATCGCGGAGAACGTTAATGTACGCAGTTATTGTTAGCGGTGGTAAACAGCACCGTGTAAAAGAAGGCGAAACTCTGAAGCTGGAAAAGCTGGAAGTGGAAACCGGCGGCAACGTCGAGTTTGACCGCGTTCTGCTGATCGCCGATGGTGACAAGGTTCAGGTAGGCGCACCGGTTGTTGATGGTGCCAAAGTGACAGCGGAAGTGGTTAGCCACGGCCGTCACGACAAGATCCAGATCATCAAGTTCCGTCGTCGGAAGCATTCCATGAAACGTCAGGGCCACCGTCAGTGGTTTACTGAAGTCAAGATCACGGGTATCCAGGGCTAAGACCCTCGAGTAACCCCTTAGATAAGGAGGCTTGTAATGGCTCATAAAAAGGCAGCAGGTAGTACCCGTAACGGTCGCGATTCCGAGTCGAAACGACTTGGTGTGAAGCGCTTTGGCGGCGAGACTGTATCCGCAGGCAGCATCATTGTTCGTCAGCGCGGCACCCGTTTCCACCCGGGTAACAACGTTGGCCTCGGCAAGGACCACACCCTGTTTGCAACTGCAAACGGTCAGGTAGTCTTTGAGGTGAAGGGTCCGGAGAACCGTAAGTTCGTGAGCATCGTTCCGGCTGCGTAAGCAGCGGCGATCTCGGGTTCTGTCGAACCTTGGGTGGCCCTGATATGATTTGATATCAGAGCCACCTGAAGCCCCGCATAGCTTCCATGAGGCTGCGGGGCTTTTTAGTTTATGCGCAGTGCGCAAAGGGTTGAGTGATGAAGTTTGTAGACGAAGCCACCATCATTGTAGAGGCGGGCAAGGGCGGCCACGGTTGCCTGAGTTTTCGCCGTGAAAAATACGTGCCCAAAGGCGGCCCCGATGGTGGTGACGGCGGCGACGGCGGTTCTGTGTACCTGGAAGCCGACAGCGCTCTCAATACGCTGATCGATTACCGCTTCCAGCGTAAGCACAAGGCCGAAAACGGCCAGCCGGGCTCCGGCCGTAACTGTACAGGCATCAAGGGTGAAGACCTGGTGTTGCCGGTGCCGGTAGGCACCACGGTTGTGGACATGGACACCCACGAAGTGTTGGGGGATCTGACCCGTGCCGGTGAGCGCCTGAAAGTGGCCCAGGCTGGCTTTCACGGGTTGGGTAACACCCGCTTCAAGTCTTCTGTGAACCGAGCTCCGCGCCAGACCACCAAGGGTTCAGAGGGCGAGCTTCGCAACCTGAGGCTGGAACTGAAAGTGCTGGCGGACGTCGGCTTGCTGGGCATGCCCAATGCCGGCAAATCCACCTTTATCCGCTCGGTGTCGGCGGCCCGGCCAAAAGTGGCGGACTACCCGTTCACCACGCTGGTGCCTAATCTCGGTGTGGTCAGCGTACAGGCTCACCAGAGTTTCGTAATTGCCGATATTCCCGGCCTTATTGAAGGCGCTGCAGAGGGCGCAGGGCTGGGAATCCGCTTCCTGAAGCACCTGGTTCGCACTCGCTTGCTGCTGCACCTGGTGGACGTCGCGCCTTATGACGGCTCTTCGCCGGTAGAAAGCGTTCGCGCCATCGAGCATGAACTGGAAAAATTCAGCGAAACCCTCGCCAGCCGCGAGCGTTGGCTGGTGCTGAACAAGGTGGACATGGTTTCTGAAGAAGACCGCGAGGCTCACTGCCAGGCCATCATTGATGAACTCGACTGGAAAGGCCCGGTATTCAGCATCTCCGCGCTCAGCGGCGAGGGCACAAAGCCGCTTACTCAGGCTGTCATGCGCTGGATCGAAGACCAGGCGCAGGAAGAAGCCGAAAACCCCGAGTTCGCCGAGAGAGAAGCTGCACGCCGTCGTCAGATGGACGAAGAGGCGCGCGCCAGAATCGAAGTGGAGCGCCAGATCCGCCGCGAAGCCCGTCAGGATGACGATGATGACGACGACTTCGATGACGATGATTACGATGTTGAGGTGGTTTACGCTCCTGAATAGTGGAGTAGCGCCGGCGGGCAGGGCGTTGCGGGACACGCTGTGAATACATCCATGTACGCTCGACAAAAACATCCCTGTTTTTGACGGTCCCGCAACGCCCTGCCCGCCGGCTTATCCATGGATTGAGTTAGCATGAGCAAAAGAATACAGCTACGCCAGGCTCGCCGCCTGGTCATAAAAATAGGAAGTGCACTGCTTACCAATGATGGTCGTGGTCTGGATGTGGCCGCCCTGGGATTATGGGTGGACCAGATTGCAGAATTGGTCAGTGATGGGGTTGAAGTGGTTATTGTGTCTTCAGGCTCTGTGGCTGAGGGCATGAGTCGCTTGGGCTGGACCGTTCGCCCGGAACAACTGCACGAGCTTCAAGCTGCAGCTGCCGTCGGCCAGATGGGGCTGGTACAGACCTGGGAAGCCCAATTCAAGCGTCACGACATTCATACCGCCCAGATACTGCTCACCCACGACGACCTGTCTGATCGCAAGCGCTACCTGAATGCCCGCAGTACTCTGAGAGCATTGCTCGATTTCGGCGTGGTCCCCATCGTCAACGAAAACGACACCGTGGTCACCGACGAAATCCGCTTCGGCGACAACGACACCCTGGGAGCACTGGTCGCCAACCTGATCGAAGCCGATGGCCTGATCATACTCACCGACCAGCTCGGCCTGTTCGACAAGGATCCCCGCAAAAACCCGGACGCCAAAATGGTCGACGAACGCCGTGCCAGCGACTCCGAACTCGACGCCATGGCTGCTGGCGGAGCGGGCACCCTGGGGCGTGGTGGTATGCAAACCAAAGTCCGCGCCGCCCGCCTCGCCGCCCGCTCCGGCGCCTTCACCGTCATCGTCGGCGGCCGAATCGAAAAAGCCATCGCCCGCCTGCGCGACGGCGAAAGCATCGGAACACTCCTGCTGCCCGAACAAGGCAGAATCGCCGCCCGCAAACAGTGGCTGGCCAGCCACCTCCAGACCCGCGGCAAAGTCACCCTCGACCAGGGTGCCGTCAACGTCCTCTGCCGCGGTGGACGCAGCCTGCTGCCGGTGGGCGTGAAAAGCGTATCCGGCCAGTTCCGCCGCGGCGAAATGGTCTCCTGCGTCGACGAAAACGGCAAAGAAATCGCCCGCGGCCTCGTTAACTACGACGCCGACGAAGCCAGAGCCATCGCCGGCCGCTCCAGCGATCGGATTACCGAAGTGCTTGGCTACATTTCCGATGAAGAAATGATTCACCGAGACAATATGGTAATTGTCTAGAAGACTTCTCCCAACTTTGGAGGCAGGGCTGATCACCTACTCCGAAAACCGTGCATTGCCATGGATGGCAATGCCGAGCCCCCATGGATGGGTTCACGGCGTGTTTTCGGAGTAGGTGATCAGCCCTGACTGTGCTCGAAGTCAGGCAGGCAAGTAATAGACAGGCACAAAAAAACCGGCCAATCGGCCGGTTTCTTCATTCAAGTTCCGAAAAAGCGATTTACGCGCTCTTCAGGGCCTTGATGCGGGCACTCAGACGGCTCTTCTGGCGAGCAATCTTGTTCTTGGCGAACACACCCTTGTTAACCATGCTGTCCATAATTGGCTGAGCCTGCTGGAAAGCCGCTTGCGCTTCCTCAGGCTTGTTAGCTTCAATGTTGGCCTGGACTTTCTTGATGTAAGTACGCGCCATGGAACGCAGGCTGGCATTGTGCTTGCGGTTCTTCTCGTTCTGACGTGCGCGCTTCTTGGCTTGCGGGGAATTTGCCACCGTATAACTCCTGAGATCTGTGAAATCCGAAATTCGTGTGAAACGATTCGTAAAAATCGCGGGCGCGCCAAAACCAGCGCGTCGAAATAAATGACGCGGAACTATGCCGCCAACGCCCCAAAATGTCAAGGCTCAACGCTATTTCATCCCGGTATCCGCAAGGCCTGTGGTAAACTCGCCGCTCACCGCCGGAGAGCTCCAACGGCCCTAGGTAAATACCGAAACCAGGTCCATTTTACGCCGGAAATATCCAGAATCCACCGAACCATTGTCCAGGCCACGAATGTCGTCCGAACCTGAGCATAAAGAAGAACAGAAGGCACTGCCCAAACCGCCGGGGCTTCTCAGGTCGTCCGGTCTCGTCGGCGTGATGACCATGCTGTCGCGAATCCTTGGCCTTGTCCGGGATATGGTGATCGCCCGCTATTTTGGGGCCGGCGCAGGTGCCGACGCCTTCTTTGTTGCCTTCAAGATCCCTAACTTCCTCCGGCGCCTGTTCGCAGAGGGAGCCTTTTCCCAGGCGTTTGTGCCGGTACTTTCCTCGTATCGGCAGCAGGAATCGATCACCGAGGTCCGCCGCCTGGTCAATGCAGTCGCCGGCTCCCTGGGGTTGGTGCTGCTGGGAGTGACCGCTGTTGCCATGCTCGGCTCGCCGCTGCTGACGGCCGTTTTCGCCCCGGGCTTTCTGGATGACGATCTCAAATTCAGCCTGGCCAGCGACATGCTGCGCATCACCTTCCCTTACCTGCTACTGATCTCACTGACGGCTTTTGCCGGCGGCATCCTCAACAGCTATGACCGCTTTGCCATACCCGCGTTTACACCGGTGCTGCTGAACCTGGCGATGATCGGTGCCGCCATCTTTCTGTCGCCACTGATGGAAACGCCCATCATTGCCTTGGCATGGGGCGTGTTTATTGCTGGTGCGCTGCAGCTTTTCTTTCAGCTTCCCTTTCTGATGCAGTTGGGGTTAATGCCCCGGCCAAAGGTGGATTACAAGCACGAAGGGGTCAGCCGCATTCTGAAGCTGATGGTGCCGGCGATGTTCGGGGTGTCCGTGAGCCAGATCAACCTGCTGCTGGATACCGTGCTCGCCTCGTTCCTGCAGACCGGCAGTGTTTCCTGGCTGTACTACTCGGACAGGCTGGCTGAGCTGCCTCTGGGAGTGTTTGGTATTGCCATCGCCACGGTGATTCTCCCGAGCCTGTCCCGCAAACATTCGGCTGCATCGGTCGACAAGTTCGCGGCAACGCTGGACTGGGCCGTGCGGGCCGTCCTGCTGATTGGCCTGCCGGCCGCACTGGCTTTGGCTTTGTTAGCGGAGCCACTGATTGCGACCCTGTTCCATTATGGCGAGGTCACTGACCGGGATGTAACCATGGCGGCCCAGAGCCTGCGTGCCTACTCCGCAGGGCTGTTGGCATTCATGCTGATCAAGGTTTTGGCCCCGGGCTATTTCGCGCGGGAAGACACCAAAACGCCGGTAAAGATCGGCATTATAGCGATGGTGGCCAATATGGTTTTCAACCTCGCGTTGATTTTTCCCCTGGCGCACGCGGGGCTGGCGTTGGCCACCTCGCTGTCGGCCTGGCTGAACACCGGTCTGTTGTGGCGAGGCTTGATCAAGGAGGGTGCCTGGAAGTGGCAGCCGGGTTGGCCGCGGTTCCTGGTGCAGATCGGACTTGCCAACGGTGCTTTGGCTGCTGCAATCCTGTGGCTGCAGCCGCCGGTTGATCAGTGGCTTGGGGCGGGTGGCCTCCAGCGTGCCATGGATATGGGTATTCTCGTAGTCTCGGGCGTTGCGGTGTATTTTATTGTGTTGGCACTGGCCGGGGTTCGGGTAAGACATTTCCGCCACAGGTAGGTTATAATCGCGCGTTTTCTCATCAGTGAAACCATGCACCGCTGGCAAACAAGGGTTCGCTTTACATGCGTCTGATCCGGGGCCTGACCAACCTGAAACACTTTGCGCAGCAGGCCGACGGGCCGCTGGCTAAAGGGTGCGTTGCGACCATCGGCAATTTCGACGGTGTGCACCTGGGGCATCAGACCATCATCGACCAGGTTCATGAGAAAGCCCTGGAGCTGGGTGTGCCGTCTGTGGTGATGGTCTTCGAGCCGCAGCCCCGTGAATTTTTCCAGGGCCGGGAAGCACCGCCGCGGCTAATGCCGTTCAGGCAGAAATTCGAATCTCTGATGGCATCGGGCATTGATATCGTCCTGTGCCTGCGTTTCAACGAACGGTTTCGTAGTTATTCCGGTATGGGGTTCATCGAAGACGTGTTGATCGAAGGCCTCGGCGTCCGCCACCTGGTGGTGGGGGATGATTTCCGCTTCGGTTGCGACCGCGCAGGTGATTTTTCATTGCTGCGGGAAGTGGGGGAGCAGCGCGGTTATACCGTTGAAAATACCCGCACAGTGACCGTCTATGGCGAGCGGGTCAGCAGTACCCGGATACGGGGCGTGCTGGCCGAGAACCGGATCAGGGAGGCCGAAGCGCTGCTGGGCCATGCCTACCGCATCCGTGGGCGGGTGGTATATGGGCGTCAGCTCGGACGACAGATTGGAGCACCAACGGCCAACCTCCTTTTGCCCCATATGCCGGCACTGACAGGCGTTTATGTGGTCAGCGCCACCCTGGAGGATGGCCGGGTGCTGGATGGCGTTGCCAATATTGGGCTGCGCCCCACGGTGGATGGCAAGCAGCCATCGCTGGAAGTGCACCTGTTTGACTTTGCTGGCACACTTTACGGCCAGCGTCTTGATGTGGTTTTCCGCCATGCCTTGCGGGACGAAGTAAAATTCGACTCGGTGGATGACCTGAAGCAGCAGATTGCCCGTGATTTCGATGAGGCCCGCGAATGGATTGCGGGCCATGGCTCCTTAGCCACCGGACACTGACCGACATTTAACAACCTGAGCTACGCACCATTACCATGAGCGACTACAAGCACACTTTGAATCTGCCTGAAACCGCCTTTCCCATGCGCGGTAACCTGGCCAAGCGCGAGCCCGACATGCTCCAGCGCTGGCAGGATCTGGACGTTTACGGCAACCTGCGCAAGCAGCGGGAAGGTCGGGAAAAGTTCATCCTTCACGATGGCCCTCCCTACGCCAACGGCAGCATTCATATCGGTCATGCGGTGAACAAGATTCTCAAGGACATGATCGTGAAGTCCCGCAGCTTCATGGGTTACGACGCGCCCTATGTGCCGGGCTGGGACTGCCATGGCCTGCCTATCGAGCATAAGGTGGAGCAGGAAATCGGCAAGGCTGGTGTGAAAGTAGATTACAAGACCTTCCGTCAGGCCTGTCGCGACTACGCCACCAAGCAGATTGCCGGTCAGAAAGACGACTTTATCCGCCTGGGTGTGATGGGTGAGTGGGACAAGCCCTACCTGACCATGGATCCGAAAGTGGAAGCAGGCATTGTGCGTGCCTTGGGCAAGATCGTTGCCAAAGGTCATCTGGTTCGTGGTTTCAAGCCGGTCTACTGGAGTGTTGTGGGGCAGTCCGCGCTGGCGGAAGCCGAGGTGGAGTACCAGGACAAGGTTTCGGTGCAGATCGACGTGCGTTTTACTGCCGTTGATCAGAAAAAGGTACTTGATCTGTTTAGCACAAATAAAGGGCAGGGCGATGTCTCGATAGTGATCTGGACCACCACCCCCTGGACCATTCCTGCCAACCAGGCTGTATCTGTCCATCCCGAGCTGGAATACGCGCTGGTACAGACAGACGTCGGTAACGGCCCGGAACGCCTGATCGTGGCAGCGGAAATGGTCGACGACATCATGGCCCGCTGGGGCGTCGAGAATTTTGAAGTGCTGGCGACCGTCGTGGGCGAAAAGCTGGACAAACTTGCTCTGCAGCACCCGGTTTTCGAAAAGCAGGTTCCGCTTATCCTGGGCGACCATGTGTCTACCGACGCCGGTACCGGTGTGGTGCACACCGCCCCTGATCACGGTATGGAAGACTTTGAAGTAGGCAAAGCCAATGGCATTGGAACCATCAGCCTGGTCAAGGCCGATGGCACCTATACCCAGGCGGCTGGCGAATTTGCCGGGGTTCACGTCTATAAGGCGGACGACCCGGTGTGTTCAGCGCTGGAACGGGAAGGCAAGCTGGTGCGCGCAGAGAAGTTCAGCCACAGCTACCCCCATTGCTGGCGTACCAAAACTCCGTTGATCTACCGCGCCACGCCCCAGTGGTTTATCAGCATGGAGAAAGAAAACCTGCGTGATGATGCCCTGGAAGCCATCAAGGGCGTTCGCTGGGTGCCGGGTTGGGGGCAGAACCGTATTGAAGCCATGTTCAAACAGTCCCCAGACTGGTGTATCTCCCGCCAGCGCACCTGGGGTGTGCCGATCACCCTGTTTATCCATAAGGAAACCCAGGAACTGCATCCGGACACCCAAAACCTGATCGAAGTTGTAGCGAAAGAGATCGAGAAAGGCGGTATCGACGCCTGGTACGACATCGACACAGCTGAGCTTCTGGGCAGCGACGCCGACCAGTATGAAAAGGTTATGGACACTCTGGATGTCTGGTTTGATTCCGGTGTAACCCATGAATCCGTGCTGCGGCCCCGCACCGAGCTGGGTCAGTTCCCGGCGGATATGTATCTGGAAGGTTCTGACCAACACCGTGGCTGGTTCCAGTCGTCCCTGAAGACCTCTATCGCGATGAACGGCGTGGCACCGTACAAGCAGGTGCTGACCCACGGTTTCACCGTTGATGGCAAGGGCCGCAAGATGTCCAAGTCCCTGGGCAACGTGATCGCGCCCCAGGAAGTGATGAATGAGCTGGGTGCGGATATCCTGCGCCTGTGGGTGTCTGCCACCGACTACAGTGGTGAGATGACGGTATCCAAGGATATCCTGAAGCAGACCGCTGACGGCTATCGCCGCATCCGTAACACCGCCCGCTTCCTGCTCAGCAATCTCACCGGCTTCGATCCGGAGCAGCACGCTGTTGCGCCTGAAGAGATGATTGCCCTGGACCGCTGGATGGTGGACAAGGCCCTGCAGCTGCAAAGTGAGCTGCATGAGGACTATCAGAATTACGCCTTCCTGCGAATCTACCAGAAGGTATACAACTTCTGCGAAGCCACCTTGGGCGGTTTTTATCTGGATATCATCAAGGATCGCCAGTACACCACCCAGGCTGACAGCCGCGAACGTCGTTCCTGCCAGACAGCCCTGTTCCACGTGGCCGAAGCCCTGGTGCGCTGGATTGCGCCGATCCTGAGCTTTACTGCCGATGAAATCTGGCAGCACCTGCCGGGCAAGCGTGGCGATACCGTGTTCTACGAAACCTGGTACGAAGGCCTGACGGCTCTGCCGGACAACGCCGAACTGGGCCGCGATTACTGGAGCCGGATCTACAGTGTCAAGGAAGCTGTGAACAAGTGCCTGGAAGAGGCGCGTGGCTGTGGCGAGATCAAGGGTTCCCTGAGTGCGGAAGTAACGCTTTACTGCGAAGGTGACTTGGCGAACGACCTGAACTATCTGGGCGAGGAATTGCGCTTTGTGCTGATCACTTCCGAAGCCACGGTGGAACCAGTGTCCGATGCTGGTGACGCCGAACCGACGTCCCACGAGGGGCTGTTGGTGAAGGTGACACCGGCCAGCTATGCCAAGTGCGAGCGCTGCTGGCATCATCGGGCAGACGTTGGCCAGAGTGAGCAGTACAGCGATCTTTGCGGTCGTTGTGTGACCAACGTGGAAAGGCAGGGCGAGTCCCGCTCCTTTGCCTGATGGAAGCCGGACTGTGGAAAGTGTAATGAGTGATACGGATACAACCGGCTCCAAGCTCCGCTGGCTGTGGCTGGCGGTACTGGTGATCGTGCTGGACCTGGGAACCAAGGCCATGGCGACTGCCATGCTGACCTATGGCAACCCGGTGCCGGTGATGCCCATGTTCAACCTGACACTGCTGCACAACACTGGTGCGGCGTTCAGCTTCCTGGCTGGAGCAGCCGGCTGGCAACGCTGGTTCTTTGTCACCCTCGCGCTGGTGGTCAGTGTGGTGCTGGTGTTCTGGCTGAAATCCCTGCGGCGCCATGAAACCTGGTCGGCGATTGCCATTGTATTGATACTGGGCGGTGCTCTGGGCAATGTGTATGACCGCGTTGTTCATGGTTATGTTGTCGATTTCCTGCATTTTTACTGGAACGACTACCACTTTCCCGCCTTTAACCTCGCCGACACTGCGATCACTATTGGGGCAGGTATGATGATTCTTGATATTTTCCGTAAGCCCCGGGAGCCGGAAACGGACAACAGGAGCGACAATCGCTGATGAAAGAACTTCCTGTAGATCAGGGGACTCGCGTCACCCTTCATTTCGCGCTGAAATTCAGTGATGGTGAGATAATCGATTCCACGTTCGAGAAGGGGCCGGCGACGCTGGAAATCGGTGACGAAAACCTGCCGGAGAATTTTGAGGCGTACCTCATGGGTATGAAGGCTGGTGACCGGGACAGCTATGAGGTGCCCCCGGAGAAGGCCTTTGGGCAGCATAATCCGAGCAACGTGCAGACGTTCAAGCGCAGTGAGTTCAGCGCGGATATGGTGCTGGAGAAGGGCGTCATGATCTCGTTTGCGGATGCGCGCCAGAGTGAGTTGCCGGGTGTGGTCAGCCGAGTGGAGGGGGACCAGGTTGAGGTGGACTTTAATCACCCTCTGGCGGGGCGTACACTGACGTTTGAAGTTGAAATTATTGATGTGGAGCCCGTAGGCCACGCCCATTGACCGTGTTACCAGCCTGGCAATTCGGGTGTTTGTCAGCCTGCGGGTAAGGCCATTCCGGGATACGCTGTGAATACGTCCATGTACGCTCGACAAAAACATCCATGTTTTTGACGATCCCGGATTGGCCTTACCCGCAGGCTTCCGCAAACTTGTTTGATATCGCAGGGCGATTTTTATGCAAATACGATTGGCTAATCCTCGTGGCTTTTGTGCCGGTGTCGACCGTGCCATCGAGATCGTGAACCGTGCCTTGGATGTGTTCGGGGCGCCGATTTACGTGCGCCATGAAGTCGTGCATAACAAGTTTGTGGTGGACAACCTGCGCGAGCGTGGCGCTATCTTTGTAGATGAGCTGGAAGAGGTACCGGATGACAAGCTGGTGATTTTCAGCGCTCACGGTGTGTCCCAGGCTGTGCAGAGCGAGGCAGCACGGCGGGGCCTGAAGGTTTTCGATGCTACCTGTCCGCTGGTCACAAAGGTTCACCTTGAAGTGATGAAGTACAGCCGTGACGGGCGTGAGTGCATCCTGATCGGCCACCATGGTCATCCTGAAGTTGAAGGCACCATGGGGCAATATGATCACAGCAATGGCGGCGACATCTATCTGGTGGAAGATGAGAAAGACGTTGCCGCACTCGCTGTAAAGAATCCATCCAGGCTGTCGTACGTCACCCAGACCACACTTTCCATGGACGACACTGCCCGTGTGATTGATGCCCTCAGAGAGAAGTTCCCTGAAATCCAGGGACCCCGCAAGGATGACATCTGCTACGCCACCCAGAATCGTCAGGATGCCGTGAAGCAGCTTGCAGGCGACTGCGACCTGATGCTGGTGGTGGGCTCTCCGAATAGCTCCAACTCCAATCGCCTTCGGGAACTGGCGGAGAGAATGGGAACGCCAGCTTACCTTATAGATCAGTCAAATCAGATAGATCCGGCTTGGCTGAAGGGCAAGCAGGCCGTGGGCGTTACAGCGGGTGCGTCTGCACCAGAGATACTGGTAAATGAGGTTGTTGCCCGTTTAAGAGAGCTTGGTGGTGAGGTGCCCAAAGAAATTGAGGGCAGGGAAGAGAATATTGTGTTCTCGATGCCAAAAGAACTACGAATCGATGCCATAGAAGTCTGAATCCAGTGGCATCGATTTCGTCAAGGGCCTCTACCAGCAACTTGCCTGAGCGGCTCCACGGTTGCCTTGCTCGTCAAGCGTGATGGTCCCGCAGTCGTCTGTGGTCTGAGGTCCTGTTGGGACCGCTTGCAAGGTAAACGTATCCCGGGTCACACTCCCCACGAAGCTGATGTTATAGAATGCCGTACCATTTTGGGGGGACTGGCTGAACGGCAAAGTCGGGTTGCTTCCCGCATCACGGTAGTCAAAACCATTCGAATATCGGCGCTCCATCCATTGTGTTAATTCGAGGAGGTCCGACTGTGCGGTCGTCCTTCTGGTTTGCTCCATTTGGTTCTGGTAAAGAGGAAGGGCGATGGCTGCGATGATCGCAATTATCGCGACCGCAATGACCAGCTCAATTAATGTAAAGCCTGCGTGCGAGTTCGTCTTCAAAATTTTTATCCTTTGCATAGTTGTTCCTCGCTGCGTGTCGCGCACTATTGATTGAGCACGGTTATGCGCTGTACGGCCCGAGCACCAGTTCGGTGATCTGCAATGCCTCCCAGTTCCAGCCTAACCTGATCGCCTTGTGCGAGTCGCTTGACAATCTGTTCTCTTGACCAGGAGCCGCCGCCAAAGCGAATGACGCGCTCAAGTATGAAGGAATGATCATTGATGATCAGCATGAAGGAGTCTGAATGGACGAAGTTTATGGTTCCTTCAAAAGTTTCATCGTTGAGTGATAGTGTAGTATCGTCTGGCCTTTCTTCGGCCTGGACTGAAGCAGAGGCCAGAAGGCCTGACAGCAGCGCCGCCACAGCCAACAGGGCCATGATAAAGGTCCTGCGTGATGAAAGCGGAAGTGAGCGAATAATCATAGTGTTTTCCTGCTACTCAAATAGAAGGTTTTGACTCTGTTTCTGGTCGGCGCAGCTTCTAACGAAGCTGCTCCCAGGTTTGTCGTCCGATGCTTGAGTCCAGAGAGCGGGCGCAGAGACCGTCTTCACAGGGGTCTCCTGAGAGTTGATTAGGGTCCAGGCCTGGTATCACCACTTCTGCATCCCCGTCATCGGTTGCGATGGTACGGTTTTCACCGCCATAACCCACTTGAATGCCGCTTGGGGCGTAGCCTCCGGTGATATCACCTGAATTGAACGTGCCATCGCTGTTCAGGTCAAAGACAGGCGTATCCGAAGGCATCCCTGATGTCAGCTTCAGGTCCATGATGAATCCGGTACGGCCACTGCCGCATGGATCGCTGTCGGGGATGACCGTAGTAAATCGAACTCGATCCGGATTCACGCCAAATGGGAAGGTTGCCCGACTGATTACCCGCTCTCCCACCTTATTCGAGTTGTAGACGAGGTCGAGATACCAGCCGTCCTCATCGGTCAACGGGTTGCTGGAGCTTTCCCGAACCGTAAAGCTGTTGGTACCGTTGCCGGAGGCTCGGTTGACAACGATATCTTCCTGCCTTGTAATGGTCTGTTCCACTAGGTTTGCGCGCTGCAGCCCCGATGCTGTCAGATCATCTTTTATGGCATAAAGGGTTTGAATGTCATAGTCACCCTCGTCACCACTGCGCAGGAAACTGCCGGTTCCGAATGCAGCCACGAGTTCATCATTATCGTTAGGATTGAGGGCAACCCGAGGTGCGACAGTAATTGGCTGAATGTTGCCCGCAGGGTTCTCAGCTGTGAAAACTTTGGTAGCGTCCCAGCCCTGACTACCCCCGGTAAGGTCAAATCTCCAGAGATTGCCAAGTAAATCGCCGCCGTAGGCATAACGTGTAACAGCATCGGTCTCTGGAAAGCTGGTTATGGTTGCTGAGGCGAGGCCATTTGCGTTTGCGGCGTCGCCAGCACCGGTTTGCAACTCCTCTATCAGGGCGCCGGTTTCGAGATTAACCACAAAGAGGCTTGACTGGCCGCTGGCGCCATTGTATCCGTTGCCAAAAATGGCTGCCCAGGTTCCATCGTCGAGGCGGGAAATCTGTGGATCGGTGACACCGTAACCAAGATTGGCATGCCGGAACTCCCAAAGCACATCGTTTGCTGGCGAAAATGATCCTGGGTCGGTTATATCAAGAGCAAATATGGTTTTGCCGCCTTTGCCCATGGTGCCCAGAAGAACGGTGCGCCATTCTTTGGAGCCGTTTCCGTCCTTGTCAATGTAGGCATCCTGCACTCGAGGCGTGCCATCCATAAAATATCGGTGAGTGTAATTGGGTTTCATTAGCTCTGATATTCGGGCGTAACTGTTTGAGCCGGAAGGGAGCAGGAGTTCCGACGGTATATAGCCGAAGAGCTCTTCTCCAGTGGCACCATCAAAAGCATGCAGTATGCCGTCGTTAGCAGGCACATATAGAGCATCAATCCGGTTCTGATAAGAGGAAGTGGATCGGAATGCCCCATACTTGGTACCTTCGGTACCCTCAAGGCGTGAAAAGCCGTAGTTGGTCTTACCGACAAACTGAGGGTTTGCATTGATAACATCGCCCAGAAGTCTGAGAACGGTATTACCTCCAGCGTCTTTTCCTTCACGGTTTCTGAGCGTTGCGTGCGAATCATTGTCGCCGTGAAGCCAAGCCACTCGGTTGTGGCCGAGGTTGTCTTGAGTCGCGTTCAGTGTCGGATCTGCGTTGAGGGCCGTTCGTTGAGCGTCCGAGAGGTTCGACAGTGAGCTCGCGGAGGCGAACTCGAGCTCAACGCCCTGACTACCATTGTGAGTGATTAGCTTACGGTTGGCAGGGAGCGTCTGGGCCAGGATTTTTTCAGCATCCCAGATTTCGTTGCCAAGATCGAAGTTAAAGCCCGACAATGTGCCGGACCAATCTTCACTGCGGAATCCGGCGAAGAAACCCAGTGAGTCTGCTCGCAATACGGCAGAGCTGACAGCTGCTGATGAAGCAGATGTCTGTGACCGAGCGATCACGTCACCTAGGAAACTCTGGATTTCCTCGGCGAACTCCTTAGGGTTCTGTGCGCTGGCGTAACCACCGCGGCCATTGATGGCGGCGTGGAGCAAGTCATCGATATTCTGAGGGCTGCGGTCTGAACCTGGCTCAGGCCAATTGATAGTAATTCCGTTTGTGGGGTCAAGCGCTGCAAGCGCATCGGCTTCTTTGATGTCGCCTGTTACACCCAGCCCAATAGTAAAGGTTGTCATGTGCTGCCAAAAGGCCGGATCCGTCGACGTGACAGGGACCTTGTTTCCAAGGTCTGTGCGCAGGTCGTTCTTCCAGTACTCCATGGCGACATCGGCCAATGTGTTTGAATGGCCGTCTGTAAATGGCGATACGGCTGTATAGTTAAAGTCTGAGCCATTGGGGTCCGGGTTGTTGTAGGAAGGTCCAGGTTTGTTGTCGACATTCCCTACAGACGGGTTGTCGCCGTTCCAGATACCATCGGTCATAAGAAGGGAGAAGCTCTGGCGACATTCGATATGAGCTGTATTGTCGTCGGTGCCCGGGACTTCGCCCCAAGGGCCCCGGTCGTCAGTTCTGGAATAATACTTACCGATATCTTGGAGTGCTGTTCTTAGCGGGGTACCGCCATTAACTTCCTTGTTGTGAAGCCAGGTCAGGAATTGCTGGCGACGAGTAGCAGTATATGGGCGTACACCGCTTACCAAGGTGTCTGTGTCGCTCACGCCATCGATGGTATTGTTGTTGACGTTGATGGCGCCATAGCCAATGCGGATATTATCTGGCAGATCAAAGAATGCTTCCGTGATGCCGGATTTGGCAGCTAAGGTCCGTGTGCTGTAATAGGAAAACCAGTTTGCGTAATTTTGTTTGACTTCGGCAGAGGCATTGTTGAGTAGAACTGTGGTGTAACAGCTGTTTTGTCTAGGGTCGCTATCGCAACTCGATGAGGAGTTGAACTGCATGTAAAAGCCTTGTTCAATGCTCTGAATATCGTCAAAGCGAATATAGGTGCTGAGGTTATCCGCCCCGTCTGACTGATCGAACCCATTCACCCAGGCGTTAGTATAGCTTGAGTTTGGATAACGACCACTTCCATCCGGCTTGAAGGGCGGCTGGTAGGTTATTGAAGGGTCGTAGTAGACTTTGTTCACATGGCTGGAATAGTAGTAGTTATCGTCATCGTTGTTACCGAGGTCGTCAGGCATGTAACGCCACGCCATGGATCCGGAGTCGTCATAGATAAAAACTAGGTTTGAGTCGACGGATTCCTTCAAAAACAGTGGCACTTGTGCGAGGTTAACCTGTGCTACTGCAGATTGCACTGTACAGATTGACAACACAAAGCTGACTCCGAAAGTACAGAGTTTCTTGAGGCAGGAGCGCTGGTGCGATTCTTTGTTAAGCGTTTTCATGGCGAACTCTCCAGTTGGAGTCAGCAATTCATTTTGATGTTGATTGAGTGATCGTTAATAACAGAAGCTGACTTTCACTCAGGTGGTAACAAAACCGTTGATTGCAGAACGGTGACCGCCTCAGCACTCCCCCCTTGAGCTCTTGATGTTGTCAGGTAGCGCTCAAAGCAAGGCTGACCGGGCTCAATCGGGCAAACATCCGCGAGTCGCGCCAAGTGGTAGACAGGTTGAGCACTGACATCCGGTCCGGCGACCCCGGTGCCAGAACTGGCCGGGTTATTACCATCCCATTCCCATGGCGTATCGAGTAAATCTTCGTTAAAGGCTGCTTGGCGGGTTGACAGTGTGTTCATAATATCGTCTTCAGCTTGCCGTAAAGCCGCTTCCGAAGCCTGAAATGAAATGGCGCTGTCATGGGCATTGCTCGCCATGCGTTCTTGCATAACAGACCCTTGCATACCCCCGATGGCGAGTAATGAAATAAGCAGTAACATAACCAGGGCGACAATCAGGGTTGCTCCGCGCTGGCGTTGGTTGAAGGGTGTAACTGCTACAGGCGTCACTGGTGCGCGCGTGGTCTTCATTGCATTCTCCCCCTGAGCGCCGTTGTATTCACGGATATAAGCCGAACACGGCGGTCTCCGTTATTGGCCTGTGTGACCTCGCTGCCAAGCATGTCGAAACTGCGGTTGTTCACTTCTTCCAATACCTCGTCCTGGCTTCGGGCCATGACTGAGAATCGAACGCTCACGATGGCGTCCCAGTTAGTCACTTGGTTTGCCGGCAGGTAGGTGTCTGCTGCACTACTTCCAACTGTATCCTCACCGTAAAGAATCTGCAGTGTCTCAACACCAGAAACTAGTTCCTGAGGGGGCTGGAGAGGGATCATCAATCTGCGGAATAGAGCTGGCTCTCCATTGGTGCCCTGGCCTATGTAGAAGGCCATAGATGTGAACTCGTAAACTCTGGTATTGGAATCGTAGGGCAGGTTGAAATTATTGCCGTTGTTACCCGGGTTAACATTCCCGCCGGCCATGGTGAGAGAGCTGGAGTTTGCTGCGTTGCTCTTCTGGAACATCTCACCTTCGGAGCAGTCACCGCGGGTCGCAAGCACAACCCTGTTTACCTCCACACCTGAGTTGTCGGCCAGGTTAATGCTGTTACCGTTCTGGGGGTTCGCGGCGTTCACTGGGACACCCAGTGGTGCCAAAGCGTTAATGATAACAACATCGGAATTGGTGACGACCGATCCCGCAAGATCTGCGGGAAGGTTTGCGCCAGCCGTACCTGAGGCCCAGTTACCGGCTCCCGGAGTTGCCATGGCGTTCGCCAGTGTGACGCTGTCTCCCGGGCCGGTTCCAGTGTATTCCCAGCCTTGGAGTGCCTGATCCAGTGGCACCACCAGGCCACCGTTCAGGCGGTTGTCGACAACCTGGTCAAGAGGCCTGCCCATTTCAGCAAGGCAGCCGAAACTGCCCGCGGAACGTAAATCTGGCGACATGACGGCAGAAACAAAACGTGTGCTCTCCTGCGCATGGGCAAGGCCCTGAGTTTGGCGATAGGTTTCGTTGCCGCTCAGGTAGATCTGAGTTACCCCAAGCGTAAGAATGAGGCCGAGCGCTGTCGCGATCAGCAGTTCAACCATTGATAAGCCTGATTGGTTAGACGCTGGGTTTGTAAAAGCAGGGAAATAATTGGGCTTTGATATGTTCAAATCTGAGTCCTCACTACGACAGGGTTCATGGCCTGGTCGTTCTGGTCCCAGTCGATCGTGACTGTAACCACGTTGGTGACTATGTCCACCGCGACGGTACGTTGGGCTTCCGGAAGCAGGCACGCGAGGCTGTTTTCCCAAGCGGCGATATCATTGGCTGCTACCGTTGCGTTTGCTGGAACGAACGAGGTGTCACAGTCGCCACCATCGGCTCCCTGAGCATCGCCTTGGCCCAGCGCATAGGCATCAGGATTGTCGGAGTTCGCGCGAATTCGATCGAGGAGATCTTCCGCAAGCAGAACAGCCTGGCTCCGGCTTTGGGACTGGGAGTTCATTTGCAAGGAAACAACCTGTGTTGAGGCGACGCCCAGTATGCCAATGCCGAGAACCAGGACCGTGATAAGAATCTCGATCAGGCCAAGGCCGGACTGTTGCTTCATAGAGACTGGGCGAACTCGCCGTTTCATGGTCAGAGCATTTTCTGGAATCACGGGCATACTCCGTCGTCAACTTCAGTTCGTCCGACCGGGCTTATACGGACTTCTCGGAAGGAAATGTCACCGCTGGCGCAGCCAATTGGTGTGACGGTAAAGGTTTGGGCTGTTTGCGGCACAAGGAATCCGCGCCGGTCAAACACTAGGTCGCCAGCAGTCTCTGTGAAAGTAAGATTTCCTGGCGCTTCGAACACACGAATCTGGTCGCTGGCGCAGTCTCCAGTCGCATCCCCGTCGTGAACGCACCAGCCACTGCCAAGACCGCCGTCGGTACTGAACGTGACATTGGTGCCGCGTTTTATTGCTTCAGTTCTTGCAAGCTTTATTGACGACACCAGCAGGTTAGTGCCGGTTGTCAACCGGTTGCTTTCGATTAACCTGCCGAAACCGGGAACTGCGACTGTCGCAATGATCGCGAGAATCACCATCGTGACTAGCAACTCAATGAGCGTGAAACCTGCGGTTCTTTTCAACATGCCATATTCCGTTGGTGAGCCTCAGGTTAGTAAAACAAAGCGGCCAATGATATTCACCGGTTATTCGATAAACGGTCGAACATCGGGTATGGGCGGTATAGGGGGCTTGACGGTGTGGCATAGGTCACGCTTTTGAAGCAAAGCTCAGGAGATTATTATGCTTCAGGGGGTCGGGCAACTCAGGGTTGTTCCCCAGGGGAGTTTGATCTTTCCATCGCCGTCATCGTCGTGGAGAGTTCGAACTCGTCCACCGATATTTAGTGCCAGATAACTCATCTCAAATCCTCCGTTGCCAGTGGCAGAGCATGCGACGAGGCTCCCCATCGTTCCATGGCTCATACCTCTGGCTGAGAGTTGGAAATAGCCTCTTCCTGCTGTTCTGGAGTAAAGCCTGGATTGGCCCATGGTGAGTTCGAAAACCCTGTGAATTTTCCCTGAATCTGGTCGTTTGTCGTTGTCTGTGTCTGGGAATACGGATACCGGATTGTTCCAGTTATCAGTGCATTCCTGCGCCGCCGAAAGTGGGCAGATTGTGGTCAGGGTCTTCTGGTGGACTGCGTAAGAACGAGCTAACGCAAACATTCTGAGAGTGTCGTTTATCAGATCGGTGTGGCGGGTCGCAGAGATCAGTTGCGTCCAGGAGGCACTCGCAATTCCGGCGAGCATGGCCGCAAGAGCAAGTGTCAGAATGAGTTCAACGAGGGTGAATCCTCTGGCTTTGGCGAGGTATCGCATAGTACAACATCCATGTCGTTTATCGGGGATAACCGCTTTCTTACATCCTGTAGAAAAGCGTTGAGGAGTTTACCTGAAATTCGTTCTTTGTGGCTATTGAACTGGGTCTTTTGGGATAGCGTTCACTCCATCCCCAACTTCTTCAACCGATACCTTAACGCCCGAAAACTAATCCCCAGCCGCTTGGCCGCCGCCGTCTTGTTCCAGCGAGTGGCCTCAAGGGCCTTCTCAATCGCCTGCCGCTCAATGGTTTCCAGGTAGTTCTCCAGGTCAATTTTACCTTCCGGCACCACAAGGGATTGCTGATCACCAGTAATGCTCATGTTGTCAGGCGCGCCAGACAGCCCGGCAAGCGTAGGACCATTACCCAGGTGAAGATCCTCGGGACCAATCAGGTCGGCATCACACAGCGTAAAGGCCCGCTCCAGAATGTTCTCCAGTTCACGCACGTTGCCAGGGAAGTCATAACCCTTCAGGCGGTCGATCGCCTCCCGGGTCAGGGAGGCAGGCTCGCATTCGTACTCTCGGGCAATGCGCTCCAGGATGTGCCCGGCCAGCAGGCTGATGTCATCCGGCCTGTCTCTAAGCGCCGGTACCGGAAGCTCAATGACATTGATTCGGTAGAACAGGTCCTGGCGAAACTCGCCCTCCTGCACAAGGTTTGGCAAGTCTTTGTGGGTGGCGCTCAGTACACGGATATCAACCGGGACTTCTTTGGTGTCGCCTACGGGCCGTACGGCCTTTTCCTGGATTGCCCGCAGCAGCTTCACTTGCATGGCAAGGGGTAGGTCAGCCACTTCATCCAGAAACAGGGTGCCGCCATCTGCAGAGCGGAACAGGCCGTCCTTGTTGTCCACAGCGCCGGTAAAGCTTCCTTTCTTGTGGCCGAAAAACTCGCTTTCCATCAACTCGGACGGGATCGCACCACAGTTAACCGCGATAAAGGGCTTGTCCCGGCGGGGGCCCTGTAAATGGATCATGCGGGCCACCAGTTCCTTGCCGCTGCCAGACTCACCGCTGATGAAAACCGGCGCCTGGCTTCTGGCCAGCTTGCGCACCTGGTTTCTCAGGCGCTTTATTTCTGCGGATTTGCCCAGTAGCAGGCCTGGTTCATCGGACGAGTCAGTGTCTGACTCGGGTTCCGAAAGCTTGAGGGCGCTGCTGACCAACTCACGGAGGCGGGGGAGCTCAACGGGTTTGGATACAAAATCAAAGGCGCCGGCCTTGAGGGATTCTATCGCCGTATCCATGTTGCCGTAGGCCGTGATAACGGCAACCGGCGTACAGGGTGTGTTCTGTTGAATCCACTGCACGAGCTCAATGCCGTTGCCATCGGGCAGGTTCATGTCCGTCAGGCAGAGCTGTGGTCCGTGCTCACCCAGAAGTTTTTTGGCGCTGGTAATGTCCGGCGCGGTAAGCGTCTTTATACCCATTCGGGTCAGGGTGATTTCCAGCAGGTCCCGGATATCGGGCTCGTCGTCTACGATCAGCGCTGTATGAGTGGTCATTGGATTGTTGTCGGTTCCATGTCGTTGTACAGACTACCGGGCTTCCGGGTTTGTCATATCATCCGCCCATGATGGGCAAATGTAATGCGGAAACAACAGCCGGGCTGGTTGTCGTCTACCAGGGACAGGTGAGCCTGATTAGCCTCGCACAGTTCCCTCGCCAGATAAAGGCCGAGGCCTGTCCCGCTTTTGTCAGTTGTGAAAAACGGCTCAAATACAGACACGCGGTGTTCCGGGGCAATGCCGGGACCAAAATCACGCACGTCCACATAGGCCCGTTCGCCGTCTGCGGTGGCGCCAGCGTAGAGTTCAATCCGGCGTTCACCTGAGGCCTGTTCACTGTAGCGAAGGCCGTTATCGCAAAGGTTTACCATAACCTGCTCAATCTGACTTACATCGAAGCGCGCCGGGGGCAGGGCGCGATCCGTACGGAGAACGATGTCTGCAGGCCTCTGGTGCTCATTATCCTGGGTTTGAAGGTAATCGTCACGAAACGCAGCTAGCCATTGCCCGATGTCGATCAAGTCGGTGTTGGCAGCACGGCGCCTGGAGAGGTCCAGCACATTTTCTATAATGCCGTTCACCCGGCGGGAATGCCGTTCGATGATATCCAGCATTTTACGATCGCCATTATCCAGATTGGGGGACTCGCCCATTAGTTGAGAAGCATGGCTGATGGCGCCCAGCGGGTTACGGATTTCGTGGGCAATGCCCGCCGTCAGGCGGCCCAGGGAGGCCAGTTTCATCTGTTGGGCCTGCTGGGTTACTTTGCTCATATCGTCAATGAACACGAGGATCTGATCACCCCGCTGCTGGTCCAGTTGGGTGAAGTTGGCCTGAACCATGGGTGATGTTGGTGTGGCCTGGAAAGGCTCTGTCCTGCGGGCCGGATCTTTCAGCCAGGCTTCGAGCCCCCGCCTTAGCGGGTGGGGCAGGCCGCGGCCCCGGGTTGGCTGTTTCGAATCATCCGTGGCTGAGCCAAACAGCAGCTCTTCAGCAGCCGCGTTCGCCAGGCGGATACGCCCGAACCGATCCAGGACAAGAATACCAGTGCGCATACGCTGGATAATCTGGCGGTTAATCTGTTCCAGTTCGGCAATGCTACGGGCCCGGGAGCTGGCAAGGGCTTCGCTGCGCAGCATGCGGCGTGAGATGTATTGAAGGGTGAACGCCGCTGCAAAATAGAGAATGCCGAGGGACCCGGCACGGACGATTTCATCGGCAGGGTCACCAAACACCAATACGGACCAGGTTGAGATCCCCAGGGAGCAGATGGCGCCCAATGCTGCGTAGAAGGTGCCGATCCTGGTGGGCGTCAGTATGTTGCCCGCAGCCACCGAGACAATGACCAGGTTTGCCAGGCCGTTGGTTATACCCGTGCTGGTGAGCAAGAGCCCGTGAAGGAGCAGGATGTCCATCAGGATGGAAAAGGTAATATGGCGGCTGCGGGGCTGAAAGCCGGCCAGCATTATGAGGGCGATAAAACCGTTAATTGCCAGGTAGCAGACCACCCCGGCCTGGTAATAATCCATGGCCCGGAAGCGGGAGTCGAAGTTGATGGGGTCGACAAACAGCAGCGCGACCAGGATAACGCTGACCACAACCCGGTAGTGGTTATATATCCGGAAAAGCCGACCTTGCTGGCCTATCGGTGGCGTATCAGTTGTGGATTGCTGCTCAGGGGTTATTGTTTTTGCCATCGTCCAATGGATATCCCGGGAGAATTCTGTTGTCGTGCGGGGTTATAATAGCCTTTTAATGGCAATGAGTTACAGGAGCTGAGTTATGTCCGTGCAAAAGGATCAGTCACCCGGCGGCCAGGAGGCCGGAAAACTGCGGGTTATTATGGCCCAGCTTGATTTTCTGGTAGGCGATATCCCTGGCAATACCCGAAAGGTGATTGAGGCAACCCGGCGTGCGGAGCAGGAACATCAGGCGGATCTGGTTGTTTTCCCGGAACTCTGCCTGACCGGCTATCCTCCGGAAGACCTGCTGTTGCGCCCGAGTATGGAGGTGCGCGTAGCAGAGGCTCTGGAATCGCTGCGTGAGGAACGCCTGAAGCCAGCCATCATCGTGGGTGCGCCGGTCAGGGAGGGCGCGCTGCTCTACAATGCGGCGGTTGTCATCGAACATGGAGAAATCACCGGCCGTTATTTCAAGAAATTCCCGCCCAACTACCAGGTGTTTGACGAGAAACGCTATTTCGCCGACGGGACGGACACACTGGTAATGGAGATCCGGGGGGTGCCGGTAGGCATTACCGTTTGCGAGGATATCTGGAGCGATGGCCCGGTGGAGGACGCCGCTGCAGCGGGTGCCAGATTGGTTATCAATCTGAATGCCTCGCCCTACGATATTGACAAGCAGGCGCGTCGTAAGGCACTGATCGAACGCAAAGCCTGCGAAAACCGCGTCAGTATTGCCTACGTGAACCTGGTAGGCGGGCAGGACGAGCTGGTCTTTGATGGCGGTTCGATGGTCTTTGACCATTCCGGCGTGCTTGCTGCCGAAGCGCCTCAGTTCAGTGAAGGGCTCTATCCGGTGGAGTTTATTTGTGAGCATCATTGCCAGCCAATTTCACAGCCCGCCGTTCCCGAACCCTCGCTGGAGGAGAATGTCTACAAGGCGTTGGTTCTGGGTGTTCGGGATTACGTCAACAAGAATGGCTTCAAATCGGTTGTCCTGGGCCTCTCGGGGGGGATTGATTCCGCAGTGACACTGGCCGTGGCCGTGGATGCGCTAGGGGCAGACCGGGTGCGTGCGGTGATGATGCCTTTCCGCTATACGTCCGGCATGAGCATTGAGGATGCTGAAGCGGAAGCGGTTACGTTGGGGGTTCAGTATGACGTGTTCTCAATCGAGCCCATGTACGATGCGTTCATGGAAACCCTCGCAGCCCCGTTTGAAGGAACACAACCGGACACCACCGAGGAAAACCTGCAGGCGAGACTGCGGGGCGTGCTGTTGATGTCTCTGTCCAACAAGTTTGGTTCGCTGGTACTGACCACCGGCAATAAAAGCGAACTGGCGGTGGGTTACTCCACCTTGTATGGCGATATGGCGGGCGGCTTTGACGTGCTCAAGGATGTTCCCAAGACTCTGGTTTTCCGCCTGGCCTGGTACCGCAACAGTGTTTCGCAGGTTATTCCGGAGCGGGTGATTACCCGCCCGCCGTCGGCCGAACTGGCGCCGGACCAAAAAGATGAGGACAGCCTGCCGGGATACGATGTGCTCGACCAGATCCTCAACCTTTATGTAGAGAGGGACATGAGCGCCGATGCCATCGTTGCACAGGGCTTCGGCAGGGCCGATGTGGATCGGGTCGTGAGACTGGTGGATATCAACGAGTACAAGCGCAGGCAGGCGCCCATTGGCGTAAGGATTACCGAGCGGGGTTTTGGCAAGGACCGGCGCTATCCGATTACCAATGGCTGGAAGAGTGGTAAATAGAATCGTGACGGGCTGCCCGACATTTCAGGCAGCCCGCCTGAAGATTATTCGTCACCCATCAGGCCGAAGGTGACCACGCTGGACAATGAGCGATCTTCGCGCTTGAGAATATCTGCCTGAAATTCGCCATCTTCGTTGAATGCGGCGCTGTCCGGGAAGTTCTCCTTCAGCATGGCCACTGCATCCGTTGCACCTTTGTTCAGGTCCATGAAGCGGAAGGTTTCCGCCAGAATGATCAGCGCCTCTTCCACGGACGGGGTTGTCGAGTAGTTCTCAACAATGTAGCTAGCCCGGTTGTTTGCGGCGATGTAGGCTTCGCGGCTGATGTAATAACGGGCCGCATAAAGCTCCAGCTCAGCCAGCCGGTTGCGAATGGCGATCATGCGCTGGCGGGCGTCGGGAGCGTATTCACTGGAAGGGTAACGATTCAGCAGTTCGGAAAAGTCGCGGAAAGCCTGGCGCTGTTCGCCGGGGTCCCTGGCAGCCACGTCCACCGGAAAGTACCGTGCGGCCAGGCCGATATCCAGGTTGTAGGAGGCCAGCCCGCGCATATACAGGGCATAGTCGGCGTGGTCGCTTTGTGGGTTCAGGCGGAGAAAGCGGTCTGCCGCGGCCCGGGCGCCCTCCAGGTCGAGGTTCTGGTAGCGGGCATAGATCAGGTCGAGCTGGGCCTGTTCCGCATAGCGGCCAAACGGGTAGTAGGTCTCCAGGAAATCGAGGTTCTGCTCTGCTTCGTTAAAGTTGCCTGAGTTCATCGCATCACGGGCGTTTTCGTAATAGGTTTGCTCCGGCAGTACTTCTTCCTGCTTATCGTTGGATGCGCAGGCACTGATTAGTAACGCTGCGGAGGTCATTAGCAGTAATCGGACAACTGATCTCATGCCGGAATCCCGTATAATGGCAAAATTCGAAACGTCGGCCATTGTAACGGGGATCCGTTCCCATGTGCAGTGGCATGCGTTGTGGATTCAGAAATTCTGACTCAAACGTAACACTCATACCGGCCCCGGGGGCTTAATGTCATCTGAAAACCGTATTATCGCCAGCTTTTCCGTTCCGCCGGAGCACAGCGACCGCCGTCTGGACCAGGCAGCCGCCGAGCTGATGCCGGAACATTCGCGTTCACGACTGCAGGGCTGGATCAAGAGTGGAGCGCTGACGGTCAATGGAAAGTCCTGCAAGCCCCGGGACAAGGTTATGCTGGGTGACCAGCTTGAGCTGGACGCCGAGCCTGAAGCCCAGGTCAGTTGGGAGGCGGAATCCATCTCCCTGGATATTGTCTATGAAGATGATCACCTACTGGTAATCAATAAGCCGGCGGGCCTGGTGGTCCATCCTGCTGCGGGTCACGCTGACGGCACGCTGGTGAACGCGCTGCTCAACCACGCCCCGGAAGTGGAGAACCTGCCAAGGGCCGGCATTGTACACCGTCTCGATAAGGACACCTCCGGCATTATGGTCGTGGCGCGCAGTCTTATTGCCCACACATCCCTGGTTGATCAGTTGCAAACTCGGACCATGGGGCGTGAGTACGAAGCGATCGTGGTCGGTACACTGACCGGAGGCTCTACCGTGGACGCGCCGATTGGCCGCCATCCCCGTGAGCGCAAGAAAATGGCAGTGGTGCCCTCGGGCAAGCCCGCGGTCACACATTATCGACTGGTGGAGCGGTTTGCGGCGCATACCCACGTTCGCTGCAAGCTCGAAAGTGGGCGCACCCACCAGATTCGGGTGCACATGGCCCATGTTAAGCATCCCCTGGTTGGCGACCCTCAATACGGCGGGCGGCTACGCCTTCCAAAGGGGACGACGGAGGAATTACGTGTTGTGCTGACCGGGTTCCATCGGCAGGCACTCCACGCCCGGCAGCTAACGCTGGAGCATCCGAAAACCGGTGAGCTGTTGAGCTGGGAAGTGCCCATGCCCGATGATATGGAAGTGTTGCTCACTGCGCTTCGAAAACACGTCAAGGATCTGGAGAACCATGACTTCTGAGCTGCCACTCATTGTCCCGGAATGGCCCGCACCTTCGTGGGTGCGTGCCGCATGTACGACCAGGATAGGCGGGGTTAGCAAAGCGCCCTGGAATTCCCTGAACCTCGGTACACACGTAGGGGACAACCCCGAGGACGTAGTGAAGAATCGTGCCCTTCTGGGGCAATGGGCTGGACCAGGCGCCCAGTCTTTCGGTTGGCTTAACCAGGTCCATGGCACCGACGTGGCGGAGCTGCCGCAGGCAGGCCATATAACTGCTGACGCCAGCGTCACATCGCGGCCGGGGAACGTGTGCGTGGTAATGACGGCGGACTGCCTGCCGGTGTTGTTCTGCAATCCCTCCAGTGGCCGGGTGGCTGCCGCCCATGCCGGCTGGCGGGGATTGTGTGATGGGGTTCTGGAGCGGACGGTGGAGTACCTGGGTAATCCCGGTGGTGTCCTCGCCTGGCTGGGACCGGCCATTGGGCCTGAGCAGTTTGAGGTCGGTGCTGAAGTGCGTGAGGCTTTTCTCCTGACCGATTCACAGGCAGCGGAGGCTTTTGTTCCCAGCCCCCGGCATCCTGGACGCTATTTGGCGAACCTGTATGAACTGGCCCGGCAAAGACTGGCTCTTGCCGGAGTGCTGCAGGTATACGGTGGCGACTTTTGCACGGTATCCGACAGTAAGCGCTTCTTCTCCTATCGTCGGGATGGGCAAACCGGGCGAATGGCTAGCCTGATCTTCATTTCATGATGTCCGTCAATTTTCTGACACTTCTGGTCTTCGTTCGCTTGAAGTCCTGTCAATTGACCCTACATTAACTGTCAAAGCAGAGAAATTGCCGCCGGCTGGAACTTGCTCGCGGCCGCATGACAGATACTGGGGAATACCAAATTATGAGAATCGACAAACTGACCAGCAAACTGCAGACCGCACTGGCAGATGCCCAGTCCCTGGCTGTAGGCAGGGATCACAACTTTATTGAGCCCGTGCACCTGATGCAGGCGCTGATGGACCAACAAGGCGGCTCCATTAAGCCTTTGTTGAAACAGGCGGGCGCTGAGCCAGGCCGTATCCGTCAGGCTGTGGCGCGGGAAATCGAGAACCTGCCGGAAGTGCAGGGCTCAGCCGGCGATGTTTCCATGTCCAATGACATGGGACGGTTGTTCAATATCGCCGACAAGCTGGCGCAGAAGCGTGGCGACCAGTTCATATCCAGCGAGTTGATGCTGTTGGCGGCCCTTGAGGACCGGGGCACCCTTGGCCGGGTTCTGCGCGAGCAGGGTGTCGATAAATCGACATTGGAAGGTGCTATCGACGAAATTCGAGGGGGAGAGTCAGTCGATGATGCCTCTGCCGAAGAAAACCGTCAGGCCCTCTCCAAATATACGATTGACCTGACGGAGCGTGCCGAGGCTGGCAAGCTGGACCCGGTGATCGGCCGCGATGATGAAATCCGTCGAACCATCCAGGTGTTGCAGCGTCGTCGCAAGAACAACCCGGTCCTCATCGGTGAGCCCGGTGTGGGTAAGACCGCCATTGTGGAAGGGCTTGCACAGCGCATCGTGAATGGCGAAGTCCCGGAAGGGCTCAAGAACAAGCGTGTGCTGTCGCTGGATATGGGCTCGCTGATTGCGGGCGCCAAATTCCGTGGTGATTTCGAGGAACGCCTGAAGGCCGTGCTCAACGAACTGGCCAAGCAGGAAGGGCAGATCATCCTGTTTATCGACGAGATTCACACCGTGGTCGGTGCTGGCAAAGCCGAAGGGTCCATGGACGCCGGCAACATGCTCAAGCCGGCATTGGCGCGGGGGGAATTGCATTGTGTGGGTGCAACCACCCTGGACGAGTACCGCGAGAATATTGAAAAAGACGCCGCTCTTGAGCGCCGCTTCCAGAAGGTATTGGTCTCCGAGCCCAACGAGGAAGACACCATTGCGATACTGCGTGGCCTCAAGGAACGCTATGAAGTTCACCACGGTGTGGAAGTAACAGACGGCGCCATTATCGCTGCTGCCAAGCTGTCCCACCGTTACATTGCCGACCGCCAGTTGCCGGACAAGGCCATTGATCTGGTGGATGAGGCGGCCAGCCAGATTCGGATGGAGATGGACTCCAAGCCGGAAGCGTTGGACCGTCTTGAGCGGCGCCTGATCCAGTTGAAAATCGAACGCGAGGCATTGAAAAAAGAAACTGATGCAGCTTCCAAAAAGCGGCTTTCAGAGCTTTCTAATGTGATCAGTGGCGTTGAGCGCGAATACGCGGACCTGGAAGAGGTCTGGAACACTGAAAAGGCCGCTTTGCACGGCTCCCAGAAGATCAAGAGCCAGTTGGAGCAGGCCAGGATAGATCTTGAGAACGCTCGCCGCGCCGGTGACCTTGGCCGCATGTCAGAGCTGCAGTATGGCCAGATCCCGGAGCTTGAGCGCCAGTTGGACATGGCGAGCCAGGCGGAAATGATGGAGATGAAGCTGCTCCGCAATCGCGTCACGGATGAGGAAATTGCCGAGGTGGTGTCCAAGTGGACCGGCATTCCGGTGTCCAAGATGCTGGAAGGCGAGCGTGACAAGCTCATGCGCATGGAAGAAGCCTTGCATGGCCGGGTGATCGGGCAGAATGAAGCGGTTGAAGCAGTATCCAATGCCGTGCGTCGTTCGCGGGCGGGTCTGTCGGACCCGCATCGCCCCAACGGCTCCTTCCTGTTCCTGGGGCCAACCGGCGTGGGCAAAACCGAACTGTGTAAGGCGCTGGCATCCTTTCTGTTTGATACCGAAGAAGCCATGGTTCGAATCGACATGTCCGAGTTCATGGAGAAGCACTCAGTTGCCCGGCTGATTGGTGCGCCTCCGGGATATGTGGGCTATGAAGAAGGTGGCTACCTGACTGAAGCGGTGCGCCGCCGGCCCTATTCGGTGTTGTTGCTGGATGAAGTTGAGAAGGCGCATCCGGATGTGTTCAACATACTGTTGCAGGTGCTGGAGGATGGCCGCCTCACGGACGGTCAGGGCAGGACGGTGGACTTTCGCAACACCGTTATCGTGATGACGTCCAACCTGGGGTCGGACATCATCCAGCAGAAGGCGGGTGAAGAGAACTACGAGGCCATGAAAGCGGCTGTCCTGGAAGTAGTGGGCACTCACTTCAGGCCGGAGTTTATCAACCGGGTGGATGAGGTGGTTGTGTTTCATCCGCTGGCGGAAAGCCAGATTCAGGGCATTGCCAGGATCCAGGTTGAAGCTCTTGGCAAGCGGCTGAAGGAACAGGACATGAAGCTGGAACTGGATGATGCAGCAATGGAGTTGTTGGCGGAAGTGGGTTACGACCCCGTCTACGGCGCCCGCCCGCTGAAGCGGGCCATCCAGCGGATGATCGAGAACCCGCTGGCGCAGAGGCTGCTTCAGGGCGATTTCCTGCCCGGTGACACCATCCGTGGGTCAGTGAAGGATCACGGTTTGGAATTTGCAAAGGCGTAATGGTCAGACTCGAAAAAAGCGGAGCATCGTGCTCCGCTTTTTTTAGGGTTCCGCGGATTCTGCTAGATCAACTCTCTGCAGGTTCGCCGCAGTTTTCTTCTGCTATCTTTTCAAACTCCTGCTTCTTTTCTTCTATTTCTTCAGGGGTCAGATAGCGTAGTTCTCCTTCTTCCTCAATGCGGATTCGGCTGTTTCGCTGAATCAGTGCCAGGTTGCTCTCTGCCGTTTCACAGTTGGCGGCCCGTTGTTTTCGGCGGGCTTCTTCCACAGCGGTTTCCTGGCGCTGCTGGCTTTCCTCGGCCTCCCGGTTTTCGAGTTCTTTAACGCGCTCCTGTGGACTCATCCGGCTGTTTCCGGACCCTTTGCCGGTGCGGATACTGACAGATTCCGCCTGCTGGCCTGTCGGTTGCCGGTCGCCGAAGTGCGTAACCCCGTCTTCATCGGTCCATTTATACACGGAGGCCGCGAAAGCCATTGCTGGTGTCGCAGCGAGAAGTACTGCCAGGGTGAGGGTTTTTCTGTTCATGCCGTTACTCATTCCGCGTTAGCCTTGTCTGAGCGCCGCCTAGCAACGCCGTCTCTGTGTTAGCCTATGTTTATCATGCCATTTGTAAAGGCAACTTTCTTCTGCCTGGTTCAAATAGTTGCACAAAGTATGGCAGACCTTTGGTGGGTATGGGCAGAGAATACCGTTGCCGCTATTGACAGGGAGTTTAGCGCTGTCAAAATTACCGACTGCCTGAAGACTGGGGCCAATACGGCAGGCAATCCCGAGCGAGTATCCCCTGTTTAATGACCACACTGAATGCCCCGCGCAGGTCGCGGACTGGTTGTTGCTTACGTGCAACCCGTTGATTGGCCGTTCTCCGCAACCCTCAGGAGGGCGGCTGGCCAGGAGACAACCTCTTACAGCTGGTGTGGCGGAGTATCCGGTTCAGCTTTCACAAGAAGCATGATGTCCGGACATCCAGGCAACCGGGGCGTTTCCCGGCTCATTCACTCGTAGAAGAGGGTAGAACATCGTGGAGTTATTGTCTGGCGCCGATATGCTGATCCGGTCCCTGCAAGATGAAGGGATTGAATACATATATGGCTATCCGGGTGGTGCAGCGCTGCATATTTATGATGCGTTGTTCAGGCAGGACAAAGTCAAACACATTCTGGTGCGTCACGAGCAGGCGGCGGTCCATATGGCCGACGGCTATGCGCGTGCTACCGGACTGCCGGGTACCGTACTGGTAACCTCGGGTCCTGGAGCCACCAACACCATCACTGGCATCGCCACCGCGTTCATGGATTCCATTCCCATGGTCGTCCTGTGTGGTCAGGTCGCATCCACCCTGATTGGCGAAGATGCGTTCCAGGAGACCGACATGATCGGTGTCTCCCGTCCTGTTGTGAAGCACAACCTGAGCGTTCGTCATCCTGAAGAGATTCCCGAGATTGTCCGCAAGGCGTATTACATTGCCTCAACAGGACGTCCGGGGCCGGTCGTGATTGATATCCCGAAGGATATGACCACACCGAATGAGCGCTACGAGTATATCTTTCCCAAGAAGGTCAAACTCCGTTCGTACAACCCGGCCATTCGCGGTCACGCCGGCCAGATCAAGAAAGCAGTCGACATGCTGATGGCGGCGAAGCGCCCCATTATCTATGCTGGCGGCGGTGTTATTCTTGGCAAGGCAACCGATCAACTGACCGAACTGGTCAGGATGCTTGGCTACCCGATCACCAACACCCTGATGGGCATTGGTTGCTATCCGGCATCCGACAAGCAGCATATCGGGTGGCTGGGAATGCATGGCACTTATGAGTCCAACATGGCCATGCACCACTCGGACCTGATCCTGTGCGTGGGTGCGCGGTTCGATGATCGTGTCACCAACGCAACCGAGAAGTTCTGTCCGGGCGCGCGAATTGTCCACATTGATATCGACCCGGCGTCCATCTCCAAGACCATTGATGCGGACGTTCCCATCGTCGGCCCGGTGGACGCTGTGCTCAAGGAAATGCTTACCCTCGTCAGGGAAAGCAAGGAGAAGCCGGACGCCGATGCCATCGCGGCCTGGTGGAAGCAGATTGAAGAATGGCGGGCGTTTCACGGCATGCGCTATGAAACCAGCCCGGATGTGATCAAGCCGCAGGAAGTTGTCGAGGCGCTTTGGCGGCTCACCAACGGCGAAGCCTTTGTGACCTCGGATGTGGGTCAGCACCAGATGTTCGCGGCCCAGTACTACAAGTTCGACAAACCCAACCGCTGGATCAACTCCGGCGGTCTCGGCACCATGGGCTTTGGCCTGCCGGCGGCCATGGGCGTGAAGCTGAGCTTCCCGGACGACGAGGTGCTGTGCATAACCGGTGAGGGCAGTATCCAGATGAATATCCAGGAACTGTCCACCTGCAACCAGTACAACCTGCCGGTGAAGATTATCAATCTGAACAACCAGGCCCTGGGGATGGTCAAGCAGTGGCAGGACATGAACTATGAGTCCCGTCACTCCCAGTCCTACATGGAGTCCCTGCCGGACTTTGTCAAGCTGGCGGAAGCTTACGGCCACGTCGGTGTCCGTATCGATCGGAAGGAAGATCTGGTTCCGAAGCTCAAGGAAGTGCTGGCCATGAAAGACAAGCTGGTGTTCGTTGATATCAACGTTGACCGGTTTGAGCACGTCTATCCGATGCAGGTAGCGCGTGGCTCAATGAAGGACATGTGGCTCAGCAAGACGGAGAGGGTCTGATCATGCGTCGAATCATTTCTGTTTTGCTTGAAAACGAGCCTGGAGCCTTGTCCCGCGTGGTCGGGCTGTTCTCGCAGCGCAACTACAACATTGAAACGCTCACAGTGGCGCCTACGGAGGACGAAACCCTGTCCCGCCTGACGGTAACAACCACCGGCTCGGACAAGGTCATTGAGCAGATCACCAAGCAGCTCAACAAGCTGATCGAAGTGGTCAAGCTGGTGGATCTTACCGAAGGCGCGCACATTGAGCGTGAACTGATGCTGGTCAAGCTCAAGGCGACCGGTTCCCAGCGGGCTGAAATCAAGCGCACGGTCGATATCTTCCGTGGCCAGATCGTGGATGTCACCAGTTCCGTCTATACCGTGCAGTTGGCCGGTAACAGTGAAAAACTGGATGGTTTCATTCAGGCGGTCGGTACATCGGGCGTGCTTGAAGTCGTTCGCAGCGGTGTCTCGGGCATTGCCCGCGGTGAAAAGGTATTGAGCCTGTAACAGGCGTTGACATCATTCTGTACAATGACGGCCCCTAACAGGCCAATACAAAATATAGAGGTTTCTCATGCAGGTTTATTACGATAAGGATTGTGATCTTTCCATCATCCAGGGCAAGAAAGTTGCCATCATCGGTTTTGGCTCACAGGGCCACGCTCACGCGTGTAACCTGAAAGAGTCCGGTGTTGACGTAACAGTTGGTCTGCGCCCGGGTTCTTCTTCCATTGCCAAGGCGGAAGCTTACGGCCTGAAAACCAGTGACGTACCGGCAGCGGTTGCGGCTGCTGATGTGGTTATGGTCCTGACACCGGACGAGTTCCAGGCGCAACTGTATAATGCAGAGATCGAGCCGAACCTGAAGCAGGGCGCTACCCTGGCGTTTGCCCACGGTTTTGCGATTCACTACAACCAGATCGTGCCGCGCAAAGATCTGGACGTGATCATGATTGCCCCGAAAGCGCCGGGCCACACTGTGCGCACCGAGTTTACCCGTGGCGGCGGCATCCCTGACCTGATTGCCATCTTCCAGGACGCCTCCGGTAACGCCAAGAATCTGGCCCTGTCCTATGCCAGCGGCATCGGCGGCGGACGTACCGGCATTATCGAGACCACCTTCAAGGACGAGACTGAAACCGATCTGTTCGGTGAGCAGGCTGTTCTGTGTGGCGGTACCGTCGAGCTGGTCAAGGCCGCGTTCGAGACGCTGGTGGACGCCGGTTACGAGCCTGAGATGGCGTACTTCGAGTGTCTGCACGAGCTCAAGCTGATCGTTGACCTGATGTACGAGGGCGGTATTGCCAATATGAACTATTCCATCTCCAACAACGCGGAGTATGGTGAGTACGTGACGGGTCCCGAAATCATCAACGAGCAATCCCGTGAAGCCATGCGCAATGCACTGAAGCGCATCCAGACCGGCGAGTACGCCAAGATGTTTATTCAGGAAGGCAGCAGCAACTATCCGTCCATGACGGCTCGTCGCCGCATCAATGCCGAGCATCAGATCGAAACCGTGGGTGAAAAGCTGCGGTCCATGATGCCCTGGATCTCCGCGAACAAGATCGTGGACAAAGAGAAAAACTGATCCGGTTCCCCGGACTGGTTTGGAAAACGCGGCCCGGAGGGCCGCGTTTTTCGTATATACTCCGCCTAAATGCTTTCCGGAGTGATGGGAATGACTGACGAAAAGAAGCAAGCCGAAACAAAGGTTGAAAAGAATGATGCCCAGGGTCAAACAGACTCTGGTAGCGATGAGCAGGACATCGAATCCGGTGAAGTCGTAGAGGAAGAGTTTGTTGAGGGAGCGCCGGTCCGCCGCAAGGGGATTTATCTTCTGCCCAATGCGCTGACAACCGCCTCTTTGTTCTCAGGGTTCTACGCCATCGTGTCTGCCGCCAACGGCGTATTCGACAATGCCGCCATTGCAATCTTTGTGTCCATGATCCTGGATGGGCTTGATGGACGGGTTGCCAGGCTCACCAATACCCAAAGCAAGTTTGGTGAAGAATACGACAGTCTTGCTGATATGGTGGCCTTCGGCGTGGCACCGGGGCTGGTGGCTTTCTTCTGGTCGCTGAATAATCTTGGCCAGGTTGGTTGGGCTATAACCTTTATTTATGTTGCTGGTGCCGCGTTGCGGCTGGCACGGTTTAATACCCAGATTGGCTCCGTGGATAAAAAGTTCTTTGTGGGGCTGCCCAGTCCCGCCGCTGCGGCGTGTGTTGCCGGGCTGGTGTGGTGCTTCCATCTCGTGGAGCCGACCAGTTGGTTGACGCTGATGACGATCGTTGTTGTTGGCGGCTGCGGGGTGCTGATGGTCAGCAACATACTCTACAAAAGCTTCAAGGATCTGGATATGCGCGGGCGAGTACCTTTCGCTGCAATTCTTCTGGTGGTTCTTATGTTTGTGGTGGTTGCTCTTGATCCGGCGACGGTCCTGTTTACCGGCTTTCTTGCGTATGCGTTGTCGGGCCCGGTTTTGGCTCTGTTCAGAAAATCGCGTCGTCCCGCAGGCAAATCCGCGTAGATTTGGAGTGAAAAGTGAGCGCCTTGATCGTAGTTCGAGCAGCGTTATAGGGGCTAACCGAAATAAAGCAAAAATAGTTGATTAACCTCGTTGACACATTCTCAGGGCTCTGTAGAATGCGCATCTCTTTCGAGGGACACGCCGCTTAGGCGGGTCAGAAATTGGAAGACAATCGTTTGAAATGATTGGCAATTTTCCGACTTCAAGTCGGCGCCAAAATAAACGGTTGACAAGGCGGTGATTCGATGTAGAATACGCCACCTTGATCGGGCAAGCCCCGACTGCTCTTTAAAAAGTTGA
>NZ_JANCMW010000089.1 GCF_029207565.1 Marinobacter iranensis | reverse complement strand
AGGGGATCGACTGGTCCGATCCCTGGCCGGCGCTCACCGGGGCGCTGAAACAGGCCACCGGCCGCAAGGGCCGCGCCCTGTTCCTGCCCCTGCGACTCGCCCTTACCGGCCGCGAGCATGGGCCGGACATGGCCGCCCTGCTCCCGCTGATCGGCAAGGAAAATGCCCTGGCGCGCCTCGGGAAGGAATGATCGAGAAAGCATTTGCGCCAGATATGTAATGTTGTATCATCTCTTATGCCGGCCTGGACCGGCGTTGGAGATGGAGTGCAACGCCATG
>NZ_JANCMW010000088.1 GCF_029207565.1 Marinobacter iranensis | reverse complement strand
AGGAAGAATCGAGGCGGCGAGCGGGCCAAGCAGAGAGCGAGCGTTCATCGGCTTTTTTCTCCATTTCTCCGATCTGGGACATTAGGCCTGTCTCTCTCCATCTTAAATCACGGCGTTCAAAATGAAAATACTAGAAATCGCGGCCGTCGCATTAACGGCCGACGGGCGCCTCCGATCGCTCCTCCAACCGGCGCGCCGCGTCCTCGATCCGCCGAAACGCTTCTACCGCGTCCTGAAGCCTGCGCAGGCTCTCTCCCGCCGAAGTCTGCGCTCTTTTCG
>NZ_JANCMW010000087.1 GCF_029207565.1 Marinobacter iranensis | reverse complement strand
CGAGATCGCGCGCGGCAACGGCGAGCGCATCATTGCCGATCCTTCCATCGCACTGGAGGCAATCACGCATCAGCAATCGACCTTCACGCCGCGCGACATGGCAAAGTTCGCGGATCGGCACAGCGACGGGATCGACCAGTTCAACGCGGTGATGGGCGCGATACGCAGCGCGCCCGATCTGGTCGAACTCGGCAAGGACGGACGGGGCGAAGACCGCTTCACCACCCGCGACATGATCGAGGCCGAACGGCGCCTGCACCTTGCCGCCAAACCCATGGC
>NZ_JANCMW010000086.1 GCF_029207565.1 Marinobacter iranensis | reverse complement strand
CCGTCCACCTCGACGACGACGCTCCGCGCGGGATCGTGGCGGATGCTGAAGAAGGCGCTGCCGCGCAGCCGCATCGGCCCGCCTGCCTCGGGCGCGGAGAGGCGGGAGCCGGCGCCGAGCGAGGCGGTGACGCCATGGGCAAGCTGCACGGTGCGCGTCGTCCTGGCCGCGCTGGCGAATTCCCGCGCGGGGGGGGCTTCGGGCTGCGCGTCGTCCTGGAAGCCGATGCCGAGGGCAAGGGCGATCGTCGCCGCCGCGGCGATGCCCGAACCGATGGCCC
>NZ_JANCMW010000085.1 GCF_029207565.1 Marinobacter iranensis | reverse complement strand
AGTACACGAGGACGGCGAGCTCGGTGCCGATCTGCGTGATGGCGGTGAACGTCGCACCCGGGTCCTCGGCCGAGGGCAGGAACTCGCCCACGATGCGCAGGTGCGCACTCGAGGAGATCGGGAGGAACTCGGTCAGACCCTGGACGATGCCCAGGATGATGGCCTCGAGGATCGACATGCGGGGCCTTTCAGTACGAGCGGATCAGATCGGTGAGCACACGCTGCCCGAACACCAGCGCGTCGATCGGGACACGCTCGTCGACACCGTGGAACATCCCCG
>NZ_JANCMW010000084.1 GCF_029207565.1 Marinobacter iranensis | reverse complement strand
CGGGGTTATTAATCGACTTGAGCACGGTCGGCTTAATCCCCCGCTGCAGCAGGAGCTGAACCGTCCCGGCTTCGATCGCCCACATGATGACGGCAGACGAGATGCCCGAAGCCGGGCAGATCGGCGCGTCCATGTCCGACACCTCGATCATGGCATCGAGCGCAGGCGCACAGTTGTCGATGACCAGGTCGGCCAGCTCGAACAGCCTTTTGCCGCTGGAGTGATCGCTCTTTAAGAGCTGCGAGTAAGACAAGCTCGTCAGAGCGATGACCGTGACGCC
>NZ_JANCMW010000083.1 GCF_029207565.1 Marinobacter iranensis | reverse complement strand
CGTCTGGGCACGCTCGGCTATCTGCGCCGTCAACGCGACGATACCGACAAGCGGAACATCTTCGTCGCAAAGACCGCGGAAGGGGCAGAGTTTCTTGCAGAATTCGGGCATTTCCTCACTGGCCAGCACATCGAGCCAGTCGCCCGCAGGGCCAGCGCGTAAGCGTTTCTCGCTGAAGGGCCGTTCGGTTCCCATCGATCCCAGGGTCGATGCCGTTCGTCGTGACCTGGCAGACGTACGTCTGGCGGATCGGGTGTTCGCACCCCATTATGCGGCGCCTA
>NZ_JANCMW010000082.1 GCF_029207565.1 Marinobacter iranensis | reverse complement strand
AGCAGGTCGAGGTAGCGAAATAGTGAATAGCGAATAGCGAATAGCGAATAGTGAGTAGTGAGTAGGGAAAGAGACGCACCGCCCCATTCCCTACTCACTATTCGCTACTCGCTACTCGCTCTTGCCATCCCGCCAAGCCAGGTTCACTCTGCGCCGAAGAACGAGCTTCCTCGGGAGGCGACGATGGACCAGACCCGCGATTTCACGCCGGGACCGCAGGATTCGCGGGTCGTTGCCTCGAGCGTCTATGTCGCCGGCCGGCGCATTGCCGACATCCCGAT
>NZ_JANCMW010000081.1 GCF_029207565.1 Marinobacter iranensis | reverse complement strand
ACCAACCCCGAGCGCTGGAAGGCGATCCGCGGCCATTTCCTCAGGGCGAACAAGCTCGACACCGACTATCCCCAGCCGCTGGTGCTGTTCTACGAGAGCTTCGCCGCGGCCAAGCAGGCGCCGACCCCCAATGCGCGGAACGGATTGCTCGGCGCCTATGTGCTGGCGCCGTTCGACACCGGCCTGCGCGTCACCGCGGGCAAGGTGCTGCTCGAGATGAAGGACGCCAAGGCCGCGCGCGTCGCCTTCGAGCCGGTGGCCTACAGCCCGCACGCGCCGGC
>NZ_JANCMW010000080.1 GCF_029207565.1 Marinobacter iranensis | reverse complement strand
CAACGTCCTCAACGTCACCGGCAACAATTACTGGGCCTCGACGGGCCGGGGCGTCCTCAGCCAGGGCGCGCCGCGCACGGTGCTGCTCTCGGCGAGCGTCGACTTCTGACGGGCGCGGTCAGGTCGCCTCGCGCAGCCGCGCGAACCCGGCCTCGAGATCGGCCTTGAGGTCCTCAGGCTCCTCCAGCCCGATGTGGAAGCGCAAGGCGGGGCCCCCCGGCGCCCAGCGCGTGGCGGTGCGGTAGACCGTGCAGTCGAAGGGGATGACGAGGCTCTCGAAGCC
>NZ_JANCMW010000007.1 GCF_029207565.1 Marinobacter iranensis | reverse complement strand
AGGTCTTTGGGGAGTTGGCCAAGGGTGGCCGTGAACTGCAGTCCGGTTGCCTGGGGCATGTCTTCGGTCCCTGAAGATGTCTGGAATTTGAGTCAATCTACAAACGGCTCGTCCTGAGCTTCGGTGATTATAACGATCAGACAGCAGAATGTAACCCCACATCCCCAAAGCCGGGATGTTGACCTCAAAACGATTCTCCTGCACCCTAATCTGGTTTCATTACGCAACCGGAGATAACTTGTGAGCAACACTACCAATCGAGCGGTGATTCTTAATCAGCGCCCACAGGGCGAAATTCAGGAAGGCGACCTGGTGCTGGAAGAGCGCCCGATACGAAAGCTAAAGGATGGCGAGGTGCTGGCCAAGGTGCTTTGGCTATCGCTGGACCCGTACATGCGCCCCCGCATGAACGACGCCAAGGGTTACATGGATCCGATTGGTATTGGGGAAGTGATCGTTGGCGAGAGCATTGCACGCATTGTGGAATCCCGCTCAGACGATCTGAAAGTCGGCGATCTGGTGACCTGCTACTCCGGTTGGCAGGAATACGTGGTGTTCCCGGGCAATGCCGAAATGGTTTACAAAATTGACCAGAAAGAAGGCGTGCCTCTTCAGGCTTACCTCGGTGTGGCTGGCATGCCCGGGCGCACCGGTTACTGTGGCCTGATGTACGTGGGTAAGCCGAAAGCCGGTGAAACGGTGGTGGTTTCCGCAGCCTCTGGCCCCGTCGGAACCGTGGTTGGCCAGACGGCGAAGAAAGAAGGCTGCCGTGCAATCGGTGTGGCGGGCGGCCCGGAGAAGTGCCGTTATGTGGTGGAAGAGTTGGGCTTCGATGCCTGCGTGGATTACAAGGCCGGTAACCTGGAAGCCGACCTGAAGGCGGCCTGCCCGGATGGCATCGACATCTACTTCGAGAACGTGGGTGGCGCCGTAACCCGCGCCGTGGCACCCTTGCTGAATCCCGGCGCACGTGTGCCCATCTGTGGCTTCGTGTCAGCCTACAATGCGGAAGACATGAGCTCGGTGGAAACACCTTTCCATGTACTCAAGGCCCTGGACCCGGTACCGGAGCACCGCTTCTTTCTGGTGACGGAATGGCAGGACAAGCATCAGGAAATCACTAACATCCTTGCCAACCGCGTTGCCTCTGGCGAACTCAACTATCGCGAGACCATCGCGGAAGGCCTGGAAAACGCCACGGAAGCCTTCAAGGGCATGCTGAAAGGCAAGAACTTTGGCAAACAGCTGGTGCACATCGCCGACTGATCCCGAAAGCCTCCAGGGACGGAGGTCTACCCGGCCACCTGCAGCAACACCTTCCCGATATTCCGGTTCTCTGCCACATAGGCCATGGCTTCACCGGCCTTTTCGATAGGCCAGGAACTGTCGATGACAGGGTCAATCTGCCGGGCGCTGAGCAGCGGCCATACGTGCTGGTACAGAGCGCTCATTACGTCGCCCTTGTCTGCCACTGGCCGTGAGCGCAGGGTCGATCCGATCAGGCGATGCCGTTTCATCAGCATCAGCCCCAGATCCACTTCCGCCATGCGACCGCCCATCAGGCCGATGAGTATGATCCGGCCGTCCACATTCAGTACTTTCTGGTCTTCGGCGATGTAGTTGCCACCCACCGGGTCCAGCACCATATCCACCCCACCCCAGGATTTTACGGCATCGACAAACGAGCCGTCCCTGCGATTCCAGACACCGCTGGCACCCAGCTTTCGGCAGGTTTCCAGTTTCTCGGCATCCCCTGCAGTGGCAAACACAGGGTTACCCAGAGCGGTCGCCAACTGGATAACGGCGGTACCCAGGCCGCTGGCAGCGGCGTGAACCAACACCTTTTCGCCGGGCTTGAGGGCGGCTTCGTGATACAGGTTCAGCCACGCGGTGGCAAACACTTCCGGAATCGCCGCTGCCTCTTCCAGGCTGTACCCTTTCGGAATCGGCAATACCTGAACCGCCGGCACCACCACGTGGGTGGCGTAACCGCCGCCGGTAAGCAGGGCACAGACTTCGTCTCCGGGCTTGAGGTGATTCACGCCCTTCCCCACTTCCGAGATGGTTCCGCTGACTTCCAGGCCCAGGATGTCCGACGCGCCAGGCGGTGGCGGGTACACACCGGCTCTCTGCATCAGGTCCGCACGGTTGATGGCGGTCCATGCAATATCAATAGCCACATGATTTTCGGGCACTTCGGAGGGGATGTCGTACGCCTCCCAACTCAATGTGTCGCCACTAACCTTGATGGCTCTCATCATCTGCATTTACTCCGTGTTTTGGGTCTGGCTCAGGATACCGTCAGCGGGCCCAAGGTTGCACTGATCACTTTGTAATATTTCTTTTGCAGTTTGCTGAGCCGCCAGGCTTGCGGTGCACAGGGTTCTGGCGGTTGATGCAATAGCCGGCTCAGAAGGCCGGCCGCTGCCTCGGCTTCCGCCGCCGGGTCATCCGTATGGCCGGCGTATCGCTGCGCAGCCGGCACATACTCGGGATAAGCCAGGCGATCGGGAGCCAGCGCCATGCAACCGGAGGCCATGGCTTCCAGCATGGACAACCCCTGAAAATCATGGAGCGCGGTGGAAATGACCACATCGGCTTCCGACAGCAGGTCATCATAGTCCGCCCGGCTATTCAGGTACCCCCAGTTTACAACGCGCTCCCGGTGCCGCTCGTGTATCTGGCCAAAAGTCTCCGGCTGACTACGGAACTGCTCACCCACCACGCTGAGCCGGAAGTCCTGGCCTGCGTCCACCAGGGCATCCAGCATTAACAGTAACCGGTCCGGCGCCTTGTCGTATTCCCAGCGATGGTTCCAGAGCAAATGAGGACACTGCCGGTTGAAGGCGCTGCCTCTTTCAAGAAATAACCGGTCTTCAATGGGCACCGGTACAACATGGGACTTTTCACGAATACTATGGATCAGGCCGTCAGGAAGCCCATCTGGCATCTTCTCCAGGAAACGGTAGGCGCCCACCAGAAAGCTGTCCCGATTCCAGGCGCTGTTGAATAGCACCTGATCCGCAGCAACAGCACTGTACAGGTTGACGATCTTGGGTTCGGCGCTGGAGTGCTGCCGGCCGGAGTCCGGGTAGGCGAACTGGTTCTCGTGCATGTAGAGAATCGTGGGCGTGCGCGACAGATGGGGATGAAACCCCTTCAGGGACGCCAGATCCACCATGGAAGTGACAATCAGCAGGTCATAACTGGCCTGGAGTGCCGGTTCCTGCAGCCAGGTCAGTGCGTTGCCGCGAATCCGCCAGCGGAAAAACCGGGGCGGAAGGGCCAGAACCTCCCAATGGAAATCGGGCTGGCTGGCGACCAATTGCTCACGCCAGCGTTTGTGGCTGCCGGCATCGTAGGCGGATAAGAGCAGGATGCGGGGTTGATGGTTTGGAAGGTTCGATGACATCCGTGCATTCTGCCATCATTCCCGGTTGGACAACCACACACTTTGATAGGGTTTGAGGGTCAGGCTGCCGGACAGGTCGTCGATCTTCAGGCCGGATATCAGGTCCCGCCACTGGTCAGTGCCGATCAAATTGATGTCACCAAGAGACACCTGCTGGACCACGTCGGTGATGTTGTGGATACAGAAGATGGACTGGTCCCGGCGCATGCTCTGGCGCCAGAAACCGAACAATTGCAGCCCCAGGTGCAGGGTGAACTGGGTGGCATTGGGGTGGAAAGCGGGCTGCTTGCGGCGAATGGCAATCAACCGCTTGAGCTCAGTGAAGACCTTGTGATGATGGCTCAGGGGGTCCGCCAGCTCTGCCTCCAGCCGGTCCAGGTTCCACTGGCCACGGTTAATTGAGCGCAGCCGCCCGGTGTTCTCCACCCGCTCATGATCGTTCTCGGTGCCCAGCAGGCTGTGAATATAGAACGCGGGAATGCCCTCCAGGGCCAGCATGATGGTGTGGGCGCAGATAAACCGGTGCAGTTGCCAGTGATCCGCGCCCCGTTCCGCGGTTCCCTTCAGCGCATCAAACAGTGCCACGTTCATTTCATAGGGCTGGTCTTTGCCGTCTGGCGTGCGCCGGTAGGACACCTTGCCCCCGAAAGATTCCATGGTATTGATCAGCCGCAACTTCTCCTCATCCGTGAGCAAGCCGTCGGTCGGGCGCAAACCGACGCCATCGTGGGAAGCCACAAAGTTGAGGTAGGTGGTGCCCATCTGGGCCGGCGGCATGCTCATCAGCCAGGTTTTCAGGTGCCGGCAGTTACCGGTGACCAGGGTGTTGATCAGCAGTGGCGGCAGTGAAAAGTTGTAGATCACATGGGCTTCGTTGGCGTTGCCGAAATAGGTCAGGTTCTCCCGGTTGGGAACGTTGGTTTCGGTAATGACCACACCGTGAGGCGTGTGATGCTCGATGAGCAGGCGCAGTATCTTGATCAGTTCGTGGGTTTGCTGCAGGTGAATGGAGGGTGTGCCCACCTCTTTCCACAGGAAGGCCACCGCATCCAGCCGGAAGATGCTCACACCACGCTCCAGGTAATAACGGATGATGCCGACAAACTCGTTCAGCACCTGCGGGTTGGCGAAGTTCAGGTCTACCTGGTCTTCGCTGAAGGTGCACCACACGTAACGCTCGCCATCGTCCGTCTGCACCGCATTGAGCAAGGGCGAAGTACGGGGACGAACCACGGCACTCAGGTCATCCGTGGGCCGGGCCTCGAAAAAATAATCCTTGCCGGGATCAATCCGCTTTTTGAAGTTCTCGAACCAGCGGCTGCGGGCCGACATGTGGTTGATGACCAGGTCCGCCATCAGTTTGTAGTTGCCGGCAATGCGTTCGATGTCGTCCCAGTCGCCGTGGGACTCGTTGACGGCCAGGTAGTCCATGACGGAAAAGCCGTCGTCCGAGCTGTAGGGGAAGAACGGCAGGATATGCACCGCCGAGACCGTATCCTTCAGGCAGTCCTCAAGAAACTGGAACAGGGTCTGAAGGGGCTTTTCATTGCTGCGCTGAACCGTGTCCGCGTAGGTGATCAGCATGACATCGGCCTCATCCCAGTTGTTCTGATGGGCCGGTGGCGCGGGGGTGTCCTGCTCCAGCCCCATGGTTTTCAGCAGCTGATCCGCCAGGAAACCCGTATCAATAGCGGGATAGACCACGTCCAGCATGGTGGCGAGCTTGTGGTGCAGGGTGTTGCTCATGGTTAGTGCTCCGGTTCGGTCCGCATCAGCGATATTCCTCGTTATCCAGCTCCACGGCGTCGAGCAACTGTTCCTTGATGTCCGGAATGGCGCTGGTGACGCGGTTCCAGCTTGGAATAAAAGGCGTGTCCATGGGGTTATCCAGGAAATAGGCCCCTGCCCGCATCACATTCTGGGCAAACAGCTCCACCGCCTTCTCTTCCTTGTGGCGATCAAAGTTCAGCCCGTTAATGACGGCATCACTCTGGTAGGTTTCAACAAAATCCAGCGCGATGCGGAAATACGCCGCCTTGATGGTACGGAACTTTTCGTTGGAGAAAATCTCTCCATTGGTGGCCAGCTTGCGGAACAGGGCCTTGCTGATGTCGGTGCTCATCTTGGACAGGCCACGGCTGGCGTCTTCCGGGGATAGCTCCTGGTGCTTGTGGTCGTAGGTGTCGGCAATGTCCACCTGGCACAGGCGGTTGGTGGCGTAATTGCGCTTCATCTCCGAGAGCACGCCCACTTCCAGCCCCCAATCGCTGGGGATGCGCAGGTCGTTGATCACATCGGTACGGAAGGAGAATTCGCCCGCCAATGGGTAGCGGTAGCTGTCCAGATAGTCCAGGAAATCGCTGGGACCGCAGACTTTCTTCAGGGCGCGGATCAGTGGCGTGACCAGCAGGCGGCTGACCCGGCCGTTCATTTTGCTATCCGCCACGCGGGCGTAATAGCCTTTGCAGAACATATAGTTGAAGTTGGGATTGGCCACCGGATAGATCAGCCGGGCCACCAGGTCCCGGGAATAGGTGAGTATGTCGCAATCGTGCAGAGCCACGGATTTGCTCATTCCCGACGCAAGCACATACCCGAAGCAGTACCAGACGTTTCTGCCCTTGCCCATCTCCGTGGGCGCCAGGTTCTGTTCCCGGAGCTGAAGGTCCAGGGCCCGCAGCCTTGGGCCATCGTTCCAGAGTACCCGCACGTGCTGGGGCAATCCGGAAAAGTACTCCAGGGCGTGGCGATACTCCTGCTCATCAGCCCGGTCCAGGCCAATGACGATCTGCTCCAGGTAGGGCACCTTTGCCAGTTCCTTCACAATGTTCTTCAGGGCAGGGCCTTCCAGCTCTGAATACAGCGATGGCAACACCAGTGACATGGGCCGCGCCTTGCGAAAGCTCATCAGTTCCGCTTCCAGCTCTTCCACCGGCCGCCGGCAGAGGTTGTGGAGTGTGGTTATGATGCCGTTCTGATAAAAGTCGCCCATGGTGGAGCTCCCTATTTTCAATACCGGGTTTCAGTAACCGTACTCAATCAGCAAATTCAGTACGCATTCGTTCCAGCCTGCAGGGCCTTCCTTGATGGACCTGATCGCCCTGCTCTGGGAGGGAAGCGATACGCTGTCTGACTGCACGCCTTTCACAATGACCGCAATATCAGCCTCCTCCAGCATGTGTTGGTCGTTGGGGCTGTCACCCAGTGCAATGGCAATCAACCGGTCCCCCGCGTAATGCTCTTGATATTTTTTTAGCAAGAACCGGACCCCATCGGCTTTATCGAAGGTGCCCATGACATGGAGAAAGCGCCCACCCTGCACCAGACGGCAGTTGTGTTCGCCCAGTTTCTGGCGGAATTGGGCCAGTGAATCCTCGTCCCCTTCCCACAAAAGCGGCTCTGTACCTGCTCGGTCCTTCGCCAGTTCTGCTTCTGATTCCGAGAGGTTGGAATGGCTGGCCAGTTCAGCCGGGCTCATGTCGGAGAAACTCCGGAACCGGAAGCCCGCTTCCCGACATTTCCGCAACAGCGCCAGCACTTGCGCCCGCGATGCCCCAAAACTCTGCACCTGCTCGGGGCCCGGTCCAAAACAGTTCGCGGGCACGACCACTGCGGCGCCATTTTCAGCAATAAAAGGGGCGTTATTGCCCAACCGTTCCCTGACGGCGCGGATCTCGCCAGCGGTTTTGCTGGAGTTGAGCACCACCGGGATCTCCGCTGCGGCCAACCGCGCCAGCGCGGGCTTTGCAGGGGACCAGTCATAGTTCTCATGGTCCAGCAAGGTGCCGTCCAGATCAGAAAACAGAAGCAGGCGGGGTTTGGGCATGGCTGTGTCCTCTACTGGCGCTGACGGATCAGCGGTTCACCAAAACTGTGGTCTTCGCCCACGTTGATCACGCAATCCGCCCGGGCCGGCATTTCCTCCAGGCTGGCGCGGGTGATTCGCTCGTAGTGCATGATGAACCGAACAACCTCTTCATCACTCATGATGCGCGATGGCTGTGCGGCACCACTGCGAGCACCGCCCTCTTTTGGTGCGCAGCTCATCCTTTCCCGGAGCTTGTGCTCCTGGAGAGTGCGCCATTGCAGAACGCATTCCATGGAAGGCGCCCGCAACATGATCAGGCTGTCGACCTGGCTGAAGAACCGGCTGTAATCCCCCTTCAGGCAGCGATTGACGTACTGGCGCCAGGTGCCCTCCGGGTCTTCTGACCGCTCCAGTTCGTTGACCGGTTCCATCAGTTCCTCGTCACTCGCCGCCGGTACTGCCCCCATGCACCAGCCCTCGACCAGGATCACCTCCGCCCTACCCCGGAATACCGGCCATTGGTATTGTTGGCTGCGGTCGTCACGGGATTTGTCGAAGGCGGGGATGGGTGTTTCGGTGCCTGAGTCGGCGGCTTTCAGTTGGTCGATGACCTGCTGGCCCAGGGCGATATCATGGGTGCCGGGAACGCCCCGGGTAATAAACAGCGGGTGTACGTCCTCTGCCAGTCTTTCCCGTTCGGCGCGGGTGAGGTAGAGGTCGTCCAGGGAGAAGCTGGCGGTGGGGATGCGGTAATGCTTCGTCAGCAGTTCCCTGAGGAATACCGTCAGGGTGGATTTTCCGGTGCCCTGGGCGCCGTGAATGCCAATGACGATGGGCCCGGCCCGGTCCTGTCGGAGGCTGTGGAGGTGTTGGGCCAGGGGGAGGATGGTCTTTTTGACGGTGTCGGCATAGGCGTCCGGGAGGGATTCCTGGTTGATCAGGGTTTTGATGGTTGTGGTCAGATCGGGTGCGGACACGATGTTGGTTCCCTGTTGGTTTGTTTTTGGTTTTGCAGGTTTTATACCAATTGGAGTATAGGTGTTGGAAGCCAGTGTGTTTGGTGTGAGCTTGGGTTATCTGGGACACTAGTGTTATGAGCAGCAACAGTTTTAAAGTCGAGCATCGCTACCTTGAGCTACCGGACAGTTTCTATACCCGGGTGCAGCCAACGCCGTTGAAGGACGCGCGGATGGTGTGTTTTAACCATGGTCTGGCCACGGAGATGGGATTTCATTCGGAGAATCCGGAGGACTGGACCGGTGTGGGTGCGGGAACGGGGCTGCTTGAGGGGATGGATCCGGTGGCCATGAAGTACACGGGGCATCAGTTCGGGATGTATAACCCGGAGCTGGGTGATGGCCGTGGGCTGTTGTTGTGGGAGACGGTGGGTCCCGACGGGCGGCGTTGGGACTGGCATTTGAAGGGGGCGGGGATGACGCCCTATTCCCGGTTCGGGGATGGCAAGGCGGTGCTGCGATCGACCATTCGGGAGTATTTGTGCAGTGAGGCGATGGCGGCGTTGGGGATTCGTACCACGCGGGCGTTGTTTATGGTGAGTGCGAAGGACCCGGTGCGGCGGGAGTCGATTGAGACAGCGGCGGCGCTGATGCGGGTGGCGGAGACGCACATCCGTTTCGGGCATTTCGAGTTTGCGGCGCATCATGAGGGCGAGGAGGCGCTGAAAACCCTGATGGAGCATGTGATTGCCCTGCACTTCCCTCACCTGATCGACCTGCCGGAGGACGAGCGTTACCAGCGCTGGTTTGTGGAGGTGGTTGAGCGCACGGCGCGGATGATCGCGGACTGGCAGGCGGTGGGGTTCTGCCACGGGGTAATGAACAGCGACAACATGTCGATCATCGGGGATACCTTCGATTATGGCCCCTACGCGTTCCTGGATGATTTCGACGCCGGTTACATCTGCAACCATACCGATCAGGGTGGCCGTTATGCCTACAATCGCCAACCCAATATCGGCTTCGTGAACTGCCAGTACCTGGCGAACGCACTGCTTCCCGTGATGAAGGAAGACGATGTGCGGCGGGGGCTGCGGCGTTACGAGGTTGCCTACAACGAACGTTTCCTGCAAAACATGCGGGACAAGCTGGGGCTGGCTCTTGAGGACGAGTCCGATCTGGGGCTGATCATGGAGACCTTCAGCATGCTGCACGAGCACCATGTGGACTACACCCTGTTCTTCCGGGGACTGTCCAACCTCACATCGAAAGGTTCTTCGCCGATCCGGGATCTGTTCGTGGATCGCAGCGTGGCGGATGAGTGGCTGGAGCGTTACGAGCGCCGTCTGCAGTCAGAAACCCGCGCCCATGACGAGCGGGAATACCAGATGCGCAAGGTGAACCCGAAGTACATCCTGAGGAACTACCTGGCCCAGCAGGTGATTCTGGAAGCGCAGAACGGTGACTACAAGCCGATGAAGGAACTGCTGGAGGTGTTGGAAAAGCCGTTCGATGAACAGCCGGAGTTCGAAGAGTACGCGGCGCCTCCCCCGGACTGGGGGAAGCACCTGAACATCAGTTGTTCGTCGTAATCCCGATTAAGCGTGTCAGACCGCCTTGGCGGCAATGATCTTCTCATGCCACTCGGCCGGGCCGGTCTGGTGGACGGAGGAGCCTTTTGAGTCCACCGCCACGGTAACCGGCATGTCTTCCACCTCAAACTCGTAGATGGCTTCCATTCCCAGCTCTTCGAACGCAACCACTTCCGCGTGCTTGATGGCCTTGGACACCAGGTAGGCAGAGCCGCCAACCGCCATCAGGTAGACAGCGTCAAACTCGCGAATGGCGTCGATGGCCACCTGGCCGCGCTCGGCTTTGCCGATCATGCCGGTGAGGCCGGTTTTCTCCAGCATGGTGCGGGTGAACTTGTCCATACGGGTTGCTGTGGTGGGGCCAGCGGGGCCGACCACTTCCTCGCGCACCGGGTCGACCGGGCCCACGTAATAGATGAAGCGGCCTTTCAGGTCCACTGGCAGCTCTTCACCGCGCTCGATCATGTCCACCATCTTCTTGTGGGCAGCGTCGCGGCCGGTCAGCATCTTGCCGGAGAGCAGCACGGTTTCGCCCGGCTTCCAGTCCTTCACGTCTTCCGGGGTGACCGTATCCAGGTTCACGCGGCGGACGCTGTCACCCACCTCCCAAGTGATTTCCGGCCAGTCTTCCAGGCTCGGCGGCGTTTGCAGTGAAGGGCCGGAGCCGTCCAGCACGAAGTGGGCGTGGCGGGTGGCGGCGCAGTTGGGAATGATGGCCACCGGCTTGTTGGCGGCGTGGGTGGGGTAATCCTTCACTTTTACATCCAGAACCGTGGTCAGGCCACCCAGGCCCTGGGCGCCGATGCCCAGCTCGTTGACCTTTTCAAACAGCTCCAGGCGCAGCTCTTCTGAGCGATTGGAGGCGCCACGGGCCTGAAGGTCGTGAATATCAATCGGATCCAGCAGGGATTCCTTGGCCAGTTCCATCGCCTTCTCGGCGGTACCGCCGATCCCAATTCCCAGCATACCCGGCGGGCACCAACCAGCACCCATTTGCGGAACCATTTTCAGCACCCACTCCACCACCGAGTCAGAGGGATTCAGCATGGCGAATTTGGATTTGGCTTCAGAACCGCCGCCCTTGGCAGCGACGTGAACGTCCACAGTATTACCGGGCACAATCTTGTAATGGATGATCGCGGGCGTGTTGTCCTTGGTATTGGTGCGCTTGCCGTCCGGATCCGCCAGGATAGAGGCGCGCAGCACGTTGTCCGGGTGCATATAGGCCCGGCGAACGCCTTCATTAATGATGTCGTCCAGCGCCATGTCAGCGTCCCACTGCACGTCCATACCCACCGTCACGAACACCGTCACAATGCCCGTGTCCTGGCAAAGCGGCCGTTTACCCTGGGCACACATGCGGGAGTTGATCAGTATCTGCGCCATCGCATCCTTGGCTGCCTGAGACTCTTCCTTCTGATAGGCCTCGTACACTGCCTGAATAAAATCTTTCGGGTGGTAGTAGGAAATGAACTGCAGCGCGTCCGCTACGCTCTCAATCAGGTCGTCCTGGCGGATTACGGTGGTCATAGGCGTCTCATCAGGTCTGGTTTATAGATAGGGGTTCTCAAACAGGAGCGCGAAGTTTACCAGAAAATCCAAAAACGAGGGATCAGACGGACGGCCAAGGTTTTTGGCGGGAATCTTGGCTAAACGGTCCCGAAAAAATGTAACATCGCTGCCATCTTCGAAGTAAACACCGCAGGAGACACCGTGACCAACCTCGTCCTCACTGAAAAGAACAATCACATTCTTACCGTCCGCATTAACCGCCTGGACCGCAAGAACGCCCTCACCCATGACATGTACACCGCCCTCGGCGATGCCATTGAACAGGCCCGGGACGACAGCGACATTCGTTGCATCCTTTATACCGGCAGCGAAGACTGCTTCACCGCCGGCAACGACCTGGGCGATTTTGCCGCTGGCCTGCCGGGTGAATTTGAAGACACCCCCGTCGGCCGGTTCCTGTTCCTGCTGGCCACCACCAACAAACCCATTGTCGCAGCGGTAAATGGCCCGGCCGTGGGCATTGGCACCACCATGCTGCTGCACTGTGACATGGTGTTCGCGGGCAACAACACCCGCTTCCAGATGCCCTTTGCCAACCTCGGCCTGTGCCCGGAAGGTGGCTCCAGCCTGCTGCTGCCCTCCTGGCTCGGTCGGGTACGCGCCGCAGAGCTTTTGATGCTGGGTGGTGCCTTCACTGCGGACGACGCCTTGCGCATGGGCCTGATCAACCAGGTGTGCGACCCGTCACAAACCGAAACCACAGCCCTGGAAGCGTGCGCAGGGCTTGCAGCCCAGCCACCGGCTGCCGTCCGTGCCACCCGTGAATTGCTGAACCGGGCCAACGGCGAAGAGCTCAAAACAGCCATGCTGGCCGAAGGAAAACTGTTCGCAGAACGCCTGAAATCCCCGGAAAACGCCGAAGCCATCAAGGCCTTCACGGAGAAGCGGAAACCGGACTTCTCGAACTTCAGCTAGGCTGGCTACCGGCGCCCTGGGGGAACTCGACAAACGCCCCAGGGCCAACTATTTTTCAATGAAGCCGAACTCCGACCGTGCGGGTGGGCTCCCAATGGTCAGAATCACACTTTAGAGCGATCAACTGTTGCCTTACTGCCGCTATAGTCAGAGTTACAGAAATTGGCACAGAGCGCTGGCCAGAATTTCAGACAACAGCTAAGCAAACCAGGCCACTGACAACGGGTTTACCGGGCCAGACCGGCCCCGTCAGCTGCCGAACATAACGACACAACAACAGGAAAAGGTTCCACCCATGTTCAAGAAAACTCTAATAAGTCTTGCCGTGGCTTCTTCCGTTGGACTGACAGGCTGCTTTGACAGCGCTGGTTCAGGGTCCAGTAATGCGAATCCCGATTATCAGATCAGCAATCCAGAAACCGATGGTAGGACCTGGCCACTGTTCAATCCGATTACAGGTGACCTTCCGATACCAAATGACCTGATATTCCGTTCAGACAACCCGGCCACCACAATCAGCGAAGCCGACGGTTCCTTCAGCGTTGCAGACTCATCACCGCCCGTGACAACTGCACTGAATCAACTCAGTGGCGCGTCGACCGTTGCACCGCCGGTGGTTCAGTTCAACGGACAAATTGATGCTGATTCCGTGGATTCAAGAGCCTTTATTTTTGCGGATCCGAACGATCCAACCAGCCTGATTCCAAACCCGAACCAAAACGTTTTCCTGATTGAACTCCAGTACGCAGGCGGCGACCCAGTCCGAGGTCTTGGTGCGGGTGAATCACCCACCATTCCTCTGGCCATCACTGCACAGGTGGCCGCTGGTGCAGCGCCCCAAGACCTGAGTGGCCGCGACCAGGCACAGGCAGGTGCTTATCTGGGAAGCCTTGCGCAATCTCCGGACTATGTTGCTGAAGTCGTGACTCTGGACGGCGACTCAGCTATCCGAATCAACCCGACCAAGCCTCTCAACCCGTTCAAGCGCTACATCGTTGTAGTGACAAACGAAGTGCTGGACATTAACGGTGATCCGATTATCAGTTCACCGTTGTATACCGACGTGTCTGATCCAGATGCTGTCCTGGGCAACCCGACTGCTTTGGCACCGGTACGTCAAATCGTTGACGGCTTCTGGGAGAAAGTCGCCGCCAGCTTCTTTGGTGTTCCGAACCAGGCACGCCCGGGCAACGCCCTTACTGAAGACGACATTGCGATGTCTTACAGCTTCACGACATCCAACGATCAGCGCGTTCTGCAATACATTGCTGATCCAAAGGCATTCTTCAAGGAGACCATCCTTGGTTCGGTTCGCTTCGACGCCGTCACTGACGCACGTGAAGGTGGAGAAACCGATTTCTTCGCTCTCTACACCATTGGCAACAATGCCGTAGCGGCTGCTGATACAACCGCCGATGCGCAGGCTGACGGGTTGGTTGGTGCCTTCACCACAGCAAACCTTTTACCGACACCGGAAGATCAGAGCTCTACGGCCAGCTTTGGAACACCACAAGACGTAACCCAGGTCTCCGCCGTTGCCGGCCAGTTTGTGGATTTCGGCCAGGTGAATCTGGTTCAGGGTACAATCGACCTGCCCTATTACCTCGGCGTGCCAACCGGCTCTTCCGATGCAGAAGGCTCAGTCATTAACACCCAAAGCTGGACCGCCAATGCGGCTCTGGCCGCGGCTGCCGGAGATCAGTTGGGTGTTTCACTGGCCCAATCAAATCCGACCGTCAGCCAGGTTGTTAACTATCGTTTCCCGTTCCCGGCTGAAACCCAGAAAGTTACCGTGCCGATTATGGTCTTCTACCCGGCTGGCTACGATGGCAGCACGCCGTTGGAAACTGTCATGTACATGCACGGCATTACCACCGACCGCAGCGCTGCGCTTACCTTTGGTAGTGCGTTGGCCCACAACTCTCAAGTGGCCGTGGTCGTCATTGACCAACCGCTCCACGGTGTTACTCCGTTCAGCACAGCTGATCAGGAAGGCCTGGCCGAACAGCTGCTGGCCTCCGGTCAGGAAGGCGGACTACCTGCCTCTCTGGCGCCTTCAGAAGCCAATATCGATGCAGTGATCGCGGGTCAGATCGCGGTAGGCTTTACTGCAGGTGCACTCAGCGTGGATGCAGCAACCGCCAGCACTGTCGTGACCGCGGTTGTGGGTGGCGGTTCAACCGCAGACTTTGGCGTCCCGGCAGATCAGGCACCGCTTCTGGACGCAGCCATTCGGTCTTTACGCTCTTTTGAGAACACCGTCGCAAACGCCGGCTCAACGGTTCCCGGTATTGCCAAGACCGAGAACGAGCGCCACTTCGACTTCACCGCAAACGCTGCGAATATGCCGACTGCGATGACTGCAACCTCTGGTGAGTCTGGAAGCCTGTTCATCAACCTGACCAACTTCACGAACTCACGTGACAAGAACCGTCAGGCCATTGTGGACTTGCTGAACGTTCGCGCCTCCCTCGGCGGGCTGGACTTTGACGGCACGGCTGGCGCCGATCTCGACGCAAGTAGCGTCTACTTCGCAGGTCACTCTCTGGGCACCATTGTCGGCGCACCGTTTGTTGCGGTTGCCAATGAGAGCAGCAACCCGGACGACGACATCGTTGCGGCCCAGCTCCTCACTCCGGGCGCTGGCATTGTCAGATTGCTTGAGAACTCTCCGGCCTTCGCCCCCCAGATTCTGGGTGGGCTCCAGGCCGCGGCCGGTCTTGAGCAAGGTGACGCAAACCTGGAAACGTTCTTCAACGTATTCCAGGCCGCACTGGACTCTGCAGATCCGATCAACTTTGCAGCTAGCCTGAATGCCTCTGGTAGCCCGGTATTGCTGTCACAGGTAAACGGCGATCAGGTCATCCCGAATGACCCTCTAGCCAACCCTCTGGGTCGGGCATTTGACGCTTATCTGTCCGGTACTGAGCCTTTCGCGGAGCTTCTCGGAGCAACGGCCGTTACTGGTAGCGGAACACCGATTCCTCTGGACAACGCCGCTATCACCCGCTATCTCGCCGGCACTCACGGCACTCCTGTCCTGCCCCAGGGTGGGGAACTGGATGTAAGGGTGTTCACGGAGATGGTCACCCAGACCGCCACAGTGATAAGTGCAATGGGAACAGCGGTCGTTCCTGACGCCGGAACGGATCCTGATATTACTGAGATCGTCCAACAAGACTGAAGACTTAAGTAGATATAGAAAGGGGTGGCAGAGGCCACCCCTTTTTTGTTCCTTGATTTCCATGGACACAGTAAAAGCGCGGGCAAATTCAATCTGCCCGCGCTCGCACTATCACCTCTTCTTGGCAACCACCATCAATTGGTGATCGTTATTTCTCCATTGGCCAAGAGGTTGGCCTCGATGTCCGCCTCATCAAACCAGAACTGGCGATAATCCTCTTCAGAATACCGCAGGCTCTGGTCATTGAAATGGGTCGAATCTGAATCAGACGACTGCGAGTAGCTTGTCAGCCCGTAGGCCACTGGCCCCTGCTCTGTAAACTCCAGGCCGAAGTGCCAGCTTGTGCCTCTGGCCATCTGCCATCCCTCACCAGACTGGTCGGAGAGCCCTGCGGTGTTGGAGATAGTGTTAGGAGCAATCCTCGGAAAGACCGTGTCTTCTGCAACCGGGCTCGTCACGACACCAATCGCATTAAAGGCACCATCAATGGAGCCATCCCCACCATGCCATGGAAACGGATTACCAAGAGTTATTGGTGTGCCGCCCGGTGGAACACCACCTGTAGGCTGGTAGTACTGAACGTCTCCCAGAGGTGAGTCGTAGGCAATATTGACGGAATCAAGAGCCTCCAGACCATCCGCCAGCGCAATCAACATGGTATCGTCAGCGGTTCCGGCATTGGCTGCCGAGGGGGTTGACGGTGTCGCGACGGGATCGGCTGCGTCGAACGGCACAGTTAGATCCGTCCCGAAGTCCTCCCGGTAATTGGCAATAAACACCCTGAATACGTGAGCACCAACGCTGTCGGTGTTGTAAACACCGTCCCAGCTCTGCAGCACGTCACATGCCGTATCGACAGTGCGCGTACCTCCAGCAGACAGGTTGACGGGGGTCGCTCCGATCGCTGTGCATCGAGATCTGAGCTCCTCCAGGAACATATCCGTGTACCAGGTACGGTTGTTGTAGATGACTTCGATGAGATCAATGGCCCCGAACTTTCCATCCTGACCCGCCGGTGCGCGATCAGCGAAACCGGCATCCATCGGATTCTGCAGCATCGAGATCCCGATGCGGGTCCGCGGGTTGAGCGGAGTCTCCTCAGAGCCGAAGAGCGGCGAGAAGCCCGTCAGAAACTGATCCGGGTTGGTCGACCAATAGCTGTCATTGGAGTTCTGAACCCAGTCCGTACGGACCATCTGGGGACGTTGCTCGAACGGTACGAGACCGCTGCACTCCCCTTCAACCCAATCATCGCGGGATTTGCTGCCGTCCAGTAGGGTCAGACCATTGTTGAACAACTGATTGTAGCCGGCATTGACCGCACGTTTGAAATCCACCACCGCAAGCGCAGCACCCGAGAGGTTTGGCACGGAACTGCTGTCGATGTAATAAGCGTTACCCTGATCGTCGGCGTAGGTGGTATTGGTCCAGAACGTTGTGCCACAGTTTTCAAAAACAGCCTGGAACTCATCCAGATTGGATGCCCTGCTCATCTGCAACCACGTATCGAGCAGCTTTTCAGTACTGGCATTGGCATCCCGATAGGTATATGCCGTTCCGCTGGCCCCCCAGGCCGGGAGAGCACCGCCGGTGACCGCATCCGCGGCCAGCATCGGGCCATACTCAGAGAAGTAGAAGGTCTTCTCCAGCACCAACGGTGTCGGCCCGCCCGTGTTCACCTCAATCTGATAGGTCTCGGAGGTGATCGGCTTCTCCACGCCATCCTTTATATAGGTGAAGTTGTCACCGTCCTTAAGGGTGAGTTCGTAAAGCGTGAATCGACGACTGGTGGTTACGGTATGAGACCAGGCCAGATTCTCATTGAAATTGATCAATGGAATGGCCGTGCCCAGCAGGCCTGCGCCATTGGTGTTCAGATACCCCGGAACGGTCAGTTGAACCTGGTAGAGCCTGCGATGCCCTGTGTAGGGAAAATGTGGGTTGGCCAGTAAAGCGCCTTTGCCCTGCTCCGACATGTCGCCGCCAATACCCCAGGCATTACTGCCCAGACCGATGTCCTGGAAGTCGGTCTGGCTTGAGGCTCCTATGCGGGCGTTCGCCACCATACGCTTCAGGTCACTTTCCTGTTTTTGGCCCTTAGTGCCAGTTATGTTTGCTACCGGCGTTGGCAGGGGCGATTCGCCATCCGGCACGGCAACGAATACGGCTCCGGTGGCAAACAGCGCGCCACTGGCATACTGGCCAACGATGCGATAGTGCGCAAACAGGTCTACCGGGGTGATCTCCTTCACCCAGGGTTGATCGCGGCATTCTCCCGGTAGATCACCTGGCGGTGTTTCGTTCACGTACTTGTTATAACCGGCAGTAAAGCCCTCAATCATGGCGCGGGTTTCCGCACTCAAATTGGGATATTCCTCTTCAGCTCCACTGAGTATCTTCTGTGCTTTGTAGCTAAAATCGTTGATGATGTTGATATCATTGGGCCCGGGGCCGAAATACTTGGCCCGTTCGCTACGGGCCTTGACGATGGCCTCTGCAAGCAAACAAACATTGTCTTGGGTCTGAGCATAACCGGCGCCAAACGCCGCAGAAGCAAGGTCATCCGCCTTCACATGCGGAACCCCGTTGGTTGTCCTCCTTATCGTTGCCTCAAATTTGCCGTCCGCCGGGAAAAGCTTTTCGTTCACGGAACTACCGGAATCCGAAGAGCTGCTACCATCGAAGCATCCTGCAATCAGAAAGCTGCTGGCCAGCGCTACTCCGGCAGCTTTCAATGCGCCTTTTTCAGCGCTCCTGAAAGGTTTGCGAAGCGATTTCATAGTTGTTTATCCATTGTGATTGTTATGAATGAGCCAAAGGTGACTCACTCTCACAAATTAGCAGACAAACCAACGCACCGCTAAGAACTGAGGGGAGATTCATTTTTATTCGGATGGCATTATGATTTATTTCACATATCCTTATTAAACGGCATGTCACTATCCATGCTGCGCCCGGTCGAATTCACCACCGAAATGCCAATAAGAAGCCCATGAGTGATTCCGAAAACGCCCAGATAACGGGTTCAACGTCAGATGCCGTAAACCGTGAGCAGAAGCTTCGCCTTCGGCGACTTGCCATGTCGTTTGCCTCGTACATGGTAACGTTCAGTATTGTGGTGTATTGCTGGGTACAGGGCATGATTTCGCTGAGGGTGGCAGGGGAATTCCTGGTGTTCAGCCTCCTGATTAACGGCACTGTCTGGTATCTGATTCACACTGGCCGCAATCTGAAATTCCGCGATCCCAGCATGACATCCGTGCAGATGATCGTTTCGCTGCTCCCCGCTCTCTGGGTGATGGCATTTCTTGATGCGGGCCAGGCCCGCGCTGTGTTCCTGCTGATTGCCATTGTGCCCATGCTCTACGGCATCCTCGCCCTGACGACGCGCCAGTTTGTTGTGGTGGGGCTCTGGTTTTTCGCTTTCTATGGTGTCCTCCACCTGGGCTTATGGCTGTATCGACCTGAAGTGCTCAACAGTGAGCTGGAAATCCTGCAAACCGTTGCCTTTGCCCTGGTGATGGCGGAAATCACAGTCATTGGCGGCTTTATCAGTAGCCTCCGGGGCAAGCTGCGGCAACGCAACCTTGAACTGGGCGAAGCCATGGAGCAGATCCGGGAGCTGGTAAACGTGGATGCCCTGACCGGTGTCTACAACCGCCGTCGGTTGTTCGAGGTGATATCCGAGGAATGCAATCGGTACAGCCGGATGCCGGGCTCGTTTTCCATCTGCCTGATGGATATTGACCACTTCAAGGCGGTGAATGACACTTACGGGCACCAGGCGGGGGATGCGATCCTGCAGGCGGTGGCCCGCTCGGTGACGGAAGGGCTGCGAGCGATCGACTGCTTCGGCCGTTATGGTGGGGAGGAATTCCTGCTGGTGCTGCCTCAGACGCCACTCGAAGGCGCACGGATCAGGCGCTGTATGCAGCGAAAGCCGATGGCCGCAATAATGTAAAACTGGCTCCCGCACCAACCGAGGCCTCTCAGAAATCGTCGTTATCCGCCCCCAATACGCGCCCAGTGTAGAGACTTTCACAGGGCGTCACACTGAACTTGATCGGGTGCCCGATCTGCTTCTGGGTAGCTCCATCTCCTTTCGCCACGTCAATCACCATATTGCGTGCTTTCATTTGCGGGTGCCCGGCTGCCTCGGTGATCGTCAATACAGGTTCAACGCAGGCGTCCACGCCTGAGAAAACATTCTCCCATTCTTCCAGCGTCTTCTGGGCAATGGCGGCTTTCAGTGCTTCTCGTATCGTCTGCTGGTGTTCCGGCTTCTGGCTGAGAGCGAAGCTTTTCATTTCGGGAATATCGAGGGCATCGCACAGCCGGTCGGAGAACTGGGGTTCCAGGCTGCCGACGGACAGCCAGCGGCCATCACTCGTCTGATAATAGTCATAGAAGGTGCCACCATTGAGCATGGAGCTTTCCGGCTTCTGTTCCTGGCCTCCTGCCAGTGCGGCTGCTCCAGCCATACCGTTCATGGCAAAGGCCGCATCGGTCATACTGATGTCGATGTACTGCCCTTCTCCGGTTTGCTGCCGGTGAATCACCGCCGCCAGGACACCCATAACGGCATGGTGCGAACCGCCAGCCACGTCAGCCACCTGAATGCCCAGCGGGGGTGGTCCGGTCTCCTTGCGGCCACAGTGGCTGGACACACCGGCCAGCGACAGGTAGTTGATATCGTGCCCGGCACGGTCTTTATAGGGGCCGGTCTGGCCGTAGCCGGTGATGGCGCAGTAGATTAGCCTGGGGTTGATGGCTTTCAGGGTTTCGTAACCAATGCCAAGCCGGTCCATCACGCCCGGTCGGAACTGTTCGATCACAACGTCGTAGTTCTTCACCAACTGTTTGACCAGGTCTGCACTGCCTTCCTTTTTCAGGTCGAGGCCAAGAGAGCGTTTACCCCGGTTCAGAAAAGTGTGGGAGGTGCTCACGCCGTCTTCCAGTGGGGGCATGACACGGGTAAGGTCCAGACGACCGGGGGCTTCCACTCGCAACACATCCGCGCCCATATCCGCCAGCAACATGGTGGCGTAGGGGCCGGGCAGCAGTGTGCTGAAGTCCAGAACCTTGAGGTGGCTTAGCGGGCCAGGCATGCAATACTCCTTTTCGGTTGTTATGACAGCCTGATGCTGCCCTGTTTTCCCCGCCGGGCCAACTGCCGGTTCCATCAATCCAATTGGCCATTTCTTCCAGCTTGCAGCCGGTGTGGTGGTTGCATTGTACCCGGGGGGTTTTATGATGGGCTTCGTTCAGCAAGGATAAAGGATGACATGTCGGAACTCACCGTTTCCAGACACTTCGTGGAAGCCGCGCTGGTTGGCGCCGAAAGGGCCGGGCTTGATACCCGGGCCATGCTGCGTGAGGCCGGAATTTCACCGGACCTGCTCCGGATCGAGATGGCCCGCGTCAGTAGCACCCAATACAGCCGGCTGATGCAGGTCACGTGGAACGCGATGGGAGATGAGTTCATGGGCCTGGGCCCGCGACGCTGCCGCACCGGCACCTTTGCGACCATGTGTGCGCTGGTGATTGACTGCCCTAACCTGGAAGCGGTTTACCGCCAGGCGTTCGAATTCTGCCGTTTGTTCGACCCCATGGTGGCCATGGAACTGGAGGTAGAAGACACCGCCGCCCGCCTGGTCACGGTGATCGAAGGGGATATCCACGACCCGATGCACTTTTTCCGGGAAAGCATCCTGGTGATCTGGCACCGGCTGGGCAGTTGGCTGATTGGGCAACCGGTGGAACTTCTGAAGGCGGAGTTCAGTTACCCTCGCCCGCCCCATGGTGACGAATACCGGCATATATTCCATTGCCCGCTGTCGTTCGAAGCCAACGAGACGGCGCTGACGTTCGACAAGCGATTTCTTCAGGCGCCGGTGATTCGCGACAGGTCGGAGATGCGGCAGTTCCTGAAAACCTCACCGGCCGACCTGCTGTCGCGGCCGGATGAGAGCAACACCTTTACCGGCCGCATCCGTGCCCTGATTGGCCGTGACTTTGCCCGCTCCCTGCCCGATTTCGAGTGGATTGCAGCGGAATTGCATACCAGCCCCCAGACCCTCCGCCGCAGGCTGAAGCAGGAAAACACTTCATTTCAGGAGATCAAGGATCTGTTACGTCGGGACATGGCCATTTACTACCTGTCCCGGCCGGACCTGCCGATTAATGATATTGCGTTTCGGGTCGGATTTACCGAGCCTTCCACGTTTCATCGCGCCTTCAAAAAGTGGACAGGCGTCACCCCCGGGGCCTATCGCGAGGGTGAACGGGGTCAGTTGCGGGACTGATCCGGGCTTTGCATAGTCCGGATCAGGCGACCAAGGGTACGGGCAATTTCTTCCGCCCGTTCACGGTCCTGGCTCAGCTTCATCAACCGGGAACCGTCTCGCGGGTCATAAATCCAGCAACTGACCGTAGAACTTTCGCAGTTCCACTCAATCTGCGGATTAACACCAAACACGCCCAAGGATTCGGTGGTCCTGACGACGCGGCCGCCTGATTCACGACGAGATTCCTGAATACTGATGATGTCATTGCGTTTATCGATCCGATAGGACACATCCGCAGGACGGTCCAACCGTACAACTCGCTGGTCTTCCCGCCAGCCCGCAACGTCCAGGAGCGTATTGGCATGGATAACCAATGCTTCGGCGTTTGAGTCCGCGAGATAGAGTTCCCTCAACTTCTCCAGCGATTGATCGCCGGCCGGCTCGATAATCGCTACCTGTTCCGATGTACCGGCCCCACTGCCATTAGCACTCACACTCTCCTGCTGACGTGCCTTCTCGACATCGGTTATCAGCTTGAGTGCGTCGGTATAATGCTGGCCTTCACTTCCAGCAAGGCTGACATACTTCTCCAGCGCAGCTTGCGCTTCATTGTAATGGCCAGACTCCAGCATCACGCGGCCACGGAAATAGAAATAGTCCGCCGGCTTCGCCCCTTCCAGTTGCTGTAAACGATTCAGGTACTCCCCCGCCTCGCCCCAGCTCTCTGCGGTCACAGCCTCTTCGGTGGCGAGCATCAATCGACGGGTCTCGTGTTCAGGCTCCAGGGCATAAACCTGACCGGCCACCAGTAGCGATGCCAATACAAGGCCGCGCACTGAACTACGCCCGACTCGGGTTATCTTCACCATTTCTCTTACTCCTGCTGGTTTTCCCGCTCGGTGTCTTCGTCCACCGGGGGCTGTACCGGATCACTGGTGTCGTCGCCACCATCGGCATCCACTTCCGCCTGATCCATAATCGCTTTCGGGAGTTCTTTTTTAACACGAACGCCCAGCTCCACAAAGCGGTTGGCTTGCGATATCAGGTTCCCCCGACCACGGGTGAGCGTGTTCATCGCTGAATCGTACGTGCCCTGGGCGGTGTGCAACTGGCTTCCCAGTTTTTCCATCGCCTCTACAAAGACCCGCAATTTGTCATACACGGCACTGGCCCTGTCGGCGATCCGGCGCGCATTCTGGCTTTGGCGCTCGTACCGCCAGATATTCTCGATGGTACGCAAGGTGGCCAGCAAGGTGGTTGGTGTAACCACGATAATCTTCCGCTCAAATGCTTCTGCGAATAGGTTCTCGTCCTGCTGAAAAGCGGCCACAAAGGCAGGTTCGATCGGCATGAACAGAAACACGAAATCCGGTGAATGCAGGCCGTGCAGCTGGCTGTAGTCCTTTTCGCTGAGTGTGCGTATGTGGTTGCGCACCGCTTCGACATGCTGTCGAAGCGCTTCCTCCTTGGCCGATTCGTCTTCTTCCGTGGCCCATTGCTGATAAGCCAGCAGGGAAACCTTGGAATCCACCACAAGATTGCGCTTGTCCGGCAGGTGAACGATGACGTCCGGGCGCAACAACTGGTTGTCATCGTCGCGGTAGCTGCCCTGAGTCTCGTACTCGATTCCCTTACGCAAACCGGAGCGTTCGAGCACGCGCTCAAGAATCAATTCACCCCAGTTGCCCTGGATTTTTTTATCGCCCTTAAGAGCCTTGGTCAGGTTGGAGGCTTCTTCGGTGATCTGGCGATTCAGTTCCTGCAGGGACTTGATCTCACTTCTCAGTGCCTGGCGATCCCGGGTTTCACTGGTGTAAACATCTTCCACCCGCTTGCGGAAATCCTGCAGTTGATCCCGGAACGGGTTCAGCAGGGTGTCAATGCTTGTGCGGGTCTGCTGGCTGAAGCGTTCGCTTTTCTGCTCGAAGATGCGGTTGGCGAGGTTCTCGAACTCCTGCTTCAGTGCATCCCGGTTACGCTCGAGCAGTTCCAGTTTTTCCGTTGTTGAGCGGCGCTCCTTGTCCAGTGTGACTTCCTGCTCACGCAGGGCAACCCTGGCGTCACCAAGCTCACGGGACAATTCATCGGCTCGTTGCTGCTGGGATTTTCTTTCTGTTTCCAGTTGCTCAATCCGCGCCAACCGGGACTTGCTTTCCGACTCCAGCCCGGCCACCTGGTTTTCCAGGGTTGCCGCCCGTTGTCGCCATTGCTCGGTGTCGAGGCCGGCCTGGTCAAGCTTTGTTCTCTCGTCTTCAAGTGCCGCTTCAAGCTGCGCTGAGCGTTGCTGGTCCATTGCCCGGGCATGTTCAAGTTCCCGGAGTTGGGTCCTGACACGATTCGCCTTCTCCCCTACAAATGCGAGAAGACACAGGGTCAAAGCCAGTAAAATGAACAGTGTGATGGCTTCCGGCTTATTCCCCAATACATCGATGATTGCCTCGGACACCCCGATCTCCTTGAATAATTGACTCGAACGTTACGACAGAACAACAGTTTACCGTATTAACGGAACCTTTTTGGCCAGACTTCCGTCAAAGGCCAGTCAATGCCTTGTGCAAGTGGACTGATTGGCAAATCTTCCGGTCCGAAGCATCCGGCTCTGGACTCGGAACGTAATATCATCTAAAAGGGTAAACATGGCCCTTATACCGAAAGAATGGCTGGTTTTACAGCCGGGTGCCAAGGTCCCTGAGCAGTATAAAGGACAGGAATTCAACATGCTCAAAGAGCTCTGGAGAAAACTGGGATCGGAACTTTCCCATTCCGGCTGTTCGAATGTGGCAGACGGCCAATACGGCAATGCCGGCGCAAAAGCCAATCACGGCGAATTCCGCATTCTGCCTCATATGACGCACACCGGGGAGTTTCACCTGGAACGACTGACAGGCATTCTGAAGGGGCGATATGGAAAAACCTTTCAGAACAACGGAGATGAATCTATCCGCGACCTGATTCACTTCGCTTCCCGCATTCAGGACCAGGATGTGCAAAGGGAGTTATTACTGTTCTACCTGAATTGCTCCCCTGTCGTACAGGAATACCTTCGCTCTGACGAAGTGCTTGCTGAAAACCATTTTCTTTCCCGGAATTCCGGGAAAGAATAATCCCCGCCGTTAATGATCTGTAAACCAACTCAACAGTTATGTTGTTGTATACTGCCGGCTCGTGATTACAAGGGGCTGTTTTAACTGCCCCATATTTTCGTTGCGACACTCCGCGATGAAAGAATTCAAGCCGCAGGTTCAGGGGTTTCGGGTCTTGTTTATACGTTCAGATTTTGGAAAGTTAGCGGCGGCCGGCCTATTGATCTCCATTCTCTCCGGCTGTGCCTCGGATCACTACTTTATGGTGCCAAAACAGGACCTTGATGCTCTGAACACCTCGGTTATCAATCAGGGAGAACACGTCATTCGTCTGGAGAACCGGACCGATGAGAGCTTCCAGGCGCTGACCCGGCTCAATGAAGAGTCCACTAAAAATATTCTGAACGCGATTACGGAACAGGTTGAGAAACCCTCCTGTCCTCCTGTCCCAAAACAGCCAGCCTGTGCGGCAGGCCAGCCTGACGGGGGCGGCAGAGCCGATAGACTCAAGGGTAAGGTTATCGTCGGCGAACTGGAAAAATTTTATCTGGCCGGTCCCGGATTGATTTACGACGCCCGGATCGACAGCGGAGCAGAAACGTCTTCCCTCGACGCCAGGAACATCACCAGGTTTGAGCGCGACGGCAATAACTGGGTACGATTTGATGTCCCGCAACCCGGGTCTGACAACATGGTGACTCTGGAACGGGAGGTCTCCCGCCGGGTCAGGATTATCCAGTCCAGCACGGAAGAGTCAGAGCGCCGAGTCGTGGTAGAGCTACAATTCATGATTGGCGATCACCGACAACAGGCAGAGTTTACGCTGACAAACAGGGAGCACCTGTCCCATACGGTGCTGGTTGGTCGCAACATTTTGAGGGATGTCATGCTGATTGATGTCGGCAAAGAGTTTGCCACTGAATTACCCGATTCACTTTCGGCTAAAGAAAATGGGGACGACTCTTGACCAACCGATCCCGCATTCCGTTCTTTTTCGCCATTCTCCTGCTCATTGCAGCCGGGATTTCTATAGCCATATGGCGGCACGTTGAACTAGGTATCCCCTGGTTTACCGGAGAACAGAAACCGGTCTGGATGGTGGAAGCCCGGGTCGACTTTGACGGTACCGGCCGGCCTGTTCTGGCCAGCCTGAACATTCCCGATCAACCACCCGGATTCCGCATCATTTCTGAACAGGCCGCCTCCCCCGGTTATGGCTTCTCCATCGTGGAAGAATCCGGCGACCGTCGGGCCGAATGGTCCAAACGCGATGTCAACGGCCCCCAGACACTTTATTTCAAGGTGCAACTCGTACCTGACGACACCGCCCTGGGCAGCATACCCAAACGACGCCCGAAGCCAGAGCCGGTATTCTGGGAGGAGCCCCAGGCGACAGCGGTGGAAGAATTGTTACAGCAGGCCGCTGAGCGTTCCAGCACTCCCGAAAGTATGACCCGGGAACTGATCAAGTTGCTCCAGCCGGACGGAGGCGCCCAGAACACAACTCTGCTTGTGTCTGAAGCAAACTATATCGACCTGCTTACCAGGATGCTCAACCATGCCGGCATACCTGCACGCACGGCAGACGGGCTAAGCCTGGAAGACGCGAGACGCCGGCAACAACTTCGTCCGTTCCTGCAGATCTACGACGGCTCAAGATGGCTGACGTTCAACCCCCGCACTGCTGAACAGGGTCTTCCGGAACACGTATTGTTGTGGCGGCAGGCTGCCGTCTCTTTACTGGACCTCGTCGGCGGTGACAATTCGGACGTCAGTTTCTCCATGCTCAGGCAGACCGTGCCTGCGCTGCAACTGGCCCAGGCCCAATCCAATGAGAACGGCCTCGGTTTCCTGAGCCTGTACCAACTTCCCATCGAGGAACAGAGCATGTTCAGGATGCTCCTGTTGCTGCCCCTTGGCGCTCTCGTGGTTGCGTTTATGCGCATCGTGGTGGGTATACGGACCTCCGGCACGTTCATGCCCATACTGATCGCCGTGGCATTTGTGCAGACCACCCTTATACCCGGGCTGATTGCCTTCATTTCCGTGGTGGCCATAGGCCTGCTCATGCGTGGTTATCTGTCCAGCCTGAACCTGTTGCTGGTCTCACGAATATCAGCGCTCATCATCCTTGTAATATTCATAACTGCCGGCCTAAGCATTGCGGGCTACCAAATGGGCTTCAACACCGGGATGACGGTAACCTTCTTCCCCATGGTCATCATTGCCTGGACGATAGAACGCATGTCCATCCTCTGGGAAGAGGAAGGTGCCCGTGAGGTCTTTATTCAGGGTGCCGGGAGCCTGTTTGTCGCCGTCTGCGCGTTCCTGATCATGAGCACACCGCTGGCAAGCCACCTGACCTTCAACTTCCCTGAACTCCATTTCGTAGTACTCGGGCTGATCTTTCTGATGGGACAGTACACCGGCTACAAGCTCTCTGAGCTCCGCCGTTTTTACCCGATGAAGGTGTACAACTGATGGGCTGGATTTCGCCCTTCAAACTGAATCAGCTGGGAATGCTGAACATGAACCGACGCAATGTGGATTACATTGCCCGGTACAATAGCCGTTCATCCTACCCCCTGGTCGACAACAAGCTGAAAACCAAGCTGGTGGTCGCCGAGTACAATGTCCGCACTCCCAGACTGCTACAAGTGGTGCGCCAGCAACACGAAATATCCCACTTCAGGGAAATGGCCGAAGATCTGGACGGCTTCGCCATAAAGCCGGCAAAAGGGTCTGGCGGCAAGGGTATTACCGTGATTACCGGCCGGGATGGTGACGAATACGTCAAAGCTTCCGGCTCCCGGGTGTCTGCGTCTTTCCTTGAACGGCACCTTTCCAATATCCTGGCCGGCCTCTATTCACTGGCCGGCACACCGGACGTGGCTATTGTCGAGAACCTGGTGGAATCCATTCCGGCACTCGCAAAATACTCGTTCCAGGGTGTACCCGATATCCGCATTGTCGTTTTTCAGGGCTACCCCGTGATGGCCATGCTCCGGCTGGCCACTACTGCCTCGGATGGCAAGGCCAACCTGCATCAGGGCGCCGTTGGTGTCGGACTCAACATAGCCAATGGCCAAAGCCTGAACTCGGTACAGTTCAACCGCCCCATTACCCTGCACCCCGATACCGGCCTTGCCCTTGAGAACCTCGTTATTGATAACTGGCAGGAAATGCTGGTAATGGCATCGCGATGCTACGAGGCAACCGGCTTGGGTTACATGGGAGTCGATCTGGTGGTGGATGCCAGGGAAGGACCTTTGTTGCTTGAACTGAACGCACGGCCGGGCCTCGCTATCCAGATGGCCAATGGTCGGGGCCTGCTACCACGCCTGAGGCAGATTGAGGCTCTCCGCAGGCCGCACTTCACTCCAGAAGAGAGGGCTGCCTTTGCCATGGCAACCTTCACTTCACAAACCTGAGCCGCAAATTCCAGACACAAAAAAACCGGGGCGAACCCCGGTTTTTCTTTCTCACTCTTTTCAGAGCTTGCCTTCCGCAATCAGCAGTTTGCGCTCATGGGTAAGGCCTTTCAGCAGCCCCCAAGTCATCACCAGCAACACCGCAGTGAACGGAAGCCCTGCCGTTATCGCAGCCGCCTGGATCGCGCCCAGCGCGTCTTCACCGCCACCAAAAATCAGTGCCGCAGCGATAGCGCCTTCCATAACCACCCAGAACACACGCTGAGCAGTAGGAGCATCGGTCTTGCCACCAGCGGTAATACTGTCGACAACCAGCGAGCCAGAATCCGAGGACGTTACGAAGAACACCAGAACCAGCACGATGCCGACAAAGGAACTAATGGCAACGAGCGGCAGATTGGCGAACATCTGGAACATGGCCAGGGAAACATCTGTCAGGCCGTCCTCGGCAAGCGCACCGACGCCTTCCTGGATTTGCTCCAGCGCAGAACCGCCAAATGCACTCATCCAGACCACGGTAATCACGGTCGGAACAATCAATACCGCAGTTACGAACTCACGAACCGTACGACCCTTGGATACACGGGCAATGAACATACCAACGAACGGCGACCAGGAAATCCACCATGCCCAGTAGAAGACAGTCCAGCCGTGGAACCAGGCCTCGTCTTCACGTCCGAACGGGTTGCTCAGTGACAAGGAATTACCAACGTAGCTGGAAGATGTCACCCAGATCGTCTCAAGAATGGTCATTGTCGGGCCGGCAAAGATGATGAAAAACAACAAGATTCCGGCCAGTGCCATATTGAAGTTACTCAGGATTTTCACGCCACCATCCAGGCCACGCAGAACCGAAATCAGGGCAACAGCCGTCACACCGGTAATAATCGCCATCTGCACATTGATACCGGACGAAATTCCGAACAGGTAATCCAGGCCGGAGGCTGCCTGCTGGGCGCCAAAACCGAGCGAGGTCGCGAGGCCAAATATCGTTGCGACCACTGCCAGGATATCAATGATATGGCCGGGCCAGCCCCACACCCTGTCGCGGAGCAGCGGAAAGAATGCGGAACGAATGGTCAGTGGCATGTTCTTGTTGTAGGCGAAAAATGCCAGTGACAGAGCCACGATCGCATAGATCGCCCAGGGGTGCAGGCCCCAGTGGTACATGGTGGCGCCCATGGCCAGCCTTGCGCCTTCGGCGGTATTGGCTTCGACGCCAAGCGGCGTTTCGTACCAACCCGTGTAGTAGGCCACTGGCTCGGCTACGGCCCAAAACATAAGGCCGATGCCCATACCGGCTGCGAAGAGCATGGCAAACCAGGACATCGTCGAAAACTCAGGTTTGGCATCCATGCCGCCGATACGGATCTTGCCGACAGGTAGAAAAATCAGGGCGAGAGACACGACAACAAAGATGTTGGCACTGAGTAGAAAGAACCAGTCAAATTGTGCAATTGTCCACCATTTCGCGCCGTCAAGAAGCTCCTTCGCCTCTCCCGGGAAAATCAGCGTCCCGATGACGAACGCAACCACGATGATTGCGGTAATCGGGAATACTGGCGCGTGCAGGTCCAGGCCAAAAGGACTGATATTGTCCTGACCTGTGACGTAATCCGTCTGATATTCGTCTTTTACAACGTCGCCCACGTTTTGAGCCTCCTGTTTGGGTAAATCTTTTTAATCTTCGGATGCAAACGTTACAAGCTCGTCATCTTATTGCTTTGAATTCAAAACATCAAAGAGCGATTGCTTACGCCCTGAAACCAAGCTTAGACCAATATTCAGATATTCGTGCAAAATACCCGTGATCCGCCTGGCCATACAGGAGCGTATTGCCGGCTTGAATGCTGTTAGTATTCGGAAGCAATTCGCAACCCCGTTCAGAGGAGCTTATGGATAAAACCAGGACCTTCCCCTTTCGCTACATGCTTTACGCGCTGAGCCTGGCTGGCTTTTTTTGCTCACTGCTGGTCAGCATCGCGTTGGGAGGCTGGCTCTATATCTTGCCACTGATACTCGGGGTTTTAGCTGCCACGGGCACCTGGGACCTTCTTCAACGCAAGCGCACCGTCAGCCGCAACTACCCCATCCTTGCCCACTTCCGGTACTTTCTTGAGTCTATTGGCCCCGAAATACGACAGTATTTCATCCAGTCTGATACTTATGAGCGCCCCTTCTCCAGGGAGCAGCGTACCATCGTCTATCAGCGGGCCAAGAACGTGCTGGACAAACGCCATATCAAGCCTGAACACCGGCGCCAAAATGGGCAACTTCTACCATGACACTGGCGAGGGCTCTATCTCCCGATATCACCGGGAACCCGGTGGTGACCTGGTGTGGGAGATCGGCTCCGGATACTTTGGATGCCGTAACGAGGACGGCAGCTTTAACGAGGAGATGTTTGTCCGCAACGCCACCCTGGACCAGGTGAAAATGATTGAGGTCAAACTATCCCAGGGTGCAAAACCTGGCCACGGTGGCATCCTTCCCGGCGAATTGCCGAAGGCTGTTTATTTTTGCCCGAGGCTGGTGTAGACTTCGCTCCCGCTAAGCCACTGAGATCTCTCTCAAGTTTCTCTCTGGCCGCTGGCAATTCGGGGCGTAGCGCAGCTTGGTAGCGCATCTGCATGGGGTGCAGAGGGTCGCAGGTTCAAATCCTGCCGTCCCGACCAGAATTCCCTACACAAAGCCCGGGCCGGAAGGTCCGGGCTTTGTTGTTTCTGGAAAACGGCCATGTAGCCGGAGGATGACCAACCTTGCCATCATGACACGTGCGGCTGACCAAAGCGCGCAACAACGGGCTGAGTGATCTCCCTGATAAGCGAAAGTTCCTGCTCATTGAACTGGGGGCGGTAATAAGTGGGGAACCGGAGCCCTGCTGCTGCATCCCTGATAACCTGCGACCTGACGGGCAGTTGGCAGTGCTCGTGGAAACGTATCAGCGTCTCCTCGGGCTGGTTACACAAATCCTCATAGTGCACCACCAGACAGGCATCACGTAGTGCCGGGTCGGTGTCAAGCACATCCGCCACATGGCGATAGATGTCGGCCCAGTACAAAGCCCAACCCTCAACCTCACGCCCGGCTTCCCATAACTCGGTGATCCTGGCTGTCATGGCGTCGTCACCAACATTAATAGCCCGGCGGTCCAGACCAAATTCAAAGTGGCCCACCCTACGCATATGCTCCAGCGCACGCGGCTGGCTGGCTTCACCGGTGGCGAACAGTCTTTGCTGTTTCATCAGCGATGCAATGTGCCACACCGGATCGCGTATCGCCACCACGAAACGGGCGTCGGGGTAAAGTTTGTGCAGATAGCCCATGCGCACGAGGTTGTAGTTGCCCTTGGCAACGTAACGCTGACGCCGCCGTATGGCCAGTAGCTTACGTATGTGCTCATCATAGAAGCGTTCGAATGCCGGGTGCGATGCCTGGTGGTCAAAAGCCCCACAACGGGACGGGTCGTGAATGTCAGAAAAAAATGCCATCCACAGCACCTCTTCAAAGGCTTCGGGGCTTTGAGAGGTAACGGCGATACCGTCCTTATGGGCGCGTTCCTGTGCCACTTCCGGGGAACGCGGCACCAGTGATAGCCAGCGATTCCACCAGTAAGGCGTCAGCAGTGGCGGAAAATCAACGTAGCGGTGCGTTGCCACCTGCGGATGCCCGGCCAGCCGCTCGAGCAGAACCGTTGTGCCCGAGCGTGCCAGCCCGGCGACATATACCGGCTGCTCGACCTTGATGTTGGCAATGACATCCTGAATGGCACGGGTTTCGAGATTACCGAGCCTGATCCAGGTGCGCGGGTGGCAGTGAATCCAGCCCCCAAGAATATGCATCCACGTAGGCACGGTGAAGCCGGGGTCAACCGTTGTGTTAGTACTGGAATCCTGTGCCGAAGAACTCGTCATTCTATGCGCGCCCATCGATAGATGAGTAAGGAAACCATCACCATTACAGGGAAGAACACCGCCATCCAGGAGCGGCCCCACTCTGGACCCACCGGCAGGTAGGCGACATTGCTCTGGCCGTAGGTGGTGTCGAGCCACACCAACAGACAGAGCAGCGGAAACATGGCCAGCAGCGAAGCAGGCACCACCAGGCCGATGTGCTTGAACGCAGCAATAAACTGGCCGCGAATCAGGGGACCAGCGTCGGCTAATTCCCCATCAAACTCATACAACCGGCGCCTTGCAGCCTGCGCCGCCCGTTTGGCGTGGCCGATCTTAGCTTGCGGCGAGAATAGTTTGTACAGTCCCATCGTCACCACCGCACCAATAGAGCCCCAGATGATCAGGCGAACGGTAGCGAGTATTCCGACCGCCATGAACTGGTCCAGCGAGGCGAACAAAGGAGCAGGCAATTCAAGGATTCCCATGTAGCCTCCTGATATTCCCTTTAAACACGCACCACCGGTACGGCATGGCGGAGATCAGATTGCCCACCACCCTCTGGGGGCAGGCACGCTGTACAATCAGGTCCTGGGAGGTAAGGATCTGTTTTCATCGACCGGCGCCATCCTGGCCTCGGTAGTCTCCTGAGCTGGCAAGGGGGCAACATCCTGGACCGACTCGGAAGAGGCCTGGGAAGCAACTGCCTGATTGGCAGCTTTTCGACGCCGCATTCGCCTTATGGGCCACATTATGAAGAAGAAGATCGCAACTCCGATGGCCACGACGAGCCCCCAGAGGGCCGCCAACAGGCTCAGGCCCGCCCCTGGCCCGACATAGGCCTGCGCAACAACGGGAAAAGTAAGAGCGGTGAATGTCACCGCGGAGAAAGGAAGACCGTAACGGCTGAATTGGCGCCTCATGGCAATTACCTCCTGGTTATATCGAGACTTTCGAGAAAGTCTGCGTCGATATCTCCCAGAGCGATGCGTTGTCCTGCCGAGACGACGGGAATGAACTGGTCCCCTTCCCCTCCGCGTACCGGATTGATGAACTCCCAAACGATGTCACCCGCCCGGTTGACCTCGAACAACCGCCCGCCGTCTGATTCGGTAATCAGGCGGTTGCCATTGGGTAGCGCTTCCGCTGAACTGCGCAAACCACTCTTGAACGGATGATCGCTGTCCCCTGTATAACGCCAGACAATAGCATTACTCTGAGGGTTGACCTCCAGCACACGGCTATCGTTCTTTTTTTTGAAATTACCATAGTTGTCGAAGAGCATAAAGTTGCCATTCTGTAGGGCGCGGCCATAGTGCTGGCCCAGCCAGGGACCATGCTGTGCCCAGGTCATCTCACCACTCTTGAGATCAATCAGGCCAATCGCACCGGGGTGGCGAAACGACACCATCACCTGTTCGGAATTACCACGAGCAGGCGCAAACGCACGGGCAGTCGGCCCATCGATAAACTGCACACTGTTTGCGTGCAAAGGGTCGGCGAGCGCAAAGCGGGGTATCGCATAAGCCAGCTCGCGATATGGTGAATTCAAAAAGGAATGCAACAGAGAGATTTTGCTCAGTTCCTCACCGGTCTCGCCGTCGAGTTCCACCACAAAATCATCCAGCCAGGGGATCTCCAGTGTGGAAAAGGTCTCAATGGGTTCGTCGATGTACGCATTGGTCAAGGTGATGACGCGCCCATCCGGGGTGATATCCAGATCATGGTGGGTATGGGCATGGTAGCCCCACAGCAATTGCGAGTTTCGATCTATTCTGACCATGCCGTAACCCCATGGCGAGTCATTGGCGGCATTGTAAATGGCAAACAGGTCTCCATTGGGCAGCATACGGACCTTGTCCCAGAACATCAGGTCGTCCGACCGGGGCTCGGCATCACGGGGTGATTTGTCCCAGACCTTGCTGTACGGCAGTGACCAACGGTGAACGATGTTACCGTCCATGTCGATCAGGTTGGCGTAGGCGCCATCGCCGGAGGTGTAGAGGGTCAGCCCTTCGTAGACGGCGTCAGGCTTGTTGATGGTGACGCCACGCTCATCGGTGCGGGCGTCACGCCAGAGGTCGGTCTGGGTGTAGGGGTCGTCAACCGACTTCTGCTCCTTCAATGCCAGGGCCGCCTTGTAGGCGTCATCAAAGTATTTGTAGGGAAATACCTCGGACAGAACAACAACCGCCCCGCCCACAAAGGCAAGAAAGGCGGTAGCCAGAAAAAACAAGACAAAACCTGCACGTTCCGTGTCTAGATATTTCACGAGTTCTTGTGCTGTTGATTCTCGCAAAGTTTCAATCAATCAACTTCGCATGAACCTCAACCCCTCGGTTAGATTATCCATTGAGTCGGGGCGGCTACTTTGTGCTGACAACAAGTAGCCTTCCAAATCGCTTAACAAAAATACTAACCTGCAGGACACCGATTTCAAGAACCAAACGCTTACGGAATATTCATTTCATATCAGGCTGGACTAGAAAGTTGGGGGGCAGGTCAGAGCCATTGCATGAAAATAGCCACTGACCACAAAAAAACCGAAGGCGAACCCTCGGCTTTTAGTGTCTGTATCCGATGCGTTTACTTTACCGGAGTATTGAGCACGTCCAGAACGTCCTCAAGCTCGGTGATCATCTGCCGTATCAGTTGCTTGTACTGGGAGGTATCGTCTTTTACCTCGTGGCTACTGAGCTTCTGTTTCGCTCCGCCAATGGTATACCCCTGATCATAAAGCAGGCTTCGGATCTGGCGAATGGTGATAACGTCGGCACGCTGGTAATAGCGGCGGTTACCACGACGCTTGACCGGGGACAATTGGGGAAACTCCTGCTCCCAATATCTGAGCACGTGCGCTTTCACCGCGCAGAGTTCAGCGACCTCACCGATGGTGAAATAACGTTTACCCGGTATCGTGGGTAGTTCGTTGTTATGACTGGGTTCCAGCATACGCTTCTACTTTCTGTTTTAGTTTTTGTCCCGGGCGAAACGTAACAACACGCCGTGCACTGATTGGAATTTCCTCACCAGTTTTCGGGTTCCGTCCCGGCCGCTGCTTCTTGTCGCGCAGGTCGAAGTTGCCGAATCCGGATAACTTCACCTGTTCGTTATGGCTGAGAGCGCCTCTGATCTCATCGAAAAAAGCTTCCACCATCTCCTTGGCTTCACGTTTGTTGAGACCCAATTCCTCGTACAAGCGCTCCGCCATTTCCGCTTTCGTCAAAGCCGCCATCTGTTAACTCCTCAGTGTTGCCCCCAACTCTTCCCGCAGTGCCTCGATAACACCGTTGAAGAGCGAATGCACCTCTTCTTCATTTAGTGTGCGCTCGGGGTGCTGCCAGAACAGGCTGAGGGCCAGGCTGCGATTACCTTCGCCCAGGCTTTCACCCTCATAGACATCAAACGCACGCAAAGCTGTGAGGTGCTCCCCGGCGTGCTTTTTCGCCACACGCTCGACGTCTGCAAACCCCACGTCGCTTCCGATAATGATAGCCAAATCCCGCCGAACTTCAGGAAATTTTGAAATATCTTTGAAATTAGGCACATATCCAGAAACGACCGAATTCAAGAATAGCTCAAACATCAGGATCGTGCCATTAAGTTCCAGTTTTTTCTGAACTTGTGGATGCAATGTGCCCAGCCAGCCTACATGTTCGCCGTCGCGAAGCAATTCAGCCGTCTGGCCCGGATGCAACGCTGGATGCTGACTCGGGAGAAACTGCACTTCAATGCCAAGAAGCTGGAACAGACCTTCCAACTCTCCTTTTACGTCAAAGAAATCGGCATTTCTGCGACCATTTACCCAATTTTCCGGCAATTGATTACCTGCGACCACGCCGGCAAGCATCGGTTGCTGATCAATTCGGTCGTCTTCCTTCACAAAGCGGAGGCCGGTCTCGAACAGGCGAATACGGGGCTGCTGCCGATTCTGGTTGTGGGCCACGGTTTTCAGCAACCCACTCCAGAGGCTTGTGCGCATCACCGACAGATCAGAGGAAATGGGGTTGGCCAGTGCAATCCCCTCCCGCTCCGGATCAATCAGACCCTGGACTTTCGGGTCGACAAAGCTGTAGGTGATCGCTTCCTGGTAACCACTGGCCACGAAATAGTTCTGGATGGCCGATACCGGTCGGACAGCCTCCTCCTGCGGGCGGAGTCCAAGGGATCCGATTGGTTCGGTCACTGGCAGGTTGTTGTAGCCGTATATCCGGCCGATTTCTTCAATCAGGTCTTCTTCAATACTGATATCCGGGCGGAAACTTGGTACGTGCACGCGCCAGCCATCCTTCAGCAACTTGTCGATGTGCAGTCCCAGCCGCGTCAGAATTTCTTCCACTGTGGTCCGGTCGATTTCAAGGCCCAGTACGTCTGCAACACGTTGCTCACGCAGGTCAACGGTGCGGTCTTCCGGCAGGTCCTGCTTGCTGACCACCTCAACAATGCTCCCCGGCTCACCGCCAACGATGGACATCAGCAACGCGGTTGCACGCTCCATGGCGTCACGGGCAAGCTCGTAATCCACGCCCCGCTCAAAGCGATGAGAGGCATCGGTATGAAGGCCATAGTGGCGCGCTTTTCCTGCCAGAGTAATCGGATCGAAATAGGCAGCTTCGAGGATCAGATCCCGGGTTCTTTCACTGACACCGGAATGCTCGCCCCCCATCACACCGGCAATGGCAATTGGCTTGGCATGATCCGCAATCACCAGGGTATCGCCCGTCAGCTCCACTTCCTGGCCGTCCAGCAGCACCAGCTTTTCACCCGGCTTCGCCATACGCACCACAATGCCACCCTCAAGTTCCTCGCGGTCAAAAGCATGCAGCGGCTGGCCCAGTTCAAGCATGACGTAGTTGGTAACGTCCACGGCAGCATCGATAGAGCGGATACCGGAACGACGCAGCTTTTCCTGCATCCACAGCGGGGACTCAACGCTCAAATCCACGTTGCGCAGAATCCGCCCCAGGTATCGTGGGCATCCTTCGGGAGCCTTTACAGCGATGTCGGGCACCTCTGAGTGCACCGCTTCCACAGGGAGGATCTCCGGGCCCTCAACCACAAGGCTGTTCAGTACCCCGACTTCCCGGGCAATGCCCTTGATAGACAGACAGTCACTGCGATTTGGTGTCAGGTCGACATCAATGGTGACATCGTTCAGATTGAGAAACTCACTCAGTTCCTGCCCCACCGGCGCGTCGTCCGGCAATTCCATCAGGCCATCGTGACTGTCAGACAGGCCCAGTTCAGCTTCCGAGCACAACATCCCCTCTGAGGGCTGGCCACGGAGTTTTGCCTTCTTGATTTTGAAGTCACCTGGCAACGTTGCACCCACAACAGCGAAGGGTACTTTCAGGCCATCCCGGACATTGGGCGCACCACAAACCACCTGTACGGTCTGGTCGCCATCACTGACCTGGCACACCCTCAGCTTGTCGGCGTCGGGATGGGGTGATACCGACACAACTTCACCCACGACAATGCCACTGAACTTGCCGGCTACCGGCTCGAATCCGTCAACTTCCAGACCCGCCATGGTGATCTGGTCCATCAATGCCTGGGTATCGTTTGCCGGATTGACCCATTCCCGTAGCCACTGCTCACTGAATTTCATGGTTTCTGCCTTGTCCTGGTGCGGTTTTGCCTGTTAGTTCGTTTATCGTAATGCCGTGTTCAACGAAACTGCCGCAGAAAGCGGAGGTCGTTCTCGAAGAACATACGCAGGTCGTTCACGCCATAGCGAAGCATGGCAAGACGCTCAACGCCGAGACCAAACGCAAAACCACGGTATTCCTCGGCGTCGATACCGCAATGTTCGAATACTTTGGGATGGACCATGCCGCAGCCCATCACTTCCAGCCATTTGATGCTGCCATCCTCTTCACGCCCCCACTCGATATCCACTTCCGCGGACGGTTCCGTGAAAGGGAAATAAGAGGGACGGAAACGTACCTCCAGGTCGCGCTCGAAGAACACCCGCAGGAACTCCTCAACGGTGCTCTTGAGATCGGCGAAGCTGACGTCTTTCTCAACCAGCAGCCCTTCCACCTGGTGGAACATGGGCGTGTGAGTCATGTCGGAGTCACAGCGATAGACACGCCCCGGGCAAATCATGCGAAACGGCGGTTTGCCATCTTCCATGGTGCGAATCTGTACCGGTGAAGTATGGGTACGCAACAGAGTGCCGGGATTAAAATAGAAAGTGTCGTGCATTGCGCGGGCGGGATGGTGCCCGGGAATATTCAGGGCTTCGAAGTTGTGGTAGTCGTCTTCGATTTCCGGCCCCTGCTCCACGGTATAACCCGCGCGGGAGAAGAACTGCTCAATACGCTGCAGGGTTCGGGTAACCGGATGCAGGCCGCCCAGGTCCTGGCCACGCCCCGGAAGCGTCACGTCAATGGATTCACCGGCCAGTTTCTGCTCGATAGCGGTGCGCTCAAGGTCTGTTCGGCGGGTGTTGATTGCCTGCTCCACCTGCCCCTTGGCGTCGTTGATCTTCTGGCCCGCGGCCGGGCGCTCGTCCGCAGACAGCTTGCCCAGTGTTTTCGCCTGCTGGGTGATCACACCCTTCTTGCCAAGGTATTCAACACGAATCTGATCCAGTGCCTGCAAGCTGTCGGCACTTTCAACCGCCGCCAGGCCGTCCTGAACGAGTTGATCCAGGTTTTCCATTGACCCTGCTCCAATCCAGAAATGGAATCACTCTAAACAAAAATAGGGGAAGAGCGCGCCCTTCCCCTATCAGAAGGCGCCTTCATGAATCCATGGAGACGCCTGAATCGATCGGTTAACCGATGAAAGAGCTAAGCGATCACAGAGACGCTTTTGCCTTCTCAACAACAGCAGTAAACGTCTGCTGTTCGTTCATGGCCAGGTCGGCCAGAACCTTGCGGTCGATCTCAACATTGGCCTTTTTCAGGCCAGCAATCAGACGGCTGTAAGACAGGCCGTTGGCACGGGCGCCAGCATTGATACGGGCAATCCACAGTGCGCGAAACGAGCGCTTACGGTTACGACGGTCACGGTATGCGTACTGACCGGCCTTGATAACCGCCTGTTTGGCTACGCGGTAGACGCGGCTGCGCGCTCCGTAGTAACCCTTGGCCTGATTCATGATTTTCTTGTGACGACGACGTGCTACCACGCCACGCTTTACACGAGCCATACTTTAATCCTTCTACCTTTAAACCTGTTCAGGAATGATGAGCGGCTGAATCAGCACGCCGTCATACGCTTGATGGAAGCCACATCAGACTTGGCAATCAGCTTGGTACCGCGGAGCTGACGCTTACGCTTGGGGCTCTTCTTGGTCAGGATATGACTGGTGAAGGACTGCTTGTGCTTGAAGCCAGTGGCGGTTTTCTTGAACCGCTTGGTGGCCCCGCTTTTGGTTTTCATCTTGGGCATTTTTAAAACTCCGCATTCTGTTTTTACGTGATATCAATGTGCCCCTGAACGACAAATCCCCCGCGACCGCGGGGGACCATCACCGGATCAGGTTCACTTCTTTTTGCGGGGAGCCACAACCATGGTCATCTGGCGGCCTTCCATTTTCGGCCGCTGTTCTACCTGGGCAAGCTCTTCAATATCCACTTCGATCCTGTTCATGAGCTTCATACCGATTTCCTGGTGTGCCATCTCACGCCCACGGAAGCGAATAGTGATTTTGCCGCGGTCCCCGTTTTCAAGGAAACGTACCAGGTTGCGTAGTTTGACCTGATAATCCCCTTCTTCAGTTCCTGGACGGAACTTAAGCTCTTTGACCTGCGTCTGCTTCTGCTTTTTCTTGGCAGCCGCCTTGGCCTTCTTCTCGTCGAAGATTTTCTTGCCGTAGTCCATTATCTTACAGACGATCGGATCGGAATCCGTAACCTGAACCAGGTCAAGAGACGCTTCTTCAGCCTGCTTGAGTGCATCTTCAATCGGTACGACACCGACCTGATTGCCTTCGGCATCGATCAGACGGACTTCAGTTGCGTCAATATTCTCATTGATCGGCGCCTTTGGTGTGCGCCCACCCCGATTCGCTCGCTGTTTAATAATTAGATCTCCGTTTTGGTTCTGCCTTTGCGGTTGATTTCGTCAGCCATCAGCTGCTCAAACGCTTCCAGCGATAAAGTCCCCAGATCTTCACCTTTGCGGGTTCTCACCGCAACGGCGTTGTTTTCGACTTCTTTGTCGCCGACAACAACAAGGAAGGGGACTTTGTTGATAGTATGCTCGCGGATTTTAAAGCCGATCTTCTCGTTTCTCAAGTCAGCATTAACCCTATAGCCAAGGGAATCCCACTTTTTCGCAAGATTCTGGCAAAAATTACGCTGATTATCGGTAATATTCAGCACCGCAATCTGTGTTGGCGCGAGCCACGTCGGGAAGGCACCTTCATATTCTTCAATCAGGATGCCAATGAATCGCTCAAACGACCCCAATACTGCCCGGTGCAGCATAACCGGTGTCTTACGCTCGGAATTATCCGCTACGTACTGGGCACCCAGGCGCCCAGGCATGGAAAAATCGACCTGAATGGTACCACACTGCCACACCCGGCCGATGCAGTCTTTCAGGGAAAATTCGATTTTCGGGCCGTAAAACGCTCCCTCACCCGGCAAAAGCTCCCAATCCACGCCTTCGCGATTCAGAGCCTCTTCCAGGGCTGCTTCCGCCTTGTCCCAGACTTCGTCCGAGCCCACTCGCTTTTCCGGGCGGGTGGAGAGCTTGTAGAGAATCTCCGTAAACCCGAAATCCACATAAATCTCGTGGAGCATACCAATGAAGTCAGAGACTTCCTGCTGAATGGCGTCTTCTTCGCAGAAGATATGCGCGTCGTCCTGGGTAAACCCGCGAACCCGCATCAGGCCATGCAGGGCGCCCGAGGCTTCATTGCGGTGGCAGGAACCAAATTCCGCCAGGCGCAGGGGCAGATCCTTGTAGCTCTTCAGGCCCTGATTGAATACCTGCACATGGCACGGGCAGTTCATCGGCTTGATGGCGTAGTCGTGTTTTTCGGACTCCGTGGTAAACATGTCGTCCTTGAACTTGTCCCAGTGCCCCGACTTTTCCCACAGCGCTCTGGAAACCACCTGTGGAGTCTTGATTTCCCGGTAACCGTGTTCATGCTGCTTGCGGCGCATGTACCGCTCGATTTCCTGGTACAGGGACCAGCCATCCGGGTGCCAGAACACCATGCCTGGCGCCTCTTCCTGCATGTGGAACAGACTCAGCTTCTTGCCGATCTTGCGGTGGTCGCGTTTCTCGGCCTCTTCCAGGCGATGCAGATAGGCCTTCAGGTCTTTCTTGTTGCCCCAGGCAGTACCGTATACCCGTTGCAATTGCTCATTGCCGGTATCACCGCGCCAGTAGGCGCCGGCCACCTTGGTCAGCTTGAACGCCTTGAGTTTGCCGGTGCTGGGCACGTGTGGGCCACGGCACAGGTCAATAAAGTCACCCTGGCGGTAAAACGACAGGTCTTCGTCACCGGGAATATCCTCAATAATGCGGACTTTGTATTCCTCGCCCATTTCATCAAACAGGCGGACGGCTTCGTCGCGGGACATCACCGAGCGTGAAACCGGAATGTCCTGCTTCGCCAGCTCTTCCATGCGCTTTTCGATCCGGCTCAGATCTTCATTGGTAAACGGCCGGTCGAACTTGAAATCGTAGTAAAACCCGTTGTCCACAACCGGGCCGATGGTGACCTGTGCAGAAGGAAACAATTCCTTCACGGCCATCGCCAAAAGGTGGGCGGTGGAGTGGCGGATAATATCCACGCCGTCTTCGTCCCGCTCGGTAACAATGGCGAGATCGACATCTTCATCAATGGGGTAACTGGTATCAACCAGTTTGCCATTCACACGGCCGGCAATAGCGGCCTTGGCAAGGCCCGCCCCGATGTCTGCAGCAACATCGTGAACGGTAACGGATTCGGCAAAACTGCGGTGGCTGCCGTCTGGCAGGGTAACAACAGGCATAGTTAACTCCTCGAGTCTCAGAGGTGATCCGTACCAAAGACCACGTGTTGACGGTTGGCCGCGACACAAACCGCGGACCGTAGCGCGCAGGAGTTTAACAGAAAAAAGCCCGGCAGGTTAATGCCGGGCTTATAAGAGGGGGCAATCAGCGGTAAGCGCTGGCCTCTTCAGGCGTTCGTCGCCGCAGCTGCCCGAAGGCTACAAGGCCCAGCAGGATAAGAGCGGGAATAAACATCAGCTCTTTTGGTGGGCGCTCATTTTCAACCTGCACTGCGTCAATCGTCCAGCCGAAGCTGATGCCCGCGTCCTCCGCCGTGCTGCCATAGCCAACAAAGTCCACCACCATCGCATCGTCCTTGCGGGACAGCTCCAGGCCGGCACTCGCAAGCCTTGCTTCCGGAGACTCCCCGGCCGGCAGCTCCAGGCTCAGATAGGTAGACACCTCGTCACCACTCAGTGACATACCGGACGCCTGCAGAACAATGGCCTCACCGGCGGGCACATTCTCGATGTGCTCAATCACCTCGGTTCCCGGACGATCCTCCGTTGCCGGATAGACCATATCCCACCAGTAACCCGGCCGGAACAGGGTAAAGGTGATCAGTAACAGCAAGGCCGACTCCCACTTGTAGCTCTTGGTGAACCAATAACCCTGGGTGGCCGCGGAGAACACCAGCATGGCGGTCACTGCACTGGCAATGGTGACCAGCAGGTCAAACCAGCCCGTCAGCCCGATCAGCAACAACTGGGTGTTGAAGATGAACATGAATGGCAGGATTGCTGTCCGGATATCATAGGTGAAGCCCTGGACACCCGTTCGTATCGGGTCGGCACCCGAGATGGCAGCCGCCGCGTAGGCGGCCAACCCCACGGGCGGCGTATCATCCGCCAGGATGCCGAAATAGAACACAAACAGGTGTACCGCAATGAGCGGCACCAGCAGACCACTTTGAGCGCCCAGAGTGACGATCACCGGCGCCATCAGCGTGGAAACCACAATGTAGTTCGCCGTCGTGGGCAGCCCCATCCCCAGGACCAGACTGATAACGGCGGTAAAAATCAGCATCAGCAGAAGGTTGCCGCCGGAAATGAATTCCACGAACTGGGTCATCACCAGGCCGATACCGGTCAGTGTCACCGTACCTACCACGATGCCGGCCGTCGCCGTCGCCACACCGATACCGACCATGTTGCGCGCGCCCGTCACCAGTGAAAGGGTCAGGTCAACGAAACCGGTTTTGGTTTCCGCCAGGAAGTTGCCTCTCTTGTGGAAGAAGGCTTTCAGGGGCTGTTGGGTGATAACGATAAAAATCATGAACACCGTGGCCCAGAACGCTGACAACTGGGGAGAAAAGCGCTCAACCGTCAGGCACCAGACCAGGACGACGACCGGCAACAGGAAATAAAGGCCGGTCTTCACCGTTGGACCAACGTCCGGAAGCGTATCCATCGCGGACTCAGGATCATCCTGTTCAAGTTCCGGAAAGCGGGTGGAATACCAGACCAGTCCTATGTAGACAAGAAGCAGCAAGGGACCAAGAACCCAGACCGCCGCCTCGCCAAATAGTGCCTTAAGCCAACCAATACCGTAGTAGACAACGAATGTAAGAGCACTCAGGCCAATCAGAATCACAACCCAGTTCAGCATGCGTTGAGCTAGAGTCGGACGATTGGGGCGCTCAATACCCTTCATCTTCAGCTTGCAGGCCTCCAGATGAACGATGTAAATCAGCGCCACATAGGAAATCAACGCCGGCAATATGGCGTGTTTGATGACTTCCAGATAGGAAATTCCGACATACTCGACCATCAAAAATGCCGCAGCACCCATAATGGGGGGCGTCAGCTGGCCATTGGTGGATGCGGCCACCTCGACAGCACCCGCCTTGGTCGCCGGGAAGCCAACCCGCTTCATCAACGGGATGGTAAAAGTACCCGTCGTGACCACGTTGGCAATGGACGAACCGGAAATCACGCCACTTAAACCGCTGGAGACAACAGCAGCCTTGGCGGGACCGCCGCGCATGTGTCCCAGCATGGCGTAAGCAACCTTGATGAAGTAATTACCTGCCCCTGCCCGCTCCAACAGTGCGCCGAAGAGAACGAACAGGAAAACGAAACTGGTTGAAACGCCCAGGGCAACACCGAAAACACCTTCCGTACCTAACCACATGTGGGACGACAGCTTGCTCAGGCTTGCCCCTTTGTGGGAGATCACGTCCGGCATGTAAGGACCGGCCAGCGCATAGATCAGAAAGACACCGGCTACAATGGTCAGCGGAAGCCCAAGGGCGCGACGAGTAGCCTCAAGCAGCAACACCAGGCCACCAAGAGCCACAATCAGGTCCTGGGTTATCGGGGAGCCCGGTCGTGTCGAAAGCTGGTCGTAGAAAACGTAAAGATAAGACGCCGCAAAGGCGGCAGCCAGGGCAAGAATCCAGTCATAAACCGGTACGTGATCAACATTCCTGCCACGAATCATGGGGTAAGCCGCAAAAGCGAGGAACGCGGCAAATGCAAGATGGATGGATCTTGCTTCCGTCGAGTTGAAAACACCAAACTCGACTATATAAGGCAGCGGTGATGCTATCCATAGCTGAAAGAGGGACCAAAGCAGAGGAACAACAAACAGTATCTTTGCAGCCATACCGGTTGCAGCTCTTCCTCCGGTCTCGGTCTGGAGGACCTCTGCAACTTTCTTGCTGTCGATAGTATCCCCGGCTCTCGGTTCGCTATTGGCCATAGCTGGATCCTGTAAGAGTAAAGCGGGTCGGAGATCAAAACACCGCGGGCATGGCTGCCCGCGGTGTCATTTTTACCGGTTACAGGATCAGTCGATCAAACCGGCTTCTTTGTAATACTTCGCCGCACCAGGATGCAAGGGAGCACTCAGCGCGTCAGACACCATTTCTTCCTTGTTCAGGTTGGCAAACGCAGGGTGCAGACGCTTGAAGCTGTCAAAGTTTTCGAACACGGCCTTGACCACTTCGTAAACCACCTCGTCAGACACATCCGTTGACGATACAAACGTTGCGGCAACACCGAAGGTGGTGGTGTCGTCATCGCTTCCCCGATACATGCCACCCGGGATGACGGCTTTCCGATAATACGGATTGTTGTCAATCAGTGTCTTCGTAGCTTCGTTGTCAACGCTCACAATGACACTGTCACAGGACGTGGTAGCTTCCTTGATGGAACCGGAGGGATGACCAACCGTATAGAAGAAGGCGTCAATATTACCGTCGCACAGGGCCTGGGACTGCTCAGCCGCTTTCAATTCCGCGGCCAGGGAGAACTTGTCCATTGTCCAGCCCATTTCGTCCATCAGAACCTCAGCCGTTGCGCGCTGACCAGAGCCCGGGTTACCCACGGAAACCCGTTTGCCTTCCAGGTCCTCGAACGTCTTGATGCCGGATCCTTTACTGGCAACAACCGTGAATGGTTCCGGATGCAGGGAGAACACGGCACGGAGTTCTTTGTTCGCTCCGTCGTCCTTGAACTGGCTGGTGCCATTGTAGGCATGGTATTGCCAGTCGGACTGGGCAACCGCCAGATCCAGCTCGCCCTGACGAATCGCGTTCAGGTTGTAGACCGAACCGCCGGTGCTCTCTACAGAGCAACGGATACCATGTTCTTTACGGTCCATATTGACCAGGCGGCAAATCGCACCGCCCGCCGGATAGTAAACCCCCGTTACACCACCTGTGCCGATGGTGACAAATTGCTGCTCCTGCGCGTTAACCCCTGTTGAGGTCGCTCCAAAGCTGACGGCCGCTGCAACCGCGAGTGCGGAAAATTTCTGTTTCAGTGCCATGACTTTTCCCTTATCTGTTCGTTATTGCTTTTTTGGGCCCGCATGAAAACACGGACACTCTCCACTTTCGCCTTAAAACATAGACCACTTTGCGTCATAAATAAAGCAAGGATTAGCTCGCTAACCACTTGAGCGAGAAACAAAAAAGCCCGCAATGCGGGCTTTTCTGGTCAGGCGCCTGCGAATCTTATTTGTTCGCGCGGGCCTTGGCAACCATTCGATCCGGGCGCAACAGGAAGCGCGCCAGGGCCGGCAGCAGCCAGATGGAGCCCACCATGTTCCAGATGAACATGAAGAACAATAGCAGACCCATATCCGCCTGGAACTTGATGGGGGAGAAGATCCAGGTCACCACACCGATACCCAGGGTCACACCGGTAAAGATAACGGCCTTACCGGTAGACTTCAGGGTTTCAAAGTAGGCTTCCTGGAGCGTTTTGCCCTCCAGCAGGAATCTCTCGAGCTTGCTGTAGATATAAATGCCGTAGTCGACACCGATACCCACACCCAACGCAATAACCGGCAACGTCGCTACCTTGATACCAATTCCGGACACTGCCATGATCGCCTCTGCCAGGATCGAGGTCAGTCCCAGTGGAATCAGGATACACAATACCGCCCGGACTGAGCGGAAGGTCAGCAGGCACAGTGCCGCGACTACACCATAGACGAAGATCAGCATCATGTTCTTGGCACTGGAGATAACGTCGTTTGTTGCCGCTTCTACGCCCGCGTTACCAGCCCCCAGCAGGAAGGTGTATTCATCACTGTTATTGTTGCTGGCAAACTCTTCTACCCGCTCCGTAACCGTTTTCAGCGTTTCCGCCTTGTGATCCTCCAGGAAAACAAGCACGGGGGTCAGATCACAATTAGTGTTGATCAGGCCAGCCGGAGCTTCCCGGATTGAGGCGTTGATAATGGTCTGGTTACGGGAAATTTCATACCACTTCCAGTTACCCTCGTTCAGCGCTTTGGTGACCAGTTTGGACACATTTGCCAGCGAGGCCGAGGACTGGACACCCGGGGTGTTCTGCAGCTCCCACTGCAGGGTATCCATGGCGCGGAGAACGTTGTACTGGGTACATTGCTCTTCCTCGGTTTTCACCATCACCACCAGCACATCGGCACTGGTCGAGTAATTGTCGATGATGTAGGCATTATCCTTGTTGTAACGGGAATCCGCCCTCAACTCCGGCGCACCCTGATCAAGGTCACCGACTTTCAGGCCCTGCTTGTAGTAGAGACCAAGGCCCAGACCAATCACCGCAATCAGCAGTGAGATCGGTGCCACGCCCGGATGCGCAAAGTAGGACATGATGCGCCACTTACGATCCTGCTTTTCACCGTGATTCTGCACGTGGCGGACGCCACCCTTGGAAATGCCGAGGTAAGACATGATCAGTACATGCAACACCAGGTTGGTGAGGATGACGAACGCCACGCCGATACCGGCGGCAACAGCCAGATCCCGGATAACATCGATTTCAATGAAGAACAGCGTCAGGAAGCCAAATGCATCGGAAATCAGCGCCAGCATGCCCGGGATGTAGAGCGCCCTGAACGCCAGGCGTGCAGCGGTAACGGAATCAAACCCTTTTGCCGCCTCCACTGCCATGGCATTAACAATCTGAACGCCGTGACTGATACCGATGGCGAATACAAGGAATGGAACCAACACAGAGTATGGATCAAGGCCATAACCCAACAACCTCAACGTACCCAGTTGCAGGAACACCGCGATGATGGAAGTGAACACCGGAACCAGTGTTCCGGTAATGCAGCGGGAATACCCGAACAACAGCAACGTGGTGAGAATGATGGTGATGCCGGCAAACCAGGCGATGGAGCCGATACCCTCAATGAGGTCGCCCACTTTCTTGGCGAAACCCACAATGTGAATTTCGATATTCGGGTTCTGCGTTTCGTACTTGTCCCGAATCTTTTCTTCCAACTGACGCGAAAACTCACCGTAGTCCAGCGGCTCACCGGTCTCCGGGTTATTCTCGTAAAGCGGTGCATAAACGATCGTGGAGCGGAAATTGTCTGAAATCAGACGTCCCACCTCGTTCGACCGGAGTACGTTCTGACGCAACTGTTCAAGGCTCGCCCGGGAACCGTCATAGCCATCCGGGATGACCGTGCCCCCCTGGAACCCCTGCTCAGTCACTTCTACCCAGCGAACGTTGGATGTCCAGAGTGACTTCAACCCGGAACGATCCACCCCGTTGAGATAAAACACCTCGTCGGTGATCTGCTTCAGGGTTTCCATATACTCGGCTGTGAAGATATCGCCCTCTTCCACCTCCACGGCGATACGCACGAAGTTACCCAGGTTTTCCAGGTCGTCCCTGTGTTCCAGCATGTTGACAATGTAAGGATGCTCCAGCGGAATCATCCGCTCGAAACTGGCATCCGGCTGGATCTTGACGGCGTTGTAGCCGAGAAACAGGGTCAGGAAAAAAAATGCAATCAGGATAATCGCCCGATTGTTGAAGATCAGCCGCTCCAGGAACGGTTCTGCCTTCGGTGTAGTCAGGTAATGCTCGCCCTTGTCATGCTTCGGGTTCGACATTCAAAAGCCCCTCTAATTTTCAATCTGTTGGTGCCGCATCAGGGCGTTATTGAAGATTCTTGCCACGGGCATCGGTATGCTTCACGCCACCCTCGCCCACAATCAGGAGGTTGGTTCCGGATACCGGTACAACATCCATAACGCCTTCCCTGTCATCCCGAAAATAGGGACGAAAGGTATCTCCACCGTTGGTGCTCATTAACACTGCGCCACCATTACCCACCAACGTAATACGGCCATCTTCGGAAACCACTCCATCATTGAGGGTTGCGTCGGACTCGCTCGGCACCACTTTCCAGCTTCTGCCAAGGTCGGACGAGAAGAAAATGTTTCCCCGCAAGCCAAATGCGAGTATTTCATTCACATTGCCGGTTCCTATGGCACCAAACCAGGACCCTTCATAAGGACTCTCACGCTTCTCCCAGCTGTCCCCGCCGTCAACGGAAACAAAAATCTGGCCCGCCTCACCGACAATCACCAAGGCGCCGCCGGCAATACGGCCAATACTGTTCAGGTGAAAACCGCTGGGGTTATCGAGCTTCGGCGCCCAGTCTTTCCAGGTTTTACCACCGTCCCTGGTACGCAGGAACATTCCGTAGGCGCCTACCACAAAACCGTGGTTCTCATTTTCAAACCAGACATCCAGAAAAGGGTTCACCGGTCCGATCTCAAGATCCGCCTGCAGGTTTTCCAATGAAAAAAGCAGGTCACCCAACGCCCAGTCCAGGTCGGCTTTCTCTTCCTCGGGAGCCTCTTCTATCTTTTGCTCCAGTTCATCGATCTGTTCCTGGCGACTTTCAATGGCGAGTTCGGCGGCGCGGATGCCTGTCAGTTGAAGCTCCCAGGTTTCGCCCGCATCACTGGAATGGAGAACAACCCCACTGTGACCAACCGCCCAGCCATGCTGTTCCGTGCCGAAATCGACACCGGTCAGTGTTACGGATACCGGAACCTCGCCCTGCACCCAACTTTCACCTTCGTCATCGGAGAAAATGATATGACCACGCTCACCAGCTGCCACGATTCGTTCACCCGCACTATCCGCATCATTGAGCAGATGCTCTGGCGCAAGCTCCGTGGGCCGGGATGGAGTTTCGATGATATCTGCAAGCGCAAACACCGAGGGCGCGGACCATGCCATGGATAGTCCAAGACAGGCCGCTCCCAGAGTCTTGCACATCAACCTTGTAGCCATTCAGATTGCCTATATGTTGTGTTGAACTGTGTCTCTCTGATTTTGCCGATCATGCCGGCTGATACCAAGAATATACCGGTGGCCTTCCGACCACCGGTATATTCGTCGCCGTCCGTCTCTGGCGAAATTTTGTCCTACAGACGTGCGCGGGCGTTAACGCACACTCCTGCGACGCAGGGACGCCGGAGAGAAGTAACGCCGATTGGGCACATCGTTGGTAAACTTGCGGGTGGAGCTTTCTTCGGTATCCAGGCCCAGCACGTGATAACGGCGGGCCTGCAGGTCATGGTACACATCCAGCACCGTCCAAACGCCGGGCAACTCATAATAGTTTTTCGCCAGGCCCATGGTCACGCGCCAGAGCTCACCACGACCGTCGTACTGATCCAGCAACAGCGTGTTCCAGCTGTCGGCATCCACGTAGAAGCGACGCTTGCCATAAATATGGCGTTCACCCTCTTTCAGAGTCGCTTCCACCACATGCACCCGATGGAGTTCCCAACGTGTGAGGTCCGGGTTCAGGTGGGAAATACCCAGGATTTCCGAGTAAGGCGTGCCCTGCTCGCCGATGCGATAGTTGTTGTAGGGAACGTAAATTTCACGCATTCCCTCGTATTCCCAGTTATACCGATCCAGAGCACCGTTGAAGATATCAGTGTCATCGGCTGTCCGCAGGTTATCCGCTGCCGCAATGGGTGAATCATAGCCGAGGTTGGGTGCGCGGCGTACCCGGCGCTGGCCGGCATTGTAGCCCCAGCCGTTACGCGGATTGATAACCTGGTTCAGGGTTTCGTGAATCAGGATGGCACCGCCGGCCAGACGGGGTGGAGACTGGGTGAACGACAGATAATAGAAAATGACGTTATCCAGTTCGTCTTCGCTTCCTTCAGGATTGTAGTAGTTAAAGAAAGCTTCCTGCTGCGATGTCACCAGGGAATAATCGCCGTCCGGCTGCACCGCCACTTCACTTGAGCGACGTGTCACCGAAACACCGCGCCAGCGAGTCAGGTGGTTCCAGATAACCTGCCAGGCCTTCTCTTCATTATTGCCGTGTAGGATCGGGAAGGGGTAACCCGCGAAGGCGCCATCGATGCCCTCACCTTCACCTACGACTTCTGCATCAACAGCATTTTCTTTGGTGTTTTCAGCGACCCAATCCGGCACCGCGTGGGTGCGCCGGCTCTTGTAGACCGGGATACGGAACGTGGTCGGATAGGTGTCAAGCATGGCACGGAGGCCGTCGGTCAGGTACTCGTCGTACTGATCCATGTTGGACGCGCTGATGGTAAACAGCACTTCGTCGTCCGGGAACGGGTTGATGTGGTGCTGACCACTACCTTCATAACCTGCAGGGGCTTCAGTGAGGCCTCCGGTCCAGGCCGGGATGGTTCCGGCTTCATTGCCTGCCTTCACTGAGCCGAACGGCGTGAGATCCTGCCCCAGGCGCGCGGCTTCGCTGGCGGAAACGGCAGCACTGGCCTGCGTGGCAAAGACAGAAAAAGCAAACAGACTGCCCAGAATCACGTTGTTTTTGTATGTCATTGTTTAACCTTAAACCTGTCTGAAAGCCCTGAATAAGGCTTTTCTTATTGTGTTGTCATGGAATACTGGCTCCTGACAGATTAGCCGATTGGCCATTATTGTCTATCGACCGAAAGTGCGATTTTGTATCCGCCTGTGACAGGCCAGACGGATACTCCCAGGTGATTTGGCGGGGCTATTGGCCAGCCAGACTCTTGTGTACCACTTCATAGACATCCCGGGACAGGCCGGATTTGTCACGGATACTTTCCAGCGCCATCCGCATCTGATCGCCGTGAACCGGCGCAAATTTACGCCAGCGTGTCAGTGGCGAGACCAGTCTTGCTGCAATCTGCGGGTTACTGTCATCCAGCCGTCGAACCTGCTCCGCCAGGAAACGGTATCCGGAACCCTCTTCCTCGTGGAAGGCCGGGAGGTTCTGGCCCGCGAACACACCAATCACTGAGCGGATCTTGTTGGGGTTCTTCCAGTCAAAGGTGGGATGCTCCATAAGCTCGTGGATCTTCCGCAGGCCGCCTGTACGGCTGCTGCCGGATTGCACAGAGAACCACTGTTCAACCACCTGCGGATCACTCTTCCACCGTTCGTAGAAGCTTGTCAGTGCCTGTTCTCGCTCCTGCTCATAACCGGAGTTGACCAGCGCGCGCAGCGCGCCCAGACGATCGGTCATGTTGTCTGCGTCGGCAAACTGACTGGTTGCGAGGGCCCGGCCTTCCTCGTCGTCGATGTGCAAAAGCCAGGCAAGGGCGGTGTTTCGCAGGCTACGGCGCGCCACTGACTCCGGCGTTACTTCGTAGCTGCCGGCAATGGTGTTGCGGTGGTAGCAGGCGAGCAGCTCATCACGCAGTGCCCGGGCCATGTGTTCAAGTACCCGTTCGCGGGCCTTGTGGATGGCTGGCACATTGGGCTTTTCCGCCAGTTCGATCAGATAGGCTTCTGATGGAAGCTGCAACATCTTGGCCACCAGCGCCTGATCCAGGGATGAATCCGCCAGCAGAGCGCGATATGCCTTGATCAAACCAGGGTCAACGGCTTCACTGCCTGCTCCCAAAAGGGAGCTGATAACATCCACCGCCAGACGCTGCCCTGCGTCCCAGCGATTGAACCCGTCGGGATCGTGGCTCATGAGGAAGGTGAGCTGCTCCCGTGTCCAGGGGTAAAACACCCGAACCGGTGCTGAAAAATCTCTCAACAGGGACGGTGTCGGCCGCTCTGACAACCCGTGAAATTCAAAGGTATGACTGGTTTCAGTCAGCTCCAGGACCCGGTCCACTGGCGCCTCAACATCATCAACTGCCAGTTTCAGAGGCAGTGACTCGCCCTCTGCCCCCAGCAGTCCAACAGCAAACGGAATATGCTGCGGCTTCTTGTTGGTCTGGCCCGGGGTATCCGGAATTGCCTGGTCAATGGTCAGGCGATAAATCCCCGCTGCCTCGTCATACTGGTCCCGCACCGTCAACTCGGGTGTACCTGCCTGCTCATACCACAGACGGAACTGAGACAGGTCACGGCCAGTGGCGTCTTCCATGGCCCGGACAAAATCATCCGTTGTTACTGCCTGGCCATCGTGACGCTCGAAATACAGATCGCTGCCCTTGCGGAACATGTCGGCTCCGAGCAGCGTGCGGATCATGCGAACTACCTCGCAGCCCTTTTCATAGATCGTCAGAGTATAGAAGTTGGTAATCTCCATGTACGACTCAGGGCGAACGGGGTGAGCCATGGGCCCTGAGTCCTCGGCGAACTGTGCCGTACGCAACATGGTGGCGTCTTCGATCCGTTTGACGGTGGGCGACCCCATATCGGCGGAAAACTGGGAATCGCGGAACACCGTGAAGCCTTCCTTGAGACTGAGCTGGAACCAGTCGCGACAGGTAACCCGGTTGCCAGACCAATTATGGAAATACTCATGGGCAACAATGGATTCGATGCGCTGGAACGCCAGGTCGGTCGCTGTTTCCTGGCTGGCCAGTACACAGGAGGAGTTGAAGATGTTCAGCCCCTTGTTCTCCATGGCACCCATGTTGAAGTCATCCACCGCCACGATCATGAAGATATCCAGGTCGTATTCACGGCCGTAGACCTCTTCGTCCCAGCGCATGGCGCGCTTGAGGGACTCCATGGCGTGATCGCACTTCTCGGAATTGCGCGGCTCCACGTACATACGCAGGTCGATATCACGACCGGACATGGTGTTGAAGCTGTCCCGCTTCTCCACCAGATCCCCGGCCACCAGAGCAAACAGGTAACAGGGTTTGGGGAACGGGTCTTCCCAGGTCACAAAGTGCCTGCCATCCTCCAGATCGCCCTTTTCGACATCGTTGCCGTTGGACAGCAGGATGGGAAACAGGGTTTTGTCCGCCTCGATACGGGTGCGGAAACGGGCCATCACATCGGGGCGGTCGGGGAAGTAGGTGATGCAGCGGAAACCTTCCGCCTCGCACTGGGTACAGAACATGCCGGAGGACTTGTAGAGGCCTTCCAGGCGGGTGTTGTTCTGGGGCTCAATCCAGGTGACGACCCCCAGTTCGAAGCGATCGGGCACTTGATGGATGACCAGCTTGTCGATGCTGTCCTCATAGGCGTCTTGCTCTAATGGGTTTCCATCCAGGCTCACCGACTCAAGCCTGGTCAGGGAGTCACCATCCAACTCCAGACTTTTATCGGCACTGTCGCTGTCCGGGTTGCGACGCATCGACAGAACACTGTGTACCCGTGCCCCGCTCTCAAATAACTCGAAACGCATATCCACGTGATCCACCAGGAAAACGGGGGCGCGATAATCCTTCAGGTAAATGGTTTGTGGTTGGCTGGTACGCATTCACTATCTCCAGAATTCGTTGGGCCGGGTTCAGTTATTCGGAAAAACCCGGAAGCGGACTTCGTAACCGGTGTATTTACGGATGTTGATCACGCCAGTGTCCAGGATCAGATACTGACCCTTGATGCCCTGAAGCACACCTTCCGCCGAGGGGGATTTGTCCAGATTATGGGTTTTTATCGTCCGGGGCCACACCTGAACCGGGTAACTCAGCGCCAACCCCTCTTCATCGACAGCCCTGATGGCGTTATCACCATGTGTTGTCCGCAACCCGGCAAGGTCATCGGCAATCAGCGCCAGTATGCGGCGGCGCTCTGCGACCAGATCCAGTTCCGGCACATCGCCCTTGAGCATCGCTCGCCAGTTGGTACGGTCCGCAACGTGTTGCTTGCAGGCGACTTCCACAAACCCCGCCAACTGGCGAGTGGCGACCCTTACCATTGGAATAGCGTCGACGGCGCCCTGGTCAATCCAGCGGGTGGGCACCTGTGAACCGCGGGTAATCCCCACCTTCAGGCCGGATGAATTGGCCAGATAAACCACGTGCTCAACCATGCAGTGGGTTTCCCCCCACTCCGGCTCGCGGCAGGTGCCTTCGTAATAATGGCACTTCTCCGGACTCATGATACAGCTGTCACAGGCTGCCAGCTTGCGAAAACAGGGATAGCAGTAGCCCTGGCTGAAACTCTTGTTCGTCTTCCGGTCGCAATGGATGCAGCGTATCACCCCATCAAAATCAAATTGCAGCGGGTACCCTACCATCTCGTTCAGGGGAACGCGGGTGTCACCAACCCGAATGGTGTAGCTGACCGGATCACCGGCCTCTGCCGGCATTTTGCGCAGGCGGCCGGTCACATCAACCAATGCGGTCAAGACTTCACCTCAAAGAACTGGTCCGGATCAGCCGCCCCGTTTGACGACTTGCCAGCCGTGCGGGCGACGCTGGGATCACAGGCCGTACCTGCCTTCGCACCCCGGTCCAGATACCCAACCCGTTCTTCAGCGGGGATCTGGTGATGCTCTTCGTAATAGATAACCGCTTCCATACAGATCGAGCGCTGCTCATCCGTCAACTTGCGGCCATCCGGCCACTTACCCAGCTCAAGGGCGCCTTTGAGGCTCTGATAAACCGCCGGGTCCAGCCGTTTGATCAGCTCTTCGTAAGTCATTTTCATTCTCCAGCAAAAAAATGTGTGCGAATCTGTTGACAGCAATAAACGATAATGATTATCATTATCTCACCAAATGACGAAGGTCGTGTTCATTTGGTCTCTCTCATCAGGAGCTACATGCTCTTTTCATGCCCCGCGATTTCGCGGGGCTTTTTTTGGTACCGGCAAAATTGCCGCCAGGGCCAGCCCTGCGACAAAGCCACCAAGATGAGCTTCGTTTGCCATTCGCCCCAGGCCCACCATTTCCGTGAACGGCGTAAAACCGATCACCATCCAGGCCACCGCAAAAGTAATCAGCGCGGGCGGGAACTGGAAACGGGGTACCCGTCGCTGGCTGAGCCAGCAATAACCAAGAATGCCGTACACAACACCAGACAAACCACCGAAGAGTGGCCCGGTCACAAGGTACTGCAAACCGTTGGCCAGCAAGCTGGTTGCCACAAACAGCAGCAGCAACCGGGCGCGCCCATCAAACCATTCGATCTGGCTACCCAGGAACCACAGCATGACGGAATTGAAAATTATGTGGGTCCAGCTGAAGTGGAGAAAATCCGGGGTGATCAGACGCCAGACCTGACCACTTGCCAGGGTGGAGGACAATGCCTGAATACGATCCGCCATGGTGCCGACATCATAGAAACGGGGGTCAACAAACATCAGCAGCGTGGATAACTGGTTCTGCCCCATCGCCGTCACCCAGGCCATCAGCACCGCCAGCAGAATCATGCCCAGCACCACCGGCGCGTGGCGTGGCGAGGGCTGCCAGCGCCCGCCAACAAACACCGGCGACCGTGCTGTTGTATTCACAGCCTTTTGTACATCGGGCTCGCGCAGGAAGCGCTCAAGGGCCTGAATCACCGGTTCGGTGTGCTCGGGGTTTTCAAGCCATAGAATCTGGGAACCGCCCTCTTCCGTAATCCGGTGACCCACCCCCTGCTCCTTCAGCCAGCGGCTGAAACCTGACAGGTCAATATCGGTGTCAATCTGCTTTATCCGGTACACAGTCTACCTCGCCACGCTGTCTTCGCTGGTGGGGTAGTCCGGCTGCTCCGGCCGTTCCACATCCACCCAGACGAATTTGTCACGGGAGAGGGTGCGTTCGCCATCCAGGCGATAAGCCACCAGCTTGCCATATTTGACAGCACTGAAGTCGATGCAGGCCACATTGTGCTTGAGTGGTGCAGGCTCCCCTTCCATCCAGTAGTGGCCCACAAATACCGGAGGTGCCGATGCCGGATAGCTGATCAACTGGCTGCGCTCTGCCTCCGTCAGCTCACGACAGGCGACGTCTTTTGGCAACGGATCCGGCTGGAACACCACATCGGCATAGGTTTTCGGGTTATCAGCCCAGAATTTGGTGCGGAAAAACTCCCTGACATAGCCGTCCTTGCCGGTAATCTTCACCCCCGGAGGCAATCGCAGGTCGGTACCACGCAGCAGGGTGTCCATCACCTGGCCGGCAAAGGACTCAATCGCTGCGGAGGCGTGGAGGAAGTCGTCATCGATGCAGGCCCCACCCTGGTTTTCCTTGAATTTGGTAATCAGGTCACTGTCCCAGCAAGCATGCACCGCCCGGAAATCCGACTCATCGATAAACAGCGGAATGGTGTAGAACCACTCAAGAAACTCATTCCATTCGTGTGGATAATGCTCGAACTGCTTAAGGGTTTCGCGAATCAGCCTGTCGTGGCGGGCGTTGTGCTCCCTCAGGAACGTCTTGCCGCTGCCCGGCCGGGCGCGGGTGCAGTAGCCCAGGGCGTTGTACTCGTGATTACCCATCACAATGCGGGCAGAGCCATGCTCCACCATATCCCGCACCAGGTGCAGAGCCTCCCGGATACGGGGGCCACGGTCAATAATGTCCCCGATAAATATGGCCTGACGCCGGGGGTGCTCGTACACACCGTTTACCTTTCGGTAGCCCATCTGGTCCAGCAGCCTTATCAGGGTATGCGCGCATCCGTGAATATCGCCGATAATGTCGTAGCCGCGGCTCGCGGATCTTGCCTGTCCTGCCATGTTGTTAACTCGCTGCTATTTCACTGGCCCAGCCCAGCTTGTCCCGGCATGTGGCGTAGAAATTATGATCCGCTGGGTGGATAAGGCGAATCTTGAAGGGCTTCTTGGTGATACGGATGATATCGCCCGGGGCACAGGCAATGTTCATCTGCCCGTCGAAACTGATCTGCGGATAGGTTTCGTTGGTTTCACCGATCACCAGTTTGATCTCGCTCTTGCCGTCCACCACGATCGGGCGGCTGCTCAGGGTGTGCGGGAACATGGGCACCAACACAATGGCATCGAGTTTGGGATGCATGATGGGCCCACCCGCCGAGAGAGAGTAAGCAGTCGACCCGGTCGGTGTGGCTACGATAAGCCCATCCGACCGCTGGCTGTATACGAAATGTCCGTCAATATACAGATCGAAACCGATCATCCGGGTGGATTTTCCGGGGTGAAGCACCACGTCATTCAATGCGGTTCCAAAGCCAAGGGGCTGGCCATTGCGCTCCACATGTCCGTCCAGCAGGAAACGGGTTTCTTCAATGTATTCGCCCTGCAGAACCTTCCCCAGGCGCTCCTCCAGGTCCGAGGGTGAAATATCGGTCAGGAATCCCAGGCGGCCCCGGTTTACGCCCAACAGTGGAATCTTGGACTTGGCCAGTTCCCGGGCCGCACCCAGAAGGCTACCGTCGCCGCCAACCACGATGACCAGATCACAGATTTCCCCAAGCAGCTTTTTGCTGGAAACCTGGAGGCCATGGCCCGGCAGCATGGTGGCGGTGTCTTCCTCGATGATCACATGGTAGTTGTTGTTCACCAGGTACTGTTTGAGCTGACGCAGCGATTCCACCACCTTAACGCTGCCCATGCGGCCAATCACGCCAATGTTTCTGAATTGATCCATGTAGCTTCCTGTGGATGTCTGTATGGGGCCGGGGCGGAGCTGATTCATCACCCGGGGGCATCTTCAGGGACCATAGTAACGAAATACGGCCTGATTCTGAAAAAAGATCCCGTTAGAGACAGATCAAGGCGGGGTCAGTTCGATTCCTTGGGCTGATGCTTTTCACAGCGGTCGTCGATGCCAGCCCTGAACTCGGCCGGCTGACTGACCCGCATTACGGGCTCGCTGCAGGCTTTGCCATTGGAATTCTTGTGATGACAGACCGGCTGTTCATAGTGATCGAGCCACTGCCGGTAGGCCGGTTCGTTGAGCCCGCAGCGTTCGGCGGCGTAGGCAACCGGGTTACGGAAATAGGCTTCGATATCGTCGTACGGCAAGGTGATGTGGCCAACACCGGCGTGATAGGCCACCAGGAACACGGAGTGGTTCTGCAGGTGCTCCATGACCGAGTTCTCGGTGGGCGCCTGGTGACGCAGGTCATAGTTTTCCTGCTCCAGAACCACGATTTTCTCGTCCCTCAGCTCCAGTTCACGCTGACGACGTTCCAACTGTTCCCGCAGCAACACAACCTCGGCATCGGCTGTTGCGCCTTCCCGCTCCTTGATGGCCTCGCCGCTGGAGAGCTGCTCCTGCATCGCCAGATACTGCTCATTGCGCTCGGCAAGGCGCTTTTTCAACTGCTCATTACTGAGCTTCTGGCGCTCGTATTTCTGTTGGAGCTCAGCGGTTTCGTTGCGCAGGGCCTGCATCTCATGGCGGTTTTCGCGCTGCAGATCGGATAATGCGTCCCGATGAACACTTTGCAGGGTCTTGATGCGCAGGCGTTGCTCGCGGATAACCCGAGCCAGACGCACGCGGTCGGCGGATATTTCGGGATCTTCGGGTGTACGGGATTCAGCCCCTAGAACGGGAATATTTTCTTCCGGTGCCGGCGGCTCCACCTTGCGGAACTTGAGACTGTTGGCCTCGACGGCGCGTCGAATAGCCTGGAAGTGATTGCTACCCGGCGTCATGTCCGGGTCCCAGAGGTCCTCTGCGTTGGTGGATTTAGGGCACTGGCTGCGGCAGACCAGCCGAATCGGGCCAGCCCCCATGTCGGGGCCCTTTGCGCCCTTTTTGGCCAGTTTTTCCACAGGAAGATTCCAGTGGCTATCGGCCCGCCCCTCTTCATCGAAATAGATACGGAAAAACACCAGGGAGCGCACCACAAGGTCACTACCGAGCAACACATACACAGCTTTGACGTCAGTATCAGCCAGGTCGGACAGCCCTACATAGCCATCCAGGAAGGCGCCAAACTCTGACGCACGCATCTGGCGAGACACGTCACTGCCGTCCATGAAAAACACCGCCGAATAACCATCATTAACCTGGTCGGCAGACCCCATTTACAGACTCCCCACTCTCCGAAAACCTGACCGCTACACAGATAACACCGCCCGGGTGTTCCGTTTTTGCTGACAGACACCAGAAACCGGCCCTGCACACACTGCACAGGGCCGATTTCAAACTGACAGACTTCCGGATAATAGTCTAGCGGGTCAAAGCCCGGTGCAAAGAGGAAAACTGCAACGTTTTGTGATCAGGATACTGAAGCCGGATTATGGCCATCAGAGTTCCGCTGCCAGACGGCTACCCTGGTTAATGGCACGCTTGGCATCCAGCTCCGCGGCCACATCGGCGCCGCCAATGAGATGAACCTGAACCCCCGCGGCCTCCAGGCCACCGTGCAATTCGCGCAAGGGCTCCTGGCCGGCACAGATCACAATGGTGTCCACCGGCAACACCCGATCTTCACCCTGCTCAGCGCCTTTCGGGGTCACGGTGATGTGCAGCCCGTCGTCGTCAATCTTGCGATAGCTGACGCCCGACACCATTTGAACCTGACGATTCTTCAGGGAGGTACGATGGATCCAGCCGGTGGTCTTGCCCAGGTTCTTGCCAACCTTCGAGGTCTTCCGCTGCAACAGGTAGACTTCGCGGGCCGGTTCCGGCACTTCCGGCTCCATGCCCTGGATACCGCCGCGATGCCCGACGCGCAGATCCACCCCCCATTCACGCATGAAATGCTCCGGGTCCAGGGCCGCCGAGGTGCCCTTGTGAACCATGAATTCGGAGACGTCGAAGCCAATGCCACCGGCACCGATAACCGCCACTTTCTTCCCCACGGGCTTGCGCCCCAGTAGCGCATCCAGATAGCCAATCACCTTGGGATGGTCCACACCCTCGATTTCCGGGGTGCGGGGGCTGACACCGGTGGCCAGAACAACATGGTCAAAACCGCCGACCTTCAGCTCCTCCACATCCACCCGGGTATTCAGGCGAACATCCACTCCATGCTTGTCCAGCATCACCCGGTAGTAACGCAGAGTCTCGTAGAACTCTTCTTTGCCCGGAATCAGCTTGGCCACATTAAACTGACCACCTACTTCGCTACCAGCATCGAACAGTGTGACCCGGTGACCACGCTCAGCCGCCACGGAGGCAAACGCCAGGCCCGCGGGGCCGGCACCTACAACAGCAATGGCTTTTGGTTCTGCGGTTTTCACATAAGCCAGCTCCGTTTCATGGCAGGCCCGGGGATTGACCAGGCACGAGGTCAGCTTGCCACTGAAAGTATGGTCGAGGCAGGCCTGGTTACAGCCTATGCAGGTATTAATTTCGTCGGCGCGGTCTTCAGCGGCTTTAAGCACCAGATCCGAGTCGGCCAGGAATGGCCGGGCCATGGAGACCATGTCGGCATCGCCTTCCGCCAGAATTTTTTCGGCTACATCCGGCATATTAATGCGATTGGTGGTCACCAGGGGGATGCTGACTTCGTCTTTCAGGCGGGCTGTGACCTTGGTAAATGCACCACGGGGCACGGAGGTGGCAATGGTCGGTATCCGGGCCTCATGCCAGCCAATACCGGTGTTGATAATAGTGGCACCGGCCTTTTCAATTTCCTTCGCCAGTTGCACCACCTCTTCCCAGGTGCTGCCATCTTCGATCAGGTCCAGCATTGACAGGCGGTAGATCAGGATAAAATCACTGCCCACGCGCTCCCGAACCCGGCGAACGATCTCGATGGACAGGCGGATACGGTTTTCGTAGCTGCCGCCCCAGTGGTCGGTACGATGGTTGGTGTGGGCGACGATGAACTGGTTTATGAAATAACCTTCCGAGCCCATGATCTCCACACCGTCGTAGCCGGCTTCCCTGGCCAGCGCCGCGCAGTTGACGTAGTCATCAATCTGCTTCTCGATACCCGCCTCATCCAGTTCCCTCGGCTTCAGCGGATTGATGGGCGCCTGGATGGCGGACGGCGCCACCAATTCCGGATGATAGGCGTAGCGACCAGCATGGAGAATCTGCATGCAGATCTTACCGTCGGCCTCATGCACCGCCTGGGTGATCACCTTGTGCCTATCCGCTTCTCCCTGGCAGCTCATCTTGGCGGCATGCTGGAACACGGCACCTTCCACGTTGGGGGAAATACCACCGGTCACAATCAGGCCGGCACCTCCTCGGGCGCGTTCGGCATAAAAGGCCGCCAGCCGCTCAAATCCGTTCTTTGCCTCTTCCAGGCCGGTATGCATGGAGCCCATCAGGGTACGGTTGCGAAGGCGGGTAAACCCGAGGTCCAACGGTTCCAGCAAGTTGGGGTAACGCGCAACACCCGGTGTTGATACGGTCATGGTCTCTCTCCTCTTATTGGGTCGGCGGTGCCGTCATATGGACCCTAAATTAGCCGCGAGGCTTGCCTCAGACAATATCCTCAAGTAACAATCTGATATCCTTAGGCAACTTGTAGGACAATAGCGAGATCATGCGACCCACCACCAGACACAAGCGCCCCCTCGGTGACATCAGCGTGCTCTACATTGCCGTGATGGCCCGGGCTATACGGGCTGAAGGTAAAGACCCCACTGATTTGCTGGAACGTTTCGGGCTGGATGAACAGTCACTGGGGGCTCCGGAAGCACGTATCAGTATTCCGCGCTTCATGCGAATGGGCCAGGCCGCCATTACCCTCACCAGCAATCCGGCATTCGGACTGACCATGGGGCAGCTGTCCCGGCCGGTGGACGCCGGCCTTGCCGGGCTTGCCGCCCAATCCGCGCCCACAGCCGGTGAAGCCATCAACACCCTGGTTCACTATGCCCTGCTCACCAGCCGTAACAGCCGGGGCGCCCCCTGGACCGCCAATGGTGGTCGCGAAGCGCACTTCTATTCGATCAAACCCTACAACGTGTTCAACTTTTTCGTGGTGGATTCGGTCCTGGCTGCATGGACGCAATTTCTGAAGATTATTACCGGCCGCGACAGGGTTATTGAACGGGTAGCCATTGAATACCCCTCCCAGGGCCAGGATGAGGTGTTCGAGGAGTGGTTCGGTTGCCCGGTAAGGTTTGGCACCGAGGGCAACAGCCTGAGGCTTGCCCCGGGTATCACGGAAATCCCCTCATTGCAGTCCCAGGGGGCCATGTTTGAGAAGCTGTCACGGGAATGCCAGCGGGAACTTGCGAGAATTCGTGCCGGCTGGAGTACCGGCGACCGGGTGAAAGATCTGCTGCCGCCCCTGCTGCAAGGCGACACCCCTACCCTGGCCGCAATGGCGGAAAAACTGGGCGTGGCACCCTGGACGCTTCAGAGGCAACTGGCAGAGGAAAACACCGGCTTCCGGGAGTTGATGGACGAAACCCGCAGGGAACTGGCAGTGGAGTACATCCGGGAAACCCGGACCTCGTTATCAGAAATTGCCTGGCTGTTGGGCTTTGCCAATCCGGCTGCGTTTCACAAGGCGTGGCGTCGCTGGTTTGAAACCAGCCCGGGAGAACATCGAAAGCAGTATTTAGCGGAACAGGTCGCTAAAGGCATTCGCTAGGCGTTTTAGCAGTGCTACAACTCCGTGGCGTCGTCCAGGTCATCGTCGTCATCATAGTCTTCAAACTGACGGTCTATCAGGTCTTCTTCGTAATCAGACATCATCCATCTCCCATGCATCAAACAGGAAAACGATAACATGCAAACTGTTACGCGGAGATGAACCAGGAATGACAACGGAAAAAGGTATTATAAAAGGTACTACAGGGAAGGAAAATGGCGGAGCGGACGGGACTCGAACCCGCGACCCCCGGCGTGACAGGCCGGTATTCTAACCAGCTGAACTACCGCTCCGCGTGAGCCGCCACCTCGGGCGCAATCAAGGGTGTGATTGCTCGGTGACAACGAGGGCGCATTATAAAGAGGCGGCCCCGCATGTCAACGTTTTTCATGAAAAAATTTGGGTTTACGGGACGCGCTCACATGGCATCAACCATGGCGTCCTTTCCCTGTGCGGTTTTGCGGTATTCGATGGGCGTCATCCCCGACCAGCGCTTGAACGCACGATAGAAAGTACTGGGTTCCGAGAAGCCTGTGAGATACACGATTTCATCAATCGACTCGTCGGTGGTTGCCAGCAGCTGCCGGGCCAGACGGTAGCGGAAATCCGCCAGCACCTGGTTGAAGCTGGTTTCCGCTTCTGTCAGCCGGGTACGCAGGGTTCGCGGCTTGATGCCCAGGCGCTCAGCCACGGCATCCAGGGTAACCTCACCGCTATCCAGCAGTTCCGCCACGATTCGCTCCACCTGACCAACGATGTCCTTTTTCTCCAGGCGAGCCACCTGTTCGCTGGCAAACCGCTCGTGGAGATCCAGCAACTCAGGTTCCGCATGGGGAGAGGCATGGGATAACAGCGTGGCGGGAAAATACAGCCGGTTTTCCTTGGCGCCAAACACCACATTGCACCCCAGGATCTCGCTCACATGGTCCTCGCCACGCTCCCGCTCATGTTCAAACTCAATGCGGGAGGGGTAGAAGCGGTCGTCAGTGATGGACTTGAAGAAGGTAATCAGGCCCTGGACAAAGCATTCGTTGAAGTGCCGCAAGCGGCTGACCTCGCTGGAGGCGGCGTCCAGCACCATGCAGGCCTCGTCGCCCTCAATAAAAAAGTCGGTGTTGGCGGCATCGCTCAGCAGCCGCTGGTAGTTCTGGGCCCGCCGCAGGCCCTCACCAAAGGTGGGACTGCTGAGAAACAGGTATTCCAGAACCTGCCCCTTGTAGGCTGGCAGCAGTTGGCCAAGGTGAAGGCCGGCGTCGGGATCGCCCGACACGTCCTCAACTACCTGCCAGAAGTACAGCTGGGCGCTGTGAGGTGTTCTCAACTGCTCGGTGTAGACATAGTCTTCATCCACACCCAATCTGGAAAAGATGGCGTCAGTATCAATCCCTTTGCGCTTCATGGCCTGATAAATCAGGCGCAACATCACGCCCGCATCGCGAAGTTCCTGCATAATGTCCCGCTTTATAGTTGTTTAGTACTCGGCTTGGCCGGCCGGACAACCTTGCCGGCAAGCCAGGTCAATGCTCATACTGGCCGGGTTTGCCAGACTCTGAGACCTTAGTCGTATATTAGAGCATATCAGGCCAGAGACGCACAGGTGTACCAGGAGAGTTAACAATATGCCAGATACCTCAATCTATCGTAATCACCCGCCAGGCTTGTGGACGCTCTACAGCAAGGCCATTCTCCCCAAAGACAAACAAGCCGGCAGCGAACTCCGGATACCCGGGCTGTCCACCAGGCTGATCGGCGTCAGTACGGCCAACCATAACCTGAAACGCTATCAGAAGGTATGTGGTTTCGGTACACAGGCAAACGTACCCATCACCTGGCCCCATATTCTCGCGTTTCCGCTACACCTCAAACTACTGACCGAGAAAGCGTTCCCCCTGCCGCTGCTGGGGCTTGTGCACCTTCGCAATGACATCACGCAGCACCGCCCTATCGGTACCGGCGAAACGCTGGATATTGCGGTGAGACTGGATGGCCAGACGAGCACACCGAAGGGGCTGGAATTCGACCTGGTAACCGAAGCCTGGTCGGCGGGCCGGCTGGTATGGGAAGAAACCAGCACCAATCTGTTCCGGCAACCGGATAAAAGCGGCGGGAAATCCGGCGGCAAGCCCCCGGAACTGCCCCGCTACCCGGAAGCCGCCGAAATCAGTGCACCGGAATCCATCGGCCGCCAATACGCCGGGGTTTCCGGAGACAGGAACCTGATACATCTGCACGCGCTGACCGCAAAAGCGTTTGGTTTTCCCAGGGCCATTGCCCACGGGATGTGGAGCAAGGCCCGTGTGCTGGCCCTGCTGGAGCAACAGAGCGGCTGGCGACAGGATGCGGTATCAGTCTCCTGCCAGTTCAAGAAACCGCTGTTTCTGCCGGGTACAGCCCAGCTTAACTGGCAGGCCGGGCAGTCCGGGTGGGACTACCAGTTGTTGAATGCATCAGGAAACGCACCCCACCTGAGCGGTGAGATTCGCTGGGGAAGTTAAGGGTTATTCCGTGGGCTCTCCGGTGTCGGCATCAGGCGCACAGGGAGTGCCTTCGGCTCCGGCCACGGGCAATGTGAAATAGAAACAGGCACCTCCATGCTCCGGGCGCTCAAAACCGATGTCACCGCCCTGTGCCTGGATGAGCGACCGGCACATGGGCAGGCCAATTCCCATGCCCTCTTCCTTGGTGGTGTAAAACGGCAGGAACAGCTTGTCTTCGGCATCGTCAGGCAGGCCGACACCGTGGTCCGTTACCGCAATACGGACACACCCGGTACCGGACATGGCCACGGTGACCTCGACCGGCTTTTCCGAGTTCGCGCTGCGGGTCGATTCCAGGGCGTTTCTGATCAGGTTCAGGGCTACCTGCTGAACCTGGATCGGGTCAGCAAGAACATCAGGCACATCGTCATCCACCGAGATCTCAACGCCACCCTCGTTGTTGCGGATATCCACTTCTGCAAACTGGCGGGTATCCTCCAGCAAGGCGGAAATCGACAGGACATCCTTCCCGGCGGCAGGCTTTTTCATGAATCGGCGGATTCGGCGGATCACTTCGCTGGCGCGGTGTGACTGGGCTTCGATCTTTTCCAGCGTCTCTTCAAGCAGTTGATGGTCCGGCGCTTCTTTGGCCAGCACCCGCTTGGCAACCCGGGCGTAATTGGTGATGGCGGTCAGTGGCTGGTTTACCTCGTGGGCAACGCCGGCTGCCATCTCGCCCATGGTGGTCAGGCGGGAAAAGTGTGCCAACTGTTCACGCTGTTCCTGAACCACGTGCCTGGCGTCGTCCAGCGCCTGCTCGCTCTCCAGGTCCGTGGTGATATCCCTGAAGACAACCACGGCGCCGTGCAGCTCATCCCCGTCCAGCTTGGGGGTGGAGCGATACTCCACCGGGAACGGCGTCCCGTCGGCCCGCAACATTTCAATATTACGCTGGTTTTCGGCCACACCCTGGGTACAGGTGGCGTACACCGGGAGTGACTCGCATCCCTGGCCGGCGGTGCGAAAATGCAGATCAAAGAAACTCTGGCCGATCAGTTCCTCGACAGGGCTGCGCATAATCAGGGCAGCCGCCGGGTTGGCAAATACAATTTTGCCATTGGCGTCCAGGCCGTAGATGCCCTCGCTGATGGAATTGAGTATGCGGGCCTGGTCGTTTTCCAGTTGGCGGTTACGGGCCTGAAGTTCCCGTTCCAGCCGGATCACCCGGGCGTGGGTTTTCACCCTCGCGATGACCTCCTGGGCCTGGAAGGGCTTGGAGATGTAGTCGGCACCACCGAGGGAAAATCCCCGAACCTTGGCCTGGAGGTCGTCCAGGGCGGAGAGAAATACGACGGCGCTGTCAGAGGTGACCGGGTCGGCCTTCAGGCGTTCACACACCTGGTAGCCGTCCAGTTCCGGCATCATGATGTCCAACAGGATCACTTCAGGCTGGTGGCGATGGGCAAGGTCCAGCGCTTTTTCACCATCGTTGGCAATCAGCAGGCGGTAGCCCTTGTCCTTCAGGGTCTCGTAGAGAACCTTGAGGTTCTGCGGGTTGTCGTCAACAAGCAGAACCGTTACGTCTGTTGTCTCCAGGACAGCATCTGTCATATAAATACGGCCGGTTACGATGGTAATTGCATGATGCCGGCCAAATCAGCGAGCGTCGATAAGGTCCTTTACGGACAGGACCATACGAACCAGGTGTGCCAGTGAATGGGTGCCCATCTTGTGCATGACCCGCGAGCGGTGAATTTCCACGGTGCGCTGGCTGATTTCCAGCTCGATGGCAATGACCTTGTTGGCCTGGCCGGCAATCATCCGGTCCATGATTTCATGCTCCCGGGGCGTCAGGCTTTTCACCCGGCGCAGGATCTCCTGCTTCTCGCCAAGGGTTTTGCGCTGTTCCTGGTCCTGCTCCAGCGCAGCCTCAATTTTCTGCAACAAGGCTTCTTCCCGATAGGGCTTCTGGATGAAGTCCACCGCACCCTCTTTCATGGCGTCCACGGCCATGGGTACATCACCGTGCCCGGTCACAAAAATGATCGGCAGTATGGAATGCTTTTCGTTCAGTTTCTTCTGAAGCTCCATGCCGTCCATTCCTGGCATGCGGATATCGAGCACGATACAGCCAGCCATCTTCTCCGAGTAATCCTTGAGAAATGCGTTGGCATTGTCATAGGTCTTGACCGGCTTGCCATCGGATTTCAGCAGCAGCTCCAGTGAATCACGAACTGCTTCATCGTCCTCAACTACGTACACCGTTTGCTGGGTATCAGTCATGTGCCTTGTCTCTCCTGTCAATTACCGCCGAACGCTCTCAGTGAATCGACGGATCTTTGTGGTCGTCCCGGGCATGTTCCTGACGCTCATGCTCCCGCATTTTCTCCAGACGTTGCTGGATAATGCCAAAAACGCTCTGTTTAGGGTACCTGCCTTTGTCATCCGCCTTGCCAGCTGGCTTGCCGAGTAACAGTGTGATTGCCTCCTCGGCGCGACTGACCGAATGAACTGCAAACTTATCATCCCGAACCGCCTGGACGACGTCCTGCTCAAGCATCAGGTTCTGCACGTTGGTTGAAGGGACGATCACACCCTGGGTACCCGTGAGATCCCCGGTCAGTTTGCAGGTGCTGTAAAAGCCCTCAACCTTCTCGTTCACGCCACCAATGGGCTGAACCTCTCCAAACTGGTTTACCGAGCCGGTAATGGCCAGGTCCTGTCTCACCGGCAGACCGGAAAGCGCGGACACCAGGGCGCACAATTCCGCCAGCGAAGCGCTGTCGCCGTCCACTTCTCCGTAGTTCTGTTCGAACGTCAGGCTGGCCGACAGGTGCATGGGGTCGGTAACGGCAAAATGGGCGGACAGCCAGGAGCTGAGGATCATCACGCCCTTTGAGTGAATGTTGCCACCCAGCTTGACGTCCCGCTCAATGTCCATCACACCGCCATCTCCATAATAGCAGGTGGCAGTAATACGGTTGGACAGGCCGAACTCGAACCCGCCTGTCGACAGCACCGATAACGCGTTCACCTGCCCCACACAGGTGCCGGCGGTGGATACCAGCGTGGTGCCATCACGGATGGAGTCGTAGAACTGATCACGAATACGGCTGCTACGGTAACGGGCGCTTTCCAGTGCCTGGTCCACATGGGAATTCTGAATCAGTTTCGCCCCCGCCTGCCTGGCCCAGTAGTCCGATTCACGCAACAGGTTGGCAATATCCGCCGCATGCAGTGACAGTCTGTCCTGGTGCTCCGCCATACGGGCGCTGTGTTCGATTACACGGGCCACCGCCTTGTTGCTGCAGTGGAGCAGCTTCTTCTCATCGACCAGACTGGCGATGAACTTGGCGTAGAGCAGTTGGCTCTCATCCGTGCGCATCATTTCGTTCTCGAAGTCTGCTGTCACCCGGAACAGCTCGGCAAACTCAGGGTCGTATTCCTGCAACAACATCCAGGTTTCACGGTCGCCGAACAGCACGATCTTTACATCCAGCGGAATCGCTTCCGGCTCCAATGAGATAGTGCCAGACAGTGTCAGTTCCCGTTCCAGCGAATTGATCTGGATGGATCTGGAGCGCAGGGCACGCTTTAATCCGTCCCAAACGAACGGCTGTTCCAGCACTTTAATGGCATCCATCAGCAGATAGCCACCGTTGGCACGATGGATACTGCCGGGACGAATGAGCGAGAAGTCCGTAAACACCGATCCCTTGAAGGTCACGCTTTCCACGTAGCCAAACAGGTTGTGGTAGGTGGGATTGTCTTCCACCACAACCGGCACCTCATCGGTTTTCTGGTGGACCAGTACATTGACCAGATAGCGCCGGGGCATTTTCTTGTCCAGCGACGCATAGGCAATGGCGGCCTGCTCTTCATTGTCTTCCAGGAAGATTTCGAGGCTTTCTGACAGATCCTTACGCACTTCCTCAAAATAATTGACCACATCAGGCAGGTCTTTGTATTTCTCGATTAACTCATCAATCTGGTGCCCTGAAATACCTTCCAGGGTTTCCTCGTTGAGGGCCTGCTGGCTTTCGGCGTATTCCTGCTCCCAGTCCGCCAGTTTACGTAGCGCCTGGCGCAGTTTCTTCTCAAGCTTGTTGATGTCGTTTTCAAACTTTTCCCGCTGCGCCTCGGTCAGCGCCTGAAAGGATTCGGCGGTATGGGGCTCCTCGCCGTTCATCGCTACCAGTCGATAGCCACCCGGGGTCGTGATATTCAGGCTGACCTTCTTCCGCTTTGCCTGTGCGGCGACCTTCTCCAGTTCATCTTCCTGCTTTTTGACGTATTCGTTCTTCAGCTGTTCAGCACGCTCAAGAAAGCTGTCGCTGTCGAAGGTCTGGGGAATCATCTTCATCAGACGCCCCATTAACTTCTCCATGTCCTGCTTGAGCTCAGTGCCCTTGCCGGCCGGCAACCTGAGAACCCGGGGAATCCGCGGCTCCTCGAAATTGGCCACGTAACACCAGTCGTGGCTCTGGTGCTCGGTGTCCACATGATGCTCCAGGTAACGCAGCATCATGGTGCGCTTGCCCAGGCCATTACGGCCCACGGCATAGACATTGTAACCACCATGGGGCATGGCCAGGGCAAAACGTACCGCCGCCTGCGCCCGGTTCTGGCCAACGATTTCCGCCAGGGGCTCGAGTTGTCGCGTGGTCTTGAACGGTAAATCTTTTAAAACACAGGCTTTGTAGAGCTGGTTCAGGGACAGTGACTTCAAGGTTCGGTCCTGTAACGGTATGAAAGCATTTGGTTATGGCCGGTCATTGTAGAATCTGGGGCCCTCCCTGTCGCGCTCTGGCTAAAGATTTAGCCCAACTTGTCGATAAATTGATCAATCGGCATAATTACCGTGGGCTCAACCTGAAGGCAGGACACTCATTAGATGGACATTTACCGGAATCAGTCGCAACCACTGACGGTGCTGGAGTCACTGCGGAAACGCAAACCCTTTACGGCACCGCAGCCACAACAAGCGGCGCCCTCCCCGGAAAAACCGCAAGGAGACCGACGGGTGCAACCAGACAGGCGCAGGGCCCAAGTGGCTTTTGAAGGGCCGGATCGGCGCAAAAAGCGCTCCAGACGCAGCCCCCGCCTGCTCAATCCGAAAACCGGGCAGGCAGCGCCCACTGAAGACCGCAGGGGCCGCCTGGTAAGCACCCAGGCCTGAATGCAATGTCATTACGGGCTTGGTTTCAGCCCCTCCGTACCGCAGCCGTGAATTTGATAACCCCGTCACAGTTCTCGGTTTGGTCATTTTTCAGTCACCGACGCGGGAACTAAACTTCAACGTCCCGGTGGATGAACGGGCCAATAACAACCACAAATAAGCAATGGATGCCAGCGTATGATGAGTGATTCCGCAGACCGCAGAATCAAGGACCGCTATCCCGCCCAGTGCCTGAAAGTGCAACTGCAGGAGCGTGGCTTTTTTGGTCGGGGGAAGAACTCAACCGCAGTAACCTGCCTCGACCTGAACCGTTATGGTATGGCGGTGCTGTGCCCCAGGCCCGTGGAAGTGGGTGCGCGGCTTTATATGGATTTCGACGGCAAGTACATTCGCGAGTCCCGGGTGGCTGCCCAGGTGATCAGTTGCCAGCCCTTCCAGACAGGCTTCCGGGTGAGCATCCAGTTCAGCTATTGTTTTGAAAAGAAGGGCTATTCAAGGGCTGTCGACAACGCCCTCTCCCGCATTGAAGGCCTGTACAGCCGCTACGCAAGCTGAGTCTTTCTAGAACAACCCGGCATCCAGACTAGCCGCCATGTAGAGCCCCAGTTCGCGGCACTGATCCTCGAATTCGTCCCGATACTCCCCATGGCACAGCAGAGGCTCCTGCACCAGGCGCCAACGCAGGCCCGTAGTAATGGAATCGATGGCGCGATGTGTGCCAGTGCCGTCAAGGCCAGCGCGGATGTAGAAGGTGAAGGGCAAGCCCTGGGTTTTCTCAAGGCAGGGGTAGTAGCTGCGGTCAAAGAAATCCTTTAGCGCACCACTCATGTAACCGAGATTTTCGGTGGTACCAAGAATGATGGCGTCACAGGCGAGAACGTCTTCGGGGCCAGCCTCCAGTGGCGGAAGCACGGTCACCTCGACATTCTCGATGTCTTCGTGTTTTGCGCCCTGCTCTACCGCTTCCCGAAGTTTGAGGGTATTCGGGGAGGGGGCATGGGCGACTATCAGAAGCTTCCTGTTTTCGGGCATACCCTATCCTCTGACCTTACAATAATTGGGGAAACGTCTCACTCTGGCATCTACCAAGCCAGAGTGCCAAAAATATGACTCATGGTCATCCCACTTTGAAAAGCCTCCCCATGAACTGTCATTCGACAACTTCCCCATTGTCTCCTGCCAATCCTACTCCATGTACCCTGGCAGTCCGCTTATCAGAGCATCGATGGCAACGCGGACTTTCAGCGTTAACCGAGGTGTTCGTAGCCATAGCACATGCACGTCATAGAGGAGTTCAGGTTGGTCTGGTAGAAGCTGGACCAGCGTACCAGCCTTGAGATAATCGCGTATCAGCCAGCTTGGGAGCCAAGCGAGTCCCATGCCAACTGCTGCGGCATCGGCGATTGTGGCTAGGTCGTCGAGTCGCATGCGGTTGAGAGGGGTGACTTCCAGCGGCGATTGGCCGTGACGTGGAAACTGCCATGGTAGCAGGCGGCCCGAGCGGCTGTAGATGATGCCGTGATGTGAGGGAATATCTTCTATCTGTCGTGGTTGGCCATGGGCTTCAAGATAGGAGGGTGATGCACAAACGACCATGCGTTGGCTGGCGACGCGGCGAGCTACCACTTCGGTACTATCCGCCAGGATGCCGGTGCGAATGGCGAGGTCGTAGCCATCCTCCGCCAGATTGCTGATGCGGTCACTAAAGGAAAGGTCAAGTTCCAACATGGGGTGTTGTTGCGCGAGTTCCAGCAGGGCTGGAGCAACGCAATGCCGGCCGAACAGCGTGGGCATGGTGACGCGTAGCTTACCGCGTGGCTCTGAAAACTGATCAGAGGCGAGTGCGTCTGCAGCTTCAGATTCGGCGAGGATTACCCGGCAGCGTTCATAATAGGCGCGCCCGAATTCCGTGAGACTCTGGCGGCGTGTGGTGCGATTTAGCAGACGAACGCCCAGGCGTTCCTCAAGAAACCTGACATGCTTGCCTACCATAGGCCCCGATACATCAAGCGCAGCTGCTGCGGCGGCGAATGAGCCTAGATCGACGGCTTTAACGAATACGGTCATGCTGGTAAGGCGGTCCATAATTAGGAACCCTCAGTTTCTACTGTTTTACCTGAGCGCCCATTTATCCAAAAAATGCCTGCTGGTACAACTTATTAAAACCAATTAATTAGGAGTTGATATCAGATGGCACGTGTCATTCGTTTTTATGAGTTGGGTGGCCCCGAGGTGTTGCGTATCGAACATGTCGATATCCCCGGGCCAGGTCAAGGTGAGGTTCAGATCCGGGTCAAAGCGCTCGGTTTGAATCGGGCCGAAGTGATGCTGCGGACAGGTTCATATATTGAGGAGGCAACTTTCCCTTCGGGCCTTGGTTTTGAGGCTTCGGGTAATATAGAAACGGTCGGAGACGGTGTGGAGGGCCTTTTACCCGGTGATGCCGTGAGCGTCATACCAGCGGGATCAATGGTGCGATGGCCAGCCTATGGTGAGCTTGCCACATTTCCGGCCGAGCTTGTGGTGAAGCATCCGACAACCCTCAGTTGGGAAATGGCAGCGGCGGTTTGGATGCAATATGTCACCGCCTATGGTGCAATAATCGATATTGCCAAACTCGGCCAAGGCGACTTTATCGTTATCACTGCGGCATCCAGCAGCGTCGGACTTGCCGCAATCCAGATTGCCAATATGGTTGGCGCAACCCCGATTGCGGTCACACGAACCTCGGCCAAGAAGCAGACCTTGCTTGATCTCGGCGCGGCACATGTCATCGCCTCAGCTGAGGAAGAGCTGGAAGCCCGGCTGACAGACATTGCCGGCCCCGACGGTGTGCGAGTGGTGTTTGATCCGATTGGCGGCCCTATATATGAGCCTCTTACAGCAGCCATGTCGCGGGGCGGTATCCTTATCGAATATGGTGCCCTGAGTCCGGAGCCCACGCCGTTCCCACTCTTCAACGTGTTGACCAAGAGCCTGACGCTACGTGGTTACCTAATCCACGAAATCATCGGTGATCCAGTTCGGCTGGAGGCTGCCAAGGCGTTTGTCCTTAGCGGGCTAGCATCGGGGGCGCTGGAGCCGGTCATCGCGAAGACATTTCCATTCGAGCAGATTGTTGAAGCCCATCGCTTCCTGGAGTCGAACCAACAAATTGGCAAGATTGTCGTGACGGTGTGACCGGGCGCACAATGCGTACAGGAAGAAGCTTGGCGCTAAACCCTGAATTGGGAGAAGCCAAAACACCCGCCATACCCAGAGGCCTTGAACCGCACCGTAAGCCCTAAGCCACGGTGCGGTGAGTGGTCAAGTTCTGTTAATAGAAAGCCCTCCGTCTACAAGCATCGCAGTTCCACTCATGAAGCTTGAGGCATCAGATGCCAGATAAAGCGCCGCGTGCGCAATCTCCTCGGGGCTGGCGATGCGCCTGAGGGCATGTAACCCTTCGACAAAGTCCCGAACTTCCGAGGTCGTTTCTGGGGCATTCACCATGTTGGCTGGCGTGTCCGCTCCTCCCGGAAGTATGGCGTTTGCACGCAGGCCCTTATCACCGTGTTCGGCAGCCAGCGTTTTTGCAAGGCCAATGATGCCGGCCTTGCTCGATGCATAGGCGGCTAACCCGGGCATACCGACCGTGTGGCCCACGAAACTTGAGGTAAAAATCAGTGAGCCACCACCCCGTTCCATGATGGCCGGCACCTGCTGCCTTGCTCCCAGGAAAGCCCCGGTCAGGTTCGTTCCGAGCACGCTGTCCCAGTCTTCGCGCGACAGCTCGGAAGTTGGCACCATTCGACCCATTATTCCGGCATTGTTGAATGCAATGTCTAGGCCGCCGAAATGGTCGACGGCCGTCTCAACCAAAGCCCTGGCGTGCTCTTCATCCTGTACATCGCCGACCACGGCAATGGCTTCGCCGCCCAACGTCTCAATCTCCTCCACAACCTGCTCAAGCTCTGACCGACGACGGGCGCCGAGCACCACCCTTGCCCCTTCACCGGCAAACAGAAGTGCTGTCGCACGGCCAATACCGGAACTGGCACCAGTGACGATGGCCACCTTGTTTTGAAGTGTCTGCATGGTTCATCTCCCATATCAATTGACGGAAGGAACCGCGCTCTAACCTGCGGCTCCGACACCAACTCTTGCAGAGCAGACAAACCGAAACACTCCGTTTCTTGAGATCGAATTAGAAGCAGGATACTCACCCTTGGCGAACGAGCGCCGAGACAATCCGGCGTACCAGGGGAAGCACCAGTAACAGGCTGGGAAATGCCACCAGCCAGGAGAAAAGCCACGCATCCATCCAATACGAAAAGAAGTGGCTGGAGAATCCCACGCTGGTCAGGGTCGACATGCCGGACACGATGCAAGACATCAGAATGGAAAGTGCCAGGGGCATCACGATCGCATTGTAGCGCGGCGGAAGTTTTCTGATCTTTCCAGACGAAGAGTTCTGGGGAATGGTCATACCTGTGCTCCTCTAATTCACGGTGAATGTTGACCGATCCACGCCAGGGAGGACTTGTCAGCCCAACAGGCGCCTCACTTGCTGGTTCCCTGGGCCAGTTCCCTGATATAGGCCTCCAGGGAACGTGGCGGTCGGCCCAGGATCGTACGCAGCGTCAAGTCGTTACCACCAACGCCATGATTGGCGTAATGGGCGTGAACGTTGGCGAGCAGTCGTTGCTGATTCCTGTCATAGGGTAAGGCCGTCCGCTTGAACCAGGACTCGAAGTCGGGAGCCGTCGCTTCAATACGCCGGCCAAGTGTCTGGCTCATGAGTACAGCGACTTCCTCGCGATTCAGTTTGTCCGTGGCGCACAGCTCGAAGGTGCCATAGGCCAGACGATCCTCCGTCAGGGCGATGGCAGCCACTTCTGCGACATCTCGATAGTCGACGCGAGTGACTCGCGATGTCGTCGGAAAGGGCTCGCCAAAGGTGCCATCTTCAATGACGGCGGGCCAGGCCGCTCCGATGTTCTGAAAGAAGTTGGCTGGATGAAGAATTGTGTAATCCATTGTCGACGTAAACAGGGCCGTCTCAACGGGAATCTTGGCCGTGTGGTTTGGCAACTGCGTGTTCGTCGGCTGGATCACCGACGAAAACACGAACTTACATACTCCTGCTTCCTCCGCCACCTCAACGAGCGTGACCCCCATCTCGACCTCGTCGGGCACGAAAGCGGGCCCAAGATGGAAAACGCCATCAATGCCCTGCATGGCTCGGGCCAGGCTCTGCCTGTCTCGCAAATCGCCAACCGCGATTTCTCTGGCACCACGGTGACGTGCCATGGAAGCCTTGTCCGGGTCTCGAATCAGTGCTCTCACCCGAACCCCACGTTCGACCAGTGCCGGTACCACCAGGCCCGCGAAATGTCCCGTCGCGCCAACGACAAGGACCGTGGGGCAGGTGCGGGTTGTAGGGGTCGAATTCATCATTTTCGATCTCCTTCAATGGCTCTGTAGGTTAGTTGCGGTGATCATACACTCTTCATGAAAGGTGATAATCCCCCTAAAATGTGAATCACCTTGTCGGAAATCGGTAAAGTGAAATGGAACGCCTGGAAGATCTGGAAGCCTTCATTGGGGTGGTTGAACAAGGGGGACTGACGGCTGCGGCCCGCTGGCTCGATCGCAGCGTACAATCGGTGAGCCGGGCCCTGGCCGCCCTGGAGAGGAATCTCGGAATCCAGTTGGTGGAACGCACCACAAGGCGCTCTACCCCCAGCGAAGCAGGGCTCGCTTTCTATCGCCGCATAAAACCCGCCTTCGAGGAAATCAAGGAAGCTCGACTGGAAGCCAGCAACAGCCGTATCGAGCCGTCGGGATTACTACGTGTCGGAGCTCCCGAATTATTCGCGCCTATTTACCTGATGCCCATCATTGCGGAATTCATGAATCGCTATCCGCGGATCAACGTCGAACTCAAGCTGACCGACCGGTTTTCTGATTTTGAGGAAGAGAATCTCGACCTGACAGTACGCATTGGCGAGTTGCCTGACTCTGACCTGAAAGCCCGAAGACTGGGCGGGCTACGTCGCGTGGTATTCGGCGCTCCTGGCTATTTCGAGCACCACGGCCGCCCTCAACACCCCAACGATCTCGACCAACATGCCTGTATTCAGAGGACAGTGGACAGAAACCCGGACCAGTGGATGTTCCAGATCAACGGCAGGGTACAACCCGTCCGGGTGTCGGGCCCCTTCCGGGCCAATACGATGACAGCGATTTATTCGGCCGTGAAGCATGAGCTGGGCCTTGGCTTCTCCCCGCTCTGGCAAATCCGCCATCTCGTCGATACCGGCCAGGTAGAACTTGTCCTGACCCCGTTTGAACGTCCACCGGTTCCGGTGCATGTCGTCTGGCCGTCAGGCAGGTCCCCCCTTGCCAAGACCCAGATCTTCAAGGAGTACCTGATCTCCCGGTGGCCACAGATGGGGCTGGCGTGACACCGCAGGCCTTAGGGCAGCGGTTGAACGGTGCAGCGCTAACAGACTGTTCATTTATGTCTGAAGTCAGCGTTATGAAATTGCAAAACCAGAAGCGGAGTGCGTAGCCTCTTCAGGTGTCCTTTACTGGGCGCATAGCCCACAATAAGAGGACACTGGAATGACCTTCATCATGGTAAACAGTCCCGTGGATACCGAGCGTGACAGACGATGGCAAGCGGTGATGCAGCGCGATGCCGCGGCAGATGGCACCTTTGTATACGCAGTGCTCACCACCGGCGTGTACTGCCGGCCTTCCTGCCCGTCACGCAAGGCGAAGCCTGAGAATGTCTCCTTCCATGACAGCCCACAGGACGCCGAGGCCGCGGGGTACCGCCCTTGTAAGCGCTGCGTTCCGGATACTTCCTCTCCTTCACCGGTTGCTGCGCTTGTCGAACGGGTCTGCCGGATCATTGAACAGGCCGATGAATCCCTCAGTTTGATCGAACTGGCGGAGAAAGTGGATCTGAGCCCCTCCTATCTGCATCACCGCTTCAAAGCTGTCACCGGTCTCACTCCCCGAGCCTATGCCATGGCCCATCAGACGCGACGGGTTCGCGAGGCGCTGAGCGATCAGGACAGCGACGTTACCCAGGCCATCCACAGTGCCGGTTTCCGCTCCAGCGGCCGCTTCTACGAAAACGCCGACGCCATGCTCGGTATGACACCGACGGCCTATAAGCGTGGAGGTCGGGATATCGCCATCGTGTTTGCCCTCGGCGAGTGTTCACTGGGATCAGTCCTGGTGGCATGCAGCGAACGCGGCGTCTGCGCCATTCTTCTGGGGGATGACCCCGACACCCTGATCCACGACCTCCAGGACCAGTTCCCCGAAGCCGAACTTGATGCCGGTGGCAGCCATTTTAAGAACTGGGTTGCCCAGGTGATCGGTCTGATTGACGATCCCGCCCTAGGCACTGACTTGCCCCTGGACATTCGCGGCACGGCCTTCCAGCAACGTGTCTGGCAGGCGCTGCGCGAGATTCCTGTCGGCACAACCGCGAGCTACACAGAGATTGCCGAGCGCATCGGCTCGCCGGCTGCGGCGCGGGCGGTTGCCCGAGCCTGTGCGGCTAACCCGCTGGCAGTAGCAATCCCCTGCCACCGTGTCGTGCGCCGGAATGGCGAACTCTCTGGTTATCGTTGGGGAATTGAACGCAAGCGCGCACTTCTGCAAAGAGAGGCTGACGCATAGGACTCTCCAGACTGGTTGCGACGTCAGGACCTCTTCGCAAGTGACCAGGACCGGCTTGGGCATCAGCTTGTCGCGCACCGCCGCTTCAATTTCCCTGACGATCTCCAGGGCCTATTCCAGGAACTTGCAGGCGTTGGCCTTGCCCAGGTCGATATTGTCACCCTTAAAGGCGTACTGGCATGTCCTCCTGCATCCTAGACACCTGACAGCAGCCCAATACTACGCTCGGCGAACTGGCCGTTCCAATAGGGATAGTAGGGGTAAGGCGGTACCACGGCGCTGGCGGCGTCAAGCGCGGCACTCTGTTCGGGACTGAGCTGCCAACCGACCGCGCCCAGGTTCTGCTTTAGCTGTTCCTCATTGCGGGCGCCAATCAACACACTGGATACAGTGGGTCGTTGCAGCAACCAGTTGATTGCTATCTGTGGCACCGTTTTGCCGGTTTCCTCAGCAACCTGATACAGCGCATCCACAACTCGGTAAAGCCTCTCCTGTTCCACCGGGGGTGCAAAGTTTTCAGTCTCGTGTAGACGGCTGTTGGGGGGGAGCGGCTGTCCTCGCCGGATCTTCCCCGTGAGGCGCCCCCAGCCGAGCGGGCTCCATACCAGCGCGCCCAGCCCCTGGTCCTGGCCCAAGGGCATAAGCTCCCATTCGTAATCCCTTCCAACCAGCGAGTAGTACGTCTGATTGGCCACGAAACGCGAGTAACCATAGCGGTCAGCAACGGCCTGGGATTTCATCAGTTGCCAGCCGGAAAAATTGGAGGCGCCGATATAACCTACCTTCCCGGCTCGAACCAGATCGTCCAGGGTCGACATGACACTTTCGACCGGAGTCATGGCGTCAAAATGGTGTAGCTGCAGCAAATCGATATAGTCGGTATCGAGACGGCTCAGTGCCGCATCGACCGCGCGTATCAAATGGTGTCGTGACGAACCAACATCATTCGGACCATCGCCAGTTCGCAAACTGACTTTGGTCGACAATATGACCTTGTTACGCCGCCCCTTCAAAGCCGCACCAAGAACAGACTCAGACGCGCCATCCGAATACACGTCAGCTGTATCAAACAAATTCACACCAGCGTCCAGGCAGATGTCGATTAACCGCCTCGCTTCGTCAGGGCCCGTGTTGCCCCAGGCACTGAACAAAGGGCCTTTGCCACCGAAAGTGCCTGCTCCAAAGCTCAAGGCAGGCACTTTGAATCCGGAAGAGCCAAGGTAACGATATTCCATAATTTGAACCTCCTCAGTAACTGTGCAGCCGATAATAGCGCTTTGCGTAGCATCAAATTACCGGCCAAAATACAGATTCATTTTCAATGGAAATTTAATAATGGACCGCATCAACGATTTGGCTCTGTTTCTACGCGTGCTGGACCTGGGTTCTATCAGTGCCGCGGCACGCAGCCTTGGCTTATCCCCGGCTGTAGGAAGTCAACGATTGAAGCGACTGGAACGGGACCTTGGTGCCCGGCTGCTGCACCGGACGACCCGGCAGGTACACGCAACACCGGAAGGCAAACTGTTCGCCGAGCAAGGCCGAGCCATGGTGGAGGATCTGGAAACACTGTTCTGCCGAATGCGGCAAACCCTGGCTCACGTGGCCGGCCCCCTGCGACTGACCATGCCTTCAACCTTTGGGCGAGAGTACATTTCGCCCCTTCTGCCAGCCTTTCTTGAACGCTATCCCGAGGTTGAACTCCATGTGGACACCACCGACCAGATGGTCGATATCGTCGCCTCCGGCTATGACTTGGCCATCCGTATAGGAATGCTCGAAGACTCGAGCCTTGTTGCACGCAAACTGGCCAACAACCAACGCATCCTTTGTGCCTCCCCGGCTTACATTGAACGTCATGGAAGGCCTGAAACACCTGTAGACCTGAACCACCACCAGTGCCTGCGACTGACTGGAAGCCAAAGACAGCAAGACGTCTGGCGGTTGATCGATGAAAACGGAACGACCCACGCTGTGAAAGTCACCGGACGGGTACAGAGCAATCAGGGAGAATTACTTCGGGATGCTGCCGTCGCTGGGTTGGGGATCGCCCAGCACTCGGTTTGGCATATAGCCGATGACCTGCGCACCGGGCGCCTGGAACCCGTTCTGCCAGAGTATGCCATTGCCGAGACTGGCATTTACGCGGTGATGCCTCAACGGAAACTGGTGCCGGAGAGAGTGCGCGCGTTTGTCGCCTTCATCGAGCAACACCTGAGCGACGAACCATGGGCCCTCTCCAGAATCCGACAAGGGCCTTGAGTGCCAGTTTTGGCGGTGCCTGCTCGGGCATGGCCGAGGCAGATCTGGCCTTTTCTGGTGACGACACCTCCGAAAACCCGGCTTTGCAGACGTTGGTTCATGAGCGGTGGTCTGCGTTTTGGGAACCAACTGACTAAACGCTTAGTGGTAATCGTGTCTCAAACTTGTTGCGCTTACGTGAGATCAGCGTACGAAATTTGTGCATGCCGCCCCCTGCATAGAGCACGTCTTCACAAAAGCGATCGTAGCCCTGCATGTTCGGCACGTTCACAATCAGTACGAAATCGACCTCCCCCGTCACTTGATAACACTGGGTGACTTCTGGTGCTGCTTCCACCCGCCGAACGAAATCGCGATAAAGGGATTTTTCATCCCGGGCCATAATTACCTCCACCACCATGTGCAGGCTTTCGCTGAAAGCTTCTGGCGCCAGGATTGCTACCTCGCGCTGAATAATGCCTCGTGTTTTCAGTCGACGCACACGCTTCAAGCATGCTGAAGGGGATAGGCCAACTCGCTCCGCCAGCATCTGGTTGGTCAGGCTGGCATCGCTCTGTAGCTGATCAAGAATTCTAAGGTCGAGTCTGTCCATATGCAGGAAATTTCCCTCTCTATCTGCAGAAGGCAACATTCTTTCCGTTTTCTGCCAAGAACGCCATCGTCTGGTTCAGTACATGAGTAAAGTAAGCAGCTGGCTCCCCGACGATGTGAGGTACGTATGACAAAACGACTTCCAGCCCGACTGCTTAGCACGACGGTGCAGACATCTTGTGAAGCCTGGGCGGTCTACTGGACTTTGCTCAAAGTGATGGTGCCAGCACTGCTGATCATGAAGGCGCTCGAAGTTCTGGGTGTAACGGCGTTGTTTGCTCAATGGCTTGCGCCTTTAATGTCACCGCTGGGGCTTCCTGAGCCACTGAGTCTGGTGTGGGCAGCCACGCTGCTGACCAACATCTACACCGGCCTGGTCATCTTCTTCGAAGTCACGGGGGATACGCCACTGACCGTGGCACAGGTGACGGTGCTGGGTACGTTGATGGCCGTGGGGCATTCTCTACCGATAGAAGGGGCAGTGGCGCGTCTGGCAGGCGTGCCCTGGTGGCTGACACTACTGCTACGTGTAGGCGGTGCCTGGTTGCTGGGCTGGCTGCTGCATCTTAGTTACTCGCTGGGCGACTGGCTCCAGTACGCCAACCATGTAGTGTGGGAGCCCTCAGCCAGGGACACGACGCTTGCAGCCTGGCTGCAAGGTCAAGCCACGACTCTTGCCACCATTTTCGTGGTGATCCTTGCGCTTATGGGCTTCCTCAGATTGCTGCGCTGGCTGGGCGTCGAGCGACTGGTCCACAAGCTGCTTTACCCACTGTTGCGGTTGCTAGGCATCGGCCCGGCGGCGGCCAATATCACCGTGATCGGCATTACCCTGGGGCTCAGTTTCGGGGCCGGCCTGCTCTTGCGAGAAGCGCACTCGGGTCGACTGACGCCTCGGGACATCCTGCTGACACTCTGTTTCCTCGGGCTCTGTCACAGCCTGATCGAAGATACTTTACTGATTATGCTTCTGGGGGCTGACCTCTCCGGCATTCTGTGGGCCCGGCTCACTTTCGCGCTGGTGGTTATTGCGCTGATGGCGAGATTTCCCTGGTTGGAGCGTGCGCAGTTGCCATCCTGGATCTTTAGAGCACACTCCACACCTGATGCGAAGTCATGACTTCACATCAGGTGTATGATTATTCTGCTTTAACGTGTATTCCCTTCCCTCCGGAATCGGTGAGAAAAGTCACGACCGCTTCCAGAAATTCCGCCGGGTACTGAACATTTGTCATATGTGTAGCAGGCAGAACCACTAATCGAGCCTCGGGAATGGTCCCGGCCATAAGTTCACTATGCTCAAGAGTGGTCACAGGATCATGCTCGCCCGCAATGATCAATGTGGGACGCGAGATGAGCGATATGGTGCGGCGCATATCAGTGTCACGAACGATAGCCCAGGAGCCCGCGAGACCTTGCCTGTCTGTCGCTAGCAGCATATTCCGGAACCTTTCCACGACAGGGCTTTCCGCTTCCAGCAGCCGGGCCGGAAACCAGTTGAGCAGGAACCTCTCGGCCGTCTCCTTCATGTCTTCGGCTTCCAGTACGGCGGCGATAGCCTCGTCCCACTGTTCGGCTGGCCCAAGGTATGCCGCTGTATTACTCAGAATCAGGCGGCCAATCCGCTCTGGAGTGTGAATTCCTAACCACTGACCAACGTACCCGCCCAGAGAAAGCCCGAGGAAGTGAGCGCGCTCGATGCCCAAAGAATCAAGCAGCTCTATTACATCGCGACCGAACCGACCTATGGAATATGCGCCACTTGGCACACCGGATGCCCCATGCCCTCTCATATCGTAACGCAGGACACGGAAGTGCCTGGTCAACTCAGGGACTTGAGCATCCCACATATGCAAATCCGTACCGATGGAGTTGGATAGAACCAGCACGGGCTTATCCGCAGGGCCATCAAGGCGATATGCAATGCGGGTCTCATCACCTGCTGTGAAAAAGGAAGGCGTTTGGCCCTGAATATTTGTCGATGCAGACTGTGTCCCGGTTGGACCGGGATGGATATTGCCGGCATGTGTCAGTGTGGGATGCATTGGAGTGAACAGAGCGAAGCTGGCGAACAGAGAAGTGAGTGTGCGGCACATGTAAAGCTCCTTTGGCGTAGATCTGGTTTGGATTTCAGCCAAAATGCTAGTTGAGTGCCTGATCGAAATATATTACAAACTTCGAACGGTCATCTAAGGAATTTCTGACAATGTACAAATTCACCCTGCAAGACCTTCTCTGCCTGGTAGCCGTCATACAAGAGGGTAGTTTTCAAGCCGCCGCCACGACCTTGAATCGGTCCCACGCCGCCGTTTTCGCAGGATTGGGGAAGCTCGAAGCTCAGTTTGGCATGGCACTACTTGACCGAGGGGGCTATCGAGTGCGACCAACTCAGGCTGGGATGTCACTGTATGACCGGGCACAACGCTTGCTGCACGAAGCGGAGTCCTTCTCTCTTCACGCCCGGCAACTGGCGATGGGGGAAGAAACAGAGTTGCGTGTGGTTATTGGTGATCTATGTCCACGCCCGCAGATACTGAACATATTGAGCAAGTTTTTCGCAACACACCCCAACACTCGCCTGCAACTTCGCTTCGAGGCAGTGTCCGGGCCCATGGAGAGGCTTCTGGAAGAAGATGCAGATCTGATTTTCCATCACGTCGATAAAACTGACCCTAGGCTGGAATGGTTGGATCTGGATTGTATATCACTGGTACCGGTCGTAGCACCAGGCTTTCTGGGCTTTCCAATCACTGATGCAATCACACCGGACCAGATGAAAAGGTTTACGCAGTGCATCCTGAGGGATACCGCGCGCCAGCCCCGGGATCACAATTATTTCGTGCTCAGTGGTTCCCATCAGTGCACTGTGGCCGACCACCAAATGAAGAAGGAGATCATTCTCCAGGGCATGGCATGGGGCCATCTGCCGGAATTTATGGTCGAGGAAGAACTACAGAGTGGCCAACTGCTGTCCATCGCCGGGCGCCACTTTCCAGGTGTAACGGAGGAACTCGTGGCCGGTCGTCGGAGCGACCGGCCCCATGGACCGGTAGCCACCCACCTCTGGGAGTATCTTGAAGAGCAAGCGGTGATGTCCTAGAGAAGTTCACCATTGGCGTCTGCTGTTGCCGCTTCAGCCGCTTCCTTCTTCACCGGCTTGGGCATCAGCTTGTCGCGCACAGCGGTTTCAATTTCGTTGGCAATTTCCAGGTTCTCTTCCAGGAATTTGCAGGCATTGGCCTTGCCCTGGCCGATCTTGTCGCCCTTGTAGGCGTACCAGGCGCCGGACTTGTCCACGAAGCCTTCCTTCACGCCCATGTCGAGCACTTCGGCCATGTGGTAGATGCCCTTGCCGTACATGATCTGGAACTCGGCCTGCTTGAACGGCGGGGCAACCTTGTTCTTGACCACTTTTACGCGGGTTTCGTTGCCGACGACCTCATCGCCATCTTTCACCGAACCGATGCGGCGGATGTCCAGGCGAACGGATGAGTAGAATTTCAGGGCGTTACCGCCGGTGGTGGTTTCGGGACTGCCGAACATAACACCGATTTTCATGCGGATCTGGTTGATAAAGATCAGCAGGCAGTTGGCGTGCTTGATGTTGCCAGTCAGTTTGCGCAGCGCCTGGGACATCAGGCGGGCTTGCAGGCCAACGTGGCTGTCGCCCATTTCGCCTTCGATTTCGGCTTTCGGAGTCAGCGCCGCCACGGAGTCGACTATGATGATGTCTACCGCATTGGAGCGAACCAGCATGTCCGCAATTTCCAGCGCCTGCTCACCGGTATCCGGCTGGGAAACCAGCAGGTCGTCCACGTTCACGCCCAGCTTTTCGGCGTAGATGGGATCCAGGGCGTGCTCTGCGTCGATAAAGGCACAGGTTTTGCCAGCTTTCTGGGCTTCGGCAATGACCTGGAGGGTCAACGTGGTTTTACCGGAGCTCTCCGGGCCATAGATTTCACAAACCCGACCGTAAGGCAGGCCGCCGATACCCAGGGCTACATCCAGGCCAAGCGAGCCGGTGGAAACCGCAGGAATGGCTTCCCGTGGCTGGTCGCCCATTTTCATGACGGCGCCCTTGCCGAACTGGCGTTCAATCTGGCTAAGTGCTGCGCTCAGTGCTTTGTTGCGGTTATCTTCCATCGTTGCAAACCCTCTGTCGCCAATGCCGTTATCGGGACGGGAACCCGGCGGCCGATATCGTGAAATCCGGAACCCGGAAAACCGGATCCCTGTATATTTGAACAGTATTAAAACATAACGCGGGGGCAAGACCAACCCCTCCGTTTCAGGAGTTTTCCAGAAACCCCCTAACCCCCTGTAACGCATACAATACAGCCTGGCGCCGAACCTGATCACGGTCTCCCGGGAAGGTTTCAACCACCGCTTCGGTATCCGCCGGAGAGCGCCCCCAGGCAAACCAGACAGTTCCCACCGGCTTGTCTTCACTGCCACCACCTGGGCCGGCCACACCGCTGATAGCCACGGCAACGCTGGCACCGGTGGTCGATAGCGCGCCTGCAACCATTTCCCGCACCACCGGTTCGCTGACCGCACCATGCTCGTTCAGGGACGGCTCGGTAACACCAAGCAATGCCCTCTTGGCGTCGTTGCTGTAGGTAACCAGCCCCGCCAACACATAGGAAGAAGACCCCGCACGGTCAGTCAGTACCTTGGCTACCCAGCCACCAGTGCAGCTTTCTGCCGTGGCAATGGTAAGCTGGCGCCGCTCCAGCAACTCGGCCAGTTGATTACCAGCTTCCGCCAATGCTTCATCAGTCAGTGGCATAATGATCTCCTTCGTTTCATCATGGCGGTTATTTTCTTACAATCCCTGCCTTCACATAAAGCCAATGGATCCGGAACCGTTCATGTCAGCAGCCCAGACCGATCTGTCCCAGCACACACCCATGATGAGGCAATACCTCAAGATCAAGGGCGAACACCCCAATGAACTGGTGTTCTACCGCATGGGGGACTTCTACGAGCTGTTTTACGAAGATGCCAAAAAAGCCGCTGAGCTGATGGATATCACCCTTACGGCCCGTGGGCAGTCCGGGGGCAACCCAATCCCCATGGCCGGCATTCCGTACCATTCCGCCGAAGGTTACATTGCACGTCTGGTCCGGGCTGGTCAATCCATCGCCATTTGTGAGCAGATTGGCGATCCGGCTACCAGCAAGGGGCCGGTAGACCGCCAGGTTGTGCGCATTGTGACGCCGGGCACGCTAAGCGACGACGCGTTCCTTGAGGACCGCCGGGACAACCTGCTGGTTGCCATCTACAACCACCGGGAGCAGTTCGGGTTTGCGTCCCTGGATATTTCCAGTGGACGGTTTACGGTATCCGAGCTGGAGGACCTGGAAGGCCTGCAGGGCGAACTCCAGCGCCTGCGGCCAGCCGAGATTCTGGTCAGTGAAGACTTCCCCTACCAGGAGGCACTGGAAGGATACACCGGCATTCGCCGCCAGGGCCCCTGGCTGTTTGAATCCGACACTGCCCGCCGCGTGCTCACCCAGCAACTGCAGGTGCGGGACCTGACCGGCTTTGGCTGTGATGATCTCACGCTGGCCATCTGTGCTGCCGGTTGCCTGCTGCAGTATGCTCGCGAAACCCAGCGTACCGCCCTGCCCCATATTCGCAAACTCAGCCGCGAGCGGCGCGAGGAGGCGGTGATCCTGGACGCCACCAGCCGCCGCAACCTGGAGATCGACACCAACCTGATGGGCGGCACCCAGCACACGCTGGCCTGGGTGATGGACCGTACGGCCACTTCCATGGGTGGGCGCCAGCTCCGGCGCTGGCTGAACCGGCCACTGCGGGATGTAACCGTGGTTGAGCAGCGCCAGCAGGCCGTTTCCGCGCTGCTGGACGGGTTTCACTACGAACCGGTTCACGACCTGCTGAAAAGCATCGGCGACATTGAACGGGTTCTGGCACGGGTGGCTCTGCGTTCCGCCCGCCCCAGGGATCTGTCGCGACTGCGGGATGCCTTCCAGGCATTGCCGGATTTGCAGAAGGCGCTGACACCGGTGAGTTCCCACCATATCGTCAAACTGGCCACCACCATCGGTGAATACCCCGAATTGGCGGACTTGCTGGAGCGGGCGATCATCGACAACCCGCCCGTCGTGATTCGTGATGGCGGGGTTATCCGGGAGGGATTCGATGAAGAACTGGACGAGCTGCGCAACATCAGCGAAAACGCCGGTCAGTTCCTGCTGGATGTGGAAACCCGGGAGCGGGAACGCACTGGCATCAGCACACTCAAGGTGGGCTACAACCGGGTGCACGGCTATTACATTGAGATCACCCGGGCCCAATCCGGCCACGCGCCCGCGGACTATATCCGCCGCCAGACCCTGAAGAACGCCGAGCGGTTTATCACCCCGGAGCTGAAAGAATTCGAGGACAAGGCCCTCAGCGCCAAGAGCCGTTCACTGGCGCGGGAGAAAGCCCTGTACGATGAGGTGCTGGAAACCGTTGCCGCGGAACTGGCGCCCCTGCAGGACGCCGCCCAGGCCCTGGCGGAACTGGATGTGCTCAGCAACTTCGCCGAGCGGGCCACCAGCCTGCGCTTCAACGCGCCGGAATTCAGCGACACCCCCGGCTTCGACATCGAGGAAGGTCGCCATCCGGTGGTGGAACAGTTACTGAGCGACCCCTACGTGCCCAACGACCTGCTGATGGACCAGCAACGCCGCATGCTGGTGATTACCGGCCCCAACATGGGCGGTAAGTCCACCTACATGCGCCAGGCTGCACTGATTGCCCTGCTGGCCTACACCGGTAGCTTCGTGCCCGCCAACCGCGTGGTCATCGGCCCGGTGGATCGCATCTTCACCCGTATGGGTTCTTCCGATGATATTGCCGGCGGGCGCTCCACCTTCATGGTGGAAATGACGGAAACCGCCAACATCCTCCATAACGCCACCGAGCACAGCCTGGTGCTGATGGACGAAGTGGGGCGTGGCACCAGTACTTTTGACGGCCTGTCCCTGGCCTGGGCCACGGCGGAACACCTGGCGAAGCACATTCGCTGCTACACCCTGTTTGCCACCCACTATTTCGAGCTCACGCAACTGGCCGACGACCTTGAACACGCCGTCAATGTGCATCTGACCGCCACCGAGCACGATGACACCATCGTATTCCTGCACAACGTCCATGATGGCCCCGCCAGCCAGAGCTACGGTCTGCAGGTGGCCAAGCTGGCCGGTGTGCCCCAGGACGTGATTCGGAACGCGCGTGAACAATTGTCCCACCTGGAAGGCAGCGCAAGCGCCGCACCCGCTGCACCGGAAACACCGAAGCCCCAGGCCCGTGTCAGCGAACCGGTTATGCAGGGGGATATGTTCGCCAGCCTGGAACCGAGTAAGGTGGAAACAACCCTGGCCGATCTGGACGTTGACGGACTTACGCCCCGGGATGCGTTGAATCGCCTTTATGAACTGAAGGAACTACTGAACAAATAAGCGGAAAATGCCGCAGAATTGACTCAAGTAATAACGATAGTGCGCCTTGGCGCTTGCGAGTAGGCAGGCCGCTCAATACAATATCGCGCAATTATTATTACACTGATGAGACTGATACTGGACCAGGAATCTGACTATGACGTTTGTCGTTACCGATAACTGCATCAAGTGCAAATACACGGATTGCGTGGAAGTATGCCCCGTGGACTGCTTCTACGAAGGTCCAAACTTTCTGGTGATCGATCCGGACGAGTGCATTGATTGCGCCCTGTGTGAGCCGGAGTGCCCTGCAGAGGCCATTTTCTCGGAGGACGAGCTGCCTGCGGACCAGGCCCAGTTTGTTGAGCTCAACGCCGATCTGGCCGGCAAGTGGCCGAACATCACTGAAAAGAAAGACCCCCTGCCCGATGCCGAAGAGTGGGACGGAAAGCCGGACAAACTGCAGTACCTGGAGAAGTAATGTCTGCGCTTACTGCGTAGCCAGTTTTGCCCCGATAGCAACGAAGAAACCGCCGGTCAGAGCGTTGAGCGTACGCTTGACGCCCTGCCCCACCCCAAGCCGGCGGGATTTGACCACCAGCACCGCCAAAGCACACTGCCACACCATCGCCAGCACAAAATGAACTGACGCAAGAAACAGCGATTGCTGGAAAGCATTACCGGCCGGGTCAATGAACTGGGGTAATAGTGCCATATAGAACAGCGCGGTTTTCGGGTTCAGCACGTTGGACAGCAGTCCCTCGCGAAACGCCACAGCGGTTGATACCGGTTTAACCGGCACCGCTTCAGGAGTTTCCGGCTTCCCGCCTTGTGCAGGGGCCCGCCTCATGGCCTGCCGCAATGAACTCAAGCCCAACCAGATCAGGTAACAGGCGCCGGCCCATTTGAGCGCGGTAAACGCCCAGGCGGTCTCAACCAACAACATGGAAATGCCCAGGGCTGAAAGAGTCGCGTGAATGAACAATCCGCTGCAGATACCCACACTGGTTACGCAACCATCCCGCAAGCCACTCTCCGACCCACCCCGCCCGGCATTCCGCATCACCAGCAGGGTATCCACCCCCGGCGTCACTGTAAGCAGTGATATGGCCACCAGGTAGGCCCAGAACAGCTCGGTTGGTATCCACATTGCCAAACACCCCACCACGGAGAGCAGGAGTGCTCAGTTCTCCTGCTGCAGAAGCTTTTTCGCCGCAGCCGACTTGTAGAAGGGTTCAAGGCGGCGGCGGACCAGGGCTTCAAGATACCCCTCCTCCCGCAGCACGTCTATGACCGGAAGTGCGTAGGCATCCACTTCCGCCATAACCACGTCGCGGTTGACACCAACGGCACCCAACAGGGCAATTACCGGTCTGTCGCCATACATGGTGAACAGGTGCTCCACGACCGCCCTGGCACAGCCCTCAAAATACTCGGTCTTGCGGAACTGCAGCCAGAACTCGTAGCCCAGCACCACGAACTCCTGCAGTTGCACATCACCCAGCCCCTCGTGGAGTTCTTCGATGGTGCGATCCTCCACGGACACCCAGGCCGCCATCACACTGTCGCGCAACTCATCATCCGTCAGCGCCCGGTTCAGGAACTGTTCACTGCGGGCGATCAAACCCGGCAGGCTATCCGCAAGCCAGGCCTTGAAACGGCGCTCGAAGGTCTCGTCCAGGCCCGGCACCGCCTTGTTGGCCATGCGTTTGCCAAATTTCATCATCGAGCCGACACCGGGCACACTCTTGGTGATCAGGTTGTCCTCGTAGAGGTAATTCACCACCCCCTGGTACACCACATTCGACACCAGCTCCTGATAGACCGGGTGTGCCATGATCTCACTGATCACCCGCTCCCTTTGCTGGCGAAGTTCCAGCGCCTCCTCCAGGAATCCGGTGGCCTGCTCGCGGGTGATAATATCCCGCAGCCGGGAGGTTTTCTGAACCGGCGCATTCAGCACTTCCGTGGCCATTTCCGCTGCCATCTCGGGTATCCCGGCATCCAGTTCCATATTCACCACGATGCGCTGGATCACTCCCATCACCTGTTCCACCGAGGTCAGTCGATTCAGCGTGATGGTGCCGGCGTACGCAAACAGTTCGTCCACCTCGGTTTGCAGGAACCGGCGCAGTTTGGTCCCTTTCAGGGACGCCAGTTCGTGTTTTACATGCTGCTCAAGCAACGCATTGGCGAGATCCGTTTTGCCTTTGGTCATAGTCAGGGTCCGGTTCTGTCTGAAAAGTGGGCATTAATACTGGGAATGGAAAGAGGCTAACACGAAGCAGGACTGGCTGCGTTTGCCGAAGATACCGGCGGCGGGGTGCGAGGCGGCCAAGAAACAACGATGCCTCCTGATTGCCAGGTAGCAGACGCTATTGGAAATCGCTGAATTCGTGGGGCTCTGCGGCTAGCGCCAGGCACAGGCTGCCGGGGCCGATGTAAATGCTGCTGGTAATACCCATCTGGGACAATAACAACTCAACGCCGTTTTTCTCACAGGCGTCGCGAAGACGGTTCAGGCCGGGCAGGTCTTCGATTTCGGTCCAGGTCAGGCCACAGGACAGGCTCACGTAAGGGGTTAGCAGGCCTGCCTCAACTCTGGCGGTGGCATAGTTCATGACTTTTTCCACCGCCACATCAAAGCTGCGGGTTTTGGCTACGGGTTGCCCCTCTGCACCCTGGCCAAAAATAACAGGGGTAATGTTCAGAGCCTTGCCCAGGAAGGCCACCAGCGCCGATACACTCTTGTCACCGCGCCGACGGGCGCGCTCGCGGATGTAGTGCAGGTCCCGGGGAATCACACAGGTGTAGATCTTGTCGGTAAAGGTGTCCACTTCGTTGCGCAAGGCGTTTTTCGACAGCCGCTGCTCAATCAACCTGAGGGTGTGTGCTGCGAGCAGGCCCTGGCCGGCAAAGATCTGTTTACTATCAATAACCCGCATGGAGAACTTGCCGTCACGCCCCGCGGCCTCCCGGGCCTCATGGTAGTGTCCCATCACGCTGTTCATGGCTTCGGTGGCATTCTGGAAGATCAGGCTGCGGGAGCGGGTGACCGTTTCGCAAACGGCTACATCAAACTGGGTGACAATTTTCTCCATGAACAGGTCGTGGATCTGTTCCGCGGAGAAGGCGTGAGTCTCGGCATGGTGGCCTTTCTGCAACAGGCCGCTCTGATAGAATTCCTGGGTTCTGACCGGGTCATGTTCATCAATGTAGGTCTGGCCATCAATAACGGCTGTCACCGGCAGAATGAACAGATCGTGCTTGCGACTGAACTCATAGGGCAGATCGCAGGCAGAATCAACAATCAGACCAACGCGCATGGGGGCCTCCAGCTACGGGAAGTTCTCCTGCCGGATACTTCCCTTTATTGTCATTGTTATTGGCAGCGCCCAGTTTTACACAAAGCGGTCAACATTTCAGCACCCTGCTAGCGGGCCGATTGCTCCAGCTCAAGTTCATTGAGGTTTTTCTCGATCAGGTCACGGTTGTCCTGCTGCCAGGGGTGGAAGCCCTTGCGGAAATAGGCCAGAAAATCCGGCATGCACTTGCGCAATACCCCCGGTTTACCCCATAAAAAATTAATACCGCCGATCCAGGTACCCAGGTTCCACAACTTGCCGTCGGTTTTCAGCAGGCTGCAGGTGTTCAGGAAGGTGTACTTGAAGAAGTTCCAGGTCACGAACAGGAACACAATCCGGCGCAAACGTTCATTGCCAACGCAGTGGCGGTAGACATCAAAGGCCACCGATTTGTGCTCGGTTTCTTCGATGGCATGCCAGCGCCAGAGCTTCTCCATGCCCGGTGTGGCACCCTCCATCCACTCGGGATGGCGAAGGATGGCATTTGCCAGAACCGCCGTGTAATGCTCCGCGCCGCAGGTTCCGGCCAGTTGACGGCTGGGCGGGAGGTTACCCACCCACGCCATGTGCCTGCGGAAACGCTCATCAATGGCATCAATGTCGTACCCGCGCGCCTTCAACGCTTCGTTGTAGTGCTTGTGCTCCCGGCTGTGCAGCGCTTCCTGGCCAATAAAGCCCCGAATCTCCTCCTTCAGCTTGGGGTCCTCCACCTTGTCCCTATAGAGCCGAACGGCATTGATAAACTGTTGTTCACCATCGGGGAATTGCAGCGACAGAGCGTTAAAAAATGCTGTGCGGAAGGTGTCGTTACCGTGCCACAGGGTTTTGAGGTCATCGGCAATATCGAAGTGCAGGTGCCGGGGAGCAACCGAAACGCCCTCGGGGGTGGAACTGATGGTCATGACTGCCTCCGGGTTATTGTGATTATGGAGCGGCATTCGCCGTACTGCGGGAAAACCGCGTACGAAAACTGATCAGAAACCTCAGTTTAAACCCGAACTCAACAACGAAGGAAGGCAGCAACCGAAAAATCGGACAAATTGTCACGAAATGACAGATTGTCAAAAATCAGTGAAAGGGAGGCGTGGCGTTAAGCCAGCCTCAGGATTCGTCAGCCACGGCAGTTGCAATGGCACCAAGGCGTGCAATTGCCTGCTCAACCCGCTCACTCCATGGATTGGCGCCGTTCAGTCGCAGACAGTTTTCGTATTTGTCGGTGGTGGAGAACATCAAACCAGGGGCCACATTGATGTTCTCCTCCCGTGCCCGGCGAAAAACCTCTGTGCCCGACACGCTGCCCGGAAGCTGAACCCAAAGTACAAAGCCACCCTGGGGACGGCTGACAGCAGTACCTTCCGGGAACGACCGCCCCACGGCGGCCCGCATCCGGTCGGTTGCCTCTCGGTAGCGTTGACGGGCCGAGCGAAGGTAACGGTCATAGCCGCCCTGCTCAAGGAAATGGGCAACGGCAATCTGCGGCACACTTGCTGTCCCCAGGTTGCTGAAGTACTTCTGCTGACGAGCCTCGGCCAGGTATTTTCCGGGCATCATCCAGCCCAGGCGCAGCCCCGGTGAAATGGTCTTGGAGAAAGAATTGCAGTAGATGACATTGCCGGTGCGATCGAACACCTTCGCCGGCCTGGGACGGTCCGTGCCGTAATAGAGGTCGCCGTAGATGTCGTCCTCGATCAGCGGAACACCGGCCACATCCAACATTTGAACAAGCTGCTGCTTGCGCAGGTCGGACATCCGCGCGCCCATGGGGTTACTGTGATTGGGAACCACCACGCATGCCTTCACCGGCCACTGTTCCAGCGCCAGCTCCAGCCCCTCAAGACTTAATCCTTCGGCGGGATGGGTGGGTACTTCAATGACCCTGAGCCCGAGGACGACCAGGGCCTGAAGAATACCCGGAAACGAAGGTGACTCAACAACCACGATATCGCCCGGCCTGGTGACCGCCTGGAGAGCCAATATGATCGCCTCCTGGGCGCCATTGGTGGCCAGGATATCGTCTGGCGTTGTAATGATACCCAACGCAGCCATCCGCTGGGCCACCTGGCGCCGGTACTCGATCTTGCCCGGGAAAGCGTAATCCAGGGTTTCCAGCCCGCGCCGTGCTGCCCACAAGGTCGCCTGCTGGATCTGCCGCACCGGCAGGAAATCCGGATGCGGCACTGCGGCCGCCAGCGGCACCATACGCTTCTCTTCATCGGCACACAGATCAAGAGCCATATCCCGGGCGCTGACTGGCACCGGCTTGGCCTTGTGTTTCTGCATCACCGGCTCGGGAGTGTCCCGCCGGGGCAAATGCACGAAATAGCCACTGCGCTCCCGCGCTTCCACATAGCCGCGGGCCTCCAGTGTCTGGTGGGCCTGAAGCACCGTGGAAACGCTCACACCAAACTGGCGGCTGAGTGCCCGGACACCAGGCAGCCGCTCCCCTTCGCGATAAACCCCATCACGAATCAAAGCGTGTAACTGATCTGCCACCTGATTATAGAGAATGCCCATAGCTTAATCCTGCCAGATCCCGTGGAAGACGGGGCAGTACAGATAGCCCACATTTTAACCGGAACAGATGACTGAGTTACGAGCCTGTACCGGTTCAAAATTACAATATCTGAATCTGTTATGGTTGTCTGCACCGGCGGAGAATGGTGATCAGAGTCCAGAAGAAGGAGTTTCACCATGACTGCACTGAACCGATTGCTGCCCTGTTCCCCGACAGCGGCACCTCTTGCCAGCAGCAAGGATTTACTGGGCGTTGGCCAAAACCCGGGGTTAGCCCCCGTACCGGCCAGCATTGCCCGGAAATGGCTGGAAAATCTCGGGTTTGTTGTCCGCCAGGTCCTGCCCGGGCACTGGATTGTTACCCACTCCGCTCCACTGCCGGAGCTTCACTTCTACAGCGTTCCGGAACTGAGCCAGTTTGCCGTCCATCGGGCACACCGCTACGCTAAAACCTTCAAAAGGGAGAGATCATGAAAGCACTACCGATTTACCAGGTCGACGCCTTCACCAGCCGGGTTTTCGGCGGCAATCCAGCCGCTGTGATGCCTCTGGAGGAATGGCTGCCAGACGACACCCTGCGGGCGCTGGCCATGGAGAACAACCTGTCTGAAACCGCCTTCTTCGTCCCAACGCCGGAAGAAGCCGACGCAGACTTCCACATACGCTGGTTCACACCCACCGTGGAAGTCCCCCTGTGCGGCCACGCAACCCTCGCCAGCGCCTGGGTCATCTTCAACAAGCTGGGCTGGGAGCGGGAACAGATCCGGTTCCAGTCAAAGAGTGGCCCCCTGGGCGTGCAACAGACCGACGACGGCTGGCTGGAGCTGGACTTTCCCAACCTCGCCGTTGAAAAACGCCCGACCCTCCAGTTGATCCACGAAGCCCTGGAAGGCGCCCCGGACACAGCCTTGTTCGTGCCCAACGACACCAACTACCTGGTTGTCCTGAGCGACGAAGCCGCCGTAAAGGCCGCACAACCGGACATCCGCAAACTCGGCGAGCTTGGCAACCAGGGCGTCGTCATTACCGCCCCCGGGGAAGACTGCGACTTCGTCAGCCGCTACTTCGTCCCCGGCGCCGGCATCGACGAAGACCCCGTCACCGGCTCCACTCACAGCGTTCTGGTGCCCTACTGGGCGGAACAACTCGGTAAAAACACACTGTTGGCGAAACAGGTCTCCGCCAGGGGTGGCGTACTGCGCTGCGAACTCAAAGGCGGCCGCGTAGCCATCGCCGGCCAGGCTGCGTTCTATATGGAGGGGAGCGTACACCTGAGTTAACGCTTCGATCATCGGCCGCTGGACGGAATGCAGCTTGGTGTATGCCGTCCAGCGCCGAAGGCGAGAAGCTTTTTAGTATCAAGACACTATCAGTTTTCAGGCCGCTTGAATCGTTTACGGGCTTGCGCAACTGTCTCTCTAAATACGCACGCGTCAGAATGATCGTTGACGAGCCCCATCGCTTGCATAAACGCATACACGGTGGTGGGGCCGACAAACTTCCAACCCTGTTTCTTCAAAGCCTTGGACAGCGCAACTGACTCATTCGACGTCGAGACCGTCTGCGGTTCAGGCAAATTCTCTATACCTGGCTCGAAGCGCCAGAAGAAAGCAGCGAGTGATCCTTCCCGCTCCACAAGTTCCTGGGCTCTTTTGGCATTGTTCACTACCGCCTCAATCTTCCCACGATGCCGGACAATGCCTTCATCCAGCAGCAACCTCTCTATGTCTGACTCACTAAACATCGCTACTTTATTGAAATCAAAATTCGAAAACGCTGCACGAAAGTTATTGCGCTTGGCAAGGATCGTGCGCCAGCTCAGACCGGACTGAAAACTTTCGAGACATAGCTTCTCAAATAGCCTGATATCATCATCAACGGGATAGCCCCACTCGGCATCATGGTATTCGAAGAACTCGGGGGCCGCTGAACACCAACTGCAGCGCAATCTGCCATCAGGGCCTTTAACAGTTGAATTCATGGTCACTCCTCCACTGTCAGCCCAGAAGAAAGCTCAGCCGCTCATCGGCTTTCTTTGGTTCAATCTCCAGCAGTTCGGCGGTAACAATATTCTCAGCCACGAACGGGTCCTCGTTAACACGGCTTTCAAGCGCCTCCCGGGATACGTCATGGGCGATGACGGCTCCGCCAAGACCGGGCTGGAGACTGCCAACCATAAGAAAGACTCCGTCTTCGAAGCCTCTTCTTATCCATTGGTTGTGTCCCTCCATGAACGCACTTGCCTGGCCCTTATTGTCAGAGAACCTCAAAGTTACGATAAACATCAAAACACCTCCTGTTGTGTATTGTTCTTGCTTTCAACTGAGGCCAACCATTCATTCAGCCGGCTTACCTCACTCCTGATAAAATCTTCGTCCTGGAAGGCGCTGGCCAGCGTCGCTATTCCCTGGCTGCCGGCCAGGAGATGCATCGCCAGTTCATCAGCATCTTCGCGACAGCCAAGCTGCTCAAACTGTCGCCTTAACCAGTTCCTGAATAGTGTGAATAGCTCGTTCGCATTGCCTTTGCTTGGGTGGTCCAGCTTGGCAAGCTCCGCAAACAGAGTCCCGACCGGACAGCCATAGCGTTTTATCTTGGCCCGGTTCATCACCAGCATATTGATAAAGCAACGAATCCGGCCCGCGGGTGTTGCTCCTTCGATTTCCCAGTCACCCAGCATTGAAGCCGTACGGGACAGGCGGAGATTGATAACGGCATCAAGAATTTCGTCTTTGGATTTGAAGTGGTAATAGAAATTCCCTCGGGAAATACCAACGGCCTCCGCAATTTGTGAAAACGAAGTGTGCTCAAACCCCTGCTCATAGAACAGTTGATCCGCAGCCTCGACGATGTGATCTTTTGTCTGTTTATTGCTCATGAAGCGCTTCCGAAAACGTTACCAAACCTCTAGGACGACCATCCTATTCCATCAGGCTAGGACAATCGTCCTAACAGGTCAAGCCCCGGCAACTGCCCTCTGTTACGGCATGTCACCACATAACAGGGCATAGGCTGTATAATCGCCGTTTTGTCACGAGGGAGAATGGGCGCAATGCATGGCAAGGTACGGGTTGAGGGCAGTCAGGGATCGTCAAAAACAGGGATGTTTTTGTCGAGCGTACAGGGACGTATTCACCTCGTATCCCTGACTGCCCTCAACCCGTGCCGGAACTCCGAAAGTGCGACCTCCAGACCATGACCGCCCAGAACTACGACGTAATCATCATAGGCGCCGGCGCAGCAGGCCTCATGTGTGCGGCAACAGCAGGCTACCGTGGCCGCAAAGTCCTGGTGATCGACCACGCCAACAAACCCGGAAAGAAAATCCTCATGTCCGGAGGTGGCCGCTGCAACTTCACCAACCTCAACAGCACCCCGGCCAACTTCCTCTCGGACAACCCCCACTACTGCATCTCCGCCCTGAAGCGCTACACCCCCCAGCACTTCCTGGACCTGGTGGAGCGCCACGGCATCGAACACGAGGAAAAAGCCGCCGGCCAACTCTTCTGCAAGGACAGCAGCAAGGAGATCCTCAACATGCTGCTGGCCGAATGCGAATGGGCGGGCGCGGAAGTGAGGCTGAAAACCAGTGTCAAAACAGTCAGCACCACAGAAAACGGTTACCAGTTGCAAACCAACTCAGGCACCCTCAACTGCGAATCCTTGGTCATCGCCTGCGGCGGACTGTCGATTCCCACCATGGGCGCCACCGGTTTTGGTTACGAGATCGCACGGCAGTTCGGGCTGGCGGTACTGCCCACCCGCGCGGGGCTGGTGCCCTTTACCCTGCACCCGGAACTGAAGGAACAACTGGCCCCACTGGCGGGTGTCAGTTGCCCGGTGGACGTCCACTGCAACAAAGAACACTTCCGCGAGCCCATGCTGGTCACCCATCGCGGGCTGAGCGGCCCGGCCATGCTGCAGATCTCCAGTTTCTGGCGGCCCGGCGACAGCTTGAGCATTAACATGCTGCCGGCAACCAACATTGAACAGGATCTGTACCAACAGCGACAATCCAGGCCACAATCCACCGTGGCCCACTACCTGATCCAGCACCTGCCCAAACGCTTCGCCCAGGCCCTGAACGATCTCCATGGCTGGACCGGGCCGCTGCAAGGGTACAAAAACAGTGACATTGAACAGGTGGCCCGAACCCTCAGGCAATGGACCATCAAACCCGCCGGTACCGAGGGTTATCGCACGGCCGAAGTTACCCTGGGCGGCGTGGACACCCACCAGCTCTCTTCCAGGACCATGGCGGTTCTGGATCGACCAGACCTGTATTTCATTGGCGAAGTGGTGGATGTCACAGGCCATCTCGGTGGGCACAACTTCCAGTGGGCCTGGGCATCCGGGGTGGCTGCCGGCCAGAGTGCCTGAAGCGACCAATCAGCAAGGAAGACCATGCGTGACAAGCTCGAACAACACCAGGTCTGGATCTATCTGGCTGCCATCGTCAGTGGTCTGCTGACGGGCAGGACCATGCCTGAGGCCACCGCCACCTGGGAGCTTGCCCTGTGGCCGGTGTTGGGTGTACTGCTGTATGCCACCTTTACCCAGGTGCCACTGGTCCATGTGTCTGGCGCCTTCAGGGACCGCCGTTTCCTGGTATCGTTGCTTGCCGGTAATTTTCTGCTGATGCCCTGCGTTGTCTGGTTGCTGCTTACGATCGTTCCCGATGATCGTGCCATCAAACTGGGCGTACTGCTGGTGTTGCTGGTGCCCTGCACTGACTGGTTTATCAGCTTTACCCACCTGGGGCGCGGCGATGCAACCCGGGCCATCGCGGCGACTCCCGTTCTGCTGGTGATGCAGATTCTGCTGCTGCCTTTCTATCTCTGGCTGTTCATTGATGAAGACACTACAGATATGGCAATTGCCAGCCACCTGCTGCCGGCGTTTATCGGCCTTATTCTCCTGCCTCTGTCGCTCGCCTGGATTACGGAAAAGCTGGCCGAAAAACAAAAGCCCCTGAACACCCTGATTGCTGGTCTCGGATGGTGCCCGGTACCGTTGCTGGCAATGGTGGTTTTCCTGATTGCAGCGTCCCAGGTTGGCCTGGTGCTCGAAAGCGGGCGCCTGCTCTGGAGTGTTGTTCTGGCCTTCGCGCTGTACCTGCTGGCGGCCGCCACCGTGGGAAAACTGCTTGCCTGCGTAGCTGGCCTGCCGGCGCCGGCAGGCCGCACACTGGTGTTCAGCCTTGGCACCCGCAACTCGTTCGTGGTCCTGCCACTGGCAATCTCCCTGCCGGACGCCTGGAGCGCGGCCGTCGTGGTGATTGTCCTGCAATCACTGGTGGAGCTCTTTGGTATGATTGCGTTCCTGAAATGGGTGCCTACCCGACTGATCAGAAGCGGGCCTGACCCAGGATAACCAGAGGCTGGATTCAAACGTCAATGCTGGTGCGTCTTTTGCGGAACTCTGCAGGCGTTTCCCCGTAACTCTTCCGGTACCACTGGGAGAAGTGTGACGTATCGGAAAATCCGGTTTCATAGGCTATTTCCGTCACCCTTTTCGTCGTGTTCAGTAGTAAGGTACGGCCATGCTCGAGACGTAACTTTCGCCAATAGCCGGCAGGGGCCGTGTGAAGAAAACTGGAAAACAGCCGGGTGAGCTGGCGCTCAGTGGTATTAAGCTGCTCTGACAGGTTTTTAATGGAATAAGGCGTACTGAGATTCTCCTGCATCAGCAGGATGGCACGTTCCAGGAGGCGGTTTTCATAGCGCGCCACTTCGAAGAACTGATCGTTGGGCACGTCATCACTGACATCCTTGGTTAACTGGGAAACCAGCAGATAGTCCAGCCCTTTCTTTGCCCGCGAACGGCCACAGTGAGTCGATATCAGCTCCGCCGCCAGATCAATGGCAGTACCACCGGGACAGGTAATGATATTGCCGTCCCGAATATGGCCTGAGTCCACGACCGCCCTCGCGCCGGGATATCGCTGCTTGAAATACTCGGATACCGTGAAGTGGACAGCACATTTCCGACGGTCCAGCAGGCCAGCCTCGGCCAGCACGAAGCTACCGGAACAAAGACCAATCAGCGGTACGCCTTTATCGTAACCTTCCCGAAGAAAATCGATAATAGCGGCGGATGGTGAGGTCGACGCATCAAGCAGGCCACCGGCAACCGCGATATAGTCGTACTGCTGTGGGTTCTCCAGGCCATTTTGAGGCTTTATCTCCATGTAGCAACTGGATTTAACGGGCTGTTTATCCTCTGATATCCAGTTCCACCGGCAGTACAGCTGCTGGCTACGAAAGGAACGGTCAGCGGCAAAACGCAAAGACTCGACAAAGCCTGCAACAGGCATCAGCGTAAAATCCTGCATCAACAGAAACCCGACATTCAGGTCGGGCGCAGCGTCCTGCGGGCGTTCATTTTCGTCTTCAAACGCACCCGGGTAATGAAAGCTCATGGTATGGGAGTACCCCAGCGGCAGAGAGTGAGGCTTTTCAGGTACAAAATAGCGCACAACTCAGACGCCGTCATACTATATGCGCGGCTTTGTTCAAGGGCGTTCAGCGTTCCGCACCCGCCCTCAACTGGTTGTACCACAGCGTGGCATTAATCCCCGCATCCAGAAAGGGCCGTGGCGGGTTTGAGGCGGGGGCCGGTTGAGACAACATATACCTCACGAGTTCGGAGTCCTGATTGGCCAGATAGTCTGCAAGCAATTTTCCGCTGATCGTTCCCTTGGTAACGCCGATACCGTTGTGGCAGCCGGCCCCATAAACATTGGGCCTCAGTTCACCAAAATAAGGTGCGTGATTTCGGCTCATACAAAGTGCGCCACCCCAGGTATATTCCATTTCCACCCCATCAAGCATGGGGAAACGTGCGTTGAAGCCTTGGACAATATGTTTGCTGGCCCACGCCGTTGTCGCCTCCGAACTCCGTCCGTTGGGATTGAAGCTGAACGAGTTGCGTACCAGAATTCGCTGGTCAGGCGTGCGCCTTACGGTGCTGCCAAAGGGATCGGCTGGAATCACACCCCAGTATGGCGTGCCACCCAGACGTTGTTGCTCCGCCTCGGTCAGTTGGCGCGTTAAACCTGCGTAGGTGAACACGGGGAGCAGACGGCCAGTAAAGAAGCCAAATTCCTGCGCAAAGGCGTTATTGGTCAGCAACAGGTTCCGGGCCTTGATGGTTCCGGCAGGCGTGTGCAGCTGAATCGGGCTGCCATAGTCAACCTGAGTGACCGGGGTCATTTCACACAGCTGCACGTTCTCCGGAAGGGTTCGCGCCAGGCCACGGGCCAACGCTGCGGGCTGGACCAGTACGGTACCTGGCGTGTACAGGCCCTGGGTGTAATAGTCGGTGCCCAATTTACGTTTAAGCTCAGCGGTATCCATCATCTGGTACTCGGCACCCAGGCGATCGAGCCCCGTACGATAGGCATTGAGTACATTCACACCCTTTGCGCCAACCGCACCCTGAATTTTACCGGATTCCCGCCAATGGCACTCGATTTCCTCTGTTTTGACGATAGACCGAAGACTGTCGATGGCCGCGCGATTGAGCGCCATGTCTTTACGCGCGGTATCAAGGTCGCCAATGTAGTCAGGCGCGCTAAGGTCATGAGGCAGATCAATCAGGAACCCTGAGTTCTTCCCCGAGGCACCATCCGCGACACACTGGGCATCCACGAGCAGGATGCGATCATCCGGGCGATGATGCGCCAGCTGACGAGCCGCCGCCAGGCCGGTGAAGCCCGCCCCGACAATAACCCACTCAGCTTCCGCAGAACCTTCGAGCCGCTGCGGTTCGTGGGATGGCAGAATGCTGCTCCAGCCGCAGCTATTATCATCCGCTGGAAGATTTTTTATTTTCATGCTGCTGCCTCTATGCCTTTTGAGCGCAAATGAAGACTAATTCGCCATTTGATAGGCGGTTTTCACACGGGTATAGAAATCCGCGGCATAACGCCCCTGCTCACGGGGCCCGTAACTGGACCCTTTGGTGCCACCGAAAGGCACGTGGTAATCAACACCCGCCGTCGGCATATTGACCATGACCATGCCAGCCTGGGCGTGCCGCTTGTAGTGCTCTGCATGTTTCAGTGAGGTTGTGCAAATGCCGGCGGACAGGCCAAAGGGAGTATCGTTCGCTTCGGCCAGGGCAGCGTCGTAGTCCTTCACACGGGAAACGGTGACGACCGGACCAAACACCTCCTCCTGGCAGATACGCATACTGTTGTCGACATCGGTAAAAATCGCAGGCTGCAGGAAGTAGCCTTCGGTCTCTGCCTCTACCCGATTGCCACCCATCAGAAGACGTGCGCCCTCCTCTTGAGCCAACTTGATATAGGACAGGTCCTGCTTCAACTGACTTTCGCTCACAACGGGGCCAATCTGGGTGCCTTCAGCCAGGGCGTGGCCGACACGCAGGGCTTTCGTTCTTTCCGCCAGTAAAGCCACAAAGTCGTCGTGAATGCCTTTTGTTACGATCAGACGGGAGCTGGCCGTACAGCGCTGGCCGGTCGAGTAAAAGCCCCCCTGTATCGCAACCTCCACCGCCTGCTCAAGGTTGGCGTCATCCAGTACGATCAGGGGATTCTTGCCCCCCAGTTCAAGCTGTACCTTTGCCATGCGTGCGGCGCAATGCTGGGCAATGGTGGCTCCAGTACCGACGGAGCCGGTAAAGGTAATTGCCTGCACGTCTTTGCTGGTAACGATGGCATCCCCCACTTCCGAACCCGGACCAATCACCATATTGAAAACCCCGTCCGGCAATCCGGCGCGGGAAATAATCTCAGCCAGGGCCCAGGCGGATGAGGGAACCATTTCAGCGGGCTTGAACACGACACAGTTGCCGTAGCAGAGTGCCGGTGCAATCTTCCAGGACGGAATTGCGACGGGGAAATTCCAGGGCGTAACAATGCCCACCACGCCGACCGGCTCCCGGGTGATATCAACCGTGGCGCCAGCTCGAACGGACTCCAGCCGTTCACCGCCAATACGTACCGCTTCGCCGGCAAAAAACTTGAACAGGTATCCGGCCCGGGTCACTTCACCGATACCCTCGGGCAGGGTCTTGCCTTCTTCCCGCGACAACAGGGCGCCCAGCTCCTCACGTCGGGCCAGGATTTCACTGCCAATGAAATCCAGGGCATCAAAACGCTGTTGGGGATTGGAAACGCCCCAGGCAGGGGCTGCAGCGACCGCCGCAGCAATCGCCGATTCCGCTTCCGCGCGGCCGGCACGACTGAACTGATCGACAACATCCGAGGTATCAGACGGGTTGATATTGGACAAGACCCGATCGCCCGAAGGTATAAAGCTGCCATTGATATAACTGGTTTTCATGATAAGTATCCTGTTCGCCGCACTCAGACCAGGTTGGTCGGCGTGCCGTTGATGAATTGGTTGATATTCTGGATGGCACGGTCCATAAGGCCCTGCATCGACTGCCGGCTGCTCCAGCCGACGTGGGGAGTCATAATGAAGTTGGGCAGGTCCATTAACTCCAGCAGCGGTTCATCGGGGCGCAGCGGTTCATGCTCGACGATGTCGATGGCTGCCCCGGCAAGGTCTCCGGACCTGAGGGCCTGCGCCAGGTCCTGCTCGTTGATCACGCCGCCACGGGCGGTATTGATAATGACTGCGTTCTTCTTCATGCGCCGTAACTCAGCCAGGGTGAACATATCCCGTGTTGAGTCGGTCAACGGACAATGCAGACTGATGGCGTCGCAGGTTTCCAGAAGCTCATCAAATGTCACCAGAGGCAGGTCGGAATCGGTCCTGGTGGGGTGGTAGTACACCACATCCATGCCGATTCCAGCGGCCATCTTCCCCATCGCCTGCCCGATCTTGCCCATTCCGACAATGCCAATCCGGCTGGAATGGACATCCCAGATTTCGTGGTCGAGGAATACGTTGGTCTGCCAGCCCTCGCCATACCATTCGCTGCTGTCGAGCAGCCTGTGATAGGCCAGTATCTTGCGGCGCAGGGCCAGCAACAGGCCCAGTGCGTGTTCGGCAACGGTGCCAGGCGAGTATGCAGGAACATGACTGACCGTAATGCCGTGTTCACGGCAGTACTCGAGGTCAACGTGATCGGTTCCGGTCATTGCCACACTGATCATCCTGAGATCAGGCAGTTGAGCCAGTTCCGGGGCGCGCAGGGGCGCGCCGCAGGTAACGGCGATGGTTGCTTCCTCCGCACGTTCCACCAGTTGAGGACTGTCGGTGTAATCGTACTCGACCCATTGATGGGCAAAGGAGGGCTCTGGCAACCGGATCCCAGGAGCCACGGCGCTCTTATCGAGGAATACAATTTTTTCCATAGTTCAGCCTCTCAGTTCTTTTTGGTGGGGGCAAAGCCGGCAGGCGCCAGCGCGGCAAGACGACGAGTGAGCCAGCCCACGGTCTGATCGCGGTCCTCAAAGGCTTCCTTGCGTACCAGGGCATCACGCACCATATGGCCACCCACATAGCGGAAGGGCTCGATCGGGAAACGTTTGATCTTGGTATCGACCAGTCCACAGCGGCTCCACTCGTCGTTTTTCTCCAGCACCAGGGAGTTGACAATACGGCTGGCAAAGACCGTTGTGCCGACGCCGTTGCCAGAAAACCCGATGGCGTAGACGATGTTTTCATGCCCCCCGAGATGCCCGAAGGTGGGCAGGCCACTCATGGAGCGGTCAATGGGGCCGGTCCAGCTACTGATGATGGGCACATCAGCGAGGTTGGGATAAATCTCGTGGAATGCCTTGGTAATCTCGTTGACCGCGGGAGTGGGACCTTCATAGATATCGCCAACCCGGCCGGCCAGCCCGAACTTGCCCAGCGGCTTACCGAAGATCACACGCCCTTCGGGGGTGTTGCGGTAGTAATTCAACACAACCCTGGAATCGGTCATGGCTTCACCGCCGGTAAACCCGATTTTCTTGAGGCGTTCGGGCACCTTTGCGGTGGCGATCATGTCGCTCGATACCACGGCGATATTGCGACGGAGTTCAGGGAAGATCGCTCCCCAGGCATTCATTGCCACGACAACCTTCTGCGCCCGCACACTGCCCTGTTCAACGTGGACGATGGGAGTCTTGCTGCGCTCCAGGCTCGTCATTGGGGTCTTTTCATAGATCTCCACACCGATATCCAGGGCGTGGCGCCGCAGCCCCCGCGCCAGCATGGCCGGCTGGACGGTTGCGGCATTGGGATCAAAGATCGCCTCAAGATTGCGCGGGCTGCCAGTACGGGCCTGGGTTTCGTTTGAGCCCAGGGGAACATAGTGGTCGATGTTATATTCTTTCAGCGACTCGATGAGGATATCCCAGGAGCCTCGTTGTTTTTCGGAACTGGCGGACCAGATCCAACCCTCTTTGCGAAACTGCGCATCGATACCATTCTGCTCGCAAAACTCGCCGATTTCGTCGATTGCGGATTCCGCAGCCTTGCATATGCGAAAGGCCTCATCACGCCCGCAAACCTTCACCAACGACAGGAACTTCGCCCACCAGTTAGTGACCACACCGCCGTTGCGGCCGCTGGCTCCGCCACCGCATAAATCCCGTTCAACCACCACCACTTTGAGATCAGCGTTTTCACGCTTCAGGCGAATGGCCGTCCAAAGTCCGAGATAGCCCCCGCCAATAATGCAGACGTCCGCCTCGATGTTGGTGGTCAGGGCCGGAGCTACGTGGCTGTCGTAGTCCAACGCTTCTGCATACCAATAACCTCTATAACGTTCCATATGCTGTGCCTGTTTATCGCTTTTATAGACGGGCCAGCCCAAACGACTGCCCTTTGCAACAAACACTATTGGAGAAAATTACGTGTTAATAGGATGCCTTCTACCAAAAACATAAGATTTAGGCGGAAGGATCCTCACTCAGGATGGCCGCGGCGGTACAAAACTTTCAATATAGGCGCGACTGGGGGTTTATCGCAGTCCTAGATCTACCGGAAAAGATCGCAAATCTTATATTCACGGGAGCGTAGCTGAAATAGTCTGAGTATCTGCTTCTTATTCTTCTGGAGTCTTGCTTACAGAAACCCCCGAAGCTTTCGCGTTATTTTGCCTCGCCTGCGGGGCCTTGACTGAACCACGACGGCCTCGGAGACGGAGCGCGCATGATACCTGCGATCACTGAGACAACCCCGACCCAGCCCCTCTATATCGACTTTATCAGCACACTGAAAAGTCGGGGCTTCGAAGGGGATATTAACCCCGACTACGCCAACCGTGTTGTTCTGGCCACAGACAACTCGATTTATCAGATATTGCCCCAGGCGGTGCTCTATCCCCGGAACCATGAGGACCTGATCCTGCTCACTGGGCTGAGCAATCAGGACAGGTTTCGGGAAGTGGTGTTCAGCCCCCGCGGCGGCGGTACGGGGACTAATGGCCAGTCACTGACCGACGGCCTGGTGGTGGATCTTTCCAGGTACATGAACCGGATTCTGGAAATCTGCCCGGAAGAGGGCTGGGTGCGGGTGCAGGCCGGTGTCGTTAAGGACCAGCTCAACGCGGCCCTGAAACCCCATGGCCTGTTCTTTGCCCCCGAACTGTCAACCAGCAACCGTGCCACCATCGGCGGCATGATTAATACCGATGCCAGCGGGCAAGGCTCGGTGCTCTACGGCAAGACCCGGGACCACGTGCTGGAGCTGAATACCGTTCTGCTGGACGGCACGTTGTGGCACTCGCAGCCGGTCAGTGAAGAGACGCTGACGCAGTATAAGGAACGGGGGGACCGGGTGGGCGAGATCCACCGGGCCGTTGACGCTATCCACCAGGACAACCGGCAACTGATTGAAGAACGCTTTCCCCGCCTCAACCGCTGCCTGACCGGCTACGACCTGGCCCATATCCGCGATGGCGAGGGTCGCTTTGATCTCAACGCTATTCTATGCGGCTCCGAGGGAAGCCTGGGCTTTATCGCCGAGGCCAAGCTCAATGTCCTGTCCATCCCGAAATATTCCGCTTTGGTGAATATCAAGTATGCAGGCTTCGATGATGCACTACGTGATGCCAAGGCCCTGATGGACTGGCAGCCCACCTCCATCGAGACGGTGGATTCCAGGGTACTGAATCTTGCCATGCAGGATATTGTGTGGGAGACCGTGCGCGGTTATTTCCCGCAGGGCGAGCAGGAGCCCACCATCCGCGGCATCAACCTGGTGGAATACACCAGTGATGATGAGCAGCAGCTCAGGAGCGATATGGACAAGTTGACGGCACACCTGGACAGTGTGGCCGGGCAGCAGGGCAAGAGTTTCGGTTATACCCTGGCTTAATGGTGATGACGAGATCAATAAGATCTGGGCAATGCGCAAGAAAGCCGTGGGATTGCTGGGCAATACCGCAGGCGAACGACGCCCCATCCCGTTCGTGGAAGATGCCGCCGTACCACCCGAAAACCTGGCGGATTTCATAGCGGAATTCCGGCAAGTGCTGGATGAGCATGGGCTTGAATACGGCATGTTCGGCCACGTGGATGTCGGAGTGCTGCATGTGCGCCCGGCGCTCGACATGAAGGACCCCGAACAGGAGCCCCTGATCCGTCGCATTACCGACGAGGTCGTCAGGCTCACCAGGAAGTACAAGGGGTTGCTGTGGGGTGAGCATGGCAAAGGCGTTCGCTCGGAGTATGCACCTGAATTCTTCGGGCCGCTCTACCCCAGCCTGCAGCGCATCAAGGCGGCGTTCGACCCACGCAACCAGCTCAACCCCGGTAAGATCGCTACCCCCGCCATTGACGGTGCGGAACTGCTGAAGATCGATGGCGTCCCCACACGGGGTCAACAAGATCGTCAGGTGCCGTCGCCGGTGCGGGAAGCATACGACAGCGCGATGAGCTGTAACGGCAATGGCGCCTGCTATAACTACGATCCCTACGACGCCATGTGCCCCTCCTGGAAAGCGACTCGCCAGCGTATTCATTCGCCCAAGGGGCGAGCGTCGCTAACCCGTGAGTGGCTGAGGCAGTTGGCGGTTCGGGGCGTGGACCCGCTGACGGAAAGCGAGCACGTCAGGAAAACCCCATTTGTGGCATCGTTCTTCCCGCGCCTGAAAAACACCCTGGGCAAGCGCTGGTTTGGTCAGGAGGATTTCTCCCATGAGCTGCAAACCGCCATGGCTGGCTGCCTGGCCTGCAAATCCTGCGTGTCCCAGTGTCCCATCAAGGTGAACGTGCCGGATTTCCGGTCCAGGTTCATGGAGCTGTACTACAGCCGCTACCTGCGCCCCGGCAAGGACTATCTGATTGGCGCGCTGGAGTACCTGATTCCCTATCTGGCGAAGTGGCCGGCACCCTATAACTGGGCCATGCGCAACCCGATGCTGAGGAGTTTCCTGCGCAAGCGAGTGGGCATGGTAGACAGCCCGGAAATCTGCAGGAAAAACCTGGCACGGCAGTTGGCACAATGGGGTGTGGACTGGGCAATACCCGATACGCTCGGGAAACTGACACCAGCCCAGCGCGCCAGATCTGTCATCCTGGTGCAGGATGCCTTCACCAGCTATTTCGAGTCGCAACTGGTCATGGACATCATCGAGCTGCTGCGCGAGCTGGATTTTCAGGTGTTCGTGGCGCCGTTCAGGCCCAATGGCAAGCCTCTACAGGTACACGGGTTTCTGAAAGCATTTGAAAGTGCAGCCCGGCGTAACACGCGGATGCTGAAGACTCTGGAGGCTTTCGAGATACCCTTTATCGGCGTCGATCCCTCCATGACGCTGACTTATCGACAGGAGTATACGAAGCTTCTGGGAGGAAACAATGTGCCGCAGGTGCTGTTGATTCAGGAATGGCTCGCGCAGCAGACGGAACACATCAAGGCACGGAATCTGGATCTGCCGTCAGGCGCCTACAAGCTGTTGGCACACTGCACGGAAAAGACCAGCGCCGCCGGCTCCATCCGCGACTGGCAGACGATCTTTTCTGCGCTTGGCCAGACGCTGACCCAGGAAAGCGTAGGTTGTTGCGGTATGGCCGGTACCTATGGCCATGAAACCAATAACCGGTCGACTTCCCGGCAGATTTACCAACTGAGCTGGTCGGAAGTGGTCAACAATCCGGAGAACGCCGGTAACCTGACCGCCACCGGCTATTCCTGCCGCAGCCAGGTAAAGCGCTTCGACAGCCAACAGATCCCACATCCGGCCCAGATACTGCTGGCCAAGGTGCAGTCGGCAGCACCGGCCGTTCCGGTTGACGTCACCTAGCGTAGGATCACAAGAGGCTTTTTGGCCGTTTTCAGCACGGTTGTGGTGGTACTTCCCACCAGGAACTGACGAATCCGCGAGTGACCGTAAGCCCCCATCACCAGGATGTCGATGTTGTGCTCTTCCTGGTAGGCGTGGAGGGCCGGTTCCACATCGCCTGCTCGGATGGCCAGGGTAATCTCGGCGCCAAGCTCGCCAAGCATCTTCTCGGCTCTTTTGAGCTGTTCCCAGCGATCATTGGTGTCCGGCCCGATCATCACCAGGTGGATCGGCATTCCTTTCAGGACCGGGCTACCGGCCAGCAATTCCACACCTTTGAAGGCGGTGGCGCTGCCATCGAACGCCAGCATGGCGCTTTTGGGCTGCTGGTATTCATCCGGCACCAGGAGAATCGGACGGTGGACGCTGCGAATCACGGTTTCCAGTTGGCTGCCCACATGCACGTCGCGGTCCGAGCTGCTTTCACCGTGAAGCCCCATCACCAGCAAACGGGTCTGATTCTCCAGCGCAAGCAGGGACTCGGTGAGGTCACCGTGGCGCTGGCGCTTGATCACATCGTCGATGCCCAGCGACTTCACGCGGTCTTCAGCCTCATCCAGCATGTGATGACCATGTTCCAGAGCCAGTTTCGAACGCCTGCGATCCAGCTCGGCCAGTTCGTCCATCAATTGTTCGCGGCTACCCAGGCCAATATTGCCGGCCAGGTCCGGCTCTGTCGGGTAGCGTTCCTCGTCCAGCACGTGCAGCAGTGTCATGGGGGTTTCCATGTGCTTGCTGGCCCAGGCGGCGTAATCACACACCGCCGGTGCAGCCCTGGAGCCGTCGATACAGGCAACTACTCGTAGCATCTCAACCTCGCCTTGGTGATCATTATGGTTGTTATTCTGACCGGGTTTGTCATTGAATTCCTTGGCTTGTGTCATGTCAGTGCCCCATCAACTGCTCGACGGCGTCGGGTTTGTCGTGCACTCCAAAGCGGTCAACGATCGTGGCACTGGCCTCATTCAACCCGATGATTTCAACTTCGGCGCCCTCGCGGCGGAACTTGATAACAGCCTTGTCCAGTGCGCCCACGGCAGTAATGTCCCAGAAATGCGCCCGGGTCAGGTCAATCACCACATTATCCACTGCTTCCTTGAAATCAAAGGATTCCGTGAATTTTTCCGAGGAACTGAAGAACACCTGGCCGACCACGTTGTAGGTTCGGGTATCGGTCGCTTCATCAAACTCGGAGGTCACCAGCATGTAATGCCCCACCTTGTTGGCAAAGAACAGGGCCGCCAGCAGCACACCTGCCAGCACGCCAAACGCCAGGTTGTGGGTTGCGACCACCACGATAACGGTCACCACCATCACGATGTTGGTGGACAGCGGGTGTTCCTTCAGGTTCTTGATAGAACCCCAACTGAACGTACCGATGGATACCATGATCATCACCGCAACCAGCGCCGCCATGGGAATCTGCACCAGCCACTGATCCAGAACCAGCACCATGACCAGCAGGAAAACACCCGCTGACAGGGTGGAGAGGCGGGTACGGCCACCGGATTTGATGTTGATGATGGACTGGCCAATCATGGCGCAGCCCGCCATGCCACCCAGCAGGCCGGAGCCGATATTGGCGATGCCCTGGCCCTTGCACTCGCGATTGCGGTCGCTGGTGGTGTCCGTCAGGTCATCCACAATGGTGGCGGTCATCATGGATTCGAGCAGGCCCACAACGGTCAGCCCCACCGAGTAAGGCAGGATAATCATCAGGGTTTCCAGGTTCAGCGGTACATCCGGCCACAGGAAAATTGGCAGGGTGTCCGGCAGTTGCCCCATATCGCCCACGGTGCGGATATCGATGTTGTAGATCATGGCGAATGCTGTCAGCGCAACGATACAGATCAGTGGAGAAGGCAGAATCCTGCCGACCACGGGAATCAGCGGAAACAGATAGATAATGCCCAGGCCCGCGGCGGTCATGGCGTACACATGCCAGGTCACATTGGTCAGCTCTGGCAACTGCGCCATGAAGATCAGTATGGCCAGGGCATTCACAAACCCGGTCACCACTGAGCGGGACACAAAACGCATCAGGCCGCCAAGCTTGAGATAGCCGGCGCCGATTTGCAGCAGGCCGGTCAGCAGCGTGGCCGCCAGCAGGTATTCCAGCCCGTGCTCCTTGACCAGGGTTACCATCAACAGCGCCATGGCTCCCGTCGCGGCGGAGATCATACCGGGGCGGCCACCCACGAAGGCAATCACCACGGCAATACAGAATGAGGCATACAGACCCACTTTCGGGTCCACACCGGCGATGATGGAAAAGGCGATGGCTTCGGGAATCAGCGCCAGCGCAACCACAATGCCGGCGAGCAGATCGCCCCGTATATTGGAGAGCCAGTCGGCTTTAAGCTTGTTCACCATGTTTTTGGTATCCAGTCAGAGAGGGCAAAAATTCGAGACAGAAAAATCGGTCGTACTCACCAAAGGTGAATACCGGGTAACAGACTCAGGGAGTTAACCTGGGGAGCGCATAGCGCGCTAGGGCGGAGTGATCATCGGGAATGTCGGGGAGACGTTCATTAAAGTAGGTTCATAGGCTGCGAAATAAAGGCGGCGAAGCATACCAGAACGATGCCGGAAAAGTAACCGGCATGCCCGGAGACCGGGCGGTCTTTACGAGACCGGCCCGGACAGGCCGTTGCTGGCCAGGTGAAAGGCAATCACCGCCATCATCGACCCTATTGCACCATCAATGAAGCGCCAGGACAGCGGGCTCGATAGCCACGGGGACAGGGCGGCCCCACCAAACGCCAACAGGCAGAACCACATGATTGAGGCACTGCTGGCACCGGCCACAAACACCAGCGGGCTTGCCTGCTGGGCGCCAATGGCGGGAATCAGCAACAGGGTGTCCAGATAAACCTGGGGATTGAGCAACGTAACCGCCAGGGTTGTCAGCACCACGGTCCGAAGACTTGAAACGTCCGCTTCCCGGGCATCCAGCCCCTGCCGCCCCTTTACGACTCGGGCAAAGGCCAGGCATGCCAGCCAGGCCAGGAAAGCCACACCCAGCCAACGCATGATTTCCAGCGCCTCCGGCACGGCCATGAGCGCCGCGTTGAGCCCAAACATGCCGGCAGTGAACAGCACGATGTCTGCCGTCATGCAGATACCCGCGCAGTACCAGTGGTGTTCCCGACGTATCGCCTGGCCCAGGATGTAAGCATTCTGCGCCCCGATGGCGATGATGATACCGCCGCAAACCAGCAGCCCTGTCAGATAACTTGTCAGCATAGTTCCCTCCGAATTTGCTGAAAGCTTAAGGGGTAAACGCTATACTTAAAAATCATAAACCTTATATCCCATGAATTTTGCTTATGATGGATTACAAGCTTCTTCAGGCGCTGGCCGCCGTCATCGAAAATGGTGGGTTTGAACGCGCCGGCGAGGTCCTCGGGCTTACCCAGTCTGCGGTGTCACAACGCATCAAGTCACTGGAGGTGCGCCTTGGCCAGCCGGTGCTGGTCAGACACCCGGAACTTCAGGCAACACCGGCGGGCAATAAGCTGCTCAATCATTTTCAGCAAGTGCAGTTGCTGGAAAGGGACCTGCGCAAGACCATTCCTGCCCTGGCGGAAGACACCACGCGCCTGCGTATCGCCATCAATGCCGACAGCCTGGCCACCTGGTGGGCGTCTGTGGTCGGAGACTTTTGCAGCCAGGAAGGATTACTACTGGACCTGGTGATCGAGGACCAGGATGTGGGCCTGAAAAGAATGCGCGATGGCGACGTCGCTGCCTGCCTGTGCAGTAGCAGCCAACCCATTGCCGGAGGGCGCTGCGTGGCACTGGGGGAAATGACCTATATGCCTCTGGCAACGCCCCGGTACGTTCGTCGGTTTTTCCCCGACGGCATCACACCAGAGGCCTTTGCCACGTCACCTGCCATTGTTTTCGGCCCCAATGATCAGCTTCAACACCGGTTCATGGCCGGTTGCGGCTATCACGGCCGCTTCCCCTATCACCTGTGTCCCTCTTCCGAGGGCTTTGTCCAGCTTGCCAGGGCCGGCATGGGCTATGGAATGATCCCGCAGATCCAGGCCCACCACTGGATTGATAACGGCGGTCTGGTCAACCTGGCACCCGGCCACGAACTGACGGTTCCGCTCTACTGGCATTTCTGGCGGCACAGCGGCGACCTGTTGCAGCGGCTGACTGCCACCCTTGAAGACGCTATTGCCAACTATGATCGGGCGCGGCGGAACGTCAGGTTATAACGGTTGCTACCCGTCAACGGGTGTTCGGCGTGCTTCAGTGTCAGCACTCCGTGATACCTCAATCTCGCCGGGCCGCCCCATACCACGACATCGCCATGTTCCAGGGGCACTCGCTGCGGCCGGTCGCCCCGCCGCAGGCCGCCAAACTGGAAGCTCACCGGCGTGCCCAGGGAGACAGAAACAATGGGCTGGTCAAAATCCTCTTCATTCTTATCCTGATGGAGGCCCATTTTAGCGCCAGGCGAATACCGGTTCACCAGGCATGAGTCCGGCTCAAAGCTGCCATAACCCGCCATTCCGGCCGCCTCTGCAGCCAGCGCCTGAAACGACGCTGGCATGGATGGCCAGAGTTCCCCTGAAAGTGGGTCGTTCTGCTGGTACCGGTACCCTTTTGCGTCCGTTACCCAGCCCCAGGGCCCACAGCAGGTCATGGCGACTGACATGGTATGGCCGCCCGGTGTCTGCATCTGCCGGAATGGTGCCTGTTCCGCCACTTGCTCAATCCCCACCAGCAGGTCGGTAGCGGGGGCGCTGGCAAACCGGCGTAGAACAACCGCCCCTTCACAGAGCGGTTCGACCCATAATTTCGGTGGTAATTGTTCGAAAAGGTCCATGGTCATGATGTTTTCGCCCCCGTATACTTTGCGCAGTTTTAAACACTTGAAAAGGACACTGCCATGTTCGGCCTGTTTATCGGCGGTTTGATCGGCTACCTCTTTGGCCGCTTTCCCGGATTACTGATTGGTGCGGTTGCCGGTGCGCTACTCACCCGTTATATCAAGAGCCGCCTCTGGCAGAAACTGCGCAATGTGCAGACAGACTTCCTGGAATCCGTGTTTGCGGTGATGGGCGCCTTGTGCAAGGCGGACGGGGTTGTTACCCGCGACGAGATACAGGTGGCGGAGCGCCTGTTCGACCGGTTCCGCCTTTCAGGTGAACATCGGGAGCGCGCCAAGGCCGCCTTCAACCGGGGTAAGGCCAACGATTTTGACCTGGATGCGGAACTGCAGCATTTCCTGAGGGTTAGCGGCCGCCAGTCCGCTCTGTTGCAGATGTTCCTGCAAGTTCAGGTGTCCGCTGTTGCCGCTGATGGCGTGGTCCATCCGGCTGAACACGAAATGCTGGTGCGTATTGCCCGCGGCCTGGGGCTACCCGAAGCCCAGGTGGACCAACTTGAGGCCATGTTGCGCGGCGCCCACGCCGGCCAGGCCGGTGCCTCTGGACAGGCGTCTTCCGCAAGCCAGATTGACGACGCCTACAAGGCGCTGGGTGTTTCTCCCACGGCAAGTGATGCGGAAATCAAGAAAGTCTACCGCAAGCTGATGAGTGAAAATCATCCGGACAAACTGGCCGGGCGGGGCCTGCCGGAAAGCATGCGGGAAATGGCGGAAGAGCGCACGCGGGAAATCAGCCACGCCTACGATGTGATCAAGGAAGCCCGCAAATAGCCAGCCCCGACACACCTGGCTCAGAGCCAGCGCGGCACTCGCCTGCGATACGCTTCGTAGGCATCACCGAAGAGTTTGGCGAGTGCTTTTTCCTCCACCCTTGCCTGTCGCATCAATACTGTCACGCCCGCAATCAGGCATATCAGTGAGAACGCCGAAGGCAGTGCCAGGAAAAAACCCAACTGGCCCAGCATGACCGCCATGAATACCGGATTACGGCTACGGCTGTAGGGGCCACCTGTGAGCAGGTGTCGGTTCTGTTTCGGATCGACGCCCGAACGCCAGTCCTCATGCATGTACGCCTGGAGATAATTGACGAGGCTGAACGACAGCAACAGAAACGCCGTCCCTGTCGCCAGAACAGGCCCGTGATACAGCGAGCCGAATACCCCCAGCCAGGGGTCGATATCCACGAAGATACGCACCACAACCACCGCCAGGATCACGGCACGGAATACATTGAAGATGTGCCGATGCCACCAGCCGGCAGACGCCCGCTCGCCATAATTGACAAAGGAAAACCCCATCCTCGCATAGAGACCGAGGCTGCGAGCGGTGAACTGGAGGCCGATCATCAGGAAAAAAATACCGAGGAAATAACGGACCAGTGGCTCGGCTAATGTGTCGAAAGTATCCAGAAAAACCATGAAATTCGCTTACTATGGTAATTGTGCGCAAAAACAAGCTTATAGCCTGATACGGGCACGGGAAACCGGATTTTTACTTTTTTATGAACTGCGATGCAATTTCCTGATATGACATATCATCACGTTTCGGCTTTGTATACAGTAAACTCTGTTCCGGAGCTGACACGGAGTACCTGCCTTGACCGCACAACAACATCCGCACTCATTGCACACCTTCAGTGACGACCTGCTTGGCCATCACGACGCCACTGCACTGGCCACACTGATCCAGAAAGGCGAGGCTTCCCCGCACGAAGTCCTGCTGGCAACCCTTGCCCGGGCGCGGCAGGTCGAACCCGTTATCCATGGCCTGGTCACCCCGATTCCGGACGAAGGTGCCGAAATAACAACGGAAGAGGCGTCGTCCGCACGAGCCGGCCCCGGTATGTTTGCGGGTGTACCCACGGTGATCAAGGACAACACCGATGTAAAAAAGTTTCCGACGTCCCACGGCACTGCCGCCATCCAACCTGCGCCGTTGGGTAAAACCAGCCCCTTCGCCCATCAGTTACTGGCCCAGGGCCTGGTCTGTTTCGGCAAGAGCACCCTGCCCGAGTTCGGTTTCAACGCCACCACGGAGCCGGCCCACGGCACTCCCAGCCGCAATCCCTGGAATCTGCGATACTCCACCGGGGCCTCTTCAGGGGGCTCCGCGGCCCTGGTTGCCGCCGGGGTTATTGCCATAGCCCATGCCAATGATGGCGGCGGCTCGATCCGCATCCCGGCGGCCTGTTGCGGGCTGGTGGGCCTGAAGCCCAGCCGGGGCCGGCTGATCGACAACGACGCGGCGAAATCGCTGCCCATCAACATTGTCAGCGATGGCGTCGTCACGCGCACGGTAAGGGACACCGTCAATTTCTACTCTGGAGCCGAAGGTTATTTCCGGAATCCGAAACTGCCCCCTATCGGCAAAGTGGAAGGGCCAGGAAGCCGCCCCCTCAGAATTGGCCTGGTCATCGACTCCATCAACGGCCACCCGACGGACGTAACCACACGGGAGGCCGTTGAAACCACCGCGCGGATGCTGGAAAAGCTGGGGCACCGGGTAGAGCCGATGGACGTTCCCGTTGCCTCAACCTTTCCGGAAGATTTTGCACTCTACTGGGGAATGCTGGCGTTTGGCGTGCGTTCCAACGGCAAGCGGTTGATCCATCCGAGTTTTGACAGGTCGCAGCTGGACGGATTAACCGTGGGTTTGGACAAGGCCTTCAGAAAGCAGTTCTACAAACTGCCGGCCATACTCTGGCGCCTGCACAGGTCTGCTCATGACTACGCTCGGGCCATGGCCGGTTACGATGCGGTGCTGACACCAGTGCTTGGCCATACAACACCTGAAATCGGCTACCTGAGCCCGTCCGTTGACTTCGACACCCTATTCAACCGTCTGACCCGATATGTGAGTTTTACCCCGCTGGCCAACGCCACCGGTGCCCCTGCTATCGCATTGCCAGCCGGCCTCACTGACCACAACCTGCCCGTATCCATCCAGTTAATGGGCCGGAATGGCGGCGAACGTACACTGCTGGAACTGGCCTTTGCGCTGGAGGACACCATGGACTGGCCAAAGATAAACGGGAACGCATTCAGGTGATAACGGACTCAGCTCCCTGAACCGGAGGAGGCTCGCTGGCGACCACCTGGTTCCGCCCCCGCCCCTTGGCTTCGTAGAGCGCCTCATCCGCCCAGCAGAAAATATCCTTGGTGGCGTCGGCCTGGCTGGGGCATACCGCACAGACACCAATACTGACGGTCAGATGCAACACTTCCTCCGACACCCGGAACCCGGTTTCTTCAATCTCGCTTCGTATTTTCTCGGCAACCCGCAGGGCACCCTCTTCCGGTGTATCCGGTAACAGAACCACAAATTCCTCGCCACCGTAGCGGGCAGCCAGATCCTGCGGACGAGTGACGTACTGACGGATGCAATTGGCAACCATCTGCAGGCAGTCGTCGCCTACGAGATGGCCGTAGACGTCGTTGAACTTCTTGAAGTGGTCGATATCCAGCAACAACAGTGACAGCGGCTGGCCGAACCGGTAGGCCTTCACCACTGCCGAGCTGAACGCCCGATCGAAATGGCCACGATTCTTGAGACCGGTGAGGGAATCGGTGGCGCTGAGCTCCCGCAGGCGAGCATTGAGAGACTCCAGATCCCGGGTGCGCTCCTGTACTCGCTGCTCCAGCAATGTATTGGCCTCCTGCTGTATGCGAAGGGACTTCTCCTGCGCCATACGCGCCTTGCGTTCTTCCTGCAGCAACCGTTGCTGGGCCTCAAAGGCACGCTTTTTCTCCTTGTTGAGCCGGTCCGCCAACGCCACCGACAGCAGGATAACGCCGATGGCGGAACCCACCTGAGTCGCGTTCTCCGTCAGCAGGTTGCGGGGCAACATGGTGAACTTGCTGAGGGCCAGAACGATACCGCCGAAGAGCATGAACACCCATGCCAGGGCATAGTATCGGGCTGCCGGGTCTTTCCTGACCCAGCGCACAATGCTCAGAACCAGCATGGTGGTGCATCCCAGGAAGCCGACCAGGATGGTGGGCAGGATCATCAGCCGGTATGGAACCAGAAGGCCCGCCGTCGCCATTACCCCGGCAATCACAATTAACGATACCGTCAGCCTGTTGAGAACGGGGTGGTTGGCGCGGGACACATTAATAAATCGAAGACTGAAGGTACCGCCAAACAGCACCACCAGGTTGAGAAACACAATGATCGCCTGATCATTCCACCAGGTGGCTTCCGGCCAGAGGTACTGGAACGCTACCCCGTGCAGGCTCGCCAGGAACAGCGGCATGGCGGAAATATAACCCACGTAATGCAGGAAACTTCGCTCACCGACCGCCATGTAGACAAACAGGTTATACAGGATCATTACCAGCACGATGCCGTAATAGATGCCTTCAAACAGGCTGCGAGACTGCTCGGCAACGTAGAATGCATCCTGATCCCACAGGGTAAGTGGCACCTGCATGGAACTGGTGGTATCCACGCGTAAGTAGACAGACAGGTTATTTCCAACTGACAGGGAAAACGGGACGAGAAAGTTGCGGTGATAAATCAGGCGATTGTAGAACGGTTGTTTATCCCCCAGAACATACGATGCCAACAGATCGCCATCGTCAACCAGGTAAACCTCAACGTGGTCCAGTACCGGGTAGCCGATTTCAAGAAACAGCGGATCCGTGGCAGCACCGGGGTTGCGAACATGTACCCGGAACCAGTAGACATCATCTCCGTATCCCAGGCTAACGCTGTCTTTGCCATTGGGCCGCCACTCACTCTCCGGAAGCTGCCTTACTGAATCCAGTGAAACGGAGTCCGAGGGTTCCTGCAAATAGTCCACAAACCGGGACAGCTCAAGCCGCTTGGAATGATTCTTCCAAACAGCCGGTTCTGCGAATGCCAGACCCGGCAGCGCAAAGAACATCATGATAAGCAGAATCTGTGTCAGACCTTTTTTCAAAGGCGGCTCCGCGATAACAACAGCATTTTAGATATCGGTTTCCAACCCACAGCATAAACCAGAAACCCGAACTCCGGTCCCGAATACAAAAAAATGACTCAATCAGACAACAAATCGTCATAAACCCTGATATACCTTTGCGGTATGCGGCTGCAAAGTGGACAGTTCCAGGGCCCGGTGCCAGTATGTAGGTGTTGCGGGAAACAGGAAATTGCCGGAATAAAAGACGGGCAGCCGGAAACTATGCAGGATACGGATACCTTTGTGATCTTTCACAAGGCGCTGATGGAACTCAGCCACAGCCCGGCGTTTATCGACAAGAAGCGCCCGCAGAAGCTCGCCGACCTGACAGCCCTCTGCGCGAAGTTGCTCAATGTTGACCGTGTCAGCGTGTGGCAATTTCCGGAGGAACGTGACCGCATCGTGTCCGAATGGCTCCATACCGCAGACGGCGTCACCGGGGAAACCTCCAGTCTTTACCAGTCCGACAACCCGGATTATTTCGAAGCGCTGGAAACGGAACGCGTCCTGACCGTAGAGGACGCCCAGAACGATCAACGCACCCGTGCTTTCACACCAGGGTACCTGGCAACCCTCGGCATACTCTCCATGCTCGACGCGCCAGTGTTTGACGGTGCCCGGCTCAGCGGCGTTGTATGCCTGGAATCGACTACCCGTCGAGAATGGTCCCTGCCGGAAATTTCCTTCGTTATTGCCATCGCAGATACCATCAGCCTGATCAACACCCATGAGGCCTGGCTTTGCTCGAAACAAGCCCTGGAGTATGTCACCCGTTATGATTCGCTCACCGGGCTTTCCAACATCGACTCCCTACGGGACCGCATCAGCCACCTTGCCAGCAAGATAGAACGACGGGGCTTTGGCAGCCTCGCCCTGATATGGATTGACGTGGACCGCCTGAAATCCATCAACGATGGTCTTGGCCCCCAAGTAGGTGACAATGTCATTGCGGAAGTCGGCCGGCGACTGAAACAGACCACCATGCCGGGGAAGGACCTTCTGGCGAGAATCGGTGGCGATGAATACGCGCTGATTGTCCGCGACCACACCATGCGGGACTCGCTGGAGTTAACTGCCTCAAAAATCCGGCAGGAGATCAGCAAACCGATCCGCCTCTCCGGCCATTCAATTTCCGTGGGCGCCAGCCTCGGCATCTGTCACCTGCCAGGGGACTGTGAAACCACCGAAGAACTGCTCCGTGGCGCCGAGGCAGCCATGTACAATGCCAAACATAGGGGCCGCAACCGTGCCTGCTTCTATGATTCCAGCATCCAGGTAACGGCCCGATCCCGTTTTGCCCTGGAAAATGAATTGCGGGCTGCCATCAAAAACCACACCCTGGACGTTTTCTACCAGCCCATCATGAACGCCACCGGTCTGAAAATAGAGTCTTTGGAGGCCCTGGTGCGCTGGCAGCATCCAGAACGCGGGTGGCTGTCTCCTATAGAATTCCTCGGCATCGCCAGAAGCGGTGGACTGATGTACTCCCTGGGGGAATGCGTACTTCGCCGTGTATGCGAACACTGGAAAATGGCCCATGACCAGGACGTCACGCTACCGGAAATTTCGGTCAACCTGGCGGCTGAACAGGTACTGGTGCCGGAGCTGCCCGGCCTGATCCGGGAAACCTGCGGAGTATACGAAGTGCCCCTCAGTGCCCTGCACTTCGAGGTAACCGAGGACGCCATCCAGGGCGACCTCGGCACGCTGACCGACATTCTGGAAGAGCTGGTAGCGGATGGAGCCAGCCTCGCCATTGACGATTTCGGAACCGGCTATTCATCCCTTTCCCGTCTCAAGAGCCTGCCGTTCTCACGGATCAAGATCGACCGTTCCTTCATCAGCAACCTGCCGGATGACGAAGACGACTGTGCCATCACCCTGTCCATCATTGGCCTGGCACGTGGGCTTGGGCTGTCGGTCGTCGCCGAAGGCGTGGAAACGGAGGCCCACGAACAATGGCTTCGCAATCAGGGCTGCGATTATCTCCAAGGTTATCGGTACAGCCGGCCTCTTCCTTTCGAAAAGCTTATTGAACAATACTTTTCAGCCCTGTAATCGTTGAACTCTTCATGCACTATCGGTCCGCGTCTTACCGACGGCCCGTTTCAGCTTCCGCCCGGCCTTGTATCCCAGTACCAAAAGCGCGGGCGTCAGCAACAGGGTCAGTATCGTTGCAAACGCCAACCCACCGGCGATGGCGCTGGATAGCTGTGTCCACCACTGGGTGGACGGTGCCCCCAGGCCGAGGGATGGAGTGAGCAGGTCCACATTTACCCCCAATACCATCGGCATCAGGCCCAAAATGGTGGTAATGGCGGTCAGCAAGACCGGCCGGAGACGCAGGCAGCCGGTCTCCAACGCGGCTTCAAAGGCGGCCATTCCGCTTTTTCGCATCTGATTGTAGGTGTCGATCAGAATGATGTTGTTGTTCACCACAATGCCCGCAAGGGCGATGATGCCCATACCCACCATCACGATTCCAAACGACTGCCCGTTCAGCAGCAGGCCAAGCAGCACACCGGCCGTAGACAGCACGATGGCAGACAGAATCAGCATGGTCTGATAGAGCGAGTTGAACTGCGTGACAAGGATCAGCAGCATCAATGCAATCGCAACCAGGAACGCGGATGTCAGGAAGTTCGAGGCCTGTTGCTGGTCTTCGTTCTCGCCGGCAAACCGGACGGATACGCCCTCCGGGGTTTCCGGCATCTGTTGCTGCAGCGCGCCAAGCAACTCATCCACCCGGCGACCGGGTTCAATGTCGGACTTGATGGTAATCGTGCGCTGGCCATCCACCCGGGTAATACTGCCGGTCTTATCCCCGGGTTCCAATTCCACGAATTCCGACAGTGGCACCTGCCCCCGGCTGGTGTTGATGGTCTGGCGCTGGAACTGGTCCAGCTCCCGCCAGTTATTCGGCACCCGCACGGCAATGTCCACTTCGTCCCGCACATCCTCCGGGCGATAGGTGGCAAGCACCAGACCGTTGGTAATCAGCCGCACGGCACTGCCAACACTGAGTACGTCAGAGCCAAATCGGGCGGCGGCCTCACGGTCCACATTAAGTCGCCACTCGATGCCCGGAAGACTGCGGTCGTCTTCGATATCCACGAATCCGTCGATGGCGGCCATTCGGTCCCGGATCAGTTGCGTGTACTGCTCCAGTTGTTTGTTGTCCATACTGCTTACTTTGAGTTCAATGGGCTTGCCGCCCGCCGGCCCGCCTTCCTGCTTCCGGAATTCCAGTTCGATACCGGGAATATCAGCGGTACGCTCACGAAAATCCTCCAGAATCCGGGTGGCGGACCGGCGCTCAAACCAGTCCGTGAATTGGAACTGCAGCACACCAATCACATCCGGCGCCATCTGGTTGAGGGAACCGGTACTGATCATTGAGCGGGCATAGAGGGCCTTCACCTCCGGCATGCCCTGCAAACGCCGTTCAACTTCCCGCACAATGGCGTCGCGCTCCACTACCGACAGGTCCCCCCTGGCCCGAACATGAACCTGGGCGGAATCCGGCTCCACGCTTGGAAAGAATTCCACCCCATGATTGAACTTGCCATAGGCTACATAGATCACCACGACCACACCGAGCACACCAAGCAGGGTGAAGCCGGGAACCGCCAGTAACCGGCCCAGCACTCCCCGGTATACATCCGTCATCCGGCCACCCGGCGCCGCCTGTGCTTTGCGTTTACCACCGCTGATACTGCCAACGACCGGCAGGAAAATGAGGGCCATCGCCAGCGACGCCGTCAGGCAGATAATGACGGTAGTGGGAAGGAATTTCATGAATTCACCCACCACCCCCGGCCAGAACAGCAGAGGAATGAAGACAGCCAGCGTGGTGGCGGTGGAGGCGATTATCGGCCAGGCCATACGGCTGGCAGCCTCTCCCCAGGCAGACTTCACACTCTGGCCCTCGGAGAGGTTCCTGTCGGCCAGTTCCGAGACCACAATGGCCCCGTCCACCAGCATGCCCGCCACCAGGATCAAACTGAACAGGACCACGATGTTGAGGGTGAAACCCATGCCCCAGATCACCAGGATGCCGGTCAGGAAAGCACCCGGGATAGTCAGGCCCACCAACAGGGCGGAGCGGGGCCCCATGGCGGCAATAATAAGGATAATCACCAGCACAATGGCTGTAAGCACGTTGTTGAGCAGGTCACTGAGGATGTCCCGCACCTCGCCGGACTGGTCCATGATGTAGCGAATTTCAAGCTCATCCGGCAGTTGCGGGCCCGCGCTTTCAATCAGTGCCTTCACCTTGCCCACGGTTTCGATGATGTTGGCACCGGTACGCTTGGATATTTCCAGCACCAGCGCCGGCTCACCGTTGATCCGGGCAAACCCCGTCGGGTCCTTGAAAGTGCGCTGCAACATGGCCACATCGCCAAAGGTCACGACGGTATCGCCGTCCACCTTGACCGGCATGGACATCACATCTTCCACCGACTCGATGACCCCCGGAACCTTCATGGTCATGCGGCCGGCACCCGTATCCAGGCTACCGGCTGCCACCAATTGATTGTTGCGGGTAACCAGTGACGCCAACTGATCAAAGTCGACGCCATAGCTTTCCAGCACCTGGGGGTCGACAACAATTTCGAGCAGGTCTTCCCGGTCGCCGCCGATTTCCACTTCCAGCACTTCCGGGATCCCCTCAATGGCATCCTGCAAACGCCGGGCAATGGTCACCAGTTCACGCTCGGATAACGGCCCGGACAGGCCAACGGACATCACCGGGAACAATGCCACATTTATCTCGTTCACCCTTGGCTCATCAGCCTCCTGGGGCAGTTTGCTGCGGGCGGTGTCGACCTTTTCCCGCACATCCTGAAGCGCTATATCCGGGTCAAAACCGGCGTCGAATTCCAGCATCACCGAGGCGTGCCCTTCCGACGCCGTACCACGCATTTCCTTCACACCTTCAAGGGAACGCAGCTCCTGCTCCATGGGCCGGATCAGCAGCCGCTCAGCGTCTTCCGGGCTGATGCCCTCCAGCGTCATGGAGACGTAGATCATCGGAATGGTGATGTCCGGATTGGCTTCCTTGGGGATGGTCTGAAAGGCTGCTATTCCGCCAAGAATCAGGAAGGCCAGCGTCAGGAGCGTGGTGCGGCTGCGGTCGAGTGCGGCGAATATCAGGGTTCGCATGCTGGTCAGCCCCGGTCCGAATCACGGTCGACCGGGCGTACCTGCTGCCCGATGGATACAAACCCGGCCCCCCGGGTGATCAGCCTGATTTCATCCGGCAAGCCGGTCACCCAGGCGCCATCCGTAGTGACGTTCAGGAGTTTTACCGTGGTGAACACCACCTCGTTGTTCTCTCCAACATAGCGAACACCGGGCCTGCCATCATCACCGAGACTGAGATAGGCGGGTGAAATGAACATGGCCCTGACCTCCGGCAACGCGATTCGTAGCGTGGCGCTGCCACCCGCGACGCGTTTGCGTTCAGGGTTATCCACCGTCACTTCCACCTCAAAGCTGCGGGTTTCCGGGTCTGCTGCGCTGGCAACAAAACTCACCTCGCCTTCAAGGCTGTCACCATCCAACGTGCGGATGGTCACCGCCTGACCCTCTTCAACAGCACCCACCGACTGCTGAGGAATCTGGCCCGTCGCCTTAAGGCGATCAACCCGCACCAGTTCCAGCAGCGGCGAACCAACCTGAACCAGATCACCTATGTCGACATCCCGACGATTCACGGTACCGTCAAACGGTGCCCTTGGCTCAAGGTTGTCCACGGCAAGCTGTGCCTGTGCCAGCTCAGCCCTGGCTGCGGATAATTCACTCTGCAGGGTCAGTATTTCCGATTCGGAGGTCAGGTCGCGGGCACGCAGTTTTTGGGCAGCCGACAAGTCGGCCTCCAGCTTACGGATACGGGACTGCCACTGCGCAACGGCGGTATGGCGGCCATCCTCGGACAGGCGAAGCAATACATCCCCTGCCTCAACCCGGGCACCCTGTTCCACCATCAGTTCTTCCACGGTGCCGGCCACCCGCGCACCGATGGACACAGTTCGCCAGGGCTCCAGTTGCCCCTGCAACATCAATCCCGGCTCGTAGAGCCTTGCCCGCAACACATCCACCTGTACAGAGGGCGCCACTGCCTTCTCCTCAGGAGCCTGCTCGGGCGACTTTTCACGGGCCTCCTTGACCTCTCCGGTCGCCATCCATACAACCAGAAAAGCCAGTACCAGAAAGGACAGGCCGATAGATCCCAGTTTTGCTTTCGTCATTGATTGCTCACAGATTGAATCGGTTGGTGTCGTCCGGGCTCAGGCTCGCGTTTGAAAAAACTACCAGAAAACGGTTGCATCCGGTTATTTTCGTGGGGTAGATTCTACACATAAATTTCTCACAGATTCAGAGCAGATCCCGATTTTATGAATCTCAACGCAGTGGTTGTTCTCGTGAAGCTAGTCCTGGTGGTCGTGGTACCGTCCGGGGGCTTTTGCGTGGACAAGCGGGTGAGATAGCAACAACCTGACAAGACACGAGAAGCCCCCGGCACCGAAAGGTCCCGGGGGCTTTTTTTTGCAGCAAGAAAAAGGGAAAAACGACCATGAACGGCGCACAGCACATTCTTGACGCGTTCCACCGCCACCACATCAGCACGGTTTTCGGCTATCCGGGCGGCTGCATCATGCCGCTATACGACGCGCTGGTGGACGATGTGGGTGTGGAACATGTGCTTTGCCGCCACGAACAGGCCTGTGCCCTGGCCGCCGATGGCTATGCCCGCGCCAGTGGCAAGCTGGGGGTGTGCATAGCCACATCCGGCCCCGGCGCCACCAATCTGATTACCGGTGTTGCCAATGCCCACCGGGATTCCATTCCCATGCTGGTAATCACCGGCCAGGTGCCCTCCGGCCTGATCGGCACCGACGCCTTCCAGGAAACCGACGTGCTGGGCATGACATTGGGTATCGTCAAGCACAGTTACCTCATCGACGATGCCGACACCCTACCCGCCATCATGGAAGAAGCGATGGAACTGGCCCAAAGGGGCCGGCCGGGACCGGTGTGGATTGATGTCCCCAAGGACCTGTTGCTGACTGAAGTCAGCGATGCGCCCTTCCCACGGCAAGGTCCGCAGGACGCCTTTTGCCCGGACCTGGCCGAAGCACTCACCATGCTGCGAGCAGCCCGAAAGCCCATACTCTACAGCGGCGGCGGCATCAGCCTGGCCCAGGCCGAAGACAGCTTTCGAGCCTTTGCCGAGGCTTCTGCCCTGCCAGCGGTAGTAACCCTCAAGGGCATAGGCAACCCGGGCAAACACAACCCTTACAACCTCGGCATGCTGGGCATGCACGGCTCCCGCGCCGCCAACAAAGCGGTGGATGAGTGCGACCTGTTGTTGGTTATTGGCGCCCGCCTGGACGACCGCGCCACCGGCAAACTGGATGGCTTCGCCCCCAACGCAAAAACGATTCACATAGACGCCGACGCTGCCGAAATCAACAAACTGCGCCCGGCCGATCTGGCTATCCGAGGGGACCTGAATGACATCCTGAACACGCTGACAGGCACTTTGCAGGACAAGCCGCTGGCCATCAGCGACTGGCAGAAACAGTGTCAAACCTGGCACACCACCGGCGGTTTCAAGGCCGCCGACAACGAAGAGCCGTTAGCCCCGATTACCGGCCCGGCCTTTGTCCGCCAGCTCTCCCGCATCGCACCGGACGACACCGTGATTGCCTGCGACGTTGGCCAGCACCAGATGTGGGTGGCCCAGCACTACGAGTTCGACCACCCACGCCACCACCTCACCAGCGGCGGCCTCGGCACCATGGGCTTTGGCCTGCCCGCCGCCATCGGCGCCCAGTTTGCCGACCGCAACAGCACGGTGATCAACGTCACCGGCGATGGTTCTTTCATGATGAACGCCCAGGAACTGGCCACAATCCGCCGCTACAACCTGCCGGTAAAACTCATTGTGATGGACAATCAATGCCTGGGCATGGTGCGCCAGCAACAGGAGCTGTTCTACGACAACCGGGAAAGCCAGATCAATCTGGATGACAACCCGGATTTTGTCGCCATGGCCCGGGCCTTCGACATCCCGGCGTTGCACATCGAACGCACCGACCAGATCCGCCGCGGCATCGAAACCATCCTCGCTTTTAACGGCCCGATGCTGCTGCACGTAGCCATCAGCCGCGAGGAAAACGTCTGGCCCATCGTCAAACCCGGCGCCAGCAACCGTGAAATGATCGACGAAACCCGACGCACCACCAACAAGGAACACGTTGCATGAACCCGCAAAGCCAGCCCTCAACACCGAGCTATAAAATCAACTGCCGCATGTCGCAGGAAGCCGCCGCCCTGGAGCGCCTGTGCCAGGTGGTCCGTATTCGCGGTTTCCGGATTGCAACAATGGCGGTGGAATCTACCGGGGAACACCTCGATATCACCCTGACCCTGGAAGGCACCCGCCCGATTGCCATGCTCCAGTCACAGCTGGAGAAGCTGCATACAGTGGCGGAGGTTGCCCTTGGTCAGACTTCGGTTGTTCGGTCTCAGACAGCCTGAGGCATTTGGAGTTGCCCTCTTTTTCGTAGCCTGCCGGTTAGGGGGCGGGCTTGCGGGGTGGCATCTGTATTTTTTTGGAAAAAGAACTCGCTCCGCTCAGACATCTTTTTCTGGCAAAAAATCCAGATACCACCCCCCGCCGAGCTGACCACGGCGGGTTCACGAAAGAAAAGAAAAATACTACCGGAAAGAAAAACCCGGAGTTGTTGGGGGTCCGTGCAAGTGAAGGCCAACTCGACGTGAGTATCTCTGTGCTGCACGTCGATAGGGGGTGGGGGTATTTTTTCTGGCAAGGAAAAAGGTGTCTGAGCGAAGCGAGTTCTTTTTCCAGAAGAAAAAATACCCCCACCCCCGTATCCGCCCGCAAAACCCTCAGGCTACAAAAAAGAGGGCGACTCCCAACCCAAACGGAATTCTTCAATGAGCTTGTGTTTCCCCGTCATTCCGGATGGGCACTGGTCAGAATATGAGTGAGCCCCCCACAATCCACCATCGGGTCCTCACAGTTGACGATAATTTCGGCGCGGTTCAGCACGTAGCTCTTGCCGGTGATGGTATTTTCAACGACCTGGTGATCCCCTTCCTGGCGCACACCGGTGAACTCACCGATAAACCCGGTTTCACGGAGGGAAACGGTTTCCAGTCGGTCGCCCGGGCTGATGGTGCCCTCGTAGTGCATCAGGGCAAGCCGGGCCGAGGTGCCAGTGCCCGTGGTGCTGCGGCAGATCACACCAGGATGCACATAGGTTGCCGAACGGGAACGGTAGGAATGGTCAGACAGGTGTTCAACCGGGCCCATGAAATGGAGGAACGGCAAGGGCCCCACATCGCCTAGCGTGTAGTGGGAAAACCCCCGCTCTGCCTGGATCGCTTCGGTAATATGATAGGCGCACTCGCTGAGCCTGCGCTCTTCGTCCAGGGTCAGCGAGAAGCCCAGGCTGGTGGCGTCCACCAGTGCGTAAAAGCCGCCGCTGTAGGCAACGCTGTAGGTGACGTTGCCGATGGAGGGAACGTGGATTGTCGCCCTGTATGTATCGATATAGCTGGGAAGGCCCTCGCAGGTAATGGCTTCTACCACGTTGTCACGCACCAGTGCGTCAATATGGACAAGACCCGCCGGGGCCTCCAGTGCGAAGCTTTGCCACCCCTCTCGCTTAGTTACAATACCGGTTTCCAGAACGGCTGTGGCGGTGCAGATGGTGTTCGAGCCGGAGTATATCGGGTACCCCATCACCTCCATGATGATGTAGCCGGCAACAGCCTCAGGGTCGCTCGGTGGCACCAGCAGATCAACCGACATCTCGGGAATACCATAAGGTTCATGCAGAAGCAGTCTGCGCAGGCCATCCGCGTCGTCCCGCAGGTACTCCATCTGGGCCCGTACCGTGTCACCCGGTATCGCGCAGATACCCCCGGTTACAATCCGGCTGACATCGCCGCCGGCGTGGGTATCCATCAATTGCAGGTTAAGCTCAGGCTGCATCATTACTTCTCCAGGGCAAAAGGGGCGCCGTGCTCGGCCCACTGGGCATCCGGGACAATCACAATCTTGCCCAGGTAATTGCTGTTGCGGTTAACGAAATAGCGTTCGGCATCATGCAGCTGCGAAAGTTTGAAGGCGGCGTGCAGCACCGGTTTGAGCTGGCCATTGCGAATCCAGGCAACGAGTTGTTCGGCTTCCTCACGGGTGCCATGTGAAACCCCGAATACCTGTACCTGATAGAGGTAGATCCGGGTCCACATGATTTCGCTGACGTTACCGGCACTGGCACCGGCAATGCTCAGCCGAGGATAGTCACCACGACGGTTCATGTCGAAGATCATGGTGTCGATGAACTGGTCGGTCATCTCGCCACCGGCCAGGTCCATAACAGCATCGATGGGCCGGCCCCCGGTAACGGCACGAACCTTGTCAGTGAAGTTGGTCATGTCCGAGCGGTCCAGTACCGCGGCGGCACCCAGTTTCAACAGCGCCTCCGCCTTGTCCTGCTGGCTCAGCGCATAGGGAATGGCCCCCATGATGCGACACAGCTGGATGAGGGCGGTGCCCACACCACCACTGGCGCCGGTGACGAGAATGTGCTCACCCGATTTGACCCTGGCAGACGTGAGCATATGCAGGGCGGTCTGGTAGGAGCACATCCCCATGGAGGCCAGTTCGGCATCGGCAAGATCGGTGTTTTCAACGTGATGAAACTGGCTGGAGGGCACAACAATGTATTCGGCAAACCCCCCATCGGCACCGTGGCCATAATAGTCCGGGGTGAGGTTGATGTCCCGGCGGCCGTCGGCGTAAAGGTTGAAGTCCAACAGGCCGCGTTGGCCTATTCGAGTGTCGTCAACGCCCTCACCCACGGCTACGACATGGCCGACAACATCGGCGCCCTGGATTCTGGGGAAAGTGAGGGTGGCTGAACCGCCCATCTGGAAGGAGGTAACTTCGCCCTTATCCTTTGTGGGGTACAGGCCTTCCCGGGCCTTGCGGTCGGTGTTGTTCTTGGCGGTGGCGGTTACCTCTACGAGCACTTCTCCCTCAGCCGGTGTGGGAGTGGGTACGTCTTCGGTGTATTCCAGTTTTTCGATGCCACCGTGGCCGGTGAGCAGCATGGCTTTCATGGTCTTGGGGATCATGGGCTTTCTGCTCCTGTTTTTGCTGGGTATCCCGTCAGGATAGGTTAGATTTTTGGTGGTGTCAGGGAACGATTAACGCGCAATAACCCTGTAAATCGGGCGCAGTTTCGGGATTTGTTTGAGGACCACCCGGATAACAGTCATCAGGGGCACCGCCAACAGAACGGCAAAAGGCCATTCAGCCCTTTTGGGTCAATGGGTGGTCATTAGAGCTACGTCACTTTTGTTGTACTACATAACCGGATACCCTGTTGAAAACAGTCTCTCAAGAGTTCAACCATGGCAACATACACGATTGAAATAGATGAAACATTTGATGTTCCCCGAAACCGGGTATTTGCACTGTTTGCCGATCACGAACGCTTCGGAAAGCTGTTGGGAGCACCGGTTAAACGCATTCGCGACAGCGACCAGGCAGACCCGAATGGCGTTGGTTCTATCCGCAAGATCGGCATCGGCCCGATCGGTCTTGAAGAGACCGTGATTACCTTTGAGCCGGATTCACTGATTGAATACGCCATTTCCAGCATGAGCCCGGTCCGCAATCACCTGGGCCGCATCCGGTTCGACGATGTCGCCGACAACAGAACCCGGATCCAGTACACCATTTTCTTTGAAGATATTGTGCCGTTTACCGGCAGACTGGTCAGCTCCGCCCTGGACCAGGGCATTCGCAAGGGCATTCGCAGGGTACCGAAGCTGGCCTGAACGGCTCTACATAACATTACAAGCTCGGTAAATAACTCTGTCGCCGACCTGTCTAGTCGAGTAAAATCCGCACTTTTGAAAATGACATTGAGGCAGCGTAATGGGCAGAGCCTACCAAAACCGCAAAGACTCCATGGCCAAGACGGCCGCCGCCAAAACCAAGGTCTACAGCAAGTATGGCCGTGAGATCTACGTGTGCGCCAAGTCCGGCGGGCCGGATCCGGACGCCAACCTCAGCCTCCGTGGCCTGATAGACCGCGCCAAGAAAGACCAGGTGCCCGCGCACGTGATCGAGAAGGCCATCGAGAAGGCCCGTGGCGGAGCCGGCGAGGATTTCTCCCCTGCCCGCTATGAGGGTTTTGGCCCGGGCAATTGCATGGCCATCGTTGATTGCCTGACGGACAACCCCAACCGCACCTTCGGCGATGTTCGCCTGGCCTTTACCAAGACCAAGTGCAAGATCGGTACCCAGGGCAGCGTCAGCCATATGTTCGACCACTGCGCCATACTCGGTTTCAAGGGCGACGACGAGGAAGCGGCCCTGGAAGCACTGATGATGGCCGACGTGGATGTGACCGATATTGAGCAGGAGGACGGCATGATTACCGTGTTCGCCCCCCATACGGAATACGCCAAAGCCCGGCAGGCGCTTCAGGAGGCGTTTGAGGGCCTGGAGTTCGAGGTGGACGAAATCCAGTTCCTGCCCCAGACCACCACAACCATCGAAGGCGATGATATCGAGCTGTTCGAGAAGTTCATGGATATGCTGAATGACCTGGACGACGTCCAGAACGTATACCATAACGCAGTGATCGAAGACTGACAGGAGCAACGCCTTGGCCAGGGTCGTCATACTGAAAACCGGTGCCACCTACCCTTCCCTGCGTGAGACCTTCGGGGATTTCGACAGCTGGTTCGTGGCCAGGCTGTCGCCGGAACTTGATCTCCATGTGGTGGACGTTACGGCTGAAGAGCTCCCGGGCAAACCCGGGGACTGGGACGGTATTGTGGTAACCGGCTCGCCAGCCATGGTCAGTGACCGGGCACCCTGGAGCGAACAGACTGGCACATGGCTTGCCGACGCGGTGAAGGAAGAAGTACCGGTTCTCGGCGTCTGCTACGGTCATCAGTTGCTGGCCCATGCCCTTGGTGGCGAGGCAGGTTATCACCCCCGTGGTCGCGAGACCGGCACCCACCAGGTGGAACTGCTGGACGCTGCAATGGAAGACCCACTGTTCGAGGGTTTTCCCCATCAATTCCCGGCGCAGCTGACGCACCGGCAGTCGGTACTACGGTTGCCGGATAACGCCATTCTCCTGGGACGTAACGAGTTTGAGCCGCACCAGGCTTTTCGGGTTGGCCGGTGTGCGTGGGGTGTGCAATTCCACCCGGAATTCTCCGCGGAGGTGATGCGGGCCTACCTCAAGGTGCAGGCGCCCGATCTTGAAAAAGAAGGGCTTGATGCGGATGCCCTGCTGGATAATGTGATCGACGCGCCGGACGCCACGTCCCTGCTGGGTCGCTTTTCGCAACTCGTGCTCAAGGGTTAACGTCGGAGCCGCCTAGTCCAGGATGTAGGCGGTTTTCTCCAGGGAGTTCTCCTCCTCGTCAATAAACCGGAACTCGTTCCAGCCGATACGAACCAGGTCGCTGCTGTTCAGGCGCTGGCGACCGTCAATTCGAATGTCGTTCACAAACGTACCGTTGGTGCTGTTGTTGTCGGTGATGTAATAGTCCACCGTACCTTCCAGATAGGCGTTGGGCACCGATTCGATCACCGCATGGTGACCGCTGACGGAAATCTCGTCGATGCGGATATCGTTGTCGCCGCGCCTGCCAACATGAATCTCCGGCTGGTCCAGTTCAAAGGTGGTCACTACAACGTTGTCCACCAGTTGGGAAAGTGACGCCATACAGGCCTCCTCCATTAATTGAGAATCAACAGTACAACGGACACATTATCGGCCGCCTCGTTATCCAGGCTCGCGTCCACCAGCGACCGGGCCTTGTCTTCGGGTAGTTCATGCGCCGACATCAGCGGCAGCCATTCATCCTCGGCCAATGCCCCGGTTAGACCATCAGAACACAGCAGCAGGGAATCACCCACCTCCATTCGTACGCGACGAAAACTGGCTATGGCCGAGGAAGCGCCAAGGGCTCGGGTCAGCACATTCCGGAATGGCACATGGGGCACGTCATCCGGGCGGATACTGCCGTCCTCCAGCATATTCTGGACCACCGTATCGTCCCGGGTCTGGCACTGCAGTTCACCCTTGTGGATAAGGTAGCAGCGGGAATCCCCCAGATGGGCAATGTGTGCTTCGTCATCAATCACCCAGGCCATCACCAGCGTGGTGCCCATTTTGGCGAGCTCCGGGTCCCCCGCCCTGCGCTCTGAAATTCGCTCGCTGGCCAGGTTAATGGCGAGTTGGATGGCGTCATCAGGTTCATCCGGCTGGCCCGCGCCCGAAGACAGCCAGGGCGCCAGCACTTCCATCACCGTATCTACCGCAATCCGGCTGGCAATTTCCCCGCCCTGGTAACCGCCCATACCGTCGGCGACAACCAGTAGCGCTTGCCGGTTATCCTCACTGACACGCCAGTCAATGGCGTCCTGATTGGCTTTGCGCACGGCGCCTACGTCAGTGACGCCGTGCGCCACGAGATTCGTCACGATGCTTCCTCCCTGGCCTCACGGCTCGCCTGACGTCGCAACGCTTCCGCCATGGTCGCGGCGCTGAGGAAGCGTTTATCAGGCTCCCGTTGTATGGCTTTATTGATCAGACGGACAACACCGTTGGGTAGTTCCGGATTGAATTCACGAACGCTGCGTGGGCGCTTGTTCAGGATCTGGTACGTCAGATTGGCCAGCGTATCCCCCTGATAGGGCGTCTCCCCGGATACCAGCTTGTAAAGCGTGATCCCCAGGCTGTAGGTGTCCGAGGCGCCGGTGACTTTCTGCCCCTTGAGCTGCTCCGGTGACATGTACAGCGGGCTGCCCATGACATTACCGGTGCGGGTTCGTGAATCATCCGAAATCTTGGCAATACCGAAATCGGTAATCTTTATCTCACCGTTGTCCGGATTGAAGATGATATTGCCAGGCTTGATATCGCGGTGGATGATCTTCTGGCGATGCGCGTAATCGAGAGCGTCCGCCACTCGGGCGACGATGTCCAGCACCGTCGGCAGTGGCAACAACCGGCCTGGCTTGCCAAATTCACTGAGCGGCCTGCCCTTGGCGTAATCCATGGCTATAAATGCCAGGTCGGCCTCCTCTCCCACGTCATACACAGTGACAATCGCCGGATGGCTGAGGCGACCCGCCGCTTCTGCTTCACGAAAGAATCGCGATTTCAGGTCCCGGAGTTCGTTGTCATCGAAAGCCTGGTAACTGAGTGTCTTGATCGCTACCGTACGGGCTATCTTCGGGTCCTTGCCAAGGTACACCACCCCCATCGCACCACGCCCGATCTCGCGCTCGATTTCATACCGTCCCAATGTGGGCCGGCTGACGTTCTGCTCCGGAAGTACCAGAGTTCGCGTACTGTCGAAACCGCCGGAGGAAACCACTGTTCCCTCGGTGTTCAGATTTTCCAGTGCTGCGAGGCGTTTATCCGCATCCCGGTACCTGCGCTTCTGGCTGAGAATCTGCTGATAGGTGGCCGATGCCTTGTCGTACTGGCGCTTGCGCTCCTGCTGGATGGCGATGTCGTATTGCAGCGCAAGGGTGTCTTCCGTGGGCGGGCAATCCGCCAGCACCTCCAGCGCTTCATCCGGCTGCCCCTGTTGCAGCAGCAGACGGCCAAGCCGGGTGCGGGCGACACGGGCATTCTCTGAAAGAGCCACTATATCGCGCCTTGGCTGTAGCCAGAACAGCATGATGATGTACCCGGCCACCAGCAGGGTAACCACCTCACCCAGGGGGAGCCAGGCACTCTGATAGAACATGAAAGCCGCCTGCAACACCACCAGTGAGCCAGCGATCAGCAGCAGTACAGGCAGGGCCACCGCACCACCCAGCCTGGGGACCGCCAGTACCAGAAACAGGGCCGAGGTCATCAGCCCGGTGCGGATGGCCAGCGCGGACCACTCGGGTTCCACGAGCCCCCGGGCCTGCAGTGCGGTGGCGAATACATCGGGCGACATATCAACAACCCGAACCGCATCCCCTATGCCCGCGGGGTTTCCAAGCGCACTGAACAGCACGCGGTCCAGCCATCCCAGCATCGGGAGAGCGTCGCCCACAAACACGAAAGCCAGCGCCAACACAACAACGAGCAGGCGCAGACTGAAAAGACGGGAACCAATAAAAGCCAGTGAATTCACGGGAATCGTTATCGTAAATGATTGATCCTGCTAGTTTAGAAAGTGTATGCCAACTGCGATAGCTCACAAGGGACAATTTTTGTAAGTGTTTGTTTACCTGGGACCATGATCACGTCGCAATCATAATTAACCCAGGATGACATTGGTGTAAGGACTGTACCCGGCCGGGTGCAGTATAGTTCTGTCTCTGGAAGACGTTGCCTGGAAGCATGACAATGACAGTGAAGTTACTGATTGGTCTGATTATTCTGACCATCACCACAACCAGCCTCTACCATATACTGAAGCCTCTGCCGCCCGGAATCAGCTACCAGGGCGCTGAGCACCCCCTGGTCAATGCCAGGCTGCTCACGGACAGGACTCTGCACTTCGGTAACGAGGAACCGCGGCTGGATCATGAGATATTCGACGAAGTCCTCGATATGATTTCGGGCGCCCGTCGTTTCATCCTCGTGGACATGTTCCTTTTCAACGATACACGTGCCGAAGGCAGCCGACAGCGGCCGCTGGCCCGGGAACTCACCGAAGCCCTGATCAAACGCCGCGAGGCGAATCCGGGGATGCGCATCATGGTTATCTCCGACCCCATCAACACGGTCTATGGCGGTACCGTCTCGCCCTATTTCCAGCAACTCAGGAAAGCAGGCATTCCGGTGGTGGAGACCAGACTGGAGCGCCTTCGTGACAGCAACCCCTTGTGGTCCGGACTGTGGCGGTTCTGCTGCCAGTGGATGGGCAATTCGGCCACCGGAGGCTGGCTGCCGAACGCGCTGGGAGAGCAACCCATCACCCTGCGCAGTTACCTGGCACTCCCCAACTTCAAGGCTAACCATCGCAAAACCGTGGTGGTGGACAGTGAAGACGGCTTCAGTGCCCTGGTGACCTCTGCCAATCCGCATGACGGAAGCAGCCGGCACAGCAATGTAGGCCTGCGTTTTGGCGGCCCGGCTGTGGCCGATCTCCTGCAGAGTGAACGTGCCGTGCTGGCCATGTCCGGCGCTAATACCGACGTGGTGGATGAGATGATCAGCAACCTGCCGCAACCCGAATCTGATTTCACTCCTGATTCCGGAGCCACCGTCAGTATCGTCACCGAGTCAGCCATCCTGGCTTCCGCCAGGGAGATGATTGAAACCGCAGAGCCGGGAGACCAACTGGACCTGGCCATGTTCTACCTGTCTCACCGAACCCTGTTGCAGGCGCTTAAACATGCCCATCAAAGAGGCGTGCGTGTACGCGTATTACTGGACGCCAACAACGATGCCTTCGGCATGAAGAAAAACGGAATACCGAACCGTCAGGCTGCAATGGAGCTCAATGGTGTCGGCATTACCGTACGTTGGTGTAATACCGAAGGTGAACAGTGCCACAGCAAGCTGCTTGTCAGACGGGATACAGACGGAAGAGCGCAACTGCTTCTGGGCTCCGCCAACTTCACCCGGCGGAACCTTGATGACCTGAACCTTGAAACCAGTGTGCGTGTGCGCTCTGACGTCCGGTCGGAAATCGTGCGCAAGGCAGCCGGCTTTTTCGACGAACAATGGGACCATGGGCCGGGTGAAACACCGGTCATGAGCCTTCCTTACAAGGCCTGGGCAGATGAGTCCCGGTTACGATACTGGCAATACAGGTTGATGGAGGCGACGGGACTGTCTACGTTTTAATCTTGAAGAGGTATAAAACAATGAACACATCCGTGCACTCCCGGCCAATCAACGACCGTATCGACTGGCTGATGGAACTGAGCCTCAGCCACTCAGCCAGCTTCTGCAGCCCCGAAAGCCATCTGGCCCGCCAGCGCTACCTGGCGGAACACAACACCCTGATCATTGCCATGAAGTGTATGGACGGTCGCATCCACCTGCCCTACGTCACCCGCACTCCTTTGGGGATTATCCATCCCTTCCGCAATCTGGGCGGCATCTTCGACCTGGGCTGGCCCTACCTCGGGGACATGCTGGCAGACACGGTCCAGGAGGCCGTAAGCGCAGGAAGACGGGTACTGATTATTATCACCTATCACTTTTCCAAAGGCGTAAAGGAGAGAGGGTGTGCGGGGTTCAACTGCGATCAGGAGGCAGCACGGGCGCATGCCTTCAGCATTCGCTACCAGTTGGAAGCGCTGTTCGGCAGTGGCCACCAGACTGTTTATCCCCTGGTGTGCGGCTTTGAAACCGACGAGGATGCCCTGATCCTCCATGGCCGCGACAATCAGGCACTGGACCTGGCCACGGTAGCGCCTGCGGAAGCCACGGAAATCGGTTCGCGGATTGGGTCCCTCTACCCGGACATGCCAGTACCCGTCCAACGGGACCTGTTGCCGCTGGTCCAGGGCAACATCCGCCATATCACGGATATCCGCAAAAGCGACCGCGAACTGGACATCGAACACAGGGAGTGGGTGATATGCATCGGCCGGGGATTCGACTTCCTCCACGTGCCCAACATCGCTCTGATTATCGGCCCCTACAGCCCGGACCTGTCCCATCCCATCCGCCAGGCAGCAGGCATTATCAAGGCCAATATGGACAGTGGCAGGATACCGGATGACGGATTTCTGTTACTGTCTTCTGCCCCCTATCAGGAACCCGGAACCCAAAAAGCGCGTGCTACTCTAAAGTCCGCATTTTTATCGGGATTTGCGGCCAACGTTATTGAACAGGATTTTCCCGAGTTGGCAGAGCGAATGGTCACCCGTTCCGCTATTCTGAACTGGCCAGAGCGACGCCTTGAAGTACAGTCAATAAAGCCGTGACCGGAAAGCGTGTTTCAACAACGAAAGCAAGGAGACTGGAATGCAGACCATCAGAAAGCACCTGCGATACGTATCGTTTTTCATGGCCATCATGATGGCATTCGGCACCGTCTGGGCATCGTCCGCCACGGCAGGTGTGGTTGGAACCGGTGAGCTGCTGACCGAGCAGCGCGCCGACCTCGATCGACAGTCGCTTCTTGATATGCTGGAGCGGGACGAGGTGAAGGAAAAGCTGGCGGAAATGGGCGTCAGCCAGGATCAGGTGGAACAACGCATACAGAACCTGACGCCGGAAGAACTGTCGTCGTTTGAGCAACAACTGGCAGAAGCGCCGGTCGGTGAAGACGTTGTCGGGATCATCGTGCTGTTCCTGCTGGTCTTTATCATTACCGACATGCTGTGCGCTACCAATATCTTCCCGTTCATTAACTGTATCCGGTAGCAAACAGACTTCGTGACTATCTCCACCCATCCGCACTTGCTGCGAATCGTTGCCAGCCTTGTGTTGGCAACGATTCTGGCGGGTTGCGCCAGCCGTACCCAATGGCCCGATCCAGACACTCTGGATATCACTTCCGACACTGATCAGCGGACGGTGCTTAACCGTGTGCCCTTCTTTGCCCAGGAGCGCTACCAGTGCGGCCCGGCCTCCCTGGCGATGATGCTGAACAGCCAGGGCCTGGACACCAATCCCGACGTGTTGAAAGAGCTGGTCTATCTCCCTGAACGCCAGGGCAGCCTGAAGGTTGAACTCGTGGCAGCAGCCCGTGCCCATGGCCTGCTTGTCTACCCACTGGATGGCTCACTGGAAAGCCTGCTGGAGGAAGTGGCCGCCGGCCATCCCGTGCTGGTTATGCAGAACCTGAGGTTTGGTTGGTGGCCGCAATGGCATTTCGCCGTTGTGATTGGCTACGACGCCAGGGAGAAAAACATCATCCTGCACACGGACACCCGGGAACGCCACGAAGAAACACTGGAAGTGTTCATGGCGACCTGGGGTCGCGCAGATAACTGGGCCACCGTCATGCTGCCTCCCGAGCAGTTGCCTGCGACTGCCCAGCCCCTGCGTTACCTGATGTCCGCCAACGACCTGGAAACCACCGGCAGGACCACAGCCGCCATGACCGCCTACCAGACGGCTGAACAGACCTGGCCGGACCAGCCGGCAGCAATTATGGGCCAGGGCAACATTGCCTGGGGGCTGGGCAAACCTGAACTGGCCACGCAGCATTATCTGCGCCTGACCGGGAAATTTCCGGGCCTGGCCGCGGGCTGGAACAACCTGGCCCACTCCCTGGCGGCACAGGGCTGCGCCTCTGCCTCCAAAACCGCCGCCAGCTGCGCCATGGCCATTGATCCGGAACGTTTTGATGGGGCAGTCCCGGCCGGACAGGACAGCAACGCGACCGCTCCGGCGGAATGCCCTGTGCTGGATTGCCCCACCCCTTCGTTCTAATTTTTCCGGAACAGCGCCACATCCTTGGCAGGAACATCAAGTGTCCACCCGTATGCGCTTGCCATCCAGGCCATTGTGGATTGCCGGTAAAACACAATGTGGGTCGGGTCACGGCGGTAATGCCAGTTGGCAAACCGGTGGTCGTCGGTCTGGAAGCAGGTCATGATACCCAGCCAGCCACCGGGCCTCAGCAGTTTGTCCAGCCGCCGGAACGTCTCTGCCGGGTGATGCAGGTGCTCCACCACCTCCGTGCAGGTAATAAAGTCGTACTGGCATTCCAGAACAGAGGCTTCCGGGTAAAAGAACGGATCATAGAGCGCCATATCCATGCCTGCCTCCTCCAGAATTCCGGCCAGCGCCGGCCCGGGCCCGCAACCAAAATCCAGTCCACTGGCACCTGGTTCCAATCGTTCCAGCAACGGGCTGGTTAATCTGGAAAGAAAGCGTCGGTATCCCTCATCCTCCGGGTTATTGTCGTGAAGGTCGTAGACTTCCCTTTCCTGACGTTTATCCAGCCAACACAACGAATCCATCACCGTTGCCTCGCAATATTCACAACGGTAATACGGTGTTTCGTTAATTGTTTGAAACGGCACCAGTGCGGGCGTTTCACAAACCGGACAACGGGCTTTCAACGGGCAACCTCCTGCAAAAACTAACGAATCTTTCATTGTCATTTCCGGCCATCACGCCAGAACCGTGACCGATGAGCAAAATCAAACTGCGGAACCCTGCCTATACTGGCCCGAAATCAAGGTGAACAACTGTACGCCGAAAGCGACAGTTCCACGTACAGAAGGCTACCTATCATGGAACGAACGGTGGAAACTTCCAGCCGGATGGCTCTCGAGGTCCCCATCATTTCAGCTCGATATGCCCGGCAGTTTATACGGTTTATGGAGCGTAAAGGGGTTCGGCGGCATGCCATCCTTGGAGATACCGGTATCTCCGGCGACATGCTGGACGACCCTGATGCCTGCCTGTCCATGAGCCAGGTCCGTGAACTCCTGGGCAAGGCGGAATGGCTGATGGGGGATGAACGGGCCGCTTTCCAGTTCGGCCAGCAACTGGACCTGCCCGCCCATGGCTTGCTTGGTTTCGCCGTGCTCGGCCAGGAAAACCCCCGTCGGCTGATCAGCATGATCGTGCAGTACCTGCGGGTAGGCCTTCCACTGATGGACATGGACCTGAGCTCAACGGGTTCCACTTTCCGGATACGACTGATCGATACCTGGGGCCTGGAACACCTTCTCCCCTGCCTGACCAAGATCTACATGGGCAGCATCCACCGGATATCCTCCCAGGTCTGTAACCACTTCTGCTTCGAATTCGATTTTGATTCCAGCCTGTCTCCCGACCAGTGGAGTGCCATCGCCCCGTACTGCGAGTTTCGTTTCAACGCGCCAGCAAGCCAGGTCACCATGCCGCTGTCCGGGCGCCCGATCCGTAAGGACGAGACCGGCCTGGAATTCATCCTGGCCAATGCCCGCTCGCGGGAGCGGGAACCTTCCGAACAGGCTGATGAAACGGTCATGCAGGTACGGGAAATGATCATGAGCCAGCCCGGGCGCCCCTGTACCATGGACAACCTTGCCCGCAGGCTCGACATGAGCCCCCGCACCCTGCGCCAGCACCTGTCCACGGCCGGAACCTCTTTCAGGGAACTGAGAAACGAGATCCGCCAGAACTTCGCTACCCTGTATCTCACCGATACCGCCATCCCCCTGGAATCCATTGCCGAAAAACTGGGGTTCAGCGACCAGGCCGGATTTACCAAAGCCTACCGTTCCTGGACAGGCCACACGCCGGGTGATATTCGCCGACAGGCACGCGATCGTAAATAACCCCCTTCCCCGGTGTCGTCAGGATTTGAAGAGCGTCACGAAACTGGAATTTCCCCGGCCCCCTCTCCGCTTTGAACAAAAACCTTGCCGGCCTTAGCAATGACCCGAACCGCTCACCGGCGGCCTAATGAGACTGCGCACGGGTTTAACCGCCGCGCAGCCATAAAGGGAATCATTGCAAGACCGATACAGCAGTCCTCATCGGTGATTTCTGCATACCCATACAACAAAGATTGAAACCCTAGAGGACGAACTCATGAAACTCAGGAATCCCAACAAAAGCGTCCGCACGCTCGGTACTGCAATAGCAGCCGCGGCGCTTATGACCGGCGGGAGCAACGCGTTTGCCGAACCGGTGTCACTGGAACTGGAATTCACCTGCCCTTTCCCATTGATTGGCGAACAGCCCATTCGGGCCCAGATCAGTGCCGACGTGCCTACCCAGGCAACGGTGGGTGAGCCAACCCCGGAATTCACCGTAGACGCCATTACCACGGTGAACGAAGATTCGCGACTGGGCCTTAAACTGGTGGGTTCCGCCACCATTGAGGGCACCGCCACCAATGAAACAACGGTTGTCACGCCGAATCGCGAAATCGACCTGACGGTACCGCTGACCATTCCCCAGTCGCCGATTCCCGATGAAACCGGCGAATTTACCGTACCGGCCCAGGGCACCTCTCCGTCTATCACCTTTAACGAGGACGATGTTGGTGAGGCGGTTATAACGATTGGCGGCCTTACCCTCGACATGATTGCGCGTGTTGAGAACGGCGACATTGCGCCTGCGCCCATCGGCGAATTCACATCAGCGTGTGTTCAGAACGCTGGCCAGGACAACATCCTGCAAACCATCCAGGTGGTTCCCGACGAGCAGTTTGAACCCCGTATCGCGGTCAGTCCGGAAAGTATCGACTTCGGAAACGTGCAGGCCGGTACCACGTCGGAAGAGGTGGTTACCATCTCCAACACCGGCCAGGCCGAGCTTGGCATTAACAACATCAGCCTTGGCGGCGATAACGCCTCCGCCTATACACAGACCAACAGTTGCACAACGGTTGCCGCTGGTGAGAGCTGTGATGTAACCGTCACCTATATACCGGATGGCGAAGGCGATCAGAATGCCACTCTGACCATTGAGTCCGGCGATGCCGAAACCCCAGTAGTGGACGTACCGTTGACAGGCACAAGCGTGCTCGCGCCCGTGCCGGAAATGACCATTACGCCCGAGGACGTCAGCTTTGGCTCCGTGATGCTGGGTGAGACAGCCACCGCGCAGGTCACTATTGCCAATGAAGGCAGTGCATCATTGATGATCAACGCCATTGAGATTGCTGGTACCAACAGCAGCGACTTCACCCAGACCAACGACTGCACAACCGTCGCGCAGGATGAAAGCTGTACGGTTGAGCTCAGCTTCATGCCTTCCGCAGCCGGCGGACGCAGCGCAACCCTCAACATTGCCTCTGATGACCCGGAAACCCCGGATGTCTCAGTATCCCTGAGTGGTCAGGGCAATGATGGCACTGATGATGTACTTGAGGTTCTCCTGGACCTGGAAGGACAGACCGACATCAAGGCCTCTGGCAGTTCACTGCCGCTGTCCGGCAGCATTGCGACCCAACTGGAGCTGGCTACCGGCATGTTCGAGGCTGATCTCGCTCTTGATCCGACCCAGGGTCAGTTCAAGATTCCGCTGCTGTTCAAGAGCCTGACAGCCAACGCCAGGGTGACGTTCGAGCAGGCCGATGTGACCACCGGCACACTGATCGACGGAAACCTGACCGCCAACTCTTCACTCTACGTGGAAGTGCCCAAGGTCACCGTGCGCCTGTTCGGCCTGAGGATCCCCGTTGGTGGCGGACGTGACTGCCGCACTGCCGACCCGGTCAACATTGAGCTGGCATCGGTTGAGGGCACCAACTTCTCACTCTCCGAAGGTGGTGACGTTACCGGCAACTATGACCTGCCACCCCTGCAGAACTGCGGTCCGCTGACCGACGTTCTGAACCAGTTCCTCGCCGGTCCGGACAATGGCATTGACCTGACATTGACCCCGAACCTCTGAGGGAAATACGGGAGGTCCTGAAAAGGGCCTCCCGGCACAATAACAACACCAGGAAGGATGATAACAATGACAAGCCTGAAGCAATCAGCGTTAGTGTTAGCCATAGCCGGCCTGCCCCTCAGCGGGTATGCCGAACTCAAACCACTGCATGACTCCGACATGGGGCAGATCACCGGTCAGGCCGGTGTCACCATTGAGCTGGAAACCCAGGTCACCATGGACGAGTTCACCTACACCGATGAAGGCACGCTGGGTATCAGCGACATCTTTATCGGCGGTGCCAACCGCATCGACATGTTCGAGGAATTCACGGCCGGTCGCGATGCCATCTTCGGCACCAGCAGCACGGACCTGATCGACAACATCAAGATTGAACTGGATGTCGCCGATGATGGTGACGCCATTATTAACGTATTCCCAATCACCGCGCGGCCCGTGGACTTCGCGGTTCGCACCGGCGCCTGGGAACTGAGGGGCAATGGGGGCGAGAGCACCCTGCTGGCGGACAACTTCTCTGCCGAAGGTCTCATTCTCCAGGCCCAGGCAACGGTGGACACCGATACAGACACCCTCAACCTGACCACCCGCTTTGCGATCGACGAACTGGAACTGGATGTGCCATTTATGGCCCTGGGTATTCGTGACATGCGTATCACTGGCGCCGGTTACGATCCGGACAATCCCTCGCTGCTGCCACTGTTTACCCTTGTCGATATGGATATCTACAAGGATGCCAATGCAGCCGGCGTCGACAGCCTGGCAATCGACATCAATACCTTCGAAGCCGACATGTCCATCGGCCAGGTCCTGGTAGGAGGCACATCCATCGGTTCGGTGGGGCTGGACAACCTCGCCATCCGCAACACCTCCATGCGGGTCTACGGCCACTGATGGCCCAAGCTCTCCGGGCATGGGCCCGGAGAGCACCCTGCACATGTGCATCGCTCAGAGCGCGCCGAAAAGCACCACCATCAGAACCGCCAGGAACAACAAAAACCAGGTCGCATAGCGATTGGCCCGGTCTTCGATCTGCCCGGGATTGGTCTCCGGTGGCCTGGCTGACTCGTATTCGGCCACCAGCGAGCGGGCCCGCGTGTAGTCTTCATCTTCAACGTGGACATTGGTAAACCCCGCAGCACCGATTTCCCCCATGGCCCCCTGCAGATAGTGGCCACCCACGTGGCACTCAATACCTCTGGATTGCAGAAGGCCGGCGACGATATGGGCTTCCGCCAGGTCGCGGGCACGATAGGCTATTTGCATTGGCAGGCTCCGGTCACTTCCGAGGGTGTCTTCCTGAACCCTAGCTCGCATCTGACGGTTCGTCGATTGTGCCTGGTTATTTTGGCAAGCGACCGGTTCTTTCCAGCCGTTCACCAACCCAGCGGTGGTAGAGCTTTGCCAGCGCCGGACGAATCACCGGCAAACCGATCAGCCATGCCAGTGGCTTGAGCAACCACACCCGTGACATCAGCAGGATATAGGCGTCGAGCTCACGGTGAATCCTGCCCTGGCCGTCCTCAACGTGCAGCTCCTGAAGCGCAGCGTCCGGTTCAATACCCCGTTGCTTCAACTCCTCATCACGGCCAGTGATATCGACCCACTCCACCGATTCGCCGGTTCTGCCCGCCAGGCGCTCGTAGAGTTTGCGGTCCTTGACGCAGCTTGGACAGGCGCCATCGTAGAACACACGAAGTCGATCTTCTGGTGATGTCATAGCGCTCTCCATTTCTTGCATTGCATTCACTTGCTTACACGATAAAACAATGAGTACTGTTAGCAAATGGCCAAGCCAATCGCCGCAAGGGACCGAGTGTAGCGACAATGAATATAGACAAGCACCTCAACAACATCTACCGACAGCAATCCCGCAGGGTGCAGGCGACGCTCATCCGTTTGCTTGGTGACTTCGACCTGGCGGAAGAAGCCATGCAGGAAGCCTTCACCGCAGCCATAAAACAGTGGCCGGAACAGGGTATTCCGGACAACCCTGCTGCCTGGTTGATAAAGACCGGCCACCGGCGGGGCATCGACCATATCCGCCGGCGCCAGACCGCCAGCCACAACCTGTCCCGTGTCGCCGAAGACGAGCCCTACACTTCCGAGCCGGATACAGACCATATTGATGATGACCTGTTGCGGCTGATCTTCACCTGTTGCCACCCCGGCCTTGCTGTCGAGGCGCAACTGGCGCTGACACTACGTGAAATATGCGGCCTGACCACAGAGCAGGTCGCCAGCGCTCTGCTCCAGAAACCCGCCACCACGGCGCAGCGGATAGTCCGCGCCAAACGCAAGATACGGGATGCAGGCATTCCTTATGAGGTGCCGGAACATCGGGAATTGCCTGAACGGCTCGAAAGTGTGCTGAAAGTCATCTATCTGATTTTCAATGAGGGCTATTCCTCCAGTAGGGGCGATACGGTTGTCAATGTCAGCCTCGCCAGTGAGGCGATCCGTCTCGCCCGCCTCCTTGCCGAGCTTTTGCCCGAAGGGGAAGTATTCGGCCTACTGGCGCTTATGCTGCTTCACGATTCACGCCGCAACGCCAGGCAGGACGCAAACGGCGATCTGATCACACTGGAGGAACAAGACCGAAAGCTCTGGGACCACGGCCAGATCCGTTCAGGGCTGGCATGGCTGGAACAGGCGCTGCAACTGGCTCCGACAGGCGCCTATACACTCCAGGCATCCATTGCCGCCGCCCACGCCGAAGCCACCAGCACCGACAATACGGACTGGGCACGCATCGCGAGGCTTTACGAGGCACTCTATCGGCAAACGCCCTCCCCGGTCATCGCCCTGAACCACGCAGTGGCTGTCGCCATGCGGGACACCCCCGAGGAAGGCCTGAAGCTCCTTGACCAACTGACAGGCCACAAGGCCATCCAGAACTATTACCTGTTCCATGCGGCGAGGGCCGACCTGTTTCGTCGGTCCGGCGATCTGCCGGCGGCAAAGACAGCCTATCAGCGGGCCCTTGCCCTGACCCAGCAGGGTCCTGAACAACGATTCCTGAACCAGCGGCTGACGGATCTGGATAACGCCCGATAAAAAAAGTTTTCCCTGGCTGTCGATCCAGCGTGCTCCCGGGCGACTTGGTTATACACATCGTTAAAAAGGGAGAACAGAAATCATGAAATTCATGCTTATGCGCAAGGCTGATAAAGACACCGAACAGGAAGTGATGCCTTCAGAGGGCTTGCTACAGGACATGGCCAATTACAACGAGGAAATGCTCGATGCCGGCGTGTTTGTCTCTGGAGATGGCCTTCGCCCCAGCCGGGACGGTTGCCGTATCGAGTTCAGGAACGGCGAACCACTCGTCACCGATGGGCCCTTCGCCGAAACCAAGGAACTTCTGGCCGGCTATACCATTCTGGAGGTGGCCTCAAAAGAGGAAGCCATTGCCTGGGCCACCCGGTGGCCAAAATCAGACGCGGACGGCAATGCCTGCCTGGAACTGCGTCCTTTCTTCGCGCTGGAGGACTTCGAGCCCAGTGCGGCTCTCGACCAGCACAGGCAGATGGGTGAGCGGCTTCAGAAAATGCCTGCACAAATAAACATACACCTCGCCTTTCCGGGTAACTGCAGGGAAGCGATGACCTACTATGCTGAGGTACTGGATGGCCGGATCGAAGCCATGGTCACCCACGGCGAAACACCCGTCGCCGAGGAAACACCGGCAGAATGGCACGACAAGATCCTCCACGGGTCCCTGAACCTGGGAGGCCGCCGGATTATGGGGGCCGACATGTCGGGTGACTGCTACACAAAACCCCAGGGTGTCCAGGTACATCTCGAGTACAGCGACGTGAAACAGGCGGAACAGGTTTTCAACCAGTTGGCGGAGGGAGGCAATATCTTCATGCCCTTTGAAGAAACCTTCTGGGCCCATCGCTTCGGCATGGTAACGGATCGTTTCGGAACACAGTGGATGATCAGTAACGAAATCGATGGCTGCAACTGAGCCTACAGGGAGAACTGCATGAAATACGTAGCACTGGTGTACTACCAGGAAAGCATCATCAACAGCATGACTGAAAAAGAATGGCATGACCTCAACCAGGAATGCATTGCCGGGGTGGAGAGACTCACTGATCAGGGCAAGTTCGTGACAGGTCAACCGCTACAGCCGATTGAGACGGCCACCACGGTAAGGGTCAGGGACGGCGAAGTGCTGATATCCGACGGCCCGTTTGCCGAAACCAAGGAACAACTGGCCGGCTTCTACCTGCTGGATGCCAACGACCTGAACGAGGCCCTGCAACTGGCCGGCCGAATTCCACCCGCACGTTTCGGCAGCATTGAAGTCAGGCCGGTGCGGGAGCTCCCCCCAAAAGACTGAGACAAGGAGAATTACGATGACTTATGTCGACGGATTTGTTGCAGCGGTCCCAACCGCCAACAAGGAGAAATACATAAAACATGCCAGCGATGCTGCGGTGGTTTTCAAGGACCACGGCGCCCTTAAGTTGGTGGAATGCTGGGGTGATGATGTCCCCGATGGTGAAGTGACCTCCTTCCCCATGGCCGTGAAGTGTAAACCGGACGAAACGGTGGTGTTTTCATGGATCCTCTGGCCGTCCCGCGAGGCCAGGAACAAGGGCATGCCGAAAGTTATGGAGGATCCCCGCATCCAGCCCAATGTGAATCCAATGCCGTTCGACGGTAAGCGGCTGATTTACGGTGGTTTTGAAACGGTCGTGGATGAGTAGAAGGCTGTGAGAACATCTTCAGCAGAGGAAAAGCTCCCTCTGCTGAGCTTAAGACCTCAAGTACGATTTAGGTCAATCACAGGTATGACTGGAGTTTGCTATGGCAAGCATCGGCGACGGAGAAATCAGGAGGGCTCTGAGCGTGGGCGAAGTCGCGGAACGCAGTGGGGTCGCCGTTTCCGCCATACACTTCTACGAGAAAAAAGGGCTGATCGAAAGCTGGCGCAACGCCGGCAACCAGCGACGCTTCCACCGGGATGTATTACGGCGCATTGCCATCATCAAGGTGGCTCAACGACTGGGCATCCCGCTTTCGGAGATTGGCGAGGCACTGGCAACCCTTCCCACCGGTCGCACTGTTACCGCCGGAGACTGGCAACAGCTATCGGAGACCTGGAAGGCCGACCTGAACCGGCGTATCGAGATGCTCATCGGGCTAAGGGACCAACTCAGCAGTTGTATTGGTTGCGGATGCCTTTCCATAGACTCCTGCAGGCTGCGCAACCCATGGGACGAGCTAGGCAGCGAGGGCCCCGGAGCACGGTTGTTGGAAACGGATTAAATATCCCCGGAGTCAGCAGGTTATTGGGACAGAAGTGGCGTTAATATCAGTGGTGCCAGATCCCGGCACCACTGATATCCAGTCAGTTCCGGGGATCGTCTTCCGGGTTGAGGTACTCAATACCCCAGGGGCCGGTACCGTGCAACTGGATGACAACCTCTTCTTCGGTGTAGCCAAACATCGGGTCGCCGGGCGACATGATCGCGACACTGCCCTCAGGCAGGGCTTTCGCCTTGTCACGTTCGATCTTTTCACCATGGGCGAAGTGAAAAGTGCCGGATAACACCGTCACCCGCTCATAAGCGGGATGTATGTGTGGCGCGATCACATAGTCTGCCGGCAACCGTAACCGCATGGTGAACGGCTCTTCCTTTGCCAGATCCCCTTCAATAATCGATATTTGCGCTCCGGGAGCCATGGAGCCTACCGGCCCCCACTCCAGTTCCGAAGGCGTCACCATCATGTGCCCTTCGCCCTGATAAGGCGTCGCCGCCAATGCCAGGGAAGATGAAACCAACAATGTCGCCAGCGCCAGGCACCGGCCACCAGTTCGGGGTGTACGGGGTGAACAAATGTTTGTGTTGCCTGCCATGGGTCCTATCCTCCTTATTAATGGGGTTGTTGGCCGGGAACCCTCCCGGTCGGCCGCAAGGACGCAGCAACAACCTGACTTGTTCCCGCAGCGGGCATTGGTATCTGGCGGGAACTCTTTCGCTGCCCGGCGCGTCCTTGCGGTGAAAGGCGGGAGAACACATGGCAACCAGCACCCGGCACGACCTTCCCGTGGCCAGCCCACAGGAACGAAAAGATCAGTTCGAGAAGCAGGTAGCACACCTGATGGATCGCCTGTATGGAACCGCTTTGCGCCTGGCAAGAAACCCGGACGACGCCGAGGACGTGGTTGCCGAGACAATTTCGAACGCCTGGAAGAAACTGGATCAACTGGACGACTGCGCGCATATGGAAGGCTGGTTGTTCAGGATTCTTCATCGCACATTCATATCTCAATGGCGCCGCCGGCAATGTCGTCAGGACAAGGAAGTAGAACTCGAGCCGGAGAGCGGCGATGACCGTTTCTCCCTGTTCGAGAAACTGCATCAGCCCTTCCTGCTCTGGTGGGGGGCGCCGGAAAAGGAGTTTATTAATACGCTGTTGCAGGAAGACATCGGAAAAGCCATCGATCACCTGCCGGATGCCTATCGAGTGGCGATCGTACTGGTCGAAGTGGAGGGCTACAGCTATGAAGAGGCCTCCCGTCTGCTCGGCCTGCCGCTGGGCACAATACGGTCCCGTATAAGCCGGGGCCGCTGCCGTCTGCAAAAGGCACTCTGGCAGCAGGCCCATGACGCCGGGCTGGCGAACTGCTGCAGCCAACCACCGGGAACCAGAGGAGGTGATGTATGACGGAGTCCTGGATTTCCTGTGAAGAGGTGGTCGAGCGCCTGGTCGACTACCTCCACCAAGAGCTGGACAACCACACCAGTGCGGAAATAGAACGGCATCTGGAGCGGTGCCACGACTGTTTCAGCCGGGCGGAATTTGAGCGCAGACTCAGGGAACGGATCGCTCGAAGCGGACAACAGGAAGCACCGGAAAGGCTGCGCCGCCGGATCCGGGAAATGATAGACCACTTCTGACCCGGCAGGACCTATCAGGAGGGCAATCCGATGGTCGCTATCCTTGGATACTCACCCCAGCAAATCACCGCCGCGGTTCAGGATATGTACAGCGCCGTGGCGGATACGCCCGATGCCCACTTCCATTTTCCGGTTGGCAGAGAAGCCCTGCGTGTTCTTGACTACGCCGCCAGTGATATGGAACTGCTGCCCGCAGGCGTTGCGGAGTCTTTTGCCGGTGTCGGTAACCCCTTCACTGCGCAGTCCATGAAGGTCGGAGACACCGCCCTGGACATAGGAGCGGGCGCCGGTAACGACTCCCTGATCGCAGCCTCAAAGGTAGGGCCGGACGGCAGAGTGATTGCGCTGGACCTGACCGCCGCCATGACCCGAAAACTGAAACATCACAGCCATGGCCGTCATCCCAACCTGGAAGTCATCCAGGCCTCTGCGGAACACCTGCCCCTGGCGGATGAAAGTATCGACTGCATCACCAGCAACGGCGCCCTCAACCTGGTACCAGACAAACGCCGGGCCATCCGCGAGATGTTCCGGGTACTGAGGCCCGGGGGGCGGCTGCAACTGGCCGATGTGGTGATAGACAGGCCGGTGAACGTCAACTGCGATTCCGATCCGCGCCTGTGGGTTGAGTGCGTGGTCGGTGCCACTGTGGAGGACAGCCTGCTGGCCATGCTGGGTGATGTGGGATTTGAGGACATCCGCATTCTGCGCCGGCTGGACTACTTTGCCCATAGCCCCAGTCAGCAAACCCGCGAGATTGCCCAAAGCTTCGGTGCCCACTCGATCGAGTTGACCGCGAAAAGGGCCGGCCAGGCACCTGCCTGGTGGAACCAGTGGCTGCGACGCGCCAGTCCCAAGCGCTGGCTCGCGGACCTTCATCGCAGGGGCTTTCTCGGCGTGGCCGCCCTGGTGATGGCGCTGATCAGTTGCTACGGAGCTCTGGCCGCCGTGGGCATACTCGCTGCCCTGGGGGCCGGGATAACCCTTAATCCCCGGCTCTGGGGCGGCGCGATCGCCCTGTTCACAATCCTTGCCACCGTGTTCATAGCCGCCGGATTTCGTCGTCACCGTTCAGCTATGCCAGCTGCCTTCGCCGCTATCGGCTCCGGGTTTGTCCTTTATGCCCTGTTTGTCGACTACAGCGTGATAACGGAATTGGCCGGGTTCGTGCTTCTGGTCGGAGCAGCGGCCCGGGATCTGTACCTGCGCCGACGGGAGGAAGCCGCACGTCTTGGATTGGGAAGCCGGAGTCACACCTGAATACAGATGGCTCGGAGGCTATGCCCCGTTGCCGGAAGTGCCACTGGCGGCCTCATGCCCCATGCAACACTCATCCTGAAGGAACCCCGTCAACTCCTCCAGCAATTGGAAGTTGGGCAGGCACGTAATAACGCGGCTACGTTTCACCTGCCGAATAAGGCCGGCATTGGCCATGCGTGACAGGTGATGAGACAGGGTCGACCCCGGGATATCAAGCTGGCGCTGCACCTCACCAACGGATGCGCCGTCGTGACCCGCCTTCACGAGATACCTGAAAATCGTCAGCCTGTGGGTGTTTCCAAGTTCAGCCAGACACGTGGCCGCTTCTTCATTCGTCATCGCCACCACCTTTAATTCGATAGTTCTAGAAATTTACTTGACACGCACACAGAGCGCAATTTAACTTTATATTTCCATATATCTAGAAATATAGAGGTTATCATGTCACAGGAAATGCAAGACACCCTGGGTATGTTCGCTTTTCTCGCCATAGAATTATCCTTCCTGTTCCTGTTGATCAGCCTGCTGGTTGGCGTATTACAGCGGTATGTGCCACAGGAGAAAATTGCAGCGCTGCTCAGTGCCCAGCGTGGGCGCAGTTATCTGCTTGCTGCGTTGTTGGGTGCCATCACCCCCTTTTGCAGCTGCTCGACAATCCCGCTACTCAAAGGACTCATCCGGGCCCGTGCCGGGTTCGGTCCGATGATGGTTTTTCTGTTTGCCTCCCCCCTGCTGAACCCGATTATTGTGGTACTGCTTGCCGCAACCTTCGGCCTGGCACTGACGGGCATATACGTTACCTTCGCCTTCCTGGTATCCGTAATCGCCGGATGGTCGCTACAGACGCTGGGATTTGAACGCTATGTTCTGAACGTCAATGCCGTTCAGGGCAGCTGCAAAGCGGCGACCGGCAAGAGCCAGCCAGCGAAGGATACGAAGCCCACTGGTTCGGGTGGAGGCTCTGTGGGAAGTGGTTCTATCGCCTATGGCCAGGGGTACGCAGCACCAATCGTGTCATACTACGAATCGCTCCTCTGGGATATCCGGTCAGGGAAATTCGAGGGTCTCTGGAGCGAGACCTGGGCAGATTTCCGGAAAGTGCTCCCCTATCTGATACTGGGCATTACCATTGGAAGCGTTATCTATGGTTTCGTTCCTACCGGTTTACTGACTGAATATGCCGGTGCCGATAATCCTTTCGCCATACCTGTCGCCGCCGTCATCGGGGCTCCGCTCTATATTCGCGCAGAAGCGGTCATCCCACTCGCTGCGGCTCTGCTGAGCAAGGGTGTCAGTGCGGGAGCCGTCATGGCGTTGATTATTGGCAGTGCGGGCGCCAGCCTGACAGAGCTGATTCTTCTGAAGTCCCTGTTTCGCTCGACGCTGGTGGCCGTGTTCCTGATCGTGGTTATTGGCATGGCGGTAAGCGCCGGTTATGCAACTTACCTGCTGTACTGAATTAAAGCGGCACCTTGCCCCGTAAGGCCTTGGTTTTGCCTTTCTTGGTCTTTTTATCGACACGCCGGCGTTGGGAGCCTTTGGTGGGGCGGGTAGGCCGGCGTGCTTTCTGCTGTTTCACCGCCTCCTGAATCAGTTCCTTCAGGCGCTCAAGGGCGTCTTCCTTGTTCAGCTCAAGGGTGCGGAACTTCTGCGCCTTGATAACAATGATGCCTTCCTTGCTGATGCGCTGGTCAGACAGGCTCATCAGCCGCTCCTTGTAAAACGGCGGCAGGCTGGAGTTGGGAATATCGAAGCGCAGATGGACCGCCGACGCTACCTTGTTGACGTTCTGCCCTCCTGCGCCCTGGGCGCGGATCTGGGTCAGCTCTATCTCCCAGTCACCCAACTCCACAGCGTTGGAAATTTTCAGCATGATTATTCCGTTTGCCCTATTGCTTCTCGCAGGCTGGCATCCAGCTCATCCGCATCCAGGCTCTGCTCGCTTATGAGCTCAATACGGGACAGATCCCTTGGTTCGCATTCAGACACCGAGAGGGCGCCGTCCGCCATATTGATGGTCCGCCAGCCTTCACTGGTGTGCACCACCGCCTTGAACCTGACAAAGCGGCTATCCATGGCCAACACCAGCAGCCCGGTTTCCAAAAATACCGTATCCGAATGTACCCGCCAGCCCAGGCTGAAATGGCCCTGCCCCTGGTTACTGACCTGCTGCCAGGGTTCATCCCGGATGTCGGGAACAGGCAGCGGCTCCGCCGAACCATGATGATGGTGGTGGGCATGGGGCGAACCCACCTCTGACAACCCGGTTTCGCCATCAAGCCAGCCAATATCCATCCGGCCCTGTCGGGTATGGAACACAGCGGTTTTCGCCGGCTGCAGGCTGCCCACCCATTCATCAAACCGGGCAAGCTGCTCCGGCTGGCACAAGTCCGTCTTGTTGGCCACGACAATATCGGCCGCGGCAACCTGGTCCCGGAACTGTACATTCTCCACAACCCTGGGCTCCTCAAGCCGTCTCGGGTCAACCAGGCAAAGCACCGGCCCCAGTTTCAGCACATCCTGGTAGTGCTCTCCCGTCAGGGTCTCGATAATCTGGGAGGGGTGCCCCAGCCCCGTGGGTTCAATCAGCAGCCGGTCAGGTTTGGCTTTATGGATCAACTGGTTGAGGCCAATCTGCATCGGCAGACCGGCCACACAGCACATACACCCACCGGGCACTTCCCTTACAAAAGCACCTTCGGTTTCCAGCATGGCGCCGTCAATGCCCACTTCACCGAACTCGTTCACCAGCACCGCCCAGGCTTCGTTCTCCGGCTTTTTCTTCAGCAGGTCCAGTATGGTGGTGGTTTTCCCTACCCCCAGAAAGCCAAGCACCAGGTTGGTCGGTATCGGTGAAGTCATGGGTCGCCCGTGTTGGAAAATGGAAGAATCGGTACAGCCGCGTGTTATAACATAACACTGTAGTATTCCCCTAATACCCGCTGTTGTTCCGCCCTTGTTACTGTAAACAGGCTACCACTAACAAGCACAAGGAGCAGGGTATGAGCGGTAAGAAGATTCTGATGATCACCGGTGATTTCACCGAAGACTACGAAACCATGGTGCCCTTCCAGGCACTGCAGGCTGTTGGCCACACGGTTCATGCGGTATGCCCGGACAAGAAGTCAGGGGACACCGTAGCCACGGCCATTCACGACTTCGAGGGCGACCAGACCTACACCGAAAAGCCGGGCCACCGGTTTGCCCTGAATGCGGACTTCGCCGGGCTCAATCCCGCCGACTACGACGCCCTGGTGGTCCCCGGCGGCCGGGCACCGGAATATCTGCGCCTGAACGAAGACGTAAAGAACCTGGTGCGCCACTTTTTCGAAACGGAAAAACCGGTGGCTGCCATCTGCCACGGAGCGCAGCTACTGGCCGCCGCCGGCGTGCTTGAGGGCCGCGAGTGTTCCGCCTACCCGGCCTGCCAGCCGGAAGTGGAACTGGCCGGGGGCCGCTTTGCCGCCATCGACGTTGACGCCGCGGTGACCGATGGTAATCTGGTGACAGCACCGGCATGGCCAGCGCACCCCCAATGGCTGGCACAGTTTTTCAAACTGCTGGACAAGTGACGGAAACGGGGCCGTTACGGCGGCCCCGGATTCATGAGGATAGCGCCATGTGCAAACTCTTCGTCCACGCGGATTCCGATCTTTGGGTCAGCCGCACCCATTCCCTGCGCATCGACGGCATGGTGACCAGCATTCGCATGGAAAACGCCTTTTGGAACGCCCTCACGGAAATCGCCGCCCGGGACGGCATGAACCTGCCCCAGATGATCACAAAGCTGTACCATGAATCCATCGACGCCGGACACGATCTTGGCAACTTCACCTCGTTCCTGCGGGTCTGCGCCATGCGTTACCTCGCTCTGCAACTCAGCGGCGATATCCCCCGCGACACCCAGGTACCCATTGCCTCACTGGATGCCGACAAAATCCTCGCCAGGAACATGGACCAGAAGCCCCCCAGCGAAGCCACGCACTAAATGAGGGGTCTTTTACCAATTTCAGGTAAGATGCCCCCATACGTGCCGGTCGAAACACCCGATGACCCGCCAGGCCCAACCAGCCCACCGAAAGGATCTATGAAGATACCAAAACGATTACAGCCACTTGTCGACGATGGCATGGTGGACGAAGTGTTGTACCAGTTGATGAGCGGCAAGGAAGCCCAGGTATTCGTTGTACGCTGTGGCGACAGTGTACGCTGTGCCAAGGTCTACAAAGAGGCGCAGAAACGCAGCTTCAAGCAGGCCGTGCAATACCAGGAAGGCCGCAAGGTTCGCAATAGCCGCCGGGCCCGAGCCATGGGCAAGAAAACCCGCTATGGCCAGAAGGAACAGGAAGATGCCTGGCTGAACGCCGAAGTGGATGCCCTGTACCGATTGGCAAGCGCCGATGTACGTGTACCGGAACCTTTCGGGTTCGTGGATGGCGTACTGCTGATGGAAATGATTACCGATGAAGACGGCAAAGCCGCGCCCCGGCTGGACGATGTCACCCTGACGCCGGAGCAGGCTCGGGATTACCACAGCAAGGTGATTGCTGATGTGGTTCGCATGCTCAGCGCCGGCCTGATTCACGGCGACCTGTCGGAATTCAACGTTCTGGTGGATCCTACTGGCCCGGTCATTATCGACCTGCCCCAGGCCGTCAACGCCTCCGGCAACAACAGCGCCGAGCGAATGCTGGAACGGGATGTGGACAATATGCGCCGGTATTTCGGGCGTTTCGCGCCGGAACTGCTGAACACCGACTACGGCAAGGAAATCTGGGCGCTCTACGAATCAGGCGACCTGCACCCCGACAGCAAGCTGACCGGTTGCTTCGAGCACGACACCGAAAGCGCCGATGTGGACGAGCTCATGGCGGTTATTGACGCCGCCAAGGAAGAGGAGCGGGAACGCCAGGAACGCCTCCGGGATGCCGAGGAAGGCGACGACTAGCCGGGCTCACCCACAAACCTGCCCACCATGCGATCAGACAGCATCAGGTGGGCGAGTGCCGGGTATGGCAGGTAATGACTGAGCAGGAATATCACGGCCCCCATGTCCAGCCCGGTGGACAGTCCAACGTAAGCGGCCCAGGCTACGAACAGCGCTCCGAGGAAGCCACCATAGGACCACAGCACCCGGGCACGCTCTTCACCGGTCGGCACCCGCTTCAGTACGCGGGCCACCGACCAGCTGATATAGACTGCAATCAACGCCGCGATAACCACCGACACCAACACGCCCGTCAGCCCAAACAGGAAACGCGCCAGATAGTTGGTGAGAAAAAAAAGAACAATGGCGCTGACGGCAATGATGGTTACCCGCGAACGCTTCAGATCGTCCATAGACAGAATCCCGGCTGGTTATATCAGATGGTTTGCACTGTTTTAACATTCCGGGCGTCGAGAAGCGACTTTGCTTCCTGTAGCTGCTGTGCGCTGGATGCGTGAACCGTCAGAACATATTTGCCTTTGCGTAAGGCGGACTGCGCCTTCATCAGATAGGGCGTGTGATCCGGACGGATTGTCACCGCCCCGGCGAGCAACAGCCCCAACACCAACCCAAGCGCAGCAAGCACCGAGGCGGCGACCACCGCATTCTGGGCTATGAACCCGATGCCAAGGGCACTCAGTATCAGAAATACGATAAACCCCGTCACCGCACCGCCAGCACCCAATCCGACATGGGAACGTACCAGCGTTTGCCAGATACCCTGGTCCTCGGGCTCCAGTTCCCTGCCCTGATGCCGGTCCACGGGGCTCAGCACAGTTACCTGTTCATCCGTCAGGCTGGTTCCTTCCTGAAGCGCTTTCGCAACTCCCCTGGCGTCCGGCTCTGTGTCAAAGACTGCGGCCACCTTATGGCTTTCCTGCTCGCCGGTCAGACTCATTGAGGGTTTCATGAAAATACCTCCCTGAGCGTCTCAGAGAATTGAATGAGGCTCTTACTACCAACATTGCCCCTTAATCGTAAAATACAACCCGGATACCTGTATTTCGAATGACCATTTGGCAATAGGGTGTGCAGCAGGCGCCTGCTACCAGGCCAGCCAAATCACATGACGGGCACCCTTGCCCGGACGCAGGGCCCGCACCGTGATCGGCTCCACGGAAAATCCTACACGGCGCAGCCTCTCGGTAAATGCGTGCTCTAGCCCGGCTGACCAGTATGCCAGTATGCCGTCGGGGCTCAGGGATTTCTGTGCGGCGGCGATGCCAGCCGGGGAATAGATCCAGTTATTCTCCTTGCGGGTAAGCCCCTCCGGGCCGTTGTCCACATCCAGCAGGATGGCGTCCCAGTTGCCATCGCCCTCCCGCAGCAGCTCCGCCACATCGCCAATGTGAACGCTGGCCCTGGCGTCGCTCAACGGGTGCCCGGCCGCAGCCCCCAGCGGCCCCCGGTTCCACGCCTCCACTTCGGGAACCAGTTCGGCCACCGTTACGCGGGCATCTTCCCCCAGGGCGGACAACGCCGCTGCCAGTGTAAACCCCATTCCCAGCCCACCAATCAAAACGCGTGGCGCACCCAGCCCGGCAATACGCTCACAGGCAAGCGTGGCCAGGGCATCCTCCGAGCCGTGCAAGCGGCTGTTCATCAGCTCACCGGTTGTGCCGGCAATCTTGATGGAGAATTCATCATTGCGTTGCAGCAGGCGCAACCGGGTCCCATTACCGGGAATGGTTGCGGTACCAATTTCGTTGAAGCGAGCCATTTAGCGTTCCGGGTGGACGATACGGACCAGCATATTAACCTGCCAACGCCATCATGCAATGTTTATCAGACCTATTGCCCCCACAAAGGTCTGCCTATTTTATTGACAGTTATAGCTATCAAGCCTAGGCTATTTTTTGAGCACCTGAAACCACCGCCTCGTCCCAGAGATGCATTCGGGTGAAAGGTCTGAGCGCCAGACACATGCTGTAAGGTGATGACGTTCTCTCCTCTGAGGCTCTGAAAAGAAGCCTGTTGGGGGTCCATCATGAATCTTTATTACCTCGCCCTGTCCGGGGCAATGTCTATTGCCTTCGTAGGCACTTCACTTGCCGGCCCTACTCCGCTGAATAGTCAGGATCTTGACAGAATCACTGCCGCCGGCAGCACTCCTGCACCCAATGGCGGTGCTATCGTGGGTAATGGTTCAACGGCCAACCTGCTGTCTGCCGGTGAAGTCCGGATTGAACAGGAATCCCAGTCAGGTGTGCGCGCGCTGAACTTTATCAACAGTAGCGAAAGCACTGTTGCCAACGGAGTCAACTTGTTCGATGGGGGCAGCACCCCAGAGATTTCCGCTGCCGGGTATGAGATTTCCCAAAGCAATGTCGTTACCCAGGACCAGCGCCGACTCTCGTCTTTGCCCTCCTATGAGCGCGGCGCCAATACCGAAACCCTGAGAACCAACACCGGATCCTATAGCAGCGAGACTTCGTCGTCTCTGTATGATCAAGTAACCAATCTTGAACAACACACCACCTCGGAACAAATCACCACAGAAGGTGGCTTCAGCCTCTCGGAAGCCTCCACATTCAGCCTGGAACTGGATGGCGACCTGGAACTCGGGGCCGGCGACCCGGTTTTCGACGGCAACGGGTCCTACGCTGTCGAGTTCAATGCGCCCAGTGCGAGTAAGGCCGTGGGAGTGGTCTTTAACGGTGAACTGAATATCGGTGTAGACGCGGGCAATATTCTGGTAGATACCGGCGATGCCGGCATTACTGTTGATATAGGCCTGCCTCAACTGGATCTGGACTTCGACGCCATGGGCTGTGTTGCCCTGAACGGCAGTTGCACCATTAACGGCAGCCGAACCACGACTGACGAGCAGATCAGCGACCACTCTACCCTCTATACCCTGGATGAAAGCAGCAGTACCAGCAAAACATGGGACAAGGTGGAACACGAGATCGTCAGCGCACCTTTCACCCTGAAGGACGCCCAGGCAGAGTACATTGTGGTGGATGAATCCAGCATTGACGTTAATACGGCCTACCTGGTGAGTCTGTCCGGCGGTGCACAATCCGGATTACGTGCGATGAACCTGGTCAACGCCGCCGGCAGTGCCGTCGCCAATGGCGTGAACATTGCCACCAGCCGGGGTGCCGGAACAGGCGTGGCAATGAAGGCCAGTGGACCACAATACTCACTCAATCAAACCAATGTAATCAACCACAGCCGCTGATACTGAAGAGGGAACAATCCCATGGCGGCTCTCATGATCAGGGTGGGCATGTTGCCCGCCCTCACACTGATCATCACCCTGGCTTTGCAGGGTCAGCCGGCAGAGGCCGCTGCGCTCGATGACCGGGGGTTATCTGCCATCACAGCCTCCAGCGCAGCGGCGATGCGGCCAGGCAACCCGGCTAGCGGCCTGGTTGTGGAAGGCACGCTCGATAACAAACAGCAGCAACAGGTAACCCTGGAAAACGGGGCTCAATCCGATGTTCGGGCCATGAACCTGCTCAATGTCAGTGGTGCCGACAGCATCCAGGCACTGAATTTCTATCATTCAGGCCGTGATTCACCACCTCTGGACGCCCGGCTAAGCCAGGAAAATCGCTTATTCCAGACAACAGGCAACCTTGCCCGCCTGGCACACTTTGAAGCCGGCGCCCCTGTAACCGAGAAGATCTCCCGTGTGGTTTTCAACGCTGGCAGCACTTCAAACATCCATGAATCGATGACACAGTTTGATCAACGGGTGTCCTCCGAAATCATCACAACACGGCTCGATGCCACCGTTACGCCCCGGCGGATAGGATTCTTTGACGAGCCGGTGTCTCTCGGCGTGTCTCCCGTTTCCCTGCCGGATTTCACCATAGGTGGTAGCTGGGAGGTATTGGGTTACGATCTCCCGCTGCCCGCCACCCTGACTGTTTCAGGGGCCGAGTTTTTCCCGGGCAATGTGACTCTGGAAGGCAGCGACGTTAAGTTTTCAGGACCTCGCCTGAGCATTCCCGACGTCACATTCACAGCCTGTCTGATTCCGCCCTGTGGTGAGGGTGACGGCGTTCAGGTCACGCTCACGGGGGCCACTGTCCAACTGGACGATATCATTCTGGAAGGGGTTAACCCGGCGGGGGATCTCGGGGTCGAACTGGGCTACGCCATCGCCGGCGATGGCAGCATTGCCTTTGACAGCGGTGGTATTGAATTCTCGGGCGCCATTCCCCTCGACCTGGGCACCCTCGCCGATTTCACTTTCGGCATCCTGCTGCCGGAACTGGGGGACGTTGGCTCGGCCATTAACAGTCTCGACCTGCCCGGGTTCGAGATACCGGTGGACGAAAGCATCGATTTCCCCGAACCCGACGGCTTCAATCGCCAGATTGGCGCTGGTGAAACCTGCCAGTTCAGTCAGACACAAAACCAGTGCGCCCCCATAGACACAACAACAACCCGAGTAGAATACAACAATCACTCCATCACGCAGACCCGCGAGCATCAATCCGCCAGCAACGAATCCCTGCTGACGTATGACGTTAAACGCGAACGCGGCGAGCTACGCCTGCGCACCAGGCAATCACGTGTGACGGTGATCAGGCAATCCTCTGCCAGGGAGCGGCGCTACAACCTGGTGGTGATTCGTGGACAGTCCCAACGGGGTGCCCGGGTAATCAACGGTGTGAATGCGGCATCAGCCCTGGTAGGCAACGGGCTTAATGTCACGGCCATTTCCACAACGCACCAGGGCACGGCAATGCCGCTACACAGAATGAACCAACAAAACCAGTTCACCCAGATCGGCGGACTGTAACCGTGACGCAAAAGGAGCAGTTCGTCATGATCAGACAATGGAAAAAGGCTGTATTCGTCGCCCTGGTTGCCTGCTGGCCTTTGCAGGCTATGGCGGAAAAACGTCAACCCCTGGATGATGCCACACTTCACACCATCACAGCAGGTGCCGCCGGTAGTGACAGGACGGAAATACTGACATTCGATGTGGTCAGAACCACCCGCTCCGGCCGGGTTATTACCGCCGACGGAAGCCTGTATGCGGCCGGGTTCAGCCCAGGCATTGCGCCGGGTTACCTGAACCTCAGTGGCGGTGCGCAAAGCGGCCTTGGTTCGGTGATTAACATCAACGCGGTGAATTCAGCGGTAAACGTGCTGCTGAACCTGAACATCTCGATCGATTCCCGTATCGGGGCCATTAACCAGGCAAACCTGAACGGTTTGCCATCTGGCATAACGGGCATTGGCGGTCTGAAATGACTGTCCGCTTTATCTGCCGGTTTTATCAGGTGGCAATGCTGATCATGGGTGTCGGGCTGACTGCCCCACTTTATGCGGCCAGCGTTTCCGTTGACAGCAACGCCGCGCGCTTCCAGGCACCGGTCCGCTCGTTTCTGGAACTGCGTGAACGTAACCTTGTGCGTCAGGGCTGGGACATCAGCTGTGGCGCCGCGGCCCTCAGCACCATACTGACCTACGACTACAACGAACCATACAGTGAGGCGACCATAGCGGTCAGCATTCTCGCGAATACCGACCCCGCCCTGGTGCGCAGGCGTGGCGGATTTTCCCTGCTGGACCTGAAACGCTTCGCAGAAGCCGTGGGGTACTCCGCAAATGGTTACGGTGAACTGGCCCTGGAAGATCTGGCGGATTTTGACGCTCCGATGATATTACCGGTTCGGATACGGGGGCTGGACCACTTCGTGGTTTTCCGGGGAGTTGCCGCAGGCAAGGTGCTTATCGGCGACCCGGCCTTCGGCAACCTGACACTCTCACAACACCAGTTCCGTCAGTTCTGGACCAGCGGTATCGGCTTCGTGGTGGAACCGGCCGATGCCAGCGACAAACGACGTGCTGCGCTGGCATCGGAGGCCATGCATCTGAGTGTGCCTGATCTCAACTATGTTTACCGACTAAGCCGCGGCGCCGGCCCGGTGCCGGCCACGAGGCGATAATCATGCATCGCCGGTTGTCCTTCACGGCAGTGCTGGCTGTATGCCTGATGCCCTTCAGTGTCCTCAATGCACAGACAGATCTGATACCACCGGAACAGACAGACACCTTGCGCCGTGTTATTGAGCAGCAAAACCGGCTGATCGAGCAGCTCAACCGGAAAATTCTGTTGCTGGAGCAGCGCGTTTCGGATATCGAACAATCCAGGCCGGATGCAGCTGTCGGCCAGAGCGATGGGACGCCAGCACAAGCGCCGCCTCTGCCAGAACTGAGCCAAGAAGAGCAACGTGAACAGGAACGTCTGGTGCGCACCGCCTTCCAGCAAACGCTGATTGAACGCAGCGGACTGTTGCTGCCACCCGGCACAGTCGATGTCGAACCTTCACTGTCATACGCTCACAGTTCTGCCGACAATATCGTCATCGACGGATTCACCATCCTGCCGGTACTTGTCGTGGGTGATATCGTGTCTGAACGGGTCAAGCGCAACCAGACGACCGCCGCACTGACCACCCGCATTGGCCTGCCCTGGGATTCACAACTGGATGTTCGCATTCCCTATGGTTACAGCGAAGAACGCAGATTTAGTGCTGACAATGAAGAAACAATCAGCAGTGCCGATGGGCTGGGTGACATTTCCCTGGGCATCAGCCATCAGCTGCTTTATGGCGAAGGTAGTTGGCCGGATATTCTTGCCAGCCTGCGCTGGAAATCCACCAGTGGGCGCAGCCCGTTTGATGTAACAGAACGCAACCCGATTGCCCTTGGAAGCGGCTATGATTCTATCAACCTGGGCCTAACCGGCGTAAAGGTGGTGGACCCGCTGGTGTATTTTGGCGGCGCCAATTACAGCTGGAACCTCTCCACGCGGGAAGACGCGGGCCGCTTTGAGCCGGGAAACAGCATAGGCTTCTCCCTCGGTACGGCTATTGCCCTGAACCTGACCAGTTCGCTGTCGTTTGCCTACGACCAGCAGTTTACCGAACGCAGCCGTCTGGATGGCGAAGCCGTTCCGGGCTCCTACCTGACAACCGGAACCTTTTCGGTGGGCGGGTCCTTTGCCATCAGCAACTCACAAACTGCAGACATTTCATTGGGCATTGGCGTCACCGAAGACTCACCAGACGTACAGATCGGTGCATCCATGCCGCTCAGGTTCCGCTGGTGGGGCGAGGGCGATCACTAGTGCGCTGCAGGCGTCCCGGGGCACTGCTATCTATTTTTTGACCCACTCCCCATCCTTCAGGATGTACTGCCCCGACGGTGTCTTATCCAGTGCTTTCTGGCCGGCCACTGTTTCCACCTGGGTTACGGGAATGTCGTGTTTTTCTGCAATGCGGGCGTATTCGTCACGCCTGGCCTTGTTGATGGCCTCGACAATACCGCGGGCATTACCGTCAGCCTTGACCACCTCCAGATAACCGGTTGGGGTTTCGCCCACCAGCCCCTGCTGTTTTGCCGCATCCAACCGACTTTTAGCTTCTTCCAGCCCCATCGAAAAGGCGGGCGCGGCCAGGCAAAGCACAAGGATGAACGCACTGAGTTGTGCAAACCGTTTCATGAGTGACCCCCTGGATTCAGAATTGACCATCAGAACAAGCCCTTCTCGCCGAAAAGTTCTTCCACGTCTTTATCCACCTTCACGTAAATTTCGTGCTGGATCTTGACGTTCAGGTTCACGGTGATGGGCTCCTTGGGTGCCTCCATCCGCACGGTGGGTGTGCATGCTGCCACACCCAGAGCAAGCGCGAGTATCACCAGTGTATTACGACCCTTCCCGGGCGAACCGCCCGGCCTGTATTCGTCCATCTGCCTCACTCCTGATTAATTCCCCGATTCGGTTGACTGGCGCTCCGTACCCCGTTTCTGCATCAGGTTGCGCACTTTTTCCGTCACGGCTTCATTGACCCGGCCACTGAGCTGCAGGCTGGTCAGCAACGCCGGTATGTCCTCTTCCAGGTTGATGTTGAGTACGATCGGGTGCCCGTCGCGCACATCGGGGCTGCTGCCCTCAAGGCGCAACCCCAGAACCAGCGTACCATCCTGAGCATAGTCTATCGTGCTGGTGAGAACGGAGTAGTTAAAGTTTTGCATGGCACGGACCACCAGTGTCATCGCCTCGTTACCCTGTGCCATGCCCTTCAACCGGTCTGCCGGCAGCTTCAGTGTGCCGCCGGGGGCCACCGCCTCTACCTGCCCGGAATCAATGCTGACCCCCTGCCCGCTGATTCGCAGCGGAACTGTTCCCTGAAGCACACCACTGCCTGCAAGACCCTCCGCAGGGTACACCTGCATCAGTTGCGAAAGTTCAATGCCGGAAAGTTCAAGAGGAACCCGCAGGGGCATTTGCGAGAGTTGCCATTCTCCGGGGTCGACCCGAACACGGCCGCCCAGAAGCTCCGCGGTCGCCCGGTCCAACGTCAGCGCACCGGCGGTAAGCTGCCCCGTGGTCGAGCGATAGCGACCGGCAACCTGGATGTTGTTGAGGGCAATGCCCGGATTGACTGTATCCAGTGCAAGGCTGGGCAACCGTATACCCAGTTGGTTGCCGGCGAGGTCAATGGTTGTCTTGCCATTGAGACCTGCCCAGGCTGTCCGGGCATACAGCCCGCCAAGGCCCTCAAAATCAATCTCCCCCTTAACCTGGGTTTCTTCGGGTGGAAAACTCAGGCCCAGGGTTGCTTTGATGTTCCCCTCTCCGATCTCAAGTTCCTCCGGCCAGGCGGTGAATGTATCCGCCAGTGCCTGCCCTCCCGGTTCACCCGTGGCAGTCATTTCAACATCCAGTTCGGGAACACCATTGAACGGGAAGCTGAGATCAATATCGGCTGCGGCACCGGCATCGGAAGACAGCCTGCCGTCAAGACCCAGACTTTCCAGGGTGCCATCCACCCGACCGTCAAGACGCCAGGGTTGGGAATGCAACTGTGAGTGGTGGATAGCTGCCGTGGTTGCGCTTGCACGGCCCACGTAATCCAGGCTCTCCAGCATCATTGGTTGCAGGCTATACCCGGCCGTCAGTTCCCCTCCAGCCAGCTTAACGTTGAGCTTGTCCAACCGCACGGTGTCGTCCGGGGCATCCACCCCGGCAAATTCGAGATGGGTGTTTTCCCTGAAATCCAGAGTCGCGGATTCCTCACTGGCCCTACCGGCAAACAGCAAGTTTGCCCTCCCCTCATTGAACTGCCATCCGGCGAGGGTCACCCCGCCAATCGGAGCCTCTATGTTCATCGAATCCGTGACCACTTCACGTTCGTCAGGCACGGATAGGCGAGTAACAGCCAGATCCCCCTCCACGCGTATACCTTCCGGAAGCGAAAGCACAAGTTGCTCTACAGAAATTGCGTCAGGCAACCAGAGCGGCAGATCACGGGCAAACCCTGTGGAGTCGCCCTGCTCCCCGGAGCCGGGCCACGCCGGGATATCCACGGTCAATCGGCCCACCCGGACCACATTCGGCATCGGCCCATACCAGTGCCAACTCCAGCCCAACGACAAATCTTTGCCCTCGGCAACATAGGGCTGACCATCCCGGATCTGGCTTACGGAAAAACGTTCAATCTGAACACCGGACAGCGACAGCGCAACGCCCTGCCATTGGAAATTCCGGACATTGTTCAACTGCCGCCACTCCTCCCAGGCAACGCGGGCATACCAGGCGCCGGCAAGCACCAGCAGCACAAGCAGGGCCAGCAGCCAAAACAGAAAACGGCGTAGTGTCATAAAGGGCGTCGGATCTTGTCGGAGAACGGAGGACTCATTGACACCTCGGGGCTGAAAGCGGTTACCCATAGTTGGCAAAACGGCCTCAAGCCGTCAAGTGGCGTGTGTGGGAACACAAATCAAAGCAAACTTTAACCTGACAAACCAATGCCGGGCCTTTTAGAGTAGCCCCATGTTGAATGGTTTGAGGTTACACCCAATGAATCGGCGACCAATACTCCCGCTTCTCACGATCATTATTGCACTCGGCCTGGCAGGCTGTGCCAGCAATCAGAACCTGCGTTCAACCGACGGCACCACCTGGCAGCCTGCCACGGAAGCCCCTACGGCCAGCGACTCGGCAAAGGCTGATCGTCTATGGCAGGTTTTCGAGCGCTACGAAGGCACGCCCTACCGTTATGGTGGCACTTCCGCCAGTGGCTTTGACTGCTCCGGTTTTATCACCACGGCCTTTGACGAAGCCCTCGGGCGCCGGTTACCCCGCACCACCTCCCAAATGCTAGCCGCTGGTGATGTTGTCGGGCGCGACCAGCTCCGGGCCGGCGACCTGGTGTTTTTCCGCATCAAGGGCAAGGATCAGCATGCCGGCATCTACATGGGCGATGACAGCTTTATTCACTCATCAACATCTATCGGCGTTACCCGCTCATCTCTCAACGGTTACTACTGGCGTGGCCGGTTCAGCCAGGCACGGCGGTTTGATTAGCCGCCGTTTACCAGCAACAACACCACCCCCAGCACGTAGAGAACCAGAATAACCACGCTTTCCATACCAATCTGGCCGATACCATGGCGCTCGCGGCGAATCAGCCCCATCATAAGTACACCGGACATCAACAGGGTCAGCACTGCCCAGAATTTCGAATCCTCGGGCATGGCATGGTAGATCGACCCCTCACGATAGCTGATGTCGGAAGCTGCGGTAAACAGAGTGTCAAAGGCGTTGCCCCCGATAATACCGCCGACGGCCAGGGTCAGCGCCCCACGGCGAACGGCGGCTATGGAGGTCACCAGCTCCGGGATCGAAGTGCTGACGGCCGTGAGCATAACCCCGACAAACGTCTGGGTCAGATTGGTCTTTTCGGCAATCACCGTTGCGGCTGGCTCCAGCGTCCAACCCGCAATACCCAGCACTCCCATCAGCACCAGAAACTCCGCCCACAACTGAAACAGCGGTGGCATGGTTGTTACGTCGTCCGGCTTGTCCTCCCGCGTCTCCCTGGTAATGGAAGGCCGCCACATGGGGGATTCCGACGCATTGCGCACCAGGTAGATGCCATAGATGTAGGCCCCCAGCAGGACTGGTGTCACCGGATGAACGCCAAGGACCGTCACGTCCGGTAAATAGGGAGCGAACAGGATCAGCGATAGCAGGCAGATCAGTAGTCCGTTCTGCATCATGTTCGGTACAGAGGCAGCGGCATGCTCCAGGTTGGCGCGGCGATACACCATGTCTGCGACGGCGAGGAAGAAAGTCTGTACGGCAATACCGCCCAGGGCGTTACTTACCGCCAGTTCGGCATGACCATGCCATGCCGCAGTGACCGAAAGCACGGAGCCGCCCAGCGATGTGGATGCACCCAACAACACCGCACCAGCCGCGGCTTCACCTATGCCGGTGCGATCAGCCAGTTGATCCACAACCCGGGTAATCCGCGTGCCTGCCAACGCTATGACCACAGCACATGCACAGAAAACAAGGCCGCCCTGCAATAGGGTCCAGTTTTCAGGAGAAGGTAACTCCACGCCAATCGAGCTCCTTTGGTAAAAGGGTCATTTCGGTCTACGCCAACGGGGCGGGAACCGCCACCAACTCGCCACTACCAGCAGCCCAAAAATTGTATAGGCGGCAATAAATACCCATGCTGGTGCATCGTAGTAGAGGATCTGCTGCAGCCAGTGCTCGATAAAGCTCCCGGCGTACCCCTCCAGGCCGGCTTTCGACCTTAACCACATTTCCAGGGTAGTCAGCGGGCAGACAATACCCAGCCAGGCTTCCGCGACCACTACCCCGATGGCGCCCAGATGAGCCAGACGAAACCAGACGTTATTGACCCAGCGCCAGCCCAGGCGATTCCCGGCCAATACCAGGATCAGCCCAAGAACAACAAACGCCACCACCAGCACGTGAATGGCGAGAACGATATCGGCAAGTATCTGGTAAAGATCAGCCATGCCTGTTATCTACCCTACCAGTTGACAGGCCCCCATGATCCCGCCTCAAGACATTGATTGGCAATCATGGACTTGGGGACGGATTGCACGATAATATCTGTAGTGTCTATCTACTATTTTCTGTTGGCACGCGGGGAACGCACGGCCTCCCGCTATAAACGGATTTTAAAAACGCTATGGATCCAGCACCCGGAAACCATCTCCACGCCGTCAGAACAGAACTGAACCGTCTTGAAATCTACCGGCGGCGCACCTATCTCGGCGTACTCACCCTCACCATAGCCATCATGATGCTTAGCTGGGCATTCCGGGAAGAGGGCGATCCGTTTATTGCCGTGGCCTACCCCGCTTTTTCAGCGATTCTCGCCCTCTTGAGCGTCGCTTTCTGGCGCAAGTCTTCCCCTCTCAGAACAATGGAAATCACCCTCGTAGCAGCGGTGGGAACCATGATTCTGAGCCGTCTCGCCTGGCATTTCACCTTCAGCGACCCGCTGAACGAACACCTTCTGTTGCTGGCCGGCGGGCATTACTGGGCCGTGGGCATACTGATTGTCGGCGGTTTCATCACCCTGGGCTATCGGGGCGGCATGATCATCGGGATAGCGACCTTCCTGTTTTCAGGAATCCTGGCAACCCACGAGGTCTTCGGTTGTTTCCAGGCGGCAGGCGAGTACTGCCATAACTGGGTATACCTGGTGCGCATCCATCTTTTCCTTGCCGTGCTGCTGGCCCTGACCAGCGCGGGAACCCTACTGCGTGACCGTACCTGGAGCGCTTTCTCGCGGGCCGAAGCCCTGCAGCACTGGGCCCATACGGACCCGCTCTGTGGTCTGGCAAATCGTCGGGGCGCTGATCAGTTCCTGTCTGCCGAAGCCGCTCTGGCCGACCGCTATCAACGCCCACTGACGATCATTCTTATTGATATTGACGAGTTCAAGAGCATCAATGATGACCATGGCCATGAAGTTGGTGACGCGGTGATTTGCGGGTTCGCGGAGATTCTGTCCAACACTGTTCGCGAGGTGGATCTCGCCGCAAGATGGGGCGGTGACGAATTTCTGGTGGCAACCCCCGGCGTGGACCTTCGCAGTGCACGCCATGCCGCCCAGCGTTGCCGAAGGGCGATTGAAAGAGCAGCTATTGCCGGCGTCCCCGTCACCGTAACTGTCGGCATCGCTGAGTACATACCCGGCAAGGGCGTCAGTGATGCCATATGCCGCGCTGACGCGATGCTCTACCAGGCCAAGGCGGCGGGCCGCAACCGGGTTATTACGGAAGCCTGCGAACTCACCTGAGCGCCCTGTCAGCGCTCCAGCCATTCCCGGAACCACTGCTCACGCAGCTCGACCGTCTGGGAATACCAGTGGTGGTCGCGGATAACAGCGCTGTCCATGTGGGAGGGCGCCGTTGGCATGTAGGGGCGCATGGGTACGCCGGCATCGGTATGCAGCCCTACCCGTCGCTGGGCCGACTTTCGCGCTGGCCCATAGCTGATCAGGTTGGCCTGGGCCGCCATATTTTCCGCCCGGGTTGCGAAGGCAATAAAGTCCGCAGCCAGGTCCGCCTGGCTCGTACCACGAAGAATGGTCCAACTGTTAAAGCCGATCAGTTGTCCGTCCCATATCACCGAGAGGGGGGCGCCTTCCATGGCCCTGGCGTGAAAAAAGCGACCGTTGTAGCCCGTTGCCATGGTCGCCTGGCCGCTGGTCAGCAGTTCCACCGGCTCGTCACCGCGGGTCCACCAGATAATGGCATCGCGTATATCGTCCAGCCGCCGGGAGGCAAGCTCCAGCCCGCGCCGGGTGCTGAGCAGGTCATAGAGCTGCTCCCGGGGTACCGACAGGGACAGCAACGCCCACTCGAACAGTCCCACCGGTGATTTCCGCAGCGCCCGCTTTCCGGGAAACGCCTCAAGGTTGAAAAAGTCTTCCACGCTGTCGGGCTTAACGCCGGGAAAAGCCCTGTCGTCAAAGGCAATCACGGTGGAAAACACGATCTGGGTGATAAAACATCGGTGAATGGCGCCTTCCATGAAGTCCTCCCGTGCCGGTGTGCCATCGGGCGCCGGCGCCAGGATCGTCGAATCAATGGTATCCAGCAGACCTTCCTCACAGGCGGCACTGGCGTCGGACTGGATCATGTCGATGACGTCCCACTCCACGTCGCCACTGGCAAGATGCTCCCGCAGTACTTTCACGCCACCATCGTAATGGACCGTTTCGATGTCTATCCCGGTTGCTTCCGTAAACGGCTCAAAATAGGCCCGCCGCTGGCTGTCTTCATAAGCGCCTCCCCAGGTTACCACCGTGAGCACCTCAGGCTCCTGGCTCCCGCTCTGCGCTTGGGAGGCAGCCGGAAACATCAGAACGACGATGACCAACCATTGGAAAACCGCTGGGCTACGCTGCTTCATTTTCTTCCTCTCGCAGGTCGTGCACGATTTCCAGGTACGCCCGAATCACTGCCTCCTCCGGAACCACCCCCATCAGCCGGCCGCTCCTGTCCACCAACGGAACCGCTTCGCCCAGGAAACCACGCAGCATTTCCATGGACTGCCACACGGAAGTATCTTCACCGAAGGTGGTGAAGGAACGAATGGCTGCATCCATCACGGGGGTTTCCGCGTTGCTGTTTACAATTCCCTGCAACCTGACCACGCCCAGCAGTTTGCCCTTCCGGTTCAGGACCATGGCCTCGGAACGATGGTCATCCACCAGGCGCTGGCGAACAGTGCCCACCGTGTCCTGGTCGCTGGCCGTGGTGAAGACGCTGGATAGGTAGTCCCGGATCCTGTGGGTTTCCAGGATCGCCTTATCGCGCCCCAGGGAAAGATCGAACCCCCGGGCACGCAGTTGCAGATCAAACAGCGAACGCCCGATCACCCGGTAGGAAATCAGGTTGGCAAACACTACAGACACCATGGCTGCGATGGTCAGGTCGTAACTGCGGGTTAACTCGAAAACAATCAGTATGGTGGTCAGCGGCGCACCGATGACGGAACTGGCCAGGGCCATCATGCCGCATATGGCGTAAACCACCAGGCCGGAGTGTGGCACCGGCGCCACGTAAGGCAGAACCAGGCCGTAGAAAGCACCGAAGAGAATGCCGATCAGCAGGGCTGGGCTGAAGACTCCGCCAACAAAGCCGAACCCCACACACAGCGCGGTCAGCACCAGTTTGGCGACAATGATCAGCCCCAGCTCGCCAATTCCGAACGCGCCCTCGATGGTGGCAAAGCGCAGGGTTTCCTGCCCGATACCAAGCACCTCCGGTATCCACAGGGCCACCAGCCCCACCGTCAACCCTGCTATCGCCGGCCGTGCCCAGGGCAGCGCAATGTGACGCCGGGCGACGTTGGCACTGACTTTCAGCAAAACCATGAACACCCAGGCCAGACCTGCGCAAAGCACACCTTCCAGGGCAAAGAACACGAATTCGTAGCTGTGCTCCACGCGATCGAAACTCACCAGGAACAGCGCAGGGCGATCGAAAATGACATTGGCAATGATATACCCCGTCGCCGCTGCAACCGTCACCGGCGCAAAGGCCCGTAACGAGTAGTGGCGCAGGATGACTTCGTGGGCAAACACCAGGCCCGCAATCGGAGCGTTAAAGGCGGTGGAAATGGCGGCCGCCACCCCACAGGCAATGGCGATCGAACGTTGATGACGCAGGTTGAGCCGCAGCCGCCCGGCCAGGTTGCCGAACATCGCGCCCAGATACACCAGTGGGCCATACTGGCCTACCGACGCCCCGCTGCCGAGCGAAATCAGCGCCGCAAGCGTGGAGGCCAGGCCACTTCCGAACCCTGGCGCGGGCCCACTGGTCTGCGCCGCCAGAATGGCATCCGGAGGCGCCAGCCCGCGCTTCTCACGAACCAGGAAATGAACTATCAGGCCGACAACAAGCCCACCGGCGGCCGGCACAAGAAGAGTTGCGACCGCGACAAACCCCGGCCGGTCTTCCGCCAGCACGCGGGCGTAGGGCGAGATCAACAGGCGGTCGTTGAGATAATGCACCGCATCGACAAAGCCGATCGCCGCAAGCGAAGCGGCAGTGCCCACTATGATGGCCAACACCGTCACTGTGCTGATCTGGTACACGATCTGCTGAATACCTTTCCTGTCCATGGAACAAGTAAAGTTCCGATTGGCGATGCACTCAAATGTTTCTGTTGAAAACCGCGTTGGTTTAAACGGTAAGACCCGCTTTGCCGCTTTTGGACGCCTTGGTGTCGTATTGGATTTAGCGTCCCCAAGCGATCAGGGCCACATTGAACCGAGGCGGTGCCCGAAGTATTGTGGGAAAATGCTGCAGTGCATGTGGGCGTTCATTGCGTGTAGAAGGGGGGGTCAAGATGGCACAACTACCGAAACGTGCAAAAGTCGTAATCATTGGACAGGGCGGTATCGTTGGGTCTTCGGTAGCCCACCACCTGATCGAGCAGGGTTGGGACGACATCGTAGGGCTGGAAAAATCCGCCATTCCCTCAGACATCGGCTCCACCTCCCACGCGTCGGACTTCTGCTTCACTACCTCCCACGACAAACTGACCACCTACACTACCAAGTACAGCCAGGCTTTCTATGAGAAGCGCGGCAACTATGAGAAGTGCGGCGGCATGGAGGTGGCCCGCATTGACGACGATGAGCGCATGGACGAACTCCGCCGCAAGGTGGGCTCCGGGAAAGCCTTTGGCACCAATGTCAGCATGATCTCGCCACAGCAGGCGAAGGAACTGTTTCCGTTACTGGATGAGAGCCAGATCCAGGGCGCCATGTGGGACCCGGACGCCGGGCTGGTGGTGCCCCGCTCCCAGAGCGTGGCCGGCGATCTGGTGGAGGAAGCCGTAGCCACCGGCAAGCTGAAGGCCTTTGCCTACACCCCGGCCATCCGCATCGACGTCCAGGACGGCCAGGTGCGCGGCGTTGAAACCCACAAGGGCTACATCGAAACCGAGTACGTGGTGTTGTCCATGGGTATCTGGGGGCCACTGATGGCGAACACCGCCAATTCGCCCCTGCCATTGATGCCACTGGAACACCCCCTGCTGTTCTTCGGCCCGTATGAGGAACTGGCCGGTACCGGCAAGCAGATTGTCTATCCGCTGTTCCGTGACCAGGGTAACTCCGCCTATGTCCGGGACACCGGCGACCCCACCACCACCGAAGGTGGGCGCATTGAATGGGGCTACTACGAGACGAACAATCCACGGCTGGTCTATCCCGGCGCCATTGTCGAGCCCGGCGAGGCGCGGCTGTCACCGTCCATGCGGGACCTTTCATTGGACCAGGTGATGGACGCCTACGAAAAAGCCATCGAAATGACCCCGATCCTCGGTGAGCTGGGCTGGGAGGAAAAACACTCCTTCAACGGCCTGCTCTCGGTAACGCCCGATGGTGGTTCTCTGATCGGGGAATCCCCGGAAGTACGCAACCTGTGGTTCTGCGAGGCGGTCTGGGTCAAGGACGGCCCCGGCGCGGGCAAGGTGTTGGCAGACTGGATGACCCATGGTTCGCCGGAAATGGACCCACACAGCATCGACATCGCCCGCCACTATCCGCTGCAGAAAACGCCGGACTATGTCTACAACCGCTGCTACGAAACCGCCAAGAAGATCTATACCCCGGCGGTTCACCCCCGTGAGCCCTACATGACCGGCCGCAGGATGCGGACCAGCCCGTTTTACCTGCGAGAGGTGGAGCTGGGGGCCTATTTCATGGAAGCCGCCGGCTGGGAACGGGCCCACGGCTACGCCGCCAACGAGGCCACACTGTTGGCGAAATACCGCGACCGCATCCCGGTGCGGGAACATGAGTGGGACGCCCGGCATTTCTGGGAAGTGTCCAACGCCGAGCAGTTGGAGATGAGTGAATCCGTGGGCATGATCAACCTCTCCCACTTCGCCATCTTCGACATCTCCGGCAACGACGCGGAAGCGCTGCTGGAATACCTGTCCGTCGCCAAGGTGGGCGGCACCATTCCCCATGGCAAAGGTGTATACACCCACTTCCTCGATGCCCGCGGCGGTATCCGCTCGGACCTGACCATCATCCGGCGGGGCGACAACGATTACCGGGTGGTCTGCGGCGGCGACACTGGCCACCGGGATCATTGCTGGATCAAACGCATCGCCCGGGAGAAAGGCCTGGAGAATATCCACCTGCAGGACCGTACCGACGAACTGGCCACCCTGGGACTCTGGGGACCGAAGGCGCGGGAAACCCTGGCACAGTTCGTCACCAATCCGGACGAGCTGTCTGCGGAGAACTTCCCCTTTGCCACCGCCCGGGAGCTTAACGTTCAGGGCGTTCCGATCTGGGCGTTCCGGATATCCTACGTGGGCGAACAGGGTTGGGAGCTTTACTTCCCGTTCAGCTATGGCCTGCGAATCTGGGACCTGCTCTATGACGCGGGCGTTACCCCGGTTGGCATCGAAACCTACGCCAACACCCGGCGCCTGGAGAAGAGCCTGCGCCTGCAGAACGTGGACCTGGAGACTGAGTACAACCTCTACGAAGCTGGATTGCAGCGGCCCAAGGTCAAGGAAGCGGACTTCCACGGCAAGGCCGCTTACCTGGAACAGCGGGAATGGCCCCAACAGGCGGCATACCTTTGCACCATGACCATGACCGAGCACCGGGACGCCAACGGCGTACTGCGTTATCCGGTGGGCCAGTGGCCCATCCTGGACCCGCAAACCGGCGAGGTGCTGGTGGACAGCCACGGCCGCCGCTCCTACAACACCAGCGTGGTCTGGGGGCCTTCAGTGGGCAAGATCATTCTGCTGGGCTACATCCCGGTGGAGTATGCCCAGGAAGGTCGGGAGCTGACGCTGGAATACTTCCAGGAACACTACCCTATCCGCATCGAGTCGGTGGGTTACCGGCCGCTGTTTGATCCGGACAACGAGCGGGTCAAGTCGTGATCGGTAAGCAGTACCCAAGTGCCAACAGGCCGTCGCACGTGGATCATTCCATAAAGCAAAATGTCGTTTGTGGACCATTCGACCCCCAACCACCAACTTAGAATAAAAATACGTTGGAACTGATCGCTTATTGCACGGCCTAAGCATTGCATGAGCAAAGTGCAACAACTAGTGTTCAGGTTGAAGCAGTCAGAACGGATGCTCCGGGCACTGACTGCAGCAACACGCCCGGGTGGGGCAAGGGGGTTGCATGACTACTGACACAGGCTCGCAAAACAGGTCCGCCGATGAGCCCTATCGGGTCGGCTTCCTGCTGATCGAAAACTTCACCCTGATTGCCCTGGCGACGGCCGTTGAGCCTCTGCGCATGGCCAACCAACTGGCCGGCACCGAGCTCTACTCCTGGAAACTGCTGACCGTTGAAGGCGAGGCGGCCCGTGCCAGTGACGGCATTACCATGCTGCCGGACGCGTCCATTCAGGAAGAACACAGCTTTGACCTGGTCATCGTGGTGGCAGGTATCGATGTCACCCGGAGCTTCTCCCGCAAGGAAGTCAGCTGGCTGAAACAAATGGCCCGCCGCCATGTCCTGCTCGGAGCCGTCTGCACCGGGCCTTATGTCCTGGCCAGTGCCGGCCTGCTGGATGGCCACTCCTGCAGTGCGCACTGGGAATGCCTGGAAGCCATGCAGGAAGGCTTTCCCCGCGTCCAGACCAACAACCGACTGTTTACCGTAGAGCGGGAACGGATGACCTGCACTGGCGGCACCGTGCCCATGCACATGATGCTCAGTTTCCTGGCACGGCGTCATGGACAGGAACTCAGCAATGCAGTCTCCCACATGTTTGTCTGCGACCGTGTGCGTGAGGAAAGCGAACAGCAACCCATGCCCCTACATCCCAAACTCGCCTGCGCTCAACCAAAGCTGGCGGAAGCCGCCCAGTTGATGGAGGCCAATATCGAGGAACCCATCGAACTGAAGGAACTGGCGACACTGGCCGGAATATCCCGCCGCCAACTGGAACGGCTGTTTCTCAAGCACATGGGTTGCACACCGTCACGCTATTACCTGCGGGTGCGCCTGAACCGGGCCCGCCGGTTACTCAAACAGACTTCCTGTTCCATTGTGGAAATAGCCTCCATGTGCGGGTTTGTTTCCGCTACCCACTTCAGCCGGTGCTATCGCAAAACCATGGGGCGCGCTCCCAAATACGAACGGATAGAAATCTACTCCCAGAGCCCAGCAGGAACTGTTCTGACCGATACCATGGCCAGCCTGCCCTCTTCTTCCCTGCAGGCACTCAGGCGAGCGCGCACTGAGCCGACCTACGGCATTTTCGAAGGTACCGGCTCAGGTTAGCCCCACCACCAGACCATCCTCATCCAGGGCTATATCCAGCGCAGCAGGTCGCCGCGGCAGGCCGGGCATGGTCATTATGTCGCCGCAGACCGCCACCACGAATCCCGCACCGGCCGCCAGGCGCACTTCCCTCACCGGCAGCGTGTGCCCGGAAGGTGCTCCCTTCACCGACGAATCCGCGGAAAAACTGTACTGCGTCTTGGCGATACACACCGGCAGGTGGCCGAAACCCAGGCTCTCGTATTCCTCCAGTTGTTTCTTGGCCGCTGTTGAAAACTCCACGCTTCCCGCGTGATAGATGCGAGTGGCGATGGTACGGATCTTGTCCGCCAGTGGCAGGCTGTCTTCGTACAGGAATTTCACTTCCGGCGTGCCCTCGTCCATCTGGTCGAGCACCGCCTGAGCCAGTTCGGTGGCACCCTCGCCACCGGTTGCCCAGTGGTCTGCGGACACCGCCCGCACACCCAGCTCCTCACTGATGGACTGCACCAGTGCCAGTTCGTCCTCGGTGTCGTCCGGGAACCGGTTAATGCACACCACCGGAGTCAGCCCGAACTGCTGGAGATTACGGATGTGCCGCTCAAGGTTGGCGGCACCCTCACGCAGCGCCGCCAGATCGGGACTACTCAGTTGGCTGCGGGGAACACCGCCCTGCATCTTCAGGGCCCGAATGGTACAGACCACCACGGCGGCGTCGGGCCGCAAACCGGTATGCCGGCATTTGATGTCAATGAACTTCTCCGCGCCCAGGTCGGCGCCGAACCCGGCCTCGGTGACCACCACATCGTTCAGGGCCAGGGCGGCGCGGGTAGCGGTTACGGAATTGCAGCCATGGGCGATGTTGGCAAAGGGCCCGCCGTGAATAAACACCGGGTTGTGCTCCAGACTCTGCACCAGGTTTGGCTGCAGCGCCTCTTTCAGCAGTACGGTCAGCGCCCCCTCCACCCCCAGGTCACGAACGGTGACCGGGGTCATGTCGGAGCGCCTGCCAACAATAATGTTACCCAATCGCTGTTTCAGGTCCGCACGTCCGTCCGCCAGGCACAGAATCGCCATGATCTCGGACGAGACCGTGATATCGAACCCGGTTTCCCGGGGCACGCCGTGAGCCGCGCCACCCAGGCCGCACACCATGTTGCGCAGGGAGCGGTCGGTCAGGTCCATGACTCTGCGCCAATTTACATACCGCGGATCCAGCCCGGCTTCGTTGCCCCAGTGAATGTGGTTGTCGATCAGCGATGCCAACAGGTTGTGGGCGGTGGTGATGGCGTGGAAATCTCCATTAAAGTGCAGGTTGATGTCTTCCATGGGAATCACCTGGGCCCGGCCACCGCCGGCAGCCCCGCCCTTCATGCCAAAACAGGGGCCCAGTGACGGCTCCCGCAGGCACACCGAAGAACGTACGCCCAGGCGGTTAAAACCATCGTTCAGCCCCACACTGGTGGTGGTCTTGCCCTCTCCAGCCGGCGTGGGCGTAATCGCCGTCACCAGCACCAGCTTGCCCCGGGATGCGGTGTCAGAGGTATCCACGTACGCCATATCCAGCTTGGCCTTATAGTGGCCGAAAGGTACCAGGCTCTCCCCCGGCAGGCCGAAACGCTGCTGGGCCAGCAGAAGGATGGACTGGGGCTGGACCGAGCGGGCAATCTCAATGTCAGGAGTGCCCGGAGGCGGGAACTCTGCCGCCGGTGGTGTTTCAGGTGTCAGCTTACTGTACTGAAGACTCATGGAACTGACCTCTCTGGTCCTCAACGGACCCGCTGTGCTCTTGAATCCATTGCGCCGACTGGCGCAGACCGCCGAATGGGAAAAGGTGAATACCCCGGAGCAGAGTATCGGGGTTATCCAGACAGTACTGAACCAGCGCTCGCACCATGCCGTCCGGTGTCCAGGCGCGAAGCAGTCTGGCGCTGCCGGGGCGGCGCAGCATCACCCGCGCGGACGCCCCCACCCCGCACTGGGCAGCGTAGGCGATGAGGGTTTTCACACGCGTCGGTCCGGCCATGCCGATGTAGACAGGCACTTCTTCCAGAATATTGCCCAGGCTTTGCAGCCATTCGATCACTACATTGGCGTCGAAGGTAAACTGGGTAACCACCCAGAGCCTTGTGGCGGTGGTCCGAGCGTACTCACGTTTGATGCTCAGGGCCTGGGTCAGGGTGGCCCGGTCTGCCATGGGATGCCCGTCCGGATGGGCGGCAACACCGACACCGTGAAACCGGAACTGGGCCAGCAGGCCGGACTCAAGCACCGCCAGCGTATCCGCAAACGGCCCAGCGACGGCATCACTGTCGCCAGCAATCAGCAACAACCGGTCAACCCGGCTCTCATCCAGTTGTGACAACCAGTCACGGAGTTGTCCACGGCTCTCGGCCATGCGGGCCGGCACGTGGGGTATCGGCTGCATCCCCATCTCCAGGAGACGCTGGCAGGCCTCCAGAGTGTCGCTGAACTGCCCCTTTGGCAGGAACGGCACATAGACGCAGGTGCCCTCGGGTAATAGATCTGGCAGATGTTCCGCTGCCAGTATCTGGCGTGGTGTCGCCTCAATGGAGGCCGAGCGCACCAGAGCCCGAAGCCTTACGGTTGCCTCTTCGTCACGGGGACTGAACGTCTGTTTTTCGCTCACCAGTTTCATAAACCATGCACCCCCTTGCTGCCCGTATTCTCCAGGCAGGCATCAGGCGGTCGCTGCCGCCTGTCCTGCCGGCCTTGCTAGTCGGCGAAGTCAATACCCTTCGCCCGGGCCCGCTCGCGGGCATTAGGGTTTACCGATGGCCGGAACGGGACTTCCACCACTTCCGCCTCCACCTCGGTCGAACCATCCGCCGCAGCGTATTCCACTGGCAGGTGGACCGTCAGGCGTGTGCCGATGGTGCGCAGATCAAATGGCACATAAGCCAATGCGATGTTGGTTTCCAGTTCAGGTGAATACCAGGGTGAAGTGACATAGCCTTCAGGCTCGCCACCGTCGGGACCGCTGATCAGCCAGAAATCGTTGGCATAGTCTGTCACCTGGCCGCCGCCGAAGCGGATGCCCACCATGATGTGGCTGAACGGTGGACGACCGGCATCAAGCTGCTCGCGAACCTTCTCAAGCTTCTGCTTGCCGATGTAGTCCGCCTCCTTGTTGCGCGGCACCTGGTAGGCCAGGGCGCACTGGAACGGCAGGGTTTCCTGGTCCACATCCTGGCCCCAGGACAGAATGCCCGCGGCAATCCGGCGATGGTGAGCCGGAGCAATCACCCGCAGATTATGGGGCTCTCCCGCCGCAAGCACGGTGTACCAGAGATCCTCGGCGTATTTGGTCGCTTCCTTGAGATAGATTTCGTAGCCTTTTTCGCCGGTAAAACCGGTCTGGGAAATGATCACGTCGTGGCCGGCAACCTGGCCCTCCATCAACCCGTAGTAGGGAATGTCCTTCACCCGTTCACCGAACAGGTCCGCCATAAGCGCTTCGGACTTGGGCCCCTGGATCTGGACTGGCGCCACATCGATTTCAGCGATGGTGACGTTAAAGCCCATACCAATGTTCACACCCCGCAGCCAGAACTCCAGGTCGCTGTCCGAGAGGGAGAACCAGAACTCATCCTCGGCAACACGCAGCAATACCGGGTCATTGAGAATACCGCCTTCCTCGTTACAGAGGATGACGTACTTGCCACGCATGGGTTTGATTTTGGTGGCGTCCCGGGTGATCACATAGTTAACGAAGCGCTCCGCATCCGGGCCCTTGACCTGGATCTGGCGCTCGACCGCCACATTCCACATGGTAACGTCGTGGATCAGCGACTCGTACTCCACCATGGCACCACCGTCTTCCGGGCGGACATAACCCCGGGGGTGATACATACGGTTGTAAACGGTGGCGCGCCAGCAGCCGGCCTCGTAAGCCAGGTGCCAGTACGGGGACTTGCGAACCCGTGTGGAAATCAGCATCTCGACCGGCGTGGGGCCGGACTGACGCAGGTTGATGGGAACACGACGATCAGACTGATCGACACTGTCAGGCTGGCGCGCGGCACCCGCCCGTTGTTGCGGATGATCCTGAAGTGCTTGCTCGAATTGAACGGCCATTGCTATCTCCCCCTTATCGGGTTGTCGATAGCCTTAATGTGACTGTGTTTGCAACTATCGGATGGGATCAATACGACACTGGCATAGCCAAAAACGTCAAAGGCGGCACTACAACGCACCACTGGATCAGCACCCTTCCTACGTTTTAGACTCGTAAGCCCGGTTGGAACTGAAGGGAACCAATGAAACACCTTGTTGCGGTCTACGGCACACTGAAGCAGGGTTACAGCAATCACCACCTGCTCGACAAAGCCTGCTATATTGGACCTGACACGCTTGCCAGCCTTACCCTGTACAACCTTGGGCCCTATCCTGGCGCTCTGCCAAAGCCGTCTGACGGAGTGAGGGTGGAGGTTTACGCCGTAAACGATTCCTTACTGGCAATGCTGGATAAACTGGAGGGATACGACCCGGAGGCAGAAAAGAAAAGTCTGTACCTGCGCAAAAGGATACAGACCTGCCACGGCCTGGCGTGGATCTATCTCTACAACCGGCAAGTTCAGAGCCGCCAGCGTATCGGCGATGGCAACTGGTAATCACTGAACCCGTCCGTGCAAAACAAGGAGCAGACGTTGACACTGACCACTCCCGCCCTGTTGTTCCCCGCCATTTCGCTATTACTGCTGGCCTACACCAATCGGTTTCTTGTACTCGCCCAACTGATCCGGCAGCTCAAACAGATGGACACGGAAGAAGACCATGCCCTGATCGCAAGGCAGATCAGCATGCTGCGCAAACGCATTGTGCTGACCAAACGCATGCAGGCTTACGGTGTACTGAGTTTTTTCGTCTGTACCATGTCCATGTTCGTACTCTTCGTGGGCGCCCAGCTCGCTGGCGCCATCGCGTTCGGAATCAGCCTGATATTGCTTTCGATATCCTTGCTGTACTCGCTGTACGAAATCGTGATCTCGACCAACGCCATTAACGTTGAGCTTGAGAGCTTTGAGGCGAGGAAGCAGGGGGAAGCGGAAAAGCAGGAATAACAAACTCTTCAAGAAGTGCATTCTGCTTGTGCATGAAAGAAGGGGACGCCGGTGGTTGTGGGTCGGACGTCATCACCACCGTCATCTCGAGATCGGGAAAGACGTACAGCATCTGCCCACCAAAACCCCGGCCATAATAGGCTCGATGCCCTCCCAGTTCGGTCACGAACCAGCCATAGCCGTAGCGGTCATCGGTATATCGGGAGGTGCCACGCAGCGTCCAGGACAGGTCGATCCACTCCCGTGAAAGCAACTGCTCGCCGCCATGAACACCGTCGTTGCGATACAGTTCGCCGATTTTCAGCAACGCCATGGGAGACAGTCGCATCTCGTTGCCGCCGAAATAGATACCCTGCGGGTCCCTCAACCAGGGACGAATCCGGATATCCAGCGGGTCACCCAGCCAGTCTCGGGTGACGTCAAGGGTACTACGCCCCGTACTTGCGGTGAGTGCCGCCGAGAGCAGATGGTAGCTGCCGGTGGAGTAAAGCATTTCACCGCCTGGCTCCGCCACAAACGGGCGGCTGAGGGCATAATCCACCCAGTTATCGCTATTAACCCACTCCCCGTAATAACGGCCAGAGGTGCGCTGCAGACCGGCCTGCATGGACAGCAGGTGGCTGATGGTCACCTCACCGACCCGGTCACTGGCATTGGCCGGCACATCCAGAATATCCGCGATGGGCTGATCAACACCCGCGAATACCCCGCGCTCAACGGCCATGCCAATAACAACAGAAAGTACCGTCTTGGACAGGGATTTGATGTTGGCCGGATCATCGAGCCCCGGCCCCCGAAACACCCGGGAAAACACCGGTTCGCCGTCCACGGCAATTACCAGGCTGTGGAGCCGCTCAAGTTCAGCAGCGCTTTCGGCCAACCCAGGAAACACTACATTGTTACCGGCAGATTCGTCGGCCCAGACCGGCACAGCCAGCAACGCAAGCCCTGTTACCAGAAACACCGACGCCAGACGTGCTGCAAACCTCATGGGTTACCGGGTGCCTCACGGGGGCTGACAACGGCCAGTGTAATCGTTGCCTTGGAGACAAGTCGCATGTCATCGGCCGTTCCGCAGTACACCTCGGACTCTACCACGGTCAATGAAGAACCGGCCTTAAGCACGGTGGCAACACACTCAAGATGCGTGCCTTTTGCTGATCTCAGCAGCTTCAGCGAGAAATCCGAGGTCAGCACAATCTGCCCTGCCTTTGCCATGGACGCCCCAGCTGCGCCAGCCGTGTGGTCGGCCACGCTGGCCTGAACCCCAAAGTGAACAAAGCCGTCCTGCTGCAAATGCCGATTTGCCAGTACCAGTCTGGAGCGGCATTCTCCAGATTCGATCGATACCATCTCAAGACCAAGATCGGCGATAAACGGCGCCGAAGAAAATATTCGTTCCACTTCGTTTTTATTGAAGTTGTCCACGGTTTCTCTCGCTTCTATAACAACCCGAAATCCGGCCTAGGCCTCAAAGGCATGCCCCGTAAGCTCGTTGCGAATTCCCTCCGGAATCGAAACGGACTTTTGAGTCTCATAATCGAAATGAATCAGCACGGTCACGCCACGCGCAACCAGTACACCATTCTGCCGGGCTTCCTGAATGACTTCGAAGGATGAGTTGCCGATCTTGCCGATCCCGGAACGTATCTCCACTGGTGCAGCCCAGTAGCACTGTGCCTTAAGGTCTATTTCCAGCCGGGCAAGGATCAGCGGCCAGCCTTTCGGGGTCAGCGAGGGATGGAAAATCCGGAAGACGGGGGTTCTTGCCTGCTCGAACCAGACCGGGTAAACGGTGTTACTGATATGACCCAGCGCATCGGTATCACTGAATCGCGGCTCAACTTCGTAGTGGAACATTCGGGAGACTCATTCAACGTATTGAATCGAAATCGTACCGAAAATTCTCTCTGTATGCGTGATCGATATTAACCTGACCCGGCCAGAGGATACCGTTCGATTATGTGATAGACCGAGCCGTGCTCGCCCTGAACGCTTTTAAACAAGGCAAGTCTATCCACTAAAAACGTACCTGTAGGCTGCCTTTCATGGGCCTCAAGCAGATCGGCAACCGAACCCGGTCCCTTCTTGAAACGGGCCAGTGTGATATGTGGCCGAAAAGTGCGTCTCACCTGCCCGAATCCGCAGGATGCCAGCCTTTGATTGAGCGCATCATGCAATTCAGCCAGTTCTTCCACCGGCTGAACCCCGGCCCAGAGATTCCGTGGGTGATCTGGCTCGCCAAAGCAGCCGATGCCACTAATAGCCAGATCAAACGGTGTGACTGGCAAATTCCGGGCTGCATCACGAACGCCGGGAAGCTGCTGCACTTCCACATTGCCGAGAAACACCAGGGTAAGGTGCAACTGATCCGCTCGCTGCCAGCGTGCTCCGGCCACCGGGCGTTGAATCAACAACAATTGTTGTTTGACCGATTCCGGAATTTCCAGCCCGAAGAAAAGGCGAAGCGTTTCTGCCCTATCCAACATGCACCCCGAACAGTCGCGGAAACCGGCGCAGGCAATACAGTGCAATCATGTCGTACACGCCATGCCAGATCATCACCAACACCAGACTGTCTGTCAGCGCATAGGCGGTTCCCAGCACCAACCCCAGCCCGGTCGCCAGTATGAAATAGCTAAAAGAAAGATAGTGCACCAACCCGAACAACACCGAAGCCGCCACAATCGCGACCGCGTCGTGCACATGCTGGGCCAGCCAGCCCTGAATCGCGCCCCGGAACAGCAACTCCTCTCCCACACCGGCGAAAACTGAAAGGGCAATCAGAACAGGCCATGAATAATCACACGCAAACCGATGCAATTGCTCCAACTGGACTCCCAGGGAGTCACGGAACAGGCCTGGCAGCCGGGCCAGCATCATGATCACGACGTAGGTCGCCACACTGCCGGCTATGCCCCAGAAAACGGCAACACCCGGGCCCACCCCGTCGTACCGGACGGGAATCCCGAACAAAACAATCGCCACCAGCCCTACCACGCCGATGCCGCCCTGGAACATCAACGCCGCACGGGACGAAATCTGCGGGCGCCTGCCAGCGGTATCCACTCAGCTATCGCTCTTGCCTGGCGGCATGACCACCCACTCGGGGTCTTCAAATTCGCCCAGCGGCGTAATATCGCAGAACGGTGCGGCACTGCGGATGATGCGGGCAACCTCCGGATTGTGCTGCCCTTCCATTGCATCCCGGTCCGCCTTGCTGTCCCAACTGGCAATGGCAATCAACACATTCGGGTCGCCAATCTTCCGATGCAGCTCCGTTCCCCGCGCTCCCGGGGCCTGCTGGATAATCTCGCTGGCACGCACCCAGGCGTCGGCGTATTCCTCTGCCGTGTGTCCTTCCCGGATGCGAACCTCAAAGATGTATTTCATCAACCCACCCTTTCAAACCTCTGTGTTGCCGAATTACGATCCCATTGCCTTCAGAGTAGTTGTTCTGATTCGGGACCGCATCGGTAAGTGCGTATGAAAATATACTTGGCAATCCCAAGCACTTAAGAGTACAGTGCGTTTCGTAGGAAAGATTTAGCACAGCAGTTCACGAATAAGACGCATCTCTGTTTTTTGGTAGTTGTCCGTCCTGTTTTTGATTCCGCGCGTTTTTTGTTTCCGCACAACGCTGACCAGTCATCGTTTCAGATGGTCTGGCGGCACATTAAATTATCGATTTCAGGATTATGATTATGTCTACAACTACCGGTACTGTTAAGTTTTTCAACGAAGCAAAAGGTTTCGGCTTTATCACTCGCGAAAGCGGCCCGGACGTCTTCGTTCACTACAGCGCAATTCAAGGTGGCGGTTTCAAGACCCTGGCAGAAGGCCAGCAGGTTGAGTTCACCGTGACCGACGGCCAGAAAGGCCCGCAGGCTGAAAACGTAGTTGCTGTTTAAATAACAGTCAGCACGTTTGAAAAAGGCAGCTTCGGCTGCCTTTTTTTATAGCTCCACAGTTACGGGCAGAAGCTAGTATGTCACCCCGTGGCGATCAAAGATTTCCTCAATTTCCCTGCGTTCTTCCATCGGGATCATAACCCTGATCACCTGCAGTTCATCCTCAATATAAATATTATCCTGAGGAATGCCCGTCGCGATAAGGTCGTCCCGAACGTTCCTGGCCTGATCCTTCGAGGTGAAGTTTCCATTCAGCGCTTTGCTCATCGGACTACCCTCCAGATAGTTCAGGTTCTCACCTTTAAGACTAGAAGATGAACGGATACCTGTAAACTTGGCCTACAGGCCAGGTCATTAACTTGTCACCTGGTTGACACGGTTTTGTCACTCACACGGATTACCGTTGCATTGTAAGTCGCAATCAAGCGCGCTTATTTATTGCAAAAGGTGATTCCATGGCGTCTGTGCAATCCCGTGACATGATGCTTCGCATAGAGGATATGGGGGTGACCTACCCCCGGAACGTCCTCGCACTCCGGCCCACCACCGTTGAGTTCCACAAGGGCGAGTTTACGGTTTTACTCGGCCTTTCCGGTGCGGGTAAATCCACACTGCTGCGCTCGCTCAATCATCTGGTGCTGCCCACCACCGGCAAGGTGATCTCGGCCGAATTCGGCACTCTCAATACCTCCAGGATGGTACGCCAACACCGGTGCAGAACCGCAATGGTGTTCCAGCATCACCAACTCATCGAACGGCACACCGCACTCCAGAACGTGCTCACAGGGCGGCTTGCCTACCACAGCACCTGGCGCAGCCTGTTTCCATTGCCGCGGCCGGAACTGGAGCTCGCCCTGCACTGCCTGGAGCGGGTGGGCCTGGCCGAAAAGGCCCTTGCCAGGGTTGATCAACTATCCGGAGGCCAGCAACAGCGGGTTGGTATCGCCCGCGCCCTGGCCCAACAGCCGTCCATGATCCTGGCGGACGAGCCCGTCGCCAGCCTGGACCCGGCAACCTCTGAACGGGTGCTCACACTCCTGCGGGATATTTGCCGGGAAGACGGCATTACCGCCGTTATTTCCCTGCACCAACTGGAGTACGCCCAGCGGTTTGCTGACCGCATCATCGGGCTGGCGAATGCCCGGATCGTGTTCGACGCCTCCCCGGCAAAGCTTGAACAATGCCATCTGGACGAAATCTACCATGGCGCGGCCGGAGCTGTTTCCGCCCCCGCCGAACCTGCCGTACCCAAACCCCAACCCGAAAGCCGCTCACCCAAGCAACTGGAGATAGCCCAATGAAACCTCTATTCAGCTTTTTGTTTGCGCTCAGCCTGATGATGGGAATAAACATGCAGGCGAACGCTGCGGATCCCGACCCGGATCTGTTGAAAGTCGCCCTGCTCCCTGATGAAAATGCCTCCGAACTGATCAAACGCAACCAGCCATTGAAGGACTACCTTGAAAATACGCTTGGCAAGGAAGTGGAGCTGATCGTTACCACGGATTATTCCTCCATGATCGAAGCCATGCGCTTCGGCCGTATCGACCTAGCCTACTTCGGCCCACTCTCCTACGTGATGGCCAAAAGCAAAAGCGACATTGAGCCTTTTGCTGCCATGATCGTGGATGGCAAGCCAACCTACCGTTCCATCCTCATTGCCAACGCGGACTCAGGCGTGGAGTCCTACGCCGATATCAAAGGCAAGAAGATGGCCTACGGCGACCGGGCTTCCACTTCAAGCCACCTGATTCCCAAAACCGTGCTGCTGGAATCGGCAGGCCTGGAAGCGGACAGGGACTATGAAGCCCATTTCGTTGGTACACATGACGCTGTTGCAGTGAATGTGGCCAACGGCAATGCCGATGCCGGTGGGCTTTCGGAGGTGATTTTCCAGCACGTGATGGACCGGGGCTTGATTGATCGCAACAAAGTCAGGGTCCTGGGACACAGCGATGAATTTCCCCAGTATCCATGGGCGATGCGGTCCAACCTGAATCCGGAACTCAAACAGAATATTCGCGACGCCTTCATCAGCATCGATGACAAAGAAATCCTGAACAACCTCAAGGCCGAAGGCTTCGCCGCCGTCACGGACGCAGACTACGACGTCATCCGCAAGATGGGCGGCCTGCTCAACCTTGATTTCGCGAAGATGTAAGGGGCGTTATGAATCACACTACGACGGAACCGGCGACCCTGTCGCCGGCCCCGTCGGCTTCCGTGCTGGATGAACACGCACGGGGCTGGCGGAGCAAGCTCTGGCAGTCGGCCCTGGTACTGGTGGTGGTTTTCTTTGCCAGCTGGTACGTGGACCTGCTCAATTTCCGCACCCTTGCCAACGGGGTCCCAGCGATCGCCACCCTGCTGGGAGAGTCGCTACCACCCGACTTTACCAACGTAATGGACTGGGTTTCGCCCCTTTTGGACACCCTCGCAATGAGCATTGCCGGCACCGCCATAGCAGTGTCAGCGTCCGTGCCCCTGGCCTTTCTGGCGGCCCGCAACACCACGCCACATCCGGTGGTATTCCACGTCACCCGCACCATTCTGAATGGCCTGCGCTCGGTGCCGGAGCTCATCATGGGCATCATTTTCGTGGCGGCGGTGGGCTTTGGCGCGCTACCGGGTGTGCTTGCCCTGGGCCTGCATTCCATCGGCATGGTGGGCAAGTTCTTCGCCGAGGCCATCGAACATGTGGACGAGGCTCCGGTAGAGGCTGCCGATGCCTCCGGCGCCACCCGGTTGCAGGTACTCTGGCACGCTGTCCTGCCGCAGGTGTTACCCCAGTTTGCCGATGTGTCCATCTATCGCTGGGAATATAACTTCCGCGCCTCAACGGTGATGGGCATGGTCGGTGCCGGCGGTATCGGCTTCGAGCTCATGGGGTCGTTGCGCATCATGCAGTATCAGGAAGTCAGCGCCATTCTTATTGTCATTCTGTTGATGGTGACATTGGTGGATAGCCTGAGCGGCCACCTCCGCAAGAAATTCAAATAAGGACACCGAATGAAACCGAGAGTTGTCATCACCCACCGGGTTCACGACAGTGTACTGGCCAGTCTGGAACCCCATTGTGAACTGATCACCAATCAGTCCGCCACCACCCTGCCCGCGGATTCGGTCAGGGCCCGCACGGCAACGGCCGATGCCATGATGGCGTTTATGCCCGACCGCATCAGCGAGGAATTTCTGGCGGCCTGCCCTGACCTGAAGGTCATCGGCGCCGCCCTGAAAGGATTCGATAACTTTGACGTAGACGCTTGTAGCCGTCACGGGGTCTGGCTGACCTTCGTTCCTGATTTGCTGACAGTGCCCACCGCCGAGCTCACGATCGGATTGACCATCGGCCTGGTTCGCCAGATACGGCCAGCGGACCAGTTCGTCCGTTCCGGGAACTTCCAGGGCTGGCAGCCCCGGTTCTATGGTCTTGGCATTGAAGGCTCGACCATCGGCATTGTAGGCATGGGCGCAATCGGCAAAGCGGTTGCAGCGCGATTCCAGGGCTGGGGGGCCCGGATTCAGTACTCCCAACCGGAAGCCTTGAACGCTACTGAGGAAAAGGCCCTGGGTGTTTCCAGGTCAGATCTCGAAGATCTGCTCACCACCTCCGACATCGTGATACTGGCGCTTGCCCTGAACGAGCAGACCCTGCACACCATCAACCCGGAACGCCTTCGCAAGATGAAGCGAGGTGCGTTCCTGGTGAACCCCTGCCGCGGATCGGTCGTGGACGAGGCGGCGGTGTTGCAATCACTGATGTCCGGGCATCTGGGGGGCTACGCCGCGGACGTGTTTGAAATGGAGGATTGGGCCAGGGAGGATCGCCCCCAGCGAATTGACCCGGCGCTTCTGGCGCACTCGAACACGCTGTTCACCGCCCATACCGGCTCTGCCGTCAGGGACGTGAGACTCGCCATCGAACAGCGCGCCGCGGACAACATACTCCAGGCCCTGACAGGCGAGCGGCCCCGGGATGCCGTCAACTCACCGGTTACACCGAAGGCTGCGACATGTTGAACCTGGTCTGGCTGAAGAGCTTTATCACCCTCGTTCAGCATCGGAGTTTCCAGGCCGCCGCCAACCACCTCGGAATCGCCCAGCCCACCATTTCCCAGCACATCCAGAAGCTGGAAGAACAACTGGAGGTGTTGCTTATCCGGCGCGGTAAAGCGGGCTGTGAACCCACGAGAGCCGCGCTGGCACTGATGCCTTTCGCACTCAGTATGTTGCGGCTCGACGAACGGGCACGGGAAGCGGTAACAGGCACAAGCCTGCGGGTGGGCGCCAGCTCCAATATTGGCATCTATATGCTGCAGCCTCACGTCCGCACGTTTATCGACAGGCAGGCAGTGCCCGACGTTGAGCTGGTGATCGACAACAACCCGGCCATCGCCCGGCAACTGACCAGTGGTGAACTGGATATCGCCGTTATGGAATGGTGGCACCCCAAACCTGGCTTCCAGGCGCATGACTGGAAACAGGAGCCCGTGGTACTGATCGTGCCGCCGGATCATCCCTGTGCGGGACTGAACCAGATAGACCGGGAAACCCTCGCCGGTATGACATTGCTTGGAGGGGAGCCGGGCACCGGCACAGGCCGGCTGCTGGCGAACTTTTTCGGCGGAAGCGGGCCGTTCCCGGAAGTGTCCATGCAACTCGGCAGCACGGAGGCAGTGAAACAGGCGGTCAAGGCAGGGCTGGGCATTTCGCTGGTGCTGGCGGCCGCTGTCAGTGAGGAAGTCCACACCGGCACCTTACGGGCGATCCCGGTCAGCGACCCCGGGCTGGCAAAGGAACTGATGGTCATCTGCCCCGAAGCTATCGCCCGGCATCCACCCGTGTCCACCTTTGTCAGCCACTTGTGCCACTGACCGGCACTCCTGGCCATTCGTTACCAGGGCAGCTCCTCGCCGTTGCTGTGCCAGAACGAACCGGTGTTCTCCAGATTCAATCCTTCGATCCTGGCGGCAAGGCCTTTTGCTGATTCCTCGGGAGTGATCAGCCCGCCAAAGTTCACCATGCGGGTTTGCACATAGCCGGGATGGAGCTGGGCCACGGCGATGCCTTTCGGTTTCAGGTCCATGGCCAGCGATTTTCCAAAGGCATTCAATGCCGCCTTGGAGGCACGGTAACCATAGCGGCCACCGGAATCGTTGTCGGCAATGGAGCCCATGCGGCTTGTGATGTTGGCGATCCTGCCGCCCTGCGGAATCTGCGGCACCAGCGCCTCCGCCACTCGCAGCGGCGCGTAGGCATTGATTTCCATCTGGGTGCGGATGGAATCGAAATCGATGCTGCCCAGATTTTCATCCTGTAGCAGTCCGGCATTGTTGATCAGCAAGTCGATCGATTGCCCTTTCAGCTCGTCCGTCAGTTTCCCGATGCCACTGTCGGTGGTTACATCCACCCCTTCAATGACACGAGCAGCCACTTCCCTGAGCTCTGCGGACGCCTCCCGACAAACACCAATCACATCGCTGCCCTCACGGGCGTAATGGCGAGCAAGTTCAAGGCCGATGCCACGATTGGCACCGGTAATGACAACGGTTCTGTTATCAGGCATGGAAACCTCCTGGTCTGTGGGAAAGGTTCACTTATACGGACTAACGGCCGCGGAGTTCAACCCGCAAACTGTGAGAAGAACCGACGCGCTCCCTCATTGGCGGGAAAAATCATCTCAACTCTCAACTCAGAGAGAAAAACGTCATTCACCGGCCCGAAACGGGCGATCATTGTGGTGGTTTCCAGAATTTCCCCGCCCATATTCAGGCGCGTGCGAATGGAGGGGCTATCGGGCATCATGTCCGGCCTGGGGGTATCCCGCAAAAGGTCCTGGATCTCCAGGATCAGCGCCTGCATGCGCTCATCGCCCCGGTAACGCGAAGCATCACTGACTAGGTGCTCATAGGCTGCCCAGGCCACTTCATCCCAGTTTACTACCAGTTCCTTCCATTTTGGCGACGACAGATAGGTCTGGTAAAGGTTGACGGGGTTATCCGCCCTGAATTCCGGAAACATCAGGTAGGTTGTGGCGTTGCCATCCACCACATCGCCCCAGCGGTTAAGCACCAGGGCGGGATACGGTTGGTGGTTGGTGATTAGCTCGTGAATGGCCTTGCGATATACCACCAGCTCGCTGCTGTGGTAATCCTCCTCGAAATAGGCCGCCGGCAAACCCGCTGCCATCAACAATTCATTGCGCTCTCGCAAGGGAATATCGAGGGTTTCAGCCAGCTTCAGGATCAGCTCCCGCTTCGGGCGGGAACGACCGGTTTCTATAAACGAAAGATGGCGTGGAGAAATTTCCGCCTCAAGGGCCAGATCAAGCTGGCTCATACCCCGATGACGCCGCCAATAACGCAGTTTGTGCCCAAATGCGCTGCGCTCACCATTCCGGGAAATCGACGTTTCATTGATAGTCATGGTGCCTGGCCTTTACCTATTCGGGAAGTGCGCCGGGGTCGCCGCCGGTGCATGCTCTTGACTGAAAGCATAACCAATTCTGGCAATGCGCACACGGAGGCAATGGACAATGATACTGACCCGAATCGTTCCACTGGTTTTCATACTCTTCACCAGTTTCACACTGTGGGTACTCGCCACCTCAGGTGAAGGCTTCTGGCAATGGTTTTTCAGCCTGTTTACTCAAAAGGAGTCCCTGCAGGTCGTGCTCGACCTGGGCATAGCCGTGCTGCTACTGATGTATTTTCTCTACCGTGATCATGTGGCCCAGGGCGGGCATTTCAGGAGTTTTGTGCCCTTCCTGATCGTCACACCCATGCTGGGCGTGATAGCCCCGCTCGCCTATCTGACGCTGCGGGCAATGCAACCACGGTGGTTTATTCATCCGGGCCAGGGGCCACAACGTATCTGAAACCAGACAATCGTCCGACGACACCAAAGGGGCCAGCGAATTGCTGGCCGAAGTCACTGATCGTTCTCTTCGGAAACCAGTTCCCTCTCGAAGCGGCCAAGAACCACCATAATCACCAGTGCCATGACCGTCACCATCCCCGCCAGGTAGAAATTGTTAATACCCGCGGAGACCCCAATGGCACCCGCAAGCCAGATTGAGGCTCCAGTGGTGATGCCCTGAATTTGCCCGCCGCTGCGGATGATGCTGCCGGCACCCAGGAAGCCGATGCCGCCAACCACGCCCTGGACTACGCGGGTAGGATCGATGCGGGCAGACGGATCACCCTCCGCCGTGGAATACAGTACGCTCATCCCGATGATAATGAAGGTTGCCGACCCCAACGATACCAGCATGTGGGAACGCAGCCCGGCGGGCTTGCCACGCAGTTCGCGCTCAAGGCCGAGGAACAAAGCAAGGCCCGCAGCAACAGAGAGCCGGAGTAGCATATCCAGGGGAGGAATTTCAGTTTCCATGCAACCTCTTTAGCAACGCAGTATTTAGCCAGTTTCAGGTCAGGCTAATAGTAGCATCTCAGGAATACCTCGGGCCCGACTCACAGCAGGTGAATGTTCCGTGACGGATCGAAGCGCGTTCTTTTTTCGGCCACTTTTCCGTTCAAGGCCGCCGTAAAGAAATCAAGCACCTTCCTGTTTCTGAGGGGTGTTTCCTCAAAGTAGGCGTGGGCATCTCCGACATGGGGCTGGCCGGTAAAGTCCATGTAAGTCGCAACCCTGGAATCCAGCCTGCGCAGGTAATGCCCCAGCCGTGCCTTCTGCTGTTCACCCATTTTCAACCGGGACGCCTTCAGGGCGCCATCGTTCTCGTTGAGGGTGATATACAGCCTGTTTCGATACTGGATCCGGTCAACCCACTCAGCGTGGTTTTCGTTATTGGTGTCCGCCGCAACCATCACAATGTTGTCGAATAGCAGGCGGTCGCCGTTGTAGACCGAACTTTTCAACAGATGCTTGTAAAGATAATTCCCCATACTGTGGAGCATCATGTTCACGGTAAACGGGCAGTGCTTCTGGACCTCCTTCGCAAAGTAGCTATCCCACGCAGCGGCATTGTCCTTGAATCGCTTTTCAGCCCGCACTTCCAGTTCCATTACATACCGTGCATGGAACTCGCTGACCAGCACCTCCAGCTTCTCAAGCACGCGATTGAAGGCACCTACCGAGGCGAGCGCATCCCGCTTGTCGCTCTTGTAGCTCAGTACTCCGCGCAGTCCGCCGCCGTTGGCGGGCCAGCTAAAAACGATGACTTCAACGTCGTAGTTTTCTTCCAGCCTTTCAGCCCGATCAAGTACATCCGTCATATCGTTGTTGAAACCGTGAACAAACAGCAGCAGGTTTTTCCCCGATTCCCGGGAACCCGGGCCATGCCCTCCCTTTTCGATCAACTTGCGCGCCACATAGGCGCTTGCGGGGTAGGTATTGTCTGGGTTCAGGCCAACACTTTTCGCCATTTCCGGCGTTATCTGGTCAGGGAGAACGTCAACGTGCCAACGGTCCCCCCTGCGGGACACCTCGGCCAGCCGTAGCTCGTTGGGTCCCTCAATTGGCTTGCTGCCAAAGGCCTCGCTTTCGCTGTGTTTGCTTTCATCGACGGTTCGATTGGTCACTATATACATGGAGCATGTCCCTTGGTGCTTCCATGCCACGGAACAACCTGGTGGCTACCACTGAGAGGAAGTGAACAAAAAGTATCCTGACGACCGCTTTCCAAACCCTTATGATAAACGGCATCAGAATTCAGATGCGTGATGCGTGATGCGTGATGCGGGATGAGTATCCACCCGCTCCTTATTTAATTAGCAAACCGAACTAAAATGTCAAACCATCAAAAGGCACCGGAATCTCGCCAATGCTGATCTACACCCTCTGTGCGTTGGCTGTCATTGCCTTCTCCGTTTTCTACCTGTTTTTCTACCGCAACTGGCGGCGGGCAAGGCAACTGCAACAACCTTTCCCGGAACACTGGCGGGGATTGCTCCGTTCACAGCTGCCCATGTACCGCACACTGCCCCCAAAACTCCAGGAGCAACTGGAACACCACGTTCAGCTATTCCTGGCTGAGAAATCCTTTTATGGCTGCGACGGTTTTGAGGTGGACGACACCGTGCGACTGACTATTGCCAGCCACGCCTGCCTGTTAATCGTTGCCCGCAGCTACTCGGATTTCGATGAGGTGCGCAGCATCCTGGTCTATCCGGATGCCTACCACGTCAGGGATGTTGAAAGCGACGGGGTGGTGGTCAGTGAAAGCAACGAAATCCGCGCCGGTGAAGCCTCCAGCCGCGGCCAGGTCGTTTTGTCATGGGCGGAGTGCGAGGAAGGTGCCGTCAATCCGGACGGGCACCACAACGTGATCCTCCATGAGTTCGCCCACCAACTGGACTACCTGGACGGCACCGCCGACGGCGCGCCCCCACTCAGCGGCGAACAGGCTCGGCACTGGCAAGACACCATGACACGGGCCTACGAGCATCTGCAGGACTCACTCCGCCATCATCAGAAACCCTGGCTTGATCCTTACGGTGCCAGCGAACCCGCCGAGTTTTTCGCCGTGCTGACGGAGACATTCTTCCAGCAGCCCCATCATCTCAAGCAGGAACAACCGGACGTTTACGAGGCACTGTGTGGCTTCTACCGGTTGGACCCGCTCTCGATTGCAGCGCGTTGAAACAGGTTATTGAGACTCCTGGGCAGGCAGCAGTTGCAACACATCCGGCGGCGTGCGAAAAGCCTTGCGATATCGGGCAGGTGTCATACCGGTGATACGCCGGAAAATCTGCCTGAAATAGGCAGGGTCTTCATAGCCAATGCGCCAGGCCGAATCCTCCACGCTCAACTCTGTGCTCTCAAGAAGGTTCTTGGCCTCTTCCACCCGCAGGTGTTGGATGTAGCCCACCGGCGTGTGACCGGTTGCCTGGCGAAACCGGCGCTGAAAGCTGCGCTGGGGAATTTGCACGCGCTCCAGCATCGCCTTTACCGGTTCCGGGTGGGAGAGATTGTCCGCAAACCACTGCTGGGCCGAACGGATCACCGCATCCTCATGCTGGAAGTTCTCCCGGAAGCAACTGTAGGCGTTCTGGTCAAGTTCATGCCAGTCCAGGAGAAACAACTTGGCCACCCGTCGGGCCGACGCAGCACCAGCGTAGCGGTGGATCAGATAGAGCATAAGATCATGCCAGGACGCATGGGCGCCCGCCGTCACCAGGCGCATATCACGGCCGCCGGCAATCAGCGTACGTTCCGCCCGAAGATCCACACCGGGATACAGGCGCGAGAACAAATCCGCGAAGGCCCAGTGGGTTGTAGCGGGCTGGCCATCGAGCAGCCCGCTGGCTCCCAGGGCCAGTGTCCCGGTACAAGCAGCGCAGATCAGCGCACCGCCTTCATACTGTTGCTTCAGCCAGGCAATCACCTGCGCATCCAGGGTGAAAGGCTCGGTGGGTACCACAGCAAGTGGTGGAACATAGACGATATCAGCCTGACCACTGTCAGACAGCCGAAAATCCATCTCGAGGGAGGGACCATAGGTGGTATTCACCCTTTCCTCCAGGCCCACCATGAAGGTTTCGAAGCATAAGCCACCTACCTGGTCGGTGCGCCCATCCAACAGGCTCAATAAGTTGTCGTCCACAGTGAGGAGGTCCTGGGCACCGATCACCCCGGAAGCGAAAGACTGCGGCAATGTGAGAAGAAAGACACGTAGCATGAATAATGTGGCCAGTTTGTCCCGCTTTTCCTCCAAAATGCCTCTTATAACCAAGATAGCCGATAGAGAGACTGACTGCACGGATCGCCAGAATCACAAGGAGGCAGCCATGAGCCAATCCGTCCAACAATCGTCTACTCAGTCACGAGTGCTGGTTTTACTGTACTCCATCAGTGCCTATCTCGCCTTCCTGGCCGTCTTTATGTTCTTCATTGGCTGGTCGGTCGGGATCATTCTGCCCTGGACCATCGACGGCCCGGCGCTTTGGTTCCAGACACCCACACCGTTTGCCGCGGTTGCCGTGAACACTGGGTTAATCGTGCTGTTCGGGTTACAGCACTCGATAATGGCCAGGCAATCCTTCAAGTCCATGCTCACCCGGGTTGTCCCGCAAGCCGCTGAGCGGGCCACGTTTGTTTGGATCTCGAATCTGATGCTGGCCATGATCATTGTCTGCTGGCAACCTTTACCGGGGGCAATCTGGCATGCAGAGGGTATGTTGTACGCCATCGTGCTGGCCGTGAACCTGGCTGGTTGGCTGATACTTGTGAGTTCAACCTTTATGGTCGATCACTTCGATTTTATTGGCCTGCGCCAGGCCTGGAACAACCTGCGGCGCCGCACACCTGAGCCGCCAGCGTTTGTCACTGCCTTCGCTTATCGTTTTGTGCGTCACCCGATGATGACCGGCCTGATAATCGGCCTTTGGGTTGTTCCGATTATGAGCTGGGGCCATCTGGTTCTCTCCGTGGCACTGAGCGCTTACATCCTGGTGGGAACACGCTTTGAGGAACAAGACCTGATCAAGACATTCGGTGAACAATATCGCCAGTACCGGGCGCGGGTTCCCATGCTGTTTCCCCGTCCCGGTTCGTCGGTTTCGGCAACCTCGAAACAAACAGGGATAACCGGGACACAGACACAACGTTAGTGGCCGGGTTCTACAGGGCTGCTGTGGACAGCCCTGCCACCCAGTCAATCATTGGCGTCGGGTAGATCCCCAAAATCAGGATCAACACGGCTACGACCAGTAGCGTCAGCCCGCCAATCCGGCTGCCCCAGTCATTGGTGGCGTCCATCCGGCGCATGCCGGGTTCCGGCAGGTAAAGTGTGACCATCACCCGCAGGTAGTAAAACAAACCAATGGCGCTACCGGCCACGATACCGCCCACCAACCACCAGCGGCTATCGGCAACACCAAGCGCCAGCACGTAGAATTTGCCAATAAAGCCAGCGGTGAGTGGAATACCCGCCAGGGACAGGAAACTCACCGTCATTACCGCCGCCAGCCAGGGGCGGCGCCAGAACAGGCCACGGTAATGGTGCAGCCCGGCTGCGTCCTCACCACTGAACGGACTGGAAAGCTGGGTAACCACGCCAAAGGCCGCCAGGGTGGTGACCAGGTAGGTAATCAGGTAAACCCCAACGGTTTCCACCGCCAGAGCCCCTCCCACGACGATGGCCACCATCAGGTAGCCAAAGTGGGCAATGGAGGAGTACCCCAGCAGGCGCTTCAGGTTGGGCTGGAACAAGGCCAGCAGATTCCCCCCCAGCATGGTAAGCAACGCCAGCACGGTAACCAGGGTACCCAGCCAGTCACTATCAAAGGCCGGCGCCGTCATCACCAGGCGCAGCAAGAGTACGAACACCGCCAACTTGCTGACCGTGGCCAGGAAAATGGTGGCCGGTGCGGGGCCGCCCTGGTAGACGTCCGGAGTCCACAAGTGGAAGGGTACAATGGAAAGTTTGAAACCGAGACCAACCAGCATCAGCACGGCCCCGGCCAGGCTCCACACGTCCGGGCTGGTCGCCAGCCCCGCAACCAGGCCCGCCAGGTCCAGGCGCCCGGTGCGGGCATAGATCAGCGCCATGCCAAACAGCAGGAAGGCGGTGGCGGCAGCAGACAGGATCAGGTACTTGATACCCGCCTCCAGCGACCGTTCCGCCCGGAAACTGTAGGCCAGCATGCCGTAGAGCGGCATCGACAGCAGTTCCAGGCTGATGAACAGGGTCGCCAGGTGGTTACTGGCCACCAGCCCCAGTGCCCCGGTGACGGCACACAGGAGCAACAGGTAGAACTCCTCCCGGGGGCCAATATAGCCGGTCAGGTAATGATGGCTCAGGGCCACCGTCACCAGCGCGCACAACAACACCAGTACACTGCCCATAATGGCCAGCCCGTCCATAGTCATCAGCGGCGGCGATGACAGCGCAGTGGACGCCACCGGCAGGCAGGCCAATGCCAGAACCAGACCCGCCGCCGATAGCCACGCGGTGATACCGTGGTGTCGTTGCCAGGCCACTCCCAGCATAACCACCACGGCCGTGGTACCAACAACGACCAGCGGTAGCAGAGCGACCAGGTTCACCAGGGTCAGCATCAGTTCACCTCCCCTGCCCGATGGGCCAGTTCGGTCGCCGCTTCCTGAAACAGTTCCGCCGCCGGGCCGGCAATGGGCAAAGTGATGTCCAGCAGGGGCTGCGGATAAAGCCCGACCACCAGGGTCAGTACCAGTAGCACCAGCATCATGCCGTACTCCCTCGCATCCGGCCCGGCCAGGGCACCGTGGCGGTATTCAGGGCCATGGTGCACCCGCTGCATCAGCAGCAGGGAATAGATCGCCGCCAAGACCAGCCCGACACTGGCAATAACCACCACCACCGGCGCGCTGGGGAAGGTGCCAAACAGCACCATGAATTCCCCCACGAAGTTGGCGGTGGCGGGCATACCCAGGGATGCAGCGACGAAGCACAGGGTAAATCCGGGGATCACCGGTATACGCCCCCACAAGCCGCCCATGATGCGCATGTCACGGGTGTGGATACGCTCATAGAGCTGGCCGCTAAGGATAAACAGCCCGGCACTGGAGAAGGCGTGAGCCACCATGAGAATGATGGCGCCCTGTATCGCCAACTCCGACCCCGAGTACAAGGCAATCAGCACAAAGCCCATGTGGGAGATACTGGTGTAGGCAATCAGGCGTTTGATGTCCTGCTGCCCGCAAGCCAGCACGGCTCCATAGATAATACCCACCAGCCCCAGGGTCATGGCCACCGGCGCGAAAGCCTGGGACTCTTCCGGAAACAGCGGCAACGCAAACCGCAGGATGCCGTAGGCCGCGGTTTTCAACAGGATGCCGGCCAGGTCGACGCTACCAGCCGTGGGTGCCTGGGCGTGGGCATCCGGCAGCCAGCCATGGAACGGCACCACCGGTAGCTTCACGGCAAACGCGATGAAAAAGCCCAGCATCAGCCACGGTGCCAGCGCGTCCGGAATGTCGGTACCCAGCAGGGTATCGTAGCTGAATGACAACTCCCCGGTGTTCGAGTAGTGCACGAACACCAGCGCAATAATCGACACCAGCATCAGCAGGCCGCTGGCCTGGGTGTAGATGAAGAAACGGGTGGCCGCGCGAATACGGGTCTGGCCTGCCGAGCCGCTGTGTCCCCACAGGGCAATCAGGAAATACATCGGCACCAGCATCATTTCCCAGAACAGGAAGAACAGGAACAGGTCCAGAGCCAGGAACACACCTACTACGCCGCCAAGAATAAACAGCAGGTTCAGGTGGAAGAAACCCACACGGTGGTCAATCTCATGCCAGGAACAAAGTACCGCCAGGGCACCAAGAAAGCCGGTCAGCGCCACCAGGATCAACGACAGGCCATCCATCGCAAGGTGAATCTCGATACCGAAACGGGGTATCCAGGGTGCTCGCCATTCCAGAAGCCAGTGCCGGCTGCTCTCTCCCGGAAGAGCGAAGTCGCCGGTTATCCAGAGCACGACGCTGATCACCAGTACGAACAGCATGGTGGCCAACGCAATCCAGCGCGGTGCCCGGTCGCCCCAGAGGTCCGCCTGCCAGCACAACAGGCCACCAACGAACGGAATCAGGATCAGCCACACAAGGATCATGCCGGGCCTCCCGGCAGCAGCGCCAGCGCAAGAAGAATCGCCGTGGCCCCGAATACCATCACCAGGGCGTAACTGCGTACCCGGCCATTCTGGCTTCGTACCAGGCCGGCATTCAGCGCCCGTGCCATGACGGCGGGCAGGTTCATCACCAGGTTCACCAGATCGACCCGCAGGAACCTCACCATTAACTGCCAGGGCCGTACCAGAAGCCGGTCAAACAGGGCGTCGAAGCCCCAGGCGTGGTGCCAGATCGTCCACAGGCGCGCGCCGATTCCGTAGCTGGCCTTGGTCGCCAGCCAGTCCCGTTGCCACAGGAACAGCCACGCCGCCAGTAACAGGCCAGCGATGGCCGCACCCATGGCCAGCACTTGCAGCAGGGTATGGCCGGTCTCGATGGTCTCGCCGGGAGCTTCCGGGAAAAGCTCGCCAAGGCCCGGATAGACCCAGGCGCCAATAAAGGTGGACAGGATCGCCAGCACGATCAGCGGCAGGTGGTGGGTCACGGGGTTGGTCCCTGGCTCCGGGTGGCGGGCATGGTCGCTGCCCGGCTCGCCATGGAAGGTACCGAGGATCAGACGCACCGTGTAGAGACCGGTAAGCACAGCACCCAACAAGCCGACGATCAACAGCCCGGTCTGGTCCGCCGCCATGGCCTGCCACAGGATCTCGTCCTTACTGAAGAAGCCGGCGGAAACCAGCGGCAACGCCACCAACGCCGCACCCCCAACCAGGAAGCCACCGTAGGCCACCGGCAATTTCCGCCACAGGCCACCCAGCTTGCCCATATCCTGCTCATGGTGGCAGCTGATAATCACCGCCCCGGCAGACAGGAACAACAGGGCCTTGAAAAAGGCGTGGGTTACCAGGTGGAAGATGGCGGCATCGAACGCGCCCACGCCCAGGGCCACGAACATGTAACCAATCTGGCTCATGGTGGAATACGCCAGTACCCGCTTGATATCGGTCTGGGCCAGGGCCGCAAAGGCCGCCAGCAGCAACGAGACGGCACCAATGATGCCCACCAGCAAGAGCACATCCGGCGCCAGGAGGAACAAGCCATTGAGCCGGGCGATCAGGTAAACACCCGCTGTAACCATGGTGGCTGCATGAATCAGCGCTGACACCGGGGTAGGCCCGGCCATGGCGTCGGGTAGCCAGGTATGCAGCGGTACCTGTGCGGATTTACCCAGGGCGCCGCCTAGCACCAGCAATGCCGCCATGTTGGCAGTGGTGCTGCCCCGTTCCCAGAGTTCCGGCGCCCGGGCCAAAACCGTGGCGATATCCAGGGTGCCCAGTTCCATGAAGATCACGAACAGCCCCAGGGCCAGGAACACGTCGCCGATGCGGGTCACCACAAAAGCCTTGAAGGCGGCCCGGCCGTTGGCGCTGTTCTGGTAGTAGTAGCCGATAAGCCCGTAGCTGCACAAGCCAACGCCCTCCCAGCCCAGGAACAGCAACAGCAGGTTATCCCCCAGTACCAGCAGCATCATGCTGAACACAAACAGGTTCATCCAGGCATAGAAGCGGATAATGCCTTCCTCCCCGGTCATGTACCAGGCCGCGAACAGGTGAATCAGGAAGCCCACGCCGGTGATCACCGACATCATCACCAGCGCCAGACCATCCACCGCCAGACCAATAGTAGGTTGGAAGTCCCCCACCGCAATCCAGGTCCACAGGGTGACGGTTTCGCTACCGCCGGAGTGCGTTATCACCAACCACGCGGTCGCCAGCGCCGCCAGCCCGACACTGCCCACCCCGATAAGCGAGCTGGCACGGGCACCCAGGCGGCCGGCGGAAAAGGCCAGTATCAGTGTGCCCGCCAGGGGAAACAGGAACGAGAGTATCACCGCCAATGCCATCATCCACGCATCCTGCTGGCTGCATCGAGATTAAGGGAGCGGAACCGCTGGTAGAGCTGGATCATCAGCGCCAGCCCAACACTGGCTTCCGCCGCCGCCAGGGTGATCACCAGCAGGAACATGGCCTGCCCGTCTGGCTGGTTCCAGGCGGTGGCGCCTACCACGAAGGCCAACGCTGCCGAGTTGAGCATCACTTCCAGGCTCATCAGCACAAACAACATGTTGCGGCGCAGCATCAGCCCCAACAGCCCGAGGCTGAACAGGATGGCCGCCAGGATCAGTCCGTGCTCCATGGGTATACCTGTCATCCGTTGCCTCCCCGGTTGTGAAGGTTACGAAGCGGGTTGCCGCGCCGGCCCACGTGGGAAGCGGTCACCAGTGCCGCCAACAGCAGGATGGCTGCCAGTTCCACCACCATCAGCCAGGGCCCGAACAGGGTCAGTGCCACGGCCCGGGCAGTCAGCAGTTCGCCGTCAATGACTTTGGCCACACCGCCCTGGCTCATCAACGCCACCAATGCGCCCAGCAGTATCAGCGCCAGCAGGGTCGGCCCTATCCAGTAGCGGGGGTGGTTTAGGACCTGGTCCCGTTCCGCCTCCGACCTGAGATTGAGCATCATCACCACGAACACAAACAGCACCATGATCGCCCCGGCGTAGACGATGATCTCCAGGGCACCGGCAAACGGCGCACCCAGGGCAAAGAACACCAGCGCCACGGCAATCAGCGAAACGATCAGGTACACTACCGCATGGACCGGACTGGTACCGGTAATTACGCCAACGGTGGCCAACACCGCCACCAGTCCACTGAGGTAGAAAGCCAGTTCCATCAGGATCTCCTTGTCCGGTCAAGGCAGCAGGGTGCGCACATCTTCCGGTGCCTCCTCGTTGCTCGCCTCGCCCTTGTCCTTACCACCAATGGCCATGCCCGCCACCTTGTAGAAGTGATAGTCATGGTCCTTGCCGGGGCCATTGATCAGCAGGTCCTCTTTTTCGTAGACCAGTTGCTGCCGGTCGTACTCTCCCATCTCGAAATCCGGCGTCAGCTGGATGGCGGAGGTCGGGCAGGCTTCCTCGCACATGCCGCAGAAGATGCAGCGGGAAAAGTTGATGCGGAAGAACTCCGGGTACCAGCGACCGTCTTCCTGCTCGCCTTTCTGCAGGGAGATGCAATCCACCGGGCAGGCCACCGCGCACAGGTTGCAGGCCACGCAGCGCTCCTCGCCGTCCGGGTCGCGGGTCAGCACGATGCGACCCCGGTAGCGGGGAGGCAGATAGACTTCCTGCTCCGGGTAGTTCACCGTCTCCCGCTTGCGAAAGCTGTGCATAAACACCATGCCCAGGGTACGCAGTTGGGACCAGGTGGCCGGTACCAGCCAGAGCATGGATTTGATGATCGGGACCTTTTCTCTTTCCATAAGTCCTCCTATACGCACTCTTCAGGCGCCAACCAGGAGCATCACCGCCCCGGTGGCCAGTAAGTTGATTAACGTCAGCGGCAGGCACACTTTCCAGCCGAAACTCATCACCCGGTCATAGCGGGGCCGGGGCAGCGATGCCCGCAGCAGAATGAACAGCATCAGGAAGAAGCCGGTCTTGAGGGCAAACCACAGGATCGGTGGCAGCCACGGCCCGTGCCAACCGCCGAAGAACAACGTCACGATCAGTGCCGACACCAGCACCATGCCGACATATTCGCCAATGAAGAACAGGCCGAACTTCATGCCCGAGTACTCGATGTGGTAGCCGTCCGCCAGCTCCTGTTCCGCCTCCGGCTGGTCGAATGGGTGGCGATGGGTGACGGCGATACCGGCGATCAGGAAAGTGGCGAAGCCAAAGAACTGGGGAATAATAAACCAGAAGCCTTCCTGGGCGTTGACGATGTCCCGCAGGTTGAACGACCCGGTCAGGGCCACCACACCCATCAGCGACAACCCCATGAACACTTCGTAGGACAGGGTCTGGGCCGAGGCCCGCATGGCACCCAGCAACGCGTACTTATTGCCGCTGGCCCAGCCCCCCAGCAACACCGCATACACGTTGATGCCCGCCATGGCCAGGAAGAACAGCAGCCCGATGTGCATGTCCGCCACGCCCCAGCCCGGTGTGATGGGAATAATCACAAACGACAGCAGCAGAGAGGCGAAGGCAATAACCGGCGCCAGCACGAACAGCGGCCGGTCGGCAAAGGGCGGTATCCAGTCCTCCTTGAAGAAGATCTTGATCATGTCGGCCACCAGTTGCAGGGTACCGAAAGGCCCTACCCGATTGGGCCCGTAACGGTCCTGCCACAGCCCCAGCAGGCGGCGCTCAACAATCGTCAGCACGGCGCCCAGCAACACAGCACCCAGAAGGATCACAAGGGCCTGGAACATGCCCCAGAGGATGGCGGCCAGTTGCGGAGTCCACCAGCTCATGGCTCACCTCCCACTGGCTTGTGCAGCGTTATGGATTCCCCCTGCAGCAATCCCGCAACCAGTCCGGCCGGCAGGCCTGCCCAGCCAGTGGGCCAGTCTGCCTGCTCCAATACCAGCAACGTCAGCCCTTCACCGAGCATTACCGTGTCTCCGGCCTTTATTTCCAGGCGATGGGCATCGTCAGTGCTCAGGATGACACTGGGCGCTTCTGTCCGCTGCTGGATGGGCGTTGCCCGGGCGGAGGTTTCCTCACCCCCGAACAATCGGGGCAGGATCAGTGCCCGCAGGCCATCCGTGCCTTCGGCGCCTGGAATCGGTTGGCTGTAGCTGCCCTGCCCGGGCACCGGGTGAATCAGGCGCACGCCGGGGTCACCGCCGCGAAGGTGCCCACCCACTTCATCGGTGAACTTGTTCCAGGCCTGGGGCGAATTCCAGCCCGGCGCCCAGGCAAAGGGCACCTGTTGCCGGGGCTCGTGGTAACCGCTGTAGCCCTCCATGGAATAGGCAAAGGCCGAATCCGGATCCTGGGGTACCCGTGGCTCACTGACATCCTGGTTGGCTCGCATAGAGGTGCGGCCGCTATAGCGGTGTGGTTCCCGGGCCAGCCGCAGACCATCAATGCGGTAGTGCGATCCTGGCGCCGCGCCGGTCATGCCGGCCAGCACTGGATGGGCGTCGGCACAGGCCGCTATCACGGTATCCAGGGTTATATCGCCAGCTTTCTCGCCGCGCTGGTTCACGGTCAGGGCGTGCAACCAGCGCCAGCTTTCGTGGATACGGGTTTCCGGCCGCATGTAGACCGGGTCGTACACCTGGAAGAAACGCTGCGCCCGGCCTTCCAGGTTCACCAGGGTGCCATCGGACTCGGCAAAACTGGCGGCGGACAGCAGGAAGTTTGCCCGGGCGGCTGTTGGTGTGCGCTGGTGGTCGAGGACAATACAGGTGTCCGTCCGCGCCAGGGCGGCATCCACCCGTTGGGCGGGCATGCGCTGGTAGAGGTCATTTTCCAGTACCACCAGGACATCGGCATTGCCCTGGGCCAGTTCGTCCAGGGCCCAGTCCAGGGGCTGGCCGCCCATCAGGGCAAGCCCGGTGCTATTGGCCTCGCGCCGGATCAACACCAGCCCGCCTCGTTTCGCGCGCCGGGACAGAGCCCGGGCGACATTGCCGGCGGCCTCGAGCACCGCTTCCGAGGCCAGTGAACCACCGCTGACCACCAGCGGGCGCTCCGCGTTCATCAATGCTTCGGCGATGCGACCAGCCGCCTGTTCGTCTTCAGCGGAAAGGCCTTCCGCCGCCGGGGCGGCGGGATCAATCCTGTGGGCCACGGCAAAGCCCAGCCGGGCTATTTGCGCGGGGCCCATGGGATAGCGGGCCTCGGCCACATCGTCCAGGTCCGTCGAGGCCGGCCAGGCGATAAACAATGGATGGTAACGGTCCTGCGCCAGGGTTTTGAGGGCCTCAGCGTTCCACTGGGGGATACCGATGGATTCTCCCAGTGCTTCGGCCCGGGCAAGAGCCGCCTGGCGCAGACTCAGGCCCAGACGGCCGGCGCTCTGAACCGGGTCTTCCCCCAGTACCAGCACGGCGTCGTGGCTCTCGATCTCCCGCGGGGTGGGGGCTGGCAGGCCGGCATGGCGCTGGAGGTTATTCATCAGCGCAAGGCAGGCCTGTTCCCGGGCCTCAATGCCGTTGGAGAAATTGTCCTTGCCGACCAGCGCCTCCAATTGGTGATTACTCTCAAGGCTGGCCCTGGGCGAGCCAATGCCGATAACCCGGCGGGCGTGATGCAGTGCATCGCTGATCCGGGCCAGGGCATCATCCACATCAAAACTGACAGGTTCGCTGTCTGGCGATTCCCGCCACTCTGGCAGGCGGGGCCGGTCGGAGCGGTTCACATAACCGTACCCAAAACGACCACGATCACAGAGAAAATAGCCATTCACCTCGCCATGGTAGCGGTTCTCAATCCGGCGTATCTCGCCGTAGCGTTCCCCCGGGCTGGTGTTGCAGCCCATCGAGCACTGGTGGCAGATGCCGGGTGCGAACTGCAGGTCCCACTTGCGGGTGTAGCGCTCTGAATGGCTCTGATCCGTGAACACACCGGTCGGGCATACTTCGGTGAGGTTGCCGGCGAAGGGGCTTTCCAGTACGCCTTCCTCATAGCGGCCGAAATAGACGTTGTCCTTGGCACCAAAGGCGCCCAGGTCGGTTCCACCAGCGTAGTCGTTGTAGAAGCGCACGCAGCGATAGCAGGTAATACAGCGGTTCATCTCGTGGGCAATGAACGGGCCCAGGTACTGGTTGCGGCGGGTGCGTTTGCGGAACCGGTAACGGCGGCGGTCGTGGCCGGTCATTACCGTCATGTCCTGCAGGTGGCAGTGGCCGCCCTCCTCACACACCGGGCAGTCGTGGGGGTGGTTGATCATCAGCCACTCCACCACACTCGCGCGGAAGGCTTTTGCTTCCTCATCGTTAATATCGATGCGGGTCTGGTCCGCCGCAGGTGTCATGCAAGACATGACCAGCATGCCCTTGTCGTCGTCCTTGTTCTTGTACTGTTTGACGGCGCACTGGCGGCAGGCGCCGACACTGCCCATGGCTGGGTGCCAGCAGAAATAGGGAATATCCAGGCCCAGGGACAGACAGGCCTGGAGCAGATTATGGGCTCCGTTGACCGTATAGCTTTGTCCATCCACATGAATCGTTGCCATGATCCCGCCTATCCTCTTTTAGACTTCCCCCACCGGGATCGGATCCTGGTGGGCCTTACCCCTGGGCTTGCTGACGCCCTGCTCAAACTCGTGCCGGAAGTGTTTCAGTGCCGTCTGCAGGGGCATGGCGGCACCAGGCGCATGGGCACAGAAGGTCAGCCCTGGGCCGCAATCCGCCGCCAGCTTGTCCAGCAGTTCAATATCGCCGGTTTCCCCCTGCCCCAGTTCCAGCGCCCGCAACAGTTTCACGGTCCAGGGCAGGCCGTCGCGACAGGGAGTGCACCAGCCGCAGGATTCGCGCGCAAAAAATTCCTCCAGGTTGCGCATCAGCGCCACCATGCTCTGCTCCTGCGGTGCCATCGCCAACAGGCCGGTGCCCAGGCGACTGCCCTCCTTGCCGACGGTGTCGAAATCCAGTGGCAGATCCAGATGCTCTGGCAACAGGAACCCGGTACTGGCGCCGCCGGGCAGCCAGGCCTTGAGCTGCCGGTTGCCGCGCATTCCCCCTGCCCGATCGAGGATTTCACCGCCAGTGGTGCCCATGGGCAGTTCCCACAGACCCGGCTTTTCCACTGGGCCGGAAATGCCGTAAAGCTTGCTGCCGCCATCGTCGGTGCGATCGCCGGAAAGGGCCTGGTACCAGTCGGCGCCGTTGAGGATTACCGCCGGCACGTTGCACAGGGTTTCCACGTTGTTCACCACCGAGGGCTTACCCCAGGCCCCGGACTGGCCGGGAAACGGCGGCTTGGCCCGGGGGTTGGCACGCCTGCCCTCCAGGGAGTTGATCAATGCGGTTTCCTCACCGCAGATATAGCGCCCAGCGCCCGTGTGTACGGCGATGTCGAAATCAAAGCCGCTGCCGTTGATGTCGGCACCCAGCCAACCTGCCTTCCGGGCTTCCTCAAGAGCCCGGTTCAGCACCCGGGCCGACTCCACGTACTCGCCACGGAGAAAGACGTAGCCATAAAAAGAATTGTTGGCCAATGCTCCCAGAATCATGCCTTCGATCAGCAGATGCGGCTGTTGCTCCATCAGCAGGCGATCCTTGAAGGTACCCGGCTCCATCTCGTCAGCATTGCAGATCATATAGCCCCGAGGCATCTCGCCCCCCTGCAGGGTCAGGCTCCACTTGAGCCCTGCGGAGAAACCGGCACCGCCGCGTCCCCGAACATTGGCCTCTTTCATAGTGGCGATAATGGCCTGCGGATCACCCTCATCCAGGGCCTTGCGAACCGACTGGTAACCGTCCTTGCGCAGGTATTCCTCAAGCCAGACCACCTCGCCGTCATCACGCAGTCGCCATGTCAGCGGATGGGTGTCCGGGCGACGCTCCGCCTCCGGCTGCAGCAGCCGGCTGCGATAGCGTAGCGAATTACGCTGGCTGGAAACGGACTGGCTCATGGGTAACCCTCCAGCAGGCCCGGCAAGTCGTCCGGTGACACCGGGCCATAGGTGTCGTCGTCAATCATCAGGGCCGGCGCACCATCGCAGGCGCCCAAGCAGCACACCGGCAACAGTGTGAAACGCGCGTCTTCGGTGGTCTGGCCGTAATCAATCCCCAATTGACTCACCAACGCCTGCTTCAGTTCATCGAAGCCGGTAAGAAAGCAGGAACTGCTGTCGCAGACCAGCACCACGTGACGCCCCACCGGCTGGCGGAAAATCAGGCTGTAGAAGGTCGCAACACCCTCCACGGCCGCCGGACCAATACCCAACACCCGGGCAATGGCACCAATAGCCCCATCCGGTACCCAGCCGTATCGGCGCTGGACAATCTTCAGGGCCTCGATGCAGGCGGCCTGGGGCTGCTCGTAGTGCGCCATTTCCTTCCGCATCGCGGTCTCGTCCGCCGGATGCAGTTCGAAGCCGTCGCTGCCGATAATCCTGGTTGTCTGTGGTGTCGTTGCCATCATCAGCGGTCCACGTCTGCCATCACGAAGTCGATACTGCCCAGGTGGGCAATCAGGTCCGGCACGAACCCGCCCCGCATCACCGCCGGTATCTGCTGCAAGTGCGGAAAACTCGGGGTACGGATGCGGGTGCGGTAACTCATGGTGTTGCCATCACTGGTCAGGTAATAACTGTTGATGCCCTTGGTTGCCTCTATCATCTGCAGGGATTCATTGGGCTCCAGCACCGGCCCCCAGGACACCTGCAGGAAGTGGGTAATCAGGGTTTCGATGTGCTGCAGCATGCGCTCCCTGGGCGGCGGCGTGGTCAGCGGATGGTCCGCCTTGTAGTCGCCGGCCGGCATATGGTTCACACACTGCTGGATGATCCGCAGGCTCTGGCGCATTTCCTCGATACGCAACTGGCCCCGGTCGAAGACATCGCCGTTGTGGCCCAGGGGCACCTCGAAATCAAACTGCTCATAACCGGAATAGGGCCGCTGCTTGCGCAGATCAAAGTTGCAACCGGTGGCCCTCAGGTTGGGCCCGGTCACACCCCATTCCAGCGCCTCGGCGGTATTGAAGGCCGCCACGTGGCGGGTACGCTCGCGCACGATGGCGTTTTCCATCATCGCCCGCTCATACTCCTTCAGGCGTGCCGGCATCCAGTTTAGGAAGCCCTGAACCAGTTTTTCCCACCCCTGGGGCAGATCCTGCATGACACCGCCGATACGGTACCAGGCCGGGTGCATGCGAAAACCCGTAATCCCCTCAATCACCTCGTAGCCCCGCTGCCGATCGCTGAAGGTGTAGAACACCGGCGACATGGCCCCGAGGTCCTGCAGGTAGGTGCCCAGGAACAGCAGGTGGCTGGTGATGCGGAACATTTCCGCCATCATTACCCGGATCACCTTCACCCGGTCCGGCACCTCAATGCCCGCCAGCTTTTCCGCTGCCAGCACATAAGGCAGGTTGTTCATCACCCCACCGGTGTAATCGATGCGGTCGGTGTAAGGGATGAAACTGTGCCAGGACTGACGTTCGGCCATTTTCTCGGCGCCACGGTGGTGGTAGCCGATGTCCGGCACACAGTCGACGACCTCCTCCCCGTCAAGTTGCAACACGATGCGGAAAGCGCCATGGGCGGATGGGTGATTGGGCCCCAGGTTAAGGAACATGAACTCAGCGCCGTTACGTTCCCGCTGCATGCCCCAGGCTTCCGGCTCGAATCGCATCGCTTCCTGCTCCACGTCCTGGCCCTCAACGGTCAGGGTGTAGGGATCAAACTCCGTGGCCCGGGCCGGATAGTCCTTGCGCAGGGGGTGGCCGGACCAGGTCGGTGGCATGAGAATGCGCGCCAGGTGGGGATGGCCGGCAAAGGTAATGCCGAACATGTCCCAAACCTCCCGCTCGTACCAGTTGGCATTGGCGAACACCTGGCCTACGGTGGGCACCTGCAGATCGTGCTCCGGCAATGCCACCTTCAGGATCAGGTCTTCATTACGCTCCACGGACAGCAGGTGATAGAACACCGTGAAGTCGGCCTCGGGCAGGCCATTCCTATGGCCACGCAGACGCTCGTCCACCGCAGACAGGTCGTAGAGCATGGTAAATGGTGCCGGTTGCTGCTTCAGGTGAGCGAGGATGTCCACGATGCTCTCGCGACGCACCCAGAATACGGGCATGCCGGTCAGTGTGGGCTGCACATGCAGTACATCCTCCCGGAACCGACCCAGCAGGTCTTCGGTGTCAGCGCCTTCAGCGGCGGTATGGAATGTGTCAACGGTGTCTGTCGTCATGGTCCTGGTCGTCAGAGTTTGTCCGGGGTTCGCAGTTCCGTGGCCTGGATGCGCTGGTCCCGCCACTTTTCCCGCTGGGAAGGCATTTCCGCCCTGTAGACGCCCTGGTCACCCACCACCCAGGATAACGGCCGACGCTCCTCCTGGATCGAGTCCTGCAGCAACTGCAAACCCTGCAGGAAAGCCTCTGGCCGGGGCGGACAACCGGGCACATACACATCCACCGGCAGGAACTTGTCCACCCCCTGCACCACCGAATAGATATCGTACATGCCTCCGGAATTGGCACAGGAGCCCATGGAGATCACCCACTTGGGCTCCAGCATCTGGTCGTAAAGCTGCTGGATCACCGGCGCCATCTTGATGAAACAGGTACCGGCAATCACCATGAAATCCGCCTGCCGGGGCGAGGCCCGGATCACCTCGGAACCGAAGCGGGCGATGTCGTGGGGAGCGGTGAAGGCGGTGGTCATCTCTACATAACAGCAGGACAACCCGAAGTTGTAGGGCCACAGGGAGTTCTTGCGGCCCCAGTTGACCGCGTTATTGAGAACCTCGCTGAGCTTGCCAGTGAACACGTTGCGCTCAAGCTGGCGTTTCACCGGGTCCTCCGACGGCTCCTGCTTTCGTGCCGGATACCGGCTGTCACCTTCCGGTGAATGCTCTGCCCTGGTCAATGTGTAGGACATGCTGCGCCTCCATGGGCACTGGTCCCGACGGTGAAATCACCGCCGGCCCGCGCCGTTGCTCAGGTGCGTTAGATCAGCCTGCCGAACTACGGTGCCTGCCGCTGGATGATTCCGGCGCCCAGTCCAGGGCACCGGTACGACTGTCATAAAGCAGGCCGGCCAGCAGGATCAGGATAAAAACCGCCGCGCCCCAGAACCCGGTCCACCCCACGTCGGGGATGACAATGGCCCAGGCAAACAGGAAGACGGCTTCGATATCAAAGATCACGAATAGCATCGCGACCAGATAGAACTTGACGGAAAAGCGCTGGCGGGCATCGCCGGTACCGACGATGCCGGATTCAAATGGAAGGGATTTACTGACACCTTGGCTACGCCCACCAAGCAAGCTTGATGCGCCCACCATAAAGGCACAAAGACCCAACGTGGCAACGATAAAGAAGCCAGTGGCCCAGTAGCGGGCCAGCAAGTCGGTGACAGTATCGGCCATGCGCTCTCCCTGGCAGCGTTGCGGCTGCCGTTGAGAAAACCGGTGGTGCTTCAGTATGAAGCCTTGTCTAAAAACCTAACAGTGGAATGGCGATTGCGCAAATAATGGTGGTTGCCTGCGGCTTCCGGCAACAAATATAAAACTGTTATCCGGCAAGATAGGGTGTATAACAGTTACCAGCCGTGTTGAAACGGTCTCTCCAAAAAGCGCAAACCAAGCGCATTCAGATAAACCTCTGTGCATTCCAACGGTTCCCGTAGATGCGCAAGGCTTCCGAGAATGAGTACGTGTTGCTCACTTCCAACAACTGGTTGTACACACCTTGTATCGCTGGTTCCAAATAGCAGGTTCTATTATGGGTATTTTTCAAAAATACTCTCGGTCGTTAATGGCCTTTTTCGTATCCCTCATGTTCGTATCACTCACCGCGTGTTTTGATGGCAATGGCAGCGGTAGCAGCCTCAATACCGGCGATGACAACCCGGATGTGATCGCTTCGCTCGCGGTGACCTCCTACGCTCCAACCGATGGCGCCACCGCCGTTGGTACCAATAGCAAGGTTGTCGCGGTGTTTAACAAGGCAATGAAGCCGGAAACCCTCACCCAGAACAGTTTCACCCTTCAGGGTGCAGGTGAAACTGCGATTGTCGGAGCTGTCGGCTACAACGCCGACACCCGAACCACCACACTGGCGCCAAACGGCGCACTGACACCCAACACTGTCTATACAGCCACAATCACCACGGTGGCTGAGGACGAATCCGGCGCCAACCTGTTGAACAATGTGGAGTGGTCCTTCACCACAGCGGCAACGACGGATACGGCTGCGCCAACCGTCAACACCAGTAGCCCGGCAGACCTGGCAACGGATGTACTTCGCAACACCAAAGTGAATGTCACTTTCAGCGAAGCGATCGACCCGGCCACCCTATCGGGCACCTCGTTCAAGCTGAGCAAGAACTCAGACAGTTCGGTTGTGTCAGGCAATTTGCGCTACGTAAACCCCACTACCGTGGTGTTTAGCCCAGCAAGTGTACTGGACGATTCGGCAGCCTATACCCTGACGCTAACGACAACCCTTACCGACCTTGCGGGTAATAGCCTGGTGCTGTCGAGTATCGGCTTCACCACAGGATCGGAGGTGTCTTCAAGCCCGGCTACGGTTGACCTGGGTACCGCAGGAAACTACGTGATCCTTGCCAAAACCGGCATCTCCACCACCGGCACCACCAAGATCACAGGCGACATCGCCGTCAGTCCCGAGGCCCGCACTGCCATTACCGGCTTCAGCGAAACGCTCGCTCCTGACGGCACCTTTGCGACCTCATCCCTGGTTACAGGCAAGCTGTTTGCAGCGGATATGACCTCGCCGACTCCCACACAGCTCACCACCGCCGTCAGTAACATGGAAACCGCCTACTCCGACGCAGCTGGTCGCCTTGACCCCGACTTCACCGAACTTGGTGCTGGCGAGATTGGTGGCTTGACGCTGGATCCAGGCCTTTACAAATGGGGTACCGGCGTGCTGGTTACCTCCGATGTGACGCTGAACGGTTCCGCGAGCGACGTCTGGATTTTCCAGATCGGTCAGGACCTGAAGCTGGAGGATGGCAAGGCCGTTGTACTGACCGGAGGCGCACTGCCTGAGAACGTGTTCTGGCAGGTTGCGGGTGAAGTCACCTTGCAGGCCGGTACCACTTTCAACGGCATTATGCTGGGCCAAACGGCGATTGTGGTTAAGTCAGGCGCGGTGATTAACGGCCGGGCACTGGCACAAACCGCCGTAACGCTCATCTCCAATGATGTGAACGAGCCTGCCCAGTAAGCATTAAATCTCCGCAGGACAGGATGTCAAAAAACCGCGACGCTGATCGCGGTTTTTTTATAGGACGACGTATCAGGCCAATCAGGCTTCCTTCTGGAACCATAGAAGTTCGGCAGTGCGGACTATCTATCACTGCCTGACACCCAATCTGTCCAGGTAAACGTGCAGTTCCGCCTCACTGATATTGACGTACTCCACCACCCGGCCGTAGAGCATCACGGTCGGCACATTACGTCCGTTCAGCTCACGTTGGGTTTCCTGCAGGACATACAGAATGATCCGCTCCGTGCGAGTCAGGCCATCACGGGCGTCGGGGATGGTTTCCAGCAGGGTTTCAAATTCCTCCGGGGTCATTGACTGATTGCCTCTCGATTAACCACTGCCGTCACAGATTTAAAGATTCACACGGCACATCCGAACTGATGGTCTTGACCTGGGTCAACCATCAGGCATTCGCATCAATGCTATGCTGATTACACACTCAGCAAAAACGGAGATGCCGCCATGGCTAAAGTTACTCCGAGCATTGTAGTCGCTTGTGATGGTTCAAAGCAGTCCTTGCACGCGGCAAGAATGGCAGCTGAATTGGCGAAAGCCCTTGGCCATCCGCTCAAACTGCTATCCGTGTTTCCGGCTTCGAAGGCAGAGAGACTGGTTATCAGCGGGGTAAGGCCCGAAGAGCTCGAAGAAAAAGAAGAGCAGTATGGGCGGGAGGTGTTCGATGCCGCAAGAGAAGCGGTGAGTGGGAAAGCCGACCCTTCAGAAGTGGTACTTCTCAAGGGCGACCCTGCCCACGAAATCATTGAATATCTGGAAGCCAATCCCGGCACTCACCTTGTTTTGGGGAGGCGTGGCTATTCGATGGTGCGCAGCCTGACTCTGGGCAGTATCAGTGAAAAAGTCGTCAGGCATGCCACCGGGCCTATTACAGTTGTGAGTGAATAACATCAGGTAGATCAGCTACTCACCTGGCCGGCCTGTGAACGGCAATGCCGACCATCACGAGCGCCACTCCAATGAGGTCCCGAAGTGTCGGGATCTGCGCCAGCACTATGGCTGCAATAATGGTTGCAGTCGCTGGAAGAAGCGCGAGAAGCAGCGCAAAGGAAGCCCGCGGGAGCCGTGACATGGCGATCTGATCGCAAACATAAGGTATAACCGACGACGATATACCAACCCCGATCCCCGCTGCGATGAGAGTGATCGACCCGAAGGCGCGTGCGGCTTCAACGAAACCGATCGGCATGAGAATTATGAGTGCTATCGCCATGGCCGCGCCGAGTTGCTCGACACCACCGCCCGCCCCCCTTTCCGAAGCCTTATGACCCAGGACAATGTAGCCGACAAACAAGGCGGCATTGATCGTGGCCCAGAAAAGCCCCAACGGGTCGGACGCCCACTTGGCGTCAATAAGGATGAACACACCAACCACTGCCAGAACAAGCGCCAGAACGTTGCGCTTCGTACGTAACCCAAAGAGTGCTACTCCGATCGTACCGACGAATTCCATCGCCGCCACCAGGCTCATCGGAAGCTTGTCGAGCGCGAGATAAAAGGACGTGTTCATAACAGCCAGACAAACACCCAGGCCAACCAGGAAAAGCCGTGTGCGCCCGTCAGCCTGGCGGATCGTGCGCCAAGGTCTGGTAAAAGATGCAAAGACGAGAGCGGCCGACGCAATCCGGAACCATGCGACCCCGAGTACACCGACCGCCGGAAAGAGCAGAATGGCGAAGGACGGTCCCAGATAGTGGAAAGTGGCGCTCACCCCGAACCAGACATGAGGCGGCACGGCCTCGGCGGCGCGATTGAAGCCGACGGCTCCCGCAACTTTGGATGACATGCGATATCCCCCTCACCAGCAGCCTTCCTTCACCGGAATCATAATAATGGGTAGAATCAACAGATCACATGCTTAAAATATGGAATTATTATCTAAATGCTTTTAAAAACGAGGCCAAAATCATGAAACGCCTAAATTACGAAAATGGAGAGCTTGACCTAATTGATGAGACAATTCTGAGGGCACTGGTTGCCAATGCACGGACAACGAACGCCGAGCTTGCTCGTGCCGTGAATCTTTCGGCGCCCAGTGTGGCTGAACGGGTGCGACGTCTCGAAGAAGCGGGAGTGATCACCGGTTACTCCGCCAACATCTCGCCGGAAGCCATAGGGCTTCCGATCTCCGTGTGGCTGAGGGTTCGACCGGTTCCGGGACAGTTGAAGCAGGTGGCGGAACTTCTTCAGGACATTCCTGAGATCACTGAGTGCAACCGCGTGACTGGCGAAGACTGCTTCCTGGCGCGTGCCCACCTTGCGTCCGTGGCGGATATGGAGCGGGTGATTGATCTCATCATCCCATACGCCATGACGAACACGTCGATCATCCAGTCATCACCGGTCAAGCGGCGCCTGCCACCCTTACCTGCCGTCAGAACTCAACGAAGGAGTACTTACTTCGAGTAGCGTACAACTCTCAACTTCCCGCTCTGGCCTCCCCCACAGAAGAAGCGGTCACGGCCGTCGGACTCAAGCCCCGATATGCCGATACCGTGCGGCATTGCTATGCTCTTCACGACGTCACCGGTCTGGGAGTCAATGTGCCTGATCTCATTGTCGTCACCCTCCCAGGTGGCGTGCCAAAGTTCCCCGTTTATCCAGGTAACACCGGTTACATGTCGGTTGGATTCGATGCTACGCAATACGTCACCCGTCTGAGGATCCAGTTGATGAATTTTACGTTCCTGGTACTGCCCCACCCAGAGTGAACCTTCGGCCCATGCGAGCCCCGAGCTGCCATCCGGCGCGGGAATCGTTGCCAGTATCTTGCCGGTGTTCGGGTCGATCTTCTGGATTCGGCTGTCCGCAATCTGGAACAAATGGTGGCCGTCAAAAGCCGTCCCCGCTTGTGCAGAGACATTGAGGGAATCCACCGGCTTTCCGTTATCGGGATCGAGGGCGTTCAGTTTGTCACCCGACGCGAACCAGATGCGTTGTCCATCGAAGGTAACGCCATGGACCTGTTCCGCCCCGGGAAAGGGGCCATACTCGTTGAGAATTTCCGCGTTCAGTTGTTTCATGTTTCCTCTCCTGGTTGACTGAATCACGGTTCCATTCTAATGAACGGGTAGCGAACCAGGGAGTAACAAGATTGTCGCGAACCCGGCTATAGGCGGCATTGTCCAGCGGCGCATGCGCCCACACCCAAAGGAGTATACCTTGCCCTCTGTCGCCAGCGTATCAAGTGCCCGTTGCACACTGCGCTGCCCGATATTCAATGCCAATGACAGTGCGGAACTCGACCAGGATTCGCCATCGGAAAGCAGCGCGAGCAAGGCTGCGTACTTTTCCTCTACCGGCCGGGCCATAACAACGACCTCGCAGCCATCATGCGGTACCAGCACAAAACCTCGTGATGTGGCGTTCACATCTGCCTGCGCTTCCAGTAAGCCGCGAAGTCGTCCGATCTCCACCCGCAGGCGTGCACGATGCGATTCGTCGGCATGTTTCGTGCGAAACGCCCGCGCAATCAGTTCGTCACGTGGTGCCTCATTCGGCCAGGCTTCAGCCATGATACGCAGTAAGGTGAACAACACGGGGCGCGTTGCGAGGAAAACAACGTTTTCCTCGTGCTTCACGGCATGGCGGCAGGCGTCGACAACAAACGCCTTCGATTTCATCAGCGCCTCTACCTCCTCCAGAAGCAGCAACCGCTCGGTACCCAGAGTGATCAGGCGAGCAGCGGGCAAGTCCAGGAGTTCAACTTTACTTGCAACCTCGGCTGCAAGTGCCGGGATACGTGCGTCTCGCGATGCGCGTTCGGCATGCTCAAGTGCAACCCGTGCCAGCCGGGTATCAAGTCGACGCATGGCGATCCCCGCCACCATGAGTTCGTGGACGGCTCTCAATGCCGGCGATAACGAGGCGAGCTCCATGGCATTGAGTTGATGCTCGGCTTCATCGAGCCGACCGATCAATAGCAGGCGCCGGATATCAATATAACGCGCGTGCGCTGCGTTCACCCGGTCGCCATGCGCCTCAAGCACTGCGCGTGCCGCGTCGAGCTTCTTGCCGGGCCAGCCAAGATCACGGGAAGCAATCGCGATCTCCGCCTCGGCAACAATGCACTTTGCACGTGCCAATGGTTCCTGCGAGCCAAATGCCCGCGCAGCATCGCTTACCAACACCCTGGCGCGATCCAGTTCGCCGAGTTGTGCCATGGCGATGCCACGCAGCGCGAGCGCCGGTGCATCGTCACGCAGGGCGACGTAATTTAACGCAGCTAACGGGTCCCCCATCGCGAGGGCACGGCCTGCAGCCGCGATCAGCGAATCCATTCCCGCAAACTCTCACCCAGGTGCGACTGGGGATAGGACCATCTTTCCTCCTCCATGCCGATCTCCTCCTCCCAGGTCCGGATTTGCTGGTTGATCTGTTCGAACATGGCATCTGGATCAGTGAGTGACAGCCCCACACTCTGGTAGACCGCCTTGGTGAACCAGGTCATCTCCGAGTCGTCACCGCAGCCGAAGGAAGTACGGTCCTCCCGTGCGGAGGTCATGATCAGCGTGTTCTCGTCCTTGAGCGGCTCTATCCACTGGCCGGAGTAGCAGGCGGAGACCACCAGCAGTTTCCGGCGGGCGTTCAGCGGCTCCAGCATTTCCGCAAAATCCTCAGGCGACAGGTTCGGCAACTCGATACCGGGTTGCTGCAGCAACAGTTGTCCGTCTTGCATTCCGTGGCTGACCAGATGGACAACCAACAGGTCCTCCTCCGGATTCATCCGCGCATCCAATGCCTTCAGAGCCGTTTCGATGGAGGGCCGGCTGGCCAGTGGAAAGGTCTCGTAATCCCGGTGATTGAGCAGCATGATGGACCGTTTCTCCACATCAAACTGCGCTTGCAGACCGGCTTTAGCCACCTGGATATCGCGCTTGAAAACGGACTCGGTGCCATCGCCGCCCACGGCGAGAAAATAGGCGTCCGTCTCACCAGACCGTTCAGGTGCCAGGCTTTCAATCTGATTATTCAGGCGCTGACGGTCTTCAGCGAGGATTTTCTCGGTGAGGGGGGCGGGCTCTTCCGGTACAGGTTCTTCTGCGACGTATTCTTCCTGATCGACAAACTCACCATTCCTGAATTCACCCTCATAACGGCTACCGTCATCTTCGAATACGCCCTGCCCCGACATCGTTCCGTTCTGGAACTCACCCTCGTAACGCCACCCGGCCGGGGATTCGAGTTCGCCCTGGCCATGCCAGTAGCCCTCCCGGAACTGGCCGGAATAAACCATGCCATTGGCAAATTCCTGAACGCCCTCGCCGTGGAAAAGTCCGTCCTGGATGTCACCGGAATAGGTACTGCCATCTGGAAGGCGGGCATCGGGCGGTAGTAGCTGTGGGGCATCGCAGGCAGCCAGAAAAAGAATGGCGATCAGTGGCAGGGTTAGTCGCAGGGAGCGTGTTGGAACAGTGGTCATCTTGGTTTTTCGGTCCTGAGATGTTGTGTTGCTTTGAACCATGCCGAATCCCAGGTTCGCTCAATTGCCTCAAAGAGGCTATCAGTCATAAGCGCGAGCAACCCGATCAGGACCGCCCCCTGCAGCACGTAAGCTGTGTTGCCATTCACCAGCCCGGCAATCACGGGGTCGCCCAGTGTACGTGCGCCTATGGTTGAGCCGATTGCCGCGGTGGCTATGTTGATGGTAACAGAGGTTCGGATGCCGGCGAGAATAACCCTCCCGGCCAGGGGCAGTTCCACCCGTATCAAGACCTGAACCGGCGACATGCCCATGCCCAACGCGGCCTCCCTTACCGACGGGTTTATGCCTTCCAGGCCCGCCAGGGTATTGCGCAGAATCGGCAGCAAACCATAGAGGATCAACGCAAGAAGGATCGGCGCTTCACCGAAGCCGAGTACCGGCACCACCAGCGCAAGCACCGCCACGGGAGGAAAAGTCTGGCCGATGGATGCCACCTGGCTGACCAGGGGCAGGAAATCGCGGCCAAACGGACGGGTAGCGAAAATACCGCCTGCCACCGCGACGATGGTGCCAACAGCTGCAGACACAACAACCAACAGCAGGTGGTTCTGCAACAGGAACACAAAGCTTTCCCGCTCATAGATCACCCGCTGCTTGTCCGGCTGCACCCATTGGAACAACGGCTCCAACACCGGCATGCCGACACTCAGGCCGCACAGGAGCGCGGCCAGCAAAACGGCAGGTAACCAGGCGCGCATCACACGCCTTCCTGAATAATGCGTTCACGGGTGATCACGCCCGTCTCCTGCCCCTGCGCATTGAACACCGCAACCTGATGCAGGTCCTGCCAGAGCATGACAGACAAAGCCAGGCGCACGCTGTCCTCTTCCTTGATCCCCTCCATCCCGGGGGCCATCTGCTTTGGGGCTACATGGAGCGTCATCAGGTCCCGTACCGGGCGCAGGCTCATCAGTTTCAGGCCGCGATCCTGTTTACCAACGAGGTTTTCAACAAAGTCTGACGCGGGATGGCGAAGGATATTCTCCGGCGTGTCATGCTGAACGATGCGCCCCTGGTCCATCACGGCAATACGGGTGGCCAGTTTCAGGGCTTCATCGATATCGTGGGTCACGAAAACGGTGGTTTTGCGGACTTGCTTCTGGATCCGCAGCATTTCCAGTTGGAGGTTATCCCGCGTGATCGCATCCAGTGCGCCGAAAGGTTCATCCATCAGCAGAATATTTGGGTCCGCCGCCAGTGCTCGGGCAACTCCCACCCGTTGTGCCTGGCCACCGGACAACTGCTGGGGGTATTTGTGGGCGTGGGTGACCGGATCAAGGTCCAGCAATGTCATCAGCTCGTCGACTCGTTCGTCGATCCGCTTCTTGGGCCAGTTCAATAGCCGGGGCACCATGGCGATATTGCGCGCCACTGTCCAGTGGGGGAAAAGCCCCGTACCCTGGATCACATACCCCATGTTCAGCCGCAATTGTTCCGGGTTCATGGTGGCAATGTCCTCACCATCCACCAGAATCTCCCCAGCGCTAAGGGGCAACAGGCGGTTGATCATACGCAAGGTGGTGGACTTGCCGCAGCCGGAACTGCCCACCAGCACGCAAACCTCGCCGGTTTCGATGGTCAGGTTGATGCTGTCCACCGCGACGGTATCGCCGAAGCGCCGGGTTACATTCTTAAGTTCGATCATCCGGACGTTTCCTTTTCCCGATCAAGCCGTCGCCGGCGTCGGCCTGAGACTGGCCGCCAGCATTGTGAGTAACGCATCAGCCAGCAGGGCGAGCGCGATGGTGGGTAAGGCGCCGAGCAATACCAGATCCATCGCCGCCTGCCCCAGCCCCTGGAAGATAAAACTCCCGAAGCCGCCAGCGCCAATCAGGGCAGCAACCGCTGTCAGGCCGATGGCCTGAATGGTGGTGATGCGCACCCCCTCAATAATCACCGGCAGCGCCAGTGGTAACTTGAGCTGAAAAAACACCTGCCGTTCATTCATGCCCATACCCCGGGCGGCATCGGCCAGGTTTTCGGGAACGTCCGTGATAGCCACAAAGGTGTTGCGCACCATGGGCAGCAAACTGTAGGCAATCAACGCCAGCAGCGCCGGCGCCCAGCCGATACCTCGGATGCCCAACGACTGCAGCATCGGAAACGCCGAAGACAGGGCACTGAGCGGCGCGATCAGCAAACCAAACACCGCAAGGCTGGGAATGGTTTGCAGAAAACTCACAGCACCCAGCAGGGGCCGTTGCCAGGTAGGGCTGCGGATCATTTTGAGCGCCAGGGCGAACGCCAGGCCGGCACTGATCGTTACAGCGCCCAAGGCCAGGGCCAAATGAGTCCAGAGCGCCTGCTGAAACTTGTCGGAACGTGCATTGAACTCCCGCACCAGTGACAGGCTCTCCAGGCCGTCGCTTTGCAACAGCACCACCCAACTGCCACCCATCATCACCAGCAGCAGGAGCTGCAACCACCGACTGGCGCGGAGCCGGCCAAGGATCTCGATCAACATCAGGGAAAGCAGGAACAACAGGCACCAGAACCCTGCCCCGATGGACGAGCGGGCATAGGGCGAATCTTCTGGCAGATGACGTGTGGCAAACACGTCCAGCAACAGCGGCATCATTGCCAGTGACAGCCCAATCAGGCCGAGCAGGAGCCCATAACGCTGACGCAGCGGCAGGATCGACACCAGAATGGCCGCCGCCAGAACCCCGGCAACCAGCCCTGCCCCTGTCCAGCCCACCGCCGCAAGCAGGCCATGGCCGGCGCCCGGGACAATACGGTTTGGCTGGATGGTGCCCAGGTCCAGCAGCCAGACCAGCGCCAGGGCGAGTATCCCCAGCACTGGAATGACCCGATTCGGCAACGTCTGGCTTAATGGCTCGGTGATGGACAAACCTCAGTCCCGGGCCAGGGAATCCAGGTAGTCCCGGGCTACCTTCTCGGCCGGCACGCCGTTCACCGCGACCTCGCCGTTCAGGCGCTGGAGGGTTTCCAGGCTCAGGGATTCGAAGATAGGGGCCAGGACCTCACGGATCTTCGGATAGGTCTCCAGCACCTCGGCCCTCACGATAGGCGCAGGCTGGTAGACCGGTTGCACGCCCAGGGTGTCTTCCATAACTTTCAGGTCCAGGGCATCGAGGCCGCCATCGGTGCCGTAGGTCATGGCGCCATTCACATCGTTGTCATTCAGTGCAGCGGCCCGGAGCGTCGCGGCGGTGTTGCCGCCGGAGAGAACCAGCAACTGGTCGGACCCCAGCGTGAAGCCGTAGGCGTCCTGGAACGCGGGCAAGGCACTGTCGGACTCGACAAACTCGGCACTGGCCGCAAACTTGAAGGCGCCGCCTTCGTTGATATAGGCCGCCAGGTCTTCGAGTGTTTGCAGGTTGTTGTCCCGAGCCAGGTCCCCCCGCACGCTCATGGCCCAGGTGTTGTTGGCCTCGGCCGGTTCCAGCCAGATGATATTGTGTGCCTCCTTATCCAGGCTGGCTGCCTGCTGGTAGGCCTTGCCCGCATCCTTCCAGATATCCCGGTCGGCCTGGTCATGGAAGAAGGCGGCGTTGCCGGTGTATTCCGGATAGATGTCGATCTCGCCCGCCTTGATGGCATTGCGCACGATGCTGGTTGCCCCCAACTGGAGGCGATTCTCCACCGGAATGCCGGCCTCCTCCAGGGACTGCAGGATCATCTGACCCAGCACGGCACCTTCCGTATCGATCTTGGACGAAACCACCACCGGGTCCGCGGCCATGGCCGGCCCGGCGATCAGCATCAGGGTCAAAGCCGCGGCGCGGCGAAAGCGGGAAATAGGGGACACGGCCATTCCTCTCGTTTATGGGGGAATTTTGCTGTCTTTATGCTGCCGCTAAACGATAAGTTGCTTTGCCGACAGCCATTATCAGTCTATTGGATGCAGCTACGAAGACAAGTGAGCGTGCTCACTTCCCCACACCCGCCAGCTCCCGCGTAAGTATTGCCGCAGAAACCTCCCGGCAGCCACTGGTATTCTGCCCCGCCCACAAAGGCGAGAAGTCACCGCTGCCCTTGGCTTCGGCCTTTGCGCGCAAAGGAGCAATAGCGGCTGACGCCAGGGGGAAAGCCGGGGCATCGGAGCTCATCGGCCCCAGTTCACGCATTATGCGGTTCACGATACCCCGGGCCGCCCCACCGCTGAACAGATTCGTCAATGCGGTAACACGGCTGGCCTCTGATTTCAGGGCACTGCGGTGCACTGGCTTGGTCTGGGCTTCAGGGCACAATAAATACGCAGTGCCAATCTGCACTCCAGTCGCCCCAAGCGTCATCGCAGCCTGCACGCCTTTAGCGTCCGCAATACCGCCAGCGGCGATAACGGGTACCTTCACCGCCTCTACTACCTGCGGAAGCAGGGCGAAAGTGCCCATCTGGGTACTGATGTCCCTGGACAGGAAAAACCCACGATGCCCACCGGCCTCAAGCCCCTGCGCGATGATGGCGTCGACGCCCCGGGCTTCCAACCAGAGCGCTTCGTCCACCGTTGTGGCGGTCGACAGTATCTTCCCGCCCCACCCTCGTATGCGATCCATCAACTCAGGCGCAGGCAGGCCGAAGTGAAAGCTCACTACCGGCGGCCTGAACTCCGCCAGCACCTCAGCCATCTCGGCGCTGAACGGCGACCTACCCGCTTGCGAGGAGATAGTGTCGGGATCGATACCAAACTCGTCGAAATAAGGCGCAAGGGCGCGCCGCCAATGGCGCTCTGCCTCAGCATCAGGTTCAGGCGGCACATGACAGAAGAAATTGACGTTGTACGGCTTGCTGGTCTGGCTTGTCAGTGCCGTCAGTTCGTTGCGCAGACCTTCAGGGCTGAGCATGGCACAGGGCAGTGACCCAAGGCCTCCCGCGTTGGACACCGCCACGGCAAGTTCATGTTCCTGCACGCCGGCCATCGGCGCCTGGATGATGGGGAAATCAATACCGAGCATTTCCTGAATGGTCATCTTTATATCCCATGGTTAAGTATTCGTGACAGTAGCAGCGCTAAGTTCACACACTCTGGCAAGATTTCATCTACTGGGCCAGTCCCTCCCAAAGTGCATTGGCAACAACGCCGAGCGCGCCTTCCCGCCGGCGTATCACGTGTAGTTGGGAACAGCGAATCGGGTAGCTCTCCAAATTCAGCGGGACCAATACACCGGACTCCAACTCCTCGGTTATCAAATGTTCCGGTATACCGCCCCACCCCATGCCGGCGACAACAATCTCCTTTTTAGCGGCAAAATCCGACACCGTCCACCGCAAACCATCCGGCACTACGTCCCTGCTCTGGTCATACCTTCCCCTGCCGGTGCCAGCCACCACAACCTGCACATAGGGGCGCATTTCGGCATTGCTCAGCCGCTTGCGACTGCATGCCGGACCATAGTCGGGATGAGCCACCGGTATAATATTCACCATGGTGTAGGGAGTGGCAAGAACAGCCTCAGCGGCCAGCCCATCCAGAGTGGCAATGATAAGCTCGGTTTCTCCCGCCATGAGACGTTCAGCACTCCCGCCCATGGCATCGGACATCAACCGGATATCCGTGGCGGGGAACGTCTTTTTGACCTCGCCAATCACCGACAGGAGCTCGCCCAGTGGGCAGGTGGCGGTCACTGAAAGCCGCACCTCCGCTTCCTGACTGGCAGACAACTTACCAGCCAGCTCCTTCAGGGATTGCACCTGATCCAGCACAACCCGCGCCTGACGGTAAAACGCCTTACCGGCCGGAGTAAGTACAGGGCGGTAACCTTCCCGGGATAACAGACTCAGCCCGGTTTCCTCTTCCAGGCTCTTGATGGCCTGGCTTAAAGCGGGCTGGGACTTGTAGAGCGCCTCCGAAGCCTTGCGGAAGCTTCCCTGCGTGACGATGGCATCCAGCACCCGCAATTGCTCCAGCTTCATCAGCGCCCCTTAATGATCCATTTAAATTATCGTATTAATAATAACTCAATATTATATTATTCTCATTTCAAGACGTAATCTCTTCGTTGTCCAAGCCTGGTGCTTGTCACACAGAGGAGACCTACCCATGAAACTGTATTTCAAACCCGGCGCTTGCATGCCGATGGACGAGCCTACCTGTTGGGTGACGTCTTCACTGTTGCCGACGCCTATCTCTTTGTGGTTTGCAGTTGGGCCGACGTGGCCGGTATCGATCTCAAGGGTTAGCCGTCCCTGAAAGCCTTGTGGGATCGAGTGAGGGCGCGGCCGAGCGTCAAGGCCGCCATGCAGGCGGAAGGGCTGATCGCACAATGAACCCGCCCCAGCCTTATGAAGCCATCCTGGCCCTGCTCGAAACCTATTTCGAAGGGCTGTACCGGGCCGATAGCGCCATGCTCGCCACTGTGTTCCATCCTCACGCCCAGTATGTGAGCGCGATGCCAGAGGATTACCGGGCACTGTCGTTTCCCGAATACCGGCAAGTCCTGGATCAACGGGTGCCGCCCGCAAACACCGGAGAGACGCGCAAGGAGCGCATCATCTCCATCGAGACAGGAGGCAATACCCTCGCTTTCGCGAAAGTGGAAATGACCATGATGGGCCGCGAATACACCGACTTCCTGACACTGGTGTTCGACCATGGCCGGTGGGCCATCATGGCCAAAATCTTTTACTACGAAATGACAAACCAAGGAGACTGACCATGCCGTATGTCAATATCAAAGTCACCCGCGAAGGTAGGCCGGAGGGCAAAGGCCCGTCCGCTGAGCAAAAAGCGGAGCTCATCGCCGGGGCCACCGATCTGCTTGTCAGGGTGCTGGACAAAAAACCGTCCGCGACCATGGTTGTGATCGATGAAGTTGCATTGGAGGATTGGGGGATGGGCGGCCTGCCGGTGCCTGAGTATCGGGCCCGAAAAGCTCGGGACGCCTGAACTTTCAATCGACCCTCTCCGGGGGCTCTTTGAGAGTGGGCGATGCCTTACGTCGGTTGGGAAAAAGCGAGCGCCGCAAGATACCAAATAGCCGTCCGTCGATCGCAGCAAGTCCTAGCCCAATAAGACCGATGCCTCCAAAGTGTTTTGGCTCGAGTTGTTCACCGAGAATTGCAGTGCCGAGCAGCATGGCGCTGATAGGGATAAGGAAGGTTACGAGTAATAGATTCGTCGCCCCCGCTGTCGCAAGGATGCGAAAATAAACGATATAGGCGAGCGCAGTGGACAACAAGGCGAGTCCTAGAACTGCCCACCAAACCTCCATGGCGGGCAGAGGCTGGATCCAGGGCTGTTCGATCATGAGAGCTAACGGAACTAGTACTATTGCAGAGGTTGTCACTTGGCCGGTAGCCGTGATTAATGGCGAGCAATCCAGATTTCGGAAACGGCGACCGTAAATACCGGCTAATGCGTAGGAGATCGCAGCACCGATAACCGCAAGCTGGGCGAGCGTGTTAATGACAAGCCCCTCAAGGGCTTCCAAGCCAATCATGAACACAACGCCTGCAACGCCGAGTACCACCCCCGCGAGGCGTCTCCCGGTCATTTTTTCATCACTGGTTAAGTAGTGTGCGGCGACCACGGTAAAAAAGGGGGTTGAAGCATTTAGGATCGAGGCGAGACCGCTGCTGATATGTGCCTGCCCCCAGACGATTAAGCTAAACGGTACCATGTTATTAAGGAAACCCATGCCAAGAAAGGCAGACCACAACTGCCGATTTCTTGGCATCCTCAACCCCATCGCAAGAACTATGATGTTGAGCGCTAGCGCCGCCAGCCCGACGCGTAGCGCGACTATAGTGAAGGGCGCGAGGGCACCAACCGCAACCTCAACGAAAAAAAATGAGCCACCCCAGAGAACTGACAAAGCTACTATTAGGAGCCACTCTAGTAGCCCCATGGAACTATTGACTGCTTTCATTCCTCTTCTTCCTTATATTCTTGGGAATGCAGTCAATATGAAATCCTTTGGAAGGAGCGACAATCCGAATCTTGCGGTTTAATTCAAAGAATGGGGGTTAGTTTCCCTTTGACCGTATGGTGGGGCCAGCCACTCATCAATACGATAAATGCTCCCGGACTTCGTAGTGTTGGGATCGGTCATCCCAACGCGACAGAACCTCTTGAGCCTTTGCAGGAACATAGGACACGGACAGATCCTCACCAACAAACCCTTTCACGGAATCCCACGAATCGAACGTCATAATCGTAATAAATTCCACCTCATTTTCATGTGGCCGACGCAGCAGTTGAATGTCGCGATATCCGGATAGGCCCTTTGCCGCTATCCCCGGAAATATTTCCTCTTTAAGAAGCGACTCGTACGAGTCAGCGTTCGCATTCGTTGTCCAGCCGTGCCAGATTCTCTTAATCATAGCTTCGCCTCCTGTGGCAAGCCCCCGATACATCGCCTGTTTACGTGGTTTCAGTCCACGACAAACAACTTGGCCCCTTGCTCAGTCGAAGACCGATGGAGCTCAGCATTGTCTGCTACCTGGTAGCTCGATCCAGGGTGGAGAACAAAGCTGCGCCCGTCCTTCAGCTCAGTGTGGAGCTCACCTTCCAGGCAGAGCAAAATGTGCCCTTTGGCACACCAGTGATCGGCTAAGTAGCCGGGGCTGTACTCCACCATACGAACACGGATATCCCCAAAGGTGCGGGTCTGCCAGTATGCCGACCCCTGTTCCCCGGCGTGTTCAGTCTTCTCAACTTCAGACCAGTCCGTAACCCCAAAAGGTAAATCCGTAATATTCAAACTGCTTCTCCTAAAGCAAATGATGAACACCGGATCACACGAAGTGATCTGGCCCCCGCACTCTGCCGACGACGCTCCCTACTCTGTCCCGACAATTACCTCGCGCTCCCTTTTGTACTCTTCGTATGTCTTATTTGAGCGGTCCATACACTCGTCATACTGAGGCGGTGGAACATTCAGGCATTCCTGGCGATTGTTGAGCTGGACATTGTCGTATACAGCCTTACTGCTGCACCCAGCAACAGAAAAAATCACACTCATAATCAGAATCTTACGCATCGGTTGTCCTTTCAAAGATACAGCTCAACTGGCTCTTCGCGCAATTGCTCCCACATCTGTACCATCTGTTTCTTCGGTGCTCCCCAGCGGTACCCGCCCATAGCGCCGCTTTGCTGGATAACACGGTGGCACGGGATCAGCAACGCAACGGGATTGGCGCCAACCGCATTACCCACTGCCCTTGATGCCTTGGGATAACCCAATGCCCTGGCAATCTGAGAGTAGCTGGCCAGCCTCCCGGGCGGGATTCTCAGCAGTGCCCGCCACACTGCCACCTGGAAATTCGTACCCACTACGTTCAGGGACAAAGGGCCATGCCCCCAACCCGCGTGCTCGCTGAACAGTGCATCAATCACGTAGCTTGTGGCGCTCTCGTTCTGTATCAGTTCGCCCTTGGGCCAGGTTTTGCGTAATTCAGTGAGCACTTCATCGGCGGACCCGTAATCCAGAAACTCCATTCGGCAAACGCCTCGCCGGGTAACCGCCACAAACATCTTGCCCAGAGGCGTGTCATGGAACCCGTATTGAATAGCAACGCCTTCGCCGTTGTTCCTGTACTCACCGGGTGTCACGGCCTCCAGTGTCACAAAGTGATCATGCAACCGTGCGCCACCACTCAGGCCTATGGCGTGGGAAACATCCATCAGCGATTGCTCTTCCTTAAGCATTCTTTTACCACGCTCCAGCGTCAGCGCCTGCAGGAAACGCTTGGGTGTGGTTCCTGCCCACCGACAGAATACCCGCTGGAAATGGAACGGGCTAAGGTGAACATGAGCGGCCACCTCCTCCAGGGTTGGCTGCCTGGAGGTGTGTTCCGACATGTAGGTCATGGCCTTTTCAATTCGGTTATAGTCAGACATGGCCCGAATCCTCAGACACGATTAATCGACACACCACCATCAACCAACAGCGCAGACCCGGTTGTAAAGCTGGAGGCATCAGAAGCAAGGTACAGTGCAGATTGAGCAATTTCCTCGGGCTTCGCAATTCGCTTCATGGCATGCAGGTTACACACGAATTCCAAAGCCTCGGACGTGTTCGCAAACTCCCTGGCCGCTTCCGTGTCCGTGCCGCCCGGCAATAGTGCATTCACCCGAATGTTCTGGGAGCCGTATTCGGAGGCAAGAACCTGTGTCAGGCCGACCAGCCCCGCTTTGCTGGAGGCATAGGCCCCCATACCGGGCATCCCCACGGTATGGCCAACAAACGTAGACGTAAAAATCAACGAGCCTCCGCCACCCGACAGCATGGCAGGCAGTTGGTACTTGGCTGCGAGGAAAGCGCCCGTCAGGTTGGTGGTGATCACCTGATTCCAGTCAGCCAGTGACATATCGGGCACCGGCCCCATCGCGCCCAAAATACCGGCGTTATTAAACGCAACGTCCAGCTTGCCAAACCGCTCCAGGGTTTCTTCAACGAGCCTCCTGGCAAAATGCTCGTCGCCAATATCCCCAGCAACCGCCAGCGCCTGCCCACCCTCTTGCTTTATGGCCTCAACCAAAGCTTCGAGCTCGAACTCTCTCCTCGCCGCCACAACAACCGTAGCGCCTTCCTTGGCGAAAAGTCTGGCAGTCGCGGCGCCAATACCTGCGCTGGCACCCGTAACGATAGCCACCTTATTTGCAAGTGCACCCATCTCTCAAGCCTCTCAATCTCTGTTTAAAATGAGCGGGGATTCCCCACCAACAGAGATGATCATAAGAGGTCGTTTACCGGGTGCCGACCCGAATCTTGCTGTATTGCGGGGAGCCTTCTGCCCCAACCTGGAATGCCCCGACTACCACGGCCCCACCACATAACCGAGCTTTTCCGGTAACCACAATGCAATCCCCGGCATCAGCATCACCAGCACCAGGCTGGCAGCCATGGCGACAACAAAAACCATTGCCCAGCCGATGGTGTGTTCCAGGCGGATATTGGCAATGCGGGTGGTGACCATCAGGTTAACCGCAACCGGCGGAGTGAACTGGCCGATAGCGATATTCATCGCCAGCAGGATGCCGAACCAGATCGGGTTCCAGCCAAAATGATTCATCAGCGGCAGCACAATCGGGATCAGGATCAGGTAGATGGAAATCGCATCCAGCAGCATGCCGGCGATCAACACCAGCACCATCACCAGCCCCAACAGCACCCAGCCGTTTTCGGAAAGGGATAGCAGGACATCCGCCAGGTGCTGGAAGGTCCCAAGCGTGGTGCCCGCCCAGGCGAAGATGCCCGCCAGTGCGATGATGAACATGACCACGCCGGAGGTAACGGCGGCCTCCGTCATTAGGCCCCAGAGGTTCCGGAGGCTGAGATTGCGATAAAGCACGCAACCGACGAGCACCCCGTAGGTCACCGCGACCACCGCCGCTTCAGTTGGAGTGAACAGGCCTGAACGGAGCCCGCCAAGAATGATCACCGGCGCAAACAAGGCAGGCAGGGCTGCCTTGAAACTGGGCCAGAACGGTGGGCGCTCGACCGCTTCCGGATCTTCCCAACGGTATTTTTTGGCGAAGTATAGAGCCGGCGCCAGCAGGGACACGCCCGCCAGGATGCCCGGAAATATACCCGCCGCAAACAGCGCCCGCAGATCCACGCCGGGCACCACGATGGAATAGAGAATCAGCGCAATGGACGGCGGAATCAGGATCGCAGTGGACGACGAGGCGGCAATGAGTGACGCTGAAAACGGCTTCGGGTAGCCGGCCTTCTGCATGCTCGGCAGCATCACCATCGCGACGGCGGCCGCATCCGCAGGGCCAGAGCCGCTCATGCCACCCATGATCAGGCACACCAGCACCGCGACAACGGTCAACCCGCCATGCCGGGGGCCGATAATGGACTGGGCAAAACGCACCAAAGCGGCGGCAACACCCGCACGCTCGAAAATCAGGCCCGTCAGGATAAACAGCGGAATCGCAATCAGCGGGTACTTGGCCACACTGTTATAGGTGTTGGTGCCGAACGTACCCAGCATCGTTGTGGGCAGCCCCGCCACAATCCCCACCAGCCCGCCCAGGCCGAGGGCAATCGCCACTGGCATTCCAAGCAGCAAGGCCAGCAGGAAGCCGCCAATCATCAGCAGGTCAGGACTCATGGATCACCTCCGGGTCTTCCCTGCCACGCAGGCGGTCGACGAGGTTCTGAGTCATGCGAATGATGATGGCGACAGACAACAGCGGCAGCCAAATCACATAGATCCAGTTAGGTAACCCCAGCCCCGGAGACAGTGATTCCCACCGGTATTCCTGCAGGGCAAACGTGCTGCCATACCAGGTCATGATGCCCAGAACGGTCACGCCACCCAGCCATTGCAGCACAAAGACCACCTTTCTTGCCCGGGACGGGAGGTAGTGCTCGATCAGCTCAATACGGATGTGCTGGTTATGGCGCGCTGCCACCGCTGCACCCGCGAAGGTAAGCACAACCAGGCAGAACACCGAGAACTCTTCGGTAAAAGCGAACGACGCATCGGTAGCGTAGCGAACGATCACATTACCCAGGCTGATCACGCAGATCGCAACCAGGGCGATGGTAGCCAGCCAGGCGTCGGGGCGGAACTTGGGGGGACGGGACGGCATGGTGACTCCGTTTTGAAAAGAACGCCCGCCAGTGGTGGCGGGCGCCTGGGCAGGTCGCTGTTACTGGTTGCGGTTTGCGACCGCTTCCTGTGCCTGCTTGACCAGATCCTCGCCAATGCGCGGAGTCCACTGGTCATAGACCGACTGCGTAGCCTCTACGAAGGCATCGCGCTGTTCATCAGTCAGCTCGGTGACTTCCACGCCTCGATCCTTGATGGCAGCGAGGGTCTCATCGATTTCGCTACGGGATTTCTCAATCTCCCACTGGCCGGCATCAATCGCCGCCTGCTTCAGCAACGCCTGGTCTTCCTCGCTGAACTGGTCCCAGATGCTGTTGCTGACTGCAAACACCAGCGGGTCCGCCATATAGTGCCAGCGGGTCAGGTACTTCTGGCCAACCTGGTCGATACGCGCCACATCAAAGACCGACAGCGGGTTTTCCTGGCCATCAACAGCACCGGTGGTCAGCGCCGGCTTGGCATCGGCCCAGCTCATCTGGGTGGGGTTGGCGCCCAGAGCCGTGAAGGTATCCTGGAACAGTGGCGAGCCGACAACGCGGATCTTAAGACCATCCAGATCGGATGGCTCATCAATGGTCAGCTTGGAGTTGGAGAGCTCACGGAAGCCGTTCTCGCCCCAGGCCAGCGGGGTGACACCGCGCTTCTTGATGGCCGCGAAAACAGCCTCACCGGCCTCCCCCTGGGTGATCGCATCGATGGCTGCATAGTCCGGCATCAGGAAAGGCAGGGAGAACAGGTTCAGTTCAGGCACCTGCGGTGACCAGTTGATGGTGGAACCCACCGACATATCGATCAGCCCGGAACGCATGGCCGAAAACTCCTTGGTCTGGTCGCCGGAGACCAGTTGGGAGTTGCTGTAGATCTTCATGTTGATACGCCCATCGGAGCGCTCTTTCACCAGCTCCACCCACTTGTCGGCAGCCTGCCCCCAGGGGAAGGCGGACGGGAGAACGGTGGAGACGGTGTATTCATCCTTGTAGTCGGCTTGGGTAACGGCACTGAACAGCAGAGTAGCGGCCGCGGCGGCCAGGAGAGAGCGACGTTTCAACATGTGGTTTTCCTTTTTTATTGGGATTGTACAGGTCGCTGGGCGGCGAGCAGGCCGCAAACCAACAGGTGATTATAGAAAGCGTGCTATCTGGGGGCAATAGACGAAGACAGTGCCACACAGCTTAGTTGACGGCGTCATGGGAACGAAAACACATTAACGAGCACACCATTCGGGTCGGCCACCATAAAGCGCCTCATCCCAAAGCTTTCATCTTGCAGTTCGAGCTCAATGCGGATGCCGCGCCTTCGCACTTCAGAGTACGCCACATCGACATCTTCAACCTGTGCGGAAATGATGACGCCCTGTGCCGGTTGCTGGAAAGCCTTCGGTGTGAATTCGTGATCGCGCCGCACAATACCGACTTGTAGCTGAGGGTTTGTCGGTGACGCCATTTGTGTGTACCAGCCCTGATGCTCGAAGCAAACGACGAAACCGAGCAACTCCGTGTAAAAGTCCCTGGTCTCTTCCATACGGTCGGTGCAGATGTTTGGAAGAAGCCTGGTGACTGCAATATCACCCATTACCATTTCCTGATTTGGCATGGTGCCTCCTATCATCAAGCTATGGACGCTCGGCTACAAAGCGTTCATTTCCCACTGGCTTCTGCTTATCTTATAGAGAACATGCTCGCAAAGCGGATCTGAAGATTCCAGATCCGGATGCATAAAATTACTGGCGTAGGACATTCCAATTTTCTTCATGACCGCCTGGGAGCGAATATTGCGCACCGTTGTAAAAGAGACCACCTCGTCTAAATCCAGATGCGTAAACGCATACCGCAATGACTCATTGGCAGCCTCTGCTGCATAACCCATGCCCCAGTAATCTTTCGCCAGGCGCCAGCCGATCTCAACACACGGCGAGAACGGCATATTGTCTTTGGGTATATGTAACCCGACAAATCCGATAAATCTACTTTTGCCAGGGATCTCTACAGCCCAAAATCCCCAGCCGCGTTCAGCAATGAGAGACCTGATCGTTCTTCCCATGCTGAAGCTTTCCCCCTCCGTCAGAAGCTTCGGGAAGAACTCCATGACGCCCTTATCCGCACACATCTGTGCAAACGGCTGGAGATCTTCATCATTCCATTGCCGAAGTACTAATCTTTTCGTTCTAATCATGAGCTAGGTGATGCTGTAAAGACTGAGGCAAATGATGAATCTCTAATTGGTTTCTGCGGCCGACTCGAGTATCCAGTTACGGAAAGCAGAGACCTTCGGCCGTGCCTTCCTGTCCTCCGGGTAGACCAAGTAATAGGCGAAATCCTCTAGCAGCGTAACCTCCGCGACTTTAACGAGTCGCCCTTTTGCAAGCTCGGGCGCTACCATGGCGGCGGGCAGTAAACCCACGCCCTGGCCTGTGAGCACAGCCTGCAATAGTAGGCCGGAGTCGTCAAAGGATGGGCCGCGCGGCGGGCCAACTTCCTCTATACCTTGCGCTTGAAACCAACAGTGCCAGGCTTTGCGCTCAGCATCGTGCACGTGCGGCCAGCGCGTCAGATCGATGGGGAATTCCGGCTCGCCAAGCTTGGCAACCAACTCTGGCGCCGCCACAGGAACCACCTCTACCGCCAGCACGCGCTCACTACACAGGCCAGGGTAAACACCGAGCCCATGTCGAATAGCTACGTCGACACTATCACGGGAAAAATCCACTAACCGATTACTGGTCACCACGCGGAGATCGATTTCCGGATTGTCATCCTGGAATTGAGTGAGGCGTGGCACGAGCCACGCGGATGCGAAAAACGAAGTAACACTGATAGTGAGTATTCCCGTGTCCACGGTATTTACAATGCGATTGGACGCTTCGGTTAACTGCCTGAAGGCGTTGCTTACGGGTGGGAGGTAAGTTTGCCCGATATCTGTCAGGAAGATGCCGCGATTCACCCGGTGAAATAACTTTACCCCGAGATTGAGTTCGAGCGTCTTGAGCATTTGGCTTACAGCACCCGGCGTGACGCAAAGCTCTTCAGCGGCATTCTTGACCGAGAGATGCCGCGCCGTGGCCTCAAATGCGCGAAGGGCGTTTAGAGGGGGGAGCTTGTGCATAATGATTTAGTTTACCTAATGCGAAATAAGCAAAATTTCTCGTTTGCGCCAAACCCTGCAGGGGCGCAGTCTTTATTCAGCTTAGTCTCACTGATTCGATTACGAAAGACACGTGCTCACGCATATCCTTTAATTTATTGTGGAGATAACCTCATGACGCCCCTATCTACGGACTTGCATTACCTTGACATCACCGAATTGGCGACGCTCATCAGAACACGCCAGATATCGCCGGTTGCGGTAACGCGAGCGCAGCTCGATCGCATTGCCGCTGTGGATGGCGCTCTAGACAGCTACGCGCTGGTGACTGCGGATCTTGCTCTCGCCCAAGCTGAGGCCGCTGAGGCGGAGATCGCCGCAGGCCGATACCGCGGCGTATTACATGGTGTTCCAATCGCTGTGAAGGATCTTTGCTGGACTAAAGGTATTCCAACTGCGGCTGGAATGCCGATCCACCAGGGGCACTGCCCGACAGAAGATGCCACGGTAGTGCAACGCCTCAAGGAAGCTGGCGCGGTCTTGCTGGGCAAACTACAGCTCACGGAAGGAGCCTACTCCGATCACCACCCACTGATCACGCCGCCCAAAAACGCCTGGAACGCCGATTATTGGCCTGGTATATCCTCTAGCGGGCCAGGCGCGGCGACTGCGGCGGGACTGTGTTATGGGTCGCTTGCCTCCGATACTGGTGGCTCGATCCGTTGGCCAGCAGCCGCCAATGGCGTGACGGGATTAAAGCCCGGGTGGGGTCGTGTCAGTCGCCACGGCGTGTTCGAGCTTGCCGCAAGCATGGATCACGTGGGCCCTATGGCCCGTAGCGCCGCGGATGCCGCCATGCTATTAGCGATCATTGCAGGTGGCGACCCGAAGGATCCCACTGCGATACCCGGCCCTGCTCCCGACTACGCAGCGGCGATTAAACAAGGTATCCAGGGAGTACGTATTGGCGTGGATGCCGAGTGGAACAGCGCCGATGTCGACCCTGGTAACCAAGAGGTGCTGTCGGAAGCAATTGAAATTTTTCGCTCGCTCGGCGCTCATATCGTTGATGTCGCTTTCCCCGATGCGACACAGGCGGTTGCGGACTGGGCGCCCGCGTGCGCCGTAGAGGCGGCCTGTGCACACCAAGCCACCTACCCCGCACGCAAAAACGAATACGGTGCAGTGCTCGCGTCCGTTATCGAAACAGGTGGCACTCTTTCGGGCATCGATTATCAGAAGCTGATACTGCGGCGCCTGAATTTTAGCGGCCGTGTTGCCACTTTTTTCAGCACTGTCGATTTGCTGCTCACTCCAGTACACCCCTTCGCGCCACTGAGCCTCGACGCCATACAAACGTTGGGCGAACAGCCTCACCTGATACTTAACCTCCAGCGATACACCTGCCCCTTTAATCTGACTGGCAATCCCACCATCACGCTGCCTGGCGGCTTCTCCGAGCAGGGCTTGCCGATCGGCTTCCAACTTGTCGCCGGCCATCTTGACGAGTCGATGCTCATTCGAGCCGGTGCCGCCTTCCAGAGCACCACACCCTGGCATCGCCGTCATCCTGTGATCTAAAGGAAGCCCTCATGAATATCACCTCGCGGCCTGTCGGCCTTTTCTATGGTTGGTTCGTGGTTGCAGCCGCGTTCGCCATCACATTCATCGGATTCGGCAGCGCCTATACGTTCAGTGCCTTTCTCGTTCCCCTACAGGCCGAGTTTGGCGCCTCGCGTGGATCGGTTTCTCTGGTCTTCTCGCTTGCAGGCTTTTTATACTTCGGCCTTGGAGTCTTGAGCGGGCCACTTGCCGACCGCTGGGGCTCTCGGTCGCTGGCGGTGGTCGGTATGGTATTGGTGGGGCTTGGGCTGGCATTAGCGGGCATGGCCCGCAGCCTTACGGAAGTCTATATCGCCTACGGGTTCGGCATAGGGCTTGGTGTCGGCCTTTCCTATGTACCAGTGCTTGGCACTATACAGCGCTGGTTCATCCGCCGCCGGGGCTTCGCCTCTGGCATCGCGGTCAGCGGAATCGGTGTGGGGACACTTGCCATGCCGCTGCTCGCTGCTCTGCTCATCGAATCCTTCGGCTGGCGCGGCGCTTACTTCGGCCTAGGGGGACTCGCCGTGGCCGTCGGTGCGGGAATGGCTCTCCTGATCGTTAACAACCCGCGGGATCGAGGCCTCGAGCCCGATGGCGACCCTGTGCAGGTCGGCGGCCAATTCCAGCCACTTAAGGGCTTCGCAGTCGCCGCAGCCATTAAATCATCTCGCTTCATCGGTCTCTACGTGGCGTGCTTGTTTTGCTCATTCGGCGTATTCGTGCCATTCGTCCACCTCGTTCCCTACGCGATGGATCACGGTGTCGTGCCCAACGTCGCCGTTTATCTTCTAGCTGTGATCGGTTTCGGAAGCACGGCCGGTCGCTTCCTGCTCGGCGGGGTCGCCGACCGGTTCGGGCGGCGTCTCACCCTCCTCGCGATGTACGTCGGTATGGCGTTCGCTATGACGATTTGGTTGATCGCAAGTGACCCTTGGCTTTTAATGGTCTTCGCGCTCATCTACGGTGTTTTTTATGGCGGGTGGGTGGCGCTACTTCCAGCCGTTGTCATGGACTACTTCGGCGGACGGAACGTCGGGAGCCTGATTGGGATTCTTTACACCAGCGTGGCATTCGGGACCCTGATCGGGCCCAGCGCGGCAGGGTTCGCTTATGACCTGAGCCAGAGCTACACGTTGCCGATCTTGGCCAGCGTTTGTGCGAACATCATTGCCGTAGTCGTATTCGCGGGCACTTCCAGAGAGCTCCATGCGCGAGATCAGTAGTCGAACAGCGTTGTCAGATTGCCCCAATGGTTATACCAGGATCTGGCGATTTGCGGGTACTGATCTCCCCCTTGAAATACCTTCCCCACACCCAAACACCTGATATATAGGCCAGCTTCCGGAAAGCAGTTCAACAGTGGCTGGACAGTTATGACGGAACAAACCTGGAGGCACACCATGGCTGATTATTGTGTCATTACAGCAGAGCTCGCAAAAGCCCGGATTTTCACGCTGGAACGCTCCGAAACACCGGAAGTGGAAAGGTCCCCCTACCTGACGGAATGTAAGGCCCTATCCAACCCGGACCACACGGCGAGTGAGAAGGACATCTGGAGCGATACCCGTCGCGGGGCGCAGCGTGAGCACCAGGGAGGCCAGGGCACAGCTATACCGCATCACAATTACGACGAACACCGCGACAAACGCGAACATCGGGCCAACCGCCAGTTTGCCAAAGATATCGTGGCCGACCTGAAGCAGGTCATTCGCGAAAAAAACGTCAGCCGCCTGGTACTCTGTGCCGAAAGCCAGTTGCTCGGAATCCTGAGACCGGAGCTCAACAACCTTCCGACCGACCAGGTGACGCTGACACAGGTCGACAAGGATCTCGCAAACCTTAAGCCTCAGGAACTACATTCGAAACTCGCGGAGGATGGCTTTCTGCCCCGGAACAAACGGCCCAGCGTGGGTGGGCCATAGGCTCACGAATTGCCCGTCCCTACTGGCGCGCCAGCACGTAATCGATCGCCGCACAAACCGCGGCAGCCTGCGCAGCATTGCATTGCTCGGGGGTTGCACGGGGGCTGTCGGGATAGACCTCGGTGGTGGTCTTGTAGGGGGCGCTAGTGATACTGGCGCACAGGCCCAGTTGCTTGAGCGGATACTGAATGACGCCCCGAGCGGCCACCGGTGAGCCGAAGATCTCTCCATTGTCATCAGCCGGAGCGATATGAGTGACCTGCTCCACCGCCTCGATCAACGCCTGCTGGAATTCAGGCTGAGGGCTCTCGCTGTCATCGACCAGATAGAAACCGTCGGGAATACCACCCGGTTCGAACGGCTTGCCATCCCGGGCAGCCAGGGCGGGACGAAACTCCGTTTCGTCGGTATCGGTGGTCTCGTGCAGGTCGATATGCATCAATGCCTGATCGCGGACGGGCGCCACCAGCCGCATCAGTGCCGTCGACTCCTCTGCCGCACCGTCATCGCGGAATGAGCGATTCGGATCGACCGCATTGGCGTTCCAGCGATGGATGCGCTCGTACGCCCAAGGGCTGACGCACGGTGCGACCAGCAGGTTAACGCGGCCCGCGTAATCCGCCGCATGCTGATCGACGAACTGCAGTGCGCCATGTACGCCGCTGGTTTCGTAGCCGTGTACCCCGCCCGTTACCAGCACGACCGGCAGATCGTCACGCCAGTCGCGGCTCCGAATAGCCATCAACGGATAACTGTCGGTGCCATAGTCCAGGTGGCCATACTGTTCCACGTCGAAGCGCGAGCGCAGGCGCTCGATCACACTCAACACCTCGGATTCGTAACTGCGTTGACGGGTCTGTTGTGACAACCACTCGGCACGTTCGAACTCGCCCCAGGGAGCACCGGGCGTACCGATTGGATAAGGTGCGGAATCCGTGCTCATACTACTTTTTCTCCAGTGATGGCCGATACATGCAGGGATTCTAGCATCCGGCGCAAAAGGTCCTCACCCTCACCTCACCAAATGAAGATCTTCAAAACGCAGAGGATTGAGAAAACCACCACCAACCCAAGCCAGCCCAAAAACCGGGTAACGCCGACCGGAAACCGAACATTCAATTCCGGGAACAGGATGGCTCCAAAGGACACCGTCGGGACAAACCCGAAAATCTGGCCCAAATGCGTAGCTGTTATCCCCAGTTTAGGGGGAACGTACAAATAGATCGTCAGATAAACCGCCATGACGGCTGACGCAAAGGCAACCTGTACCTCGTAGACATCCTCACGATTAAAGACCAAGTACAGGAGGATCAGCGCAGAGGCTACAGTAATTTCAATCAGTTATTACACACTCCATGTGTCAGATTTCCCCACCACATCAGTCATTCCAGCAAGCTCGGCTGTGGAATGGGGGCGTGGCCGTGACTAACTGGCTAACCGGCCTCTATCCTTCGAATTTCACTCTGGGTCAAGCCGGTTTTACCGCGTGCCTCCGCCACCTCATTAGGTTCCACACGGCTGACGCGTGCGGCCTTGCCGCTTTCATTTCTTTCACGGATTGGAGCAGCTTGTTGCCAAGCTCCTCGGTACTCAGAGTCTCTTTACTCATTTTCCAATACCTCACGAATCGACTTCAGGATATGCGCGGGCATGTTGTCCTTGACGGCTTTTTTGTAGATCACCAACAACCAGATCTCACCATTTGCAAGCCTGGTGAAGAAAGCATTACGCTCCTTCGTCCAGTTTTTTCTGGCATCCGCTTCAAATGTAGGGGGTTCGATGAAGGTAAACATGACGATAAATCTACGTCACTGACGGATCTTTTCAAGGTTTTCGGCAAGAAGGGTTTGGATTGGCCGCTGACGCGGCCAAAAAAATGACTATCGCTTGTTGATTCCGAGAAGGCTCATACGGGTTAACTGCGTTTTAGGTACATCGGTGCACTTGGGTGCTTCTCAAAACCACCATAGTTCGTTGCGGCTGGATAATACTCAGCGCTGAATTGCACCTGCCCCGCGACTTCGTCTCCCGCAATGCTCGCTATGAAAGCAAACATAAGGTCAATTCCAGCTGATATGCCAGCAGACGTCCATATGTTGCCGTCCCTAACGAAACGCTCTTCTACTACTTCAACTTGTTCTAGAGCCTTGAGTCGGTCAAGTGACGCCCAGTGTGTTGTTGCTCTCTTATTCGCTAAAAGCCCAGCAGCGTGGAGAACGAAAGAACCTGTGCATACAGACAAAACTGCTTGGCAGCCACGTGCCTGGCTCTCAACAAACTCCACAAGAGTGTGGTTTTCGACTTCCTTTCGCGTACCTTGACCTCCTGGAACCAATAAATAGTCCAGCTTCGGGCAGGCGTCGAAAGAAACCTGAGGATTGATAGACAAACCGCGGGCGCAGGTAATTGGCGACTCCGATTGTCCAATGATGAAGCAATTGTCAGGACCATTGTAACCGTCCGGTAATCCCATCTTGAGCCTGGCGCTGTCGCCGTCAGGATAGTGTCCACTTATTTTTTAGTGGACAC
>NZ_JANCMW010000079.1 GCF_029207565.1 Marinobacter iranensis | reverse complement strand
GACCCTGCACCTCGAAGTCGTCGCTCGACATGGGGAAGCTCTCGGCGGCGCCCTCGGGCTCGGGGACGGCCACCTGCCACACCGAGAGCCGCTCCGCCCCGTCCACCTCCCGCATCACGCGCTTCTGCAGCGGGCTCAGGCCGGCCGGACGACCGGCCACGCCGCGGAGCTGGTCGGCGCCCGACCCCGTGACCCCGGGGACGACGAGGAACGCCGACCCGGCGACCACGACCGCCGCGGCGAGTCCGACGGCGCCGGCGCGGGTGCGCCGGCGTCGGGCCCCG
>NZ_JANCMW010000078.1 GCF_029207565.1 Marinobacter iranensis | reverse complement strand
CTGGGAAGTGCTTCAAGGCGATGCCCTGGCGCTCAAGGACTACGTGGAAGCCGGCAGCGTGGACACCGTCATCTTCTCCTCGATCCTGCACGAGCTGTACTCTTACATTCCTTATAACGGCGCGAGGTTCAACCGGGATACGGTCGCCGCGGCGCTGAGAAGCGCGTTCGACGTCCTCTCGGACGGCGGACGCATCATTATCCGCGACGGCATCATGACCGAGCCGGACGCGCGTCGCGTCATCCGGTTCCTGCAGCCGGACGGACCGGCTTGGCTTGAGCGGTAC
>NZ_JANCMW010000077.1 GCF_029207565.1 Marinobacter iranensis | reverse complement strand
CCCTGCCCCGGCTCCAGGCGTCGATCCCCGCCGATGTGAAGCTGCATCTGGCCAGCGATCGCACCACCACGATCCGCGCCTCGCTGCGCGAAGTGGAGATCACCTTGCTGATCGCCACGCTGCTGGTGGTGGGGGTGGTGAGCCTGTTCCTGCGCTCGCTGCGCGCCACGCTGGTGCCCGCCATGGCCGTGCTCACCTCGCTGCTCGGCACGGTGGCGGTGATCTACATGCTGGGCTTCTCGCTCAACAACCTCTCGCTGATGGCGCTCACCGTGGCGACCGGCTTC
>NZ_JANCMW010000076.1 GCF_029207565.1 Marinobacter iranensis | reverse complement strand
CCGCTATCTGGCGCGCAAGGCCGAGGCCGGCGACGCGGTGCCCGAGAGGGTGTCCGAGCGGCCGTCCGAGCGTTCGGTAGCCTTCCCGCACGGCGATGCTCCGCCGCGTCCGGTGTTCGGCCGCAAGATCGGCTAGGAGCCTCGCGTTGAGGCGCGTGTCGCCCGCGGCTCGGGCGGCGCTCGCCGCGTTGCTGCTCTGCCTCGCCATGCTCGTGCTGTTCTGGCCGGGCGTCGCGATGTTCGACACGCTCAACCAATATGCCCAGCTGCGTTCCGGCAGCTATGAC
>NZ_JANCMW010000075.1 GCF_029207565.1 Marinobacter iranensis | reverse complement strand
GCCGGCCGAACGCGGCCGCATCCATCCGATCAGCCAGGTCATCGACGAGATCGCCGCCATCTTCGGCGACATGGGTTTCTCGATCGCCGAGGGGCCGGACATCGAGACCGACCACTACAACTTCACCGCGCTCAACTTCCCCGTCGGCCATCCGGCGCGCGAGATGCACGACACGTTTTTCCTGCAGGCGGCCGAGGGCAACGAGGCCAAGCTCCTGCGCACCCACACATCTCCGGTGCAGATCCGCACCATGGAGGTGCAGAAGCCGCCGATCCGCATCGTCATCCC
>NZ_JANCMW010000074.1 GCF_029207565.1 Marinobacter iranensis | reverse complement strand
CCTCGGCACCGCCGATGACGTGTCCGAAGAACTCGGGGGTGGTGGTCACGGGGTGATCCCTTCGGAAGGGGTGCCTCGGCGTTCGGCGATGGTGACGTCGCCGGCGGCCCAGTGGGTGGGTGGGACTTCGCGGATGACGACGCGGATGCTCTCGCGAGGGGCGTCGACAGTGGAGACCGCTGCTTCTGTGAGCGCGGTGATCAGGCCCCGAAGCTGGTCAGGGCTGCGGCCTTCGACCAGGGTCACGTCGATGAACGGCATCAGTCGGGCCTTCCGCACTCGAGCGCC
>NZ_JANCMW010000073.1 GCF_029207565.1 Marinobacter iranensis | reverse complement strand
CATCGGACTTGGCGAAACGATCGGCTCGATCGAAGTCGGCAAGTCGGCGGACTTCATCGAACTCGACCGCAACGTGCTCGAGATCCCTGCCGACGAGATCGCCGACATCAAGGTCATGACAACCTGGTTCGAGGGAAGGGTGGTGTATGAGCGACCCTGAACCTGCCGATGGCCTTGTCCCCGTCACCATCCTTACCGGCTTCCTCGGTTCCGGCAAGACGACGCTGCTCAACCGGCTGCTCAAGCAGCCGTCGATGGCGGGAGCCGCCGTCATCGTCAACGAGTTCG
>NZ_JANCMW010000072.1 GCF_029207565.1 Marinobacter iranensis | reverse complement strand
CGTCGCATCGCGGCACCAGCGGTAGAAGGCGTCGTAGAACGTCATGCCCGCTTCCAGCTGCGCCAGGTCGTCGGAATGCATGCGCGACAGGCCGAGCGAAGCCGCAAGCAGCCCCGCCGCTTCCGGCGCGAGGTCGAGGCGGGCGGTGTCGGCGCCGCGCACGATGGCGGCGAGCCTGAGCAGCGGTTGCGTCGCCAAGGAGAATTCTTCGACCATGGTGTCGAAGGTGCAGGTCTCGCCGCGATGGCTCCAGAAGACGTTCTCGACGTCGAACGGGGTGGCGCCGAA
>NZ_JANCMW010000071.1 GCF_029207565.1 Marinobacter iranensis | reverse complement strand
GGGATATGGTGCTGGTCATGCTGCCTCCATCAAGCCGGCGTTGAAACTCGCGATCCATTCTTCCATCGTCGGCCGCTCGGCGATCGGCACGATGCTGGCGGCGTCCTGGAAACGGATGAGATCGGTCGGCGCATCGCGACGGATCGCGTCGATCTCGGCCTCGGGGAGCAGCCGCTCGGCGCGGATGAAATCGGTGATCCTGCCGGGCCGGGTCCTGGTCGATCGGCGCCACAATCCCTCGACGGTGCGCAGGCGCGGTTCGGCGCGGGCCTCAATCAGGACAATCAA
>NZ_JANCMW010000070.1 GCF_029207565.1 Marinobacter iranensis | reverse complement strand
AGCGGGTCTTGGCTTCAGCCAACTCTCAACCGCTCAGGCGCGGTCCCCCGGGGATGGCCGAGTCTTAGGCGTTCGGGCCGGCCAGGTCCAGCGATGCTTCAGAAGCTGTAGGCAAGGCCGAGACTGCCCAGCCACTGGCCGCGCGCGCCGGCGGTGCGGACGATCGGCGAATCGCCGAAATCGCCGATCAGCCTGCGATAGGTGCCGCCGGCGAAGAGCTGCACGCCATGGGTGAGGTCGCCGCTGAGCGACACCGCGCCACCCAGGCCCGCGGTCCAGTCCTTCCAG
>NZ_JANCMW010000006.1 GCF_029207565.1 Marinobacter iranensis | reverse complement strand
TGGAGCGTCTTCAGGCAGAATCTGCTAACAAGCCGCTCAATGGTGACGCCGCAGGCGGCGCACATTAGCGGAGCGTTAGCACCTAAAGAATCGGAGAATTTGTGCCGACACGAAAGAGAAGATCCAAAAAGAGACTCGACGCTGGTTCGCGGAAACATGATGCGCGAAGATGGCTTTTGAGTCGAGATGGTCCCCATCAGGATTACGTGTCGCGCTACGTTAAACGGTATGGTGTTTCGGAGGCTGCAGCGAAGGATGAGCTTTATGCTCTTGGATACCATGACGAGCTATTCCAAGAGGAGCTGGAAGCGCAGGGAATACAGTGGGAGTATATTGTTAACCCGTTGACGGGTGAATTGGTCCTCGTGCCTGAGGGCACAGAAGAACATGAGCTATTCATCTGATTTCGCAACAAGTGCTAACCAGGCAAGTCACGGCGACGGTTACTGCATTGCGGCTTCGCCTCCATTCCGCAACCGCGCGTGCTTAGCGGCGTTATGTGTAAGGGAAGCCAAAATTAAGGGGGTTAGATCAATCTGACCCCTTTTGGTTCATTGCCTCCCGCTCTCCGCCTAGCCCCTAAACCTGCGCGTAGCCCCCGTCAACGAACACCTCGCTCCCTGTCATAAAGCTGCTATCGTCGGACGCCAGGAACGCCACTGCGCCCGCGGTTTCTTTGGGGGCGCCCAGACGCTCAAGCGGTACGGTCTGTTTCATCTCGCTCAGGGCTTCGGGTGGGAGCAGTTCCATCAGCTTGTCTGTTTTGGTCGGGCCAGGAGACATGACGTTCACGCGAATGCCGGTGCCCCTGAGATCATGGGCCCAACTGCGCACCAGGTTTCGGACGGCCGCCTTGGAGGCGCTGTAGATGCTCATCGCGGGGGTGCCCATGCTGCCGACCGTGGACCCGGTGAGGATGATGGAGCCGCCGTTCGTCATCAGGGGCAGGGCCTTCTGGACGGTGAAGAGGGTGCCTTTGACGTTGATGTCGAAGATGTAGTCGTAGTGCTCCTCGGTGATCTGTCCCAGGCTGGCGAATTCGCCGACGCCCGCGTTGGCCACCAGGACGTCCAGGTGCCCTTTTTCTTTCTGGATCGTTTCGAAGACGCGGTCGAGATCCTCCGGCTTCGTGACATCCGCCTGGACGCTCCGGGCGTTGGATCCCAGTGCCTCAGCCGCGTTGTCGAGGACGTCCTGGCGCCGCCCGGTAATGAAGACGAAGGCGCCTTCTTCGATAAGGCGTTGGGCCGAGGCCAGGCCGATGCCGCTGGCTCCGCCTGTGATCAATGCGATTTTACCGTTTAGCCGACTCATGATTGGGTCTCCGTATGTGTTGACTCGATTAGCTTTCACGATATATAAGCCACTTACAAATGTTCAAGTATGCACCTTTTGGTAAGTACCCGTTATGGCGAAAGAAAACTCAGAAACCCCACGTTTCATTTGCGGCCTGCATGCGACGCTGCACGTGATCTCCGGGAAGTGGAAGCCTTTGATTGTGTTCTTTTTAAACAAGGGGCCGACGCGTTACGGCGAGCTCAAGCGAAGCGTCCGGGGCGTGAGCGATAAAATGTTGATCCAGCAGTTGAAGGAGCTGGAGTCTGACGGCATTGTCCGGAGAACCGACCATGGAGAGATCCCGCTGCGCGTCGACTACTCGCTGACGCCCTTCGGGACGAGTCTGGTGCGGGCCATGGAGCCGCTTTGTGGCTGGGGCGAGACGTACGAAGAGGACATTGCCGCGGCGATGGACCGCCGGAAAACCAGCCGGTAGGAAGCGAAGCCGGGTGGCGGTTGGTGGACAGGCACCTAATCATGCCATCCGGCGAGTCCTTCGGGTAAACCCGCACATTCAGTGTTCTGGTTCGTAGCGCCATGGGTCCTGTTGGTGCAAAGTATCTGGGAGTCGGCATTCGGTATCGGGTGCCAAAACAAAACAACGGGTGAACGGGCCCATAACCAGGCGGTCAACCGGACAGCTTACTCTGCGCTTCGCTTCGTTCCAGCTGCCGGTTATTGAGGCGTTATGCGGTACGTTCGTCTTGACGTACGTACTCATAGGCGTACACTTGGTGAAAAGTTGAACACGCAAGAGGTGCGTCATGACCGGAATCACAGCAACTGAGGCGCGCAGCAACCTATATCGGTTGATCGACGAGACCGCCGAGTCCCACCAACCAATCGTCATCATGGGTAAGCGGAACAAAGCGGTCCTGGTTTCCGAGGAGGACTGGTCTGCAATTCAGGAAACACTTTATCTGCTCTCCGTTCCAGGTATGCGCGAGTCTGTTCGTGAGGGGATGGATACCCCCGTGGATGAATGCGATGAGGAGCTGGACTGGTGACATGGAAGTTGGTTTACACCAAACAAGCACAGAAAGACGCAAAGAAACTGGCCTCCAGCGGCCTCAAACCAAAAGCCCAGGAACTGTTAGCACTGATAGCGGAAGATCCATATCGCAAGCCACCTCCGTTTGAGAAGCTCATTGGTGATCTTGCGGGAGCCTATTCACGCCGCATCAACATCCAGCATCGTCTGGTCTACCAAGTGCTCGAAGATGAGCGAGTGGTGAAAGTTCTCAGGCTCTGGAGCCACTACGAATAATGCATAATCAGCCGCTGTTGCCGGACATCAGTTTGGCAATGACCTGGCACGTATCGCAATTGACATTCGAGGTAACGATGCAGGCTAACAAGTGACTGTTGTCGGATGCGCCTACGCTGGCGCTCCGGCACGCCGCAAAGCCAGAGCGTTAGCGAGAAGATAGAGGTATACACCAATGCAATCAGACGTAGTTAATTTGGCCGAAAAGTTCAGAAAGTTTTCTGAACACTGGTCGCCACGCGTTGTCGCGGAGTTGAACGACTATCAGTTCAAACTGGCGAAATTCCAAGGCGATTTTGTCTGGCATGACCATAAGGATACGGACGAGGTTTTTCTGGTGGTCAAAGGGACGATGGGCATCGAGCTTCGGAATGGTGTTGTTCATCTATCCGAAGGTGAAATGTATGTAGTTCCCAAAGGCGTGGAGCATAGGCCCTTTGCTGAAAGTGAATGCCATGTTCTCCTAATCGAGCCCCGAGGAGTCGTTAATACCGGAGACTCAGGCGGCGGGCTTCAGGCGGAGAATGATGTCTGGGTGTAGCGGCAGTCGGCATGTGACGGACGACTGGCAGAAGATGTACATCCGGCGTCGGGGGAAGGTTCAGCATGCGGCCTTTGTATTGCGTGCTTGCGCGTCATTCAGGTCATAGGAGAAACCGTGGTGACCAAACACAAGATTTACAGTATGGCGTTTGCAAAAGTTTATCCGTACTACGTGGATAAAGCGGAACGCAAAGGTAGAACGAAGGAGGACGTTGATCAGATCATCTGTTGGCTGACAGGTTACGACACAATGGGCTTACAGCAACAGATCGATCAAGGGAACGATTTCGAGACGTTCTTTGCGCGAGCGCCCGCCATTCACCCGAATAGTTCGCTTATCAAGGGTGTGGTGTGCGGCGTTCGTGTGGAAGAAATCGAAGACCCGCTAATGCAAAAAATTCGCTACTTGGACAAATTGGTTGATGAGTTGGCGAAAGGAAAGGCAATGGAGAAAATCCTGCGGCAGTAGTCTCCCCAGGCGTTCCCGGAGAAGATGGGTTTCATTCAAGAAGTTCCTTTTCCTGACCACCGCAAAGCGCCTCGCGGCATATGTTCGCTTGCTCTACACTTCTAGTGGTAAGGCCCAACTCGGGCATTCCAAATCCGGAGTTACAGAGCATCTATGCCGCGATTTGATGATGAAGGGCCGCAAAGCCGGTCTCTGGAGCTGTTTCCAAAGCTGGCTGCAAGTGTGCCGGGGTACTGTTTATTTACCAGCGCAGTGCCGATGGCCAGCGCCATCGTTACCCTTTCGTCAGTGACCGTGCCAGAACCCTGTTCGGTCTTGATCCGGAGGACCTGCATCAGGATGGTCAGGAAGTGTTCCGGATTATACATCCCGAAGACGCTGCCAGTGTCGCCGCCAGTATTGAGGAGTCCGCCAGGAAGCTCACACCCTGGCAACATCAGGCCCGGATGCGCCTTGCCAGCGGAGACTATCACTGGTTTGAGTCAGACTCGGTCCCGGAGCGCCAGGCCGATGGTAGCGTGCTCTGGTACGGCCAGTTCAATGATATTCAGCCGTTCAAGGATCTCGAATTTTCCCTGCGTGAGAGTGAAGCGGAATTTTCTTTCCAGGCCGGCTTCCAGAAGCTGATCGCGCGGTTGTCCTCGGACTTTATTAGCCGTGGATTTGGCAATATTGATCTGAGCATCAACCGGGTGCTGGAAGCCATCGGGCAGTTTTTCGAGGTGGACCGGGCCTACCTGTACCGGTTTTCCGAAAAACGAACGGAGATGACCAATACCCATGAATGGTCCCGCGATGGGGTTGAGTCGCTGATCGACACCCAGCAGCAGGTGCCAATTGATACCTTTGCCTGGTGGCACCGCCAGGTCGAACTGATGATCCGGGAGAACCGGGTGGTGTTTATTGAGGATGTGGCGGCGCTGCCGGACGAGGCCGGCCCGGAAAAGGCCTTGCTGACGGAGCAGGGGGTGTGCTCCATGTTCTGTGTGCCGGTACGTACCCGCGGTATGGTGAGCGGGTTCTTCGGGGTGGACTCCCTGAGCCACAGGGTATGGCGTACAGACCAGGCGGACCTGCTGATTATTGTTTCCGGGCTTCTATCCGGCGCGTTGGAGCGGCATCGGCTGGAAGAGGAATTACTGAATCAGTCCATCAGGGACCCGTTAACCGGGCTTCATAACCGCCGCTACTTCTACCCCCGGCTGGACGAGATGATTGCCTTGTGGCAGCGGGAACAGCAACCCTTTGCCCTGGCGATGTTCGACATCGACCATTTCAAGGCGATCAACGATACCCAGGGCCACCTCGCCGGCGACTATGTGCTAAGGGAGTTTACCGGCATCCTGCTGGAACAGACCCGCGCCATGGATGTGGTGGCACGCTACGGCGGTGAGGAATTTGTGGTGGCCTTCTCAGCCACGGACCCCCAAGCGGCGACAGCACAGGTCAGCCGGATCATCGAAAAGGTCCGGGGCTACGATTTCCTGTTTGACGGCAATAAGATCTCCGTCACCGTTAGTGCCGGTGTTGCAGGCACCGGTGGTGAGGGTGCAGGTAATCTGACGCCTGAGCAACTGATTGGTGACGCGGACGACAGGCTCTACGAGGCCAAGCAATCCGGTCGCGACTGTTTCGCGGATATATCAGGGCCATCGCGTATATAAGAAAAGATCATTTCCCGATATATGCAATTTAGGTATATGCTTAGAACATAAATGTCATCCGGGAGGTGATAACCATGGCTAACCCCCTTGTCCAGCATTTCTTCGACGAACCGACCAACACATTCAGTTATGTGGTGAGCGACCCCGACAGCAGCGCCTGCGCCATCATTGATTCGGTTCTCGATTTTGATTACGCCGCTGGCAGGACCGACGTACGCTCTGCCAACCAGATCATCGATTATGTGCGCCGGCAGAAGCTGACGGTTGAATGGATCATCGAAACCCATGTGCATGCCGACCATCTTTCCGCTGCTCCCTACCTTTACGCTGAGCTGGGCGGGAAAACCGGTATCGGTGCACATATCGTTGAGGTGCAGGAAATATTCGGTAAGGCGTTCAATGCCGGGACCGAATTTGCGCGGGATGGAAGCCAGTTTGATGTGCTGTTCGAAGAAGGAGACCGTTTCCGGATTGGCCAAATGGAGGGTCGGGTACTGCATACGCCTGGCCATACCCCTGCATGCCTGACCTATGTGATCGGGGACGCCGCCTTTGTGGGCGATACCCTGTTCATGCCGGATTATGGAACAGCCCGTTGTGACTTCCCTGGAGGCAATGCCCGCGTTTTGTACCGGTCTATCCAGAAAGTACTGGCGTTACCGCCGGAGACCCGTATTTTTCTCTGTCACGATTATAAGGCTGAAGGCAGGGAAGCGTTCCAGCACATGACGACAGTGGCTGAACAGCGCCGTAGCAACGTGCATGTGCATGAGGGGATTTCCGAAGACGATTTCGTGAAAATGCGAACAGCGCGTGATGCGACGCTGGGCATGCCGAGGCTGATTCTGCCATCGGTTCAGGTGAACATGCGGGCAGGGCACCTGCCACCGGCGGAAGACAATGGTCAGGTGTACCTGAAAGTGCCGGTGAACCTGTTCTGAGGTGGAAATGAACCTGAAACAGTACCTGCCTTTCCTGGATTGGCTGCCGGCCTATCGGCGTGAGCACGCCGTCAGTGATCTGGTGGCCGCGGTGATTGTCACCGTGATGCTGATTCCCCAGTCCCTGGCTTATGCGTTGCTGGCGGGGTTGCCGGCCCAGGTGGGCTTGTACGCCAGTATCCTGCCGTTGGTGCTGTATGCCCTGTTCGGTACCAGCCGTACCCTCTCGGTTGGGCCGGTGGCGGTGATTGCACTGATGACGGCCGCAGTACTCGCCCCGGTGGCCGCGGCCGGATCCCCGGAATACATTGCCGGTGCGGTGTTACTGGGGGTGATGTCGGGGCTGATGTTGCTGGTGATGGGGATTTTGCGGCTGGGGTTCCTGGCCAATTTTCTCAGTCATCCGGTGATCTCGGGGTTTATCACCGCATCCGGCCTGGTGATTGCGGCCAGCCAGTTGAAACACATTCTTGGGGTTGAGGCGTCGGGCCACAACCTGATTGAGATTGGCTCATCGCTTGCGACCAATATCGGCCATACCCACCTGCTCACGATGCTGGTGGGTGTCGGTGCGCTGGTTTTCCTCGTTGTTTCCCGTAAATGGCTTAAGCCCCTGCTGGCGCATTTGGGGCTTGGGGCCCGAATGGCGGACCTGCTGACCAAGACGGCCCCAATCCTGGCGGTGGTTGTAACCACCTTGCTGGCCTGGGGTTTTGGGCTGCAGGCGCAGGGTGTCGGCGTGGTGGGGCAGGTTCCCCGGGGGTTGCCGGAGTTCACCCTGCCGCCCATGGAGTGGTCACTCTGGAAACAGCTGGCGGTGGGGGCCCTGCTGATCAGCATCGTCGGGTTTGTGGAATCGGTATCGGTGGGGCAAACGCTGGCGGCCAAGCGGCGCCAACGCATCGACCCGGACCAGGAACTGATTGGCCTTGGTGCCGCGAATCTGGGGGCGGGGTTTTCCGGCGGCATGCCGGTTACGGGTGGTTTCTCCCGCTCGGTGGTGAACTTTGACGCCGGGGCGGAAACCCCCGCCGCTGGCTTGTTCACTGCCATCGGCATTGCCCTGGCAACCCTGTTACTGACGCCCGCGATTGCCTACCTGCCTACCGCTACCCTGGCGGCGACTATTATTGTGGCCGTGGGTACGTTGATTGACCTGCCCGCACTGGCCCGAACCTGGCGCTACTCCCGCTCCGATTTCGGCGCCATGCTGGTAACCATCCTGCTGACCCTGCTGTACAGCGTGGAAGCGGGTCTCGTTGCCGGTGTTGCTCTTTCCATCGGCCTGTTCCTGTACCGGACAAGCCGCCCGCACAGTGCGGTGATCGGGCGTGTGCCGGGTACCGAGCATTTCCGCAATGTACTGCGTCATCACGTTGAACTGTGCCCGAAGGTGGCTTTCCTGCGAGTGGATGAAAGCCTCTACTTCGCCAATGCCCGCTTTCTGGAGGAAACCGTGATGGATCTGATCACCCGCCAGCCTGAACTACAGGATTTGGTGCTGGTGTGCCCGGCGGTCAACCAGGTGGATGCTTCCGCTCTGGAGAGCTTGGAAGCCATCAATGAACGGTTGCACGATGCCGGCGTCCGCCTGCACTTATCCGATGTCAAAGGGCCGGTCATGGACCGGCTCAAAGACACGGCCCTGCTGAAAAAACTGGGGGGTAAGGTCTACCTTAGTGCCTTTGAAGCCTGGCAGGCGTTAACCAGGCCCGCCACCGAAGCGGTCTGACCTACGCCCCCCGTCCAGGAGCACTCGTACCATGGGAATGACAGACAACCTGCTCTCTGCCAGCCAGTTGATTGTCACTGGCCTGATCTTCCTGGCCATCCTGGTGGCGGCCGTGCGGGGGATCGACTGGCCGGAGTTTCGTCGCGACCAGGCCCTGCAGCATTCGTTTTTCGGGGCGGCGGTGGTTCTGGGATTCGTCTGGCAGCTGAGGGCGGGTATCTCCCCGGGGCTGTCAATCCACGTGTTCGGTATGACGCTGATTACCCTGATGATGGGGTGGCGGCTGGCGGTGCTCTCTGGCTTGCTGGCACTGGTGATTACAGTGATTACCGGGCGGGAACCACTGGTAGCCTTTGCCGCCAATGGCCTGGTCACGGTGATGGTTCCGGCGTTGGTGAGCCACGGCATCATGCTATGGGAGCGGCAGCGGAATTTCCGCAATTTCTTCGCCTATATCTTCTTTTGCGGTTTTTTTGGTGCCGGCATCTCGGTTGCCGTGGCGGGCGTGGTGATGTGCGTGATGTTGTGGTCCGCTGGTGTGTACACCTTTGCCGAACTGATCCACGAATACCTGCGCTACCTGCCCCTGTTCATGATTCCCGAGGGGTTTGTGAATGGCGCCTTCGTGACGGGCTTGATGGTGTTCCATCCAGACCGGTTGATGACCCTGGATCAGCGCCGTTATCGCTGAGCGACGCAACCCGGAGGTCACTCCGTGAAGTAACAGACCAACTGCTGGCGGACGATATCACCCCTTAACTGGAGTGGCCTGTGGGTAACGTCATGAACCCGGACAGCGGCCGTTGGCGAGGGCGTTTCTGATTGCGAAGCGGAAGTATCCCCCAGATGTTCCGGAACATACTGACAGCAGCTGTTCTCAGGGAACAGAGCGGCGTAGGCAATGCCGGTTTCCACCAGGTCCTGGAAGAAATGGGAGCCGTAGGACAGGTCCGGAACCATCTGGCCGGCTTTCTCGGAAACCTCAACCAGGGCTGCCACGCCAGCGATGTCTGAAAAGCGAACCGGAACGCCTAATTCCGGGCTGCCGGTGCCCCACCGGCCAGGACCGATCAGCAGGGTCGGAATATTGGTCGACCGCACCTGCTCTCCTACAAGCCGGGCCACCTCATAACGCTGGCTGGTGTTGAGGCCGGCATAGATGGACGCGTCCACGCGGATCACCCGCTGGATGGTGAGATTGATGTTGCCGCCCATGAAATGGCCATCAGTCCGGAACAGAAGTTTGTCGTCCGGCAGGTAATCCGGGATGCTCACGGGGCCGGATTCACCTACGGTGGCCAGGGGCCGGCATTGCACCAGATTGAAGGACGGATCGCCCTGTTCATCCAGATGCAGGGTGAACTCGACATCCACCGGGTGCCGGTAGCCGGTCTCCAGGGTCTGTAACAGGCTGGATAGCCTGGCGATAAAGGCCCCTTTCTGCACCAGTGGCCGGAAGGTCAGGCGCCAGACCGGGCTTTTCAGCCCGATCTGTTCAGCCCGTGTGGTTGCCGCCCGGTCCACTTCCGCCAAGTGTTCCATCGGAAGGTCGGCGGTGCTTTCCAGCAGTTGGCTCAGGGGGCGGGTGTCCAGAGTGCCATCCTGCAAGTCCAGCAGGTCAACAAGGTGCTGGGAGTAGCGGTAGGATTCATCCTGGTTGCGAAAAGGTTGCCGTGTCGGCTGGTCCAGTGCCATCACACAGGCATGGTCCCCCTCAATCCGGTCCACCGCACGTGTGCCCAGCCCCATAACCAGCCGTACCATGCCGGCTTGCGGGTCCATGGTGCTGTCCCAGGCGAAGGTGTTGCGGGAGACTCCCACCCCCGCGGCATCCGGCAGGTAGTAACGGCCATGGAAACGGCCGTTGACCCGCTGTATCAGCAGGGCCATGGGCTCTTCCCGTTGGTCGAGCCCTCGCTGTTTACGGTAGTGCAGTGCATCTTCACTCATGGAGGAGGCATACACCTGACGGATGGCGTTTTCCAGGGCGGCAAGCCGTTGCTCCGGTGCGCCCTGGTTGATCAGGAACACGCTCTCGTATTTGCCCGCAAAGGCATTGCCGAAGCCGTCTTCCTGCAGGCTGGATGAGCGCACCAGGATCGGGTACTGGCCATAATGATCCAGCAGCCGTTCCAGCTCAGTACGGATTTCATCGGGGAACCGACCGGCAGCAATGCCTTCTCTCAATGCCTGCGCCTCTGTCAGGTAGCCGGCTTCCGACCGCTGGCGCATGATCGCCGGCCACAGCCCGTTGTGCACCAGAAAGGCGTAATAGGCATCGGTTCCCAGGTAGCTTGAATCGTGGGGTTCCAGGTGCTGCTGCCACAACTGCGGCGCTTCCTTTAGCAGGATGTTCCTGGCAATCAGCATACCGGTGGCTTTGCCACCGATGTAACCACTGCCCACCATCCGGCTGCGGATACCCAGCAGGTCTTCCAGTGACAGGTAGCGCCGTGCCAGTTCCAGAATCTGTGGGTCCCGGCTGATCAGTACCCGCAATACCTGTTCCTGCAGGTCAGCGATGCGGTTTTCATCCTGTTCGGAGAGTGCCCGGCTGGCTTCCTGGAACAGCCGGTCCCAGTAATCCAGCAGTGGCTGGCGGTGCAGGTGTTCCAGTTCCAGGCTGGCCTGAAGCCGGGTGGCTTCGCTGCTGTCGGTGATTGGCTGGAACCGGCTGTCGTGCTCCCGGTGAGGCAGGAACATGGTGGGCGACTGCCGGCGCCAGGCCTTGATGGGGTGAATCTGAACATTGTCACCGTGGCGGTGTATGTCGATCATCACCTGGGTCGTCTCGCGGATGCGATCCAGGGTCCTGCGGGAGTGGCGGTCCGGATGCAGGGCGAACCAGGCCACGGTGTCCAGCTCATACAGGAACGGGCAAACCACCCGGAAGAAATTCCCCACCATGGCGTCGGTGGCCCAGGCATTGAGCAGTTCGCTGAGGCTATCGCACACGTAGAATGCGCCACGGCCATGCTGCTCTATCAGATGCCACACTCGGCTGGTGAAGCTTTCGAAGCCGCCAAGGGCATCGATTTCGATGGTACGAACCGCAGGGTGCTGTTCAATGATGGGTGGGTGTTCGCCAAAACGAAGATAGATGATCTGCCGGTTGGCATCGGCGGCGGCGTCCAGGAAGGGAAGCACGAAGCGGCGGTAGTCCTCCAGATCTGACACCCGCCAGACCACGTTATCGCCAATGCGCAGGCCATCAAGAACCTCGTCCAGCCCGGACAGTCCGGTGGAAACCCGGTCTTCAGGCTGGAGAGGCTCGTTACTGGTCATGGCAGGATCAGATCACGCCCATGGCGTTCATCGACCTGGCAACGCGAAGGAAACCATTAACGTTGGCGCCCAGCACATAATTGCCCTCTGAGCCGAACTCGGCGGCTGTCTCATAACAGTTCTTGTGGATATCGATCATGATTTCCTCAAGCCGCTTCTGAGTGTAATCGAAGGTCCAGGTGTCACGGCTGGCGTTTTGCTGCATTTCCAGCGCGGAAGTGGCGACGCCGCCGGCGTTGGCGGCCTTGCCCGGGCCGTAGGCGAGTTTGGCATTCTGGAAAATATCGATGCCTTCTGGCGTGGTGGGCATGTTGGCGCCTTCGGCTACCGCGATGCAGCCGTTCTCAACCAATGTTTTGGCGTCTTTGCCATTGAGCTCGTTCTGGGTGGCGCAGGGCAGGGCCACGTCACAGGGCACGGTCCAGATATTGCCGCCTTCCACATATCTCGCGTCCTTGTGGAACTCAGTGTAGGCGCTGATGCGACGGCGCTCCACTTCCTTGATGCGCTGGAGAGTCTGCAGGTTAATGCCTTTCTCGTGCACGATCATGCCGCTGGAGTCGGAGCAAGCAATAACCTTGGCGCCCAACTCATGGGCTTTTTCGATGGCATAGATAGCCACGTTACCCGAGCCGGATACCACCACGGTTTTGCCCTCCAGGGAGTCACCACGGGCCTTCAGCATTTCATGGGTGAAGAACACGGTGCCGTAACCGGTGGCTTCGGTGCGGGCGCGGCTGCCGCCCCACTCCAGCCCTTTGCCAGTCAGCACGCCGGATTCGTAGCGGTTGGTGATGCGTTTGTACTGGCCGAACAGGTAGCCGATTTCGCGGCCGCCCACGCCGATGTCGCCGGCCGGAACGTCGGTGTATTCGCCAAGGTGGCGATAGAGCTCCGTCATCAGGCTTTGGCAAAAGCGCATGACTTCGTCGTCAGACTTGCCCTTCGGGTCAAAGTCGCTGCCACCCTTACCGCCGCCGATGGGCAGGCCGGTCAGGGCGTTCTTGAAAATCTGCTCGAAGCCAAGGAATTTGATGATGCCCAGGTAAACGGACGGGTGAAAGCGCATGCCGCCCTTGAAGGGCCCCAGCGCACTGTTGAATTCGACACGGAAGGCACGGTTGATGTGAATCTCGCCGCTGTCGTCCTGCCAGGGCACACGAAAGATAATCTGGCGTTCAGGTTCGCAGATGCGCTGGATGATTTTTTTGTCGGCGAATTCGGGGTGCTTCACCAGAACAGGGCCAAGAGTCTCAAGGACTTCATGGACAGCCTGATGGAACTCACTTTCTCCCGGATTGCGGTGCAGTACGTCCTGGAAGATGGGTTCCAGCTTTTCGTCGAGTTTTGCGATCATGAGAGATAAGTTCCCGTGTAGTAAGCCGCCATAGGATGGGGCACGCAAGAAAAAGGGCATTGATTGCACCACAGGGGTGCGTATTTTGGCAAGTTGGCAAGAGAGTTCCGTGGGGCTTTGGCGAGGCCTGATGAGGAGTTGAGCCTTCAACTGACGTTTCCCGGATGCCTGTTGTCAGCTGGAATAATCTGGTTTCGGCCGGCATCCTTGGCATGGTATAGCCGACGGTCTGCCTCACGAACCAAGTCTCGAAGGGTGTCGCCGTCTGTTCCGAATTCCGCCACGCCGCCACTGAGGGTCAGGCGGATCACATCGTTGTTGACATGCAATGGAGTAGAGGCGACGGCAACGCGGATTTTCTCGGCCACCTCCAGGCCCTGCTGGCTGTTGGTGTTGGTTAGCAGTATGCCGAACTCCTCACCGCCCAGGCGTGCTGGCAGGTCCGTGGCACGCAGGCATTCCCGGAAAATGCGGGCAACGTGTTGCAGTGCCATGTCGCCGGTTTCGTGGCCGTAGCGGTCATTGACCGCCTTGAAGTGGTCCAGATCCAGCGCGAGGATGGTTATTGGGGTGTTGTAACGGCGGGCCCGCTGCTGTTCCCGTTCGAAGATATCGCTGAGCCTTGCGCGGTTGGCAAGGCCGGTAAGGGTGTCGGTCTGGGCAATCTTCAGCAACTGGCGCTCGGATTGTTCCCGGGTGACTTCGTAAACATGGGAAAACACCAGGATGCACAGGGAAATCACGGCGATGTTGGTGATTGGCAGGGCCTGCATCATATCTGCCTGCCCCTGATGCTTGAACATGAAAATGATCGCAGCGACGCTCATGTAGAAAACCGCGACTGCCAGCCCCAGTCGTCGCCCCATGAGCAGGTGCGAAATGATCGGAATCAGCAGGACCCAGGCGTGTACAGTGGAGGTAGCCCGGGGAGTTATCATCGCAAACATCATGGCGGTGAAGAACGGAATGGCGTAAGCGATGATCCAGCGTTCAAGATGCCGGGTATAGCGGATAGCCCTGAAAACAAAGATGGCGTAGGCGCCCATTGCCATTTCAACGGCGGCAAGCACATAACTGCCCGTTGAGATGTTCAGAGCTGCGAAAAGCGCTCCTCCCATAATGGTAAGGACCAACAACGCCTTGAGTACCGCCTTGCGATAGGGGCGCGCCAGTTCTCTCAGAGGTTCTTTGTAGCTTTCCATGCGGCGAGATCTGCAGCGGCCCGGTAACGGGATGTTTCCGGGCGGTAAAAATATGTAGGTAATGTAAGCACAAGTAAAGAGGGGCGAATTAGATCAGATTTTCGGCAAAAAGTGATGCCAATTAAGACTAAAGTCTTAGTAAATCTGATAATAAAATGGAACGCTCAGTAATGTTGCTCCGAATCCAAAAGCGGATTCGGGCGGTATAGTCCCCCAACCCACTATCCAGCGGAGTGTGTATGCCGGGCCCCATACTGGCGGTTGAACGATTGAGCAAGGGTTTTAAAAGCGGTGGCCAGTTGGTACCGGTACTGAGGAGCCTGTCTCTGGGTGTTCGTCCCGGTGAGTCACTGGCGGTTGTCGGGCGTTCGGGCTCTGGCAAGAGCACCCTGCTGAACCTTCTGTGTGGTCTGCAGACGCCAGACGACGGGATCATCACGGTAGCGGGCGAGTCATTCCACCGTTCGGGCAACACCAGTTTTGAAGCGCGTTGGGCGGAGCTGCGGCGACGCTCCATCGGTGTGGTGTTCCAGGAAGCGAACCTGATGCCGGCGCTGTCGCTGATGGACAATGTTCGCCTGCGGGCACACTTGGCAGGCCACCTTTCCGGCAATGAACGTGGGTGGCTTGAACGTCTGGGCGTGGGTGCCGAGGCCGATCGCTACCCGGACCAGGTTTCCGGTGGCCAGGCACAACGGGCTGCACTGGCCATGGTGTTCGCCATGTCGCCAGCATTGATACTGGCAGACGAGCCTACCGGCAGCCTTGATCGCCATACTGCCGATGCGGTGGCAGATTGCCTGTTTGCCATGCAGCGGGAGACAGCTTGCGCCCTGGTCCTGGCCACCCACGACACGGAATTGGCCTCTCGCTGCGATCACATGCTCGATCTCAGTGGTGCCGGGTAAACCATGATGCTGGTTCGCGCCTTCGTCAGCCATTACCGCCGCCACCCATTCCAACTGGCGGCACTGGCGTTGATGATTGTGCTGGCCACCATGCTTTGGGCCGGCGTCACCGTACTGACCGATCAGGCCCGTAGCAGCCTGTTCCAGAGTGAGGCGGCAGTGGCAGCCCGGGTTCATGTGGTGCACTCCGATGGTCAGCCGGTTGATGTTGATGACTTTGCCGATCTGCGCATGGCCGGTGTGTGTGTTGCGCCCTGGCTGGAGGTACAGCGCCCGCCTCCCGAGGGCCGGGTGGTCGGTATCGACCCCCTGGCCATGAACTGTTTTGGCGAGTCTGCTCCCGGCGGGGGTGCCGGCACGCTGGACGGCACACCCTTCCTCGATATCAGCGAAGCTGCACATCTGTCCCGGGAGGGACACGAAAGCCGGCTGTACCTGCTGGCCGCGGATAAGAACCTGGCGCTGCCTCAAGGCTACGTTTCGCGTGAATTCTCGCTGGGGCCGCCCACGGGCGAACTGGCGGACAGCTTTCTGCTCAATCTGGATGCCCTGAGTCTGCTGGTACTGCTGATCACTGGCCTGCTGGTGCGCAGCGTGCATCGGTTGGGCATCGCCCAGCGAGGGGGCAGCTTTGACCTGCTGTACCGCTTTGGGGTGCCCCGCCGGCGGGTAAGGCAGTTACTGGCGCTGGAGCTGGTGGCACTGGCAGGTGTTTGCGTACTTCCAGGACTCTGGCTGGGCGCGCAGCTGGCCGGCGTGTTGGGTAGCGGCTTTGGACAGGCCCTGGATAGCCTGTTTGACGTGACCTTATACGCCGGTTCGGCGGACTCCCTGCCCTGGCAGGCTGCCGGGGTGATGGTATTGCTGGTGCTGGCGGTTTGCCTGGTGGATTGGGTGGTGCCTCAGCACTGGCAGGGCGTGGCCGGTTCCCGCCGTGGCCGCCTGGTCGCAGCCCTGATTTTGTCCTCCGGGCTGGTAGGGGTGGCCCTGGCGCCTAACCTGGCCTGGGTTTTCGCGGGTACGGCGCTGGTGTTCGCCGGTGCCGGCTGGCTCACGCCCGGGTTATTGGCCTTGTTGGCTCAGAGGCTGTCCGATCACGCCAGTCTGGATGAGAACGACCTTCTCACACGCTGGCGGCGCCGGGAGCTGGCAGTTATGTTCCGGCACCTGGCGCTTCCCGTGGTGGCACTGCAGTATGCCATGGCAACGGTACTGGCCGTGCAGGCATTGGTGACCACCTTCGAGAGTACCTTTGAGGACTGGCTGGCCCAGCGCCTGGAGGCGGAATTTTACGTGGAGGTGCCGCAGGGGGCGGACGCCGGTCTGGCGGCGGACAGGTTAAGGAAGCTTGAAGGTATCGGGGCCTGGCATCAGGTGAGCCGTGGTGAAGCACGAATCAGTGTGGAAGCTTCCGGCAGTGAGGGCGACACCGTCGCCGTGGATCTTTTTGCCCTCAATCCTATCGGTGACCTGGTCGTGGGCTGGGCCCTGATGGCGAGTGTCAACCAGCCCTGGCAGGCACTTGAACAGGGCGGTGTGATGATCAACGAGCAACTGGCCCGCCGCCGCCAGCTTGAGGTGGAGGACACCCTGGAAATAACGCTGGCAGAGACCGTCACCAGTGCGAAGGTGGTGGGTATCTATTCGGATTACGGCCGCCCTGCGGGAGAGATACTCATGTCCGGGGCGACGTTGCCGCGGAATTTCAGTGCCCGCTTTGAAAGCTTCTCGATCAATCCCGGCGCGCTGACCATGGCTGAGATCAGCGAACACCTGGCGGAGACCTGGAATACGCACGACCTGACCGTGAGGGACAACGCCAGCATCCGCGCCCTGGCCTCGCAGGTGTTCGGCCAGACCTTCCTGCTCACCCGTGCCATCAGCCTGCTAACGCTGGTGCTGGCCGCGGTTGCTTTGTTGATCATGGGCTGGGTGTTTTTCACCACCCGGGCCTGGTACTTCCGGTTGCTGGGCATCTGGGGCCTGCCGGCCATAGTGGTTCGGGGCCAGCTCCGGCGGCTCTCGGTCACACTCACCCTGGCGATTACCCTCGCCGCCCTGCCACTGGGCATCTGGCTGACCTGGGCCCTGGTCAGCCGTATCAATCCCTTGGCCTTTGGCTGGTCACTGCCGATGGACCTGTATCCCCTGTTCTGGCTGGAGCTGGGCTTGGTGGCGTTGGTGACCGGTCTGGTGATTGCTCTCCTGATGCGCAGGCAGCTGGTTCATCGGGCAAGTGAAAAGCAGGTGGAGCGATGAGAGTACACGTCGGGTTTATCGTGTTTTGTCTGGCGCTTACCGTGGCAGGCTGCACGGATTCATCAGAAGAAATCGGCTTTGCCGGCCTGGCCCAACAGGTCGGTGAGGTGGACGAATCGGGCTTCCTGCAACCGCAGCCCGGGGATACCCTGGTGTTTCCCGATGACTGGGGCCCACACCCGCAACACCGCATCGAATGGTGGTATCTCACTGCCAACCTGCAAACCCGCGACGGCACCCCCCTGGGGCTGCAATGGACCCAGTTCCGTCAGGCCCTTCAACCCCGCGATGTTGAGAGCGATCCTCCCGATGCGGATGCCTGGCCCCTGGAGGCGGCCTGGATGGCCCACGCGGCGGTGTCGTTTGACGGTGAACACCGATTCCAGGAGAAGCTGGCCCGGGGTGATGTGGGCCATGCCGGGGCCACGGCGCAGCCCTTCAGCGTGTGGCTGGATGATTGGCGGCTGCAACCGATGCCGGGTTCCGATGATTGGCGCCTGCAAGTGAACGGGGATGGCTGGGGCTACGATCTTCGGCTGAGCAACACCGGTGATGTGGTTGCTCACGGTAACGAAGGGTTCAGTGCCAAATCCGCCAGTGGGGAAGGCTCCATGTATTTCAGCCTGGTGGATTTGCAGATTGAGGGAACGGTGACGCTCGGGGATAGAACCCTGGAAGTCTCCGGCAAAGGCTGGTTTGATCGCGAGTGGAGCAGCCAGTTTCTCAAGGCTGGCCAGCAGGGCTGGGACTGGTTTGCCCTGCATCTGGAGGATGGCCACAAACTGATGGTGTTTCGCCTGCGGGAGGACGATGGTGCTTTCCTGTCCGGTAGCTGGATCAACGCGAACGGAGAGGTTCAGTCACTGGGTGGGGATGACCTGAATCTGAAACCGGCAAGCTGGTATGAGTCGAAGCGTGGCCGGGTGCCTGTGGAATGGCGGTTGACGATCCCGGAACAGGAGGTGGACCTGATCATTGCCGCGCCACCGGGCGAGTATTGGAATACCGGGCTCTACCCGTATTGGGAAAGCCCGGTGTCCGTTACTGGTTCCCACGATGGGGTGGGTTATATGGAACTGACCGGCTACAGTGATTGAGGGCCGGAGCAGGCCTCTCCCGTTTATTCCAGTGATGTGGCGCCAATACGGTGAATGCTGACGTCCGCGCCGTTGAACTCTTCTTCGTCCGTCAGGCGCAGCCCGGAGATGGCGCCGACGATGCCATAAACGATCAGGCCGCCCACAAAGGCCACCACAACGCCGGCAACGGCACCAATAATCTGGGACATCAGGCTGACGCCGCCCAGGCCGCCGAAGGCTTCCTGGCCAAAGATGCCGGCCGCGATGGCACCCCAGACACCACACACACCGTGCAGGGGCCAGACACCCAGTACGTCGTCCAGGCGCTCGATCCTGTCCTGGGCCCATTCGAACATGTAAACGAAGATGGCACCGGCAATACCCCCGGTGATCAGTGCACCGACCGGGTGCATCAGGTCCGAACCGGCGCACACCGCCACCAGGCCGGCCAGTGGGCCGTTATGGATAAAGCCCGGGTCCTTGCGGCCGACCAGCATGGCCACCAGAACACCACCCACCATCGCCATCAGGCTGTTTACCGCCACCAGGCCACTGATGCCGTCGAGAGTCTGCGCCGACATCACGTTAAAGCCGAACCAGCCCACGGTCAGAATCCACGCGCCCAGGGCCAGGAAGGGAATGTTGGAGGGGGCAAAAGCCACGACTTTGCCATTGCGATAGCGGCCGTTTCGCGCGCCAAGCAGCAGCACTGCTGCCAGGGCAATCCAGCCGCCGACGGCGTGCACCACAACGGAGCCTGCGAAGTCATGGAACGCTGCGCCAAACTGGTTCTCCAGCCAGGCCTGGAAGCCGTAGTTGCCGTTCCAGATCATGCCTTCAAAGAACGGGTACACGAAGGCCACAATCAGGCCCGAGGCGATGAGCATGGGGTAAAACTTCGCACGTTCGGCAATACCGCCCGACACGATGGCGGGTATGGCTGCGGCGAAGGTCATCAGGAAGAAGAACTTGACCAGATCATAGCCGTTGGCGGTGGTCAGTTCCGAGGCGCCGGCCATGAAATGGCTGCCGTAGGCGATGTAATAGCCGATGAAGAAGTAGGCCACGGCGGAGATGCCGAAATCCGTCATGATCTTTACCAGGGCGTTCACCTGGTTCTTGTGGCGCACCGTGCCCACTTCCAGGAAGGCGAATCCGGCGTGCATGGCCAGTACCATAATGGCACCGATAAGAATGAACAGCGTGTTGGCGCTTTCGGTCAGGGTATGTACTGCACTCGTGATATCCACGGGGTGTTTGCTCCTGATTTTTTGGTTTTTATCCGCCTGTCACGGGCGGGTTGTGCATTGATGGCGTGCACAATAAGCAAGGAGTGTTCCGTTTTGAGGCAAAATCAGAAGCGATAACACATTGCGGGGCATTTCTGCCCGGGAAGAGTGCGGAAGTCAGAGGGGACGGGTTAAATTGTGCTCTAATATCGTGCGTTATTGGTCGTCTTGCACCATTGTGGTGGCCTGCTCAGACTGCTCTTTCCACGCGGCGTAACGAAGCAGGTCGGATTCCACCCAGGCCAGGCAGGCCGCCACGACTCCCGCGTCGTCCAGGAAGCCAACACCCAGAAGCAGGTCTGGAATCAGGTCCAGGGGGTTGAGTACATAGATAAGGGCGCCGGCAATGGCGGCGATGCTTTTCCAGGGCACTTCCCGGTAGTTCCCTTGCCAGTAATCCTGCAGCATGGAAAACATCAGGCGGATGTCGGTACTGAATCGGCGCAGTTTGCCGCTGTTCCTGACTTTTTCCTCAATGGCCTGGCGGCGGCTGAGCAGGTCGCCGACATCGTCCTGGCGGACCCTGTTGGCTTCGGTGTTCAACTGCTCGCTTGCCTTGCGCTTACTGAAATCTGTCATCGGGTTGATCCTGTATGGGATGAGTTTGCGGGGCGATTCCCGATCATGGTTATATGGTGACTATGGCTGATTTTGTCAAACACAATCCTGGTTCTTGTACCGATGCTCTGCTATGTGAGGCCCGGGGCCTTGAAACATTGGCGGAGACCCTTCGGCTGGCGGGTGTCAGCGAGCTGCGTGTTCCGGAAGTGAAGTCCGTGTCGGAACGGGAACTGGTTATTCCCAGGATCAGTCCCGGCCCGGCAAGCGAGGAAGCCATGATCGCCCTGGGTGAGGGACTGGCCCGGATGCATACAGTTCGTCAGCCCCACTATGGCTTTGCAAGCGACAACATGATCGGTTTGTCACCGCAGAAAAATCGGCTGACGGACGATTGGGGCGATTTCTTCCTGCAGGACCGGTTGGGTGTGCAGATTGGAATGATCGGAAATTCTCAGGTTCGGGAAGAGTTTGAGGTTGTGCTCAGGCGCAAGGGCAATGCCCTTTCTCAATTCCTGAATGAACACTGCGAACACCCCAGCCTGCTCCATGGTGACCTCTGGTCCGGCAATGTGCTGTTCGACAATACTGGCCCCTGGCTGATTGACCCTGCGGTCTACTACGGTGACCGGGAGGCGGACATCGCCATGACGGAACTGTTTGGCGGTTTCTCAACGGCTTTCTACCGCGCCTATGACCGGGTCTATCCCCGAACGCGGGTCTACGACACCAAACGGGCCGTCTATAACCTCTATCACACCCTTAACCATTACAACCTGTTCGGATCGTCCTACCTGGGCGCCTGTCGCCGTAATCTTGAGGTAATTGCGGCGATGTGATGGTAGCGGCTACCACCTGGCCTTGTCCCACATCTCCGGGTTGGCCCAGTTGTCGGGGTTGTTCCAGGCGCGTTTGTGGTTGTAGCTGTCGATATTGTAGGTGTAGAGGGTCAGTGGGTCGCTCTGTTCTCTTAATTCCGCCTGGCGGCGAAAGCCCAGCCCGATGAAGTCTTTGAATGACCACTCGGGGATGTCTGCCACCACCACGGCGATCTGGTGCGTGCCGTAGTTGCGAAGCTGGCCCAGCAGAACCTGGCCCTCTTCGTGGCTAAGATGTTCCAGTGTGCCGGTGACCAGTGCCAGATCCTGGGTTTCGGGTAGCGGGAAAGCCTCATTGGGGGCGTTGGTGTCCAGTGTTGTCATGGCGGATTCGTCGTGATGCCGGCACCAATGCTCACCCACTTCGCCAGCAACCTTGCCGCAGACCACAAGGGTAGCCGGTTGGCAGGTATCGATGATTCGCGCCAGGGCCTGGTGTGGTGTGGTCATGGTGTTCATTGGCCGCCCATATAGATTGACATCAAATGGTTGTCATCCCTGATGTCCTCGCGTGTACCCGCAAATTTACGCTGCCCACCCGCAAAGATATAGACACTGTCGGCGACAGGTAGGGCTTCACGAATGTTCTGTTCCACCATGATGACGCCGACCCCCCGCTCCTTCAAGCTGACGACTCGTTCCATGGTTTCGTGGACCAGGGCGGGCGAGAGTCCGGCTGATGGCTCGTCGAGCATCACAAACGCAGGGTCCGTAACCAGGGCTCGGGCGATGGCCACCATCATCTGTTCTCCTCCTGACAGTGAGCCCGCGGGGGTATTCCTGCGACGCTGCAGGTTCGGATAATCCGCAATCAAAGATTCAATTCGGTCTTCAACAACATCCTTGTTGTTCAGCGCGTAGCCTCCCATCCTGAGATTTTCCATGACGGTGAATCGCGGAAACACGCCCCCGCCCTGGGGCATCATCACAATGCCTTTGCGCACCATGCTGTGTACCGGTAATCCGGTGAGTTCCGTGTTCCCGAGGGTTATCCGTCCGGACCACGCGGGCAGGAGGCCGGCAATGGCCTTTATAACCGTGGACTTGCCGCTGCCATTGGGTCCAAAAATGCAGGTTATCTGCCCCGGAAGGGCAGAAGCGGTGATGTCATGCACTATCTCCTGTTTGCCATAACCGGTAACCAGGTTGTCGACTCTCAACTCGTTGCTCATGTGCGCCCCAGGTAGGCTTTTCGAACGTTGGTGTCGTTGGCAATGGTTTCAAAGTCGCCTTCCGCGACGATTTTTCCCTGATCCATCACCACTAGCCGGTCGCAGATCTCCTTTACCATTTCCATATCATGTTCAATAACCAGAAAGGTGATGCCGGTTTTTCTCAACCGCTGTATGGCGCCCAGAATTATCTGGCGAATGTTCGGGTGCACGCCTGCGGTGACTTCATCAAGTAAAATCACTTTCGGGTCGCGCATGCAGACCCGTCCGAATTCCACCAGTTTCTGTTGACCGCCGGAGAGCTCCGTAGCCAGGTTATCGACCACGTGGCTGATCTCCAGCATTTCCAGGGCATCTTCCATCCTGTCACGGGCACGCTGCCAGTCTCCTTCGACGGCGGCTGCCAGCAAGTTGTCCCTGACCGTCATGTTGATAAACAGGGAAGGAATCTGAAAGGTTCTGCTTATACCCGTACGGGCAATTTTCCAGGTGGGCCAGCCGGTGACGTCGATTCCCTGCAAACGCACCTTCCCGGCGTCAGGCTTCAGCCCGCCTGCTGCGAGGTTGAACAGTGTCGACTTGCCGCTGCCATTGGGGCCAATGACCCCAACCACTTCACCTGCATCTGCGGACAGGGAGACGCCATCGACCGCGGTAATCCCACCAAAGTGTTTGGCAACCGATTCTATGGCCAGTGGCGGATGGCCTGGTGATTTGGCATTGCTGGATGCAGATGACATCAACGGCCTTCTCCTAGAATTTTCTGAGAATGTTGGAAATCAGTTCCTTGCCGCGCTGGCGGCCAACAAGAAGGCTGATCAACCCGTTGGGCAGGAACAGGACCACCAGCGCGATAATAACGCCGAGTATGGGGAGGTATATGACGGTGTCCCCGAACGTCGACCAGATGTAACGATTGGTGATCCAGAGCAATACCCCGCCCAGGGCGGGGCCCCAGATGGTTCCAAGCCCGCCGAGAAGCACCATCACGACCATCTGGTCAGTTATCTGCGGCCCCATTACAGAGTGTGGATCGATATAGGTTGTCCAGTATGCGTAGATGCTTCCGAACAGCGCGGTGATGGCTGCCGAGAGTGCAAAAGACTGGACCTTAACCAGGTTTGTCCGGATGCCCAGGGATTCGGCAGCCGGCTCATCATCCCGCAATGCCTTGATTCTGAATCCGAAGCGCGAGTGTTCGATTAGCAGCCAGACGCCAACGAAACTGGCCGCCGCTGCGATCAGCATGGTGTAGTAGAAGAAAAACTCATTGAGGTAGGCGGGCAGGGAGAGACCGGCCGTGCCACCGGTAAAATCCAGTACCGTTACCAGTTGCATGAGCATTTCGGCGAACGCCCAGGTGGCAATGGCGAAATAGGCGCCCCGGAGCCGCATGGTCGGACCGCCAATGACCACAGCAACGGCGATTGACAGGATAATCGCCGGTAGCAGGGTAACAAAGAACGACGCGCCAAAATCAGACTGCATCAGGATGGCTGTGGTGTAGGCACCGATCCCGAAGAATGCCGAGTGCCCGAAGCTGATATATCCGGCGTAGCCACCCACAATGTTCCAGGCACAGGCCAAGCCTGCCCACATCAGTGCGCCGGTGGCAATTCTCAGAGTGTAGGAGTCAATAAAGGCCGGCAATACCGCAAGGGCGATCACAATGGCGCCGATCAGCAGCGCCCTGACGATGAACTTTGGGGTTTGAACAGGTTTAGATGCCACGTCCCAGAACTCCTTTGGGTGCAACCAGAAGGGCGAGGTACAGGGTTCCGAAAACAATCAGTAAGGAATATCGGGCACCAATATAGGTGGCGACATAGGCCTCAAGCAGACCAAGAGCGAGGCCGGCGATCAGAACGCCGCCAACCGATCCGAGCCCGGCGAGCACAGCAACAAAGAATGCAAAGAGCGTGTAGCGAATACCTACGGTCGGGTTCACGGAGTAGATAGTGGCGATCAGAACTCCGGCGGATGCGGTCAAACCGGTATATATGCCGTACACCCAGGCGGAAACCCGCTTTACGTCTACACCCATTAGTCCGGCATGGTCACGGTTCTGCGCCAGGGCCCTCACGGCCATGCCAAAGCGGCTGCGGTAGAGCAGGATAAACAGTCCAAGGCTGAACAGCATGGCCATGAGAAAGGCGGACAACCGCATCAAGGGAATGGTGACCGGCCCCAGGCTCAGGAACTGACCCGACAATACCGACTCGACGCTGCGGCTGTTATAGGACCAGAGCCATAAGGCACCCCCGCGCATGAACAGGAAAAGGCCGAACGTAAAGGCCAGTGCCATCAGGTCCGGCCGGGCATACCGGCTGGTTCTGACACGGTATATCAAAGGGCCCAGTCCACGACCGATCAGCAGAAACAGAGCAAAAACCAGGAAAATACTGATGAAAGGGTCAATGCCGGCCAGGGTTACCAGCCAGTAGGCGGTATAGCCACCAAGCATCGCCCAGCCCCCAACGGCGAAGTCGATCACATGGAGCACGCCGAAGGTGAGCTGGAACCCGATCGTCAGACAAATCAGGATACCGCCGATCAGGATGCCGTTTACAAGTGTTTGCAGGAAAAGGTCCAACTCGGTACTCCTTATCCAGGCGTCATCCACGCGTTGTTACCGCCGCCGAGAGCCTTCCCCTCGGGAGGGCAGCTGTCGGCGACTGTATATCCGGCTCGATGTCAGGAGGCGCCGGGGATTGGGTAGGTAAGCTCTCCCTTGGACGCGTTTTCCGGAGCCACAGGCACCACATCACCGTTCTTGATTTGGATGACAACTGGTACGGGCTTGGTATTGTTGTGGTAATGACTCCCTTCCTTGGCAAATCCCACGGGACCGTAGAAGGTTTCAATGTCGGTATCTTCAATGGCCTTGGCAAGTTGCGCACGGGTGTCCTGATTCCAGGGTGGCGCTTTTCCGAGCCGGCGTGCGGCGTCCTGTAGTACAAGGCCACTGGCCGAACACGCCGCTTCGGTGTAATCCGGACGTGTCCCCCATCTGGAAAACGACAGGTCTGAGTAGTCGCTTGCAGTGCCGAACAGGTCGTCCTTGTAGGGTAATCCGGCGGTCCACACGGAAACGCCAAGAATGCCGTTTGATTCGCTTCCGGTTTCGTTGATAAACGCCGCGGATGTTACGCCGTAATGCATGATGAGAGCTTTTGGCTTGTAGTTCAGTGCCTTGGCCGTATTCACGAAGTTAATAAAGACACTCTCGTGTCCCCCGACAGCCACGATATCCGGGTTAGTCGATTTGAGCTTGGAGACAATGGCCGAGAGATCGGATTCGGCGGGAAACAGCTCGTAACTCAGAAGGTCCAGCCCTGACTCCTCGACACCCTTGCGGAAGCCCTCCGCCGTCTCCTTGGAAAACGGTTCATCAACCCCGATCACCGAAGCGGTTTTTGCCCGGTCGCCGAGTGTGTCCGCCAACACCACCATGGATTTGTCGGTGGTGAGATCCACCGCCGGAATCATCCCGAAATTGAAAGCCGGCTTTGCCAGCCAGACATTCGGCGACTCGGCGGATCCGGAAATCATCGGCACCCTGTATTTCTGGCTGATGGGTTGCACTGCGAGGGTGACGCCAGAGGTATAGGGGCCGAACAATACGTCGACCTCGTCCTGGATGATCAGCCGTTCCGCGGCATCCGCACCGGAAGCAGGTTGTGACTGGGCATCACCATAGAACATTTCCACGGGATATCGCGTTCCCGCAATCTCTATGCCTCCAAGCTTGTTGATTTCTTCGGCCCATAGATCGTAGCCACGGCGGGTCAGGTTACCACCAAAACGATTTGCCCCTGATAGTGAGGTGACGACACCACAGCGAATTTTGGCCTCCTGGGCGCTGACGTTTAACGCTGGGAAACCAAGTGTCATTGCGCCAGTGCCGAGTAGGGAATTTCTTAGAAACTTTCTGCGGGAAAATTTATGACTCATGAGCATGCTCTCCCCTAATGGGTGCATTCGGTGCTTTGTCGTAAATCCGGAAATTCCGTGCCGATAACGAGAAACCAGCCAATGCAATTATTCCGGATACATTGTTAAGGAGTAGTCCAGACTGCCGAGGATTTCAAACTGGACCGCCAGACTCTGCAGGAATCAGCGCTGGTGTCGTATCCCAGAGGAAAGGTGTCGATGACAGCCAACCCAAAATCGTCCTTGATGTTAAAGTTGTGGTAAAACGGCCCTGCAGGCATGCTGGCGGTCGTCTAGAATGTGCCAAACATGCGAAACCTGAGACCCGTTTGAATCCGATAACCGACATTTTTTTCAAGGAGCCTGACCAGTGATTAAATCCCGTGCTGCGGTGGCGTTTGCCCCCAATAAACCGCTGGAAATTGTGGAAGTGGACGTTGCTCCGCCCCAGAAAGGGGAAGTGCTGGTGCGAATTGTTGCCACCGGCGTGTGTCATACCGATGCCTATACGCTGTCCGGTGCCGATTCCGAGGGTAACTTCCCTGCCATCCTGGGCCATGAGGGTGGCGGCATCGTCGAGGCCGTCGGCGAAGGTGTCACGTCGGTGGAAGTGGGCGACCACGTGATTCCCCTGTACACGGCCGAGTGCGGCAAGTGCAAATTCTGCACCTCCGGCAAAACCAACCTCTGTGGTTCCGTGCGCGAAACTCAGGGCAAGGGCGTGATGCCGGATGGCACCTCCCGTTTCTCCTACAAAGGCGAGCCTATCTACCACTACATGGGTTGCTCCACCTTCTCTGAATACACCGTGCTGCCGGAAGTCTCCCTGGCGAAAATTCCCAAGGAAGCACCGCTGGAGAAAGTCTGCCTGTTGGGCTGTGGTGTCACCACCGGCATTGGTGCGGTACTGAACACCGCCAAGGTGGAAGAAGGTGCAACGGTGGCCATCTTCGGCCTCGGTGGTATCGGCCTGGCTGCCATTATTGGTGCCACTATGGCCAAGGCCAGCCGCATCATCGCCATCGATATCAATCCCGGCAAGTTCGACATCGCCAAACAACTGGGCGCTACGGATGTGGTCAATCCCAAGGACTACGACAAGCCGATCCAGGAAGTCATCGTTGAAATGACCGACGGCGGTGTGGACTACTCCTTCGAGTGTATCGGCAACGTCAATGTCATGCGCTCAGCCCTGGAGTGCTGCCACAAGGGCTGGGGTGAGTCCATCATCATCGGCGTGGCCGGTGCTGGTGAGGAAATCAGTACCCGCCCATTCCAACTGGTGACCGGACGGGTCTGGAAAGGCTCTGCCTTCGGCGGTGTTAAAGGCCGCACGGAACTGCCGGGCTATGTGGAAAAGGCCGAGAAAGGGGACATCCCGCTGGATGTGTTCATTACCCACAACATGCCCCTTGAGGACATCAACGAGGCGTTTGAGTTGATGCATGAGGGTAAAAGTATTCGGTCGGTTATTCACTTCTGAAGGCAGGCGGGCGTCAAGCGCTGACGCCCGCCCCGAGCCCTGGCCCTGGGCAGACGTGCCTATTTCAGTTTGTAGGCCAGTACATAGTCACCGATGGTGGTCCCGATCGAGCCATGCCCACCGGCAACCTGTACCACCATTTGCTCACCCTGACTGTTCAGGTACGTCATCGGCGTGGCTTGCCCCCCTGCCGGCAACCGGGCCCGCCAGAGCTCCTCGCCGTCGGTCAGGTTGTAGGCGCGAAGATAGTTATCCACGGTAGCAGCAAGGAAGACCACACCCCCGCGGGTGATGATCGGCCCACCGATGCCCGGTACGCCCAGTTTCAGAGGGATCGGGATAGGCGCCATGTCTTCAACGGTCCCGTTCTTGTGCTTCCATACGATTTCACCAGTACGCAGGTCCGCCCCCGCCACATAACCCCAGGGTGGGCGCTGGCAGGGGATGTCCAGAGGCGACATTAGCGGCATCATTTCTACCGCATATTCCGCTCCCGCATTTTCATTCATGCCTTGCTCGCCCTGGTTGGTGGGCCCCAAGGGAGTGTTATCGTCTTTTGGAACCAGTCGCTGGATAAACGCCATGTACAGGGGCATGCCGAACATCACCTGGCGTTCCGGATCCACAGCAATGCCACCCCAGTTAAAGACGCCAAAATTGCCCGGATAAACGAGGGTGCCCTGTACCGAAGGCGGGGTGTATATACCTTCATAACGCAGAGACTGGAATTTGATGCGGCAGATCATCTGGTCGATGGCCGTGGACCCCACATATCGGATGCTTTCAGGGGCGGCGGACGGAAGCTCAGCCCGGATACCGGCTGGGTCGGGGCTGCATTGTCGCCCTCAATGGTGCCCTGGGGCGCTGCCTGCTCCGTGATAGGAATCAGCGGCTCGCCGGTTTCCCGGTTAAGCACGTACACATCCCCTTGTTTGGTGGGTACCACCAGGCCTGGTTGCAGGCCCTGTTCAGTCTGGATATTCACAAGGCTGGGCTGGGCAGGGGTATCCATATCCCAGAGATCGTGGTGGACGAACTGTTGCACCCACTCTACCTGCCCGGTTTCCAGGCTGAGCGCGACCACCGAGGAGGAGTATTTTTCTTCCTCCGGAGTGCGGTACATGCCCAACTGATCCGGTGTGCGATTTCCCATGGGAAAATAGACCAGCCCCAGCTCTTCGTCAGCACTGGCGACCGCCCAGCTGTTGGGGGAACTGGTGGAGTAGGTTTCGTTCTCGGCAATAGGTTGCGTCTGTTCCGGATTGGCGGGGTCCCAGTTCCATACCAGTTCGCCGGTCTTGACGTCGTAGGCACGAATAACACCAGAAGGCGAGTTTATGGCGTAGTTGTCATTGACCGCTCCAGCGACCACTACCACACCATTGGCGACCACCGGCGGTGAGGTGGAGTAATAAAAGCCGTCCTGCTTGTGGGGCATGTTGTGTAGCAGGTTGAGCGAGCCGTCGTCCGCAAAATTGCCGCAGCGGGCGCCGGTAACCGGGTCCAGTGCCAACAGCCTGGCATCGGAAGTGGGCAGGAAAAGCTGGGAATCGCATTCCACGCTGGCCTGGCTTTCTGCCGGTGACTGCAGGGTTTTTACCTCTGGGATATCACCGCCGCCCCCACTGGGAGGAAGGTAGGAAACGCCCCGGCAGGTCTGGTGCTGGCGCTGGCTTTCCAACGGCACTTGAGCGTCGTAAACCCACCGTTCCTCTCCGGTGTCTGCATCCAGGGCCACCAGCCAGTTATGAGGTGTGCACAGGTAGAGTGTGTTGCCTACTTTCAACGGGGTGGCTTCGTAGGTGGTCTCGCCAACATCTTTGGGCCCTTTACGATCACCGGTCTGGTATTCCCAGGCCAGCTCCAGCTCGCGGACGTTTTCGGGGGTTATCTGTTCCAGCGGTGAATAGCGCTGGCCGAGGTTGCTGCGCCCGTAGCTGAGCCAGTCGCCCTCTGGCACTTCCCCGAGTCGGGGATTCTGGATGACTGACTCAGTGTTGAGCGTTCCTTCAATGCGATGAGCATCATAGGGAATGCTCGCTACCGTAAACAGGCCCACGCCAACCCAGGCGATAGCGAGTGTTACGGCTCCCAGGCGGCCGTCCCCGCGGGCCGGGATCAACAAAGGGATGGTCAGCAGCAGCAATACGCCCAGTCGGGAGGCCAGGGGCCACCAGTCGAATCCTGCTTCCCAGTAGGCCCATATAGCGGTAGCCACCAGTAACAATGCGTAGAGGATCTGGGCAAACGTGCGCCGGGACTTCACCAGCAATGCGATGACGATCAGGACTATCCCGGCAAGGGCGTAATACCAGCTCCCACCGAGAGAAATAAGCCACACGCCCCCTATCAAAAGGCTAAGGCCGAACAGAAAGAGTAGTATCGCGAGCAAGATCATGGTCCGTTCCCTGGGATCATTGAGTTTCAGTGCCACATTAAAGCTAAGCTGGCGGGAAAAGCGATGTTTTCAATACGGTTAATAGCCGCCCTCTATGCAATAGTATCGTAGTTGAGTGCAATGAAGTCGTGCAACTTCTCGTTAATATCAAGGGTTGGACCTGCGGGTAGGTCGATATTGAGATGAGGAATTTTCGCTCCCGGCGCCAAAATGGGGTTTTTGGGGCGTTTTCGGGATGGCTAAATTTACCATTCGGATTGTATTTTTTACTGTGATTTAGAAGTTGATCAAGAATTGGGCGCAGGTCTTTTTTGATGAATGCGATAATATGGAATATATGTAGTTATTTTAATCATGAGTAAAGTGGTGTCACATCAAAGGTGGTAAGTGTTCAGGTTTCATTTCCTCTCCGTATTTGCAGATTGCTTTTATCCAAATCCAGTTTCATATTTATAAGAGAATCCTCAGGCCCAGTATCACCGGAATCAAGCGGTTGGACCACTGGACGTTGGACCGCATCGGTGTGGCAAGCCTTTTGTACCGGTGAATTGCGGCGCGATGTCCCCCAGTTAATAGAAAGCGAGCTGTTCGGGCCTGTCAGGCGACGCACCCGCCTTATGTAATGCAAGCCTCTGCGACGTGCTCATCGTGCGCGAGGCCAGTGCTCGCGTGACATTGTTGAAGAGCACCTCCGAAACCGAAAAGGGTGGAACCTCCGCATATCCTGAAACCGTCGGAGCTTCAAAGGCCGACGGTGTGAACTTCAAAAAGAAGGATCTGGACGAGATGCTCAATCTGATCAGCAACTTTAATACTATCAAGACGTCAATGTTGGTGGATAAGTAGAGGGGCCGACCTCTGGAGCTGGACAGCAACTAAAACCCATATGGTATCGTCGTAACGTCAGTTGATCTTGTTCCAAAGGATAATGTCGATATATCAAGATTGCAGTCAAAGGAGGGATCATGATTAGTCCTTCGGAAACCAAGGATCGCGCCGTAGGTTCGATAATGGGCGCTTTTATCGGCGACGCACTTGCACTGGGCCCGCATTGGTACTACGACCTTTCTGAATTACGCAGGGATTATGGTGATTGGATTGACGGATACACCGATCCAAAACCCGGTAGATACCATGATGGCCTGAAAGCCGGTCAGCTATCACAGGCCGGCTTTATTCTTACTCTTATGCTGCGGTCCCTGGTTGAGGCCAAAGGTTACAATGAGAAAGATTTTTGCCGACGAATGGACCAGGAACTCTTTCCTCTCCTTGACGGAACACCCGTAAGCGGGCCGGGTGGCTATACGAGCCAGTCTATACGTGACGCCTGGGGTAAACGGATTCAGCAGGACTTGCCCTGGGGCCAAACCGGTGGACACGCTGATACAACTGAAGCTATCGAGCGAACCCTTGCAATCGCTGTCCGTTATGCATTCCAACCTGCGCAACTGGCGGCTGCCATTACCGATAACACGGTTCTTACCCAAGTGGATGATACCGTGGTATCAATGACTGTTGCGTTTGGGGCTTTATTGGGACTTCTGATTCAGGGAAACAGCATGGATGCTGATGTGTCTGATAAATTGATGGCCCAAGTTAAAAACGGTGAATTGCCGTTTCATGCCGTCACTGGCGACAACCTGCAACCACCTCGCCCCGGTGATCCTGATCCGCCACGCGCGGGTCGTTTTGCCTCCCCCGATGCATTGTTGACCCCCTCTTTCATGGCTGCGGCTGCATCAGATCCTGACATTCGAATTGAACCGGCCTGGAAAGTCTCGCTCGTATACGGTATGCCTTGTGCCATTTACCATCAGCTCCCTGCGGCATACTACCTGTCCTCCTTGTTCCATGACGATTTTGAGTCTGCAGTGCTACACGCGGTGAACGGTGGGGGGCAAAATCAGGTGCGAGCCATGCTCACTGGTACTCTCACGGGTGCACAAGTTGGTATGAGTGGTATACCAAAACGATTTCTTGAGGGGCTCGAAAAAGCGGATGAACTTCAACACTTAGCAGAGACTCTGGCGTCTCATGTTGTAAATGGCTGAAAAAGTAGGAGGTTGCACCCCGCTCTGCCCCGTTATTCAAACTGGTCCCAGTAGGGCGGATCGCCAAAAAAGCCCTCCATGAAGTCAATAAAGCTGCGGACCTTGCTCGCCAGTAACTGCCTGTGGGCGTACACCGCATAGAGCCCCATCGGCTCTGGCTCATGATCTGGTAAGACGACTTGCAGCTTTCCCTGGCGGATGGCGGAGCCAGATATAAACGTAGGCTGCAGGGCGATACCTGCCCCGGCTATCGCTGCAGCGACGAGCACATCGCCGTTGTTACTGACCATCTCTGTGTTTTTGTCACGATCCGTGTTTTGCAACCATCGGTATACTGGGTGGTTAGCATCCAGCTCCATGTAGCTATAGCGCAGGTAACGATGGTTCCTGAGATCTTCAGGTCGTTCGGGCGTACCGTGCTGTTTCAGGTAATCCGGTGAGGCGCACAGCACCAGCCTTACCGGTGCAATCCGTTTGGCGATGAGTGATGAGCTCTTCAGGTGGCCGATCCTCAGGGCTATATCGAACCCTTCCTCCACAATGTCGACTTTGCGGTCGTTCAGTTGCAGATCGATCCCCACGGCGGGATGGACTTTCTGAAATTCGCTCAGCAGCGGGGCCATGTGGTGAATGGCAAAGGATACCGGTGCACTGATTCTCAGAACGCCCCGGGCCTGGCCTTGCAGGTCACCGAGCTGGTTTTCCATGTTGTCGATATCGTTAAGTACCTGCTGGGCAAGGTGCTGATAGCGTGTGCCGGCCTCCGTCAGATGTATTTTGCGAGTGGTGCGATTGAGCAAACGTACGCCAAGATGTTGCTCAAGCTGGGAAACGTACTTGCTGACCAGCTGTGGAGACATCGCCAGCCGCTCGGCAGCCCGGGTAAAGCTGCCTTCGTTAACCACAGTGACGAAGGCGTGCATGGCATCGATCCGGTCCATTGGATTGTCCTCTTGACTGTAGGTCTTTCAAATTATCAACACTGTGTTGGTAATTAAGCAACACTGGTCATCTTAGTCTTTATAAAAGTTGATAGTACAGTGAGTACATCATCTGGAGCGGGGCTTCAGGAAACGTCAACAGAGAAAGATTCAAGGTGATCATTATGAACTCCAAATTTGCACAGACATTGTTCAATTCCAGCGGCGGTTATGCGGCGCTTATTCTGCGGGTACCGGTCGGGCTGATTCTGGCGGCCCACGGTGCTCAAAAACTCTTTGGCTGGTTCGGTGGCTATGGCCTGGAAGGCACCGGGCAGTGGCTGGCCAGCATCGGCCTGGAGCCGGGCTATCTGATGGCTTTGCTGGCCGGCGGTGCCGAATTCTTTGGTGGTCTGCTGCTGGTACTGGGCCTGCTGACACGTCCGGCGGCCTTGGTGACAGCCTTCACCATGCTGGTGGCGATATTCTCCGTTCATATCGGCAATGGTCTGTTCATGGCCAACAACGGTTACGAGTATGCCCTGACCCTGTTTGTGGTTTCGCTGGCCCTCGTTGTACAGGGTGCTGGACGGTTCTCGCTGGACAACGTGTTACACAAGGGAGTCTGAATCATGCTGGTGAATGGTGAGTGGAAAGATAACTGGCAGCCGGTGCAGGCGAAGGATGATGAGGGGCGCTTTATCCGCCAGACCTCGTCATTTCGGAACTGGATTACGCCGGATGGCGCCCCTGGCCCGACCGGGGCTGGTGGATTCAAGGCGGAGACCGGGCGTTACCATCTCTATGTGGCGTATATCTGTCCGTGGGCTTCGCGGGCGCTGATGGCTCGCGAACTGAAAGGGTTGCAGGACGTCATTGGCGTCACGGTTGTCAATCCGCGGCTGACTGATCAGGGCTGGCAGTTCGGAGGTTACCCGGGCGCTGATGAGGATGCGCTCAATGGCGCACGCTACATGCATGAGCTGTATACCCGTGCTGATCCGGAGATTTCCGGGCGTGCCACCGTACCGGTACTCTGGGACAAGCAGACCGGAACCATCGTCAATAACGAGTCCGCTGATATTCTCAGGATGCTCAATAGCGCTTTCTTGGGGATCGTCAATCAGGGCCCGGATCTTTATCCGGAGGACCTTGCCGCCGACATCGATGCCCTGAACGCCTATCTTTACACAGACCTGAACAACGGTGTGTATCAGGCCGGGTTTGCTTCCAGCCAAGAGGCCTATGAAGAGGCTTACGGTAAGGTGTTTGCCGCACTGGATGAGTTGGAGTCCCGGCTAGCGGACGGGCGCACCTATCTGTTTGGTGACCGCATGACAGAAACCGACGTGCGCCTGTTCGTCACCCTGGTGCGCTTTGATGCCGCTTACCACGGACTGTTCAAATGCAACCGCAATACCCTGAAGGCCATGCCACACCTGCATGCCTACCTGCAGCGGATTCTGGCGCTTGAGGGTATCTTGAACACTGTAAACCTTGATCACATCAAGGCAGGGTATTACTCCATCAAGGCCTTGAACCCTACCGGGATTGTACCGGCGGGGCCCAGTGAAATCTGACGTTAATTGATGGAATCCAAACCGTTACTGGAGGGGCAATCGCCATGAGTGCCAATACCGATGTTCTGTTTATCTCTCACGGGGGCGGGCCAATGCCATTGCTAGGCGACCCGGGCCACAGAGAAATGGTGGAGCGGCTCGAGGAGATCGCAGGCAAGCTGCGTAAACCCTCGGCAATACTGGTCATCAGCGCCCACTGGGAGGAAGCGGTACCAACGATCACTGCCGGGACCAATCCACCACTGATATACGATTATTCCGGCTTTCCGCCGGAATCCTATGAAATTGAATATCCGTGCCCCGGTGAACCTGCACTGGCGGTTCAGGTGCACGAGGCGTTGGAGAAGGCCGGGATTCCGGTGCAGCTTGATCACCAGCGGGGGTTCGATCACGGTGTGTTTGTACCACTCAAACTGATGTACCCCTCTGCGGACATTCCATGCATCCAGCTTTCACTGGTAAAAGACCTGGACGCCTCAACGCATCTGGCCATTGGACGAGCGTTACAGGCTTTGGAGTACAAGAACTTGCTGGTGATCGGATCCGGTTTCTCTTTCCATAACATGCGGGCGTTTTTTGCGCCGAATACGCCAGAGGTTCAGGCCCGTAACCGGGCCTTTGAAGATTGGCTGGAAGAGACATGCTGTGACCCGGCTCTGAAGGAGGCTGAGCGTAGCGAGCGGCTACTGCATTGGGATCGTGCGCCCCACGCCCGGTTCTGTCATCCCCGCGAGGAGCACCTTCTGCCGCTGCATGTATGTTACGGACTGGCGAACAAGCCCAGCGACACCCATATATCAGCAACGATCCTTGGGAAACAGTCTGGCATGTTTTACTGGGGTGCCGATTAACTGGTTGTTGATTGACCAACTAAATTTATATAGAGTGAACGCATTAACAATAAGTAAATGAGGCGTGAGATGTTTGGTCAATCACTTGCGGGCGCTACCGTCCTTCAGGGGGCACATCCGGAAGAGGTGTCATCGTTCGTTAACCGGCATATCGGGCAGCATCGCCTGGAAATGATTGGCGAGCAGAAACGGAAGTCCAGTCTCAGCTTCAGGGAATTTGCCGGGTTTGGTTTGTCGCAAATCAGTTACGGTAACCACGTTCGGGTGAAGAGTCCCGAGTTGGAATCCATTTACCATTTCCAGGTTGTGACGCGGGGTGAGTGTGTCTGGCATCAGGCGGGCGAGCGCATGAAGGTTCGCAGTGGTCAGGCAGTGATGGTGAACCCCTATGAGAAAATTGACCTGGAGTATTCGGAAGACTGCGAAAAGCTGATCATCAAGGTTCCAGAACATGTTTTGAACAATGCCCGTGAACTGTCCCATGGTCGCTTGCCGGAAAACGGGATTCGTTTCACCCGGGCGCCTGTGGAGCTCCGGTTGTGCCCCGCACTGATCAATATCATGGAAGCTGTGTTCTCCGAGCTTGATGATGCTGGGGACGAGGACATAAACCCGGTCTGTGCCCCGTATCGGGAAATCATCCTCAAGAAATTCCTGAAGGTATTCCCCAGCAACTGGTCCTGCCAGGAAAACGGGCCGGCCTGTACGCCCTCACTGGGTAAGATGCTCCGCTACATTGAACAGAATGTGCATCGCAATATGGATATTGAAGAACTTTCCTCAGTTTCCAATATGAGCGTAAGGTCCATCTACAACGCGTTCTCCAAGGCCTTCGCTACCACGCCAAAGTGTTACATCAAACAGTTGAAGCTTCAGAAGTTGCGGGAAGACCTGCTGCAGGGTAAGTGCCGGAACGTGACCGAGATTGCGCTGGATTATGGCTTCAGCCATCTGGGCCGGTTTTCGTCGGACTATCGTAAAACCTTCGGTGAACTACCCTCTGAAACCATGCGAATGGCCGGTTAATCCCGGCCATTGCCCTCTCGTTGTTGCCCGCAAATCTGCCGCGTTACCCGGTCACTGCATTCCCGAACCTGTTCGAACAGGAATGAGCCTTCGCTGATGTCGGTGTCCCGATCAAGACCCAACAGGGTGATGACGGTGACAATGCTGCCGTTGATATCGAATACAGGGCGGCTGAGCACATTGATCTCGGGTAGGTAATCGCTGAAAAACGCGCAATAGTTGTCCCGTTTAATGGCTTCCAGGTGGGGTTGCAGCTCTTCCCGGGTGACGGGTTTGCCCCGGTGTTTGGGGAGTGACTTCGAGTTCCTGTAATACTGGTCCACCAGTTCCTTGCGCCGTTTCGTCGGCAGATGGGCGAGATAGATTCTTCCGGATGCAGAGTTCAGTGGAGATAATTCGGCGCCCAGCCGAACGTTTACCGAGATGGGCTGGCTTGAATCCAACCACTTGATAATCAGTGGTCCGTTGCCGTTCCAGACGGTGACAGACACGGTTTTGTCCGTTTCCTCATTGAGCCGGTCCACGGCCTCGTAACTCAACTGAATGGGGTTGATGCGCCGTAGCGCGGAAATGCCCAGGGTCAGGCTGGAATTACCCAGGGTGTACTGGGTGTGATTCACCTGATTGATGTACCCCTCTCTCAACAGACTGACCAGGTATTTATGGGCGCGGCTCGGTGAGAGGTCCAGCGCCCCTGACAGCTCCTTGAGGGTGGGTGGTTTGGGTGCTGTAGAAATGTAGTTGAGGATGTGTAATCCGATTTCCAGCGAACCGATTCCCTGCCGCTTGGGGCCTTCTTCTGCCATGGAAGTTACCGTTTGCAATTGACTGGTGCTGCCGTTTACCAGCGGAAAGCAGGCGCCCTGGAGACGTTGGGCGCCTGCTTTGCGGGTTGTTGGCAAGGATACCAATTCTGAAGGTCCGGATCAGAATTTGTATTTGGCCATGACCTCAACCTGCTGGCCTTCCGGCAACAGTGGGCCGAAGGCGAGGTTGTATTTGCGCCATTCTATCCCGGCTTCCAGATCCCGGGTAATGTTGTGGATCAGGTTGACGCGATGGGCTTCGTAGTTGGTGTCGGCGTTGTCATCCACCTCAACGGCTGTGTAGGCCACGTTTGCCCGCCAATCGTTATTGATGACGTAGCGGAAGCCGACGTCAAAACCCACTTGACTAACAGCATCGCCGTTCTCAACATCCGGCGACGCCAAACTGTTGTTCACGCCAACACCGGTGAACGCGCCAAGCCCCTCGCCGTAGTGGGCGTTCAGGTTAAAACTGTGTGGTCCGATCATGAACTTTGAGCCAATGGCACCACCACCCACAAAGTCACCGTTTTCAACTTCGCGGCCGGATGCGGTGAGGATAACACGGTGACCGCCGTCGAGATTCAGGTTGTAGTTGACGGCGAGATCGGGGGTGTCCGCGTCGTTGTTGACCGGGTCCTGGGCGGTAAGGCGGAAGCCGGCCACCTCATGGCTGATCAGGTTGGTGCGGAAGTTGAACCCACCCAGGGTGCCGCGTGGCCCGCCCAGGAAATCCAGGTAATCGTGATAGGCAACCGCCCAGAACTGGCCGGTCCAGGTTTGCCCTACAGTGGTCTGGTCAACCTTGATGAATGCGTGGCGAAGCCGCAGATCGTTGTTCTCGCCCGGGTAGGTACCGCCGTAAAAGTCGCCTTCCACAAAGCCAACAATCGTGTGGCCTTCCTTCTGGGTAACGGCCTTGAGGTTAACGCGGGACTGGTTTGAGCGACCGAAAATGCGGGAATCCCCCTCGTCCACCTTTTCATAGATGGCTTCGGCCTTGAAAAAACCACCGATGCTGAATTTGGTGTCGTTGAACTCGCCGAGTTCGAGGGCGTGAGCGGCGGGAGTAGCGCTGAGACCGGATGCGATCGCCAGCGCCAATAGTGAGTGTCGATAGTTCATTTGCCTTCTCCTTGTTGTTTGGCAATTGAACTATCGGTTATTCAGGCATGGTCAAATATCCGGTTAATGAACATCCCTATCCGTTTTTTGTAGTTATTCACACCCTGTGGCGAATCAGTGTTGCGGCCAAGGGGGTCTCCTTTGTGTTTCGGATCGGGATTTCAGACTTCTGAACGACTGGCAAATCGCGCCATCGCCATGCGCAAAGGCACGCCCACCCGCAGTAACGGTTTCGGCGGGAGTCGAGAAGGGGCACCTGATACTTCAACCATGTCGGACAGCAGTTCGCTTTTTTTTCCGCACGCCATGTCTGCCAGCATCATCCCGGATACGGTGCCCCGGGCGGCGCCGACGCTCTGGTCGCAGCAAGACAGGTAGATCCCCGGTTCTATTTGCCCAAAGTAGGTCTCGAAGTTACCTGACAAGCCGCTGGCTCCGCCCCAGGTGTACTCGAATTCCACATCCTTGAGTTGCGGGTAGCGCGCATCAAACGCTTTCCTGTGCCGCAGCCCAAGGCCTGGCAAAAGTTCCTGAGGCGTATTGTAATCGTGAGCGTAACGGTAGGAATTACGTATAATAGTTCGCCGGTCCTGTGTCATGCGGACCGTCGTGCCGGCGTGGTCCGCTGGTGTGATTCCCCAATCGAGCTGCCCGCCATAGCGTTTCATCTGATCATCCGTCAGGGGCTTGGTCATGCTGGCGAAGGTCATGACCGGCAGTATGTGGTCGCGCATGAAACCGAGTTCGGCGGTGAAGATATTCGTACCCAGTATCAGTTTGCGGCATTTGATGCTGGATTTGCCGGTTTTCAACAGAAACCCGCATTCCGTCCGGGTGATTTCAGTAACCGCCGTGTTCTCTGCGATCTGCACGTTGTCAGGCATGTTATCCGCCAGGCCGCGCATCAACGCCGCCGGCTGCATGAGAGCACCACCCGGCGTGAAAATCGCAGAGCTGTAGAAGTCTGTTCCGAAGACTGACTTGATCCGTTCGCGCGGGATTCTCTCGTAGGTCTCGCCAAAGCCTTTCAGCAGTTCTTCGTAATGGCTGAGGAACTTCTCTCCTCGCGTGCCCACGGCGGCCTGATATTTACCGGCAGGGGACCACTGGCAGTCAATGCCGTACTGGTCGATCTGGGTTTTCAGATAGTCGATGGCGGTACGGTTCAGGCGAACCAGTTTGCGCTTCAGATCGTTGTCATTCGATTCCAGGTCCCGTTTATGGGGCTGGTCAATAACAAAACCCGAGTTGCGGCCAGACGCGCCTTGCCCGATTTTGAGCGCTTCGATGAGAAGGAACCGTTCGTCGGGGCGGTTTTCAGCCAGTCGACGCACCGCTGCGCAACCGACGAAACCGCCACCAATGACGACGGTATCCACTCGCACATTGCTTATCAGCTCGGGAAACGCCGAAACGTTGTCGAGGGCTTCGTACCAACCGCAGTGGCCATCGTATTGGGGAAGAATCATTGCCTGTATCGCTCATTGTTGTGTTGCTGTATCCAGGTCCAATGGTTCGGACCTGTTCGCGTTACACAATGATTATTCGATTCAACTATTAGATAATCTACATTTGGCGGTCAAAATAAGAAAAAATGATATATATAATTAGCATAACTTATGAAATGGTGAATTTTAACAATGGACCCGGACCTTCTGGATACTCAGTTACTGAGCACGTTTGTAACAATCGCCGAGTCTCAGTCCCTGACGGATGCCGCCAATCGACTGTCGGTCACCCAGTCAGCGATCTCCCAGTCGTTGAAACAGCTTGAGGGTATGGTCGGCGCCGAATTGATCGTCCGTCGCACGCGCCCGGTACAACTCACGGCAACAGGGCAGGTTCTGAAGCGCAGTGCAGACACCATCCTTGCGGATCTGCGCCGGTTAAACGTGCAACTGAGATCTGCTGCGGAAATGAATCTGGTTCAGTGTCGTCTGGGGCTTGTGACGTCCTGCTCGGAAGTATTCGGCAGCAGGCTTATTGCAAGACTGAGTAGCCGGATCGAACGGCTGGCACTACGCAGTGGTATGACGCCAACGTTGATGCAGGCATTCCTGGATCGTGAAATCGACATTCTGGTCTCCAGTGAGCCGATGCATGATGTAGAGGGGCTTGAGCGAGTCCAGCTTTGCCGTGATCCAATGCTGGCTGCGATACCAACCACAATGTTGGAAGGCGTGAAGACTGAGGTGAATCATGGTGGTCGGGGGCGGCTCGAGAGTCTTTTACAGTCTGAACCACTGATCCGTTACGGGCGCAACACGCACATAGGTGCTCTGAGCGAAGTGACTATGCGGCGTATGCGGCTTCAGACCAATGTGCGGTATGAAACCGATGATACTCATACGTTGATGAGCTTTGTTCAGGACGGGCACGGCTGGGCAATACTGAGTGGGCTTTGTCTTGCCCAGGTGTTGTACAGAACAGAGGGTGTCCGCTTTATCGAACTCGACGCCAGCCGTCATGCACGCGAGCTGTATTTATTGGCCAGAGAAGGGGAAATGGGCGATATCCCCTCGCAGGTAGCGGAGAGCACCCGAACCCTTTTGCGAAAGGATATCGTGCCTGATCTGGCTGTTCACGCCCCTTGGCTTAACGAAGAACATTTCGCAATTGGTCAGTATACTTAGCCCGATTGCGCAGACAGACTGGTGGTGGCAGACGTTTCACCCGAATAGGATGGGTCTTCCCTGACGTGCTCAAGCAGCCAGTCACGAAACTCCTCTACACCAGGTTTTCTTCTGGCCTGCTCCTCTGGCTCAAGCATGTAAAAGTGCGCCTCGGTGTTCAATTCCGTTGGCACGGGACGCACGAGCACGCCATTGTCCAGATATTGTTCGACCAGTTGTTGCCAGCCAAGTGCGATACCCTGACCATTCAACGCTGCCTGTATCAGCATCGGATAGTTGTTCAGATTGAGCTGGCGGCGAGGCTTAATCTGTTCCAGCCCGGCCGAGCGAAACCATTCTTTCCAGGTCAGCCAGTTTTCATTGGAGTCCAGCCAGAGTTGAGTTGTACCAAGCACCTGCTCTGGAGTGTCCACAGTCTGGCGTTCCAGGAAGGCCGGGCTACAAACGGGGTAGACCCGTTCACGAAACAGAGGGGTTACAGAGGTTCCTGTTGGGGCTTTCCGGTAGTAGAACAGGGCAATATCGTATTCTGAACTACGGACACCCTTCAGAGAATCCGTTGCCAGAATTCGGACGTCGATATGTGGATGCAGGTCCTGGAACTTCGGCAGTCTCGGCAGCAGCCAGAGCGAGGCCATCGCGTTAGAGGTTGCCACTGTGATCTGCTTGTTTGACCGCCATTGCAGGATATCGCTTGTCGTGTCGGCCAACACCTGCAGCGACTGTTGCACACTGGCGTAGTAATCCGTACCGGTTTGCGTTAGCCCCAACTGACGCTTGTCCCTGACGAAGAGTGCGCGGCCCAGGTATTCCTCAAGGTGCCGGATTTGCCGGCTTACAGCACCCTGGGTCACGCTCAGTTCGGAGGCTGCCTGAGTGAAACTCATATTGCGCGCGGCCGACTCGAAAGCCACGAGGCTGTTAAGAGGAGGTAAGGGTTTTATTTTCACCGGTTTCTCTCTGGCAATGTTGATGCTTGTTATTAGTGGGCCTGGGTAGCCGTCGAAAGCTGGTTAGACCCTGACGCTTCCTCGTTGCCCTGCCTATCGTCACTTTCCTCTATTCTAATCATCGATCCGCGCGCCGTCCGTTATTTTTCTTGGGCAAAGGTCGGGATAGTGGATGCAATCCTCATCAATTAATTGACATGGGTCAAACGAGTTTTTGTGCCTCAAGTCATGAGATTTTGTCATGAACAGGCGGCTTAAAAGTCGTTTGCCGAAAAAGTTCGCCATCCTTACTATCGCTCCTCATACAGCTACGACCTGTAGTCACTGAGTCAGGTCAATGTGCTGCTGGTAGCCCTGACAGGGTCACGAGAGATCGTCAGAGATCGAGAGAGGAGAAATGCCATGACAACAACAACGCGTCTGATTCCAGCAACAGCACTTGATAATGTCCGCAAACCGCTTGCCGAAGCGTCCGGTATGCCCAACGCCGTTTATGACGACGCCTCACTGTATGAACTGGAGCGGGATGAGGTGTTGGGAAAAGGCTGGGCAGCACTTGGATTTACCAGTGACCTGCCGATGGATGGTTTCGCCAAACCCTACGAGTTCATGGGCTTGCCTCTGGCGATCATGCGTAACCGTGACGGTGAGTTCAAGGTTTTCCACAATGTCTGCAGCCACCGGGGAATGATTCTTCTGACCAAAGAAACCGAAGTGGAAGGCATGGTGCGCTGCCCTTACCACTCATGGACCTACGATCTGAATGGCAACTTGAAAGGTACTCCGCATATTGGGGGGTACGGCAAGCACAAAGCGGAAGGTTTTGTGTGCGAAAAGCATGGGTTGCGTGAGGTCCGCTCGCACGTCTGGGCAGGGATGGTGTTTATCAACCTTTCCGGGGATGCGGTCGATTTTGAAACCTATATTGAACCGTTGAAAGAGCGTTGGAGTGATCTTTGCGGCAAGGACGGCTGGGACAACCTGCACATTGCGCCCACCGGCAGCCAGATGCAGCTGGAAGTGCTGTGCAACTGGAAACTGGCGGTGGAAAACTATTGCGAGTCCTATCACTTGCCGTGGGTCCATCCCAGCCTGAACACATACTCGCCGCTGGACCAACACTACAACCTGGTGGTGGGCGACAACATGTCCGGTCAGGGCAGCCACACCTACAACCTGTCTGATGTGGCGGGCACCCATTTGCCACGCTTCCCGTCCTGGCCGCAGGATCGACTGCGCCAGGCAGAGTACATTTCGCTCTATCCGAATGTTCTGCTCGGCCTCCAGGCAGACCACTTTTTCGCCATTATTCTGGAGCCGAAATCCCACGACCGGACGCTGGAAAACCTGCGTGTGTTCTATGTGGGTGAAGAGGCGTGTGGCGACGAATACGCGGCATGCCGACATTCACAGATCGAAGCCTGGCGTGTGGTGTTCGGTGAGGATGTCTTTGCCGTTGAGGGAATGCAGGTGGGTCGTCGATCACCTGGTTTCCAGGGCGGTGTGTTCTCACCGGTGCTGGACGGCCCGACACACCATTTTCACAACTGGGTAGCCAATCGCTACGCCAGCGCACTGGAAGGATGATTCTCTATGTTTAACAAACAATCCAACCACTGGCTCAATTTTATTGGCGGCGAATGGGTCGATGGCAAAACAAGCATTGAGGTGAGTGACCCCTCCTCTGACAGCGTGTTTGCCACCATTGCCAGCGCGGATCTGGGCGATGTCGAGTGTGCTATCGCTGCCGCTCGTCAGTGTGTGCGTGAAGGCCGGTTGACTCGTCAACGGCCCTCCCAGCGAGCGGAACTGCTCTACCGGATCGGGAGCGAGATCCGCAAGCTCGCGGATGAGGGTGCTCTACTAGCCTCTCGCGAAAACGGGAAGTCGCTCAACGATGCGCTGGGTGAGTTTACTGAATCCGCGTCTTACTTTGAGTATTACGCGGGCATGGCGGACAAGATCGAAGGCAAGTCGATCCCCCTGGGAGAAGACTATGTCGATTTCACGACTTACGAACCGCAGGGTATTTCGGTACAGATTGTTCCCTGGAATTTTCCGGTCTCGATCTGCGCGCGTTCACTGGCACCGGCGTTGGCTGCTGGAAACGCGGTGATTGTGAAATCGCCCGAGGTGTCGCCGCTGGCGATCACGTTGCTGGCAACGGCGTGCGAGCGTGCTGGCTTGCCCAAGGGGGTGCTGAGTATCCTGGCAGGGCCCGGGCGCGAGATTGGTGCGGCTTTGGTGGCGCACAAGGAGACCAACCAGATTGTCTTCACCGGTTCTGTGCCGACTGGCCGCTCGATTATGCGTGCGGCCGCCGAGAATGCCGTGCCCTGCGTTATGGAGCTGGGTGGCAAATCCGCTGCCGTCGCGTTCTCCGATGCAGATTTGGACGAGGTAATCTCCAGTGTAAAAAACGGGATCTTCTTCAATTCCGGGCAGGTTTGCTCGGCCATGTCCCGTCTGCTGGTTCAGCGTGAGATCTACGATGACGTGGTTGGCCGGGTTGCAGAACTGGCCCGGGGGCTGAGCATTGGCGGCGGCAAGGATAACCCGGATATTACGCCGTTGGTGTCGATGCAGCAGCGTGATGGTGTCCTTGAGCTGTGCCGTCAGGCGGAAGAGGATGGCGCACGCCTCATTTTTGGTGGGCGGGCCGTGGAAGGTCTGCCAGGCGCGTTTGTGCAGCCGACGGTGTACGCGGACGTCACCCCTGACATGCGCCTGTTTGGCGAAGAAGTGTTCGGTCCGGTCATCGCCATCACGCCTTTCGATAGTGAAGAGGAAGCCTACGAACTGGCCAATGGCACCGACTATGGACTTGTCGCGGGCGTCTTCACCCAGGACATCAGCCGGGCCCTGCGTGCCTCCCAGTCACTGGATGCCGGCCAGGTGTTCGTCAATGAGTGGTTTGCCGGTGGCATAGAAACGCCGTTTGGTGGCAACGGGCTCTCCGGCTATGGCCGCGAGAAAGGGCAGGAAGCACTCTACAACTACGTGCGCACCAAGAACGTCGCGATTCGCATCACCCGATAAATACGATGACGGTGCCGCTGTCCCGGATAGCGGCGCCGAGGGAGGGCCAAATCATGAAAAAGTGGCTATGTACTATCTGCGGTCTGATCTACGACGAGGCCAAGGGCTGGCCATCCGAAGGAATTCCCCCGGGTACCCGCTGGGAAGATGTTCCGGACGACTGGCTGTGCCCTGACTGTGGCGTGGGCAAAGCCGACTTCGAGATGATTGAGCTGAAAGCCGAGCAGAAGCCGAGTGCCCCTGGCATTGGAGCAGAGACTGAGTATCCGCATCTATACTCGCTGCCGGGTACAGAGCATCGACCCGAAAGCAAAGACGCTGGAAACCGACTCCGGCTCCCAGCCCTACAGCAAGCTCGTTCTGGCGCTGGGTGCCGAGCCTATTCGCCTGCCCATCGACGGCAGTGGCGCCGAGGACGTATTGAGCGTTAACAACCTGCAGGACTACCGCCACATGCGGGAGCGTCTGCAGAGCGGCAGCAGGGTCACTATTATCGGCAATGGCCTGATCGGCTGCGAATTTGCCAATGACTTGACGGCCGCTGGTTGTCAGGTGGATGTTGTTGGCCTGGCCGAGTCCCCGATGGACCGGTTGTTGCCTTATGACGTCGGTGTGCAGTTGCAAGAGGCGTTGCGGGAGCAAGGCGTGAGCTGGTATCAGGGCAATACCGTCGAGCGTGTCGAGAAGGAAGGTGATCGGTATCGGGTTGTACTGCGTGATGGTACTGAGCTGGTCACCGATCTAGTGATTTCCGCGGTTGGCTTGCGCCCCCGCACCCCCGCACGGAACTGGCCAAGTCGATCGGTGCGGACGTCAATCAGGGCATTCAGGTCAATGGCGGAATGAAGACAACGGTCCCGGACGTATTCGCGATTGGCGATTGTGTTGAAATCAATGGCCGGCTGTTGCCATACATTGCGCCAATCACCTATGGCATCCGGGCACTGGCGGATACTCTGTTGGGGCGGCCAACCATGGTTCAGTACCCACCGATGCCTGTCATTGTCAAAACAGCGGCACTTCCGCTGACCCTGTTAAGTCCGTCCAACAGTTTGGAAGGACGCTGGCAGGTTGAGCGCGATGAGCATGGCTCCCGGGCCTTTTTCCTTGATGAATCGGAGTGCCTGCAGGGCTTCGTACTGGCAGGGCAAGTTGTTTCGGAACGACAGTCCTGGGTTGATCAGTGTGGAGAGCCCCTGAAACGTTCGGTTGCCTGAGAGATCGCCCGTAGGTTGGTGAACCTGTTGCCCACTGTATACAGTGGGCAATAGCCCTATCTTTTTTACATTCAGACACTCAGTGCGGTTTCGACTTTGTCCAGGTTCTGGTCCAGTTCTTCGGAGCTGCCATCGAAATGAACTTGTCCTTTAACAATAACCACGTGGCGGTCGCAGAGCTTCTTTAATGCCTTGATGTTCTTGTCCACGATCAGCGTGGAAATACCCGATTCCCGGATCGTTGCGATCACATTCCAGATGTCCTGGCGGATCAGCGGAGCCAGGCCTTCGGTCGCTTCGTCGAGAATCATCAGTCTCGGATTGGTGACCAGCGCGCGGCCTATTGCCAGCATCTGTTGCTCGCCCCCTGACAGTTCAGTACCGAGATTCGATAACCGCTCCTGAAGTCGTGGAAAAGTCGCCATAACCCGCTCGAAGTCCCATCCGGATTTACCGTTGCTGTCTGGGCGTGCCGCCATTTGCAGGTGCTCCTTGACCGTCAGGTTGTGGAACATGCCGCGACCTTCGGGCACGTAGGCGATATCCCGTCGCATGCGCTTCCAGGTTGGCAGTTTGCTGATGTCCTCGCCGTCGAAATACACATGACCACTGCGGGGCGGCACGATGCCAAGAATGGATTTGAGCGTCGTGGTCTTGCCCATGCCGTTGCGCCCCATCAGGCTCATGGACTGCCCTTTCTCAAGCTTGAAAGACAGGTCGTGGAGGATGTGGCTGCGGCCGTACAGGGTGTTGAGGTTCTTTACTTCCAGAAGGTTATTGCTCATGCCGCTTCCTCCTCCTCGTCTTCCTTACCCAGGTAGGCTTCTTTAACCCGGGGATCATTGCGGACTTCATCCACGGTGCCGGTGATCAGGTGCGTGCCGTTATCCAGCACGGTCAATTGGTCCGAGAGTTCGAAAATGGCGTCCATATCGTGCTCTACCAGCACAATGCTGTAGGTCTGTTTGAGCTGACCCAGAAGCTCGATAATGCGCTGGGATTCCTCATGGCCCATACCGGCCATGGGCTCGTCCAGAAGCAGGATGCAGGGGTCGGTTGCCAGCACCATGGCGAGTTCCAGTTGGCGTTGCTCGCCATAGGATATTTCCGCTGCAATGGTGTGGATGCGGTCAGCCAGACCGACCTGGTGAAGCGCCTTTTCCGCAGCTTCCCTAACCAGCTTGTTGGCATGGCGTGATGCAAACAGGTTAAAACTTCCCGCGAACCGGCGCTGGGCTGCGACAGCGCAGTTTTCCAGGCAGGTCACATCGGCGTAGATATTGGTTTTCTGGAAGCTGCGGCCGATGCCCCGGCGTACGAATTTCCACGGCTTCATGCCTTCAATCTGATCGCCCTTGTGGAAGATACATCCGCTGGTTGGCTGCAGGGTGCCGCACAGCATATTCAGCAGCGTGCTCTTGCCGGCGCCGTTCGGGCCGACCACGCCGTGCAGTTGTCGGTCATGAAACTGCAGCGAAATATCGTTGAGGGCCTTGATGCCACCCCAGTGTTTGCTGAGGGATTCGGTTTCCAGAATGATGTCGTTGGCCATGATTATTTCTCCAGCAGCTTTTCAAGGTAGCCGGCCAGGCCTTTGCGCAGCAGCAGGACCATCAGGATGATCGAACCGCCCATAAACAGCATCCAGTCGTCGCTCAGGTGCTCGAAGATATACAGCAGGCCTTCGTAAGTGATGGTGCCCAGAATGGCGCCGTAGATCGTGCCCATGCCGCCGAGGATCGACATCACCAGAGCGGTGCCGGACATTTCCCAGGTCATGAATTGCGGGTTTACGTACCCGTATTGCAAGGCGAACAGCAGGCCGGCATAGGCCGCCAAGGTACTGCCGATGATGTAGCTGATCAGGCGGAACGCGAAGATGTTGTAGCCCAAGGCTTCTGTGCGTTCGGGGTTCAGGCGGCTTGCTTCCACAATGCGGCCGAACCGCGAGCGAAGGATGATCTTGATGGCCACCAGGGTGATCAGAACCGCCAGCAGCGACAGGTAATAGAAGTGCGATGGGTTGTCGAGGTCCAGGAAACTCAGGCCGAAAATGCTGGTGTCCGGCTTCATGAAAATGAACAGGCCGTCGCTGCCGCCGAACTCCAAAGAGTCGAAGAAGAAGTAGTAGACCATCTGCGATATGGCCAGGGTGATCATGATGAAGTAGATCCCGGAGGTACGCAGAACCACCACACCAACAACCAATGCGACCAGGGCACTGATACCCATGACGTAAATGGCGTAAACCCAGAAGTTGACCGCTTCGTACTCCGGCGTGAGGATCACGAACAGGTAACCGCCCAGCCCATAGAACAGCGCGTGCCCCAGGGTGACCAGGCCAACACGCCCGACCAGGAAATCCAGGGACATCACGAACACCGCCAGGATCAGGATGGTGGTGACTTTCCCCACGAAGAAGGAGTTGTCCTCCAGGAACAGGGGAATACAGAGGGCGATGACAAAGAAAATCGCCAGGACAATACGCTCGGTGCGTTTCTCGAAAATCATGTTCGGCTCCCGCTTACTTGGCGAACAGGCCCTGGGGCTTCACCAGCAGCACCAGGATCATAAAGAGGTAAATCACCATGTTGGACATGGTGGGCATCAGAACCGCCGCGAAGGTGCTGATAACACCGACCAGCAGCGCACCTACGAAAGCGCCCTTAATGGACCCCATGCCACCGATAACCACCACCACGAAGCATGTAATCAGCACGCTCTCCCCCATGCCCGGAACGATCGAGCGCATGGGTGCGGCAATGATTCCTGAAATGGCGGCCAGCATCACGCCGATGGCGAACACGATGGTGTAGAGGCTTTTTATGTTTACGCCCAGGGCTTCCACCATTTCCCGATTGGACTCCCCGGCACGAATCAGCATGCCCAGGCGGGTTTTGCTCACCATGAAATACAGGGCGGCGGCGATGGCGATGCAGATCAGCGCCGCAAAAATGCGATACACCGGGTAACTGGAGTTGTCGGTGAACGGCACGGAACCGCTCAACGCCTCCGGAACCGCAACACCGTAGGGATCGTTGCCCCAGAGAATGCTTTGAAGAGAGTTGAATACGAAGATCATGCCAATGGTCAGCAGCACCTGGTCCAGGTGGTTGCGGTTGTAAAGTCGCTGTATCAACACCCGCTCGATCAGTATGCCCAGGCCCAGTGCGATGACCGCCGAGAGAATGGCGGATACCGTAAAGCTGCCGGTTACAGCGACGAAGTACCACACCAGATAGGCGCCGACCATGTACATGGAGCCATGGGCCAGATTGAGGATGCCCATCACGCCGAATACCAGGGTCAGGCCGGAGGCGATCAGAAACAGGAGCAACCCATACTGGAGGCCATTAATAAGTTGCACGAAGAAAAGTTCGGTAGACATAGTGATACCCAACGGTTTTACGGATAAGTCAGTTCAGGGGCGGGCAGACAGCTTCGGGGATGCTCCCGGCAGCTGCCGGGAGTCAGTGGAACCCGTGCTCAGAGCTTGCAGCCGCGAGCCGGATCTTCCAGCGCTTCGGCGGCCACGCTCTGCACCACGTTTACGCCATCTTTCACTTCCCGCAGGTAGATGTTCTGGATCGGGTTGTGGGCCCTGGAGAAGGTGAATTCTCCGCGAGGGCTGTCGATGGTCAGTTTCTCCATGGTGCTGATCACCGCCTGTTTGTCCGAAATGTCACCCTCGAGCTGGCCGATGGTATTGGCAATGGCCTGCCCCGCGTCGTAGCCCTGTACGGCATAGATGTCCGGGTAGTGGCCGTACTCGGTATTGAAGGCTTCGCGGAACTCCCGGTTCTTGGGAACGTCCAACTGCTCTGCGTAGTGCAGGCCGGTCAGTACGCCCTCGGCGGCATCGCCCTGCGCCTGCAGTGTGCCTTCGGTGAGGAAGCCGGAACCCAACAGCGGAATTTTGCCGCGCAGGCCCATGGCGTCGTAATCCTTCACAAACTTGATGGCACCACCGCCAGCGAAAAAGGTGAAAACTGCGTCCGGGTTGGTCGCAGCGATATCACTGACATGGGACTGGAAGTTGGTAGACGGGAACGGCAGCAGTACCTTCTCGACAATCTCACCACCACCGGCGGTAAAGGACTCTTCAAAGGCGTCGAGGCTTTCGCGGCCCATGCCGTAGTTCCAACTGATGGCGTAAACCTTCTTGTAGCCCTTATCCAGAGCCACTTTACCCATGGGGTAGGACGGCTGCCAGGATGAGAACGATGTCCGGAAGATATTCGGTGCGCACAGGGGGCCAGTGGCGGCCGCGGATCCGGCGTTCGGGATGATCATGATGGTGTCTTTGCCGCGCAGCATCTTGATCATGCCCATGGCAACACCGGAATGAACCGGGCCAATCACGAAGTCCGCTTCGTGCTGGTTCAGCAGTGACGAAGCCAGCTCCGGTGCACGGGAGGGTTTGGCTTCGGTGTCCAGTTCGATGAACTCAACAGGTGAGCCGTGCAGTGCTGATGCTTTTTCTTTCAGTGCCAGCTTCAGGCCATCGCGGCCGGCTTCGCCAAGCTGTGCGTAAATGCCGCTAAAAGGCAGCATGATGCCAATTTTCACCGGGTCACCGGCGGCCGCCAGGGCAGAGGTAGAGAGCCCGGCGGTTAGGGTGGTTGCCAGTACAGCACTGGCAAGCGTTTTGATCCTGCTCATTTCAACACCTCAGATTGTTGTTGTGGGTTCTGTCATTAGAGGCGTGAAGGGGCTACAGGAATATCCGTTTTCTGCAGAGAGATGTCCCGTGGTTGCACTGGCGGATAGTGCAGTTCGAATATCAGGCACTTTCACTGAAGGTCTTGCGCCAGTCCCGTGGGCTAACACGGTGGCGTTGCTTAAAGTGTTGCCGGAACGACGTGGCCGTGTGGAAGCCGATTCTTTCCGCAATGGCTTCTACAGACAACGACGTGGTTTCCAACAGCTCACGTCCTTGCCGTAACCGCTCATTCACCAACCACTCCACCACTGTCATGCCGGTTGCCTTTTGAAAGTGACGTGTGAAGGTGCGCCTGCTCATGGCCGTGCGGGTAGCCAGTTCATCGATGGTGTGCGTATCGGCCAGGTTTTCTCGCAGATAGTCCAGTAGTTGGTTGATATGGGCATCCTGGGTGGAGATGGCGACCGGCTGCTCGATGAACTGGGCCTGGCCTCCCTCCCGGTGAGGTGGAACCACCATTAGGCGGGCAATCGTGTTGGCGGTCTTTGCGTCGTAATACTCTCTCACCAGGAACAGGCAGCAATCCAGCCCGGCAGCCGTTCCGGCGGACGTGACCAGTCGTTCGTCTTCCACATAGAGCGCGTTGGTGTCCAGGTTGACTCGCGGGAAGCGACTAATGAAGTCCTGCTCAGCCAGCCAGTGAGTTGACGCTCGCTTGTTGTCCAGCAAGCCCGCATAAGCCAGCGCGTAGGTTCCGTAACAAAGCCCTACCACATGTGCGCCCCGCTGATGGCAGCGGGTTAGCGCCTCGGCCAGTTCTGGCGGTGGTGCTTCATTCAGATCATGCCAGCCAGGCACCACCGCAATATCGACCGTATCCAACAGTTCCAGGCCGCCGTCCGGCTGCACGGTTATCGCCCGCTCTGATTCCAGAGGCCTTCCGTCCGGCGTCACAATCAATAACTCAAACAGCGGGCGTTCGGGCAGGGAAATGTTGAACACCATGTAGGGCACCGAGAAATGGAAGGGGCTGAAGTGGGGATGAAGGATGAGTCCGACTCTGGGTAGCACCACTGTATCAATCCTGTTGTTCATTGAGCCCGATGATAACCGGTTGGCCCAATTGTTTCGATGATTGTCTTTCAGGTCAATATTAGTGTTAGTCAGAGCTCTCTAGACTTAATCCCATCAACAAAACACCCTATTGGAGGACGAACCCGATGTTGATCAAAACCTTCGCTGGCGCTCTGGTTGCTGTTTCGGCTGTCTTTGCCGGCAGTGCGTTTGCCGACTCTGGCGCTCAGGAAACAACCCAGAAAATACAGCACATTCGCAACGCCACGATAAAGATAACCTATGGGAATACCACGTTTCTGATTGACCCGATGCTGGCCGACCGAGGTGCCTATCCGGGTTTCGAAAATACCTACCGGAGCGAGCTGCGCAATCCGCTGGTTGGGCTGCCCATGGCCGCAGAGGACGTGGTCGAGGGTACGGATGCGGTGATTGTGACCCATACCCACCTGGATCACTGGGATGATGCCGCCCAGAAGCTGTTGCCGAAGGACATACCCCTGTTTGTGCAGAATGTGGCCGAAGCTGAGATGGTTCGTTCACAAGGTTTCAAGGATGTGCGCATTCTCGATGATGATGCTGAGTTTGGTGGCGTAAAGCTTCACAAAACCGGCGGCCAGCATGGGTCAGACGCAATCTATTCGGTCCCCGAACTGGCCCAGGCGCTCGGTGAAGTGATGGGCGTGGTTTTCGAGGCAAAGGGGCAGAAAACAACTTATGTGGTGGGCGATACAGTTTGGCGTGATGAAGTCGTGCAGGCGTTGGAGCGTTACCGTCCCGAGGTCATTGTGCTGAACACCGGCGCTGCGGAGGTTTCCGGCTTTGAGGGCGACCCTATCATCATGGGCAAGGAAGATACGTTGCGTATTCACCGCGCAGCCCCGGATGCCACCATCGTCACCGTGCACCTGGACGCTGTAAACCACATGACCCTCAGCCGTGAGGAACTGGCCGAATTCGTCCGCAGTGAGGGGATTGAGGATCACGTTTCGATCCCGGCGGATGGCGAGATTATTTCTTTCTAACCAGAACACACCCGAAACACAAAACCGAAAGAGGAACAATTATATGAGTAAGCGAGCCATTATCGTTGTTGATGTCCAGAATGAATATTTTGCCTCCGGCAAGCTGCCGCTGGTGAATATTGAGCAGGCCGCAGCCAAAGCTGCCCAGGTAATAGAAGCCGCACGCCAGAATCAGGACCTACTCGTGCACGTTCGCCACGAGGCCCCGGATCCGAGTGCCCCGTTTTTCACGCCGGGCACCGATGGAGTCGACATTCACGAATCTGTGGCTCCTCAAGGTGATGAGCCGGTCATTGTGAAGAACTACCCGAACTCGTTTCTGAAAACCAACCTCAAAGAGTTGTTGGATGCCAGTGGCATCGAGGAAGTCGTGGTCATAGGCGCCATGAGTCATATGTGCATCGAGGCCACCAGCCGCGCCGCTTCAGATTTTGACTATAAGGTCACGGTGCTGGAAGACGCTTGCGCTACGATGGATCTGGAGTTTAACGGTGTAAAAGTGCCGGCTGCACAGGTTCATGCCACTGCCATGGCGGCTCTGGAATTTGCTTACGCGACCGTCCAGTCCACTCGGGATTACCTGTAACGAAACTGCCCTTCGTATCTGCTCGGTTGCTCCCGTAACCTGAACGCTGACCGGCTCGAAGTATTTTCTAGCCGGTCGTTTCGGGGGCACCGTTCGACCCGTATTCATCGCTGTAGCCGGCCAGGTAATCCCTGGCCAGTCTCATCGGACATCGACCCTGAGGTCTGTGTACATCTGCCCGGTAAGCTCGCGCTGAACCTGCAACCGTTCGGTAATGCCCTGGACGACTTCCATGCGAGCCATCGCCCCGGCCTGGATATCCTTCATTGCCTGTAAGGTCTCACCGGACTGGCCCAGGCACTGGTTACACGATTCCCGGATTTGTTCCATGCCATTACCTGCTTCGACCGAGGTGGTATTCAGGCTGTCGGCTATGGCGCGAATCCCCTCGCTGGATTCGTTGGCACGTACAGCCAGGTTGCGCACTTCATCGGCCACCACGGCGAAACCACGGCCGTGCTCCCCCGCCCGGGCGGCTTCGATGGAAGCGTTTAGCGCCAGCAGGTTGGTCTGTTTGGCGATGTCCTGAATATTGCCCACGATGGCGCCGATCTCGGCGGATTGCTTCCCCAGCTCGGTGAACACATCATCAATGCGGCCCATGAAGTCGGCCAGCTCGCGAATCGATGCTTCGGACTCTGAAATGCAGCTGGCGCTCTGGGCTACCTTGGCCCCGGACGCCTTGGCCAGCTTGCCCGCCTCCGCCATCTCCTCGAGGATCACATCGACGTTGCTGCGCAGGTCATCCAGGTGGCTGAGCAGAATAGGGTCTGGCGATTCCGGTTCCGAGGTATGCACTTGCGGTTCCTGCACCGGTTCGGGCAGCGGCTCGGGTGCCGGCACCTGTTCCCGGACGGTCACTACGGTCGGCTGCATCCGCGTGCACAGGGCGAGTGCGGTGGCGGCTAGGGCGAGGGTAACCGCCGCAAGCACGGCCGGGGTGGCTCCGTCCGCCATGCTCAGTAATAGCCCGGCGCTGACGATGGCCAGAAGCAGTGCTCCGTAAACCGGGGCTTTGGAAGATCCGGGCTCAGATGTTTTTTGTTCGATAGTGAGAGTGTTGTCCATGGTTCTGTTTCCGCTGGGCAAGGGTTCGCATCCTGCGATGAACGCTAAGGGATTTTTGGGGGCGAACCTATCCGCACAATGCAGAGGTTTATCCGTATTCTGAAAAACGGGCTTGGAGGGCAGAAGTAGAAGCCAGGCCGGAACGGTGGGCCTGGCTTCCGGGTTGATATTCAGTCCAGGTTGTCGAGCAGCATCTGGCTGAACTTGTCAGGGCATTCCACCGAGGGGACATGGCCGACATGTTCCAGAATCACTGGGTGCGAGGCGCCACTGTATTGGGCCAGCGCCTGGAGCGTTTCCGGGGGGGTAGCAACGTCGTCCGAACCGCCAATCAGCCGGAGCGGTACGCGATGCTGGCCCAGCTTCTCGCGGAAATCGACACGCCCCAGCATTTCGCACAAAAGTGCATAACTGCGGTCATCACCGCGCCCCATGATCACGCGCCAGCCCTCGACCAGAGCCGGCTGCTGTTCGCAGGCGGCGGGGCCGAACCAGCGCGGAACGATATCTACAGCCATGGCACGGAGGCCGAGTTCCAGTACGTTAGCTGAGCGGGTATTCCAGGCCTCGGGTGTGCCGATGACAGCGCCGGTGTTGGTGAGAGTGGCGGAAAGCAGTCTGTCAGAATGTTGGCTGACGAGTTGCTGGCCAATAGCACCGCCAATCGATGTGCCAACAAAGTGGAATCTTTCAGTATCTGCAATGGCGGCGAGCGCGATGGCTTCCTGCGCCAGGTCTTCCGGTGTGATTTTGTCGGACTTGTCCGGCCAGCTCGCGCTGGCGCCGTGCCCCGGCAGGTCCCAGGTCAGCACCCGGAACCGTGGCAGCAGCATCGGTAGCATGTCGTCCCACACGCCCTGGGTCATGCCCAGCGGGTGTGCCAGCACCAGCAGTGGTTTGTCTTTGTCGCCGAGCAGCCGGTAGCAGATGGTGCGGCCATTGTGTTTCAGAAATGCCATGTTTGCTCCTTACCTCAGACCCGTTCGATGAGTGTAGCAATACCCTGGCCGACACCCACGCACATGGTGCACAGGGCGTAACGGCCACCGGTGCGCTGTAGCTGGTGGGCGGCGGTCATCAGCAGGCGGGCGCCGGACATGCCCAGAGGGTGGCCCAAGGCGATGGCACCACCGTTGGGGTTGACCCGCTTATCGTCATCGGCAACGCCCAGTTCTCGTAACACCGCCAACCCTTGTGCAGCAAAGGCTTCGTTCAGTTCTATCACGTCGATGTCATCGATGCTGATACCCTGTTTTTCCAGCAGCTTGCGAACCGCCGGCACCGGGCCTATGCCCATGATGCGCGGTTCCACGCCTGCCGTGGCCATGCCCAGAATGCGGGCCATGGGCTTCAGCCCGTGGGTTTTCACCGCGCTCTCACTGGCAACCAGCATTGCAGCGGCGCCGTCGTTCACGCCAGAGGCGTTGCCAGCGGTCACGCTGCCGCCGTCCCGGAACGGCGTTGGCAGGGCAGCGAGCTTTTCCAGGGTGCTTTCACGGGGATGCTCGTCGGTATCGAATACCAGCGGGTCCTGTTTGCGACGTGGAATGGACACCGGCACGATCTCTTCGGCGAAGATACCGTCCTTCTGGGCGCGGGCAGTTTTCTCCTGGGAGCGGAACGCAAATAGATCCTGATCTTCCCGCGACACCTTGTACTGTTCGGCGACATTTTCCGCGGTTTCCGGCATGGAATCGACACCGTACTGCTTTTTCATCAGCGGGTTCACGAAGCGCCAGCCGATGGTGGTGTCTTCAATCATCTGTCCACGCGAGAAGGCAGCATCCGCCTTACCCATGACATAGGGCGCGCGGGACATGGACTCCACACCGCCGGCCAGTACCAGGTCCATCTCGCCGGCACGAATCGCGCGGAAAGCGGTGCCCACGGCATCCATACCGGAGCCGCACAGCCGGTTGAGGGTAGTGCCGGGTACGGATGTCGGCAGACCAGCCAGCAACGCCGACATCCGCGCCACGTTGCGGTTGTCTTCGCCGGCCTGGTTGGCGGAGCCCATCATCACTTCGTCGATGGCGGCTGGGTCCAGTTCCGGCGCCTGTTCCAGTACGGCCTTGAAAATATGGGCCGCCAGGTCGTCGGGGCGGACGCTGGCCAGGGTGCCGCCGAAGCGGCCAATGGCCGAACGGCGGGGATGGCAGAGATAAACGTTAGTCATGGTGAACCTCACTGTTGACCGGCATGGTGGGCGTTTGTGCGTGCTTTCAGGTCCCGCAGGATTTCCAGCTCGTGGGCGGTGGGTTCCGGTGTGGTGTCCAGCGACTCGGCAAAACGGATCTCCCAGCCAGTGGCTTCGATCACCTCTTCACGGGTCACGTTCGGGTGCAGGGACGTGACCACCAGTTCTTTGGTGTCCGGATCCGGCTTGAGAATGCACAGGTCGGTGATCACCACCGTGGGGCCGCGACCGATGTTGGGCACGTTGTCCCGGGCCTTGCCGTCACGGCCGAAGCCGACGGTGGTCACGAAGTCCACATCCTTAACAAAGGTGCGCTTGGAGTGCTTGACGGTGATGAACACTTCCTTCGCGTTGGTGGCAATTTCCGGTGCGCCGCCACCGCCGGGTAGGCGAACTTTGGGCTCACGGTAGTCACCGATCAGCGTGGTGTTAAGGTTGGCGTAACGGTCAATCTGTGCGGTACCCAGGAAGCCGACGCTGACGTGGCCGCCCTGCAGCCAGTAGCGGAACATTTCCGGTACCGAAACCGTGGTGAGGGCAGATTCGCACAGCTCACCGTCACCTATGGACAGCGGTAGCACATCCGGTTTGGTCTGCAGGGTGCCGGATTCGTAAATCAGGGTGACGTCCGGCGCATGGGTCAGGCGCGCCAGGTTGGCGGCCTCGCTGGGCAGGCCGATGCCGACGAAACAGGTCATGTCGCTGGTCAGTGCGCGGGCGGCAGTGACGCTCATCATTTCCGAGGAGGTAAATTCAAGGCTCATCACGCAGCTCCTTTTTCAAAGACGTTTTCTTTCAGCCAGGTCTGGAAGGTTTCCCGGTCACGGGCGATGCCGTCCCACTCTTTGTAGAAGGCGTTGTCGCGGTCGTAATAACCCAACGCGTAGGACGGGCTGGCGCCTTTCGGTGCCTCGGCGATGGCAGTGATGGCCCAAGAGGGCAGCACGCAGGCGTTTACAGAGGCGCCAAGGTCGTCGACGATTTCCTCAACGGTAACGATGCTGCGCTTGGCGGCCAGCACCACTTCCTTCTGAATGCCGACAATGCCCTCCACCAGTACATTGCCCTTGCGATCGGCGCGCTGGGCGTGGATCACCGCCACGTCCGGGCGAACCGACGGCACTGCGGCCAAGCGCTCGCCGGTGAACGGGCACTCAATGAACTTGATCTGGTTGTTCACCTTGGGCAGGTCGCTCCCTACATAGCCGCGCAACACGGCGAACGGCAGTCCGGCCGCGCCGGCTTCGTAGGCGCAGGCCATGGCGGCGTGGCTGTGCTCGAGGATGTCCAGCTTGTTCGGCCAGCCCTTCTCCACGGCGTCCCGCAGGCGATGCAGCGAACCCACGCCGGGGTTGCCGCCCCAGGAGAAGATCAGTTTTTTCGCGCAGCCGGCGCCGATCATCTGGTCGTACACCAGGTCCGGGGTCATGCGGATCAGGGTCAGGTCACGCTTTTCCTGACGAATGATTTCGTGGCCCGCCGCGAACGGAATCAGGTGGGTGAAGCCTTCCATACAGACGGTGTCGCCGTTGCTGATGTGGCGGCTCACGGCCTCCTGAAGGGAGAGAAATTCAGCCATCACAGTGTCTCCATTGCAGTGATTGTTGAAAAGTTCGATATACGAACATAAGTTTAATATGCGAACATGATGGCTCGAAGGTTTTACCTTCGTCAAGTACAAATTTTCACCAATCAGCAAAAATGCACGGATGTTCGGATACCGAACGAGCTGCTACCATGCGCGGATGCTGTTTTAGGCGAGGAAGGAACAGGAATGGACGATCAGATTCTCAAGCCCGGCGACCGGGACTATGTGGGTGCGCTGGCCTCAGGACTGGAGGTATTGCAGGCGTTTGATGCCGAGCACCCCCGCATGACGCTGAGTGAGGTGGCGGCACGTACTGATATGGATCGGGCCAAGGCGCGGCGTTTTCTGCTGACCCTTCATGCCCTGGGCTTTGTGAAGCGCAATGGCCGGCAGTTTGAGCTGACACCTCGGGTGTTGCAGCTGGGTTATGCCTACCAGGCCTCGAATCAGTACCGCGCGGTGATCCAGCAATACCTGGAAGACATCACTGCCGAACTGGGGGAGTCCTCCTCGCTGGCGGTACTGGATGGGGATGATGTGGTGTACGTGGTGCGCTCATCGGCGCGGCACCGGTTGATGGCCATTACCCTGTCAGTGGGCACCCGCCTGCCGGCGGCCTATACCTCCATGGGGCGGGTGCTGCTGGCGCAATTGCCGGAAGCGGAGCTGGATTCGTTCCTTGCTCGGGTGACTCTCGAAGCGTTTACGGCATCCTCAGTGACCAGTGCTGATGTGTTAAAGGATGAAATCATCAAAGTCCGGGAGCAGGGGTATTCGATCGTCGATCAGGAACTGGATTCCGGTCTTCGCTCCGTGGCGGTGCCGGTGTTTGCCGGCAATGGTGAATTGCTGGGGGCGATCAATATCAGCACCAATGCGGCGCGGGTGGGTATGGAGACGTTGATGGGGGTGTACTTGCCGCGGTTGCAGCAAGCGACCGAGGCGGTGCGGCGGACGACGCAGTGAGGTTTTGGGGGTGAGGAAGGTTGCGTGGGGAGCCGTCTGTGTCGGATTACGAACCGCGTTGCGGTTCTAATCCGACCTACGCGGGAACATGCAAACATGTAGGTCGGATTAGGCGAAGCCGTAATCCGACGCCCACCAGGGAGCAGGTATACCTGTAGGTCGGATTAGAGCCGTCAGGCTCGTAATCCGACATCCATCTCTCCGACACGCCCACATCACGGATACCGCCCGGTCAACCGGTTCTCCACCAACTCATCCAGAATGGTATTCGCCAGCCGCATCACTGCGTTCGGATTTTCTCCCTTTCGTCGCGATGCAATCACCGGCACGGTAATGTTGTCATCCTCCAAAGGCATATAGTCCACCCCCTCCCTGTGCAGCCGTCGAACCTGCTCAGGCACCAGGGTGAACCCCATATCCGAGGCCACCAGCGACAGCGCAGTCTGCAGGTCATTGACCTGCTGCATCACGTTAATACGCAGGCCGCGGCGGTGGAACAGGCCTTGGGTCAGGTCCGCGAAGTTGGGGCCCGTGCTCGAAGGAAAAGCGATCATCGGCCATTCCGACAGCTCTTTCATGGACGGCGGGTGTCGGGTCAGTGGGCTCCCGGCGGGTATGGCGGCGATCAGGGGTTCATCGAACAGCAGATCCTGTTCCACGTCGGGGTCCTCAATGCGCACCCGTCCAAAACCGATATCGATCTTTCCGGCCTTCAGCGCATCCACCTGCTCCCTTGTCTTCAGTTCGTGCAGGATGATTTCCAGGTTTTTGTTGCGCCGCAGGCGCCGGACCATCAGTGGCAGTTGCCCGTAGAACACCGAGGGCACGAAGCCGATGGAGAACACCGTCTTGCGATGCTGGGCGATCCGCCGGGTGTCGTTCATGGTGGCGGTTACCTTGTCGAGAATCTGCCTTGCCTGCTCCAGGAAGTACTCGCCAGCCGTTGTCAGTTGCAGGCCCCGGGGTTTGCGGATGAACAGTGCTGCGCCCATCTCCTCTTCCAATTGCTTTATGGCACGGGTCAAAGGTGGCTGGGCAATAAACAGCTTTTCTGCAGCCCGGGTCAGGTTCAGTTCCTCCGCCACGACCACGAAGTACCGCAGGTGTCTCAGTTCCATCCATACCTCCAGGGTATCGGTTAGTACTTAATCAATATTGGTTCATATCCGCGAAACTTCGTACTGTTCGAATTACAGGCATTTTAACTTGCGATTCGGAGAGCCCATGTCCGCCACCATTCAGTCCATCGAAGCCATCCTGGTCGACATTCCGACCATCCGGCCGCACAAACTGTCGATGACAACCATGGGGGTTCAGACCATGGTCATTGTGCGCCTGAGGGATTCCGATGGTCTCGAGGGGTTGGGTGAGGCCACCACCATCGGCGGCCTGGCCTACGGCCCGGAAAGTCCCGAAAGCGTGAAACTTACCATTGACACCTATTTCAAGCCGCAACTGATTGGGCAACGCGCGGATAACATCAATACCCTGAGGGTAATGTTAAACCGCTCGACCCGCGGCAACAACCTGGCCAAATCCGCCCTTGAAACGGCGTTGCTGGATCTGCAGGGCAAGCGGCTGGGCTGTCCGGTGTCGGATCTGCTTGGCGGCGCCGTGCACCAGCACATACCGGTGCTCTGGACCCTGGCCAGCGGGGATACCGCCAATGATATCGAGGAAGCCCTCGGCCTGATCGAAACCGGGCGCCACTGCGATTTCAAACTCAAGATCGGCTCACGAGCGCTGATGGACGACGTCCGCCATGTGGCTGCCATCAAGGATGCCGTGGGTGAAACCGCCAGTGTGCGTGTTGACGTGAATCAGGCGTGGGACGAGGCCACCGCCGCCAGGGGCATGGCGGAACTGCAGGCGGCCGGTATTGACCTGGTCGAGCAGCCCACACCGATGAAGGACCACGCCGCGCTGGTGCGCCTGTCACGGAAATTCCATCTACCCATCCTGGCCGACGAAGCCGTTGCCGACGCCAGCGATATGTACAACCTGGCCGCCGCCGGTTTCTCGGGCGCTGTTGCGCTCAAGATCGCCAAGGCTGGCGGCCCGGCCCGGGCCCTGGAGCAGGCCGCGGTTGCCCAGGCGGCGGGCATTGGCCTGTACGGGGGCACCCTGCTGGAAGGCACCATCGGCACGGTTGCCGCGTTACACGCTTGGTCCACCCTGGAAACCCTGCACTGGGGCACCGAAATGTTCGGCCCGCTGCTGATGAGGGACGACATTGTGGACAAGCCCATGAACTTCCACGGCAACGGCGTGGACCTGCCACAAGGCCCCGGCCTGGGCGTCACGATCAACGAAGACAAGCTCGCTGAATACAGCCGCAAAGATCAATAACGGAGGAGCGCACATGCTGTTTAAAGTCGAAATGAAGGTCAATCTGCCCACCGATATGCCGGCTGAGGTCGCTGCCGAGATCAAGGCCCGGGAGAAAGCCTACGCACAGGGCCTTCAGGAAAAAGGCAAGTGGCGTCACCTGTGGCGTGTGGCGGGTAGCTACGCGAATGTCAGCATTTTCGACGTTGAGGACAACGCCGAACTGCAGGACCTGATCAGCAATCTTCCGCTGTTCCCCTATATGGACATCACCGTTGCGCCCCTGTGCCGTCATCCGTCCTCCATTCATGAGGACGATCGCTAACGGGGCCTGTTCACCAGATACCGGTGCCAAACGCAGTCCCAGGCACCCATCACAACCTGTTGCTAATTGATTGGAATGTCTTGAGCAACAACAACAAAAGACCGAGGAGACCGACAATGACCGTTAAAACCATGCAAACCGCTGATGTGAAGGAACTGCTGGAGAAAGTAGCCGGCTTCGACAAGGACGGTGGCAATGAGCGCATGAAGAAAATCGTTCATCGCGTCATGCACGATGTTTTCCAGATCGTCGAGGATTTCGATGTCACACCGGAAGAATTCTGGAGCGCCGTCTATTACGTTGGCGAACTGGGAGCGAATGGCGAAGCCGCCCTGCTGGCCCCTGGCCTGGGCATGGACCGTTACCTGGATATCCGTCAGGACGCCGAAGACGAGCAGGCCGGCCTGACCGGCGGCACGCCGCGCACTATCGAAGGCCCGCTGTACGTGGCAGGCGCTCCCATCAGTGAAGGCTTTGCCCGTATGGACGACGGCTCCGACAAGGATGCCGAAGTGATCCTGATCAAGGGCCAGATCACTGACGAAAACGGTGAACCGCTGGCCAACGCCATTGTGGATATCTGGCACGCGGACAGCAAGGGCGCCTATTCCTACTTCGACCAGTCACAGAGCGAGTACAACCTGCGCCGTCGCATCAAGACCGACTCCGAAGGTCGCTATGCTGCCCAGAGCATCATGCCTTCCGGTTACGGTTGCCCGCCTGAGGGCTCTGCGCAACAGCTCCTGAACCAACTGGGTCGTCACGGCCAGCGTCCGGCTCACATTCATTACTTCGTGTCCAAACCGGGGTACAAGCACCTGACCACCCAGGTCAACATCGCCGGTGATGAATACACCTACGACGACTTCGCGTTTGCAACTCGTGAAGAGCTGGTGATGGAAGCCAAGCGTGTGGAGCAGTCCGAAACCGCCGCAAAGCATGGTGTGACCGGTCCGATTACCGAGGTTGAGTTCAATGTGACTCTGGTCGCTACCGACAAGCCCGAGCTGCAGACGCGCCACGCACGTCGTCGCGCCCTGGAAACGGACGCTGCGTAAGTGACACACAAGAACAAGACGGAGTGAACGACATGACCAGTAAACTCGAAAAACTCGCAGACAAGGTGCGCGATGCGGTGATAGCGGATCCGGAAACCGGCCGCTACCAGTGCGATCGCAGCATCTTCACTGACCAGGAACTGTTCGACCTGGAGATGAAGTACATCTTCGAGGGCAACTGGGTCTACCTGGCCCACGAGAGCCAGATCCCGGAGCCGGGTGACTACTTTACGGTGACCGTGGGTCGCCAGCCGGTAGTCATTACCCGCACCAAGGATGGCGAGCTGAAAGCCATCCTCAACACATGCTCGCACCGTGGCGCCACCCTGTGCCGCAAGAAGCGGGGCAACAAGACCTCCTTTACCTGCCCGTTCCACGGCTGGACCTTCCGCAATGACGGTCAGCTTTTGAAGGCGAAGGACCAGAAGAAGGGCGGTTACCCAGAGCAGTTCAACACCGACGGCTCCCACGACCTGAAGCAGATGCCGAAGTTCGGCAACTACCGTGGCTTCCTGTTCGGCAGCCTCAACGCCGATGTGGTTCCTCTCGAGGAGCACCTGGGTGAAACCACCAAGATCATCGACAACATCGTGGATCAGTCGGAAGACGGCCTGGAAATCCTGCGCGGCAGCTCGACCTACACCTACGAAGGCAACTGGAAACTGACCGCGGAAAACGGCGCCGACGGTTACCACGTGGGCACCGTGCACTGGAACTACCTGTCCACCATGGGTCAGCGCAATTACGACAAGGGCGGCACCGAGGCGGTCGACGCCAAGAGCTGGTCGGCCGAAGGCGGCTTCTACTCCTTCGAGAACGGCCACATGATGCTTTGGACCCGCCTGCTGAACCCGGAAGTGCGCCCAATCTTCAGCCAGTTGGAACGTCTGAAGGAAACCTACGGCGAGGCCCGTGCCGACTCCATCGTACGCACCACCAAGAACCTGTGCCTGTACCCGAACGTCTACCTGATGGACCAGTTCTCCACACAGATCCGTGTGACCCGGCCCATCGACGTCAACAAGACGGAAGTGACCATCTATGCCTTTGGTCCGAAGAACGAGCCGGCGGAACTGCGCACCAAGCGTATCCGCCAGTACGAGGACTTCTTCAACGTCTCCGGAATGGGTACACCGGATGATCTGGAAGAGTTCCGCGCCTGCCAGAACGGCTACGAAGCCCGCGACATGCGCTGGAACGACATGAGCCGTGGTGCGGCGCACTGGATCGACGGCCCGGACGAACACGCCAACCAGATCGACATGAAACCCATGATGAGTGGCGCGCGGCCCGACGACGAAGGCCTGTATGTGAACCACCACCAGCATTGGCAGGTGGAGATGACACGCGCGATCGAGGCCGAGCGTGCCCGTTTCATTCCAGTGACTTCAGAGGAGGCGTCCGCATGAGTCTGAGCTATCACGACATCGAGCAATTCATCATTCGCGAGGCGCGCTTCCTGGACGACCGCGAGTGGGACAACTGGCTGGCCTGCTACCACGAGGATGTCACCTACTGGATGCCGGCCTGGGATGACGACGATGAGCTGACCGAAGATCCGCAAAGCGAGATCTCACTCATCTACTACCCCAACAAGGAAGGCCTGGAAGACCGGATCTACCGGATCAAGACCGAGCGTTCCGGTGCCAGCTCCATGCCGGAGCCACGCACCACCCACTTCACCAGCAACCTGGAGATCCTGTCCCAGGACGACAGTGAAATAAAGCTGCGGTTTAACTGGCTGACCAAGGCCTACCGCTACAAGAAATCGGCCGAATTCTTCGGAACTTCCTTCTACACCCTGGACATCACCGGCGAGCAGCCGCTGATCCGCGAGAAGCGACTGGTTCTGAACAACGATTGCATCAATCAGGTGCTGGACGTTTACCACCTGTAATTGATGGGGAGAGCATCATCATGAGTTACAACATCGCGCTTAACTTTGAAGACGGCGTTACCCGTTTTGTGTCCTGCAACGAAGGCGAAACGGTTCTCGATGCCGCCTACCGTGCGCAGATCAATCTGCCCATGGACTGCTCCGATGGCGTCTGCGGCACCTGCAAGGGTGCCTGCCGTCAGGGCGAGTTCGACATGGGTGAGGAATACATTGACGAAGCGCTGTCTGACGAGGAAGCCGAGCAGGGCATGGTGCTGACCTGCCAGATGGTGCCCTCCAGCGATTGCGTGGTGGAAGTGCCTGTTGCTTCCACCATGTGCAAGACCGGCAATGCCGAGGTCACCGGTACCGTGGCCGAGGTGAACCTGATCTCGCCCACGTCGATCGAACTGAAGATCACTGCGGATGACGACATCGTCTTCCTGCCGGGGCAGTACGTGAATATCCAGGTGCCAGGCACCGAGGAGACCCGCGCCTACTCCTTCAGCTCGAAACCCGGCAGCCGCGATCTCAGTTTCCTGATCCGCAATGTGTCGGGCGGGCTGATGAGCTCCTGGCTGGTGGGTAAGGCCCGTACCGGTGACAAGGTGACCCTGACCGGCCCCATGGGCAGCTTCTACCTGCGCCCGATCGAGCGTCCGATACTGATGTTGGCGGGCGGCACCGGCCTGGCGCCGTTTCTGGCGAAGCTGGAACACATGAAGGCCAATGGCTGCGACTTGCCGACCCATCTGGTCTACGGCGTCAGTAACGAAGATGACCTGGTGTGCCTGGACATCCTGGACCGTTTCACCCAGGAGCTGGACAACTTCAGCTACGTCACCTGTGTGTCCGGTGAGGAGAGCGATCATCCGCGTAAGGGTTATGTGACCCAGCATATGGATGAAGCGCCCCTGAACGAAGGCGATGTGGACGTCTATCTGTGTGGGCCGCCGCCGATGGTGGACTCCGTACTCGGGTTCTTCCGCGAGAAGGGCATTGAGCCGAACTCGTTCCATTATGAGAAGTTCACGCCCAGCGTGCCGGCGGCCAGGGAGAAGGTCGCATGAAAGACCGCTTCACCGACAAGGTCATGGTGATTACCGGCGCCGCCCAGGGTATCGGCAAGCGTGTCGCCGAGCTGGCGGCCGCCGAAGGCGCCAGGCTACTGCTGGTCGATATTGCGGATTACGTTCAGGGCGTTGCCGCGGAGCTGCGTGACCAGGGGGCCGAGGCTGTCGCGGTCCAGGCCAACCTGGAAACCTGGGCCGGCGCCGAAACCATCATGGCGGAAGCGCAAAAGCAGTTCGGCCGCATCGATATCCTGATCAACAACGTGGGCGGCACCATCTGGGCGCAGCCGTTCGATCATTACACCCCGGAGCAGATCGAAAAGGAAATTCAGCGCTCGCTGTTTACCACAATGTGGTGTTGTCGCGCGGTGCTGCCCTACATGCTGGAGCAGAAGGGCGGGGTGATTGTGAACGTGTCGTCGGTGGCAACGCGGGGCTTGATGCGCGTGCCTTATGGCGCGGCCAAGGGCGGCGTCAACGCCATGACAGTGAACATGGCCTACGAGTACGCTTCCCACAATATCCGCGTGAATGCTGCCGCGCCCGGTGGGACCGAAGCGCCCCCACGGCTGACCCCCCGCAATACCAAAGAGCAGAGCAAGCAGGAAAAGGCGTGGTACCAGACGTTGATCGATCAGACCACGGACAACAGTTTTATGCACCGTTACGGGACGCTTGATGAACAAGCCGAACCAATCCTGTTTCTGGCTTCGGATGCTGCCAGCTATATTACCGGGACGATCATTCCTGTTGCGGGGGGCGATTTGGGGTAGACCGGAGGTTGATGCGACCCAGGGTAGACAGTCAGTCATACCCTCCTTGGCCCCGGTGCTCTTGCGCGCGGGGCCTTTTTTCATGAATCGAACCTATAACAAGCACTAACGGATTCACGTTTATGTCGAAATTTTTCAAAGACCTTTCCCTGCCGGCCATTGTTGCCGGTTTTCTGGCCGTTCTGGTGTCCTACTCGGGGCCATTGGCCATCTTTTTCCAGGCGGGGGCCAGCGCGGGTATCTCCACGGAGATGATGACCTCCTGGGTCTGGGCGATCTCCATGGGCGCGGCGATATCCGGCATTGTCCTGTCTATCTGGTTGAAAGCACCGGTCGTTACCGCCTGGTCGGCCCCCGGTACGGCACTGCTGGTGGCCCTGTTTCCGGAGCTGTCCCTGAATGAGGCCATAGGGGCCTACATCACAGCCGCCATCATTATCTTCATCATTGGTGTGTCCGGGACCTTCGATACGTTTGTTCGTGCCATTCCCAAAGGCATCGCCGCCGGTATGATGGCGGGTATCCTGTTCCAGTTTGGGGTGGGTGCCTTCACCGCCATTGAAACCACACCGGCGCTGGCCATCGGTATGCTGGTTTCCTATGTGGTCTTCCGCCGCCTGTTTCCCAAGTACACCCTGGTGCTGCTGTTGGTTGCTGGTGTGGTGCTGGCGGTTGTCCTGGAGGGTGCGTCACTGTCCGGGGTGCGCTGGAGTATTGCGGTTCCACAATTCATCCAGCCCGAATGGACCCTGGGTTCAACCCTGAGCCTGGCCATTCCATTGGTGCTGGTGAGCCTCACCGGGCAGTTCCTGCCGGGCATGGCCATACTTCAAGGGGCGGGGTACCCGGTCAAGGCCAAACCGATCATTGGCGTCACCAGTCTGGTGTCGTTGCCCATGGCGTTTTTCGGCGGTATCACCACGGTGGTGGCGGCGATTACGGCGGCCATCTGCACGGGTAAGGACGCCCATGAAGACCCGTCCCGCCGTTATATCGCGGGTGTATTTAATGGGGTGTTCTACCTGGTGGGTGGGCTGTTTGCCGGCACCATTGTTAGTCTGTTCACCTCGCTGCCGGCCGCGTTTGTGGCCGTGCTTGCGGGTTTGGCGTTGCTGGGGGCCATTGCGGGCAATCTGTTCTCAGCGCTGGAAGAGGGTAGCCACCGGGAAGCGTCGCTGATCACCTTTATTGTCACCGCCTCCGGCATGTCGTTGTTCGGGCTGTCGTCGGCTTTCTGGGGCGTTGTTATCGGCTATGGTTGTTATCTGGTGTTGAACGGCAGCGCTGGCAGAAAATGATCGGCTGATGGGGTAGGCTGTTGGTTTATTCATTTTTACAGATTGAGTGACCATGACTGAACAGACCGATCAGCCATTCCGCTTCCGTTTCCGCGTCCGCTACGGCGAATGCGACGCCCAGAGCGTTGTGTTCAATGCCCGCTACGCGGACTACGTGGATATCTCCGTCAACGAATACATCCGCACCCTGTTCGGTGATTACCAGGCCCTGCTGGATCAGGATCTCGACATCCAGGTGGTGAGCCTGACAGTGAACTACCGGGCACCGGCGCGGTTTGATGATGTGCTGGAGGCGCGGATCAGGGTTGGGCGTTTGGGGAATACCTCGTTCACCCTGCATCTGGAGTTTGTACGCTTCGGTGATGAACAACGGGTCGCCGAGGCTGACATTACGTATGTGCTGATCCAGCCCTCGGAGATGGCAAAGACGCCGATACCGGCGCATATCCGGGAAAAGCTTGAGGTGGGAGCCCCCGGCGTGCTCATCAGTCACGCCGGGGAATAGCTATTGTCAGGAGGGCGTTCAGCCTTGCTGAAGCGTCTGCACCACTGCCTTGGCAGCGCCTTCGGAGGAGGCCGGGTTCTGGCCGGTGATCAGTTTGCCGTCCACCACGATGTGCGGTGCCCAGTCGTCACCCTTGGTGTAGGTGGCGGTGTTTTCCTTCAGCATGTCTTCGAGCAGGAAGGGCACAACGCTGCTCAGGCCCACAGCTTCCTCTTCGCTGTTGCTGAAGCCCGTCACTTCGCGGCCGCCCACGATGTTCTGTCCGGGCTTGATTTCCACATTCTTGAACACGGCCGGTGCGTGGCACACGGCACCGATGACCTTATCCTGCTCATGGGCGGTCTTGATCAGGGCCAGGGACTTGTCGTTGTTCACCAGGTCCCACAGCGGGCCATGGCCGCCGGGGTAGAACAGGGCGTCGTAGTCGTTCATGTCCACATCCGCCAGTTTCTTGGTGCTGGCGAGGGCTTCCTTGGCGTGGGCATCCTGCTGGAAGCGCCGGGTGGTGTCGGTCAGGGCATCGTCAGCTTCGCTGTTGGGGTCAACCGGCGGCTGGCCGCCTTTCGGGGAGGCGATAGTGATGTCCGCGCCGGCATCCTTGAACACGTAATAGGGCGCGGTGAACTCCTCCAGCCAGTTTTACACAGGAAAAATTTGGTAAACATTGAAAAATCTGAACCCTAACTCTCCATTTGCCTTAAATAAAGAATTTCAATAAAGAAAGCACACTGAAACAGTTTACAAAAGTGTAAATTGCTGTAAGGTCGGCTAGAAGTTATTTGACTGGATAATTTGTAATGGTCGCCAGGATCGAAATCTGCCAAGCTCAGGGTGGTAGCCAATTCATCATGGTGACCGATGAATTTGGGTTGCCTACCTGCTTCCACCTGAATACTTACCTAGTTTCTCAACTCAGTGAAAAAGCCTTAAATACACAGATCATATACGCGGGTCAATTGGCTTTTGTGTTCCGCCACTTCGAGGTGGCCGGCATTGATCTGCCCGAGCGCATTCGAAGCGGCGAGCTGTTAACACGTGCGGAATACGGTGCATTTGAGCGCGCCTGCCGATTCAAGGCCAAGTCCGAGCAAGCAAAGCATGATCCGGCCAACAAGGTCGTGAATCTGGCGCAATGGAGCAGCAAGCAACTCGACCGTTACTTGCACGCATCCACGGCGGCGGAAGAATACGTCGGCTCAGCAGCCACTAAGGGGCGTCTGCGGCGTTTTCTGGGCTACCTGCGTTGGCTCTACAGTCTCTATCACGGCGATTGTTCACCACCTCAGGATCTGATCCACCGCTTTGTTCAGTTCGAGCATTGGGTGAACGAAGATGCTCGGAAGCTGAGGGACCAGAATCATGTTACAAAGGATCCATATCTGTCTGTCATCCCCGATGACGTTTTTGTCCGTTTGCTGGGCTGCATCGCGCCCGAGGCATCCGATAATCCCTTCAAGGGGTCACGTCGTCGTAATTCATTGATGATATGGATGTTTAATGATACCGGTATGCGCAAGGGAGCGCTGGCCAAGTTGAAGTTGGCCGACGTGGTCGAGGACTGGGAAACTCCCCGCCTGCGGATCAACCGCACCCCGAACGATCCGGACGATCCCCGTAAACGGCGCCCATCGCAAAAAACCAATGCCGGTACCGTCCCCATTTCACATGAACTAATGGCGGCGCTGAGATACTACCGGGATCACATCCGCGCCCATTTCCCAGCCGCCCAACAGCACGATTTCCTATTTGTTTCTGAAAAAGGCAAGACCAAAGGTCAGCCGTTGACCATTAGGGGGATTGATTACCTGTTCGCCGTGCTCTCGGAATCTCTCGGCTTTCACCTGACTGCGCACATACTGCGCCATAAATGGAACGACCTTTTTAGCGAAAAAGGTAAAGCGCTGGGGATCGATCCCGCTGTCCTGGAAGACGTCAGAAAAGTCGCAATGACGTGGTCGGAAAACAGCACCATGGGCTCGGTGTACAACAAAAAGCATCTGGCCGCTTTGGCCAAAAAGATTTCAGCTGCCCGGCAAGACCGGCAATTCCAATCGGAGCAGGATGATGAATAATAATCTCGGGCACGAACCTGAGCCGGAATGGGGCTACATCACCGACCCGACCCTGCTTGAATCTCGCAACGCTAAAAACGCCGTGTTCACCTTCCGGCCGTCCGATGACAACTGGGTGTTGGGAGTCCACAAGTCGGAGAGTTATGACATGCGCTGGTTGCACGACGCCGTTATCGATCCGGCAGACAAGCTGGCTCTGCTCACCCTGCTGGCCGATGCTGCCAACCGAAACGCGCCAGCAACCATACGATCTTACATCCATGCGGTAAGAGCGTGCCTCGATGCGCTGGCAGGCATGGCCTTCCAGCAGCGTTGGCCGCACCTCAGAGTAACTGATCAAAGGGTCCTAGCTGGGCTGTTTCGCCGTGCCAAAACCTTGGGCCTGGTTCGTTTCACAACCCATGCGGCGTTCATTGAGCGCGCAGGCGTCAGCGAGATCCAACGCAAATTTCTCGACCCGGAGAGGGGCGCTTTAACCGACATCGAGAATCAATCCGTCGACCACGCGTTTCGAAGGATCAATGACGAATTGCTTCTGGAATTCGGTGATCGTTTGCGGCTACTAAAGGCCCAAGAGGTCACTTATCTAGGCACGTTGGTGGCGGCCAATCTCAACCGGGCGATCCTGCGCCGGCCCTGCCAGTTGGTCGAAATGAAATGGGCCGATGTTCGGCCCTATGGCGTTGGGTTTGAGCAGGACATTGGGTACCCACAACTGGCCGACGATGAGCGCCTGCACCTGCGTGTATTCCTGGGCAAGCGCGGTGATTTTCGTGGCTATGCCGAGCGCCACAGTCATCCTTTGCAGCCCGCGATGTCGCGGTTGCTGGCCCTGTACCACCATCATTACTGGCAAACGCTATTGGTTCGTCTGGCTGGCCAGGGCATTGAGTTGACCAAAGCCGAACTCGGTGAGCTCTGGCCCAGAACTCCTCTGTTCCCCATGCGAAGCTTGTTCACGACCGCGTTTGGCGATAAAGGCACGCTGTTCAAGGCGCTGTCGGTGCGTAGTCAAGCATTTCACCGCAGCCATGATCGCATGGGAACAAGGTTAAAGACATTCTACAAAAACCAACTGGGGCCACACCTCACAAGTGACCGCCGCCTCCTGGATCCTCAGCAAGGCCAGGTGCTGCCCGTCGGCAACAACCGTTTCCGCCACACGGCCTTAACCAATGGAGCTATGCGTGGCATGTCGACGGTCGAACTGGCCAGCTTGACCGGCGTCAGCGAGGGGGCGGTGGCACATTATGTTGACCTGACCCCCGCCGCTCGGGCGAGCATTGATGCGGCACTCGCTCCCAATCCGACCCTGAACGGTTTTGGTCGTATCTCTGTCACGGAGCTACAGTCGCAACCCGGCTATGCCGCCAAGAACGAGTATGAGCAAGTCATCGGCCTGCTGCGAGCGCCACAGGATTGCACCAGTTGTCCATCTAGGGGAGGAAAGCCGCTGGCCTGTTATCCCTGCCAGAACTTCAAGCCCTTTGTCGATGCCGATCACCACGCGCAATTGGACAAGGCCGAGCGCCGGCTAGCGCTGCAATTCCAAGCCGGTGCCGGGGAAGGCTCGCTCAAACCGTTGCGCACCATCGTCGCCTACATCCGCGCTACCATTCTGGCCTGCCTGGCCTGCGAACAATACCGAGCGCTATCCCCGGAGGCCCAACATGACCTCGCTTGACCCACTGGAAGCCAACCGTAGAGAGCACATTGCGGCCCTGCGGGCTGGGCCGCTCGAAGGCTACCGCAACAACCAGGGCTTACCAGCGACCTTTGACGATGTGGCTTGGCAGTTCACTTGGCCGGATGGGCGCAAGATCAATCTGCTGTTTCACGAGCGGGCCAAAATTCCTGCCCGTCACCTAGGCTTCAGCAACCTCAAACAGGAGCATCGCCTGCCCGATGACCCGCGTCACCTGCTGATGGCCTATGCCATCGACCTCGTTGCCAGCAAATTAGCCATGTCCAACAAGGCCAACTTGGTCGCGCAGGCCAAGGCGCTGCTGCGCCCGGCCATCCATACCCTGACCCAGACGGAGCTGGAGAGGGTGGTTGCCGGGCTGAGCTTTGATATTGCTTCACAAGTCCGATATGTCTTCAACTGGTTGCAGAACCACCGGTTTGTCTCGGCCACGCTGAATTATCCCACACTGAGCAAAAGCGACTGTACCGAGCGCTACTATCGGGCTGAGAGATCCCGCAAAAAAAAACCGGAAGACAAGGTGCTGTTGGCGCTGGGAGCCATTTTCTATGAGGCGATCCCACCGGATGAGCGCCAGTGGGACTTTTCCCCGTCCACCTCACAGCGTGACGCCATGGTCACCACTCTGGCCGCGCTGGCGATGGCTTCCCCCAACCGGGTGGCGGCCGAGATCCCGGCCCTCGCCAACCAGCCTCTCCAGTCTTCCGTCGATACGGCCAGCGGCCAGCGCGTACACTGGCTGGACTGGCCGGGCTCTAAGGGCTACAAGGACAACCGTAACCATCTGCTGGCCAACCTGATCGATCCGTTGCAACGAGGATTGGCGTACTGTCGTCAGGCTACTGAGCCGGCCCGAGTGCTGGCCCGCTTTTATCAGACGCCCAGGCAGTCTCTGCGCCAGTTGCTGGGCGAGTTCACCCCTGAGCCGGAAAGGTTGATCCGCACCGAGGCCAATCTGGATGATCCGACCCACCTGCTGCAATTGGGCTATCTTTTAGGGTTTTACCCACTGGAGGCAACGGTGGCGGTGGACAAGGGCACGACCAACGCTGCAAGAATGCTTGGCCCCCCTGGCCATGCGCAATTGACAAGAGCGCACTGGCGCAAATCGATCTACGCATTAAAGCCGCAGGACAGGGTGATACTGACCTCAAAGGCCTCTATTGAACTATTCGGCACCCAACTCACGACGGAAATGATTGCCACAATCTGGCCGAATCGGCAATCAGGACCCGGCAAACGCCCGCACGTCACGGTCTCGGCGTTGCAGGCCGGTTGGCTGGCCCACATCCACAAGGTTCACCCCGGCTTTCCCCGCGCATATGCCAGCGGCAATAACTGGGTCAACGCCTACCAGGCGTTGTTCATCTACCGGGGGCCACAACTGCTGAGTGGCAACAGTACCTATCCAGGCCAGAGGAGCTTTTACGGCCTGATCATGGGGAAATCCTTGGCTCAGATTTTCGCCCTCGACATCAACCCTGGTCAGGCAAGCCGCACGATCTTTGGTCGGCACGGCTTCGCTGACGACTTTGCTATTCGGCCTCACCAGTTTCGCCACTGGCTAAATGACGAAGGCGAGCGGGCCGGACTGAGCCATCAGATGGTTAATTTGTGGTCTGGGCGTCGGTCACCGGAGCAGATCCTCTACTACCTGCACAGCAGCGAGGACGAGCGCGCCAGCGCCATTCAGGACATTTGGGAGCGTAAGCCGGATGAGGCCTCTAAGAAAGCGGAGTCAGACCCGACGGTACAGCCGATCCGGGTGTACACCATGCAGGAACACGAGCGCTTGTCGGGCTTGCGCAATGGCGCCGCCTCCGTCACGGCGGTCGGCTTTTGCCAGCAGGATCTGGTGGTCGAACCCTGTCGATACCTAAATGACTTTGAACTCCAGTGCACCCTGTGCGCCGAGGCTTGTCACGTAAAGGGCGATGACCAGGCGCTCAAGCTGTTGCGGTACGATCTGACGGTGCAGCAGCGACGCCTGCAGACGATCCAGGACGCCGGCAACTTTGCCAACAGCAAGCACATGCAGATGTGGTTCAAAACGCACCAGGGGAATACCGAGCTCCTGCAGCAACTGATTGACTTGTTGCAAGATCCCAGCATCCGAGACGGCTCAGTGATCCGGGTGGTCCTGTCCAAGGCCGAATTCCGCATCACCGATCTGGCCACCAAGGTCGTGACGATTCGTAAGCTCGCACTGCCCGACCGGGACGGTGCCCTGCAACAGGCGCTGGAACAAAACACTCCGCCGCCCGAGCAAGACGACTTTCTGAGCGATTTCTTAAACCACTTTGGGGGAGAGGCTTAATGGCAGCACATTCGTCGTTTACCTCCGGACAAATCGACCAGATCGTGCGGATGGTTGATACCTGGCTGGGCAAGCTCACCTGGGCCTTACTGGTCGAAAGGATCGCTACCGAACTGGAGCTGCAGACCACGCGCCAAACGCTGGATAAGTATCCCAGTATCAAGCGGGCTTACAAACGAGCCAAAGCGCGCCTGCGCGTAGAGGGCCCTCTTGAGGCCAAGTTTGTCAATTTTACCCAGCAGGATCTTGATAGTTTCAAGCGCATTGAGTCGCTCGAAAAGGAGGTAGATTCGTGGAAACGTCAGGCGCGCGTATTGCAAGAATTCCTTAACAAACTCATGAAGGCAAGCAGCAGTAACAAAGCTTTGCTGGATACATTGGAAAGTTTAGCGAAACAGCACAGGAAACAAGAGCACCAACGCCATGGCTAATGGACAAGAAAAAGCACGCCAGAATCTCACATCGTTCCAGAGCTGGGTGGCCACCCAAACCGATGACGATTTCACGCAAATCGTTCACCGAGGCCAGTTAAACCGGGGCGAGGTGGCCAAGGCTATCGGCATCGGCAAAAGCGCGTTGCGACAGAATCCAGCCATCAAGGAAGCCCTGGAGGCACTGGAGCAGTGCCTGCGGGATCGGGGTGTGCTACCGCCACTAACCGACATCGCGCAAAGTCGAAGAGCCGAACCAAAGCCGTATGACGCTAGTGTGAATAAACAGACGATGGAAACCAGGCGACTTTCAGCGTTGGAGCAAGAAAATATCGAGCTGAAAGCTCGCGTGGCAACCCTCGAAGGCAAGCTCAGACGCTACGGCGAGCTGTCGGAGGTTCTCACTGAGTTCGGAGTGGCTCCCGATGCCTGACACGCTGCACGAAGAATACTTCCGTGTCACGAGTTGCCAGCATTACGGCTCGAAATACACGATCTTCACAGGCGTGCCTCTCAAGGCTGACAGCTATAGCATCAACTCGGGTAAGTACATCGTCTCGATCCAGTGCGAGAATCACTCCTTGCCTATAAAGCCCTCTGTTGGCAAACAATGGCGGGTGAGAGGTATACGGGCTCTGGAGAGCATTCAGGCAGGCGATTACGCCCTACAACAGCACCTCTATGACGCTCCGGCTGAGATGGAGTGTACTTTGCCCGAAACGGGCGAGGCGATAATCCGCTTCATCGCCACAGAGAAAGACTTCATTGGCATTGGCGAGGCTAAGGCTAGAGCCCTCTGGGAAACCTTTGGCGGTGATCTGCATGACGTTCTCAAGTCTGACACCCCTGAGCACAGGGAGCGCCTCAGAGGCGTTCTGAGCGAGGTCTCGGTCGATGCGCTCTACAACGGGTACGCCAAATACCGAAACCTTCCGCACGCTAACTGGCTGGCCTCTCTTGACGTGCCGCTGCGTATTCAGCAACGCATCTTGAAACACCACGACGAACGCACCGTCGATGTCCTAAAGAGCGATCCTTATGCGTTACTTGGTTTTGGGATGCCGTTTTCCGACATCGATACCATTGCCGAGAGGATGGGTTTCGAAAAATCGGCTCCGGTGCGGCTAGCCGCGGCACTCGAAAGCGCCTTACGCAAACAGGTTGGAAAGGGACACACCTACGCCACGCACCAGACGCTCAAGCCCGAAGTCGGTAAGTTCCTGGGCGATAAAGAGCTAGTAGCTGAGGCCTTTGCTCACGGCCACCGCAATGGCCAGTTTGTGCTCAGGCCAGAGACCGGCACCTACCACCCGACTGCCCAGGTAATGATGGAGTCGGTCGTCGCCAAGCGCCTCCGAAAACTGGCTCTCCAGACAGATCTATATGATCAGGAGGCCGACCGCGCCTGCATGGCATCCGTAGCCGAGGTGCCTTACGAACTGACCCAGCGCCAAGCGCAGGCCGTTCTAACCTCATTGGATAATGCGGTCAGTTGCATCACCGGCGGTGCCGGAACGGGCAAAACCGCTGTGCTGCGCACCGCGCTTCGCGCCCTCAACACCCTCGGGTACGAAATCCACGCCGTGGCCCTTTCAGGTCGCGCGGCCATGCGCCTGCACGAGTCCATTGGGTTTTTGACCCGGACCATTGCGGGGCTGCTAAGGCAGGAGCCCATCGAACCCACCGCTGATCAACCGCTGCATCTGCTGGTAATCGATGAATCCAGCATGCTCGACCTACCAACCATGTACCGTCTGGTTACCCACATCAGCCCGGATGTCCGGATAATTTTCACCGGCGACCCTGATCAGTTGCCGCCCATTGGTTGCGGAAAGGTTCTATCGGACATCGTCGCCTCAGGCCTGATTGCCAACACGACTCTGGATATTGTGAAGCGCCAGGAAGGTTCAACGGGCATCCCTGAATATTCGAAAATGATCAACCAGGGAATCGTTCCGGAGAAATTGTCAGCGGGGGCTGTTTATTTCCACGAGACGCCCCGCCACAAGGTTGCCGAGCAATGTGCTGCGTTGTTTACTGAAGCGCCGGAGGGTAGCCGCATTTTGGGCGCAACCAAAGCATTGGTTTCTGACATCAACCAGCGCGTGCAGAAAGCGGTGAATCCAGGCGGCAAGCGCATGGAGTTTGAGCTGCAGGGTGACCGCTTTTTCCGGGAAATCTGTCAGGGTGACTCAGTTTTGTTTACTCAGAATAATTACGATGCGGGTATCCAGAATGGCTCGCTGGGAACATTGATTTCGTCCGAAGCTACAGAAGAATCTTTTGGCATAGTTCAGTTGGATACCGGCACTGAGGTCTTGTTAACCCAGGCTATACAGGAATCGATGGAGCTTGGTTATTGCATCACGCTTCATAAAGCTCAGGGGTCGCAGTTTCCACGGGTGATCATTGGCCTGCAGCAAGGCCGTATTGTGGACAGAGCATGGCTTTATACCGCGATTACCCGTGCCGAATCGGAAGTGCATATCGTTGGTACAGCGAGTGAGCTAACAGCCATTACCCAGGCGCCCAGTTTGGCGCACCAGAGGCTGAGTTACCTGGAGCAATTGTTGTCCGAGAAGAAAAGCCCCTAACATAGCTAAAAAATGTAAGGAATAACAACAATTGGACTGAGATCTCAGTGATTGCGAAAATTTGTCACGCTTCGTGATTAAGATTTTTTCAATTAATACTGGTCGATCCAATAAATTTGAAAATCAGAAGCTTAGCCCATCGATCAAGCCTTTGCCACGTGGTCATTTGACCTCTGCGATCTTTGCCATCAGTAGTACTGGGGCTTCGCCGGGAACCTGTTTTTTGGACCATATCAGCCACTGGGCTGGGAAGGGTACAACGTAAGCTCACACATTATGGGCTAGGGATCGTCGGTGTCATACGGGAGGCTGTTAGGATGCGTAGAATTTGTGAGCCTCGCGATCACCGATTGAATAGATAACGGTCGTTTGTTGGACGCATTCGCCAACGATTCAAAACACCGGTTTTTGGCTTGTTTAATGATCAACAATAACGTACAACAATCTATGACCACAAAAGGCACCTTTTATGATCATAGGTTATGCGCGTGTTAGTACTCAGGATCAAAATTCCGAACTCCAGGTGGATGCCCTGGAAAAAGCCGGGGCTGAACAGGTCTTCCAGGAAAAGTTTACCGGCACGTTTCGCGAACGACCTGAGCTGTCGCAGTGCCTCCGTAACCTCCGAAAGGGCGATCTTCTGATTGTTTGGAAGCTGGATCGGTTAGCTCGCTCCCTGAAAGACCTGGTGGAGATTGTCCAGGATCTCCATGATCGGGAAATTGGTTTCAAGTCACTGACAGAATCGATTGATACAACGAGCTCCGGCGGTCGCTTGGTGTTCCATATCTTTGGAGCTCTGGCCGAGTTTGAACATGATCTGATTCGAGAACGGACAAAGGCAGGGCTTCAGGCGGCGAGGGCAAGAGGGCGAAAGGGTGGTCGGAAACCTGCTATGTCAGATGCTGATGTGAGAAAAGCAGCCGCCATGTTGTCAGATCCTAAAATCACCAAACAAGAGGTGGCTAAACACTTTAGAGTTTCTCGTACAACGCTCAATGCATCGTTGGCGAGAGTTAATTGATGCTTTGACATGAGCCTCTATGGGGGGCTTGAATTAGTTGTGTTGCGGACTGAGTCTGCTCTACCCATCGCCTAGTTTCAGCACAACGGAACTCTATCAACTGAAATATTTTATCAAGGTCATCCGAGAGGGTTCTCTGAAGGAGAGGTTCGTGATGGGCTACTCGATTGCGTAACTGACGAACATGTTCCAAATCGGTATTAATCATTGACCGATTTTTTCCGATGGGCTGATTAGGTAGGTTAGGGAAAGCATGTTGAATATGAGGATTCCAAAGCCGCCCATCATGGCGTTTCGTGAACATCATCTGCCAGAACACGAACTTTAACTCTGGAATAACCTCCGATGTTTTCTGGAATCGATTTCGAACTGATTGCAGATCGCGAGTAGGACTATAGCTTTTTTGCGGGTTAGGAAGACTTTGTTCGAAACCTTGAGACCAGGGCCAATGCTCTCCATACTTTTTAAAGAGCACGTCTGACACAGCATTACGAATCGTCACTTCACAGACATGTAGCGGATGCATTAGCGCGGCAGAAACCTGTGCATTCCAAGTATAGAGCTCTATTGCTTCTACTGCACCTTGCTGGCATCCAGCTGCTCGTTCGTAAGTGCTCATGCGTGCATGTGAAAGTGCGCGAGCGATTGCCTTGCTCTGCTCAGTTACTATTGACGCCACAAGCAATAGCTCCTATTATATTGGTCGTGCGCTACGGGATTTTGCTGGCAAGATGCCTCCCCCTGTAGACATATGAAGATTTTAAAACCCGCCCTTGAGCGGGTTTTTTCTTACCTGAAAATTATAACAAAATTATTGGTTATAATAAAATCGAATAAAAGACGCTTTTAGCTCAAATGCCGACTAATCCGGTTTCCTGTCACTCAGAACCACTTCAGCTTGCCCATCTAAATGTTCTTTAATCGCTCGCCATTCCGGCATAAACCGATCTAGCAGTCCATAAAAGCGCGAGCTGTGGTTGTGCTCTTCCAAGTGACACAGTTCGTGCAGCAGCACGTAATCAATGGCCCGGGTGGGCGCTTTGGCCAGGTGTGGGTTTAGAAGAACGGCCCCTTCCGGCGAGCAGCTGCCCCACTGGGTCTGCATCTCCACGATGCGCCAAGGCGGCGCGGTCTTAGTCCAAGGTAGCCTCTCGGTCATCAGATCTAGCCGGCGCTGGAACACATCCTCGGCCTGATCCCGGTACCACTGGCGAACCGCCTTCTGTATTCGTTCTGGGCTTACTTTTTCCCCTTGCACACGCAGCTGACCGCCAATGAGTTTACAGGTCACCCTTGGTTTTTCGGGGTCGGGGATGACTTTCAGCACATACCGCCGGCCCAGGTACAACATACTCTCGCCGCTTACCCACTGTCGGGGATGGACGTAGCGCGTGCGCACCTCGATGTCATCCAGGTGCTTGAGGATCCACCGGGCCCGGCACTGAACGGCCGCCTTGATGGCCGGGAGTCCGGCCCCCTCCGGCGCATCCACCTGAACCTGACTGTTCGGATGAACATATACTTTGATGGATGCCTTCTTGTGCCCGGGCAGATAACACAGATGATACCGGAAGGCCCGGTCACCATACTGGCACCCGTACTCCTTGGGCTTATCTTCCTGAGCCGGATCAACTGCCGTCATCACTTAGACACCCCGTTTCGCAAGATCTGCAACACTTCATCGAGCATGGCCTTAGCCTTATCCAGCCCGATCAGACCGAACAGCTTCGGCAGGAGTGTCTTGCGAACGTCCTGCTCGATGCCCACCGGGTTCAGGGAATTCTCGGCCACGGCTCGGTGCACCACCTTGTCGATCTCGAAGGCCTCTTCGATCAGCTGCTCACCCTTTTCAGCTTCTAGTGCCGGGAAGTCATCCCCGAACACCAGTATAAAGGTGGCACAAACTCACTCCCATCCACCGCACCGCCTCTAACATGAATAAATTTGCCCGCGAAAGTATGCTCCTGGCGGCCGAGATTGTCATTTTCCGGCTTTACACCCACTGAGAGTGAGACTTTGTTAGAAGTCGAGCTTCAATGAGCCGTATCGCAGGCAGGCCTCGCCTCCGCGCGGGCCCGCGGCCGCAAGGGAGGGCGACCTTACAAGATGACGCCCGCCAAGCTGCGCCTGGCCATGGCCGCGATGGGAAAGCCGGAAACCAAAGTAGGAGACCTATGCCAGGAGCTGGGTATCTCGCGGCAGACGCTGTACCGGCACCTTTCCCCTCAGGGAGAGCTTCGTCCGGACGGGATGAAGCTGCTTTCACGAGCGTAGGGGAAAGCGAGTGGCTCAGCCATAGGCGGGGCGCTGGACTAGTTCGTGCCCGGTAGCGACCAGGCTAGTTTCACTAATACAGTCCACTTCTGAACTTGTGTGCAGAAAAAGAAGTAGAGATATATTGCATTGAATGGTAACCACTTTCTCGAGACCCGTTGACCTGAATCAGGCTACCTGCTTGAGCTGACCCAGTAGTTCTTAAAGCAGCATCTCGTTCTGCCGGTGGCACATTGTTGATCGGTTCCAGTAGCCGTCGGTGTCCCAACACGGCTCATTGGGATTCTTATCACTATCGGAGCGGACGGGCATGGGTGGCCCATTCTGCACTCGCAAAAGTCTCACCCGCGAACCGCGCCTCTACCATGAATCCTTAGCTGTTTCGATCCGGCGCACGGTCGCAAGAATTGCCTCCGCCCGCTTGCGATGCGGCAAATCGAGCATCTCACCCTCGAGACGCGCGATGCCGGTTCCGGCCCGGGCGAAGGCCTCAAGAACTCTGTTTGCCCAATCAATCTGTGTTTGGTGAGGAGTGAAGGCTGCATTGATGACGGGCACCTGAGCAGGATGGATGGCCATCTTGCCGGTGAAACCCATTGCGCTGGCCGCGGCGGTCTCGCGCGCCAATCCCTCGTTATCCTTGAAGTTGGTAAAGACCGCATCTACCGGCGCCACAGCAGCTTCGAGTGCAGCGAATAGGGTCAGATCGCGGACCAGCACGAAAGGTGAGGCATAGTCACCGTCCGCCGACCGATTAGAATAGGCGCCCATGTCAGCCACGAGGTCCTCGCCGCCCCAGGTGATTGCGGATAGGCGCGGATGCGACCAGTCCTCGCGCATGAGGCAGCGTACGGCGCGAACTGTTTCCGTGGCAATCGCCATAATCTGCGTCTCGCGCGGACCGTTGTGCTTGTCGATCAGCCGGGCCAGCGCCTCGACGTCGCCGGGCCCTTTACACTTCGGAAGGACGTAGCCATCTGGGTGCAGGGCGGCAGTGGCAGCAACGTCGGCCTCCGTCAGCCCGGTATCCATTGCGTTGACTCGCACGAAGCGGGCCGGCGCGATGGGCTCGGCGAGGAATTCGGTCAGCATGCCCCGTGCCTCTGCCTTAGCGTCATCGGCGACTGCGTCCTCGAGGTCGAGGATCAGGGCCTCCGCCTCGCCCCCTCCGGCCTTTGACATTTTCTTCGGACTGTCTGCCGGGACGAAAAGATAGGATCGGTAGGTCATAGTGGTCGTTGACTCCTGAACTGCCTCAGCATTATTTCGATCTGCCGGGCATAATCGTCGATCGAATGGCGATTCGGGTTGAACCATTCAAGTGATTGGTTTAGCGCGCCGACCAGGATGTGCCAGATGTAGATCACTTCGTCTCCTCGCGCGGGTCGATTAATGAACTCACCGATCAGCTCGAGCCACAGAAGGTCATAGCGGCGCCGGACCTCGCGAAGCTCGAACCTCACGCGGTCGGGCACGAAGGGATAGCATCGAATATGCGACGAGACGAACTCGCTGCTCCGCAACAGTGCGTTGAGATGGATGTGGACCGCGGTGATCAGGCGCTGTTCGCTGTCTATGGGACTGACCTGGTCCAGCGCTTCGCGCACGTCCCGCTCCACCGCCTCGACACCGATCCGCATGACCTCAGTGGCAAGCTCATCCTTGGACGAAAAATGATAATAGAGCGAGCCCGCTTTCATGTTCACTTTGGCTGCAACATTGCGCAGCGTCAGCTCCGCGTAACCATGACGGCGCATGATATTTGCTGCGGCTGATAGAATTTCATTGCGCGAGGTCTCGGCCTTCGCGCTTCGTCCAATGGTCTTCGCAGTATAAAGTCGCATCTTTTCCAATTCACAGTTACCGTGTTCAAAATTACCCCAAGCCGGGTCGTCCGACGCTAGTCGAACAACCGGCACTTGCTCTTCCTGAGCAGTGACGGCGATGTCATATAGTCGAGATGCCGCCGGTAATGGAAATGGTTTGACCGGTAATACGCACGGCCTCCGCACTGATCAGGAAGTCTGCCAACGCGGCGACTTCCGACGCCTGCACCACTCCGAGGTCGGCACGTAGCTTTGCCTTGGTGAAGAGTTTCCCGGCAAAGGTGTCGGCCATCAGGTCATCATGCAGCTCGGTGCCCTCCACAATGGAGGGCGTAATACAGTTGACGCGAATGCCGTTGCGCTTAGTCTCTTCCGCCATGGCGCGGCAGAACATGATGATGCCCGCCATCGCCGCGCCGATGGCGACCTCGCCGGGCGTCGAGAGTTTCCCGGCGTCGGACGCGAAACAGACGATGGAGCCCCCGCCCTGATCCGTCATGAGGGGCAGGACAGCGCGGGCGGGCAGGATCGTCGGAGCCAGCGAGCGGTTGATGCTCGGGAGCAGGTCCTCGCAGGGAGTGTCCTTCAGCAGCCGGGGGCGCGGATTGCCACCCGCGGAGCTCACGAGTGCGTCGATGCCGCCGAGGCGATCGGCCGCCATGTCAACCATAGCACCGCACTGCGCTGGGTCGGAAGCATCGCAGGCAATGAACGAGGCTTCGGAATGGTTAAGGCTGCGCAGGGCAGCCTCCCCGCGCTCGGGAGAGCGACCAGAGATGACCACTCGGTCGCCCTGCTCAAGCAGTAGGCGGGCGGTCGCAAGACCGATGCCAGCCGTGCCGCCACTGATCAGAACTCGGCGGGAAATTTTCATCACGCGTCTCCCGTCGAGCGCATGTACATCAGTGCGGCTCGGTCACAGCTCCCGCACAGCTTACCATCCTGGTTGAAGCACTCGTGGCGCAGGGTAACAATGCCTTCGCCAGGACGCGACTTACTCTCCCGCTTGTCCAGAACTGTCGTCCGGATGCGGATGGTATCGCCTTCGAACAGCGGATGTGGGAACTTCACGTCGCTCATGCCTAAATTGGAGATCGTCGTTCCGAAGGTCGTATCGTTCACCGACATGCCCACCATGCAGCCGAGAGTGAACAGCGAATTGACCAGCGGTTTCTTCCATACCGACTTAGCTGCAGCATGGCTATCGATATGCAGCGGTTGTGGATTCATCGTTAACAGCGAAAACCACTTGTTATCGGTTTCGGTCAGGGTCCGCGTCCACTCGTGGTCGAAGGTCCTGCCAATTTCGAACTCCTCGAAGTAAAGTCCGGCCATTATTCTTCCTCCTCAATCTCAATCGACATCAGGATCGTCTTGACCTGTACTGTTTCGCCATCCGCGCACGAAATGTTGCTCACTTTGCCGTCGAACGGTGCGGTCAAGGTGTGCACCAGCTTCATCGCTTCCATTTCCAGAAGCGGGGTTCCAGTCTTGACTTCTTCGCCTTCGGTGACAAAGACCTTAGTGACAAGGCCGGTCAGCCCAGCGGCGATATCACCTTCGGAAAGCCCCGTTCCCACTCCGCCGAGTTTGGCATCGGACGCGGCCACGATATTCGCGGCGATCGTCAACCCATTGCGCGTCGCGTAGAGTGTATCGGGGCCCTCGAAGAAGGTCGCCTCGACATCCGTCATATCAAAGCTTTTCCCGTCCACCTCCACCGCGCTGCAGCTGCCGGTCCAGAGCGTCAGCTCCGCGGTGCCGAAATTGTCCTGAACGACGAAGTCGGTGCGCGCCCCCCGGCGGTTGTAAATGGTGCGGAATCCGTCGCGACGCTGGCGTGGGTCATCTTCGCCCGTGTCGAAGGACGCCCTTGCCGCCGCACCGCGCAGCCGTGTCAGCTCGTCCGCGTTCGGCGACCAGCCGTCTGGAAAGGTCTCGGTTAGAAACCCCGTCGTGAACGTGCTGTCCGCAAAGGCTTTGGCCTCCAAACAGTCGATCAGGAAGGCCTGGTTCGTCGGCACACCGATCATTGACAGTGACTTGAGTCCGTCGATTAGATGGCGCCGCGCATTTTCCCGGTCAGGCCCGTAGCTGATCAGCTTGGCCAACATCGAGTCATAGTTGGTCCCGACGGTCGAGCCCGTTGCCACCCCGGTCTCGAACCGAAGCCCCGCCGGCCCGTTAACTTCGAGGAACGTGCCGGTGCCGGGCATGAACCCGCTCTCGGGACGCTCGGCGGTGATCCGCACCTCGATCGAATGACCCTTTGGCACGATCTGATCCTGCGTCAGTGGCAACGGCAGCCCGGCGGCCAGGCGCAGCTGGAACTCCACGAGGTCGACGCCGCAGATTTCTTCGGTTACCGGATGCTCAACCTGTAAGCGCGTGTTCATCTCGAGGAAATATGGGCTGTCACCACCGGCCTCCATGATGAACTCGACGGTGCCGGCCCCGGCATATTCCATCTCGCTAGTCAATTTTAGTGCGCTTTCCAGTAGCTTCTCGCGCACCGCTTCGGGCAGGTTCGGCGCGGGCGCCTCCTCGATCACCTTCTGGTGATTACGCTGCACTGAGCAGTCACGCTCGTAGAAATGCAGCGCACCGCCACGGCCGTCGCCAAAGACCTGCACCTCGAGGTGCCGGGGCGATTCGATCAGCTTCTCGATGAACACCGAGTCGTCCCCGAAGGACGCACCGGCCTCCTGCTGGGCTGAATTGATCGCCGCCTTTAGCGCGTCGGGGCTGGTGACCTGTCGCATCCCGCGCCCACCACCGCCCGAGTTAGCCTTGATCATGACCGGGTAGCCCAGCTCACTGGCGGCTTTCGCCAGCTCGTCATAGCCGGCGTTCACACCTTCGAAACCAGGCACGGTCGGTACGCCGGCCTCCTTGGCGATGTGGCGGGCCTTGATTTTCGAACCCATCTCGGCCACCGCATGGGAGGAAGGACCAACGAAGATGAGCCCTGCCTCTTCGCAGGCCTTCACGAAATTAGCGTTCTCCGACAGGAAGCCGTAACCGGCGTGAACCGCCTCCGCGCCGCTCGTCTTCGCCGCCTCGATGACCGCTGGGATCTTGAGGTAGCTCTCCGAAGACGCAGCCGGGCCGACACAGATGGCTATGTTAGCCAGTTTTACATGAAGTGCTTCGCTATCCGCTTCGGAATAGATTGCTACCGTTCGCAAGCCGAGCCGGTGACAGGTGCGCATGATCCTGCAGGCGATCTCGCCACGGTTGGCGACTAGAACGGTCCGAATCGGGTTCGGGGCAGTAAGAAACTCCGTCATTTTTTACATCCTATACACGGGCCGGTGGCTCGGAATTTCCGGTCGGGTGAATCCAAGCGCGATGCACAGGCCCAGGATCCGACGGGTGTCCCGTGGATCGATGATCCCGTCATCGAACAGACGCGCGGTGCAGAAATAGGGATCCGATTTTTCCTCGAACATCTTGCGCATCTTGGCTTCGTATTCCGCGTCGGAAGCTTCGGTGCCGGCCTCGCGCGAGATCGAGCCGCGTCGCAGATCCATAAGAACTGCACTGCCAATATCGGGGTTCATGCCCCCGAATCGTGCATTGGGCCACATGAACAGGAAACGCGGACGGAAGCCGCGACCGGACATGCCGTAATTTCCGGCACCGTAAGAGCTGCCAATGATCACGGTGTAGCGCGGAACATGTGTGTTCGACATTGCATAGACCAGCTTAGCCGAGTGCTTCGCTATACCGTTGCGCTCCGCTTCCTTGCCGACCATAAAGCCGGTGGTGTTCTGCAGGAACACCAGCGGAATGCCGCGCTGGTCGCACAGCTCGATGAAATGCGCCCCTTTTAAGCATGCCTCGGCAAAGAGCACTCCGTTGTTGGCCACGATGCCGACGGGGAAACCTTCAAGATGCGCGAAACCGCAGACCAGTGTGTCGCCCCATGCGGGCTTGAACTCGTGGAACTCGCTGCCGTCTACGAGGCGCGCGATGACTTCGCGCGGGTCGAAAGGACGTCTCAGGTCGGTGCCGACGATGCCGGGCAGCTCGTCGATGTCATATAGTGGTTCGACGGTCGGCTTTCGCTCGAACGAATAGGGCTGCTGATAGTTTAGCGCCTCAACCATGTCGCGCAGACGCCCGATGGCGCTGGCCTCGTTGGGGGCGAGATGGTCGCTGACCCCCGAGATGAGCGAGTGCATCTCGGCGCCGCCTAGTTCCATGCGATCAACTGTTTCCGAGATCGCGGCCTTCACAATTTGGGAACTGCCGAGGTGGATCGACGCCTGCCCTTCGACCATGATGAATTCGTCACAGAGTGCGGGGATATACGCACCGCCCGCCGTACATTCGCCAAACACGATGGCAAGCTGCGGGATGCCCTGCGCCGACATTCGGCACTGGCGGTGGAAGGTGCCACCGAAATGGCTTTCGTCGTAGAACACCTCTTCCATCTGGTTGAGGTTCGCGCCGCCGCAGTCCACGAGATAAAGCACCGGAAGACGGTTTTCGAAGGCGATTTCCTGTGCGCGGATATGCTTCTTGATGGTCTCTCGGTAGAAGCTGCCGCCTTTCACCGTCGAATCGTTGGCGATGATCATGCAGCTCGTGCCGCGCACCGTGCCGACTCCAGTCACGATCCCGGCTGCGGGCAGCTCGTTTTCATAGAGTCCGTATCCGGCCAGAGGCGTCAGCTCCATGAACGCGGTGCCCGAATCTACCAGGAGGTCGATCCTGTCACGCACAAGGATCTTGCCGCGTTCGTGATGGCGCTTCACCATCTTTTCACCGCCGCCGCCGAGTGCCCAGTCCAGCTTTTCGCCCAGCTGGTCTAGCAGGACCTGATATTCTTCACTGCGCTGACGAAACCCATCGCTTTCCGTATCAATCGTTGTGTCTAATCGTTTCATTATTGTGTCTCCGCGGGCCGAACTTCCACTAGCTCCCGTTTGCTTGATGCCGAGTCCATCAGCAGCATCATGGTCCCGTCCTGAACGGTGGTACCGGTTTGATTGATTACCAGCAGGCGCAGGGTCACGATACCCGCACCGTTTTTAGCCGGACGCGTCGAAACCACCGATACGCAGGCATGCACGGTGTCTCCGATACGGACCGGTGCACGGAAATCCCAATTAACGTTCAATAAGCCTCGCGCTGTTCCGTTGATCAGGTTGAGTTGCGACATGAGGCCGATCGCTATTGACTGGACCAGCGGCCCGTGGGCGACTCGCTCGCCGAAACTACTGCCGGCGCAGAATTCCGTGTCTGAATGCAGAGGGTTGAAGTCGCCAGACAACCCACAGAACAGCGAAACGTCAGCCTCGGTTACGGTCCGGGCCTGCGTCACCCACCGCGAATCGATCTTGAACTCCTCGTAAGTCAGTCCCACAGGCACTTCTCCTCGACTGTTAATCTAACAAGTGTTAGTTATAATAGTGGAGGCGGCTCAGCTTGACAAGCGCTTGAGTGAAAAAACTGGACGGAAGGGAGGGGGAGGAATGACCTTGGAGGCATCTGAACTGAGAGAGGGCTTGGCGCGGCGCTTGGGCGGTCCTATCGCGCATGATGAAGAACTTGGAGTTCGCTACGGGTTCGCGCCGGATGGGGCGGTGACGAGTACCATCGATCCCCTCCCTGCCATCGAAGACGACAGCGGCGACGTGGCGCGGGGGGCACTGGCGTCGGTGCTGGATACAGTCAGCGGCATCGCCAGTATGGCATGCCTCGATTTCGCAGGAACATGTACCACGCTGAACCTGCGGATAGACTACCTACGCCCTATGCCGGCAGGGCGAGGTCTTATTGCGCGCGCGACGCCCGTGGGGGCGGTCGATCCCCGCAGAGCGCGTTTGCTTACAATCAAGAGCAGGGTTGGCACACCCTCAGACAATGGACCATTCGCGGTAGCCGTTGGCAGATTTTTCAGGCTTGCGCACTCCACCCCCCCCCCCCCCCAATTTCATGGTGATTTGCCGCAGCGCCGGCCATCTGGTGCACAGAGCTACGCCGATCTGATGGGCATGACCGAAGCTGAGGATCAACGCCTCGTACTACCGTTTAGGGATGGGCTGATCGGTAACGGCTCCCTTCCCTCGCTCCATGGTGGAGCGATAGTGTCGCTGCTGCAGGACTGTGCCCTCCGCTACGCACGCCGAGCCGTTGAGCATCCACTCGAAATCGCCTCAGTGCACGTCTCGTTCTTGCAGTTCGGCCGCGCCGAGGATCTGATCGCCGTCCCACGCTTGGTCCGACTCGGACGCAGCACCGCGACGCTGAACGTCGTGGCCCACCAGGGTGGCGGCATCGAACTGCCCACGGCCGAGGCGACTGTCACCTTCGTCTCCGCACAGTCCGCAAAAAGTTGAGAAGATTGCTTGATTGTTCAAGCATAACGTCTATAGTTAATCTAGCGGTCGTTAGGTAGTTTTTTCTACGCGCCTGCGAGACCGCTACCATTAACGGGAGAAAAACAATGACAATTTCTAGTGGTTCACGGTCTTGGGTTGCGATTGCTGCGGGAGCGCTGCTATCGGCGACGACGGCTTCAGCAGAAACTACGATTTCCTATGCGACTTACTTCAACAACAGCGACCCGCTGGTTCAAATGGACCTTTGGTTCATGGATGAGGTCACCAAGCGCACTGATGGCGAAGTCGTGTTCGAAACCTACCTCGGCGGCGCAATGCTGGGTGGCCCCGATATTTATCCCGGCCTATCGCGCGGTGGCGTCGGCATGGGGATGAGCGTTCCGGCGGGGTTTCATCCGGACACTTACGTGCTTACCAATGTCACCTTGCCCTACATCACCGACAATTCCGTGGCGGTGACCTATGCCTTCAATGAATTGCTCGCCGAATCCGAGCCTCTGCGACAAGAATACGAGCAGCAGAACGTGAAGTTGCTCTACGGCCTCGGCTTCTCTGAGAACCTTGTCTGGTCCAACACCCCGGTGCGCACCGCCGAGGACCTCGAGGGCATGCGCATCCGCTCAATCATGAGCATTGCCAACGCCCTCGAGATGCTCGGAGCCGTTCCGGTCCTGATGGACTTCGGCTCCGCGGTCGGCGCCCTCCAGCGTAATGTGATCGACGGCTTCTCATCGGCGCCGTTCCTCACCAGCATTGCAGTGGGACTTCAAGACTTCGCCCCTTACGTCTCCGATGCCGGCGGCATGGGTGTTTACGCGGTGTCCAACACCGGGGTCAACATGGACGTCTGGAACGACTTATCGCCCGAGATTCAGCAGGTGATCGAAGAGGTCGTCGCCGAAATTCCAGGTCATTACGCATCGGTCATGGACGATTACGTAGAGGAGGGCGTCAAAGCGCTGCACGATGCCGGCAAGACCGAGGTCATCATGATGAATGAGGAAGAGACAGACAAGATTCGCGAGACAGTCTCTCAGGCTTTGTGGGACAGCTGGATCGAAAAGGTCGACGCCTCCGGTCAGGACGGCGAAGCCTTCCTTGCCCGTTACGCTGAGCTGGTTGAGCAGGCCGAGGCCAGCCATGACTACGTCCCCGCCCTGTCCCGCTATATGGACCAGTACGGGGAATAACTCCCCGATCGCTAAACAGTGTCGCAGGCGAGCTCAGTCCGCCTGCGTCCAACTTGAGCTTGAAGACCGGGATTGGTGATTAATTAATGAAGCTTCTGCGAGCTCTAGAGAGATTTAACATCTTCATGGGGGTGGCGTCCGGCGTGGCCATCTTCCTGATCACGTTGATCGTGGTGGCCGACGTGGCGCTTCGGGCCCTTTTCCGGCAGCCGATCCCCGGCGCGACCGAACTAAGCACCCTACTCATGGTGGCACTGGTGTATCTGGGCCTTGCATCGGTCCAGACCACCAAATCCAATTTCAGGATGGAAGTGCTGATCAACTACCTGCCCTCAGGGATCGCCCGCATTCTGAATCTTCTGACGACGTTGATTGCGCTGGTAGCGATCTCAATCATAGCTTGGTACACGACGCTGGAAGCCCTCCATTCGCTCTCCGTGAAAGAGATGAGTTACGGCGCAGTCAGCTTTCCGATCTACCCCGCGCGTACGATCATTGCCATCGGTTTCGTCCTTCTTGCCCTGCAACTCCTCATCGACGCCGTGTTCCTGCTAGTCGGGCACGATACGAAGGATAAATCCTGATGACACACATCGAAATTGGCGGCCTCATCATCGCGCTACTCTTCACCCTCCTTATTCTGGGCATGCCGATCGCATTTTCCCTGCTGACCAGCGGAATGGTCGGCATCTTCCTGACACGGGGAAGCGCGGGTTTCGAATACCTCATCTCGACGTTTCCATATTCCCACGTATCCAACTTCGCCTACGTAGTTATCCCGCTTTTCTTGTTGATGAGCCACATGGCCTTCGCGACAGGAGTGTCGGCAAGAGCCTTTGAGGCGGCGAACAAGTTTACCGCTGGGCTTCAAGGGGGGCTTGCCGTCGCGACGATCTTCGCCTGCGCAATCTTCTCGACCGTTAGTGGCTCCAGCATCGCGACCGCCGCCGCCATCGCCAAGGTGGCGATCCCGGAAATGAGGGCTGCCGGTTACAGCGATAAGCTCGCGGCGGGATGCGTGGCCGTGGGCGGCACGCTGGGCGTGCTGATTCCGCCCTCCAGTATCCTCATCATCTACGGGCTCGCGACCGGGACCTCTATTGTGCAGCTCTTTACTGGCGCCCTTCTCCCCGGTGCCCTGACTGCAGTGGCCTACGTGCTCGGCATTGTGGTGATGGGACGTCTTAACCCCCTCTCCGTCGGCGGGCAGAAGGACCACCCGCGCTTCAACATCACAGACCGTTTCAAGGGCCTCCTCCTAACTTGGGAAGCACTAGTCCTGTTCGTGCTAGTCGTGGGATCGATTTATCTCGGCATCGCCACGCCGAACGAAGCGGCGGCGGTCGGTGCCTTCGTTGCCATCATCATGGCCATGGCCCGGCGCGGCCGGTTTAATATCTTGTGGCACGGCCTGCGCGAAAGCAGCGCGATCACTTCCTCGGTCTTCGCGCTCATCATCGGCGCAGGCATGTTCAGCCTCGCCCTGACAACGACTCGCCTGCCGGTGGAGATCGCGGTCTGGGTATCGAGCCTCGACGTGCCCATCCCGGTCCTGCTGATCCTGATCCTGCTGCCGTTCCTCGTACTCGGTGCCTTCATCGACGGGATTTCCATGATCCTGCTTATGATGCCCATTGTCTTTCCAATCATCGAACAAGTAGGCGTGCACCCGGTGCTCTTTGGGGTGCTCGTCGTGAAAGTCGTCGAAATAGGGCTAATCACCCCGCCCGTCGGACTGAACGTCTTCGTGGTAAAGGGGGCCGTGAGCGATCTTGATCTCAAGCACGTGTTTCTGGGCTGTCTCCCGTTCCTGGCAATCGAGCTTATGTTGATCGTGCTACTCATCTCCGTGCCGCAACTCGTGCTCTGGCCGCTGGGATGATCTAAACACGCGCAGATGAATGAAACATCTATGGAGGAATGACTGTATGACCAGTGGAGTAATTCACACTACGTTGGGAGAGATGTTGCGAAAACAGGCCGAAACCTTTGGCGACAAGATCTTCCTCTCTTTCGAGGGACAAGACTTTAGTTTTTCCGAGCTCGACCACCGTACCAACCGGGTGGCTAACGCATTCCGCAAGCAGCTTGGCATCTCCAAGGGCGATCACGTCGCACTGCTCATGGGCAACTGCACGCAATTCGTTCTGTCGATCTTCGCGCTGGCCAAGCTCGGGGCGGTCGCTGTGCCCATTAACACCGCGGCCAAGGGGGTGTTGCTGGAATACCTCCTGCACCAGTCCACCAGCAAAGCAATTATCGTGCAGCATGAGCTTTACGAACGTGCCGCCTCGATCGTCGACGGCCTCAAGGGTTTCGGCCCGGTGGTCATCGCCGAAGTCGACGGTGGGAGTGTCCCGGAAGGGACCGTGAACTTTGACGACATGCTCGACGCGGACGGCAGCTGTCCAGAGGTGTTTGTCGACCCGCGCGACACGATGTTCCTGATGTTCACCTCGGGCACGACCGGACCGTCTAAGGGAGTCGTCAGCCCACATTCGCAAGGCTTGAGCTGCGGCAATCAGGCAATCGAGGCTTATGGCTACACCCCGGATGACGTAATCTTCACCTGTCTGCCTCTCTTCCATGCCAACGCACTGTGGTACAGCTTCATGTCGGCGCTGGTCTGCGGTGCCAAGCTTGTGGTTACACGCCGTTTCTCTGGGTCCAACTACTGGGAGGAAATCGTATCTAGTGGTGCGACCCAGACGAACGCGCTCGGCGCCATGGCCAATATCGCGCTGAAGGAATTGGGCCGCATCGATCGCAGCCGCCTGAAGCTGCGCCAAATGATGGTCGTGCCCGCACTCGATGGTGAAACCGCTCGGCCGCTCACAGACCTCGGCATCAAGATGACCAGCCTATTCGCACAGACGGAAACCTTCGCGGTGACACTGCACGGACCCGATGAGCCGCTGGAAAAGGCTGGTTCCGCTGGTCGACCGCGTGCTCACGTCTCGCTCGCGATCCTTGATGATGACGACAACGCCCTCGCGCCCGGCGAGGTCGGTGAGATCGCGCTGCGGCCCATGGCACCGGGCATCATGATGGACGGCTATTTTCGAATGCCGGAAGAGACGCTCTCCTCGTGCTCGACACTGTGGTTCCACACAGGCGATCGTGGGTATCTGGACAAGGACGATTATCTCTATTTCGTGGACCGAAAAAAGGACGCTATCCGGCGGCGGGGAGAGAACATCTCCACCTATGAGCTTGAAATGATCATCTGCAGCTACGACAGCATCCGCGAGGCCGCCGCCGTCGCGGTGCCGTCGGAACTGGGTGAGGACGACGTCCTCGTCTTCGTGGTGATGGAAGAGGGTCACGTCTTCGAGGCAGAAAAGATTATCCGCTTCTGCGACGAGAACATGCCCTATTTCATGGTGCCCCGCTACCTCGAGGCGATCTCGGCTCTGCCCAAGACGACCTCGGAAAAGGTCGAGAAATACAAGCTGAGAGAAATTGCGGCCGATCGAATGAAACAGCTCTGGGACCGCGAGGCCAGCGGCATCAAGCTCAAGCGATAGGACCGATATGACACCCCAAGAGGAGACACGCCGGGATGGAAACCGAAACACTCAAACTGGAATGGCCCGAAAAGGATGTCGCTCTGCTTACCCTGCAGCGCGGGAAGGAGATGAACACCCTAACCCAGGCCCTGCTCAGCGAGTTTAATCAGGCTCTCGACATCATGGTCGAAAAGGGCTGCCGGGCGCTGATCATCACCGGGACCGGTCGCGCCTTTTGCTGTGGTGCGCACCTCGACTATTTCTTTGAAGACCAGATGGACGTCGATGCGCGTTTCAGGCTGCGGGATGACTACCTCGACCTGATTGCCCGCCTGTTTGACCGTCTGGAAGTGGTTCCCTTCCCAGTGATCGCGGCGATCAACGGTTACGCTCTTGGCGGCGGCTGCGAAATGACACTGTCGTGCGATTTTCGCATCATGTCAAAAGAGACCCGCCTCGGCTTGCCGGAGGTGCGCTTAGGCGCGCTGGCGGGGGCCGGCGGTGTGCAGAAACTGTCGCGCCACGTTGGCCGCAGCAAGGCGATGGAATGGATACTGCTAGGCAGCCACATCGACGCCGAGGAGGCGGACCGCCACGGGCTTCTCTACAAGATCAGCGAGCCGGGCGAGGAAGTGATTGATGCGCTCACCCTTGTCCAGAAACTGAAGGAGCAGAGCCCGCTTGCGATTATGCAGAGCAAACGGGCTATCCTGACCTGCGAGGATGTCGATCTACGCAGCGCCCGCCGTTTCGGTCTCGAAGCGCTCTCCATGCTGATCGACAGCAAGGATTGGGCCGAAGGCATCGCTGCCTTTCAGGCAAAGCGCCCGCCCAAGTTTGACTGAGTAACTGTTCATTGGCAGATGAAATGGATCGACTTAGTCCGAAAAACGTTCGATTATGTGACAGTGTGCGCCCAAGCTACCAGAGCGTCAAAATTAGTCACTTAACCCGTAATTTTTTCTAACACATACAAAGGGTTCTTATGGTTAGTAAAGTGACGAAGCAAGACAGCATCGTGCAGGGGACTCCTGAGCAATCCCATCCCGTCGCGGTGGGCTCGTGCATAGAACTACTGAATAGGTCTTGTCAGCAGTCCTATGCACTCGGTACGGCCAGTCCAATGAGCTGGTGCAGTCGTCTTCTGAAAATGACACTATGCGCTACGGCGGCTTCGAGGTCCGGCAATGTCCGAATGGGCTGGCCGAAGGATCGAGAGCACATGATCTGCTTCTTGGGGGCTGGAGCATCCTCCCACACAAGGCAGGAAATGCCGTTCAGTTCTCGAGCGGTCCGCTCGAGCACAACGGAGAAGCGTTTGCGCAAAGTGGCTAGGTTGGTATCGGCCAGCTGCAGAGCCGTTGTGACGCCCATAGCCTGCAGTTTGGCAGAAAGCTTGCGCCCAACACCCCATACCTCCTCCATGGGCACACGGGCCATCAGACGCCGTTGTCGAGCCGTGTCCGTCAGATCAACAACGCCACCCGTCGCTGGATATTTCTTAGCCGCGTAATTGGCGAGCTTGGCCAGCGTCCGGGTCGGCGCAATGCCAACACAAACAGGAAGCCCGACGTTCCGATATACGGCATCCTTCACCTGCCGGCCAAACGCCTCAAAAGACACCACTTGCTCAATTCCGGTGAGATCTAGAAAGGCTTCATCGATGGAGTAGATATCAACGCGTGGCGCCATGGCTTCCAGGTTGGTCATGACCCGTCGACTCATGTCACCGTAGAGCGTGTAATTGGAAGAGAAAACCTGGATGCGGTGGTGGCGGATTTCCCTTTTGATTAGATGGGCAGGCACGCCCATCTTAATACCCAGAGCCTTAGCTTCCTTCGAACGAGCGACGACGCAGCCATCGTTATTGGAAAGGACCACGACTGGGGTGTTCCTGAGGTCCGGCCGGAATAGCTTTTCGCAGGACGCATAGAACGAATAACTACGAATGATCCAATTATGGACATGTCTTTAAACTGAGCATCACATGGCTTTCACTGAATGGCCCCGTGTCCATGGCGGACGTCGATATAAAGCCCTCTTCATACACTTTTATGTCCATGCCATTGATGGATTGGTATTTCGTACCCCAAAAACGTAGCCCACTATTCCGGTCTAAAGGCACCGCCTGTTAGAACCATCAATTGACGGCTACGAGTAAAATAAAATGTCCGGGCCTAAACAAAAGCGAACCTTCGCGCTTCCATGCCCGCTGCATATTCTCTCGTGCGAACGCCTACGCAAGCAGGTTTCGCCCTGCGCCCTCCGGTTCTCGTCGCGGGAGCCCTGTTTCATCACTGGTCACGTCCGGCAAGGCTTCACCTCCCCTTGTTGCGACCCGCCCCGCTGACGCGGGCATCTGATGCGTTACAGTGCTCATCGACAAGGCGTTTGAAGCTTCTTCTCGTTCAGCCCTTCGCCCTGAACAAGTGGCTACTATGGCCTCTGCTGACTTCTCGCTCCGTGTTACCACGTCACCCTTTCAGGCATACGGCGAGATCTCCCCGGGTAAGAACACACTCCTTCACCGCACAACCGCCGGATATACACCACCTCACGTTGGCCACAAGAGCTTCGCGGCTTCTTGCCCGCTCGCCCTGCTTAGCAGTGCCTCCTATCCGATTCTTATTCATCGGCTCACGGTTTACGATCCACGCTTCCTCCCCACGGTCGGTCGTCCTTCCGCAGTTGCGCTTCACTTCGTTCGCTGTGGCCAGCTCACGGGAGGACGTGCACCTCCAGGAGCCCGTGCCGGGCGCACAAAAAAACCCGGCATAGACCGGGCAAAGGACACACAGAGGGTTTCCAAAAAAGTGAACGGAGCAATTTATGAGTCTAAAAATTCTCTAACGCATTTATTATCTAAGGTAAGTTTTTAAAAATTATATTGAGCGGCAAACATAACTCGGTTTGCATCATCGTCAGTGCCATCTACTCTTTCTGTATACCAGTTGGCGAGTTCGACGCCCATCATTACGTTCTTAACTGGCGTCCAGAGGTAGTTAACTAGAATGTTTCGGTTAACTTCAGACTTTCGATCGACATTGATTCCATCCGCTACAGCATCATCCCAGTCTACGGTTGTCATACCAACAGCCATATTGATACTTTTGCCGCCACCAAGTTTGAAGGTGGTTCCAATATTCCCTGCATAACCAGAAATATTCTCTAGGCTACCGGAGGCATCAAGATAGGCATCGTCTGCATATGATTGGTGAAGGTATGCGCTTGCCCCATTGGAATAGTTCACGCTTCCCTGAACTGAAATATTGTCGCTCAGCGCTAGTTTCCCTGAAACAAAACCAGCATAAGCAATAGCAGAATCATCAGTTATGCCGTCATCGTGTGCGTTCTGTTTGGCGAGAACCCCAAGGGAATAACCGCCCCCGGAGCTACGGGATTCGTATCGTGCGGTAAAAGCAGGAGCACTGTCTTTAAGGGTTGCGCCATTCGCACTATTCAACACACTTCGTGGGTTTTCAACCGACATAGAGAGTTTGCCGGTGGTATATCTGAGCTGAGGTTCCCGGTGCTGAAGTCCAGCGCCTCCCGCAACACCACTGAAATCAAGAGTGGAAGTTGCGCCGACAAAACTAGTGTAATTTGACCAGTTTTGTCCCGCCAATATCCCCTTATATTGCCCATAGGCATGACGTAGCCGCAATGTACCGTTGTAGAAGTCCCCCTCGACTTTGAACTCTACGCCGTCATTGTTCTTGATCTGTACGCCAATTCGGCTCTGATTGGCGTTTGCACCAAAATGTCCAGTGGCACCGCTTCCTTCAATGAATGAAAAAATGCTATTTTCAGCATCCGCTCCAATATCCTCATCAACATCGTAAACCATAGTCAAGCGAGCATAGCCATAAATATTCGCATCAAAATCACCTGCATCGATATTGACTGCGGATGCTTGGGAGATAAAACTAAAGAAAATTGCGGCTGTAGTAGTCTTGGCTAGAATTGATTTATTAAAATTCATGTTATATTTATCTCCAGAGTTGTTGTTCTATTAATGCGCTGGGGCACACGGTTATTGATAAATTTTTTTCAATTTTTATGTCGCTGATCGACACGAATAAATTAACAGCAAACTAGCTTTCAAACAGTTTTCTATATTAGATAATAGGCATTCACTTTGGCTCCCATGTTATTGTCGTGAGTGCTCTACTCTAGGTGTCCTTCTCGATATTTTCATCGTCAATATCGACGATTCGACACAAGAAGCCTGTCGGACTTGGGGTGTGACTCAACGGAACAGAAGCTGCGTTTTAAGCGTTAACGGATATTTCTAAAAAGAGGCACACTGTGCTAAGGGAGGGTTCATATCCGGACGCAGAAAATATAGTCCGGAGTTCAAACGTGAAGCCATCGCTTTAACCCGTCAACTTGGTGTGAGTTCTCGCCAAGTCGCCTTGGAGATCAGCGTCAATCCCAATCTCTTGTCTCGTTGACGCAGAGAAGCGGATGATGATACCGATAAGGACTTCAGGCGCCCCAGCTCGCCCAGAGCCGAGGAGGTTGCCCCTCTCAAGCGAGAGCTGGCCCGTGCGAAGAAGGAGAGTGAATTTTTGCGCGAAGCGGTAGTGTTCTTCGCAAAGAAATCGTCCTGAGGTTTCAGGCGATTCAACGTTGTCACAGTCATTTCCCAATAAGTCTTATGCGCCGATGCTTGAAAGTGTCAGCCAGCGGTTATTACGCTTGTGTATTTCGCCCTGAGTCCGCTAGGGTAAAGGCGAATCAGCACCTGCTGTCACGCATCATAGAGATTTATGACGAGGGCGGTGGCATGATTGGTTCACCCCCGAATGCATGAGGACTTGGCCTTATTTAGCACTTCCTTTTCCAACTGCTCGACCGCCAGTTCACGGCGCGGCTTGGAGATCTCTGCTTCGAGTTCAGCAACGTTGCGGCTGGCCGGTGCTGACCCAATTAGCGAGCCTCCCCTGGCGACAGCCAAGCGCGCTCCCGCCTCCTGTAGTGAAAGGCCTTGCCCCAACACTAGCTTGACTGCCTCTTCCCGAAATTCGGGCGCGTAACTTTTAAAATCGGTTTTGCAATGATTTCTCCCTTTGGTGAGTTTGCCAAACGGGAGTGTCCGAAAATCTCAGGCTACCTAAAGTTGATGAGCCCGTACCTACGGCCAAGGGCAACCGCCTGGGTTCGGTTGTTGGCGCCGAGCTTTGCATTGATGTTGCGAAGGTGGGTGCGTACCGTGCTATCGGAGACGAACAGCTTTTCCGTCAGCGCCTTGTTTGAATAACCTTCTGCAAGCAGTTGCAGCACGAGAATTTCCTTGGTGGTAAGCGCTTCCTTCAATTCGGGCAGGTCGCCCCCGACAGTTGCATCGGCATCCAGCGGAATGGCCTGGGGGCCAAACGCGGTGATCAGGCGATGCAGGTAATCCGTAATCAAAGGATCGTGCTGTGCTTCGGCAAATGGACGGCAGCGCATGAGCAATGCAGCTGCGGTAGGTCCTTCATCAACAAACAGTCGCACAACGCGCTCTGTACAGCACTCTCTTACCAAAGCCAGCGTTGATTCTGTCGCCTTCTCATCTTGACCTGTGCGTGCCTGTGCCATGGCTAGGAGCAAACGAAGCTTGAGGGCACGGCGCGAACGTCCCTGCATACGCGCCTGAGATAGCAATTGCGACAGGTTTTCCAGTGCCTTGTTGGCGTCTCCTGCGATCAACTCCCAGCGTGCACACGCGATATCGAGGTTGTCCCAATCAAGTGCAAGATGCTGGCGTGCGCCGACGTCGCGCCACACCGGGGATTCTGCAGCGATCGCAAGTTCTTTGGCCGCCGCACTGGAGTGGCCTTGACGCAGCAAGACCCATGCCCGTTCCAGTCGAGCCGCTTCGACAAATCGGGGAATCCGGCGTTCATGGCCCAGGTATTCCAGTTCGGAAATATGCTCGAAAGTGTGATCGATTTCACCTGCGTAAAAAGTCGTTCTCGACAGCAATAGGTAGCCGAGGATCGTTTGCTCCGGAAGCCATGCATCTCGCGCAAGAGGCAAATACAGGTGCAGCAAATGCTGCGCCTCGCGCAGGTCTCCATTTTCATAAATGGAAACGGCATACAGAAGTCCAGCCCATGCATTGCCGTGGCCAGAATAAATGCTAGGCGCCTGGGATGTCTGTAGTGCCAGATGAAACCTAGCCTGAGCTTGTCGAAAGCGACCTTCGAGCAAATCAATGATGCCCTCGATGGATTCGGAGTACATGCGGTGGAAATAGCTGACACTTTGGCCCTGACTCAGACGCGCGCGCTCAACTAGGTGCCTCGACTCATCAAAAAGGCCCAATACCGTTGCCGCCGCAGCCAGCACATTGACCAATGCGGTGTCCGCGTAGGCAGATGGACTAGGGAGTGCGGCTAGTGAGCGTCGACCCGCCGCATAGGCATCTTCCCAGCGGTCCATCATGATGAGCAGCGTGGCTTGCAAGGCTGCTACGTGAACCCTGATCTCCGGATCGTTCGAGTCCGTCAAGCCCGTAGCTTTCAGCAGCACGATCGCAGCCTGCGGGCCACGCGTGTATCCCAGTGTCCAGGCGTAGGTCACCTCAAGCAGAGGCGAGCCCACCAGCGCAGATGGCGGCAACGCATCGAACCAGCGTGCCAGCAATTGCAGCCTGCCCTGGGTCAGCAGTTGCAACGCCTGGTTACGCAGCAAGGTAACAGCTGGTTGGGTGTGGCCACCGGCGATCAAGTGGTCTATCGCCGGTACAGTGCGGCCCTGCTTGAGAAATGCATGGGCAGCAGCTTCATGCAGGGCGAGAAATTCCAGGGGCGCTTCCCGTTTCAGTTCGGAGCGCAAGAAACTGGCAAACAGGCTGTGGTATCGCCAAGTTCCAGGCTCGCCTTCGATTTGAATAATGAAAACGTCCGTCGCTGCCAACTCCGCCAGAATCGCGTGACAGTCCACCTCTGGCATGAGTGCGCTGCAAAGCGGCGCTGAAATCTCACCGAGTATAGATGTGCGAAGTAAAAAATGCCGGACAGGCTCGGGTTGTTGCGACAGAACCTCCTCGGCGAGATAATTGGCGAGTGCGGATTCGGTCCCCGAAAACGATGCTATGAACTCGCTGCCACGTTTATTTCGTTCAAGCGCCAGCGAAGCGAGCAACAGAGCCGCCACCCAGCCTTCAGTCTTCTTGTGCAAAATGCGAAGGTCGTCGTCCGAGAGTCCAATACCCGGACGCGTTTCGAAAAACGCGCGAGTTTCTTCCAGCGAAAACCGTAAGTTCTGAGCATCTAACTCCCGCATCTGACCGGTTGCCCGAAGCCGCGCAAGCCGCAGTTGCGGCATAGTCCTCGTCCCGAGGATAATTCTACCGCTGCTGGGGAGGCGTTCAAGCACTTGTCCCACCAAGTCGAGCACGCCGGGCGAATTAATAACTTCGAACTCGTCTAGAAAAAGAACGAAGGGAAAGTCAATAGCTGCAATGCGCTCAAAAAGCCCGCTAACCTGATCACCGTCTGGTGTGTCTGACGTGAGTGCTGCGTTTTCTATTTCCTGAGTTTGCAATGCTATGAACTCTGCCTGAAGGCAGGCAAGAAAACGGGATGGATCGTTGTCCGCTAAATCCAGCGTGAGCCAAGCGGTAGCAATTCCTTGGGCGCACAGATGTTGACGAGCCTGCGCAAGAACGGTTGTTTTGCCGAACCCTGCAGGCGCGTGGACCAAAACCAGGCGAACCGGTCCAGGCTCCACCAGAAAATGTGTGGCACTCCCGCGCTGAACATGACGTTTATCAGCAGCAGGCGGCCTCAGCTTGTGGGGTGATATTCTCGGGTACATCAATGCAAATTAGCATAAGAAGTCCTGTCCTGTTAATTCGTGTGCAACGTCACTGGAGTTTTTCGAGAATGGAATCAGCCGTCGGGGTCCATTGGAACGGTTTGCAATTCTGATTATAGGAGGTGACGAAATGATCGATTTTCCGCGTCAACTCCGTGACGCTGGCAAACGATCCGCGCCAGATGGCCTTGTCCGTGATCAGTGAGTAGATGCGCTCTACCTGGTTGAGCCAGGAACTGTAAGTCGGAATGAAATGCACATGGCAGCGCAGGCGGAGCCAACCAGGCTTTGACGCGCGCATGTTTATGCGTGGCGTAGTTGTCGACGATCATGTGGATAGAGAGATAGGGCGGTACTGAATTGTCAATGGTGCGCAAGAATCCCAGGAATTCCTGATGCTGATGACGCGGCTTGTACTCTGTCAATACCGCTCCGTTGAGCACAAAGTCTGCCCATTGCCAGAATGGATATTGCCAAAAACGTGTTTCAGTTACATGTAGTGGACACCGAAACATAGGTCAGAAGTGTCTACGGCAGCCGAGGTAATCCAACGTAGTAATTTCGTCGTTTCAGACGAGGCGTACTGAGATGCATCCGAGATAGATTTCAAGGATGGATAACTTAACAGATCAATCGACCCTGTTTGAAGGGCAAAGTCTTTGGGTACGCGCCGTTGGCGATCAACTCTTTGAGTTGTGCTTTGACCGCCAAGACGGCTCGGCAAACAAGCTTGATTCGTGCACGTTGAAGGAACTCAATGAGGCACTCGCGCAACTGGCGCAGGCCGATGCAGTTTGCGGACTCCTGGTTAGCAGCGCAACGGACGTTTTTGTCGTCGGCGCGGACGTTCATGAATTCGTGCAACGCTTTGCGCTGGACGAGGCTGCGATCATTGACGATGTACGTGGCGCAAGCGACGCTTTCCGTGCGCTTGAAGACTTGCCATTTCCCACGGTAGCAGCGATTGGCGGTTACGCGCTCGGAGGTGGCCTCGAGCTCGCGCTGGCTTGCTCATTTCGCGTGATGTCCTCCGTTGCGCAGATCGGCTTACCCGAGGTGAAGCTAGGCCTGATTCCGGGTGCTGGTGGTCACGTACGTCTACCAAGGGTGGCTGGCATCTCAGTCGCGCTGCAGTGGATCACCGAAGGCAACTCGTTCAGGGCTGAAGCTGCGCTGGCCGCCAACGTCGTTTACGACGTCTGCGAGCCCAATACTTTGCGCCAAGCCGCACTCAAGGTGCTGCAGCAGGCTGCGGCCGGTGATCTGGACTGGCAGGAGGAGCGCAGGAAGAAATGCACTCATCTCAATGCTGACACCGGGCACGCAACTCATCTTTCTGGCGATCCGACGTCAAAGAGTGCGGAGCTTCCGGCACTGGCTGCGGTGCCGGGCCTGCTCGCCCGCTGCGCTCGCCTGCAGCGCGACGCGGCACTGGAAGAGGAACTGCGCACCTTTGCAGGAATTGTCAGGACACCGCAGGCGGCGCAACTCGTTCAGGCATTTATCGATGCACAGGCGGCCCGTCGCTTGGCGAGGCAGGTCAACACCGTCACCAACTAAACAGAAGCAGCAGAGGAATTTTATGCGATTAGGATCTGAAATCAGCGCCGTGGTCACGGGCGGGGCGTCAGGCCTTGGGGAAGCTACTGCACGGCGTCTCGCAAGCCGCGGCGTCAAGGTCGCCTTGTTCGACCTCAACACCGAGCGTGGCGAGGCATTGGCTCGCGAGATAGGCGGCGTCTTCTGCGAGGTGGACGTAACGTCCGAAACCGAGGTCGACGCGGCTTTTGCGAAAGCGCGTGAACTCCATGGCCAGGAGCGCATCCTCGTCAATTGCGCGGGTGTCGCGAACGCCGTCAAGACTGCATCCACCGACAAGACAACCGGCAAGCCGAAGCATTTCCCAATTAAGGATTTTGAGCGGATCATCCAGATCAACCTGATTGGCACCTTCAGCTGCCTGGCCAAAAGCGCGGCCGGCATGCTGACCCTGGATCCGCTGGCTGACGGCGAGCGCGGCGCCATCGTCAACACAGCTTCCGTGGCCGCGCAGGACGGGCAGATGGGACAGACTGCCTACGCGGCATCCAAGGCCGGTGTCGTTGGCTTGGCGCTGCCTGTGGCGCGCGATCTGATGGCCAACGGTATCCGCGTGAACACCATCCTCCCAGGAATTTTCGAGACGCCGTTGCTGCTAGCACAGCCAGAGAACGTGCGAGTGGCGCTGGCAGCCTCCGTCCCCTTTCCGAAGCGCTTGGGCATACCCGACGAATTTGCAGCCGTGGCAGAGATGATGATTACTACCACCTACTTGAACGGCGAGTCGGTTCGCGTGGACGGCGCCATCCGCATGTCGCCCCGCTAAGAGCAACTATGACCATTGGTTTCACGCCCAAGCGGATGGATGCGGACCTGCGGATGTTTACGCCGCGACGCTCGAATACGTGCTGGAACGCCGGGCTTTTGGCAATCCGCTCAGCGTATTCCAGAACACCAAATACAAGCTGGCCAAAATCGCTACTACCATCGATTTGGCTTGGACCTTCGTGGACAGCAGCGTTACCGATCTGGTGGCCACGGCCAAAGTGTCCATGGTCAAGCTCTGGATGTCGGAGCAGGGCGGGTGCGTCATGAACGAGTGCCTGCAACTTTTCGGCGGCTACGACTTTATGAACAAATACCCCGTAGCGCGCCTGTATACGGATTCGTGTGTGCATCGCATCTACGGCAGAACCAGCGAGAGGAAGCGATTTGGCGCTCCTTGTAAACACAATCAACCACAGAGAAGACTATGACACTCGATGATCTGATGTACCGGCCCAACCTCCTGGACGGGCAACGCATTCTTGTAACTGGTGGAGGCTCGGGTCTCGGCCGCGTGATGGCTGAGGCTTTTGGCCTATTGGGCGCGACGGTTTACATCTGCGGACGGCGTATGTCCGTGCTGGAAGAAACTGCCGCTGAACTGAAGGCCGCCAATGGCTCCAACATTATCCCGGTCGCCTGCGACATCCGCCGCCATGAGGACATTTCAAAGATGGTGGAAACCATCTGGGCCGATGGTGGCGCACTGACCGGCCTGGTGAACAACGCAGCCGGCAACTTTATCAGCCGCACGGAGGACCTGTCGCCCAACGGGTTCGATGCGATCTCCAGCATAGTGTTCCGCGGATCCTTCCTGGTGACGCTTGAATGCGGCAAGCGATGGATCGCTGAAGGGCGCAAGGCCTCAGTGATTTCTATCCTGGTGAGCTGGATCTGGAATGGAGGGCCATTCACCGTGCCTTCGGCCATGTCCAAGGCCGGCCTCAATGCCATGACCCAATCGCTTGCGGTGGAGTGGGGCGGAAAGGGTATTCGCTTCAACGCAATTGCTCCTGGCTTATTCCCCACGGAAGGTATGATGGCCCGGCTCGATCCCAAAGGCGGGACCTTCGACCCCGTCGGCCGCAACCCCATGAAACGTGCTGGCCACATGCCTGAACTTGCAAACCTCGCTGCGTACATGATGTCGCCGGGCGCCGAGTATCTAAACGGCCAGACGATAGGGATCGACGGCGGCGAGTTTCAGGCGACCGGTTCGAACTTTTCTCATCTGACATCCTGGACCGACCAAGATTGGACAACGGCCGCCAGCTTGATGCAGAAAAAGAACTAAGCAAACAAGCAGGCCCGCTCCACGTGAGTTCCGACATGGAGGCACTGGTCAGGGTGGAGTTGCCGCTGGCTTAAGGGTTTGCCTTCGCCGATACCAAGAGACACGCCCTCTTGCCAAGCGTTGCAACGTTCGTTACGCAGGGCCTCCCGGAATTCGCCGCGTATGTCGCAAACGATAGACGCAAATATGAAAACATTCTGCAGGATCTCAACTTGCAGCAAGTTAGATGGGCTTTTGACTCATCAAGGAGGCATACATGACGACGAATAACACGGGCTCCGTGTTGCTGGAGCGGGCAGGGCACATTGCCTACTTGACACTCAACCGGCCCGAAGCCTTGAACGCACTGGACGTACCGATGTCTCTTGCATTTCTGCGGGCATGTGAGGAATTGGCGGCCGATTCCAGCGTGAGAGTGGTCGTGCTCCGGGGAGCCGGCCGCGCATTCGGTGTCGGCGGAGACATTCACGCTATGGCGAAGGACCCGAGCGGAACGGCGTTAACCCTGCTAGGCAACATGAACCCAGCCCTCGAATTGTTGGCCGGAATCGACGCGCCAGTGATCGCATCGGTTCACGGCGTGGTCGCCGGAGGGTCACTCAGTATGATTCTGGGCTGTGATCTGGCTATCGCTGCAGAGGGTACGCGTTTCAACATGGCTTACGCAAACATCGGTGCGAGTGTCGACCTTTCATGTTCCTGGTCATTGCCGCGGCTTGTGGGACTGCGCAAGGCAATGCAGATTGCGCTACTTTCGGAAACCTTCGATTCGGCCGAGGCGCAGGATCTTGGGGTTGTGAATCTGACAGTTCCGGCAGAAGCCCTTGGCGCAAGCACCGATGCCTTGGCGGCTAGGATTGCAAAAGGCCCCACGCTCGCTTATGGCCGAATGAAGCGGCTCATGCGGCAATCACTTGACAACACTCTCAGCAAGCAGCTCAAGGCGGAGCGTGAAGAATTTCTAAGTTTAATCAATACGTTAGATTTCAAGGAGGGATTGCGCGCCTTCATTGAAAAGCGACAGTCTAACTTCACCGGAACTTGAGAAGCGCTTCGGAGCGCTGCACGGAAATCAGTCGATATGTAGTCGTACCGGTCATCAAGTTGCTCCGCGCACGGGGCGGTTTCGGCGTGCCGGCTGAGAGGGTAACGATCCTGACCTACATTTTTTTCTTGGCGATTTAGCCTTTGACGCTTGCGGAAGCGTCATTGAACACACGTTGGCGACCGCGCTTGTCATTGGGTGTGGCCAACCATTGCATGTCACGGTCGAGCCAGATGGTCGGTGCCCCGGGCCTTGAGGGCTGCGTTGTATGCGGACGTCTTGTACTTGATCTTGGGTCGCTCCGCTTGACTCATGCACCGAGCCTACCACTTGTGGACGGGGTGTTTGCGCAACAAAGCCTCGCCAAGCAGGAACTGCGCAAATATCGATAAAGTACAATACCAGCGATTTTCACAATCATCGGTTCCGACGATGCGTCGTAAGGACGGCATCGGGATAATCAAGTCTAAGTCCTCGCCATCATGCGAGCCCTCCCACCCCATAGGAAGCACTATTCATGCCTGAAGCCTATATCGTCACGTCCCTTCGCACCGCCGGCGGCCGCCGCAACGGACGCCTGTCAGGCTGGCATCCTGCAGAAATGGCGGGCCGCGTCCTTAATGGGCTGCTGGACCGAATTTCTTGCGACCCTGCCCTGATCGAAGACGTGATCATGGGCTGTGTCAGTCAGGTCGGCGAGCAGTCAGCCAACGTAGCCCGGATGGCGGTGCTGCACTCGCGGCTGCCATTGACCACGCCGGGCACCACTCTGGACCGGCAGTGTGGCTCGTCGCAGCAGGCCTTGCACTTCGCGGCGCAGGCCGTGATGTCCGGCACCATGGACGTGGTGATTGCCGCTGGCGTCGAGAGCATGTCGCGTGTGCCGATGTTCACCGCATCCACCCTGCCGGAGAAAAACGGCATGGGAAGCTACATGACCCCGCAATTGCAGGAGCGCTTTGGTGTACTGGGGTTCTCACAGTTTGACGGCGCGGAAATGATAGCGCGTAAGTACGGCTTATCACGCGAACAGCTTGATGAATACGCGCTGTCTAGTCATCGTCGCGCCACGGCTTCGACCAAAGCGGGGCATTTCAGGGATGAAATCCTGCCACTGAAAGCACGCAGCCTTGAACATGGCAATTTGGACGAGATGCACCTGTTCGACGAAGGCATTCGCACCGAGACTACGCTCGACCAGATCGCATCGGTCAAGCTGCTCAAGGACGGTGGCGTTATCAGTGCAGCCAATTCCAGCCAGATCTGCGACGGAGCCAGCGGTTGCATCGTTGCCAATGAAAACGGGCTCAAAGCACTTGGCCTGAAGCCCATGGCCCGCATCCATCAGATGACGGTGATCGGCGACGATCCAGTGATGATGCTGGAAGCGCCTATTCCGGCAACCCGGCGCGCTCTGCAAAAAGCAGGACTAAAAATTGACGACATTGACCTCTTCGAAATTAACGAAGCCTTTGCCTCAGTGCCGCTTGCCTGGCTGAAGGCGCTGGGCGCAGACCCCCAACGCATGAATTCCCGGGGCGGATCCATTGCCATGGGCCACCCGCTGGGAGCCTCCGGCACCAAACTCATGACAACGCTGCTGCATGCGCTACAGCAAACCGGTGGTCGCTATGGCCTGCAGGCCATGTGCGAAGCTGGCGGGATGGCGAACGCGATCATCGTCGAGAATCTCTAAATACCAGTCGGAAACCCGACCCTGAATGCCATGACCGAAACCCGGGCTGGAAGATTGACAGCGGAGAAAATGGCGCGCTACACACTTTCGCAATTCCTGTTTTGAATGGAGTTCGTCTCTGAATTGAAACTATCACCGCAACAACGAACGAAAACCGAATGTAATGCACCGGGCGATGACCGCCCGTGTGGCTTCTAACCCTGAGGCCCAACCCCATGATCCCAAGAACTCTCTTTTCAGCCGAGCATGACCTTTTTCGTGAGTCGGCGCGCCGCTTTATCGCGCAGCACGTGACACCCTTCTACAGCGAATGGGAAAAAGTCGGCCAGGTACCGCGCAGCGTTTGGATGGAGGCCGGCAGGCTCGGTCTGCTTTGCTGCAATGTGCCTACCGAATACGGAGGCCCCGGCGGAGATTTCCTCTACAGCACAATTCTGATGGAGGAAATGGCCCGGGAGGGAGCCACGGGTCCCTCCTTCTACATACATTCGGACATTGTCGCACCCTATTTGCTCGAATTCGGCAGTGAACTGCAGAAGACGACGTGGCTGCCCAGGATGGCCAGTGGCGAAGTGGTCACGGCCTTGGCTATGACGGAACCGTCCGGTGGCAGCGACGTGCAGAACATCCGCACGCAGGCCGTGCGTGATGGGGACCACTACATCGTTAATGGGCAAAAGGTCTTTATCACCAATGGTCACAGCGCCGACCTGGTCCTGGTTGCGTGCAAGACAGATCCCCATGCACGCGGCAACGGGATCAGCCTGCTCTTGGTCGAAGCTGGCCTGCCCGGATTTAATCGGGGACGCAAGCTTGAGAAGATCGGCTGCAAGGCCGAGGACACCGCAGAACTGTTTTTCAGCGACATGCGCGTGCCGGTCACCAACCGTCTGGCGGAGGAAGGACAGGGCTTCAAGATCCTTATGACCCAGTTGTCGCAGGAGCGCCTAGTGCAGGCAATCCGCGCAGTCGCCACGTCGGAGGCTGCACTGCAGTGGACCATCGACTATGTCTCGGAGCGCAAGATGTTTGGGCAAACGCTTGGCGATTTCCAGAACACACGCTTCGTCCTCGCACAGTTGCATGCCGAGCTGCAGGCGCAGCGTGTGCTCGTCGACCGCTGCATAGCGCTCCAAGTGGACAGACAGCTTGATCCCGTGGATGCCGCGGCGGCCAAACTGCTGGCTACAGAATTGCAGGGCAAGGTAATGGACCAGTGCCTGCAGCTTTTCGGCGGCTGGGGATACATGTGGGAATACCCGATCGCACGAGCGTTCGTCGATGCTCGTGTGCAACGCATCGGCGGCGGAACGGTCGAAGTGATGAAACAGATCATTGGCAACTCACTGCTTCCGAAGGCGGTGCCGAAAAAGGACTAGTTGTTGAGTTGTAGTAGGTTATTCCCACCAAAACAGGAAGCCGGCCACCTGATGCGTGTGGTGGATGGATTGAATGCGGCGCATGGCCGCGACACCATCCAGCTGGCCCCTGTTGGGCCCTTCAGCCGCGCTGGACGACACGGTTCGAGCATCGCACGCCACTCTATACCACGCGCTGGGATTAATTGCCGCGCGCCCGTGCCTGAGGCTCGGCGACGCTTTAGTCGTGTTTGGCCGCGTCTTGGGGATCCGCATTTGTGGGCCCCTACTTTTTGGGTCGAAACGGGGTGCCTTGCGGTCTACATCGAATGTACGCGATAAAGCCTTATTTTATTTCGTGTTGAAAATAAACCGGATATAGGTTCTGCACCAGAGGCCCATTGAAATCCCAGGTCACGCACTTGCCCAAGTGCTGCGGCGGGCGATTCGGGTCAACTGAGACCGTAGTGTGTTGTGCCGGCAAGGTTTGAAACGCCGCCGTGGCCATATTAAACAGCAACTCTCGTAAATGCACGCAGCCTTTGATTTCTCCCAGGTGGTGTTCGATAGCTTTTCGCCAGCCGGGTCCCATTTTGCTGCCTATCATAAGTTGCATGGGAGCCATAGCTTGTCGACAGGGCCCATGAGGGACATTGTTCATGGCAACGTCAATACCATGCACGACCATTTCGGCATTGATGGTGACTCGAATCAGCATACCGTGTATGGGTTCACCTATCTGCAAGGTACGTTCATTCGGAATCGTGAGCGGGTGGGTTTTCGTATCAAGCAGCTCGCCTTCAATGTCCCACAAACCATCTTCGCGCTCGTATCCACGGTAAATGACTCGGCGGGTGTGCAGTAACTTGCGCTTTTCGGCAGGAGGCAGGGGCACATCAATCTCCTTCAATAATACAGTTTCTTAATTTGGGGCCGCAGGCAAAAATACGTTCAATCAGTTTGCGTTCAGTATTTTGACATCTGCTTACTGAAAAATTACTTCACCATAGCGTTTTTTTAGATACAACTCCGGATGATTAGCCGCAGTGAATTGTGAGCTTGTGCGCCCGGCAAGTTCTTCCTCGACGCTCGTTTGGACCTTTGGGACACCCTTGCATTCCTCGTGGATAATGTCGTTTGTGCGGCATTCATCTGGGTGATCCAGCAGGTACGGCTTGCCCAATGCCCAGGCCGCCGAACTGCTCGGATCATTCTGAAAAAATTCCAATTCGATCATTCTGCGCAGGAAGAGGCGATCGAACATGCGGCTTGAACCACGCCCTGGAGCACCGGATACCATACGCTCGGTGGCAAAGCATCGGAGCGATTTCAAGGTCAAGAATTTTCCGTGCCTGGATCATTTCCTTACCATGGCCTTTGCGCAGCTGACCTGGAGCGAATCGCTGCGCGATTATGCCTTCGACGCCACCACCATCTGCAATTTGTCCACCTTGCCTTGCTTCCCTAATACCATGAAGTATTCGCACACAGCCCTTGGCCGGACCGTATCAGCGGGACAGGACACTAGAAACATCATCCATAAAAACGCTTAATGGTGTCAGCAAGGCCATTCGAACGAATTGACTCTGACATCGCACGTACTGGTTCCGAAAAATGGAGCAATGCGTCAGTTTCAGCACCAGAGATGAATGCAGAGCGAATTCCGCGGTCCTCATAATAGCGATTGACAGAAGATTTTTTGACCGCAAGAACGTCTGGATGAACCCGCGCAATCCTGCTGGATAGCTTCTCCACGGCGTCCACCAACTCATCATGTGGAACGGAGAAGTTTGCCCAGCCCCATTCGACTGCTTTGGCGGCGTTAAACCGAGCGCCGGGGTCAAGTGCCATCATCTTCGCCTGCTTAGGGCCAAGTAGGAAGGCCCAGAAAGGTTCCATAAAACCGCCACCGATGGGGAGAGTGGGCTCTCCGATTACAGCGTTGTCAGCGACAACCGTGAGATCGCAAAGTGATGCAAGCAGCACCGCACCAGCAATGCAAGGACCATGCACTGCCGCAATCGTCGGCTTCGGATGATCCCAGAGAGGCATCAAACACTCGATTTTTTCCCGCAACCGGGTACGCTCCTCAATGATGTTCCGACGCCCCAAACCTCCGATCTCCTCAGCCTCAGGAGAAATATCGTAGCCGGATGAAAAGCCGCGACCGGCTCCTCGGATGCCGATGACCGGTGCCCCCTCGGTCTTAAGAATCCTGAGTACGTCAGAGAATTCAGTAAGCAGCTCGTCGCTCAACGCGTTGAGCGTCTGGGGTCTATCGAGCACGATCCATGTAATCGCACTTTTCTCTTCTATAGTCAAAGTGTTGTATTTAGGGATTGACATTGGAAACGTTCCTTTCTTCTAGATTCAATGCGTTAAAAGTCGCGCTCTGCGAGAGCCTCTCTCGCGATCTCATTAATCGAAGGCCGGTCAACTTTTCCCCCAGCGTTTACAGGAATCTGGTCGAGCGAAACCACGAATTCGGGGAACTTGTACTTCGCCAAATTACGCTCAGTCAAGAAATTCTGGATCTCCTCCACACTGGGTACTGCATGGCCTGCCGCTGCACTGATTACGGCACATGCGCGCTCACCCAACCTGTCGTCAGGGACACCTACGACGACTACGCTCTCGATTGCTGGATGTTCGTTTAGCAGCAACTCGATCTCGGCAGGGAAAATGTTATGCCCACCTCGAAGAATCATCTCCTTGATCCGTCCAACGATGCTGAGGTACCCGTCGTCATCGATGACTCCGATATCGCCAGAGTGGAAGTAGCCACCGTGCCAGGCCTGCACGTCCATTTCCCCTTGGTTCAGATATCCGAAGGACTTCGATGGGCCATGCCAAACGACCTCGCCAGAAGTGCCGGGTGGAGCGACCTGCCCGTTTGTCAAGATTTTTACATCATGCCCTCGGGCAATACGCCCCACAGTGCTAAAGCGTTGTGTTTCGGGAGTGTCGAGGTCCGTGCATGCGGCGATGCCACCGTCACTTGCCCCGTAGACCTTGTGCATCCGGCACCCAAAACGACGCTCGAAATCTCCGGCAACGTTCGGTGGGAGTGGGGCACCGCCGGTGAGAACGACTCGCAGTGATCTTAAGTTGAACTTCTCTACAGGATGATCGAGCATCATTAGCATCTGAGTCGGAACAGCGACAGCCACGGTCACGTTAAGGTCACGCAACTTCGTGAGTGCCGCCTCAGGTGACCAGTGCTGCAATAGGTTAGCCTGCGCACCAACAGAAAGTGCTGCCAGGATTGGATAAACGTATCCCGTTGATCCGATGTTGGCCGGAGCAATCGCTAAGGTAATGTCGTTCGAACTAAGGCCGTATGCGTGACCAGCTGTGCTGACACCTTGGGTGTACAGGTTGTTGAAGCTATGAAGCGCGATCTTGGGGATTCCAGTCGAGCCCGATGAGCACATTGCCAACTGCGGGTCATTCGCCTTAGATGTCCGGTGCCGAACTTCTTTCGGGTCAAGCGGGCGGGCTTCTTTAACGAGCGCATCGAGTGTCTCGAGGCTGATGGCTTCTCGCAATGAGGCGACACGGTTGACATAGGATGCTGCGGCGGCAGTGCGGTCATACGAGTCATCTGTCGTGTGGATCAATAGTCCGGCCCGCGAAGTAGAGAGCAGGGGCAGCATCTCAGCATCGCGCCATTGCGGTGATACTGGGGCTAGGATCGCACCGATCCACGCCAACGCGGCATGCATGGCGGGCAGGTGCAACGTATTCATCGATTGCAATGCAACGACTTCTCCGCGGTCTACACCAAGGTCAAGCAGCGTGCGGGCTAGCCGCAGCACGTAATCGTTGAGTTCCAGATAGGTCCAGGACCGAGTCCCATCGCTGATTGCTGGCTGTGCTGGCGTCGTTTTAGCAAAGTAACTGATCCGATCATGCAATGACTGATCCGTCCAGATACCGGTTCGTAAATATTCATTCGCCTCCTTCTCGTCGTTAACGCGCATGTACATTGGCGCCTCTAATTGGTTCATTATGTACCTCCGGCAAAGTATATGTCTGAAGTGAAACATCACACCCTTTTTTAGTGGGCTTAGTCTGGGGATGAGACGGCTCTACTCTGGTAGCCTGCGGAAGCAGGGGGCCTATGCATCACATAGGTGGCGAAGGCACCAATCAGACAGGCACCCAAGCAGAGCACCCCAATACCCCAGATACCGAATATGGTATCTGCCAGAACCACGGCGGCTAAAGGTACAAAACCAGTGACGATGCCAGCCAGCTGTATGCCGAGCGAGCCTGCGGTATAGCGCACCTCCGGGGGCAAGCACGACACCAGGAAAGCCGGCCAGATCCCGTTGACCGCCGCATAACCGATACCCGCGAATCCCAACATTGATATGGATATGAGCGGCATGCTCCGGCTATTAAGCGCGGCGATGAACACGATCATCAACAGTCCCAACGTGACGAGGCTGGCAGTCAATAGTCTGCGCCGCCCCAATCTGTCTGAAAGCGCGCCCCACACCGGGTTCATCAGGACCACGAGCAATGACGCAGCAGACACCACCCAGAGGTAGAAGGACTTATCCATTCCAAGAGTGCCGACCGCATAGCTCAAGCCGTAAACCGTGACGATGTACCATGAAGCTAACAGTCCAAACAGCATACATCCCAGTCCGAAGATCGTTTGCCAATGGTTCTTGATAGCCAATTGAATCGGAAGCTTGCGTTTCGTTTTAGGAGCTGCGCCCTTCTCGAAATCCGGTGTCTCGTCCAGTCTGCTACGGATCATTAAACCGACAATCAGGATGACGACGCTCAGTAGAAACGGAATTCGCCATCCCCAGGCTTCAAACTGCTCTTGGGGAAGTTGCGTGACGAGGGCGAACACGACGGTGGCCAGGAGACCGCCCGCTGGACCGCCGGCGGTCGAAAAACTCCCGTAGAAACCACGCTTATTTTCAGGAGCATGCTCCACAGAGACCAAGACCGCCCCGCCAAGTTCGCCACCAATCGCAAGTCCCTGACAGAGACGCAACAGGACCAGCAGCACCGGGGCTAGCGCCCCGGCAACAGCATAAGTCGGCAAGAGCCCAATAAGAAAAGTTGCACTACCCATCAACCATATCGTGCCCAACAGTGCCGCTCGACGGCCGAACCGATCGCCGATGTGCCCGAACAGCACGGCACCCAGAGGGCGCGCCACGTATCCGCTAGCGAAGGCGCCAAACGAGAGTATCAGAGCGACTTTCGGGGAGGTAGTATTGCTAAAGAACAATTTGCCGAACACCAAAGCGGCAGCCGTGCCATAAATGAAGAGGTCGTAGTACTCCAGGACCGTGCCGACGAAGGCCGCTCCCGCTCCACGGCGCGCATTGCCGTTATCGCGTTCAGCAACGTCGCTAGTACTATCCATGGACTGAACGTTAGTTTTCATACCTCCTCCTTAAATAAATTTTGGGGGCGAACCTGATGTTCAGAGCTTTGAAATAAGAGGCACACGGCTTGGGCATCCCCAGTCGCCGTGCCGGGCCATACACTCCCGCACGCAGCACCTGCTGTTAGAAAACCCAGTACTCGGTCTGGGGAAGGTCGATTTAAGTCACACATACTTTTTGGATCCTATGTTGTTTTTGTGAGTACTCAACTCTAGATGTCCTTTTCGATATGTTCATCGTCAATATCGACGATTCGGCACAATCAGCCTGTCTGTCGGACTTGGGGTATGGTGCGCAACGGAACAGAAACTGCGGTTAAGTTTTAAAGAACCTCTGAATAAGTGTAACTGTCCAGTAATCCCATCTTGAGCCAGGCGCTGCTGCCTGGAGGATCGGTCGAAGCGTGGATCCAATTTCGCGGACTATCAGGTATGGATTATTTATGGCCGAGCCGGAAGTGGATTACCAGCATTGGACTGGATCCACCCGTCTATGCCACTCACTCAATGAGACGGAGCAAGGCAACATTGATCTACAAGAAGACCAAAAATCTGCGTGCAGTCCAGTTGCTATTGGGCCACACAAATATGTCCAGTACCGTGAGATACCTTGGTGTCGAGGTGGAGGATGCTCTGGAGATAGCCGAGAGCATTGAGGTCTGATTGCTGTAATGCGGCCCTTCAACCCGGATTGCCGGGAGTCGAAACCGCTCTCGGACTCAGTCGTTGATCATGTGTTGTGTTTTCCCAGGCTCCTCCAATGCCCTAAACAGTTCCGGACGTTCGCTTTGCGACCCAAGCGGCCATTAAATGGTAACAATCGCAGCCCTATAAATGGTGTCATGCTCAAAATAGCCTGCCGCAGCGATTATCAGCGCCTGAGCCGACTCTATGGTCAATCTCTGGCCCGTTGAACTAAGCCTGAACAGAAGCAAGGGCGCCCGGGGCCCGGACGAGTGGTTGCCACCGTCTGGCCAGTGCGGATACGTAGCCAGGTTCCTGCGAATCGTAAAGCTGTATGATCTTCAGCCCTCCTCATCAGAAGCAGGATGGATAACGTCTTTTCTTGACGGGTGTCGAAACTGACCGGCTGCTAAAATTGAGAGTGTGAAACGGTTGCCACTGAAAGCGAGGTCGTATGAAAAAGAAAACACCTACCGAGGAGGAACCTCTGCAAGACCTTGATGCTGAATCGGGACACGCTGACGTACTTGCCACGCTGCTTCCTCACGAGCTTACGCCACTCGATCGGCTCAGAGGTTCTGTCGAGCGATACGATCGGCCCACCGAGCCCGTCTGGGACGAGTGGTTCGACTCCGACGATGGTGTTTCCGACGATTTCATGCAAGATCGGGAGCAGCCTCCAAAGGGTCACGAGTAATAATGTCCGCATCTATCAGATATGGCGCCAAGGCTCTGGCTGACCGGGGGAGCGGTTGGCACTGAGAGTGAGGTCCTGGAGCCTTCCAGACTGCTAAAATTTCAGGTTCATTACGACGTCTGTGACGAATCGATCGCGCCGAGGTATTTCATAGCCTCATCAAATCCGTCTCTACCTTTCAGCAGCTCCAGAGGCCGTGCTCCCAAGTGACTATTTGGGGTTCGCAGCCAATGACTCATTGCATCAGGATCCACCCCCACTTTGGGTGCCAGCTGTTTGTACAAGTGGGCAAACATCTGAGCTACCTGTCTCTGATTAAACTGGCATCCCGATATGATGCGCTCCACTTCGCCGCCAGTGAGAGTCAACAACTCTGCGTTATGGCGAAGGGTCTCCTCTACGTCTTGCTCCATACTTATCTCCCGGGTTCGTGTCGATGATTTTGAATTGATCTCGACCTCCCCCAGCCTCCAACCCTCATACATTGCCAGCGGCAAGATCGGGAAAAGGCTCCGAAAGAGCGGGAGTAATAATGCCTGCTGCTATCAGATCTCCAGATCTCGCTTTATTATTGCCCGGAAAAGGCGGTCACGTTCAAACGGAATGGGTGGTCACGATGGCGGCGAATACGCTGCCACCACGTCGCGTTCTAAACCTATCGGCTCTGCTTGCTCCCATTCCAGCAACTCAGGGGGCATGGGCGAATCGGGGTCGCATTGAGCAATCAACTCGGCGAGCTTGTACGGCACGTTACCGTCGGACATAAAGTTTGCCTCTATCTGAAAGTTAAGGAGTCAGAAATACCTCAGCTGAAGTCGCCTGCTTCAATTTTGGCTAAAACCTGATAAACCCGCCTACATCCTTCAGGTGTTCCGAGCAGCTTGCTGGGGACTTCTTCTCCAAGCGCCTTGATCGGACTTTCTAACCAGTTCAGCGCAATCTCTCGAGATTCAAATACAGTCTCGGCCATCTGTATTAGCGCCACCGGTGAAATGTCGGGCATGTCAGTTTTTCTTATGGACATAAACCTGTACCTATCTCGAATGACTGCGTTTGTTCGAGAACCTCCGGGGGTTTTACGTGCTATTGGCGAAAAGGGCGAGAACCTCATTCCAGTAATGGTTACTAATACGAAGATCAATCTGCTCTTCATCCGGAGGCTCTCTGGATCGACCAGAACCGTCAACTGACGTTTGCCCATCCAGATCCAGGGTGAAAGCAAAGTTGTCGTCCTGGTAGAACTTCATTGCTTTCGATTTTTGGGTACCCCGAGTCTCCGAATCCGGGACGAATGAAACAACTTTTTCCCCGGGAAGATCTTCTCCGATCCGGCGAGCAAATTCCGCTAAATTTGGTTCAGCCAGCACGTAAAGCCAAGCACTTGTATCGGCCGGATCCGTTGGCTGTCGCCTGAGAATTCGGCCCAGAACCTGCCGGAAATGCAGTTCGGTTCGGATTCGACTGAGGTGACAGCAAACCTGGAGTCTCGGAATGTCAGTGCCTTCGCTGATCATCCCAACCGAGATGATCCAACGGTCAGACGACGTCTTGAAATTGGAGATAATGCGCTGCGCGTCAGGCGTCTGATAGGTGACGATGATTGGATGTTCCCCAGCCATCGCAAGTCGCCTCGCTATTTGTTCAGCGTGTGCCACAGATGCTGCGACAACTAGCCCCCCTGCCAAAGGCGCATGTTTGCGTATGCTCGTCAATCTTGCTGATGCCTCAGAGAGAACCTGGTCAATGACTGCATCTCTGAACAAGAAATCCGTGTAGGTTATGTGCTCATTTTTGAGAGAGTCGCTGATACTGGCGAACGTTTTAAGGCCGAAGTCCGCCGAGCTCAGGCTGATTTCACGATTGTCCGTGAGAACGATTTTTGGTGCCCGGCATACGCCGTCCGAAACAGCTTTTCCCAAACCGTATTCATAGTCGCAGGAAATCTGTCCAGTCGATTTGGTGTACTGAGAGAGAACGATCGGGCTGTCATCGGTTCGCCAGGGAGTGCCGGAGAGCGCCATGGTATAGCTCGCCTTTCCCTGGACCTTATCTATAATGGTCCGCCCCCAACGGTTGCCAATGGGGGAGTTGTCCCAGACGATCCCCGAGCAATGATGTATTTCGTCAAGAACCACCAGGACGCGGTGTTCGCGCAATACCTGCCACAACTCGTCAGGCAGGGTGTCCATGGATTGGTAGGTATAAGATCCCCCTGCCGCTCCGATCTGACCATTGAAGCTCCGTCCAAGAATTTGACTGAACGTTAAAGCCACGCCATGCGCAACAGCGCGAGATGGCGAGAAGCACACAACAAAATCGATCTTGTCATGCTGAAAGAGGGCCTTGGCAACCGATGCCACCATCACTGTTTTACCAGCGCCTGGTGTTGCGTGACAGAGGAAGTGCGACTGGCTCTGAAAGACTGACAGAGCTTTCTCAATGCATTCAACCTGCCATTTACGTAGTTGGATCATGCATTGTGTCCAAGATCTGCCAAGACGGTTTCCACGGCACGTAGCTGGCCCAGCGCCTTTGTACTTCGATCGCGAGACTCAAGATATTGCGTTCTAATCGTTTTTTGAAGAGCCGGGTATTTTTTGAGCAGGCGCTGATACTCCTCTGCCTCGCCGATACTTGTCATCAGCTCGACCTTTCGCTTCGAAAGCTCTTCCTGCAACCCTTTCAATGTCGCTGAATCCATTGAGGACGCGTTTTCCTGTTTTGGTTTCGCAAAAGGGGAGCGTTTGATCTTCAGAGCAATCCCGGAAGGCGCACCTCGATAGATGAATTTGCAGCCTCTGCCTGTTTCTCCGTTGTACCTCTCCAAAAGGCCGATTTTTAGCAGGCGACGAAGTTCCTTGTCGATGTATTTGCGAATCGAGTTGCGATCAAGCTGATTCGGGTCGGATGACTGGGAAACGTATAGATCTCGAAGCGAAGTGGTTGAAAAGGGGTTATTCGCCGGTTCCTTCATGAGCGAAAGCAGGATTGGATCGACGCGAACTTGCTTCATTTCGTTCATGGGAGAGTCCTAATTTGGGCTAAGTGTCGATCGGGTCGATTATCGAAAAATGGGTAGTATATGCCGTGGCTCCATATGCCTCAAGAAACCATAGTCTTGTCTTTTGTGGGGACAAGAAATGGGTTCACCGGTTTGCGAGGCGTTTGGACGGAACCTACGCGCGATTCGAAAAGCAAAAGGGTTCTCCCAGGAGCGCCTTGCCTATGACGCGGGAATCGACAGGAGCTATGTCGGTAAGATCGAGAGGGGGATGGTCAATATTACAATCGAAAAGATCTATGTATTCGCTGAGCTACTTCAATGCTCACCCAAGGATCTGATTCCTGATCTTTAGCGGTTTTCGGATCAATGACAGTTACAAGTGTAGAAGTTGGTTTGTCTGCTAGCGACTTGATTTGGATTGGTATTTGCACCGCAAGTCCGCCCGTCCGGACCTCCGGCTCGGGCTTTTCGCAAACGCAGGGTTTCTGCCCGCAAACCTGACCCATGCCTTCGCCATCATTGCCTCCACCTTTTTCGCAGGTACAGGGGGAGATCCCACAGCGTTCACAAACTTCGGGTGGAAGAGGCTCGCCATCCCATTCCGGGTCGGCAAAGTCGTAGTGGGCTTTCACGAAGTCATAGGCGGTGAAGTAATCCTTACCGTCGTATAATCGCGTCCCGCGACCGATGATCTGTTTGAATTCGATCATGTTGTTAAAGGGCCGCATGAGGACGATGTTACGCACATTACGGGCATCGACGCCTGTGGAAAGCTTGCGCGATGTAGTCAGGATGGTCTTTTCGTTGTCCTGAAAGGTCTTCAGATCCTTTTCACCCGCCGCAGCGTCATTGGCGGTGACTCGCACACAATAGCGTATGTTGGTGGTCCAGCCCCGCCCGTTTCACGGCATATTCATTGATAAAATCCTGCACCATGCCTGCATGCGCCTGTGTGGCACAAAAAACGAGGGTTTTATCTTTAGGTGTGAATGGCGGTGGAAAAACGCGCATATTTGGCTGCGAACGATTTGCCCTCTTGCTACGACCTGCCTCTTTATGCTAGGGGCGAACCAGACGAAGCGGAAAGCCCATAGCGGCCGGAAACTGCAATGCCCGTAGGTGGGGTCCAGGAGGAGTCCCGAGCGCGCGAGGGAAGCTCCTGGAGGCTCCTACGGGCATGCGGATAATTTTAGCCATGGGGTTGTCGCGCGTTGACTCAGTTATGTTCCGCCAAATAAGCGCGGTTTTAGGCCGCCGTTAACATTAGGATTGGATCGGTCCACCAAGCACGGTAATTGTAAACATTGAGGCGAAAATCTTGGGTGAAGGAGGCTGAATTGGCGGTTAAAAGGGAATTTATACAAAAACTTAAATTGTGTAAAGAATGAATATTGATAGAATTTGGTTCGCAGGCCACGTCAAGGCTTGCTCCCAGTCACCCACTCACTCACTCGATTAGGACGTTTCCTGTGCTTTATGCCAGAAGCCGGTCTTGTGGCCGGTGTCTCCCATCTGATCATGCGAGGTGAGAACCATCAGTACTTTCATGCAATCTGTCCTTATGGATCGTGGGATGAGTTCGGATAACTGCCTTATAAAAGCTTAGTGGTGGTGATCGCATCGAAAATCAACCGCAAGCAGTCGTACCTGATGCGCGATAAACCCTTAAACTAAAACCCTATGGTCGTTCGCTACCTATCTGTATAAACTCCGGGAATCCGAGCCTGCGTTTTCACGTTGGCTCTCCAACATCAGGAGGTAGCAGTTGATGGCAATCTGGACTCGCAGCATTCCCACTCTTGAACAAATGGCTGAGGCCAGCAAAAACACCGCCGTGGCCACCATGGGCATTGAGTACGTGGAAATTGGTGATGACTATGTGATCGGGCGTATTCCGGTGGATGAGCGCACGGTGCAGCCGTTCGGCATCCTTCATGGTGGGGCATCAGTGGTGCTGGCGGAAACGCTGGGCAGCATGGCCGCCAACTATTGCCTGCGGAAAGAAAACCAGATTGCGGTGGGGTTGGATATTAACGCCAACCATATTCGCTCGGCTTCCAAAGGCTGGGTCTACGGTACAGCACGCCCTGTCCATATTGGCGGTACGACACAGGTCTGGGAAATACGTCTGGAAAACGAGGAAGGCAAGCTTACCTGTATTTCAAGGCTCACCATGGCCGTCATCGACCGGGGCTGATACCTCCGGGGCCTTGCGGTTGAGTATGCCCTGTTCGATGAAGTCCTTCATCACAATGCCGTAGCTTTCATCCGGTACTTCCCGGGCAATTTTGTAAGGTTGCCCGGCGCTGTCCGGGATGTCTTTCAGCAGGTCCACTTCGCGGAAGGTGGCCAGAGGATGCTTGTTTGCGTCACGTACCAGCAACACCCGGGGCTTGAGTTTGCTGGTGGGGTGTGTGGCTACCACGATACCCACTTCCCCATTGGTCATTTCCACTATCGAGCCGGGCGGGTACACGCCAATCATGCGGATAAACTCCACCGCCAGGTCGGCATCAAACTGGGTGCCCTTGTTGCGGTGGATAATCTGCAGCGCTTCCATCGAGGCCCGGCCCTTGTCGTAAACCCGGGAGCTGGTGATGGCATCGTAGGTGTCCACCAGCCCCACAACCTTGGCAAACAGCGGAATCTGGTGGCCGGCCAGGCCTCGCGGATAGCCATTGCCATCCATTCGTTCGTGATGCGAATAGGCCACATCGACCGCTGAATGGGCGAGGCGGGGCAGGGAAGCCAGAAGATCGCGGCCGAACGTAGTGTGTTTTTTCATCACCGCGAATTCGTCGGGGGTGAGGGCTCCGGGTTTGTTCAGGATCTCATCGTCGATGCTCATCTTGCCCACATCGTGGAGCAGGCCGCACAGGGCCACATTGCGAATCTCTCCTTCCAGCAGCCCCAGGTTTTTGGCAAACGCCGCCGACAATATCGAAACGTTGATGCAGTGCTCGGCGGTGTATTCGTCCTTGTTCTTGATCTTGGTGAGTAGCAGCAGGGCATTGTCGTTTCGCAGCACACTGTCCACGCAGCTATCCACCACCTGGTGGATATGGTTCATTTCCAGTGTGCGACCCAGTCGCAGGCTGGACATGATGTTCTTTGCAGTGGCTTTGGCCTCGGTATAGCTCATTCGTGCCGCAGACATCTCACGGCTGGCGTCTACCTTGTTGACGTAGGTAACCCGGCGCTTGGGAATCGAAGATGAGGTCTGTGAAGTGTCGGAGGGGCTGCTTTTACCGGCCGTTTTTCGGCGGCTCACCGGCGACCGTTCAAAAGGCTCTGGTACAACCTGAACTTTCCCTTCAACAGTGACTTTTTCACACTGCTGCTGAACGGCGAGAACATCTTCTTCAGTCTGGAGGATAAATCCCTGCAGCAGGAAATCGGTGTCTTCCCACGACCGGTCCAGACGAATTACATGCATCCCGATCTGCAACTGGGATACGGGGATCTCCGTCTCTACGATGTCCTCGCGGGCCATGGGCATAATGCACAGTCTCAAAACCGGGAATGGCACTGAACAGGATGCACCCTGGTCAGACTTTGAGCACCACGATTAAAGTATGAGCGAATGCCGCTGCAGTGTATCGCCTGATTTCTAAAATATTGTCAAATGCTGTAACAGGAAGCGACATACTTGTATGTCAAAGTATAGCAGACGTTGGTAGGCATGCTGCTTCGGGTTTTGCGTTTAGGGGATTGAGGACAATGCTATGACTAACGTGAAGAATGGCATTCCACTGTGGTGGCTGGCCATGGCTGCCGCGCTGACGCCGTTGATTACCATTCACACGACCTTTGCAGTGTCGATACTTGAAGGGCATATTTCCTGGTGTATTCCCTACTGGGACAGCTGCACCAGCATCAGCCGCACTGGTCGCTATGGCACCTCCTATTTCATCTTCAAGGGCACCATGTTGCCGGCGGCCATTCTTGGCATTCTGTTCTGGTTCCTGAATGGTCGCTGGCTGTTACAACTGGGTGCCACCAGCCGCGGGCGCCCCTGGATTCCCTGGCTGGGGTTTGTTGCCTGTGTGTCGCTGGCGGCTTACACCCTGGCGCTTGGCCATGAGGGTGACGGCTATAACCTGACGCGCCGCATTGGTGTGGTGTTGTACTTTTCACTGACCTACATTGCCCAATTACTGATCAGTTCGGGCCTGAGAGGACATCCCCGATGGCACCAAAGCGGCAGGCACCTGCTCTGGTTGTGCGAACTGGCACTGGCGGTTGGCATACTTTCGGTTATTCTGACTGCCGTGGTGCCAGGGATTTACAGCCAGATAGACAATGCTTTCGAATGGATACTGGCGTTCCTGATCAACCTGCACGCGATCTGGATTGCGGTATTGTGGAAGCAAAGCCGCTTCCGGGCGCGATTGTGGGCTGAATGATGCAGACAGTCACAGTGATATCAGGCCGCGAACCAGCGCCGCTACACCGGCGATGGCGGCGATACCAAGAATGACCGGGCGCAGGCCGTCAAACGGCATGCGGTTGACCAGTTTTCCGGACAGCCAGAAACCGATCAGCATGCCTGGGAAGGTAACCGCGAACAGCTGCAGTTCCCGTTGCCCGAGATAACCGGAGGTCACCAGGGCGGCAATACTGAAAAAGCTAGCCACCAGGAAAAATGCCGACATATTGGCCCGCACCAACGGGCCTTTCTCGTTCTGGTAGATGAGCGCAATCGGCGGCCCGCCAACAGCTGTTATGGTGCCCATGTAGGTTGAGGCAGCCCCGGCCAGAACACTGTTGCGGGCATTCAGCGCAGGCCGCAATCCGCCTGCGCTCAGCAGCACCCCGATCAGGATCAGAACACCGAAGATCAGTTCAAACCCGGTGGGTGAAATCAGCATCAGCGTGATCCCGGCCAGGACCATGCCGCCAACACCGCCACCAATGGCAAAGCGCACCTCGCGGATTTGCAGCGCGCCCCGGTTTCGGGCCAGCATGAAAACGGTCAGCACCATGGCATTGAGAACCAGCGGCGCTGGCACCAGCAGGGGGCTGACCAGAAACAGCAGAGGTGCCGCCAGTGTGCCAATGCCATAACCCGCCACACCCTGCAAACAGGCGCCAGCCAGCAGGGCTGTATTGGCAAGGATAATCTGCAGCAGGGAAAGGTCAGTCACAATCGGGTTACTCGAACAAGTGAATTGATGAGTGTTGATATCACAGCGGCGGGGCAACTAAAACTGTTAAAATGAACGATTTACCCGGCACGACGGCACGAAAGACACGACAAAGAGGAAAACCAGATGGTTGCAGAGGTCACCACGGATTATTGCCTCGACGGTAGCCGCAGGGAATACAAGGCATATTGCCTGTGAAGCCTGCCAAGCCTGAGGCTGCGAAGGGAGTTGGCTACGGCCTGGCGGCCTACACCATCTGGGGCTCCTTCCCGCTGTACTTTGCCCTTTTTGCAGGGGTGCCTTCCTACGAGGTGCTGATTCACCGTATTGTCTGGTCCTGCGTGTTCCTGGCCATTGTGGTGAGCTTTCTCGGTCGCTGGAAGCCTATCATGGCGGCGCTGGCGCACCCTGAAAAGCTTGGCTTCGTATTCGGGTGCGCCGTGTTTATTGCCCTGAACTGGGGTATCTATATCTATGCCGTGGAAACCCGGCATGTGCTCCAGGCAAGCCTGGGCTATTTCCTCACGCCGCTGGTGAATGTGGGGCTGGGCATGCTGGTGCTGCGGGAGACTATTTCCCGATTGCAGATTGTGGCGGTGGCACTGGCGACCATCGCCATCCTTTACCAGCTTTTCCTGTTGGGTGTGGTGCCCTGGATAACCCTGGTGCTTGCCTTCAGCTTCGGCACTTACGGCCTGCTTCGCAAACAGGTGGAACTGGATGGTCTCTCGGGCCTGTTCGTGGAAACACTGCTTCTGCTACCAGTGGGTCTGCTGGCTCTCGGGTTGCTGGGTGCCGCCGGTGAATCCCACTTCAACGACAGCACAACCACCATGCTGCTACTGATGTCCAGCGGCATTGTTACCGCCATCCCCCTGCTGTTTTTCGCTGGCGCCGCGCGCCGACTACGGCTGGCCACCGTGGGCTTCCTGATGTACATCAATCCCACGCTTCAGTTCTTTATCGCGCTGTTTGTGTTCAATGAACCCATGAGCGGGGAAAAGCTGTTGAGCTTCGCGATGATCTGGGTGGCGCTGGGGCTTTATTCCTGGTCCGCCTGGGTTGGGCGGGAGCGCTCTGCGTAGCTAAGGTCACTGGCTCTCATTGAACAGGTGTTCCTCGATACCTCCAAGGGCCAACAGGTCCTCCCGCACGCGGGTTTTCTCCTCGGCCAGGCTTGAGATCAGGTCGTTCAGGCCAGCCACCGGTTCCAGCATGTCGGGTTCTGTGGCGATGCTGTCTCGAAAAGCCAGCAGCATTTCGATCTGTACATGCAGGTCCTGAAAATCGCCGAACCGTTGCTGGCGGTGTTTTAACGGCCTGAGCATGTCGCGGAACGTCGGTTTGTCCAGTTCGGCCAGGTAGCGTATGCGTTTCAGCTGTTTGCGCAGGGCATGAAAGTTTTCGTCCGGGGACTGGTCATTCAACTGCCGGACCTGGGAGTTGTAGCGGTCCATACGTGTATTCAGCGCTTTCCGGATATCCCCGGTTGCCAGTTTGCGGGTGATTTTTGCCAGATGGCGGGACGTGATCAGTTGATGCCAATCATCCATGTCCCGTTGATACTTCCTGCTGTTCAGTCGCTTGGCGAGTGTCTGGTGTTCAACGTTCGTCAGGTTGGCAAAATGGCTTCGGGCGCCGGAGCTGACCAATGCCGCCTGCGTCTTCTCTTCCAGTAGCCACTGGGCCAGGTCGCCGAGGAACACGTGCAGGTCTCTGAGATGGCTGGTGGCCTGCGCATGTCCTTTCAGTACCTTGACGGCCTTGCGCAGATCGGAGTCGCCACTGATTTCAACAATGGCTTCGGCAATGGCACGGCTGCGGCGGATGGCGATGCGGTACTGATGCAGGAATTCGTCGTCGTAGCCCCGTAGTACGCCCGGTTCCAGATCCCGCATGCGCTGATACTGGCGCAGCAGCGCTTCGGGGATGTGGCGGGCCAAAGGGGGCTCGTCATCAGTACGGACTTTCGTGCGCTTGCGATCGAACTGTTCGTAGCTGACATCTTTTGGCGTCAGGAACTGCTCCAGCCGGCCCTTGTTCCTGGACAGCTTGTGCCAGCGCTTTATCGGCAAGGCAATGTGCATAAAGCTGCACGTGGGAAAGCTTTCCGGCGGATGTTTCAGCAGGTAGCCCGCTAACTCCTCCAGGGCCGGATTGTGGCCAATCAGTGTAATGCTCTCGTCTTCCCGGCCACGCAACCAGTCGATCAGTATCTCGTGGTTGAAGGTATAAAGCACGGGCGCTATGTAAGCCGCTTTGCGAAGGTCCCGCGGTATCAGGCCTTCCAGTGTCTGCCTGGCGCGGATGGCATTGCTGCAGAATACCGGCCCGTCCAGAGCTCCTTCGGCAAGAACCGCTTTACTCATCGGCCCCAGTTGCTTCTGGCCCCGGTTATTGAGCGGGCGCTCGTGGTCGCGAAGGCTGTCATCGGCCCAACTGGATTTGGCGTGGCGAATCAGATAGAGGTGTTTCATCCGTGCCCCTGGCGCAGGCTTTGCGGTGCCTGGCTTGATGGATCCGAAGTTAGGGGTTAGACCTTTGGTCTAACGCTGGCTCAAGTCTTTAACCTGCTGGCCGATACCACTGTAAACAATAAAAGCAAATACATGAATGAGTTGTGACATCGCCGCAGCGTTACACCCCAATCCCTTACACGCTGGTTTTACAAACTGGAACACACCACAGCCTTTAGTTGTGGATAATCGCGTTCAACATTTGATCTTTTACGGAGTAAACCCTGATGACACTGCTGAGCCGGCTCCGCATTCGTTCCCGCCTTTTGCTGGGTGTACTTATTCCCGTACTTATTACGGCGGCAACCCTTGCCTGGATTACAATTGCCCAGATCAAAAACAGCGGTGAGGCTGAACTTGAACGCCTGGAAGCAAGCCTGCTTGAAGGGCGCAAGGAAGGGTTGAAGAACCTGGTGGACACAGCCCGCTCCATCGTTATGGAGGCAAAGAACAACCCGGAATTGTCGGATGCAGAGGCTCAGGAAGCCGCAAGGAACCGTCTGCGTTCGATCACGTTTGAGGGCGGTAACTACATATTTGCCTATGCCCGGGACCTGGAGAACCTCGCCTACGCGCCGGATCCTTCGCGGGAAGGCCCCACTACGAATCCGGATGTACAAAAACTGGTGCGGTCACTGTTCGATGCCGCCGAGGAAGGGGGCTTTTTCGGATATGACTGGCCGAACCCGGAATCCGGCGAGGTGGAACCCAAAGTATCCTATTCCACCATTATTCCGGGCTGGGACTGGATGATTGGCACCGGTGTTTATGTCACCGATGTTGAGAGAGTGGTGGCTGCCGCCCGTGCCGATATTGAAGAAGAGATTGCAAAGACCCTGGGCTTTATTGTTCTGGTAACAGTGGTCGTGGTGATCATTGCACTGCTTATCGGCATCTTTGTCGGCCGTACCGTCACCAATCCGCTGAACAAAGTCATTGCCATGATGAAGGATATTGCCGAGGGGGAAGGGGATCTTCGCCACCGCCTGCCGGATGAAGGCAACGACGAACTTGCGGAACTTGGCCGTCGCTTCAACGCCTTTGTGGTGAAAATCCAGGACACCATTCGTGAAGTGGGGGCCACGACCGACCAGGTGGCATCCGCTGCCGAGGAACTCAGCCGAGTCGCCAATGAAACCCGTGCCTCGGTGCAGGAGCAGGGCTCAGAAACCGACCAGATTGCCTCGGCAATCAATGAAATGGCGGCGACCATCCAGCAGATTTCCGGTAACGCCAACTCGGTGGAAGGTGCCGCTTCCGATGCCGACAGGCTCGCGCGGGACGGTGGGCAGACCATCGCCAACGCCCAGGCGTCGGTAAACCAGTTGTCGGAAGAGATAGAATCAAGCTCTACCCGCATCAGTAACCTGGCGTCGAAAACCGACGAGATTACCCAGGTGCTGGATGTGATCCACGCGGTGACGGACCAGACCAACCTGCTGGCCCTGAACGCCGCCATTGAAGCTGCCCGTGCTGGCGAGCACGGCCGTGGCTTCTCGGTGGTGGCTGACGAAGTGCGGCAGCTGGCAAAACGCAGCGCCGAATCCGCCGACCAGATTCGCGGCATGATTGATGGCTTCGTGACCGAGTCCCGCGCAGCGGTGGAGCGGATGGATGCTTCCCGCACCCGCTCCAGTGAAACCGTTGAGCGTATCAACCATGCCACCGATGCCCTGCGCACCATCGAGAAATCCGTGGGGCACATTCACGATCAGGTTACCCAGATAGCCACCGCCGCAGAGCAGCAAAGCCAGGTGGCCGAGGAGATCAACCAGAACGTGGTGCGTATCGTGGATGCCGCGCAACGCAGCGATACCGGCGTTACCCAGACCAACGAAGCGAGCCACGAGTTGGCACGACTGGGTGAAAGCCTGCGTGAGCTGGTAGGCCAGTTCAAGGTATAGATTCGTTGCTTCTGGCCGGTTGACGATTGGCGTCAGCCGGCCAGCAAGCTATGATGAGGTCGATCTGATCCGACCACTATAAAAAACGGAACCTGACCTAATTATGACTATACATAAAACTTTCATGACCGCCCTGGCCCTGGCGTTGTCCTTTGCGTCCACGTCTCTGGCAGCCCAGGAAACCTACACTATCCGCCTGGCTGAAACCTGGGGGCCCAATTCCCCGATTCTGGGCGAAACACCCCGCAACATGGCCGCCATGGCAGAGAAAATGTCCGGTGGCCGCCTGCAGTTCCGGATTGATTCCTCCAACAAGCACAAGGCGCCGTTTGGCATCTTCGATATGGTGAAGGCTGGCCAGTATGACATGGGGCACACCGCGTCCTATTACTACAAGGGCTCGATTCCCAATGCCATGTACTTCACCACCGTGCCTTTCGGGATGCTCGCGCAAGAGCAATACGCCTGGTTTTACTACGGCGATGGCATGGAATTGATGGAAAAGGTGTATCGGCCCCATGGACTGCTGTCGTTTCCGGGCGGTAACACCGGCAACCAGATGGGTGGCTGGTTCCGTGAGGAAATCGAAAGTGTCGAAGACCTCCAGGGCCTGAAAATGCGTACGCCCGGGTTTGCCGGCGAAGTGATGTCCGAGGTGGGTGTCGCCGTCACCAATATTCCTCCTGGTGAGCTGTACAGCGCATTGGAAAGGGGCACGATTGACGCCCTGGAGTGGGTAGGCCCGGCACTGGATTTCCAGATGGGTTTCCACCAGATCGCAAAATACTACTACTCGGGTTGGCAGGAGCCGGGCGCGGAAGTGCAATTCCTGATCAATAAGGAAACCTGGGATAAGCTGCCCGAAGAACTGCAGGAAATCCTGCGGGTTTCCATGCGCACTGCCGCCTACGACATGTATATCCAGAGCACGCACGCAAGTGGCGTGGCCTGGGATCGCATGAAGGAGGATTATCCGGACGTAACCCACAAGACCTTCCCGCCGGAGGTCATTGACGCCCTGCGAGAGGCTACCGAAAAGCTGCTGGCGGAAGAGGCGAAGAAGGACGAGTTGGCCAGGGAAATTATCACTTCACAGCAGGAGTACCTGGAACAGGTCCGGCAGTGGACGAACATCTCCGACAAGGCCTACCTCAACAGCGTTTCGGGTGAATGAAAGAGACGCTACTCTCCCTGAAGAACGTCTCCAAGGCGTTCGACGGCAAAACCGTGCTGGACTCGCTGGACCTGGATATCCTGGACGGCGAGTTCATCACGCTGCTTGGCCCGTCCGGTTGTGGTAAGACCACACTGCTGCGGCTGATAGCGGGCTTCGAGCAGCCGGACATCGGGTCGGTGATCCTTTCCGGCCACGACATTACCCATGCCGCCCCTGAGCATCGCCCGCTCAACACCGTGTTCCAGAACTACGCGCTGTTTCCCCATATGTCGGTGTACGACAACGTCGCCTATGGCCTGAAAATGGAGAAGCGGCCGAAGGATGAAATACGCCAGCGGGTGGATGAGGTATTGGCAATGGTGCAATTGCAGGAATTCGCAAGCCGCAAGCCGCACCAGTTGTCCGGTGGACAACAGCAACGGGTGGCTATTGCCCGTGCGGTGGTCAAACGCCCGCAACTGTTGTTGCTGGATGAGCCTCTGTCTGCCCTGGACTACAAGCTGCGCCGTACCATGCAGGCGGAACTGAAGCGCCTGCAGAGGGAACTGGGCATTACCTTCGTGTTTGTCACCCACGACCAGGAAGAAGCCTTGTCCATGTCGGACCGGGTGGTGGTGCTGAAAGACGGTGAGGTTCAGCAACTGGGCACGCCCCGGGAAATCTATGAACGGCCTGCCAACCTCTTTACAGCGCGATTCGTGGGCGAGGCCAACCTGTTCCCCGGCTATCTGGCTTCTGTTGATGAAAGCGCCATCACCTTGGATATCCTGAGCCTGCGCCGTACGCTGCAGAAACCGACGTTCGCGGTGCGCAAGGGTGAACAGGTCAACGTGCTGCTGCGCCCGGAGGATATTCGTGTGTTGGCGCCGGAGGACGAGCAGGGCCTGGCCGGCAAGATCGTTGAAAGAAACTACAAGGGCAGCACACTGGATTCGGTGATTCACCTTGAGGATGGCACCGAGGTGCTGGCCAGCGAATTCTTTGACGAAGACGATCCGGCCTTCGATTACAGGCTGGGAGAGGCAGTACGGGTCAGTTGGGTGGATGGCTGGGAGTGGTTGCTGCCGGTGGAGCTGGAACCGGTGAACGAAGAGGCAGAAGGGCTGGCCACGGATGCATAGGGTGTTACAGCAGCCCTTCAAAACCGCCGTACTGGTTCTGGTCTGGGGCTGGTTGCTGCTCCTGGTACTCATCCCCAACCTGCTGGTGGTAGGTGCCAGCGTCATGACCCGGGATCCGGGCACCTTTCTTTCGTTGCCGCTGAATCTGGACAGTTACCGGCAACTGTTTGATCCGTTGTACCTGGATGTCTTCCTCAACTCCCTCTATATGGCGGGCATGACCACCTTTTTCTGCCTGTTGATCGGCTATCCTTTTGCCTGGGCCCTGTCCGGCCTGGGCAAACAGCGCCAGACTCTGCTGATATTCTTGCTGATCGTGCCGTTCTGGACCAATTCCCTGGTGCGTACCTACGCACTGAAGCTGCTTTTAGCCACCAACGGGCTGATCAACAACGCGCTGATGGCCGTGGGGCTTATCGACGAGCCGTTGAAAATGCTCTACACCGAAGGCGCGGTGATTATCGGGCTGGTGTACCTGCTGCTGCCGTTCATGATCCTGCCGCTGTACTCGGTTTTTGAGGATCTCAGGCAGGAACTGTTGATGGCCTCGCACGATCTGGGAGCGGGTAAACTTTCAACTTTCCTGCATGTCACAGTACCCCTGACTCTGCCGGGTGTACTGGCTGGCGTGATGCTGGTATTGCTGCCAGCCATGGGCCTGTTCTTTGTGGCGGACATACTGGGTGGCGCCCGTAACCTGCTTGTGGGCAACGTTATCAAGAACCAGTTCCTGGATGCCCGGGACTGGCCCTTCGGTGCTGCTGCGAGCATCCTGTTGACGGTAGCAATGGCCGTATTGCTGTTCGCCCACAGGCTCAGCCAGCGGCGGCTGGGGGAGGAGGCGCAAACGTGAGCCGCTGGTTGCCGAAAACTTACCTCACTCTGGTGTATGTCTTGCTCTACCTGCCCATCCTGGTGCTGGTGGTGTTTTCCTTTAACAATTCCCGCACCGGCTACCGGTGGGGCGGGCTTAGTCTTCAATGGTACGAGTCACTGTTCAACAACCACGCCATGGTGCAGGCCATGTGGAATTCCCTGTGGCTGGCCCTGTCGGCCGCCACGGTGTCGACCATCATCGGTGCGTTGACGGCCCTGGCCCTTCACCGGTATCGGTTTCGTGGCAAGCGCATGCTGCGAGGCATGCTGTTTGTGGTGATGATGTCGCCGGAGATCGTGCTGGCTATCTCGCTGCTGGCGCTGTTCCTGCTGGTGGGTCTGCAACTGGGGTTTGTCTCCCTGCTGTTGGCCCACGTAACCTTTTGCCTGCCGTTCGTGGTGATAACCGTAATGGCAAGGCTGAGCGGGTTCGATGAAAGCCTGCCCGAAGCGGCGCGGGATCTGGGGGCCAGTGATTTTACCATGACCCGCACGGTACTGATCCCCGTTATCATGCCAGCCTTGCTGGCCGGTTGGCTGCTGGGTTTTACCCTGTCCCTGGATGACGTGGTGGTCAGCACGTTTGTCAGTGGCCCCAGCTATGAAATTCTGCCGCTGCGCATCTATTCTATGGTGCGTGTGGGCCTGAAACCCGAAGTGAATGCCCTGGGCACCCTGTTACTGATATTTTCCCTGACGATGTTGATGCTGTCCCAATGGATACTGACAAGGAGCAAACGATGAAAAGACTGGCGCTGGCAGGCCTGGTGGCCGCGACCCTGACCGGTTGCGGTTCCCGGGAAGAACCGCAGGTACTGAACCTGTATAACTGGTCCGAATACATGCCTCAGGAAGTACTGGACCGCTTCGAGGAAGAAACCGGTATCCAGGTGGTCTACACCACCTACGACAGCAATGAGGCCATGTACGCGCGGTTGAAACTGCTCGATGAAAGCGGCCAGTACGATCTGGCGCTGCCTTCCACCTACTACGTCAACAAGATGCGGGAAGAGGGCCTGCTGGAGAAGATTGATCGCAGCAAAATAGAAGGCTTCGAAAAGCTGGACCCGGAACTGACCAACCTGGATATCGACCCCGACAACGAATACAGCGTTCCCTACCTCTGGGGCACCACCGGCCTTGCCTACGATGCCAGCGACGTCGATGGCGATGAAGTGAAGGCCTGGGCGGACCTGTGGGATGAAGAATATGAGGGCCGCGTGATGCTCACCAACGACATGCGCGAAGTATTCCACATCGGTTTGCGGGTGCTCGGTTATTCCGGCAACAGCACCAACCCGGACGAGATTGAGGAAGCCTACGAAAAACTGACCGAACTGATGCCGTCGGTGCGTACTTTCAACTCGGACGCGCCAAGGATGCCCTACTTGGAAGGTGAAACCGATATCGGCATGATCTGGAACGGTGAAGCGGTGATGGGCGAGGAAGACATGCCCTCGCTGGAGTACGTCTATCCTGAAGAGGGCACCATTGTCTGGCTGGATAGCTTCGTGATTCCCAAGAATGCCGAGAATGCAGACGCCGCCCACCAGTTCATCAGCTTCGTCATGAAACCGGAAATTTCCGCACTGATCAGTGAAGACATCGGCTATGCCACACCCAACCTGGCGGCCCGCGAATTGTTGAGCGATGAAGTGGCCAACGACCGCACCAGCTACCCGACACCGGAAGATCTCACCAACGCCGAATTCCAGGAAGACGTGGGTGATGACGCCATGCAGGTGTACACCAGATACTGGGAAATGCTGAAGTCCGGGCAGTAATCACTCCCCGGAGAAAATCGCCCCGGTTTCAGATTTCCGGGGCGATAAAATCCGGTGCAATGCCGGACTGTGCAATGCAGTCCGGTATGTCCATGCCCTGCAGTGATCCCTCGGCGGTGACCAGCAGGGTTTTCATACCGGCATTCTGCCCGCCCAGAATATCCGTGTGCAGGGTGTCCCCTACCATCAGTATCTGTTCCGGTGGTACCTCAACAAAGCGCTCCAACACCGCCCGAAAAGCCGGGGCGTAGGGCTTGCCATAAAACTCTGGCATAACGCCACTGGCTTCCCGCGCCTGGTGCGCGAAAAACCCGGGCTCCAGGGTCAGGCAGTCACCACGGGGTGCCACCAGGTCCGGATTGGCGATTTCCAGGGGTCTTGGCCGTTCGCTCAGGCTGGCTTCAAGAGCCGACTGCATCTCTTCGTTCCAGCCTTCACTGCTCAGCATGACCAGGCCGTCGTAGGCGTCCAGTTCCCGTTTCAGCTGCCCGTTGACCGGTGGCCGGACGGGATGCCAGTGGATAGGCAGCGTGCCGGGCTCCGATTGCTCCGGGGCAATCACGCCCCAGTTACCTTCCCGCACTCTGCCGTTGAGGGATTGTTCCAGAAGCCATCGGCTTGAGATCAGTTGATCGGGTGTGATGTCGAACCCCATGCGCCGGTATTTGTCCACCAGTCTGGGCTGGCTGGCGGTGGCGGCATTGGAGAGAATCTGAACCTGTTTGCCCATCCGCTGCAATGCCCGGAACCGCTCAATGGCCCCGGGAAAGGCCCTGGGGCCCGCGTTGAGCACACCAAAGGCGTCAAACACAAAGACCTGGAACTGATCGGCCAATGGCGCCAGATTATCCAACGCTTGCGGTCGAGGTTGTTGTTCCGCTGGTAAACCATCCGGCAGCCAGCGCCGGATTCGTTCGTATTGCCGGAAGGCCCAGGTAGGGGTGGGGATAACGCCTTTATAAGATGTCGGATGGGTATCAGTCATCTGCCTAGAGTACCGCCTGGCATACCCTCGCGGAAACCCGCGCCGATGCCACCACCGCGTTGGTGCAGTAAAAGCTTGTATTTGTCGTGCCCTTGAGAGAGTTTAGTGGCACGGGTGTTCTATAATGCAACTACTGTATTCCAAAGCGACAGGCACAGTTACTGTATGCAGATGCTGTACCCCTCAAAGGCAGGAAGCCTGATCTTCCTTATTGTGCTGAGCTTTTTGGTCTCGCCCGCAGCTTTGGCAGCAGTTGACCTGGAAGAAGGCTGGGAGTACCGCTGGGGTGATTCGCCGTTAACAGACGATGGTGTTCCCCGATGGATTTTTGCTGGGGAGCCCGAGCAATGGCAGGCGATTGGTTTTCCCTCCAACCCACCGGGCCGGGACGGGCGTGAGCACGTGTGGTATCGGGTTACCCTGCCTGAAAGGGAGTGGCGGGACCCGGTACTGTATATCTTTAGCGTGGACCTGATTGTCCAGGTCTGGCTGGATGGTGAAACTATCTACCAGTACGGCACCTTCGATGATGTGGGGCGGGGCCGGTTCGAAGGCTGGCCATGGCATGCCATCCCGTTGCCGGAAGGGTTCGGGGGTAAACAGGCTTATTTCCGGGTTTTCTCCGATTACACCGATATCGGCCTTTGGGGCGAGGTGGCCATCATGGAACGCCCTGAGCTCACCATGTTCATACTGAAAAACTCCCTGGAAGCACTGGTTATTTCGGGGTTCTCGGCGCTGATAGCGCTGCTTACCCTCATTTTTGCGCTGCTGCAGACCGATAAAAAGAGTTTTGCCAGCATCGCCCTGTTTTCTCTGTCTTCGGCGCTGATGCTGCTGGCTGACAGCCAGGCCAGTCAATTGCTCTGGAATGTGCCGCTGCTGTGGGATTATCTGGCCGCGGGTTCCTACTACATGTTGCCGGTGGCCATGGCCTTGTTGCTGGAGCAGTGGTTCGCGGATCATCGTCCCTGGCTGATCAATCTGGTCTGGAAAATACATCTGGTCTACGCAGTGTCGGCCATCGGTCTTGCCTTGACCGGTTTGGTGAATCTTTCCTCAACCTTCCCGGTGTTTGATGCGATGCTGCTCGTCTCGCTGACCGCCGTCTTCATTGTGGTGACAAGGCGTTTCCGTCATCTGCAGATCGAGCAACAGGTGATACTCGCGGCCTATGGGGTGTTCTGTTCTCTGTTGGTCCTGGACATGGCGGTTGCTCATGGTGTCCTTCCCTGGTGGCGGGTACCGGTCAGTTGGGGCACGTTGATTTTCTCGCTGGCGGTTGTGTTGATTTCATTGTGGCACTACGCCCGCACACAGCAGGCGCTGCATCGCCTGAACCTTTCCCTGGAGCAACAGGTTGCCGAAAGGACCGAGAAGGCCGAGGCGCTGGCCCGCCGTGAACAGGCCAGGGTTCGCCTGTTGACGTTTGAAAACGAGAAAACCCGGGTTCTGAATGACATCATTGCCGAACTGCAGGACTGCATCAGCCTGAACCAGACGTTCCACGTGCTGTCGCGCCGGCTGCCTGATCTTTGTAGCCCTTTGAGAGGCACACTCTATAAGCGGGTGGATGACGGCCAGGCCTACGAGTTATTGACCCGTTGGGGATACGCGGGGGAGCCTGAGTCTCCACCCTATATAGAGACCCCCAACGGTCCGCCGCCACACAGTCAGGTACCAGCCCGTTACAGTGAAGCAGCGGATCAGTCCTGGTCGGAATGGCAGGAGGGCGTGGACGGTTCGCTGTGCCTGTGGATTAACCTGCAGTCCGCAACCGAGGGGCAGGTGACCATGGCCCTGCTGTTCGTGGAAGTGCCGGAAGAATTTGCCGCCGACGGCACGGATTATGGGGCCGCCCGGCTGTTTCAGGCGCTCAGTCAGGGCGTGCAGAAAATTGGTATAGCGCTCTCAAGCATCAGCCTGCGCGAAGATTTGCAGAAGTATTCCTATGAAGACGCGCTGACCGGCCTGAAGAACCGCCGCTATTTCGATCAGCTATTGGAGCACGAGTCCGCCGTTGCCCTGCGCAGTGACCAACCCCTGTCTTTGCTGATTGTGGATATCGACCACTTCAAGCGGTTCAATGATACCCACGGACACGAAGCCGGAGACTCCGCCCTCAAAGCCGTGGCGAATATGCTGGCACGGCATTTCCGCGACAGCGATGTGGTATGCCGGTTCGGCGGCGAGGAGTTCGTCATCATCATGGCTGGCTCCAGTGCCAAAGCCGCCTACGACAAGGCAAGCGAACTCGCCCGTGCGGTTCGCGCCATGCCTGTGGAACATGGGGGCTTTGGTTTGGGAAACGTCACCATATCGGTGGGTGTGTCCAGTTGGCCCGAATGCAGCGACTCCCCGGACAGCCTGTTGGGCCTGGCCGACCGGGCACTCTACCGGGCCAAGGAAGCGGGCCGGGATCGGGTCGAGATTTCCTGATGTGCGGGCAGCGCTAGACTACCAATACCGGGCACTTGGCACGGGAAGCCACCCGATGGGAAACGCTGCCGAGCAATATGCCCTCTTTATCGCTGTGTGTGCCCCGGGTACCGACCACAATCAGGTCTGCCTCCTTGTCCTGAGCAAACTTGACGATAACACTGGAGGGGCGCCCGGCCTTGACGAACCCCCGGACTTTCACCGCACCCTTTTCCTTTGCCATTTCCTTGGCATGGTTGACGATTTCCTTGGCGTATTCCGACAACACTTTGTCAGGGATATCCATACTATCGGGTCGACCAATCGAAAGAGACGCCTCGAACAGACTGTGATGCTTATACACACAAATCAGATAGATCTCGGTATCCATGAGCTGCTGCAGTTCAATAGCTTTGTCCAGGGCCTTGAAGGAGGACTTGGAGCCATCAACGGCCACCAGGATCTTTTTGAACATGTTCTTCTCCCTGAAATTGGTCTCTACAGCCCTCAGCGGAACGCCACATCACGCAGGAACAGCGCAATTTGCGGGAAGGCGATAATCAGCCCCGCCGCTGCCACCAGCATAAAGACAAACGGTGGTGTACCGCGGATTACCTCCCAGTACGGGCGCTTGAAGATGGCTATGGCGGTGAATATGTCACACCCGAAGGGCGGTGTTGCCGAGCCTATGGCCACCTGAAGTGTAATCAGTACCCCGACAAGAACCGGGTCCAGGCCCGTGGCTTCAATCGCCGGTGCAAAGATCGGCGTCAGCACCAGGATCACTACGATCGGATCCACAAACATGCAGGCAACGAAGAAGGCGACACAGATAGCAATCAGCACGCCAACGGGGCCGGCCTCATTGACGCCCACAGCCTCGAGTATGGTTTGCGGAATCTGTGCGAAGGAGATAATCCACGAAAAGCCGTTTCCGACAGCAACCAGTATGAAAACCACAGCGGTGATCAGGCCAGTGGACTTGGCAATGCGATAGACGTCTGGCAATTTCAGTGACCGGAAAACCGCGAATTCGAGCAGGAATGCGTACAGCACGCACACAGCCGCTGCTTCTGTGGGGCTGAAAATGCCGCCATAGATACCGCCCACGATGATAACCGGAAAGAACAGCGGCCATAGTGCTTCACGGACGGCGACCCCCCGCTCTCTCCAGCCGGCCCTTTCCTCGGTGGGAACCTTCTTGACGTAAGCATAGATCAGGCAGTAAATCGAAAACATGACCAGAATCATGATGCCGGGACCAATACCGGCAATAAACAGCTCGGCAATGGAAGTCTCGGAGATAACCCCGTAAATAATGAAGCCGATACTGGGGGGGATCAGAAACGCAATATCACTGGAATTGATGATCAGCGCCAGTGAAAACGAATCGGAATAGCCCGCTTTGAGTAGTTTTGGCCTCAGGGGAGAGCCAACAGCCACAACAGTGGCCTGGGTGGAACCGGAAACCGCACCGAAGAGCGTACAGGACGTCGCCGTACTGATGGCAAGTCCGCCCTTTATGTGTCCGATGAACGCCATCACCATATGGATCAGACGGTCGGCGGACTGGCCGCGGGTCATGATATCCGCCGCGAGAATGAACATGGGTACGGCAATGAGTGAGGCAGGGCGGATACCTCCCATCATTTGCTGAATAAAGGTGCCCATCTGGCCAAAGCCGTCAAACATCATTACAAAGCCGACCACCGCACCGGTAATCAGCGGAACCATCATCGGGAAGCCCAGCAGCAAGAGCCCGATCATGATCACCATCATTATAGTTGCCATGATTATCTATCCTTTGTTATCCCAGCTGCAGGGTTCAGACTTCGGATTCACTATCCGAGTAGCCGTCGATCACACCGGTGGAGAGGTACACATCCTTGCTGGTGAGGTTCTTGATGGCCGTAAGGAAGTACTGGATACCAGTTATCGCAAAACCTATTGGCGCCCAGATGTAAATCCACCAGATTTCAAAACCCAGGGCTGGCAGGATGCGCCCGCGGCTATAAAGGGTTTCGATGTACCCGTAGGAGTGGTAACAGAGGAAAAACATCACCACCGATGTAAACAAGGCGATGAAAATCATCAGTACTTTGCGGCCCTTTGGCGGGATCGCGTCGTAAATCGCAGACATACGGATATGGCGGCCATGGCGGGCCGCGTAGCCAATACCTGCAAAGGTAATCAGGATGATAAGAATCCGGTTGATTTCGCCGGAGAAAAACAAGCCTTCACCGAAGACAAATCGTGCAATAACGTTGATGCATGTATTGACAGCCATGAGGAGTACGCCCACCGCGAGCATGACGGCCTCAAGCTTGGCAATACCTTCATCAATGGTTCCCAGAAACCCGGGCAGGCCGGACTCATAGGTGCCGGTATCATCTTCTAGATCCGGGGAGTTCTCGGACATCGGTTCTGCTCCAGAACTTATCGCTCCCGGCCGGTAGGAGATCCCCGGCGGGGCGGGGTTAAAACAGATTCCCGCCGGGCAGGGCCGGCGGGAATGTTTCCTTCAGGTTCAGCTCAGTCGTTCTGAACTTCCTTGAGATCTTCTTCAAACTGATTCAGAAGTTCCTTGCCGCTTTCGCCAGTCATTTCGATAAACTTATCTTCCACCTGTGGTGCACGGGCCTTGAAGGCTTCAATCTGCTCATCGTTGAGACGGGTAACGGTCACTTCGTCGCTGGCCGCCTTGATTTTCTCAAGGGCTTCATCGGCGAGGCCATCGATGTGAACAATGATCTCCTCGAACGCGTAGTCAGCTGCGTCCTGGATAAGCTTCTGGTCTTCGTCAGACAGACCGTCGTAGAAGTTCTTGTTGGCCATCATCGCGGTGGTGAACCAGCCGTGCGCGGTGAAGGTCAGGTGGGGAGATACTTCGTAAAGTCCACCGGACTCAATCCAGAAGATCGGGTTTTCCTGACCCTGGATCATGTTGGTTTGCAGGGCACCGTATACCTCACCCCAGGGCAGAGGTGTTGGTGTTGCACCAAACGCATCGTAGGTTTCTGACAGCAGCGGGTTGGTCATGACCCGGATCTTTTTATTATTGAAATCCGACGGACTGGTGATAGGTTCATCGGCAGTCACCACCATTTCGCCTTCCGGATACATCTGTAGCAATTCAAGACCGTGCTCGGCATAGAGCTTCGGGAACATTTTGTTGATGGCCTCACTCTCACGGAAGAACTCAATCACGGTATCCATGTCAGTAGGCATGAGATACGGAATGAAGAAGATCTGCGCTTCCGGGATCAGGGAACCGGTGAAACCCGGTGACTGGTTTACAAAGTTGAGGATGCCAGACTGGGTCTGCCCCATGATGTCGTCGGACTCGCCAAGCTCGCCGAACCGATAGACCTGAACGGTATGGTCCGAGTTGTCTTCGATGTATTCCTTGAAGTCGTAAGCGAATACGTCCTGAACGTCACCTTCGTACTCTTCGTGTGCATAGCGCCAGTTGGCAGCGTTTACCGAATTTGCCGCTGTCATTGCGGCAAAGGCAAACGCAGAAAATCCTGCCAATTTCTTGAACTTGCTTATGGTGCTCATCGCGTTGTCTCCGCTTATTTTTTTGCTGAAATGATCTGTTACATTTATTTAGACTGGCAAAACAATCCCGATTTCGCAAGAAATTGGCGAATTTACTGGTGCCGGAAGCTACTCGTCCGGCAGTCCGTTCAAGTTGTGGTAGGCTTTCATCTCTCACCCGATACAATCAAACAGGGCAGGTATGCCAGCGACGCCAACCATCGAGCCCGGCTTTCATGCCATCCACGCGAACCACCTGGAAGACCTGCGCCGGGCCGTGGTCTGGATCTGCCGGCAAAGCCCCCTGCCACCCCTGGAAAGCGAAACCTTCCTGGTGCAGAGCAATGGCATTGCCCAGTGGCTGAAGCTTGCCCTGGCGGAAGACCCGGCCGATGCGGGGAGTGTCGGCGACCACGGTGGCATGGGGATCGCCGCAGGCATGGATTTCCTGTTCCCCGCCCGGTTTATCTGGCAGGCCTATCGGGCGGTATTGACGTCCGCCGGGGTGCCGGAGCAGTCGCCTTTTGACAAGTCCCGCCTGGTCTGGCGGCTGTTCCGCTTGTTGCCGCAGTTGATTGCGGAAGATGACGTGTTCGCCCCCCTGCAACGATTCATGGCCGGAGCGGATACCGAAACCCGCCGTTACCAGTTGGCCGGCAAGATTGCCGATCTGTTCGACCAGTACCAGGTATTCCGTGCCGACTGGCTGGCGGACTGGGAGGCCGGGCACGACCGCCTGCAGATGGCGCGGGGCGAATACCGCGAGTTGGGCGATGAGTTGCGCTGGCAGCCGGTGCTGTGGCGCAAACTGGTGGAAGACGTCGGCGAGCTTGCCGGCACCAGCCGTTCACGCATCCATACCCGTTTCATGGAGGAAGGGCAGAGGCTGACGGCAGCTGACCGGCCGTCTGACCTGCCCCGCCGCATTGTTGTCTTTGGCGTGTCCTCCCTGCCGAAACAGGCGCTGGAAGCGTTATCGATTCTCAGCCGGGTCTGCCAGGTGGTGCTCTGTGTCCACAACCCCAGCGAATTCTACTGGGCCGACATCATCAGCGACCGCGACCTGCTCACGGCTGATCGAAAGCGGGGGCTGGCGCATCCAAAGCTGGCAGCGCTGACCGACCCGGACGACCTGCACCAGCATGCCAACCCACTGTTGGCAGCATGGGGCAAGCAGGGCCGGGACTACATCCGCCTGCTGGATGAATTCGACAACCCGGAGCAATACCAGGGCCGTGTGGCCACACCGGACGGGCGTATCGATATCTTTACACCGCATGGTGAACCGGAACAGCCGGCCATCCTGCACCAGATCCAGAACGACATCCGCACGCTCACGTCACAATCAGAGATGTTGGCGCAGGCGCGCACTTTGGATCCGTTCCGGGATGATTCCGTGGTGTTCCACAACGCCCACAGCCCCCAGCGCGAAGTGGAGATTCTCCATGACCAGTTGCTGGCTGCGTTCAACGGCAATCCGGAACTGCGGCCCCGGGATGTGATTGTCATGGTGCCGGATGTGGACACCTATGCGCCCCATATCCAGGCGGTCTTCGGGCGCTATCCGGCGTCGTCACGCCGCTATATTCCGTTTACCATTTCCGACCAGGGCCAGCGTCACCGACAGCCGGTGTTGATTGCCCTCGACACCTTGATGGCCCTGCCCGAAAGCCGCTTTGGCGTCAGCGAGATCATCAGCCTGCTGGAAGTGCCGGCGGTACGGAGCCGGTTCGGCATTGCCGAGGGTGATCTGCCCCTGGTGCGCCAGTGGGTGGAAGGTGCCAATATTCGCTGGGGCCTGCACAGTGACCACCGCAGCAGCCTCGATTTGCCCGATGGCCTGGAACGCAACACCTGGCAGGCGGGCCTGCGGAGGATGTTGCTGGGCTATGGCACCGGCCGTGACGAGCCCTGGCAGGGCATTGAACCCTTCGAGGAAATCGGCGGCCTGCAGGCCAGTGTGGCGGGCAACCTCTGCCGCTTTATCGACCGGCTGGAAGACCTCTGGCACGAACTCAGGGCCACCGCCACACCGGCAGGCTGGCTCGACCTGCTGCAGTCGATACTGACGCGTTTCTTCGACGACCTGTCCGACGACGAGCTGCTGCTGGTGAACCGACTGCGCCGGCAGGCGGAGCAGTGGCTGCAGGATTGCGACAGTGCTGGCATGGACCAAGTGGAATTGCCCCTCAATATTGTTCGCGAAATTCTGCTGGAAGGGCTGGAAGAGGGTGGCCTCAACCAGCGCTTCCTCGCCGGCAAGGTCAATTTCGCCACCCTGATGCCGATGCGGGCCATCCCGTTCCGGCACGTCTGCCTGCTGGGTATGAACGATGGCGATTACCCCCGTTCCCGCCCGCCGGTGGATTTTGATCTGATGGCCCTGGATTACCGGCCCGGCGATCGATCCCGCCGGGAAGACGACCGTTACCTGTTCCTGGAAGCCCTGCTGTCGGCCCGGGAGCAGCTGTATATCAGTTGGGTGGGGCGCAGCATTCGCGATGATTCGGAACGGCCGCCATCGGTACTGGTGAGCCAGCTCCGGGATCATCTGGATGCAGTCTGGAAAGTGCCGGATTCGGACCAGAAGGCTTCCGCCGCCCTGACCATCGAACACCCGCTGCAGCCCTTCAGCCGCGAGTATTTTCCAGCCGGGAATCGTGACACTGAGGAGGGTGTTCGGCGCCTGTTCACCTACGACAGCGAATGGCTGAGTGCCCATCAGTCCCGGGAACCGGAGGCAGAGCAACCCACGCTGCCCTACCTGCCCCCGGCAGACCCGCTTACCCTGGCCGATGTCGGCGGCTTCCTGAAGCGGCCGGTGGAGATCTTTTACCAGCGCCGCCTGCAGGTGCGGTTTACCGATGTGGAGAACCTGGATACCGATAACGAGGCCTTCGCCATGGACGGCTTGCAACACTGGCGCCTGGAGGATGAACTGATCCGCCAGGCGGTGATGAAAGCCGATACCGATGAAGAACTGCAGCAACGCATCGAAACCTCCCTGGCCAGCATGGTCCGCAGGGGCGAACTGGGCATGGGGCTGACGGAATACGCCCTGACCCGGCAACTGGAAAGCCGCATGCCGGACCTGCACAAGCGTTATCAGGAGGCCCTGGCCCTCTGGCCCGAGGCTATTGAAGAGGTGATCGGGTTCGAACACCGCCACGGACAGGGCGAGGATTCCCTGTCCATCAGCGACCGTCTTGGCAACCTGCGCACCCGCCCGGATGGCGCCGTATGCAGGGTGGTCATTGCCGGCAGCAATCTGTTGGAAGGCGCCGGAGGCTCCCGCCAGCTACGCTTTCCCGCCTTACTGGACCATTGGGTGGCCCATCTGGCGGGCAACCTGCGTTTCGGGGCTTTCCATACCCTGGTCCTAGCCAAGGAGGAAAAGCGGGTGGTCAACCTGTTGCCGATGGACAGGGCTGTCGCCAAAGACTGCCTGGCCACGGCCCTGGACCATTGGATGCAGGGCCAGACCCGGCCACTGCCGGTCGAAGCCGGAGCCGCCTTCGCCTATCTGCGGGGGCTTTATCCTGCCCGGGGGGAAGGCAGTGAAGAGAAGGCACTGCAGAAAGCAGCAGAAGCCTACGACAAGGCCCTGGCCCGCGACGCAGGCTACCTGCGCAGGGCCTATCCGGATGTTGAGCAGCTGCTTGCCGACGAACAATTCCCACAACTGGTGTCCGCGCTCTACCAGCCGCTCTGGCACGCGGAGCAGGCCAGCCGTGCCAAACCCGCCGGTGCTGACAGGGAGAAGCCACAATGACAGAAGGCGTTCGCAAGCTCGACCCGCTTACGTTGCCATTACGCGGCAGCCAACTGATCGAAGCCAGCGCCGGCACTGGCAAAACCTTCACTTTGGCACTGCTGTACGTGCGTCTGGTGCTGGGGCACCGCACCGCCGAAGAGCCCCTTAGTGAAGGCATTATGCCGCCCCATCTGTTGGTGGTGACCTTTACCGAAGCGGCCACCAAGGAACTCCGTGACCGTATTCGCGCCCGCCTGACCGAAGCCGCTGCGCTTTTCGCCGTGCCGTCGGAAACCGGTGATACCACCGAAAAGGCGAAAGATCCGCTGGTCAACCTGCGCAACGCCTGCCCACCGGCGGACTGGCCGGCCTGTCGTCGCAAACTGCTATTGGCCGCTGAATGGATGGACGAGGCCGCCGTCTCCACCATCCACGGCTGGTGCAACCGCATGCTGAGTGAACACGCCTTCGACAGCGGCAGCCTGTTCCGTCAGACCCTGGAAACCAGCCAGACCGAGCTACTGGACAATGTGGTACGGGATTATTGGCGTACCTTTGTGTACCCGCTGCCCCCAGAACTGATGAGCGAAGTGCTGGACAACTGGAAAGCCCCGGAAAGCCTGCGCCAGTCCGTTCGTAACCTGCTGCCCCACGTGAATGCCCTGCCCGTTCCGGAACGGGATCCTGTGGCTGCGGCGGAAGCGGCGAAAAACCAGCGTGAGGCAAGGCTCCAGGAACTCAAGGCTCCCTGGCCGGCGTGGTGTGATGAACTGGATGAGTTGCTGGTGGAAACCGCCAAGCGCAAACCCAAGCCACTGCACGGCACCACCAAAAATTCCATCCAGAAAGCCGTGGGCCTGCTGCGGGAATGGGCCACCACCGACGCCGCCGAACCCCATGAGTTCCTATCCAGCAAGCGGACCAAGGGCTTCGATACCCTGGAAGCCGACGCTTTCGCGGAAAAATGGACCGGCGACGACGCGCCGCCCCATCACCCGGCCATGGACGCCATCGCCGAGCTCAAACCGGCCCTTAAAAACTTGCCGGTGGCGAAACGGGACATCCTCAACCACGCCGCCGTCTGGATTGCCCAGCGCCTGGACAGCGAAAAGCAACGCCTGGCCAGCATGGGCTTCGACGATCTGCTCACCCGCCTGGATGAAGCCCTGGGCGGCCCCCAGGGCGCGCGGCTGGCCGAGACGATTCGTCGACAGTTCCCGGTGGCGATGATTGACGAATTCCAGGACACCGACCCGGTTCAGTACCGCATTTTTGACCGTGTCTATCGGGTGGCCGACAACGACCAGGACACCAGCCTGCTGATGATCGGCGATCCCAAGCAGGCCATCTACGGCTTCCGGGGCGCGGACATCTACACCTACCTGGATGCACGCCGTGCGGTCAGCAGCCGCACCTACACCCTGGGCACCAACTTCCGCTCCGCCGTTGCCATGGTGGATGGCGTCAACCGTGTGTTCGCCCAGGCTGACCAGTCGCTGCCGGAAGGGGCGTTCCTGTTCCGCGCCGGTAACGACAACCCGCTGCCGTTCAGCCCGGTCAACGCCAAGGGTACGGATCGGCAATGGTGCGTGCAGGGCCAGCCGCAAACACCACTGACTTTCTGGACCCTGGCGGATGACCGCCCGATCGCCAAGGAAGCTGGCCGGGAGGCAATGGCGGATGTCTGCTCAGCGGAGATTGCCCGCCTGCTGAACCTGGGCCAGTCGGGAAGTGCCGGCTTCGAAGCCGAGGGCCAACCCCTCGAGCCGTTGCGGCCGGAACACATTGCCATCCTGGTCAACAAACGTGACGAGGCGGATGCCGTCCGGCGGGCCCTGAGTGTTCGCGGTATCCGTAGCGTGTACCTGTCAGACCGTAATTCCGTGTTGCAGTCGGCCCAGGCGCTGGAACTGCTGCAGTGGCTGCAGGCCTGTGCCGAGCCCGGTCAGTTGTCGGCGATTCGCGCGGCACTGGCCACGCCCACTATGAGCCTGGCCTACCAGGACCTGGACCGGCTGCTCAGCGACGAGAACGCTCTGGACCGTGAGATCAACCGTTTCCTGGGCTACCGCGAGCTCTGGCAACAGCAGGGTGTGCTCCCCATGCTGCGCCGCCTGCTGATGGACTACGACGTGCCGGCCAAACTGCTGGCGAGGCCGGACGGTGAACGTGGCCTGACCGATATCCTGCACATTGCCGAACTGCTGCAGCAGGACAGCCAGCAACTGGACGGCGAACACGCCCTGATCCATCACTACACCGAAATGCTGCGGGAATCCGACGAGGACGAACACCGGACCATGCGCCTGGAAAGCGATGCCGGGCTGGTCAAGGTGGTCACCGTGCACAAGTCCAAAGGCCTGGAGTACCCGCTGGTGTTCCTGCCGTTCGCCACCGAGTTCCGGGAGGAAAAACCGAATCAGGCGTTCATCAAGTACCACGATGATGAAGGTAAACTGCAGATCTCGCTGGAACCGGATGACGACACCCTCGCCAGGGCGGACCGCGAGCGGCTGGGTGAGGATATCCGCAAATTCTACGTCGCCCTGACCCGCTCCCGTCACGCTACCTGGGTGGGCGCGGCCGGCATCAAGGGCTGGCGCCAGAGTGGCCTGGGGCATCTGGTTGGCCGTGACGCCAGTGAGAGCGACACAGACCTGATGCCTTTCCTGCAGGCCATGGCCGACGGTGAGCCCGCGATAGCGGTGGCGCCAGTCCCCGAGCCCGGGGACGATGTATACGCCGGCGACGTGGAGCCGGAACTCGGCAAAGCCCTGGAGCCCGTGCGTGAAGCGAAGGAAAACTGGTGGATTGCCAGCTACTCTGCCATCACTTATGGCGCCCGCAGCGGCTTTGGTGACGACTTTGCACCAGCCAGTGAAGATGCGGAACAGGAAAACCTGCGGGAAGAGGACGAGCCCGCCGATGCCGATACAGCAGCCCCGGCCGAGGCCGGAATGAAAGGCCCGCAGCCCTTCGATCAGCACAGCTTTCCCAAGGGTTCCGGCCCCGGTACCTTCCTCCACGACATCCTGGAGTGGTGTGCCGCTCAGGGATTCCGCAAGGTGGTCGTCGACGAGCCGGGTGAGCTCCATGAACTGCTGGAGCGCCGTTGCAAGCTGCGCAACTGGAGTGACTGGGCCGACGCATTGAAGGCCTGGATTCACACCCTGGTCACCATGGACATTCCCTTGCCGGATGATGGCGGAACCTGCTCCCTCGCCGGACTGGAGACCTTTCGCCCGGAACTGGAGTTCTGGTTCGAGAGCCATCAGGTGAACACCCGCGCCATGGACAAACTGGTTCGCCAGCATACCCTCAATGGTGAGAACCGGCCCGAAGCCCATGAAACCACCTTCAACGGCATGCTCAAGGGCTTTATTGACCTGGTGTTCGAGCACAAGGGCCGCTATTACGTGCTGGACTACAAGTCGAACTTCCTGGGGGAAGACGAACAGGCCTATATTAATGACGTCATGAAAGAGAAAATCCTCGAGAAGCGATATGACCTGCAGTACGTCATCTACCTGCTGGCGCTGCATCGCCTGCTGAAGTCGCGCCTGCCGGATTATGACTACGACACTCACGTTGGAGGCGCGGTCTACCTGTTCCTGCGGGGATGTGATGCCCCGGGTGTTGGCGCCTTTAACGAACGGCCGGACCGGGCCCTGATCGAGGAACTGGACCGGCTGTTCAGCGGCCAGCGGGAGAAAGCGGCATGACCGGGGAAAGCGGATACATCCAGGACCTGTTCGACACCGCCGTGGTGGAGCCTGCACCGTTGCCCCGAACCGCAGCCGAGGCACTGGCCCTGCTGGACGACTGGGTGGAGCGGGACTGGATTCGCGCCCTGGACCACGCCTTTGCGGCCTTTGTCTGTAAAATCGTCGATGAGCGGGGCGAGCAGCCGTCCGCCATGCTGGCGTTACTCGCCGCCATGGCGTCCCACCAGGTGGGGCGGGGGCACGTTTGCCTGGATGTGCGTCACCTCTGCCAGGCCACCGAGCCAACACTGGTACTGCCGCCGGAAGGGGTGGGTTCACTCCCCGCGGACAGCTTGCAGCCGTCGGATCTGTTTGCCGATGTCAGCCCGGATGAACTTGTTTCCCACCTGAACCAAAGCTGCGCGGTGGGCAACGGCGAACTGGCCACGCCGCTGGTGCTGGACGGCTCACGGCTGTACCTGCGCCGGTTCTGGCGCTATGAGCAGGCGATTGCCGCCGGTATCCGCAAGCGACTGGAAACGCACGCGGAGATGACGGATACCAGCCTGTTGGCCCGGGCACTGGATACCCTGTTCGGTACCAGTCAGGAACCGGACTACCAAAAGCTGGCCTGCGCCCTGGCAGCCCGGAACCGTTTCAGTGTGATCACCGGCGGCCCCGGTACCGGCAAGACCACCACGGTGGTAAACCTGCTGGCGGCGCTGCAATCGGTGGCCTGTGAGTCGGCCGGAACTGATGACGCCAGCCCGTACCTGCGTATCCGCCTTTCGGCCCCTACCGGCAAGGCCGCCGCAAGGCTGAGTGAGTCCATTGGCGGGGCGGTTGATCGCCTGCCCCTGGAGAAGCTTCCGGGCCGTCCCGACAAGTCCGCCATTCCCACCCAGGTCACCACCCTGCACCGGTTGCTGGGTAGCCGGCCGGGTTCGCGGAGTTTCCGTCACAATGAGGACAACCCCCTGCCACTGGATATCCTGGTGATCGACGAAGCTTCCATGGTGGATGTGGACTTGATGGCCTCGGTGTTCGCGGCGCTGCCCGACAAAGCCAGGCTGATCATGCTCGGCGACAAGGACCAACTGGCCTCGGTGGATGCCGGCGCGGTACTGGGAGAGCTCTGTCAGCGCGCGGACCACGCTCACTATCTGCCGGCAACGGCGCAATGGCTGGAATCAGTGGCCGGGTGCCAGTTGCCACCCGAGCAGGTCGACGCCGACGGCCTGCCCCTGGACCAGGCGGTTGCCATGTTGCGTAAGAGCTACCGTTTTGATGAACACAGCGGCATCGGTGTGCTGGCCTCGGCCACCAATGCCGGCAGACTGGACAGGCAACTGATCGCCCAGTGCCGGGAGCAGAACTTTGAAGACGTGGCCTGGCTGGTGCCTGATGGTGGTTCCGCTCGTCCCGGCATTAACGAACCGGGTGTCGCATTGCTGGCGGACCATGCGCTTACCGGCAGCCCCGAACGTTTCCGCAACAGTGGTGCGGGGCGCCTGGTCAATGACAGACCGATCGACCCACCGGTGGGCTATGGCCACTACCTGGACATTGTCCGGGGCCACAAACCCGCTTCCGGTAATGAAGCAGACGAGCGTGAACCTTGGGATGCCTGGGCCACCGATGTGCTCACCGCGTTCAACCACTTCAAGGTTCTCTGCGCGCTTCGCCAGGGCCCGTTCGGGGTGGAAGGGCTGAACCGGGAAATCGCCGAGCGCCTGCGCCGTGCCGGCCTGATTGATCGCACCGAGGGCTGGTATGCGGGCCGCCCGGTACTGATCACCGGAAACGACTATAATCTGGGCCTGATGAACGGCGATATCGGCGTCACCCTGAGCGTGCCCTGGGATCGCAACGACGCCGGTGAGCCGGTGGAGACTTTGCGGGTAGCGTTCCCCTCCAGCGATGGCAGCGGTACTATTCGCTGGATATCCCCCAGCCGGCTGCAGTCACTGGAAACGGTCTACGCCATGACCGTGCACAAGTCCCAGGGCTCGGAATTTACCCATGCCTGCCTGGTGATACCGGACCGGCTGACCCCGGTACTGACCCGGGAACTGGCGTACACCGGCATCACCCGGGCACGCCACTGGCTGAGCCTGGTGGTGAGCCAGGAAGGTGTGCTGAAAGAAGCGGTAGGGCGTGGGGTGATCAGGGCGTCGGGACTGGCCAGGCTGTTGGTCTGAATGGCCATTGTTAACCCGCAACAGGGAGGAGTGGAATGAGAACGACAATGAAGACCGCCGGGTATGTGGCAGCCCTGTTTACGGTGCTGCTACTGGCCGGTTGCGTAAGTTCGCCAGCTAGGGAGAACTCGGGCGGGGATGTCGTGGCGATGCCACTGACCAATACCTACTGGCAACTGGTGAGCGTTGCCGGAGAGCCAGTGCCGGAAACCGACCGCCAACAGAAGCCCCACATCCTGTTCCTGGACGACGGCCGGGTGAGCGGTTTCAGTGGCTGTAACCAGTATATGGGTGACTACCGGGTAACGGGGGAAAACCTGCTGTTTGACTCCATGAGCAGCACTCTTATGGCCTGCCCGGACAACCTGACGGAGAAACTGCTCTTTGCGGCATTCGCCAAGACCGTGGGCGTCAACCTGGAGGGCATCGAACTTCGGTTGCTGGGTGAAGCCGGAGAAGAACTGGCGGTGTTCGAGGCCACGCGGATGAAATAACCGTCAGTTTGCGGCCAGGCAGTTTGTCATGAAGCCCCTGAACTCACTTACCAGCCGCTCCAGGCTGTTCTCCAGCCGGTGTCCGTCCGGCAGTACCAGCAACGGCAGTTTCTGTTCCCGTGCCAGCTCGACCACCGGCATGGGTAGCACCACGTCATCGTCCCAGCCGTGAATGATCTGGGTATGCCGGGCCTGAATCCTTGGGCTGGACTGCGGATAGGCGGACATCGCCAGCGCCGGCGCCAGCAGGAAACACCCCAGTACCGGCGTTTCGGCACTGGTGCGGGCACACACCCAGCCGCCCATGCTGGAACCGGCCAGGATGGTACGCTCCGGACTGGCTCCGGCCTCGGTCATGGCCTCTTTCATTTGCTGCAGGCGTTCGGTCGGGTCTTTTGTGCTGCGGTGGTCCAGCGCGATCGCGGTGACCCCGGGGAAGGTTTCCGCTTCCGCTTTCAGGGCCTGCACCTTGGTGCCGCCGGGGCCGCTCTCCAGCCCGTGGGACAGGAATACGTGGATGTTTGATGTTGCCATGGCTCGCTCCGGTAAAAGGGTTCAGTGTCGGGTGGCGGCGAGAATATCCAGCGCGTGTCGGCGTTTTTCCGGGTCGTACAGGTCCACGGTGAACATCAGTTCGTCCACTTCCACCGTTTGCAGCAGTCGCTCCAGCTGTTCGCGGATGCTGTCTTCGCTGCCCAGCATCTGCAGCGACAGGAAATCCTTCACGCCGGCTTTCTCGCCACTGTTCCACAAGCCGTCCATGGATTTTACCGGTGGCCGCATCCACAGGGGCTGGCCACGGAACAGGGACAGGATGCGCTGATAACTGGTAGTGGCGAGGAACTGCGCTTCCTCGTCGGTATCCGCCGGAACCGCTGGAACCGCCAGTATCACGTAGGGCTTGTCCAACTGTTCCGAGGGCTGGAAATTGTCCCGATACACCTGGATGGCCTCGCGGTAGAGCCGGGGCGCAAAATGCCCGGCAAAGGCGTAGGGCAGGCCCCGCATGGCGGCAAGCTGGGCACTGTAGAGGCTGGAGCCCAGCAGCCAGATGGGGACGTTGGTGCCGGCACCGGGAATCGCCTTCACTGGCTGGCCGGGTTGGAGCGGGCCGAGCAGCGTTTGCAGCCTGGCCACGTCTTCGGGAAACTGCTCCGCCCCCATGCCGTCCCGTCGCAGGGCCCGGCTGGTAATGGGGTCGGTGCCCGGGGCACGGCCAAGGCCAAGGTCGATCCGCCCCGGGTACAGGCTCTCAAGCGTACCGAACTGTTCGGCAATCACCAGGGGTGGATGATTGGGCAGCATGATGCCGCCCGAACCCACACGAAGGGTTTTGGTGGCGCCTGCAATGTGTCCCACCAGAACCGCCGTTGCGGAGCTGCTGATGCCTTCCATGTTGTGATGCTCGGCCAGCCAGAACCGGTTGAAGCCCAGGCTTTCGGCATGGCGGGCGTAGGCCACGCTGTTGGCGAGGGTCTGACCAACGGAATCACCCTCGCGGACCGAGGCCAGTTCCAGAAGGGAGTAGGAAGGGGATTGGGCGCTGGAAAGCTGCGACATTGAATGCTCCGGGTTTTGACTATCCGGCAGCATAACAAAAACCGGCCCCCGATAAAGCGGGCCGGCATCGGGGACATCACCTACGTGAGAGCATTAATCAGCAGGCGCAGTGTACGACTGGGTTGAGTACTCATCCAGCGCCGGTTTACTGATGGTGCCCTGCTCGCTCACGTAGTCCACGAAGGACTGGGCGTAATCGAGGAAGGTATCCACCGAGCGGCCATCGTCGGTCACGGTGCCGAAGGTTACATAGCCATCCTGGCCGCCACCGGTGAAGCTGTTGGTGACCACATTCAGGGTTTCAGCGTCAGTCAGGGCCCGCCATTGGGTTTCGTCCCGGCCTTTGACTTCGATGTTGTACAATTGGTCGCCTTCGGTGCGGGTCATGTCCACGTCCCAGCGCAGGCCGGCGGCATAGGGATAGGCACCGGTCGAGCCGTCCGGCGCATGAGCGAAGGCCACGGCTTCGTTCAGCACCTGGCGGATTTCGGCGCCGGTCATGGTCAGGTCAACCAGGGTATTGGCGAATGGCAGCAGGGTGTAGGCGTCACCAATGGTGATGTTGCCGGCTTCGATATCCGTGCGCACACCGCCGGCGTTCTGGATCGACACGTCGGCGTTCTTGCTCAGGAACAGGAAGGCCTGGGCTACGACATTGGCGATGTCGCCGCCGCGTTCCGCCGTTGTGCCGGCGCAGCTTGGCAGGCCGCTGGTGCCCTGGCCGGGAATGCGCTCGAGGCAGAGGTCTTCCGTTGCGGTGCCCACCACCTCATTGCGGAAGGTGTCCAACTGCTGGGTGTAGTTGGCCAGTGCATTCGCCACGGTGGCGTCTTCGGTCACGATGCTCAGCTGCGGAGCTGCTTCGATGGCCTCCATGATCGCCTGCAGCTCTGTTCCCTCGGGGGTGTATTCGCTGCCGCCGTCGTCTTCACGGACAATCTCGTCGCCCAGTAACAGGTGGGGCACACCGGTACAGGATTCCACCACACCGTCTGCATTCCACTGGATGTTGAGCTCGCCCACCACCTGGGAATACTGCCAGGCCTGCGCGACACAGGCCTTGTCACCGTCGGCGTTGGTGAGTTCCGTGGGATAGGCACCGGCGGAGGTCAGGCCAAAGGCGGCAAAGTCGCCCAGCAGGGAATGGGAGTCGCCGCCAATGATCACATCCACGCCGGACAGGGTCTCAGCCAGCAGCAGATCGTTGCCATACTGATAGTGGGTCAGCAGGATGATCTTGTTGACGCCGTCGGCCTCCAGTTCATTGATGGCGGCCTGGGCGCTTTCGGTCTCGTCCAGGAACTGGGTGGTGTCCAGCGGGCTGGAGCTGTTCCGGGTCTTGTTGGCAATATCGATGCCGACAATGCCCACTTTCTCGCCACCCACTTCCTTCACTACATAGGGCTTGATGTAATCGTCAACAGCAGTCGGAGCCAGTGGCGTGCCCACTTCCGGCACCACGTTGGCGGCCAGTACCGGTGTCTGGCAACTGCCGCTGGCGAGAAAATCCAGGAACTTTTTCAGGCCTTCGTCGCCACGGTCGAACTCATGGTTGCCCAGTGCGAACGCATCGAAACAGACCAGGTTCATCAACTCGGCATCGGCTTCACCCTCATAGGAGGTGAAGTACAGGGTGCCGGTAATGGCATCGCCGGCATGCAGTTTCAGTACGTTGTCCAGGGCCATCTCACGCTCTGCGATCTTGGCGGCAACCCGTGGAAAGCCTCCGGCGGAGAATTCGGTTTCCTGGCCGGCAATGGTCAGGGATTGTGAGCCGGCTTCAAGGTGGGAGTGGTGATCGTTGATGTGGAGGACGTTCAGGCTCAGGGGGCCGGCCGAGGTGTCGTTATTGTTGTCGTTATCGTTGTCGCTGTTACAGCCGACCAGTGCGATGAGAGGGAGTAGTGCCCAGGCTGACTTGCGGATCATTTCCTTGCTCCTGTTTTTGATTTATCTACCGCATATTCCTCTTCCCGGATGTCAGTGATGTGATGCTTTTGTTGCCATAAAAAGAAACGCCCGCACGGTGGCGGGCGCTGTTGGGTGTGAGTGGCGTTAGCGGCCGCGTTTGGCCTCCAGGATGGCAAACAGATCCCTGTGGTTCACACGTCCGTCCTGGTTGATGTCGTAGCGTTCCACGGAGGCTTTGCCAAACAGCCGTGCAAGCACAAACTGCGCGATGTCCCGGCCGTTAATACGGCCATCGCCGTTCAGGTCCGCCCGGTCGGCCGGTGATGCGGCTTCCATGTTCAGGGCAATGATCACCGGGTCGTGGTCGGAGGCACGATAGCTGTCCGGCGCATAGAAGCTGGCCTGCTGTTCCGGCGACTTGAAGTCGGTGTTGTAGTCCAGTGCCCGGGGCTCGTCCGCGTTGATGTGCCACACCGTGGTGTCGGCCACTTTCGGGGCCAGTGAGGTGTTGGCAAGACCATGGTCGAGATAGCCGGCCTGGCCGAAGAACACGTAGGAGTACGCGCTTTCGCCGTCCGCGATTGCGACCAGATCGGTATAGCCACTGTTGGTCAGTGTCCGGATCGGGTCTTCCTTGGCGTAGGCATTCAGGTCACCGATGATCAGTACGTCTTCTTCGGCGGTGTCGGTGGGGTCTGAGGCCAACCAGTTTGCCAGTGTTGCTGAAGCCTGGGTACGAACCGGGTTCCAGCATCCCTGTCCATCACCCTGGTCGGCATTGTCACCTTCGGCGCTGCCGCAACCCTTGGATTTGAAGTGGTTAACGGCAATGGTAACGGCATTGCCGCTATCGCTGGCGCGGAAGGTCTGGGCCAGAGGCTGGCGGTTAAGATCGTCAAACGGGGCCGTGGCCAGTGTTGCCGCATTGCCCATGACTTCCACCCGGTCGGCGTTGTAGATAAAGCCTACCGCGATGGCATCGCCACCGAGTTGTGGCAGGCCGGGGTCAACGTAGGACCAGTTGCCGCCGAGGCTGTCGGCCAGTTGCGCAATCGCGCTGTTATCGCCATAGCCGTCGTTTTCGATTTCCATCAGGCCTACGATGTCGGCATTCAGTGCGGTAATGGCGCTGACCAGTTTGGCGGTCTGACGGCTCAGTTCTTCCGCGTCGTCCGCACCCCTGGCTGTGGGGAAGCCGCCGCCCATGCCGTCGCCGTTGAAATAGTTCAGTACGTTGAAAGAGGCGACCACCAGGTTGCCGCTGCCTTCCAGTTCAGGACTGGTCGGGCGCGAATTCTCCTGGGCAAAGCTGGGAGCTGACAACGGCTGCAGGCGCCATTCGGAAAAGCGGTAGTCGAGAACGCCCACCAGGTCGTTCACAGTATCGCCCGCACGAACGGTGGCCGATGCGCTCAGTTCCGGAGACGGGTAAGGAACCACCGCCGGGTTCTGGCGGTTGCTGCCATCGTCCAGAACCAGACGGTCCAGGGCGTTGAGCTCCTCCACGATGGCGGCGTCTGCTCCCGGCTCGGCGATGTTGGTGGGAACAAAGTGTCGGCCACTGCCCAAAGTCAGGCTGCCAAAGCGGCCGAGGTCGTAGTTGTCGTTGACGGTCAAAGGCTCGTCAAAAAGGACACGCATGGACTCGAAGGCTTCCGGGGCATCGGCGAAAGCCCAGGGCAGTGTGAGGTTCACGGGGGCGGGGAGTGTCGCGGTGCCACAGTCGGCAATGTCGGTCACACTGGTGAGTTCGGTGAGGTTGCCGAACTCGGTGACTTCGCCGGCGATTCTCAGCCGCTGGCCAACCGTGACGTTCTCACCGGGTGCATAGACAAACAGACCTTCCGATGTGGCCGGGTTGCTATCGCGCTGGTCGGCCTCGGCTTCAATGTAAAAGCCGCCAAGGCCATCATCGCTGTTGAATGCAGCCGTCACGACCGCCTCTACAACCAGGTTTTCACCCGCGAGCGGACTGATGTCACTGGTGCCCTGAATCTCTGAGATCAGGCTTGTGGGATTGCCACAGGCCATATCTGGTGAGCCGGGATTGTCCGGTTCTTCATTGCCATCGTCAGCACCGTTGCCCAGGTCGTCGAAGCTGTCTATGGCATAACTGTCGAAGACGGTGGCGGGATCGTACAGATCGTCGGGGTTGTTGTCCGCGCTGGTGCCGTCGCGACGGCGGAGGGTCTGGTTCTGGGTGTGCACGGCATCGCCCCAGTAGCTGCCGGGGTCGAATCCGGCCTGTCCGATGCTGTCGGCGACCACGCCGCCGTTCAGCAACAGCACGGCGTCGTCACCATTGAACAGCCCGGCACCGGTGGTCTGGTCGGCAACTGCGAGGATGGCGGGGTCGGACTGGCTGTGGGCGAAAACGAAGGTGCCGTTGGGGGCCACCGTACCGTCCAGGTTGATGGTCAGGCCAGCGGCGTTGCTGCCGTTGTAGAACACCTGCAGTTCCCAGGCGGTGAGATCGACGGCGCTGGCGCCAGTATTGAGCAGTTCAATGGCTTTGTTGTTGCCGGAACCTTCCACATATTCACTGATTACCAGTCCGGCCGATGCCGGGCCGGCGAGGACACCGGCAATAGCGGTGGCCAGCATGGATTGTTTTATCGTCATGGCTCTTTCCCTGATTGATCATTGAGTTTGTCGGGGGCGATCGGCGCCGCCTGTTTCACTTTGGGAAAGGACTGTGACGAAGGGATGTTCGTTTTATGAATGACCAGTGATATCTGCGGATGAGGGCGTTATCCACCAGGTCGGCAGCAACTGGCGGATGTCGGGCTGCAGGAAACGGTCGTCGATCAACCAGATGACACCCCGGTCTTCCGGTGTGCGGATCACCCGGCCGGCGGCCTGGGCTACTTTCTGCAGGCCGGGAATCAGGTAGGTGTAGGCCTGGCCGCTGCCGAAGCGGTGTTCCAGCCGTTTGCGTAAAATTTCGTGCCAGGCGTCGAACGGTGGCAGGCCCAGGGTGGCCACGAAGGCGCCGATCAGGCGGTCACCGGGCAGGTCGATGCCTTCGCTGAAGACCCCGCCGAGTACGGCGAAGGCAACGCTGGAATTGTCGTTGCGGAAGTCATCCAGAAATGCGGTGCGGTCCTCACCGGACATTCCCGGTTGCTGGGTTCGAATAGGAATGTCCGGCGCTTCGCTGGCCAGGGTGTCCCGCACCCGGTTGAGGTAGGCAAAGCTGCTGAAAAAGGCCAGGTAGTTCCCGGGCCGCTCGCGGTATTGCCGGGCGATGAGCTCGGCAATGGGTGTCAGCGAGCGTTCCCGGTCCGCCTGGCGGGTGCTGATGTGGGGGGTGAAATGCACACTCAACTGGTCGGCGGAAAACGGGCCGGGCAGCGACTGGAAGCAGGTGTCTTCGGGCATGCCCAGCAAGTCACGGTAGTAGATGCCGGGTGAGAGGGTGGCGGAGAACAGCAGGGTGCTGTCGGCGGTCTCGAAGCGCGGGTGGAGAAAATCCGCCGGGATCAGGTTGCGGATGGCCAGTTGCGCCTTGCCTCGGCCGGGCCTGACCAGCTCGCACAGGGAATGGTCGCCAAACACCTCGGCCAGTTTGGTAAAGGCCAGGCTTTCAAACATCAATTCCTGCAGCGCAAGATCGGGCGGATGGTCCGCCAGGTAGTCGGTGATGGCGGAGACCAGACGGTTCAGGGCGCCGGTGAGTGAGCCGGGCAGGTTGTCCAGGATCACCGGTTCCCGGCTGATGTCCGGAGCATGGTCGCGGATCACCGATTGCCAGGCCCGGGAGACGCCATCCAGTTTGGCTTTCAGGGCCTTGGGTGCCTGCTTTCGAATTCGGAGCAGGCGGGCCTGGCTCAGTTCCACCGAGTACATGCCCCTGGCCCTGTCCACCAGGTTGTGGGCCTCGTCGATCAGCAGGCTGGCCTTCCAGTCGTTCTGTCGGGTCAGGGCGTGGAGCAGGGCGGACTGGTCGAACATCCGGTTCACATCCGCCACCACCACATCGCACCAGCGCGCCATTTCCTGGGCCAGGAAGTAGGGGCAGAGACCATGTTGGCTGGCGATGTCCGCCAGTACCTGTTGGGTGAGGGCGCCGGTGTGGTTGGCGGCATCGGCCCGGGCCGCTGGCAGCCGGTCGAAGAAGCCTTTGGCCAGTGGGCAGGCATCGCCGTGACAAGCCTTGTCCGGGTGTTCGCAGGCGTGGTCCTTGGCGACCAGTTCCAGGGTTCGCAGTGGCAGCATGCCGGTTTGTTTCTCCCGTAGGAGATGGACGGCATCCACTGCCAGATGGCGGGCGGTGTTGCGGCTGGTCAGGTAGAACAGCCGGTCCTGCCCGGCTGCGGGCATGGCCATCAGGGCCGGGAACAGGGTGCCCAGGGTTTTGCCAAGGCCAGTGGGAGCTTCCAGCAGCAGCTTCCGGTTGCGAAGGCTGTTCCGGTATACGGTTTCCGCCAGGGCCCGTTGCTGGGGCCGGAATTCGGGGAAGGGAAAGGTAAGCTGCGAGAGCGCCTGGTCGCGATCCTGCCGGTGGCCGGCCTCCTGTTCCGCCCAGCCGCTGTAGATGGCACAGAGTTGTTCCAGTTCCTGCCAGAGTTCGTCGGCACTGGCGGTTTGAGTGATGGGTGTTTCCTTGTCCTTGCCCACATCGTAGTAGATCAGGGCCAGTTCAATCTTTTTCAGCTTCTCCTGACGACAGATCAGCGCTCCGTAAGCCCGCAGTTGCGCCCGGTGCAGGTTACGTTGGGCTTCCCGCACCCGGGACAGGTCGCCCCGGTGGGTCTTGATTTCTTCCAGCCGGCCGGCAACCGGGTCATACCCATCGGCCCGGCCGCTGACCATCAGTTTGCCGCACTGGCCGGCCAGGGCCACTTCGCTTTGATACCTTGGTCCGCGACGGGCCTGAACGGCGCCGTGGCCAGCAATGCCCTCTTCCGATGTGGGGGCCGGTGTGTAGCGCAAGTCCAGGTCGCCCTTGCGGGCGGCGAACTCGCAGAGGGTCCGCACGGCAACCTTGAGGTCACTCATTCGGCGGCCCCGGCCCAGCGCACGTAACAAACCGACACCGCGATATCGTGGCTGACACAGAATTCCAGCCAACGGGTCTGGTGATCCTGTAAGCGGTCACCCGGGCCTTTCACTTCAATCATTTCATAGCGCCGATTCGGATCGGTATGGCCCGGGTGGAAGCGAATCAGATCGGGGAAGCCGCTGCGGTGTTCTTTCAGGTTGTCCAGCAGGCGCCGGAACATACGCTCCAGGTGGTGGGCGGGAATACACTCCAGTGCCAGTTCCAGCAGGTCTTCCGAGAGCGCTGGCCAGATCACGAAAGGCGAGGCAACGCCCTGCTTTTTCCGCCAGGTGTTGCGAATCCTGGTTTTGTAGTCGTCCGTGGCCAGGGCATCCAGGCAGTCATCAAACAGTGCCTGCCGGCGTTCCACGAAATCCTCCCGATACAGATCCACCGGCCCGGTGTGGAAGGGGTGGAAGAAGGCGCCGGGAACGGGCGCAAACAGAGGGCGCCAGCACAGCAGCCCAAAAAGACCATTGATCAGGGTGTTTTCCACATAGGCAACCGGCGCCTCTGGTTCAGACAGGTGCTCCATAGCCACCCATTCCACAGAGTGCCCTTGCGGATTATCCAGCTCCAGGGTAAAGGCCGTGATTGCCGGGCGCGTAGAGGCCTGGGGGGTGGCTTCTCCCAGCTTTTTGGCCAACCGCAACAGGATACGCTCCAGCCCCCGCTCCTCCGAGCCGAACCTGGGGGCATCGCCGGCGGTTATAGCCAACGCCCAGGCTTCGTGGTGTCGCTTGAGTCGCTCCAGCAGTCGCAACTGCCGCAGGCGGGCTTCGCGGTGACCGCTGTGTTGGTAGGCGGAAAGCGCCAGGTCCGTGTTACCGCCGCGCTCCGCCAGTTTGCCCAGCTCGAATAGCAAGCGGCCGCGCCGGCTTTCCAGCCAGGGGTTGTCGTTGGCCGGGGGGACATCCTGCCATACGGTTTCCGGCGATTCACCTTCGTCCAGGCGTTCACGGCAGTGGTGCATGATGAGGTATCGGTCTACATCGTCACGCTCGTCGAAGGCCCGGGATTCGGTGGAGAGCGGTACCTGTTCATATTGCTGGTGGCCCAGCTCCACCAGCACGAAATCGGACCAGCTCTGGCGCAGATTGCCAAAAAACATCAGGCGAAGGCGGTCGAACAGGGCCATGTGGTTCAGTCGGATCACCTGTGTGGGGATACCCGGCAGCCAGTGTTCCACCGGTGCTGCGTCGGGATACAACGGGATCAGTGTGTCTTTCAATAACCCCTTGGCGGCTGCGGTTGGCAGACCGGCAGCGGAGATCTGGTCTGCCAGCGCGGGGCGAAGCTCGGCAAGGGTGAACAGGCGAAAGAGCTTGGCCAGGGGAATGCCCGGGTTGTCTTCAATCCAGCCGTTGCGGGATAGTGCGCTTGCGGCGTCTTTCACCGGCACGCCAAGCTCCGGGTAGTTGAGTTTTTCCACCCGGAACAGCTCGCCGCTGCGCATGACCATTCGGGCCAGCAGTGCCCTTGCCGACTGATCCAGTGTCAGCAGGCTGTCTATCCGCCCGGTTTCATCGGCGGTCAGCAAATCGCTGTGGTGCTGTCGTACCCAGCGCACGACCGTCTCGAAGTTCTCGAGATAGTACAGCGGATTGTCCAGGTCGGCGGTGCCGGGCATGGTGGTGTGTCGGGCTGGCGCGGGGTTCATAGCTGAATTCAGAGATCCACAACGATTGGCGGGTTCAGGGGTTTGTAGCTGCCCGTGCAGGTGCTGGCATTGACGAACAGGCAGTCATTCACGGTTTGCTGCCCGTAGCTTTCGTGAATATGCCCGAACAGATGCATTTTCAGAGTCAGCCGTTCCAGTTCCCGCGCCAGGTCATCACAACCGACGGCCTGGGAGTGAGTGGCGGTGATCACTTGGTCGAGGATGCCGGCGGGCGGCCCATGGGTGATCAGTACGTCGGTGTCTGCTGGAATCTTTGCCCAGCGCTCGGCAATCGCCGGGCCGCGTGTCAGGTTGAAGGCCCAATCGAAGAACACCGGTGTCCAGGGGCTGCCCCAGAACTTCACACCCTCAATCTCGGTACCGCAGTCCCGCAGGTAAATCGCATTCCGGATCAGCGCTTCAGCGTCGGCTGGCTCATCCTGCAGACACCAGTCATGGTTGCCGGCAACCAGAATCTTGTGGCGGTGGGGCTGCTCGGAAAACCAGTTATCCAGGTCCTCCAGTTCCTCAAGGGTGCCGACGCCCAGGCAGTCGCCGGCGTGGATCAGCACGTCGCCGTCCGGTACCGTCACCTGGCGGTGCATGCTGTGGGTATCCGATATGCAGACCAGTCTCATGAAGGCTCGCTGGGTTTGTTGGGTTTATGGAAGGTTCCGTGGCGCCCGGCGCCGCCAGCAAACCGGCCGGCGCCTTCAATGGCTTCTTCGAACACCACAGGATAGCCGCCAGCACCCTCGGCAGCCAGCGCTTCGCGTAGCTCCATATCCCACTGGTGAATGGCGGAGTGGCGATCGGCGCGCAGGCACTTCTGGGGGAAACCGGCAATGTCCGCTGCCAGGGCTTCCGCGGAGGATCGCGCCTCTCCGTCCGGCACCACCCGGTTTGCCAGCCCCATGGCTTTGGCTTCTTTGGCGTTAACCGGCCGACCGGTCAGGATCATGTCCATGGCGTTACCGTGGCCAACGACCCTTGGCAGGCGAACCGTTCCGCCGTCAATCAGCGGTACACCCCAACGGCGGCAGAAGACACCGAAAATGGCGGATTCTTCCACCACCCGCAAATCACACATCAATGCCAACTCCAGGCCGCCAGCCACTGCGTATCCCGACACCGCCGCGATCACGGGTTTGGACAGTTCCATGCGGGAGGGGCCCATGGGGCCGTGTGCGGTACCCGTTGCCTCAATCTCGTTGCGCCGTTCCGGGTCGCCGACGGCTTCGAGATCAGCCCCTGCGCAAAAGTTACCGCCTTCGCCCCAGAGTACGGCCACTTTCAGCTCGTCATTTGCTTCAAAGTCGGCAAAGGCCTGGCGCAGGGCGTTGGCGGTTTCGCGGTCAACAGCGTTCCGTTTTTCGGGGCGGTTTATAACAATGGTAACAACAGCGTTGGTGGTTTCGGTGTAAACGGGCGGGCGTGTCACGGGGGGCTCCTGAATTGATTGTTATGGGGGCAGGTGACGGCTCCAGTATGCACTCTGCCGAATAACAGCAACAAGGCCGGCAGCCAAGCCACTTAATGGCGATGGGTATGCCGATAGTCGGTAGGCGACTGGCCCATGACTTTCTTGAACAGCCGCGAGAAGTAATAGTTGTCGGCATAACCCAGCATGCTGCTGATATGGGTGAAGGAATGGTCCGTGGTGTCCAGCAGCTGGCAGGCCTGTTCCACTTTCAGGTGCAGGAAATGCTGGATGGGGGACACCCCGGTCAGGGCCCGGTAGCGGGTGGCGAAGTGCGCGGGTGAGAGACCTGTCAGGTCCGCCAACTGATTGAGAGTGATGCGCTCGTCCAGGTGCTCGCGCATGAAGTTGTGGATGATCTCCAGGTCCGGCTGCTGGGCGTGGCCGGCTTCGCCGACACTCAGGGGCACCGCCGCCAGTAGCTGCCGCAAGCGATTGGCCACATGCACCAGGCCGGGGGTTCGGAAGCCGGTCTGCCGAACCGACAGCAAACCGTTGAAGTCCACCAGCAACCTGGGCTGCCGCCCGATGTGCTGAATGCGAATGCCATCGGTAAACCCCATGTGTTCCCGGAAGTTTTCCGCCAAAGGGCCTGCATAGTGTACCCAATGGATTGTCCATGGGTTCTCCGGTGCGGCGGTATAGCGATGGGCGGCCCCGGCGGGAATCAGCACCAGGTCGCCGGCCCGGACCAGGCAGGGCTCGTCTTCGACGCTGAGGTAGGCTTCGCCTTCCGTGCAGTGAATCAAAAGATGGTCGTTGTGGTGCTCCCGGTGCATGTGGTGGCCCGCCGCGCGGCGATAGTGGCCAAAGGCCAGCGGGTACAGGTCGCGGGTCAGGGGGTGCCGTGACAGGCTACGTATTACCGGGTCGGGGATGACGTAACGGATGCTGTCTGGCGGTACCGGCCACTGGGAGGTTCTGGTCATAATCGTTGGCTGCATTCCTGATATATCGAAATATAATCCATCATGGTCGAAACTTAGTCAATCATGGGGCGGCAGAGGGCTGTGCTAGGATCGATGACAACCTGAGGGTAAAGACCCCACTCCTACAACAATGACAGGGAACATTGCTATGAAAAACGTACCCCTTTATATCACTGGTGAGTTTGTACAGAGCCAGACCGACCAGTGGATTGACGTTACCGATCCTGCCACCAACGAAGTCATCGCCCGCGCGCCCTGCACCACCGATGCGGAAATGCGTCGTGCCATCGACAATGCCGGCGAGGTGTTCAAGTCCTGGAAGGAAACCCCGGTTTCCGAGCGTGCCCGGGTGATGATGCGTTACCAGGCACTGCTGAAAGAACACCACGACGAAATTGCCGAGATCCTTTCCAGCGAAACCGGTAAAACCTTTGAGGATGCCAAGGGCGATGTATGGCGCGGCATCGAGGTTGTGGAACATGCGGCCAACATCCCGTCGCTGATGATGGGCGAAACCGTTGAGAACGTGGCCCGGGAAATCGACACCTATTCCTACACCCAGCCCCTGGGCGTCTGCGCCGGCATCACCCCGTTCAATTTCCCGGCGATGATTCCCCTGTGGATGTTCCCCATGGCGATTGCCTGCGGTAACACCTTTATCCTCAAGCCGTCCGAGCAGGACCCGCTGACGCCGATGAAACTGGCCGAGCTGTTTGAGCAGGCCGGCGCGCCCAAGGGTGTGTTGCAGGTGGTCCACGGTGGCAAGGAGCAGGTGGACGTGCTGCTGACCGATCCGGCCATCAAGGCGGTGTCCTTCGTTGGCTCCGTGCCGGTAGGCCGTTATATCTACGAAACCGGTACCCGCAACATGAAGCGTGTACAGAGCTTCGCCGGTGCCAAGAACCACATGGTCGTGCTTCCTGATGCGGACAAGGACCAGGTTGTGAAAGCTCTGGTAGGCGCGTCTGTGGGCGCAGCCGGTCAGCGCTGCATGGCTATTTCCGTCGCGGTCTTCGTGGGCGAGGCCCAGGAGTGGATTCCGGAAGTGAGAGATGCATTGGCCGCCGCCAAGCCGGGCGCCTGGAACGACAAGTCCGCCAGCTACGGCCCGATCATCAGCCAGAAAGCGAAAGAGCGGGTGGAGTCACTGATTACCCGCGGTGAGCAGGAAGGCGCCAACCTGCTGCTGGACGGCCGCAACTGCACCGTCGACGGCCTGCCGGACGGCAACTGGGTTGGCCCCACACTGTTCTCTGGCGTCAAGCCGGACATGGACATCTACAAAGAGGAAATCTTCGGCCCCGTGCTGTCCTGCATGGAAGTGGATACCCTCGCGGATGCCATCGCCCTGGTAAACGACAGCCCCTACGGCAACGGCACCTCCATCTATACCAGCTCCGGTGGTGCGGCACGCCGCTACCAGCATGAAATCGAAGTGGGTCAGGTGGGTATCAACGTGCCCATTCCGGTGCCCCTGCCGTTCTTCTCGTTCACCGGCTGGAAGGGCTCCTTCTACGGTGACCAGCACGCCTACGGCAAGCAGGCGGTGAAGTTCTACACCGAAACCAAGACCATTACGGCGCGCTGGTTCAGCAGCGACGCGGTTGCCGAAACCAACTTCTCTATCCGCATGCGGTAAGGGGAGCCCATGAACTTTGATCTGACGGAAGATCAGTTGGCCTTCCGCGAGGCCGCCAAGGCTTTCGCGGAAAAGGCCATGGCGCCCCACGCAGCGAAATGGGACGCAGACCATCTGTTTCCGGTGGAAGTGATTCGCGAAGCCGGTGAAATGGGTTTTTGCGGTATCTACACTCCGGAAGCCCAGGGGGGAATGGGGCTGTCACGGCTGGATACCAGCGTGATCGTGGAAGAGCTGGCGGCTGCCTGCCCTTCCACGGCCGCCTACATCACCATCCACAACATGGCGACCTGGATGGTGGCGCAGTTCGGCAATGCCGACATCCAGAAACAGATTGCCCCGAAAATGGCCAGCGGTGAATGGCTGGGCTCCTACTGCCTGACCGAACCGGGTGCCGGCTCCGATGCCGGCAATCTGCGCACCAAGGCCACCCGTGACGGTGACAGCTACCTGCTTAACGGCAGCAAGGTGTTTATCTCCGGCGCCGGCGCCACCCAGATGCTGGTGGTTATGGCCCGCACAGGGGAGCCGGACAGCGGCCCGAAGGGCATCAGCGCCTTTGTGGTGCCCGCCGACAGCGACGGCATCCACTACGGCAAGGCCGAGGAAAAGATGGGCTGGAACAGCCAGCCTACCCGCCAGATTACCTTCGAGAACGTGCGCGTACCGGCCAATAACCGGCTGGGCGAGGAAGGCCAGGGTTTCATGATCGCCATGAAGGGCCTGGACGGTGGACGCCTGAATATTGCCACCTGTTCGATCGGCGGGGCCCATGCCGCCCTGCTTCGGGCCCGCAACTACATGCACGAACGGGAGCAGTTCGGCCAGTCCCTGGCGGGCTTCCAGGCGCTGCAATTCAAGCTGGCGGACATGGCCACCAACCTGGTGGCGGCCCGGCAGATGGTTCGCCTGGCGGCCTACCGGCTGGACCAGGGCGACAACGAAGCCACCCTCCATTGTGCCATGGCCAAACGCTTTGCCACCGATGCCTGCTTTGACGTGTGCAACGAGGCGTTGCAGCTTCACGGGGGTTACGGCTACATCCGCGAGTACCCGCTGGAGCGCTATGTACGCGACCTGCGAGTGCACCAGATACTGGAAGGCACCAACGAAATCATGCGGCTAATTGTGGCCCGTCGGCTGCTTGAGCCAGGTGTCGCCGAGGCTATCCAATAACAGCCATCGAATAACAAGTGAGAATTCACATGAGCGAACTGATTCAGCTGGAAAAACGCGACCACACCGCGATTATCACCATCAACAATCCACCGGCCAATACCTGGACGCTGGAGTCCCTGAAAGCACTGGAAGAGACCATTGAGGCGCTGAACGCCGATCGCAATATCTTCGCACTGGTGGTGACCGGCCAGGGCGAGAAGTTTTTCTCTGCCGGTGCCGATCTCAAAAGCTTTGCCGACGGTGATATCGCCAACGCTGAGCTGATGGGCAAGGCCTTCGGCCGGGCCTTCAGTGCCCTGAGCCGCTTCCGTGGCGTGTCCATCGCGGCGGTGAACGGCTACGCCATGGGCGGTGGCCTGGAATGTGCCATGGCCTGTGATATCCGCATTGCCGAGGAACACGCACAGATGGCATTGCCGGAAGCCACCGTGGGCTTGCTTCCCTGTGCCGGCGGTACCCAGAACCTGCCGTGGCTGGTGGGCGAAGGCTGGGCCAAGCGCATGATTCTGTGCGGCGAGCGCATCAAGGCCGACAAGGCGCTGAGTATCGGCCTTGTGGAAGAGGTGATGCCATCGGGCGCGGCCTTCGACAAGGCCCTGGAGCTGGCGGAAATGGCCGGCAAGCAGAGCCCGTCTTCCGTGGCCCGCTGCAAGACCCTGGTAATGAGCGCCCGCGATGGCCGCAGCCACGACGACGGCTGGCGCATGGAGCGGGAATTGTTCGTGGATCTGTTCAGAACGGAAGACCAGCGCGAAGGGGTGAATGCGTTTCTTGAAAAGCGCGCACCGGAATGGAAGAACCGATAAAGAACACCGATAAACCGGGCCGGATTACTGAGTGAATGGTATGAGCAACCAAGCAGTCATTTTTGAAGAACTGGAAGTCGCCGGCGGCGGCCGCATTGGTGTCGCGCGGCTGAACACGCCTCGTTCCATGAATGCCCTGTCGCTGGAGATGATTCACCTGCTGAAGCCCAAGCTGGACCAGTGGGCGTCGGACGACAACATTGGCGCCGTGTGGCTGGAAGGCGAGGGTGACAAGGCTCTGTGTGCCGGTGGCGACATTGTGGCGCTGTACCGGGACATGACCGAACCACGCTCCAGCAGCCATGCCGCCAGTGAAGGAGAGGCCTTCTTCACCGACGAGTACGAGCTGGATTACCAGATCCACACCTATCCCAAACCCTTCATCGTGTGGGGTAACGGCGTGGTGATGGGCGGCGGCATCGGCCTGATGTCTGGCGGCTCTCACCGCGTGGTGACAGAGCATACTCGCATGGCGATGCCGGAAGTGAGTATTGGTCTGTATCCGGATGTGGGCGCGGGCTGGTTCCTCAACAGGATGCCGGGGCGCATCGGGTTGTTCCTGGGCCTGACAGGCGCACGTATGAACGGTGCCGATGCCCTTTTCACCAGGCTGGCGGACCGGTTCATCCGCCACGACATGCGCGATGAGGTCAAGCAGGCCTTGCAACAGTCCGGCTTTGGCGGCGGAGCCCATGCTGCTGTCAGTAAGGTGCTACGCCGGTTTGAAGCGGGCTCTCGCGAGGCAATGCCCCAGTCCGTGGTGCGGGAGCACTTTGATGTGATCCAGGCGCTTACCGATGGCGATTCTTTGATGGAAGTGGTGGACAACCTGAGCCAGTACGCTGGCGAAGACCCGTGGCTGATCAAGGCGGTCAAGACTGTTGCGGCGGCGTCGCCAGCTTCCCTGACCCTGACCTGGCAACACTATCACAATACCTTGCACGACAGCCTGTCCCAGGTGTTCGACAAAGAGCGGCAGATATCGATCCGCTGCCTGAAGATGGGCGAATTTGCAGAAGGCGTCCGGGCCCTGCTGATCGACAAGGATCTGAAACCACGCTGGCACTTTCCCACACTGGAAAGCGTGGACCCGGAGTGGATCGAGCGGTTCTTTATCGAGCCCTGAATAAAACCGAACAGACCAAAACTGATCAAAACAACGGAGAACAACAATATGGCGACTATCACGTTTATCGGTCTTGGCAACATGGGTGGCCCCATGGCTGCCAACCTCGTCAAGGCTGGCCACGACCTGACGGTATTTGATCTGTCTTCAGAGGCCGTCAAGGCGCTAACAAACGAAGGCGCGAAATCCGCGGCGACCATCCAGGAGGCGGTGGAAGGTGCCGAAGTGGTGATTTCCATGCTGCCTGCGGGCCAGCACGTGGAATCCGTTTACCTGGGTGACAACGGCCTGTTGAAAACACTGCCGTCCACCACGCTGGTGATTGACTCCTCCACTATTGCTCCGGAAACGGCAAAGGGCGTGGCCGAAGCGGCCGTTGCCGCCGGCATTACCTTTATGGACGCGCCGGTCTCCGGTGGCGTGGGTGGCGCCAAGGCCGGCACCCTGACGTTTATCTGCGGTGGCGAGGCCGACGCCTTCGAACGTGCCAAACCCATCCTTGAAGGCATGGGCAAGAACATCTTCCACGCCGGCCCCCACGGCGCTGGTCAGATTGCCAAGATCTGCAACAACATGCTGCTGGCGATCCTGATGAGTGGCACCAGCGAAGCGCTGGCTCTGGGCGTAAAGAACGGCCTGGACCCCGCCGTGCTGTCGGAAATCATGAAGCAGAGCTCCGGCGGTAATTGGGCGCTGAACGTGTACAACCCCTGGCCGGGCGTGATGGAAGGTGTGCCGGCGTCCCGCAACTACGAAGGCGGCTTCCTGGTCAACCTGATGAACAAGGACCTGGGCCTGGCCTTCGACAATGCTGTCAAGAATCAGGCGCCCATTCCCATGGGATCGCTGGCCCGTAACCTGTTTGCACTGCATGCCAACGAGGGTAACGGTGGGCTGGATTTCTCCAGCATCCAGAAATTCTATTACCGCGAGCAGAGCTGAGCCGGCGACGCCTTCAAGAGTTTCAGGGCAGGGTTTTACGCTCATGTCATTGGGTTTTGAAGGCGTATATTTTCATCAGAAAGTTTACCTTTACGTAAACTATAGCCTGTGCTACACATTGACATCAGAATTCGTCCACAACAATAAAAGGACTGGACTATGAGCCTCCCGGAATACCAATCGGTCTATGACAATTTCGATCCCGCCAGCCTCGAAGCCGAGATCCTGGAGGGTAGCCTGGACACGGGCCTTAACGTCTGCACTGAAATCTGCGACAAGTGGGCCGACAACCCCCAGCGGGTTGCCCTTTACTATGAAAAAGCCGATGGCGGCGACGGCAAGCTCACGTTTGCGGAGCTGAAAGAGAAATCCGCCCGTTTCGCGAATTACCTGACCTCCCGTGGTATCGGCAAGGGCGACCGGGTTGCCGCCCTGCTGCCCCGCAGCCCGGAACTGTTGATTGTCATCGCCGGTACCCTGCGTGCCGGTGCGGTATACCAGCCATTGTTCACAGCCTTCGGCCCCGGCGCCATCGAGTACCGCTTCGAGCGCGCTGACACCAAATTGGTGGTCACCGACCCGGTCAACTATCCCAAGCTCACCGAAGTGAAGGATTGTGCGCCGGTGGTGTGCGTAAACGCCGTGGAAGTCAGCGGCGAGATTGCCGACTTCGATAAGACCCTGGCAGGACAGCCGGACCAGTTCGAGCCAGTGCTGATCAAGGGCAGCGATCCGTTCCTGCAGATGTTTACCTCCGGTACTGTGGGCAAGTCCAAGGGCGTGGCGGTTCCCGCCAAGGCGTTGCTGGCGTTCTATGTGTACATGAAGTACGCCATCGATCTGCGGGACGGCGACGTGTTCTGGAACGTGGCCGATCCGGGCTGGGCCTATGGCCTTTACTACGCGGTGGTTGGCCCGCTGCTGATGGGCCACGCGACCCACTTCAACCCCGGTGCGTTCACGCCGGAAACCACCTACGACATGATCCGCAAGTACAGGATCACCAACCTGGCAGCGGCGCCCACGGCCTATCGGCTGCTGAAGGCCAACGATCACGTGTTGCCGGAAGGCGAAAACCTTGGCCTGCGGGTGGCCAGCAGCGCCGGCGAACCGCTGAACCCGGAAGTGGTGAACTGGATCGAGAAGCGCCACTTCTGCCCGGTCAAGGACCACTACGGCCAGACCGAAACCGGCATGACCTGTTGTAACTTCCACGGCCTGGAACACCCGGTACGCCAGGGTTCGATGGGCTATTCTTCCCCCGGCCACAAGGTGGTTGCGCTTAACGAGAAAAATGAAAAAGTGGGCGAGGGCGAAATCGGCCAGTTGGCGGTGGATGTAAAAGCTTCGCCCCTGTTCCACTTCGACGGTTACACCTGGGGAGAGAAAGATCCGTTTGTAAATGGCTATTACCTGACCGGCGACATGGTGGTGAACCACGGTGATGGTTGCTTCTCCTTCAGTGGTCGCGACGATGACATCATCACCACCGCCGGCTACCGCGTAGGCCCCGCCGATGTGGAGAGCACCCTGCTGGAGCATAAGGCGGTTGCTGAATCCGGTGTGGTGGCCAAGCCCGACGAAAAACGGGGGTCCATCATCAAGGCCTACGTGGTGATCAAGGGCGACCAGGAGCCGGAGAGCGAAGACGCTCTGAAGGATGAGCTGCAGGAACTGGTTCGCCACCGCCTCTCTGCCCACGCCTACCCCCGTGAAATCGAATTCGTGGATGAGCTGCCGAAAACACCCAGCGGCAAGATCCAGCGCTTCGTTCTGCGTAACCAGGCCAAGGAAGAGAAACACGGATGATCGTTACTTTTGAGGAGCTGCAAGCCTTCCTTGCCGAGCAGTTTCCCCAGGGTGCCCGCTACGGCACCCTGGAGGATCTTGGCGACGGTTGGGCGGAAATGAAGCTGGAAGTGGACGAGGAGCACCTGCGCCCCGGCGGTACCGTGTCCGGCCCTGCCATGATGGCGCTGGCGGATGTGGCGTTGTACGCCGCTCTGCTGGGCAAGATCGGCCTGGTACCTCTGGCGGTGACCAGCAACCTGAACATCAACTTCCTGCGTAAGCCGGTGGCCCACAGCCCGATTCGGGCGCGGGCCAATATGTTGAGAATCGGCAAAACCAGCGGTGTGGGCGAGGTGTATATCCTCTCCGACGGCCTGGAAGACCCGGTTGCCCATGCGACCATCACCTACGCCATCCCGGCGAAGCGGTAACGGCATGGATGTCAGCAATATTGCGGTTCCGCTGGGTGATGGCGTCAGGGTCCAGGCACAGCGATTGCGTCACCAGAATGGCGCGGGGCCCGTGCTGGTCTTCCTGCATGAATCCCTCGGCAATATTGCCTTGTGGAAGCAGTTTCCCCGACGGCTTGCCGAAACCACGGGACTGGAGGCCCTGGTCTACGAACGCCGGGGTTATGGCGCCTCCAGTGATGAGCCATTGCCGCGCCCATACGATTACCTGGAGCAGGAAGGAACGGTGTGGTTGCCTCGGCTGCTCGACGCATTGGGAATCGATGAGGTGATACTGGTGGGCCATAGTGATGGCGGCTCCATTGCGCTGATCGCGGCGGCTGCGCTGGGGGAGCGGGTAAAAGGGCTGGTCACCATGGCGGCCCATACCTGGGCAGATCACCTGACCCTGGCGGGCATCCGCGACATGCGGCGGCGCTACACAGAAGAAGGCATTCGCGAGAAGCTGCTGCGCCATCATGGCGAGCGAACCGATCAGCTGTTCTATGCCTGGCAGGATGTCTGGCTGGACGAAGATTTCCATCAGTCGCTGGATTTCAAGCCCTGGCTGGACGCTATCCGTTGCCCGGCTATGATCATTCAGGGGAACGATGATGAGTACGGCGTTCCTGAGCAGGTGACCCGTATCGTGGAAGGCATCGGAAGCCGGGCCGAGCCTGCTTTCATGACCGAAACCGGTCATTCCCCGCATCTTGAACAGCCGGATCGGGTGCTCTCGCTGATATACGACTTTTTGCGAGTAGAGATTGATCAAAAAAGTGCGATTTTTAGTTGACGTTTACGTAGACGTCAATCTACTCTGTGAGTAGTCTTTTAATGCACAACAATAACAAAAGGTACGATGGCCCATGAGTGACCCGTTCGTTCTGGAGACCCAAAACCTCGTCAAAGAGTTCAAGGGCTTTGTTGCGGTCGATGACGTCAACCTGAAGGTAAAACAGGGCCACATTCATGCCCTGATCGGCCCTAATGGCGCGGGCAAGACAACGGTCTTCAACCTGCTCACCAAATTCCTGATTCCTACCCGGGGCAAGATCCTGTTCAAGGGTGAGGACATCACCGACATGAAATCAGCCGCCATTGCCCGCAGGGGGGTGGTGCGTTCCTTCCAGATTTCCGCTGTATTTCCCCACATGACCGCGCTGGAGAATATCCGCGTGGCGCTGCAGAGTTTCGAAGGCAACTCCTTCCGTTTCTGGAAATCCGGCGAGTCCCTGAACAAGCTGAATGAACGCTGCATGGAACTGCTGGACAGTGTGGGCCTGACTGAGTTTGCCAACACCACCACCGTAGAGCTGGCCTATGGCCGCAAGCGTGCTCTGGAACTGGCCACCACCCTGGCCATGGAGCCGGAGCTGATGCTGCTGGACGAACCCACCCAGGGCATGGGCAGCGAAGATGTGGAACAGGTGGTGGAGCTGGTACGCAAGGCCGCTCAGGGCCGCACTGTGCTGATGGTTGAGCACAACCTGGGCGTGGTCAGCAAACTCTGCGACCGGGTAACCGTGCTGGCCCAGGGGTCGGTGCTGACCGAGGGTGATTATCAGGAAGTGTCTGACGATCCCCGGGTGCGCGAGGTGTACATGGGGGGCACCGCCACCAAGAAGCAGGAGACAGCGGAATGAGCCAGGCCTCTCACAAAGAGTACGAACAGCTGCGCATTTCCGGGCTTCACGCGTTTTATGGCGAATCCCACATCCTTCACGGCATTGATATGGAGGTTCAGCGCGGCGAACTGGTTACCCTGCTGGGCCGTAACGGCGCGGGCCGCAGCACTACCCTGAAAGCCATCATGAATATGGTGGGCCGGAGAACCGGCTCCATCATGATCAACGGTGAGGAGACCATGTCCTGTCCGCCTCACCACATAGCAAGGTTGGGAGTCGGGTATTGCCCCGAACACCGGGGCATTTTTTCCGGACTGAACGTCATGGAAAACCTGACGCTTCCACCCGTCGTAAGAAGCGGCGGCATGGGGCTGGAGGAAATCTTCTCCATGTTTCCGAATTTGTATGAACGCCGTACCAGTCAGGGCTCCAAGCTCTCTGGTGGCGAGCAGCAGATGCTGGCCATGGCCCGGATCCTGAGAACCGGCGCCAACATGCTGCTGCTCGATGAAATCACCGAGGGCCTGGCCCCGGTCATCGTTGAAAAGCTGGGCGATGTGCTGGTCAAACTCAAGGAAAAGGGTCTGACCATTGTCCTGGTGGAACAGAATTTCCATTTCGCCGCACCCCTGGCGGACCGTCACTATGTGATGGAACACGGCCAGATTGTGGAGGAGATCAGCGCCGATGAGCTTGAAGACAGGCAGTCGATGCTGGACAGGTACCTGGGGGTTTAACGCCCGGGTTCGAAAGTGCAACTGAGAGTGCATTGAAAGAGCGCAATAAAAGCAACAAGAACGAATCCCGAAAACCAACGCAAAGACAGTAGCGGAGAAACAACAATGACAATTACCAAAAAGCTTCTGACATCAGCGGTCGCATCAGCCCTGCTTGTGGGCAGTGCCCAAGCTGAGATATCCGACAACACAGTCAAGATCGGTTACCTGGCCGATATGTCCGGTACCTACCGTGACCTGGCTGGCCCCAATGGCCAGACAGCCTTGGAAATGGCCATCGCGGATTTCGGTGGCAAGGTCAATGGCGCCAAGATCGAAGTGGTCAGCGCGGATGACCGCAACAGCCCGGATTCCGCTTCAAGCACAGCGCGACGCTGGGTAGAAAACGAGAACGTTGACCTGATTGCCGGCCTTGTTGCTTCATCGGTCACTATCGCCGTCAGCAATATCCTGGAAGAGAGTGGCAAGCTGGGTATCGTCTCCGGCTCCGCCGCCTCCAGTATCACCAACGAGCATTGCACCCCCAACCACATTCACTATGTGTATGACACCTATCCGCTGGCCAACGGTACTGCCAGCGCCGTGGTGAAAGAGGGCGGCAAAACCTGGTTCATCCTGACCGCTGATTACGCTTTCGGTCACGCCCTGGAAGGTGACGTAACCCGCGTGGTGGAAGAAAATGGCGGCGAAGTCATTCAGACTGTTCGCCATCCGTTCCCGACATCCGATTTCTCGTCCTTCATCCTGCAGGCACAATCATCCGGTGCCGACGTGGTTGCCCTGGCAAACGCCGGCGCAGACACCACCAACGCCATCACCACTGCTGGTGAGTTCGGCCTGACCCAGTCCGGCCAGACCCTCGCAGCCCTGTTGTTGTTCCTGACCGACGTTCACGCACTGGGCGCGCAGTCCGCTCAGGGCATCCAGCTCACCACGGGCTGGTACTGGGACATGAACGACGAAACCCGCGCCTGGTCTGACCGCTTCATGGAAAAGACCGGCGTTCGTCCCACCATGGTCCATGCCGGTATCTACTCCAGCACGATCCAGTACCTGAACGCCGTCAAGGCGACCGGATCCGACGATGCGCAGACTGTCCGCAAACAGATGATGGATACACCCATCAACGACATGTTTGCCAAGAACGGCTACATCCGCAAGGACGGCCGCATGGTGCATGACATGTACCTGGCGGAAGTGAAGACTCCGGAAGAGTCCGAGAGCGAGTGGGACCTGTACGACATTGTGCGCACTATTCCCGGAGAAGAGGCTTATCGCCCGCTGTCCGAGAGCAAGTGCAAGCTCGTTACCCAAAACTGATGTTCTGACCGACTGGGTCGCCCCGCAGTCTCGGCGGGGCGGCCACTGACCTGCAGACACGCAATTCGCCTCTGTTAAGTTGCGCTGCTTTTGGAGTTTGTAACATGACCGAGATTTTGGGAGTCCCCGTGGCCGTGCTGTCTGGCCAGTTAATGCTCGGGGTGATCAATGGTTCCTTTTACGCCCTGTTGAGCCTGGGGCTAGCGGTCATCTTCGGCCTGCTGAAAATCATCAACTTTGCCCATGGAGCCATGTACATGCTTGGTGCCATGTGCACCGTTCTCATGTTTGACGCCTTCGGAATCAACTACTGGGTGGCTCTCTTTCTTGCCCCGGTTGTGGTGGGCTGCTTTGGCATCGTGCTGGAGTATTTCCTGTTGCGGCGCATTGCCGGCCAGGACCATATCTACAGCCTGCTGCTGACTTTCGGTATCGCCCTTATTCTCCAGGGTGTGCTGACCAATATTTACGGCGTTTCCGGCCTGCGCTATTCCATGCCGGAAGTGTTCAGGGGCGGTATGAACCTCGGGTTCATGTTCCTGCCCTACTATCGTGCCTGGGTCATCGTGGCTGCCCTTGTGGTGTGCTTCGGCACCTGGTTCCTGATCGAAAAAACCCGGCTTGGCTCATACCTGCGGGCAGGCACGGAAGATTCCCAACTGATGCAGGGATTCGGCATTAATGTGCCACTACTGATCAGCCTGACCTATGGCTTCGGCGTTATGCTGGCCGCCTTTGCCGGTGCGCTTGCTGCGCCCATCTATTCGGTATCCCCGGTGATGGGCTCGAACATACTCATCGTGGTGTTTGCCGTGGTGGTCATCGGCGGCATGGGTTCCATCGCCGGCGCTGTGATTACCGGCCTGATGATGGGCGTTGTGGAAGGGTTTACCAAGGTGTTCTATCCGGAAGGGTCGGCAGCCGTGATCTTCCTGGTGATGGTGGTTGTCCTGTTGATTCGCCCGTCGGGCCTGTTCGGTAAGGAGGCATAGTGATGGCGACTACAACCACACAGACCGATATTCAACAAAGTATCGTTAAACAGCAGAAGTCGGAACAACGCAAGAAGCGGATCCTCAACCTGGTGTTGCTGGCCTTGCTCCTGCTGGCTCCAGCGGTCATGTACCCCGTGTTCCTGATGAAAATCCTGTGTTTCGCCCTGTTCGCGGTGGCGTTCAACCTTCTGTTGGGATACACCGGTCTGCTGTCTTTTGGGCACGCAGCGTTCCTGGCGGCCGGTTCCTACACCACCGGCTACCTGCTCTCGAATTTCTCCGGGCTGACCACGGAAATGGGCATTATCGTTGGTACTGCGGTGGCAACGGTGCTCGGCCTTGGCTTCGGGATTGTGGCCATCCGCCGCCAGGGCATCTATTTCGCGATGATCACCCTGGCTCTGGCCCAACTGGTCTACTTCTTCTTCGTGCAGGCACCGTTCACCGGTGGTGAAGATGGTATGCATGGTGTTCCACGGGGCCACCTGTTCGGCCTGGTGGATCTGGAGAACAACTACGCCATGTATTATTTCGTGCTGGCGGTGTTCCTGGGCGGCTACCTGATGGTGCAGCGGATTGTTGGCTCGCCTTTCGGGCAGGTCCTGAAGGCCATCAAGCAGAATGAGCCAAGGGCAGTTTCCCTGGGCTACAACGTGGACCGCTACAAACTGCTGGCCTTCGTGATCTCCGCTGGCCTGGCCGGCCTGGCCGGTTCGGTGAAAACCGTGGTGTTCCAGCTTGCATCCCTCAACGACGCCCACTGGCACATGTCCGGCGAAGTCATCCTGATGACCCTGCTGGGTGGCACCGGGACCCTTCTCGGCCCGGTAGTAGGCGCCACCTTTGTGGTTAATCTGGAATACCAATTGGCCCAGGGCCCGCTGGGCGACTGGGTAGACCCGATCCTTGGCGCTATCTTCGTGCTGACGGTGATGGCCTTCCGCTCGGGTATTGTGGGGGAGATCCAGAACTTTATGCGCAAGAATATGAGCTAGTCGGGAGCCGCCCAACTTCCATACCCCAGTTCCATAACCCGGGCCACTTCGGCCTCGGGTATGGTGGCCAGGTCACCCAGTTCCAGGGTGTCGTAGTGGAAGGCGTAAAGGCGTGAGGCAAATTCCGCGACGGGCAGGGAGGCTTCGCCGCGTATCTCGCCATTTCCTCGAGTTGAGCAGGTAATGCCCTGGCCCCAATCCTGGCCACTGTCGTTGTTGGGGTTGAAGAAATAGACCCGCATTTCATTGCTGGGGCTCAGGGCCACCCGCAGAATGGTGATGGCGTGGCGCCCGACGAAGCGGGCGGCGCTGTCGGTGACGGCGATGCCGGCTGGCTGGTGGTGAATGACCGGAAAATTGCCGTTGTAGTAGGGGTGGTAACTGGCATAGAAGTGGCGAATAAACGCGTCGTAGTCCTTGATTTCCCCGGTGTGAATGTCCGCCACCACCTTGAACCCATGGCTGACCCACCAGCCATAGAATTCCGGGTTGATCCAGCGGTGGGCATCGTCGTCCCGGTCCTCACAGCGTCGCCACATTTCGCCGTAGATGCGGTCCAGGTGTGGAATCAGGATCAGCGAAACCGGATCCACGTCCACTGGTGTGTCTGTCACCAGCCCCGGCTCCAGATTTTTCGACGACACTTCCCAGCCTTCAAAACGGCTCAACACTTCGTTATCACGGGCGGCCCAGGCCAGCACCTGCAGCAGATAGTCCGCCTCGTTGGCGGCCCACATGGAGAGCCCGATGGCAGACTGGCAAGTGGGATTGTTGCCCTGGCCTACGCCCAGTGGCTGCCCCAGCAGGTTGAGCACGCCGGCCAGCAGGAAGACCCTCGGCGGCACGGCATTGCCGAAGGCTTCTGACAGGGCCTGTTCGGTTTCCGGCGATAATTTGAGCTTGATCTGTCGCCAGAGTGCCTGGGCCACCGGCGGTGTGAACAGCGAACCGCGTTCAAGCATCATGGTCAGGCCGTAGACTGCCTGACAGGTCTCTGGATAGACGGCCTCGTCAATCAGGGCATTCACCAACTGGTTATAGCAGTAAAAGTCATCAAGCCCTGTCATGGTCAAACCAAGGGCTGCAGGGATCATATCGTCTTGGTCGCTGGCGCGCAGAAAGCGGAGAAACGCCGCATGGTAGGGAGAGGCCAGCCCGGTGTCGTGCATGTTGCGGGCAAAATGCGTAGCTTCCGCGGACAGACCCACGTCGTCCATTTTGGCCAGTCGCAGTTGATACACGTCCAGGCCGGGGTCTTCCTTGCTGGCAGGGGTGGGCGCGAACAGGGCGCGTACCAGGCGGGTGGCATCGGCGGTGCCGGTGGTTTTCAGTTCAGGGTCATACAGGCATTTGGCAATTTGCCCGATCATGTCGCAGATGCTGTCCACCTGTACCGGCCCCTGCTCCAAAAGCCGCCACACTTCGGCTACCAGGCTGTCCAGCAGGCTGTCGTAGCCAAGGTGGGAGATCAGGTACTGGTACAGCCCCTGCACAATGGTTCCGAGTTGCTTCGGTCGTTCCCGGTCGGCTTCGGTCAGTGTGCCGGATAAGAGATCCAGGTTCAGGGCCATCACCTGGGTGAGGAAGTGCCGGGCCTGCTCCGAGGATATGCCGGGGTGGAAGTAATCACCACGCACCACCGCCAGCAGACGTATTTCGCTGATGGCCTCCACCACGGTGGTAACGGCGCCTGCCTCACGCAACGAATGTTTTGCCAGGGCCGGCTGCAGAATGGACGGCCTGGACCAGTCGCTGGTACCGAAGATGCCTGCTGATTCCAGGGCACGAACGCGGCGGTACACCACATCAAAACCGCCCGGTAAGGTCATCAGCAAACGTGCCCGTTCCAGCAGACCCAGGCTGGACGCCTGCGGCGATGCACTGCGGGCACGGGCAAAGTCCGCCAGGGCGGCATCAAACTGCATCGAGGCCTGGGCGATATCCAACAGTCAGCTCCTTTTGTGTTATTCCGCGCTCATCAAAACAGGCGAGCGCTTACCATTGGCAGTGTAGTTGCGCCGGTGCCAGAAACGAAGTGTCCAGTTACCTGATGAATGCCAGCCGTTGCAGAAATTCGGGAACAAGGCTTCCAGTCTATGCGTCCTTGGGTCACCGGACACCACAATGGAGGATGCCATGAACGAGGTTGCAACCAAACTGACTGAGCCCACCGAATACGTCCAGTTCTGGAATGACACTCTGGCGGACAAGTTTGACCGGTTCCGCCACATCCTGATGGAAGGCCTGAGCTACCACAGCCGGGTGCCATTGGAACGCCTGACCGTAACGCCCGGTAGCCGCATTCTGGATGTGGGGTGTGGCTGGGGAGACACCGGGATCCAGTTGGCCCGAAAGGTCGGCCCTGATGGCTACGTGCTCGGCATTGACTGTGTGGAGCAGTTCCTTGAAAGGGCCAGGGAAGATGCCCACAAGGCTGGTCTGGATAACATCCGGTTTATCACCGAAGACGTGGAGCGTTACCCTTTCGATGGCCGTTTCGACCTGTGTTTTTCACGCTTCGGCATGATGTTCTTCGAAAACCCGGTGCGGGCCATGAAAAACATCCGCCGGGCGCTGCGGCCAGGGGGTGAGTTGATGTTCATTGTCTGGCGCAGCAGTGATTACAACCCCTGGCTGGGTATGGCAAAGGAAGTGGTGCTGCGCTTTCTGCCGGAACCGGGCGAGGGCGCCCGCTCCTGCGGCCCGGGGCCCTTCTCCATGGCTAACACCGAGGTTGTATCACAGCAACTTGAAATCGCCGGCTTCCGGGACATCAACTTTGAGCAGGTTGACGGCCCGGTAACCGTGGGGGATTCGGTGCTGGATGCCATCAACTTCCAGCTAGCCATCGGGCCAGCCGGTGAGGTCTTCCGGGAGGCGGGGGAACTGGCGGAACAGCAGCGCCCGGAAATTGAGGAAGCCCTGCGACAGGCGCTGACGCCCTATCAGGATAACGCCGGGCAGATTGTGATGCCTTCCAGTTCCTGGTGTATTACCGCCCGGAATCCCGAGAACGGATAGTAAAGGTGCAGGGTACAGGAGCCCGGTGTAAGCCGGGCTCCTGGCGGGAGGTGTTACGCTTCCCCTTGACGTCTCTTCTCGGCCCGCCACATCAGATACCACGCAATAAAAGCAATCAGTGACACCGCCAGAATGATCAGCGCAGCCAGCGCGTTGATCTTGGGTGACACGCCCATGCGTACCGATGAGAACACCACCATGGGCAGGGTAGTGGCCCCCGGGCCGGAGACGAAGCTGGCGATCACCAGGTCGTCCAGCGACAGGGTGAATGCCAGTAGCCAGCCCGACACCAGCGCCGGGGCAATCACCGGCAGGGTGATCACAAAGAATGTCTTCAGGGGCGTGCAGCCCAGGTCCATGGCCGCTTCCTCAATGGAGCGGTCCACCTCCCGCAGGCGGGCACTGACCACAACGGCCACGTAAGCGCTGCAGAAGGTGGTGTGGGCTATCCAGATGGTCGCCATGCCCCGGTCCACCGGCCAGCCGATGGTTTGCGCCATCTGCACGAACAGCAGCAACAGCGACAAGCCCGTGATCACCTCCGGCATAACCAATGGCGCACTGACCATGCTGGACAGCAGAGTACGCCCGCGAATTCGCTTGAAGCGGGTCATCACGAATGCGCACAGGGTACCCAGGCACACCGCCATGCTGGCGGAGTAGAAGGCAATCTTCAGGCTCATCCACACGGCGGAGAGAATCTGCTGGTCCCGGAACAGCTCGCCGTACCAGTGGGTGGAAAAGCCGGCCCATACCGACACCAGCCGGGAGGCGTTGAACGAGTAGACGATCAGTACCACCATCGGCAGGTACAGGAACAACAGGCCGAGTACCAGCATCACCTTCGAGAAACTGAAGGGCCGAGATTTAACCATCCTTTTCCATCTCCCTGGCCTGTAAGCGGTGGAACAGCACGATGGGGATCAGCAGCAGAGCCAGCATCACGATGGCCAGGGAAGACGCTACCGGCCAGTCACGGTTATTGAAAAATTCCTCCCACAGCACCTTGCCGATCATCAGCGTATCCGGGCCGCCCAGCAGTTCCGGAATCACAAATTCACCCACGGCGGGAATGAACACCAGCATGGAACCGGCAACGATGCCTGCCCTGGACAGCGGCAGCGTGATGGCCCAGAAGGTGGTCAGGCTGCGACAGCCCAGGTCCGACGCCGCCTCCAGCAGGCGCACGTCCAGCTTCACCAGGTTGGTGTAGATGGGCAGTACCATGAAGGGCAGGTAGGCGTAGGCAATGCCCAGCACCACCGCAAAGTTGGTGTTCAGCATTTTCAGTGGTTCGTTGATGGCACCCAGCCACATCAACAGGTTGTTCAGCAGCCCCTGGTTGCCAAGGATGCCCATCCACGCGTACACGCGGATCAGGAACGAGGTCCAGGATGGCAGCATCACCATCAACAGCAGTACCAGTTGCATCCGCGCCGAAGCACGGGCCATGGCATAGGCCATGGGGTAGCCGATCAGCAGGCAGACCAGTGTGGCAATGAAGGCGATCTTGACCGACCCCCAGTAGGCGGCGATATACAGACTGTCGGACAGCAGGAACAGGTAGTTGCTGAAATTCACCATCACCGAGAAGGTGTTGTCCACGAAGGTGAACACCGGCTCGTAAGGAGGGATGGCCATCACCGCCGATGAAAAGCTGATCTTCAGCACCAGCGCGAACGGCAGCAGGAAGAACAGCAGCAACCACAGGAACGGGATACCGAACACCACCCGGCGGTGAAACACCACGGCGCGTACCCGCTCCATCAACGGGGCGGGCATCAGTTTGTTGGCCATGGCATCAGTTCCACAGCAGGATGGGGCTGGAGGCTTCCCAGGACACAAACACCGTATCGCCCCAGGTCGGTCGCTCACCGCGGCGTTCGACGTTGGCCATGGTGGCCTGAACGCGCTTGCCGCTGGCCAGCTTCACGTAATAGGAAGTGATGTCTCCCAGGTACGCGATGTTGTCCACGGTGCCACAGCTCCAGTTGGTATCACCGTCTGGCTTGTCGCTGGTGAGGTAGATTTTTTCCGGACGCAGGGCCACGAGTGTCGCGGTGCTTTCCGCCGGGGTGGTTACGCCCCGGTCGATAAACACCGGGGCATCCAGCGCGTTACTGTTAAGAGTAATGCTGTCGGATTCGTCTTCCAGGATGTTGGCCTCAAAGATATTCACCGAACCGATGAACTCGGCCGTCATACGGCTGTTCGGGCTCTCGTAGATATCGATGGGGGAACCCACCTGGGCGATGCGACCCTGGGCCATGATGGCAATGCGGCTGGCCATGGTCATGGCTTCTTCCTGGTCGTGGGTGACCATCAGGCAGGTGGCGCCCACCTTTTCCAGGATTTCCACCAGTTCCAGCTGCATTTCCGTGCGCAGTTTCTTGTCCAGCGCGCCCATGGGCTCGTCCAGCAACAGCAGTTTCGGCCGCTTGGCCAGGGAGCGGGCCAGCGCTACACGCTGCTGTTGGCCGCCGGATAATTGCTGGGGCTTGCGTTTGGCAAAGCTCTCCATCTTGACCAGTTTCAGCATGGCCTCGACCCGGTCGCGGATTTCACCTTTGGCCAGTTTGTCCTGTTTCAGCCCCATGGCAATGTTCTGTTCCACCGTCATATGGGGGAACAGCGCGTAGGACTGGAACATCATATTGGTGGGCCGCAGGTACGGAGGCAGGGCGGTAATGTCCTGGCTATCCAGTACCACGCGACCGGCGTTGGGTGTTTCAAAGCCTGCCAGCATGCGCAGCAACGTGGACTTTCCGGAGCCGGAACCACCCAGCAGGGCGAAAATCTCGCCCTTGTGGATGTCCAGGCTTACGTTATCCACGGCCAGAGTGCTGTCAAAGCTCTTGGATATGCCCTGAATGCTGAGTAACATCTCCGCTTGCGCGGAGGTGTTGTTGCCGTTTTCCACCCCTTAACGACCAGACTTCACGCTGGTCCAAGTGCGGGTCATCAGGCGCTGTGCGTCCTGGGGCCGACCTTCCATGATGTACAGCTTCTTCATCACTTCGTCGGTGGGGTAGATGCTGGTGTCGCTGAGGATTTCCGGGTCAACGAATTCGTTGGCCGGTTTGTTCGGGTTGGCGTACCACACGTAGTTGGTCACGTCGGCAATGATCTCCGGGCGCATCAGGAAGTTCATCAGCTTGTGGGCGTTTTCCGCATTGGGAGCACCGGCCGGAATGGTCATCATGTCGAACCACAACACCGCGCCCTCCTTGGGGATGGTGTAGCGGATCACGTTGCCGTTGCCGGCTTCCTCGGCGCGGGCAGCCGCCTGCAGGATGTCGCCGGAATAGCCGGCGGCCACGCACAGGTCACCGTTGGCCAGGTCGGCAATGTAACGGGAGGAGTGGAAGTAGGTCATGTTCGGGCGAATGGCCCTGATCACCTCGCCGCCCTTTTTGATGTCCTCGGCGTTGTTGCTGTTGGGGTTCAGGCCAATGTACGCCATGGCCGCACGCACCATTTCCTCGCCGGAATCCAGCATGGCAATGCCACAGCCGCCGGCGGCGAGTTTGCCGGTGACTTCCGGATCAAACACCAGGGCCCAGGAGTCGGTCGGGGCGCTGTCGCCCAGGATTTCCTGGATACGGCCCTCGTTGTAGCCATAGCCGTTGGTGCCCCAGAGGTAAGGCAGGGAGAACTGGCTGCCCGGGTCGACCTTTTCCAGGTCGTCCATCAGGTCCGGGTTCAGATTGGCCATGTTTGGCAGCTTGGCGTGGTCCAGCGGGACAAACGCCTGGGCGGAAATCTGCTTGGCCACGTAGTGGTTGGAAGGCACCACCAGATCGTAACCGGAACGGCCGGAGAGCAGCGCCGCTTCCAGGATTTCGTTACTGTCGTATACGTCGTAGATCACCTTGATGCCGGTTTCCGCGGTGAACTTCTCCAGCGTGTCCTCGGCAATGTAATCAGACCAGTTGTACACACGCACTTCTTCCGCCGCCATGGCAGAAGATGCACCCAATGACACAGCAATAGCGGCGGCCAGCGCCGTAGGTTTACACAACTTCAACATCGATGGTGTCCCTCACTGAAAAGGGATGGATACAAGCATGCAGGACGCACGCGTTCTTGTGCAGGTCTTTCACGCGATATGTATCACGAGAATGCAGGGTGCGCTACGAATATTTTATGGCTGGGGATCGGGGGTTATGCTTATGGTTTTGTGAAAATGGTAAGGCCCTGAATCCATTGGCAACGTCGCTATGAATTCAAGGCCTCGGCAGGGGTTACTGGCTGGACTTGATGGCTTCCGAGCTGGAAATGACCCTTGGTGGATTGTCGATAATAATCTCGACCCGGCGGTTGCTTTGCCGGCCGGCTTCGGAATCGTTGCTGGCCAGCGGTTGGCCATGGCCCAGGCCTGTGGCCGTCAGGCGATTCGACGCGATTCCCTGCTGCACCAGATAGAGTCGTACGGACTCGGCCCGACGCTGCGATAACTCACGGTTGTATTCCATGTTGCCGATGTTATCGGTGTGGCCTTCAATGGCCGCATTGCGTTCCGGGTACTGTTTGAGGAAGTTCACCAGCCGGTTGAGATTACTGGTGTTGCCCGCTCTCAGTTCCGCGCTGTCGAACTCGAACAGCAGGTCACCGAGGGTGAGCACCAGTCCGCGCTCGGTGGCTTCCGCCTTCAGGTCGTCGATCTGCTGCTGCAGCTCGGCGGCTTCCGCGTCAGACAGGGCTAGGGCCTCTGCGCGTTCCCCCTCTATGCGATCCGCATCCGCTCGCGCCCTGTCAGCCTCCAGTGTGCGGGCGTCAAGTCGAGACGTCGCCCTTTCCTCGGCCAGTTGCGCGCGCCGATCCTCTGCATCGCGTGTCACCGCCTTGGCCATGGCAATTTCCACCTGACGGTCGGCCACGTAAACACGGTGGGCGCCTAAAGCAAGGTTGTCATCGCTGTCGGACAACGGCTGCTCCGCGAGACTGACCGCCATTTCCGCCTCTTTAAGTGCAGCCGGGGCTTTGTTGGCCAGAACCGGATCCGCCTGCAGGCTGTTCAGCTTGCCACGGACAAGATCCGCGCCCTCGGGACTCTGTGGTGCCGAAGCACACCCCGTCAGCAGGACCGAGCCCAACACTAACCCGCCAATAACACTGTGAGTCTTCATTGTTGTGCTCCTGTGCGGTTCATCTCATCGGTCAAGGCCTCTGCTCCGCGCTGCATTTCAGCGTTGATCGCTTCAGCCTTGGCGGCCTCGGTCTTTGCATAAGCCAGTTCGGCGCCTACCCGCGCCTCCAAAGCCAGTTGCTCGGCTTTGGCCATTCGTTCTTCTTTTACAGCCGTGTTTGCCTGGTCAAGTTTCTGCCTTGCCTCGCCCAGTTCGGCGGCTGCAAATCGGCCCGCGTCGTACTGTTCGGCACTGACAACGGCGGAGCGTGCTTCATTCAACGAGCTGGTCGGTGCTGAAGGCGAGGACGCACATCCGGTCACCAGAAGACCACTGGCCAGTACTGCTAACAGCAAAAGGCGCAACGGATTGGGGGTTGGAAATGGTATGAGCATCATGTCAGGTTCTCCTTGGGAAAACGGGGTTGAGCACGTCTATCTGTTCGCATGTCGGACTCCCTGACATGATCCTTGTCCCACGATTGGTGAGATTGGCCTTTATCATGGAGCCTTGCGTTACTCTGGTCTGTGCGTTGGGATACAGAGCACTATCGGTATGAACCAGTGTCGGGCAGTGGGTTAATGAATTGGCCAGACGGGACATTAGGTGCGTCAACGCACAGACTCTGCTCGCGTAAGAGTACAGCGTATTGAGGGGATTCTGCCGGTCCACGTTGCGGAACCTTGAGCGGCTGCGATGCCGCAGGGATACCAGCCTGATGCAAGCAGGGAGAAACCAGAATACGAACGCCATAATCGCAGTGCTGCCGGGGCAGGAGGGGCGTCGGTTTATCTCCCTGTGTGACAGCGCCGAGCTCAGCCGGGGCGATGTTCTGTGTGAATCGAATCATCCTCTGCGAACAGCCTATTTCCCGACCTCCGGGGTTATTTCACTGGCCATGGCACTTGGTGCTCTGCCGCCTCTCCAACTGGGCCTGATCGGCCGCGATGGTATGCTGGGTGCAACCTTGCCACTGGATACTCTGGCCGCGCCCCTGCGCGCTGTGGTGCAAATAGCCGGCACCGCCATGGCAATGCCTGTGGCCCAATTGCAGCAAGAGCTGCGCGCCAGCCCTCGCCTGTTGGAAGCGGTGAATCACTACCAGTTCCGGCTGATGATGCAGACCCTGCAAACCGCAGCCTGTATGCATTTCCACGAAATCGAACCACGCCTTGCCCGGTGGCTGCTGATGATTCAGGATCTGAGCTTCACTGACAAGGTTCAATTCACTCACGAGCTGCTCTCCCACGCCCTGGGCGTGCGTAGAAGCGGAATAACGCTCGCCGCCGGCTCCCTGCAGCGTCAGGGGTTGATCCGCTATTCCCGTGGCGAGATCCACATTCTTGATCACCCCGGGTTGGAGGCCGCTGCCTGCGAATGCCACGAAGTCCTGAACGATAAATACCGCGCAGTGTTTGGATAAGGACCGGGCCAGGTATACCGGTGACAGCAGGGTGTCAGGTGCCTCTTGTGTTCGATGGCGTACAGAACGGGCCCGCTGTTGTGGTACTGTGATGATTACGCATTTGCGTGGGCCTCTGGAACAATCATGTCGAAAGTCGCCTCCCCCGAGGACAACCTTCTCATCGCAGCCCTCCCCCAGGAGGCACGGCAACGGCTGGTTCCGAACCTTGAGCTGGTGAACTTCCCGCTCGGCAAGGTTCTGTACGAGTCCGGTGACACCGTGAAACATGTCTACTTCCCCACCGACTGCATCGTCTCCCTGCTCTACATGATGAGCAATGGCGCCTCTGCGGAAATTTCGGTGGTGGGAAAGGAAGGCATTGTCGGAGTCGCCGTGTTCATGGGCGGTGAAAGTACGACGAGCCGGGCGATCGTCCAGAGCGCCGGCACCGCTTTCCGGCTACCGAGGCAACAACTAAAGGACGAGTTTAACCGCCATAGCGAGTTTCTGAACCTTATGCTGAGGTATACCCAGTCCCTGATAACCCAGATGGCTCAGACAGCGGTGTGCAACCGTCACCACAGCATTGACCAACAACTGTGCCGCTGGCTGTTGCTATCGTTGGACCGCCTGCCCAGTGACGAATTGATCATGACCCAGGAACTGATTGCCAATATGCTCGGAGTGCGTCGGGAGGGTGTTACGGAAGCAGCCGGTAAACTGGACCGGCTCGGCGTAATCCAATACAAACGCGGCCACATCCGCGTACTCGACCGCGTCAAACTGGAGCGGCTGAGCTGCGAGTGTTATGCCGTGGTCAAAGAGGAGTGCGACCGACTGCTGCCTACACCCCTGGACTCCGTCTATGTTGGGTAGCGTACAGAACTTGCCAACCGGACAGGCTACTCTCCACACCACGGGTACATCAATCGACCGGCTATCAGTTTCCCGGGCCGCCTGTCCTCAGGGTGAGGTAAGCCGAACCCATGGTGAATGACATGGCTAGTGAAAAGGAGACACTGATGCATAGCCCCCCGCACGCCGATGGTACCTCGCCCTCAGAAACCGGCGTCGCCTGCCCACACTGCACAGCCAGGGCGGTGAGGGATGGGCCTCGCCTGAACCAGCCTCCCACAGGCGGCTTTGTTGATGTCTCTTTTGAGAATATGGCTCAAATCACCCTCGACGCCATAGGTGATGCCGTATTGGTTGTTGATCCGAAGGGAAAGGTCATCTATCTCAACAAAGTGGCCGAAACGATGACCGGCTGGTCCCGCGAAGAAGCGTTCGGGCGTCCGGTCGAGCAGGTGTTTTTTGTTTTTGATGGAGCTACCCGAGAGCGTGCGCCTAGCCCCGCAGAGCGTGCCATCAGCGAGAACCGGACCGTGGAACTCGCCCTGGGCAGCGTGCTGATTTGCCGTGACGGTACCGACATGGCGATTGAGGATTCCGCAGCCCCCATCCATGATCGCCACGGCAAGACCGCCGGTGCCGTGATTGTTTTTCACGATGCCCGTCAATCAGGAACCGTAATTCAGCAAATGAGTCATCATGCCCAACATGACTTTCTTACCGGACTGCCCAATCGGATGCTGCTGGTGGAACGCCTGACCCAGGCCATCGGCATGTCCAGGCGTCGCGGTAAAAAAACAGCACTGCTGTTCTTGGATCTGAATCGCTTCAAGCAGATTAACGATGAGTTTGGTCATGCCACCGGAGATCACTTGCTGCAGTATGTTGCAGAAGAGATTGGTAGTTGTGTGCGTGCCACGGACACGATCTGTCGTTACGGCGGAGACGAGTTCGTAATACTGCTACCTGAAATCGACGAGATACAGGACGCCGCCCAAGTGGCCGAAAAAGTACTATCCCGCTTCACCCGGCCGCACACGGTTAACGGCCAGGAGCTGCAGGTTGCTCTGAGCATTGGCATTGCTGTTCACCCGGAAAACGGGCCTGACGCAGAGACCCTGATGCTTAATGCTGATACCGCCATGTACGCCAGCAAGGAAACCGGGCAAAGCAGTTACCGGTTCTGCCAGGGCACCGGTCAGAAGCCATGCTGGCAGCCTCACGCCTTTGCCACCTTTAACGATAGGTTTCCCCGGCAAACTCAATAAGGCAAAAGCCGTGGCCAAATGGATCAGAGAAGGTTATACATTTCGACCCTCTCCAATTGACGCACTCACTTTCCTGGATGGCGCCGGCCGTTAAGGCGCGATCAGTGGCCTTCACAAGGTCATCTACAACATAATCAATATGCACGGGTGTCCAATGCCTTGAATATCGGCGTGTCTCTGTAGTTGAGCCAGTGGCAGCTGACCCGGTTGCATTGGCCAGAAGGTAGATCACTGAAGAGGCGCCCTTAAGCTCTGCCACGTCGTCATCAATGATGCGGCTGAGCCCCAGCTCCAGAGCGGCGCTGTAGAAGTCGATAGCGGGCGCAAGTTCCGGTACGTCAATGTTTACTATTATTTTCATGTGCTTACCGAAAGTTCGGGCTATACTCAGGCTTTCTTCCTGAGTATCACCTGGTACTGGTTGCGAGCCTTGCTCCGAGTGCAACAAACAGGGCTCCAAGACTCCTGTCCATCCACAGACCGACCCGGGGGTTCTTCTTCAGGAAAGCTCCCAGCCTGGCCCCAACAATAACCAGGGGTGGTTCTATGAACGCCGCAACGACGATGATAAGGCTGCCGTGCAAAAGGAGTTGGGCCCAAGCAGGGCCAGCGCCCGTCACAACGAACTGTGGCAAGAACGCCAGAAAGAATATGGCCACTTTCGGATTCAGAGCAGAAACAAAGACACCCTGCCGATAGATGGACGGTATGCGAATGCTGCCTACTTTCTCACTGGAGACAAATTGATCGCCCGGGGACAGTAGCATCCTGACACCAAGCCATATCAGATATGCAGCGCCAACCCACTTAACAATAGAAAATGCCAGCGCCGATGTGGCCAGTATTGCCGAAAGGCCTACCGCCGCCAAAGCAACATGCAAGGCGGCGCCGGTCCAGATACCGAACATGGCCGCGAACCCATGCTGGCGCCCGCTACGTAGGGTTTGCCCCAATATGAAGGCAATATCAGGCCCTGGAGACAGGTTCAGTAGAACCGCGGCAGACAGGAACGTCACCCAGTGAACCAATGTGTACTCGAACATCCTCACGCCTCCTGCGGGATCAAAGCTAATAAATCCGTTACGCCAATATCCACACCCGCTTGTGAGAGCAGCGTGGAAGCCTGTCCCCGGTGGTGGGTCTGGTGATTGAAGAAGTGGAGCACCAGACTGGAAAGGCGCTTATTGGACGCCACGCCCTTGATGTTGTGATAGCTCAGAATATAACCCAGATCCGCATCATCCAGCCCTGATATCCAATGGATGATTTGTTCATCCAGCCATTGCCGGTGCTCGTGCAAGCGGCCAAAGTCCTCAAACAGAACCTGATCCAGGCTGTCCGGGGCCGGCAGTTCCATAATCGGGCCCAGGGCCTTTGAACTTGCTGGATGAGTGGCGAACCGCTTCAACCAGATCGTGTCGGCAACCACGATGTGGTTCAGCGTGCCGAGGATGGAACCGAAGAAGGCATTCCGGTCCTCGGCAAGAGCTTCCTGACTGAGCTTGCCAACTGCCTCGTAGACGTTATTGTTCATCCACTGGTTGTAGGTCGCCATCAGTTCGAAATGTTGTTTCATGCTCTTCCCTCATCGGAATCCAATAAGTGCAGATCTCATATATCGATTAATCAAACTAGGCAGAGAACCCCGGCAGGTCAATACGTTCTGCGCTGCCAGTGGCTTTACGGTATATGCCTATCTTGCAAAATGCCCGGGAAAGCAGGATAAAGGAGCCTTGAAAATTCCTGTGCCGGCCCCTCGCCACAGGCCTGTTTGAGTTCTGGAAGGCTTAACTATGGGTTCTGGTTTCGCGAGCGTCGACGCATTTCTTCAGGCGCACCCCGAGCTGCAGTTTATTGACCTGCTGATTCCGGATATGAATGGCATTGTTCGCGGCAAGCGGGTAGACCCGTCTACGTTGGCGAAGGTGTTTGAGCGTGGCATTGCCATGCCTGCGTCCATTTTTGCTCTGAACATCCAGGGCACCACCGTGGAAGAGACCGGCCTGGGACTGGACATCGGCGAGGCGGACCGGGTGTGCTTGCCCATCGAGGGCACGCTCACCATGGAGCCCTGGCAGAAGCGACCTACCGGCCAGTTGCTGCTGACCATGTACGAACTGGACCGGGAAACGCCGTTTTTCGCGGACCCGCGCGTGGTATTGCAGAACATCGTCAAGCGCTTCGACGAACTGGGGCTGACCCCGGTTGCGGCCTATGAACTGGAATTCTACCTGATCGACCAGGAGAATCTGGCCGGCCGCCCCCAACCGCCCAAATCACCCATTTCGGGCAAACGCCCGGCAGGCACCCAGGCCTATTCCATTGACGACCTGGATGAGTACGCGGAATTCCTGGCGGATGTGCTGGATGCAGCCCATGAACAGGAATTGCCGGCAGACGCCCTGGTAGCGGAATCCGCCCCCGGCCAGTTCGAGGTGAACCTGCATTACGTGGATGACGCGGTGCAGGCCTGCGACCACGCCACGCTGCTCAAGCGCCTGATCAAGAACATGGCCTACGACCATGAAATGGACACCACCTTCATGGCCAAGCCTTACCACAACCAGGCTGGCAGCGGCATGCACCTGCATGTAAGTATGCTGGACCAGAACGGGCACAACGTATTTGCCGGCAATGCCGAGCAACCCAACGACGTGCTGCGCTGGGCCATTGGTGGGCTGGTGGCCACCATGAATGACGCCATGGCGCTGTTCTGCCCCAACATCAATTCCTACCGCCGGTTCAGCCCGGAATACTACGTGCCCAGCGCGGCCACCTGGGGTGTGGACAACCGCACTGCGTCGTTGCGCCTGCCGGGCGGAGATCCGGACGCGTTGCGTATCGAACATCGCGTAGCCGGTGCCGACGCCAACCCCTACCTGTTGATGGCGGCGGTATTGGCAGGCATTCATTACGGTATTTCCAACAGGATTGAGCCGCCGCCGGTGACCGTCGGCAACGCCCACGAACAGCACGAGGCGACTCTGGTGAACAACCTGCGGGATGCCTTGCGGGAGCTCGGCCAGTCAGCGGTGATGGCGGATTACCTGGGCAGCCAGTTTTTGGATGTGTTTGTTGCCTGCAAGGAACATGAACTGAACGAGTTCGAGCTGACCATCTCGGACCTGGAATATCTCTGGTACCTGCATACGGTTTGATCGCTTCCCAAAACCCGAAAACGGCGGCCCAGGGCGCCGTTATTCGTAGAGCAGGTTACTCAAGTACCAACCAGGTGGCTTTCAGTTCCGTGTACTTGTCGAATGCATGCAGGGACTTGTCCCGGCCGTTGCCGGACTGCTTGAAGCCGCCGAACGGGGCCGTCATGTCGCCACCATCGTAGTGGTTGATCCATACACTGCCGGCCCGCAAAGCCTTGGCCACTTTGTGGGCGGTGTTGATGTTGGAGGTCCACACCGCCGCCGCCAGGCCGTAGATGGAATCGTTGGCAATGGTGATGGCTTCCTCGGCAGTCGTGAAACCAATCACCGACAACACCGGCCCGAAGATTTCCTCCGAAGCTATGCGCATGCCGTTGTTCACCCCGTCAAACACCGTGGGCTGGACGAACAGGCCGCCCGTGTCTTCCAGCACACGCTGGCCACCCTCCACCAGGGTTGCCCCTTCGGACTGGCCGATGCCGATGTACTCAATGATGCGATCAAGCTGGGCCTGATCGACAATGGCGCCGCAGGTTGTGGCCGGATCCAGCGGGTGGCCGGGCCGCCAGGTTTTCAGGGCCTCCCGAATCAGTCCGATGAACTCGGCGCGGATGCTGTCTTCCACCAACAGCCGGCTGCCCGCGGTACAGACTTCGCCCTGGTTAAAGGCGATGGCGCTGGCGGCTTCGGCAGCGGCTTTTTTCAGGTCCGGTGCGTCCGCGAAAATGATGTTGGGGCTCTTACCGCCGGCCTCCAGCCACACCCGTTTCATATTGGACTGGCCAGCGTAGATCATCAGCTGTTTGGCCACGTTGGTGGAGCCGGTGAACACCAGGCAGTCCACATCCATATGCAGGGCCAGGCCCTTGCCCACAGTGTGGCCATAGCCGGGCAGCACGTTGAACACGCCGGCTGGAATGCCGGCTTCTTCCGCCAGGGCCGCCAGCCGAATGGCAGTCAGTGGGGATTTCTCGGAGGGCTTGAGGATCACCGAATTGCCGGTCGCCAAAGCCGGGGCAATCTTCCAGGACGCCATGATCATCGGGAAGTTCCAGGGTACGATGGCGGCGACCACGCCCATGGGCTCCCGGGAAATCATGCCGATCTGGTCATGGGCTGTGGTGGCCAGTTCGCCGTAGACCTTGTCGATGGCCTCGGCGGTCCAGCGAATGGCGCGTGCTGTTGCGGGCACATCCCCGGAGCGTGCGTGCCCAATGGGTTTGCCCATATCCAGGGTTTCGAGCAGGGCCAGTTCATCGCCGTGGTCCTCGATCAGTTCCGCGAAGCGAATCAGAATGGCTTTGCGTTTGGCGGGTGCCAGTCGGCTCCACACGCCACTGTTAAAGGCTTTTCTGGCAGCGTCGACCGCAAGGTCTGCGTCGGCCTGGTCGCAACTGGCAACCTGGGTGAGTTCACGGCCATTCACCGGGCTGATGCAGGGAAAGGTCTGGCCATTAACAGCCCATTGATAAGCGCCATTTACATAGGCGCGGCTTTCAAGGGTGAGCTGGTCAGCCATGGCCTGCCAATCGGCCTGGTTGGTGGGAGTGATGGAACGTTCAGGATGATTCATGGCTGCCTCTCAGGCAAGGAAGTTGGCCAATCATAGCAGCACTTTCGCGGGCAATCGCGGCCTCTGGTATAGGTAGAAGAACGTGTCTTCCCGAACGTCCGGTCCTGGCATAGACTTGCCTCGGCGGGCACTGTTTTCACCCGTTTCCAGATCTCCGTCACCCTGTATGGCGCCACACTATGACCCTGTATCCTCCGGTTCCTTCCCTTTACGCCGCCTCTGCCAATCGGGCGCCGAGACGCCCCGCACTGCAGGGCCGGTGTGAGGCAGACGTGTGCGTGGTGGGTGCCGGTTACACCGGATTATCCACCGCGCTGTTCCTGGCGGAGTCTGGTTTTCGGGTAGTAATACTGGAGGCCGCCACCGTGGGGTGGGGCGCTTCAGGACGTAATGGCGGCCAGATCGTCAACAGCTTCAGCCGTGACCTGGATACTATAGAGCGCCAGACCATGCCAGATCATCTGCGCCTGCTGGCGAACATGGCCTTTGAAGGCAGCCAGATCATCCGCCAGCGGGTACGGGATTACCGCATCCGGTGCGACCTGAAAGAGGGCGGCATATTCGCAGCCCTTAACTCGCGACAGCTCAACCATCTGCAAGCTCAGCAAGCCCTGTGGCGCCGGTTCGGCTATGACAAACTGGAACTGCTGGACCGGGAAGCGATCCGTGCCCGCGTCGGCACCGATCGCTACGTGGGCGGAGCAATCGACCACACCGGCGGACACATCCATCCGCTGAACCTGGCTCTGGGCGAAGCGGCTGCGCTGGAATCCCGGGGCGGGGTGATTCATGAGCATTCGGAAGTCACACAGATTCTTCCCGGCCAGCCGGCAACGGTGAAAACCCGTGACGGCGAGGTCAAAGCCCAGTTCGTGGTGCTGGCCGGTAACGCCTACCTGGGCGGGCTGGTACCGGAGCTGGGCGCCAAGTCCATGCCTTGCGGTTCACAAATCATTGCCACCGAACCGCTGGATGAAGCTACCGCAAAACGGTTGCTGCCTGAAGACAACTGCGTGGAGGACTGCAACTACCTGCTTGATTACTTCCGCCTGTCCGGCGACAAGCGCCTGATCTACGGCGGCGGCGTGGTTTACGGTGCCCGCGACCCGGCCAACATCGAGCGGCTGATTCGCCCCAACATGCTGAAAACCTTCCCGGAACTGGACAACGTGAAGATCGACTATGCCTGGACCGGCAACTTCCTGCTCACCCTGTCACGCCTGCCACAAATGGGCCGGCTGCAGGACAACGTGTTCTATTCCCAGGGCTGTTCCGGTCACGGCGTTACCTTCACCCACGTGGCGGGCAAAGCCCTGGCCCTGGCGATTGAAGGCCAGGCCGAACACTTCGACGCCTTCGCCAGCCTGCCGCATTATCCGTTTCCGGGCGGGCGTGCGTTCAGGGTACCGCTGACGGCGCTGGGGGCCTGGTATTACGGGTTGCGGGATCGGTTGGGGGTGTGAGCGTCAGGGGTTGTCTATTCTGAAATCGTCTTTCAGGTCCTGCCAGTGCGTTCTCAAGGTGTGTTTGTGGGCATCCGCCATTGGAAGGTTTTCTAGCGCTTTCGGCCACAGGGTGCGGGCTTTTCCCATAGTGTCATCCAGGTGGGGCTTGATTGCCCGCCATGGTATCCCGGATTTTTCAGCCCAGGACCGGAAGTGGTTCATCGTAGTAGTGTACCACTGTTTATTTTTGCCCAGGTTGAGCGCGAACGCACTCTCATTCTCGATGTAAACGCGGGTTGTGACGATATCGTAGGCTGGTGAAAGCCTGGGCGTAACCTGGTCAGGGTAGATCAGGCTCCAGTTTTTCAGGTGGGCGTCCCCATTCGCGAGCAGGATATTCACTAACAACCGGCGGGCAAATTGTTGGGCGTCTGCCAGGCCCTCGCCGGAATAGTCGTAGACCACCCTGCCAATCTGCTCATAGTTTGCCGAGTTGTATTTTTCGTGGGGGTATTTCACCAGGATCTGTGCAAAGTCTTCCATATGAATACGCTTGGGTCCGTCCCGGTCAAACCGCTTGATTGCGAATGCCTGCCTCTCCTCCGGTAGATTAATGGGCGGAAGGTTATCGAGCTTGTCCATATCCACCAGCTTGATGTCCGGGATATCGACTCCGACCAGGGATGCCAGGCTCATGGCCGTGTATTCGTTCAGGGGGACATGACTGTGTTTTGTGGACGGTGTTTTGATAATCCAGTCGCCCAGTTCGTCACCCTTTGTCAGGTTGTAGCGACCTTCCTTTTCCTTCATGGAAAATTTCATCTGCACGCCCGCCAGCGAGAACCTGTTTTCGAACTTGGGTTTCTCGAACTTCACAGCTTTGGCCTTGCCGTGGGCGGATAACACGCTGTCTGGCACGTCGCCGGGTTCCATGGGAGTGGCGATCAATGCGCCCGGCAGGTCCTCCCCGAGATAAGAAAACAGGTGAAATTCGTTATCAACATGAACTTTCAAACTCTGTGCAATCAGTTCCCTGAGCGACCCTTCCGGTAAGAGGTTGGATAGCGAGGGGTGAAGTCTTTGGTTGCGGGCCCAGGATTCCGTGAGAAGCTTTTCGGAGTTTGGAAATTGGGGATGAGTGATCAGGCTGAAAGTCGGTCGCTCTGTGTTTCTTCGGAATTCGTCCGCAAAGCTCAAAACATTGCGGCCGTTCCCGAAGCCGGCCAGGTAGCCAACCAGTCGTCCGTGAAGAGTCAATTTAAGTACATTGACGTCCTCGCCTGTTGTCTCGCTCATTCATTGTCCTCCAGCAAACCTCGCCAGGGATCATCCGAGAGCGGCTTTTCTGGTTCGGAGGGTCGGCTATTGTTAGAGGGCTGGTTGGTTGTTGTGCCCGCCAGGACAGCCATGACCGCTTCCAGTTTTTCCTGGGGGACTAGTACTAGCTCGCTCCTCAGCCCCAGGGCAATCAGTTCAAGCGTATCAAGCCTGGGGTTACCCTTGGATTCCAGGCGCTGGTATTGCTGACGGGACATGCCGACACGCATCATCATATCGTGCTGTTTCAGCCCCATGCTCAGCCTACGGTGTTTGATTTGATCTAATATTGAAGCCATACGGAAACGTATAAGTTGCTTAAATGAACAGTAGAAACATATTAGTTTCTTTCTTAGTGTTGAGCAACAAATAAGTTTCTTTTGATTAAGGGCGGGATGAGGGAAAAGAAAAAAGCAACTTATGTATTGCTGTAAATAGACAACTCCCGCTCGTGTCGTTCGGGTTTGGGGTCGTCAATGGAGTCCACGGCTTCAATCTGTGCAATGTAGTCCGCAGGAAGGCGGTTTTCCCGCGCGCCGATAAGCACGTGGTCCTTGTACCAGTGGAAGGGTTTTAGCGAGTTGTTGATACGTGTGGCGTAATACATCCAGGCGTGAAGACTGCCTTTTTCGCTTCTCAACTCCACCTGCTTTTCATCGTAGCCAAATCCCAGAGCCTCATGCCGGTCCAGATCGGGCTTTTCTGCATCGGCAATCTCGTAAACCACACCAATCACCCGGTCCTCCGGATTGCCGGTTTCTTCCGCATCGCATTTGGCGGAGCCGTCCCTGGCGGATTTATGGAAGCGAAGCCGATGAGCGGGGAGCTCTGCCACGGCCACGACCCGGGCGGAGGGGACCCGGGCCTGAAGCCTTCGTTGCGACATGTTGGATCCGTAGCAGAAGCAGAGCATGGAGTGTCCTTGTTGGCTATTACACCGAGCTTACCAGTGACGAGGACGTCAATGCAGGTGCGGCCTTTATGAATGAATCCTGCAACTGCACCACCAGCTCATCCACCCTCCGCTCAGCCTCCTTAACCGAAGCCTTCAGCAGCTCACCGCCGTCCTCCTGATGCTCGACAGCAATGCTGTGCACGTTGGTAATGCCGATAAATTCAAGCACGGTGGTGATGGCGGGCTCGAGATGATTCATATGCGCCATCTCGCCACCGGGGTCGAATCCGCCCACACCGCGTGACGAGAGAATAACGGCATGCCTGGGGCGATCGGCGAGTAGCGGTATAAAGGGGGACTCGGGCTCAGACGGGACATAGTCCACGGTCCTGTGCATACGAACCACCTGGTCAACCCATGCTTTCAGTGCTGCCGGCATGCCGAAGTTGTACAGCGGCGCACCAATAACCAGGATGTCTGCTGGTATGAGTTCGTCAATCAGTTGGTCGCTCTCTGCTAGCGTTTCATCCATCCAGGGTTCGTGCTGCTCCGGTGAGGCAAAGGCTGCCTGTATCCAGCGCTGATCAATGAAGGAAGGTGGCGTGCCACCGATATCGCGATAGGTCACGGTATCCCCGGTGCGTTGGGCCTGCCACCGGGAAACAAATCGGTGGGTCAGGCTGCGGCTGTGGGAACCGTGCTCATGGGTGCCGGCGCGGCCAGGGCGGGCGGAGGCGTCGAGTTGCAGGATATGAGTCATGTGAGTCTCCATTCGGTTGTAAGAAAAATTCATCTGTTGTTGACAGTGAATTAAGCCTAAAACCATACTTAAAGGGCCACAAACGATGATTTTTCGCACATATAGATGAGGCAAATTCATCCATGAGTCCTCGCCGCCTGCCTTCGCTATCCGCCCTGCGAGCCTTCGAAGCCGCCGCTCGCCATGAGAGTGCCAAGCAGGCTGCCCAGGAGCTGTCGGTGACCGCTACGGCCATCAGTCATCAGATTCGCGGGCTTGAGGAAGCGCTGGGGGTGGCCCTGTTCGTTCGCAAACCCCGGCAGTTGGTGTTGACGCCCCAGGGGCGGGAGTTGCAGGAGGTTCTGGGTTCGGCTTTCGACAACATTGGCAATGCCATCGAGCGCCTGAAGGCAGTGCCCTCGCGGCAGGCCGTCACCCTGTCGACCACGCCGGCCGTGGCCGTGCGCTGGCTGCTGTCCTGGGTGTGCATGTTGCGGGACACCCATCCGGATATCGATCTGCGTATCCACGCCTCGCACGAAGCGGTGGCGCTGGATGGGGTGACAGCGGACCTTGCCATTCGCTACGGGGATGGCCATTGGCCGGGCCTGGTCGCTGAAAAGCTGTTTGATAACATCTTTATACCGGCGTGCAGTCCCCACCTGGGGCTGACAAGGGTGGAGGATTTGCCAGACCATCCACTGATTCACTTTCGACCACAGCAGGTGTCGATATCACCCCTGGATTGGGCCGGTTGGCAGAAGCAGGTGGGAGTGCCGGGGCTGGATGCCAGTGCCGGGCTGGTGTTTTCAGACGAGACCCACGCTATTTCCGCGGCGGTGGGTGGCCAGGGTGTGGCGTTGATGAGTCGGCAACTGATAGAGGATGAGTTGGCCGAAGGGCGCCTGGTGCAGCCCTTCGGCCCGGAACTCGAGGGTAAGCCGTTCTACCTGGTGTATCCGGAAAGCCGCCGGCAGGACCCGACGATACAGGCCATCCGCGATTGGGTGCTGAATGTACCCGGCGGGTTGTGCCCGGTATCGCCGGCTGCCGCTGGCTGAACCTCAGGCCTCGACCGCTTTCATCGTTTCAGCCAAAGCATCATCCAGTTCATTGGCGCGCTTGGCGGCTGGCCGGCTCTCCGTGCGTTGGATGTAATCCTGGAACACCCTGTTTGGCGGAATGTTCTTCTGCATGGTTTCCCACCATAGGTAACTGCTGACCAGCACATCCGCTGCGGTAAATGTATCACCGCAAATGTAGGGGCTCTTGCCCAGCACTCTCTCCAATGTATTGATGCTGTCTTCCACACGGCCACAGCCGACGGCCTGTACGTTACTGCTATCAATTTTCCAGCCATACGCCAGCGCACTGGTGGCCATCTCGAAGGGGCCCGCCATGAAGAACAGCCAGCGGTAGTAGGCGCCGCGTTCCGGGGATTGTGAAGGTGGCGCCAGCTTCTTGTCCGGAAACTGGTCCGCCAGGTAGGCGCAGATAGCCGCCACTTCAGTGACAACGGTGTTGCCGTGCTTGATGGCAGGCACCTTGCCCATGGGGTTAATAGCCAGGTATTCCGGAGTTTTCATATCCGCGCCGAATTCCATCGTCTCCACTGTATAGGGAATGCCGACTTCTTCCAGCATCCAGCGTACAACCCGCCCGCGGGACATAGGGTGAGTGTAAAACGTGAGTTCTGACATGTTGCTCTCCTTTTCAAGCCAGTTTTCGAAGGGTGTGGGTTACTGCGAAATCAGATTAATCTGGAAATAGGTGAATATCTGTCCTAGATAAATGGGACCATGCATTTATTAATGCAAATTGCCGAAAAAGCTGGCAGAAGGAAGGTGACAATGTCTGGTCCCACTACCCGTGTGTTGACCGTGCTGGAATTATTGCAGGCTCACGGCCAGATCGGCGGCGCAGAACTGGCGGAACGGCTGAGTGTCGACCGGCGGACGATTCGGCGCTACATCACAGTACTTGAAGACCTGGGTATCCCGGTGATGACGGAGCAGGGGCGTTACGGCGGTTACCGGTTGGTAGCAGGCTTCAAGTTGCCACCGATGATGTTCACTGAAGAAGAAACCCTGGCGGTGTCTTTGGGGTTGTTGGCCGCCCGGCAACTGGGGCTGACGGATGCGGCGCCGGCCATTGCCAGCGTGCAGGCGAAACTGGAACGGGTGATGCCGGCCAACCTGAAAAAGCGGGTTCGTGGTGTCAGCGATACCACCCGGGTCATCCTGCCCCGGGGCGAACCCAGCCTGGACGACCGCGCCCTGCAAACCCTGACCATTGCCACGGAAGCGATGCGTGCGGTGGGGTTTACCTACCACTCCCCGGAGCATGGCGGCATCGACCGCAGCGCTGATCCCTACGGGCTGGTGTTCCGCCAGGGGCGTTGGTATCTCACCGGCTTCTGCCACCTCCGGCAGGCCATGCGCTCGTTCCGGCTGGACCGCATCAGCAATGTCCACCTTCTGGACAGCACCTTCCAGCGGCCACCGGATTTCGATGCGGCGGATTTCCTGAGCGAGAGCTTCCTGTCCTGGGGCCGAACCCATGAGGTGTCGGTGTTGCTGCATACGGACCGTGAGTCCGCCGCAGCGGTGTTTGATTTCCATTCATCCTGTGCGGACGGATTCGAACAGCGTGATGACGGCCTGCTGCTGACCACACAAACCGACAGTTTCGAGTGGTTTGCCTGGTGGCTGGCGCAGCTTCCGTTCCGGTTTACCATCCTCAAGCCGGATGCCCTGAAGGATGCGTTGCGGGAGCATGCCACAAGGCTTCTAGAGTGTTGTGAGTAGCCGCCGGAGTTACCCCACAAACATCCTCTTCGCCAGCGGTAACCCCTTCAGACCACTGACCGCCACGGTGGCCAGTAACCCACCGATCATCGCCCCGGCTACGCCGCAGGTCATCACATCCTGGCCGGTCAGGTACAGGCCGGGAATGCGGGTTTTGGGCTTCAGCCAGTCCTGCTCGAAACGGCTCGGGGTGTGGTTCAGGCCGTAGATCTCGCCTTTGCTGTAGCGGCAGAAATAATCGGTGGACAGGGGCGTGGACAGCTCGTAGTAATCCACTTTGCCTTCCAGGTGCGGGAACTTCTCGTACAGCTTGGCCAGCAGCCGCTGGGCATAGGCTTCCTTCTTGGCTTCGTAGTCCTCACCGCGTTTGCCCCAGGTTTTGTCGGCCCAGTCCTGGTACCAGTCGTAAGGCCCGGGGGCGACGATCTCGATGGTGGCGCGACCGGGGTAGCGCTCGGCAAAGCTCGGGTCCTTGGCGGAGGGGAAGGAGATGTACGTCAGTGGAATGTCGTGCTCATCCGGCGCGGCCACGAAGTCGCTGACCTGCTTCTCGTAGTTGGTGCCCGGGTATATCCAGTAGTTGGTCTTCGGCAGCTTCAGGTTCTCGGCGGTATCTTCCAGGCCGATGTACAGGCAGTTGCTGGCCATGGAACGTTCCACGGCTTTCAGCTTTTGCTGGTAATAGTTCCGGTGGGGCGCCGTTTCCGGCAGCAGTTTGTCGAAGGTGTTGAAAACGCCGGCGTTGCTGATCACCAGCGGGGCGCGGACTTCCTCACCGTCCGCCATGCGAACGCCCACGGCTTTGCCTTTCTCTATCAGGATTTCCGTCACATCGGCGTAGGTGAACACCTCTCCGCCACCCTGCTGGATAACCGGAATAATGGTCTTGGCCATTTCCGAGGCACCGCCGATGGGATAATAGCCGCCGTAAAGATAATGGCGGGCGATCAGGGCGTGGATGATAAAGCTGGATTCCGCAGGCGGCAGGCCGTTATCGCCCCACTGCCCGGTGAGCACGGCGATCAGTTTCTGGTTGTTGGTCAGGCCTTCCAATACCTCGCGGGTGGGTCGGTTCAGGAAGGATGGCGCAGTGCGGTCCACGAGCTTGCGCAGGGGGCCAGCCGCCAGGTCAGGCAGCACCTTGCCGATCACCAGCCCCGGCATGGCTTTGGCGACTTTCTTCAGGTACTCCAGGTAGGTGTCGATGGCCTGCTCCTCACCGGGAAACGCCTTCTTCAGCTCGGCCTTGAACGCATCCGGGCCGGCTACCAGGTCTACATGGCGGTTACCGATAAAAATGCGATCAAAGTGGCTATCCATGGGAGCCCACTTCAACTGGCCATCGGTAATGTGATCAAACAGACGCTTCGTCAGAGTGTGGTCCGCGCCCACGTCACCGATGTAATGCACGCCCACGTCCCATTCGTAGCCATTGCGGTCGTAGCTGTGGGTGAAGCCGCCGGCGGTGTAATGCTGTTCGAACACCGCCACTTTCTTGCCCAGTTTGCTCATGCAGGCAGCCGTGGTGAGCCCACCAATGCCGGAGCCAATCACGATGGCGTCGTAGGGCCCATCCAGGCGATTTGCACGGTACCGACGTCCGACACGAATGGTGCTTGGTTTGGGGCTGCTCATGATGCGGTGTCCTTGTGAGGTTGTTCGTCTTCGGCAACTGAGCCATCCAGCAGTAGCGTGACAACGCCTTCCGCCAGATGAGGTTCCGCCTTGGCCGACGGCAGGTGCCCGTCGATGGTCAGTTGCGACAGCCCATGCACCAGCGACCAGGCGGCGGCTGTCATCAACGCAAGCGGCATGGGTTTGACATAACCGGCCTGCTGGGCCCGCGCAATGGTGTCTTCCAGTACCTGGAACGCAGCTTTACCGGCCGTGTCCAGACGGGGATGGACGCCTCTGGGCAGCACCCGCCCGCCAAACATCAGCCGGTACAGGTTGGGTTCGTCCTGAGCAAAAGATACGTACACCAGGCCGATATCAATCAATGCCCGCCGGGGTTTGCTTTGGTCCACAGCCAGCAGCCGTTCCCGCAGGGCCTCGAACCCGGTTACGGCCAGCTCCGCGAGTAGACTTTCCCGGTCAATGAAATGGCGGTACAGGGCCGGCGCACTGACACCGATCTGCTTCGCCAGGGCCCGCAGGCTGATGGCGGCATCGCCATGTTCCCGCAGGATTTCCAGCGCTAGCTGATGGGCCTGCTGGGGCAGGTCGCCGTGGTGGTAATTGGTTTTGAGAGGGGTTGGGCTGTCAGGCATAAGTTATCACCGGTAACATTGTTACCGGTGATAACATCATGGAGTGAAGGCGATTGTCAACTGAATTCTGCGGCTGCCTGTTCACTCATTATCTTCTTTTTCTTCATCAGCCGGCCGCGGCTTTTTGCTGGAGAAATCGGCGCTGGCAAACACCTCTGAGAGGATCGACTGCTCGATGTAACTGCGCCGCCCGGATTTGGCGGGCAGCCGCACGGTGAGGTGGATTTCGTTGGCCACCGGCGCCTGGATGGTCACCCGTGGATCGACAGAGGGCACTTCCAGGCCCCGCAGAACGCCCACCTTGTTCATGTGTTTGCGGACCTGCTCAAGATAGGGCTCACAATGACGATTGGCGGCCTCAAGCAGGGCTTTCTGGGCGGCCTGCCAATCGTCCTCCCGTTTAAAGGGCACGGTGAACACATGGAAGTCCCAGTGGTCGGTAAAGCTCTCGTTGATGACCGGTTCGGCCACGAACAGCGCGTTGGGTATCACAATCATCCGCCCCGTGCGCTGGTGTCCCGTTTTGCCCGGGCCAACCTCGAGGATGGTGGTGGCCAGGAGGGTCTGGTCGATGACATCGCCGCGGAAATCCTTCACCTGAATGCGGTCTCCCAAGTTGAAGGAGCCGGCACCGCTCTTCAGGATCGAGCCGGAAACACAGAGGATCAATTCCTTGGTCGCGACCACAAAGGCGACAGCGATCGCGACGATAGACAGTGCCAGTGAGCGAATCTGGTCTCCCCAGATCAACGCCAGGCCAAGGATCCCCAATAGCAGGAAGCCGTTGCGGGAGTTCACCAGCAACCGGCCCCGCAATTCGGATGACGCAATGTTTCGCCGTATAAAGCGGGCGGTGAGCGTCCGCAGGATAACGATGGCGAGCACCAGCAACACGGTGCTGACCACCAGCCTCAACATGGAGTCCGGCAACGAAAAATTTTCAGGCACCCAGGCCAAACTCTCAAGCATGCTTCAGTCCGATGATTTTTACGCGTAATTGCTCATTGTCGGGGTAAAGCGTCGAAAACAAAAGAGTCCATCGACAACACGCCATGTTCAATGCCCCCCTCAATGACCGAAGCACGGGCTTTGGGGGCACTGGCGCCGAGGGCGACCAGCAGGGGCAGAAAATGTTCCGTGGTTGGATGGGCACGCTGGGCGTGGGGCGCCAGGGTCAAGGCATTTATTAATTGCTGGTGATCTCCTTCCAGAACCGCGTTCCGAATCCACTGGCTAAAGGCCTTGGCGTACTCTGCCCCGTTACTGTCTTTCCAGCGTACCTCGTACAGATTGTGGGTGAGGCTGCCCGAACCGACAATCAGTACCCCTTCCTGTTGCAGCGGTGCCAATACCTGGCCCAAATGCCACGCAGAGTTGCTGTCGAGATGGACTGGCAGGGAGACCTGGAATACGGGCACCGAGGCGTCGGGGTATAGATACATCAACGGTACCCAGGCACCATGGTCCAGACCACGACTGGCATCCGCCGTCGGCTTCCACCCTGCGGTGTCCAGCAGGGAAAGAGCCTTCCTCGCTAATGCCGGATGTCCTTTCGCGGGATACGTCAGTTGATAGAGCTCTGGATCAAATCCCCGGAAATCATGGATGGTGGCCGGCGTTTCCGCCAGGCCCACCTGTACCTCGGGCGTCATCCAGTGAGGCGATACCACCAGCACCGCGGTCGGCCGGGGAAAGTCCTGCCCCAGCCGGGTGAGAGCCGGGCCCGCCAGGCCCGGCTCCAGCGCAAAGGTGGGGGCGCCGTGGGATACAAACAGGCTGGTCATGGCGCGTGCTCCTTTCCGTCAAATCAAACGGCTTGTTCAGCGGGCTGTTACCAGCCGATCCACTGAGGCACGACCGGCACCACTGAACAACAGGGAGACGGAAGCGGCCAGCAGGGCCAGGCCAAACTCGTAGCCGTTGTTGCTCATGAACAGGCCATTCTGGAAGTGCACGCTGAAGATGGCAATCAACATGGCGAACGCCAGTGCCGCACTGGCCGGACGAACCAGCAGGCCGATGATCAGCGCCAGGCCGCCGAAGAACTCTGTACCGCCGGCCATCAGGGCCATCAGGTAACCGGGGCTCAGGCCGATGGAATCCATCCATTGTCCGGTGCCTTCAAGGCCGTAGCCACCAAACCAGCCAAACAGTTTCTGGGCGCCATGGACGGCGAAGATAATGCCGACCGGAATACGCAGGGCAAGGGCGCCCCAGCCAGCGTTGGTGTCGAGCAGTTTGTTGATGAATGTGTTGTTCATGATCAGGCTTCCTTATGTGGGTATGAAAATGCGTTTGAGCATGGTGATACTTTACGAGTCCCGGTTTATGAGATAAACATGCATTTAATGAATTAACTGTCTCGGAAAGTGAAACAAAGTCCATGGATCGATTACTGGAAATGCAGACGTTCTGCGCCGTAGTGGAGGCGGGCAGCTTTGTTGCCGCTTCAGAGAGCATGGGAGTGTCGAAAGCCGCGGTCTCCCGCTATATCAACGAACTGGAATCACGCCTTGGAGTACGGTTGCTGCACCGCACCACCCGCCGGCTGTCCCTGACGGCGGAAGGGGAGGTGTTTTACGTCCGTTGCCGGGAGCTGCTGGCAGGCGTGGAAGAGGCGGAGTCGGAGCTAACCTCCCGTAGTGGCATCGCCAAGGGCGTATTGCGCGTTAACGCACCGGTAAGTTTCGGCATTCGCCACCTGGCGCCCCTGTGGGGGGAGTTCCACGCCCTGTATCCGGATGTTGAACTCAACATCGACCTGTCCGACCGCATCGTGGACATCGTCGAGGAAGGCTTCGACCTTGCCATCCGCATCGCCAGCCTGAGAAACTCCACTCTGGTGAGTCGTCGTCTCACCACCACACGGCTGGTGGTGTGCGCGTCTCCGGAGTACCTCAGGGCCCACGGCACGCCTGAACGGCCCGAAGACCTGGTCCATCACAATGTCGTCGCTTACAGCAATCTGGCCACGGGCGACGATTGGCATTTCCAGGGGCCGGACGGCCCGGTCAGCAGGCGTGTACGCCCCTGGATGTACGCCAACAATGGCGAAACCTGCTGTGCGGTCGCCGTGGCCCACCAGGGGGTGATACACCAGCCCAGTTTCCTGGTGCAGGACGACCTGGATGCCGGCCGGCTGGTGGAACTGATGCCAGGCTACCGCTCCGCCGAACTGGGCGTGTATGCAGTTTATCCCACCCGCAAGTTTGTCACGCCCAAGGTGAGGGCACTGGTGGAATTTCTGGTGTCGGCGTTTCCGGAGGTTGTTTAGTGGTAGGGGATTTGTGGAGCGGGCTGACTACTTCTGCAGTATGTCGAGTTCTGGTAGAGGGATAACCCGGCGCTTCGCAAGATTGACCGGATGATCAAAAACGGCCCGGTAGTGCTTTTCCGCCAGCGTACGGATGAGCCCATCGCGGCTAGCCTCTGGCATCAGCTTGCTCAGCGTGCGGTGGAGCTCCACTTCCCGGGGAGATACGTAGAGGACATGGTCCTTGTCATACACCAGAACCAGGTGTTGCTCGACATCCAGGTTTGGATGCTCCTGCCATTCCCGGGCCATTTCCTGAGCGCCCCTAGGTAGGTAATCAATGCCCCGGTTGCCAACGGCTACCATGTTGTACAGCCGTCGCCATTCACCAACCATCCCGATCACCGGCAGGTCATTGGCCAGCCAGATCTGGTAGTCAAGCCAAGAGGCGCCCATACCTCCAACCACACCCAGGGCCCGGAAATCTTCGAGGGACTTAACCTGGTTGTATCTGTATTGCTGTCCTTTGGGGATGAAGAGGATACGCTGGTTCATCAGGTTATCGGTCATGGCCACCCGCACCGACAGGAATCGGTCGCTGCGTGGGGCTGTCTCGCCCATCATCATGACACTGATCATGCCCTGTTCCAGAAACCACTCCAGGCGCGCGGGCGAAACATCCGATACCTTTACAATATCGACCTCGTAACCGTCTGCTTCCAGCACGTGCGTCAGCAACTCGGACAGGTAGTCGAATTCGGTCAAGTCACCAAGCCTGAGTGTCAGGCGCTGGTTCTCCATGGCGGATACGGCAACAACAAAGGCGGCAAGGACTGCGAGCGCAGTCCTCCAAAGGTATTTATGAACACGTGCGGTTCTGTGAGGCATCACGGGGCACCCGAAACACCGTTGCGCCGAGGCGATGCATTAAGTTTAGTGGAGCGTGGGCGCGCCGGCAATCGACTTTATCCCCTGAGCGCCGCCTCAATGGTCGCAATATCGATCTTGCCCATCGTCATCATGGCCTCGAACGCCCGCTTGGCGGCTGCGCGGTCGGGATCAGCAATGGCTTCCGACAGAACCTGTGGCGTAATCTGCCAGGAGAGCCCCCACTTGTCCCTGCACCAGCCGCAGGCACTCTCTTCACCGCCGTTGCCAACAATCGCGTTCCAATAGCGATCCGTTTCCTCTTGATCCACGGTGGCAACCTGAAATGAAAACGCCTCGCTGTGCTTGAAGGTGGGGCCGCCATTGAGCCCGAGGCAGGGAATGCCCAGTACCGTGAACTCCACCGTTAGCACATCCCCTTCCGAGCCGGATGGGTAGTCCCCCGGTGCGCGATGTACCGCATCAACCGATGAATCTGGGAAGGTCTCCGCGTAAAAGCGCGCCGCCTCTTCCGCATCGCCGTCGTACCAGAGGCAAATGGTGTTCTTTGCGTGTTTCTTCATGCCTTTCTCCTTTTTTGGCTGACTGACATTATGTAGGTCGCGCATCACTCCTGGAAATCGACAGCGAGAGCAAAATTCTCATAGGGGATGTTCCAGGCGGATCGTTTTGGCTGGCCTGCGGATAAGGTCGACATCAGCTACTATTTTTATAGACGCATTTTGTCCATTCGTAGCCCGCCCGATTCACGAGGTAATTATGAGCAATACGGAAAAACGCCCCCTGTACATTCCCTATGCCGGCCCCACCTTGTTGGAGATGCCGCTGTTGAACAAGGGGAGTGCCTTCACCCAGAGGGAGCGCGTGGACTTCAACCTGATCGGCCTGCTGCCGCAGAACGTGGAAACCATCGAGGAACAGGCGGAGCGCGCCTATAAGCAATACCAGTTATGCCAGACCGACCTCGACCGACACATCACCTTGCGTGCAATTCAGGACGACAACGAAACCCTTTTCTACCGCCTGCTGGAAAACCATCTGGAAGAAATGCTGCCGATTATCTACACCCCGACGGTGGGCGAGGCGTGCGAGGAGTTCTCCAACATCTACCGTAACCATCGGGGCCTGTTCGTGTCCTGGCCTGACCGGGAACACATGGACTACCTGCTACGCAGCGCCACCAAGGAGAAGGTCAAAGTCATCGTGGTGACCGACGGCGAGCGCATCCTGGGGTTGGGGGACCAGGGCATCGGTGGCATGGGCATTCCCATTGGAAAACTGTCGCTGTACACCGCCTGCGGGGGTATCAGCCCGGCCAATACGCTGCCGATAATGCTTGATGTCGGTACCAACAACCAGGCCCTGCTTGATGACCCGATGTACATGGGGTGGCGCCACAAGCGCATCGAGCAGAAAGAATACGACGCTTTCGTGGCTGAATTCCTCGCGGCGGTAAAGCGCCGCTGGCCCAATGTGCTGGTGCAGTTCGAGGATTTCGCGCAGAACAACGCCATGCGCCTGCTGAAGAAATACCGCGACGACGCCTGCTGCTTCAACGACGACATCCAGGGCACGGCCTCGGTGTGTCTGGCCACCTTGCTGGCGGCGTGTAAAACCAAGAACGAACAGGTCAGCGAGCAGACAATTGCCTTTGTGGGTGCCGGTTCCGCGGGCTGCGGCATTGCCGAACAGGTCATCGTTGCAATGACGAACGAGGGGGTGTCGGAACCCGAAGCGCGCCAACGGGTTTACATGATTGACCGTCCCGGGCTGCTCACCAACGACATCACCGGCCTGCAGGATTTCCAGTTGGCGCTCGCCCAGGATCCGAGCCGGGTAAAAGACTGGTCAGGCCGGCAATTGATTGATGTGGTGAAACAGGCGAAACCAACCGTCCTGATCGGCGTCTCCGGCCAGCGCGGCCTGTTCAGTGAAGAAGTGATCAAAGCTCTGCATGCCGGCTGCGACCGCCCGCTGGTGATGCCATTGTCGAACCCCACGTCCAAAGTTGAGGCAACGCCCGAAGAGATCCTGACCTGGACAAACGGCGAAGCCCTGGTGGCTGCCGGCAGCCCCTTCAAGCCGGTGGAGCTGAAGGGCAAAACCTACCCCATTGCCCAATGCAACAACGCCTATATTTTCCCGGGGATTGGCCTCGGAGTGATCGCCGCCGGCGCTTCGCGAGTGACCGACACCATGCTGATGGCGGCGTCCGATGCCCTGGCGAAACAGGCGCCGATTGTTCAGCAAACCGGCGAGCGGCTGTTGCCGGACCTGGCCAGTATTCAGGAAATCAGTCGCAACATCGCCTTTGATGTCGCCAAGCAGGCACAGGAGGATGGCGTCGCCTTGCGCTCCGATGACGACACCATCCGCCAGACCATCGAACGCAATTTCTGGCGCCCCCGTTACCGGCATTACCTCCGGCGTTCGATTTAAAGGTGGACCCAAGTCGCATTCATGAGTCGGTAAAGTGCCTTCTGATCTTCACCCAATATATCCGCTGTTTTTTTGTTCTTTAAAGATCTAAAACCCTTGTCCGACAAGGGTGAAGGAAACCTCTCGGCAGCTATACTTCTACGTGTAGTCTCGATAGGCAGGGGGGATAAAAGATGGATAAGATTGATTGGCGCATCAAGGGGTTTGAGTTTGTGAATTGCAACTGTGATCCTGGCTGTCCTTGTCAGTTTAACAGCAGGCCCACTCATGGCAATTGCGAGGCGCTGGGGGCTTTCAGGATTGAAGAAGGGTATTTCGGTGACACCCGCCTGGATGGCTTATCCTTTGCCATGACGTTGAAATGGCCGGGGGCTATATACGAGGGCAATGGCCAGGCTCAGGCGTTCATAGACGACAGTGCCAGCCCGGAGCAGAGGGATGCGATCCTGGCGATCCTGTCCGGAGAGACATCCGAGCCAGGGGCCACCTTCTTCAATGTATTTGCCAGCACCATGACAACCATGCACGAGCCGGTCTTCTGCCCCATTGAAGTTTCGGGGGATATTGATGGCAGAAAGGCGGTTGTTAAAGTGGCTGATCTGATTGAAGCCAGCGGGAAGCCTGTCCTTAATCCGGTGACCGGCGAAGAATTCCGGGGCCGTATCGAACTTCCCCACGGTTTCGAATATGCGGTGGCAGAGGTAGCCCAGGGGCGTACCAGCGCTCACAGCAATATTCCCTTGGAGTTGGATGGCAGTCACTGCCACATGGCGCAACTGGATATAGGTCCAAGCGGCGTCTACCGGTAGGTTGGACGGGATGACTGCAGGAGGGGGAGCATTCGTTCGCCTGGTGTCGCGCAACTCGATTGCCACCTTGGTTGCGGTGGCGATCATTGTGTTGTTGTGCTGGTGGTATCTCGTCGAGATGGCCGCTGGCATGGGGGCCGTGGATGTTGGCGAAGTGATGGCGTTCAGAGCCTGGACACCATCCTATTTCGTTATGATGTTTGTTATGTGGACCATCATGATGATCGCCATGATGTTTCCCAGCGCCACCCCGATGATCCTGCTCTACCGTCAGGTTGCGATAAAAAACCACCTCTCCCACGCCGCCACAGGCACTGCCCTGTTTATAGGTGGGTATGTGGTGATCTGGATGGTGTTCAGCCTGGTTGCCACCGTGCTGCAATGGCTGCTCGAACAGTGGGCGCTGCTAAGCCCTATGATGCGGAGCCAGGATCAGGTGTTTAGCGGCGCTATGCTGATCTTCGCCGGTCTCTACCAATGGTCACCCTGGAAGAATGCCTGCCTGCGTCACTGCCGGGGACCGTTCTTCTTTATCACCCGGCACTGGCGCTCGGGGCTGGACGGCGCCTTTCGTATGGGCCTGATCCATGGTGGGTATTGCCTCGGCTGTTGCTGCGCACTCATGGCCCTTCTGTTTGTCGGCGGTGTGATGGACCTGATGGTGATTGCCGTAATCGCTATTGTCGTATTGCTGGAGAAGCTCATGCCCGGCGGGGAAAGGCTGGCACGGTGTCTGGGTACCGCGGCTGTCGTTCTAGGAGGGGGCCTTGTTGGTTTCAGCCTGGCCTGATTCGGCCCCTCGCTTATTGTCCCTGGCAGTAAAACCCCAGCCGACGGCGGTAAGGAGAATCAATCCGGTGATGATCGGTGATACCTCTCCAAAGGTGACCACGGCCCCAATGACCGAGGCCACTGCGGCGACCGCGGAGAGTTTCCATGAGTATCCGCTGGTTCCGGATTGCTTTTGGGGCGCTTCTTTCATACAAAACCCTCGTGAGCCAAACTCAACAGTAGCAGGAATTGCTTTATTTTCCTCGCTTTGAAGTGGGTTGTGTTACAACATAATCGCCCATATCCCAGACGCGGAGTCTATTCATGGAACCAAAAGACATCGTGGCACAGTTCATTGCTGATATTCATGCCCAGCGTTTTGATGAGGCCAAGGCCTTGCTGGTAAATGAGGGTTTTGAGTATGTGGGGCCGAACATGCGATTCCTTCGCCCGGATGACATGCTGTCCTACCAATTCGGCATGGCCGCCATTCAGAAAGACCTGATCGTCCGCCAGCTCAGTGCCGACGGGGAACACGTGTTCGCAATCCTGGACTACCGGACCAACTTTGAACCCATCGGGGACGTGCGGCTCGCAGTCTGGTTTCGTGTCCGGAACGACAAAATACAGACGGTCGAAGCCTTCTATAACGCGGCAGTGGTTGAAAACATGCTGGGAGGCAACCTGCCTTCAACTTGATCCCGAACACTTCGGCCCAAAGCGAAGCATCCGCATCGAATAAAGTCGCACAATAGACATCCAAACCAACGGTGCAGGAGACGTTCAATGTCTATAGTTTGCGTCATTCGCTATCAGATGGATCCATTCCAGAAAGAGCACTTCAAAGCCTACGCCGAAAACTGGGGTGAAATCATTCCGCGTTGCGGCGGTGATTTGATCGGCTACTTCCTACCCTCGGAAGGAACCAACGACATTGCCTGGGGCCTTGTCGGGTTCGATTCTCTTGCAAGCTATGAGGCGTATCGGCATCGCCTCAAGGCGGATGAGGCCGGAAAGCGGAACTTCGCGCTCGCTGAATCCCAACGATTTATACTACGAGAGGAGCGCAGTTTCGTGGAAACCGTCGAAGGCACCCTGAATGCACCTTCAACACTTTGTCGCTCGAACGCTGCGGAGGAGGTATAGAATGTTGGCAGTGATATTTGAACTGGAGCCACGCTCGGGGAAAACCGCCGAGTATCTCGATGAAGCAGCCGCGTTGGCGCCGCTGTTAGAGCAGATAGAAGGGTTCATATCCATTGAGCGTTTTGAGAGCCTCAAGCAACCTGGCCGGATGCTTTCCTTGTCTTTCTGGCGGGATGAAGCCGCCATTGAGCAATGGCGGAACATGGAGGCTCATCGCCAGGCCCAGGTGAAAGGACGGAGTGAGATCTTTTCCGATTATCGATTGAGAGTGGCGGAAGTTGTACGAGATTATGGGCTCTCTGATCGGTCAGCAGCGCCCAGCGATTCAAAGGCACATCATCACCAGTGAACACCAACGAAATTGCCCGGATAGCGTCATTAGTGGGAGTCCCTGCCCGCACGGCCATGTTGCTGGCACTGATGGATGGCCGGGCATATACCGCGCATGAGCTGGCGAGAATTGGAGGGATTACTCCCCAGACCGCCAGCGGTCATCTGTCGCTGCTGATCGAAGCGGAGTTATTGGTTTTGTTGAAACAGGGCCGGCATCGTTATCACCGTCTGGCGTCAAAAGAAGTGGCGACAATGCTGGAGGGCATCATGCAGGTCGCTGCATTGGGTCGGAAACCGCCCAAGGTTGAGACTGGCCCCCGCGATCCCGGCATGAGACGGGCAAGGATGTGTTACGACCACCTTGGTGGCCGCCTGGGCGTTGCTATTGCACACCACCTGATGGCCGAGCAAGCCATTGTGCTCGAACCCGATGGCGGGGCTCTTACAGGCCGGCTCGAGAACGTGTTGGCGGCCATTGATTTGTCGTTCGACCGAACCCAATCTGCCAATTCCGTGCCTTTGTGTCGCCCATGCCTTGACTGGAGTGAACGCCGGTTTCACATAGCGGGTCCTTTGGGGCAGCGCATTTGCAATCATCTGCTCGACAGGAACTATCTGCGACGGCGTGAGGCAGCTCGGGGATTAAAGGTGACTGCCAAGGGTGCCACAGCCTTGAGTCGCTGGTTGGGCGCGGAACGCTGGAGTAAGGTGTGAGTTGCAGAGGTAGGCTTTCCCGATTAGTGCCCAGAGAGGACACTCGTTATGAGTTACCAGCACCTTTTTGCCAGACAACCCACATTGGATGTCGTGACGGCGCACGCGGGCGGTGATGTCGGCTGCGTGATCCTTGAAGGGGTGAGCAACCTGCCCGGCGGTACCGTCTCGGATCGTGCGGAGTACCTGCGACGTGAAGCCGACGGGCTGCGCCGCATGCTGATTCAGAAGCCCCACGGCGACCCGTCGCAATGCGTGAATCTTGTCGTTCCTCCGGCCGATCCCGCCGCGGACGCCGGCCTGATCATAATGGGAACGATGGGCTATCCGGATTTCTCGGGCTCCAATGCCATGTGTACGATGGCCGCGCTGTTTGGAACCGGGCGATTGCCCATGGAGGAGGGAGAACGACGGGTGGTGCTGGAAACCCCAAGCGGTTCCTCCGAGCTGAGAGTAGCGTGCCATGCTGGTCGTCTTGAGTCCGTGGCGTACGACGCCGTGCCTGGGTTTGTTCTTGGCGAAGAGCGCAGGGTGGTCGTTGAAGGTTGGGGAGAGGTTTCCTTCAGCCTGGTCTATGGCGGTGTCTTCTATGCATTGATCACTGGCGTGGATATTGGGCTAGATCCCGCTAGCGCGCCGGTTCCTGAATTAAAGCGCTTTTTCGAGAAGTTTTTCGCCGTAGTAGCTCCGGGCCTGGAACTTCGGCATCCGGTACGCGGCCATTCCGCGCCACTCACCCTGGGTTTGCTCGTTGGCGAAATAGACCAGGGCCCGTCGACAACGTCTGGCGTTCATGTCGCTGCGTATATGGCCCCGGGTGTTATTTGCCAGAGCCCTACCGGAACCGGGACGACGGCGTTACTCGCGTGGTTGGCCGGGCAGGGGCGAGTATCCGTCGGGACAACAATCCGGACCATCTCACCGTTCGGCAGCGAATTTAACGGAACGCTGGCCGGTCTCACCACCGTTGGCGGGGTCGCTGGCGTACAGACAGTAGTCTCAGGCAGGCCGTATCTATTGGCGCACAGTAGCATAGTCGTTGACACTGAAGATCCGCTTGTTAGTGATCTTGGGCTTGGGTTCAGCCACATCCTCAGGCAGGACCAGTTGGAGTAGTGTTGGCACCTTCGGGCGAATTTTTTGTGACATCGCCAACACGACGGCTCGTTGTCCGCAAGCCATGACAGTATAAAGCACCGGCAGGGCTACCGTTATCATCGGTCGGGATTGGCTCAATCAGCAATGACGGCAAGCGACTGAAGGGGAAGAACAGCGTGGGGTCTTGCCGCAGCTCGGCATATACTCGAGCACAGTCAAACTGTGTCGGCTCTGCAACAAACATCGCTGCCATCAGATCGAAAGGGTAAAAGCCGTTCCGCCCTATGTCTGTCTTCCAGTACCTCAGCCAGGATTGGGCCCGTTGAGCCACCCACCGCCCGCCATCTCCGTTGGAGGCGATGCTGGCCAATGCATGCTCATCGATTTCCACCTCACGGGCAGCCTCATAAGGCAGCAGAACCAGTGGTATATCCAGATCAAGGATTACACGCAGAGCGTCCGGATCCTGAGCAACATTGAAGTCTCGGAACACCGGCCCATGCCCCAGCAGGGTGCCTTCGCCACTGCCCTCGGCAGGATGGAAAATATGCCCTGGCCGACGCCCCATCACCGCAATAATTTTCTGGATTCTGTCGCGAAGATCCGGCCGGGCCTGCAGTGCGGCGGCTATATTGGTCAGCGGACCGAGGGCCACGATGGTCAGCTCATCAGTGGCCAGTGCGTCAATCAGGGCATGCTCCGCTTCCGTACCCCTGTCGTGCATCTCTGGTAGGGGTGCGTCCGCGCCTCGGTAGACCGGCACGTCGTCCTGCCGGCGCTGCAGCTTCGGCACCAGGTCCCGGGTTATAGCGTCAGTAACGTCCAGCGAAGCGTTTCCGAACACCGTGGACACCCCGGCGATGGCCACGTCGGTCTCGCGCATCAGGTACCAGAGGGCGATACAGTCATCGGGATCAACTCGGGGGCCTTTCCCGCAGGCAGGGTCTGCATCCACCCAGATCCGGTGGGGTGCGGCGGGTAATTCAGAGGGCGCAAGCACAGGCAGTGGCGCGGAAAACTGCTGGCCTGTTCGCCAGGTTTCCACCGGTATGGCCAGGGTCAGACCGAACAATGCCAGCAGCCCAACCAACCCCAACCCCGCTCGGACCACAGTTTGTCGAAGCCTGTTTTTCTTACCCGGTGTATTCATTTCCGTTGCTCCGCAGTAACAACCTGGCTTCCCACCGCCGGGTATCGACCGGGGCAGGGATCACTTCCGGGCAACGAGAAAAACCGATGCCTTGTCCGGCTGCCATTCGTACTCAATGCTGAATCCGGCGTTGATCAGCATCAACACCAGTGCCTGCCTGGTAAAGCGATTCACAAACGGAGCCAGCCCCACCCTCTGCATGGCCGGAATCAACAGCCGCCAGAGAAGCATGAGTTCGCCCACCAGCGCCGTGCTGGAGACAAAAATACCGCCGGGCTTCAGCAGCCCGTATGCCCGGGAAATCGCCGCTTCGGCGTCTTCCAGCAGATGCAGGATATTGAGCCCCAGCACGGCATTAAAGCTTTCCGCCTCCAGCGCAAGGCTCTCCAGCGTGCCCTGCTGAAAGCGTACATTCTCAACGCCGGCATCGCGGGCTTTCTGTGTGGCGATATCCAGCATCTTGCCGGATATGTCGGTGGCAAGGATGTCTTTCACATGGGGCGCATGAACCAGGGCGGTGCTGCCGGTGCCGCAGCCGAATTCGAGTACCGACCAGTGAGGCCGGAAATACCCTTGGGTGATCGCGAGCTTCTTTTGATAGGTTGCTTCATCCCGCACCGGGCTTTTGGCGTAGCGGCGTGCACTTTTGTCCCAGAATTCCTTTGAAGCCTTCATCCTGCAAATGCTCCAGTCAGCATATTGCAGCAAACTTTACATCCAGACTCTTCAACTGGCTACCTGTAAAAATCCTGGCGCTTGTCGATTCTGTACGGTGTCATTCGACTAACTGGAGCAACCAGGTAATTCATGGAGAAACCGCAAAATGCGCAACAGGAGTGTCCCGAATGATTCCGACCATCACCGCCTTTGAACAATCGCCGGATCGCGGCCAGGGGCTGGCCCGCGACATGCCCGTTCGCTGGGCGTTTGAAGAAGTGGGCCAACCCTATAACGTTCGCCTGGTCTCTTTCAGCGCGATGAAAGAACGTGCTCATCGTACCCTTCAGCCGTTCGGACAGATTCCGACCTATGAAGAAGGCGATCTCGTCCTGTTCGAGTCGGGCGCCATCGTGTTCCATATAGCGGAGCACCATGCGGGTCTGCTGCCGAACGATGAGAACGCCAGGGCACGTGCGATTGGATGGATGTTTTCAGCGCTCTCAACGGTTGAGCCCGTGATCGTTCAACGCGAAGCTTCGCTGTATCTGGAGAACCACAAGGTATGGCACGAGGAGCGCCTGCCGATCGTTGAGGATCGCATCCGCAGCCGCCTGGACGACCTGGCCGCTCGGTTAGGTGATGCCGAGTGGCTCGACGGCGCGTTCAGCGCTGGAGATCTTCTGATGATACAAGTGCTACGCAGGCTGGACGGGGCGGACATTTTGAACGACTATCCAAACCTCATGGCCTATGTCGCCCGTGGCGAAGCGCGACCGGCTTTCAAACGTGCTTTCAGCGCTCAGTTGGCCCTCGTTCCAACTGACGAGGTACTGAGGATGTCCGGTGTCCGCTAGCGTTAGGCTGGAGCGTTTCAACACTGTCATGCAGGCTCAAAACCATTTCACTATCATTAGGGAAGGCGTTCCGGTACTGGTTGCCAGCACGAGGACAAGATGAGCCAGAGCCCTGAGCTATTGCGAAGATTGTTGCGAGCAAAAGACCGGATGGACGGTGCTCCCCACGAGGAGTGGCCCATCCGCCGGTTGGCACAGGCGAGTGCCGTCTCGGTGGCGCACTTCGCACGGGAGTATAAGAGGGCTTTCGGCCTGCCTCCACATCGTTATCTGCTTACCCGTCGTATTGAGCGCGCCACGGCACTGCTCCGTGATACGGACCTGCCCATAACACAAATCGCGTTCCAAACCGGCTGGAGTAGTGTTGGCACCTTCGGGCGAATTTTTCGTGACATTACCGGCGAGAGCCCTGGAGAGTTCCGAGCCCGTGAAGGTTTGGCTGCGCACACACGGGAAGAAGTGCCCGAATGCTTCGTGCGCAGCGCCGATCGGCCAGACCTTAACATAGCAGTTTCGGAGAAGCGCCGACGGAAGGCCGCTGGCAAACTGGAACTTCCATCCAGTTGAGGAGGTTCTATGACTACAGGTATAAACGTGGCGGGTCTGTATGTGCGCGATCAGGATGAAGCACTTACATTCTACGTCGAGAAATTGGGGTTTGTTGTTCATACCGACGTTCGCAATGGCAACTATCGTTGGCTGACGGTCCAGCACCCGGACCAACCCTCGTTCCAGCTCGGCCTGTTCAAGCCCGGGCCGCCAGTACATGACGCAGCAACCGCGCAGGCATTACATGAGGTCGTCGCGAAGGGGGCCATGCCGCCGCTGGTGCTGCTGGTGGATAACTGCCGTGCGGCTTACGAACGTCTGAGTGGGTACGGAGTTGAGTTCACGCAGGAACCTGTGGAGCGCTACGGCACTGTAGATGCCGGCTTTCGAGATCCATCAGGCAACGGATGGAAGATGATCGAAGCAACATCCAACTCGCAGTCCCGGAGGTTAAAATGAACTGGAGCCACTGGATTCGACAGGCCCATCGTTGGCTTTCCATGGTTTTTACGGCGACCGTGGTTGCCAACTTTGTAGCTAGAGCGGTAGATTCGGCTGAGCCGTCGCCCTGGATAACCTACTCGCCGTTGCCTCCGCTCTTACTTATGCTAATTACCGGTCTATACCTGTTCGCACTACCGTACATCCAAAAGTGGCGCGGTAGGACACGTGCCTAGGTTGGCGAGCCAAAGCCAGTGGACGCAGCAGTTCGCGGCTGCCATACGGACATACATCCACACGTTCAGTCCGTATGCAACTCCTGAACGGCCTCTGCAAACAGGCCGGCAACCGGAAGGGTGGTAACCCGGCCTTGGGCCTCCGGTTCCTGCTGGGGTGTCACGCTGTCTGTAATGAAAAGCTGATCGATAGCCCCCGCACGGTAAAGTTGCTCCGAACCTGGCCCGAACAGGGCATGGGTGATCACCCCGAAAACCTTAGTGGCTCCCTTGTCCTTGCAAGCCTCGGCGGCGCGCAGCAGGGTGGTGCCGCTGGCCACCATATCATCGACGATGATGGCCACTTTGCCTGTCATATCCCCCATCACGGCATCGCCGGTTACTTTGCCGTCTTTGCGGTGCTTTTCCAGGAAGGCGGTGGGTGGCTGTTCGTCGGCGGCATCCGCCCAGGCGTCCCGGAACCGATCCACGCGTTTGGTGCCTCCAGCGTCGGGGGAAACGATCACCAGCGGCTCTTTACCGACGTGGTCTTTGAGTGTGTTGACGAACAATCTGTGGGCTTCCAGGTGCACCGTCTGGCAGCGGAACGCGTTGTCGAATGCGCCCTGGTTGTGAACTTCCAGTGCCACCACGCGGTCCGCCCCCATGGCTTCGAACAGTTGCGCCACGTAGCGTGTGGTGATCGGGTCCTGGCTCTTGCCACGTCGATCCTTGCGGGCATAGGCCAGATACGGCAGCAACGCGGTGACGCGCTTCGCACCGGCATCTTTTGCTGTCGCGACGAAAAACAGCAGGCGCATCAGCTTGTCGTTAACGCTCGACGCTTTCTCACCAAACAGGGAGAGGAGAACGTAGACGTCCCGGCTCCGCACACTGTCCAGCGGCCGGGACTTGTGTTCACCATCCTCAAAATTGCGATCTTCATGGGCGGCCAGGCTAATCCCGAGCTGTGAGGCAACGGCATGACCAAACGCCTGGCTGCCTTCCAGGGCAAACAGAACCGGCTCGCTGTCCATAAAGTAGTCTCCGATTGGCACATGGTTCAGGAAAGTGAAGCATGGCGACGGCTCGGTGACAATCGCTAATTCAGGCGCCGGGCCAGAATGCACTTCAGCCCCACCTCATAATCCTCAGGCCGAATTTTCCATCGCCGCAAACGCCTCACCGATGGTCACCGGGGCTGTGGGGCGGGCGTACATCGCCTTCAGGTAGTCCCGCAACCTCGGTGCATCCTCCAGCATCTTCTCTTCATTCGCCCAGTCCAGCATATACGCAGCGTTGAAATCGGCCACGCTGAGCCGGTCGCCGACCATGAACTTGCGGTTTGCCAGGTGTTGTTCAAGCACCGCCACCATCTCCAGGCACTCCTGCCTCGCCAACTCAACATCCTGAGGCAGCTGTTTCTCTTCCGGGTAAACGAACGTGTGACGCGCGATGCGCCACAGGGGCTGTTCAACCTCGGTCACCAGGAAGAAAATCCAGCGGTACATCTGGGCCCTGTCCTCCAGTGATTCCGGAATGAAACCGGCCTGGGGATATTTCTCAGCCAGGTAAAGCTGGATTGCGGCAGATTCAGTGACCACAAGGTTGCCGTCCACCAATACCGGCACCTTGGCGGCAGGGTTGAGGGAAAGAAAATCCTGTTGAAGATGCTCACCTTCCATGAGGTTCACCGGGTGCAGCTCGTACTCCAGACCCAGTTCGTTGAGCAACCAGATAGCGCGCAGGGCGCGGGTTGGGGGTGTTCCGTATAGTTTCAGCATAGCCAGATTCTCCGATGGACAGGGATTGTTTATTCGCTTTACTCCCTATCTAGTCGGACCAGCGCATGTTAAATCGACACCGCATCAAAAACACCGCCGGTTCACTGCTCTTCCCAGTCGCCCTGTCGTATTCAGAACGTATACAATAAGGGTCAAGATTGGATCAGTCACCAAGGGAGAGCGTAATGAGTGGAAGCCGGCAGATGGCGGAGTCTACCTCAAGTGGCCAGCAGCAGGCGGCAACGCCCGGGCCGAAGAAAGCGGGAGGTAAGGGGCTGGATGCTATCTATCGGTCGATTTCGGAGGCCATTATCGAGCATCGTCTCAAGCCCGGGGCTCGTCTGCGGGAGGATGCCCTGGCCGATGTCTTCGGTATCAGCCGTACCGGCATTCGCAAGGTTCTGCAGCGGCTGGCGCTCGAGCAACTGGTAACGCTCACACCACGCCGGGGCGCCAGTGTTACCCGGCCTTCGGTGGACGAGGCGAAAGACGTGTTTGAGGCCCGCCAGATGGTTGAGTGCGCCCTGATGGAAGCAGCGGCGAAACGCATTACCACCGCCGACGTGGAGGAACTCCGTGAAATGGCGCGGGAAGAGAGAAAAGCACTTCGTAGCCGTGAGCAGCGGGTGGCCATCAAACTCTCCGCTACCTTCCATGCCCGCCTCGCGGAGATTTCCGGTAATAGAACGCTCGCCGAGTTCGTGGGCCAGTTATGTTCCCGTTCGTCGCTGATCCTGGCTGTTTACGGCAACCCCGGCCACCTGGGCTGCGAGTCCCATGATCACGACAACCTGATCGAGCTGCTTGCGGCAGGCGAGGGTGGCAAGGCGAGCGACTTCATGGAGCGCCACCTGAAGTCGATTGAAGCGTCGTTGTCGATCTTTGACGAGCCGGAGGAAACGCCGGACCTGAGGGATATCTTTGCGTTCGATGCCTGAGCACTAATGGCAGCACGCCCCTACTCGCCGGAGCGGGGGCGGCCGTGTCCTGATCAGCCTTCCGGCTGTACCGCGGTGATGGCCTGTTTCCCGGGCATGAGCAGGCGATAGAAAGCACCCCCCAGCGCCGCCCCGATCAGCCAGCCGTAGCCGCCCAGGCTACTGAGTGCCGGCACCAGTACCGTTGATATGGAAAACAGGGCGGCCAGGCCAAAGGCCATCAGCGCCCGGGTGTTCCAGCCCTTCGTGTAGTGATAGGCACCGTCCGGACTGGACGAGAACAGTTGCTCCATATCCAGGTTCTGGCGCTTGATCAGGTAGTAATCCACAACAATGATGCCGTAGAAGGGCGCCAGGATGGCACCGAGGGCATTCACGAATCCGGGCACGCCGATCTGGCTGATCACCGACACCCACAATGCGCCCACGAAGAAGGCAATCGTGGCGGTAATCAGGCCGCCGATCCGGAAGCTCACCTTGCTGGGGAACAGGTTGGCGAGGTCGTAGGCCGGCGGGATGAAGTTGGCCACCAGGTTAATCCCAACCGTTGCCGCGAAGAAGGTCAGCGCCGCAATAATGGTCAGGGCCACGGAATCCACGCGCTCCACGATTTCCGTCGGGTTGGTGAGCGGCTCGCCGAACAGCACGAGAGTGCCTGCGGTTATGATCAATGCGATGAACGAGAAGAACGCCACGTTCAGGGGCAGGCCCAGCAGGTTGCCGAGTTTCATGTCGCCCTCGCTGCGCACGAAGCGCGTGAAGTCGCCGAAGTTGATCACCACCGCAGCGAAGTAGGCCACCATGGTGCCAACGATGGCCAGGAAGGCGCCCACAGGGTTAACGGACCCTTCGCCACTGGAGCTGAAGATAGTGCCAACCGCCGGCAGGAGCTGGTCGCCGGCCTTGACCCAGACAATCACCATCAACGCCACCATCACCAGATAGACCAGCGGCCCGGCCCAGTTCAGGAAGCGCTGGATGTACCGGAGCCCACTGCAGAAAATGACAATCTGGAACACCCAGACAATCACGAACGAGAGCCAGGCAACACCGGACAAGCCAAGGAAAGTCGCGCCATCACCGGCTCCATAAAAGGCGGTGATCAGCAGTGTGACAGCGGTGGAGGCGAAGTAGGTCTGCACTCCGTACCAGAAGATCCCGACAATGCCGCGCAGCATGGCCGGGAAGTTGGCACCCCGTACCCCCATGCTGGCCCTGCTGAGCACGGGAAACGGTATGCCGTACTTGACGCTGGGCCTGCCGGAGAGGTTCACCAGGAACATCACGATGACGCCGGCCAGGATAATGGCGGCCATCACCGCCCATCCGTTCAGCCCATAGGTCAGGAAGAGTGAAGCCGCCAGGGTGTAGCCGAAAAGGCTCTGGATGTCGTTTGACCACACGTTGAAGATTTCAAACCAACCCCAGGTTCGCTTGCTGTGGGGAATCGGGGCCAGGTCGTCGTTGTAGAGCGAAGGGTCTATCTGTCGGATGTTCAGTTCGCTGTCATTCATGGGTGTCACCGTTGTGTAAGAGGGCTGGATCAGTCGCGGAAGCGCTGGCAGGCAGGCCAGTACTTCATCAGCAGGTAATAGCTCAGCCCCGCAGGAATGAGGCTGGCGTACCAGGACACCGCAGAGAAACTCAGGGCAACAACGACACCCAGAACCGTCGCCACCAAAGCCCCGTAGTTCATGCCCTGGTAGGGGCCTTGGGGGTTGTACAGGTGGTCCAGGTTCAGTTCCCGGCCCCGGATCAGGTAGTAATCAACCACCAGCACCGCGAAGATCGGGCCGAGGAAGGCGGAGTAGGTCTGCACGAAGATTTGCAGGCCGGCCGCGGAACCATCTTTAACCAATTCCCAGGGGAAGGTGGCGAAGGCCAGCAGGCCCACGATGACCGTAGCCTTCTTGAACGTCAGCTTGAAGACATCCATCAGCACGTACGTTGGCGGAACCACGTTGTTGAGTACGTTGGTGGTTACCTGGGCGAAGGCAATAAACATCAGGGTGGTCATCAACAGCGGCGTGTTATCCACCGCATTGGCAAAGACCTGAATCGGGTCTGCAACGCCCGTGGCCTCGGAAACCATGTAGCCGATCATGCCCATGAACAGCGTGCAGGGCAGGATGGACATGGAATAGATGGTGGTCATCAGCCCCGGGCCGGTGCCGTGCTTGTGCTCGCGGGCGTAGTCGCTCACGTTCAGGATCATCGTGCTGTAGATGCCGAGGAACAGCATGGTCGCGCCCCAGAATGGCATGCCCCAGGAACCTTCCATGGTCAGCAGGTTGGCCGAGAGGGTGTCGCCGTATCGTTGCACTGTGGCGTAGAACATATAAACCAGCGAGGCCAGGATAAAGGCGCTACCGATGTTCTCCAGCCATTTGATGCCCTGGAAGCCCATCACCGAGAGCCCGATCTGCAGGAACTGGAATGCGATAAAGAAGAACACCAGGTTGTCGAAACCGAACAGGGTGGCGGACACCATATTCAGCGCCCCGGCGCCGATCCAGCTCTGAAAGCCATACCACACGATTGCTGGCACAGCTCGAACCAGGCCGGGCAAACGGGTGCCGGAAAAACCGAACGCGCTGCGGGCCTGTACCATGAAAGGAATGCCGTATTTGTAACCGGCCGCGCCGTTGAGAGCCAGGGCCGCACCAATGACGAAGCAGCCAATGGCAATGGCCAGCGTGGCCTGGATAAGGTTAAGGGTGCCAACCACGCTGGACCCCATGGTGAAGGTGCCGATGGAAACGCAGCCCCCGAACCAGGCCAGCAGGTAGGACGCTCGCCCCATGATGCGGGTTTTCTGGGGAGCAAGGGATTCATCCCCGAGCGCCTTGGTAGCTGTCTCGGGTGCGTTCTCGGGCACCCCCCATTCTCGTTGTGCATGCAGTGTCATTGTCCACTCCGTACTGGGTGTAAATGTGTGTGCCCCGATGTGGCTTGTGGGGCTTTATAGTTAGAACTGCATCAGATCTCTTGGCGGCTTTATGTCTTGTTCTGTTTTTATCGGGTATTCAGGTCAGAGAAGCTCTCAAAACGACCGGTAAACGGTTTCGGGCGCGGAAAGGCCAGGTCACCGTGTTTGCTGGTGCCCAGGTTCAATCCAACCAGTGCCTCAGACAGTTTGACGGCTGCGGTAACCCCCTCAATGATGGGCAGGCCAACCGCGTCGGTAAGGTAATCGGTCAGGTCCGCCATGCCACCGCAGCCCAGCACGATGGCGCCAATGTTGTCCTCTTCCTTCGCCCTTCGGCATTCCTCAACCAGGCGCTGCACCGCGACCTTCGCATTGCGTTCCAGGTCCAGCACCGGGATTTCCGCTGCGCGCACGCGCCGGCAATGGTGGTTGAAGCCATAACTTTCCAGCAGATGCTCGGCGATGATGCCGGTACGGCCCAGTGTGGTGACAACGGAAAAGCGGGTGCTGATCATGGTTGCGACGTGGAACGCCGCTTCCGCGATGCCGATAACCGGCGCCCGGGTCAGCTCCCGGGCGGCCAGCAGGCCGGGATCGCCAAAGCAGGCAATAACATAGGCATCGACGGGATCTTCACTGCGTTCCCCAGCCAACACCTCCTCGGCGACACCCACGGCGCTGATGGCTTCATCGAAATGGCTTTCGATGGAAACCGGGCCACTGGCGGGCTGGGTGGCGGTAATACGGGTACCCGATGCCGCCACGTTTTTCGCTGCTGTGCCGATGGTTTCGGTCATGGCGCGCGTGGTGTTGGGGTTGATAATTCTGATGTGCATGGTTTCCCCGGTTGACATACTTTGTGAACAATACAATATGTAATTGTACACAATTTAGAACGGAGACTCCTGGCGTGCAAGTTTTCGTTGCAGAAAAATGGCAGGAAGGGGGCTGATCGGTGTTGGCGAGTTGCCACAGGAAAACGATTTTTCGTATACAATAATTTCACAGCGTGGATGTAAGAGCCCCCACAACCAAACCCTCGGACTCGATTGAGGACATGTTTCTATGAGTATGACGCCAGAATACCCCCGTGACCTGATCGGCTACGGCCGTGCATTACCGGAGGTTCGTTGGCCGGGCCAGGCGCGGGTGGCCGTCCAGTTCGTGCTCAACTATGAAGAGGGTAGCGAGAACTGCGTGTTACACGGGGACAGCCACTCAGAGCGCTTTTTGTCCGAGATCGTGGGCGCCGAGCCCTTTGCCGACCGCCACATGAGCATGGAGTCCATCTACGAATACGGCTCCCGGGCGGGGGTATGGCGCATCCTGAACGAGTTTGAGCGCCGCGGCCTGCCGCTGACGGTATTCGGCGTCGCCATGGCCCTGCAGCGTAACCCCGAGGTAGCGCAGGCGTTCCGGGAGCTGAATCACGAAGTGGCCTGCCATGGCTGGCGCTGGATTCACTACCAGAACATACCCGAGGAGATCGAGCGCGAACACATGCAGCGCGCCATCGACATCTTCCAGGAGCTGTACGGCCACAAGCCCTCAGGTTGGTACACCGGCCGGGACAGCCCCAACACGCGGCGGTTGCTGATGGATGAAGGCAGCTTCCTGTACGACAGCGACTACTACGGCGACGACCTGCCGTTCTGGCGTCGCCAGAGCGATTCCAGCGGCGAGCTGCACAACCACCTGATTGTTCCCTACACGCTGGACACCAACGACATGCGGTTTGCCACCCCGCAGGGATTCAACACCGGAGATCATTTCTTCGAGTATTTGCGGGACGCCTTCGACGTGCTGTACGAAGAAGGCAAGGACACGCCAAAGATGCTCTCCGTGGGGCTGCATTGCAGGCTCATCGGCCGGCCGGGCCGCTTCCGGGGGCTTCAGCGCTTCCTTGACCATATTGAGGCCCACGATCGTGTCTGGGTGACACGGCGTGTGGACATCGCCCAGCACTGGGTAAAGCACCACCCTATTGATTCCGGAGCACTCTGATGACCAACCGACAAACCCACTCCCCCTACTACGCGCCAACGGGCGGCCACCCGCCGCAGACGCAGTTGCTGACGGACCGCGCGGTATTCACCGAGGCCTACGCAGTAATCCCGAAGGGCGTGATGCGGGACATCGTTGCCAGTTACCTGCCGTTCTGGGACAAAACGCGCCTGTGGGTCCTGTCGCGCCCCCTGTCCGGATTCGCGGAAACCTTCTCCCAGTACATCATGGAAGTATCACCCGGCGGCGGCAGTGACAAGCCGGAAGTGGACCCCGGAGCGGAAGCCGTACTGTTTGTGGTGGAAGGCGAACTGACCCTGACCCTGGCGGGACAGACCCACACGATGGCGCCAGGCGGCTATGCCTTCATTCCGCCGGGCAGTGACTGGCAGGTGCGCAATGAGGCCTCGTCAGCGGTGCGTTTCCACTGGATCCGCAAAGCCTATGAGGCCATTGATGGCATTGACCTCCCCGAGCCCTTCGTCACCAACGAGACCGACGTAGAGCCCATCGAAATGCCCGATACCAACGGCTGCTGGGCCACCACCCGCTTTGTGGACCAGAGCGACATGCGGCACGACATGCACGTGAACATCGTGACCTTCCAGCCGGGTGGCGTGATTCCGTTCGCGGAAACCCACGTGATGGAACACGGCCTGTACGTACTGGAAGGCAAGGCCGTATACCTGCTCAACAAAGACTGGGTTGAAGTAGAGGCCGGCGACTATATGTGGCTACGGGCCTTCTGCCCTCAGGCCTGTTACGCCGGCGGCCCGGGCCAGTTCCGCTACCTGCTGTACAAAGACGTTAATCGCCATATGAAGCTCTCCGGCTTTGGCGGCCGCTGAGCCCGTTTGAGGACAAAGAAGATGCTGAACCTGAAAGCCCAGCCGCTCACTCCGGAAGCCTTCGAGCCCTTCGGCGACGTGATCGACAGCCGGAGTGCCAACTCATTCCCCATCAATGGCGGGCGAACCCAGCGCTACCACGACCTGGCCAGCGTCGAGATTCTGGGCGATGGCGGCCGGCCCCTGATCAGCATCTTCGTGAGCCAGCCGGTACAGGTACCCCTGGCGGTAGACTGCCTGGAACGCCATCCCCTGGGCAGCCAGGCGTTCATCCCCCTGCATGGCGAGCAATTCCTGATCGTGGTGGCGCCACCCGGGGATGCGATTGACCCGCAGAGCGTGCGGGCATTCATCACCGACGGGCACCAGGGCATCAACTACCGGGCGGGCACCTGGCATGCGGTCCATTCAGTCCTGGACCACGAGGGAGAGTTCCTGGTGGTGGACCGTGGTGGGCCCGGGCACAACTGCGATGAGAAACCGGTGGAGATACTCGTCAACCTCGAGTGATTACGGCTTCTGCCACGGATAAGCCGTCGCCTTTGCCTCCCCGAAGGCCATTGAGTTTGACCCGGAGAACGGCCGTGACGCCCTGAGACCGGGCCGCCGGCAAGGGCGTGCTGACACAGGGAGTTTTCCTGCCATCATGGAGCGCTGACAGGAACATCTTGGCACACCACTTCCACATTGATGCCGTCAGGGTCCAATACGTACGCCGCATAATAGTGCTCGTGGTAGTGCTGTCGGATGCCTGGCGGACCGTTGTCGATACCACCGGCCGTCAGTGCGGCCTGGTGAAAAGCGTCGACGATGGCTCGCTCTCCCGTAGCGAAGGCAATGTGCGTGCCGGCTCCTGAGGGTTCGTTGTCATGGATCCAGAGACTGGGATAGCCGTCTTTGCCGAAGCCGTGGCGTGTACCTCCTGTGCGGGTGCGCTCGGGCCCGACGGTGATGACCCGGACGATATCCAGAGGCGCGAGGGCAAGTTCGTAGAAGCGCCGCGATACTTCGGCGTCGCGAACGGCAAATTCGATGTGGTCGAGAATGGTCATGGTGTTGCAGCTGCTCCAGTGGCAGGGATAATGAAGCCGTTTTAGGATCTGTTGCGCTTCATTCTACCAATCTGTGATGGTCGTCCCTTCGATCGTCTCGGCGAATCCGCCACCGAATAGCCGCGCTGGTGTTTCGAACCCCGGCCTGCGGTCACCGCCCAGTACCCGGCGCGCGGCCTCGATCGCAGCCAGCGGTGTGTAGGTATAGCCATTGACGGTTTCGATCATAGATCGGGCAACCGTGCCATCGGCCCCCGTCACCTCCGCTACGGCGCGGGCTCGATGGGCGTCGCGTTGTTCTGCGGTTGGGCCATCAGGCAGTTGTGACAGGTCGCCCTCCGGAAACGCATCGCCACTGACATGCACGAACATAGCGATGTTGGGTATGCCGGAAGAGTGCCAGCCGGTCACCAGATCACCGAACGACAGCGGCGCGCACTGCACCGGGCCTTCACCAAAATCGAAGTATCTCGGCTGCGCACCGGGGGTCGGGACGAGGTGGCCGTTGACCCTCGCCATCAGGCCGGCGCTGATAATCTCGCCGGCACTTATGGCGGACCCTCGCGACATGGCTCCGGGAACCTGAAGTGCCACGCTCAGGGATTGTGGCTCGTGCACACGCTGCGCAACATGCACCGCCAGGCAGTCTGTCGGCACCACGTCCCAGCCCACGCCAGGCAGGAGCATGACACCGGAGTCAGCCGCTTCGGCGCACATTCTTTCTGCCAGGCGATAGACGTTGATCTCGGCAGTGATGTCCAGGTAATCGACGCCGGCTTTGAGACATGCCCGCATCAATGGTTCCGCTGTTTTCGCGAAAGGACCGGCGAAGTTCAGCAGCACATCCACGCCGGTCAGTGCCTTTGCTGCCCCGGCATCGGCATCGCCATCGACGTCAAACACGCGAAACGGAACCGCCAGGGCGTCCGCGAGCAAGGCCAGCGTTTGCCGATTGCGTCCGGCTATCTCGACATCGAGCCCTGACGCCTTGGCATGCTCTGCCGCCATGCGACCGGTATAGCCTGTGGCGCCGTAGATCAGTAGTTTTTTCATTGTGGGTGCTGCCAGTTCTTGTAGACGAACTCGATACTGTAGCTATCGGGATCCAGAACGTTGGCGGCGTAGTAATTGGGGTCGTAATGCAGCCGTGCCCCAGGCGCGCCATTGTCGATGGCCCCGTTGTCGATGGCCTTGGCGTAGGCCGCTTCGACCTCCGCTTTGCTGTTCGCCACGAAACCGACGTGAACGGTTTTTCCCTCAACTACCCCCTCACGTAGCCAGAAGAACATCCGACCATTGGCGCCGAAACCCTTGAGATCCGGGTGGCCTGGCGGGCCGTCTTTCCCGTTGTAATCGAGCCGCGCGGATATCCCCAGCGGGGCAAGCGTAGCTTCGTAGAAGCGAATCGAGCGTTCGATGTCGCTGACGGAAAGAAAGATATGATCAAGCATGCGGTGTTCTCCTGGACGCAGATGAAGAGTTAGATCCAATAGCGAGGTGTTCACTGTAACCAATACTCCCCACCGCAGGCTCAGCCGTTCCTGCTCGAAACCTGCCCGTTTCTGCTTTTTGCTTGCGCGGATGTGCGTCCAGGATCAACATACCTCACCATGAACGATCAACTGCTTGAGCTTCGCTCCCTGGCTTCCAAGGCCGAGAATCGCCGTACTGAAACGGGCATCCCGCGTGTGGCCATGGTTCAGGGCCAAATTCCGGAACATATGCTGGCGGCCGTCTACGACCCGATGATCAACCTGATCCTGCAGGGCAGCAAGACGATGACGATCGGCGACCGCACGCTGCGCTATGACCCGGCCACGTATTTCGTCATGTCCATTGAGTTGCCAGCGGTGGGCACGGTCCATCCGGCGGCTTCAGGGGAACCTTATCTCGCGTTGAGTCTGACGCTTGATCCCACGGTACTCTCGACACTGCTGACCGACCTGTCCTCGCCCGCCCGGAATACTGAGAGCGACGCAGCATTTTCGGTAGCGGCCACCACTCCGGCATTGATGGACGCGTGGCTACGCATGCTGCGGCTGATGGGCAGGCCTGAAGAAATAATGGCCCTCGCCCCCGTGTACGAGCGGGAGATTCTCTACCGGGTCCTGCAAGGCCCCCACGGCTGGATGCTGCGTGATATTGCGGCGCCGGATACGGCCATGGCCCGCATCAGCCAGGCCATCCAATGGATCCGTCGGGATTTCGCCGAGCCGATCAGAGTGGAGGCGTTGGCCCAGAAAGCGGCGATGAGCGTGTCCGCTTTCCATCGGCACTTCAAAGCGGTCACTACGCTGAGCCCATTGCAGTATCAAAAACGGATCCGGTTGCTTCGGGCAAGAATGCTCATGGTGGCCAGCGCTAAAAGTGTCACCAACGCAGCCTTCGAAGTCGGCTATGAAAGCGCCACGCAATTTAGCCGTGATTACGCCCGGGTATTCGGGCTCCCGCCCGCCCGGGATACCGCGAGAATGAGGCATGCAGATACACCGCACCATCCTCGGTCAAACAGGGGACGACAATGGCATTGACTTTACTGCGCCGGGGTAGGTGTGATAACGACGCCAGCGATGCGGGGGTTACCCTGGAACAGCTTTCTGCCACCTACACGCTAACCGGCGGGGATGTCTTTAACACCACCATTACTATTCAGGAAGACGGTACCCTGGAAGGCAGCGATGAGTCGGGTTGCCAGTATTTTCGTTGGCCAGCGGTAGATTCGAGTCCCCTTCAACCTTTACTGGAAGCAAACACACTCCGCCCCAGCCACTGCCAAAGGTCCCGGCAATCCCGCTTGCTGCCACGGACAAGCAGCCGGCGCGCCTGTTGCTCGGCATCCGGGTCACTGTCGCCGGTCCAGATTTCGGTCAGGCTGGCAACGCTGGCCTCCACCACCAGGGTCAGCTCGTGGCCCGGGTCTTCACGGCACAGGTCGATCTCGCCGTTGGCAACCACCAGCCACCAATGCCGTTCCCGTTGCCGGGCATCATTCAGGAAAAAATGGATGACCACTTTGCGGTCGGAGGGGAATTCGTCAATGTGTGCGAAACGGCGGATATCCCACATCAGGAAGCCGGCATCCAGCTGGTTTGCCTGCAACCGGCTGCCAATCCATCGTGCCCCCCAGTGACCAATGGCCAGGATGATCGGGCGCAGCTCCTCACCCGCCGGTGTAAGCACATACTCCTGGCGGCTGCCCTCCTGCACCCGCCGAAGCACGCCCACCTCCTCAAGCTTTTTCAGGCGCTGGGCCAGAAGCGTTGCCGACATTCGCGGCAACCCCCGCCGGATCTCGTTGAAATGGGTGCTGCCACACAGCAGCTCCCGCACCACCAGCGGTGTCCATCGCTCGCCGAGTATTTCCGAACCCCGGGCAACGGTACAGAACTGTCCATAGTTGGTCATGAGCGTTGGCTCCATGGGCGGCGTGAGTGCCCCGACTTTTCATCCTAGTCCTTTTCAGTACGGCTGGCGCTCCATTTTCTGGACTATCGCCCGCACCTGCCCGGGGAGATAGTGATTTCAGACGCCACGGTAAAGGGGAACAACATGATCAGGCTCGCCATCGTTCAGGAACCACCGGTCTTTCTGGACCGGGATAAGACCATCGAAAGGGCGGTACAACTGGTACAGGATGCCGCCAACCAGGGAGCCCGGCTGATCGTTTTCTCGGAAGCCTTCATCCCCGGCTATCCCGCCTGGATATGGCGGCTGAAACCGGGCGGCGATTGGGGGTTGTCGGAGCAGTTGCACGGGCGCCTGCTGGGCAACGCCGTCCAGCTCGGATCTGACCAGTTGCGCCCCCTGCTGGAGGTTGCCAAAGAAATGCAGGTGACCATTGTGTGCGGCATCGATGAGCGCGACGAAGACACCAGCCGGGCCACCCTCTATAACTCGGTAATCACCATCAGCCCGCAGGGTACGGTGCAGAACTGCCACCGCAAACTCATGCCCACCAACCCGGAACGCATGGTATGGGGTTTCGGCGATGCCAGCGGGATGAAAGTCATCGATACCCCCGTTGGCCGGGTCGGGTCACTGGTGTGCTGGGAAAACTACATGCCACTGGCGCGCTACGCGTTGTTCGCCCAGGGCATTGATATCTACATCGCCCCCACCTACGACAGCGGCGACCGCTGGATTCGCACCCTTCAGCATATTGCGAGGGAAGGGGGATGCTGGGTGCTCGGCGCGGGCAATGTGCTGCGCACGAGCGACCTGCCTGCGGACTTCCCGGAGGTCGAACGCCTGTATCCGGACAAGGAAGAATGGATCAACTCCGGAGATTCGGTGGTCATTTCGCCCGCCGGGGAAATCGTCGCCGGCCCCCTGCGCAAAGAAACCGGCCTGCTGATCGCCGACATTAATGTCAGCGACGTGAACGCGGCAAGGCGCAGCCTGGATATCGTCGGCCACTACGCCCGGCCGGACATATTCTCACTGCAGGTAAACACCCGGCCGCAAAGGCCGGTGAGTTTCAATGAGTAGGGTGGAAAATGGTACATTTCCCATTTCGATGGTTTCGTAATTTATGCCTTCGATTAAAATAATACAATTAATCAAATATATGATTTTTAATAAAATAAATTCTTGTAAATTAAAACATCGTGTCGTATTTTTGCAATTGTTGGCTGTCGTATTTTTGTGGAGTTGGTGATGGCTCTGACCACGCTTAAAAGTAAGATCAAATACCGTCTAAGCCGGAGTAAGGATACTGTCTTTACGCCGAAGGACTTCCTTGACCTCTCTGGAAGAGATCAGGTAGGTCGTGTGTTGCGTGATCTTATGGCTGATGGGATTGTTATCAGGTTCGGCTATGGTTTATACGCCAAAGCTGAGAGATCACCGTATTCTGGCAAGATCGTACCAAAGAAGCCCTTGCCTGCCTTGGCTGAAGAAGCGTTGAACAAGCTAGGGGTGAAGGTGGTTGCCTCGACCGCCAAGGAACTCTACAACAGCGGCAGGTCAACGCAGGTCCCGACGGGGCGGGTAATAGGTGTAAAAGGGCGTGTATCACGCAAAATGGGCTATAACGGACAGTCGGTAAAACTAGAGCATGTCGCTTGACAAGGATGTCGCAGAATATCTATCCAGGGAAGAGGGTATAGACCCGGCCTTTATCGAAAAGGACTGGCACGCTGTTAGGGTGTTGGAAGCTCTCTCTGGTCACTCCCATGAGGGCATTACTACCATTTTTACTGGCGGAACTAGCCTCTCCAACGGTCATGGTCTTTTGAAACGATTTTCCGAAGACCTTGATTTCAGGGCGCGAATAGAAGGAACGCATAGCGCCAGTCAGCTTAAAAAGCAAAAAAGTTCCTTTCGAAAAGGTGTTATCGGTGTATTGCGCGAAATTGAAGGCATCTCATTTGGAGATGGCGATATTGTCGTCGACGGCCTGGGCTTCAAGATTCAACTCGCTTACCCCAAAGAATTTGAAACCCCTCAAGGGATTAGACCCGAACTTCAGATAGAGTTTAGTTATACCCAGCCTCGACTAGACCCCAAACACCGCCCCATAGCCTCCATGATTGCTCGTTATAAGGATGATCCGGACGAAACCGGATTTCTCTGCCTCTCACCGGTAGAGATAGCGGCGGATAAGTTCAGTAGCCTTGTCTGGCGGGTTCATAAGCGGGACAGGGAAGACGAGAAAGACGACCCGGCTATGCTTCGCCACCTTCATGACTTAAGCGCCCTGAAAGACATGGTTGAAGAGGACAATGCCCTCTTCGTTGCTACCACACTTGACTCCTTTGCGACCGACCAGGAAAGGCTGAACCGTCGGGTTAGTATGGCTTTGAAAGACGCCGCGCTGAAAGCGTCAACTATCATGCAGAGCGACGCCCTCTACCGGGAGGAGTATCAGCAATTTGTGGATGCTATGTCCTATGCCCCTGACGATGAGCGGATTGATTTCGCTCAGGCGCTGGATAATTTTCAGAAGCTAGCAAATCTGTTGGACGCCTAGCAAAAAAATGAATATGGCCGACGTGTCAGCAAACACACTCCGCCCCAGCCAAAGGGCCCGGCAATCCCGCGTACTGCCACCAGAGCTCAGACGGCATAATTGGAGCTCATTCTCTTCATTTGCCCATTAGCGTAGCCGCCGGGAATGCGACGGCTACAATGTTCGGCTCAAGCAATGTGCTTTCGATGCTCAATCGCCGGAAAACGAAATTCAGGGACGACAGACAAAGTAGTCGTTCTGGATGTCGTGTTCCAGTTCGTGCACGCCCACTCTGGTGAAGCCCGCACGTTGCATATAATCCAGCGCGCGCTCCCGGCCCCACATGGTTCCCAGCCCCTCGCCCCCCTGAGCCAGGGAAACGGTCATGCAGTGCATGCAGGAAATCGCGTACAAAAATGCCCCCATCGGGTGGTCCGCATCACTATGGTGGTGGCTGGTGCCGCGTATGTCCTGGGCCAGATAGACCCCGTCTGGCGTTAACGCCTTGCGAATGCCCTTCAGTACGTTCAGCGGTTTGGCCTGGTCATGGATGGCATCGAAAGTGGTGATAAACTCAAAGCTCGCCTCTGGTGCTGTTTGATCGAAGTCGGTCAGGTCACGCACCTCGAAACGGATATTCTCCAGCCCCCGCTTCTGTGCTTCGTCTTGAGCCCATCGTATGGCTTCCTCAGACAGGTCATAACCGGTGAACGTGCTGGCGGGAAAGCGTGTGGCCATTTCGATCAGCGCTTTGCCGCGCCCGCACCCCACGTCCAACACCCGGATGCCCTGGATCAGCCGTTGCTCGATGCCTTCGGCCAGGGGCAGAATGCCATCGAACAGTGCTGCCAACACCGTCTGGCTGCTGTCCTCCGCCATTACTTCGTGGAAGCGCTCGTAACGTTCGTAGGGCACGCCGCCGCCCTCACGGAAGCAGTGCAGTATGTCGTCTTCCACCTTGCCAAGCAGTGGTATGAACTGGGCGTAAACCGCCATGGTTACCTCCGCCGCGCTTGACAGGAGAGCGGCCCACTCATCGGGCAGTTGATAGGTGTTTGTTTCGGGATCGTTCTCAATCACACGGCCCGCCACCAACGCGCCCAGCCATTCGCGCACATACCGTTCCTGCAAACCGGTATTGTGAGCTAACGCGGAGCTGCTCAAGGGACCGGCACCGTGCATGGCGTCGAACAGCCCCAGGCGATGACCGATGGACACCATCAGCAACATGCCGGCGTCGTTCAGGGCGTTTACATAGCGTTCCTCGTGCTGTGCGAAACGTTCTTCGTCAAAGGCTTTTCGGGTTGGTTGTGCTAGCGAGTTCATGGCAGCTTCCTTCAATCAGGATCAATGGAGGTTTCAGGCTAGCCTTGGTGCCACCCGAGTGCTAAGGTCAAAAAGTACCCAATTTGGCTGTTTCTGCCACCGTCAGATTCCCATGAACATGCACAAGATTTCCGTTGCCCTGCTCGTCACGCCGGAATCCACTTCAGGCACGCTTTTCGGCATGTACGATCTGTTCAAATCGGTACAGCGAGACTGGCACCTGCTGCAGCATGGGGTGCCTGGCGAAGGCGTTTATGAGCCCCGGCTTGTGGGCAGGGAAACCGGCTTTGCGACCATCTGCAACGGCATCAGGGTGGAAGTCGAAGCGAAAATCAATGCGGAGCAACCACTGGATATTATTTGCCTGCCGGACCTGTTTATCGCTCCAGATGAGCCTGTAGCGGGGCGGTTCGAGCAGGAGCTGGCCTGGCTGCAAGCCTGTTATGAAAAAGGAACACTGCTGGCTGCCGCGTGTTCAGGCACCCTGCTGCTGGCGGAGGCCGGTCTTCTGAACAATATGGATGCCACCAGTCACTGGGGCTACTGCGATGTTATGCGCGAACGCTACCCGTCCGTTCGTGTTCACCCCAAGCGTTCCCTGGTGGTCAGTGGCCGCGAGCACCGGCTGGTGATGGCTGGCGGCGGCACCTCCTGGCAGGATCTGGCCCTGTACCTGATTGCGCGCACTCTGGGGCTGCGCCAGGCACAGGAAGTGGCCAAAATATACCTGATCGACTGGCACAGTGCCGGCCAACAACCCTATGCACTGTTGGCCCGCACCCGACAGTCCGACGACCCCATCATCGGTGAGTGTCAGTCCTGGGTGGCGGAGCATTACGATACCCACTGCCCCGTTGCTGCGATGATGCAGATGAGTGGTCTGTCCGAACGCTCATTCAAACGCCGCTTTCAGAAAGCTACCGGCATGACACCCATTCAGTACGTGCACACCTTGCGCCTGGAAGAAGCCAAACAGCTACTGGAGTCAACAGATACGTCCATCGAAGCCATTGCCGGGGAAGTGGGATATGAGGATATGAGCTTTTTCTCCCGCCTGTTTCGGCGGGAGGTGGGTCTGACCCCAGGCCAGTACCGGCGCCGGTTCGGTGCCCTGCGTCGAACCTTGCAAAGCATCACTCCTGATGGTGTACCGCTGAACCGATGACGATGGCCAAGGCTCTGGGCCTCCTGATTTCTGCTACTCTGCGAACATCGATTCCAGATGTGCCTGCAACCCTTCATCAAGTCTCTCTTTAGTTGCTTCTCGAATCAGGATGAGGCCGTTGTCTTCAAGCTCCCTGACCGACTCCTCGAATTCTGGAAACCCCTGAATGGGAAAATCGCTGACGTGTACAATCTTATCTTCGGAAAGATCCACCACAAAAATGGCCGATGGGATTGTCAAGATTGCGGTGTCTGTTATCGCATTTGACTGGACAAAGATGCCAGATGACCTGAGCGCCATCAGGTACTCATAGCCCGCCTGGGTGAGCTCAGTCCGAAACTTCTCGGTCAGGTTAAGGCCCACTGGTGCTCCCTCGGAATCCAGTTGCGGAGACTTGAATACGCTTTTCTCAAATTCTTCATAGGATTCCGGGGAAACAACTGAAGCAGCGGGTTCGGCATTTAGGTTCTGGCTTGAAGCGGCCGCCGTCAGCTTGTCTGTATACTCCTGGTCTATGTCCCAGAAGCCTTCGAATACGGCTTCCTGCGTGCGCGTTTCGTTCCAGAGGACTTTGTATACCATCTCGTTATAAGTGACCTTTTTGTCAACGACGTAAGCTGCTGTCGCCAGCTTCCCGTTCTCAATCCCACTTGCGATATCGGGGGTCAGAGACGGTGTCGCGCAACCGGACAAAACTACCAGAGAGAAAACTACCGTTAACAGTCTCAGCATCTTATTCTTCACCTTTTCGTTGATCTAAAACCTGCCGTAAAACACCGCTTTCATCGAAGCCATAAACCATGGCCGCATTCTCGAATTCTTCTCCCGCAACCTCATCGATAGTGACATGCTGCATGTTGACGGAGGTCGCATCGACAGGGACCGGAATGATAAACCCGGACAGGCGGGGAGAGGCGGTATAGCCCCACAACAACATACCGGACTCATTTTTGACCTCCGCCGGTAGCCCCAGCGCTTGGGCAACGTCCTGCTTGCTTGTTTCACCAATCGCAAACTCGACCTGCTCGAAATCGGCACGGTTACCAACGGTGGCTGAGCAACCCACAAGAAGGGCGGCGGCGAGGAGAGAAGATATTCTGACTGAAGAATTAAACATGCTTTAAATCCGTGACTTATGTTGAAGAAGTTCAGAGTATAGATAATTAAATTCTGTTCATTTCAAGAAAATTGTAACGTTTTGAAAGCAGTTGATGCTCAGAATGTGAGGCTGGTCAGATCAACAATCAGTACCTTCTCATCGCCTGCAAGGAACAGGGTGTTGCCGTCATTCGATATCGCCAGGCCCAATGCACCCCTGGGCCCATCAGCCAGACTTATGGTTTCGCCGATCTGCTGTGGAGCTGCCGGGTCAGACAGGTCGTACTTACTTAACAGGTATGATTCCGTGCCATTGAACCGGGTAAACGTGTAGGCGATTGAGCCATCCGGAGAAAAGGTGGAACTGGTATGGGACAGAGGTAAAGAGCTCAACAGATCCAGGTTTTCATCGTAGAGCTCCTCCCCATTGATCAGGATCAGCGATCCATCGGGTGAGAATGTGGCGCTCCGAAAACCGATAGTCCCCCGAATGAGACCGGTTTCAGAAGGAATGTTTTCGCCAGTAGTGAGCCTGTAAAGTCTGCTGGTAGTAATATTGCGCTCCCCCAGGAAAATCTCGATTCCGTTCGGTGAAGAAAACAGGTTTGGCTGGAAGGAGGAATAGTTCACGAGCGTACCCTGGCTGGTACGGAACTGCAGCGTGCCCGTTTTTCCGGAGTCGAGATCATAGGTAAAAATTGGCGACCGCTGATCATTGGAAACGCCATAGATAACTCCGTTGCTCCCCGCCTCGACGTGGTCGAGCGAGTAATCGATTCCCAGTTCAACATCACCCTGGTCGCCCAGGGTCATTGAGTTGGTACCGAGCTCGACTTCATAGAACCGTATCCCGTCTACCAGCACCAGAGTCCTACCATCCGGCGCCAGAGCGGCATCGCTTACACCGGCAAGGTAGAGCTGATCGAACTCCCAATTTGTTCCGGAATCAAACCTGTACCGCTCAAGAACACCGACGGTAGGGTTGACCACGTAGAGCGCGCTGCGTTGGTTGTCAAAGATGATCCGGCTTTTTTCACCGGCAGAAGCGATGTCGACTGACTGGAATGTCTGGTCCGGGATCACGTGCAGATCCACCGTGCCCGGGAAATCCACGTCAGATCCTGAAAGTTTTCCTGACAGAGTCACCGGGTGAATACCCTCACTCAAGCCTGGGACGGTCATGCTTATATGGGAATCGCTGATGATCTCGACATTGGTGGCAGGTGCGCTGCCGACATGGATCGCGGGTAGAGTGCCGGCGTCCAACTGGTCGAAGCCATGACCGCGAAGCGCAACATCTGACGCAACGCCCTCCCGGGCGACATAGGGCGATACATAGGTGATTTCAGGGTCTGGCAATGGCAGGTCAGAGATGGTGTAAGTGATGGGAATGGTAATGCGTTTGCCGGAATTCTCCACGGCCAGGTAGCTTGTATGAACCCCAACATCAAGAAAGTAGGGCGCCTTGACCGTTACCTCAATATTCATGGTGTTGTCGCTGGGGAAAGTCGTATCGGCAGAGTCTATTACGTCATCTGTGTAAACGGTATCGGGAGTTTCAGTCTGGGCTTCACGGGCAGTGATTATAATCTGTCTGGAGGGCGGGGCTTCCTGATCAATTCTGGCGGAAAAGGTGAGTGATGCTGGGGAAACCGAAAATTCGGACCCTATATCTGAAGGATCAGAAGTGCCATCACTTCCGCCACCTCCACACCCCGCCAGGACCACAAAAGCAAAGAACGCCAAAAAACAGCGTAAGTATCTGAGAGGAGCCATTTATCAATATCCCTTTGATGGAGTGCCAGTCGTTTGAAGATGAAAAGATTAATTGAATGTAATTAATCTGGCAACACGTCAAGGGTGAAGGCAGCGGTTGTTCTCCCCCATCTTGAACTTCTGGATATTCCCGGCTTTGTCCCGGTTTTCGGGTTTTCGTCGAGTCCGAAGCTAGGCCTACTCGCCGCGCGCGGCCTCCGCCTCGCGGATCGCAGGGCAGTAGTCCATCGGGCGGAGTTCGATGCCCCAGCCCAGTTCCTCGCCCATGCGCGCTGCCGGGTGTAGCGAGGCGAGCCTCACCGCAGCGTCGAAGTCCGGCGCTTCGATGATCACCACGCCGCCCACAACCTCCTTGGTTTCCACGAACGGCCCGTCGGTAACCGTCAGTTTGCCGTCCTTGAGGCGCATCGCCTTCGAGCCCCAGCTCAGGCTTCCGCCCCATGTGACCTCGCCAGCCGCCTGCATCTCGGCGTCGAAGCGTTTGCACTTCTCCCCAATCTCGGCCAGCTCGTCTTTGCTCATCTGGTTGAACTTTTCTTCGTTTCCGTAGGCCAGCAGCATGTATTTCATGGTGTTTCTCCCGATCGTTGTTTCATAAAAAATCTTCGATAGACTCATTGGGTAGTCGATCGGGCACCGCGATTTTCGACAATCGTGCGATTTTTTTCGATGCGGAAAGATGGCCAAGCCGCTGGGCTTCCTGGAGGTGCTGCCAAGCTCTGACCCGGCGTTAGCGCGACGTTCCTTTGACCGGTTTGCCAAACTTGAGCGCCAGATCCATGTCGGCATGCTCAAAGTCGGTCTCCATGTACTGATGCTTCTCCTGGCGCACGACGAGGTAACGCCCCCAGCGATCCGGTGCAGAGTCGCTGAAGGCATTGAATATAGGTTTATCGTGCGGGAATTGAGGGCCCCTTAATACCTGACGCGCTGTGGCAGCCGTTCCTCCTCTAACATTAGGCCTATTTCATCGTTTTCAGTAGCGGCAAGATCGGACAGGCCGTCAAGCATCTGTAAAACGAAAAGGGCTTGAGCGAGGTGTCCTAACTGCACGGTAGGGTCGCCATTTTCAATTTTTCTAAGAGTGGGCGCGCTGACCCCCATGCGCTCAGCCATGGTGGCGGCTTTTATGGGGCGTCGCTTTCTGGCCATCCGTAAATCAGCGCCGAGCTTTTTCAGCGCTTTTTGAACGGATATCGGGTATCGGCGTTTCATATTAATGCAACTATAGTTTCGCATAAATGCGGTTAAGAGAAATTATGACTTCTCTTAATGTCCTTTTCAAGGAATTAGCGCTAGTAGCGACAGGATTCTACCTTTATTGAAACTATAATTTCTCTTAAAACGGTTTAGGAAAAAATATAATTTCACTAATGTGTATCCGCCTGGGCGAATTCCATGCCCAGCCTTGCTATGCAACTTCCCCACGGAAGATGAAATACGCCGCCCCCACCATGCAGAGGCCCGCCCACAGATAATCCAGTCTCAGCGATTCCTTCATATAAAGTATGGCGAAAAGCACAACCACGCTGAGCGTAATGATCTCCTGAAGGATCTTCAGTTGCCCCAAACGTTTTACTGGCGAGCTTCAACGTACCTGGCAAAATTATCCAGGATGGCTTGCCATCCCTGGCGCTGATCTTCCACAGAATTCTCGGATTCAGCCTCGAACGTGACACGCACAGTGACACCGGTTGCGCCAGAGACAAACTCGACCAAAGCAGAGCGGTCTCCAAACGAATACTCAATCAGCTCGTTAGGAACGATCTTAGTGTAGGTTCCGGAAAAGTCGAAGCCGAAGCTGCCGTCTTTGGCTTCCATGCGTGATGAGAATGCCCCGCCTACGCGCAACTCGACAGTGGATTCGGTTGTGTGCCAGTCTTCCGACGCGGCATTCCACTGCTTGATATCGTTCGGCGTTGTGTAGGCACTCCAGACTTTTTCGACGGGGGCGTTGACGACAGTTTCAACGGTGATGTTCATCGGGTGACTCCTCGTGGTTGGCAATGGACTTACCGCAGTGGGCACTAACTGCTGTTTACCAATAGTCGATTGGGCACCGCGGATTTCGACAATCGTGCGGTTTTTTCGATGCGGTAAGATGGCTTAAATGCCGTACTTCCTACGGAGCATCAAGGCACTCCTTAATTGAGTTTTTCATATAGGAAACAAGCGCTTCGAAACCCTCCTGCTTCTCCTCCCATCGATCCTCAATTATTCCCAGGTAACCTTCTCGCGCATACTTCAATAGCCTTGCGTGGTCAGTAGGTACTTGCTTTTCCGCCCACTCCGCCCCAGCATCTTTTGGGGCGATATCGCCAGTGGCAGTCGTCAGCCACATACGTGATAAGGTCAAAACGACATTACGTTCATCACCTGCGGCCCCTGCCAGAAGGCTCGGCAAAGAATCACTGATGGCCCGTCGAAGATCCGCTACTGGCACTGGCTCGAAAAGTTCAGCAGCATCGCTTCCATACAGCGGCAGGCTGTGATCGATCACCTGTTTCAGAACAATTGCAAGATCAGGATCGCAGACTGGCTCCGGGACGCTACCGGCCTCAAATTGCTCTCGTAACCACTCACCGTATACGAACTCAGCGCGGGGCGGAAATTGCCAGGGAACAACATCAGAGACCGTTATCACCGTCAGCTCTAACGGCCTGATGGCTTTTGAGTTTCCAATCGCGCCGGATACGCTCATCAACTGAGCAACAAGGGACTTCCTTTGCTCAAAGGTAGGAGGGTCAGAAACGGCAACCAACATATCTAAGTCGCTGTCACGCTTTAAACCACCAACGACAGCAGAGCCGAAGAGATAAATACCGACGATCGAGTCATCAAGCACAAGTTCAACGAGTGACAGTGCTTGTTTTACTTCGTTTGGTATCTCCGGGTTTACCATATTCTGGGCACCGCGGTTTTCGACAATCGTGCGATTTTTTTGATGCGGTAAGAAAATAAACCTGTCCCGATTTCACTGCTGTTGTTCAGCTAGATTTCCATCCACGAGGTAAATGGGGGCCCATTACGCAGTCCACGCCAAATGCGAACTGGAAATTGATGGATAAAATCAACCTTTCCCGGGCTTTGCTGCTTCAGCTCTTAATGCCCCAAGCAGGGGAAGTAACTCGGGAACGTCGTCCTGGATGATGCTCCAGAGCGTGTCGTCATCGATACCAAGATAACCATGAATCAGACGATTTCTGGTCGCAATAATCATTCGCCACGGTATTTCCGGGTGGGCATTCCGTACTTCGCTAGGGATGTGTGTGGCAGCTTCTCCGATCAGTTCCAGGTTTCGAAGTGTGGCGTCATAGGTCAGTTCGTTTTCCACGAACCCGGCTTGATCGAGCCCTTTGGTGTAAGTCAGCACCTTTTCGGCAAATTCGATCATATCGCTCAGGTAGAAATGCCATTCACGCTGGAAGTTATCAGACACGTACTTGCTCCCTTTCAACGTACGGACGTAGCTCTGGGCGTAAGGCTTTTTCGGTAACCAGGTCGACAGGGCAGCCGAGCAGATCTTCCAGATAGAATTGCACGCCAAAATAACGCTTAGAGGTAGCCGGGCCGTCGAAGGCCACCAGCACATCAATGTCGCTGTTGCTAGTTGCTGTATCGCGGGCGGTGGAGCCAAACAGCGCCAACTGGGTTACGCCAAAACGGGCCTCCAGATCAGGCTTGCTGTGAGTGAGCAATTCAAGAGCTCGCTTTCTGTCCATCGTTCAACCTCCGGTGCGCATTTCCAACGGTGTCCTGTTTGCCAGTCTATCAAAAAGCCGCTCCTAAGGTACGGTCGGCTTAAATGCCGTACTCCCGCTCCACCTTCGCAATCCGAACCCGAAAACTGGAATACCATTGCTGATGGCCAAGCCGTTGGGCTTCCTGATGCTCCGCGTTCTGCTTCCAGTTGCGGATGGCCTCAAGGCTTTCCCAGTAGGACACCGTAATGCCCAGGCCCTCCCTGGCAGACTCCATGCCCAGGTAGCCTGGTTGCTGGGCCGCTAATTCAGCCATTCGCTCAGCCATTTCGGCATAGCCGTTGTCGCCGTCTGTGCGGTGGCTGCTAAAGATAACGGCGTAATAGGGAGCTTTGGGGGTATTGGCGATGTCAGACATTGGTCACTCCAGGGATAATAGGGATTGTTTGAAATTGCATCCATGCTCTCCTTAGCAAGTAATACGGCCGGTGCGCGCGCGTTCAATCCACTGTTGTCTGGTCATCCGCCATTCAACCTGGGTCCAGCCTTTGTTAGACATCCAGTCGGGAGCCGGTCGTGTGATGGCCGTGGCGCCAAGCGCTTCTACCAGCCTCGCTATACGGGAGTTCGCACTGACAGTGCCACCATAAATGGTATGCAGCTCCAGGGTATCAAAGCCGAACATGGCCAAGGCTTGCATTACCTCCACCGCGTAGGCGTATCGCCCCCAGTATTCCGGCGCCAGTTCGATTCCCAATTCCGCTGTCCCTGCTTCCGCATTCGCACATCGCAGCCCACAACAGCCAACAAGTACCTGGGGAGAGCCCCGTAAAATAATGGCGAGTTGATAGTTCAGCCGTGGCTGCTCAGCCGCCCATGCCTTGAACAGGCCAATGAGCTCGCGAGCATGCTCGGGATTGGCTTGCTCGGAACCATAGAATTCCTGAGAGCGCGGATCGTTGTGGTACGCCTCGAATGCGGCAGTATCCCCATCCTCGAAATCGCGAAGAATGAACCTTCTCGTTACCAATTCCATCGTACACGCTCACTCCCTTAAGGCTGCCAAAGGCTATGTGGCTACCGCCTTCACCATACTATTTGTTTGTCCGTCGTGGAGGTTTCTTCTGCATAAGCTCTCAAGCTCGGCTAAGTGCCGTATTCGTCGTGCAAACGCCACCACTCATACGGAGGGGTTTGCGGCCAGCCTTCGGGAGAGTCTTCCCATCCTTCCTGCCGCCCGTATGGTGTGAGGTCGAGCAGTCTAAAATTGGTGTCGAACAGCTCGCCGCCGCGATCGGTGGTGAAGTATGTGCGGTATATGCGATCCTCATCATCACGAATGAACACGTTGACGGCAAACCCCTTCCCCGCATCGAAGGCGTCGGCGAAGCGGCGACCGTGATCCGTGTACCAGGGAGCGTTCCAGCCCATCCGTTTTTGCAGGGCAATAATCTCGTTCTGCGGTGCCGGTGATGTGAACACGAAGGTGGTATCTCTGGCATTGACGTGTGAAAGATTGTGGCCAACATTGTCCATAACCATTGAGCAGCCCATGCAGGGCGCCGCACCGGGCTCCAGCATTGCGCAATAGACGATCAGTTGCCGGCGCCCATGGAACAGGTCAATCAGTGATGCCTCACCCTCGGGTCCGGTGAAGGCGTAATCGTCTTCGACAGGTACCATCGGTAGTCTGCGGCGCTCAGCGGCCAGCGCATCCAGCGCTCGCGTCAGTTTCTTTTCTTTGGCGAGTAGCTCCTGGCGCGACTTTTGCCACTCTTCATGCGATACGACTTTTGGAAGTGCAATTTTACTTGCTGTCATGATCTAGTCCTCGTTAGTTCAAGATGTACTTCCTAGTCGAATGGGGAAGATCGATTTCGACCACTCCAGGTGCGTCATCGTTATGTGGTAGAGGTGCGCTCATTGAACAGAATCCTGTTTGAAAACGGGTCTACCACCTCGAATATTCTGTCGCCCCATGGGGCTGTAGTAATTTCCGGGCGACTGTAGCGGTAGCCACGCGAGGTTACTTCATCGTAAAGGCCCTCGAGATCATCCGTATTCACGAACGTTTTGGAGCCAGGTGTGCAGTCCCCTGAATGCTCGCTGAGGTGGAAGACGAGGTCACCTCTGGAAACCTGCATATAGATGGGAAAGTCTTCCCCGAAGCGGTGCTCCCAGTCCACCGACATACCGAGGAACTCCAGATAGAACTCCTTGGCCTTTGCCTCATCAAAAATTCGGATAATCGGGATTGTTTGAAATTGCATCCATGCTCTCCATTAGCAAGTTATGTGACCGGAGCGTTTGCCAAAGGCTAAGTGGCTGCCGCCTTCACCATACGGCGTTTGCGGTAGATACGAACATCCCAGCCACGGTATTTGGTATGGGTATCAATTCTGAACCCCACTTTCTCCGCCACACAAGCAGAAGCGGTAATCCCCCCATTTTTAACGGGGTTCAAAAGTAGACCTCAGGCCATCATGGCCAACTTCTGTTGAGGGGTAATCCCTCCGAGTCCCATATTGGGTCGTTCGTGATTGTAGTGCCAGAGCCAGCGGGTGGCATAATCCTGGACTTCTTCGGT
>NZ_JANCMW010000069.1 GCF_029207565.1 Marinobacter iranensis | reverse complement strand
AGTACGCTCGGCAATGCACCCATCAAATGGAAACCGACGACTCACAGAACGTCCGGACCGAATGAAGGGGGCGGCTCAGGTTCACCTGCGAAAAGCCATCTCGTCTAGGTTGCCAGTCACTCTCACCCATACGGAGCCCAAGAACAGAGCGGCCAACTACAGGAAGGCCTGCCCGAAGGATCTCGTCAGACCCGACGGATACTCCTGCGACGAATATCCGTTCCAGTCCACCAAACAAGGTGCCGCTGCCGGCGGGTCCGTCCGTGTTTTCGACGGATGCCGACTCAC
>NZ_JANCMW010000068.1 GCF_029207565.1 Marinobacter iranensis | reverse complement strand
CCCATCCCGGCGCGCCTGGCCCTTGACAGCGGCGCCCCATTCGGGCCGATCCGCGCCATGATCCATCTCACCCGCAACGGCCATGTCGCCACCATCGCGCTCGCCAGGCCCGAGGCGAAGAACGCGCTTCCCACCGCCGCCTGGCAGGCGCTGGCGGCCGCAGCGCGCGACGTGGGCGATGCCCGCGCCGTGATCCTCAGGTCCGACGTGCCGGGCATCTTCTCCGCCGGCGCCGATGTCCGCGAGTTCGAGCAGCTCCAGGCCGATCCGGCGCTGCGCACCCGTTTCC
>NZ_JANCMW010000067.1 GCF_029207565.1 Marinobacter iranensis | reverse complement strand
CAAATATGCGGATCGGCGGAAGAACCGGCCTGACGATTGACCGATGATGTCCGAGCCGTTCGTCGCCTGCGAACGAGCCCGAGTCGTGCCCGATGAAGCGATCAACGTGAGCGCGCCGACCCTCATCGTTGATAGGTCCGGGTCACAGCGCCATGCGCTGAAAGAGGGAAGGGGGGATGTGGCTACCGAGCAGGAGGTAGTCCTATGCCACTCACGGCCAAACGACCGACCCAGGAACTTGTTGACCTCGTAGGCGCTCTTGGCGGCACCTGGACCGGCTACAGGGCTA
>NZ_JANCMW010000066.1 GCF_029207565.1 Marinobacter iranensis | reverse complement strand
ATCGCCGGTGAGGCCAGCCCTGTCCAGCGCGCCGCGGATCGCCGCCATGGCGGCTTCCCAGGCGGCGACCGGGTCGACCTCGCACCAGCCGGACTGCGGGCGCTGGATGACGACGCGATGGCTGCTGCTGGCGATCTCCCTGCCGCCCCGGTCGAAAACGGCGGCCTTGGTCATGGTGGATCCGGCGTCGATGCCAAGAAGAAATCGGCTCATGGAAAATCCAGTTCGAGAGGAGATGCGAGCGGATCGGACGCGCCCGCCTGCCCGGCATCAAGCCTGTGATGGTCTG
>NZ_JANCMW010000065.1 GCF_029207565.1 Marinobacter iranensis | reverse complement strand
CACCGCCCCACATGCATGACTTCGCCGCCCGTGCCGACGCCGAGCAGCTCGGCGGTACGCGAGTCGATCGCCACGCCCCCTTCGCGCTCGGCCACGCGGCCCTGGGTCACGCGGAACTGCTGGAGCCTGCCCGTGGCGACCAGCGCCGCCTCGCCACCGGCTTCGATCGCCACCACCTTCGCCGTTTTCGCGTCACGCACCGTCTTCACCTGATCGGTGCGCGCAGTCATCGTCGGGCCGCCGTCGAAGATGTCGACATAGCGTTCCCAGGCGAAGCCTTCGCTCTCCA
>NZ_JANCMW010000064.1 GCF_029207565.1 Marinobacter iranensis | reverse complement strand
AAGAACGCCTTGGACTGAGGCGGATAGCGATCGACGATCGCCGTTACTGGCTTTTCCGGTGTTTGGAAACGCTGTCTCCCGGGTAAAGACCTCGTATAACCAACTCATGCAAGAGAAGGGAGAGCATTCATATGGATCGGCATACGGAAGGCTGGAGCGACAAAATCAAAGGTGCCGTCAACCAGGCGAAGGGCGAGGCCAAGGACCAATGGGGCAACCTTACCGACGATCCGGGTCTCCAGGCAAGAGGCAAATGGGATAAAGCCAAGGGCAAGGTACAGGAAGAGATC
>NZ_JANCMW010000063.1 GCF_029207565.1 Marinobacter iranensis | reverse complement strand
ATTTCTCTCCTTTGAGTCGTCGTGCGGCCAGTCCGAGCGCCACTAGTTCAGTGCGCGGGACCCGCCGAGAACAGGATGCAATGTGAACGAGGATCTGTCAAGTAACCGATTACTCGACCAGTGCCTGACACGCCCTGAGGCTCGCATCCACGCTCTTACCCAAACGCATCGCGGCTTGAGAAGCTGATGAGTAATCGCTTACAAGATTCGGGGCACGAGCGTGTAATGTGGGCCGAAGAGAGCGAGGAGAAACTGTGAGCGTCACGGTGAAAGATGTTGCTCGCGTCGCC
>NZ_JANCMW010000062.1 GCF_029207565.1 Marinobacter iranensis | reverse complement strand
ATCTGCACGGTGCCGACCTCGCCGGCACCGATCCGGGGCCTAGCCATGACGGCGCTCCCGGATCCAAACGAGCAGCTCGTCGCGGTCGTAGCGGATATGCCGCCCGAGCTTCACATAGGGCGGGCCGGAGCGCGTCAGCCGCCAGTCCTCCACCGTCCGCAGCGGCAGCCGCAGCAGATCGGCGACCTCATGTGCCGTGAGGAACACCGGCACCGAGGCTTGCGAGTCGTCCATGACCGGCAGGTACGCGACGCGTTCCCGCACGGGCCGGAAGCGTCCCGCACTCCCCC
>NZ_JANCMW010000061.1 GCF_029207565.1 Marinobacter iranensis | reverse complement strand
CGAGCACGGTCGCCGTGTCCAGCGGGCGCAGGGTGCGCAGGTCGATGACTTCCGCGTCGACGCCCTCGGCCGCGAGTTTCTCGGCGGCTTCGAGCGCGACGCCGACGCCGATCGAATAGCTGACGATCGTCACGTCCTTGCCGGCACGGACGATGCGCGCCTTGCCGATCGGCAGCACGTAATCGTCGAGCTTCGGCACTTCGAAGGTGCGGCCGTACATCAGCTCGTTCTCGAGGAAGACGACGGGGTCTTCCGAGCGGATCGCCGCCTTGAGCAGGCCCTTGGCGTCCTGCGC
>NZ_JANCMW010000060.1 GCF_029207565.1 Marinobacter iranensis | reverse complement strand
ATGAAAAGCCGGCATCCTCCTCCCGGCCCCGATCCGTCACCCCGGCGAAAGCCGGGATCCCAGGCGAAGGCGCGGGGAAAGCGCCGCACGAGATCCCGGCCTTCGCCGGGATGACGCTATCGGCAATCCTGCACCGCCTCGAGCACGATCGGCGCCCATTCCCGGCGGCAGATCAGCAGGTCGGGGATGCTCGTGCTGGCCTGGTTGTAGACGATCGGCGAACCGTCGATGCGCGAAGCATGGAGCCCTGCCGCCAGCGCGACCGCCACCGGCGCGCAATTGTCCCACTGATGCTG
>NZ_JANCMW010000005.1 GCF_029207565.1 Marinobacter iranensis | reverse complement strand
TCCTAGCCTTCGGCTCTGCGAACACCTGGCAGGAGGACTTTCACCTCCCTAGTTCTGTGCCATGCCCGGCACACACGTTTGAGCTCAGGCCGCGGCCCGTCAGGGCCGTCGCGCCTGCAGCGAATTGATAGCCGCGTTCCATTCAGAAAACCTTGGATTTGACCTGGTTGACACAACAAACATTGCCCCGGAGCCAGAGTAGTTATCTCTGGCGCTAACCCTCTCATATGCATCTTGCATCCAGGGTACGCACTCCGCTGGGGTACATGAGTTTTTAGTGGAGGAGAGAAATGATTCTATACATTCCATGCCGACCGCCTCCTCGAAATACTTGCTTCCCGAGCCGGCATAGAAGATTTTCGCCACTTCGCCGCCCGAATGCAGGCGAGTTTGATTTTGAACCGGGCTAAAGAGAAAGGTGTTTGTGCAGTACATGTCCGCGTCTTTGTCAAAGAACGTTGCAATGCACTGATTTACCATGAACGGAGACAGAGACTTCAGCCCAGATCGCTTGTTGACTCGAAGAACGTATTCCATGTTCTTTCGAATCTTAGAGAGCACATCATTAACGCTGGCGCTCAAACTGATTTCTGGCAAGTAGTAATGCTCATGTGTATTCCCCGAAATTCCTACAGCAAGACATATGCTCGAATTTAGAGTGATCTTGTTGAAATCGCGAACCTCAGCAGAAGCACTCATGGCGTGCGCTGCCGCTTCCAGCTCTCCGGCTATCGCCTTTCGATCCGCCGCCAGAATGGACATGTCTCTGTGCAGAATATTGAGTATGAATGTCACGATCACCCCCAAAGCGGCTAACGCCTGCGTAATGGGCCGGTTTGGAGCGGCAGCGGAAAACCGGTCCCGTGGACGCGTTGTGTACGCCCAGCATGGGCATGAACTAATGGGGTGAAAGTCCCCTGTGGGAAGATCACCATTCAATGGGTTTTACCCGATTGAACGCTAACCACTAGCGAATGGCAAGGGCCGATCCGTGAGGAGCGGTCTCCGGAGCGCCGGCCGGAAGTAAGCCGCTAGCAAAACTGCGAGCTGATGAACAAGAACATCATACGAGGCGTAGGCTGAAGGCGAGTTGGCACAAGACAACGAAGCCATGTGATCTAACGGCCACCGTAAATGATGCAGTTGTGCAGGGAAAGTTTGTGCTCTTATCTGGGGAGATCTGCTCAACGGGCGATCGGTCAATGACCAGTCAGGCTCCTGGTCGATCAAGCCTGGGCGCAGCCGTTGCCATCGGCGGTTGCGAGCGAATGAGATGGACACCGATAGCGCCGATGGGGTAACCCCACCGGTGATTGAGCAGAAGTCAGCAGCGGCCATAGTAGCCAAACGCCCGTCGTAATGGTCGGGACAGGGTGAAGGGCCTAACACCGGAAATAAAGGAGGAGCCTTGACCGACTTGAACGCACGAATGCCGCCCGGCAATGACGTGACTCAGCGTACGGTCACGAAGCCAGCCTTTAGTGAAGATCTACTCGATGCGGTACTGCACCTGCACCGGGCTAATCTACAACAAGCCTGGAAGCAGGTTCGAGCCAATAAGGGAGCGGCGGGTATCGATGGCATGACCATCAAGGATTTTCCCGCCTGGGTAAAGGGCGGCCATTGGAGTGTGGTCCAGCAGTCGATTCGCTCGGGCGATTATCAACCAGCGCCGGTGCGGCGGGTTGAGATCGACAAACCGGACGGTGGCAAGCGCCAGCTTGGCATCCCGACGGTGACAGACCGGGTGATTCAGCAAGCCACTGCCCAGATCCTGATGCCCCTGTTCGACCCGGGATTCTCAGCGGACAGCTACGGCTTCCGTCCGGGGCGGAACGCGCACCAGGCGGTGCGACGGGTACAAAGCGTTCTCAAGGAAGGGCGACGCTTCACCGTGGATGTGGACCTGTCGAAGTTCTTCGACCGGGTCAATCACCACCTGCTGATGACACACCTGGGCTATAAAGTTCGGGACAAGCGTTTGCTGGGACTGATTGCCCGGTATCTGCGAGCTGGGATTATCGATAACCAGCTCTATCTGGAGAGTCGGGAAGGTGTCCCACAGGGTGGCCCATTGTCACCCCTGCTGGCCAACATTATGCTCGACCCGCTGGATAAAGAACTGGAACGGCGGGGCCATCGGTTTGCCCGCTACGCGGACGACTTCACCATTGTGGTGAACAGCCGCCGCGCGGGCGACCGGGTGCTGGCCAGCATCAGCCACTTCCTCGAACACCGCCTGAAATTGACGGTCAACACCACCAAGAGCCGGGTGGTCAGAACCAATGACAGCAAGTTCCTGGGCTTTACCTTCAAGGGAACCCAGATCCATTGGCACCCGGACACGCTGCGCAAGTTCAAGCAACGTATCCGGGAACTGACGAATCGGAATTGGGGTGTGTCGATGCACTACCAGCTTTTCAAGGTAAGCCAGTACCTTCGGGGCTGGATCAACTACTTTGGCATCGCCACCGGCTACCAACGCTGCTGCGATCTGGATCACTGGATTCGTCGCCGCGTGCGAATGGCCTACTGGCGACAGTGGCGCAAGCCGCGAACCAAAGTCAGGAGCCTGATGAAGCTGGGCGTTCACGTGCAATCGGCCGTAGCGTGTGGCATCACCAGCAAAGGACCCTGGCGCAGCTCGAAGACACCGGGTATTCAACAGGCACTGTCTAATGACTACCTGAAAGCCGAGGGATTGGCATCACTGCGCGATGGATGGATCAAGCTTCACCATTCCCGGTGAAACGCCCTGTGCGGAGCCGTCGGTCCGACGCATCGGTGCAGGGTGTTGTGGGGGCTGGGGGTTAGATACCCCCGGCTACCCGATTAGGCATTACTGTATAACGCCTCCATGAATGGGTTTGACGGCAAGCCAATAACCAAAGGTGTAATGCTCATCGAGTCGTCACCTACCGCATTCACGAGCCCTAATCCAGCGAATTGGTTTTGTCCTCCCGAAGGCCGAAACTGAACAAAAGCTGTAGTCGTGGTAATCCACCTCGGATCGACCACCATGGTTATCTTCCTTTCATTAGCTCTCAAATAAATTTGCGGATCAGTTTGGAGATCTCCTCGTACAGCAGTGCGGTACTCTTCCGTCGTTTGAGGCATCGTAATATTTTTAGTGCGAAATCTATCATCAAATGAAACGATCAATCCGCGAGCATCGGAGCCCAATGACAGCGCATTGCGCATGGGGATTGCCTTGAGTTCGACCTGTTCAAGTAGTTGTTGGAAACCTGCCATAAGACCGCCAAGCTCCCAACCCATCTCATGCAACGCCACCACCTGTCCGTATCGAGAAAGATCCAGAGAAGCGCCAGAAATAGCTGAGAGGACTTGGAGTCGCGGGACATTTAAATAATAAAAATTATGCAGAGTAGTTTGCCATGGAGCCTCAAGGGTTAGGCGGTCCGTTACCCAAGATTTGTGCGCTGCCTTAATAGAGTAAAGGCGGTTAACAGGATACTGCTGCACATTCCCATCGATCTCATTGTGATGATTGAAGCAGAGCAGAACGAGATTACTCTCGTGATTTCTCTGCTGTAGGGGAAGTTCCGACTCACCACGCGGACCATCCGGACGCTCGCCGACAATATGTGCAACCTCCCCTCGGAATTGAGCAGGCATTTCGTCGGATGGGTCCAAGTAAACTCGTTCACGACAAATAGCACAGCACCCTGCGTCACGGACCCACACTGAACGCCTTACTGTCTGAGAAACAGGCACATATCCTCCTACTGAAAAGCCTAACGCTTGCATAAACGGAGCCCGACTAGGGCGTCCGGTGGAGGCCCATTGGGCCGGAACGAATTTAATGCACTGGTTAGGTATCAGCCTCGAAGTTCTGTCCAAAAACCGCGATGCATTCATCACCGTTGTAATACCGAACCTCTCCTCCCTGGGCGCTGATGCTGGTAGCCAGATTTAAATGCCCCGGTAACTGCTCAACATCCATGCCGACAGCGACTATGAAGTCAGCGATATCCAGTAATTTATCAGCGTCGATATTTTCAACAACCGTCTTTAATCCTGCCTTTGCTTTAGCTGTGGTCTTTACACGGAAGCTACTAACATATGAGGAATGAACAATTCTGTTCCTAAGCTCCTCCGCTTGGCTGCAAAGTGACATCAACTCTTTAAACCTGTCTGCGCAGTCCTCACCTTCAACGTGAAAATCCCCTCGCGCATTTTTGTATTTAAACAGTGAGGAAGCGAGGTGGATCAACCCCTTATAGGAGAGCTCTGCGGTGATGATCATTCCAATTTCGTTGGAGACGTCCAGAAGCAGAGTAATGAGATTTCGGAGACTACCCTCTAGGAATGAAAAAGACTCGACCACTCTTCCCATACCAGCGTCGAACTCATCTGGCGGCCCGATTCGATCACTGAATGAATCTCCGCTTTCGATTCTGTGGTCGTAAAATTTCATGTGGTACCTAACGCGATGCGGTCGGTTTGTGGAGCGTAGCGAAACAAACCGGTCCGGCTGACGCTACTGGTTAGATTCTTTTGGCGCAGTCTCTTCAAGACCTTGCTCCACCATTGCTGGAAGAACAAATAAAAATTCACCAAAGGCTTGTGCAAAGTTGATGGCCTTCCGAGCTTCCTCGGGCGTAGGCAAGCCTGCATCTTCATCTGCATGGCGTTGGGCGTTCGCATCCAGGCGCACTCGATGAGCCCACCGGGCCATTCCTTCAGTGATCAGATGATCTTTCGCAGCTTGTTCAATTCTCGGGTAGAGGTTGCCATCGGTGTATCCCTTTTCTTTCAGCATTGCATCAATGCTGCTCGCTGCGAGCATTATTGCACCTGCGGGTGCGTGCAAGCTTTGCTGAGCTTGCGCTAGAAAAACGTTCGCTTTATTCGGTATATGGCGCGATACCCCTTGAGAAGATGGAATTACGCCCTCTGTGTACAACCCTTTTTGTTTTGCCCAGGCTGTTGTTACTCCACCACATCTACCGCACTGGTAAAAACGCCAGACTCCTTGCGAAACGCCCTCGCTATTCTGAGGTTGTGTTTCGAAGATCATATCCAAATTGGGCCGATCAACGTTGCAAAAGGGGCAACGCTCCAACCTGAGCTGTCTTTCTAAGCGGGCAAGGGTCATAAGGGACTCCTAGTCGAACTAAAATCTAACGCCGCCAGCATGCGCGGCTACGGAATGGAGGCGAAGCCGCAATGCAGTAGACGTCGCCCTGACTGGCATTGTTAGCCATCTACTTGAATGTCCGGCCTGCATGAAAAGGGAGAATGTATACTGCCTGAAGCAAATGCTCGACCACATCGATAGCTAGATTAAGCTCAGTAGGCTTGTGTGCCTTAACCTCATGGGCTGCGTTATTACCAAGAATTCGTAGTTTATGTAAAATATCGGCACCTTCTCGAGTTAAAACGCCCTTTGCAACTAGGTCATTTATTTTCGAGACCAAATTCCCACCCGTAGCATTCTTCTCTTTGCTAACCGTTTCAATAATTGCCCTAATGCCAATACCGGTCAATACAGGCTGCTTGTTGTTCAGTGCAGAAATTGTTTCTCGGTAAATGCGCTCCAAATTGCTTGGAAGCAAATGATCATCATCTAAGGGCTTACGGCCTTCGCTTCGGCTTGGAAAGAGCTGCTCGTGCTCGATAGTCTCCATATCTGGACCAACTTCCTCTGAGTTCGAGCTCAAAACTCGAAAGGAAACCGTGTCACATCCACCACATCTAATTATTTGGTTTGTTGCGCCCCAGTGGACTTCGTAGTCCGGCCCAAGTTCTTCCCAGCCCGTTTCCTCGACTGACTTCATTATTTCGTGGTTTGTAATGCCTGCGCAGCGAGTGCAGGAAACCTTGATCTGATTTCCAGCGTACTTGTCAGACGATATTGTTTTAGAGCCCATGAATTGTTCCCTGTACTGGCTAACAGCAGTTGGACTGCAGCCAAATCCGCACTGAAAATCTGACCACGTCGTTATTACGCTTCATGATCCCCCAGTTTCCGAAATACTTGCTCAAACTAGCCGTAAAACCAGGAACTTGCAAAGCTGACCAGCCAAATTGGAACAAAGCTGCGCGATCATGAGGCGGTCGCATTTCCGCAATCATGAAACGGTCAAATGATTCCAGTCACCCCAAACAAAAAGGCCCGAAGCTTTCACGCTCCAGGCCTCCTCATCACTCACCGCAGTCAATCACCTCAACCACACTTACTATCGCCACAAGACAAACAAGTCGCACACCCGTCCATCACGATCACCGCCTTGGTGCTGCATTTGCCGCACATGGTGGCGTTGGGGGGGAAGTCGCCGGCTTTGTCGTCGTTGGTGGCCGTGCTGTGGCTGGCTTCGAATTCGGCGCGTTTTTCGGCGAGGATGCGCTTGGTGACTTCGCTCATTTCCTCGCTTTCAATCAGGCCGATGGCCTTCAGGTGTTTCTCGATCACGGCGCCGATTTCAGCCACCAGGGACGGCATGAATACGCCGCCTTTCTTGAAGTAGCCGCCGTTGGGGTCGTACACGCTGCGCAGTTCTTCCACCAGGAAGGTGACGTCGCCACCTTTGCGGAATACGGCGGAGACAACGCGGGTGAGGGCGATGACCCACTGGAAGTGTTCCATCGACTTGGAGTTGATGAACACTTCGTACGGCTGCCGGCTTTCGTGGTCGGTACCTTCGTTGAGCAGGATGTCATTAATCGTGATGTACATCGCGTGCTCGGCCACCGGCGGCTTGATCTTGTAGGTGGTGCCCAGCAGGAAGTCCGGCCGCTCGATGTATTCGTTCATCTCAACCGGTTTGTTTTCCGGCTGCGGCGCTGGCTGTGTTGCTTCGGAGTCGGCTTTCTTGACGCGGTAGCCGACGATTTTGTTGCTGATTTTAACGGTCATGGTGTTGTGTCCTGTGTCGGTTATACCGGATCAATATTTGCCGTAGGTGCCTTCTTTAAGCGCATCGAAGAGGTTGGCGGCGTTGTGGATTTCGCCGTCGTACTCCACTTCTTCGTTGCCTTTGAGGGTCACTTTGCTGCCATCGTCCAGGGTGAACTCATACAGGGTGTTCTCCAGGTCTTTTTCCTGGACCAGTACGCCCTGGAAGGCTTCCGGGTTAAAGCGGAAAGTGGTGCAACCCTTCAGGCCTTTGTCGTAGGCGTACATGTAGATGTCTTTGAAGTCCGGGTACGCAAAGTCCTGGGGCACGTTGGCAGTCTTGGAGATGGACGAGTCCACCCACAGCTGTGCCGCGGCCTGGATGTCCACGTGCTGCGCCGGCGTCACGTCTTCAGACGTGGTGAAGTAGTGGGGCAGGCGCTTGTCTTCTTCTTCGGAGAAGGGCATGGCACCGGGGTTAACCAGGTGGCGGTAGGCCAGCAGCTCGAAGGAGAATACGTCCACTTTTTCCTTGGTCTTGCGCCCTTCGCGGATGATGTTGCGCGCGTAGTGGTGCGAGAAGCTCGGCTCGATGCCGTTACTGGCGTTGTTGGCCAGCGACAGGCTGATGGTGCCGGTGGGCGCGATGGAGGTGTGGTGGGTAAAGCGGCCACCTTTCTCCGCCAGTTGCTCGATCAGCTCTGGCTCCACGCCGGCAATCTGTTGCATGTACTTGCTGTACTTGGCGTGCAGTACCTTGCCCTTGAGCTTGTCGCCCAGCTTGTAGCCGTCCTGGGACAGCTGCGGGCACTTGGTCAGCATCTTGGGGGTTACTTCAAACTCGTCGTCCATGATCGGCGCCGGGCCTTTCTCGTCGGCCAGGGCCAGGGACTGGCGCCAGCCTTCCACGGCCATTTCACGTACAACGTCTTCGGTGAACTGTACGGATTCCGACGAGCCGTAAGGCATGCGCAGCATGGCGAGGGTGGAACCCAGGCCGAGGATGCCCATGCCGTGGCGGCGCTTGTAGGTGATTTCGTGGCGCTGTTCTTCCAGCGGCAGGCCGTTGATTTCCACCACGTTGTCCAGCATGCGGGTGAAGATGCCCACTACCTTGCGGTACTTCTCATAGTTGAAGCTGGCCTTGTCGGTGAACGGGTAGTCCACGAACATGGTCAGGTTCACAGAGCCCAGCAGGCAGCTGCCGTACGGGGGCAGGGGCTGCTCACCACAGGGGTTGGTGGCGCGGATGTCTTCGCAGAACCAGTTGTTGTTCATCTGGTTGACCTTGTCGATCAGGATGAACCCTGGCTCGGCGTAGTCGTAGGTGCTGGTCATGATGGTGTCCCAGATGAACTGGGCTTTCAGGGTGCGGTAGATACGGCACGCAACCTTGCCTTCATCGTTGACCACGTAGCCTTTCTGGATCGGGAAGTCGCGGTACACAAACTGGCTGGCGTCGTTCAGGTCCAGGCCTTCGTCGGCGGCTTCTTTCTCGGTAACAGGGAAAGACAGGTGCCAGTCGTCGCCGTTGCGAACGGCTTCGATGAAGTCTTCGGTGATCAGCAGCGAGAGGTTGAACTGGCGCAGGCGGCCGTCTTCACGCTTGGCCTGGATGAAGTCGATCACGTCCGGGTGGTGCACGTCGAAGGTGGCCATCTGGGCACCACGGCGGCCACCGGCGGAAGACACGGTGAAGCACATGCGGTCGAAGATATCCATGAACGACAGTGGGCCGGAGGTAGTGGCACCGGCGCCAGCCACGTAGGCGCCACGGGGGCGCAGGGTGGAGAACTCATAGCCGATGCCGCAGCCCGCTTTCAGGGTAAGGCCGGCTTCGTGGTTTTTCTCCAGGATGTCGTTCATGGAGTCCTGAACGGAGCCGGACACGGTGCAGTTGATGGTGGACGTAGCCGGTTTGTGGGCTTCCGCGCCGGCGTTGGAGGTAATACGGCCAGCGGGGATGGCACCGTGGCGCAGGGCCCACACGAATTCTTTCTTGTGCTTGGCGCGGTTGGCCTTGTTTTCCACTTCCGCAAGGGCAGTGGCAACGCGTTCGTACGTGGCTTCGATGTCCTTATCGACCGGTTCACCGGTTTTGGTTTTGAGTTGGTACTTGCTGTTCCAGATGTCCAGCGAAGCTTCCTGCATCGGAATTGTTGTTATCACTGCCTGTGCTTTAGCGTTCATTGCCACCCTCGGATGTCCGGTATGTCTCTTTGATGGCCGCTGCAATCCGCAGCCGGCCATACCCCATGTGTCGTTACATTATCGCAGCCTGGAAGGCTGTTGTGCTTCAGATCCGGTGAAACACTAGATCTGGTGTTTTTCTAACCCGCTGCCCACCCCGGAAAGGGCGCAACACCGGGTTTTCAGGAAAGATGATCACCCGGCGTTCACCGGCGCTCCGCCCTGTGGGGCTGCTGTTTGGTTGCGCGGTGAAAATCCCATATATGGGTGAATATGCAATGAGTATAACAGGATATAGTGGTCTGTGAATAAGAAGACAACTATAGATAGCGGCCCATAGCGAAAGAAAATCAATGGCCGAATGCTTGAAAATTGCGAAATACCTGTAAAAACGCCGTCTTGAGGCTTTTTGCTTGAAACCACTAGATGTTGTGGTCAAAAACTGTGCAGGAAAGAACCTGAAAAAATGTTCATAAAGTCAGTTAAATGTGACCGGTGCACGTACCCGTTTTGTACCTGTCGCTAAAGTAGTGGTGTGGCGTCGTAATAAGGTAGTGGCCCACAGGAAGTGAAAACTACTATAAAAGGAACATAATAATGAAAGGCCTGAAACGAACACTGCTTGCGCTGGGCGTCGCAGGGTTGCCTGCTGCCGCAATGGCAGACATAGAAATGCTGGACGACAGCGTGATGGGGAACATCACCGGCCAGGCCGGTGTGACCATTGAGCTGGAAACCAAACTGAACATTGACCGTTTCATCTACACTGATGAAGGGTCCATGGTCATCAACGATATCTCCGTGGGCGGTACCAACCGGACAGATATGTTCTCCGAGATGGGAACGAACCTGACCGGCGCCGCTCCCAGCGATCTGCTGGATAACATCCGGATCAACATCGACATCGCCAGTGACGGCGATGCCATCATCAACATCCTGCCCATGACCTTTGGTGCGGTGGATCTGCGGATCTCAACCGGTGAGTGGAATCTGGCTGGCAGTGGCAACAGCACCACCATCATGGACAACTTCCATATGGATGCGCTGATCGGTTCGGGAACCATTCGTGTGGATACCGCAACAGACGTGATGAGCTTACGGGCCGATCTCGCCATCGACGACATGGATTTCGATGTGCCGTTTCTGGCGTTGGGCATCGAGGACCTGAGGTTGACAGGTGCGGACTACGACCTGTCGGCGCCCCAGCCGCTGGACCTGTTCGCCCGCGTGGAGATGGGTATCTATAAAACCGCAAACTCGCAGGGAATCAGTAGCCTTGCCATTGAAATTCCGGAGTTCCGGGCGGATATGAGCATTGGTGGTGTGATCGTTGGCGGTACATCCATAGGCAGTGTTTTTATGGATGACCTGGCCATCACCAACACCCAGATGATCATCTACGGCCATTAACCGGAAGGCTACGCAGGAGGGGAATTCTTCCTGCGTGGCCCAGGCTCTTCCTAGCCCAGCAGCAGGCTGTCGTCGGTGATTTCCAGGCCGCGCTGCTTCTCGAACAGCTCCAGCAAGTCCTTCACTTCCAGCCCTTCCCGGTCCTTGCCGGCAATGTCGAACACTACCTGGCCCTGATGCAGCATCACCGTGCGGTCGCCCACTTCCAGCGCCTGTTTCATGCTGTGGGTGACCATCAGTGCGGTGAGCTTCTGCTCCTCGATGATCTGCGTGGTCAGGTCCAGCACGAAGGACGCGGTTTTCGGGTCCAGCGCGGCGGTGTGTTCGTCCAGCAACAGGATGGCGGACGGCGTTAAGCTGGCCATCAACAGGCTGACGGCCTGGCGCTGGCCGCCGGAGAGCAGGCCCATCTTGTCGCCCAGGCGGTTTTCCAGGCCCAGGTTGAGGGAGGTCAGGCTGGTTTTGAACTGGTCCAGGTAGCGGGCCTTTACCGCTGCGCTCAGCCCGCGACGCTGGCCCCGCTTGATGGCCAGGGCCAGGTTTTCCTCGATGGTCAGCCCTTCGCAGGTGCCGGCCAGTGGGTCCTGGAATACGCGGGCCACGCTGCCGGCCCGCTTATAGGTTGGCAGTTTGGTGACGTTCTGGTTGTCCACGATGATCTGGCCGCTGTCGACCATCACTTCGCCGGCGAGGGCGTTCAGGAATGTGGATTTTCCGGCACCGTTGCTGCCGATAACGGTCACGAACTCGCCCTGGTTGACGGTCAGGCTCATGCCACGCAGGGCAGGGTTTTCCAGGGGCGTGCCTTTGCCAAAGGTCAGTGTCAGGTCGGTTGCTGTAATCATGGTTCCCCCTCAGGCCTTTTTGCGGGTGAGCCGCGCGGCAACGGATGTGCGAACGCCGGGCAGTACGATGGCCAATGTGACCAGCACAGCGGTGATCAGGTTCAGGTCCTGCGCCTGTAAACCCAGGAAGTCCGCGTTCAGCGCCAGGGCAATCGCCAGGCGGTAAACAATGGCGCCGATCACGCAGGCGACCAGGGCGCGGAAGACGGTAGAAGGTGTGAGCACGGCTTCACCGCCAATCAGCGAGGCCAGCCCGATGACAATAACACCCACCCCCATGGTGACATCCGCAGCGCCCTGGCTCTGGGCGAACAGGGCGCCCGCCAGGCCCACAAGGCCGTTGGACAGGGCCACGCCGAGAACAATCATGGCGCCCGTGGCGATGCCCTGGGCCCTGGCCATCCGTGGGTTTGCGCCGGTTGCACGCATCGCCAGGCCGGTTTCGGATTTCATGAAACGCCACAGCAGTACCAGGCTCACCAGCACCACGAGTACGAACAGCAACACCGGCACCTGATGATAGGCCAGGCCCAGGTCGTACCAGGGTGTGAGCACGGTTTCCTCGGTGAGGAGGGCGATGTTGGGCCGGCCCATGATGCGCAGGTTCACCGAATACAACGCGATCATGGTGAGGATGGAGGCCAGCAGGTTGAGGATGTTGAGCTTCACGTTGAGCAGTGCCGTGACCGCCCCCGCGCCCATACCGGCAATCACGGCGGCGCCGGTGGCCAGCCAGGGGTTCACGCCCTCAATAATCAGGACAGCGGCAACGGCGGCACCGAGAGGAAAGCTGCCGTCCACTGTGAGGTCCGGGAAATCGAGCACGCGGAAGGAAATGTAGATACCGAAGGCAACCAGGCCGTAGATAAGGCCGGTTTCTATGGCGCCGTAAAAGGCAATATTGCTAAGCATGGGACAGGTTCACCGTAAATGAAAACGGGCAGCCCTTGTGAGGCCGCCCGTGAACAGTGGGTTATTGGTCGCTGTTTACGACCTTCTTCGCGTCGCTGATCAGGTCGTCGGACAGGGTAATGCCCATACGCTCCGCGGCAGCGGGGTTCACGAATAGTTCCAGGGTGTCGACGGACTCCACATCCATCTCGCCCGGGTTGGCGCCTTCCAGGATGCGGGCGACCATGGCGCCGGTCTGGCGGCCGTGGTCGTAGTAGTCGAAACCAAGTGCGGCAACGGCGCCACGGCTGACGGTGGCGGTGTCGGCGGCGAATACCGGGATGCTGGCGCGCTCGCCTACGGAAATGACCGCTTCCACGGCGCTGATCACGGTGTTGTCGGTGGTCAGGTAGATGGCGTCTGCCTTGCCCACCAGCGAGCGGGCGGCCCCCAGCACTTCGGAAGTCTTGGTAGCGGCGGCTTTCACCAGTTCCATGCCACGGGCTTCCATGCGCTCTTCAATCATGTCTATCAGTGCCACTGAGTTGGCTTCACCCGGGTTGTAGACGGTGCCAATACGCTTGGCGTCGGGAACAGCACGCTCAAGCATGTCGAGGTGACTTTCAATGGGCAGCATGTCGGTAACGCCGGTGATGTTGGCGCCGGGGGCCTTCAGGCTTTTAACCAGTTTGGCGCCCACGGGGTCGGTGACGGCTGAAAACACCACCGGGGTATTGCGGGCGGCGGCCGCCATGGTCTGGGCCGAGGGCGTGGCAATGGCGACAATCACATCGGGCTCTTCACCCACAAACTTGCGGGCAATCTGTGAAGCGATGGCGGCGTTGCCCTGGGCGCTTTCGTGCAGGATGCGTACTTGCTCGCCATCTTTGTATCCCTGTGCCTCAAGTTCGTCCCTGACCCCCTGGTAGACAGCATCCAGCGCCGGATGCTCGACAATCTGGGTGATGGCAACCACTCGCTGCTCGTCGCTCTGTGCAATGGCGGCCATTGCCAGCAGGGCCGTGCCGATCAACGTACGCAGAATTCTATTGGCCATATTCCGGTCTCCGGGTCCGTTCAAAGTGTGTGGCGCGACATGGCTGTCACCTGAGTGTCGAACGCCCGTTTAATAACGGGGCGGGAGTTTATCACAGGCTATTGGTTTGCGGGGTAGGGGAAGGTACCTTGGTCCGTGAATTTGAAGGCGGATTGCCCGGCAAAAATGCCTGTGAAGCGAAATAGTATTAGTTCCGTCACGTTTTGGGGGTGAATGGTGTGGTGAAATAGGCTACCAGGTCGAATACGCAAAACCCCTTACACAATAAGAACGTCGATAACTCAAATAACACAACGCAAGGAAGGTCCATGGACACCACCAACAAACTCCCCCTGGATATGGTTTATCACTGGGAAACCGCCAAGGCGGACTCCCTGTACATGACCCAGCCCATTGGCGATGGCAAAGTCGTTGAGTACACCTGGAAGCGCGCTGTGGATGAAGCCCGCCGCATGGCTTCCTACCTCAAATCCCTGAACCTGCCTGAGAAGAGCCGGGTAGGCATTATCTCCAAGAACTGCGCCCAGTGGATCATGTCGGACTGGGCTATCTGGATGGCAGGCCATATCTCCGTGCCGCTGTATCCCACGCTGAATGCGGATACGGTGAACTACATCCTCAATCACAGCGAATGCGAGGTTCTGTTCGTCGGCAAGCTGGACGACTGGGACATGATGAAATCCGGTGTGCCGGAGTCCGTTCGCTGTCTGTCTTACCCACTGAGCCCGCCCAACGATTTTGAAACCTGGGATGACATTGTGGGCAAGTTTCCGCCGCTGGAAGAGAACACCCAACGCGATGCGGATGAGCTGGCCACCATTGTGTACACCTCTGGCAGCACCGGTCGCCCGAAGGGCGTTATGCTGAGTTTCCGCAACATGGCGTTTGCCGCTTCCGGTGGCACCCAGGTGCTGGGTGTTGGCCCGGACGAGCGCATGTTGTCCTACCTGCCGCTGGCCCACGTCTTCGAGCGCACGTTTGTGGAGCTGGGTTCGCTGTATTCCGGCTTCCAGCTTTATTTCGCCGAGTCGCTGGATACCTTTGTGCAGGATCTGCAGCGGGCACAGCCCACGCTGTTCCTTTCGGTTCCGCGCCTGTGGGTGAAGTTTCAGCATGGTGTGCTGCAGAAGCTGCCCAAGGAGAAGATGGAGAAACTGCTGAAGGTTCCGCTGCTGAACCGGGTGATAAAGAAGAAGGTGCTCAAGGGCCTGGGGCTGAACAAGGTCAAGCTGGCCGGCAGTGGCTCCGCACCGCTGTCCAACGACGTGCTGGACTGGTACCGCAACCTTGGGCTGGAGCTACTGGAAGGCTATGGCATGTCCGAGAACTTTGCCTATTCCCACATGAACAAGCCCGGCCGTTCACGCACCGGCTACGTGGGCGAGGCACTGCCCGGTGTGGAAGTGAAGGTCAGCGATGAGGGCGAGGTGCTGGTGAAGAGCCCGGCCACCATGATGGGTTACTACAAGGATGAAGAGAAAACCCGCGAAACCTTCTCCGAGGACGGCTTCCTGAAAACCGGCGACAAGGGCGAGATTGACGAGATGGGCCGCCTGAAACTGACCGGCCGCATCAAGGAAATCTTCAAGACCAGCAAGGGCAAGTACATTGCCCCGGCGCCGATCGAGAACCGCCTGATGTCCCACGAGGCCATTGAGATGGTGTGTGTCTCCGGCGCCAACCAGACACAACCCCACGCACTGGTCATGCTGGGCGAGGAGATTCGCCCGAAGATGGCCGATGAAAACTTCCGCAAGGAGATCGAGGCCAGCTTCAAACAACTGATCACTGACGTGAACAAGACCGTGGACCCCCACGAGCAATTGGCGTTCATTACCGTTGTCAGTGACGAATGGTCCATCGAGAACAGCTTCCTGACGCCAACGCTGAAACTGAAGCGCAATGTGGTGGAGGATGCCTACCAGGAGAACGTGGATAACTGGTACGCCAAACGCGAGCCTGTTATCTGGCAATAAAACCGACGTAAGTCGCATAGGGAAAGCGTTGCAACGGGCATAAACTGAAGTCATATTCAGGAGGGAATATGACTCAGTTAGCCCGGTTTCAGAAACGCATTCATGACATGATTCCACTCTCGGAAGCGCTGGGTGTGGAACTGGTTTCCTATGACGGCCAGTCGTTGCTGGTCAGCGCGCCGCTGGCACCTAACCACAACCACCAGGGGACCGGCTTTGGCGGCAGTGTTTACTCGGTTGCGGTGATCTCCGCCTGGGGGCTGGTTGAGCTGGTGTTGACCGATCTCGGGTTGGCCGGAAACGTGGTGATCCAGATGGGCGAGATTGAGCACATTGAGCCGGTCGACAGTAACTTCTATGCCCTGTGCCGCCTCCCCGGTGGTGAGGTTCCCGACCGATTCCGCAAAAGCCTGGCTCGCCATGGCAAAGGGCGGTTGTCACTGATCGCGGAAGTGTACTGTGGCGAACCTACCACGGAGCCTGTCAGGGAGCCGGTTGCGGTCTTCCAGGGGCGCTTTGTGGTTCAGGGCGCGCATTCACGGTCTGTTATCTAGCTGATCGCCCGGGTGTTGGAGATCGACCGGCTCATCAGAATGATCGGGATGATGCCGGCGAGCACGATGATCAGTGCCGGCAGGGCGCTGTGGGCCAGTTTCTCGTCGGAGGCAAACTGGTACACGTAGGTTGCCAGGGTTTCGAAATTGAACGGCCGCAGGATCAGTGTCGCCGGCAGTTCCTTCATGCAGTCCACGAACACCACCAGCGCCGCTGTGATCAGGGTGCCCCTTAGCATCGGCAGGTGAACCTTTACCAGAGTATTGCCCGGGGAGTGGCCCAGGGAACGGGAGGCCATGTCCATGCTGGGGGTGATCTTCTGCAGGGCGCTTTCCACACTGCCCGCCGATACCGCCAGGAAACGAACGGTGTAGGCAAACACCAGGGCAAAGGCGGAACCACTGAGCAGTAGCCCGCTGCTGATGCCAAAGCTGTCCCGCATTATGCTGTCCACCCAGTTGTCAAAACCCGCCAACGGAACAATCACCCCCACTGCGAGCACGGCGCCGGGCATGGCGTAGCCAAGGCTGGACAGCCGCATCATCACTTGCATGCCCCGGGTGTTATGCAGGCGGCGGCTGTAGGCGAGGGTGACGCCGATGATCAGTGTGGTCAGCGCGGCGGTGCCAGACAGGAACAGGCTGTTCAGGGTGTTGCGGATAAAGTCCGGGTTCCAGCTTTCATCGAAGTATTCCCAGGCGTACTGGCCAAGGGTCAGCGCGGGCAACAGGAAGCCAAAGATAACGGGCAGGGCACAGACAGCAACACAGATCATCTGGCGCGGGAACGACATGGTGAAACGGCGAATGGGCTCGCGGTTGTCCCGCGCCGCGAATTGCTGCTGTTTACGCCGTGAATAGCGTTCCAGGGTCACGAGGATAACCACGAAGGCCAGCATGGTAGTGGCGATTTGCGCAGCGCCCCCGAGGTTGCCCAGGTTCATCCAGGTGTCGAACAGGCCGGCGGTGAGGGTCTGCACCGCAAAGAAATCCACGGTACCGAAATCGTTCAGTGTCTCCATCAGCACCAGCGACAGGCCCACTGCAACCGCCGGGCGGGCAATGGGTAAAACCACCCTGAAGAAGGTGCTGATGGCCGAGTGGCCCAGGCTGCGGCTAACGGCAAACAGCGACGGGGACTGCTCCAGAAACGCCGCCCGCGCCAGCAGGTAAACATAGGGGTAGAGCACCAGCCCGATCATCAGGGTGGCGCCTTCCAGGCTGCGGATCTCCGGGAACCAGTAGTCAGCAGCGTTGCGCCAGCCAAACCATTCCCGCATGGCGGTCTGAACGGGGCCGGCATAATCCAGCAGGCTGGTGTACACATAGGCAATCACGTAGGCCGGCACGGCAAAGGGCAGCAGCATGGCCCATTCGAAGAACTTGCGGCCGGGAAACTCGCACATGGTGACTGCCCAGGCGGTGGCAAGGCCGATCACCAGGGTAATCGCGGCAACACCGGCCATGAGCTTGAGTGTGGTGGCCAGGTAACGGGGTAGCGTGGTGTCCAGCAGGTGGGGCCAGATATTTTCTTCCGGAAACAACGCCAGGATGAGCACAGACAGCACCGGGAGCACCACGATGGCAGTGGTCAGTGCGGCGGTGATCAGCCAGCGTTTCGAGGTCCGTTTTGCCAGCAGGGGATGATCCGCCCCGGTCTGTTCAACGGCAATGGCCTCGGACATAGGTTTCCTTTGGGTCGCTAAAAATACAGGGTGGGGATTGTACAAAAAAGCCGGGACCTGAGTCCCGGCTTTTTCAATCGCTGGCCTGCTTAGTTGTCGTAATCGACGCGGTCAACCATTTTTACCGCGGCATTGCGGTTCTCTGCAATTTCCTGGAGTGACAGGTCGTCCGGGTTGATCTCACCCCATTCGGCAACCATGCCCGAGGGCTTCACGTCCGGGTTGGCCGGGTATTCGGTGTTTGCTTCGGCGTAGATCTGCTGTGCCTTTGGCTCAGACAGGAATTCCATCAGGCGGATGGCGTTGTCGCGGTTGGGCGCGCTTTTGGTCAGTGCAATGCCGCTGATGTTGATGTGGGTGCCACGACCACTGGCGTTGGGGAATACCAGGCGGACCGCTTCAGCCGCTTCCCGCTGGTTTTCGTCGTTCAGCATGTTGCCGTAGTAGTAGCTGTTGCCAATGGCAATGTCGCACTCGCCGGCGTGGATGGCCTTGATCTGGTCACGGTCGCCGCCCTGGGGCCTGCGGGCCAGGTTGTCTTTCACGCCTTTGAGCCACTCTTCAGTCACTTCTTCGCCGTGGTGGGAGATCATCGAGGAGAACAGTGCGATGTTGTAGGGGTGCTTGCCGCTGCGGGTACAGATGCGGTCGTCCCACTTTTCATCAGCCAGTTGCTCGTAGGTAGTGATCTCACCTTCTTCTACGCGTTCCTTGGAGGCGTAGATCAGGCGACCGCGGGTGGTCAGGGCGAACCATTTGCCGTCGGGGTGACGCAGGTTCTCCGGAATGTTTTCCTGCAGGGTCTCGTTTTCGATGCCCTCCACCAGGTCACGCTCAACCAGTTCGTTGATGCGTGAGATATCCACCGTCATCACCAGGTCTGCCGGGCTGTTGCGGCCTTCGCGCTCCAGGCGCTCGGCCAGGCCTTTCTTGGCAAACACCACGTTGGTTTCAACGCCGGTTTCTTCCTCGAACGCATTCAGCAGCGGTTCGAGCAGGTAGGCCTGGCGGTAGGAGTAAATATTGACCTCTCCGTCGGCGCTGGCCTGCAGGGGAAATGCACAGGTAGCGGCAACGGCGGCAGCGGCAAGTTTCAGGCGCATGGGATACCTTCCTTATGTTTATTAAACGGGCGGGGTTTTGAATCGTAGTGAGATTCAAAATTAGTTAAAAACCGCAACTATTCTCATTTGTGCCGTTGCGACTGTCAAGACGCCGGTGTCATATTCTTTCCGAAATGGTGCTATGCTTCGGAAGACTATAAAAACTATGCAAAAAGTGGTGGGCACACAAACTATGGTTGGGAATGATCGAAGAGTACACAACCGCACAGCGATGAGTGCGAAGGTCCGCGTTACCCATGAAGCGCTTGGTGAATTTGTATTCTCAACCAGAGATATTTCCGATGGCGGCGTTTTTGTCGTTGTCGATACCGAACCGTTTACACCGGCGATTGGCGACAACGTGCAGGTTCAGGTTCAGGGCCTGCCGGTTCCCGCACCGGTGTTGGAGATGGTGGTGGTACGCAAGACCAACGACGGATTTGGCTTGCAGTTCGCGGATCAGTAAACGGTTTTGGCCAGCATGAAAAACAACGTATTTTCCTTTGTTTTGCGGCTTATCGTCGCTGTTTTCCCGTTTATCCTGGCCGGGTGTGCGTCCTACTACACCCACTATGCGGTCTTTCCGGCCGAGAATTCGGCAGGCGAGGAGCGGCAGGTAAAACTCACCTGGCAGACCGCCGAATACCCCGGCTGGTGGGTGGCAGCCAGTAAATCCACCCCCATCACCGTTGAAACCCAATGCAGTGCCCGTCAATGGCGGTTGGTGGACGACAGCCATGATAACGCCGCCCAGGCAACCTGCGATGCCGGTATCCGAGCCTGTGGCCGGGAAGGCCTCGACCGCCTTGCCCGTACCGGAGAGCCAGCAGGCGAAAGCGCCCGTTGCATGGCGATAAACCCCGGCAACCCTGAGGGCAGGGTGACGGATATCGAGTCGTCCCTTGCTCTGCTGGTGTCCTGTGAGCCGATCAACACCGTTCGCGGTAGCGGCGAGGACGCCGAGAACATCGATTACATTCGGGCTTCCACGGTGCCGTATACCATTTATAGCCGCAAATCGCCGCGCGGATCCCTTAATGCCCGGCCGCCTGAGCTGGACGATTCAGTTTGCGAAACCGATAACTAGCCCCGTTGCGAAATGTCAGTAATGTGAGAGGTGTCACATTGCTACACTTTGTTTCCTGCTGATAGTTTTCGTTACTCTCTGTCGCCTTCCGGTTACTTCGCACTACAAAATTGTAATGGACTCTTTTAGGCGGGGCGTCACAATAGTGATTATCGATTCGTGCACGTGTAGAGGTGTCCCGTGGGAGTCAGTCAGAAGAAAATCGCTGTACACGATCTGGAGATCGGCATGTTTGTGTCTGATCTGGATCGCCCGTGGCATCAGACGCCTTTTCCGATCCAGGGCTTCCACATCCGTTCCCAGGACGACATTCGCTCGCTGGTGTCCCATTGCAAGTGGGTGATCATCGATGTGGCCGAAGTTCGTGAGGCCGTCGAACACTCCAAGCCCGGCAAGCGCTTCAACCGTCAGGTCAGGCGCTCCGGCCGTGAGCGTGATGTGGTTCAGTTGCCGCCGCTGAATATTAAAGAGCCGGTCCGTTACGAAGAAGTGACGACCATGAAGAAAGAGCTCAGAGTTTCGAAAAAACTGATGATGGATGCGGAAGCGTCACTGCATAGGGTATTCGAAACCATCCGTCAGCACGACACGCCGGACCTTCGGGATGTTGCCATCGTCACCCAGAAAATGGTGTCCAGCGTTGTCCGTAATCCCAATGCCATGTTGTGGCTCAGCCGCACCCGGCAGCATGATGACTATACCTACCGGCATTCCCTGAATACCGCGATATGGGCGTTGGTCTGTGGCCGGCAGCTGGGCCTCAATGAAGGCCTGCTGAACCATCTCGGTCTGGGGTGCCTGTTGTCCCAGGTTGGCAAGCTGGACCTTCCGGCCCACATTCTCCGTAATGAAGGCAAGCTGGACGCGGAAGACTTTTCTGTTTACCGCACCTACGTGGATCGCGGTGCCGCCCGCTTGGCGGACAGCGGTCTTTCCCGCGCGGTTCTCAGTGTTGTGCAGGGCCACCGTGAGCGGCATAACGGGTCCGGCTTCCCGGAAGGTATCCGCGGTGACCGGATTCCGCTGCTGGCCAAGGTGGCCGGGCTGGCGGAGTATTTCGAAACGCTGATCGGCCCCAGGAGCTCGGCAGAACCGATGACACCGGCCCGCGCGGTGACCCTGCTTTACGACATGCGCAACATTGAATTCCAGGAAGATCTGGTGGAGCAGTTTATCCAGGCCATTGGTATCTACCCCACTGGCAGCCTTGTTGAGCTGAATGACGGCCAGCGCGGTATTGTGGTGTCCCACGCGCCGGAGCGACGGTTGTGGCCCAAGGTGATGGTGATGACGGATCGTGCCCACCGGCCGCTGAAGTCCGCGCGGATTGTGGACCTGGCGAAGTATAACGAAGGCCGTGGCACGGGCGAGACCCTGACGGTTGCAGAGTGCCTGCCCCATGGTACGGAAGGCTTGAATCCTGAGCACTACGATGTGACCGGTGCGGAGTTCCGCTGGAACCTGTCCCGTATCGTGGGTGCCTGACGGCCATTCCCGGCTGGCTATTTGATAATCACCCGGAGCTGTTTCTTCACCCACCGGTAAGTGCCTTCCGGACGGAAGTTGACCAGCAGCTCCGACTCCCCGCCTGATTCACCCGCTACAAAGTATTCCACCGACGCCGACTGCCAACTGAAAGAGTGTACAAACACGTCCTGCTCCCGCGTGCTGATGGCCTCTATGGTGTCCAGCTCGGGTTGCCCGGCGATCTTGCGAACCCGCACGGTTTTGATGGCGGTATCCGAAGCGGGGAACTCGGCCACGTAATCGTCCAGGTAATAGCGGTTTGCCAGTTGGGTGCTGATGGTGTCGAGCTCCCGTGTGAGGTAGCCTTCAGCGTCTTCGACGTCCACATCTTCCAGGCCGCGGACGGCATTCAGGATACGGTCGCGCTTGTTTTCCAGGTCTTCCCGGTACTCGATGTCGTCATCCCGCTCGTCTTCGTCCTCGGGGCGTTCGGGGGCTGCGGCGATTTCCTCCTCGGTAGGCGGATCTTCACAAAGCTCGTTGTCTGCCGGATAGAAACAGATGCTGGTCAGCAACTGGTTGGCCGGGGAGGGCGTATCACCACCGGCGATGAATTCGTTTTCCGGCACGTTGAAGTCGATCGGGGCGTCCAGGTTTGGCAGGGCGGCATTCAACTGGGTAATCACCCGGTCGCGGATGTCGATGCCCTTGCCGTCGGACATGTTCAGGCTCCAGTTCAGTGCCAGCAAAAAACGCGTGAGGTTGATCAGCGGCACGTTCTGGAGCAACTGCTGCTCGGTAATCCGGTGGTTCTGCAGTCCTTCGGCGGTGGTGCCGGGTAGTTCCAGCGCGGCTCGCAGGTCCGGGAAGAATTCCAGGGGTGTTACCACAAGCCTGGCAGGCACGCCTTCCGCAAGCTGGAGGTTGCCAACCCGAAGGCTGAGCCGTTCACCGGGATAGTAACTGAAGCGGCCGTTGGCATCGGTGGTGCCGTTGCGGCTGGCGGTGGAATAGGTGAGCCCGGAAATCCCGGCGGGCATGATCTGGCCCCTGCGTGAGCCATCATCGCCACCGCTGCCGTCGCCACCGAAGCAACCTGTCAGTAAAAAGGTCAGGGCAAAAAAGGAGATCAGAGGCAGCAAAGCGGATTTGAAGTGAGCGGATCTCATGGCAGCGCGTACATTCCCTGGCGTTCGGTCTGCGTTGCAGGACCTTTTGTAAATTGTTGTAACCGGCATTATAAGGAGGGCCGTGGTGCCATATCGGGAAACCTGTCGCAGTTTGGGGTTTTCGTCTTTTTGGCGGGATTGTCGGCGGCTACTTGAATTTTCCTTTCCAGGCCACAACTTATACTCACTCGTTTTTTCCTGTTCCCTGAACGTCTGCGGCGGACTTTCGCCCGCAGCCTCTGCAGCTCCGGATTCATTATGACCAACGCACTTGAGATCGAAGGTCTGGTCAAGACCTATGGTGACGGCTTCGAGGCCCTCAAAGGCATCGACCTCCATGTTGCCGAGGGCGACTTTTTTGCCCTTCTCGGGCCCAACGGGGCCGGTAAATCGACCACGCTCGGCATTGTCTGCTCGCTGGTGAATAAAAGCTCCGGCAAGGTCCGCGTGTTCGGCTCCGACATCGATACCCACCTCTCGGACGCCAAGCTGAACCTGGGCGTGGTGCCCCAGGAGTTCAACTTCAACCAGTTCGAGAAGGTATTCGACATTGTGACCACCCAGGCGGGTTATTACGGCCTCCCCCTGAAAAAGGCGTCGGAATCCGCTGAAAAATACCTGCGCCAGCTTGGTCTCTGGGACAAGCGCAACACACCGGCAATGATGCTGTCCGGTGGCATGAAGCGGCGGTTGATGATTGCACGGGCGCTGGTACATGAGCCCAAACTGTTGATCCTGGATGAGCCCACCGCCGGTGTGGATATCGAGTTGCGGCGTTCCATGTGGACGTTCCTTGAGGAAATGAACCGGCAGGGCACCACCATCATCCTGACGACCCACTATCTCGAAGAGGCGGAAGCCCTGTGTCGCAATATCGCCATCATCGACCATGGCAGGATTCTGCGGCATACCAGCAAGCGGGCGTTGTTGCAGCAACTGAGTTCCGAGACCTTTGTGCTGGACACCGCCGAGCCACTTGATGAGGCGCCTGTGCTTGAGGGTTTCTTCTGTCACCTGGACGACGAGGGCGCGCTGGTGGTGGATGTGGATAAGGGCCGGAGCCTCAACGGTATGTTCATTCAACTGGAAGAGAAGGGTATCCGTGTGGTGAGTATGCGCACCAAGGCAAACCGGCTGGAAGAGCTGTTCATTCGCATGGTGGAGGACAACAACACGCCCGCTGCGAAACAGGGAGAAACCGCATGAGAACGGATGCAATGTTCACGGCCTACAAGACCATCATCGTCCGCGAAGTCCGCCGGTTTATGCGAATATGGCCGCAAACCCTGTTGCCGCCGGCGGTCACCATGACGCTGTACTTCATTATTTTCGGCAATCTCATCGGCTCCCGAATCGGGGTGATGGGTGGCTTCGACTATATGTCGTTCATCGTTCCGGGGCTGATCATGATGTCGGTGATCACCAGTTCCTACGCCAATGTGGTGTCGTCGTTCTTCTCCATGAAGTTCCAGCGCAGTATCGAGGAGCTTTTGGTGTCGCCGGTGCCCAACTGGGTGATCCTGGCGGGCTACGTCACCGGCGGCATGGCCCGCGGGCTGGGCATCGGCCTGATCGTGACTCTGCTGTCCCTTGGCTTTACCCAGCTGTCGATCCATCATCTACCGATGGTGGTCCTCACGGTGTTTCTCACCTCGGCGCTGTTTTCGCTGGGCGGTTTCATCAACGCCATGCTGGCCACCAAATTTGATGATATCTCCATTGTGCCGACGTTCGTGCTGACACCGCTGACGTACCTGGGCGGGGTGTTCTATTCCATCGATATGCTGCCGGGCTTCTGGCAGGGCGTGTCGATGGTCAACCCCATCCTCTACATGGTGAATGCCTTCCGCTACGGCATTCTGGGCGTGTCTGATGTCAATCCCTACGTTGCCCTTGGTATGATTATGCTGTTCATTGCCATTCTGTCTGCCATTTCCCTGCGCATGCTGGCGCGCGGTAAGGGCATTCGTCACTGATGTCTGGTTCCAGGATTGATCATGGCCCTTATTGATGCCCCGCTGGGCAAACCCAGCGACTACCCGGATGCCTATGATCCGCAATTGCTGTTTCCCGTGGCCAGGGACGAGAACCGCCGCCGCATCGGGCTGGACGACGGGCGCTGGCCCTGGTTCGGGGACGATCTCTGGCAGGCCTGGGAAATATCCTGGCTGCGCCCCGGCGGTGTTCCCGCCGTGACGTGGGCGGAAATCCGCGTGCCCTCGGCGTCGCCGTCCATTATCGAGTCCAAATCCCTCAAGCTGTACCTGAATTCCCTGAACCAGACGGTGTTTTCTTCCGCTGACCAGGTCAGGGACGTGATTGCCCGGGACCTGTCCAGTGCCAGCGGTGCCTCCGTGCATGTGGATCTGCACAGTGTCGACCAGGGTGCGAGGGCGGTCGGACGGCCGGAAGGCTTTGTGCTGATCGACGACGAGGAAGTGGATTCCGTTGGCTATGACTACAACCCGGACAGCCTGCATGCCGGTGGCGAGGTGGTATCGGAAAAACTGTGCTCACACCTGCTGAAGAGTAACTGCCCGGTAACGGGCCAGCCGGACTGGGCGACGGTGATGATTGAATACACCGGACCGGCCATCAGCCGGGCAGGATTGTTGCGCTACATCGTGAGTTTTCGCCAGAAGCAGGACTTCCATGAGCATTGTGTGGAAACGATGTTTACCGACCTGATGGCCCGCTGCAAGCCACAACAGTTGTCGGTGTGTGCCCGTTATACCCGAAGGGGCGGGCTGGATATCAATCCGTGGCGCAGTACGACGCCGGAAGACGCGGCAGGGCCGAGGTTAATCAGGCAGTAATCGTGGGCGGGTCAGGAATCCTCTTCCTGGCGCAGCCGCTCGGCGGCATCCTCCAGCGCGGTGAGGATGGATTCCCGTTCCCGCTCGGTGATTTTCTCCGAATCCAGGTACATGGCGAAGCCACTGTGCTCGTGCTCCAGGAAGCTGCGGTTGGGGCCCATGTCGCGGCGGAAGTCCACCACTTCATAAATGGATACCGGGCGGCCAAAGCCTTTCACGGTAATCTCGCCCTTGTCCCGGCACATGATGCGGTCCTTGATCAGCGAGAAGGTCTCGTAGGAGATCAGGATTTCGCCGGGTTCGGCAAGGGATTCCAGGCGGCTGGCCAGGTTCACTTCCTTACCGATGATGGTGTAGTCCATGCGGTTCTCGGCGCCGAAGTTGCCCACGGTGGTGTACCCGGTGCTGATGCCCATGCGGATTTCCAGGGGCGTCTTGATGCCCTGGCTACGCCATTTCTGGCGCATGATCTTCATGTGCTTGCGCATTTCCACCGCCATGGACACACAGGCGAAGGCGTCCTCTTTCTGGCCCCGGCTGGTGGGGTCGCCGAAGAAGATCATAATGGAATCGCCAACGAACTTGTCGATGGTGCCGCCGTACTTGAGGGCCACTTCCGACATTTCATTGAAATAGTGGTTCAGCAACTCGGTCAACGCTTCGGGTTCCATCTCCTCGGACAGTTCGGTAAAGCCCTTGATGTCGGAGAAGAACACGGCCAGTTTCTTGCGCTGGGTTTCCAGCCGCACATCCCGCTCACCGGTAAAGATGGACTGCCACACCTGGGGAGAAAGGTACTTGGACAGCTTGTGGGACAGCGCAATGGACTGTTCTCGTTGATTCTGGATCTGGGTCTTTGCCATCATCAGGGCCCGGGCCTGCTGATGGGAGTAGAAGGCGGTGACACAGATGTAGAGGCCGGTGGCGAGGATTGCAATGATGCTGGTGATCATCGGCGACTCAAAAGACCCGGCGGGCCCCACAATGGCAACGCCAATGGCGCCGCAGGCAGCCATGATTATGGTGCCGAACAGCCATTGGCGGATGCCGCCGACAATCAGGCAACTGAACATCAGCATCAGCACCACAGCCACCGAGGGTATGGCGATCAGCCCGATGCAGCCCACGAATCCGCCCCCGATGGCGCAATCCACCATCAGCATTTTCTGGCGTATGCGGGGTGAATGGCGAAGGAAGGTTTTGCGGGTCAGTTGATGGGCGATGTGTGGCCAGGTGAGGGCGCCGGCGAGTAACCACAACATCCACAGTCCGAAAACGTCCTGAAGGACGCCTGAAATGATGATCCCGGCCGTTGCGGTGTATGCCAGTATCCTGCCGCTGTAGTCCGGCATGGGCGGGATGGCGATCGGGTTGTTCTGCGAATCCAGCACAGCGGACTTGCCGGCGCTGGAGCTGGCATTACGCAGGTCGATCGGTGCGCTCATCATTTCAGAAACGGATCCGCCCGATCAGCATATCCCTGAACATCACCCAGTCGCCCATCAGGCTATAGAGTGGATATTTGAAGGTGGCGGGCCGGTTTTTCTCAAAACCGTAATGGCCAACCCAGGCAAACCCGTAGCCAATGACCGGCAGAAGCAACAAATAGAGGAACTTGGCCGTTACAATGGCGTAGAGTGCAACAAGGATGACCAGGAGGCTGCCGACGAAGTGAAGCCTGCGGCAGTTTGCATCACTGTGTTCTTCGAGATAGTACGGATAGAATTCCGCGAAACTGCGGAACGTTTGCTGTTGGCTCATAAGGCGTCTACCGGCTCATTTATCGTTTTTTGAGGTAGAGAGTACTTATTCATCGTGGAAAGTACTTAGACTAAAGACTAACAGTAAACTATCTGCCTCACAATTCATACGAGCGTTTAGGCCCGAACTGACGGAACCATTCCGACCATAGCGAGATGATATGACTGCAGTAATGGATGCCTTGTTGAAACGGTCTTCAGAGTCACGCCTGACAACCCCGGCACCGGACCAGGCAACCCTGGATAAAGCCTTCGCCTGTGCGGCCAGGGCTCCGGATCATGCGTTGCTCAGGCCATGGCGATACCTGGTTATCGAGGGTGAGAACGCATTGAGTGCACTCGGTGATCTGTTTGCCGCCACACTGGACGACGGCGCGTCGGAAAAAGAGCGAAGCAAAATTCGCAAGAAGGCACAGCGGGCTCCCATGGTGATCGTTGGCATTGCCTCCCACCAGACCCACCCCAAGGTACCCGAGATTGAGCAGACCATGTCGGCCGCCGTGGGTATGGGGTATTTGCTGCTGGCGCTGGAGTCTGCCGGGTTCGGCGGTATGTGGCGTACCGGCGCCATGGCTTACAACGCGGATATCGCTAGAGGCCTGGGGTTGGCTGACCATGAGATTATTACCGGCTTCCTCTATACCGGTAGTGTGAGTTCACCCAAGCCAGAGGTACCGAGACCCGCCCCGGACGATTTCGTCAGCCGCTGGCCAGGGTAGTTGCCGCTGATTGCCCCTGCCGCTCACGGCGGGGGAAATCCCTTGCCGCTTTGCCCCTGTTTTTCCTGCCGCGTGGCGGGCACTTTCGCCCCAGCCCGCACCCCGCAACAACTCCTGAAAACTGGCATTGGGATTGCAGACACCTCTTCAAGAACGCACAACCGGCAAACAAGTCAACGCCGTGTGCAGGAATCGGAGGCGTTATGGCAATTTCCCTGGACAAAGCATTAGGCATTCATCAGCACGCCCTGGAAGGCCGGGTTAAACGTGCAGAGGTGCTGGCGAACAATCTCGCCAACGCCGACACTCCGGGCTACAAGGCGCGGGATGTGGACTTCCAGGCGATGATGCAAAAAGCCCAGGACAGCATGAGTGGCGTCGGGATGACCCGCACCCACGAGTCTCACATGGATACGTCCTCCATGGGCATGGACAGCGAATTGCTGTACCGGGTCCCACACCAGCCGTCTGTTGATGGCAACACCGTGGATGCCCAGCAGGAGCAGGCCCGCTTCATGCGCAATGCCATGGATTACCAGGCCAGCTTCCAGTTCCTGGATGGAAAAATTTCGGGTATCAAAAAGGCACTCTCTGGCCAATAAGCCGGGCGCAGCCACTAATTGAGGAGCACCACCATGTCCCTGGGTAGTATTTTCGACATCGCCGGTTCCGGTATGACAGCCCAGTCGCTGCGGCTGAACACCACTGCGTCCAATATTGCCAACACCGAGACTGCCAGTTCCAGCACGGACCAGACCTACCGTGCCCGTAAACCAGTCTTCGCGGCCATTCAGCAATCCATGTTGAACCCGTCGCAGCAGGGCATGGCTTTCGGGAGCGACGAAGGCGCCGGTGCAGGCGTGCGGGTGGAAGGCATTGTCGAGAGCGATGCCGAGTTGCAGATGCGCTACCAGCCTGATCATCCGGCGGCCAACGAAGACGGGTATGTGTTTTACCCCAATGTCAATGTGGTTGAAGAGATGGCCGACATGATGTCTTCGTCGCGCAGTTTCCAGATGAACGTGGACATTATGAACAGCGCCAAATCCATGATGCAGCGCATCCTGACCCTGGGTCAGCAGTAACCGAGCGAGGATTGAATCATGAGCGTAGTTAACCCGGCAGACGCCTCGGATGTGCTGAGCAAATATCGCGTCCAGCAGGAACAGACAAACAATGGCAGCAATGAGCTCGGCAAGAACGAGTTCATGGAGCTGATGATTGCGCAGCTCAAGAACCAGAATCCCCTTGAACCGCAGGACAACGGCGAGTTCATTTCACAGCTGGCCCAGTTCAGTTCGCTGGAGGAGATTCAAAGCCTTTCCGGCAGCGTGGATGATATGACCAGCCAGTTCCGCTCCACGCAGGCGTTGCAGGCCTCTGCAATGGTGGGCCGTACCGTGCTGGCTCCGTCTTCTTTTGGTGTCCTGGGCGATGATGGTGAAATTTCCGGCAATGTGGCGGTTCCGGCCACAACCTCCGGGCTGAGGATTTCCATCGAGAATGAGTCTGGCGAGCGGGTACGACAGATTGATATGGGTGAACAACAGCCCGGCCTGGCCGCGTTCAGTTGGGATGGCAAGGATGGCAACGGCAACAGTTTGCCACCCGGCCGCTACAAGGTGGTGGCAGAGGCTTCCTACCCCGGCGGGCTTGAGCAACTGGGCACCATGGTGAGCGCCAACGTGGACAGCGTGTCCCTGGGCCAGGGCGGCAGCATTACCCTGAACCTTGCTGGCATGGGCTCGATTGCCATGTCGGATGTTCAACAGATTAATTGATACCGGCGAAACAGCACGAGGTGAAGTATGGCTTTCAACATAGGTCTTAGCGGCTTAAGGGCATCATCGGTTGACCTTGAAGTCACCGGTAACAACATTGCCAACGCCAGCACGGTTGGCTTCAAGGGAAGTAGAGCTCAGTTTGGCGATCTCTACTCCAGTGGTTTCCTGAGTTCCGGATCCACATCGGTAGGCAATGGCGTGAAGGTTCAGGACGTAAAGCAGTCGTTCGGCCAGGGTAATATCAGCGGCACCGGCAACGGCCTTGACATGGCGATCGACGGGGATGGCTTTTTCGTTCTTAACAACGGTGGTGAGATCCGCTATTCACGTGCAGGCCAGTTCAATATTGACCAAGAAGGGTTCGTCATCAATAACCAAAACATGCGTGTTCAGGGTTACACTGCAGATGATGGCGGCAACCTGTCCGGGGTTCGCGGGGATCTCCGGGTTGAAACCAGCAATCTCTCACCTCGTCGTACCACCAGCCTGCGCTCCGAGCTGAACCTGGATTCCCGCGAAACGGTTCTGGAACGCCGGGTGGCGGATATGGGCGACTTTACGGCGCCAGCCGGCTCAACCGGTTTTCCCTCTGAAACCTTCGAGATTACCTACGAAGATGGCAGCGTGGTGAGTGTACCCGTTAATGCCGGCACCCCTCCTGATCCCAATTTCTCGGCTGCCGATGTGGTCGATGCACTGAACGGCCAGGATGGGCTTTCCGCCTCCGCAACCACAACCTATGAAGGCATGTCGGAAGCAGACCTGAACGCCGCTATTGCGGCTGGCAACTTCAGCTTTGACCTGTCTGTGGGTGGGGTCTCCGTACCGGTGGATACCACGGGTGTGACAGATGCCGCTTCCCTGGTGAATGCGATTAATGATGCCCAGGCACCGACCATCTCGGCGTCGATAACCGGTGGCAACCTGAGGTTGATCGATAACCGTGGTAACAACCTGACCGCTGGCTTCACCAGTGATGGCCCGAACCAGGCAAATGAAACCACGGTTGGCACGGTCAGGCCGCAAGCCGACCGGGAGATTACGGGCATCGCTTCAACCAGCGGTGCCACCAATCTCACGGATTCCTGGGACGCGCGCAACATCGAAATCACCAATCAGTTCAACCCGCTGGACCAGCGTACCTATAACCATGCGACTTCCACCAACATCTATGACAGCCTGGGCAACTCTCATGAGATAACCCAGTTTTATGTCAAACAGCCATCGCCGGGTAACGGTGTGGGTGTGAGTGAGTGGTCTGTCTACCTGCAGATTGATGGTGAGTACGTCAGCGGTACTGATCAGAACCCCTATCTGGCACGGTTTGACCAGGATGGAAACCTGGCGTCAGTGAACGGCGACCCCAATGGTGAAATTCTGGTGGATGACTGGACCCCGAAAGATGCGGACGGTACCCCCAATGGAGCGGATGGTCCTCCGGGCCCGGGTGACAACATCACCACCCCTATCCCGGAACCGCCCACCACCTCTGCGTTCGTGCTGGACCTTGGTAATACCACCCAGTACGGCAGTGAATTCGGGGTGAACGACCAGCAGCAGAACGGCTATGCAACTGGCCGGCTGTCCGGGCTGGATGTGTCTGACCAGGGGGTCCTGTTTGCCCGCTATACCAATGGCCAGTCCAAGTCCCTGGGGCAGGTGGCACTTGCCGCCTTCAATAATATAGACGGGTTGTCACCGGTCGGTGACACCAGTTGGGTTGAAACCTTCGAGTCCGGCCAGCCAATTGTTGGCGCACCCGATACCGGCACGCTTGGATCAATCAAGGCCAGTTCCATTGAGGAGTCCAACGTGGACCTGTCCGCGGAGTTGGTGAACCTGATCATTGCCCAGCGGAACTACCAGGCTAACGCCAAGACCATTGAGACCTCCGACGCCGTTACCCAGACGGTGATCAACCTTCGCTAACCCTGAAAGCTGAACATGGCACAACTCCTGCTAGAACACTGGAAAGACTGGAAACAGTCAATATTCCGGCAGGAGTTTTCCCATGGACAAAGCCCTCTATATTGGAATGTCCGGCGCCAAGCAGAACATGCTGTCCCAGCGCGCCCACGCCAACAACCTGGCTAACGTCAGTACCACCGGTTTCAAGCGGGATTTTGCTCAGGCCCGCAGCATGCCGGTTTTCGGTGAACACCATCCCACACGGGCCTACGCCATGGCCGAAAGGCCCGGCACGGACCTCTCCGCCGGTGCGCTTATGGACACCGGCCGCAAGCTGGACGTTGCACTTGAAGGCGATGGCTGGCTGGCGGTGCAGAACCAGCAGGGCGAGGAAGTCTTCACCCGCTCCGGCAGCATGCAGATTGATGTAAACGGCCTGATGCGCCTCTCCAGCGGCGAAATGGTGATGGGGAATGGCGGGCCGGTCGCGTTGCCGCCTTTCGATAACGTGCAAATCGGCGCGGACGGAACCATATCGGTGGTTCCTGTCGGTGGCCCACCGGACCAGTTGGTTGAGGTGGACCGGTTGAAACTGGTGAACCCGCCCTCCGAAGCACTGGAAAAAGGTGAAGACGGTTTTATTCGCCGCAAGGCCGACCAGGCGCTGGATGGCCCGGAACCTCCCGACGCCAACATGCGGGTGGTATCGGGCTTCCTGGAGAGCTCGAACGTGAATGCGGTTGAAGAGATGATTTCAAACCTGCAGTTGTCCCGTCAGTACGAGATGCAGGTGAAGATAATGACCACCGCCAATGAGAATTCCGAGGCTTCGGCACGACTGTTGCAGAATCTCTGATAAACCTTTCGAACATCGCCCGGGCGGGCGCGAAAGCGGCAAGAATCGGCCGCCTCCCGACAGTCCCGGCAAGGAGTAGATGACATGCATCCAGCACTTTGGGTCAGCAAAACCGGGTTGAGCGCGCAGGACACCAACATGGCCACGATCTCCAACAACCTGGCCAACGTGAACACCACCGGTTTCAAACGCGACCGGGCCGTGTTCCAGGATCTGCTGTACCAGATCGACCGGCAACCCGGTGGTCTGAATACCCAGAATTCGGAGTTGCCGTCCGGCCTTCAACTGGGTACCGGTGTGCGCATCGTTGGTACTGCCAAGCAGTTCTCCCAGGGCAACCTGGAAGTCACTGAGCAGCCACTCGACATGGCCGTGGATGGCCGGGGCTTTATGCAGATATTGCTGCCGGATGGCCAGATTGCCTACACCCGAGATGGCCAGTTCCAGCTTAACTCCGATGGCGACATCGTGAACCCGGATGGCTACACCCTTGAGCCGAACATCAACGTGCCGGAGAACGCCACCAACATCACCATCGGTAAGGATGGCACCGTGTCTGCGGTTACCGATGACCAGGCGGCGCCGATCAACCTTGGTGAAATTACCCTGGTGGATTTCATCAACCCTCAGGGTCTGCAGGCGATCGGTAACAACCTCTACAAGGCAACCAATGCCAGCGGTGATCCCGCGGAAGGTGAGCCCGGAATCGGCGGCCTGGGCACTCTTGAGCAGGGCATGGTCGAGGCTTCCAACGTGGAAGTGGTGGAGGAGCTGGTCAATATGATCACCACCCAGCGCGCTTACGAAATGAACTCGAAAGTAGTCTCTGCCACCGACCAGATGCTGCAGTTCATCACCAACAACATTGGTTAACCGGTAGCGGACGGCAGGAAGGGGATACCATGACACCCATTATTTTCAATCACAGAGAACTCAGGCACCACGGCGGCACCGTTGCCCTCGTTATAGCGCTTGTCGTCCTCCAGGGTTGTACCGCCATGAGCCGGCCCCGCGCCATTCCGGACGACCCGCAGTACGCTCCGGTGCGTGCCGAAGTAATGATGCAGCGGGATCCCGAATCGGGTGCCATTTACCAGTCTTCCCGCAATTACAGCCTGTACGGGGATACCGTGGCACTGAACGTCGGTGACATCCTTACGGTGACCCTTGAGGAGTCCACCCGTGCCAGCAAGAACGCCGAGAGCAGTATTACCAAGGACAATGAAATCTCCATGCTGGATCCGCAAATTCTGGGAAATGGCAACTTTGGCCTGGCAACCGACATTAACCTGGAGCGCGACTTCGAGGGCCAGGCGGAAGCGGACCAGAGCAACAGCCTGAACGGTAATATCACCGTAACCGTCACGGAAGTGCTGCCAAATGGCGTTCTGCATATTCGTGGTGAGAAATGGCTGTCGCTGACCAACGGCGATGAATACATCCGTCTGACCGGGCTTGTGCGCCCGGAGGATATCTCACCGGATAACACCGTTGCTTCCAATCGTATTGCAGACGCCCGCATCGCCTACGGCGGTACCGGTGATTTCGACCAGGCCAACCAAATGGGCTGGCTGGCACGATTCTTTAACAGTGAGTGGTTTCCGCTATGAAAATGCTGAGATTCGGCATAATGGTGTTAGCGCTGTCGGTTATCGCTGCGCCGGTGCTGGCGGACCGCCTGAAGGACCTGGCGCGTATCAAGGGCGTGCGTAGCAACCAACTGGTGGGTTACGGCCTGGTGGTGGGCCTTGATGGTACTGGTGACAAGGCACCGTTTACCAACCAGACCTTCCGTAACATGATGAGCCAGTTTGGCATCACCCTGCCACCGGGAGTGAACCCCAACCTTGCGAATGTGGCAGCGGTGACTGTTACCGCCAGCCTGCCTCCGTTTGCCAAGCCCGGTCAGTCAATGGACATCACCGTGTCGTCCATCGGTAATGCCGACAGCCTGCGTGGTGGAACCCTGCTGATGACGCCGTTGAAAGGTGCTGACGACCAGATATACGCCATGGCCCAGGGCAGCCTTGTGGTGGGTGGCTTTGGCGCCCAGGGTGCGGATGGCTCCCGAATCACCGTTAACGTTCCCAGCGTCGGCCGTATTCCAAATGGGGCCACTATTGAGAGGGAAGTGACCTCACCGTTCTCCCGTGGCGACACCATTACCTTCAACCTGTTAAGGCCGGATTTCACCACTGCGCGCCGCGTGGTGGAGGCCATTAACGGCCATTTGGGCCCCGACATGGCCTATGCCCACGATGCCACGGCCGTATCCGTGAAGGCGCCCCGGGATCCGTCACAGAGGGTGAGCTTCCTTTCGATCCTTGAAAATATCAATGTCGATCCGGCACAGGATGCCGCCAAGGTGGTCATTAACAGCCGCACGGGCACCATTGTGGTGGGGCAGAACGTCAAGGTCAGCCCGGCGGCGGTCACCCACGGTAACCTGACAGTGACCATTCAGGAGAATCCCGAAGTCAATCAACCGAACCCCTTCACCGATGGCGAAACCGTTATTGAACCCAATACGCAGATTGCCATTACCGAAGAACCGGCAAGGATGTTCAAGTTTGGCCCGGCTGTCACATTGAATGAAATAGTCCAGGCGGTGAACCAGGTCGGTGCGGCGCCCGGTGACGTCATGGCAGTATTGGAAGCGCTTAAACAGGCCGGCGCTCTTCGGGCCGAACTGATCGTGATATAGGTGACGTGATGCAGGATTTCAGTGTCCAGAAAGCTCAGGTCTACACCGATTTCGGCGGTCTCAATGCGCTTAAGACCCAGGCCAGGACCGACAAGGAAGCGGCGCTGGTGGAAGTGGCGAAGCAGTTTGAAGGCCTGTTCCTGTCGGAAATGGTCAAGTCCATGCGCAAGGCTGGCGATGTGTTTGCGGAAGGTAACTATCTCAACAGTCAGCAATCGGAATTCTATCGCGAGATGTTTGACAACCAGCTCAGTCTGACGCTCTCGCAGAAGCAGGGTACCGGGATTGCCGAGGCCCTGGTACGGCAGCTTAGCCGCCAGATTCCGGGCATGGATGAAAAAGGCGAACCGATGGCGGCCCACAAGAAAACGCTGGCGGATTACGACCGCAGTTTGCCGGTGCTGTCTCCGCGTTTGCCCGAGCAGGTGGACAAGGTCAATCAGGTGGCTGATACCGCTACGTCTCCGACTGCGCCGGAAGCGAATGCAACGCTGCCAGACAGGTTCGAGTCTCCGGAGCAGTTTGTTCGCGAATTGCTGCCAGTGGCTGAGAAGGTAGCGGCGCAAACCGGTATCAATCCGCGCCTGATGATTGCCCAGGCGGCACTGGAAACCGGCTGGGGCCGGCATATGATCGAAGGCGAGGGTGGCTCACCGAGCTTTAACCTGTTTGGTATCAAGGCGGACAGGCGCTGGCAGGGTGAATCCGTGGATATCGCGACGACCGAGTTCAGGGAAGGTGTTCCGATGAATGAACGTGCTGCTTTCCGAGCCTATCCGGACTATGAGTCCAGCTTCCGGGATTACGTGTCGTTCCTGGAATCCAACCCCCGGTACCGGGATGTATTGGCAGCGGCCGATGACCCCGACCAGTTCGCAACCAGATTGCAGGAAGCCGGGTACGCTACCGACCCGAACTACGGCGCCAAGATTCGCCGCATCATGAACAATGACTCCATGACAACGTTGTCCATGGGTACCCGCGGGGCTGAGGAGTAAGGTTATGGCAGGGCTTATTAATATTGGCTTGACCGGTATCCTCGGGCACCAGGCGGCACTGAATACCACTGGTAACAACATTACCAATGCCAACACCCCCGGCTACAGCCGCCAGGAAGTGCAGTTCGAAACCCAGACGGCACAGCGTACGGGGGCCGGCTCCATTGGTACCGGAGTTAACGTTACCGATATCCGCCGGCTGGCGAACGAATACATCACACAACAGGTGCGGGAAGATAGCGCCCTGTTTGGTGAGCAGCAAGCGTTGAACTCCGAGTTATCGCGCCTGGACAACCTGCTTGGCGGTGAGTCCACTGGCCTGAGTAACGCCCTGAACAACTTCTTTGCCAGCCTGCAGAATGCTGCCGAGGACCCGGCTTCGCTGCCCCAGCGGCAGTTGGTGCTGAGCGAGGCGCAGCAGGTGGTGAACCGCTTCGAAGCCCTCAACCAGGAATTCATTCAGCAGCGGGAATCCGTCAAGACCCAGATGGAGCAGGGCGTGAATGATGCCAATACGCTGCTAAAGAGTATTGCCGAACTGAATCTTGCCATCTCGGAGTCTCCTGGTTTGGCCCAGGGGCGCGAGCCCAATGAGTTGCTGGACAAGCGCGACGAAAAACTCCGTCAATTGTCTGAACTGGTGAGCATCAATGTGGTGCAGGCGGAAGGCAGCCAGGTCAATGTGTCGCTGCGCAACGGCCAGTCCCTGGTAGTGGGTGACAAGGCGGCGCAACTGGGTACCCGTGATAACGCAGAGGACCCGACCACCCTGGAATTCACCCTGACCACTGGCGGCCGGACCCTGAACGTGGATAGCCAGATCAACGGTGGCACGCTTGGCGGCCTTCGGCGCTTTGAGTCAGAAGCCCTGCAGCCCGCGTTCAATGAGCTCGGGCGGGTTGCCATTGCGTTGTCGGACACCCTCAATCACCAGCATGAAATCGGCATGGACCTGGAGGGCGATCTCGGTGGCCTGTTCTTCAGTGACATCAATTCCGAAGCTGCCCAGCGCGGCCGAGTGATTGCCAATGCCAACAATGGCGCCCCCAGGGACGCACAACTGGCTGTGGAGATTATCGACAGCTCCCAACTTCCCGCCGGCAGCTGGTCGCTCCAGTTTGGTGGCGACGGCCGGAACTTTGAACTGGTGGACCGGGTAACGGGAGAGGTGGTTAACCAGGGCCGCCTGCCAGACCCGGTACAGTCCGAGATTTCCATGCCCGGGTTCAATATTCGCGTGGAAGGCGGCACCTTCAATGCCGGTGACAAGTTCCTGATCGAGCCCACACGTAACGCGGCCGCGAATATTGACCTGCAGGTCAGCCGTGAAGAGGACCTGGCGTTTGCAAGCCCGGTCAGGGCGGAGGGTGCTGCGGGTAATACCGGTGATGCCACCATAAACCAGGGCAAAATGCTTGATGTCAGGGACCCGTTCACCAACTCGCTGCTGAGCAATTTCCGGCAGGACGGGCAACTGGACCCACCCCTGGATGTTCAGTTCCGTGATGACGGTGGCCAATTGGTTTACGACATTGTTGATGCGGACTCGGGCACCGTACTGCAGGCAGGCGATGCCGGTGCGGTGCCGCCGGTGAATGTGTTCCAGCCGGGCCAGTCCAACAAACTGTTTACCGAGGACCCACGTTCTCCGGACTATGTCGGCTTCCAGTTTGAAATTTCGGGCAATCCCAGGGCAGGGGATTCCTTCAGCATCAACTACAACACCAACGGTGTGTCCGATAACCGCAACGCCGAGTTCCTGGCCGCGCTTGGAACGGAAAACACCCTCAATAGCGGCAGCCAGAGCTTTGCCGAAGGCTATGCCGGGCTGGTTGAGGCTGTCGGTGTGAAGACCCGGCAAAGCCAATTGGACAAGGATGCTGGCCAAACCCTGCTGGAGCAGTCCAGCAACCAGCGCGAATCGGTTTCCGGCGTAAACCTTGATGAGGAAGCCGGTAAGCTGATCCAGTACCAGGCTGCCTATAACGCCTCTGCTCAGGTAATGAGCGTGGCCCAGGATTTGTTCAATACCCTGTTACAGAGTTTCCGGTAACAGCGTGAGGTGATGTGACATGATCAGAATTTCATCACAGCAGATATTTACCGGTGGAATTAACCGGTTGCAGGAACTCAACAGCAGCCTGAACCAGACCCAGGAGCAGATCTCTACGGGCAAGCGGGTAAACAGGCCGTCGGATGATCCTGTTGCGGCGGCAAGAATTCTCAAGCTGGACCAGGAGCTCTCGCGCATAGAAACCTACCAGCGCAACGCCGGGCTTGCCGAGAACCGGTTGCAGCAGGAGGAGAGTGCATTGGCAGGTTCCGTCGATGTGATCCAGCGAATTCGGGAATTGACGGTTCAGGCGGGTAATGGCTCCTTGTCGGCGAACGATCGCAAGTCCATTTCCTCTGAAATGAAAGAGCGAATCGGGCAACTGGCCAACGTTGCCAATACCCGGGATGCCTCCGGTGAGTATATCTTCAGCGGGTTCCAGGGTTCCACCGCCGCATTCGGTAAGGATGCCTCCGGGAGCTGGGTCTACCAGGGAGATGAAGGCCAGCGCGTACTGGAGATTGATGATGGTGTTACAGTTCCCATCAGCGACCATGGCAAGGGCATTTATTCGTCGATTCCCGCGGCAGTGTTCGCTGAGGGAGATCCCGGCAATGCGGCGGCTGCGCGGATTGATGGAATTCAGGTGGTTGAAAATGGCGCTTTTTCGGCGGTCTCGCCGGATGACATTACCATCACCGTCGACACCACGGCGGGAACGATTAGCGCGGTGAACAGCCGCACGGGTGATCCGCTAACCGTGACGCCTGCAACCTACACCAGCGGGGAACCGTTTGAGGTTGCCGGCGTTGAGGCCACTATCACCGATGCCGGCGATGGCGATGAGTTCACCCTTCGTGCCGGGGAGAAGCAGTCGGTGTTTGCCACCATCGAAAATCTCATTGATGGTCTGGATAACATCGACAAGAGCTCACCGGGCGGCCAGGCTGCCTACGATGACCTGATTGCCGCCTCATTGCAGAACCTGGACAACGCTCAGGAAACCATCGTGCAGAAACAGACTGAGCTTGGCGGGCGCCTGAATGCCGTGGACTCCACCAAATCGTTCCTGGAAGACTCATCGGTCTACAGCGAGGATATCCGCTCCCAGTTGCGGGACGTGGATTACGCCGAGGCCATCAGCACCCTGAGCTTCCAGAGTTTCGTGCTACAGGCCGCGCAGCAGTCATTTGCCCAGGTCTCCCAGTTGTCATTGTTTGACCGCCTGTAAAAAAGCCTGCCGGAACAAGGAAGTCCGGCACTTGTTATTGCTTTCAGATTCAACCTCAGTATAATCCCCAGCACTCTCCGATGGCGGCGTGGTGAAATTGGTAGACACGACGGATTCAAAATCCGTTGGGGTAAAACCCGTGGCGGTTCGAGTCCGCCCGCCGCTACCACTTACAAGCCGCTCAACGCGGTGTCGTGAACAGTCCATCCAATGAACGTCTCCGATTTTCACTTTGATCTACCGGATGAGCTTATTGCCCGGTATCCACTCAAAGAGCGCAGTGCGTCCCGGTTGCTCAGCCTTGATGGGTTGTCCGGTAGTACCAGTCACCTTCGTTTCACCGACCTGCCAGACTTGCTCCAGCCAGGGGATTTGCTGGTCTTCAACGATACCCGAGTGATTCCCGCGCGCCTGTTTTGCCGCAAGGAAACCGGCGGACAGGTGGAAGTACTGGTTGAGCGCGTGCTCGGGGAGCGCGAAATCCTTGCCCACGTAAGGGCCTCCAAGGCGTTGAAAGAGGGCCAGAAAGTCCTGCTTGAGGACGGCACGCCGTTACGGATGACCGGTCGGGATGACGCACTGTTTCACCTATTTTGTGAGAGCGATGAGGCCATCCTTGATGTGCTTGACCGGATAGGTCATATGCCGCTGCCTCCTTATGTGGACCGTCCCGATGAGTCTTCTGACCGCGAGCGTTACCAGACGGTGTATGCCCGGGAATCGGGCGCGGTGGCGGCACCGACGGCCGGTTTGCATTTCGACGACCGGATTCTGACCGAGCTTGAATCCCGCGGTATTGAAAGCGCCTTTGTGACCCTGCACGTGGGTGCTGGCACTTTTCAGCCCGTTCGTGTGGAGCACATCGAAAACCATGTGATGCACAGCGAAGTGGCCCATGTTCCGCAACAGACCGTTGATGCGGTTAATGCGGCCCGGGCCCGGGGTGGCCGTGTTGTCGCAGTGGGGACCACATCGGTACGCTCTCTCGAATCGGCCAGCCGTGGCGGGATGCTCAGACCCTTCAGGGGGGAGACCGATATTTTTATTTACCCGGGCTATCGTTTCCAGACCGTGGACGCCATGGTTACCAATTTTCATTTGCCTGAATCCACGCTGATCATGCTGGTCAGCGCATTTGCGGGCTTTCAGAATGTGATGTCGGCCTATCGGGAAGCCGTTGCAGAGCGTTACCGCTTTTTCAGTTACGGTGACGCCATGTTTATCACAGGGCAGGAGCCCAGCCTGGGTGCCCTGACATCCTGTGCCGGGGAAGGGCATGCAGAATCCGGAGAGCAATCATGAATGACCAATGTTATATGTCCTTTGAAAAGCTAGGTGAGGATGGTCGTGCACGGCGTGGGCGCCTGACTTTCCCCCGGGGTACCGTGGAAACCCCGGCTTTCATGCCGGTGGGCACCTACGGCACCGTCAAGGGTATGCTGCCAAGGGACATCAAGGATATTGGTGCGGAGATCATCCTTGGCAATACTTTTCACCTGATGCTTCGACCGGGCACGGAAGTGGTGAAGGCCCACGGCGACCTGCATGATTTTACCCAATGGCACGGCCCGATCCTCACCGACTCGGGCGGCTTTCAGGTATTCAGCCTGGGGGAAATGCGCAAGATCACCGAGGCGGGCGTTACCTTCCGGTCTCCCATAGACGGTTCCCCGGTTGAGTTGTCTCCGGAAATCGCCATGCAGGTGCAGCGTGACCTGGGCTCCGACATCGTGATGATTTTCGATGAGTGCACGCCATACCCTGCCACCGAGAAGCAGGCCAGTGAGTCCATGGAACTTTCCCTTCGCTGGGCCGGTCGGAGCAAACGGGCCCACGAAGGCAATCCGGCTGCCTTGTTCGGCATTGTCCAGGGCGGCATGTACGAATCCCTGCGGGAGCGTTCGCTACAGGGCCTGACGGATATTGGTTTCGATGGTTATGCCATTGGGGGATTGTCGGTGGGGGAGCCCAAGGAGGACATGATTCGGATTCTGGACCACCTGTCACCGATAATGCCGGAAGATCGCCCTCGCTATCTGATGGGCGTTGGCCGGCCGGAAGACATTGTGGAAGCGGTTCGTCGTGGCGTGGATATGTTCGACTGTGTGATGCCCACCCGCAATGCCCGCAACGGTTACCTGTTTACCTCCACAGGCATCGTCAAGATCCGCAATGCCAGGCATCGCCATGATACCGCGCCGCTTGACGACCAGTGTGACTGTTACACCTGCCAGAACTTTTCGAGAAGTTATCTGCATCATCTGGATAAATGTGGAGAAATGCTCGGCTCACAACTCAATACCATCCACAATCTGCGTTACTATCAGAACGTGATGGCCGGATTGCGTGGCGCAATTGAAGCAGGTACATTGTCGGACTTTATCAGCGACTTCTATGCCCGCCGGGGTGAAACCGTGCCGCCAATGGCACAATGACTGCGGCTTAAGCCGATTCTGAACCGCTACCTGAACTTTTCTTAAAAACGGAGATAGTCAATGAAATCAATCAAGTTACTTGTTGCTGCATTCTTTGCTGCGATGCCGGCACTGGCCATGGCGCAGGACCCGGGTGCCGGGGGTATGGGAGTGATGGGGCAGGTGATTTTCTTTGCCGGCTTTATCCTGATTTTCTACTTCCTGATCTGGCGTCCCCAGTCCAAGCGTGCGAAAGAGCACAAGGCACTGATGGCTGGCCTGAACAAGGGCGATGAAGTGGTTACTTCCGGCGGCATGGCCGGCAAGATCACCAAGGTTACCGACGATTTTATCGTGGTTGAAATCGCCGACAACGTTGAAGTCAAGGTTCAGAAAGTTGCTGTTGCAGCGGCACTTCCGAAAGGAACTCTGAAGGACGTCTGATCGCCCGGTTTTCGACTCAGGTCTGAATTTGCCAAGCTGAAACATCACAGCCGGCCCGTTGGCTGGCTTAAAGGGACCCCATGCTGAACAAGTATCCGCTCTGGAAAAACCTGGTTATCCTGATCGCGCTGGTGATCGGGTTTGTCTATGCCTTGCCCAACGTATTCCCTGACGACTTTGCTGTGCAGATTACCGGTGCCCGGAGCAGTACCGACGTCGATCAGAGAATTCTGGATAGGGCAGTCGACGCACTCGAGGCAGAGGGCATTGCCGTCAAGAGCACTGAGATGCAGGAGCGGGACGCCCTGATCCGGCTGAACAGCGCCGAAGCCCAGTTGCGGGCACGGCCGGTTGTTCAGGAGGCAGTTGGCAGGGATTACCTCGTTGCCCTGAACATGGCCCCTTCAACGCCGGAATGGCTGAAGAGTTTGGGTGCGGGCCCGATGAAGCTGGGGCTCGACCTTCGTGGTGGTGTCCACTTCCTGCTGGAAGTGGATATGGAAACGGCAGTGGATCAACGCCTTGAAGCCATGTCCGGCCAGATCAAGCGGGAATTACGGGAAGAGCGTGTGCGCTATCGTGGTGGCGATGTGGAGGGGGACCGTTCCATTGTTCTGACCTTCCGTGATGAAGCCTCCCGCAGTGAAGCCTTCCAGCTGATCCGCGATCAGTACAACCAGTTCCTGCTGGACGAACAGAGCGAAGATGGTGAGTACCGTCTGGTGCTCACCATGTCCGAAGCGGAGATCAAGTCGATCCAGGATTACGCGCTGGAGCAGAACCTGACAACCATCCGCAACCGGGTGAACGAACTGGGGGTTGCCGAGCCTCTGGTTCAGCGCCAGGGTTCGGACAGAATCATCGTTGAGTTGCCGGGAGTCCAGGACACTGCGGCGGCCAAGCGTGTGCTTGGTGCCACAGCCAACCTCGAGTTTCGCCTTGAGGCGCGTCAGGACGCACCGGCAGCCAGTACCGAGACGTTTCCGTTCCGCGACAATCCCAATCGCGAGGCCCGTCTGGAGCGCGACGTCATTGTAACCGGTGACAATGTCTCCAATGCCCAGCAGGCGTTCGATGAGAACGGTCAGCCACAGGTTAATATCACCATGGATTCGGTGGGCGGTGACCTTATGAACCGGGCAACCCGCAACGCCATCGGTCGTCGCATGGCGGTGCTGTTCATTGAGTACCGCACGGAAACAGAAGAAGTGGTCGTGGATGGCGAAACCCGTACCGTCGACAACCGCGTGGTCGAAAAGGGCATTATCAGCCTTGCGACGATCCAGTCCGCGTTGGGAAGCAGTTTCCGTATTACCGGCCTCGACTCCATTCCGGAAGCCTCGGAACTGGCCCTGTTGTTACGGGCCGGTTCCCTGGCTGCCCCGATGTACTTTGTTCAGGAGCGCACCATAGGCCCAAGCCTGGGCCAAAAGAACATTGATGCTGGCATGATGTCCGTTTTGCTCGGCTTCGTATTGGTGCTCTGTTACATGGTGGTGTATTACCGCGGCTTTGGCGTTATTGCCAACATCGCCCTGACGCTCAACCTGATGTTGCTGATTGCGTGTATGTCAATCCTGTCCGCTACCCTCACGCTGCCGGGTATTGCAGGTATTGTGCTGACGGTCGGTATGGCGGTGGATGCCAACGTGCTGATCTTCGAGCGGATAAAGGAAGAGCTGAAAATGGGCGTACCGCCACAGTCAGCGATTAACGCTGGTTACTCCAGGGCCTTTGTATCGATTTTCGATGCCAATATCACCACCCTGCTGGTAGCGGTGATCCTGTTTGCAATGGGGTCGGGCCCGGTGAAAGGATTCGCGGTGACACTGTCGATCGGTATCCTTACGTCGATGTTCTCCGGGCTAATGGTCAGCCGTAGCATCGTAAATCTTGTATACGGCGGTCGAAAGGTCGAAAAGCTGTCGATCGGAGGGAAGTTGGCCAATGTCTGAAGTTGAGAAAAAACCTATCGACTTTATGGGCTTCCGGAAGATTGCTTCCGTGGTCTCTATCGCCCTGATTGTTATCTCTGTCGCGCTACTGGCGACACGCGGCCTGAACTATGGGCTTGATTTTACCGGAGGCACATCCGTTGAGCTTGAGTATCAGCAGGCTCCTGCGCTGAGTAATATCCGGCAGACACTGGAGGCGGCGGGGTACGAGCAGTTCGTGGTACAGAATTTTGGCTCGGACACCACGGTACTGGTGAGAATGGCAGAGGCTGAGAATGACCAACTGGCAGTTGAGGTGGTGGAAGCCCTGAAGGCCGGTGGTGCCGAGCTGGATTTGGTCAGTTCCTCGTTTATCGGTTCCCAGGTTGGTGAGCAGTTAAAGGAAGACAGTGGTCTGGGTTTGCTGATTGCATTGGCTGTCGTGCTGATCTACGTCGGGATGCGCTTCCAGTTCAAGTTCGGTATTGCCGCGGTGCTGCCACTGGCCCACGACGTCATCATCGTGCTCGGTGTGTTTTCACTGTTCGGGTGGACCTTTGACCTGACTGTGCTGGCTGCCTTGCTTGCGGTTATCGGTTACTCCCTGAACGACACCATTGTTGTAGCCGACCGGATCCGTGAAAACTTCCGCAAGATGCGGGAAGGTGATTCCGAGCACATCATCAACGAGTCCATCCACCAGACGATCAGCCGGACCATCAACACCTCCGGTACCACCCTGGTGGTGTTGCTCGCCCTGTACTTCCTGGGTGGTGAGGCGATCAACAACTTTGCGCTCGCGCTCATCATTGGTGTGGTCGTCGGTACCTACTCCTCCATCTATGTGTCTGCCAACCTGCTGGTTGCCCTGGGTGTTGCCCGTGAGGACCTGATTGTGCCGCCGAAGGAAGGGTTGGCCGGGCAGGAAGAGGAAGAAGAGCAACCGCCTGAGTGGCTGAACCGGATGTAAACCGGTCAGCCACAAAAAAGCCGCAACCCCGTAAGGCGTTGCGGCTTTTTTGTGCTCAGCCAGCTGTAATCAGCGAGGCAGACGGCCCCGGAAAGGGTGAAGGGTTTTCAATACTTCCCGGAACAGCTTGGGGTTTGCGACGATAAGCTGTTTTGCTTTTTCCGTTGACGGGTTGCCCGAGAAATCACCGGTCAGTGCACCGGATTCCAGGGCCAGCGTTACGCCTATGGCCAGGTCGGCCGGCTCCGGGCGGAAAATGACTGCTGCATCCAGGTGCCCTGAAGATACCCTGGCTATGTCCAGCGCAACGCAGCCGGCGGTGCGGAACATGCTGCTGTCCCGGGCCAGCAGGGACGCCATCTCGCCCCACATCAGTGGATCGTCCCCGGAGCGGGTCTGGTCCAGCAGGTTGCTGACCACCGCAGCCCTGTCGGCGTGTTTGACTTCACTGGTACGCACGCGCCGGCTATTGAGCGCGGCGCCGTGGCCGCGGCTGGCAGAGTATTCTTCACCAGTGACCGGATTAACCAGCAGCAGGTTCTCGGTGCGGTTGTTTTTCTTTTGCAGCAACGCCAGTGCAAAATCGGGAATGCCGCGCAAGAAATTCTCACGCCCGAGAACCGGGAAAATATGCCAGCTCTTGTCGTTGCCGTCGGCGTCCGCCTCATTCAGCGGAGCGATTACGTGGTCTTTGTAGGCTTTTTCGAGCTGTTCGGAAAAATTGTCGTAAACAGACTGTTCTACCCGCTCCAGTTGCTTGCGGCGGTCTTCGCTGTCGCCGTTGGGTTCCTGGCGCTCGAAGTGTGCTTTCAGATAGTCGGACCCCTGACGCGCGACGCGCAGGGCCATTTTGATTGCTGGTTGCATCTGAGTGTTCATTATCCGGGTGTGTGAAGGCCGCATAGCATATCAAAAACTGGCCCGGCTTGTACGTTTTTCCACTCCGCAATGTCACGGATGGCGCTGTATCAGGGCTTGTCCGGAGAGGCGGGGAAGGGGGCAGATCTGCTATCATGCGCACCTTTCCAGTTTTTACAGAGATTCTACCGCCATGCACAAGCCAGCGATGCCCCTGGAGGGCCCTGACACCTACAACGACCAGATCCGGATTGTTCTGGTCGAAACGTCCCACTCCGGTAACATCGGTGCGGTCGCCAGGGCCATGAAGAATATGGGGCTGGGAAACCTGTGGCTTGTCAACCCGGCGTCCTTTCCTGACGAGGCCTCCTATGCCCGTGCGGCGGGCGCCTCCGATATACTCGACAAGGCCACGGTTGTGGCGTCCCTGGATGAGGCCATTTCAGATTGTGTCTGCGTTATGGGCACCAGTGCCAGGGGGCGTAAGGTGCCGTGGCCAGTCATTGCGCCGCCCGATGCGGCAGCCAGGGCATCCGCACAATCTGCAGCAGGGCAGGTTGCCCTGGTCTTCGGGCGTGAGAACCATGGGCTGAGCAATGAAGAGCTGCAGCGTTGTCATTTCCACATACATATTCCGTCGAATCCGGATTACAGTTCGCTGAATCTGGCCATGGCGGTTCAGGTTATGTGCTATGAATTGCGTATGCATTATCTCAAGGGCCTTGAAGGTGGGGATGGGAGCCCATATCTCAAACCCATGGTAGCGCCGGGAGATACGGGGTGGGATGTGCCTCTGGCGCCCGTCCGTGATGTGGAGGGCTTTTTCAGCCATCTGGAGCAGGTACTGGTGGATGTTGATTTTCACCGTCGGGACAACCCGCGTCAGCTAATGACACGACTCAGGCGATTGTTCCAACGTGCCGGGCTCGATCAGATGGAGATCAATATCCTTCGGGGGATATTGACTGCTGTACAGAAATCGGCAGGCAGCGCTGAGGTCTCAAAAAACACTTCAAAGGCTGGTTCAACAGCTGGTGAACAGGAATAGGGTTATGTTTGATCGATTAAGGGAAGATGTGAACAGTGTGTTTCATCGTGATCCCGCAGCTCGCAATACGTTCGAGGTACTGACCAACTACCCGGGTCTCCATGCGCTCCTGTGCCACCGGTTATCGCACTGGTTGTGGGGCCTTGGGCTGAAATGGATAGCGCGAACCTTTTCCACCATTGCCCGTTGGTTGACGGGTATCGAGATCCACCCTGGCGCGACGATCGGGCGCCGGTTCTTTATCGATCATGGTATGGGCGTTGTGATTGGTGAAACCACGGTCATCGGGGATGACGTTACCCTTTACCAGGGGGTAACCCTCGGCGGAACCAGCTGGAATAAAGGCAAACGTCACCCGACGCTGGGTGACGGTGTTGTCGTCGGTGCCGGAGCCAAGATTCTCGGCCCCTTTACCGTCGGTGAAGGCGCCAAGATTGGTTCCAATTCCGTCGTCACCAAGGAAGTGCCGGCCGGTGCAACCGTGGTTGGTATTCCGGGGCGGATCGTCGTCAAGCGTAAGGGTGAAGACGACGTTCGGCGCAAGGAAATGGAAGAGCGTATGGGCTTTGATGCCTATGGCGTAACCGAGGAAATGCCGGACCCGGTCGCCCGGGCCATGCGCAGCCTGCTGGACCACATGCATGTAGTGGATGACCGCATCGAGAATATGTGCAAGGCACTACGCAAAGTGAACAGTGAGTACCAGAATGGCGAGCTGCCACCGCTGCAGGAGGAGGATTTTGACTGTGTGCGGGACGACGAGCCGTCGCAACGGTGAATACTTGACTGATTTGGTGGGTCAATTCATACTCGGCGTTGTTAAAGCCGAATCAATCCCTGACCGGGGCTGACGTTATGAGACTGACCACCAAAGGCCGCTATGCGGTGACGGCAATGCTGGATCTTGCCCTTCACGGGGATCAGGGGCCGGTGAGTCTGGCTGACATATCTGCCCGGCAGGAGATTTCCCTCTCTTACCTTGAGCAGTTGTTTTCCCGTCTTCGCCGTCACAAACTGGTGACCAGTATCCGGGGGCCTGGCGGCGGTTACCGCCTGAGCCGTGAGCCTGACGCGGTATTTATTGCCGAAGTGGTGGACGCGGTCAGTGAATCCCTCGATACCACCCGTTGCGGCAACAAGGGTGATTGCCAGAATGGCGAAAAGTGCCTGACCCACCACCTTTGGTCCGATCTCAGCGAGCAGATCCATCAATTCCTCAGTGATATCAGCCTTGGGGACCTGATGCGGAAACGGGAAATCCAGGTGGTTGCCAGCCGGCAGAACAAACGCCATTCAGACGGCGACTCACAGACGATTAACACCGAGCGCCTTACTGATCAGGCGCCGGCCTGAACGACAATCCTGAAACCTCTATGAAAAAGCCCGTCTATCTGGATTATGCGGCAACCACGCCCGTAGACCCGGCCGTTGCTGAAGAAATGTTCAAGTACCTGACGCCTGACGGCGTGTTTGGGAACCCCGCGTCCCGTTCCCATGCCTTTGGCTGGCAGGCGGAAGCTGCCGTTGAGGGTGCTCGCCGTCAGGTCGCCGGCCTGATCCATGCCGATCCCCGGGAAATTGTCTGGACATCGGGCGCCACCGAGTCCGATAACCTCGCCATCAAGGGCGCCGTTGCCGGCCGTGAGAACCCGCATGTTGTCACCTCTGTTGTTGAGCACAAGGCCGTGCTTGATACCTGTAAATGGCTTGAAGGGCAGGGTGTTGACGTTACCTGGCTGAAGCCGGGCACGGATGGACGGATTTCCAGGCAACAGGTTGAAGACGCACTCCGTGACAATACGGTTCTGGTCAGCCTGATGATGGTCAACAATGAGCTGGGCTGCCTGACGGACATTGCGGCCATCGGCGCGATGCTTCGTGAGCGTGGTGTGTTGTTTCACGTCGACGCTGCCCAGGCAGCAGGAAAAACCGAGGTGGATGTGACCGCCATGCCGGTGGACCTGTTGTCGCTGTCCGGCCATAAGGTCTACGGGCCCAAGGGGATTGGTGCGCTGTATGTGCGCCGTTCCCCGGATGTGCGTATTGGCTCGCAGATACATGGGGGCGGCCACGAGCGCGGTATGCGTTCGGGCACTTTGCCAACCCATCAGATTGCCGCTATGGGGAAGGCCTTTGAACTGGCCGGCGAGGGCCTTGAGCAGGAAATGGCAATGCTCGAATCCCTGCGTGAGCGTTTTCTTTCCGGGCTTGAGAGCCTTGACGGCGTAACACTCAACGGTAGCACCGAACACCGGGTACCGGGGATTATCAACCTGTCGTTTGACGGCGTGGACGCCGAATCATTGATGCTGGGGTTGCGGGAACTGGCGGTTTCGTCCGGTTCGGCCTGTGCCTCGGCCACGATCGAGCCTTCATTCGTACTGAAGGGAATTGGGCTGGACGATGAACAGGCCCACCGGGCGCTCCGGTTCTCCTTCGGGCGGTTCTCAACCGCGGAGGAAGCGGACTTTGCGGCCGCGCAAATTGTTGACGTTGTTACCCGTCTGCGCTCGGTGCGGTAGGCAGTTGCCTCCGGACTGCGTATAATCCCAACCCTGAAATTTTTCTGGACCTGAATGGAGATAGATCATGGCAAACGAGCGCACGCTCTCGATTATCAAGCCCGATGCAGTTGCAAAGAATGTGATCGGAGAGATTTACACCCGCTTTGAAAAAGCGGGCCTGACCATTGTAGCTGCCAAGATGATGCACCTGACCCAGGAGCAGGCTGAGGGCTTCTATGCCGAGCACAAGGAGCGCCCGTTTTTCAATGATCTGGTTGCGTTCATGACTTCTGGCCCGGCAGTGGTTCAGGTTCTGGAAGGCGAAGGTGCTATCCTGAAGAATCGTGACCTGATGGGCGCTACCAACCCCAAGGAAGCGGATGCGGGCACCATCCGTGCCGATTTCGCATCATCAATCGATGCCAACGCTGTTCACGGTTCAGATTCCGCCGCGTCAGCCGAGCGCGAGATTGCGTATTTTTTCAATGACAGTGAGATCTGCCCGCGCGGCTGATCGGACTGTCCCGGGCCGGGAGTTTTCCCGGCCCGGATTGGTTATTTGATCGAGGTTATGAAATGACAGCTGTTGCTGAGAAAACCAACCTTCTGGGGATGCCGAAGGCCAAGATGGAGGCCTTTTTTGAGTCCCTGGGGGAAAAACGTTTCCGTGCAACACAGGTGCTGCAGTGGATTCACCAGCGCGGGGCCGATGACTTCGATCAAATGACCAATATGAGCAAGGTCCTGCGGGAAAAGCTCAAGGAAGTGGCGGAAATCCGTGGCCCGGAAGTGGTGTACGACGAGTCCTCCAAAGACGGCACCCGCAAATGGGTCATGCGGATGGATAATGGCAACAGTGTTGAAACCGTGCTGATCCCCGATGGCGAGCGCGGAACCCTGTGTGTTTCCTCCCAGATCGGCTGCAGCCTGGATTGCACCTTTTGTTCAACCGGCAAGCGGGGCTTTAACCGCAATCTCACAGCCGCCGAGATCATCGGGCAGGTATGGGTGGCACGCAAGGCCTTCATGCCATTTGAGCCCGGCCCTGAGCGCCCGATTACCAACGTGGTGATGATGGGTATGGGTGAGCCGCTGCTGAACTTCGACAATGTCGTTGACGCCATGAACCTGATGATGGAAGACCTGGCCTACGGCATATCCAAGCGACGGGTGACTGTGAGTACATCAGGGGTGGTTCCGGCAATTGACCGCTTGGGGGAAGTTACCGATGTTTCACTGGCCATTTCGCTCCATGCCCCCAATGATGAACTGCGTAACCAATTGGTGCCGTTGAATAAAAAGTACCCGATTGTTGAGCTGCTGGCAGCGACGCGCCGTTACCTGGCCCGTTTGCCGGATAAGCGCAAGGCAACGATCGAGTACACGGTCATCGAGGGCGTGAACGATCAGCCTGAGCATGCAAGGGAACTGGCCGTTGTTCTTCGCGGTCTGCCGTGCAAGATCAATCTGATTCCGTTTAACCCTTTTCCGGAGAGCGATTTTCGGCGTCCGAGTATGAATGCAACGCGTCGTTTCCAGGCGGTTCTGAACGAGGCCGGGTACATTGCGACGGTGAGGACGACGCGGGGTGACGATATCGATGCTGCCTGCGGGCAGCTTGTAGGTAGGGTGGAAGATCGCACCAAACGAAGTCAGCGCTACATACAGGTACATCAGGTCAGCCCTTGAGCCCAGGCACCAGGATATTTTTGAAAGGTGCCAAGACACCCCTGACAATTAGAGGAATTCCCGACTGTGACATTTGCACCAGTAAACAAGATCCGGGCCATGCTTTCCGTGGTATTGCTGGCGATGTTTGTCACAGGATGCGTGACCAATACCGATAGTCGGTTCGCGCGTGAGGCGGACCGCGACAAGGCGGTCAGGAACTATGTCCAGTTGGGTACCGCCTATATTGGTCAGAACAATCTGGAGAGAGCACGCCACCACCTGGAACGGGCCCTTGAGTTGGCTCCCGAGAATCCTGGTGCCCTGGCTGCCATGGGGCTGGTCTACAATGCCGAGGGCGAATCAGAACTGGCCGAGCGATCGTTCAAGGAGGCCTTGGCCAATAACGAGACTTATACACGTGGACACGTTTATTACGGGGCCTTTCTTTATGGTGAGCGTCGCTTTGAGGACGCCCGCGACCAGTTCATGGCCGCATCAAGGAACACGTCCTACGACGACCGGGCATCCGTGTTTTTCAATCTTGGCCTGACCGAAGAGCGGATCGGTAACCTTGAGGGTGCGGTGACGGCCTATCGTCGTGCTGTCGATTTGTCCCGAGGTGATCCGAAGTCGTTGATGGCCCTGTCGCGGACTCTGGTTGAATCCGGTGAGTATCAGGCGGCGTCCCGTCATTACAGTCGCCTGATGACCCTGATGCAGCGTAACCAGAATCTCCGCCATTCTCCGGAAAGCCTGTATACAGGTATTCGCATAGCCCGGCATTTTGGTGAGAGGAACAAGGAGTCCAGCCTGGGGCTTCTGTTGAAGAACAATTTTCCGAACTCTGTCGAATACCAACAATACAGGGTGATGATGTCAAATGGACAGTGATGACACGCTACAACAGCCAGCCGTGAGTGAGCCTGCGGGCCAGCAACTCAAACGTGCGCGGGAACAGAAGGGACTGAGCGTTACGGCTGTGGCTGAGGCCCAACACCTACGCCCGGCCGTGATACAGGCTATAGAAGACGGGGAATACGAGCAGATCGACAGTGAACTGTTCCTCAAGGGCTATGTCAGAACCTATGCACGACAGGTTGACCTGGATCCGGACGCGATTATTGCCACGCTCGATCAGGAACTGGAACCCCTCCGCCAGCAAAAGGTGGAGGCTGAAGAGGCCAATCCGCTGGTTGATATCGAGCGCCGCAGGCGGCAGAAACGCCGGATTGCCAGGCTGCTTCTGTTCCTGCTGGCGATTGCCGTGATTGTGTTCCTCGGCTTGCGTTTTATGGGTGAGCTCGACGGGACGGTTGAAGACACGGCTGAGCCGGATGTTGCGACCGAGGCTGAATCGCCGGAACAGGGTGACGAGGCGGATCCGCTTGATAACGGTACAGATGAAACTGTTACCGAAAGCCAGCCGGAGCCGGTTGTTGAAGAGCCGATCATTGAGGAAAATGGTGAACTGACCTCCACCCCACCAGAGGTGGTGCCGCCGGAAGCGCCCGAGCAGGCTGAAGCGCCGGCGCCCGATGTGGAAGAAGTCGATGAAAGTCGTGTGCCGGTGGTGACCAGTTCGCCGGAACCGACGTTTCAGGAGAGCGCCCAACCAGAGGCAGCCGTGGGCACCGGCCGCCTGGAAATGACATTCACTGATAAGTGCTGGGTCCAGGTGACCGATTCGGTGGGTAACCGTCTTGTTGGCTCCCTGCAACGGGAAGGCGACCAGATTGATGTATCAGGCAGGCTGCCGATCGACGTGGTTGTCGGGGCGGTTGATGCCATTGAATCCATACGGTTTGACGGGGAGCCGGTCGACTTGGCTGGCTTCCGGGTCGTCAACAACCGTGCAGAATTTACACTGGACATCTGAACGTTACGAACCCTCTTTTCCGGTTAGCAGGCTATGAATCACGAATCTCCGATCAAAAGACGCAAATCACGCCAGATAATGGTGGGTGATGTTCCCGTGGGCGGGGACGCACCGATTGCTGTCCAGAGCATGACCAACACCAACACCTGCGATGTCGAGGCAACCGTTGGGCAGATCCGCGCGTTGCAGGAAGCGGGTGCCGATATTGTCCGGGTATCCGTGCCCACCATGGACGCTGCGGAGGCGTTTGGAAAAATCCGCTCCCTGGTGTCCGTGCCATTGGTGGCGGATATTCACTTTGATCACCGTATTGCGCTCAGGGTGGCGGAGCTGGGTGTGGACTGCCTTCGCATCAATCCGGGCAATATCGGTCGCGATGACCGCGTCAGTGCCGTGATCAGTGCCGCTCGTGACCGCAACATCCCTATCCGGATCGGTGTCAACGCCGGCTCGCTGGAGAAGGCCCTGCAGCGCAAGTACGGTGAACCCACGCCGGAGGCACTGGTGGAATCCGCCATGCGCCATATCGACATTCTGGACAAGCACGATTTTCAGGATTTCAAGGTCAGCCTCAAAGCATCCGAAGTATTCATGACCGTGGCGGCTTACCGGCAGATTGCGGCCCAGATCGAACAACCACTGCATTTGGGTATTACCGAAGCAGGCGGCTTCCGCTCTGGCACCGTGAAGTCCTCCATTGGCCTGGGCATGTTGCTGATGGACGGCATTGGCGACACTATCAGGGTGTCCCTGGCGGCGGATCCCGTGCAGGAAATCAAGGTTGGCTTTGACATTCTCAAGAGCTTGCGCCTGCGCAGCCGTGGCATCAACTTTGTTGCCTGTCCCAGTTGCTCACGCCAGAATTTCGATGTCATCCAGACCATGAACGATCTGGAGGCCCGTCTGGAAGATGTCAACGAGTCCCTGGATGTGGCCATCATTGGCTGTATTGTAAATGGACCGGGTGAGGCCAAGGTCGCTGACCTGGGCCTGACCGGTGGCAGCCCGAAGAACCTGTTCTACGCGTCGGGCAAGCCGAACCAGAAACTCGATAATGCCAACCTGACCGACGACCTGGAACGACTGATCCGTGAGGAAGTGGCCCGTCGCAAGGAAAAGGAAGAAGCGATCATTACCCGCTCGACTGACTGAGAGCCGATCGTCAAATCATTGAAACAGATAAGGTAGTAACTTGGCTAAGATCCAGGCAATCCGCGGGATGAACGATATCCTGCCAGAGCAGACGCCGGTTTGGCAGTTTGTGGAAGACACGGTCAGGAAGGTCCTTTCCCAATACGGCTATCAGGAAATCCGTATGCCGGTGGTTGAGCAGACCGACCTGTTCAAGCGTTCCATTGGCGAAGTCACGGATATTGTCGAGAAAGAAATGTATACCTTTGAGGACCGCAATGGCGACAGCCTGACACTGCGTCCCGAAGGTACGGCTGGCTGTGTCCGTGCCGCGGAAGAGCACGGGCTGCTTTTCAACCAGACCCGTCGCCTGTGGTACACCGGGCCGATGTTTCGTCATGAGCGCCCCCAGAAAGGCCGGTATCGCCAGTTCCACCAGATTGGTGTGGAATGTTTTGGCATGACCGGGCCGGACATCGATGCCGAGCTTCTGGTGCTGACCGCCAGGCTCTGGCGGGAACTGGGGCTGAGCGAGCACACCCGCCTGGAAATCAACTCCATTGGTACCTCAGAAGCCCGAAGGCAATATCGGGAAGCATTGGTGGCCTATCTTTCGGGCTATCGGGATCAACTGGATGAAGACAGCCAGCGGCGGTTGGCTTCCAACCCGCTGCGTATTCTCGACAGCAAGAACCCCTTAACACAGCAGCTTCTGGCTGACGCGCCCAATCTGGACGACTATCTCGACCAGGAATCCCGGGACCATTTCCGGGAGCTTCGTTCATTGCTGGACGCGGCTGGTATCCAGTACACCGTCAATCCGAGGTTGGTTCGCGGGCTCGATTACTATGGCAAAACCGTATTCGAGTGGATTACCGACAGTCTTGGGGCGCAGGGCACCGTATGCGCCGGTGGCCGGTACGATGGCCTGGTGGAACAACTGGGCGGCAAACCCACCGTTGCGGTCGGGTTTGCCATGGGGCTTGAGCGCCTGATCCTGCTACTGGAAACCCTGGACCTCGTTCCGGACCGTGCCAATGGCAACGTGGACGTATATGTTGCTGCCATGGGCGATACCACCGTGGCTCCTGCGCTGGCGTTGGGTGAATCCCTTCGCGATGCCTTGCCCGGAGCAAGAGTCATGAGCCATTGTGGCGGCGGCAGTTTCAAGAGCCAGATGAAGAAGGCTGATCGCAGCGGTGCTCGTTACGCGGTCATTCTGGGCGAGAATGAGGTCGCTAACGGTACGGTGGGTCTCAAGCCGCTTCGGTCGGACGAACCGCAGCAGGATATAGCACAGGCGAACCTTGCGGCGACACTTGAAGAATTACTGGGCCGTTGACGGCGGGCCGACAGGCTATAGCACAATTATCATTTATTTTAGGAGTCATCATGGCTGAAATGCGTACTGAGGAAGAAACGGTCCAGGCAATCAAGGACTGGTGGAAGAAGAACGGCAGTTCGCTCCTGATTGGCATTGCCGCTGCACTGGCCATTGTATTCGGTTGGCAGGCCTGGCAGAACCATCAGATGCAGCAACGCACCGAGGCAGCTTCCCAGTTCGCTGAGCTGATTAACGCCTACAGTGATGAGACCGACGAAAACCGCGCCGATACGGTTGCCTACATAGCGAAAGAGCTGCAGGAAGAGTACAGCGACAGTGCCTTTGCCATCTACGGCATGCTGATGCTGGCGCGCCAGCAGGTCATGGATCAGGGCGATCCGGAAGCTGCGATCGAATCGCTGACCTGGGCACAGGAAAAGACCGGGGAATCCGGGCCGTTAACCCTGGTTGTACGCAATCGCCTGGCCCGTGCCCAGTTCGCGGCGGAAAAGTACGATGAGGCCCTGGCTACCATTGATAGTGTGAATGATGCCGGCAGCTTCAGCGCCATCTTCACCGAACTCCGGGGCGATATCCTGTTGGCACAGGGTAACCGTGAGGGCGCCCGTGAAGCCTACCTGGCGGCCAGGGAACAGAATCAGCAGGGTCGCAGCGGTATCCTTGAGCTCAAGTTGTCTGACCTTGGCGTAGGGGAGGGAGCCTGATGCCCTGGTTGTTCAACGGGCACAAACAGTTTGTTTTATCCCTGGGGATGCTGACACTGGCATTCCTGGGAGGATGTAGCACCAGCGACACTTTTGAGCAGCCAGCGCCCGTACCGGAGATCTCGTCGAGTATCGGCCTGGAATCGGTCTGGAGCATGAGTGTTGGCGACGGGCACGATGACAAGTTTCTGTACCTGGCGCCGCTGAACACCGGGGAGACGCTCTATGTGGCGTCAGCGGATGGTGAAGTCTATGCGGTAGGTGCTGAAAACGGCGAGGTGTTCTGGTCCCGGGAGCTTGACCAGGAAATCAGCGCTGGCGTGGGTGGAGATCAGGACAATCTGTATCTGGTGACCCGTGATGCACAACTGAAGGCCCTTTCACGGCAGGACGGCTCTGAACTCTGGGAGCAGCCACTGCCCAATGAGGCGCTGGCATCACCGCAATCCAATGGAAGCCTTGTGGTGGTCCAGACCATTGACGGCAAGGTTCTGGCCTTTGACACCGCCACTGGTGAGCGATCCTGGCAATACGACAGTGATGTGCCGGTTTTGTCCATACGTGCCGCAGCATCACCGCTTGTGGGTGCCGATCTTGTGCTGGCCTCACTGTCCAATGGCAAGTTAATGGCGATTTCAACAGAGACCGGGCAACCGGTCTGGCAGTATGAAGTCGGCCAACCCCAGGGGCGTACGGAACTGGAAAGACTGGTCGACGTTGCTGGTGAGCCGCTGATCCTCGAGAGTGCCGCCATGGTTGTCGGCTATCAGGGCAATCTTGCGTTGGTTGACCTGCAGAGTGGTCAGGAGATCTGGAGCCGGAAAGCGTCCAGCCTGCAGTCGCCGATGATTGGCAATGGCAACATTTTCATTGCCTCGGCCAATGGCGACATCATTGCCTATCGTGGTTCTGACCGTCGCGAACTCTGGGTTCAGGACAGGTTGTCCTGGCGCCAGCCGACGCAGCCGATCGTTTATGAGGATTACTTGTTGATTGGCGACTTCGAGGGATACATTCATATCCTGTCCATGGAGGATGGCAGCCTGGTGGGCCAGCATGAATTTGACGACGACGGCCTTCGGGTTCCCTTTCAGCGTCTGCAGAACGGTAACCTCCTTGTATACGGTAACAGCGGTAAACTGTCCGTAATGAAACTCCGGGAGCTTGACTGATAGCTCCTTTCCGGCCCTATCGCTGTGAAGCGCGGGCCCTGTTCAATGTATAGCGAAAGATTATGACCCCTGTAATTGCTCTTGTCGGCCGTCCCAATGTGGGAAAATCGACACTGTTTAACCAGATGACGCGGTCCCGGGATGCGCTTGTGGCGGATTTCCCCGGCCTGACCCGCGACCGTAAATACGGTGAGGGCAATTACGAGGGGCAGCGCTTTATCGTGATTGATACCGGCGGCCTGACCGGTGGCGAGGAGGGCCTGGATGCGGAAATGGCCCGCCAGTCCATGCAGGCGGTCGAAGAAGCCGACATCGTGCTGTTCCTTGTTGACGGTAAGGCTGGCCTGAACGGTGGCGATGAATTGATCGCAGCGCACCTGCGCAAGACCGGAAAGCGGGCACACCTGGTGGTCAACAAGACCGACGGCCAGGACCCTGACGTTGCCGCTTCGGATTTTTACGGTCTGGGCTTCGAGTCCACCTACCTGATTGCAGCCTCCCATAACCGGGGGATTCGCTCCATGCTGGAGGAGTTGCTGCCGTCCGAAGAAGAGCGTGAAGAGCAGGACCGTGCTGACCGCTATCCCGGTATCCGGATTGGCATCGTTGGGCGCCCGAACGTAGGCAAGTCCACCCTGGTCAACCGTATGCTCGGTGAGGACCGGGTAATAGTGTATGACATGCCTGGTACCACCCGGGACAGTGTCTACATCCCGTTCGAGCGTATGGAGAACCAGTACACGCTGATTGATACGGCCGGTGTACGCCGACGCAAGAACGTCAGTGAAGTAGTGGAAAAGTTTTCCATCATCAAGACCCTCCAGGCCATTGATGACGCCCACGTGGTGATTCTGGTGATTGATGCGCGGGAAGGGCTGGTGGATCAGGACCTTCACCTGATTGGCTTCGTGCTGGACGCGGGCCGCTCCCTGGTGATCGCCGTCAACAAATGGGACGGTATGGACCCGGAGGACAGGGCCAAGGTAAAAGAACAGGTTCAGCGTCGCCTGGATTTCCTCGACTACGCCGACAAGCACTATATTTCCGCGCTTCACGGTTCTGGTGTGGGGGTGATGTACGAGTCGGTCCATGACTGCTATGAATCGGCAATGGCAAAGTGGCCCACCAATCGCCTGACTGCCATCCTTCAGGACGCCACGGCACAGCACCAGCCGCCGCTGGTCCAGGGGCGTCGTATCAAGCTGCGGTACGCCCACCAGGGCGGTTCGAACCCGCCGGTCATCGTGGTGCATGGTAACCAGACCGATGCGCTGCCCGGGGCTTACAAGCGTTACCTGGAAAATACCTTCCGCAAGGTGCTGAAGGTGAGCGGTTCCCCCATCCGCTTTGAGTTCCGCTCCAGCGAAAACCCGTTCGCCAACAAGGTCAGCCGGCTGACGCCGCGCCAGAAGGTCAAGCAGGACAACGACCTGAAGAAGGGCCGCCCGGTGAAAAAGAAAGCGCGAATGAAGAGCAAGAAGCGCTGAGCTGGCGCTTGCCGGGCTGACCGCTCAGATCAGCCCGGCGTCCTCCACCTGTTTTGCCTGGACCGCGGTGAGCGCGATGGTAAAGACGATGTCTTCCACCAGGGCTCCCCGGGACAGGTCATTCACCGGCTTTTTCAGGCCCTGCAGCATGGGGCCGACACTCACCACGTTTGCGCTTCTCTGCACGGCCTTGTAGGTGGTGTTGCCGGTATTGAGGTCGGGGAAGATAAAGACCGTTGCCTTGCCTGCCACCTTGCTGTCCGGGGCCTTGCTTTTGCCAACGCTCTCAATGGCGGCGGCATCGTATTGCAGCGGGCCGTCGATCAGCAGATCAGGGCGCCTTTCCCGTGCGATTCGCGTTGCTTCCCGTACCTTGTCCACGTCTTTGCCACTGCCTGATTCACCAGTGCTGTAACTGATCATCGCCACCACCGGTTCAATGCCAAAGGCTTCCGCTGAACCCGCGCTCTGGATGGCGATGTCTGCCAGTTCCTCCGCGTTCGGGTCGGGATTGATGGCGCAATCGCCGTAGACCACCACCTGTTGTGGCAACAGCATGAAAAAAACGGACGACACCACCTTGGCGTGATCGTGGGTCTTGATCAGTTGCATGGCAGGGCGAACCGTGTTGGCCGTGGTATGCACGGCACCGGATACAAGGCCATCGGCCTTGCCTTCGGCAACCATCATGGTGCCCAGGACCACGTTGTCCTCAAGCATCGCTTCGGCCATGTCCGGCGCCAGCCCCTTATGCTTCCGCAGTTTCACCATCGGCTCGATGTAGTCCTGGCGGACATCGGAGGGAGCAATCACGTCCATGTCGTCCGGCAGTTCCATGCCCTGGGAGCGCGCAACATTGGCAATGTCGTCCCGGTCGCCCAGCATGATGCAGTGAGCCAGTTTGCGCTGGTGACAGATTATCGCGGCCTGTACGGTACGGGGTTCGTTACCTTCAGGCAGAACAATACGCTTTGCCGCCGCCCGTGCGCGTTCCGACAACAGGTAGCGGAAGGCCGGGGGAGACAATCGGCTCTGCCGCTCCACCCGCAGATGCTCCCTCAGCCATTCCGCATCAATTCGGGTGGCCACGGCTTCCATGGCTTTTTCAATGCGATCCGGGTCATCCACCGGGATCGCCGGTGACAGGTTGGCCAGCCGATGGGCTGTCTCGTAGGTGTTGGTGGTCGCCTTCATGACCGGCAAACCGGTTGCCAGTGCCCGCCGACACAGATCAATCACCCGCTGGTCCGGCATCAGGCCGCCAGTCAGCATCATTCCGGCCAGGGGGACACCATTCAGGGCGGCCACTGCGGTGGTCACGATAATGTCCTCGCGGTCACCCGGGGTCACCATCAGTGTGCCGGGCTTGAGGGTGTCTACCATGTTGCGGATGGTACGGGCGCTGACGGTGACTTTTTGCACACGGCGGGAGTGCATTTCCCCCTCATGAAGCACCTCCGAACCCATTTCCCGGACGATGTCCGAGACCCGCGGCGCCAGTAGTTCCGGCTGCCAGGGGATCACCGCAAGCAAGCGGTAGCGGCCCTGGCTGAATACCTTGCAGGCCTGGCCGTAATCCGGGGCCTGCGTATTTACTTCGGCATTTACTCGTGGTGCGAATTCCGATTTTTCGGGTTCCCCCGTCTTGTTCAGGACAACCCCGACCACATCGGGATCAGAGGGGCTGGAAAACAGCCGGGCGTAAAAGTCGAGTTCCTCGTCGAGAGTTTCAGGAGCCGCATTACCCGGCGTACTCACCAGAATGACTTCAGAACCCAGGTTGCGCGCCACCTCAACGTTCAGCCTGGCTATGTAGGCTTCAGTACGGTCCGGAACCAGGCCTTCGATAATGACGACATCGACGGTATCGGCCACCTTTCGGTACTCACCGACAAGGGTTTCCATCAGTTGGTCGGATTTACCGGTGTTCAGTAGTTTTTGCGCTTCCTTCAGGCTCATGGGTTCCGGCGGCTCCAGATGGCTGCGGGCCCGGACGAAGGCCACAGACGTATCTTCTCCACGATTGTGATGGGCCTCGCCTTCGTGAACAGCCTGGCGAAAGGGCTTGTAAAAGCCCACGCTGACACCCACACGCTCCAGGGCACGAAGCAATCCCAGGCATACCGATGTAAGCCCCGAGTTTATGGAGGTGGGTGCAACATAGAGATTCTTTGCCATGACAGGCTCCCTGCGGTGAAACGGGTTTAGCCGGCGGTACCCGGCCGGGCCGCGGCCAGTGCTTCCCTGGCGATCACGAGCTCTTCATTTGTGGGTATAACAAGGATGCGGAAGCGGCTGTCCGCTCCCTCGATATGGGCTTTGCTGATGCCGCCATGATGGTTGTTCAACTCGTTGTCGATTGAAAAGCCGAACAGGCCTAGATGCTTGACGACTTTTTTGCGCACGCGACTGCTGTTCTCGCCAATGCCGCCGGTAAACACCAGGGCATCAAGGTGTTTGAGTGATGCCATCATTGCGCCAATATAGCGGGCCAGGCGAAAGCAGAAAACGTCGATAGCCGTCTGTGACGGTTCGTGGCCGTGATCCGCCAATTCGGTCAGTGACCGCATGTCGTTGGTCTGTCCGGATAACCCGAGCAGCCCGCTTTCGTTGTTGAGCACCCGGTTGACTTCCTCCGCGCTCATGCCTTTGGTGGCGAGGAAGTCAACGAGGCCGGGATCCACGTCGCCGCTGCGGGTGCCCATCACCAGCCCTTCCAGGGGTGTCAGTCCCATGCTGGTGTCCACACTCCGGCCATCCCGGATAGCCGTGATGCTACAGCCGTTGCCGAGATGCGCCGAGATGATAGAGGTGGTTGCCGGTGTCTTTTCCAGAAGCCGGGCAGCTTCATGAGCCATGAACTGGTGGCTGGTGCCATGGAACCCGTAACGGCGGACACCCCAGTCCCAATAGAACTCAAGGGGCAGGGCGTAGAGATAGGCCGCTTCCGGAAGGGTTTGGTGAAATGCCGTATCGAAGACCGCTACCTGTGGAGTGTCAGGAAACAGCGCCTTGGTGGCGTTGATTCCGAGCAGGTTGACGGGGTTGTGTAACGGGGCCAGGCCAGCACAGTCGCGAATGGCAGACAACACGTCGTTGTTGATCAGTGCGGCTTCGCGAAAGGTTTCACCGCCATGAACCACGCGGTGGCCAATGGCAACGGGCGCCTCGTCCAGCAGGCCCTGGTCCTGAAGGGCGGAAACCAGGGCCCGAAAGGCGTCCTCGTGGTTCGCTTTGGAAGCCAGTTCAATGGGGCCGGAAGAACCTTTCAGCGAGGCGAAGGCGTCGCCTTTTCCAAGCCGTTCGGCAAGGCCGCTGGTCAGTTTTTTCAGTTGTGGGTCAAACAGGGCGACTTTCAGTGAGGAGCTGCCACAGTTTACGACCAGTATCGTTCCTTCCATGATGCATCCGTTCCTGCCAGTGGTGTCTCAACGGGCGCGATGGTTGGTCTTCAGCCACTCCTGGAAATCTTTCTCCGGCAGGGGTCTGCTGTAGAAGTATCCCTGCGAGTAGTCACAGCCTTCACGTTGGAGGAAGTGAGTCTGGGCATCTTCCTCGACACCTTCAGCAATGACCCGGAGGCCGAGGCTATGGGCCATGTTGATGATGGCTTTGACCAGGGAAGCGTCGTCCTGCTCCTTCATCACGTCCTGAACAAAGGATTTGTCAATTTTCAGGGTATCAAAGGGATAGCTCTTGAGGTAGCTGAGAGCAGAGTAACCGGTGCCGAAATCATCGACCGAGAGCCGAATGCCGGACTGGTCCAGTTGCCGGAGAATGTCGGCAGTTTCGATGGTGTTGTCCAGTATCAGGCGCTCGGTGATCTCCAATTCCAGTTGCTGGGGAGGCAACCCGCTGGATTCCAGCGCGTTCATGACGGTGTCGATAAAGCCAGGATCGCGGAACTGGCGGGGAGAAACGTTAACAGAGATTCCGATACCGGTTCCGGTGGTTTCTTTCCAGCGCATGGCGGCCATGCAGGCTTCCTGCAGAACCCACTCGCCAATCGGTGTGATAAGGCCGGTCTCCTCCGCCAAGGGTATGAATCGATCGGGCATGACCATTCCCAATCCAGGGTTGTTCCAACGCAGCAGGGCTTCGGCCGAGCACAACTGACCGGAATCCGTGCGAACAATCGGCTGGTAGTAGAGTTCGAACTCTTTCTGCTCCAGGGCTCGGCGCATCAATGATTCCATTTGCAGCCGTTCATGGGAGACTTCGGTCATTTCCGGTGCGAAATGGGCGTAGGCGCTCTTGCCCTTATGCTTGGCCTGGTACATGGCAGCGTCGGCATGTTGCAGCAGGTTACCGCTGTTGTCGGAATCATTGGGAAAGATGGAAATGCCGATGCTGGTGGTAACGAACACCTCCTGACCGTTGAGCAGGTAGGGTGGCGCAAAGGTTTTGAGGATACGCTCCGCCACCTGGGAGGTTGCCTCGGTGCCGGTCAGACCCGGAAGGATCACCAGGAACTCATCGCCGCCAAGCCTGGCAACAGTGCTTGTTCCCCGCAAACAGCTCGAGATCCTTCGTGCCGCCTCAATCAGCAGATTGTCGCCGGCGTCGTGACCAAGGGTATCATTGATGTGCTTGAAGTTATCCAGGTCGAGAAACATGACACCGACCAGGGAACTCTCACGCCGGGCCTGGGCAAGGGCAAGCTTGAGCCGATCCAGGGCTAGCATACGGTTGGGCAGGCCGGTAAGGATATCGTAATTTGCCTGTCTCAGTAGCTGTTGCTCGTAGCGTTTGCGGATACTGATGTCTTCACCAAGGATCAGGTAACCCGTGGCTTCGCCATTGGAGCTCTTGATGGGCGTGACGATCAATTGCTCCCAGAACCGCTCGCCGTTCTTGCGCACGCTGTTGATCTCACCCTGCCAGACCCCGACTCGCTGCACCTGCAGCCGGATCGACTGCCACAACTGGCGATTCTCCCGGTGGGCATGTGCGTCTTCGGACAATACGCCCGGGTGTTTGCCGACGATGGACGAGGCGTCATAGCCGGTGAGCTGGCTGAACTTCTGGTTGGCGAATTCGATGCGCCACTGACGGTCGCAGATCAAGACCGAGGACGGGCTCTGTTCAATGGCCTTGGAGAACTTGCGGATCTCCTGGGCATCGCGTTCCTGGCGCTCCAGGTCGTCATTGAGTCGTTCCCGCATCTGGTTGATGGCAACGGTTACCTGAGCCAGCTCATCATTGCGGTTCAACTGGCTGTCGGGCCGGTCCAGTTCCAGTGGTTTCGCCAGGTTGTTGAGGGAAAAGTTACGGGCATAGTTGGCCATGGTGGTCAGGTGTCGCGCCACGAAATGCTGGAAGATCCATATGATCAGGATTGAGACGAAGAATGTTTTCAGGAACTGGGTCGTCAGCACCACGACAACCTTCTGGCGCATGTCTGAATAGACTCGCCTCAAATCGGCTGTGATGGTTAGCTGGCCAAGGCGGAACATTTCGTCGCCCTGATGGGTCAGATCGAAGGTATGACTGGTTGTTTTTGCGTCCCGGGGGATTTCACCCATAACCAGTTCGGAGTCCGGTTCGATCTTCAGCCGAAGGTGGACAATATCCGGCAGGCTGAGTATGCCTTCAAGCTGGGTCTGGAGCAGCTTCTGGTCCAGCGCCCATAGGCTGCGGGCAAGACTGGAGGTATAGCCGGTTTCAACCACCAGCATGCGTCTGTCAATCTGGGACAGGTCCTTGCGGTAATCCGAGTAGATCTGGATGGCCGAGGAGATCAGTGTGAACAGGGAACTGAACAGCAGGATATACGCGAGCAGCCTGAAGGACAGGGGAGACCCGGTTCGAAATCGTTGCAGGCGAGTCAACAGTTTTTGCATGTCCTATACTTCGGCCACCCTGGGAGGTTTCAGTGAGAATGGTCAAACGGTGTTCTGAGGACTATAGCAGCAGTTTATTGGAAACGCCTCGCAAATGCAGGAAAAATCGAGAAAAATGTGCCGCGGTTCAGGATTTTAAAAGGGGTCGGGTATGGACAGAGGATTGACCTGGATCAACGTGTACGGTGACCGAAAAGTCAGAAGAACCTGTTCATATTGGGAGAAAGTACGGGAAATGAAGTTTGGAAGTTGGCGTCCCCTAGGGGGTTCGAACCCCTGTTGCCGCCGTGAAAGGGCGGAGTCCTAGGCCACTAGACGAAGGGGACGCATCGCTTCAAAACCTTGCCTCGTCGAGGTGGCGCGTATATTAAGTAAGGCGGTACGGGCTGTCAAACGGTTTTTTGAAAAAAATCCAAACTCTGGAGGGCGCCGGAGCCCCCCCCCTCATGGATTGTCCTCAGTACCTTACAGCATCGGCCAGGGCCGGGCTGAGGTCCGGGTACTGGAAGCGGAATCCCTCCGCCTCCAACCGTTCTGGTATGGCCATTTGCCCGGTAAGCAGCAACCGTGACATCTCCCCCATTGCCATTTTCAGTACAGGTGCCGGAGCCGGAAAAATTGCTGGCCGCCCGAGAACGCCGGCAAGGCACTTGGTGAACTGGCGGTTGGTGACCGGGTTGGGGCTCACCACATTGTAGGGGCCCTTGGCTGTTTCGGATTCCGCCATCCAGATCAGGGCCTCAACCACATCCTGGCGGTGAACCCAGGGCATGTACTGTTCGCCGCTGCCAAGCCGGCCGCCCAGTCCGAAACGAAAGGGTAGCAGCATGCGCTGGAGGAAGCCGCCACCCGGTCCGACGACAAGGCCGGTGCGCGACAGGCACACGCGAACACCGTCGGCTTCCAGGGCCAGGGCCTCTTGCTCCCAGTCACTGCACATATGGTGGGTGAATTCATCATGGGGGGGCGTCTGTTCGGTAACACGCTGGCTGCCCTGGTCGCCATAAAACCCCACCGCGGACCCGGAAACGAGCGCTTCCGGCTTTGATTCCCAACTTCTGATCACACTTGTCAGTGTATTGGTCAACTGAATACGGCTGTCCCTGAGTGCCTGTTTGCGGGTATCGGACCAGCGTTTATCCGCGATCCCTTCGCCGGCAAGGTTGATCACAATATCGAAGCCGGGATGGTTTCGCAGACGTTCGAGGTCACCCACGGCTTCGACGCGGCCGCAGAGGGCCTGGACGGTAACGGTGGGTTGCCGGCTGAGAACAGTCAGCGAATAACCTTTGCCGATCAGTTGCTGGCAAAGCGGCTGCCCTATAAAGCCGGTGCCTCCGGTGATCAGAATTCGTTTATCCATTGCCGTTCACTCCTGGATGGTTTGTTGCCATCCGTGTCTTGCCAACATTTCAATCCCTGCAGGGATTATCATGCTGGTTGCTTGTGGCCTTCAAGCTCGTGGATGACAACGTCGCGAATGGCGCTGCCCAACTCGGGGTTTTCCCCAATGGGTGATGCAAGGGTAATGGTGACATTATGCTCCGCCTGGAGCTCTTCAATCATCGCCGGAACGTCTTTTCGGAGGTGACGGCCAGCGGCGAGAAAGAGGGGGACCACGGTAAAATGCCTGATGCCTTCCCTGGTCCCTTCTCCAATGACGGTTTCAAGGGACGGCTCGGCCAGTTCCATGTAGGCGATGCGGGAGCCCTCGACCGATTCCAGCGTGGGGGTCGCCAGCTTCTCGAACGTCTGGCACCAGCGCTGGTCGCTGCTTCCGTGGGCAAGAAGGATGATTCTGGGTTCGCCGCTCATAGTGTCTCCTGGTGTGAACAAATGCCGGGTTATTGACGTAAAGTGTAGCAGCACCGGGCCTGGCACCGTGCTGTCTAATTACATTCAGGGTACCTATATGTTCGATTGGCAAGAGATTCTGGATTTCTGGTTTGGTGAACTCGATGAACATGGCCTGCCAGACAGTTTCCACCGCAATCGCTGGTTTCAGTCCACCCGTGCCTTTGACCAGGAAATCCGGCGCCGCTTCCTCTCGATGGTGTTGTTTGCCTCGGAAGACGGGTTACGGCACTGGCGTAAGATGCCGGGCGGGGTACTCGCGGAAATCATCCTGCTGGATCAGTTTACCCGCAATATCCACCGGGGCGGCGCACTGGCCTTCTCCAATGACAAGCTGGCGGTAAAGTTGTGCAAGGCAGCCATGCACAACGGGCAGGATATGCAGTTGCCGGCGGTACAGCGTGCCTTCCTCTATATGCCGCTGCAGCATTCCGAAAAGCTGGAGAATCAGGAACTGGGAGTGGAGTGTTACGAACAGCTGGCATCCGCTACGGGCGGCATTGCCGGAGACTTCATGGAGAGCTTTCTGCAATCCGCGAGGGATCACCGGGATATCATTCAACAGTTCGGCCGTTTCCCGCACCGGAACACCGCGCTGCGGCGTTCCTCTAGCCCGGAAGAAAAGACGTATCTGACCAATGGCAAACGGTTTGGCCAATAACGCCGGGCCAACATCGGTTAACTGAATCCATCGTCAGCAGTCGGAAGTGCCAAGCCCATCAAGGTTTCATGGCGCCTGATACGGCAGAATTTACAAATACTAACAATAAGTCAGACCTCCGCTGATTCGCTATCCGAACAACTTAAGGAGGCCGTCGAAACAAGGGAAGCCAGCCATGGCGCAGGTACATATACCGGAGACCCGGGAGCAGGGCGAGCTACCGGAGAACCGTCTGCTTCGTCAGTCCATTCGTTACAGGGGGCGCAAGACACTCAGGGCCAAGAGCGAAATAAGGCGCCTCGAAATCCTTGAGGCTACGCTCCGGATTGCCGCCCGGGACGGCCTTCGCGGCATCAAGCATCGGGCAGTCGCCCGGGAGGCGGATGTGCCACTGGCGGCCACGACCTATTATTTCCGCGATATCCACGAGCTGATCAGCGATTCCTTCATGCTTTTCGCCGAGAAAGCCCGGGATAACCTGGACGGGTTCTATGACACCATTAACCTGGTGTTGGACACCATTCCCACGGAAACCTTACGGCGGGGTGGCCCACAGCGGCGGGAACTGGCCGCGCGGCTTTCGGTGATATCCACGGCCTACCTGTATGAGCAGTTCACAAAGCGGCGGCAACAGGTGCTGGCAGAGCAGGTGTTTCTGATGGAGGCCTTGCGGGATGACCGCCTTGCGGGCCTGGCGAGGAGTTATCGCGAAGCCTGGACCGCAGGGCTGCGGCAGATCCTGGAGCGGCTGGATTCGCCGTCACCGGTCAGGGATGCGGCGCTGTTGGTGAATGTAACGCTGGGCATGGGATATGACACCCTGTTGAACGATCAGCGAGTGGATTATAATGCACTCTCCGAAACCGTTGGACGGGTGATTGGTCTGGCGCTGGGCGAACCGGAACCCGAACCTTCATGAAAATCCTGGTGAGAAAGCACAGAAAAATAGTTGACGAACAGGGACGAATCCGTAGAATACGCGTCCGTTGATCAAGCGGGAATAGCTCAGTTGGTAGAGCACAACCTTGCCAAGGTTGGGGTCGCGAGTTCGAATCTCGTTTCCCGCTCCAATATATCGTCAGCGAAGATTTATCCTTCCTCTTTATTTATCCCTCTTCTGCAGTACTGTTCATTCTCTGTCTCGCCACCCCTCTTCGCCAATCAGAGGGACAAACCTGACACCGCCGAGTTTTTCGGTCTCTGTTTCTTCTTCGCCGGTGCGGGTAACACGCAACAGTTGCTGATGCAGGCCAGCATCGACAGGAACGACCAGGCGGCCACCGATGACCAGTTGTCTGACGAGAGATTGTGGCATATCGGGTGCACCAGCTGTCACGACAATGGCGTCAAAGGGGGCGTGTTCCGGCCAGCCCAGGGTCCCATCGCCACAGAGAACGGAGACGTTGTCATAGCCTTGATTCGCAAGGCGTTCCTGCGACAGGTTTGCCAACACCCGGTGTCGTTCAACCGTATAAACCTTTTCCACAATCCTTGAGAGAACGGCTGCCGCGTAGCCGGAGCCGGTTCCAATCTCCAGCACGGTATCGTCCGGCTCAAGCTGCATCGCCTCGGTCATCAGGGCTACGACGTAAGGTTGGGAGATGGTCTGTCCTTCTTCTATCTGCAAAGGACGGTCATCGTAGGCAAATTCCGCCTGATCACTGCCAACAAACGCCTCCCGAGGTACGGTCATCATGGCGTCCAGAACCCGATGGTCCCTGATCCCCCTTTGTTTCAGAGTGACGAGGAATGCCTGTTTGTCTTCGCGTAGATGGTGATCTCTGGTCATGTTGCCTCCTCTACAGCGTTAACCCTACAGCCTTAGCCCACAATTCTCGGGTATACTCCCTGATCCCTTAATCGTATTTAACCACGCTCCGGGAGCCCCCATGCAAGTGCATTCATTGTATGTCTATCCGGTCAAATCCCTGGCCGGAATCCAGGTTTCCTCGTTCCAGATGGACGATTTCGGCCCGGTTGGTGACCGGCGCTGGATGATCGTTGATTCCGAGCGGGAGTTCGTGACCCAACGCAGCAACCCGGAACTCGCAACGGTTCGAACCCGCATGGAAGCGGGACAGGTCTTTGTTGATATTCCCGGGGAGGGTGAGTTTTTGCTGGAGCCGGGCACAGATGAATGTCGGGTCAGGGTCTGGCGTGACTGGGCGAAGGCGGTTTATGGAGCCCCGGGCGCGTCCGATGCGTTGTCCCGTTATTGCGGCCAGGCCTTCCGTTTCGTCTACATGCCCGACGAAACCTTTCGCCGCGTTGATGCGAGCCGGGTTACCGAGTATCGTCGTGTCAGTTTTGCCGATGGCTTTCCATTCCTGATTACCAATCTTGCGTCCCTGGAAGAGCTGAATTCACGCCTGGACAATGCGGTGGACATGCGACGTTTTCGCCCGAACATTGTCGTCGACGGCGCCGCCCCCTGGGAGGAGGATGCCTGGGCCTCGCTGGTCATCGGCGACACGGGTTTCAGCGTGGTGAAGCCCTGTTCCCGCTGTGTCGTGACAACCGTGGATCCAGACCGAGGTGCCAAGTCAGGCGATTTGCAGCCTTTAAGGGAGCTCGGGACCTACCGGAGAACGCCGGATGGTGTGATTTTCGGAATGAATGCCATTCATGAAGCGGCCGGGGAAATCCGAGTGGGAAGCCCGGTCAATTTTGCAACAACGGAGAATCAGTAACGTGCCATTGTTAACGCTGGATGCCGTATCCCTTGCATTTGGCATGCAGCCATTGCTGGACCAGGCATCCATGACCATTGAGGCCGGTGAACGTGTGTGCCTCCTTGGCAGAAACGGGGAGGGCAAGTCCACCCTGCTGAAAATCGTCAGTGGTGAGGTAACACCTGATGGCGGCATCGTTCGCATGGACGATGGTGCCATCCTGTCCGTACTGCCCCAGAACCTGCCGGTGAATGATACCCGTACCGCCTACGAGGCTGTGTCCGGAGCATTCCCGGAAACCGGTGACTTGCTGGCGGAGTTCCATCAATTATCACAAACGGCGGACGAAGACAGCCTCGACAGACTGATGAAAGTACAGGAGCGCCTGGAAGCCCTGGATGGCTGGCGGCTGGACCAGAAGGTCGGTGCCATCCTTGCCCAGTACGGTATCGACCCGGACCAGTGCCTGAACACGCTTTCCGGGGGGTGGCAGCGACGTGTCCTGCTGGCCCGCGCCCTGGTCACCGAGCCGGACATATTGCTGCTCGACGAGCCCACCAACCACCTGGATGTACCCGCTATCGCCTGGTTGGAAGAAGCCCTTGGCCAGTTTCGTGGTGCAATCCTGTTCGTCAGTCACGACCGGGCGTTTATCCGCCGGATGGCGACACGGATTGTGGAGCTGGATCGTGGGCACCTGGTCAGCTTTGCCGCCACCTACGACCGCTACCTGGACCTGAAGGAAAAGGCGCTGGAAGAGGAAGAGCGCCAGAACGCGCTGTTCGATAAGCGGCTGAAGCAGGAAGAAGCGTGGATACGCCAGGGTATCAAGGCGAGAAGAACGCGGAATATGGGCCGGGTGAGGGCGCTCAAGGCCATGCGTGAAGAGCGTCGTCAGCGGCGTGAGCGTGGCGGAACCGCGAGCTTCTCGGTGGAGGATGCGGCGCGTTCCGGAAAGCTGGTTGTGGAGGCCACTGATGCCGGCTTCGCATACCCCGACGGCACCCCGGTTATCCGTGACATGAACATGACGGTTCTGAGAGGGGACAAGATCGGCCTGGTGGGCGAAAACGGCACGGGAAAGACTACTCTTGTCAGGCTTATGCTGGGGGATCTCAAGCCCACCGATGGGCGGATTCGGCTTGGCACCAACCTGCAGGTTGCCTACTTTGACCAACTCCGTGGGGAACTCGACCTTGAACGCAATGCGTTGGATAACCTGTCAGAGGGCAGGGAATTCATCGAGATCAACGGTCAGAGCAAGCATGTGCTGGGCTATTTGCAGGAATTTCTGTTCAGTCCGGAACGTGCGCGCTCGCCCGTGCGTGTATTCTCTGGCGGTGAGCGTGCGCGTTTGCTTCTTGCCAAGCTCTTCAGCAAACCGGCCAATATCCTGGTTCTGGATGAGCCAACCAACGATCTGGACGTAGAAACCCTTGAGTTGCTGGAATCCCGTCTGGTGGAGTTTGCCGGTACTGTGATTGTGATCAGTCACGACCGGGAATTCCTGGACAACGTAGCCACCGACACGGTATTTCTCGACGGATCGGGCAGGGTTGCAGAATTCGTGGGTGGATACACCGACTGGCGCAGGCAGGGTGGCCGATTCCCTTCAGAGGGGATGAACAGGAAAGTTACGAAGCCCCCGAAGAACGAAAAACCTGCCCCGGCGAAAGAGCATGAGGCGCCTGCCGCCGCTGAATCCACAAAAACAAAACCCGTAAAACTCAGCTACAAAGTCAAGCTTGAACTGGAACAACTTCCGGGCCAGATTGAAGAGCTGGAGGCCGAACTGGAGAATCTGCAAAAGCAGATTTCCGATCCGGACTTCTACTCCGGACCGGCCGAAGAGGTTTCCGCTACCCTGGCGGAGCTGGGGGAAAAGGAGGCCCGTCTTGAGAAGGTCATCGAGCGTTGGATGGAGCTGGAAGAACAGGCGAATCAATGAACGTAACGTATCACTTCAGGTTTGAAGACCATCGCTCCGAGGTCTTCAAAGTAACGGACCGGCCGGCCGAGGCAAAGGGCAATCTTCCGGCATGGACGAAATTGGAGCACTGCCAGTGCTCCAACTGCCCGCTCAAGGTAGCTGAGTCTCCGCGATGCCCCGCCGCTGTAGAAATACTGCCGGTGGTGAATGCCTTCCAGGCTGAGGATGCCTACCAGAAGGTGGATGTGGAGGTAACGGATGATCGCCGTAGCTATTCCAAATCCACCACACTGGAGGAAGCCCTGAGATCACTTCTGGGCCTGAAAATGGCAACCAGTGGATGCCCGGTACTTTCCGAGTTGAAACCCATGGCGGTTCATCACCTGCCGTTTGCCAGCAATGATGAATTCATTATGAGAAGCGTTTCCCACTACCTGCTGCAACAGTACCTGGCGAAACGCAATCATCAGGAGCCTGACTGGGATCTGACAGGGCTTGTTGAAAGGAACCAGCGGCTGCAGTTGGTTAACCAGGCCCTGTGGCAACGGATTCACTCGGTATGCAAGGGCGACAGCAACCTGAAGGCATTATTGAATTTTTTCTCAATGGCCTCCAGCGTGAGTTTTTCCCTGGAAAGCCAGTTGCGCAAGCTGGAAGCCAAAATGAAGGGCGATGGCGCCCTCTGAGGCGCCACCGTGAATCGTCTGGTTATTGGATGCGAACAGCAAGAACGTCGCATACGGTGCCGTGCAACACACCGTTGGCGGTTGACCCCAGAAGCAGCTGGAACCCCTTGCGACCGTGGCTTCCCACAATAACCAGATCCACTCCCTGCTCCTCTGACAAGCGATGGATCTCGGATTCCGGGCGTCCGACGGTAACCACCTGGTTTTCCTTGGCGACACCGTACTTTTCGCCATACCCGGCCAGCTGCTCCTTGGCGGCCTTATCCAGTTGGTCCTGCAGTTCCGTGAGGTCCATGGGAATATCCCCCCCATAAGCATAGCCAACTGGCTCGACAACGTGTACGAGCATCAGTTCCGCGCCATGGGCCTTGCCGACTTCCACCGCCTTGTTGAGAACCTGTGGGGCTTCTTCAGTCAGATCTATTGCCACCAGTACTTTTTTGTAGATTGACATCGCATCGCTCCTTAGCGGATGAGGTCAGAATCGTGACTCGCTCAGAAACCACTCTACCTGAAAAGTGTAAACCAATACTGACAGGTATCAAAAACAGCGTAAAAAGGCGATGGCAGGGGATGGCCGGGGCGAGAGATGCTCCGGCCAGAAGGATCGTCACGGGGTTTCGCGTAGCAGGCCAATAGTGGTCTCCAGGCTCTTGAGAATGCCTTTGGAGTAACGGTCGATCACAAACGCGACGTTGTTGTCGTTATAGTTGATGTAGGAACTGCGGATAAATTGCCATTTTGAGGTCAGGTCATCCAGGGCGGCTTCTAACTGGCCCTGGGCATTGCCATCGGTAACCCGGGATAGCAGGGTATCGAACAGGCGTGCCTGCTCATCCAGCGGGATGTCGTTGGAGGAGCCCTGGAAGGTCTGCGCCACCGAGGAATGGGTGCGGGCAGAGTACTTGGCCATCATCTGCGCCATCGTGACAGCAGCCGAACGCGCGGCTTCAACCCGCGGGCTGGTTGCGGTTTCACTGCTTTCCTCGGCAACGGCGTACATTTCCGTGGCGACCTGGTTCATCATCAGGGCCTGGTTTGCCATGTCGGATACCAGGCGAAGATCGGGATAGCCAGTGTTGCGCACATCGTTGATGTTGCTGCGCATCAGGTCCTTGAACTTGTCGAACTCCACGTTCAGGCTTTCAACCTGTTCTTCCGACAAGACGCCTTCGGTGCTGTCCGTAACCGAGTTCATGGATTCGTTGGCCGCGTTGATACTGGCGACAATCTCGTTGAGGGTCTCGGTGTCGCCGCTTGCACTGAAACGGTAATAGGCATCCAGCGCCATGTAATTGCTGACGCGGAAGTTGTGAAGGTCCGACAGAAAACCATCGCCTTCCTGGGCGCGGACGGTAAAGGAGGCAATCAGTAACAGGGCAAGCGCTGTTACCAGGGAGCGTACCCGCAAGCGAGCGTCTTTCATCGGATGGGTCTCCGTTAAGGCTGTTTTATTATTGTGGACTAAAGTCTTAGGCTGAAGGTAAAGTAACTGCGCCGACCAATCAAGCGGTTTTAAGGGGTGTGGCGGGAGCAAATGTAAACAAATTTAAAATTTACATGATAAACCTCCTGTTTTGCATCAAAAACCTTTACTACCTACTTGATAAATAACAATTCCATTCGCCTCCTGATGCCGTTCGGCTGTCCATTCGGGGGCCGGTCGGGTTGATTCTTCCAGAAACAAATTGACAAACGAGCCGTTTTTTTTCATCGTGTCACCCCAAGATTCAAACGACTGTATGAATTTTTGGATCGGTTGATCGGGCTAGTGACCGGAAAAAGTAACCGAAAATAGTGACCGAAATATTGCTGCATCAGTGGTCGCCTGGCGAAGCGCTTGTGCGGCTGTTTTAGCAGTTTCAAACACAGACTGGAGATCAGTTGATGATTTACGAAGGTAAAGCCATCACGGTTAAAGAGATCGAAGGCGGGATCGCTCAGTTGAACTTTGACTTGCAGGGCGAGTCAGTGAACAAGTTCAACCGTCTCACGATTGAAGAACTCCGTGCCGCGACTGACAAGCTGGAAGCCCAGAAAGGCCTGAAAGGCCTGGTGGTCACCAGCTCCAAGGACAGCTTTATTGTTGGTGCCGACATTACGGAATTTACCGACCTGTTCGCGGGCCCGGAAGAAGACCTGGTTGCCAACAACCTGCAGGCCAACGAAGTATTCAGCGCCATTGAAGACCTGCCTTTCCCCACCGTTACTGCTATCAACGGTATGGCTCTGGGTGGCGGCTTTGAAATGTGCCTGGCCACCGATTATCGGGTAATGGACATAAAAGCGAAGGTAGGCCTTCCGGAAGTGAAACTGGGTATCTTCCCGGGCTTCGGCGGTACCGTTCGCCTGTCCCGTCTGGTCGGTGTTGATTACGCCGTTGAGTGGATCTGCGGCGGCACCGAGAACCGTGCTGACAAGGCTCTGAAAATCGGTGCTGTTGATGCAGTGCTTGAGGGCGAAAAGCTGGTAGAAGCGGCCATCGGCATTATCAACCAGTGTAACGACGGCAAACTTGACTACCAGGCCCGTCGTGAAGAGAAGAAGGGCAAGATCAAGCTGAACGCCATGGAAAGCATGATGGCGTTCGAGATCTCCAAGGCTTATGTCGCCGGTCAGGCTGGCAAAAACTACCCGGCACCGGTCGAGGCCATCAAGGTGATGCAGAAGCATGCCGGGCTGACCCGCGACAAGGCAATCGAGGTGGAGGCCAAAGGCTTCGCCAAGATGGCCAAGACCAATGTGGCAGCGTGCCTGGTGGGCCTGTTCCTGAACGACCAGGAGCTGAAGAAAAAGGCCAAGGCCTGGGAAAAAGAAGCCAACGACGTGAAACTGGCCGCCGTACTGGGCGCCGGTATCATGGGCGGTGGCGTTGCATTCCAGTCAGCCCTCAAGGGCACGCCGATCATCATGAAGGACATCAATCAGGACGGTATCGCCCTGGGCCTGAAGGAAGCCAAGAAGCTTCTGACCAAGCGCATCGACAAGGGCAAGATGAAGCCCGACCAGATGGCGGACGTTCTGAACAACATTACCCCGACCCTGAACTATGGCGACTTCAAGAATGTCGACCTGGTGGTTGAAGCGGTTGTTGAGAACGCGAAGGTCAAGGACGCTGTGCTGCGCGAAACGGAAGAGTCTGTTCGTGAAGACACCATCCTCACGTCCAACACCTCCACCATTTCCATCAACAAGCTGGCGGCCAACCTGAAGCGCCCGGAAAACTTCTGTGGCATGCACTTCTTCAACCCGGTGCACATGATGCCGCTGGTTGAGGTTATCCGTGGAGAGAAGACCAGTGACAAGGCTATTGCCACCACAGTGGCGTACGCCAAGGCCATGGGCAAAACCCCGATTGTAGTCAACGACTGCCCCGGCTTCCTGGTGAACCGTGTACTGTTCCCGTACTTCGGCGGCTTTGTAAATCTGGTGCGTGACGGCGCTGACTTCCAGCACGTCGACAAGGTTATGGAAAAGTTTGGCTGGCCGATGGGTCCTGCCTATCTGCTGGACGTTGTGGGCATGGATACCGGCAAGCACGCCAACGAAGTGATGGCCGAAGGCTTCCCGGACCGGATGAAGCAGGAAGGCACCACCGCCATTGACGTGATGTTCGAGAACAACCGTTACGGACAGAAGAACGACAAGGGCTTTTACAAGTACGAACTGGACCGCAAGGGCAAGCAGAAGAAGGTTGTCGACGAAGAAACCTACAAGCTGCTTGAACCGGTTGTTCAGGGTAAGAACGATTTCAGCGACGAGGACATCATCGCCCGTATGATGCTGCCCCTGTGCCTGGAAACCGTTCGCTGCCTGGAAGACGGCATTGTTGAAGACCCGGCAGACGCCGATATGGGCCTGGTTTACGGTATTGGCTTCCCGCCGTTCCGTGGCGGTGCCCTGCGTTATATCGACGACATGGGTGTCGACAAGTTCGTCGAGCTGGCAGACAAGTTTGCAGATCTTGGTCCTTTGTATCACCCGACCGAGAAGCTGCGTGAAATGGCCAAGACTGGCGAAAAGTTCTTTGGCTAACCCTGAACGAGATTTCCGAACGGAGAAAGATCTATGAGCCTTAATCCGAGAGACGTTGTCGTCGTCGATTGCGTGCGGAGTCCAATGGGTCGTGCCAAAAATGGCTGCTTCCGCAATGTACGTGCGGAAAACCTGTCGGCTGCGCTGATTGAAGCACTGTTTGAGCGCAACCCGAAGCTCGACCCGAAAGAAGTTGAAGACGTGATCTGGGGTTGTGTAAACCAGACCAAGGAACAGGGCTTCAACGTGGCGCGGCAGATTTCCCTGCTGACCCGCATCCCGCACGAATCCGCGGCGCAGACTGTCAACCGTCTGTGTGGTTCCGCCATGAGCGCAATCCACACCGCGGCCCAGGCGATCCAGACCGGCAACGGCGACGTGTTTGTTATTGGTGGTGTTGAGCACATGGGCCATGTACCCATGACCGAAGGCTTTGACCACAACCCGGCTGCGTCCAAGTACTCCGCCAAGGCCTCCAACATGATGGGCCTGACCGCGGAAATGCTGGCGAAGATGCACGGTATTACCCGTGAGCAGCAGGACGAGTTTGGTGCGCGTTCACACCGCCTGGCGCATGAAGCGACCCAGGAAGGCCGTTTCAAGAACGAAATCGTGCCGATTGAAGGTCATGATGAGAACGGCTTCAAGGTGCTGATTGAAGAAGATGAGACTATTCGTCCAGACACCACGGTGGAGTCCCTGAGCCAGCTCAAGCCCGCTTTCGATCCGAAGAACGGTACGGTAACCGCCGGTACCTCTTCACAGCTGACTGACGGTGCCGCTGCGATGGTATTGATGTCTGCCGAGCGTGCCGAAGCACTGGGCCTGAAGCCAATCGCCAAGATCCGCAGCATGGCAGTCGCCGGTTGTGATCCCGCGATCATGGGGTACGGTCCGGTTCCGGCTACCAAGAAGGCCCTGAAGCGCGCTGGCCTGAAAGTCGAGGACATCGACTTCTGGGAACTGAACGAAGCCTTCGCCGGTCAGTCACTTCCGGTGCTGAAAGACCTGAAGCTGCTGGGCGTGATGGAAGAGAAAGTGAACCTGAACGGCGGCGCGATTGCCCTGGGCCATCCGCTGGGCTGCTCCGGTGCACGTATCTCCACAACCCTGCTGAACGTGATGCAGGCCAAGGGCGGTAAGCTTGGTGTTTCCACCATGTGTATCGGCCTGGGCCAGGGTATTGCAACGGTATGGGAGCGTCTCTGAATCGTTAGAACGGATCAGTAACGCTGTCTCAGGAGGCCCGGCAAACGCCGGGCTTTCCTGTGTCTGACCGCATAAAAAAGCCGGACGGAAATAAAAGAATGGGTTGTCTTGCTTTTCTTGACCCTGTAAAACAATGCACCTATACCAATGTGGCGGCTATTGAGTGTTTTCTAGCCGACTGATTTTACAGCGAGTTTACGGTTTGCTGATTTTTTAACCGATTATCGCCAAGGACACAGATCTCCGATATGGGTAAAAGTCTCGTTATTGTCGAGTCGCCAGCGAAAGCGAAGACCATCAACAAATACCTGGGCTCCGACTTCATTGTGAAGTCGAGCGTCGGGCATATTCGCGACCTTCCGGTTAGTGGTAGTGGCTCAACGTCAGATCCTAAGGAGCGCGCAAGGCAGGCAGCGTTGACGCGCAAGATGAGCCCGGAAGAAAAGGCGGTTCACAAGAAGCGTAAATCCAGGGAGCAACTGGTTGCTCGCATGGGCGTTGACCCCGATCAGGACTGGAGCGCCCGGTACGAGATCCTGCCCGGCAAGGAAAAGGTCGTCAGCGAACTTAAACGTTTGGCGAAATCCGCCGACCACATCTATCTGGCAACGGATTTGGACCGTGAAGGGGAAGCCATTGCCTGGCACCTTCAGGAAACCATTGGTGGCGAGCCCGAGAAATATCGCCGCGTGGTGTTCAACGAAATCACCAAGCGGGCGATCCAGGAGGCCTTCAAGGACCCTGGCAACCTCGACAATAACCGTGTAAACGCCCAACAGGCCCGCCGGTTCCTGGACCGTGTCGTTGGTTACATGGTGTCCCCCTTGTTGTGGGCGAAGATCGCGCGCGGCCTGTCGGCTGGCAGGGTACAGTCGGTGGCTGTCCGGCTAATCGTTGAGCGCGAGCGGGAAATCCGCAAGTTCGTTCCCGAAGAATTCTGGCAACTGCATGCTGACCTGGCCTCCAGGCAGGCCGAGCAGCCGGTACGGTTCGAAGTTACCCGTTACGACGACAAAGCTTACCGCCCGGTCAATGAAAAACAGAGCTCTGAGCATGTTGAGCGCCTGAAAGAGGGCGCCTTCAAGGTTGCCAAGCGGGAAGACAAACCCACAAGGTCCCGGCCATCGGCACCTTTTATTACTTCCACGTTGCAACAAGCTGCCAGTAACCGGATGGGGTTCAGCGTCAAGAAGACCATGATGCTGGCCCAGCGCCTCTACGAAGCCGGTTTTATCACCTACATGCGTACTGACTCCACCAACCTGAGCCAGGATGCTGTGGCCAGTTGCCGCGAATTCGTCAAGAAACAGTTTGGTGACAAGTTCCTGCCAGAGAAGCACAGGGTATACGGGAGCAAGGAGGGCGCTCAGGAGGCACACGAGGCCATTCGCCCAACGGATGTAGGTCGCAGGCCAGCTGATATCAGCGGCCTGGAGAAGGACGCTGAGAAGCTGTATGACCTGATCTGGCGCCAGTTCATTGCCTGCCAGATGGCGGACGCCGAATTCCTTAGCACGTCAATTGTTGTCGCTAACGGCGATTATGAGCTGCGTACACGCGGTCGCATTATCAAGTTTGAGGGTTTCCTCAAGGTGGCGCCCCAGTCGGCCAAGAAAGACGAGGACATTGCGCTTCCGGATATTCAGGTGGGTGAAACCCTGGCGTTGAAAAAGCTCGACCCCAGCCAGCATTTCACCAAGCCTTCACCCCGTTACACCGAGGCCAGCCTGGTCAAGGAACTGGAGAAGCAGGGCATCGGACGGCCGTCCACCTACGCCTCAATCATCTCCACCATCCAGGATCGCGGCTACGTTCGCCTGCAGAACCGCCGTTTTTACGCTGAAAAGATGGGCGAAATCGTCACTGAGCGGTTGTCCGAATCCTTCCCGAACCTGATGGATTTTGATTTCACCGCCAAGATGGAAGATGAGCTGGATGATATCGCCGGTGGTGAGGTGGACTGGAAAAAGGTACTGAACGATTTCTACGGTCGGTTCCGGCAGCAACTGGAAACAGCCGAGGGCGGTGAAGATGGCAGCATGCGGGCCAACATCCCGACCGAGACCGACATCCCGTGCCCGAGCTGTAGCCGCCCGATGCAGATCCGCGTAGCCAGTACCGGCGTGTTCCTGGGCTGCTCCGGGTATTCATTGCCACCGAAAGAGCGCTGCAAGACCACCATTAACCTGGTTTCAGGCGATGAAGTGGTCAGTGCTGATGAAGACGTGGAAGGTGAGGGCGAAAGCCGCCTGCTGCGCAAGAAGCGCCGCTGCCCGAAATGTGGAACAGCCATGGACAGCTACCTGGTGGACGAAAGCCGCAAGTTGCACGTGTGCGGTAACAATCCCGACTGCTCTGGCTATGAGGTGGAGAAGGGCACGTTCCGTATCAAGGGTTATGAGGGCCCGACCCTGGAGTGCGACAAATGCGGTTCCGAAATGCAGCTCAAGACCGGGCGCTTCGGCAAGTACTTCGGCTGCACCAACACGGAATGCAAGAACACCCGCAAGCTACTGAAAAGTGGCGAGCCAGCGCCACCCAAGATGGACCCGGTACCGATGCCGGAGCTCCAGTGTCAGAAGGTCGACGATACCTATGTGCTGCGGGACGGCGCTTCCGGGTTGTTCCTGGCTGCGAGCAAGTTCCCGAAGAACCGGGAAACACGTCCGCCGCTGGTGATGGAAATCAAACCCCATCGCAAGGAAATTGATCCGAAGTACGATTACCTGATGGATGCGCCAGATCGTGATCCCGAGGGTAACCCGACGGTTATCCGTTACAGCCGCAAGAGCAAAGAGCAGTACGTTATGTCGGAGAAAGACGGCAAGGCGACGGGCTGGTCTGCGTGGTATGTGAACGGAAAGTGGCAGGCGAAGGAGAAGTAGGGGAGCAAGCGCTTCGCGCGCCCCCTCTCCCCAACCCCTCTCCCGCGAGGGGAGAGGGGCTAAACAGAGATACCTGCTTACCCCGAACCCATAAGCTCCCCTCTCCCCTCGCGGGAGAGGGGCCGGGGGAGAGGGGGAGGCTACCCCTTCTTCCTGAGCCTCTGAATCAGCGAAGACGTATCCCAGCGTTTCCCGCCCATCTGCTGAACATCCCCATAGAACTGGTCCACCAGGGCGGCAACCGGAATCCGTGCGCCGTTCTTGCGTGCTTCCTCAATACAGATCGCCAGATCCTTGCGCATCCAGTCAACGGCGAAGCCGTGATCAAACTCCCCGTCGATCATGGTGCCGGAGCGGTTTTCCATCTGCCAGGACTGGGCTGCACCCTTGGAGATGACGTCCACCACCTTGCGAACATCCAGCTCGGCCTGTTCGGCAAAATGAAGGGCTTCCGATAGCCCCTGAACCAGTCCGGCAATAGCGATCTGGTTCACCATCTTGGTCTTCTGCCCACTGCCAACGGGCCCCATGAGGTTGAGAGCCTTGGAGTAGTGCTCCATCAATGGCTTCACTTGCGAAAATGCATCGGGTTCACCACCGCACATAATGGTAAGTTGTCCCTTTTCAGCGCCTTGCTGTCCGCCGGATACCGGGGCGTCGATAAACTCAAGGTTGCGGGCCCTGGCCAATTGGGCCAACTGCTCGGCGATGCCAGCAGAGGCGGTGGTATGGTCCACCAGAATGGCGCCGGGTTTGGCGTTGGCGATGATGCCATCAGGCCCTTCATACACTTCGACAAGATCATGATCTGCACCGACACAGGTGAACACGAAGTCGGCTTCTGTAACGGTGCTGGCGATGGAGTCGCAGGTTTTGCCCTGATATTGCTCGGTCCAACTTTTTGATTTTCCGCTGGTTCGGTTCCAGATTCGTACGTCGATCCCTGCTTTTGCCAAGTGGCCGGCCATGGGGTAGCCCATAATGCCGAGGCCGATAAATGCTGCGGTTACGCTCATCAGTCAGTCTCCGGAAGTCGATTGTTATTGGGGAAAACAGCTTTAATCATTGCAGAATGAGCAGGCACAAAAAAGGCCGCTGTGCAGCGGCCCTGATTTGATAACCCGTTTTTGTTTATTTTTCCGGGTATTTCCGAGCTTTCTCACCCGTGTACAGCTGGCGCGGACGGCCGATGCGATAATCGCCGCTGACCATTTCGTTCCAGTGTGAGAACCAGCCGATTGTGCGGGAAAGGGCGAAGATGACGGTGAACATGGAGGTCGGTATGCCGATGGCCTTGAGGATCAGGCCGGAATAGAAATCCACGTTCGGATAAAGCTTGCGCTCTACAAAGTATTCGTCTTCCAGTGCAATCTTCTCGAGGCGCTGGGCAATACGAAGCAGGGGATCGTTCTCCAGACCAAGCTCGGTCAGCACTTCGTGGGCGGTTTCCGCCATTACCTTCGCGCGCGGGTCGAAGTTCTTGTAAACCCGGTGACCAAAGCCCATCAGACGGAAGGGGTCGTCCTTGTCTTTTGCCTTGGCAATAAACTTCTCGATATTGGTTTCATCCCCAATCTCCGCAAGCATGTCCAGCACGGCTTCGTTGGCGCCGCCATGGGCAGGTCCCCAGAGGGCGGCAATGCCAGAGGCGATACAGGCGTACGGGTTGGCACCGGTAGAGCCGGCCAGGCGCACAGTGGACGTGGAGGCGTTCTGCTCATGATCCGCGTGGAGGATGAAAATCTTGTCCATGGCTTTTGCCAGGATCGGATTCGGTTTGTACTCCTCACAGGGAACGCCAAACATCATCTGCAGAAAGTTTTCGGCGTAGGACAAGTCATTGCGCGGGTACATGAACGGCTGGCCGATGCTGTACTTGTAGCACCAGGCCGCAATGGTCGGCATTTTGGCGACGAGGCGATGAGCGGTAATTTCCCGCTGGTGCACGTCGGTAACATCCATCTGGTCGTGGTAGAACGCGGAAAGTGCGCCGACAACGCCGCACATAATAGCCATTGGATGCGCATCCCGACGGAAACCCTGGAAGAAGTTGCGCATCTGGTCATGCAGCATGGTGTGGCTTTTAATCGTTTCGTGGAAGCGCTTGTTCTCTTCGGCCGTTGGCAGTTCGCCGTTCAGCAGGAGGTAGCAGACCTCGAGGTAGTCTGAGTTCTCCGCCAGTTCCTCGATCGGATAGCCACGGTGCAGGAGAACACCGTTGGCACCATCAATATAGGTTATCTGGGATTCGCAGGCTGCGGTGGATACAAAGCCCGGGTCGTACGTAAAGACGCCTTCCTGGACCAGGCTTCTCACGTCAATGACGTCAGGGCCGACGGTGCCCGAGTAAACCGGTAGCTCAATGGACTTGTCACCCACCGAAAGCGTGGCTTTCCTGTCGGTCATGGTGCTCTCCTATTTATCAGCATTTGGATGCGCTAGAAGGCGCGTATTATCGCAAAACTGGCGGCAAAATATAGGGCGTTGGCTTTTTTTGTCAATGAAAGAGGCAATAAAACCCATTATTTGACAATCCTTGTAAATCAGGGAAACCCCGAATATGGTCGGTTTCGAGTCCAAATTGATTTTGTCAATGATCTTTATAGCGGGTCCCGGGCCCTGATTTTACGGGCTCCCGAACCGTTGCGCGTTTGTAATTGAAAGGGGTACTCCTTATAATCCGTAGCCCGGAATCGGGGATATAACAGGCCGCAGCGTCAGATCTCAGAAGAGCGCATGCCGGTTTTTCTCCCTCCTGAGCCAATCGTGTGCCGAACTCGTTCAGCACGCTGATCCTTACATACCAACCATCCGCATCCGGTTTTTCCGGCCCCGCGGAACCAAGAGAGAGTGTGAGAGCGCTGTGAATAGCAAACGACCAGTAAATCTCGATCTCGGCAAGTTCCATTTTCCGCTGCCAGCCATAACGTCCATACTGCATCGCATCAGTGGCATCATCATTTTCGTGGGTGTTGCTTTCATGCTGTACGGGCTTCAGCTTTCCCTGTCCGGGGAAGAAGGCTTCAGCCGTGTGAGTGGATTGCTGGACAGCTTCCTGGCGAAGCTGATTACCTGGGGCATTCTATCTGCCTTGCTGTACCACCTGGTTGCGGGTATCAAACACCTGCTGATGGACATGGGCATCGGTGAGGAGCTGGAAAGTGGCCGGCTCGCGGCGAAAGCCACCATCGTGATTTCCGTTATTCTCATCCTTCTGGCAGGAGTCTGGGTATGGTAGACAGCGTAACGAACCTCGGACGCAGTGGCGTATTCGACTGGATGATCCAGCGTGTTACCGCCTACGTGCTTGCTTTGTATGCAATTTTTCTTTTCGGTTTCATCCTGACGTCTGACGTTAACTATGAAACCTGGTCCGCGCTTTTCGACCAGACCTGGTTCCGTATCTTTACCCTGCTTGCACTGCTGTCGATTGGCGGGCACGCCTGGGTGGGGCTCTGGACCGTGACAACGGACTACATCAAGCCAACCCTGCCGCGATTCCTGGTTCAGGCATTTTGTGGTTTGGTCATGTTCGTGTATCTCGTCTGGGGCATTCAGATTCTTTGGGGGCTTTAATTAATGGCTAATATCAAGACCATGTCTTATGACGCGATTGTTATCGGTGGTGGCGGTGCCGGTATGCGAGCCGCCCTTCAGTTAACTGAATCCGGCGTCAACACCGCGTGTATCACCAAGGTGTTTCCGACTCGTTCTCATACGGTGTCTGCCCAGGGTGGCATTACCTGCGCGATCGCCAGTGCCGATCCCAACGATGACTGGCGCTGGCACATGTACGATACCGTCAAGGGCTCCGACTATATCGGCGACCAGGATGCTATCGAGTATATGTGTTCCGTGGGCCCTCAGGCTGTTTTCGAGCTGGAGCACATGGGCCTGCCATTTTCCCGGACCGAGCAGGGCCGTATTTACCAGCGCCCGTTCGGTGGCCAGTCCAAGGGGCCGGACAATCCCGCCCAGGCGGCCCGTACCTGTGCTGCTGCCGACCGTACCGGCCACGCACTACTGCACACGTTGTATCAGGCTAACCTCAAGGGCGGAACCACCTTCTTGAACGAGTGGTACGCCGTCGATCTGGTGAAGAACAGCAAGAATGACGTGGTGGGTGTTGTCGCCATCGAAATCGAAACCGGCGAAGTGGCCTATATCAAGTCAAAGGCAACGGTTCTGGCCACTGGCGGCGCCGGCCGCATTTATGCCTCCACCACCAACGCCCTGATCAACACCGGCGATGGTATTGGCATGGCGCTGCGTGCCGGATTCCCGATGCAGGACATGGAAATGTGGCAGTTCCACCCCACCGGTATTCACGGTGCGGGAACACTGGTTACCGAAGGCTGTCGGGGTGAGGGCGGTTACCTGATCAACTCCGAGGGTGAGCGTTTTATGGAGCGTTACGCTCCGAACGCAAAAGATCTGGCGGGCCGGGACGTGGTTGCACGCTCCATGGTTATCGAGATTCTTGAAGGCCGCGGTTGTGGCCCGGACAAGGACCACGTACTGCTGAAGCTGGACCATCTGGGCGAAGAGACCCTGAACCTGCGCCTGCCCGGCATTTGTGAGCTGTCCCGCACCTTTGCTCACGTGGACCCGGTCAAAGAGCCGGTGCCGGTTGTGCCGACCTGTCACTACATGATGGGGGGTATCCCGACCAACGTGGGCGGCCAGGCCCTGACCCAGGACGAGAACGGTAACGACAAGCCGATTCCGGGCCTGTTTGCCTGTGGCGAGGCTGCCTGTGTATCCGTACACGGTGCCAACCGTCTTGGCGGTAACTCCCTGCTGGACCTGGTTGTCTTTGGTCGTGCGGCTGGCCTGCACATTGAAGAGCAACTGCGCGGCGGGTTCGAAGTGGACGGCGCCAGCGAGGAAGATATCAAGAACGCCATGGCCCGACTGGATCGCCTGAACAGCGCTTCCGAGGGTGAAAGTGTTGCCGAAGTACGCAAAGACCTGCAGAACTGCATGCAGCTCTATTTCGGTGTATTCCGCGATGGCACCAGCATGGAAGAAGGGCTCAGGAAGCTGGAGACGATCGGTGAGCGTGTCCGCAATACCAAGCTTGCCGACACCAGCAACGCGTTCAACACGGCCCGCATCGAAGCCCTTGAGTTGGATAACCTCTACGAAGTCGCGCTGGCAACGGCGGTTTCGGCCTATGAGCGCAAGGAAAGCCGCGGCGCCCACGCCCGTAATGATTTTACCGAGCGTGACGACGAAAACTGGCTGAAGCATTCGCTGTACTTCCCGCTGGACAAGCGTGTTGGCAAGCGTGATGTGAACTTCGCTCCGAGAACGGTTGATACATTCCAGCCGAAGATCCGGACTTACTAAGGGGGATTGAGCAATGTTAGTAAGCCTGTACCGTTATAACCCGGAAACAGACAATGCGCCCTACATGCAGGACGTAGAGCTCGACATCCCGGAAGGAAAGGACCTGATGGTTCTGGATGTTCTGAACCTGGTCAAGGAGCAAGACCCCTCGATGGCTTATCGTCGCTCATGCCGTGAAGGCGTGTGCGGGTCGGACGGCATGAACATGAACGGCAAGAATGGTCTTGCCTGTATCACGCCGCTGTCCGAGGTGTTGAAGAAAAACAAGCTGGTGGTGCGCCCGTTGCCGGGCCTGCCGGTGATTCGTGACCTGGTTGTGGATATGAGCCTGTTCTACAAGCAGTACGAACAGGTAATGCCATACCTTGTCAATGACAATCCGGCACCTGCCATTGAACGCTATCAGTCTCCGGAAGACCGGGAGAAACTGGACGGCCTGTACGAGTGTATTCTCTGTGCCTGCTGCTCCACGGCCTGCCCATCATTCTGGTGGAACCCGGAGAAGTTCATCGGCCCGGCCGGCCTGCTGCAGGCCTATCGCTTCCTGGCAGACAGTCGCGACACAGCCCAGGCCGAACGGCTTGCCAATCTTGACGACCCGTTCAGTGTATTCCGTTGCCGCGGCATCATGAACTGCGTCAGTGTCTGTCCGAAAGGCCTGAATCCGACACGGGCGATTGGTCATATCCGGAATCTCCTGCTTCAGCGGGCGACGTAAGCAGAATCCGGAACAAACGCTATACTGTGCTGACAAGGCTCGCACCCGGAAGAGCCCGCAACGACGCGGGCTCTTCAACCAAAGGCTTATAGTCAAAAGTCTTAGCGGGGTGCACACTACGCAAGCCGTGACGGGAACTTAAAAGGCTCCCACGCATGTTTGCTGAGTATAATAACCACCGGGGAACGGAAAACATCCTTGTTGGGTGTGGTGGCCACAGTCGATCCCGTAAAAACCCGTATTGACTCAGATTTACCCCTGGCCGACCATAGCCAGCTCCCCGCACCAGCCCAAGGTGAGCTATTCAAAATGCACGAAAGCATAATGGAGCAGTTGTGGCAGACTTCCCACCTTCAAGGAGGGAATCTTGCCTATGTTGAACAGCTTTTCGAAACCTACCTGTCAGATCCCAACGCCGTTCCCGAAGAATGGCGTAGCTATTTCGATAAACTTCCCAGTGTGGATGGCTATAAAGGCCGCGATATAGATCATTCATCTATTCGCCAGCAGTTTGAGCACATATCCCGCAATCAGCGTTTCCTTGCTACCGGCGGTGTACCTGCCAGCGCAACCGCTGATGCGGACAAGAAGCAGATTCGTGTTCTCCAGTTGATCAATGCCTTCCGTTTTCGTGGCCATCAGGAAGCAAAGCTGGACCCCCTCGGAGTCTGGAATCGTCCGCAGGTTGAAGACCTCGACCCTTCATTTCATGAACTCTCGGAAACGGATTACGATCTCGAATTCCAGACCGGGTCACTGAACCTTGGTTCGGAGACGATGAAGCTGCGCGACATCGTTGAGGGCCTGCGTCAGACTTATTGTGAGAGCATCGGCGCCGAATACATGCACGTTGTGGACACCCGCATCAAGCGCTGGTTCCAGCAACGTATGGAGCCGGTTCGTTCCCGCCCGAATTATGAAGCCGCCACCCGCAAGCATTTATTGGAGCGACTGACAGCTGCCGAGGGCCTGGAAAAGTATCTGGGGTCCCGTTACCCGGGTGTCAAACGCTTTGGTCTTGAAGGCGCTGAGAGCCTGATCCCGTGCCTTGATGAGCTGATCCAGAGGGCTGGTAGCTATGGTGCCAAGGAAATTGTGCTGGGTATGGCACACCGTGGGCGCCTGAATGTTCTGGTGAATACACTCGGCAAGAACCCGAAAGAACTGTTTGATGAATTCGAGGGCAAGAAGCTCGCGGATTCCGGCTCTGGTGACGTGAAATACCATCAGGGCTTCTCATCCAACGTGATGACCGAAGGTGGCGAAATTCACCTTGCACTGGCGTTTAACCCGTCCCACCTGGAAATCGTTTCCCCGGTGGTTGAAGGCTCCGTCCGCGCCCGTCAGACCCGCCGTAACGATCCCAATGGCACCCAGTGTGTGCCCATCATCATGCACGGCGATGCTGCCTTTGCCGGGCAGGGCGTGGTCATGGAAACCTTCCAGATGTCCCAGACCCGGGGCTACGGTATTGGCGGTACCATTCATATCGTCATTAACAACCAGGTTGGCTTTACCACCAGCAAGCAGGAAGATGCCCGTTCTACGGAGTATTGCACTGACGTAGCCAAGATGATCCAGGCCCCGATCCTGCACGTGAACGCGGATGATCCCGAAGCGGTCATGTTTGTGACCCAGATGGCCATGGACTATCGCCACGAGTTCAAGAACGACGTCGTGATTGATCTGGTTTGTTATCGCCGCCGCGGCCACAACGAAGCGGATGAGCCGGCGGCTACCCAGCCGGTAATGTACGACAAGATCCGCAAGCTGACGACGACCCGGAACCTCTACGCCGAGAAACTGGTGGCAGACGGAATTATTACCGAGGAAGAGTCCAAGCAGATCGAGCTGGATTACCGTGACGAGCTGGATAAGGGCGATCACGTCGTCAAGTCCCTGGTCAAGGAACCCAACAAGGACCTGTATGTCGACTGGACTCCGTACCTGGGGCACGAGTGGACGGCAAAGTGCAAATCCAGTGTTGCCCTGAAGACGATCCAGAAGCTTGGCAAGAAGCTGACCCATATCCCGGAAGGCTTCAGCGTACAGCGCCAGGTATCCAAGATCGTCAGCGACCGGGAGAAGATGACCGCCGGAGCACTGCCGATCAACTGGGGTTATGGTGAGGTGATGGCCTATGCCACGCTTCTCAATGAAGGACACCCCATTCGTATTACCGGCCAGGACGTGGGGCGTGGCACCTTCTCACACCGTCATGCGGTGTTGCACAACCAGAAGGACGGCGCCACCCATATTGCCCTGGAGCATCTGTCCGAGAACCAGCCCAGATTCGAAATCTACGACTCCCTGCTTTCGGAAGAGGCAGTGATGGCGTTCGAATACGGTTATTCCACCACGGCCCCCAATGGGCTCGTGGTCTGGGAAGCCCAGTTTGGTGACTTCGCCAACGGTGCACAGGTGGTGATTGACCAGTTCCTGACCAGTGGCGAGCATAAGTGGGGCCGGCTGTGTGGCCTTACCCTGCTGTTGCCGCATGGCTACGAAGGCCAGGGCCCCGAGCACAGTTCAGCACGGCTTGAGCGCTTCCTGCAGTTGTCCGCCGAGCACAACATTCAGGTGTGTGTGCCGACGACGCCCTCGCAGGTTTTCCATATGCTGCGCCGTCAGGTCAAGCGCCCACTGCGTAAACCGCTGGTCGCAATCACGCCGAAGAGTCTTCTGCGGCACAAGGAAGCCACCTCGGACCTGGACGACCTGACATCTGGCACCTTCAAGACGGTGCTGCCCGAGAAAGAGCCTTCCGACCCGAAGAAAGTGAACCGCCTGATTCTTTGCAGTGGCAAGGTCTATTTTGATCTGCTGGAGCGCAAGAAGGCGGATGAGCGGAATGATGTTGCCATTGTTCGTATCGAACAGCTGTATCCGTTCCCGGGGGATGACCTGGATGAGCTCCTGAGCCAGTACAGCAAGCTCAAGCACGTGGTCTGGTGTCAGGAAGAGCCCATGAACCAGGGTGCCTGGTACTGCAGCCAGCATCACATGAGAAATGCGCTGCATCGCCACAACCCCAAACTGTATCTTCAGTATGCCGGTCGAGATGCCTCTGCTGCTCCGGCCTGTGGACATATGTCGGTTCACATTGAAGAACAGAAAAAACTGGTTAACGACGCGTTCGAAATCTGACGAGCTACCGAACTAAGGATCCGAGATGTCAACTGAAATAAAAGCCCCTGTATTTCCAGAGTCGGTCGCAGAAGGAACAGTCGCGACCTGGCACAAGCAGCCTGGCGAAGCCTGTTCACGTGACGAGCTGATTGTCGATATTGAAACCGACAAAGTCGTGCTCGAAGTGGTAGCTCCGGCTGATGGTGTGATTGAGGAAATACTCAAGGGCGAAGGCGACACCGTGGAAAGCGGTGAGGTGGTAGGCAAGTTCAAGGAAGGCGCCACCGGTGAATCCAAACCTGCTGCCAAGGATGAAGGCAAAAAAGAGGAGAGCAAACAGGAGGAGGCGCCTGCGAAGTCGTCTGAAGCGCCTGCCAAATCCTCCGGCGAAGCCATTCTCAGCCCTGCAGCCCGCAAGCTGGCGGAGGAGAACAACATTTCTCCGGAGGCTATTGAAGGCACTGGAAAGGATGGTCGCGTAACCAAAGAAGACGTTCAGAATCATATAGATGCCGGGAAGTCTTCAAGTGCTGAGTCAACTCCTGCGTCGAAACCGGCTGGTGATATGCCCCAGGTGGATGTGGGCTCTGGAGAGCGCCCGGAGAAGCGCGTACCCATGACCCGTCTGCGCGCGAGCATCGCCAAGCGACTGGTCAATGCCCAGCAGACTGCTGCCATGCTCACCACGTTCAACGAAGTGAACATGGGGCCGGTGATGGAGCTGCGCAAGCAGTACAAGGAAAGTTTCGAGAAGCGTCACGGAGTCAAGCTTGGCTTCATGTCGTTCTTCACCAAGGCAGCCACCGAAGCGCTGAAGCGGTTCCCGGCGGTTAACGCCTCCATCGACGGCAACGACATGGTTTACCATGGCTATCAGGACATCGGCATTGCGGTCTCGAGTGATCGCGGGCTGGTTGTGCCTGTCGTGCGTGATACCGACGCCCTGGGCCTCGCCGACATCGAGAAGAAGATTGTCGAGTATGGTACCAAGGCCAAAGATGGCAAACTGGGTATCGAGGATATGACCGGTGGTACTTTCACCATCACCAATGGCGGTATCTTTGGTTCACTGATTTCCACACCAATCCTCAATCCCCCGCAGACGGCCATCCTGGGCATGCACAAGATTCAGGAGCGCCCGATGGCGGTGAACGGCAAGGTCGAGATTCAGCCAATGATGTACCTGGCGCTTTCCTACGACCACCGCATGATCGATGGCAAGGAAGCAGTGCAGTTCCTGGTGGCTATCAAGGAAATGCTTGAGGATCCGGCGCGTATTCTGCTGGACGTCTGAGCTGACACTTAACGAATTGGATAACGGGATAAAACATGTCTGACAAGTACGACGTAATCGTCATTGGCGCTGGTCCTGGCGGCTATGTTGCCGCAATCAAGGCAGCGCAACTGGGCCTGAAAACCGCGTGTATCGAGTCCTGGACCGATAAACAAGGCAAGAACCGGCTCGGCGGTACCTGCCTGAATGTGGGCTGTATTCCTTCGAAGGCGTTGCTGGAGATTTCTCACAAGTATGAGGAAGCCAGCCATGATTTTGCCGAGCAGGGCATCATCGCCAAGGAAGTCAGCTTCGACATCGCCAAGATGATGAAGCGCAAGGAAGGCATCGTGGACCAGCTCACCGGTGGTATCGGTGGGCTTTTCAAGTCCAACGGCGTTACACCGATTTATGGTCACGGTAAATTGCTGGCCAATCGTAACGTTGAAGTGACGGATAAGGATGGCAAGTCCAAGATCTACGAGGCAGATAACGTCATTATCGCCACGGGTTCCAAGCCGATCCAGATTCCACCGGCACCTTTCGACGGCCAGCACATTGTTGATTCCGAAGGTGCCCTGGAATTCACCGAAGTGCCCAAGCGTCTTGGTGTTATTGGCGCCGGTGTTATCGGTCTTGAGCTCGGCAGTGTCTGGGCCCGCCTGGGTTCAGAGGTAACGATGCTTGAAGCTGTGGACACGTTCCTGCCGGCCATCGACCAGCAGATTGCCAAGGATGCGCTGAAACAGTTCCAGAAACAGGGCCTTAACATAACGCTGGGTGCCCGTATGACGGGTGCGGAAGTCAAGCGCAAGCTGGTTAACGTGACCTATGAGGATTCCAAGGGTAAACAGGAAGCCAAGTTCGACAAGCTGATCGTTTGCGTTGGCCGTCGCCCATACACCGACAACCTGTTGTCTGAAGACTCCGGTGTCCAGATGGATGAGCGTGGTTTCATTTTTGTGGATGACAACTGCAAAACCGAAGCCCCGGGTGTCTGGGCTATTGGCGATGTGGTCCGCGGCCCGATGCTGGCTCACAAAGCGTCTGAAGAGGGCGTTATGGTTGCCGAGCGGATTGCCGGGCATAAGCCCCAGGTCAATTACGACTGCATTCCGAACGTTATCTACACCTCGCCGGAAGTGGCCTGGGTCGGCAAGACCGAGGAAGAAGTGAAGGCTGACGGTGAAGAGTACAACGTGGGTACCTTCCCGTTTGCCGCTAACGGTCGTGCCATGGCCGCAAATTCCACATCGGGTATGGTGAAGATCATCGCCGATGCGAAAACCGACCGTATCGTTGGTTTCCATGTGGTAGGCCCCCAGGCGTCTGAAATCGTTGCCCAGGGCGTCATCGCCATGGAGTTTGGCTCCAGTGCCGAAGATCTCGCCCTTACCTGTTTTGCACACCCGACTCTGTCTGAGTCCGTGCATGAAGCAGCTCTGGGCGTTGCCGGCGGTGCGATCCATATCGCCAACCGCCGCAAAAAGAAGTAACGCAGATCAGGAAACAGGGGCGCCAATGACGGCGCCCCGCTGCTATTAAAACGGCTGGTTTCCGGTTGCGTTAAGGGTGCGCTGAGGTGATCCCCGGCGCATCGAACCGAATTCGCACAGCGCGGGTTCAATTTCCGTATGTGGTTATCCTCCATCAGAAAGCGGGACATTAACTATGAATTTGCATGAATATCAGGGCAAGCAGCTGTTCGCTGAATATGGCCTGCCAGTATCCAAGGGCATTGCCTGCGATACCCCCAAGGACGCAGTGGCTGCTGCTGACGAAATCGGCGGCGACGCCTGGGTTGTGAAGGCCCAGGTTCACGCTGGTGGCCGCGGCAAGGCCGGTGGTGTAAAGCTGGTCAAGAGCAAGGACGAGATCCGTGCTTTTGCCGAAAACTGGCTCGGCAAGAACCTGGTGACCTACCAGACCGACGAAAACGGCCAGCCGGTCAGCAAGATTCTTGTTGAGTCCCTTACCGATATCGACCAGGAGCTTTACCTGGGTGCGGTGGTAGACCGTGGCACTCGTCGTATCGTGTTTATGGCCTCCACCGAGGGTGGTGTTGAGATCGAAAAGGTGGCTGAAGAGACTCCGGAAAAGATCCTCAAAGCCGAAGTCGATCCGCTGGTTGGCGCACAGCCATACCAGGGCCGCGAACTGGCGTTCAAGCTGGGCCTGGAAGGCAAGCAGATTGGTCAGTTCACCAAGATCTTCCTGGGCCTGGCAAAGCTGTTTGAAGAGTGCGATCTCGCACTGGTAGAGATCAACCCGCTGGTCATCACTCCGGCCGGTGATCTGCACTGCCTGGATGCCAAGATTGGCGTTGACGGTAACGCACTTTATCGCCAGAAGAAGATCCACGAGATGCACGATCCCTCCCAGGAAGATTCCCGGGAAGCGGAAGCGGCCAAGTGGGAGCTCAACTACGTGGCGCTGGAGGGCAACATCGGTTGCATGGTTAACGGTGCCGGTCTGGCCATGGGTACCATGGACATCATCAAGCTGTCCGGCGGCCAGCCTGCCAACTTCCTGGACGTTGGCGGCGGTGCCACCAAGGAACGTGTTTCCGAGGCTTTCAAGATCATTCTGTCTGACACCAACGTCAAGGCGGTTCTGGTTAACATCTTTGGCGGCATTGTTCGCTGTGACATGATTGCCGAGGGCATTATCGGCGCCGTAAAAGACGTTGGCGTCAAGGTTCCTGTGGTCGTGCGTCTGGAAGGCAACAATGCCGAGAAAGGCACACAAGTACTCGCCGACAGTGGCCTGAACATCATCGCTGCCACCAGTCTGTCCAATGCGGCAGAGCAAGTCGTTAAAGCCGCGGGGGGTAAATAATGAGCATCCTGATCAACAAAGACACCAAGGTTATCTGCCAGGGCTTTACCGGCGCACAGGGTACGTTCCACTCTGAGCAGGCCATTGAGTATGGCACCAAGATGGTTGGTGGCGTCAGCCCCGGCAAGGGCGGCACAGAGCACCTGGGCTTGCCGGTGTTCAACACCGTTCGTGAAGCGGTTGAGAAGACCGGCGCGGAAGCCACCGTTATCTACGTACCGGCTCCGTTCTGCAAGGACGCCATCATTGAAGCCGCGGACGCTGGCATCCAGCTGATCGTGTGCATCACTGAAGGCATCCCGACCATCGACATGCTCTACGCAAAAGAGTACGTCGATCGCAAGGGCGTTCGCATGATTGGGCCGAACTGTCCGGGTGTGATCACTCCGGGCGAGAGCAAGATCGGTATCATGCCGGGCCACATCCACAAGCCGGGCAGGGTGGGTATCGTATCCCGCTCAGGTACCCTGACGTACGAAGCGGTCAAGCAGACCACGGACTTCGGCTACGGCCAGTCCACTTGTGTCGGTATTGGTGGTGACCCGATCCCGGGCTCCAGCTTCATCGATATCCTGAAATTGCTGCAGGACGATCCGAAGACTGAAGCCATCGTGATGATTGGCGAGATCGGCGGTACGGCTGAGGAAGAAGCGGCAGCGTTCATCAAAGAGAACGTTACCAAGCCAGTGGTTTCTTACATTGCCGGTGTCACGGCACCTCCGGGCAAGCGTATGGGCCACGCCGGCGCCATTATTTCCGGTGGCAAGGGCACGGCGGACGAGAAATTTGCCGCCCTGAACGACGCCGGTGTCAAAACCGTGCGCAGCCTGGCCGAGATCGGCAAGGCGCTGAAGGAAGTGACTGGCTGGTAAATCATCGCCGGTGAATGAAAGCCCCCGGGTCTGCCTTGCGGACTGCCGGGGGCTTTTTGTTTTCGGGCACCGGGGCAGGTTTTTCAATGGCTTCTTAACGCGGGCCACACATAAGACTATAATGCCCGGTCAGCCTGCAATATGATGGCTGTTCCCTATAAATAGAAGGAGTTCATGCTTTGAGTTCTGTCGAATCCCAGCAACGGATATTGTCCGGCATGCGTCCCACCGGCAAGTTGCACCTTGGCCATTATCATGGTGTTCTGAAGAACTGGGTAAAACTCCAGCATGAATTCGAGTGTTTCTTCTTCGTTGCCGACTGGCACGCGCTTACCACGAACTATGATGACCCCAGCGGTATCCAGGAAAGTGTCTGGGATATGGTGATCGACTGGCTGGCGGCCGGGGTTAACCCTGGTTCCTCCACGATGTTTATCCAGTCCAAAGTGCCGGAACACGCCGAACTGCACCTGTTGTTGTCGATGATTACACCTCTGGGCTGGCTGGAGCGCGTACCCACGTACAAGGATCAGCAGGAAAAACTGCGTGAGAAGGATCTGGCCACCTATGGCTTTCTGGGCTACCCGTTACTGCAAAGCGCGGACATCCTCATGTATCGGGCCGGGCGCGTGCCCGTGGGCGCGGACCAGGTGTCTCACGTCGAGATCACCCGGGAAGTTGCCCGGCGCTTCAATCACATTTATGGCCGTGAGCCGGGATTTGAAGAGCAGGCGGAGGGGGCCATCGTCAAGATGGGCAAGAAAAACGCCAAGCTCTACCGCACACTGAAGAAGCGCTATCAGGAAGAGGGCGACCTGGAAGCCCTGGAAACGGCCCGGGCATTGCTCAAGGAGCAGCAGAACATCTCCCTGGGCGATCGTGAGCGACTCTATGGTTACATCGAAGGTGGTGGCAAGGTGATCCTGCCGGAGCCCCAGCCGTTGTTAACACCGGAATCGAAGATGCCGGGGCTGGATGGCCAGAAAATGTCCAAATCCTACAACAATTACATCGGCCTGCGGGAAGATCCTGACAGTGTTGCCCAGAAAATCCGCACCATGCAGACCGACCCGCAGCGGGTGCGAAGGACCGACCCGGGTGAGCCGGAGAAGTGCCCGGTGTGGGGGCTTCACCAGGTCTATTCCGATGCGGATACCCAGGAATGGGTGCAAACTGGATGTCGCACCGCGGGTATCGGTTGCCTGGAGTGCAAGAAGCCGCTGATAGACGCGATTATTGAAGAGCAGCGCCCCCTGCAAGAGCGCGCCCGCGAGTATGAAGGCAATCCAGACCTGGTTCACGCCATTATTGAGGAAGGCTGTGAGCACGCCAGGGATGCCGCAAGGGATACGCTGGAGGAAGTCCGGGCGGCGATGGGGCTGAGCTATCGTTGAGCCCTGGCGATGACGATTCTGGAGATACCATGACGGACGATAGCGCAGGCAAGGCAGCGGCAGAGGAGGGTGCAGAGGTACCTGTTCCGGCCGCTGAGCAGGCACCGCTCGCACGGGTCTCCGGTAAACCGATGGTTGATCTGCCCCGGGACCTTTATATACCCCCCGATGCCCTGGCGGTGTTCCTGGAGGCCTTTGAGGGCCCGCTGGACCTGCTTCTGTACCTGATCCGGCGCCAGAACATGGACATTCTGGATATCGATGTCAGTGAAATCACCAAACAGTACATGGACTACATCGGTGCAGTTGAAGCGATGCGTTTTGAACTGGCAGCGGAATACCTGGTGATGGCGGCAACCCTGGCAGAGATCAAGTCCCGGATGTTACTGCCACGACAGGAAACCGAGGATGAAGAAGACATTGATCCCCGGGCGGAACTGATCCGCCGACTGCAGCAATATGAACGCTTCAAGCAGGCCGCCGAAGACATTGACGAAATGCCCCGGCAGGAGCGGGATACCTTTTCGGCCTCAGCCGCGTTGCCCCGGATGCCCTCCAGCCACCCCCATCCCGATGTGGACTTGAAGGAAATATTGTTCGCCTTGCAGGGGGTGCTGAAGCGCGCGGACCTGTTCACCAGCCATCATGTGGAAAGGGAGCGTCTGTCCACCCGGGAGCGTATGTCGGCGATACTGTCGGTTTTGCGGGACGACCAGTTCGTCACCTTCGAAAGCCTGTTTACGCCGGATGAGGGGCGGCTTGGGGTTGTGGTGAGTTTTCTGGCGACCCTTGAGCTGGTCAAGGAACAATTGATCGAAGTGGTGCAGGCAGAAGTATTGGGCCCGATTCACGTCAGGGCCAGGGCGTCCAGATAAGCGATTGTTGTTGCACACCCTAACTCCGGTAGCGGATTTATGAACGAAGAGAACCTCCGAAAAATTCAGGCCATTACCGAAGCAGCCCTGCTTGCCGCGGGCAAACCGTTGTCTGTGGACCAGTTGCGGGACCTGTTCGGGGAAGAGGAGCGCCCGGCCCGCCAGGTGATGGAGCATGTGCTTGTCTTGCTTGAGCAGTCCTGTCATGGGCGGGGGTTCGAGCTGAAGAAGGTAGCCAGCGGCTACCGATTGCAGGTACGGGAAGAGTATGCGCCCTGGGTCGGGCGGCTGTTCGAGGAAAAACCCCAGCGGTATTCACGGGCATTGCTGGAAACCCTGGCCCTGGTGGCTTATCGCCAGCCCATCACCCGCAGCGAAATCGAGGATATTCGCGGTGTAACTGTCAGCAGTAACATCGTTCGCACGCTGCTCGAGCGGGAATGGGTGCGGGTTGTCGGGCATCGCGATGTTCCCGGCCGGCCCGCCATGTACGCTACCACCAGGCAGTTCCTGGATTACTTCAATCTCCAGGGCCTGGACCAGTTGCCTCCGCTTTCAGAAATCCGCGATCTGGAAGAGATCGGGCGGGAAATCGAAAAGAACATGCAGGCAGAGATCGAATTCGAATCTCCGGCCAGAGACGCTGGCGAACCGGAGGCGGAGGAACCCTCCGAACCCACGCCAGGACAGACACTTCACTGATGCCGCCGGCATCGGACACTCGTTAAGGACAGATTCATGGCGGCAGATCGCCCCCGCAAACCGGAACACAAAAAGCCGGAAGACGCCCCCGTTGGCGGCCCGGAACGCATCCAGAAGCTGTTGGCTCGTGCCGGTGTCGGGTCACGCCGGGAGGTCGAAGGCTGGATAGAAGCCGGCCGCCTGGTTATTAATGGCCAGCCCGTGGAACCAGGCCAGAAGGCCACCGTCGATGACCGCATTGAACTGGACGGCAAACGCCTTGATATCACCGCAGGTGCCGAAGTGGTCCGGCGAGTGCTCATCTACAACAAGCCTGAAGGCGAGGTAACCACGCGACGTGATCCGGAAGGGCGCCCAACGGTGTTTGATCGCCTGCCGCGGCTGCGTGATCATCGCTGGATTGCCATTGGCCGGCTGGATATCAACACCACCGGCCTGGTGCTTTTCACCACCGACGGCGAACTCGCCAACCGGTTGATGCACCCGTCACGGCAGATTGATCGCGAATACGCGGTACGGGTGTTTGGTGAAGTGGACGAGGCGATGATTCAGCGGCTGTCTGAAGGTGTGCTGCTGGATGATGGTATGGCGAAGTTTTCCGACATCTCCGAGGCCGGTGGCAAGGGCATAAACCAGTGGTTTCACGTGACCCTGCTGGAAGGACGGAACCGGGAAGTGCGCCGCCTGTGGGAGTCCCAGGGTGTGCGGGTCAGTCGCCTCAAGCGGGTTCGTTATGGGCCTGTTTTCCTGCCCAGCCGCTTGACCGTCGGTAAGTGGGAAGAGCTTGACCAGAAGGCGGTGGATTCACTGAGCAAGGCCGTTGACCTGAAACCGGTTGAGATTCCGGCCAAAACGCCATCCGAGCAGAAAGTCCATGATCGCAAACGGCGTAAGCAGCCCGGCGCTGCGCCCCGTAAATCCGGTGGCGCACGATGGCAGGTTGACAGCACCGGGCCTGCGAAAAAGCCAGCGGCCAAATCACCCGGCAAGTCAGGTAAACGATAGTCAGATACCGATTGCGGCGAATACCCTTGTGCAGTTCCGGCCATGGTCCTTCGCCCGGTACAGTGCTTCGTCTGCCCGCGCCACCCACTGGTCGGCAGTCTCCTCTGGAAGGCGCATGGCCACGCCACAACTGGCGGTGACACTGACATCGGTATCCCCGCAGTTCACGGTAATGGTGTTAATGAATTCGCGGATCCGGTCACCGACAACCCGGGCGTGTGCCTCGTCGGTATGGGGTAACAGGATGGCGAACTCCTCACCGCCGAAACGGTACACGCAGTCGGAATTCCGCACAGCCCTCTCAAGTTCCACAGCAGCCAGTTTCAGGATGTGATCACCCACCACATGGCCATGGCGGTCGTTCACCTGCTTGAAATGGTCCAGGTCACACAGGATCAGTGAATACTCCTCGCCATGCCGCTCACCAAGGCAGCTGGCCCTGGTCAGCGCCTCGTCCATGGCGCGCTTGTTGGGAACGCCGGTCAGAGAGTCGGTCAGCGCTGCCTGCTCAATGGCAATAAAATGACAGGCATTGCGAATAGGGCATATGGCCGCGGCAAGCATCAACTCCAGACCTTCCAGTTCCTGTTCGGTGAATTTCTGTCGCCGGCTGAGCGAGAGCGTGCCGTAAAAGCTGCCCTCGAGATTCAGTCGATAATCGCAGCGGTGAGGGCCACCCATGCCCGTGGCATAGACAAAATCCCTGGAGGTAATCTGATGTCGATAGGTCAGGTGATCATAGGGAACAACCTGACCAATTTCGTCTGCCAGTATGGCCAGTTGGGTTTCCAGATTGAGGGTCGTGGAAAGCCTGCGGGTCAGTCGCGTAAGAACATCCGGCGACTCATTCCACTCCCGGTGCGCCTGCCTGAGGGCGGCGAGTTTCTGGGGCTGCGGTCCGGATTTGTTGATAGTGGGAACGTGTTTCACTCAAAGCGGCCTGTAAAGGTATTTTTCCCGCATAGTGCATATTTCGAGCCACTAATTAAAAATAAATATAAAACAGCATGATAAAACGTAATCATTGAGTGACTTCGAGAATATTGGACATCCAGGCTTTCGGTCGTGTCAAATTTTCGGCAGGAGTTTGCCGGCATGACAGGATCGTTAAAATGTCGGACAAGGGGATTGGGCTTGCTCGTGCCTGTGGTAAACTTCTGCGCTTATTCTTTGCGGCCAGTAGCGAGTGAGCGATCAACTTTATGAGGTTTCAGGCCCCCGAAAGTCTTTCCGAGCAGATAGCCCAGCATCTGGGGCAGCGTATCGTTACCGGTGACCTGAAGCCGGGCGAGCGGATCCAGGAACTCAAGGTTGCCGGGGAACTCAATGTCAGTCGCGGCTCCGTTCGGGAGTCGCTGCTGATACTCCAGCGCCGTCATCTGGTGGATATCTTCCCACGCCGTGGCGCCGTTGTTTCCCGCCTGACACCGGAACTGGTCAACAGTCTCTACGATATCTACATTGATTTGTTGTGCATGCTCGGCCGCAAGGTACTTGAGCGCTGGTCCGGCAACGAACTCTCCGGTGTCATGGGGCAGGTTCGCGAACTGCAGGCGGTTATCGACGCCCTCAACTCATCCGGCGGTGATGCGGCCGAACAGGTAATCGACGCGGGTTTCGGGGTTATGCGTTATGCCTACGGCCTGGTGGAGAATCCGTTCCTGGAAGAGACTCTGGAGAATTTCCGCCCAGCGATCAGCCGAACCTATTTTGTGGCACTGGAAAACTTCCGCGATGAACTGGAAGAAACCGGGCGCTTTTTCCGGCAACTGGCGGAGGCCGCCATCCGTGACGATGCGGCCGGCCTCGAGAAGGCAATCAGCGAGTTCGGTGAGCACCAGCGCGAGCAGGTACTGAGCATTCTCAGGGAAGAGGTGAGCGCCTGATATGCGCCTGAAATCCATCAAGCTATCCGGTTTCAAATCGTTCGTGGACCCGACCACGGTGCCGTTCCCTTCCAACATGACCGCGGTTGTGGGCCCTAACGGTTGCGGCAAGTCCAATATCATCGATGCCGTGCGTTGGGTCATGGGTGAGAGTTCCGCCAAGTACCTCCGTGGCGAATCCATGTCCGACGTCATTTTTAACGGCTCCACCGCCCGCAAACCGGTTGGCCAGGCGTCCATTGAACTGGTCTTCGATAACAGCGACGGTTCCGCACCTGGTGAATTTGTGCGGTTCAATGAAATCTCTGTCCGGCGCCGGGTGTCCCGCGAGGGGCAGTCAGAATACTTCCTCAACGGGTCCAAATGCCGCCGTCGTGATATTACCGACCTGTTCCTGGGTACCGGCCTTGGCCCCCGCAGCTACGCTATTATCGAACAGGGTATGATCTCCCGCTTGATCGAAGCCAAGCCGGAAGAACTGCGGATGTATATCGAAGAGGCAGCGGGCATCTCCAAGTACAAGGAGCGCCGTAAGGAAACCGAAAGCCGCATCCGCCGGACCCAGGAGAACCTCGAGCGCCTGACGGACCTGAGGGAAGAACTGGGGCGCCAGTTGCAGCACCTGGAGCGACAGGCCCAGGCGGCGGAAAAGTACAAGGCCTACAAACAGGAGGAGCGCCAGAAGAAGGCCGAATTGACGGTGCTGCGCTGGCAGTCCCTGGACACCGACCTTCAGACCTGGCGCACCCGCATCCGTGATACCGAGCTGGAGCTGGAAAAGCAGTTGTCCGAGCGTGTCAGCCTGGAAACCTCCCTGGAGTCCCTGCGGGACAGCCACCAGGACCGCAACGAACATTTCAACAAGGCCCAGGCCCGCTATTACGAAGCCGGCGCCGATATCGCCCGGATCGAACAGAGCCTTGAGCACCAGCGTGAACGTAGCCGGCAGACAGCCGCGGAACTGGACCAGTCCATGGCAAACCAGCGCGAACTGGCCCGGGAACTGGAGCAGGACGAAGAAAAGCTGGCGGGTATTCAGGAAGAACTGGACATGCTGGAGCCGGAACAGGAGGCCCTGGCACTGAAATCCGAGGAATCCGGGGAAAAACTTCAGGGTGCCGAGGACGCCATGAGTGAATGGCAGCACACTTGGGAGGACTTCAGCTCCCGCTCCGCGGATGCCCGTCGGCAGGCGGAATTGGCCCAGTCCCGTATCCGCTCCCTGGAGAATGCCATTGAGCAACTCCGTACCCGCCAACAACGGCTTCAGGACGAGCAGGAACTGTTGGAAGGCCAGCTTGACCGTGCGGAACTGAACGATTTGCTGGAGCAACAGGAAACCCTGGAGCTGCAGCGGGAAGAAGCATCAGAGCGAATCAATATTGTTCAGGACGAGCTTCAGGAAGCGCGTCACCAGCAGCGGGACGCGGAGCAGACGGTAACGGATGCCCGTCAGCAGGTCCAGAGCCTCAGGGCATCGCTCGAGTCCCAGCAGGCCCTGCTGGACGAACAGATGGGCGGCCAGGACGATACCCTGCAGGCATGGCTGAATGATCGGGGCCTGAGCAACAGCCCGCGGCTGGCGAAGCAGCTCCGGATTGAGGACGGCTGGGAATTTGCCGTGGAGCAGGTGATCGGGCGTTTCAGCCAGGGGCTCAGTGTTCCCGGCCTGGGCTCGGTACAATCGGCCATGGCCGGTGCTCCTCGGGGCCTGGCCCTGGTTAGCAGTGAGCCAAACGGCAACAGCCCGTCAGATGGGCTCGCCGGCAAGGTCACCGGTGCTGGCGGCATGGCTTCCGTCCTTGCCCTTGTCGATACCGCAGAGTCCATGACAGAGGCGCTTGAGCGCCAGGGTACGTTGGCACCCGGTAAAAGCGTTATTACTCCCGAGGGTGCCTGGTTGTCCTCTGACTGGATTCTGATGCCGGATTCCGATGCCGCCCAGATTGGCGTGATCGAACGTCAGAAAAAGGTCACCGCATTGGCCAGTGAACTGGAGCAGGCGGAAGCGGCCCTGGAAGCCGCCACCGATAACCTCGACCGTTTGCTGGAGCAGTCTGAGCGCGCGGAGGCCGCCAGGGACGAGGCCCAGGCCCGCCTGTCGGACGCGGACCGGGAGTTGGCAACGCTGTCGTCAAAGATCAGCGGCCTGAAGGCCCGGGCGGAACAGATCGATGCTCGCCTGCATCGCATCCGTGACGACCTCGCGGACGTGTCCATGAACCTGGAGGAACAGCAGGCACAACTGCTGGAAACCCGGGAAGAATGGCAGCAGGCCCTGGCCTCGACGGAAGACAGCGACGAAGAGAAAGAGCGTCTTCTGGAACGCAGGGATGTGCTGCGGGAAAACCTCGACAACCTTCGCCAGGAAGCCCGGCACGATCGCGACCACGCCCACCAGTTGCAGCTTCAGTTGCAGTCCCTGAACAGCCAGCGCGACGGGCTGCGGCAAACCATCGACCGGATGCAACTGCAGAAAGAGCGCCTGGACGAACGGCTCGATATCCTCCGTGAAAGCCGTGAAAGCGCTGAGGAACCTATTGAAGACCTGCAGATGCAGTTGGAAGGGTTGCTGGACCGTCGCCTTGCCGAGGAGGAAAAACTGGGCGCGGCCCGGGATGCCCTTGAAGAGATTGACCAGGAAGTGCGTGAGAAAGAGCAGGGCCGCAGCCGCATAGAGCACACCATCCAGGATGTCAGGGCCAGCCTCGAAAAGTTGAAAATGGAATCACAGGCGCTGGAAATCCGCGCTGGTAATCATCTGGAACAGCTCGAGGAACTGGATGTCCGCCTGCAGGAAGTGCTCTCGACACTGCCGGAAAATGCCAGTGAAAAAGAGTGGGCGGACGAGCTGGAAAAGCTTGCCTCGCGCATCCAGCGTCTGGGTGCCATTAACCTGGCGGCGATTGAGGAATACCAGGTACAGAGCGAGCGCAAGACCTACCTGGACAGCCAGCACGAAGACCTGATGGAAGCCCTGGAAACCCTGGACAACGCCATACGCAAGATCGACCGGGAAACCCGCCAGCGCTTCAAGGAAACCTTTGACCAGGTGAATGGTGGCCTGCAGGCATTGTTCCCGAAGGTGTTCGGGGGTGGTAACTCCTACCTGGAACTGACCGGCGAAGATCTGCTGGAAACAGGCGTGGCGATCATGGCGCGGCCACCGGGCAAGAAAAACAGTACAATTCACCTGCTTTCGGGCGGGGAAAAAGCACTGACGGCGATCGCACTGGTGTTTTCGATTTTCCAGCTCAACCCGGCCCCGTTCTGTATGCTGGACGAGGTGGACGCGCCGCTGGACGACGCCAACGTGAGTCGTTACGCCAACATGGTGAAGGAAATGTCAAAACAGGTGCAGTTCATCTACATTACCCATAACAAGATTGCCATGGAAATGGCGGACCAGTTAATGGGCGTTACCATGCACGAGCCGGGGTGTTCGCGGCTGGTGTCGGTGGATGTGGATGAGGCCGCGGCGTTGGCGGAGGCCTGATCTCCCGCGCTCTGGCTTCGAATGATGAAACTTCGTGCAAAGATGACAAAAACGCCATCTGGCCTGTGTTTGCGTTGTATTCATTACAGGCTTTTCTTAGAGTAGCAACGATATCTGATCTGCAAACAGGACAGCACCACTATGTCTCTTAGGGAATGGTTAATTGCCATCGGTACCCTGGTCATCCTTGGTATTGTGATTGATGGCCTGCGCCGCATGAGGCGCGCCCGTAAGGAATCAATCGCAATTTCCTCCGGTATGGGGGCGGATGACCTGGACGATTCGCCGCTGGACAAGGATTACAATCCGGAACTGCCCAATGGCGGGGCCCGGACCATCTCCCGCGATACACTGGAAGAGCGCGGCTATGTGAAGCCGGAGAAGAGTCGTTTTGCCAAACCCGAGCCCAAACCCACCCGGCCGGTGGTGAGCAGCACCCGGGATACTGCATCGGAGGAGAAGGCGCAGGCGCCAGAGCCTGAGCAACTGGCAGCCAGCGAATCCGATGAGGAAGGATACGAGGCCGACACGGGATGGGGGGCTGTAGATGACGAGCCTGAAGCCGAGACCGCGGACGAAGGCATGGTGGGCGAGCCAAGAGCCGTCCAGAGTGATAGGGAAGACGCCAGCGCCGCTTCAGAGCAGGAGATGGAAGAGGCGGTTCCACCCACCGTCACCACCGAGGTTGAGGAAGACACTGCAAGGCGAGAGTCCATCGCTCGCCAGTCTGGGCAGCCCCTGGCCGGGGCCAACCGCCCGGAGGCGCGGGAGGTAATTGTTATCAATGTGCTGGCAAAGAGTGACCGGAACTTTACCGGAACCCAACTGAAAGCACTGTTTGAAGCCTGTGGCCTGGAGCATGGCGACATGGACATCTACCACCGCCACGAACGGGCAGACACCACCAGCCCCGTTCAGTTCAGCGTGGCCAGTGCCGTTGAACCCGGAACCTTCAAACCGGAAGACATGCCAGAGCTTTCCACACCTGGCATCAGTTTCTTCATGAGTATGCCCGGGCCAACCAACGCCATGCAGGCTTTCGAGTTCATGCTGGAGACGGCCCAGTGTGTGGTGCGTAACCTCGGCGGTGAACTGAAGGACGAGCGGCGCAGTGTAATGACGCCGCAGACCATCGAGCACTGTCGCCAACGCATCCGTGAATTCGAACGCAAGCAACGATCCCCCAAAAAATGACCAAAGCCTCTCCCGACGTGATCAGCCGGGCCGGAGAGCTCCGGGACCTCATCACCGAACATAACTACCAGTACTATGTTCTTGATGACCCCGGGGTTCCGGATGCCGAATACGACCGCCTGTTCCGCGAACTGCAGGAACTGGAAGCACAGTATCCCGACATTGTGACGCCGGACTCACCCACTCGCCGGGTAGGTGCCTCTGCGGAAACCACCTTCGAGGAGGTGGTGCACAGAATCCCCATGCTGTCCCTGGACAACGCATTCAGTGACGAGGAACTGCGGGATTTTGATCGCCGGGTGAAAGACCGGCTGAAAACCACCGACGACATTGAGTATGTCTGCGAGCCCAAACTGGACGGGCTTGCGGTAAGCCTGCATTACGAAAGCGGCATCCTGACCCGCGCTGCCACCCGCGGCGACGGCTACACCGGCGAGGACATAACCGCCAACATCCGAACCATTCCATCTGTGCCATTAAAGCTTCGCGGTACAAACGTACCGGAACTGGTGGAGGTCAGGGGAGAGGTCTACATGCCTCGTGACGGGTTTGAGGCCCTGAACAAACGCCTCGCGGACCGGGGCGAGAAAACCTTTGTAAACCCCCGCAACGCTGCTGCCGGAAGCCTGCGCCAGAAAAAACCCACTGTTACCGCCCGCCGCCCCCTCGAAATGTGCGCCTACAGTGTCGCACTGGAAGATGAAAGCCTTTTGCCCGCCACCCACTGGGAGGGGTTGCAGCAGGTAAAGGACTGGGGTTTCCGGATCAATCCGGAGATGCGCAAGGCGAGCGGCGCGGACGCCTGTCTGCAGGCCTACGACGAATTGATGGACAAGCGCGCCAGCCTTCCCTACGAGATCGACGGCATTGTTTTCAAGGTCAACAGTCTGGCCCTGCAGCGGCAACTGGGTTTTGTGTCCCGCGCACCTCGCTGGGCCATTGCCCAGAAGTTCCCGGCGCAGGAAGAACTGACGGTTATTGAAGACGTGGAATTCCAGGTGGGGCGCACCGGCGCGGTAACCCCGGTTGCCCGCCTGAAACCGGTATTCGTGGGGGGCGTTACTGTCAGCAACGCCACGCTCCATAACATGGACGAAATTCGCCGCCTGGATGCCCGGATTGGGGATACCGTCTTTGTCCGTCGGGCGGGGGATGTCATTCCCCAGGTGGTCAAGGTGGTGACCGAAAGGCGTCCGGAAAACGCCCGGGTGGTAGAACTGCCCGATGCTTGCCCGGTGTGCCAGTCCGACATTGTCCAGATTGAAGGCGAAGTGGTTGCACGTTGCTCCGGTGGCCTGTTCTGCCCGGCGCAACGCAAAGAGGCCATCCGCCACTACGCATCCCGCAAGGCGCTGGACATTGAGGGGTTGGGGGACAAGTGGATTGATATCCTGGTGGATCGGGAACTGGTAAACACCGTGGCTGATCTCTACCTGCTCAAGAAAGCGGACCTGACCGGCCTTGAGCGAATGGGCGAAAAATCGGCGGGCAACCTGATCGACGCCATCGATCGGTCCCGCAACCCGGTACTCTGGAAGTTCATCTATGCCCTCGGTATCCGGGAAGTAGGCGAGGCAACCGCCAAGGCCCTGGCCAGCCATTTCGGGACATTGGAAGCCATTAGCGAGGCTGACGAGGAAGCCCTGCAGTCGGTACCGGATGTCGGTCCCATTGTGGCCGGTCATATTCGCAGCTTCTTTGATCAGCCCCACAACCAGGAAACCATCCAGGCCCTGAAAGCGGCCGGCGTGCAATGGCAAAGCGAGGAAATCACAGCGGCCGAAAAGCCCCTGAAAGGGGAAACCTGGGTGTTGACGGGCACCTTGTCCGATATGACCCGGGACGACGCCAAGGCAAAGCTTGAGTCCCTGGGCGCCAAGGTGGCAGGCAGCGTATCCAAAAAGACCTCCTGTGTTGTAGCCGGTGAGGCCGCGGGCTCAAAGCTCACCAAAGCTGAAAGCCTGGGTGTGCAGGTCATGGACGAACAGGCCTTTATTGACTTCCTGGCAACCCACAATATTGAACCCTGAGGCCGCGGCGCCCACCGCCGTGGCCTGATTCTGAGAACTCGCGCAGATCCCGCCCGTTATAAATTGATTACCATGAGCCTGTTCTGTAACGGTGTGTAACGCACCCATAAAAACAATGCTCTGAAACGGACTTTTCCATGCGCGCCGATTCGCTACCTCGCAGCTTTGCCCGAGCCGGGTATCTTGCCCTGCTGTCCTTTGTTGTCATTGCTGTTGGCGGTTGCAAGACCGAACAGGATGCCGACGACCCGTTCATCCTGGGTGTCCCGCCGAATGACGCCTACCTTGGCGTTGAATACGCCTACAACTTCGGTGCCTTTGACAGTGATGACATTCTCGATTACTCGCTCACCAACGCCCCTTCCTGGCTGGCACTGGAAGACACCACCAACAAGGCGCGCCAGGGCGTCATCATGCGGGGTGTTCCAGGGCTGACCGGTGGCTCACGGGGCCGGGATGACCTGGGCACAACCGAGAACATCACCCTGGTTGCTAATGATGGCAGCTCGGCCGGAGCCCAGCCCTTCGAGATTGAAGTGCAGGAAAATGTTATCAGCCTTGCCATTGAGGATTTCACCGAGGGAGAGGCAACCGAAGCGCCCGAGGAAAGGGATAGTCGCTGCGAGGCGCCGGAACTGGGTGAGACCGGCAGCCAGACCTACGATGTGAACATCTACGACGACGATGGATCGGTGATCGATACCGAGCAACGTACGACCGACACTTATCCGGTTCTGGTCCGCGTGCTTCTGGACCAGCCTTCTGTCACGCGGGTGGCCGTCGCCTTCGAGCTGGACTCCAGCTTCAATCCGTCACGCTGCGACGAAGGTTTTGACCCTCCGCACCAACGCTGCGAGAACGGGGCGGCCAACAATAATGAAGCGATTATCGGCAAGGACATTGTTGGCTTGGGCACCGCCAGTGAAGGGGCACTGCCGGTGCCCTCCTATCTGGAATACCAGCCCGGTGACGAGGGCTTCCTGTCAAAGGGGGTGATCACGCTGGAGCCTGGAATCACCGAATGCTACATAAGGCTGGAAGTCATTGAGGATTCCGAGCCAGAGCCACTGGAAACCCTGAACCTCAGGCTGACCGAGGTACGTTCCGGGCTGGCCGGCCTGGGCAGCTCCAATTCCGGGGTGAGAGAATTGCTGCGGATTGAGGACAACGAGCCGTCAGTGCGCCTGGAGACCACTTCCGGCGGCACCCGGGACGCCATCAATGTTGGGGATACTCAGGAATACGTCGCTTTGATCAGCGGCGAGCGCACCGGTGCCTACAAGGTGAAGCTGGGTGAGGATGATGATTCCGAGGTTATCCTGGGCGAGGATTTTATTGTTCAGGTTCGGGACGAGAATGATGACTGGACGGATGGGGAGATCCTTACGTTTGAAGAAGGTACCGGGGAGGTTCACTTTCGCATCAGGGTTCCCGACACCTACACCAATGGCCAGCTGGAGAACGACCGGTTTATCCTGCTGGGCCTGGATGAGCGTTACCAGTCCGGAAGGGAGAATTTCGCGGCCACGGCGGATGCCGACAAACTGCGAGTCAATATCAATGAGCTGACCTCGCCGCTCGCGGTGGGCGAAAGCGCGGGCTTTGTACCTACGGATACAGCGATGGGGCATGATGGCCGCCTTTTCGTTGCCGGCTATCGCGTTGATGACGGCAACCGACCCTGGGTCCGTATTTTCAATCAGAAAGGGGACATGAGCGAGCAACGGTTGTCGGAAGCCGCCGTTACTGCCGGAGCCGGGCCTGTTATTGGATTCGCGGAACGGGAGGTAGAGGAAGGGGGCGATGATGTCACCCGCTACGAATTTGTGGTTTCCTTCGGCAGTGACGAGACCCCCGCCGGTGACCCCAGTGGCAACGGTGTGGACGTTCATACTCTCCTGTACTTCTTCGACACGGCCCCGGATCCTGATAGCTATGTATTGGTATGGGACATCGTCACTGGCACATCCGGTGATGATATTCCCAGGTGGACGGGCATTGATGAAGGCAGCGGCTACGTGGTCAATACCGGTGAGACCAACGGCCAATGGCCAAACGAGAGCGCCGCAGGGGGCGTGGACAGCTTCCTCCAAAGAATTGACACCACTGTGGACGGGAATTCGGTGGTGCCTGTTGTTGCCTGGACAAGACAGGTGGGCTCTGCCGGACACGACGAGTCCGTTGTTGGCGGCAGCACGTCTGCCAGCAGCCCGCTGCTGATCGGCAGCTCCTCCGGCGCTGTCAGGGGTGAACCCCAGCTTGGGAGAAGGGACCTGTTCTTCTACGTTGCATCCAGCGCCGACAGCACTATTAACGTCAATCAGCGCGGAACCGGCGGCGATGAGAACCCCGTCAACGCCATCTACGGCACAAACAACATCTGGATGGTTGGCCAGAGCAACGGTCGTTATCGGGTTGAATCCGAAAATACCGCCCGTTCCCTACAGCGTAGCCAGCTCAACAGTCAGGCCGGGTTTGCCCTGTCCTACACCACAGCCGGGGATGTCACCCGTGCCTTCACCTTTAACGATGAGGATGATGTCTCTACCGAATCCCTGAACGCTGTCAGGCCTTATGACGGGGACATACTGGTGGCGGGCAGGACCAATGGCAATTTTGCACAGAGTGAGGGCAACAGCCTGGATAATCCCATCCTGGCGCGGATCCGGCTTGAGGATGCTATCAGCGATGATGGTGAAACCGAAAACGAGAGCCGTGAATGGCGAAGGCAGTTGTCGTTAGGGGGCGCCGAGGGCGACATCGTCAGCCTGGAAAACTACCGGGATGATGAGATTACAGCGCTGGTCAGAATCCTGGGCGCAACGTCAGACAGCTGGGAGATTCGGCTGTTTACAGGAGAGGGCCACCCGCTGCATTAAATTCAGCAGTGGGTGCCAATGGTTATACGCTACCTTCATGCCTTCCGGCATCGGCGTATAGCCTCAGGTAGTCCGTACTGGTCACAATTCCGGACGGGCGGCCTTTTTCATCAACCACCAGCGCCGCGTTCAACTGATGAGCCAGCATCAGTCTTGCAAGCTGATGTGCATCAGTCTCGGGAGACGAGGTCAGGAAGGCGGGCAGCTCAATGTTCACGAAGCTTGAGCCCATGGCATCCGCATTGGTTTCGTGCAGCCATGCCAGAAGCCAGCGCAAATCCACAAGCCCCGCAACGTTACCCTCTGCCGTAATCACAATGTGATGCACGCCGTTCTCATCCATGGCATCCAGTGCCTCGGCGACGGTTGCGGTTGCTGGCTGGGAATAGAGGGCCGGCGTACAAATCTGGGATACCGGCAGGTAGGCACGTCTCTCTTTGGGTTCACCGGAAGCCGCAGCACCGTATTCCTCAATGGCACGTTGTCTGCCAGACCTGGCTGCCAACTGGAACTCCGCGTCGGTTGTCTCGCTGTGCCTCACGTCGATGCTGTGTGACTCAGTCAATTCTGTAACGTCGTCCACGCGGCGGCCCCGGAATATTTCCGGCAGGCGGGTTCCGACAGGTCTGCCGGGTTCACTGACATGAATGGACATAGCGATTTGCTCCGGTAACAACAGGGCCTTTTCAGGGTATCGGCCGGATATTTGATTTCTTCAGGCGCTAATGGTTTCCGGCTGGACGATTTCCGGACGATGGCAGCGGTGAGTCGCCACACGCTTCGCCAGAGAACGCGGAAGGCACTGAGGTTGCCCGGAGATCCGGTCGGCAATGTATTCCGCCAATAGCGGTGCATAACTCAACCCTTTGCTGCCCAGGCCGGTAAACAGGTCAATGCCTTCAAGCGCATGACCGTGTGCGTCCATCAGGGGGCCGGCGACTGGTTGGTAATCATGGGTAGTGCAGCGAAAGCCGACTTTGCCCTCGAAGTCGTCAGGTTCCGACTCCGGTACCTGCAGGGCGCCGGGAATCATCGAGTCGAGCATCGACAGGTTGTCCCGGTGGCTGTTGGTGGAGAGCGCCGGTGAATGGTCGTGAAGGTCGAAGGTGGCGCCGGCCAGCGCAATACCGTTGTGGGCAGGGTTCAGGTAACCTGAGCCGCATACGACAACGTTGGGGCATTTTAAAGACGCCGCCGGCACATGGGTGACCTGCCCACGTATGGCGCGGAAGCGGAAGCCGCCGTGCAGGGGAATCAGGCCGGGGGTTTGATGGCCGGCACAGATGATCACCCGGTCAACCACGACATCCTGCTCACCGTTGCCGGCGATATGCCATTTGCCATTGCAGGGGGTCAGCCGGTGTACGTCAAAACCGAAGCACCGGCGTATACGCGGATGCTCCATAAGAGACTGGCATAGCCTGCCGGGTTCAAGCCAGCCACTGCCTGGAAACCACAAGCCTCCCCGTTGCAGGGGAACGCCCGCCAGTTCCGAGGCTTCTTCCGGGCTGACACGGCGTAGTACACCTGCCGGATAGTCATTGCGCTCGATAAAACGGGCCTGGCGCTCCTGCTCACTGTCACTGTGGGCGAGCTGCACAAGCCCGGACGGGTGCCAGCAATCGCCACCGAACTGTTGATAGTAGCGCTGGCTGAATAACAACGACGAGAGACCGAGTCTCGCCTGGTCATTGAACTCTACCCCCAGTTTCACATACAGGGCACCCTGGAGATTGCCGGAAGCGGCTGTTCCTGCCTCTTCTGCCTGATCAATCACGGTGACATGGAGCCCGCGTTGGGCGAGGTTACGGGCAAGCAGGCTGCCTGCAACTCCGGCACCAATAATGGCGATGGATTCAATGTCATTGGCTGCGGCAGGTGTTGCGTGGGCCGCAGGGGCGGCAAGTGCACCGGCCAACATGTCTCGCTTGCTACCAAAACCGGGCACCTTGTGCATGGTAAAGCCAAGTTTGGTCAACAGCCGGCGAACTTCCCCGACGGAGGTAAAGGTGGCAAGCGTGGTGCCGGGCTTGCTGTGGCCGCGTATGGCATCAATCGCCGCCTCTGTCCACATGTCAGGATTCCTGGCGGGCGAAAAGCCGTCCAGGAACCAGGCGTCTGCCCGGAAATCAAGCTCGCGCCAGGCGTCAAGCACGTCACCAAAAAACAGGGTCAGCCTCACACGCCCGCCGTCGAAGATGAGCCGGTGGGCGCCGTGAATCGGTTCGGGGTACTGTTCCAGTAGTTGATTGGCGTAGTCGCTCAACTCCGGCCACATGGAGAGCGCCCGCGCCAGGTCGTCCTGGGAGAGCGGGTAGCGCTCGGCGGAAACAAAATGCAGGCAGGCATCGGCTGACGAAGCAGATTGATCCCAGGCTTGCCAGGCGGCAAGGAAGTTCAGCCCGGTACCAAACCCGGTTTCCGCAATAACGAATGAGCCTGCAGCGGGAACCTCCGGGAAACGTTCCGTGAGCTGGTTGTGGCTGACGAACACGTGGCGCGTCTCTTCAAGCCCGTTGTCGCGGCTGAAGTAGACATCGCTGAAACGGCGAGAGTAGGGAGCACCCTCATGCCATTCAATGCCGGCGGTTTCGATGGATGGAAGCCTTGAATCCGTTATCACTGTTTCTCTACCCGTCTGTTACTCGATTATTCAGCAGTGGTATCGGTTTGCCTGACCGAAACGCTATGAATGACGATGGGCTCCCGGGGTACATCCGCCATACCCCGGGATCTTACGGTTTCCTTACTGGCGATGGCGTCCACAACACCCATACCGCCGGTGACCTTTCCGAATACGGCGTAGCCTGGCCCGCGAACTCCAGCGTCAAGGAAGCCGTTATCGGTGAGGTTGATAAAGAACTGGGAAGTGGCGGAGTCCGGTGCGCTTGTGCGTGCCATGGCGATAGTGCCCCTCAGGTTCTTGGCCGTTGGTTTGGCCTCGTTAGGGACTGGGCTTCGGGTCTGTTTCTGCTTCAGGTTTTCGTCAAAGCCACCGCCCTGGATCATGAAGCCGGGGATAACGCGGTGGAAAAGCGTGCCTTCGTAGAAACCGCTCTTCGCGTAGGTGATGAAATTGTCCACGGTTTCGGGCGCAATATCGGGGCGCAGGGTCACTTCAATGGCGCCTTCGCTGGTTTCAATAATCACCTGCGGTAATTCGTTCTGGCTTTCCTCCGCAACCGCCGAGAAGCTGAAACCCAGCATGATCGTTACAGATAGGGCGATCTGCATCACATAACGAAACGGTTTTACGGAATTTGTCATCCTACAATGGCTCACGTTGTTAGCTCCGGGAATGTTTGCTGCGATACTGTCGCCATGGGCTCCTGCATGTAACAGGATGTTAGCAGAAATTGCTTGTCAAGTCGGGCAGATTCACAGCGAAGTTCATGACTATCAGCTAACCTTTTAACGCATCATGGATACAGATGCAGTCTGACCGGGCCAGGTTGTACGGCAATCACTGTGAACTGAGTGGAGGCATACCGTGAAAATCCGTCAGGGTTTCGAAGAAAAATCCCGTCTTGGCCGGTTGCTGATAAACCGTGGCTACCTTTCCGAAAGCCAGCTTGAAGAGGGCTTGCGTTTACAGCGCGAGACCGGGCAGCGATTGGGTGAAGTGTTTGTCCAGTCTGGCTGGATTACCGAACGCGAGCTTCACCGTGTCCTCAAGCACCAGTCCCGATACCGAAATGCGGCCGCGCTGGTTACCATGGCTGTACTGCCGTTCCAGCCGTTGATCAGTTTCGCGGCGGGCAACCCCTCAAATGACTCCCGGGATACCAGCAACTCAGGCCAACTCTACGAACGTTCCGGGTTTGCGCCACTGAACGATGAGGAAATGGCTGGTGTTTCCGGGCAGGGTGATCAAACCCTGATGGAGCGCCTCGCTAATGTGTCAGCCATGGTCGGGGAGGATGGCGGGGCGGGCCAGGTGGAACCGGACGTTGTTGAAGGTCTGAAGCTGACGGCGAATATCTTCGTGCCGGTATTGAATTTCCTGGATTCCGACCTGACCATTTCCGGGGTGCACTACCGGGACGATGTTCCCCGGTACGCCATTCGGGATGATGGGGGGCTGACAATGGCTTTCCCGGAAAGGATTGAACAGATCCGCATGGACAATATCAGGGTCAGTGGCAGCCAGGGACCGTCCATGGGCAACATTGCCATCGACAACATCCGTTTTCACCCGGACTCACAGATGACGATCTATACCCGCTGAGCCCGCACAGGCCAAACCGGCGCGGGCTTGCGAATATCAGGGGTCAGGCGCTGGCAAGAATAGTGCTGTGAGACACCGCTTTCTGTTCGCCCTGGGCACCGTAAAGCTTCTGGTGCCCGGCTACGCCTCGGAAGATATCCGTGAGCCGGGAAAGACGTTTCTGAAGGTGGCTGACAACCCTGCTATTGGTATGGTTCAGTTCCTGGCAGGCTTTCAGGCGCTTGTCGGCGTCTTCCCACAGGGCATGTACGTCCGCCAGGCCGGCGCTGCGGATAAAACGGGACGGTGCCCCGCTCTCCGGGCGGAAGCCCATGTTTACCAAAAGGCGGATTTTAAGCTTGGCTCGCTCGCGGATTTGTTCCAGCAGCGTGTTCTTCTCGCCGGTCAGCGCTTCAAGTTTGCGGATGTCGGAGGTGGAGAGGCAGTCTTTTTCCTGATAGAGAATATCCGCCAGTGTTTCCAGCTGGCGGATATCCTGGGAAAGAAGGTCTTTCAATTCATCGATTGTGGCCATGATTTACTCACCCGAAAATGCTTTCATCCATCTCAAGCATTTTCTGGGCCAGTTTCTCAGCGTCAATCTTGTAGGAGCCGTCTTCCAGGGCAGAGCGGATCTGTTCGATGCGGTCATCGTCCATTTCCGGATAATTGCCGAGTTTCTGCTCAAGCTGCTTCAGGTCTTTTGCCTGGCTGCTCAAATTGACATTTTCGCCACGGGCACCCTGAGCCTGGGTCTTCGCCTGTTCTGCAGCGGAGGGCTGGGTGTTCTGAGCCCCGGAAGACTTGTCGGCCGTGGTTTTCTGGGTGTTGACCTGGCCTGGGCCTATTCCATTAAAGTCAACTGACATAACGTTACCTGCTTAGCTGATCAGCCGCATTGGGCGGCTCCACGAATTTCATACCTGTCTATCGGCATGGCTTTACGTTTCTTTAGCAAATTTTTACAAAAATGGAATTACATTCCTGTCATTCTTCTCCCGGTAACCGGCAAACGCTTGCCGCCAGCGGCCAGCCGATGCCGGAGCCGCGCTTCACATGGGAATTTCCACATGGCCGGGCCCGGTCACACGGGCGCGTACGGTCCTGGACGATGACAGGTTCTCCACCAGGACCTGCTCTCCAATGCCGGCACTGGCTAATGCCTTGCCTCTGGAATTGACCGAGAAGTTGCCACTGTGAGCGCTGATAATAACATGATCGCCCCGTTCTATGGCGGCCGGGGCCAGCACCAGATCGGCAGTAAAGACGGTTCCGGCGTTCACGCCCCGTCGCATTTCCATCCCGATCAGTTGGTCTTTGCTGGTGATTGCGCCACGACGGATTGAATTCACGATGACGGAATCGGTCTGAATGGCACCCTCTGTCAGCCGTTCACCGCGGCCCAGCGTACGGGCTGCCACCATGGCGTCACCGGTAATGGTAACTGAAACGGGTAGAAACATACGCCAGGGACGGCCACCTTCGCAGGCTACCAGCAGTGAAGGCTGGGTGGTTGTCCAGGGATCGCCGCTGAAGGACACGCTGAGAGGGTTTTTACAGGGCGCCAGTGAAAGGCGGGCGTCGAGCCGGCCTGTGTCATAGGTGACGGAAAAGCCTTCTTTGGCCTGTTCCTGCGCAAACGTCTCCAGAAAGCGTTCGGCGCCACTGTGTATTTGTTCCGCCGTGGTCCCGGTTGCCAGGGCGGCGCCTGCAAACGTAGACATTAGCAGTGTGATGATGAAAATGGTGATGCGCATACGCCGCAGTTTGTCCTATGCTGTCAATAACCGGGCAAGGTCCCGTTATTCGGGAATGTGCTAATGATTCCCGGAACCGGCCGTTAAGCCTACCCAGGGAGTCAATAAACCGGCACATTTTCGGTGCCGCACGACTTTGAACAATGACGCAGCAAGATGCGTGCCGGCAGTGAGTTGTTTCGAGCGGGAGAAAGACGATGGCAGGGGTATTGGACAGTGTAAATCAGCGCACGCAGCTGGTGGGACAGAATCGCCTGGAGCTTCTGTTGTTCCGCCTTCGTGGCAAACAGATATACGGCATCAACGTGTTCAAGGTCAAGGAAGTGCTTCAGTGCCCGAAACTGTCGTCGTTACCGAATAGCCGTCCGATGGTGCGGGGTGTCGCCCATATTCGCGGTGAGACCATTCCCATCATCGACCTGGGTATGTCTATCCGCCTTCCTGGTATCCCCAAGGAAGAGATGGCCACAAGCTTCGTGATCATTACCGAATACAACCGCAGGACCCAGGGATTCCTGGTGGCCGGTGTTGACCGTATTGTGAATATGAACTGGGAAAACATACTTCCTCCGCCCAAAGGCGCCGGGAAAGACGTCTACCTGACAGCGGTCACGCACATTGACGACAAGCTGGTCGAGATCATTGACGTTGAAAAGATACTCGCAGAGGTGTCGCCGTTCGAGGAAGATATCACCGATGAAGTCCGCACCCGTAGTGCCGAAAGGGTACCGGGGCATCTGCCGGTGCTGGTTGTGGATGATTCCGCCGTTGCACGACGCCAGATCGAGCGGTGTCTTACCGCGATTGGAATGGAAGTTGTCAGTAAAAACGACGGCAAACAGGCCTACGACTATCTCCAGGAGATCATTTCCAACGGCTCCCGCGTGACAGACCATCTCTCACTGATCATATCCGATGTCGAAATGCCGGAAATGGACGGGTACACTCTGGTCACCAAGTGTAAAAATGAGCCTGCAATCAAGGACGTATTTATCATGTTGCACACGTCACTGAGTGGTGTGTTTAACAAGGCAATGGTACAGAAAGTAGGTGCAGACGACTTCATGGCCAAATTCAGCCCGGATGAACTGGCGGAAAGGGTCATGGAAATTGTCGATCGCGAGCAGTGATGCGGCTGTTGCTCTTCCGACTCACTCGATAATGAGATCCAATGAAATCTGAAATAACGCCACAGGAATACGAGGCCTTCAAGACGTTCCTGCAGGATGCGTGTGGCATTTTGCTTGGGGATAACAAGCAGTACCTGGTGAAGAGCCGGTTGCGGCGGATCATGGAGGAAAACAAGCTGAGCACCCTGGGTGACCTGCTTGAGCGCGTGAAGCGAACCGGCCGCAGCAGCCTGAAGGAAGTCGTGATCGATGCGATGACGACGAATGAAACCCTGTGGTTCCGGGACAACCATCCGTTCCGAATCCTGCAGGAGAAACTGCTGCCGGAATTTGGCGACAAAAAATCGGCGCAGTCGCTGCGTATCTGGTCCGCTGCCAGCTCAACGGGGCAGGAACCTTATTCGGTGGCCATGATCATTGAAGAGTTCCGTCGTCAGCGTCCCGGAAAACTCCGGGATGTGAAGATCACTGCCACCGATATCTCGAAAAGTGTGCTGGAGGTGGCCAGGCGCGGCGAATATGAGATGATTGCCATTGGCCGTGGCCTGTCGCCCGAGCGGCAGAAGCAGTTTTTCACCCCCGCCATGAACGGCAGCTGGCAGATCCGGCCACAGATCAAGAGCATGGTGGAGTTCCGTGAGCTGAACCTGCTCGAACGCTACATGCTTGGAAAGTTTGATATCGTGCTGTGCCGAAACGTGCTGATCTATTTTTCGGCAGAGTTGAAGAAGGACATCCTGACCCGTATCCACGCCACCCTCAATCCCGGTGGCTATCTGATACTGGGAGCATCGGAATCGCTGAACGGCCTGCCTCACCTCTATGAGATGGTGCAGTGCCATCCCGGGATTATTTACAGGAAAAAGTAGGCCCGCCATGCCGCTCAATGTATGGATACTGGTTGCAGCCCAGGCGCTTGCCATGTGTACAGCGCCTTTCATCGTTTTTATTGGAAGTATTCACGGCCGCCTGCTGGCGCCATCGCCTGAACTGGCCACCCTGCCAGTCGGGCTGGTGGTTGTGGGTACTGTGCTGGCCATCAAGCCTGCGACCTGGCTGATGGAGCGCCTCGGAAGAAAGCCGGTTATGTTGCTGGGTACGCTGGCCGGCACCCTCGCTGGCACGCTTGGTGCGTTGTCCGCGTGGACCGCCAGTTTCCCGTTACTGTGTATGGCAGCCGTGGTGGGTGGAACCGGGCTGGCAGTGGTGCATCAGTACCGCTTTGCCGCCATGGAATCAGTATCTCCCGACATGGCTGGCTCTGCCGCCGCCAGGGTTCTCCTGGGTGGGCTGGTGGCTGCCTGGCTGGGGCCGGAAATTGCCTTGGTTGGCGGAGGCGGGCAGGCCGAATACCCGTTTATGGCTGGATGGCTTGCACTGGGCGGGGTGCAGGTGTTTGCCATGGTAGTGCTGGTGTTCGGGTATCGTGCCAGCGGCGAACGGGTACGAGAGGCTGTCACGGGCGGTGGTCGCCCGCTGGGCGTTATCCTCCGGCAGCCGGTCATCTGGGCAGCGATCAGTGCTGCGGCCGTTGGTTATGCGATCATGAGTTTTATTATGACGGCAACGCCCCTGAGCATGACGGAAGTAGCCAGCCATCCGCTTGAGGATGCCAAATGGGTTATCCAGATTCATATCATGGCGATGTACCTGCCGTCGCTGATCAGCGGTTGGCTGATTCGCGTTGTGGGCATCCCGCGGATGATGGGGTTGGGGCTGTTGGCGTATCTAGGATGTGTGGCCCTGGCCTTCAGTGGTATCAGCTTCCACCATTACCTGTCCGCATTGATCCTGCTGGGTATCGGCTGGAACTTCCTGTTTGTGGGTGGCACCACATTACTGCCACAAGGTTACCGCGATGAAGAGCGCTTCCGGGTGCAGGGGTTGAACGACCTGATGGTGTTCGGATCACAGGCTACCGCTGCGTTAAGTGCCGGAGCAGTGCTGGCTGCGTTTGACTGGACTGGCTTGTTACTGGTTGCGGTGCCGTTCCTGGTTCTGCACGGCCTATTGATGACGATCTGGCTGATGCGCCGCCCAGCGGCCTCCGGGGTGGCCGGCTAGTTCGTTAGGTGAGGTACCGGCTCTCACGGGAGGGCCGGTACCTTGAGTAACCGGTTAAACCAGGTTGTAGACGAAGACCACCGCCACGGCAATCGGAGTGAAGTAGCGCAGGACGCGGTACCAGACGGAGAACACGGTCGGTGACATGGACAGCTCACTTTCCAGTGCCTGGCGCGACATATACCAGCCGACAAACACTGCGACCAGCAGCCCGCCCAATGGCAGCAGGATATTGGCAGTCAGGAAGTCCAGCAGGTCAAAGATGGTTTTGCCTTCGAACATCGCAAACATGCCCAGGGGCGCGAAGTCGGACCACAGGTTCAGGGACAGAATAGACGCAATACCCAAGAGCCAGCAGACAATACCAGCGCCAAGGGTGCTTACCTTCCGATTCATCCCTTTCTGCTCTTCAAGCCACTCCACCAGCGGCTCCAGCAGGGAAATACCGGATGTCCAGGCTGCAAAGATCAGCAACAGGAAGAATAGCGTGCCGAAAAGGCTGCCCATGGGCATCTGCCCGAAAGCCAGTGGCAGGGTCTGGAAGATCAGCCCGGGGCCCGCACCCGGCTCCAGGCCGTTGGCGAAGACAATCGGGAAGATCGCGAGCCCGGCCAGCAATGCCACCGCGGTATCCATCACTGATACGGTGATGGACGTCTTGGCAATGGATATATCTTTCGGAAGATAGGAGCCGTAGGCCATCATGACACCCATGCCCAGGCTGAGAGTGAAGAAGGCATGGCCCAGGGCGACCAGCACACCGGAAGTCGTGAGCTTGGAGAAGTCGGGCTGGAACAGAAACGCCACTGCCTGACCAAAATGGCCGGTGGTCATGGCATAACCCACCACAACCAGCAGCAACACAAACAGCGCTGGCATCAATATGCTGACGGCGCGTTCAAGCCCGGAACGAACGCCACGGGCAACCACAACCATCACCAGTGCCATGAACAGGGTGTGCCACATCAGCAGTGTCAGGGGATCGCTCAACAGGCCGGAGAAAATGGCCCCGATGGACTCGGCAGTCTGGCCGGTTAACTGTCCGGTGGCGGCGGTACCGACATAGGAAATGGCCCAACCCCCGATCACCGAATAGAAAGACAGGATCAGGAACCCTGCCAATACACCAATCACCGCCAGCCAGCGCCACGCCGGTTTAAGGCCTTCGTGGCTGGTAATCGCCCGCATGCTGTTAACGGGGCTGAGGCCACCTCGGCGGCCTATCAGGACTTCCGCCATCATGATGGGCAGCCCCACCGCTGCAATGCACAGCAGGTAAACCAACACAAAGGCGCCACCGCCGTTCTCACCGGTGATGTATGGGAATTTCCAGATGTTACCCAGGCCGACTGCTGAGCCGGTGGCCGCCAGTATGAATGCCAGGCGTGAGGACCATAACCCGCGCTTGGCTCTCACCGGGTCCATGGCACCGCTCGCGGCGGAAGAAGAAGCATTGCTCATTGTATTCTCCTGATTACTGTTTTTGTTTTCGGGGGAGTGAGTGAAGGCTGCGAGTTCGCCGCCTTCAACGGGATTTGCGCCGGAATCGCTCTTCCGCCAGTCGATCGGCAATCTGTCCGGTAGGCAGACCGTCCCGGTCTGAACGCTGGAATATTTCCTCCAGCGTGTGGCCGATGGTGTTCACGTGCTGGCGCACCGCCTCCGGATCCGGGCCGGTGCGTTCGTAATAGACGTCGATGATACCGCCGGCGTTGATCACGAAATCCGGCGCATAGAGCACACTGCGTTTCCAAAGCACTTCGTCGTGTGCGGGGCTGGCAAGCTGGTTGTTGGCGGCGCCGGCAACAATGGTGGCTTGCAGTTTGTTGATAGAGTGATCATTCAGAACCGCGCCCATGGCGCAGGGCGCAACCACATCGACGGGCAGGTAAAGGATTTCGTCGGCGGTGGCTGGTGTGGCCCCTAACTCCGCCACGGCACGGTCCATCTGGTCCTGGTGGATGTCGTAGACCCAGAGCTTGGCGCCAGCCTCCTTGAGGTGCCGCGCCAGCCGGTAGCCCACATTGCCGATCCCCTGAACCGCTACGGTGAGCCCTTCCAGATCGCTGCGCCCAAGCTTGTGTTTTACCGCTGCCTGAAGCCCCACGAACGTGCCCCAGGCAGTAGCGGGCGATGGGTCGCCATTGCTGGGCTTGCCATCAAAGCCGGGCCGGTCGCTGATACCGGCGACATTGGACGTTTGCCGACCCATGACTTTCAGATCAGCAACGCTGGTGCCGGAGTCCTCCGCTGCGATATAGAGGCCACCGAGCTGTTCCAGGAACCGCCCCATGGATTCCAGCAGGGCTTCGGTTTTGTGTTGGCGTGGGTCGCCAATAATCACGGATTTACCGCCACCAAGGTTCAGGTTGGCCAGGGCGGACTTGTAGGTCATGCCCCGTGACAGGCGCAGTACATCGTTGAGTGCGTCCTCATCGCTGGCATAGGGGAACATGCGGCACCCGCCGAGGGCAGGGCCACGGGATGTGTTGTGAACGGCAATGATGGCGCGCAGCCCTGTTTCAGGGTCGCAACAGAAAGTCAGGTGTTCGTGGTGGTCGAATTCAGGATGTGTAAATACAGTCATGATCTGGTTCCTTTGGACGGTTTTTGCATAAGGGTTCACCCTGGCTGCGGGTGCCTGCCTGGCTTGCGGGCAACGCCGAAACTGAGTCGTTAGCGGGTGACGGGCGCGCTCAGATACCGGCTGGACGCTGCGGCAATCGCGCTGAGCTTAAAGGTCGTCGTTGGTCCGGTCGTTGATCAGATTGGAACGATCGTGAGGCAAAAGCGGTCTGCGAAAGGAAGGATGTTAGGGGAAGTTGCGGAACACGGGCGCATGGGCCCAAGATCGGGGACTGAATTACCGGTGACATACTGAAATCCTCTTCCACCAGGCCGGATCACGGCTTTCGTGGTCATTTTGTTGTTGTGCCCCGGCGGGTAGGCCGGCTGGCATGATTTCATGCGTCGGCGCCCTTTTGGGGCGCGACGGGAAAAAAGACTAGATAGCTTTTACATCGTCGTCAATGGCTGAAGATCACACAAATGACAGCGATTTTTAAAAATCCTTCAGGAACAGTAAACTAGGCACATCTTACGTAAACGTAAATTTAGTAAATTTAGTAAATTTAAGAGAAACCGCCGATCAAAGGGAATTGATTACTTGATCAGCTTCTGAATCTCCCGGAAATGGGGGTGCTCACAGTGCTGCATCCATTCGAATGCAACCATTTCCACGGTTACGATGGTGGCTCCGGCTTGCTGCAAGCGCTCCAGGGCGGCATCCCGGTCGTTGTCATGGCGAGAGCCGGTTGCATTCTCCACCACCCAGACACCGAAGCCAGCCGCAAGGAGAGACAGGGCGGTTTGCAGCATGCAGACGTGGGCCTCGCAACCGCCGATGATGACCTGTTTCCGGTCGGTGGGGATGGCATTCACCAGGCCGCCACCGCAGGCGTCAAAATGAATCTTCGTCACCGTCTGGTCGGCGAGCCCCGCTATTTCCTCATCGTTGCGCCCCAGCTTTTCGGGGATCTGCTCCGTGGCGATAACAGGAACCTTCAGGAGTCTGGCAATACGGGCGAGCCTCACGCTTTCGGCCAGCACCAGGTTGCCGTGGCTGATCACGGGCATCAGTTTCTTTTGAAGGTCTATCAGCACCAGGGTTGATTGATCGGCATTCATCAGCATAACGGTCTCCTCGCGACAGTGGCCGGTTATTGGATTTACTCCAAGTATTGCATAAACCCTCCAGGCGTTGCTGCCACAGCCCGGTTACCAGGTGTCAATCATCGGTCGATGGTCGCCACGGCGGGAATCCGGATCGATGGCGTTCAGCCCCCGGATCAGCCAGTCCCGGGTTTCAGCGGGATCAATCACCGCATCGATTTCCAGAAAGCTCGCCATACTGACCCCTTTGCCGCGCTCGTAGAGTTGTCCCACCAGTTTGTCGAACAGGGCCTGGCGATCATCCTGGTTTTCGACAGCGGCCAGTTCCCTGGCAAAGCCCAGACGAACGGCACCCTCAAGCCCCATCGCCCCGAACTCGCTGCTGGGCCATCCGATGGTGAACATGGGCGCATGGAAGCTGCCGGCGGCCATGGCCTGGGCGCCAAGACCATACCCCTTGCGTAACACCACCGTGAAAAAGGGTACCTTCATGCTGGCGGCGGTGACGAACATGCGGGAAACGTGGCGTACGGTGGCCTGCTTTTCCGCATCCGGCCCGACCATAAAGCCCGGCGTGTCGCACAGGGAAAGCAGTGGCAGGCCGTGGGCGTCGCACAGTTGCATGAAGCGGGCCGCCTTGTCTGCTGCCACGGCATCAATGGCACCGCCCAGATGCATGGAGTTATTGGCAATCAGCCCGAAGGCCTTCCCCCCGATGCGGATCAGGGCCGTAACCATCCCCGGGGCAAAATGTTTGCGCAGCTCAATCACCGATCGCCGGTCGGCTAGGGTTTCGATTACGGTGCGGATGTCATAGGCCCGTAAGCGATTCTCCGGAACGAGGTGCCGCAGTTCCCGCTGGTCGGCTATTTCACCGGCAGGAAGGTCGCCCTGGAAGCAGGCCAGGTATTGTTTGGCGATGCGAGTGGCTTCCGCTTCGTCCCGGGCGACAATATCAACCACACCATTACGGCTCTGGGTGGAGATCGGTCCAACTTCCTCGGGCATATACCGGCCCAGCCCGCCACCTTCGATCATCGCCGGGCCCGCCATGCCGATGGTGGCGTTCTCGGTAGCGATGATCACGTCGCAACAGCCCAGCAGGGCAGCATTGCCTGCAAAGCAGCGGCCAGAGGCAATGCCAATCAACGGCACGGTGCCGCTGAGCCGTGCCATGCGCATAAAGGTGGTGCAATCCAGCCCTGCCACGCCAACCCAGTCCACATCGCCGGGCCGGCCACCGCCGCCTTCGGTGAAAAAGACCAGGGGAAGGCGCTGCTTCTCCGCCAGTTCCAGCATGCGGTCGGTCTTCTTGTGATTCATTACGCCCTGGGTACCGGCAAACACGGTGTAGTCGTAGCTCATGGCCATGCAGCGGGCTAGCTCCGGCCCAAACAGCTCGCCGTTGACGGTACCGATACCGGCGACCAGCCCATCTGCCGGGCTGAGTGCCTGAAGTTCCTCCGGACTACGGCGGGTACGCTGGGCGGCGAGGGTCAGGGCACCATATTCCATGAAGCTGCCATCATCCAGTAGGTCTGCCAGGTTCTCACGGGCGGTTCTCTGGCCGGTTTTACGGCGCTTTGCTACGGCATCGGGACGGTGTTCATCGGCCAACTGATCGTGGAGCGACAGCACCTGTTGCAGGTCGGCGCGGATATGCCCGAGGTCAACGGATTCTTCCGTGGAGATCTCAGCAGCTTCCACCTCCACGGGTTCGATAAACATCAATGGGTGGTCCTCGTACACGGAGTCGCCCGCACTTGCAGCCAGAGCCACTATGCGCCCGCTTTGGCCGGCTTTGATCACGAACTCCATCTTCATGGCCTCCAGTACCGCGACCGGTTGACCTTCGACAACGGCCTGGCCGGGTTCCACGTCGATGCGGACCACTATGCCCTGGGCCGGGGAGGTTATCGGATCTGCCCCTTCCGGGCCGGAAAAAACGGCCTTGTCGGTAGACTCTGTTGGGCTTTCATGACTGAAATAGAGGTTTGGATGGGGCTTAGCCGGATCAGGCACCAACTCCGCTGCATGGGTGTCGATAAAACGGGTGGATAGGTCGTTTGACAGAACCTGGCTGTGCAGAAGCAGGTTCTGAAGGAACCCGATATTGCTGGGGACGCCCTCGAGGCGGAATTCACACAGGGTGCGATAGGCGCGGCGGAGCAGGGCGGGATAGTCGCCCTCGGAATGGACAATCAGTTTTGCCAGCAGGGAGTCATAGGCAGCGCTTGTGGTGTAACCGGCGTAGCCGTACCCATCAACACGAACTCCTGGGCCGGTAGGTGGTTCATAGGCCACTATTTTCCCGCCAGCGGGCCTGGTGCTGCCGTCCCGCTCCATGGTTTCCAGATTGATCCGAAGCTGAATCGCCTGGCCCTTTTGCTTCGGTGGGTTGTCCAGCCCAAGTTCTGCCAGGGTCATACCGGCTGCGACACGAATCTGAAGCTGCACCAGATCCAGCCCGGTGATGGCTTCCGTGACGGTATGTTCCACCTGGATGCGGGGGTTGGCCTCCAGGAACACATAATGGCCGGATTCGGTATTCACCAGGAACTCTATGGTGCACAGGCCGCGGTAGCCGACTGTGCGGGTGAGCATTTCCGCGTCGCCCAGCAACTGGTCACGCAATTCGGCTGTCAGGCCGGGCGCTGGTGCCATTTCGACCACCTTCTGGTGCCGGCGCTGCAGCGTACAGTCCCGTTCCCAGAGATGGGTGGCTTTGGTGCCGTCACCAATCACCTGGACCTCAATATGACGCACCCCTGGAAGCAACTGCTCGATATACAGGTCCCCATTCCCAAATGCCGCAGCGGCTTCTGACTGGCTGCGGTGGAAAGCGGGTTCCAGTTCTGCCAGTGAATGGACCGGCCGCATGCCCCGTCCACCGCCGCCGGAAACGGCCTTTAGCATGACAGCGCCTTGTTCGCCCAGGGCTTCCATGAAGGACCGGGCTGACTCCAGGCTGGTTGGCTCATTGGTACCATGAATCAGCGGTACCCCGTGCTTCCTGGCCAGCTGCCGGGCGCTGGCCTTGTCACCAAAGACATCCAGCGCCGCCGGCGAGGGGCCTATGAAGAACAACCCCGCCGCTTCGCACTGGCGTGCAAATTCCGGGCTCTCACTCAGGAATCCGTAACCCGGGTGAATGGCATCGCAGCGGTATTCCGTTGCGATGTCAATGAGTTGCTCTCCATCCAGGTAGGCCGCAGGCCCCGATGTGTTCAGCGCTACCGCAGCATCGGCCTTTCGTACATGAAGCGACTGGCTGTCGTCCCTTGCGTATACTGCCACTGTCGGTATGTCCAGCTCAGCGGCAGCGCGCGCAATACGAACAGCAATTTCACCACGATTGGCAATCAGCAGGCGTTGGAACGGCATGGGTCAGGGTTTCCTCTTCGGGAGCGTTGTCCTTGTCTGGTGTTGCAGTATTAATCTTAGCAGCCAACGCCACAGCCTGGATCGCCGCCGCCGAGAGAGTCTTTGGCAAACGATTCAAAAATTGGAGTTGCCAAAGCGGGATAAAACCATTAGAGTTTGCGCCCTCAAATGAGCGACGACATTGCTGATTTGGAACAGTTTATTGAAAAGTTTTTGGAGAGGTGGCCGAGTGGCTGAAGGCGCACGCCTGGAAAGTGTGTAAACGTTAATAGCGTTTCGAGGGTTCGAATCCCTCCCTCTCCGCCAATACAAAACCCCAGCAGAATTGCTGGGGTTTTTTATTGGCCGATTGGTAGGGTAGAAAGAACCCTCGCGGGTTCGACCGAAGCCTGCAAAGCAGGCTGAGGAACGTCGGAGCAACGCGACGACGGCCCCGAAGGGGTGAGGGCCGAAGGCCCGAATAATCCCTCTCCGCAGCCTGGGTATAAGGCTTCCGGCTTGGCCCTGGATGAGCATTTCAATACCATTCTTCAGTGTAAAGCCCATTCATAAGAGATGAATTGTGAGGTAGGCCCAATGACTGTGACAATCCAGACTCTGACCGGCCCCGACATCGGCCCCCACATTGACGATCTCGCCCATCTTCGGATCGAAGTATTCCGCAGTTTCCCCTACCTCTACGACGGCGATATGGCGTATGAGCGGAAATACATCGATACCTATTCACGCTCACCACGCAGCCAGTTTGTGTTGGCGCGGGATGGCGACCGGGTGGTTGGGGCCGCAACCGGTATCCCCATGGCGGACGAAACAGAAGCGTTCAAGCAACCCTTCATCAACCACAGCTATGATCCGCAGGCCATTTTTTACTTCGGCGAATCCGTGCTATTGCCGGAATACCGGGGGCAGGGTATCGGTGTTGCGTTTTTCGAGCATCGGGAAGGTTATGCGAGAGAGCTGGGTGGCTTTTCCCACTGCTGTTTCTGTGCCGTCGAGCGGCCATCCGATCACCCGCTTCGGCCTGCGAGCTACCAGCCACTGGATGAGTTCTGGAAAAAGCGGGGCTACCAGAAGGTGCCGGCACTGAATACCGAATATCGCTGGAAAGACGTTGGCGAGGATGTCGAGACAGCCAAGCCGATGACCTTCTGGATGAAAGCGCTGTAGGCTTTTTTCCAATCAGGCAATTCCGGCGGTACGCAGTACGAACACGCCGGCGGTGACCGTCACGCTTGCCATCAGGGTTGTCAGAGCCACGATATTCGCCGCCAGGCGGTCGTTGCCACCCAATGCCTTGACCATGACAAAACTGGCCGCCGCGGTCGGGCTGGCGAAGAACAGGAACATCAGCCCGAGTTCCCGTCCCTCGAATCCCGCCAACCAGGCCACCAGTGTGCAAAATACAGGTAGGGTCACCATCTTCATGACGCTGGCGCTGATGGCCAGTTTGCGATCGTTACGCATGGCGCTCAAAGACAGGGTGCCACCGATACACATCAGTGCCAGGGGCAGGGTTAGAGACGCGAAATAGTCGCCACTGGTCATCAGCCAGGTGGGCAATTCCAGGCCGGACCACGCGAACGGCACGGCGACCACCACCGCCAGGATCAGGGGATTGCGAACGATATCCCCGAGGATTCGGTTCCAACTGGCGGCTTGCCCCGGCTGGTAAGTGGTCAACACAATCACCGAAAGAGCGTTGTAGGAAATGATGACCACGCCCAACAGGAGGCCACCGGCGGACAAACCATAATCCCCGTACAGGCTGGCTGCCAGGGCCAGGCCGACAATACCGCAGTTGCCCCGGAAAGCACCCTGGACGTAAACACCTCGATCAATTACTGGAACGGCGCGCAAGGCCCATAGCCAGCAAAGCAGGAAGCTGGCCACAGTGGCGACGATAAAGAACCCCAGCAATGAGGGATTGAGGGTGGTGTCCAGGTCCGCCCGCACGATGCTGAGGAACACCAGGGTTGGTAGGGTGGCACGGAATACCAGTGCCGACGCGGTATTGATGAAGGCGGTGTCTATCCAGCCCAGGCGCCTGAGGCCAAGGCCGATAAACACCATGGCGAATACCGGCAGGGTGGTTTCAAGGGTGTGAAAAAATGTTCCGAGTAGCGTCATTCAGTCGGTCGTTACCGAACTCCAAACTCGGTGAACTCACCAGTTGCTGAGCCCTCGGTTGCGTTGATCGTGTCGACGACCGCTGCGGGTGGGCCATCCCGGCACCATTGCCTGAGGGAAACCAATGACGCCGGCGAACCCTCTGCTACCACTTTCACGCGGCCATCCGGCAGGTTTTCGGCATAGCCGGTGAGGCCAAGGCTCGTTGCTTTCTCGGCTGCGGCGGCACGGTAATAGACACCCTGAACCTTGCCGCTGACCAGCATTGTCAGTCTCTGGTGACTCATTGCCTGCTCCCTCCCTGTATCCAATGGTTGTTCAGAGTTTACGCCATACCAGCAAACGGTTGTTGGCAGGCATTGCGTAGTCGTTTTCAAGCCCGAACCTTACCCGCTCAGCCAGTGCCAACAGGTCATCCAGGTCGCGGATGCCCATGTGCTGGGCCTTACCGCGCAAATAATGATCAAACTGGCGATTGCTGTCGCTGGTATAGGCTCCACTGTAACTAAATGGGCCATAGAGGCAAAACAGGCCGCCGGTGGCGAGTCGGTTGCCAAGGCCGGCAAACATGGCCTCCACCTCCTCCCAGGCCATGATGTGGGCAGTATTCGCGGAGTAGGCACCATCAATATGATCCACCGGCCAGCTTGCCGAAGAAACGTCCAGCTCAACCGGTGGAAGGATGTTTGGAAGGGCGGCCTCCTCGATCCAACCCAGGCATAGCTGGCTGGCGGCCGGCCGGTCACTGGGTTGCCAGGTGAGGTAGGGCATCGCGGCCGCGAAATGCACCGCATGCTGGCCTGTGCCCGTACCGATTTCCAGTATCGTTCCCGGAGCGGTGAATGCATCCCTGATGCATTCCAGGATCGGCTGCTTATTGTTCTCGCAGGCCTGGGAGAAGGGTTTTTCGGAGACCATGGTTCACGCCTGTATCGGGTTCGGTTGGGCAAGGGCCTATAATAGCCTGCCATAAAAACGTCATGAAAGAGGCATAACCTCCACAGCATCAATCCACCGGTGGAGATACCATGCTCAGAACTGTCCGCAGCCGCATCCTGTTTTTTTCCTTCCTCTCTGTATTCGCGCTCGCTGCGCTTGCGGCCCTGTCCTGGAGCATCATTACCCGCGCAGAGGCAGCATCAGAGGAGTTGGTCCGCGATAACCTGACGGAGTCCTGGTTGCTGGAGGACCTGGAACAGGACCATCGCAGGCTGCAGGACCTTGCCTATAAGATCAAGGCACAATTGGTGCTCTGGGACGAGATCGACCAGGAGTTCTCCGTGCTGTCGGAACAGCTGCCAGCCCACTGGCGTTCGATTGAGGACAATGCCGGCCTTAATGAGTGGGCAGGGCAGAACCAGGCGCTGTTCCAGGGGGTAATGGCACTGGTGGAGTCCATGCGGCCAGGGATACAGGAAAGGAGCTATTATCGAGTTGGGCAGGTCGTGGATTTCGAACTGTTTCCCGCACTGGAGCCAATGTTGGCCGCCATTGATGACCGAAAGGAGGCGAGCCGCGAGGCGATCAATCTGCGCAGCCAGGACCTTCTGGCGTTCCTCGATACCCAGCAGGTCTGGCTAGTGGCCGGGTCCGCTGTTTTCCTGTTGTCCGTGGTATTGATGACTCTCTGGCTCCGGCGTTCGGTGATTGGCCGGCTCCAGGCTTTGGAACATGTGCTCCGGGAAATGGATGAAACCTCCGACCTTACCAGGCGCCCCAGCATCACCGGGGAAGACGAGGTGGCTGGCGTGACCCGTGCATTTATTGGGTTGGTGGGCCGTTTCGAACAGTTCATCGGGGAGGTTCGCTCCGCCGCGCACAGCATCAATGATCGATCCACCTCGCTGGATTCACAGGCGGAGGACGTACAGGCCTCCACCGATACCACCCGCCGCCAAATTCACGATGTCAGCCACTCCATGGCGGCCATTGCCAGCCAGGCATCAGCTATCGAGACTGCGGCGGAGAATTCGGCGACCACGGTTCGTGAGGCTGTCGCTGCCAATGCGGGGGTCCAGGATGGACTCAAAAACAGTGAACAGGCCGCCGAGCACACGGTGGAGGTCATTGGCCGGGTGTCGAGCTCAATCCAGGCGTTGAGCGAGTCGTCGGGCAATATCGAGAGCGTCATCGGTGTGATCGCTGACATTGCCGAGCAAACCAACCTGCTGGCATTGAATGCCGCCATCGAGGCAGCTCGGGCCGGTGAGCATGGCCGTGGTTTCGCAGTGGTGGCGGACGAGGTTCGAACGCTGTCGCGGCGCACCTCCGACTCAACGAAAGAAATCCGACAGTGGGTGACGGACCTTGTTTCAGGCGTTTCAGGGGTAGAGGGGCTGCTGGATGAAATGCGCAACGCCGGCGGCAGCAACCGCGAAAACCTTGAAGCGCTGAAAGACCACCTGCAGCGACTGGGTAGCCAATTCACCGAACTGGAAAGCCGGAGTTCCGAAATCAGCGATGCGGTCGCGGTTCAAAGAGACGAAATTGGTCGGGTGGAACGCCGATCTCGGGCCCTTGATGACAGTTCAGGCTCGCTGATCACCAGCGTCGACAACACCCGCCAGATCAGCGAATACCTGCGTCAGGAATCAGTGACCATGCGCCAGCTGATCTCGCGGTTCAGGGCAGCCTGAACGCCATAACCCGGACTTTGAGTGGAAAAGCACAGGTATCGGCCTTCTACAATCGTATTAAACCCATTACCATTGAGGGTTTGATGCGGAGCAGATAATGACCGACGACGCGGGCCAGGAGCCCCAGCCCGATCCCCGGGAAGAGAAATTTGTGGTGGACGCGGAGCTGCTCTCGGAAGACCAGCTTGACGGGCTTGTTGATGAGTACTGCACTCGCTACCACGGCCTCAATGACACCGAGAATCCCATGGCGGAGCGGGAGCGTGTCAAGTCCGCCGTTCGGCGAGGGGATCTGGTGGTCTGGTTCGATCCGGTCGAGAATACCGCAAGCCTGGGTACCCCGGGCAGAATGACGTAATAACGGGGACAGGTTCCCGGTAATGATGGATTCACCTACCGCCGGGCACCCTTAACCGGTACAATTCCTGAATTCCCATAAGAAGCCGCGTGCGAGGTGAGTTTTGATCAGGGTATTGGTTGTAGACGACCATGAACTGGTCAGGTCCGGTATTACCCGGATGCTGGCGGACAACCCCGATATTGAAGTCATCGGTGAGGCCTCCTCAGGCGAGGACGCCATTGATTTCGTGCGTAAGGACAGCCCCGACATCGTGTTGATGGATATCCGCATGCCGGGTATTGGCGGGCTGGAAGCCACGCGCCGTATCCTGCGTATTGATGATGCCATCAGGGTCATCGTTGTAACCGCCTGTGCAGACGATCCCTATCCTACGCGAGTGATGCAGGCTGGCGCCTCGGCGTATATCACCAAGGGTGCTGACATCAAGGAAATGGTGCGGGCTATTCGCATGGCTAACTCCGGCCAACGATACATCAGCCCCGAAATCGCCCAGAAAATGGCTCTCAAACAGCTTGGCGGCGGCGACGCAAGGGATGAAGACGGTGAGTTGTCGCTATTCGACAGACTCTCCGAGCGGGAAATGCAGATTGCGATGATGGTGGTGGACTGCCAGAAAGTGCAGGACATATCCGACAAGCTCTGCCTTAGCCCCAAAACCGTAAACAGTTACCGCTATCGGATTTTCGAGAAACTGGAAATCTCCAGTGACGTTGAGTTGGCGCTGATGGCGGTCAGGCTCGGATTGCTTGATGCCGACAAGGTCTGACTCCCCGGCGGACACTGCCGAGGCAGGAAACAACAGGAAGTTCGACACCAAAAGCTTCCTGCAGCAGCTGACTGAGCGGCCCGGCGTCTACCGGATGTACGATGCCACGGGCAACGTACTGTACGTCGGTAAGGCACGCAACCTCAAGAAACGGGTTACCAGCTACTTCCGCAAGACCGGCCTGGCCCCGAAAACCGAGGCGCTGGTTTCCCGGATAGAGTCGATCGAGGTCACCATCACCGGCAGCGAAACCGAAGCGTTGCTGCTTGAGCAGAACCTGATCAAATCCCTGCGGCCCCCCTACAATATCCTGCTGCGGGATGATAAATCCTATCCCTATATCTACCTGTCTTCCCACGACGATTACCCGTCCCTGACGTTTCGCCGTGGGCGAACCAAAAAGGGCGGGGGGATCTGGTACGGGCCGTTTCCGAGCTCCGGCGCGGTCAAGGAAAGTCTTAATGTTCTACAGAAGATATTCCGTATAAGAAATTGTAGCGAAAGCTATTTCAGGAATCGGACTCGCCCGTGTCTGCAATACCAGATCAATCGGTGTACGGCCCCATGTGTCGGGTTTATTTCCCCCGAGGATTACCGTGAGGACGTGCGCCACGCCACCATGTTTCTGGAGGGGAAGAACCCCGCCATCCTGCAGGACCTGATGGCGGCCATGGAAAAGGCGTCGAAAAACCTGGAGTTCGAGAAAGCGGCCGCCTACCGGGACCAGATCAACCATCTTCGCCACGTGCAGGAACAGCAGAGCGTGGACGGCGAGGGCGGCGATGCGGATGTTGTGGCCATTGCCCAGGATGCCGGTGTGGTCTGTATCGTGGTTATCGTCGTCCGCGGGGGACGGGTGCTGGGCACCAAGGATTACTTCCCGCGCTATAGCATCGAGCAGTCGGAAGGCGAGTTGTTGAGTGCATTTCTGGGGCAATACTATTTTGGTGGCAGTACACGCCGGGAAATTCCGCCCGATGTGCTGGTGCCAGTGGATGTCGATGAGCAGGAGCTGTTGTCGCAGGCGCTGACGGAGTCTGCCGGGCGGGACACCCGGGTGCGCAAAAATGTGCGCGGAGAGCGCAGACGCTGGCTGGAACTGGCCATGACCAACGCCCGGCAGACGCTGTTGACTCACCTGGCCAGCAAGGAGACCGTCTATCGTCGCCTCCTGGCATTGCGGGACTTGCTGGAACTGCCGGAAACCCCATCCCGCATGGAATGTTTCGACATCAGCCACAGCCACGGTGAAAACACGGTCGCATCCTGCGTGGTTTTCGACGAGAATGGGCCGCTGAAAAGCGACTACCGCCTTTACAACATCGAGGGCGTTACCGGTGGGGATGACTACGGCGCCATGCGCCAGGTGCTGACCCGGCGCTATAAGCGTATGGTCGCGGGTGAGGGCAAGCGCCCGGACCTGGTGTTCATCGACGGTGGTAAGGGCCAGTTGAACATTGCCCGGGAAGTGTTTGATGAGCTTGGTGTTTTGGATATTCCGTTGATTGGCGTCGCCAAGGGTGTAACGCGGCGCGCGGGCATGGAACAGTTGATCGATGCCATGACAGGTGGCCTGTACCGGGTACCCGCGGACTCCCCGGCCCTACACCTGATCCAGCATATCCGTGACGAATCGCACCGGTTTGCCATCACCGGCCATCGCGCCAGGCGAGACAAGAAGCGGCGGCAGTCTACCCTCGAAGGCATCGAGGGGGTCGGGCCCAAGCGTCGCCGGGACCTGATCCGTTACTTCGGCGGTATCCAGGAGCTTCGCAAGGCCAGTATTAACGAAATGTCCAAGGTTCAGGGAATCAGCAGGAACCTGGCGGAAACCATCTACGCAGTACTGCATGACGAGTAGGGACAGCATGAACTTACCGAACATTCTCACACTTTCCCGCATCCTGATGATTCCGGTGTTCGTGATCATCTATTACCTGCCGGCACAGTGGAGCTACCTCGTCAGCGCCGGTATTTTTGCGCTGGCCGCAGCGACCGACTGGCTGGATGGTTACCTGGCGAGGAAGCTGAACCAGAGCACCCCCTTCGGTGCTTTCCTCGACCCGGTTGCGGACAAGCTCATGGTTGCAGTGGCGCTGACCGTGCTGATCGAAGCCCACGCCAGCTTTGTCCTGACCATTCCCGCCACGGTGATTATCGGTCGGGAAATCGTGATTTCGGCACTACGGGAGTGGATGGCGGAGATTGGAAGCAGGGCGAGTGTTGCTGTTTCCTATATCGGCAAAATCAAGACCACGGCCCAGATGGTGGCCATTGTCATGCTGTTGGCGTTCCCGCCGGGCGTTGTATGGGCCCATACCGGTACGGTGCTGTTGTATCTTGCGGCCGTGCTGACGTTCTGGTCGATGATCCTCTACCTGAAGGCCGCCTGGCCGGATCTGTTTCCGGAGAAGAGCGGGAGCTGACGGGCCTGGCGCTACTGTTCCAGCGTCCAGTCAACCACTTCCCGGGCCAGCTCCCCGCTGGCCTCGCCAAAAGCCTCCACCACCGCTTCAACCTCTTCGCCCGTTGCCGGGTGCCTATGCTCAAAGCGCTTGCTGGCGAGGGTGTTGCGGGTGCGTTCGTCGATAAGCTGGATGTCCAGCCGTATCAGGGCGAACGGAGCACCATCCTGGTACTCGCTCTGGAATGCGGTGAGGTGACCGGCCAGGGTCAGGTCGCTCCTGGCCGGGCTGGTATCTGTGATGACAGTAGCCAGCCTTCCATCCCTTCGAAAGGCTTCTATAAGATGATTCCGAACCAGGACCGGGGCCTTGTTACTCCATCGCACGCCCTGATAGGCCTGGATCTCATTACTCCTGTTGCCTCCCGGGCTGACCAGAATGCGGGCGCTATTAATGGGGTTTTCGGCCTGGGGTGTACCAACCCTTAATGTTCTCTCCTGCTGTTTGGCATCTGCTGCCTTCGCGATGGCGGGGGCGGGTAACTGGAATATCCGGTTGGCCGGCCGCTCCGGGAACAGGGTACAGGCAGACAGTGAGGCGGCAACCGCCATGCACAGCAGCGTGCGTGGAAAAGTCAGTGTCACGGGTTGAACTCCTGTATCGGATCGCGGCCCAGCAACAGCCCGGCAGGATCGTCCTCGAAACGGTATATCAGGCTGTCCAGGTTTCTCAGTGTGGTGCGCAGTTCCCGCATGGCCGGTGCCAGCTCACCAATTCCCTGCATCCCCTGGTCCAGCGAACCCTCGTTGCGGGCTGTCAGCGCCTCAAGACGGGCGGTGGCGGTTTCCAGGGAATCCATCGCCCGCTGGGCCGTGGTAACCATTTGCCGCCCCTCGTTGTCCAGCAGGGAGTTGGCGGTCAGCCCAAACTGACGGAAGGTCTCCAGCGTGGTTTCGGTCTGTTCACTGAGCTGATCAAAACTGGTTACCAGGTTTCTCAGTTCAGTGCGTTGATCCATCAGGCCGGAAGACAAGGCTTCAATGTTCTTCAGGCTGCGAGTCAGGTTGCGGGCATTTTCCTCGGACACCATGGCGTTGGCGTTCGTTAGAACCCGGTCCAGCTTGGCGAACAGTTTCTCGCTGGTTGCCATCAGGGTTGTGAAGGCTGACGGTTCGGCGTGGATCACCGGTGGCGATTCACGGCTTCCCGTAAGTTTGCGACTGCCGGGGGTGCCGCCATTGAGATCGATACTCATGCTGCCGGTAATATTGGTCAGGGCAAGGCCGGCACGGGTATCCTCCTTGATAGGAACATCCTCGTAAACCCGGATCAGTGCCCTGACGTTGCGTGGGTCCTCCGGGTCCAGCCTCAGTTCCGCTACGTCTCCTACTTCGATGCCGCTGTACTTCACCGGGCTGCCCTCCGACAAACCGCTGACGCCCCGATCAAAGATCACCTGGTACCAGGCGTAGTCGCGGTCGGTGGAAGCCTTGCCAAGCCACAGGGCAAACACCAGTGCACAGGCGAGCGAAAGCAATGTGAACAGCCCGATCAGGACATGATGTGCTCTGGGTTCCATGTCAGCGCTCCTCTCCAAGCTCATTCGCCATCGTTGGCCTGGCACGATTGGCCGCACGGCCCCGTGGACCGTGGAAGTAATCACGGATCCAGGGATCGTCGGTGGCCTCGACCACCGCCAGCCTGTCGGCAACCAGTACCCGCTGGGCGGACAGTACGGCAACCCGGTCACAGGTGCTGTAGAGCGTGTCCAGGTCATGGGTGACAAGGAACACACTGAACCCCAGGGCATCCCGTAGCGTGACAATCAACCGGTCGAATGCGGCCGCGCCAATGGGGTCGAGCCCGGCGGTGGGCTCGTCCAGAAACAGGACTTCCGGGTCCAGCGCCAGGGCCCGAGCCAGTGAAGCCCGTTTGACCATGCCGCCTGACAACTGCGCCGGGTATTTTCCGGAGGCATGGCCGGGAAGCCCCACCAACGCAAGCTTGACCCGCGCCAGATGCTCCGCGTCCATCCTCGACAGTTTCGCATGCTCGATCAACGGTAGCGCAACGTTCTCCTCCAGCGTCAGCGAGGTAAACAGCGCCCCGCTCTGGAACAGCACGCCAAATCGTCGTTCGACCCGGGACCGCTGCTCCTGGGAGAGTGTCTGCAGTTGCTCGCCAAACACCTCTATGGTGCCGGAGTCCGGCGTATGGAGCCCCACTATGCTGCGTAACAGTACCGATTTGCCCGTCCCGGAGCCGCCCACAACCCCGAGTATTTCCCGGCGATAGACATCCAGGTCAAGATGCTTGTGGACCTCATTGCTGCCAAAGCGATTGCACAGGCCCCTGACACTGATGATCACATCCTGTTGTGCCGTGCTTCGAATCACCAGCCCATCTCCATGAAGAATATTGCTGCTACGGAATCCAGAAGGATAACCATAAAGATGGACTGTACCACGGCGGATGTGGTGTGCTCGCCGACAGACTGGGCGCTGCCGCTGGCTTTGAAGCCTTCCAGACAGCCGATGACGGCAATCACAAAAGCGAAGACGGGCGCCTTGCCCAACCCGACCAGGAAATGAATAACCCTGACCTTGTTCTCGAGGATATTCAGAATCTGCGGAATCGAGATATCAAGCGCCATCACGCACACCAGCGAGCCACCAATAATGCCGCTGATCATTCCCACAAACGTCAGGATCGGCAGGGAGATCACCATTGCCAGTACCCGGGGGATCACCAGCAACTCAACCGGGCTTAGCCCGAAGGTGCGTATGGCGTCGATCTCCTCGTTGGCTTTCATGGAGCCGAGTTGCGCCGTAAAGGCACTGGCCGTGCGGCCCGCAAGGAGGATGGCGGCAAGCAACACACCAAATTCCCGCAGGAAAGAGAATGCCACCAGGTTCACGGTGTAGATGGTGGCGCCGAAATCATCAAGGATTGTCGCGCCCAGAAACGCGACCACGGCTCCCACCAGAAAAGTGAGCAGGGCAACAATGGGCAGGGCATTCAACCCGGTCTGATGGACATGGGCAACGAGCGAGGTCATCCGCCACCGCCAGGGCGTGGGCAGGATGGTGACCAGTGTTGCCAGTATCTGCCCGGTAAAGCCGATCAACAGGCGTTGCTGCTGCCAGTAACCTTCAACCTGCCGGCCGATACCTGCGAGGAATTCAGTGATGGCAGAGCCACGGGGGGGCAGCTCTCCGTCGGGGTTCGACATGGCTTTGGCAACGAGGCGCAACAGCTCCCGGCGTTCGGAAGGAAGATCGGGTGCCTCATCAGTCAGGTCATAAAGTCTTTGCGCACCCAGAAGATCCGCCAGCAGCGACGCTCCGGCCGTATCCAGCGCATCAATGGACGTGAGTTCAACGGAGCGCCCGGCCAAGCTTTCCGCTGCCATGCCGGTGTGCACTTCACGCTTGAGGCGGGCGTAGTGCGCCAGCGTCCAGTCACCCGAGACAATCAGGCCGTCGGTCTGGAATTCAAGCTTGCCAGGTGAGGGCATCTGGGAATCCTGTGATTCATGATCAGGAAATGGTTATTACGTACCCCTGATACTAGCTGAAATATGATATTGAGGCCGCATTGCCTTCATGTGAAATCGATCAGAATCTGAACCAAAACAGAAAGTTGAAAAAAGAGGTTGACGCAAACGGCCGAATCCGTAGAATACGCCCTCGTTGATCAAGCGGGAATAGCTCAGTTGGTAGAGCACAACCTTGCCAAGGTTGGGGTCGCGAGTTCGAATCTCGTTTCCCGCTCCAATTAACACAGTCTCTCAATGCCCACCTGAGAGCATAAAAGTGTCGAATCCCCTTCGAACTTTTACCGGCGCGGTGGCAGAGTGGTTATGCAGCGGACTGCAACTCCGTGTACGCCGGTTCGATTCCGACCCGCGCCTCCATTATTTTATTCGTTCCTGATTTCCAGAACCCATAATTTTTCCTACCGGTGACCCGTAGCGCATCACATGCCCGCTTTCGGCGTCGACCTTGAGCCGTGTTGTAACGGTCAGCGCCGGGAGCCAAATGAACAGGCCAACTAAAAACGACGTAGTCCGGTGCGAGTCCGACAGGCTGCTGGCGGCAATCCGACCGGATATGCTTGAATGAATGCTAAGTGGTCAGGTCAGCCAGCCAGGCTGCCTTTGGTACCTTGAGGCCTGGACAAAAACAATGAGCACAGACGAAGAAGTGGTAAAACGCCGGCGGTCCGCGCTTCGGGGCCGGCAACTCGAGCCGGCTTTGCTGTCGGAGCTGCGGGGCCTGATCGGTGACGAACGTAGTGATTCGTCATTGCGCCAGCGCGATCGTCTGATTGAACACCTGCATGCACTGCATGACTCCTACGGTTACCTCTCCATGTCCCGGCTCCGGGCCCTGGCGTCTTTCATGAACCTGCCCATGGCCGCCATTTATGAAACGGCCACCTTCTACGCCCACTTCGATGTTATTCATGACGAACAAGCGCCTCCGCCTGCCCTGACCCTGCGGGTGTGTGACTCGCTCTCCTGTCGCCTGGCCGGAGCGGAGGCGCTGCATGAGGCTCTGGTTGCGGGGGCTGACCCTACCCAGGTGAGGGTACGGCGCGCGCCCTGCATGGGGCGCTGCGACACGGCGCCCGTGGTGGCCGTGGGGCATCATCATGTTCGGTACGCCAACGCCATGAGTGTGGCTGCGGCGGTGGAACAGGGGCAGGTTCAGCCGGAGGAAATCGCCTGGCAGCGTCTGGCGGATTATCGTTCGGCCGGGGGTTATCAACTGCTGATGGATTGCCAGGAGGGCAGGGTGAGTGTTGAAACGCTCACCAGTGAACTCGAGCACGCCGGCCTGCGCGGACTGGGCGGCGCGGGATTTCCCACCTTCCGCAAGTGGCAGGCTGTGCGGGCCGAGCCGGGGCCACGCTACGCGGTGATTAACGCCGACGAAGGCGAGCCGGGTACCTTCAAGGACCGTTATTACCTGGAATATGAACCCCATGGATTCCTGGAGGGCGCACTGGTCAGCGCCTGGGCGGTTGAGGCGAAGGCCCTGTACATTTATCTGCGGGACGAGTATCCCGGGCTGCACAGGGTGCTGACCGAAGCTATTGCCGAGCTGGAAGCGGTCGAAATTGTTGCGCCGGGTTTTATCATCCTGCGCCGTGGCGCTGGGGCCTATATCTGCGGTGAGGAATCCGCCCTGATTGAGTCCCTGGAGGGCAAACCCGGAAAGCCTCGCCATCGTCCGCCCTTCGTTGCACAGAAAGGGCTCTTTGGCCGGCCCACTCTGGTGAATAACGTTGAGACGGTTTACTGGATTCCGCGCATCCATGCACAGGGCGCCGAATGGTTTGCCAGCCAGGGGCGGCATGGTCGTCGCGGTCTTCGCAGCTTTTCGGTTTCCGGACGGGTTGCCCGGCCCGGCGTTCATGTCGCGCCTGCGGGCATCGCTCTCAATGAGTTAATCGAGGAATACTGCGGCGGCATGGCTGAAGGGCATCACCTTGTGGCCTATCTGCCCGGCGGAGCCTCCGGCGGTATACTGCCCGCCAGCAAAGCCGACATTCCCCTGGACTTCGACACGCTGCAGGAACACGGCTGTTTTATCGGTTCCGCTGCTGTGATCATTCTGTCGGATCAGGACAACCTGGCTGACGCGGCTGCCAACCTTCTGGGCTTCTTCGCGGATGAATCCTGCGGGCAGTGCACGCCCTGCCGTGTGGGCACCGAAAAAATGCTCACGTTGCTGGAACGCAACACCTGGGACGAAGAAACGCTACAGCAACTGGCCAGGGTGATGACGGATGCCTCGATCTGCGGCCTGGGCCAGGCCGCTCCCAATCCGGTGCTGAGCCTGCTGCGGGATTTCCGTAGCGAACTCGCCAGCCAAAACCTGATCGCCAAAGGGTAGGGAGCCTGTCATGAGCAATCCCAACACAAGCTTTTCCCTGACACTGGACGACGTTGAAGTTCAGGCCTATCCCGGCGAAACCCTGTGGCAGGTGGCCAAACGCGCCGGTGAGACCATCCCGCACCTCTGCTTTAAAGACTCGCCAGGCTACCGGGCGGATGGCAATTGCCGCGCCTGCATGGTGGAAGTGGAAGGTGAGCGGGTGCTTGCAGCAAGCTGTATTCGCGAGGCGGCGCCCGGCATGGTTGTGCGCAGTGCGGGTTCCAGCCGTGTCCATGCGGCCCGTAAAGCGGTTCTGGAATTATTGTTGGCGGACCAGCCAGAGCAAGCGCAGAGCCCGGACCGGTCCAGCCATTTTTGGCAAACGGCGGATCAACTGGCCATTGATGCCGGTGCAGTACGCCAGCGCCTCCCGGCCCGTTCAGATCGCGAGGAACCCACGGTTCACCATGTGGAAGCGCGGTTGGAATCGCTGCCGCACGCCAAGGGCCATGACAGCACCCATTCCGCCATGAGCGTCAACCTGGACGCCTGCATCACCTGCGGTTTATGCGAGCGCGCTTGCCGTGAAGTGCAGGGCAACGACGTTATCGGGCTGGCGCACCGTGGCGCGGCGTCCAAGGTCGTCTTCGACTTTGATGATCCCATGGGAGACAGCACCTGTGTTGCCTGCGGCGAATGCGTGCAGGCCTGCCCAACCGGGGCGCTGATGCCCGCCACCCTGATCGATGATAAAGGCCGTGGAGACTCGGCGGTGGCTGATCGCATGGTGGATTCCGTGTGTCCCTATTGCGGGGTGGGCTGCCAGTTGACCTATCACGTGAAAGACGAGCCTGCCGAGGAAAACGGGCAACAAGGGCGCATTCTTTTTGTTGAAGGCAAGGATGGGCCCTCCAACCAGGGCCGGCTTTGCGTCAAGGGCCGCTTCGGCTTCGATTACCCCGCGCACCAGGCACGGCTTACCCGGCCTCTGATCCGCCGGGAGGGCGTGCCCAAAGGCCTCGACCCGGACTTTGATCCGGTCAACCCCTTGACCCACTTTAGAGAAGCGAGCTGGGAAGAGGCACTGGATCAGGCGGCAACGGGATTGACTGAACTCAAAGGCAAGCACGGCCCGAGCGCGCTCGCCGGCTTCGGCAGCGCCAAATGCTCCAACGAAGAGGCCTGGCTGTTCCAGAAGTTGGTGCGCACCGGTTTCGGCTCCAACCATGTTGACCACTGCACACGGCTCTGCCACGCCAGTTCCGTGGCGGCGCTGATGGAGTGCCTGGGCTCTGGCGCTGTGACCGCCTCCTTTATGCAGGCGCTTCAGTCGGATGTGGTGATCCTCATCGGCTGCAATCCTGCCGTTAACCACCCTGTGGCCGCCACCTATTTCAAGCAGGCGGCACGAAACGGCACCAAACTGATCATTATTGACCCCCGTGGTCAGGCACTGGACGCCTATGCCTGGCGCAGCCTGCGTTTCTCGCCGGGAGGGGACGTGGCACTGTTTAACGCCATGCTCAATGTGATCATCAGCGAAGGACTCTATGACCAGGCCTACATTGATGCCCACACCGAAGGCTTCGAAGCGTTGGCAGCAAGTGTCGTGGATATGACACCAGAGGTAATGAGCCCGCTTTGTGGCGTTGCCCCTGAAGTCATTCGCGAAGTGGCCCGAGCCTACGCGGGTGCCGACAGGGCGATGATCTTCTGGGGCATGGGTATTTCCCAGCACGTGCACGGTACCGACAACGCCCGCTGCCTGATCTCAATGGCCCTGACATGCGGCCAGACTGGCCGGCCTGGCACTGGCCTGCATCCATTGCGGGGTCAGAACAACGTTCAGGGCGCCTCGGACGCTGGCATGATCCCCATGGTATTGCCGGACTACCAACCGGTGGGGGATGCCCAACTGCGCGCCGCGTTCGAAGAACTCTGGAGCACAGATCTGGACCCCGAGCCCGGACTCACCGTTGTGGAGATTATGGACGCGATCACGGCTGGCACAATCAAGGGTATGTACATCCTTGGCGAAAACCCCGCGATGTCTGACCCGGACCTGACCCATGCCCGGGCCGCGCTCGGTGCCCTGGAGCATCTGGTGGTGCAGGACCTGTTTGTTACGGAGACTGCCCAGTTTGCCGACGTCATCCTGCCTGCCGCCGCTTGGTCGGAGAAATCAGGCACTGTCACCAACACCAATCGGCAGGTACAAATGGGCCGTGCCGCGTTGGCACCACCAGGAGAGGCAAAGCCCGATTGGTGGATTATTCAGGAAATTGCCCGGCATTTCGGGCTGGGTTGGAATTATGCCGGCCCGGAGCAGGTTTTCGCCGAGATGAAGCAGGGTATGCACTCACTCGATCATATCTCCTGGTCCCGCCTGGAGCGCGAAGGTTCGGTGACCTATCCATGTCCCGCCGACGACGAGCCAGGGCAGGACATTGTCTTCTCCGATGCTTTCCCGCGCGCCGGTGGCCGAGCCAGATTCTCGCCGACTCGACCGTTGCCGCCGGACGAGCCGGTGGATGAGTCCTATCCCATCGTATTAACCACCGGGCGACTGCTCGAGCACTGGCACACCGGCGCGATGACACGGCGCAGCCTGGTTCTGGACGAGCGGGAGCCCGAAGCTGCCGCTTTTCTGTCACCAGCGGAGCTGGCTCGCCTGGGCGTAGCATCGGGTGATACGATTCAGATTGCCACCCGGCGCGGCAGCATCAACCTGACGGTGAGGGCCGACCAGACTATTCCCGAGGGCATGGTGTTCGTACCCTTCGCCTTTGTGGAGGCAGCAGCCAACCTGCTCACCAATCCGGCGCTGGATCCGTTCGGGAAGATTCCGGAGTTCAAGTATGCAGCATGTAGATTGAGCCCGGCCTAATAGCCTGCTTGATGTAGATAGCACCCAAAAGTCTGTTGGCCGCGTCTTGTCCGCCTGGTAGCCTGGTCCAGATATACTTCAGGCTAATTATTCGCAAGAGAACCATTTAATGAAGGACACGCTGGCCTATTACAACAACAATGCCGATGCATTTGGGGAATCAACGTTTCAAGTCAGCATGGAAGAGCTTTACCAGGAGTTCCTGCCGCAAGTTCCCAAAGGTGGACACATTCTGGACGCGGGCTGTGGCTCTGGCCGGGATGCGTTGTTTTTCGATCATAAGGGTTACCGTGTTTCTGCCTTTGATGGTTCAGACGCCATCGTCTCGCTAGCCCGCGAAAAGACCGGCTTATCGGTTCAGCATCGCTATTTCGCGGATATCCGCGAATCCAGTACTTACGATGGTATATGGGCCTGTGCAAGCCTCCTTCACTTGCCACTTGCCGAGGTACCCGAAGCCATCGGCCGGTTGTGGAATGCCCTGAAACCGGATGGCGTTTTCTACATGAGTTTCAAGATTGGCCAGGGGGAACGCAACCACAATGGCCGGCACTTTACCGATGCTGATGAATCGATTGCCGAGCAGTGGATTCAGGACCTGAAAGAATATGAAGCTTGTCGTATGTGGCGTACTGATGATCAGCGGCCCGATAGAGATGAGCAGTGGCTGAATATCCTTTTAACCAAGTCATCGGCTTCACATAAAAAGTTGACGACAGGCGGGAAAGAGCATCATTTCCTGCCCAAATTGTGCCAGGCGATTAAAGCTGCTGATCAGGTAGATATGGCGGTGGCCTTTGTAAAAACCACCGGCTTGAATCTCCTGTTCCCAGATTTAGTGAGCGCGCTGCAGCGCGAATCTGATCCTGCCCGTATCCGCATTCTCACAAGCGATTATCTGGACATCACCGATTCGGAGGCGCTAAGAAAGCTTGTCCTGTTGCATGACCATGGAGCTCAGGTACGTGTTTACCAAAGCCAGGGGAGTAGTTTTCATTTGAAAGCTTACCTCTTCGCTGGCCATGTTCAGAATCAGCAAATGTGGGGCAGGGCGTTTATCGGCTCTAGCAATATCAGCCGACAAGCGCTTCAGGACGGGTTGGAATGGAATTATCAGGTGGATTTCCCGCCCGACTCTGGGTACCTCGAGGCTGCCAGCAGGTTTGATGAACTGTTTCAGCACCCAAATGTTGTGCCGTTAACTGACAACTGGATCGATGAGTACGAGAAACGGAGGAAGCCACCAGAACAGTCACTGGAACCGGGCAGTGATGAGAAACAGGAAGTACCAACACCTAATGAAGTGCAACAGGAAGCGCTAGAGGCACTGGATCTTACTCGCGTAGAAGGCTACCGAAGGGGTTTGGTGGTGTTAGCAACGGGTTTAGGTAAAACCTGGCTCTCCGCCTTTGACGCCGTTCAAATGGGCGCCCGTCGGATTCTTTTTGTCGCCCACCGCGAAGAAATTCTTTATCAAGCGGCCGAGACCTATCTGCGGATCAAGCCAAATAGCCGCGTTGGCTTTTACATGGGTAAGCAGCGCGATAGAACGGTCGACATCCTTTGTGCATCGGTGCAAACGCTCGGCAAAGAAACGCATCTCGATCGATTTGACCCCCGGCATTTTGATTATATTGTTGTCGATGAATTCCACCATGCGGCAGCGCCCGTCTATCATCGGCTTTTGAGTTACTTTGCGCCGCAATTTCTCCTGGGATTAACGGCAACCCCAGACCGGACAGACCGGTCGGATATCCTGTCGCTGTGTGACGACAACTTGGTTTTCGAATACCCGTTGTTTGAGGGCGTCAGGGGCCAATTCCTGGTGCCGTTTCATTACTACGGCATCTACGACGAGACGGTCGACTATACGGAGATCCCTTGGCGTAACGGGAAGTTTGATCCCAATTTGCTTGCCAATAAGCTAGCTACTTATGGGCGCGCCAAACATGTGCTCAAGGTATGGAGTGAAGTGAAGCAAAGCCGGACCCTGGCCTTTTGCGTTTCACGGGCCCACGCCGATTTTATGGCGAGCAGGTTTGCAAAAAACGGAATCAGGGCGGCAGCCGTTCATGGTGAATCTGAGATGTCTCGTGGTGAGGCTTTGGAGAAGTTGGAAAACGGTCAGCTCGATGTGATTTTTTCTGTCGACCTGTTCAACGAGGGTGTCGATCTGCCTGCCATTGATACGGTGCTGCTATTGCGCCCGACGGAGTCCAAGATCCTGTTTCTTCAACAAATTGGCCGGGGCCTACGGAAAAGCGTGTCCACTGGGAAAGACAAGCTTGTGATTCTGGATTTTGTGGGTAACCACCAGAGTTTCCTGCATAAACCTCAGGCGCTCATTGGCCAGGCGATGAATCACCGACAGTTAGCAGAGTTTGCCAGGAAAGCTGAAATGAATCAGTTGGACCTGCCAGACGGATGCTTTATCAATTACGATCTGGAGGTGATCGACTTCCTGAAAGGTCTTGATCATCAGGGCGCTGAAAAGGACTATCAGGTATTGAAAGATACCTTGGGTCGTCGTCCAACACTCACCGAGTACTATCATTTCGGTTCCAGTATCGCTAAAACTCGCAAGTTGCACGGAAGCTGGTTTGGATTGGTTCGGGACATGGACGATCTCACCGAGATTGAGACAGAGCTCTTGTCCCGCTACGAAACGTTTTTGCTGGAAGTTGAAACGACGGCCATGAGCAAATCATTCAAAATGATACTGCTGGACGCGTTCCAGCAGTTAGGTGGATGGCGTAGTCCACCAAGGCTCTCGAAACTGGCCCAAGCATCTTGGGAGACACTGAAACGCCGCCCGAGGCTGTATCAAGAAATTGCTGCTTCAGTAAAGGACGTCGATGGTTCCTCGGCGCACTGGCAGCAATACTGGAAGAAAAACCCTGTCGATCATTGGACCAATAAGTCTCCAGCTGTTTTTGAGATTGAGAACGATCAGTTTAAGCCAGTTATTGGGCTGGAAGGTGATCAGATTCCGCCTTTCGAGGAGATGGTGCAGGAGTTGATTGATTATCGCCTGGCCTCCTATGAAGCACGGCAGTCTTCCAAGCAAGAGCAGTCGTCGTCTGAAAATGTAGTCCCGATCCCTCCTTCTGGAACGGAGTTGCCTTACTTCCCATCCTTGAAGATCGCTTGTGGCCACTTTAGAAGCAGTCACGCTGAGGAGCCGGAGTACAGATCCATAGGATTGGGACACGGGCGAATAGAGCCAAATCGTCATTTCATTGCCAGAGCATCGGGAAACTCCATGAACGGCGGCAAGCAGCCGATTCAAGATGGTGATTATCTGTTGCTTGAGCAGATCAACCCCAACCAAGCTGGATCGATCACTGGGAAAACGCTCGCGATTGAACGGATGGATGAGACAGGCGACACACAATACCTCCTTCGGACGGTTGGCAAATCCCCCATAGGTGAATATCGGCTCGAAGCTGCTAACCCAGAGTATGAAGACATTATTGTCACTCCAGAGCTTCTCGAACAGTTTCGAACGTTCGCACGCTTTTGCGAGATTATAGATCCATTGGAAATGGCTGTCGGACAGGAAATCCCGAGAGAGGAGATTCCGGAGTTATTCGGGGCGACTTTTAATCCTGGCAATTGGCAAAGCGGTCATATATTTCTAAAAGACGCGAGTGCTCATATTTTGCTCGTGACGCTCAACAAACAGGGTAAAGACGCTCAGCACCGCTACGTTGATCACTGGATTGATGAGCACACTTTTCATTGGCAGAGTCAGAACTCGACCACGCCCCAGAACAAGCGCGGACGGGAATTGATTGACCACAAAAAGCTCGAGCTCTCAGTGCACCTATTTGTCCGCGAAAATAAGCTGCGTAATGGCAAAGCGGCGCCCTTCACTTATTTTGGTCCCGTTGAGTATCAGAGCCATGAGGGGAGCAGTCCAATAAGCGTGACTTTCAGACTTAGTTCGAGGGATTAACGCCCCATGATTGAGCACATTGCTCTTCTACGGAAGTAAAACTCTTAGCCCCCTTCGCCAGAGCGCCGGGCCCTGAAAAATTTTCACAATGAGACAATGGAACCGTTTGACTCTGCCGACTCAAAAAGCGCCGACATCACTCGGTAACAGGCCAGGCTGCGCTTCGGCCACTCGTCCTCTAGATCACCTGTCAGAATAATGTCAGAGAATTTCTCGACGAGCTTCACCACGTGGTCACACGGCTCCACTTCTTGTTCGGTGTCTCTGCCATCCACATCACCCAGGATGTACCTAGAGCTTCCGGTGAATCGCTCTCCATAGGCTGCGAAATTACCGCTTCTGCCTTGTCCGCCGACCAGATCGTCAATCCGGATGAGGCCGGCGTCGCCAACCGTTTCTACCTGAGAGCGGTGTGCCAGTTCGCATCCCGCATCAAAGGTTGCCATCCGCCCGTTGGAGAACCACAGAGTGCCACCACAGGCGACGATGGTATCGATCGAGTTTTTTGAGACGAAGTTCATCTGGACTCTTTCGGGCAGTTCGTACCCAAAGCTCCAGAGGATAGCACTGATCGGATACCAACCCTGATCACCAAGACAGCCCATTGGTTCTCGCGACTTATCTGTGCGGCCATTGCCGCCTTCATACCATTCCGTGGAGGGAGCCTTGAACGTGAATGCGCTGGTCACTCGTCTGACTTCGCCAATGTCGCCGTCTGCAATACGCTTTTCAATATCCCGGGTGCGCGTGCTGTGCAGCCACATGGTTCCGTCCATGAACTGGACGCCGTTTTCTTTGCAGACGTCGATGGCTTCTTCAATGCCATCGGCAAGAGGTTTCTCGGCGTAAACGTGCTTCCCGGCGCGAGCGGCCTTCTTGATCCATTCGTTGCGAAGGGCAGTGGGGACCGGGATGTAAACGGCGTCGATACTGTCATCCGCTAGAAGCTCATCGTAGGAGCCGAAAGCCTTAGGTACATCGTGCTCGTCTGCCCAGGCTTGGGCCCGGTCGAGAGAACGGCTCGCGACGGCGGCAACCTCGGCATTTATCGCGTCGTGCATTCCCGCCACCACCTTGGTGGCAATTTCGGCGGTACCAATGATACCCCAGCGTACTTTGCGATCTTCCATGGTGGGTCTCCTTGAACAGGATTGGCTTTGAGTATGTGGTAACACTAGCTGAAGAGCATGCGCTGGATCGACCGGGGAACAAACCGGGTGATAAATTCGGCAGCGTAGGTCTGGGGTGTAACCAGGTATCGAGGCTTTGGACGTCCCGCTTCTGCAGCCCTGTAAATCTTTTTCGCGACGTCCGACGCACTGGCTGTAAAGGGCTTGATTCTGGCGCCTGGCGCGAGCGCTGCTTCCATTGCTTTGTACTTTTCCCGGTGCACGGCGCTTGCTCGGCCAAGCAAAGGCTGCAGAGCGGCCAGGGCATGTTCTCTGAACCGGGTCACCACGGGGCCAGGGAGCACAAGCGAGACACTTTCCAGGCTTTTGCTGCCCTGTTCATCAAACCAGAAGCTTTCATGGGCAGTGTTCATCGCGGCTTTGGCGGCACAGTAAGCGCCTTTCATTTTCTGGGGCGCGATGGAAAGAACAGAGCTAACCGCGATGACCCGCAAGGGTATGGCGTGTTGTTCGCAGAGCCTCAGGCAGACAGCAGCCAGCTTGATGGGGCCAAATACGTGGGTGCTGAACTGCTTTTGCCACATGGATTCAGACAGATTGCGAAGTGCCCCAAACTGTCCGTAACCGGAGTTGTTGACCAGAATAACCCGCTCGGCGCTCGCGATTTCGTTGTCCAGCGCGCCCGCAAGACCCTCTATCTGGTCAAAGGACTCAAGATCCAGAGCCATCTCCAGATCTGCGAACTCAACGCCACTTGGCTGTCGGGACAGGGCGATAACCCTATAGCCTTTCCGGGCAAAGAGGGCGCAGGCCTCACGGCCAATTCCGGCGCTGGTACCGGTTATCAGGGCTAGTTTCGTCATCACAGTACTCGCATTAGGATTCTAGTCAATTAACGTGCCTTATTGCCTGCTGCTACCATTAACGTCTTCAGGACCTTAGACTCGTTGGTCGGTTTATTGCGGCATTGGCATGGGCCAACGTTCCAGCAGAGGAATTCAATTGTAGACCCTCAAGGATGGAGAAATAGTATGAGTGAAGAAAACAGCAGCCCCATCGTCATCTACGAAAACGCCGATCAGGTGGTCGAGGTTCGCCTGGATGCTGACAAGGAAACTGTCTGGCTGACCCAGGATCAGATGACATCGATCTTTGACGTGCAGAAGGCAGCCGTCTCCAAGCACTTGAAAAATATCTATCAAGATGGCGAACTTGAACGGGAGGCAACTGTTTCCATTTTGGAAACGGTTCGAATCGAGGGAAAGCGACAGGTCACGAGGCAACTCGAACACTACAACCTAGACGCAATCATCTCGGTTGGCTATCGAGTCAATTCGCGCCGCGCAGTGAAGTTTCGCCAGTGGGCCACCCGCATTCTACGTGACCACCTCATCCAAGGCTGGACCCTGAACCGCCAGCGCTTCGAAGAAAACGCCCAGGAACTGGAAGCGGCTCTGACTCTTGTTCGCAAGGCCGCCCAAAGTCCGGCGCTGGATACAGACAGTGGCCGGGGCCTGGTGGATATCGTTAGCCGCTACGCTCAGACCTTTCTTCTTTTGCAACGTTACGATGAAGGCTTGCTCACCGATCCGCAGTCGCAAGCCGGTGGCACATTGCCGTCGGTGAAAGAGGCGCGATCGGCTCTGAACGGCCTGAAAGGCGAATTAATGACCCGGGGCGAAGCCACTGAGCTGTTTGCTCGTGACCGGGGTGATGGCCTGGCCTCCCTGCTTGGCAATCTGGACCAGTCCGTCTTTGGTGAACCGGCCTATCCCAGTGTGGAAGCAAAGGCGGCACATTTGTTGTACTTTGTGATCAAGAATCACCCGTTTTCCGATGGCAACAAACGCAGTGCGGCTTTTCTATTTGTGGACTTTCTTCATCGTAATCACCGGTTGTTTAATGCTAGCGGCGAGCCGGTGATCAATGATGTGGGTCTGGCCGCGCTCACGCTGTTGGTGGCCGAATCCAACCCTGTAAACAAAGACACCATGATCCGCCTGGTCATGAACATGCTGGCCGGGGAGGTGAGTTAGCCTCCCAACATTGCTACACTCAGGGACTTTGAGCGATGTTTAATCACGGGTAGCCAGGAAGCTGCCTGCCACAGAAAGGAACTCTGACCATGAGCAATCTCATTGCCGCTTGCGTAGGCGATACGCATGTTTGCCCGATCAAAGGGCACGGTTCTTCTCCCGTCATGCCAAACGGCTCCAGCATTCTTGTTGAAGGTAAACCCATTGCCCGGGTTGGTGATGTCACCGGCTGCGGTGCTGTTATTACCCAAGGTTATCCGTTGGCGCTGGCCGATGGTATGCCCGTCGCCTATCTGGGTAGCCCCACCAGTCACGGCGGTTCTATAGTCAGTGGCAATCCACGAGTGATTTTGGGTGTTGCCACTAATGCCGCGCCGGTTGTGGATTTTGCCATGGCTGGTGCGTTGGATGACAAAGGCCAGCTTACTGCGGGCGCCAAAGCGTTGCTGGACAAAGACCCGCAGGAATTTGTGCGCCTTGCCGCCCAGAAAGGCGCACTGATTGACGAAGGCTTGCCTGATGAATCAGCAGATGATTCTCCCGCTGAAGAAGATCGTGCCAAAGTTCGGGTAGAAGCTGGCATATTTTTCGATGGTACAGGTAATAATCGCGGCAACACCCGCGCTTACCAGCAGGAGCTTGATAAATGCCTGACAGCCAATGCCGCCGGAGCCATATCGGAAGAAGAATGCAGCAGTGAACTGTCGCAGGTCATGGAGGGCAGTTACCTCAACGCCGAAACCAACATCTCGAAGCTGGAAACGCTTTACTTCAAGGATACGGTAGAGCAAGAAGGCTCTCCCATTCACCGACTCTCTGTTTATGTTTCGGGGGTGGGCACCAAGTTTGGTGAGCCGGATGATAGCCTGAGTATGGGGTTGGGACTTGGGGAGCAAGGCATTCTCAGAAAAATTGAGGAAGGGGCTGCTGACCTCGTAGTGCAACTTACTCGTTCTGTTTACGAGCCGATAGATGAGTTGGTTCTGGATGTCTTTGGTTTTAGCAGGGGCGCGGCAACAGCACGGCATTTGGTCAGCCGAGAGGTTTATAACACAACGGGCTCTTTGCACGGCGAATACAAAGGGGCGTTGGCCAGAGCGTTCGAGCGGGAAGGCATCCCATGGCCTGAAAAGGTAACGGTTCGGTTTCTGGGATTGTTCGATACCGTGGCCGGAATCGCCGATGTGGGCAATCTGGATTTTTCCGCTCACGATGCTGAAACCGGACGCATCAACGTCAATGTAAAGCCGGAGCATGCTCAGCGGGCCGTTCAGTTTGTGGCACGGGATGAGCGTCGGCACAACTTCTCGTTAAACAGCCTGCGAAGTGAATCAGGCAATTTGCCCGGGAATTTTAGCGAATGGGTTTTGCCTGGCGCTCACTCGGACATTGGCGGAGGGTATTCAGTGCGGTTTCATGAGCGAATTGAAGTTTGTCCTCCGAAAGTGATTACGGGTAAAGACCGACGGAATCCCGAGGCCAGCTTTGAGTTTTCACGCATGTTGCAGGAGCGGGCCCTGATCAAGTCTGAGGGTTGGATTGGTCCCCTCAACCCGCTGGCAAGCCTGGAGATTGAACAAAAGCGCCTGCCAATGCTGCCTACTCAGCCGAGCCTGAGTGGGAACAACGTGGCTTTGCACCTGTGGCTTGACCGGGAAGTTCGGGGCGAATACTCCAGAATTCCCTTGTATCTGATGCATAAGCAGGCTATTGATGCTGGTGTACCATTTGAGCCAATCCCCACAGACAACCCTCAGTTTGTGCTACCCGACAAGCTAATGACTGTTGCCCGAAATCTTGCTGCTCACGTCTGGCATGGCCAAGACTTGGTATTGTCTCCTGAATCCAAAGCCCTGCTCAAGCAACGATACATCCATCATTCTGACCACTATCTGGAAATTGGGCTTTTATACCCTTTCAGGCCCGCAAAGGGTGGTCGTCGGGCTGTTTACCCCAACAAAAGCCAGTGAATAACGGAGACTACTATGAGTATTAAGGGTTGGATGATCAGTCTCTGTATTCTGGTACTGGTCGGGTGTTCGGAATCAACGGAATCGGAGGGGCAAAAATATGGCCCCAACGGGACCCACCGAAGTATCGGTGTGGTGGCACCGAAACACTACGATGTCTGGGTGGATAAATTTTTCGTTGAATCCCTTTCCGAAGACATTGGGTGGCGGGCACCTATTGGTATCGTGTCCTGTTGCTGGAACAAGCCGTTTGGGGCGATGGCGGACTGGCAAACCATGCCAGAGGTATTTTTAATTCGCTGGTTCTCCTTCGCAGAGCAGCAATCCTATGAAGCTCTTATCCGACTGGAAAATCCAGGTGAGATTGAGGAAAGAATGAAAGAGATTGCTCCTTTTGAAGCCTATGGAAAGATCAAAAAACGCCCGCGTGATGTTTTGGTTCTTGGTTTGGCGCCAGGTGGAACTGTCGTAGTGTGGATTATGAACCGGGGCGAGAATGCTATTGAAGTTGGGCGGTATCAAGGGAAAAAAATAGAAACCCATCCAGAGCACTACCGTGAGATAACAGAGCGCTACAATCGCGATCATGGCGAATTCTTGGAAAAAAGCGGCATCGAGTTTGAAGGCTGGTAATCCTGATTGTGAGTCAGCTACGACTGACTGGATGAAAACTACCATGAGTATCAAGCGTTGGATGACTAGTATCTGTATTCTGGCTCTGGTCGGGTGTTCGGAACAAACGGAATCGGAAGGACAAAAATATGGACCGAATGGCACCCATCGAAGTATCGGTGTGGTAGCACCGAAACACTACGATGTCTGGGTGGATAAATTTTTCGTTGAGTCCCTTTCCGAAGACATTGGATGGCGGGCACCTATTGGTATCGTATCCTGTTGCTGGAACAAGCCGTTTGGTGCGATGGCGGATTGGCAAACCATGCCAGAGGTGTTTTTGATTCGCTGGTTCTCCTTCGCAGAGCAGCAATCCTATGAAGCTCTGATCCAACTGGAAAATCCAGGTGAGATTGAGGAAAGAATGAAAGAGGTTGCTCCTTTTGAAGCCTATGGCAAGATCGTAGAGCGCCCGCGAGACGTGCTGGTTCTGGGTTTGGCGCCAGGCGGAACCGTTGTGGTGTGGATCATGAACCGGGGTGAGAATGCTATTGAAGTCGGGCGTTATAAAGCCAAACCTTATGACGACAAAGAATCAGACTACACTCAGTGGGTCAATGAATATCTGGATAGAGAAGGTGATTATCTCCAAGAGAACGGGGTAAGGCTGGATGGCTGGTAGGGTTATAGACCTGAGACCGTGGGAGTTTATTACAGCCCAATCCCGGAATCTGCATCTTAATACATAACTCCAAGAACAACTGCGGTGCGCCTTTGAACGACTACCTACAGAAAATCCTCCAAGCCCAGCCAATAAATTATGAGGCCTTTCTAAAGAAGCTTCCGGAACAGTTCCGCCGCCGCCACAGAGAGCTGTTTGCCACGGAAAAAGTCCAGGCCAATCGTTGGATGGTCACGGTCCTGGATGAAACCGCTTTCGCGGAGTTGCAGCATGTAATGGAGGCTCCTGCAAACAGAGTAGACGCCGCCAAGAAGGGTAACTCCCACCGCCATCAGACCGAGGTCAGTTTTCTGCTCGTCTATCACCAGGGACTAAGCTCCAGCCGGCCGGATGTGGTGGTTATCGGTAACGATTCCGTTGATAGCGGTTTTCACCGCGCAAGCTCTGTTCTGATCGTTGAGAACGAACGCAATTTCTACCAATATCGAGACATGTTGAACTTTACCGGTGCTGCTCTGGGCCGGCGCCTGGCGCTGTCGCAGTGCGACGTGGTGTTGGGCGGTGGCAACCGTGTTACCCGAGCCGCGATCCTTGATTGGTTGGCCGGCTACAAAGACGTATTCTGCGCATTCGATTATGATGCGGGTGGCCTGCAGATGTTCTCGACGATCTCGGCCTCTCTGGGTGACAAAGCCAGATTTGTGCAGCCCACCGACTGGCAGCCGTGGCAGGGCCATTTCTGCAAGATACCGGACAGCACCGAACGATTTACGAAAGCCATCGCGCTGGCGGAGGGGCTTGGGTTTGTGTCGCTGGCAGAGGCGTTTCGGGCCACCGGCAAATTTATGGAACAGGAGATGATTCTGGATGAGTGATTCCCAGGGGAGCAGCCCAGGCAATTTCACCTTTGGCGTACGCCGCCTGGTATTGGTGGACTCGGCTGGCTTCTGTTACGTGGAAATCCCGGTGGACAACCACGGGCTGATCCTGGGCCCGGGCAACCTGGGCAAGTCCAGCCTTTTAAATAGCCTGCGCCTGTTTCTGTTGCCGGAAAACAACTTCAAGAACAGTCGCAAGAAATTCGCCTTCCGCAATGCCAGCGCCGGCAGCTTTTACAGCAACGAAGAAAGCTACCAGCATTATTTTCCCAGCCAGTTCAGTTTCCTGATCATGGAAGCCGAAAACCCGGCCGGGGTGCATTGCCAGATTCTGTACCGGGACAGCGCCAGTCAGCTTAGCTACGACCGCGCCTTTGTGCCGGTCAGCTATGACCAATTGCGGCCTTTGTTCTGGAACGGTGAGGGTGAGGATGGCATTGGCAAGGCGGTACCTGAGCTGTCGTTCAGCCGGTTGTCGGAAACGCTGAAGAAGCTCTCCAAAGAGACCCGGCTGGTGAATGACCCGGCCAGACTCAAGTCCATGCTCTACAGCAGCGAGCTGATGAACGCGGATGCCGTGCGCTATTCCGTGCTGCCGCTGGGTGAGTCCGATGAGCGGCGGGTGCAGTCTTTGCGCACGTTGATCCTGCTGCTGTTTGAGATGAAGGCCGATGACCAGGCCATGGCCAACGCGGTGGCCAGCATCATAGAGGCGGACAAGAAGTTTGCTGATGATGCCTTTGATTTCAATATCGACGAATTCCTCAACCGTCACGACCAGTTGAAACAGCAACAGACCCAACTGAACCGTATCGAAAAAGAGCGCCCCCGGTTTGAAAAGCTGTACCGGGATTACCAGGCCTACCAGACTCTGCTCGGCAGTCTGCATGACTTTGCTGCCTTCCGGGATGGTGTGACGAATGCTTTGCAGGACATTGCCGCGAAGCGCACGGCTGCCGTGGCAACGTTCAACGAACAGAACGATACCCTGCGCCATGTGCTGCAGACCCTGAAAAAACTGGAGCAGGAATCCAGCGGCCTGAAAGGCGAGATCCGCTCCGCCGACCGGCGCATCAAGCAGGCCGAGCAAAGCCAGAAGGACGGTGATCTGCTGGTGTCCCAGTATGGTGACAATACCCTGCAGGAAATCGAGGACATCCAGAAAGAGGAACTCCAGAGCAAGAAAGGGCACCTGGCCGCCTTGAAGAGCGCCGCCCAGGCTGAAATCCGTTTGGAGCAATTACAGCGGCAGAAGCAGGACCTGGCCCGGAAACTGGACGCCCTGAAGGAACGCGAGAGTAAACAGCAGTGGCAACTGCAGAACCAGTTGGATGAATCCACCGCCGCGCCACTGCGGGCAGTGGATTCCAAATTGATGATGGCCAGCCCGGGCGAGGATCTGGATGCGGCCAGCAAGGCCACCATCGATGCCTTTGCCCGCCTGTTTGCGCCCAATGAGCAGGGCTTTGACTGGTTCGACACCGAATACCCCGCGCAACCGGCGCGGCAGACCAACTTCGCGGAGCAGCGCAGGAATATTGAAGGTGAACTCAATGGCCTGGAAAAGGAACGAGCGGAACTGGCAGACACTGCCAATCAGGAACACGACCGGCCCCAGCTGATTGAGCGCACGGAAAAGGAAATTCGCGCCATTGAGAAAGACCTGGACACCCTGAGCCGTTACCCGGCCGCGGCCACCACCCTGCGGGATGCCACCGAGGAAAAGCAGGCCGCCGAGGAGCAATTGGCCAAACTGGAAGAGCAGGCCAGGCTGGAGCACGAAAAGCAGGACGCCGTGCAGCAAAAAGTGGCCAGGGCCAAAGCCGAGAAAGAACGCATTGAAGAACGGGAGCGGGAGCTGGCAGGGCTCAGCCGAAGCGTGGGCACTGTGGAACACCGCTTCCCCCATCTGAGAGCAGTTGAAGCGGAGCAGCCGCTGGCCATGGAAAAGGTCTCCGCGGCTGCTTTCGATGACCTGCAAACCCAACTGGACGACCTGGAAGAGCGCCGTCGCAACATTCTCGACCACCTGCGCCAGTTTGTGTACCTGGGTATTCATGAAGATGCCGACGGCGAGTTGCAGAAAGACGGCCCTGCGTCATCGGTTATCCGTGAGACCTTCAAGAGCCTGTCGGACCTGTTTGCCGGTATGGCCGAGCGCTGGAACGTCCTGGAGCAGCAGGTGGGCATCCACAACGAAACCGTAGCCAGCTACCGACAGGCCCTGAAGTCCAACCACGAGCACATTGCCCGTTTCGAGGCGCAGCTCAACCGCGAGCTGGATGGCGTGCGCATCAACGATCTGGTGGAAATCCGGGTGGATATCCATACCGACCCGAAATTCCGTAACCTGGTGGAAGAAGCCAATAACATTGACCCCTATGGCAACCAACTGCAGTCCGATGCGTTCTACGATCGGCTGCGGGTATTTGTAGCGGATTTCTTCGGGGAGCAGGGCGAGAGCAAGCGCCTGACCATGGAGAGGGTGATTACCGGCATTTCCTACCGCACCCGCAAGGAAAATACCGCAAATCTGGACAAGAAAGGCCAGTCCACCTCGACAACTGCACTCATCAATCTGGAATTGGTGTATCGCCTTCTCAAGCGGGTGCTGTATCCCGGCGTGCAGCTGTCGTTCCCCATGGTGCTGGACGAACTGGCGAGCGTGGATATCAGCCAGATGCCCTCGCTGCTGGAGCGGCTGCGTAATCAGGGATTCAACCTGTTCTCTGCCGCCACCCACAGTGCCAGCGCGGAAGTGATTTACCTGATCGGCCGGCATCTGGAAGTGGGGCAGATGCGCACGGCACAGCCTTACAGTCCGCATCGCACCCTGGTGTTCTGGGGTGGCGCCGAGGGCTTCACCAGTGGCGAATCCCTGAACCACTGGGCCGACCAGACCCAGAACAGTCTGCTGGAGCAGGCAGATGAGTAAACGTTTCAGCACCCTGGATACCACCCGGCTGCTGTTCGATCACCCGAAAATCCTGTTCCGGATGATCGAGCGGATGGACCGTAACGAGACGCGGTATATCCGCGAAAGCGACCTGGTGGCGGAGGTGATGGACTACACCAGCGCCCTGGGCAAGGCGGACCGGGACCGGGTCAGGCTGGCGCTGACGACCGATAACCTGTTCCGCGGTGGCCTGATTATCGACATCATCAAGGCGGAAGGCGAGAGGCGGCTGGTGTTCCAGGATGCGCTGATCAACCTGATGCGGGCCTGCAACGCCTCGCTGTACCAGGAACTGACTGACGCCCGCCTGAGGGGGCACCTGGTTACCCTGCGGGATGTGCGCAACCGCCTGGAAACCAGCAGTTTCAGTGACGCGGACCCGGATTACACCGAACTGCGGGACGATCTGAACGAGCGGGTCAGCCAGCTCATTGGCCTGCTGAGGCAGAATGTCCTGCGCATGCAGACCATCAGCGCCCAGCTTGCGGACCTCTCCGGCGACGCCAGCCGGGCGCCTGAGAAATACCTGGAATTCCGCCAGAACCTGTTCGAGCAGATCGTCAATCTGTACGAGCGCCACATCAAGCCCACCCTCGTGTTCCTTAACCCGGACACCCGGCTGCCCGACGGCAGTAACCTGTTTGAGACGCTGGAAGCGATTGTGCGGCTGTTGGAGACCCATGGCGACCTTAGCCTGGCGGACCAGCTGTTCCGCTCTTCACTCAGCCTCAACGCTTTGTACAAGCCCATTCAGGCGGTGGCCCAGGAGGTAGAGCATTTCCTGCGCAAGACCCGCCAGGGCATGGTCCAGTACAACGCCATGGAGCACTTCTACGGCCAGTTGCAGGCGCTCAAGGGCGAAACCGAAACCCTGAGCCTGCGCCGCAAGTGGCTCGAAGGGGGCGACTTTGCCCGAAGTACCGGTTTCCTGGTGGGCCTGCGGGCCCAGCAGCGCCCGAAACACTATGCCTTCGGCAACTCGTCCAGCTACTACCAACTGCTGTTCAGCGAACTGGAATTGCGACTGAACGATCTACGCCGGAAGGCCGAGGTGCCGGTTCTGCAGGAAGTGGATGGCAGCGGCCGCCACACCCGCATTGACGTTAAGCGTATCAACCAGCTCTATCAATGGTTGGAAACCCTGGAGCTGCGGCCCACGACTGATCTGGTGCGGGAGCTGCACGGCCGCCTGGATGGCTTTATTCCCGGCTACCGCTTTCCGGATTTGCTGGCGGCCCTGAACCGGCTGGTAAACTCGCCGCCGGAGGGCATGCAGGTGGTTACCACCAACCGCTTCAGAACCCTGGAACAGTCATCGGACAGCGAGCAGTTTGTGTACCGCAAACGTCGCCTTGAAACCGACGCGCCGGACAACCAACAAGAGAGACAACATGCCTGAATTCTCTGACGCGAAGGACACCACCGACACCGTGGACACGTCACAAACCCCGAACGGCTTCGATCAGATCCTGCCTGCCCACAGTGCTGCCATCTACCGGGAATTCCAGGCTGGACGGGTGATTGTGCGTGATGTCTGGGATAGCAACCGCTCCGAGCTGCGTGCCAATCCGCTCTACAATCTGCTGTACAACCACCTGTCCCATTTCCGGGCGCTTTATGAGCACCTGGGCAGCGAACTGGTGTTCAACGACATCGGTGCCTTCTTTTTTCTCAAGGAGAGCAGTGACGACGAGAACGAGGAGCACGATGAGAATGCTTTCCGGGTTCAGGTGATACTGCTGCTGATCGGTCGTTATTTCGCACGCAGCGGCCGGGACCTGGAGTACCTTGGCCGCCCTGATGCCGGCTTGAATGAGCAGGATTTGACCGCCCTGGCGGACGATGAGGAGTATCAGGACATTCTGAGGGCTGCGCGCTTTGAGAAAGGCTTTTCCGAGGCCCTGGATTACCTGGATAAACGCAATCTGCTGTTTCGCGCCGGCGCCGGCCGCTGTTTCCTGAGTACCGCCGGTCTCTATTTCTTGCAGGAACTGGTTCGGGAGTATGAGCAGGGGTAGGCGCAGGCCGCCAATGAGGGAAATGGGACTAACTTTCGGAAATAATTAAAACGAGGTGGGAAGGGAAGTTTGGTAAAAATTTTGACGCTAACTTTATTGGCCACTAATTTGATCAATTAGAGCACAGTATCGAAGCGTAATAATGTGCGGCTGGTGTCCCTGAAAATGGCCACAACAACAACCATAAATGAGTGGCCCGGAGCAGCATTTTCCGGCGCCAAAAGGAGGAAACATGAAGATAAGCGCAAAATACCTGGCTGCATTTATGCTCTCTGTGGTGATCGGGAACGCCCAGGCGGAGACGAATTGGGATATGCCAACGCCTTACGGTGATTCCAACTTCCACACCGTCAACATTCGCGAGTTTGCTGAAGACGTGAAAGAGGCCACCAATGGTGAGCTCAATATAACGGTTCACAGCAGTGGTTCCCTTATCAAGCATCCTGAAATCAAGAACTCTGTTCGCCGTGGCCTTGTACCCATCGGCGAGCTGATCATGTCCCGGCTGGCAAATGAGGATCCGTTGTTCGAAGCGGATTCGGTTCCCTATCTGGCCAGCGACTACGATGAAGCCTGGGAACTCTGGCAGGCATCCCGGGATATGCTGGCAGAGCGCCTTGAACGCCAGCGCCTGAAATTGCTGTTTGCCGTGCCCTGGCCGCCGCAGGGCATTTATACAGAGTTCCCGGTGGAAACCGGCGACGAACTTGAGGGTGTGAAGATGCGCGCCTACAACAAATCAAGCGAACGCCTGGCTGAGCTCTTCGGTGCCGTCCCGACTCAGGTGGAAGTGCCGGATATTCCGGTGGCGTTTGGCACTGGTCGGGTCGACGCCATGATCACATCCCCGTCAACCGGGGCTAATACGCGGGCCTGGGATTATCTGAGCCACTTCAACCATGCTCAACTGTGGTTGCCGAAAAACATGGTTATCGTCAACGCCAAGAGTTTCGATGCGCTTCCCGAGTCCGCTCAAAAAGCTATTGAAACGGCCGCCGCTGAAGCCGAGAAGCGGGGATGGGAGGCCAGCAAGGCCGAGACCGATGCCAAAATCAAAATCATGGAAGAAAATGGTATTGTCGTGACCGAACCCAGCGACGCACTGGTCGAGCGCCTGAAGGAAGTTGGTGAGACAATGGAGCAGGAATGGCTGGAGCGTGCCGGTGACGACGGTAAGGAGCTGCTGGAAGCCTATCGCGCCCGCTAGTTGTCGGATAGTCAGGAAAAACAACCCGGAGCATATCCATGCGCAGGTTTCTGGACTCTCTGTATCGATTCGGCGGGTACCTCTCGGCACTGCAGCTGGCGGCTATCATGGCGATGGTGGTGCTCCAGGTGTCCGGGCGGGTTCTCGACGAAGCCCTGCAGGCCCTGGGAATGAAATCTCTGGGCCTGCAGATACCGGGTCTGGCGGAACTCGCGGGTTTTCTGTTGCTCGGGGCCACCTTCACCGGGCTGGCCTATACATTGATGGTTGGCGGGCATATCCGGGTTGATCTGTTGCACAGGGTGCTTCCGGGGAGTATTCAGAAAGCCCTGGACGTTCTGGTGACAGTAACCGCTTTGGCGATCACCGGATTCGCCACCTGGTACTGTATTCTGCTGGCCTATGACAGCTATGACTACGGTGATCTTTCCATTGGCATGGTTCCGGTTCCACTCTGGTTCCCGCAAGCAGTGATGGTGGTCGGGCTCATCTGGCTTCTGGTTGCCTTGCTTGATGTATTGGTCGGGCTGATCACTGGCCGCATTCCCCATATCAAAGACCAGGCCCCGGTGGAGTAGACCCATGGACATGATCTGGATGAGCCTGGTGCTCCTGGTCGGGCTTCTGCTTCTGCTCGCAGCAGGGCTTTGGGTGGCCTTCGCTCTGACGGCAACCGGCCTGGCTGCACTGCATTTCCTCAGCAACATTCCGGTAGGCCAGAGCCTGTCGACCTCGTTTTACGGAGCCAGCGCGTCCTGGGAGCTGGCTGCGCTGCCCATGTTTATCTGGATGGGCGAGGTGCTTTTTCGTTCACGGCTCTCGGAGGAAATGTTCAACGGTATTGCCCCATGGGTTGGCCGCATTCCAGGCCGATTGCTTCATACCAACATCATTGGTTGTGGTATCTTCGCTGCGATTTCGGGTTCGTCGGCGGCGACCGCGGCGACCATCGGGAAGATGTCGATACCGGAACTTACCCAACGAGGCTACGATCGCAAGCAGATTCTGGGCACTCTGGCCGGCTCCGCCACCCTCGGCCTGCTGATTCCTCCATCTATCATTCTTATTGTTTACGGCGTTGCTACTGAGCAATCCATCGCCAGGTTATTTGTGGCGGGCATTCTGCCAGGCTTGCTACTGATGGTGATGTTCGCTGGCTATGTGGGCATCTGGTCCAGGATTAATCCCTCCGGTGTTCCAGTTGACGAGGAAGAATCCCTGCCGCTGGCAGAGAAGTTTCGGCGTAGCAGGCCACTGATCCCGGTGGTGTTGCTGATTATTGGTATTATCGGCTCTATCTATGCCGGGCTGGCATCACCAACGGAGTCGGCGGCGGTAGGCGTTGCCCTGGCGCACCTGCTGTCCTGGCGTGGCGGTTCCCTGAGCCGGGCTAAGTGTCTAGAGGCCATAATGGGCACGGTGAAAACCTCCACCATGATCGCTTTCATTCTCGTAGGCGCCCACTTTCTGACCGTATCCATGGGATTTACCGGCATTCCCCGGAACCTGGCAGCCTGGATCAATACACTGTCGCTGTCCCCTTACATGCTGCTCCTGGCACTAACGGCCTTTTTCATTCTTTTGGGCTGCTTTCTCGATGGTATTTCCGTAGTGGTGCTGACGACCTCGGTGATCTTGCCAATGGTACAGGCTGCCGGGATCGACCTGCTGTGGTTTGGAATCTATCTGGTGATCGTGGTGGAAATGAGCCAGATAACGCCTCCGGTAGGGTTCAACCTGTTCGTGATCCAGGGACTTACCGGTGACAACATTATCCGGATTGCGCTGGCCGCATTGCCTTATTTTCTGCTGCTGTTGGCAGGGGTGTTTTTGATCACTGTTTTCCCGGAGATTGTGACCTATCTACCCGGTAAAATGGGAAACTAACTGCCTCCAGTCGTAGCGTCAGCTACTGGTTTCCTCGGCCAACGCAATCAGGTCTGCCCGAATGTCTTCGGCACTTAGCTCAGGCCTCAACAGGAGGCGAGCATTCCCATCCCGATCGAACACATACACGGCCCCGCTGTGTGAGACATTGTAGTTGCCTTCCGCATCCGGTTCGTCGTAGCCAAAGGTGGTGCGATAGCGCTTGCTCAGTTCCCTCAGAGCCGGTTCTTCACCGGTCAGGCCGATGGCCCGGTCGCTGAAAAAACTGACGTAGCTGTCGATGCGTTCCGGGGTGTCCCGCTGTGGGTCGACACTGACGAAGACGATTCGGGTGTCTGCCTGTAATTCCGCTGGCAAATCCTTCACGGCCTTCGAGAGCTTCTGGAGTGTGGCCGGGCAGATGTCGGGGCAGGAGGTGAAGCCGAAGAACAGCATTCGGATCTCGCCGTCGGTTTGCTCGGCAGTCACTGTGTCGCCGGAGGTGTCTGTCAGCTCGAAGGCAAGCTTCGGCATCAGGCCGCTGATGTCCTTGCCGTTCCAGGCCGGGTCGTCGCCAAAGCAGCCGCCAAGCATCGCGGCTGCTGCCAGCAGGGTGGCGATCGAGAGTGTTTTCAGCGGGTTTGGATAAAACCGGTTAGTCATGAATGGGTTGCCTTCAGGTTTGCAGAATTAGGGGACACCTTGCCGTCTTCCCGCATGGCGCGGCGAAGGATGATCAGGATACCGAGGATGCTCATCATGGCTGGCGGAATCCAGGTCAGCAGGCCGCCGAGGAGCTGGTCTGTCTCCGGCGGCATGGGCCAGGCGCGCCCGCACACTTCGTAAACGTCGTACACCATGCCTCGTGAGAATACGATGGTGGCGCCCAGAACCATCTGGGGGATCGCCACCAGGGCCAGCAGAAGGATACGCTTACCGTAACCGAGGGCGTCGCTGATCACCGGCGAGCGTGGATCAAAGATCAGCCACCAGAACAGCATGCCGTCCAGTAGCATGCTCCAGTTCATGACCCAGTAAAGGTCACGGCTGAGCATGGCGTCGAAGTGGATCGGCGGCCAGAGCCAGAAATAAATCAGCCCCACAAACAGGAATGAAGCAATCGCCGGGTGCTGCAGGAACCGATACACCCATCCCAGTGGTATCAACGCCCGCCGTACGCCGGGGCTGATAAGGCTGTAGAGGAAGCGCATCACGGGCAGGGGGTTGGACAGCGCAATCAGGATCGGGCCCAGGTGGTGCAGGATCAGGTGTTGGCCCCGGTGAACGAAGAACATGTACTGGGAGTAGTAATCAAACCGGGTTTGCATCACGGCGTAACAGAGCATGACGCCCACCACAAACACCAGGATCCGGCCGCTTCCGGGACGATCCTCGGCCGGCATCCTGACCAGACCGTATCCGTAGAACGCCAGAACGAGCACGAAACTCAGTATCGTTAGCGGCGAGAAGTCATAGGGTAATAGGTAGTCTACGGCCGACATCGGGCTTGCCTTTGTGCTCTGGGGACGGAACCGGGTGATTGTTGTGGCTGATCCAGAGTTTTACCGGAGTGACGGTTAAATTCAAGAGATTGTTCAGTTCCCGGCGTTATTCCGGATAGCCGGTGATCTCCCGGATTTTCCGATACAGGGGCTGTAGTTGGGGGTACATTTTCAGGTAAACCTCGCGGTACAGCCGCTCATAGAGTTGCTGGGTGTCGGGTTGCGGGTGGAAGACATCGCCTACACGGGTCATCGCGCCAACGGCTGTTTCGAAATCGGGGTGCAATCCCAGGCCGACGGCGGCATCAATGGCAGCGCCAAGGCCAGAGGTTTCGTAGGTGTGTGGCCGCTCTGCCGGCAGCCCGAAGACATCGGCGGTCAGTTGCATGGCGGCATCACTTTGCGAGCCGCCACCGGCCACTCTCAGCCTGCGAATGGCGACTCCGCTGCGTTTCTCGATACGCTCCTTACCTTCACGCAGGGCATAGGCCAGGCCCTCCAGAATGGCGCGGTAGATGTGGGAGCGGGTGTGCACGTCCCCAAAGCCAATGATGGATCCCTTGGCCTCCGGCCCCGGCTGGCGTACGCCTGGCGACCAATAGGGCTGCAACATCAGCCCCATGGAGCCGGGTGGAGCAGCCCGGACCAGTTCATCGAACAGGGCTTCGGGTTCCACGCCTTTCTGTTCTGCCAGTTTCTGTTCCCGTAGCCCGAATTCCCGTTTGAACCAGCTCACCATCCAGAAGCCGCGGTAGATCATCACTTCGGTGGAATAGTGGCCGGGCAGGGCGGACGGATAGGGCGGCATCATGCGTACCGGCTCGACATAGCGTTTGCTGGTGGTGTTGATGGTAGCCGTGGTGCCGTAACTCATACAGCCAATGTCCGGGCTCAGGCCGCCAGAGCCGAGAATCTCGCAGGCTTTGTCCGAGGCGGCCGCAATCACCGGTAACGGGCCCGGTAAACCCAGGTGTTCGGCGGCTTCGTTGGTGAGTTCACCAATTTCCTCGCCGGGTTTGACCAGCTCCGGCAGTATATCCGGGGTGATCGGCATGGTTCGCCACTTGAAATCGCGCCGGCCAGCCCAGCGGTGCCGTTTGTAGTCGAAAGGGATATAGCCCACCTGGCTGCCTATGGAATCCCGGAACTGGCCGGTCAGGCGGTAGTTCAGATAGCCAGACAGCAACAGGAAGTGGCGGGTGGCAGACCAGATGTCGGGCTGGTTCTGGGCAATCCAGTTGGCCTGGGTTTTCTCCCGGAAGCGGTCAACGGTCGGCTCCAGCCGAAGCAGTTTGAATGCCCAGCCCCAGAGGCCGGGAACGCGGCCGTCCACCCTGGCGTGACGCTGGTCGAGCCAGATAATCGCCGGCCTCAGGGGGTTTCCGTTCTCATCGAGATTGATCACCGTGCCGCGCTGGGTGGTGACCGTTACACCCGCCACCTGGTTCGGGTTTGCGGTGGTGCTTTGCCACAGCAGATTGCAGGCCTTGCCCAGGCTTTCCCAGAAGTACTCGGGGTGCTGCTCCGCCCAACCCGGCTGTTCCGAGAAATAGGGCTCGATGTCCTGCTTGCCCTTGCCTACGAGGTTGCCATGGGTATCGAACAGCAGCGCACGAACACTCTGGGTGCCGTTGTCGATTGCAAGGATAAGGGGTTCCGTTGCCTTCATTCCGGCGCTCCTGTTCCGGCCGGAAGCGAGTAGCAGGCCTTCCATATTTCCAGGTAGCGTGTCTGTTCACGGTCCCAGGTGGCATCGTCCCATTCGAGCAGGGGCTGGCATACCTGGCGTATTTCCGCGAGCAGCTCTTCACCGCCACGGGGCAGGATCAGCCCCAGCCGGGTACGGCGCAGCATCAGATCATCGAGGTGGACGACGCCGGTGTTGGCGCCAGCCCAGGACAGCTCCGCCCAGAGGGTATCGGTAGCGGCAATGGTTTCATGGGCGCCGGCCTCAAGCACTCCTTCCAGCGATGGCCCGTAGAAGCCCTGCAGCCTTAGCCAGTTACGGTGGCTGATGGTTGCAGGGCGTTCAAGGGACGGGGGCGGAGAAAATACCGGTGCGGAGTCGCTCCTCAGGGTGAAACCGGGCATCAGGCTTTGGCCGCGCTCCAGAACTTCCCGCGCGATCAGCCGGAAGGTGGTCAGCTTGCCGCCGGCGATGCTGATCAGCCCGTTATCGGCCCAGATGACATGTTCGCGGTTTTCCTGGGAGGGTTTGCGGGTTTTCCCCTCGGTAACCACCGGTCGTACACCGGCCCAGGTGGCTATGATGTCCTGTTCGCTGACAGTGCTGCCGGGAAACAGCCTGGCGGAGATTTGCAGCAGGTAGTCCACTTCGTTGCGGGTGATGGCCGGTTCCCGGGAAAGGTTTTCGGAGTGATCCAGGTCTGTCGTGCCCAGTACGGTTGTGCCCTGCCAGGGGAAGGCAAAGACTGGCCGGCGGTCCTGGGGGTGGAACAGGGATACCGAGCAGGACACAGGCAACCGCCGGAACGGTAGCACCAGGTGGCTTCCCCTGAGAGGCCGTATCCGCGCGTTGCCCGCTTCAGCCTGTTGAAGCTGCCGGGCCCAGGCGCCGGTGGCATTGATGACCAGGGGGGTGTTCACAGTCACTTCCGGCCCCTCGCTATCGGTGCTGGTGTCCAGAAGCCGGAGGCCAGTTACATGGGCTGTCTCGCTGTTCCTGAGTACGGTATCCGCCTGCAGGTAATTCAGGCAGATGGCGCCATCCGCCTCCGCCTCTTCGATGACCCTTTGCACCAGGCGGGCGTCGTCGGTGACTGCATCGGTAAAACCGCTGGCCGCGGTCAGATTTTCCGTTGCCAGGCCCGGCACCCATTGCAGGGTCTCGGTGGTGGTCAGTCTTTGCCGGGACCGGGTGCCGGCGATGCGGTCGTATACCCGCAGCAGTATCTGGAACAGCCGTGGGCCGGGAAACTGCTTGCGGTAGTGGGGCATAACGAAGCGCAGGGGGTCGACCAGGCCCGGCGCTTCCGCCATCAGGCGTTCCCGTTCACGTACCGCATCACGGGTCAGGCGGAAATGCCTGCTGGCGAGGTAGCGCAGGCCTCCGTGAACCATTTTCGAGGAGCGGCTGGACGTGCCCCAGGCAAAATCCCGTTGCTCCACCAGCAATGTACTCAGGCCACTGCCGGCGGCTTCACGGGCGATACCGGCACCGGTAATGCCACCACCGATGATCACCACATCGAAATCACGGCTGCCTCGGCTCAGTTGGTCGAGCTTCTGCTCGCGGGTCAGTGGCATTATTTCTCAACCAGTGTTTGCGGGTTCAGCAGGCCAGCGGGGTCGAAGGTCTGGCACAGGGACCGGATAGCCAGCATACCCAGTTCCCCTTTTTCCACGGGCAGGAAGGGCGCGTGGTCCTTGCCAACCCCGTGCTGGTGGCTGATGGTGCCCCGGTTATTGACGATAATGGCAGAGGTGCTGTGCTTAAGGGTTTTCCAGCGCGCCAGGGTTTCCTCATAACTGTCGGCCACCCGGAAGACGTAGGTGGTGTAAATGCTGCAGCCCTGGGTGTAAAAATGAGAGAGATGGGTGAAAACGTGAACTGACTCTTTCTTTTCAGTCAGTTGGTTACGAAGGTTTTCTTCAATCTGGTTTAAGAGATTGTCCACGTTGTCCCAGTCGGTGGCTGTCTCCAGGGTATCCACGGCGTAACCGATTTCCCAGAGGGCTTCCCGCAGGTAAGGCATGGTGAAGCGTTTGGCGGCCCATTTGTCGCCAAGCTTTTTACCGGTGTAGATGCCACCAAACTCACGGCAGAGTTCGCGGGTTTCCCTGAGGGCGTTCCGGCACTGGCGTTTGCTGCCGGTGACGCCAAACGTCATCATGCATTTGCCATCTCCCGCACCCCGTAGCGAGAGGTAAGACTCGAGCAGACCAATGAGTCCTGGGTGGCCGGCCAGGGCAAGCTGGGTCTCGGTTTCGGTGGCGTTGCTCAGGCGCAGCATGGACAGCTGGGTGCGGTTTTGCACCAGCTTGCGGCAGGCTGTCCGGGTCTTGTCCCATGAAGGGAAGAACACCACGTGGAAGCTTTCGCGGGCAGGCAGGGGCGTGACCCTTACTTTTACCTCTGTGATCAACCCGATTCGGCCCTCGGACCCCAGGATCATCTCCCGTATGTCGGGGCCGGCGCTGGAGGCGGGAAACGTCGGGATCTCCAGCGTGCCCTGGAGGGTTTCAATCCGGCCACCGGCAAATAGCTGCTCGATGCGACCATAGCGGAGCGACTGCTGCCCGCTGGATCGGCTGGCTATCCAGCCACCTATGGTGGAAAGCTCGAAAGATTGTGGGAAATGCCCCAATGTGTAACCAAGCGCCCGCAACTGGGATTCCACCAACGGGCCCGGGGTGCCCGCGCCAAAGGTGGCAACCTGGCTTTCCCGGTCCAGGTCAATCAACCGGTTCATGCGGCCCATGTCCACCGTCAGCACGGGTTGGTCGCTGGCAACCGGGTTGATATGCCCGGCCACGCTGGTGCCACCGCCGTAGGGGATCAGGGCAATGCCATGTTCGCCGGCGTACCGGAGCAGGGCCCGGGCATCTTTTGACGATTCGGGATAGGCAACACCGTCCGGGAATACGCCAAAGTCGCCGCTGCGCATGGCAAGCCAGTCAGCCAGGCTCTGGCCTCGGGCATGGCGAACACGATCCTCTGCTGAGTCGATGACGGTGGGGTGCGGCGGAAGTCTTCCTGGCGGCACCTGCGCACAGGCGAACTCCAGCGATACATCGGCCAGGGGAGAGGCGCTTCCTATACGTTCATCCAGGAATTGCTGCCCTTCGTTGGGTAATTCAAGATTGAACTGGTCATCGCCCCAGCCGTTCCAGCGTCGCATGTTGGCCGTTCCTCGTTGGTCGATTTGGTAAAGGTGCGTAGATAGCCTGTGGAACCGATTGTACCGTTGGTTACCGCCAATGCAGTGTCGCCTGACGACAAGTGTTGTGTCTTATGCCGCCACAGACATGCCCGGCTGGGTTGGGGTGCTAACGCAGGCTATCGACAAGGCGATTATTCAGGCTTTGCCAGTGGGCCAGCTTCTGCGCTTCGCCGATACGCTTGGAATCGCCGCCGGACTGATTCAGCCACAGGCCATCGCCGTTGAAACTGTAGACGGGTTCCAGGTCGGGCCGCTGGGAGGCGGGTTTGATTTCGTTGATGAGGTTGTCAAGGATGAGGGGGTCGGCATCCGGCTCGGGATACCAGGCCAACACCATATGGGCCTGGTTCAGCTCCAGGGCCTTGACGTAGACGATACGCAATTGCTCATCGGGAACGCCCATGGACTTCAGGGTAAGGTATTTGGCGATGGAGAAATCCTCGCAATCGCCGCCGTTGGTGGTCAGCAGTTCAACGGGCGTGGCCCAATAGTCCTCCTCACCCCAGTGGGCGATGTCACTGACAAACCGGACCCGGTTGAAGAAGGAATTGACGAGCCGTAACTGACGATCGACAGCGGCCCGGGAAGCCATATTGTGAAGATTTTGCCAGGTTTCAAGCCGGCCATGGGCCTCGTCACCGAATTCGGAGCGAACATAGTTCATCAGTCGTTCACTGAGCTCGAAGGCAGCCACGGTTAATGTGGTGACCATAAGTAACATGGAAAGCAGGGAGCCGCTGCGGCGAGGAATCGATGCGGCCGTCTCCATGGGCGTCCTCAGTTGTTGGTTCTCAGGCGTTCACGAAGCTGTTCCAGGCGCCGGCGGATTTCCTCCCGGCGTTGTTCGCTGGATTCTGTATTGACGGATGATGAACGTTGCTCCGTACCTGCAGGACGAATTCGCGTGCCACCGGGTTCCTGTTGCTGGCCGGATGTTTCCGTGGACGCCATGGAGAGGCCGGACCGGTCTTCGTTCTCCGGGAAGTAGAGATTTTCCAGTTTTCCGCGCCGTTCGATAATCACGCGGTTGGCGCGGACGGAGCGTAACGTGGCATCGCCCGGCAGTTCGTCGCCCACAAGGTAGGCTTCGGTATTGCTTTTGTCGTCTTCAATCAGCGCGCTGCCGGGGAAGTCGCCGGAGGCCGCCAGTACTCCCCGGAGGAACAGCCTCAGGTTGGTTTCCGGCAGGTTCTCGGTATCCGGCTCCGCTTCCGGTGCTTCTGCACCGGGTACGCCAAACAGGTCAAGTGAGGCCAGATTGACTTCCGGCTCCTGCCTGGCTTCGGTTGCAGCCATGGCTTGGTCCGATGTGGAGGCGGCATCACCGGTACCGGTTTCGTCCTGCCAGAAACGAACGCCCTGCCACGCTGTCACAGTAGCCATGGCAATGCCTGCGACGGTGGCGAGTATCAGTGGTAACCTCGAACTGGTTAAAAGCATTGAATGTCCCGAAAAGAGCAGGTGAGAGCCGGCAAAAGGCTCACAGGTTATCAGACTGCAACGATTTATTGGCAGTATAGTGTATAGAGTTATTCAGCGGTTCCATATCCTATGGTAGCCTCTCTGAATTAATTGAATAAAAAGGGATTCTGGAACATTCTCCTTCCCGCCCCGGCAACAAAGCGAGGACGATCGTGGACACAGACACAGAACTTCAGCCGCAGGATACTCCGCTGGGCCGTCTACCTTTCACGTTCGCCAAACGCAACGGTGTGATCCTGACTCGTGACGACGAAGGCGATCCGGTGATCCTGGTGCGCCCGGGCGCGGGTCATTCCGCCCTGGCGGAAGCCAACCGCATCAGCGGCGGCCGGGCACGATTTTCCACCATCGATCCCGCGCGGTTCGACTCGGCGCTGAACGCGGCCTACCAGAACGATTCCGCCGAAGCCATGCAGATGGTGGAAGGCATCGGCGATGACATGGATCTGGCATCCCTGGCGGATTCGGTACCGGAGACGGAAGACCTGCTGGAGCAGGAAGACGACGCTCCGATCATCCGGCTTATTAACGCGATCCTGACTGAGGCGGTCAAGACCAGCGCCTCGGACGTGCATATCGAAACCTATGAAACACGGCTGGTGGTTCGCTTCCGCGTGGATGGTGTGCTGCGGGAAGTGGTACAGCCCAAACGCGCACTGGCGCCGCTGCTGGTGTCGCGGATCAAGGTTATGGCCAAGCTGGATATTGCGGAAAAACGGGTTCCCCAGGATGGCCGTATTGCCTTGCGGGTTGCCGGCCGGGAAGTGGATATCCGGGTTTCAACCATGCCGTCGTCCAGCGGTGAGCGGGTGGTGCTGCGTCTTCTGGACAAGCAGGCAGGCACCATTCGCCTTGAATCCCTGGGCATGGCCGGCAATGACCTGAAAGTACTGCGCCGGCTGATTTACCGGCCTTATGGCATCCTGCTGGTTACCGGCCCAACCGGTTCCGGTAAATCGACAACGCTCTATGCATCGCTGCAGGAAATTAACGATCGCAGCCGGAACATACTCACCGTTGAGGACCCCATCGAATACAACCTGCCGGGCATCGGCCAGACCCAGGTCAACACCAAGGTGGATATGACCTTCGCCCGGGGGTTGCGGGCGATCCTGCGCCAGGACCCGGACGTGGTGATGATTGGTGAGATCCGCGACCTTGAAACCGCCGAAATCGCGGTACAGGCCAGCCTGACCGGCCACCTGGTGTTGTCGACCCTGCACACCAACACGGCCGTGGGTGCCATTACCCGGCTGATGGATATGGGTATCGAGCCGTTCCTGATTTCCTCAAGCCTGGTGGGTATTGTTGCCCAGCGACTGGTCAGGGTGCTCTGCAAGGATTGTCGCGAACCCTATACCCCAACCGAGGAACATTGCGAGTTTCTGCAGCAGGACCCGGCCAATCCGCCTACCATTTACCGAGCCAAAGGCTGTGAACACTGTAACCAACTGGGTTACCGCGGCCGAATCGGTATCTACGAGGTGGTCGAGGTCAACGAAGAAATCAGTTCATTGATACACAAACGGGCCGGGGAGCTGGATCTGGAACACGAAGCCAGGCTCCATGGCCCGAGCATACATGCCGATGGCGTTCAGAAAATACTGGATGGGGTAACCACGGTTGAAGAGGTCCTTCGCGTGACCCACCGGAGCAGGTAATCCATGCCAGCATTTGACTACAAGGCACTTGATAGCCGTGGCAAACAAAAGCAGGGCGTTATTGAGGCGGATGCACCAAGGGCGGTTCGTCAGTTATTGCGCGAACGAGGTCTGACGCCCCTGGCTGTGGAAGCCGCTTCGGAAAAGCAGACCCGCAGCAATCCACTCAGTAGCCGTGGTGGTCTTGCAACGGCGGATCTGGCGCTGGTAACCCGTCAGCTCGCTACGCTGATCCAGTCGGGCATACCCATTGAACAGGCATTGTCGGCGGCCGCGCAGCAGTCTTCCAAACCACGAATGCGCAGCATGTTGATTGCCATCCGCGCCAAGGTGATGGAGGGTTATAGCCTGGCGGACAGTCTCGGTGAGTTTCCCCGGGCGTTTCCCCGGCTCTATCGCTCCACCGTCGCGGCTGGCGAGCATGCCGGGCACCTGGACCTGGTGCTCAACCGGCTGGCGGACTATACCGAGGCCCGGCAGGAGGCACGCCAGAAGATCCAACTGGCGGCTATCTATCCGATCATTCTCAGTGTTGTTGCAATTGCCATTGTTGTGTTCCTGCTGACCTATGTGGTTCCGGACATAATCGAAGTGTTCGTCAAACAGGGCCAGGAGCTTCCGACCCTGACAGCTGCCATGCTGGCGGTGTCGGAATTTTTGGGCAGTTACGGTGTCTACCTGCTGATACTCATTATTGCCGGGCTGATGGCGTTCCGGTGGTCCTTGAAAAAGCCCGCGTTCCGGCTCCGGTTCCATAAAAGTCTGCTTAACATGCCGTTGTTTTCCGGCATGGTGCGGGGTGTGAATACGGCGCGTTATGCCAGTACGTTGAGCATCCTTACAACCAGTGGTGTTCCGCTCGTTGAGGCCATGCGCATCGCTGGTGAGGTGCTGTCCAATGACCACTTGCGCCAGGAGCTGCGGGACGCGGCGAGAAAAGTGAGCGAAGGCGGCTCACTGCACCGCTCGCTGGACCAGACGGGGTACTTCCCGCCGATGATGTTGCACATGATTGCCAGCGGTGAGGCCAGTGGCGAACTGGACAGCATGCTGGAGCGGACTGCAACGATGCAGGAGAACACCCTGCAGTCAAAAATCGCAGCCATCGTGGGCCTGTTCGAGCCCATGATGTTGCTGTTAATGGGCGTGGTTGTTCTCATTATTGTGCTGGCAATCATGCTCCCGATCCTCAACATGAGTAACCTGGTTGGTTAGGCCATGAAAGGCAAACCAGCCCCATTTCCAAACCCAGAGATAGGGACAGATGAAGAGCGAAACAATGAAACATCAAGCGGCACAAAGGGGGTTTACCCTGATCGAAATCATGGTTGTCATGGTCATCCTGGGCCTGCTGGTGGCGATTGTGGCACCGAATATCATGGGCCGTAGCGACCAGGCACGGGTGACGGTCGCCGAAACGCAGATGAGTAACATCGCAAACGCCCTGGATCTGTACCGCCTCGACAACAGCCATTACCCGTCCACCCAGCAGGGGCTTGAGGCGCTGGTGGCCAAACCCAGCGGCAGCCCGGAGCCCAGGAACTGGAACCCGGAGGGCTATCTGAACAGCGTTCCCGAGGACCCCTGGGGGGCGAAATACCAGTACGTCAATCCCGGCACCGAAGGCCCCTACGACCTCTATTCCTACGGTGCCGACGGCCGTGAAGGCGGCGAGGGTGACAACGCCGACATCAGTGTGTGGCAGGTCAGGGACTGATTGTGCACGCCAGGACACGACATTCAGGCTTCACGCTGATCGAAATTCTCGTTGTCCTGGTGGTGGTTGGTCTGCTTGCGGCGCTCGCTGTCATGACCATGGGAGGTAGCTCGCGGGAGCGTGAAATGGAGAACGAGGTACGCGAGCTCTACCTGCTGATGCAAACCGCGGCGGAGCAGGCGATCCTGAATAACACCGAACTGGGCCTGATCCTCGAAGACGAGGGTTATCGCTTTGTTGCCTGGGAAGATCGCAGTGGTGAATGGAAAGAGCCGGCCGAACACATGTTCCGGATGCGAAGTTTTCCGGAGTGGATCACGGTGACCGAGTACATTGAAAGTGACACGCCCAGGCTGGCGTCTGAAGAGGACGAGCTGAGGCCGGATGTGGTGTTCTTCTCCAGTGGTGAAACCACCCCTTTCGAACTGGAGTTCCTGGTGGGCAGGGACGATTCCCGCATGCACACCATTGCTTCCGATGGATTTTCTCCACTTGAGTGGCACCACCCGGGAAGCGAGAGGGGCGAAGACGAATGACGAAGCAGCGTGGCTTTACACTGATTGAAGTTCTGGTTGCGCTGTTGGTGTTTGGCCTTATCGCGACGGCAGCGGCTGAAGTCGGCAGCCAGTATATTTCCAGTTACGAGCGAATCCGCGACAAGACCTTTGCTGGTTGGGTGGCGGACAACCGCATCAACGAAATCAGGTTACAGGAAAGCCTTCCGGATATTTCAGAGAACTCGGATGACATCGAGTATGGGCCTTTCCGATGGCGGGTAACAACCGCTGTCCTTGGCACCGAAGACCCCTCCATCCTGCGGGTGGAGGTGACCGTGGCACGATACCGGGGAAACGAAGCCGAACCCGCCCCGATCCATACGCTGTCTGCATTCATTGGTGAGAACTGATGCCGGCACCGCTGACCATGATCACCCAACAGCCGCGACCCACCGCCCAGGCTGGCTTCACTCTTATGGAAGTACTGATCGCGGTCACCATCACCGCCGTGATCGGGCTTGGTGTATGGCAGGTATTGGGAAACGTGATTTCCTCCAGGGACAGGGTGAATGAGGTTGCCGAGCAATTCGATCAGCTGCAACGTACCATGCTTTTGTTGGAGCGGGATATTACGCAGGTTGTCAATCGTCCCGCACGGGATATCTACGGTGACTTCAACCCTGCGCTCACCAGCCGGCAAGAGGATTTTGTATTGATGCTCACACGCCAGGGCTGGCGTAACCCGCTTGGCACTCGCCGTAGCAGGCTGCAGCGGGTGGGCTGGGAATACACCGGTGACGAGTTGCACCGGCGCTACTGGACAACGGTTGATCGGGGCCAGGAAGATAACAGCCAGGACCTCCTCCTGCTGTCCGATGTGACCGATTTTACCGTGCGTTTCCTGGACGATCAGCGCAACTGGCGGGATAACTGGCCGGATGAAAACAGCATGGCGAATATGACGCAGGGTACCCGACCCGAGATCCCGCTGCCGCTGGGTATCGAAATCACCATAGAGCATGAGCGATTCGGTGAACTGGTAAGAACCTTTTCCCTTCCGGATTTCGATAACGATGTCGCCCAGGGTGTGATCAATACCGTTAACGATGCCGCGGATGATCAGGACGACGATCAGCCGTCTGATCAGGACCAGGATCAAAGCCAGGATCAGACCGGGGGAGGGGGAACCGGTGGCTGATATCCCCGTGCGAAGCAGAATGATACCCGGTCATCGCCAGGGCGGTGTGGCCCTGATCATGGTGCTGCTCGCCATGGCCCTGGTGGTCATGCTGGCCACGGGCATGACCCAGCAACAGAGCGTGCGGGTGTTCCGGGCCAGCCACTACCTTGCCCAGCAACAGGGCCACAGCGTTGCCCTGGGCGCTGAAGCCTTTGCACGTCAGATTCTGGTGCGGGACTTCGAGGACGACAAGGAAAACAACCTGATGGTGGACAGCCTGGATGAGTTCTGGGCCAAGAACGCGGCCATCCTGCCCCTGGACGACAATGGCGTGGCGGAAGTGCAGATTGACGACCTCGGCGGGAAGATCAATCTCAACGACCTGGTGCAGGGCAACGGGCAGGTGGATCCCATTACCCGCGAACGGATAAGCCGTCTGCTCCAGGTTCTGGAAATCACTACGGTCAATGTCGATGCGCTGGTTGACTGGATTGACCCTGACGACCAGACGGTCAGTGCCTATGGCGCCGAAGACGGTATGTACCTGTCTGCGGATCCGGCTTATCGGGCGGGTAATCAGCCCTTTGTTGATGTATCCGAATTGCGTCTGATCGATGGCATGACCGAGGAAGCCTACCGGGCCCTGAGGCCCCATGTGGCGGCCTTACCGGTGGCAGGGCTGGGCATCAACGTCAACACCGCCACGGCACCGGTATTGCGGTCCCTGCACGAGGAACTGACACAGGCCGAGGCAGACGCTATTCTTGAGAAGCGCCTCGAAGAGCGTTTCGAGAACATCCAGGACTTCCTGGCACTGCCGGAGTTCGCTGGCCGTGGGCTCAAGTCCACTGGGCTTGGGCTGCAAACCCGTTTCTTTGAAGTGGTGTCGCGGATTACCTACGATAACCGGGTTGCGAATCTTGTCAGTACGGTTTACCGCAGCCCCGAGGGTGAAATGCAGACTGTCAGCCGCGACACCGGGCAGAAGAACCGTATTACCAAGGAACCGTTCAGTATCTCGGAGCAATAGGGAAGGCGCCGGGACAGAAAGTCGTCGATAACAAGCACTGATAACCCGCAGGGGTTTGAAAAAGGAAACTGTTCAGAATGTCATATCGCCTCTACGTCAGACCCCGGCCTCCGTTTGCCGACCCTGACGCCAATCCGGAAGCCCAGCTGTTTAACTGGGTGCTGGTTGATGCCAGCGGAGACGCACAGGCCCGGGGAACAGCGGACCCAAGAGATGCCATTGAACAGACACTGGCGCAGAATGATCTCGAGAATGTGCTGTTGGTCGGGCTGATTCCCGGAGACGAAGCACTGTTCTGTGTCGCGGATATCCCTGCCAAACAAACGCGGTTTGTTCATCAGGCCCTGCCTTATGCCGTTGAGGAGCAGATCGCCCAGGATATTGAGAGCGTTCATCTGGCCCTGGGTAACCGGACGGAAAAGGGCTTCCGGGTTGCCGCCATAGACCACGGACAAATGGCGGAATGGGTTGTCATGTTCAGTGGCTGGGAACACCTCAAACTGGAAGCCATTTACCCGGATGCCGGCTTGCTTCCACTCACCGAAGTCGGGTGGTCGATCTGCCTGGATGGCGAATCGGCCATGCTCGCCAGCGATCAGGGGGAGTGGCTCAGTGTCCACGCCCGTAACCTTGCAATGTTTGCCCAGACACTGGCACTGCCGCCGTCGGACGACGTTGTCGCAGAAGTACCGGTGACGGTTTACGGCACTGGACAGGAGTTCGAGCACCAGCAGTCGGATCTGGCGGAACTCAAGGCATCGGGGCGCCTCGTGGTCAGGGAAGAAACCCTGGAGTTGATGCCCCTGGAGCTGCTGGCTCATTCTCATCACCACCACCTTTGCCAGCCGATCAACCTGTGCCAGGGTGCTTACAGCATCCGTTCTGGTAAATCCAGTGCACTCGGGGCCTGGAAACCATTGGTCGCGGTGGCCTGCGTCTGGTTCGTGATCCAGATCGGTGTTGAAGTGGGCCTGGGGTTCTATCACCAGCAGAAGGCCGATGAGATCCGGGAACAGGCGATGGCAGTTTATCGGCAGGCGTTTCCCAATGACGCCAGGACCCACGCCGGTAACGTGCGCAGGGTTGTGGAAGGCCAGCTACGCCAGCTCCAGGCCGAAGGGCCGAATGCCAGTTTTATCACGCTGATGAAATACACCGGTGAACAGTACTCCAGAATTCCCGATTCAGGTTCCGTCACGTTCAATTCGGTGAATTACAGCCGGAATCGTGGAGAGCTTGTGGTGGACGTGCGGGCAGACAGTTACGACAAACTCAGTACCTTAAGGAACGGCCTGACCACTCGCGGACTGGAAGCCCAGATTGGTTCGGTCGTCAATGAACCAGGTGGCGCTCGTGGTCGCCTGACGGTTTCAGGAGGATAGCGTCATGTGGAACAGGATCAAGGAACAGCCTGCTGTCGGCAAACTGATTGCCCAGTATGACCAGTTGCCGCGCAGGGATCAGCAGGCGTTGGCCGTTCTTGCAGTGGCGGTTCTTCTGGGTATCCTTTACTTCGGGATCTGGCGCCCCGCCACGAGCTTTCATGATAATGCCGCAGCTGCGCGGGAGAATGCCACGGAACTGCTGGCCTGGCTGGAAGCGAACCGCCAGTCGCTGGAGCGGCTGTCCAGCGCGGGCGCCGGGCAGGGCAGCGCTGGCGCTGATACTCCGGAGGATGGGCGTGCACTGATGGCACTGGTAACGCGCAGCGCCAGTGAAGCAGGCCTCTCTCTCCAGCGTTTTGAACCCAGCGGGGAAGATGCCATTCGGGTCTGGCTGGAAGGGGCCCGCTTCACGGAGGTGGCCAGCTGGCTGGAGCAACTTAACACCGGGCACGGTGTTCTGATAGACCAGGCGTCCATGGATCGACAAAACGATCCGGGCATTGTATCCGTACGTCTAACCCTGACGATCTGAGGCAGATACTGGAGAGCATGTGATGAATGACGGCACAGACAACAAGAACAATCCGGAGCCGGCGATTGTCCGTCTTGATGCGAGCGCCCGCAATGAGGCGATATCCATACTGGTCCATGCCTACCGGGATGAACCGACATTCCAGTACCTGTTCGATCACCGCCGCCCCGGTTACGAACAGCGTGTTCGGGCGACAGTCAGGGAACTGATCGACCTCTACCTGGAGCTGGACCAGGACGCCATTGGAGTCCTGGCCAATGACACGCTGGTTGCCGTTGCCTTTATTGGCGAGCCTGAACTCAGGCTCAACCTTGCCGAACAGATAAGCTGGCGCATTCGCATGGTGTTGACCGCCGGTTTCGCATGCACCCGGCGCTACCTGGATTACCATGAGAAAATCCGGGAAATGCTGCCGCAACCATTGGCCCACCAGTTGCCGTTGATGGGAGTGAACCCGAACTACCAGAATAAGGGATACGGACGATTGCTGCTTTCCACCGTCGAAAAGCTCTGCGCCGAGAACCCCCGGGGCAGTGGTCTGGTTCTCGACACTGGCAATAGCCGCTATCTCCCGTTCTATGAATCTGAAGGGTTCCGTAGCCTGGGTACCATCCGCCTGGGCGACTTTGAGGATCACGTATTGTTCCGTGAGGTCCGCCCCGGTGAAGAGGCGGCAGCTCCGGGTTGACCGAACAGGCTGTCTAAAACTACAGGAGACGCTGTGTCTGACAAACAGGATTTTGATCTGATTATCATTGGTGCCGGGTCCGGCGGAGTCCGGCTGGCACGCATGTCGGCTGCCAGGGGCGCCCGTGTGGCTGTGGTGGAATCGCGCTATCTTGGTGGTACCTGTGTCAATGTTGGCTGCGTGCCCAAGAAACTGTTTGTGTATGGCGCCCACGCCGGTGAAGACATTGAGGATGCGGCAGGGTACGGCTGGAACGTGCCGGGTGATCAGGTCAGTTTCGATTGGACCAGGCTGGTTGCCAACAAGAACGCCGAGATTGAACGGCTAAACGGTATCTACGGGCGTATGCTCGACAATGCCGGTGTTACCGTTATCCGGGGGACGGCTTCACTGACCGACGCACATACCGTGGTCGTCGGGGACCAGGTGTATACCGCAAAACACATCACGGTTGCCACTGGAAGCTGGCCGGTGATTCCGGATGTACCTGGCAAGGAGTGCGTTCTCACCTCGAACGAGATGTTCTATCTGCCACAACTGCCGAGGCAGGCCGTAGTCTGGGGTGGTGGCTATATTGCCGTTGAGTTTGCGGGGATCCTCGCCGGGTTGGGCGTGGAAACCACCTTGCTGTATCGGGGCGATCTGTTCCTGCGTGGCTTCGATGACGATGTTCGCAAGTTCACCGCCGAGGAAATACGCAAGAAAGGTGTCAACCTGCGCTTTGGGGTCAACATTGAATCCATTGAAAGCGATGATACCCGCTACAACGTTAACCTGACCGATGGCACGCGGCTGAATACCGGGCTGGTGATGGCAGCAACTGGTCGCAGGGCCCTGGTGGATGGGCTGGGCCTTGAAGAACTTGGCGTCCAGCTCAGCGCATCCGGTCATGTGGTTGTTGATGACCATTTCCAGACCGCAGTTCCTTCCATAACCGCCTTGGGGGATGTGATCGGCACACCACAACTGACACCGGTAGCGCTCGCCCAGGGGATGGTACTGTCCAATCGCCTGTTTGGTGATGGTAAGGGGGACATGGATTACACCTGTATTCCCACGGCTGTTTTCTGCCAGCCCAATATCGGAACGGTGGGCCTGACCGAGGCCCAGGCGCGGGAGGCCGGCCACACGCTGCGAATCTACCGTTCGGAATTCAAGCCCATGAAACATACCCTGAGCGGGCGGGATGAGCGGTCATTGATGAAGCTGGTGGTGGATGACGCATCAGACCGGGTTCTGGGGGCGCATATGGTCGGGCCGGACGCCGGGGAAATTACCCAGGGCATTGCGGTTGCCCTGAAAGCCGGTGCCACCAAGGCGCAGTTCGACAGCACCATTGGTATTCATCCGACTTCCGCGGAAGAGTTCGTGACCATGCGGGAGCCGGTGGCTTAGTTCGCTGCTTCTGTTGAGCCGCTGGTTACACCCGTATCCAGCGGCTGAGTACCGCCCTCAGGTTCTCCTTTCTCACTGGCTTGGCCAGATAATCATTCATGCCCGCCTCGCGGCAACTGGATTCGGTTCCCGGTAGGGCGTCCGCCGTGAGTGCAATGATAGGGGTTCCGCCCTGGCCGTTGCTTTGCTCCCATTCCCGGATACAGCGGGTGGTTTCATAGCCATCCATAACCGGCATCTGGCAGTCCATCAGGATAACGTCGTAGCCGGTATGGTTGTTTTGCACCAGTTGCAGGGCCTCCTCGCCATTGGCCGCTGAGTCGGTACTGAAGCCCAGCCGTTTGAGCAGGGCCGTGGCAACCCGCTGGTTCACAACATTGTCCTCCACCACCAGGGCGCGGGCATTTTCGCTGCTGGTTTTAATGGGTCCCTGATTGTTTGTTTCAGGATGTTCAGACGGCGCCGCCAGCTCAAAAGGCAGCTCGAAGCGGAACGATGATCCTTTGCCAATATCCGTTTCAACCTTGACGTGCCCACCCATCAACTCAACCAATCGTTGGACCAGGGAGAGCCCCATTCCGGTGCCACCGTAGCGACGGGCGTCTCCGGTTTCGAGCTGTTCGAACGAGTTGAAGATGTCGTGAATGCGTTCGACCGGGATGCCGCAGCCTGAATCGCTGACGGTGCAGTTAAGCACCATGCAGTTTTCCTCCAGGGAAAACCAGCCAGCGTGGATTTTTATAAAGCCGTCACCGGTGAACTTGATGGCATTGTCGATAAGGCCGGCAAGGATCTGGCGCAGCCTTGGCGAATCCCCCAGAACAATCGGGTGGTCCGGCCATTCCCCGATAAACTGGGTAGACAGCGCCAGCCCCTGTTGCTCGGCAATGTGGCGGTAACTGGCGGTGCAGTTTGCAATCAGTTCCTTCAGATCAAACTCCCGGTTATCCAGTTCCAGCGTGCCCCGATCAATATGGGAGTAATCCAGTATGTCGTTGATGACCGTCAGCAAGTCTTCGGTCGACTGGCGTGCTGTCTGCAGGTAATCCTTTTGCCGGGCACTCAGGGTTTCTTCGGTGACCAGCTCAATCATCCCCAGAACGCCATTGAGGGGAGTCCGTAGTTCGTGGCTCATGGTGGCGAGAAATTCGGACTTCGCACGATTTGCCTGTTCCGCCCTCTCCCGTGCCTTTTCGGACGAAGCCAGTGTTTCATCCCTGGATGCCTTCAGGCTCCTGAGGTGTCTGGACAGGTCGTTAAGGCTCTCTTCCAACTCCCTGATCTCACGGGCAGTGCCGGTGCTGCTGACCGGAACGTCCTCGTATTCGCGGTTTGTCAGCTTTGACACCCGGCGGGACAGGGCGTGGATCGGTGAAATGATGCTGTTCAGGGAATGGTTGACGATTAACAGGGTAAACAGCAGCAATGAAAACCCGACCGCTAACGATGTCCACAGGATGTCCTGTCGGCGGGCAGCAAGTTGAGCCTTGTTGACACCTACCTCAACCGTACCAACACGCAGGGCACCAGTCCCGAACCCGTAGTTTGGCTCGAACCATTCGGTCTGGCGATCTTCGCCCAGGTCGAGCGGCTGCTGCAGGATTTCAGACTCGAAAACATCGAAAGTGTCCTCGGCACTGATATCACCCGGATCGTCCGTGGATACGAACCCCACCTCGTCACCCACCACGTTGGAGACCCGAATCCACTGGGCACGGCTTCGGCGCAGCGATTGCGACAGAATCTGTTCAAGGGCAACGGTGTTCCCGGAAACAACCGCGTACTCGACGGCCGGCGCCAGGCTGTCTGCAAGCATCTGGCTGCTATCCGCTAGATCCTTGCGGGCGTCGTCCAGGCGCGCAGAGGTAAAGAACACCATCAGTACCACGAACATCACAATCGCCGGCGCTGCGCCCAATAGCAGCAATTTTCTGGTGAGAGGAGCCGGCCTGCCCATGCGCTTACTCATCAGTAGCCTCCTCGGGATCGGCAAGCCGTTCTCTCACAGAGTCGATAATTTCCTGGCGGTCAGGTAGCGGAATATTCAGGGAACGTGCAACCTGCTGGTTGAGTTCGATCCTGAACGTATCGGGGTAGGCGGGCGTTGGAAATCGCCCTTGAGCCCGGTAGTGCTCAACGTACTCGGCTGCCAGGGAGGCAATCTCGGTCAATGGTGTGTAGGTGGATGCCAGGGAGCCTGCCTTCACATAAGCCTGACTCGGCCCTATGACAATCCGGTTACGCCGGTACGCCGTCAGCAGGATATGTTTGATGGTGCGGGGGTTGTAAATGCTGTTGTCCGGCGCGGCAAGAATAAAGTCGCCGTAGTTGAGGGCATGGATGAGCGTTGGTATCAGATCTTCATCGGAGCTTACAACAAATACCCGGCCATTGAGCCCGTAAGCGGGGAGTTTTTCTATCAGCGACTCGTAAAGCTCTGCTGTGTCCGGGCGGGCAAGCATCGCCACATGAGTGGCGTGAGGTAAAATAACCTGGCCGGTTATAGCCTGCCTGATCAGTGGTGGGTTATACAGGACAGCTGACACCGAACCTTCTGAGCGTTCGGCATAGCCGTCGATAAACGACTGATCCACGAGCAGTGCCAGGATAGGAACGTTGCGATTTTCCTGCCGGACCCGGGTAAAGGCCTCCGGGCCGAGTGTTATGACCGGAGTGGTGCTGTCCTGGGACGTTTGCCCGCTACTGAACGAGCGGATAGTGGTGGTGCTGCCCAGCGTGCTTTCAAGCAGGGACAGCATACGACGGTTAAGCGCGGAGTTCTCGGAGCCGGCCAGATAAACCAGGGACCCTGCGGTCGATTGTGCGGCGACGGGTTGAACAGACAGAGCAACGAACATGAACAGGGCAATGGTCAGCGGAACCCACCGGCTTGCGTAGTTGCCTGGCCTTATCCGCGATCTTGTTTCGTTCGTTGGTTTCATACCGTCCGGGGTCTGGAATCGTCCGTGTGATGCCTTCAGAATCTTACGCCTACTTCAGCGAAGAACTGGTTATGGTCCTTGATAACATTATCAGGGCTCAAGTCCACATCCCGGTTCAGATAATGCTGCATGGTAACAGCAAATTCATAGCTGTAGCCGGTTTTGAATATGCGCCTTGCAAGCCGCAGGTCGAGACGCTCGAACTGCGAGCGCCGGAACTCATCGGCAAAATAGAAAGCCGTTGATGAAGTCAGGTTGAAGGGCAAATCCTGTATCCACGCAAAACTTCCCGAATGCCTTACCGACAAGCGACCGAGCAGGTCGATGGCGTATTGCTTATCCCCTGCGTCGCGGTCATCGGCGCCGGTATAACGGCCGTCCTGATCCAGGTAAGCATAGCTCATCCTCAGCTTTGTACCCGGGAAGTCCAACGATGCCTCAACTTCGAAACCTTTCTGGTCCAGGGCCACATTGTTGTCGATGGTCCAGTCTTCTTCATTGATGACACCACTGATCATGTCGCGAAGCTTGTCATTGAAATAGCGTACTTCCAGGGACAATACGGATCTGTCCATATAGTACTGGCCAAAATAGCTTATTTCCCGGGATATTATGCGTTCTTCTTCAAGTGATTTGCCAAAGGTTGATGTGGCAGGATCAACCAGGTCTGACACCAGAAAACGTTGCCCTTCAAGAAAAGCATAAGGAGGTTGTACATTCCTGGGGCGATAGGACCAATCCGGATTCTGTTCGAAGGCATCCGGTGTTCGAACCGCCTGGGAGTACACAAAACGGAGCGTGTGGTTGTTGGCGAGAATGAAGTTGGCGGCAACCCGTGGTGAAAAGTAGCCCTCGTCAGTGGTTGTGGTCTTCTCCCAGTTACCCCCTGAGTTAAGGGTAAGCCAGCGGAAAGGTGAGTACTCAAGATTGGCGAAAACACGCGACTGATAGTTGTTGCCGCGGCCGTTGAAATAGGTTTCAGAACGGTAGGTGTCCTTACGATAGCCAAGGCCCGAAACCAGTTTCAGGTCAGGATTGAACAGCAGGGTGTCCTGGATTTCAAATTCCAGGCGGGACTCTTCGATGTCTTCATTGAGGTTGGCTCTGAAAGGATCTACCTCGTTGGCCGTGCAAGGTTCCAGATCAAAGCTGTTGCCCTGGAGAATGTCGTCAAAAGTGTCGCCGGGAATGCAGATACTCCAGCGCTGCCTGCGGTCATAATTCTGGAAGCTTGCCTGCACATGGTAGAAATGGTTTTCAGAGGTCGATACGTTCAGGCGGGTTTGTAGATAATAGTCGTCAACGATAATATCCGGATGGTCGTCAGCGCCCAGCTTGCCGTTCTTGATCTCGTCCTCTTCATCAATCCCGTCCACTACGCCGGCCCGTAGGTCCAGGCTGTAGTTGCTATCCAGGGACAGCGTGCTGTCGTACGTGAAGGTGTTGATATCATAGCCGTCGTGAAACGGGTAGTAGACGTCGTCATCTTCCTGTTCATCAAAGCCATCTGACTTGCGTTTCTCATAGGCCAGGCGCCAGTTATAGTTGTCACTGGCGTTGCCCGCCGAGCCGAACACACGTTTGTAGCCCCTGGAACCTGAAATCGCCCTTACTTCAAATCCCGCGGTGTCTTCAGGTGCACGGGTTATAATATTGATGGTACCGAGAAACGCATTAATGCCATAGGCCGCGCTGTTGGGGCCGCGACTGATCTCGATGCGTTCGATCAGCTCCAGGGGCACCGGCATGGTGTTCCAGTCCATGTCCGACAGGTTAGGGCGGTAGGACGTACGGCCATCCACCTGTACCTGCAACCGGCGCTGCTCATAATGTACAGTGCCGTGGTAGCTGGTGACCGGGTTGTTGCTGCCAACCTCGGCGACTGTCATTCCCGGAACCAGGCGGAACACCTCCACCAGGTTCATAATGCCGAGGTCGCGGATCATCTCGCCGGTAATAATGGTGGTTGTGCCAGGTACCCGTGACTTGGGCTGTCTTAACCGGGTCGTGGTCAGCACTTCTGGGATGGCGGATCCCATTTCGAAGGTTTCCGGTGCATCGCCAAGGGCGGCCAGTTCGAATGATTCGTCGTCGATTTCTGCGGCGCTTACCGGGGCCAGGGTGATGAATGTGCCTGCCAACGCCGACAAAAACAGGCGTAGCGGGGTGGGTTCAAGGCGATAAGGCCCCGGAATCTTAACGAGATAGTTCGTAACGGACATGAGAGTCGTTTTATACTTCGCCGAGTGTGGGATTTTTTTATAGTAAACGCTTGGTTCTTATCCTAAGTGACTCTATTACGTTTGTCTCTCAAAAATGTAATGAATATCCGATGAATGAGTTGTAACCCTATGAATTGTTGGGAAGTACTGGGTATTGAACCCACCCGTGACCAGGCCCGGATACAGGCCGCTTATGAACAGCAGGAAAAGTTTGCTTCCGGTGAGGAGCTTGAACAGTTGCGCCGGGCTTTCAGGGAAGCGACTGGTGGCGAGCCAATGACTGCGCAGGGCCAGCCCGAAGTTCGGAGCAATGTGCAGAATCCTGATCCGGAAGCCACGGAAGCAACGGAAGAAATGGAAGGTGCCACCGCCTCGCCGGAGCAGGAGCCAGCAGAGCTGGATGCATCAGAGCGACAGGTCGTTCGTGAGGTGGTGATCCAGGTTCGGGCCCTGCTGAATGATTCCGGCCGTAGCAACGACGCACAAATCTGGAAGGCCATACTCGGTGAGCCGCCGGCGGATCAACCACACGTTCGCAGGGAGATTGCCAGCGCGCTGGAGCCACAGGTTCGGCCGATGGCTGAAAATGGCAGCTTTTCCCCAGCGGTCGTGCAGTTTCTCGCTGGCTGGTTTGACTGGTACAACCTGCGGGATGCGCCTGAAGAAGAAGCTGAAGATGACGTTCAGGCGAGCAAGGCTGCTGACCAGGAGCCCCAGGAAGAGTTGCCACCGCAGATGGTCAACTTCTGGCCGGCGGTTATTGGCTGGATCGTGGGCCTGGCCATCCTGGCGACCTTATTTGGTGGAATGGGAGGCGGCGGCTGACGCCTCCTCTATCCGGGCACGATACTTCTGCGCCAGCATGGCCCCTACAATTACCTGAATCTGGTTGTAGCACATAATCGGCAGTACGATCATGCCAAAGCCGGGGTGCCCGGAAAACAGTACCTTTGCCATGGGCAGCCCCGACGCCAGACTTTTCTTGGAGCCGCAAAACACCACGGCGGCTTCATCTTCCAGGCTGAAACCAAGCCTGCGAACCACGAACATTGCCATCACCATAAAGAACCCCAGAAGCGCAAAACACAGCGCGATGGCCAGCAGAATCGCGTTCAATGGCAGGTTTTGCCAAAGCCCGCTGGCAACCGAGTGGGAAAAGGCGGAATAGACGATCAACCAGATGACGCACTGATCGTAGCGGGAGGTGAGGGTCTCGTGGCGTGCCAGGAAACCGCCTAGCCAGGGGCGCAGGCCATGCCCCACCGCAAACGGCAATAGCAACTGAAGCACAATGTCCCGCAACGCTTCGCCCACCGAGAAACTGCCATCACCGGATGTGCTCACCAATAACAGCAGCAGGAACGGCGTCAGCATCATACCGAAGACGTTGGAGGCGGCCGCACTGCAGATGGCAGCGGGCACATTGCCCTTTGCCATGGCGGTGTAGGCAATTGAGGAGGACACCGCCGAAGGCAGTACCCCGAGATAGAGAAAGCCCAGGCCCAGGTCCGGCGGCATCCATTCCGGTGCAAAGCGGCTGATTTCATTAATGGGTAGTGCCACCAGCGGAAAGAACACAAAGGTGAATGCGGTAATAATGATGTGCAGCCGCCAGTGGGTAGCGCCGGCAACGATCTGCTCGCGGGACAGCGCAGCGCCGTGCAGAAAGAACAGCAGGGCGACGGCCAGTGTACCAGCGGTTGCCAGGGACTCGGCGACTTCGCCGCGTACCGGGAGAACGGTTGCCAGGACAATGGCGCCCAGCAACAGGCAGGTGAAGGTGTCGAGCCGGAACTTCATGCGGGTTTGCCCCCGAGCGCGTCCAGGCTTGGCTGGAGCAGGGCCCTGGCCAGTGATTCCGCTTTTGCCTCGTCCTGCCGCCGGATGGCCGCCAGCAGCAATTCATGGTCCTCCTGGGACGGCTCCGGAAGTTCCGAGTCCAGCTCAGTCTGTTCTATGGTCAGTGCTATTGAATGCGCAAAATAATCATACAGCTCGGACAGGGCAGGGTTGTGAGACGCGGCGACCAGCGCCGTATGGAACGCCTGGTCGTGGCGGATGCGCTCCACAATATCGTTACCCGCCTTTCCCCGGTTATCCAGCGCAAGGGTCATTCTCTCCACATCCCTTGCGTCGCGCCGTTTAGCGGCCAGCTTCGCCGCTTCGGTTTCCAGCATGATGCGCACTTCCAGCTTGTCGCGAAGCTGGGAGCGGCTGATTCTGCGTAGGGTTTCTCCGGCATCCCTGGTGGCGCGGACATAGGTGCCATCACCCTGGCGCGTTTCCAGCATGCCCACATGAACCAGTACCCTGACAGCTTCCCGAACCGTGTTACGGCTGACACCCAGGGATTCCGACAGCTCCGCCTCCACGGGCAGGCGGTCGCCAATGGCCCAGTGCCCCTGTTCAATGGCTTGGCGAAGACTTTCTATGGCGGTTTCCACCAGGGAGCCTTTGGTGATTCTTGCGAGTTTCATGTTTAAGATCCTGACAGCTGATGATCCAATCATCCTATGAATTGTTTTCAACTGTCAAATCTTGCGGGCCTGAGCGCCTTAGCGTTAACCGGCGCCAATAATAGTGCCGGTCGCGGCACTGGCCATGGGAGATTCCCTTTGGGGTTAGAAGCGGATCAGGGCCGAGCCCCAGGTAAAGCCACCGCCAAAGGCCTCCAGCAGGAGGACTTCGTTTCTCTGGATACGACCGTCGCGCACAGCCACGTCCAGGGCAAGGGGAATAGAGGCTGCGGAGGTGTTGCCATGCTTGTTGACGGTTACCACCACCTGGTCCATGGACATATTCAGCTTGCGGGCCGTAGCAGCAATAATTCTCAGGTTCGCCTGATGCGGCACCAGCCAGTCCACGTCGGACTTCTTCATCTGGTTGGCCTCCAGGGTTTCGTCCACAATCCTGCCGAGGGTGTTCACCGCAATCTTGAAGACCTCATTACCTTTCATGTGCACGTGCCCTTTGCCGGCGCGCACCTGGTCGAAGCCGTCACCGATGCCGAAGGGAACATGAAGCAGGTCTTCGTATTTGCCGTCTGCGTGGATGTGTGTGGAGAGAATGCCGGTTTCCTCGCTGGCTTCCAGTACAACCGCGCCGGCACCGTCGCCAAACAGTACGCATGTACCGCGATCTTCCCAGTCCAGGATGCGGGAAAACAGCTCCGCACCCACCACCAGGGCCCGCTTGCTGCTGCCGGTTTTGATGAATTTGTCGGCTACCGACAGAGCGTAAACAAAGCCGCTACACACCGCCTGAATATCAAAGGCCGGGCAGCCATGGATATCAAGCCGCGCCTGGAGAATGCACGCCGAGCTGGGAAAAATCTTGTCAGGCGTAGACGTGGCGAAGATGATCAGGTCAATGTCATCCGGTTTCAGGCCGGCCGCTTCAATGGCCAGGCGCGATGCCTTTTCGGCAAGATCAACGGTGGTTTCGCCTTCCACGGCGATATGGCGCTGTTCGATTCCGGTACGCTCACGAATCCACTGGTCGCTGGTGTCGACGATCTTTTCCATGTCTTCGTTTGTCATGACATTCTCGGGCAGGTAAGAACCCGTGCCGACAATTCGCGCGTACGTCATGTGCTTTTTTCCTCAGATAAACGGATCAATACTCAGATTCTTTCAATCATCCTATACCCTATTGATCGCCCGTAGCTATTAGCGTTTTGTCAAAGGCGAGGGCAGTGCGCCTCCCAAAAATGCTGGTACTCAGCCTGGAATCAGCTATACCTGTACATAGGAACCCCTGTTGTGATGGAGTGTTGCTGATGACAGACCTCCCCCTCGGTATGAAGTACTACTTGCTTATCCTCACCTCAAGCCTGATTGAAGACCTCAATGACTATGGCGTCAAATGGGTTGCGAACGAACCCGGCGTCGCTTTCCGCGATGTGGAGAAGGCGTTCTTCAGCGCTCGTGCCATAGAAGCCCGTCTGCCGGACGAGCCGGGACAAGCCGACCCAAGACTATGGCCGGACCTTATGAAGTCTATCCACACAATTCGAAGGGTGCTGGATGTGGTGGAGAAAACCACGTTCGATGCGGTGATCGCCGAGGCCATGGAGACCACCTCCGATATTGCACGGGCGGACATAAAGCAGGTTTTTGAACAGAAACGTGCCGACGGGGAGGTCGACTTTCGCCTCCATGGCCTTCTCAACACCCGGCCCAGGGCTGATGAGCCCGACCCGGCGGTAAAGGAAGCCTTTATGTTGAAGCGGGCACGGCGCTACCAGAGCTTTATGGCGTTTGATGGCGCGAGCCTGAACGATGATGAAAAAGTAATACTGGATGACGCGAAAGTCATTGCCCGGCACATAATGGACGGTGACCGCGACAACCGAAGAATTGATGCCTTGCTCGTAATGGGGGCTGTGCTGATTGAAACGGCCAGTGTGAGACTCAAGACAAACATCCCCCGGCTGATCCGGGACAGCTTTGATCGCATGGCCACCAAGGCCGCCATGGCGCTGGGTGCAATTGTCTACCGCGACGAGTACCGGGAATTCAAGGCCTCCCTGGGACTGGAACAACTGGATTCGGATTTGTAGGTTTGCGGCCTGATAGTCATTCAGCTATTCACAAGTCCCGAGCAGGAATGGCATCCTGACCAGACACGCTGCGATAAGAAGGAGACGAGGTAATGGGCATTTCCAACCACGAGCTTCACAACGAATTTCCCCAATTCGGCGAACTGATCGACGAGTTGAAAAATAACGACCCGAAGTTCCAGGAGCATTTCCGGCAGTACTCGGAGCTGGACCAGGAGATTGAAGGACTGGAACGTAGAGATGCCCCAGTCGGTGACGACACATTGCACCAGATGAAACAGCAGCGTCTGCAGTTGAAAGACGATCTCTACAAAACGCTCGTGAAGAAATCAAACGGCACCACATAGGTACAAGTCATTAGCCCCTCCGGCCCCGGAATGAGGCTGCGTAGTGGTTTCCAAGTATGGGGCCGGGCATGGATCATCCATAAAATAGGTAACTACTTAAAACCGGTTACGGTTTCCCCTTTGTTGTTACCCATGAATGGATGATTGAAATGAAACGAGCAGCGTCACTTTACAAAGGGTGGAGAATGAAGCGTAACTTCCTCCACCTGGTTCTGAACATGGATCCACGCCTCCTCAAGGATGTGGGTTATCCGCCCGAAGTTGTCGAGCAGCGTTTAAGAACGCCGTTCTGGAAGTTCTGAGCAGCGGAGATTACCTCAATACGGCCTCCTGCAAAAATCGCAGGAGCTTGTGATTGTTCGCATGGGCGATGTTGATCCTCAGAGCCGACTCGCCATGTTGATCGGCCAGCTCAAAGAGCTGACTCGGTGCCAGGAATATCCCTTCTCCGGCGGCCTGGCGGGTTAATGCCATGACGTCCACGCCCTGGGGAAGCGGGCACCAAAGATAGTAACCTCCCGTTGGGCTCTCGATGTTGTCCAGGCCGATGCCGCGCAAGGCGGACACCGCGTCCACGCTGGCATTGGCTACCCGATCACGAAGCCGCTTCAGATGGCGACGATAGCGGCCCCGGACGATCATTTCGTGGACAATCCGTTCCGTAGTGCTGGAACTGTTCACGATGGTCAGCATCTTGATGTCTGTCAGCGACGTTATCAGGGCAGGGTTCGCGGCGATGTACCCGCAACGCAGGCTAGCCGACAGGGTTTTCGAAAAGGTTCCCACGTAGATGACCCGGTTCAGTGCGTCCAGGGACGCCAGGTGGGGTGCGGCCTTTGGCAGGATGTCTGCAAAGGGATCGTCCTCGATCAGCACCAGATCATAACGCTCCGCCAGAGTCAGCAGCCGATGCATCTTCTGCAGCGACATGGATGTGCCTGTGGGGTTATGCGCCATAGGCTGTACAAAAAACAGCTTCGGCCTGAACTGGCGTATCTTCTCCTCCAGCATGTCCAGGTCCGGCCCATCCCTTTCCCGTTTCACACCGATTACGTTGGCTTTTTGAAGTTTGAGCTTGCCAAACATGGGGTAATAGCCAGGCGTTTCCACCAGCACCGGATCATTGGGCTGGACGAAATGGCGAACGATCAGATCAAGTGCATGGTTGGCGCCAAACGTCATAAGAACCTGATCCGGGCTGGTGCTGATGGCCCGGTCGGTTAATGCCCGGGCGATATCCTCTCTCAGAGCCTGAAACCCCTGTGGCCGGCCGTACTCGAAGTCGTCGGCATTGTCGGATACGCTGGAGTGTCGTTTCAGGTAGCGCCCTATCTCGGAGCTTTCCATCCAGGTTGCGGGCAAGCGCCCATCACCGGCACGGATCTCATAATGCTGGTTCAGTTGTTCGCGTAGCAGCGAGACCAGGTCCAGGGCTTCTGTCACGTGCTCGGAATAGGGGATGGGTTGTGTTGGGTTTGCCGCCTGCACGTAGAAACCAGACCCCCGGCGCGGACTGATATAGCCGGTTGCCACCAAACGATCATAGGCATCGGTTACCGTGTTCTTTGAGACGCCATGCCCCTCAGCGGCCACCCGGATAGAGGGCAGCCGCGCTCCCGGCATTAGCTGACCAGATTCTATCTGCTGGATCAGGCTGTTTGCGATTTGCTGCGCCCGGGAGACGTTATCCGCCATACTAACTCCAAAATTGTACCACCATAATGACTGGTACAGTCCGTGGTACACATCCGTTAAGTGTCACTTGTTCATTCTAGTGGACTGTCCTAATTTGTACAGGTATGCCGTACAGGACAAAGACGCCTGCCTGATTGCGTGACTTCCGGTGTACGGGGCACTAACAAACACAAGAACAACCACCAGTACGATGGAGAACACTATGAAAAAAACGATAAGCCAAAAGGCCATTGTCGGTCTTCGTCATACCTGCAAGAGCCTGGTTGCAGCGGCTGCGATTTTTACCAGCGTGAGTTCAGCAGCGGAACTGCCGGAAGTAAACTGGCGCATGCAGGCTCTCTGGGATGGCGGGACCACCCCTTATGAATTCGAAAAACGCTTCGTTAACCGGGTCTCTGAACTGACCGACGGCAAATTTACCATCCGGCTTTTCGCAGGCGGCCAACTGGCCCCGTCAGCGCAGGCGTTTGAAGCGGTCCGGGGCGGTGCGTTTGAAATGATGAAAACCTTTGACGGTTATGAGGCCGGCTCCATTCCCGCCTTCGCGTTCACCAGCACCATTCCCTTTGGTTTCCCTGAATCCGACCAGTACGAAGCCTGGTTCTATGAGCGGGGAGGCCTGGAACTCGCCCGTGAAGCCTATGCAAAGGCAGGGCTTTTCTACATTGCACCAACGGTGTACGGACAGGAACCCATCCATTCCAAGTTTCCGATCAACACCCTTGAAGATGTAGAAGGCAAGAAAGGGCGCTTTGTTGGTCTCGCCAGCACGGTCATGGCTGAATTTGGTGTATCGACAACACCATTGCCGACCGCAGAGGTGTACCAGGCTCTCGAAAAAGGTGTGATCGACTTTGCCGATCGGGGTGACCTGACCGCCAACCTGGAAGCTGGACTGGGCGAAGTGGCCAAGTACGTCATTGTGCCCGGGTTCCATCAGCCAACGACTGCCACCAGCTACGTAGCCAACCAGCGTGCCTACGACCAGTTGCCGGATTCCTATAAAGCGGCCCTGGAAAGCGCCGCCCGTGAGATTTCGGCTGCTCTCAGGCAGCACAACGTGGCACAGGACGCCGTCGCCCTCAGGAAGCTTGAAGAGCAAGGCGCCGAGATCATCCACCTGGACGCCAATATGGTGGCGGAAGCCCGCCCGACAGCGATGAAAGCCTGGGAGAAGGCCGCTGGCGACGACGAGCTCGCCAACAAGGTCCTGGACAGCCAGATCGAGTTCATGAAGGAACTGGGATTGCTGGAATAGTACCCACCCTGCCAAAAATCATAACCAGCCCGGTCAGCCGGGCTGAGACCGCAGCGTGAGGAGAGTCTATGTCTATTGTCCAGGGCTACTGCAAGGCCGTAACCGGTTTGAATCGATGGCTTGCGGTGATGGCATCCCTGTTGGTGTTCATCATGGTCGCCGTTATTTCCTATGAAGTCGTGGCCCGGTACTTTTTCGATGCCCCCACCGTCTGGGCGCTGGAGTTGTCCACGCTCCTGCTGGGGCCATATTTTATGCTCGCCGGCCCTTACCTTCTTCACACCGCCGGCCATGTCAATGTCGATATTGTCTACGGCAAGTTGTCTGCGAGAACCGCTGCCATGGTGGACACGGCTATCTATCCCGTAATCGGGGTGATCGCCTGCGTACTGATCTACCAGAGCATTCCCGTTGCCATGAACTCCATTGAGTCCGGGGAGACCTCGTTTTCCTCCTGGAACCCGGCGATATGGCCGGCGAAGACCCTGATACCGGTCGCCTTCACCCTGTTGTTGCTCCAGTCGATTGCCGAAACGCTACAGGCAATCGTACGCATCCGGACCAGCGGGGAGAGTGCTGCATGAGCTCGACCTTCGTTCTGTCCGCCATGTTCATTTCCCTGCTGGTGCTTTTGCTCAGCGGGATGCCCCTCGCTTTCGTGCTCATCTCACTGGCGGTTCTGTTTACCGTCACCCTTTGGGGTACGGATGCGCTGGTACTGTCTGTGCTGCAGACCTTTGATGTGATGACATCGGATGTATTGCTCGCGATACCGCTCTATGTGCTGATGGCCAGTATCCTGCAGCGCTCGGGAATTATTGAGGCGTTGTACAAAGCCATGGAGCTATGGTTCCGTCGGCTGCCCGGTGGCCTGGCAGTGGGAACCATCGCCATCTGTACCGTGATGGCGGCGATGACGGGCATCGTGGGCGCAGCGGTCGCTGCCATGGGGATCCTGGCGCTGCCATCCATGCTCCGCCGTGGCTATGATGAAAAGCTGGCCCTGGGCACTATTTGTGCCGGCGGCACCCTGGGCATCCTGATTCCGCCTTCCATCATTACCATCGTGTATGCCGCAACTGCCCAGGTGTCGGTGGGCAAGATGTTTGCCGCCGGTATTGTGCCGGGAATGGTGCTGGCGGGGCTGTATATCGCCTATGTGGTTATTCGTACGCTGTTAAAGCCCAGTGTTGCACCACGGCCGGAGCAGGTGGATGTCTCGTTCCGGGACATGTTCGCGTCCCTGAAGTCCCTGATCCTTCCAACCCTGATTGTTTTCAGTGTGCTCGGCAGTATCTACGCCGGCATTGCAACGCCTACCGAGGCCGCAGCGGTCGGGGTGGTGGGCGCGATGCTTTCCGCTGCGCTACAGGGCAAGTTCACCCCTGCCAACCTCAGTGATGCCGCAATGGACACCCTGCGGGTGACCACCATGATCATGTGGATCACCATCGGGGCGAAGATCTTTGTGTCGATCTTCACCGGAACCGGCGGAGCCGACTCCCTGCTGATGTTCATCCAGGACCTGGAACTGAACCGCTGGCTGGTGTTGCTGGCGATGATGGGAATCCTTGTGCTGCTGGGACTGTTCCTCGATGAGATCGGCATCATCCTGCTCTGTGTGCCGGTGTTCCTGCCGATCATCAACGCGTTTGATTTCGACCCGATCTGGTTCGGTGTTCTGTTCCTGATTACGGCGCAGATGGCCTATATAACCCCGCCGTTCGGATACACGCTGTTCTACATAAAGGGCGTATTGCCAGCGGGAATCGGCATGGAAACCGTCTACCGGGCCATCGTTCCTTTCCTTGCGCTGCAGATGATTGCCCTGGTGCTGTTCATGATATTCCCGGACCTGGTGACGTGGCTGCCCAACCAGCTTTCCCAGCGCCTGGCGTCCTGACAATCCTGATGGAGATATTCTAAATGCCTATTCAAAGCTCCCGCATATCCGGCTTTCACAAGCTCTCGATGCCAGACCGCCTCGCGAAAGTAATCGAAGTGGCTGGCCTGGACAGTGCAGTGGAGGCGCAACTGTCGAACACCGGAAACCTGGATGCTGCCGTTGTCGACTCCATGATCGAAAATGCCATTGGCACCATGAACATACCCCTGGGCATAGCCACCAACATGATTGTGGACGGCGAAGATGTCCTGATTCCAATGGCAACGGAAGAATCATCCGTGGTGGCCGCGGTTTGCAATGCTGCACGGCAATGTCGTGACTCCGGCGGGTTTATTACGTCCTTATCCGGCTCGCTGATGATCGCCCAGGTCCAGCTCATTGACGTAAAAAATCCGGAGTTCGCTCGCCTGCAGATTCTTGAAAACAAGGACAGGATCAGGGAAGTCTGTGACGAGACCGATCCTGTGCTGCTGAAGCACGGCGGTGGGTATCGGGACATCGAAGTGCGGGTGCTCGAAGGCGGGCGCACCGGCTCCATGGTGATTACCCACCTGATCGTGGATACCCGGGACGCCATGGGCGCCAACGCCGTGAACTCCATGGCGGAAGCGGTGGCTCCGCTGATTGCGCAATGGACCGGCGGCAGGACTTACCTGCGGATACTGTCAAACCTGGCGGACCGGCGCCTTGCCCGGGCAAGGGCGACCTGGTCGCTGGACGCCATTGGTGGAGAGTCGGTGCGGGACGGTATTCTCTCCGCCTTCGATTTCGCTGATATTGACCCCTACCGGGCAGCGACACACAACAAGGGTGTCATGAACGGTGTCAGTGCCGTAGTGCTTGCCACCGGTAATGACACGCGCGCGGTTGAAGCTGGCGCTCACGCCTACGCAGCAAGGTCGGGGCAGTATCGGTCGCTGACGCGCTGGGAAGTGGACCAGGAGGGCAATCTCACGGGAATGATCGAGATGCCCATGGCGGTCGGGCTGATAGGTGGCGCGACAAAATCCCACCCCACCGCCCGTGTTGCCCTGGATGTCATGAACACCCGGACAGCGGAAAAACTGGCCAGGGTTATAGCAGCCGTGGGCCTGGCGCAAAATTTCTCGGCGTTGAAAGCACTGGCGACCACCGGCATCCAGAAAGGACATATGGCACTTCACGCCAAGAACATTGCTGTCATGGCCGGAGCTACAGGCCCTGAGATTGATACGGTGGCCAGGGAGCTGGTTGAAGGGGGCAAGGTACGAGTGGATATTGCAGAAGAGATCCTGGCGCGCCTGAGAGGATAGCCCTGGCTCCAAACACCCGAAGCCCGTCCGCAGAGAGCCATTAAACAAGGCCGACAAATCAGGGACGCGGGTTTCCCTTGCGCCAGGCTGCGGGTGGCAGGCCGTACATTCGCTTGAACGCACGGCTGAAGGCTGCCTCGGACTCATAACCGATAGCAGCGGCGATCTTTGGTATCGCGGTCGCGCTTTCCCGCAACTGTATCGATGCTTTCTCAAGCCGCTGGTGACTAAGGTAAGTCATTGGCGGCTCCCCAACGGCCTTCGTAAAGCGCTCTGCAAAGGCGGAGCGTGACAGCCCGACCTCCCGGGCCAGTCGTTCGGTGGTCCAGTGTTCTGCCATTCGCCCGTGAATCAGCTTCAGGGCCTTGCCAATCAACACGTCGCCGAGACCGGCCGCCCAGCTGCCTCCACTGCCGTGGTCGGTCGCCAGGTAACGGGTGACGGCGTCCATGAAAAGCAGCTCTGCCAGCCGCGCCAGCACGGCGCTGGATTGGGCGCCATTGTGTGCCAGTTCCTGCGCCCCGAAACGAAAGGTGCTCTCAATCCAGGTGCCGGAAATAGCATCAGCCACATCCAGCTTCAGCACGCTGGGCAGCATGGCCATCACCGCATTCCTTGGCTGGTCACTGCCCAGGAAACCGCAAAGTACATGTGTCGGTTCCCCATGGTTCCCATAGACAATCTGTGCGATGCCGCCGTCGCGGCCCGGCTGGATGAGGCCGGAGATGTCGGCCGGTTCAATGTTCATGTCGCTACCGAGGAGGTGGCTATCGTTTCTGGGGAGCACAACCAGTTCCCCGGCATGGACATTCATGGGGGGCTGGCCACAGACGAGCAACTGCATACACCCCAGGGTGACAAAGTGATAGGCGATGATATGGCGGGGTTGCGGCGTAAAGGGTGCGCAGTCCTCGGGACCGACCTGCGCGGTAATGCACCAGGGTGCGGTAAAGCGTGCGTCGAGAAAAATACCGCCGGTCAGGTGCGTATCCCGAAGCATATCGAGGTGGCCATTCATGTGGCGCCTCCGTTTGCCGTGCGCTCCGGCAACAAAAAAAGCGGATCGGTCAAAGGTTCCGGCGTCTTGCACATAGTCGGTGGGACCGGTGGAGCTTAATAATAGCACCGCCTTCGGAAGAGGCACACCTACAACAACGTCTATGAGGGAACCACTCCATGCTCACCGACAGACAGGGCAATGCGCTTCAGGGCGCAAACGCGCAGTCCGCTGATTTTTACAGCCAGGCTCTTGAAGCATTCAATGTGTACCGCAATGATCCGGTTGCACTGATCGATCAGGCCATCGCTCATTCGCCGGACTTCGCCATGGCACGGATTTTCAAGGCTTATGTGCTTGGCCTGGCCACTGAACCTCAAGCCAATGAAGAAGCCAGGGAGATCGTCAGTTCGCTCGCGGTGCAGCGGCTGACGGAAAGGGAAGCCTCTCACCTGTCCGCCCTTCGATTGCTTCTGGAAGGTCACTGGACGAAAGCCGCGATTGTCCTTGATTGGCACAACATGGAGTACCCCCATGACCTGTTGGCAATCCAGACGGGGCATTTGATGGACTTCTACCGGGCCAATGCGCAAAACCTCAGGGACCGCCTGGGCAGGGTACTGTCGAAGTGGACAACGGATATCCCGGGGTATTCGATACTTCTTGGAATGCACGCCTTCGGTCTGGAAGAGACCGGCAACTACGGCCGTGCCGAAGAGACCGGGCGCCGGGCGGTTGATATGGAGCCCCTCGACTGTTGGGCCCACCACGCGGTGGCCCATGTTATGGAGATGCAGGGAAGGGCGGAGGACGGTATTGGCTGGATGATTACCCGATACCCCCACTGGTCCGGCGATGACAACTTCTTCAAGGTGCACAACGTATGGCACCAGTGCCTGTTCTATATGGATATTGGTCAAACCGGCAAGGCCCTGGCGCTCTATGACCGATCCATCAGGGGAACCCGGAGCACAGTGGCACTTGATCTGGTTGATGCGTCCGCGTTGCTGTGGCGTCTTGACCTTGCGGGTGCGGAGGTGGGGGACCGTTGGGAGGAGCTTGCCACATGCTGGGATGCTCATATGGAAGGCAGTCAATATCCTTTCAACGACTGGCATGCCGTCATGGCCTACGTTGGCGCCGACAGACAGGGCAGTCTGGTGCGCACCATGAATTCCCTACAGGCGCTGGCAAAGAGCGAAAGCGAAGTGGCGGGATGGGCCCGTAACCTGGGAATCCCGCTGGCGAAAGGTTTCGCTGCCTTTGGCCGGGGGCAATACCGGGAAGCTGCGGAGGCGCTGTACCCGACGATGTTTATTTCCAACCGTTTTGGAGGAAGCCATGCACAGCGGGACATTATAAGTGTCACCCTTACGGAAGCGGCCATACGCGGTGGTATGGGCTCACTCGCTGAAGCCATGGCCAGCAGCCGGATAGACACCCGGCCACGTGGCGCTATCAACCAGGGGCTTTTGTCGCGCAGCAAGGTTTGATCAGCAGTCCTGTGTGGCGTTTGCAGGCTCGTCGACGGGGCCTTGTTGTATCGCCGCACCAGACTGCTGTCGCAATGCCAGCAGGAATATAGCAAACCCGGCAACGGCCATTGCGGCCCCCACATAACCCGTGGACTGCCAGCCCAGGCCGGCGCTGATGGCCATACCACCAAGCCATGGTCCCAGCGCATTGGCGATATTGAAGGCAGCGTGATGCGATGCCGCGGCCAATGTTTGCGCGCCGTCGGCCACATCCATCAAATGAGTCTGCAAGGCGGGCCCAAGGCCGACCATCAATGCAACCAGGAAGCATATCAGCAACATCGTCCAGATGGTTTCAGTGGCGTAGGGGAACAGCAGCAACATGCTGATGCTCCAGAGCAACATCCAGCCAATACTGCGAAACTGGAGCTTGTCGAACAGCCAGCCGCCAAGGATATTGCCTGCAAAGCCCCCCAAACCGAATACCGCGAGGGCAATGGGAATCCAGAACGGACTGACACCGGTCACCTCCAGCAATGTCGGCGCCATGTAGCTGAAGACACAGAACATTCCGGCAAATCCGATGGACCCGATAGCCAGGGGATACCAGATTTCAGGGCGGTTGAAAGCCCGGATTTCAGAGAACGGGCTTTGCCGTATTTCATTCCGGTTCAGGGGCAGGAACAGAACGATCATCACGCCGGTCAGGGCCGCGATAGCACCAACAAAGCCGAACGCATAACGCCAGTCAAGGCTTTGGCCAAGCACCGTTGCCAGGGGATTTCCAATCAACAGGGCAAGGGTAAGCCCCATCATCACCAGGCTGACCACTTTCGCGCGCCGGTTGACCGGCACCAAAGACGCGGCCACCAACGCTGCAACCCCAAAATAAGCGCCGTGGGGCAGGCCGGCGATAAAGCGGAATACCAGCAACGAACCATAGCCTGGCGCCAGGGCACTGGCGATATTGCCAATCGCGTAGAAAACCATCAGCCCGATGAGCAGGTGCCTGCGATACAGGCGCGCCCCGCCGATGGCCAGCAATGGGGCGCCGACAACAACGCCCAGCGCATAGGCACTGATAAGGTGACCCACCTGCGGTTCGGTAACGCCCAGATCCTGCGCAACACCGGGCATCAGCCCCATGATGGCGAACTCTCCCGTGCCAATACCGAATCCGCCCATGGCAAGGGAAAATACGATCAGCATGATCCTGGTGGGAGAGTAGGGAGCTTCCTGCGTTTGAGCGGGCATGGGATGGCTGGCCTTGGTGACACGTCAATGAATTTGAAACAAGGCCGCCCAGTGTGAGCTATTCTGATACATTTCGGAATAAGAGGTTGTCCCGATTAATAATCGGGGAATGACCAACTGATGGTCAGATCAGCCAGCCGAACAGGAAATCAAATATTGAACTGAAAAAGCCACCACTGCTCTTTGTGCCTGCGCTGGGCTCAGAGGTAGTTTGAGTTGAGGAACTGACCACCTGAGCGGGTTCCGGCTCCTCCGCAGGTTCCTCAAAGGTGGCGATTTCGACGGGGGCGTCTTCAGACGTTGTTGCCTGCTGCGGTTCAGGCTTCGGCGTCGGTTCGGCTGCCTCATTCGCGACCGGATCCGGGGCTGGCTCTTCCGCCTCCACCACAATCACCTCATCTTCCGTGGGTGAGCCGGTTTCCTGATTTTCCGTGGCAGGCTCACTGGCAGGGGGCACTTGGGAATCTGCTACGGCCATTTCGACTTCAGCTTCTTCCTGTGAAACCTGTACTGGCTCTGGCTCTGGCTCCGGGTCTGACAGTGCCTCCGGCTCGGGTGCTTCCGCAACGGGGCGCCGGGCAGTGGCTGAACCAATACGCTGTTCGTCCATACCCAAAGCGGCCATGGCGGCCTCGCGATTGGGCACGACATTGTCACTGACAGTGCCGTTGTCCGTGACGGCAATTCCCAGTGCTGAGAGTGTTTGAGGGTCAAGACGACCGGTGGCCTGCAACTTATCATTGCTGGATTGATACTCTCGGATTGCGGTGCGAAGGGTGTTGTCCATCCACCCATCGGCTTTGCCGATGTTGTAGCCCGCACCGTACAGGGCGTTTTCCGCGGCGTAGATGGTCTCCACCGGGCCGGCTTGAGCAACTGCACAAAAGGATGCTACAGCCACTACGAGAGGGCCTGACATCCTGGTAAAGCGTGAATGGCTCATGGGTGAATCGCTCCCTGATACTCGTCGCATTTTTGTTGAGTATTGAAAGTATCAGTAATTGAACATGTCGCCTATGACGCAGTTAACACAAGCGAAAATGATCTGACCCGGTTACTCGAATATTCGGCTTTACCGGTGTGGCGGCATCGGATAGATTGCCCGTTGCCTTACCCGAACGCGCCCTGGCTACTGGACCTGTATGTATCGCTCTCGAACCTGTTGTTTTCCGCTGTTGATGTTGTTCGTGCTGCTTTCTTTTCCGCATCATGTGCATGGTGCTTCTATCCATGGCGCTGCTATCAAAGTAGCCCTGCTGTCCCCCGATGACTCGAAGTTCTGGCAAATGGTGGCAGGGTTTTCGGAGGCCGTTGCCGATGATCTGGGCATCGAACTGACCGTCCACACCGATCACAAGAGAAACCGCTTCAGTTATCGAACGCTTCTTGCCAGTGTATTGGCCAGAGACGACAAGCCCGACTACGTGATATTCATGGCCAAGGAGATGGTGACCGGGAATATGTTGCAAATGGCCGGCCAGGCCGGCGTAAAGGTACTCACCTTTAACACCGACATTCCCGAGAGCGAATCCGATGCCTTGGGCGACCCACGGGTGACCATGCCTCACTGGATCGGGCACGTTGCTCCGGACAATCGGTTGGCGGGTAAACAGCTTGCTGATTTCCTGCTTGCGGCAGCGAAGAGCCTTTCCAGGGACGCCACAAAGGAGCGGTGGGGCGCCATCGCGTTGTCCGGAACCCATGATTCCTCAGCAGCCAAGGACCGGGATTTGGGGCTGGAGGATGCCCTGGCCGACAACACCCTTCAACTGTACCAACTGGTGTATGCGAACTGGAATGAGCAGGAAGCCGCTGACAAAACACGTCGACTGATCAAGCGTTACTCGAACCCTGATATTGTCTGGAGCACCAGCGACGGCATGGCCCTGGGCGCCATTGAAGCCCTTGAGAAAGGTGGATTGACTCCCGGCGTTGACGTAGTCGTTGGTGGCATAGACTGGGAGCCGAGAGCCCTGGAAGCGATCCATGAAGGAAAGCTGTCTGTCAGTCTGGGCCGGCACTTCATGGGTGGAGGGCTTACCCTGTTACTGCTTCACGATTATCACAACGGTTACGATTTTGCCGGCAGCCCAGACAACTCCCTCAGATATCAGTTTGAAATTGCATCCCGTGAAAACCTGACGCAAATAAAGAAGGTCCTCAAGCCGGAGAACTGGCGGACAGTGGACTTTCGTCGGCTGAGCCCGGTTTACAATCCGGCAATAAGAAACAACCGCCTGAGCGCCAACCAGCTGATGGATCAATTCATCAGCCAGTTGGTTGTCGCAAGGGATGCCCCCGAATAGTTATTGGCAAACTAGGTTCTATCTATAAATCATAATATTACGACGATGTCTTAAAGCGACGCACCAGGTTGTTAAGATCGTCAGCCATATCCGCCAGTGATTTGCTCGACTGGTTCACGTGGCCGATATCGTCGGTCAGCTTATCGATAGCACTGCTGCTTGCTTCTACGTTCTGGGTCATTTCAGCGGCTGTTGCCCGTTGCTGCTCGGTGGCGCTCGCGATTTGTGTTGTCATGTCCACTATGCGGTTCACGGCGGCGCTGATTTCCGACAGGGCTGCGCCTGACTTGCCGGCTTCCTCGCTGGCCTCGCCGGCCATCTGCTTGGCCTTGCTCATATCGACCACGGCGCCGGCAGCACCGCTCTGGAGATTGGACACAATCCGCTCGATATCAACGGTTGAATCCTGAACACGTTTGGCGAGCCCGCGGACCTCGTCGGCAACTACCGAGAAACCCCGTCCGGCGTCACCTGCACGAGCTGCCTCGATGGCGGCGTTCAGGGCCAGCAGGTTGGTTTGTTCTGCGATGGCCTGAATAACACCCAGTACATTACCGATTTCACCGGATTCCTGCTCAAGCCGCTGGATACGCTTTGAGCCCTCTTCAACCTGTTCCGCAAGCCGGTTTACGGATTTGACCGCGGTTGTAACTGTCTCTTGTCCTGTACCTGCAAGCGCCGCTGCCTGGCGCGCAGACTCATCCGTGTCACTGGTATTGGAAGCAATTTCGTCAGACGTGGACACCATTTCCTGCATGGCCGCTGATACCTGGGTCACCTGATCCCTTTGCTGCTCTGCATTGGCGGTTGTGCTGCTGGTAATGCCGGACAAGGACTCGGATTCGGTGCTAAGCCGCCGCGATGAGGTGACAATCCGGGAAATGATGTCTTCCAGGGTTTCCAGGAACGCGTTTACCGCTGAAATGAAGTCGCCGATTTCGTCCGGGCGGCCTTTGGTCAGCCGGGTGGAAACATCGCCTTCGTTATTACCGATGTTTTCCAGGTAATTCAGAATTTCTGTGCGGGCACGTTTAACGCTGGCTCCCATCATTCGGCTCATGAAGAATGCAACCACGAGGCCGAGAACGACAGACGTGGCGAAGGCCGCGAGTGTCAGATTGAGCGCCGTCTCTGTTTCCGCTTCTGCTTCGTCGGCAACGGTTTCGAGTGAAGCGAACACCTTTTGCTCAAGGTCCCGGGCCAGGGCGGTGATTTGTGGCCCCAGCACGTCGAGCTTGCTCTGCTTTGTCTGAATCATCGCTTTTTGCTGGGCCAAAAGCTCTTCTACCGATACTTGGTAGTTCTCCAGCGCCTCAATGGCCGTATCGAAATACCCCCTGACATAATCCGGAACGGAATCCATGTCCAGGAATTCCAGGGCATCCGCCACATCCTCCATGGCATAGCCCAGGGCCGTTTCAGACGATTCATCACCATCAGCGAAGAAGCGTTGCGCCGCCATGCGCATCATCAGCGTGTCGTGGATCAACTGCTCCAGGACCACCCGCAAGCGGCTGTCCGGCTCCCTGTTGGTGATGCCATCAATAGCTCTTCGTAGCGCTTCGGAGGCCTTCGGTCCGTACAGGTCGAGTTCATTGGCAATGATACTTTTTACCTGTTGTTTGGCGGGCACCAACTCATTTTTGAAAACGTTCACGTATTGCAAAGTGGCTTGCTCAATTTCACCAACAAGCTGCGTGCGATCGTCGCTATGGATGGCCTCCTGCGCATCTGATAGCTCACTGAAGAACTCCGATTCGAGCTGCTCAAACCGAGGCAGAATCTCGTTATTGCCGGTGGCGTAATAATCGAGCACGCCCAACCTCATGTTGTAAAGATTGATAAGGACACCCGTTGCAACGGCCGTTTCCGGCGCCAGGTCCCTTGCGACGGTGTTCATCCGAGCATCAAGGCTCTGGAATTCCCTGATACTGTAGAAAGTCACAAGGGCAAAGAGCAGCAGGATGAAAACAGGCGCAATAAGGAGCTTTCCGCTTACGCCAAGCCTGCGTTCGATGGATTCGAAGTTGTTTACAGCCACTGTTCTGCCCCTTTAAAACGTGCGCGATGTCTTGGTTAACGACTGGCCAGGTATAATCTGGAGCTGGTCGCCCGTTTTTATTCAACAAAATTGGATTGGCTGGCAATCATGGGTGAAAGCTCCAGATTCCAGTGATCCATGCCGCTTTGGCTGTAGACATAGTGGCCGCTCAGGGAATTCATTTTTGGAATGCGATTTGGCTTGACACCTTTCAGGATCATGGATGCTAGCCGTGCTGCGGTAAGGCCTTCCTGGTGGGCGGAAATGGTGAAGCCGCCGATAGCCTGTTGCTTGCCGATGAAAATATCCCAGAACGAGAAGATGGGAACCTGGGTGCGCCTAAACGCCTCGCCTATAAGGTCTTTTGGCTCGACATAGTTTTCCTCCGCATCGCGGATCGTGTGGTGGGTACCAACAACGATGGCGTCGTACCGTTCATGGGCATTAAAAACGGACTTCAACCAGGTGTCTTTGTCGTTAGTGAGGACAATGTCCAGTTGCGAGCCATACACCTCGGCGCTTCTTTTCTCGCCAAAGTATTCATTGACCGCATTACGCATGGTAGGAGAATCGTCCATCAGTACCAGAAAGCGCTCATCCACTCTGAGAACCTTCTGCAGGTGACGAATGCTTTCAGCGAAGAAAGGGCGCTCGAGAATGCCGGCAACCAGCTCATGGTTGAGGGTAGGGTGCTGGATGGGCCCGCCATTGACACCCAGAAAGACGACAGGAATCTGTCTTTCGACCAGGCGGCTGGCCATCAGCGAAAACGAATTGTCGTCGCCCAGAATGGCGATGTCAGGCTGAATTTCGGAAATGGATTGCTCGATGCTGGTGACTTTCCGGGGCCATTCGGATTTGGGTAAACGTTTGGTGTCCAGCTCGAAAATATGGATCTCGTGATCATCGCCGAGCACTGACTGGATGGCATCGATGTAATCCGCATCCCATTTGTATCCGAGGTGGTAGCTTTGAATGACAACAACGGTTTTCGCAAAACAGAGGGGACTTGCCAGCAAAAGGGCCAGGAGGAAGAAGCGCATGGATGTACCTTATTGTTATCTGAGCGACAGAAATACACTCGTTCTATCTTGTCGGTGACGCCTGGTTTTGTTTTTATGACGGGTCTACCTACAGAAACCATGCCAGTTTCGTAGGTCTTTGTTTTATTTGTATATTAATAGCGCCCGAATGATCGTATTACGTTAGGTCAGGGGTAAGTGTCTGGCTTTCAGGGCACTATTCCCCGTTTTGAAGCAGGAATGTCTGAAATTACGGACAGGTGCGTCCTGTTAATCGGACATAACCGAAGGGGGACATTTCCCAGTGGATCCACTAAGTCGCTAAGGCAATAAAGAAAGTCACTACGCTCGCGCCCGTTCGGCTGCTAAGATTGGCGCTGTTTAATCAGCCCGCGTCGACGCGGAACACTGACATAAACCCTTTCGAGAGGTCCGGGCGTTACTGATGATGCCACTTTTCAATCTACTGCCCGTGATCCAGATTCTGGGCTTCCTGCTCATTCTCCTTAGCTTCATGATGACACTTCCCGTGAACCTTTTGATGTTTGGGGATACCCCGGACTGGCTTGCATTCGTGAAGTCGGCCTGTATTTGTTTTGGTGTGGGGCTGGCATGCTTCCTGAGCGCGGGGCGAGAACGGCACGCATTAAAGCAGAGGCAGATGTTTATCCTGACTGTTTCGGCCTGGGTTGTTATTCCGCTTTTCTCCAGCCTGCCGCTATTACTGAGTGGCCTGGGGCTCTCGGTTACGGATGCATTCTTTGAGAGTATTTCAGGCGTTACGACCACAGGCTCAACGGTCATGGCAGGCCTCGATCATATGCCTGGCGATATCCTGCTCTGGCGCTCGGTCATGCAGTGGATGGGCGGCATCGGGATTATTGGCATGGCGGTCGCTATCCTGCCTTTCCTGAGAATCGGTGGCATGCGCCTGTTTGCGACGGAATCGTCGGAATGGACCGAAAAGGCTGTTCCCCGCACCAGCCGCTTGGCTCGTGGCCTGGTGTTCAGTTATCTCGCATTAACCTTTGGCTGCATCACCGTGTACTGGGTGCTGGGTATGGACCTTTTCAACGCGGTGAACCACGCACTGACCACCGTTTCGACAGGGGGGTACTCCACGTCGGACAGTTCCATGGGACAGTTCGACCAGTTATCCATACTTTTCGCTTCATCCATATTCATGATGTTGGGTGGCATACCGTTTTTCCTGTTTGTCAGACTGCTTAATGGTCATGCCCAGCCCTTGTTGAGGGATCAGCAGGTTCACTTCTTTCTCCGTTTTCTATTGATTCTGGCCGTAGTGATTGCCGTTTATCGGGTAGTCAATGAAGGGACTTTTCCGTTGGATGCCTTCGTGCATGCCTTATTCAATGTGACTTCGGTTGTTACTACTACAGGCTATGCCTCCCAGGATTACTCGCTGTGGGGCCCCTTTGTTGTTGTCTTGTTCTTTTTCCTGACGTTTGTAGGCGGTTGTTCCGGATCCACCAGTGGTGGTATGAAGATCTTCCGTTTTCAATTATCGATGTTGTTGCTAAGAGAGCAGGTGCTCCGATTGCTTCATCCCAATGCTGTGGTCGCCCGTCACTACAATGGCCGCATTATCAGCGATGAAATTGTTGCTTCCAGCGTGGCGTTTTCCTTCATTTTCCTGGCGACCCTTGCGGTTGTCGCAGCGATTCTGGCATTGCTGGGGCTCGACCTGGTGACGAGCCTGACCGGTGCAGTGACCGCGTTGGCAAATGTCGGACCAGGGTTGGGTGAAACCATCGGACCGGCAGGAAACTTCGAGCCAATACCTGACGCAGCGAAATGGGTATTGATGGTCGCCATGTTGCTTGGTCGGCTGGAGCTCCTGAGTGTGTTTGTGATGTTTTCGCCCCAGTTCTGGCGCAACTGAGTTTTAGCCGCTCCACCTGAAATCAATGAGTAAGGGACTACGTTGACTACCTCCGCCGCTTTGAAAAAACAGCTGCCCACGGGTATCTGGGTACTGGGCTTTGTCAGCCTGTTGATGGATGTTTCTTCTGAAATCATTCATAGCCTGTTACCGGTTTACCTGGTCTCGGTACTGGGCGCCAGCGCACTTCTTGTTGGCCTCATTGAAGGAGCCGCAGAAGCCACGGCGCAGATTGTGAAGGTATTCTCCGGCGCTCTGAGCGACTACCTCGGAAAGCGCAAGGGGCTGGCCGTTCTGGGCTATGGTTTGGGCGCACTGACCAAACCCGTTTTTGCGTTGGCTACGGGTATCGGGTGGATTATTGCCGCCAGGCTTACCGACCGGGTGGGCAAGGGCATCCGCGGAGCACCTCGTGATGCGCTGGTAGCAGATCTTGCGCCTGCTTCGCTGAGAGGTGCGGCCTACGGGCTAAGGCAATCCCTTGATACGGTTGGCGCCTTCCTTGGGCCGCTCCTGGCCATTGGCCTGATGCTGCTCTGGGACAATGACTACCAGGCTGTATTCTGGGTGGCGGTGATACCAGCGTTTCTGGGCGTTGCCCTGCTGGTTGTAGGAATTCGAGAGCCGGAAGCGCCGATTACGGAGCGGCGAACCAATCCCATCAGCCGGGAAAGCCTTAAACAGCTTAACAGGGCCTATTGGATGGTCGTGGTGATCGGGGCACTGTTCACCCTGGCAAGGTTCAGCGAAGCTTTCCTGTTGTTGCGCGCTGAAGATGGAGGTCTGGAAGTCGCCTTGCTACCACTGGTGCTGGTGGTCATGAATATCGCCTATGCGCTTTGTGCCTATCCCTTTGGAAAGCTTTCCGATCAAATGGGTCACCGCCAGCTCCTGATCATGGGCTTGCTGGTCCTGATCGTGGCGGACGTCATTCTGGCGGTCGCCAGTCACTGGCTCTGGACACTGGTTGGCGTGGCTATCTGGGGAGTCCACATGGGAATGACCCAGGGGCTGTTAGCCACCATGGTGGCCGATACCGCACCCAAGGCGTTACGGGGAACTGCGTTCGGTTTCTTCAATCTCGTAAGCGGTATCAGCCTGTTCCTGGCCAGCACAACGGCTGGCCTGTTATGGACCTGGGGCGGTCCGGCGTTGCCATTCTTGGTCGGGGCGATTATTTGCGTGCTGACCATTGTGCTGATCGCCTTCCATCGCACAATCTTCCGCTTGCATGGCCAGCAACAGTGACAGTACCGCGCTCGATAATGGCGGTCATTTAGTCCGGAAACACTACGGTCCGGTTTCCGGTCAAAAACACTCGCTTCTGGATATGATAGCGAACGGCATTGGCCAGGGTATGGCTTTCAATGTCCTGGCCTTTTGCCACCAACTCTTCCGGATAATGATTGTGATCCACCGCTTGAACACCCTGTGTGATGATAGGGCCTTCATCCAGGTCGTTGTTCACATAATGGGCCGTAGCACCGACCAGTTTTACACCCTTTTCCCAGGCCTGGTGATAGGGCTTGGCCCCTTTGAATCCCGGCAACAGGGAATGGTGGATATTGATTGCCCAACCGTCGAGCCTGGCCGCCATGGCTGCTGACAGAACCTGCATGTAGCGGGCCAGAACAACCAGTTCGCACCGGTATTCGTTAATTAACTGCCACACCTGCTCTTCCTGCTCAGGCTTGGTGTCGGGGGTGATCGGCAGGTGAAAGTAGGGGATGCCATGCCATTCCGCCAATGGCTTCAGGTCCGGATGGTTGGAGATGATCAGTGGAATATCAATGGCAAGTTCGCCTGTACGGTAGCGGTAAAGCAGGTCGTTCAGGCAATGGTCGTATTTTGAGACCATGATGGCGACACGGGTCCGGTGATTTGGTTCGGTCAATTGCCATTGCATGTCGAACCTCTCCGCGCGGGGTTCGAACAGTTCACGGAATTTCTCCAGCGAGGTTTCGCCTCCCAGCGGCCGAAACTCCACGCGAATACTGAAGCTTTCGGTGGCCTTGTCGTCAAACGAGTTCATCGCCACAACGTAGTTCTCGCTTTCGGCGAGGCTGCGAGTGACGACATCGACAGTGCCCAGGCGGCTTGGACATTGAGCCGTCAGGATCCAGAGATTATCTTTGGCACCCATACCTTTACCCTCTTTTATTCGGGATGGCCCAGGCTCAGGCGGTATTCCTGGCTCGCATCCACCAGCCAGCGCCAGACGTAGTCCGCAAAACTGCGGCGTACCACCAGTTCCCAATCCTCCTCACCAACGCGACGAATCGTAGCCTGGGATTTAGCCAGCACCGTAGTCACGACCTTTCCAACCGGGAAGTGGCGGTCGTGCACGTCGTAGGGGCAGCTTTTCATCAGTACCAGGCGTGCTTTGGGGCCAGACAACCTCAGCATCGTCTGGCCACCGCTGAGGTTGATCACGGCATAGTGGCCATCAAGCTCTTCACGCAGCGACATTTCCATGGCCAATGCCTGATCGCCCGGGCCAGTCAGTAGCCATTCGTCGGGTGCGACCCAGCTCAGCGCCCACTCCCCGGACTGATGGCACTGCAACCGTTCCGGGAGTGCCAGCCCTGTGGCGGCTTCCACACCCCGGGCAAAGTCGGCGCTGCCGGCGTCTCCCCGTAACGCCAGGTGGGTTCTCAGAGCGTTCTCCCACAGGCGGACGCCCGGGTTCTCGTGGGTTGGTCTGGACAAGACTTCCGTATGGTGCGCCAGCGGACTGCGGGCCGGAACCTCTGTCTTTGGCAACTGTTCCATGATGGCCACCAGGGCCGGCTCAGCGACTGCCTCTTTGACTGCTTCAGACATTTTGACGTTCCCCTTTTGGATCCAGAAAGATAGTGCTGCAGATTTCCGCTTCGACAACCCGACCGTCGGTCAGCGGGTAGTGGACGGTATCGCCCATGCGGTTATGGCCACCTTTGATCACACCCATCGCTATGGAACGGCCGAGGCACGCACTGTAGTAGCTGGAGGTGATGTGCCCCAACATTGGCACCGGCACAGGATGATTGGGATCGTCCACAGCCTGGGCACCTTCGGGCAGTACAATACTGGGGTCTTTCGTTTTTATACCGACCAACTGCTTACGGTTTTCCCGCACGCAGTCTTCGCGTTTCATACCGCGCTTGCCAATGAAACTGAACGGCTTGTCCTCTTTAACAGCCCAACTCATGCCGAGGTCATAGGGATGAACGGAGCCGTCGGTGTCCTGTCCGGATATGATGAAACCTTTCTCGGCACGCAGGATGTGCATTGTCTCTGTCCCGTAGGGCGTCAGATTGTACTTGGCGCCATGCTCGAACAGCTTCTCCCAGACGTGCAGGCCATAGTTCGCCTGTACGTTGATTTCATAGGAGAGTTCGCCGGTGAAGGAAATGCGGAACACCCGCGCTGGCACACCCGCCACGGTTCCTTGCCGCCAGTCCATGAACTTGAAGTTGTCCTTGTCCAGATCAATGTCGTCCGTCAGTTCGGCCAACAGCTTACGTGCGTTCGGCCCGGCAATGGTCATGGTGGCCCAGTGGTCGGTCACGGTATTGAAGTAAACTTCGAGCTCCGGCCACTCGGTCTGATGGTAGAGCTCCAGCCATTCCAGTACCCCGGCGGCGCCACCAGTGGTGGTGGTCATCACGAAGTGGTTCTCACCCATACAGGAGGTAACACCGTCGTCGAAGACCATGCCGTCCTCTTTACACATCAGGCCGTAGCGACACTTGCCCACTGGCAGTTTGGCCCAGGCATTGGTGTAAGCGCGGCCGAGGAATTCCCGTGCGTCCTTACCCTGGATGTCGATCTTGCCCAGGGTGGAGGCGTCAAGGACACCAACACTTTCACGGGTGGCCAGGCACTCGCGGTCCAGCGCCTGCTGCATGGTTTCGCCGGGCTTGGGGAAGTACCAGGGGCGCTTCCACTGGCCCACGTCCTCGAACTTGGCGCCGTGTTTGACGTGCCATTCATGCATGGCGCTATAGCGCATCGGGTCAAACAGGTCGTTACAGTGGCGCCCGGCAATAGCGCCGAAGGTCACCGGCGTGTAGTTCGGCCGGAATATGGTGGTACCGGTTTGGGGAATGGTCTGGTTCAGGGACTTGGCCGCAACGGCCATGCCGTTTATGTTGCCGAGCTTGCCCTGGTCGGTGCCAAAACCCATCGCCGTATACCGTTTAATGTGTTCGATGGACTCGAAACCTTCCCGTGTCGCCAGTTCGATGGCGGCGGCGGTAACGTCGGTCTGGAAATCAACGAACTGCTTCGGAGCCCGACTGTTCCGCTTGTGGTGCGGTATGCAGAACAGGGCCATGGCACGGGTTTCAGGCCGTGTTCTCGCAGACGGAACGATGGCGGGTTCCGCTGGAAAACCGGCATTGGTGGCTGCCTCGGCGCCAATGCTGGCACCATCCGTGAGGCAATCGTCGAGTGCAAATCGTCCATTCACGGCGCCGGCAACGAGTTGTCGCTGGACTGTTTTGCCGGGCAAAAAGCCAATAACATCATCATCCCACACCGGCCGGCTGCCGGTGTGACAGGACAGGTGTACCACGGGGCTCCAGCCGCCGGAGCTTGCCAGAGTGTCACATCGCAACAGCTGACTGTCACCTGCGACCTTGTTGCCGTCGGTTGTCAAGCCGGTCACCAGGGCGCCCGTTACGCGCTGGCCACCCCGCGCCTCGATCACCGCTTTTCCTTTCAGAACCTTGATACCTCGCCGTTCAGCCTCTTCCTGCCAGGCACCGGTAACGTATGCCCGGGTATCAACAATAGCGACAACCTCCCGCCCGGCGTCCTGCCAGTCGAACGCGGTGCGGTAAGCGTTGTCGTTGGTGGTCATTAGCACCAATCTGCTACCAGGCACGACGGCATATCGATTGATGTAAGTCGATACCGCCGAGGCCAGCATACAGCCCGGAAGGTCGTTGTTGCCGTAGACCAGTGGCCGCTCGTGGGCACCGGTGGCAAGCACTACCCACTTGGCGCGCACCCGGTGCAGACGCTGGCGTGAAAGGTTCGCCGGGGCACGGTCGCCACGATGATCAGTACGCCGTTCGTGAATGGTCAGGAAGTTGTGGTCGTGGTAACCATTTACGGTGGCGCGGGGTAGCAGCAACACGTTGTCGTACCTGGCCAGTTCCTCCAGCGTGGCCTTCACCCACTCGGCGGCGGGTTTGTCATCCAGCCTGTCGTTGCTATCGAGTAATGAGCCACCCATTTCCGCCTGTTCATCGGCGAGAATGACACGTGCGCCGGCACGTGCGGCGGACAGGGCGGCCGAGAGCCCGGAAGGCCCGGCCCCGACGATGAGCACGTCGGTGTGGTGGTTCAGATGATCGTAGGTGTCGACGTCCGGTTCACGCGGCGAACGGCCCAGGCCGGCCGCTTTGCGAATGTATTTTTCATAGGTATCCCAGGCAGCCTGGGGGAACATGAACGTCTTGTAGTAGAAGCCTGGTGGAAGCATACGGCCCAGAAGGGTGCCGAAAACGCCCATGAAGTCAAAACTCAGGCTCGGCCAGCCGCTGGTGGGCTGGCTGACCAGGCCATCAAACAGCTCCTGCTGGGTGGCCCGGACGTTCGGTACCTGGGTCGCTTCCGTCGCTCCAAGCTGGAATACCGCGTTTGGTTCCTCGGCACTGGCGGCGACAATACCGCGGGGACGGCTGTATTTGAAACTGCGGCCGATTACGTCGACGCCATTGGCGAGCAATGCCGAGGCCAGGGTATCGCCGGCAAACCCCTTATAGCGTTGGCCATTGAATTCAAAGCTCAGGAGCTTGCTGCGGTCGATCCGGCCGCCGTTGTCGAGACGGTTGAATTGGGTCATGTCGGCGCCTCTCAGGACTGCTGTTTGTCGGTGAGTTGGGTAATGCGCGGTGCACTCCCCATCCGGTAGGATTCCAGGATTTCATAACTCTGGGTGTCGCGTGTGACGTTGAAGAACTTGCGACAGCCGATGGCATGAACCCAGATCTCATGATGAATGCCGCGCGGGTTGTCGCGGAAGTAGATGAAATTTCCCCATTCTTCGTCGGTACACGCATCCGGGTCCGCCGGGCGTGACAGGTGGGCCTGGCCCTTGGGGTGGAACTCTTCTTCCTCACGATGCTCATCACAGTAGGGGCAAAAAATATAAAACATGGGCTTGTCCTCTATCAGTGGGCCACACCGGCGGCGCCGTGTTCATCGATCAGGGCACCGTTGTGGAAACGGAACATTGAGAATGGCTTGGCCAGTTCATTCGGCCGGCCTGTTGCCAGGGTATTTGCAAAGACATGACCGGACCCCGGAGTGGCCTTGAAGCCGCCAGTGCCCCATCCGCAGTTAAAGAACAGGTTCTCCACGGGGGTATCGGAGATGATCGGACAGGCGTCCGGGCAGGTATCGACGATGCCTCCCCACTGGCGGTTCATCCTTACCCGGCTGAAGATCGGGAACATTTCAACGATGGCCTGGAGTGTATGCTCAACCGTTGGGTAGGACCCGCGTTGGCCGTAGCCGTTGTAGCCGTCGATGCCGGCGCCGATCACCAGGTCGCCCTTGTCGGATTGGGAGATGTAGCCATGCACGTGATTCGACATCACCACGGTATCCAGGATCGGGCGGATCGGTTCAGAGACCAGGGCCTGCAACGGGTGGGACTCAATGGGCAGCTGGAAGCCCGCCATCTTCGCCAATACCCCTGAATTACCCGCCACGACACAGCCAATACGATCACCGTAGATAGCGCCATGCTGCTTGGTTTCCACGCCGATGGCGGCTCCGTCCTCAGTCAGGATGTCGGCGACTTCGCACTGTTGAATCAGGTCTACGCCCATGGCGTCGGCCGCGCGGGCAAAACCCCAGGCGACGGCATCGTGCCGTGCTACACCGGCGCGAGGTTGCCAGGACGCGCCCAGCACCGGATAGCGGCGGTTGGCGGAACAGTCCATGATGGGCACGATCTCTTGAACGCCCTGGGTATCCAGCGCTTCGCTGTCGATGCCGTTGAGGCGGTTGGCACTCACCCGCCGATGAATGTCGCGCATATCCTGCAGGGTATGGCCGAGGTTCAATACGCCACGCTGGGAGAACATCAGGTTGTAGTTCAGTTCCTGCGAAAGTCCTTCCCAGAGTTTCATGGCGTGTTCGTAGAGCAGGGCCGCTTCGTCCCAGAGGTAGTTGGAACGAACGATCGTGGTGTTACGTGCCGTATTGCCCCCACCGAGATAGCCTTTCTCGACCACGGCCACGTTGGTTATGTTGTGTACCTTGGCCAGATAGTAGGCGGTTGCAAGACCATGGCCACCACCCCCAACGATGATGACGTCGTATTTCTTTTTCGGCTTGGGGTTACGCCAGACTCGCTGCCAGTTCTCGTGGTAGGTCAGCGCGTGTCTTAGCAGTCCGAATCCGGAGTATTTCTGCATTGTCAGGTCCTCTTCGGTGGCAACCGTCTCTAAAGGGTGAGCTACTGGTATCGCCGTCGGAATCGGCACTCGATTTCAAGGCGTGCCCCGGTGGTTAATACGGGACTGGTTGACTGATGGTATGCGTACCACGCCCCCATCATCTGCTTGCTCACGACATCCTGGTGAGGATTTGCGACAGGAGGGCGAGTGGGGACTGGCGTGCTCAGCATTCGATCACGTTGACCGCCAGGCCGCCCCGGGATGTCTCTTTGTATTTATCAAGCATATCCCGCCCGGTATCCCGCATGGTGCGTATTACTTTGTCCAGGGAGACGAAGTGCGAGCCATCGCCGCGTAGCGCCATGATGGCGGCGTTGATCGCCTTGACGGCCCCGACGGCATTGCGCTCGATGCAGGGCACCTGGACCAGGCCACCGATCGGGTCGCAGGTCAGCCCGAGGTGATGCTCCATACCGATTTCCGCGGCATTCTCAACCTGTTCCGGCGTACCCCCGGTTACGGCGGCCAGACCTGCCGCCGCCATCGCGCAGGCGGAGCCGACTTCGCCCTGGCAACCCACTTCAGCACCGGAAATCGAGGCGTTTTCCTTGAACAGTATGCCGATGGCCGCAGCCGTTAGCAGGAAGTTGATGATGCCGTCTTCACTGGCATTGGGGCACCAGTTCCAGTAGTAGTGAAGGACAGCCGGGATGATGCCGGCGGCACCGTTGGTGGGGGCGGTCACCATGCGACCACCGGCGGCGTTCTCTTCGTTCACCGCCAATGCATAGAGATTGACCCAATCCATGGCGCTCAGCGATGGCGAGATCAGGTCCTGGCGGTCCATTTCCATCAAAGACGCATAAAGCTTCGCCGCCCGCCGTTTAACCTTGAGCCCACCCGGCAGAATGCCTTCGTTCGTAATACCGTTCTGTACGCACTCCTGCATCACTTGCCAGATGTGAAGAATCCCTTCCCGGACCTCGGCCTCGCTGCGCCAGACCTGTTCGTTGGCCATCATCAACCCGGCAATGCTCAGCCCGTGAGTCTTGCATTGACTGAGCAGCTCGGCGCCGCTCTTGAACGGGTAGGGCAGGGATGTCTTGTCTTCCACAATCCGGTCCGCGCCGGCGGCATTCTCATCAACCACGAAACCACCGCCCACGGAGTAGTAGGTGCGTTGGCGTACCGTCTCGCCGTCGGCATCGAAAGCGCTAAACGTCATACCGTTCGGGTGGTAGGGCAGGGATTCCTTGCGGTGGTAGGTGAGGTCGGCCTTTTCATCGAAAGCAATGGCGTGTTCCCCATGCAGGCAGAGTTCACCCTGAGCGGTGATCTCGTCCATTCTGGGCCGCAGGATGCTGGGATCGATGGTGTCCGGCCGATGGCCTTCAAACCCGAGCAGTACCGCCGGCCCGGTGCCATGCCCTTTGCCGGTCGCACCCAGTGAACCGTACAGCTGAATATCGACGCGGGCGACGTCGGTCAGCCGTCCGGCTTCTTTCAGCCCGCCGACGAACCGACAGGCGGCCTGCATCGGACCCACGGTGTGGGAGCTGGATGGCCCGATGCCGATTTTCAACATATCAAACAGACTGATGGCCATGGGAAACTCTCTTGGTTAGTGCAACTCTGGAGCCCTCTCCCCATAAGGGAGAGGGGAAATGCCGTTACTCATAAGCCGGAAAATCCCGGCACAACTGGCTTACCTTGGTGCGCACCTCGGTAATGGTCGTATCGGCGGAACCTGCCTGCAATGCGTCCAGAATATCAGCGATCCAACCGGCCAATTCACGGGATTCGGCCTCTTTCAGGCCACGGGTGGTAATCACCGGTGACCCAATGCGCAGTCCGGATGTGACAAACGGCGATTGTGGGTCATTCGGCACGGCGTTCTTGTTGACGGTGATGTGTGCTTCACCCAATGCCGCGTCAGCTTCTTTACCCGTCAGCCCCTGCTTGACCAGGCTGAGCAGGAACAGGTGGTTGTCGGTGCCGCCGGAGACAACGTCGTAACCGCGCTCGATGAATACGTCGGCCATGGCCTGGGCGTTACGCACCACCTGTTGCTGGTAGCCCTGGAACTCAGGTTCGGCGGCTTCCTTGAACGCCACTGCCTTGGCCGCGATAACGTGCATCAGTGGGCCGCCCTGGCCGGCGGGGAAAACCGCCGAGTTGAATTTCTTTTCCAGGTCCGGCTGGCCCAGAGACAGGATAAGGCCACCACGCGGCCCCCGCAGGGTTTTATGGGTGGTCGTGGTCACCACATGGGCGTGGGGCATAGGGTTGGGATAGACGCCAGCGGCGACGAGGCCTGCAACATGAGCCATGTCCACCATCAGGTACGCGCCGACTTCGTCGGCGATCTTACGGAAGCGCGCCCAGTCAACAATCCGGGAATAGGCAGAGAATCCAGCGACGATCATGCCCGGCTTGTGTTCCTTTGCCAGCGCTTCGACCTGCTCGTAGTCGATCTCACCCGTGGATTCGTCCAGGCCATACTGGACAGCGTTATAGATCTTGCCGGAGAAGCTGACGTGGGCACCGTGAGTCAGGTGGCCGCCGTGGGCCAGGCTCATGCCCAGTACGGTATCGCCCGGGTTCAGCAGCGCCATGTAAACCGCCGCGTTGGCTTGCGAGCCCGAATGCGGCTGCACATTGGCATAGTCGGCACCGAACAGGGCCTTGGCGCGGTCGATTGCCAGTTGTTCCACCCGGTCGACGTGCTCGCAGCCACCGTAGTAGCGCTTGGCCGGGTAGCCTTCCGCGTACTTGTTGGTCAGGCACGAGCCCTGAGCTTCCATCACCAGGGGGCTGGTGTAGTTCTCGGACGCAATCAACTCCAGATGGTCTTCCTGGCGCACGGCCTCGTCCTGCATGGCCGACCAGAGTGTTTCGTCATAAGAGGAAAGTGTTTTGTTTTTGCTGAACATGGCAGATATTCCCGGGTAGTGAAAAAAACCTGACGAACCAGGCATCGTTTATTGAAAGGGACAAAATGATAGTAGGCCCGTTGGCGATCGTTGATCTGCTCGGGCACGACATAGGATCGAGGATTTGCGACAGAGGTCTTTTGGTGCTGGCCGGGTAGAAGCGCTGACAGCGCTTCCCACCCCGCCGGCTAGGCGATCAGAGCTTGTCCTTGGTCATATTGTTCAGGACGGTATCGCCGTACCAGTCCAGGAAATTGATAACGCCAAACTCATAGGTTTCTGAGTAGGGGCCGGGTTGGTAGGCCAGGGAGTTAATGCCTCTCTGGTTCTGCTCGGCCAGTTCCCGGTCCTGCTTGTTGGTCTGGTCCCAGACATGGCGCAGGCGTTCGATGTCGTAATCCTCGCCTTCCACCGCGTCCTTGTGCACCAGCCATTTGGTGGTCACCAGCGTTTTCTGGGCCGAGATCGGAAGTACCTGAAACACGATTGCGTGATCGCTCTGCATGTGGTTCCAGGAATTCGGCAGGTGCAGGATCCGCATTGAGCCCAGTTCCCGGTTCCGGATGCGGCCCATGGTCTTGCTGCATCCCGGCTTGCCATCCATCGTCATTGCCTGGGTGCCTTCCTTTAACGGCATCCGAACGATCCGGTTCTGCAAGCCAAACTCCATGTGCTTGTGGGGAATACCCTCGCGATCCCATTCATCGGCCTGTCGCTGGCAATGGGCCCTGAACTCCGGTGTTGCACGCGGGTCCGTGGTGTCGTCCCACTCCAGCAGTGTGCGCAACAATTCCGGATGGGAGCCGCTGCAGTGGTAGCACTCCCGGTTGTTCTCGATCACCAGCTTCCAGTTCGCATTTTCCTCGAGGGTGGATTCCGCCGCAACCTTGGCGTTTTCCATATCGTAGGGCTCCATATAGGCGGCCAAAGCCTCCAGATACGGGTCGATCTCCGGCGCCTCACCCTCGGCCAGGCATACATAAATAAAGCCACCGGCCGTCTTGCAGTGGGCCGGTTTCAAACCGTGGGCGCCCTTATCGAACGACTCGCCCATATCGGAACCGGCGAAAATCAGGTTGCCTTTCAGGTCATAGGTCCACTGGTGGTACGGGCAGGCCAGGGTGGCCACCTTGCCCTTCTTGCCGGTGCAAATCCGCGACCCACGGTGCCGGCACACATTATGGAATGCCCGCACTTCACCATCCCGGTCGCGCACCACCAGCACCGGGTTCTGGCCCACCTCCACGGTTATGTAAGCCCCAGGCGTAGGAACTTCGCAGGTCATGCCCACGAAGAGCCACTCCTTCATGAAAACCTCCTCCATATCCACCCGGAACAGGAAGGGGTCGTTGTACAGCGGCTGCGGCAACGACAGGTTGTGGGAGCGCTCCCTCAATATCCGGCTCATATCCTGCCGGGCGTCTTCCTGGTGAAGGTACTTGAGGTTAAGTAAATCGAATTCATTCATTGGAGCGTTTCCTATCAGGGCGAGCGTGACTCTGTACAGGCAATGGATGCCTTTGCTTTTATACTCTCATTCTCGGGAACGGCGACGTCTGCCATTTGTCTATTCGCGACATTCGCGGATATCTTTTCGACTCCGCCAGAGCCGATGTCGTCGCAGGGACCGGCGATTGGAGAAGTTGATCAAGTCTTTGTCGCAAATGGTTAACCAGCCCCCCTCGCTTTTCATGAGAATGGCGGAGTGAATGATCCACTGCGGTAAACCGCTTTTGACGGAGAAGAAAAGCATGACCAGCGTCATTGAAGCCAACGAATCCTCGGCCCCGTTCAACCTCCTCAACACCCGGGTATGGGCCAATGGCCGCCATCTGGTCCGTTGCGTTCGGGTTATTCAGGAGACCTGGGACGTTAAAACCTTCTGCTTTAACGCCGAGCAGTCGATTATGTTTTTCTTCAAGCCTGGGCAGTTTGTCACTCTTGAGCTTGAGATTGATGGAGAGCAGGTCATGCGCTCCTACACCATATCAAGCTCTCCCTCAGTGCCTTACAGCTTCTCCATCACTGTTAAGCGGGTTCCGGGCGGCCGGGTTTCGAACTGGCTTCACGACAACCTTAAGGAGCATGATGAGCTGGCCGTGCATGGTCCGGTCGGCCAATTCAACTGCATTGACAATACCGCCGAAAAAGTCCTGCTGCTGTCCGGCGGCGTTGGAATCACCCCGCTGATGTCCATGGCTCGCTGGTTCTTCGATACCAACGCCGATGTTGACATGACGTTTGTTCACAGCGCCCGCACCCCCAACGACATCATTTTTCAGCGCGAGCTTGAGCACATGTGCTCCCGGGTCTCCAATTTCAGCCTCTCTGTGATCTGTGAGCGCATGGAGATTGGTCAGGCCTGGAACGGCTACCGGGGCTACCTGGACAAATCCAAGATGGAAATGGTGGCGCCGGACTATCTGAGCCGACGCATTTTCTGCTGTGGCCCCACACCTTACATGCGGGCGATAAAGAAGCTGTTGATCGAAAGCGGCTTCAACATGGACTACTACCATGAAGAGTCCTTCGGCGCCACACCGGACGACGTTGCCCATGACGCCCTGGAGCAAGCCGAGATCGCCGTCAAAGAGGCTGAAGAGATTAAAGACGGCGATATGTTCACGGTGGACTTCACCTCGTCCGGCATGAGCATTCAGGTGCCGCCGGGTGAAACCATTCACGCTGCCGCAAGCCGCCTGGGCCTGAACATTCCCAAAGCCTGCGGCGTTGGTATCTGCGGTACCTGCAAGGTATTGAAGAAGTCTGGAAATGTGGATATCCAGCACAACGGTGGGATTACCGAAGAGGACCTTGCCGACGGATACATCCTCTCCTGTTGCAGCGTACCCACTTCGAACCTCACCATTGAAGGGTGAGGTGGCCAACCCCCTGCGTCGTGATTAGGATGTTGATGTCGTTTGTCGTGACGTTTTTAGGCAACTGGGTGATCCGGATAGGACGTACTATGAGAGCTCCGGTGCGGGGGTTGGCGACCTCTTGAGCGCGGAATTGGTTTCTGCTGTACAATAACAAGAGCAGTCGCATCGCTAAAAAGCGACTGGGCTTACAGGTAAGTCCATGACAGAGAGAACAGTACCTAAAACCAGCGTTGACGCCCCGCAGCCCTACCGGGTGGGGTTCCTGCTAATAAACAACTTCACTCTGGTGGCGTTGGCATCGGCCATTGAGCCGTTACGAATGGCCAATCAACTAACCGGCAGTGAACTCTACACCTGGCAACTGCTGTCCCGTGATGGCGAAACCGTTAAGGCGAGTGACGGCATCACGATTTCTCCGGACGGTTCCATCGCCGACAACAAGGTCTTCGATATTGTTATTGTTGTTGGCGGCGTCGATATCACCCGCAGTTACACCCAGAAAGAAGTCAGTTGGTTGCAATCCCAGGCACACAGAAAAGTGCTGCTGGGCGCCGTCTGTACCGGTGCCTACGTATTGGCAAGTGGCGGACTGCTTGACGGTTACAACTGCAGCGTGCATTGGGAATGTCTGGCCGCCCTGCAGGAGCGTTTCCCGCGGGTAAACTGCACCAACCACTTCTATACCCTGGACAGGGACCGGATGACCTGCACGGGTGGCAGTGTGCCAATGGACATGATCCTGAGCATGATCACACGTCAACATGGCAAGACACTGACAAGCGCGATCTGCGACATGTTCCTTTGCGACCGGGTGCGCCCGGACAACGAGCAACAGCGTACCCCGCTGCGCCGTTTGCTCACCACTGCCCAGCCGAAGCTGGCGGAGGTCACCGAGCTTATGGAGGCCAACATAGAAGAGCCGATCGAACTGGAGGAATTGGCCAGTTTCGTTGGCATTTCCCGCCGGCAACTGGAACGGTTGTTCCTCAAGCATCTCAACTGCACGCCGTCGCGCTATTACCTCAAGTTGCGGCTGGACCGGGCACGTCAGTTGCTCAAGCAGACCAACTGTTCCATCATCGAAGTTGCCTCCATCTGCGGTTTTGTCTCGGCCCCGCACTTCAGCCGTTGCTACCGTAAGTACATCGGTATCTCACCGAAGGAGGAACGGGCCGCGCTATGGCCCCTAAAACACCCCGAGGGGGTACTGAGTGACGGTTCGGTCACGGCATTGCCGACCTCATCCTTCACCGCTTTGCGCGTCGCCCAGGCCGAGCCCACCTATGGCGCTGTGAATATTATGTTTGCCCCCATGCAGCCGGATGGGCAAAAGGTGGCTGTTTCGGGTTAACCTGGTTAACAAAGCGGTGAAAATAAAGGCTTCGGAGGCTGTATAAAACCAGCCTCCGAAGCCTTTTTTATTCTGCCCGACACTTCTTGCCGTAAGCCAGCACCTCTGCCGATTTTGGGTCAACCCCTGTCGCTTCCAGTGAACTTGGTTCACCACGCCGTGGATACACTGCCAGCTCTGTTGTCGAAAAGCTCTCAGTGAAATCCCAGGGGGACCTCATGAATGCCACCGAATTACACCAGCAATCCATCATTATCGATGGCCTGATCATCGCCAAATGGAACCGCGAACTGTTCGAGGACATGCACAAAGGTGGCCTCTCTGCCGCTAACTGCACAGTCTCTGTCTGGGATGACTTCCAACGCACCGTCGACAATATCGTCGAGATGAACCAGTTGATCGAAGACAATTCCGATCTGGTCATGAAGGTGCACACCACGGACGACATCCGCAAGGCCAAGGAGGCGGGTAAAACCGGCATCCTGATGGGCTTCCAGAACGCCCATGCTTTCGAGGATCAACTGGGCTACGTCCAGATATTCAAAGACCTCGGCGTTGGGGTGGTGCAGATGTGCTACAACACCCAGAACCTGATTGGCACCGGCTGCTACGAACGCGACGGGGGGCTGTCAGGCTTTGGCCGTGAAATCGTCGCCGAAATGAACCGCGTTGGCATTATGTGTGACCTTTCCCACGTGGGCAGCAAGACCTCCGAGGAAGTGATCCTGGCCTCCAGCAAACCGGTGTGCTACTCCCACTGCCTGCCATCCGGCCTGAAAGAGCATCCGCGCAACAAGTCCGATGAGGAACTGAAGTTCATCGCCGAACACGGCGGGTTCGTTGGCGTCACCATGTTCACGCCCTTCCTCAAGAAAGGCCCGGACGCCACCATCGACGACTACGTCGAAGCGATCGCCTACATTGTCGACATCGTTGGCGAAGACCAGGTCGGCATCGGCACCGACTTCACCCAGGGTCAGGACAAAGCTTTCTTCGACTACCTTACCCACGACAAGGGCTACGCCCGCGAGCTGACCCAGTTCGGCAAAATTGTAAACCCCGAAGGCATCCGCACCGTCGGCGAGTTCCCGAACCTGACCGAAGCCCTACTGCGCAACGGCTTCTCTGAGCGCCTGACACAGAAAATCATGGGCGAGAACTGGATGCGCATTCTCAAAGAAGTATGGGGGCAATAGGAATGGCAACGCACGCACCTGAAATGCCCATCCTGGTTGATGACGAAACCGGCATCTGGACCACGGACGCGTTGCCCATGCTCTATGTCCCGCGTCATTTCTTCATAAACAACCATCAGGCCATCGAAGAGGAAATCGGCCCTGAACGCTACGCCGAGATTCTCTACAAGGCGGGTTACAAATCCGCCTGGCACTGGTGTGAAAAAGAATCGGCCCTGCATGGCCTCAAAGGCGACGAGGTGTTCGAACACTACATGAAACGCCTGTCCCAGCGCGGCTGGGGGCTGTTTGCCACCGAACATCTCGATATTGCCGGCGGTGAGGCGCGGGTTCGGCTTGACCACTCTGCCTTCGTCTACCACTACGGCAAGGTCGGTCGCAAGATCGAGTACATGTTCACCGGCTGGTTCGCCGGCGCCATGGACCAGATCGCCACCGACCTTGGATACGACGTTCGCACCATAGCTGTCCAGACTCAAAGTGCCGCCGAAGACGGTGTCGAATTCGGTCTGTTTGAAGTAACAAAAAGGGGTTAGAAATGTCCCAGTTTGAAGCGCTCTTCCGCCCATTACAGATCAACCAACTGACCATCCGCAATCGGGTTGTCAGCACGGCACACGCCGAGGTCTATGCCACCGATGGTGGTATGACAACCGATCGTTACGTCAAATACTACGAAGAGAAAGCCAAGGGCGGATGCGGCCTCTGCATCTGTGGCGGCTCCAGCGTGGTCTCCATCGACAGCCCCCAAAGCTGGTGGAGCTCTGTAAACCTGGCCACCGATCGTATCATCCCGCACTTCCAGAACCTGGCCAACGCCGTTCACAAACACGGCGGCAAGATCATGATACAGATCAGCCATATGGGGCGCCGCTCCCGCTGGGACGGTGAAAACTGGCCCAACCTGATGTCACCCTCCGGCGTCCGTGAGCCAGTCCATCGCGCCACCTGCAAGACCATTGAGGTGGAAGATATCCATCGGATCATCGCGGATTTCGCCCAGGCTGCCCGCCGCGCCAAGGAAGGGGGGCTTGATGGCGTTGAACTCTCCGCCGTCCATCAACACATGATCGACCAGTTCTGGTCCCCCCGCGTCAACAAGCGCACTGACCAATGGGGTGGTACCTTCGAAAACCGCATGCGGTTCGGCATGGAAGTGCTAAAAGCCGTGCGCGAAGAAGTCGGACGAGACTTCGCTGTCGGCCTGCGCATCTGTGGCGACGAGTTTCATCCCGACGGTCTGAATCACGACGACATGAAACAGATTGCAAAATACTACAACGACACCGGTTTGCTCGACTTCTTCGGTGTCGTTGGCTCTGGCTGCGATACCCACAACACCCTGGCCAACGTGATCCCCAACATGTCCTACCCGCCGGAACCGTTCCTGCACCTGGCGGCAGGCATCAAGGAAGTGGTCGACGTGCCCGTCATCCACGCCCAGAACATCAAGGATCCGAACCAGGCCGAGCGTATCCTGGAGGCCGGCTATGTCGACTTCGTTGGCATGACCCGGGCCCACATCGCCGACCCGCATATCATCGCCAAAATCAAGATGAATCAGGTTGACCAGATCCGCCAATGCGTCGGCGCCAACTACTGCATCGACCGCCAATACCAGGGGCTGGACGTTCTGTGTATCCAGAATGCCGCCACCTCCCGTGAGCACCTGGGGATGCCACACATCATTGAAAAGACCGATGGCCCCGTCCGCAAGGTTCTCGTTATTGGGGGTGGACCGGGCGGTATGGAAGCCGCACGGGTGGCCGCAGAACGTGGCCATACCGTCACCCTGATCGAAAAGGCCAGCGAGCTCGGCGGCCAGATCACCCTGGCGTCCAAGGCACCGCAACGTGACCAGATCGCTGGGATCACCCGCTGGTATGCCCTCGAGCTCGACCGCCTCGGTGTCGAACTGCGGCTGGACACCGCCGGAGATGCCTCTCTGGTTCGGGACATCCGGCCTGATGTCTGCATCCTCGCCACCGGTGGCATCCCGTTCCTTGAACAGAATCCGGAATGGGGGTTTGAGGACGGCCTGGTGGTTTCCTCCTGGGACATCCTCAGCGGTCGCGTTGAACCCGGCGAAAACGTGCTGGTGTACGACACCATCTGTGAATTCTCCGGTATGTCCGCTGCGGATTACCTTGCTGCCAAGGGCTCGCAGGTGGAACTGGTCACCGACGACATCAAGCCCGGCGTGGGGATCGGCGGTACCACTTTCCCAACGTATTACCGCAGCCTGTACGAGCGTGAAGTGATCATGAGCTCCGACATGATGCTGGAAAAGGTCTATGCGGAAGGTGACAAGAAAATCGCCGTGCTGGAGAACGAATACACCGGCCAGAAGGAAGAACGGGTGGTGGACCAGGTCGTTATTGAAAACGGCACCCGGCCAGACGAAGCGCTGTATTACGAACTGAAGGAAGGTTCGATCAATAAAGGGCAGATCGATGTCGAAGCCCTGTTTGCCTGCCAGGCACAGCCGGTTTTGACCGACGCAGACAACGGCATGATTTTGTGGCGATTGGGCGATTGCGTGTCCCAACGGAATACCCATGCAGCCATCTACGATGCATTACGGCTATGCAAAGACCTATAACCCCTAACCACGTAGGTCGGATTAGCGAAGCGTAATCCGACACCTGAGCTTCAGGCAATGCAAGATCATCGCCAGTGGCCAGGTTGTTGGATTACGCCTTTCAGGCTAATCCAACCTACGGGTGGTGATTTCTTGAATGCGATGCCCCACCCATCAAAAAGAGGTACCTCATGACCCTCGATTGGCTCACTCCGATATTATTGGTCACGGCCCTTATATTGCTGATGATCGGCGCTATTCGCCGCATCAACCTGTGGCGCGCGGGCCAGCCGGAACCGGTCAACCTTATCGCCGGTCTGCTTGCCATGCCGCGCCGCTACCTTGTCGACCTGCACCATGTCGTCGAGCGGGACAAGGTCATGTCCAACACCCACGTGGCCACCGCCGGTGGCTTCGTGTTGTCCATGATTCTCATTCTGGTCGTGCATCTGTTCGGGATCGACAGCCCCTGGCTGAACGGAGCGTTGCTGGTCGCCACTGCGCTGATGTTTACCGGCTCGGTTTTTGTCTACAAACGCCGCCTCAACCCGCCGGCGCGGTTGTCCAAAGGCCCCTGGATGCGGTTGCCGAAAAGCCTGATGGTGTTTTCCGGCTCGTTTTTCCTGCTCACCCTGCTGACCTCCGGTTTCCTGCCGGAGAACTTCGGTGGCTGGGTGTTGGTGGCCGTACTGCTGGTAGGGGTAACCCTGGGCCTGGCCGAAATGCTGTTCGGCATGGGGTGGGGCGGGCCGATGAAGCACGCCTTTGCCGGATCCTTGCACCTGGCCTTTCATCGGCGCCCGGAACGTTTTGGCGGGGGGCGCTCCACCGGTCTGAAGCCGGTCGACCTGGACGGAAAGCTCGGCGTTGCCGAACCCAGGGATTTCAAGTGGAACCAACTGCTTGGCTTCGACGCCTGCGTGCAATGCGGTCGCTGTGAAGCCGTTTGCCCCGCCTTTGCCGCCGGTCAGCCGTTGAACCCGAAGAAGCTGATTCAGGACATGGTTGTTGGCCTGGCAGGAGGCACCGATGCCAAGTACGCGGGTAGTCCGTACCCGGGCACAGAGGTGGGCAAGGCCCAGGGCAGTCCGCACCAGCCGATTGTCGAGGGCCTGATCAATGCCGACACGCTCTGGTCCTGCACCACCTGCCGCGCCTGTGTCGAGGAATGCCCGATGATGATCGAGCACGTCGACGCCATCGTTGATATGCGTCGCCACCTGACGCTGGAGCGCGGAGAGACCCCGAACAAGGGCGCCGAGGTGCTGGACAATCTGATTGCCACCGACAACCCTGGCGGCTACGCGCCCGGCAGCCGCATGAACTGGGCCGCCGACCTTGACCTGCCACTGATGGCCGACAAACAGGAAGCCGAGGTGTTGTTCTGGGTCAGTGACGGCTGCTTCGACATGCGTAGCCAGCGCATTCTGCGCGCCTTTGTCAGCATCCTGAAAGCCGCTGGTGTCGACTTCGCCGTGCTAGGCAACGAAGAATGCGACTCTGGCGACGTGGCCCGCCGCCTAGGCGACGACGCCACATTCCAGAGCCTGGCCAGGCAGAACATCGCCACAATGAACCGGTACCGCTTCAAGCGCATCGTTACCACCGACCCGCACGCTTTCCATGTGCTGAAAAACGAGTACGGCGACTTTGGTGGTCATTACGACGTGCTGCACCACAGCACTTTCATCAACGAACTGGTGGAGCAGGGCAAGATCAAACTGGACGCCTTCAAGGGCGGCACCGTCACTTACCACGACCCCTGTTACCTGGGCCGTTATAACGGCGAGTACGATTCCCCCCGTTCACTGCTGGGCGCCCTGGGTATTCAGGTGAGTGAAATGGAACGCTCCGGTTACCGGTCCCGCTGTTGTGGCGGCGGGGGCGGTGCGCCCATCACCGATGTTCCCGGGGAGCATCGTATCGCCGATATGCGCATGGACGATGCACGTAAGGTGGGCGCCGAGACCATCGCCGTGGCCTGCCAGCAGTGCACTTCCATGCTCGAAGGGGTGGTGGAGCCACGACCGGAGATCCGCGACCTGGCTGAACTGGTGGCCGATGCCCTGGTTGTTGAAGCCGGCCCCGCACCCCAACCCCTTGCCGAGGAGGTGCACTGATGAGCGACATCATCCGACGGAACCCGCGTAACGAATGGATTCTGCGCAATCGCCTGCACCCGCAGCACGACGAACTGACAGCCGGGTCGGGGCCGGTGCGTGGCCCTACCGGCCTGTTGCGCAAGAACCCCCATGCCGTTGGCTTCATCGGCCCGAACGGCATCAAGCGCATCGACCGCAGCGCCGGAACCCAGGGTGGTGCCGGTGGCCTGTCATTGCGTGCGCGGGGCCGTTCGGCCGAGGCCGCCCCCTTGCCGTTGCACCGTGTCGAGCAGCCGGACTTCTACGTGGCTGTGGTGGTGGACCTGGCCGCGGGCCGCCTGAGCAATCACGACAGGGATGTACTCGGACAGGCGCATCAATTGGTCAAGGCGCAGGCGGACCAGGGCGCCGTGGTTGCCATTGCTCTCGGCGAAATTCGAGACGCCGCCTTCGACACTACTGGCGCCGATCGTCTGATTCACCTGACCGAAGTCCATGGCCAACCCCTGACAGGCTATTGCCCGGAACTGAAACTTGCCGTATTGCGGGCGGTCGACACCGAACTGGCGCCGCGCTATTGGCTGTTTCCTGACAGCGTCCATGGCGGCGCGGATCTCGGCGCGCGCCTGGGCGCCCGTTTGGGTGAACGTCCTGCGGTTCAGGCCTGGCAGGTGGATGCCGAGCAGACAGTGTGTCGCGGTGGCAGCCATCGCACCGATTGGCAACGGCCCACGGCCCGGCTCCTGCTACTGGCCGAAGAGTGCGCACTGCCGATTGATGAAACCCGACACGAAGCCAGGCCCATTGAACTGGCAGCTATCCCGCCGGTCGCACCCCGGATCGAAGACCTGGGCCCGGTGGAGGTCGACCCGAGCAAGATCGCCCTGGGCGAGGCTGAGTTCATTCTCGCCGCCGGTAACGGCATCCAGGATTGGGGTCAGTTCCACCGGGCTGCCACCGCACTCGGTGCTACCGAAGGGGCCAGTCGCGTTGCCGTTGACGACGGCAACATGCCACGTTTCCGCCAGGTCGGAGCGACCGGCACATGGGTCACCGCCCGGGTTTATATTGCCGTCGGTATTTCCGGTGCGATCCAGCACCTGCAAGGCATTGGCCAATGCGACAAGGTCGTCGCCATCAACCTGGACGGCGGTTGCGACATGATCAAGCGTGCCGACCTGAGCGTGATCGGCGACAGCCAGGGAATTCTGGGGGAACTGCTGGCCCTGGCCGAAGCCCGCCAAAACGGCACAGAAACGCCGCCGGTAACGGCCAACACACGAGAGGAGGAACGTAACGTTGCCTAATTCTAACGTTAATCCCGAACGCAACATCAGGGTCGCGACCCTTGTCTCGGTTGGCCAGCACCCAAAATCCGGCCGTACCCGTCGTGCAGGCCAGGATGCGCGAGCCGTCGAGTTGGGCCTGAAAATGGCAGGAACAGCCTCACGCCTGATTCATGTTGGTGATATGGCTGAACCCGCCCTGCGCCAATACCTGGGCATGGGTCTGCCGCAACTGAGTGTGTTGCAGGCAGGGCCCGACGCTGACGCCGTTCCTGCCCTGGCAACCCACCTCGACGAGCAACCGGCCGACATCGTATTGACCGGGGTCCGCGCTGAAAGCGGCGAAGCCTCTGGCATGGTGCCGTACCTTTTGGCAGAGCGATTGGGCTGGCCGCTGATCCCCCGCATCGCTGACATTCAAACCATCGACAACGGCATGGCCGAGGTGTTGCAAGCCTTACCGCGTGGCCAGCGCAGACTGCTCAGGGTGCCGCTGCCCTTCGTCGCCACCGTCGACAATGCCGCCCCCGAAGCCCGTCAATACGCCTTCGGCCCCAGCCGCCGCGGGAACTTCGCCGTATCCCTGGCAAATACGACCGCCGATGACGAACGACAGCAGTGGCAGGAGTTGCCGGCTAAACCGAGACCCAAGCGCCTAAACGTTGTCAAAGCCAAATCCGCCGCGGACCGATTCAAGGCCGCCACCGCAAAGCCCCAAGGGCAGGGCGGCAAGGTGATTCGTGACGGCACGGACCGGGAGAAAGCCGAAGCGATTATGGCGTTACTTGTAGCGGAGGGCGTCGTGAGGTGATTCCCGACAACAAAAACTCTGAACGCAGGTACAGATTATGAAGAAGTGTCTTTTCTGTTGCTTTCTGCTCCTAACCTTGACCAATTCCGCCAACGCCGATCCCGTCCGCCTTGTCACCTCAGGTAATTTCCTGCCCTTTACCGGCGAGGACTGGAGGAACCGCGGCATGATTACCGAAATCGTGGACCGCATAATGCGGGGAGCCGAGCTTGAGCACGAAGTCGTGTTCCAGCCCACCTGGAATACCCTGCTCGACGACACGGAGGCAGGGCTCTACCAGGCAACGTTTCCCTGGTACTTCAATAAAGAAAGGGCAGAGCGCTTCCTTTACTCGGACTCCCTGATGTCCAACTACATCGTGCCATTTGTGTTAACCGACAGCCACGTCCGGGCCCTGGGACCGGAAGAGTTAGCCGGGCATCATTTCTGCCGCCCCCAGGGATATTTCACTCACGACCTGGCGGATTTGCTGGAGAAGCCAGGCACCAGCCTGACCATGGCCGAAACCCTGGACGAATGTTTCAGGCTGTTGAAAGCGGGAGACGTAGATGTCGTTCCGGTGGATATCTTTTCCTCCAGGGGTGCCATCCACAGGGTCTTTGATGAGCCGAATGCCGTACGTCGGCTTACTTTCGTGTTCTCACGACAGCAGTTGCACATACTGGTGCCAAAAAATGCCGAGGGTGCCCAGGAGTTGGTGAATCGAATCAATATTTCCATCGGCAGGCTGGAGTTGCGCGGCATGCTGCAATCCATCCGCGATATCCATGCGTCCATGTTCCTGAGGCAGTACCAATGATTCAAATGGCTTGCCGCTTCGGGACATGAATCGGCTTAACCATGTCGCTGCCAGGATTAACCCCAACCCACAAACCCTTACTATCTATCCCGATAACAAAAAAAACTTGGAGAGCTTTTATGACCAAACGTTCAGAGCCTTCGGTCGGTAGTGCACAACCTTACGATGACGTTGACTATCAGATCGGGCAAGACAACATTCAGATTGCCGGGTTTGATATCCATAACCCTGTTTTCGGCACCAGTGCCATACTCATTCTGATATTCGTGGCCGGCACCCTTATGGCACCCGAGGCAGCGAACAGCATGCTGTTGGGTGCCCGTAACTGGGCCATTAACCACTTCGACTGGCTGTTTATGGCCGGCGGCAATCTCTTCGTGATCTTCTGTCTGGCGTTGATTGTGCTGCCAGTCAGCAAAATCCGCCTCGGCGGCGAACATGCCAAGCCGGAATTTTCCACTCTTTCCTGGTTTGCCATGCTGTTCGCTGCGGGTATGGGCATCGGCTTGATGTTCTGGAGCGTGGCGGAACCCGTGGCCTACTTTACAGACTGGTACGGCACTCCGTTGGGGGTTGCGGCCAACACTGCGGAAGGCAAGTCCCTCGCGCTCGGCGCCACCATGTTCCACTGGGGACTGCACCCCTGGGCCATGTATGGCATCGTCGGTCTCTCCCTTGCGTTCTTCGCCTATAACAAAGGGCTGCCGCTCACGGTCCGGTCCGCTTTCTATCCGTTGTTGGGTAACCTGATCTGGGGACCGATTGGCCATATCATCGACATCGTCGCCGTACTCGCCACTATCTTTGGCCTGGCTACATCGCTTGGTCTTGGCGCACAACAGGCTGCCAGCGGGTTGGCTTATCTCGGTCTGGTGGAAAACGGCATCAGCACCCAGATCGGCCTGATCACGATCATCACCGGCATTGCGATTTTTTCCGTGGTCCGTGGTTTGGATGGCGGGGTCAAGTTGCTGAGTAACATCAACATGGCCATTGCCCTGATATTACTCGTGTTCGTCATCGTCGTGGGCTCGATTTCAGGTTTCCTTTCCAATTTGCTCAGCCTCTTTGGTTCCTATGCACAGAACATCCTGCCGCTCAGCAACTGGGTTGGCCGCGATGACGAGACCTGGTTCCACGGCTGGACGGTCTTCTACTGGGCCTGGTGGATTTCCTGGTCGCCCTTCGTCGGCATGTTCATTGCCCGCGTCTCCAGGGGCCGCACCGTGCGTGAATTCATGCTCGCCGTGCTCATCATCCCGACCATCGTCTGTGGTGTCTGGGTCACTGCCTTCGGTGGCAGCGCCCTTGACCAGATTCAGGCCAATGTCGGCGAACTGAGCAACGGCCTCACCGAAGTCCCGCTGGCCATGTTCCAGATGCTGGCGCACCTGCCGCTGGCCTCGATAATGTCCTTCCTCGCCATCGTTCTGGTGCTGGTGTTCTTTATCACCTCATCCGACTCCGGTTCGTTGGTCATCGACGGCATCACCGCCGGTGGCAAGGAAGACGCACCCGTCGCCCAGCGCGTTTTCTGGGCCACTATGGAAGGCGTCATCGCCGCCACCCTGCTGTTTGGCGGCGGCGCACAGGCCCTGAATGCCCTTCAGGCCGGTGCTGTCACGGCAGGCCTGCCGTTTACCGTCATCCTCATCCTGATGTGCGTCAGCCTCTATAAGGGGTTGAGCGGGGAGACTCGTCGGTTGGCAACCGCCTGATAGTGAATGACTGGCTGTAACGTTTGAAGCCAACCAAAGGGGCGCCGGATCGGCGCCCCTTTTCTATTGCTGGTCATTTCTGAGTCGATGGGTTTTGCCTTGCCGCTGACGGGGTGATGCCGTAGCAGTCCTTGAAACAATTGCTGAAATGGCTGCTGCTGACGAAGCCACTGGCCAGGGATATGTCCAGGATGCTCCGGTTTGTCTGCATCAGCAGACGCCGGGCATGAACCAGCCTGAGTTCCAGGTAATAGCGCGAAGGCGAGGTATCCAGATGGCTTTGGAACAGGCGCTCCATCTGGCGGCGGGAGAGGTTGACGCATTGGGCCAGCTCCACGAGCGTGAGCGGCTCTTCTATGTTGGCCCGCATTAGCGCCAGCAGGGTCTGTAACGCTTCAGGAAGGGTAGGGTCGTCGCCAACATTCAGTGGCATTGGGCCCACTTGCTCGGCGACCTGGTCGCAGCTGAGAATTTCACGTACCGCCCGGACGATGTGCGGATTGTGCAACAGCTGGCCGATCAACTTCAGCATCATTTCAAGTGTACTCACCGGGCCAGCGCAGGTGGCGTGATGGTCCTCCAGCTCGTAGGCGTTGGCGGATACCTTCACCGCAGGGTAATTCTCCCGCACGTAGGCGTGGTTGTCGGGATGCAGGGCACAGGTATGACCCTCCATCAGGCCGGCTTGAATCAGGGTTATCCCTCCATTCCACAGGCCACCCAGGCGAATGCCTTTCTGGTCGGCTGTCTTCAGGATGCTGAGCAGGTGAGGTTCGGGCTCGAGCTGACTGCGATAGCCACCGCAGACGATCAGCATGTCCACCTGCGAGGGATCAACCACGATGGATTTCAAGTCTGTTCCTGCGGACACTTCAATGCCGAGGTCACTCAGAACGGTCCGGCCAACGGCGCCAATAGTGAAATGTTCGAAAGCGGGTTCCGGCGTGACAAGGTTTGTGGTCACCAGCGTATCAACGGCAGCCGTGAAGGCAACCATGGAAAAATGTTCGCGCAGGATAAAGCCGATACGTAACGGCGTCTTTAAACGAGGTACCCGGGGCGAAGTGCCCGTGACTTGTGGCGACATCGATTTGGTTGTCATTTGCAGCGTCAAAATCCAAGTCAATAAAGAATGGCAGAGAATAGCGCAGTTAACCACTGCTGTGGATAACCTGCCACCTTACGCCCCTCATTGCCACGGTAACGATAACCTCAGGTTTTGCTTTGCACTGAAAAAAAGTCGTTTCCATTACTTCCGCCACAACACTAGATTAAATTTATGCCTCGATGCAGGTGTAATCCTGATCAGGCACGAGATGAGATCCAACAAAAATAACTCTCTTGGAGAAGGTGTTATGAAGTCAAAAAATCCAACAAAGGCCAGTTCAGGCATAATCGCAGCATTGGTAATCGCTGCTCTTTGTTTCTCAGCTTCCACTTGGGCAAGCGATGAGGAACTGAAGTTTACGATCGCAACGGAGGCAGGGGACCGGGAATCACCCAATGGTCAGGCAGTAAAGAAAATTGCTGATCTTGTCGAAAAGCAATCTGACGGCAGAATCACCATGAACGTCTTCTATCAGGACGAGATTGGTGGGCCACAGGAACTTTTCGACCAGTTGGTCAGAGGTAACATAGACCTCTTTCTGGGTTGGCCACAAACATCCTACGATGAGCGGCTTGGTGTATTGCAGTTACCCTACATGACCCTGGGCTGGGAGGACGCACTGGATGCCTACGCCAAGGATGGTTGGGTCTCGGAAGTCGTTGAGCCCATCCTTTCGGATATTGGCCTGGAATACCTGGGGCCCTTTCCAGAAGGTTTTGGCGGCATAGCGACAGCGGAAACATACGCTACCAACTATGAAGATGCACAGGGCATCAAACTCCGCTCCCAACCTATCTTTCCGCTTCCTCAAACCATACAGGCCATGGGGTTCCAGGCCGTCCCCATCGACTGGTCCGAAGTCTATACCTCCATCCAGACCGGGGTCGTCGATGGCGATTCGAGTAACGTAATCTTCTGGGACTACACCTACTTCAACGACCTGCTCGATTATTTCGTCCACTCCAAGCACAACTTTTCTTTCTATACGTTCCTGATGAATCAGAATTCCTGGAAAGCTCTCGATGACGAGGATCGCGGGATCATCGCGGGTGCCGTGGAGGTTGTGGTCAACGAGCAATTCCAGAATGCCAAGGCCGAGGATGAGAAGTGGATCCAGAAGGCTCAGGAAGATGGTATGAAATACGTCGTGCCGTCCGATGAGGAGATGGCCGCCTGGGTAAAACGTGTTCGCGAGACCGTGTGGGTCGAGGCCGAGGAAACCATGGGTGAAGAGGTCATGGCCGCCGTCCGTGAGCATGCATCGGACCCGAGTAAATAATCCCGCCAATTGACATGGAGTGGTCCCTGCTAACGGGGGCTACTCTATGCTCGATACCTTTTGGGGGTAAAAATGAAAACAATTATGAATTGCCTGGCCCGCGTCGATAATATACTCGCGTTTGTTTTAAAGGCTGCCGTTACGGCGCTGGGCCTTTTCGTTTCTTTTGCCATGGTCGTCGGCATCGTATTCAGGGCCTTGCTTGACGTGCAGGTATTTGGACTTGAGGAACTTGTGTTGATGGCGGCTATGTGGGTGTACATGCTCGGAGCAGCCCTGGCCTCGCGGGAGAGGACCCATCTTAGTGCCGATTTCTTTCAGGCGTTTTCCGACAGCGAGGCTTTGCACGACACAATGAGGCTCATTGCCACAATCGTTTCATTGGTGATGGCAGGTTTTTTCGTCTCCTGGAGCTACAGCCTGTTTTCCTGGGGGTTCGAGAAGGGGCAGGTCACACCGGTGTTCGGTATTCCGCAATACCTTTCACAAGGAAGCCTCCTGGTTGCGAGTGTTCTGCTGTTGCTCTATGTGCTCCGGGACTTCATTCACGACATCAGCAAGCTATTCAGAAAAGCTGAAACTCAATAAGACGTCTCTCATCAAGAGACCTCCTGACAATAATCGGAGAAACAAATGGGTGCCTTGTTAGCGATAGGTGCAGTCATACTGTTAATGATCATAGGCGTGCCGGTGGTCTTTTCGTTCGCCGCCATGACTCTCGTACTTTCTCTCGCTTATGGCGTCGATGTATCGTCACTCATGACAACCGGCTTCTGGTCCATCAATTCCATTATTCTGCTCGCCCTCCCATTGTTTATCATGACAGGGTATTTGATGCAGTCAGGGGGAATTGCCGCCAGGCTCATACGCTTTGTCGAGGCCATTGTCGGCTCTTCCCGCAGCGGAATGGGAACCTCAATGGTGGTGGCCTGCGGCGTCTTCGGAGCCATTTCGGGGACAGCCTCGGCCGCCGTGGCCGCAATTGGCACCATCATGATAGGGCCGATGGAAAAACACGGCTACAGCCGCCCGTATTCCACCGCGCTGGTTGGGATCTCTTCGCTGCTCGGCCTGTTGATTCCGCCCAGTATCACGATGATCCTTTACGCTGTCGTAACCCGGCAATCCGTCGCGGTCGTTTTCCTGGCTACCATCGGGCCGGGTATTCTGCTGATGGTATTCCTGTGCGTGATTAACGCCATCAAAACGCGCAAAAATCCCGACGCCAGCCCGGAAAAGCTCGTACTGAGTGAGCGCTTCCGGAATATCGGCAGCACCGGTTGGAAGGCCTTCCCCGCCTTGATGCTCCCGGTCATCATCCTTGGCGGCATCTACGGTGGCATCTTTACCCCCACCGAGGCGGCCGCCATTGCCGTTGTCTATGCCATACCCGTGGGCATGTTCGTTTATCGCGACCTCGACCTGAAGGCCCTGGCGCGGTGCTTCATCCAAGCCGCCACGACCACCGGCGTCATCATGATCATTCTGCTCTTTTCCTTCGTGGCCAGTCGCATTCTTACTTTCGAGCGCGTACCGCAGCAGTTGACTGACCTGTTGCTCGAGTTGTTCCACAACAAACTGCTGATTCTTCTCATGGTCAACGTCTTCCTCATCCTGATGGGGATGATCATGGACGACGTGAGTGTCGTGGCTATCCTCAGCCCGCTGTTGTTGCCGGTTATGGAGAGTATTGGCATCCATCCGGTGCATTTTGCCGCCATCGTCGGCACCAGCGTCGTCATTGGCTGCAACAGCCCGCCCATGGCACCCATTCTGTTCATGAGTTGCCGCATCGGCAACGTCGGGATGTCGCAGGTCCTTCGGCCCGCCTTCAGCTTCATGCTGCTTGCCGCGCTGCCGGTGATGCTGATTACGACCTACTGGCCAGCGCTGTCGCTCTTTCTGCCGAAGCTGCTCGGATACGTGCACTAATCACGGGAGAGGTACGTTTTCTTGGGTCAGCAGAACCACCGGTGAACTCGGATACTATGTCCGGCGCCTGGCCCTGAAAGGCGTTATCGCCTTTGCTGTGTCCAGCAGTCCGCCTGCTGTCGCGGGGGCACCCGGTGGCAAGATCATTTTTGGCACCAATCCGATGGCGTTTGCCGCACCCCTGGCCGATGTTAATGCGCCACTTGTTTTTGACCAGGCGTCCAGCGCCACGGCGTTTATCAACCTGGTGAAGGCGGCGGAAGAAGGGCGCGAGATTCCCTTAGGCTGGGCAATCCATGAGACGGGCAACGTTACCACTGACGCAAAAGCTGGCCTGCGTGGTGCACTGTTGGCATTCGGTGGTGCGAAAGGCGCGAACGTGGCCCTGATGGTTGAGTGCCTTGCCGCCGGATTATCCGGTGCCTCCTGGTCACTCGATATGCCGGATCTTGAAAGGGGAGATCAGGTGATCGATGCGGCAATGACGATCATTACAATCCTGCCCACCGTTATTGACGAAGGTTTTTCTACCCGCCTGAGCGAACACCTTGACCGACTTGCAGAGCGTGGTGCTTACGTGCCCGGCCGCCGCTCGGTACAAGACTGTATTTCGCAGGAGAAGCGCGTTTCAATTGACACGGCAGTGCTTGAGGAGATTCGCCGCTCCTTGTGAGCGGCGGGGGAGTGCTCTTCACCTCAGTAGTCAGGCCCAGATATCCTGCACACAGAATCCTTCGGTGAATGGATCATCATTGTCCAACACATAGGTGTTGATCCCGTAGATCCAGCTTGTTCCGGTAATCGTCGGTACAACCGCTGTCTTCTCACCAATTCTCGTTTCCTCGACAAGCCGTCCAGTGAACACGTTGCCAAGGATACCCTGATGGCGAAAATCCTGGTTCAGCGGGAGCTCCCCTTTGGCATGAAGAACCGCCATTTTTGCGCATGTGCCGGTGCCGCATGGGCACCGATCAAGGGCGCCGGTCCAGGTGCTGGGTCTGTCCCAATCAAAACCACCAGACGCCACTGTTACCGCATTCTTCCAATCGGCATCCGGGCTGCTTGCCGGCCCGGAAAGTTGTGAGATGGTGATCCCGACCCCTGGGTAATCAGGGTGCTCAACGGGCAGTTGCTCAATCGCTGCCTGCCTGATCATGGCCGAAATCCGTGCTATCTCCGCGCCATGCTCGGGGATTAGTTCCAGACCGGGAAACTGGCGGACATCCGCAATGACATAAAACATGCCTCCCCACCCAACATCCACAGTCACCTTGCCGAGATGAGGCACCTCTATTTCTGCGTCGAGGTAGGCCGCAAAAGCCGGAACATTCCTGAAAGTGACGTTCTTTACCTTCCCGTCCTTGCACTCAGCCCTGATGCGAATCAGCCCCGCCGGTGATTCCAGAACAAGCTCTGTAACAGGCTCCCGCATCGGCAGCATGCCCATTTCAAGCAGCACCGTTGCCACAGAAATAGTGTTGCCACCAGACATGACCGGATACTCTACCTGCTCCATAATTACGTAGCCTGCGTCGGCATCGGGATGGCAGGGCGGAACAATAATATTGCAACAAAGAGGTGGGTAACCACGAGGCTCACGTAGCATTAGTTTACGCAGCTGGTCGTCATTCTCTCTCAGCCATACCATCTTTTCATACACGGTTTTTCCGGGGATGTTTGGAACACCGCCAGTGATAACTCGCATGGGTTCGCCTGCGTGTGTGTCAATAGCATGGATTGTTCTTTTAAATGACATTCTTACCAGCCTCTTTTGACCTTGATATATGATAGGGTTCTTTTATGAATCAGCTAATACAACGGAAGACACGCATCGGGATGGTGCCTCTAAAATGCGGTTCGACCTTTATACGAGTGTATTTTTGGCCTATTGCGGATTAAAGCGACTTTTAATTCGGAGAAATGAGAACCCCAGGTTATGGTTAAGCATGTAGGGCCGGACCAGATATTGGTTCAAATGCCATCTCTGCGCGCCGTGCGCTCCTTTGTCGCGGCCGCCAAGTACCAGAATTTTACGCGTGCCGCTGAAGCACTTTGCGTAACCCAGGCAGCCGTCAGTCGGCAAATCCGGGAATTGGAGGAGTCGCTCGGCGTGCCTCTGTTTAAACGTGCCGGGCGAGCTGTAGAGCTGACTGAGGCTGGTTCAATCCTCTACGATGCGGTTTCGCTCTCCTTTATCAACATTGCCCAGGCGGCCCAACGAATAACGGAGGGTAGCAGCAGGCAACAGGAGCTCACGATCTGCTGTTCGCCGGCATTCGCCGCGCTCTGGCTCGCCAACCATCTGCCGGAATTTTTTAGCTGTTATCCACACATTGACATCAATGTTGTTTCAACAAATAACTTCCTTACGCTGGAACCTGGGGTTTATCCGGATGTTTTTATAAACAAGGTCAGCGACCCTCGTGATGGTTACCATTCGATACCGCTGTTTTACGATCTTATTTACCCGGTTTGCTCACCGGATTACCTGGATCGCCACCCGGAGATTGAATCACTGGAAGAGCTGGCCGATGCAGCCTTGTTGGAGCTGTCACCCTACGGCCGTTCCCAGGTGGCTGAACACGTTGACTGGTTCACCTGGTTTTCCTTTCAGGGTATCGACCTGGATCGGCGCAAACAGCAGGAACACTCTTTCAGTTCAAACGATTACAACCTGCTGATTACCATGACAATGCGAGGACAGGGCATTTGTCTCGGCTACCACCATCTGATTGCTCCTCTTCTGGAGACAGGTGCCCTGGTCCGGCCCTGTGGGCCTGACGCTGCTTTCAGGGAAAAACTGCACTATCTGTCTTACCCGGAGTCGAACAGGGAAAACCAGGCTCTGGATACCTTTTATGAATGGTTCATGGCCCGCATCGACAAGGAAGAAACCCGGGTAACACCCTGAATTACCCAAGCCTTGTTGAAACGGCGTATTAATCCGCCGTTTTGCATAACCTGAAGTTATTCCTTTCACGCAATAAATGTTGATTGTGGCGTTTTCCAGGCTGTCGGTAACATTCCTATAGCTCAATACTTCAACAACAAACAATGAAAGGAGTGGGTTTTATGCAATTCGAAGGCATATACACACCTGTGATCACCCCATTTAACGACCAGGGCGATATTCAGTACGACGCTTTCTCCGAGCAGATTCAATACCTGGTTGAGGCCGGTGTGCACGGCCTGATGGTTGGTGGCACCACCAGCGAATACTATGTCGAATCCCATGAAGAGCGTATCCAGTTGTTGCGCCTCGCGCGGGAATCCATGGGTCCGGATCAGAACCTGGTGTTCGGCACCGGATCCATGAATCCCAGAGAATCCGTCAGGCTTGCGGAACAGGCAGCTGATAACGGCGCCGACGCTATCCTGGTGGCTACGCCGCCATACTCCCTGCCTACACAGCGTGAACTGGCCCAACATATTCTGACCGTTGACCGGGCTGCGAATCTGCCAGCCATGTTGTACAACTACCCGGATCGGATGGGCATCAACATGGAGGCTGAATGCCTCGACCAGATCGCCAGTTCATCCAATGTCTGCGCCATCAAGGAAAGCTCTGGTGACATCAACAGGGCACATATGTTGGCATGCGATTACCCCCACATTCAGATGTCCTGTGGTATGGACGACCAGGCTCTGGAGTTCTTCGCCTGGGGTGCACGCAGTTGGGTCTGCGCCGGGTCTAACTTCCTGGCCCAGGAACATCTGGCTTTATACCGCGCCTGCGTGCTTGAAGGTGACTTCGTCAAGGGCCGGCGGATCATGGCTGCCATGATGCCGCTGATGCGGGTACTCGAACAGGGCGGCCAATTCATTCAGTGCGTAAAGTACGGCGTCACCCTGGACGGTCGGTTTGGCGGCGAGGTTCGTGCTCCGTTGCGTGGCCTGGACAATGAAGACAAGCAGGCCATGCAGAAGGTGGTTGAGACGCTGAAAACAACGATAGCTCGCATCGAATCCGAAGCCTGATTGCTAAAGGGGGCCAAACCGTGACTGACTTACTGACCCAAGAAGAATACCGTTCCATCGCTGCCAATCTGACACCGGCGACCATGAGTTTTGTCAATGGCGGTTTCCGTTCCGCCAGCAACGGCGAAACCGTCGCTACGATCAATCCGGCCACGGGCGAGGAAATCGGCCAGGTAGCCGCCTGCACGGCCGAAGACGTTGACTACGCCGTGAAAAAGGCACGGGATGCCTTTGAAGATGGCCGGTGGAGCAGGCTTCACCCCACCGCGCGCAAGGAAGTGTTGATCAAGTTGTGCGAACTGATCAAGCGCAATGCCAACGAGTTGGCTGTTCTGGAAAGCCTAGATTCCGGCAAACCGATTCTGGATTGCGTCACTGTCGATATCCCGGAAGTGATTCACACCCTGGCCTGGCATGCCGAACTGATCGACAAGATCTATGATCAGACCGCGCCTGTCGGCCCAGACGCCGTTGCCATGGTGGTACGCGAGCCTATCGGTGTTGTCGGCGCTGTGTTGCCGTGGAACTTCCCGTTGCTGATGCTGGCCTGGAAAATCGGCCCGGCTCTGGCGTCCGGCTGCTCCATGATTGTCAAACCAGCCTCGCAAACCTCACTGACCGCCTTACGTGTCGCGGAACTGGCGTCCGAAGCCGGTCTGCCGGATGGGGTATTGAACATCCTCACAGGCTCCGGTTCAGTGGTCGGCGCTGCCATCGGCCAGCACAGTGGTATCGACATGGTCACCTTTACCGGTTCGACCGAGACCGGGCGCCGTTTCCTGAGATACTCCGCCGACTCCAACCTCAAGGAAGTCGTACTCGAGATGGGCGGTAAGAACCCCTGTATTGTCCTGGACGACGCCGAGGATCTGGACCGCGTAGCCGAGCAGGTGGTGCAGGCTGCCTTCTGGAACATGGGTGAGAATTGCTCCGCGGGCTCCAGGCTGATTGTCCAGTCCGGCGTCAAGGGGGCTCTGATGGATCGCATTTTGGATCATGCCCGTCAATGGCGCACCGGTGATCCGCTGGACCCGTCCAACCAGCTCGGCGCCCTGGTGGATAAAACCCACTTCGCCAAGGTAAGTGAGTATCTGCAGATTGGTAAGGAGGCCAACCATAAGTTGGTCCTCGGGGGCGAAACGCGGGACGGAACCTACATACTGCCGACTGTTTTCGATGATGTCTCAAGCGAAGACCGACTGGCGCGTGAAGAAATCTTCGGGCCGATCCTGTCAGTGATCACCGTCAACAGTTATGACGAAGCCATTAAGGTAGCTAACGACACGCCCTACGGCCTGACCGCCTCGGTCTTCACTGCCAATGCCAGGAAGTCGTTGCGCGCCGCCCAGGCATTGCAGGCCGGCACCGTGACCGTGAACTGTTTTGGTGAGGGGGATATCACAACACCCTTCGGTGGCTATAAGCAGTCCGGATTCGGTGGTCGTGATAATTCCATTCACGCCCACGATCAATTCACCCAACTGAAAACAATCTGGGTGGACTTGAGCGCCGAGGCTGTCGACGAATGCCAAACACGCTGACCGTGAAACGTTTCCCCCGCGATCCGGGCCCGGCAGCATGGGACTGTATATTGTCCGCAGCCCCGCGCTACCCGGAATTGGATGAGGCGCTAGAGGCTGACTGGGTGATTGTCGGAGCCGGGTTTGCCGGACTGGCTGCCGCCCGGCGGCTGTCGCAGTTGGTGCCGCCCGATCAAACCATCGTTCTGCTGGAGGCCCGGCGTCTGGCGGAGGGGCCGGCGGGCCGGAACAGCGGTTTCATGATCGACCTGCCGCACGATCTGAATTCCGAAACCTACGCCGGCTCGGCGGACTCGGACCGCAAACAGATCAAGCTGAACCGGGCGGCGATCAGATTCGTCGCCACCATGGCGGATGAATTCGGGTTGTCCAGGGACATCTTCAATCCCTGTGGCAGGATCACCGGCGCGGCAACCGATCGTGGCATCAAACACGTCAACAGTTACACCAAACATCTTGAAGGGCTGGGTGAAGCCTTTCAGTTGCTGGGCGCCGGTGACTTAAAAGACATCACCGGCACAGAGTTCTACCGCCAGGGCTTTTTCACTCCAGGCGTAGCCTTGATTCAGCCGGCTGCCTATGTCCGGGAAGTCGCCCGGAACCTGAGCCCACGAGTCCGGATCTTCGAGAACAGTCCTGTGACGGCCATTGATCAGGGTAAGCGGCATAAGGTTTGTACCCCCGGCGGAAGCGTCAGCGCACAGAAAGTGATACTGGCGGTAAATGGACACATTCAGTCCTTCGGTTATTTCCCGCGCCAGTTGTTGCACGTATTTACCTACTCCTCGATGACGCGGGCTCTGACCGGGGCCGAGTGCAGGAAACTGGGTGGCCGGGACGACTGGGGTATTCTTCCAGCGGACCCCATGGGTACAACAGTGCGACGCAGCCGGGACTATCTGGGTAGTGGCCACCGATTGGTTATTCGCAATCATTTCACCCTGAACCAGGGGATGGAAGTGACCGAAAAGCAACTGCATCATGCGTCTGAGATGCATGACCAGTCCTTCGCGGCGCGTTTTCCCACGTTAAAGGATGTGCCCATGGAATACCGTTGGGGTGGCCGGTTGTGTCTGTCCTGGAATTCCATGCCAGCGTTCGGCGAGGTGGATGAACGCATCTACTCTGCATGCTGCCAAAATGGCTTGGGCACCGTGAAGGGGACCCTTTCCGGAATGATGGCGGCGGAACTGGCGGTACTTGGGCAAAGCGACATGCTGGATGACTTCATGGCGCACGGTGCACCCAGGCAATTACCACCAGAGCCTTTTCTTTCCGTGGGTGCCAGCCTGACGATGCGATTAAAAGAATGGCAAGCCGGCAAAGAACTCTGAAGCCAACCTGGAGTCCCCCTCATTGCCGGGCACATTTCAAATGTCGCCCGTGTCCAATGTAGGAGCAAAGATGTCGTTTCCGGGCATGTGTCCGACCCTAGGGCAATTAAAGTAGAGGAGGAAGTTCCACTACAAAAGCCCGATAACAAAAGGACGACGCAATGACCAGCAACGCATCCAACCGTGGGGTGGTCTACCAGGGCCCCGGCCATGTATCCGTCGAATCGATCGACTTTCCCGAACTCTCCCTCGGCAAGCGCCGATGCGACCACGGCGTGATCCTGAAAGTTCTCACCACTAACATCTGCGGCTCCGACCAGCACATGGTGCGCGGCCGAACCACCGCGCCCCAGGGCCTGGTGCTGGGCCATGAAATCACCGGCGAGGTCATTGAATGCGGCCGGGACGTCGAATTCCTCAGAAAAGGCGATATTGTCTCCGTACCCTTCAACATTGCCTGTGGTCGTTGCCGCAACTGCAAGGAAGGCCGGACTGGCATCTGTCTTAACGTTAATCCCGCCCGTCCCGGTGCGGCTTACGGTTACGTCGACATGGGTGGCTGGGTGGGTGGCCAGGCCGAATACGTCATGGTTCCCTATGCTGACTTCAATCTGCTGAAGTTTCCCGATTCGGACCAGGCCATGGAGAAAATCCGTGACCTCACCCTGTTGTCTGATATCTTCCCAACCGGCTTCCACGGCTGTGTCACAGCGGGCGTAGGCCCCGGTTCCACTGTCTATATTGCCGGTGCGGGGCCTGTTGGCCTGGCGGCAGCAGCCAGTGCAAGGCTACTCGGCGCCGCCTGCGTGATCGTCGGCGACATGATTGAGGAGCGTCTCGCCCAGGCTCGCAGCTTTGGCTGTGAAACCATTGACCTGAAACAGGATGCCGAACTGCCGGAGCTCATTGAACAGGTGATCGGCGAGCCCGAAGTCGACTGCTTTGTTGACTGTGTTGGCTTTGAAGCCCACGCCTGCGGCCATCACCATCACCACGAACAACCGGCCACAGTGCTCAACTCCGCCATGCAGGTTACCCGCGCAGGGGGCGAGATAGGTATCCCCGGCCTGTACGTCACCGAAGACCCGGGTGCCGCTGAAGCGGCCGCCAAACAGGGCGCATTAAGCATGCGCTTTGGTCTTGGTTGGGCCAAGTCTCACTCCTTCCACACCGGCCAATGCCCGGTTATGAAGTATCACCGTCAGCTCATGCAGGCAATCCTGTTCGAACGTATTGATATCGCCCAGGCGGTTAACGTGCAATTGATCAGCCTTGACCAGGCGCCCAAGGGATACGCCGACTTTGACGGCGGTGCAGCGAAGAAATTCGTGATTGACCCGCACGCATCCGTAGCTGCCTGAAGTCTCAACTTTCGGTAAACAATTGGCGCCGGGGCCGCTCTCACGGGCGAGCCCCGGCGATAAGCCGAAGAGCGTGATATTGCTTTATCCTGGTTGGTGATAGGCTCTTATCGTTACTATGCTTAGGGCGTTTGGCTGGCGACAGCCTGATCCCGAAGATATAACGATGGGAGAGACCAATGATCAACCTGACCATAAACGGACAACAGCACGAGCTGGACGTTCCCGACAACATGCCCCTGCTTTGGGCCATTCGTGATGTGGTCGGAATGAAAGGCACCAAATTCGGATGCGGCATCGCCCAGTGCGGTGCCTGCACGGTTCACCTCGACGGTGTGGCGACGCGATCCTGCGTGACACCCGTTTCCGCCGCCCAAGGGGAGATCACCACCATTGAGGCCATGGCCGACGACGCCGTTGGCCAGAAAGTTCAGCAGGCCTGGCTGGACCTGGGGGTAGCCCAGTGCGGTTATTGCCAGGGCGGCCAGATCATGAACGCCACGGCTCTGCTGAAGAAAACCCCGGAACCAGATACCCAGGAAATCGTCGATGCCATGGCCGGTAACCTGTGTCGGTGTGGTACCTACAATCGCATCCTTGCCGCCATAGAACGGGCCGCGGACAAGGAGGCCAGCTCATGAACCAGTCAGACGACACACTGCTGCTTGCCAATGTCAGCCGCCGCGGCCTTTTAAAAGGGCTGGCAGGGGGCTCCGCTCTCTTGCTGGCCGCCCGATGGGATCTGGGGCTGGCCAATGAACAGGCCCAATTCGGTGCCGGCGCCATGCCGGGTGGCTGGGTGGATAACCCGAACGTGTTTATCCACATCGACCCCGACGGCACGGTCACCATCATCAACAACCGTGCCGAAATGGGGCAGGGCATCCGCACCAGCCTGGTCATGGTGGCCGCCGATGAGCTTGGCGCAGATTGGGATCGGGTTCGGGCGCGTCAGGCGAACGCAGACCAGGACAAGTACGGTAACCAGAATACCGACGGCTCCCGCAGCATGCGCCACTGGTATGACCCGATGCGTCGTGCGGCGGCGGCCGCCAGGATGATGCTGGAGCAGGCAGCCGCCGACCAGTGGAAAGTCCCTGTCCATGAAGTCCGGGCCGGCATCCACAAGATGGAGCATCCGGCCACCGGCCGGGAACTCGGCTTTGGAGACCTTGCGGCAGCGGCAAGGGAGCTGGATGTTCCCGTCCGGAGCGCCCTGGTTCTCAAATCCGACAGCGAACTGCGCTTTATTGGCAAGGAATCCGGCCTGATCAATGGCGAACTGAAATCCGCTTATCCCAAGGCCATTGACGGTGAAGACATTGTCACTGGCAAAGCTGTTTTTGGTGCCGATATAGACCTGGAGAACACGTTGTATGCAGTGGTGGCCCGTCCACCGGTGTACGGCGCCAAGGTAAAAAGCGTCGACGACAGCGAGGCACTGAAAGTTACTGGCGTAAAGAAGACAATTCGCATTGAAGGTACCGGCCAGCCCGCGGCATTCAATCCGCTTGGTGGCGTTGCCGTGGTGGCCAGCAACACCTGGGCCGCCATGGAGGGACGCAAGGCCCTTAAGATTGAGTGGGACAACGCTCCGGCAGGGGACAATGCCGACTATACCTCCGATGCTTACCGGGAGTCCCTGGAAAAGGCGGCGCAATCCCCCGGTAAGGTCATCCGCCAGTCCGGCGATGTCGAGGTCGCTTTGAAAGAGGCCAACAAACGGGTATCAGCCACCTACTACATGCCCCATATGGCGCAGGCTCCGATGGAGCCGCCGGTGGCCGTAGTGCGGGTAGAAAACGGCAAGGCCGAAGCCTGGGCCCCGGTCCAGAACCCGAGGGCCACCCGCGAGGGCATCGCGGGACTCCTTGAGATAGACATGGCAAACGTCACTGTTCACCAGACACTGCTTGGCGGCGGCTTCGGGCGCAAGTCGAAGCCGGATTTCGTGATTGAAGCGGCTCGCGTGGCGAAGGAGTTTGAAGGGCAGCCCATCAAGCTGCAGTGGTCCCGGGAGGACGATATCCAACACGCCTACTTTCATGCGGTCTCTGTCGATCATCTGGAAGCTGGCCTGGACGGGGAGGGCAAAGCGACCAGCTGGCGCCACCGCACCCTGTCGCCCAGCATCGCGTCACTCTTTGCACCGGACCCCAAACACAAAGGGGAATTTGAGCTGGGTATGGGCTTCAACACCATGCCCTTCAGTATTCCCGCTATCCGGCTGGAAAACCCGCCGGCACCGGCCCATGTCCGCATCGGCTGGTTCCGCTCGGTCTACAACCTGCCCCATGCCTGGGCCATCCAGAGCTTTGCCCACGAGATGGCGGAAGCGGCCGGCAAGGACCACCGCGACTATGTGCTGGAGTTGCTCGGCCCCGGTCGCGAGGTTCACAACCTGACCGTTGGCGATGGCTGGAACTACGGCGAGGATCCGGACCTGTACCCTATCGATGTGGCGCGGATGCGCAGGGTGATTGAGCGTGCCACCGAAGAAGCCGGCTGGGGCCGCGAGACGAAAAAGGGGCGGGGACTGGGACTGGCGTTCCACCACAGTTTCGTCTCCTACACCGCCGTTGTCTTCGATGTGGAAGTGGACGATGACGGCGAACTGACCATTCACCGTGCGGACATTGCTTTCGACTGCGGCCCCCAGGCCAATCCGGAGCGAATACGGGCACAGATGGAGGGCTCCTGCGTGATGGGTATTGGTATCGCCCTGCAAAGCGAGGTGTTCTTCAAGGATGGCGTTGCCCAGCAGAGTAACTTTGACAAGTACCTGATCCCACGCATGCCGGATGCGCCTGACGTAGTTCGGGTGCACTTAATCGACAATCCCGATGACGCCATGGGAGGAGTGGGCGAGCCCGGTCTTCCGCCAGTGGCACCTGCACTTTGTAATGCCATCTATGCCGCCACCGGAAAACGTATCCGGCGCCTTCCTGTCGGCAACCAGTTGCAGGTGAGCTGATCACCATGCAGAACCTGGATTATCGAGTAGTTGAACAGGCCATTGAATGGCTGATCGACGGCAGGACAGTATGGCTTTGCACAGTGTTGTCCACCTTCGGCTCGTCGCCCAGGGAGCCGGGATCACTCATGGTTGCCACCGCTGACGGGGACCATTTGGGCTCGCTCTCGGGCGGCTGTGTGGAAGAGGACTTCCTGGCGCGTCTGGCTGATGGTGAGTATCAGCTTCCTGCCGTTATCGTGCACTACGGCGCACCCGGCGGCGGCCCCGAAAACGCCCGTATCAGCTTGCCGTGTGGAGGCATTCTGGAGGTGTTGGTGGAGCGAATCCTGACAACACCCGAGAACCTGGCTCACCTTGAGCAGGTCAGGGATGCCTTGTCGGGCAGGAAGGAGCTCGCTCGGCATGTCAGGCTGACCGATGGCGTGAGTTGGCTGGAGGAGGTTGAGCCAACCGGGCCTCGAGTGGTGCGGGAGGAGGGTGCGGAACTGGTTTGCATTCGTGTTGGTCCAATCGCCAGATTGATCCTTGCAGGGTACTCATCGGTTGCGGAAGCCTGCGCCAGTTTCGCCGTCAGCCTCGGTTACCAGGTCGTACTCTGCGACCCGAGGGAAGAAGTCACCAAGGGCCTGAATCTGCCGAAGGGGGTTGAGTTCATTCCGCAGCTTCCCTCGCTATATATTGCGTCTGAGGGTGCCTGCACCCCGTCCACCGCTGTGGTTGCAGTCACCCACGATCCCCGCATTGACGACCTGGCCATGATGGCAGCTGTGAAAACCGCTGCCGGCTATATCGGTGTCATGGGCTCGCTTCGCACATCCCGGGCCCGAGCTGAACGCCTTCGTCGCACCGGCGGGTTGAGCGAGGCAGAGATTGAGCGCATTCACATGCCAATCGGCCTCAACCTTGGCAGTAAAACCCCGGCCGAAATTGCATTGGCCATCATGGCCGACATCGTTCGTATAAGGCGGGGGCGCATCCATATCGATTCATGAACACTGACCAGACAGGAGCAAACCTTGAGTAACTTCGCAACTCTCTGGCATGAAGCTGCAACCACCAGTCTCGGCTTTTTCTGGATGGCGCTGTGGGCATTTGTCCTCGGTTATATCATCAGCAGTTTGATTCAGGTCCTCGTTACCCGCAAACGAATGCAGCAAACCATGGGCAAGGATGGCCCGCGTAGCATTGCGCTGGGCACTTTTTTTGGCTTTCTCTCCAGCTCGTGCAGTTTTTCAGCCCTGTCCACTACCCGAGCGATTTTTAACAAGGGGGCCGGCCTGGCGCCTTCCCTGGCGTTCATGCTGGCCTCTACAAACCTGGTCATCGAGTTGGGGATGGTGATTGCTGTTTTCCTCGGCTGGCAGTTTGTAGTAGGGGAGTACGTTGGTGGCATTTTACTGATCCTGGTGACCTGGTTGCTTGTTCGGATTACCCGTCCCCGCAGGCTGGAAGCCCAGGCCCGCAGAAAAATGGGTGAAGGCGACGAGGATGGCGACGGCCCCGACAAAACCTGGAAGGAGAAAATCAGGAGCAGGGAAGGTTGGCAACAGATTGGCCAGACCTATGTCATGGAATGGCAGATGGTCTGGAAGGACGTCCTCATTGGCTTTACGGTCGCCGGCATTATTTCGGCTATGCTGCCCCAGAGCTTTTTTCAGGCCCTGTTCTTGGGATCGGGTGGAGAAAACGCGGCCAACCCGGGCTTTCTTGCTGTCCTCGCCCAGACTCTGGTAGGACCGCTGGCAGCCTTCTTTACCTTCATTGGCTCCATGGGGAACATCCCGCTGGCTGCGGTCCTGTTTGCCCAGGGCGTGAGCTTCGCCGGCGTCATAGCCTTTATCTTTTCCGACCTGGTTGTGTTGCCTGTCCTCAGGATCAACGCTTCCTACTATGGTTGGAAAATGGCGCTCTATATCCTCATGCTGATGCTGATCGGCATTGTCAGCGTCTCCCTGATCATGCACTACAGCCTGGCTGTTCTCGGCCTATTGCCGGACTTCAGTGGCCAGGCGGCGGTGGGGGACCGAGAGTTTTTCAAATGGAATTATCAAAGTGTCCTTAATATCATATTCCTTTCAGTAACAGCCGTATTGGCCTGGTTCTGGCACCAGGGCCAAAAGGAACACGCCCACCATGAGCATCACGAACATGATCATGGCGGCGCCTCACTAACTGATAAGGTCCTAAGGGTACTGGTGGTAATCGCATTGGTCTGGTTGGCCGGCGGAGTCACGATACCGCTGTTCTGAAACGGGTTTCCTCAGGCGCTCAATACCTGGTTGATGCGGTTCTCCGCTGCGGCCAGGCTTTCAGTCCTGGAACTATCGTTCAGCGCCAGGCCCTCGGCGTGGATGAACTCCACATCCGTGATACCAATAAAGCCTAGAATCTGGCGGACAAAACTTGTCTGGGAATGATCCTCGCCGTAAATACCACCGCGGCTTATGAAAACATAGGCTTTCTTCCCTTTAATCAAGCCTTCAGGGCCGTCCTCGGTGTACCGGAAGGTGACGCCGGCCCGCGCGATATGATCGAAATAGGCGTGCAGTGTAGAGGGCACATTGAAGTTGTACATCGGTACGCCAAACACGATTACATCGGCGCTCTTCAATTCCTCAATCAATGCGTCCGAGTATGAAACAACCTGGCGTTGCTCACGGGTCATCTCCGCTGGTGCGGTTGTGAATGCCTGGAACCTGTCCAGGTTAAGGTGCGGAACCGGGTCTTCAGCCAGATTGCGGCTGACGACTTTACCGTCTGGATACTGTTCCTGCCATTGCTCGGCGAAGCGAGTGGCGAGGGCGGACGACTGTCCCTGGCCGTTGAACAAACTGCTTTGAATTTTGAGTAAAGTGCTCATGTTGTTACTCCCGATAGGATGATGATCGACAGGAGTCATTTAACCATTGGTAAATTCGATAAAAAAATGCAATTATTTGCTTTAAAGCATCGAATTAAGTGATACATGAAAACCGACCCCAGCTCTACCCCTCATATCAGTCTGGAGCAATGGCGCAGCCTGGTGGCCGTCGTTGAAGCGGGTGGCTATGCCCAGGCCGCAGAGGCACTCCACAAAAGCCAGTCGTCTATCACTTACGCAGTGCAGAAGCTGGAGCATGTGCTGGCGGTGAAGGTCTTCACGCTTCAGGGGCGAAAAGCGGTGCTGACGCCCGTAGGGCAAATGCTTTACCAGCGCGCACGCCAGCTCCTGGAAGACTCGCTGGGTATGGAGCGTGCAGCAGCCAAGGCTTCCGCTGGCTGGGAGAGCGAGATAGCCATCGCAGTCGAGGTGCTTTTCCCGACCTGGTTGCTGCTTGCATGCCTTGACGCATTTGGTGAAGTCAGCCCGCAGACCCGGGTTAATCTCTATGAAACCGTACTCGATGGTGGCAGGGACCTGTTGCAGCAGGGGGCGGTCGACCTGGCCATTCTGCCTGCTGTCCCGCAGGGCTATAATGGTGAAGTCCTGCGACGGGCAGCGAAGGTGGTTCCGGTTGCGCATCCCGACCACCCATTGCACCAACTCCAGCGCGAACTGTCTCTGCGGGACCTTCGTAAATACCGGCATATAGTTGTGCGTGATACATCGGTTAAGCGCAACGACAAGACTTACACCGTGGATGTGGCACAACGCTGGACAGTTACCAATATGGCAACTTCCATTGGCGCGGTATCGCGAGGGTATGGTTTTGCCTGGCTCGCGGAAGATAAGATCCGTCATGAATTGAATGCGGGAACCCTGAAGCCTCTGCCTTTGCGTGGTGGCCGTGAACGTTTTGTTGATTTTTACCTGACCTTTGCCGACGGCGAAGCCATGGGCCCGGGTGTAGAGTGTCTGGCACGTGTGATCCGGGAAACCATGGAAAGGAATGACACGCAAACTGCTAAAGAAACTTAAGCGAGTAGACTTTATGAACGTAATCATCATCGGTGCGGGAATTATGGGAACCACTTTTGCCACTTTGGCAAAAGAGATGGCACCGGATCTGGATATCACCATTCTGGAGAGACTGGACAGGGCCGGGGCCGGAAACTCATGGGCATTTAACAACGCCGGCACGGGGCATGAAGCAAACTGCGAGCTTAACTATACTCCAGTGGATGAAGAGATCATTTCGGTTGAAAAAGCCTTGAAGATCCATGCTCAGTTCAATGTTGCCAAGCAGTTCTGGGCTTACCTGATCGATAAGGGCGCCATCAAAGATCCCAAAACATTTATCAACCAGACCAAACATTGCACCATTGTTTCCGAGTCCGCGATTGAAGAACTGAAATTAAGATTCAAGGAAATGTCGGCCCATCACTTTTTCGAGCACATGCGTTACTCGGAAGACTTTGATGAGATTAAAAGCTGGATTCCCTACACCATGGAAGGCCGCCCCCGCCACGAAAAAATGGCAGCCACCGTTATTGAAACAGGCACGGATATCAACTTTGGTGCTTTAACGGAGCAGATGGCGGAGCATGCAGTACAAGACCTGGGCGTAAAAATGGAATATGGCACCCATGTGAAGCGTGTGCACAGAAGCCCTACCGGCCGATGGGTTATCGAAGCTGAGCGTAACGGGGAGCCCGTTCAGCATAAGGCGGATGTGCTTTTCGTCGGTGCCGGTGGCGGCGCATTCCCACTCCTGAAGAAAAGCCACTTGCCGTTTCGGAGTCGCTTCGCCGGCTTTCCTGTGGGTGGGCGATTTTTGCAGGCTCCGATCAGTGAAGAGCAGGCCAAGTATTACAAGGCCAAAACCTACGGCAAAGCGAAGGTTGGTGCGCCTCCCATGTCCGTTCCACACCTGGATTTACGGGTTGTGGATGGTAAACACTACTTACTGTTCGGTCCTTTCGCCTCGTTTAAACCGGTTCTCGAGAAAGGCCGTGGGTTCTTTGATTACCTGACTTCAATTCGTCTGCATGATATCCCCGGCCTGCTGAATGTCGCCCTGGAGCACTTTCCGTTGGTCAAATACCTGGTTTCAGAGACGTTCAAAGGCGAAAAGAGCATGTTCGAGGAGCTTGAGAGCTTTGCTCCGGGCTTGAGCAGGAAGTTTGACTGGAAACCGGTTCATGCGGGCCAACGAGTGCAAATCATCAAAGATGGGGATTTGCAGATGGGCACTGAAATCCTCGTATCCAAGGATAAGACTTACGGGACTTTACTGGGAGCATCGCCCGGGGCGTCGGTTTCGCCAGAGGTTATGTTGCGCTGTCTGGAACAATTGTTACCAGCTGTTGTTTCCAAAGAAGATGCCAGGGAAAAGAGAAGTAAAATTTTCCCTGAGGATGACCTGGATACCTTAATCAATAATCCTGATCGTTACCGGGAGATTCGGGATGCAGTCAACAAACGGTTGGAGATTACCCAGACACAGGAACAATAAGCATCATTGAGAGCCAGCGCTTCAGGCCGCACTGGGATCTTCATCTGTCTTTATCGCCTGCCTGGATGCCCAGGCAAACCCGAGCAATCCGACAATGGGCCCGGGAACCAGCAACCAGGCTGCATCCAGGCCAACAAAGTCGAACAGGGCGGTCGTGGCTGCGATTGATACAACGGTGATCGCGAAGCCGATGGAGTTCTGAATTGCCAGCGCCGCACCGACCAGTTCTCGTGGGCAAGCCTGCGCCGATAAGGCAGAGAACTGGGGTGAGTCTGCCACAACGGTCGCACCCCACAAGAGCAGGAGCAGGCCAAGCCCTACGGCTGACAGGTCACGCCAGAAAAGGACAAACACAAGCGCGCAAATACCGGAACAGGCCAGGGCACCAAGCGCTACCTTCGCGCTACCGATGTGTCGTGACAGAACGCCGCCAATCAGGCAGCCAAGCGCTCCAACACCGATGATACCAAAAGCCATGCCGGAAACGCCGAGTTGGGGATACTCGCCTGCAAGCATCGTGTTCACCACCAGCAGTGGCACCACGGTCCAGAAGGCATAGAGTTCCCACATGTGGCCGAAATACCCGAATGCCGCCGCGCGAAACCGGTTCACCCTGAACGCATCAAGCACGGTTGCATGCCGTTCCCCGGAGGTGTTGGCGGGGTCGTTCCGTTTGCGTGGCTTCGGCAGATGAGGCCCGTCGCCAAGCATATGAATAACGAGCGCCCCAAGCAGAGCAAGGCCGGACGACGCCAGAATAATGTATTGCCAGGGCAGGTCCGCACCCATTTGCCGCAACAGATGGGGCAGGGCCGTACCAAGGGTTAACATCGCAACAAGCTGGGCTAGGGCCTGGCCGGTGCGCTCAGGGGCCCAACTGACAATCAGCTTCATACCCACCGGATAAATGCCCGCCAGGGACAGGCCGACCAGGAAGCGGAACAACATGGCGCTGGCCAGTCCGTCGGAAAGCCAGGCGAAGCAGGCATTGAACAAAGCGCCCGCGATCGCGCAGCAGACGAAGATCAGGCTGGCACGATAGCGTTCCGCCAAACCACCGAAAGCCACGATCAAAGTGCCGAGGATGAACCCGCCCTGGACAGCATTGGTCAACCAGCCTATATCCGCTGCGCTGATATTCCAGGAGATCATCAGGTCTTCCGTGGCACTATTGGCGCTGAACCACAGGGAGGTGCCAAACAATTGCGCGATGGCGATCGTCGCCACTGGTCCAAGCCAGCGCAATGGCCAGGGAAGGCTGAGGTGGCCTGTCTCGACGTTTCCAGATGTCATGCCGGTCTCTTCGGTTGTTGTAGTGGCTGATCAGTACAATAAGACCATGCAACAGTAAAAGGGAAGGGAACAGCGCTAGAGGTTGCCCCCTTCCGAAGGCATTCGATATCAGGCTGTGGTCAGTTCCCGACTGTCCAGCGACGCCGAGATTCGTGTCAGGACCAGGGCACCCAAGACAATCAGGGCCCCGATCCAGGGCGTGTTCATCAACCCCATGTCTTCAACAACCCTGCCGCCCAGCCAAGCACCAATGGCAATACCAATGTTGAACGCGGCGATGTTGAGACCGGAGGCGACATCCACGGAATGAGGGGCGTAGCGCTCAGCCAACTGGACAACATAAACCTGAAGCCCCGGTACGTTACCGAATGCAAAGGCACCCCAGACCAGCAGCGTGATAACCGCAGCAATCGGATTGTAGGCGCTGAATGTCAGCATGAAAAGAATGGCAGCAAGTCCCCCGAAGATGATGAACAACGCGGATGTTGGCCCTATACGATCGGCCAGTTTTCCACCCCAGATGTTGCCCGTTGCAACGGAAACGCCGTACAGGAGCAGGAGCAGGCTCACCATGCCTGGCGCAAAGCCGGTGACATCCTGAAGAATCGGAGTCAAGAAAGTGAAAGCGGTAAAGGTGCCACCGTAACCTACGGCGGTCATCGCATACACGAGCAGAAGCCTTGGATGGGTGATCACTTCAAGCTGCTGGCGAAGGGTTGCCGGCGCGGACTGCTTGAGGTTTTTCGGTACCAGCAACACGCTTCCGATCAAGGCGATGGCCCCCAACGCAGCAACCGTCAGGAAGGTGGCACGCCAGCCGAAGGTCTGGCCAATGAAGGTTCCCAGCGGCACCCCCGTCACCAGCGCAACAGTCAGGCCGGTAAACATGAAGGCAATGGCGCTGGCTTCTTTCTCCTTGGCAACCAGGCTGGTTGCAATGGTGGAACCAATCGAGAAGAACACCCCGTGCGCAAGCCCCGTAAGCACCCTGGCGGTGATAAGAGAGCCATAGTTTGGCGCCATCCATGCCAGCACATTGCCAAGGATGAACAGAGCCATCAACGACAACAGCACCATCTTTCGATTCCAGCGGCCAGTGAGGGCCGTCAGTACCGGTGCGCCGACAGCAACACCGAGGGCATACAGACTGACCAGAAGGCCGGCAGAAGGCAGAGTCACACCCAGATCCTGGGCAATGGTCGGGACCAGGCCAACGATGACAAACTCGGTGGTCCCGATTGCGAAGGCACTCAGTGTCAGTGCAAAGAGGGCAATGGGCATAGCAGGATTCTCCAATGGGTTTGATTGACGGCGCTTAGTGTGACGCCCCATACTTTTGCGATAAATGGCGATTACTGAAAAATACTTTTGCGGAAAATAAACATGAAAAGCCGTTCGGACGATCTGAACCTTCTGCTTTCGGTGGTAGACAGTGGCAGCTTCAGCGCAGCTGCTGAGCAACTTGAGGTCTCAGTGACGCGGGTATCGCGGGCGGTATCGAGATTGGAGCAGTCACTGAACACCACACTCCTCAACCGAACCACGCGCAAGGTCGGCCTGACGGAAGAAGGGCGTCTATTCGTGGAGAAGGTGCGCTCCGGACTGGCAGCTCTGGAGGAAGCGGAAGAGCAACTCGCAATACGGAAACAGAGACCGGCCGGACGCTTACGGGTCGATGCGGCCAACCCTTTTTTGTTGCACCAGATCGTTCCCCATGTGCGGGAGTTTCGGGAGACCTATCCGGATATAGAACTTGAACTCACCGCTAGCGACCAGATTGTGGATCTGCTGGAGCGCAGGATTGACGTCGCTATCAGGATCGGGCCACTTGAAGATTCGACCCTGCATGCAAGGGCACTCGGGCGTTCTCAGCTTTCCATCGTTGCATCACCCTGGTACCTGAAACAGAACGGTGCCTGTGAGTCTCCCGCAGACCTTAAAGACCATTCCATCATCGGGTTCACGGCGCCAGAGTCCCTGAATATCTGGCACTTGGGTGAAGGTGTCCGTGTTCAACCGACTCTCCGAGCCAGTAGCGGCGAGGCAGTGCGTCAGCTTTGCCTGCGGGGCAATGGTTTGGCTTATCTGTCGCGGTTCATGATCAGCGAGGATATCCGGCGGGGGAATCTACTAGAGATTTTGGACGAACACCTGGTTCGCCCGAACCCACGGGAATTGGTCAATGCGGTTTACTATCGAAACACGGCGTTGTCAGCCCGGATTCAGGTGTTCCTGGATTTCTTTGAGAAACGGTGGGAGGGTATTTAACATCATCAATCAAGCTCACACTCATGGTCGTTGCCAGTCTGACATTCCAGACAGTAGTAATCTCATTCGGAGCTCTATTGCTGTGGTTCGCTCTGCTGCGTCGTTACCGGGCATCGCAGATTGGTGTGTTCTCGTTCCTGTCTCCGGTAGTATTGGTGACGCGCCAGAAATCCATAATCGAGTAAATGATTCTTGGCTGTTCATACGCCTTGAAAGGCGGTATCGGCAACCAAATAAGTGAATCAATATTCATCTCTTGTTGCAGGGAACCTGTGCATCTTTTAACCTGTGGTGAACAAATAATGAACAGCGCTTGATCACCGTGGCGGCCAACACTCTGGAGCTGACCTATGCCTGAAATCACTGCTTCCGCGTACGACTGCGTGTTCCGTCGCCAGGGTGGGCGTATTCTGCCCACCGTACTGTCACGCGGCCCCTGGAGCCCTGATGCTCAACATGGCGGCGCGCCTGCCGGCCTGATCGTCGGGCTCGCCGAAGAGGCGCTAGCGCCGGAAGGCTATCAACTGGTACGTCTCACCGTGGAGCTAGTTCGGCCGGTGCCGGTGGCGGAACTAAGCGCCACCGTCGACGCCGAGCCGGGCCGCGCGGTACGCCGGGTGCGGGTGACTTTGCGTCACGGTGACAAGATCGTGGCCAGCGGCCTGGCAGTGATGGCCCGGGGCACCCCCATCAGCGAGGGGGCCGCCGCCGATGAACGCCCACTACCGCCGCCGGCACAATGCCACGAGCCGGTCTGGATTCCCGGCATGACCGATGAGGAGAGTTTTCATTACACGGCCATGGAGTCCAGGGTCGCCGGTGGCAGCACCCTGGAGCCGGGCCCGGCAGCGGCCTGGTTACGGCTCACTGTACCGCTGGTGGAGGGCATGGAGACCACGCCCTTGATGCGGGTCGCCGCCGCCTCGGACTTCGGCAACGGATTAAGCTGGACGCTACCTTTAGAACGCTATTTGTTCGCCAATACCGACCTCACCCTTTATATCCAGCGGCCGCCGGTATCCGAGTGGGTGGGGGTGGACAGCCGTACCTGGATCGAAACCTCGGGTATCGGAATTACTCGCTCCGTGCTGCATGACGAGAGCGGACCGCTGGGCTTTGCCCACCAGAACCTTCTGGTGCGGGAACGGCGTGTGAGTTAAAGCCGGGTGCTGGCTCTAGCCCAATAAGCTGTCTCACGGTCAGGGTTTGATGCTACGGTTCAGGAACTCCAGCATTGCCGCCCCAATTTCCTTGCCATGAGTTTCGATGGCAAAATGGCCTGTGTCGAGAAAACGCACCTCGGCTTTGGGATTGTCGCGCTTAAACGCATCGGCGCCGGGCGGCAGGAAGAATGGATCGTTCTTGCCCCAGATCGCCAGCGTTGGCGGATGGTAGCGGCGGAAGAACTCATGCAGCTGCGAGTACTGTTTTACGTTCTGTCCATAGTCCAGCAGCAGATCCATTTGTATTTCGACACCAATGCGCTCGATTGCCGCGTAGGCCAGTTGGTAGGTCTCCGGCGGAATCAGCGAAGTGTCGTCGACACCTTCGGTGTATTGCCACTTGATCATTTCGGGCGTGTTGAACCGGCGTAGCGCCTCGCGATTGGCAGCGGTTGGCTCGGACCAGGCCTTGCGCATTTCCGCCCAGCCTTCGCTCAACCCCTCTTCGTAGGCATTGCCGTTCTGGGTTACGATCGCGGTGACCTTCTGAGGGTTTTTCACCGCCAGGCGCCAGCCGACGGGGGCACCGTAATCGAACACATACATCGCGTAGCGGTCCAGCCCCTTGGCCACGGTGAAAGCGTCAATCACCGATGTCAGGTTGTCGAAGGTGTAGTTGAATGTAACGCCAGGCATAACGGTTGTCTGCCCGAAACCCGGTAGGTCAGGGGCGATCACATGGTATTTCCCGGCCAGTTGTGGGATCAGGTCGCGGAACATGTACGAGGACGCGGCAAACCCGTGTAACAGCAAAATAGCTGGTGCATCCAACGATCCGGCTTCGCGGTAGAAGACGTCGACACCCTGGATTTCCATTGTCTTGTAGTGGATCCGCACAGGACTTTCTACAGTGCTGGTGGTGGGTGCAGTGGCTGCAGGCTGCATATTTTTGGTGTTCATGATTTTCCTCGAAGTTTAGGCTGGCATGGCATTCCAGTAACCTCTATAATCGTAAAATAGTGGTTACTTCAACTGAGTATGTTTGGCTTAAAGTAACCTGTCAACATATTTTTTAGAGGTTACTAAAGTGACAGAGACAGGAACGCAAACGCAGCGCGACGGCAACTCGGCCGGGGCACCCATGTTGGGAGATCATCTCGCAATGGATTTGCTGAACACGGAGGCACAAAAAAACGGCAACGTCATTGACTACTGGAACAGCGGTGACGATGTGCTCAAGTGGCTGGAGCGTTGTGGTGCTGTTTTAACATCGGCCTGCAAGGAGGTTGACCTTGACGAGTTACTTGCACAGGGAAGGGCACTACGAACACTGGCGCGCCGGTTAATCGTTCAACGCAAGGAGGGCGAGGTAGGCGACGTCAGTGGTTTGAACAAGTATCTGGGCGCCTACCTCACCGCCCCGCATCTGGAACGCGACAAAGAAGGCAACCTGGTACTGATCCGCACCGCACGCGGCGGGGCGACCGCGTCTTTACTCGGACCGGTCGCCGAGGCAGTGGCGCAGTTACTGGTCGAAAGAAATTTCAGCCTCATCAAGCAGTGCGAACACCCTGACTGCATCCTATGGTTCTACGATCGCACCAAGGCACACAAGCGTCGATGGTGCAGCATGGCGTTGTGTGGAAATCGCTACAAGGCGGCCCAGTTCAGGAACAGAAGAAGTGGCGGAGGAACAGTATAAGCCCCAACCACCTCCGGTCGCGAAATATCACTCTCACTCTCACGTCTCTGCCATAAGCCGGTTGATATCCCGACCCGGCGGGTTGCCGAACATGCGAGCATAGTCGCGGCTGAAGTGCGACGGGCTTTCATAACCAACTCGGTAAGCGGTGGCGGCGGCATCCTGCATTTCCACCAGCATTATTTGCCGGGCTTCCAGTAACCTGAACCGCTTCTGATACTGAAGCGGGCTCATGGCGGTTACGGTTTTGAAGTGAGCATGGAAGGACGACACGCTCATGCCGATCTGTCTGGCCAGTTCTTCCACTTTGACTGACTTGTCGAAATTCGACTTGAGATGATCTATGGCCACCGCAATACGTTGCATATGGCTTCCGGTTCGGGCGAGTTGTGTGATCACCTCGCCGTACTGGCCATTCAACAGACGATAATAGATTTCACGCTTGATCATGGGTGCCAGCAAAGGGATGTCCTGGGGCGCGTCCAACAACCGCGCCAGGCGCAAAACGCAGTCATTGAGAGTGGAATCCATGTTGCCGACGAATATCCCGCGTTCCGTTCTGGCTCCGTCCCCATCCTCCCCGGGAGTGCCGAACTGTACCAATAACTCCGCCAGTTGATGTTGGTCCAGCTCAATCTGCAGACATAGATAGGGTTTATCATAACTGCACTGTGTTACCTCTCCGATAACGGGCAGGTCAACCGAAACCACCAGAAACTCGGAAGGCTGGTAGTCATAGATTTCATCCTCCAGCCATACGCGCTTCTGCCCCTGAACAATGACGCATAGAGACGGGTTATAAACACTTGGCAAACGCGCATTCGGTTTGCTGAAGCGGATGCAGTTCACGCCAGGAATGGCGGTGGTGTGAATGCCGTCTTCGCTGGAGAACCTGGCAATAATAGCGGCTAGTTCATCTCTTTGATGTAGGCTCATGGGTACGGTAATACTCCGTCTTTGACTATCTGAACTCTACCACCGCCCCTCATCAACCTCCACGCATTTGTAGAAAAAGGCAATAACCTTGTAGCTCTGTGTATCCGAAAGATCGCTCTCTCCCGCTAATCTGGCCTTGTCCATCAAACCACAAAGGTTAAAGGAGCAAGGCAATGGTAACTCCACAACAGAAAGTCGTTCTCATCACTGGCGCCAGCAGCGGAATTGGTGAAGCAACCGCAAGAGTACTGGCCAAGGAAGGTGCGAGGGTTGTGCTTGGTGCACGCAGAACCGACAGGCTGGAAGCGATCACCAACGACATTCGTCAGGGCGGTGGCACCGCCATTTTCCAGGCCCTGGACGTGGCTGATCCCCAGAGTGTAAAGCGCTTTGTTGAATTTGCTCAGGGTGAATACGGGCGTGTTGACGTTCTCTTCAACAACGCAGGCATCATGCCGCTCTCCCCAATGAGCGCCCTGAAAACAGATGAATGGAACGACATTATCGACGTCAATATCAAAGGCGTGCTTAACGGAATAGCGGCGGTACTGCCCATTATGGAAGCACAGGGCAGTGGCCAGATCATCAATACCGCGTCTACGGGCGCACATGCAGTTGGCGGAAATTGCGGTGTGTACTGTGCCAGTAAATACGCTGTCCGAGCGATCAGCGAGGGGCTCCGGCAGGAAACCGACAACATTCGGGTCACTGTGATCTCGCCCGGAGTAACCACCACGGAGCTGGGTCACGATATCACCGACCCAGGCGCAGCCGAACTGCTGCAAGAGCTGCGGGGCTCATCGCTTTCGCCACAGGCAATTGCCAATGCAGTGCTTTTTGCCATATCCCAGCCAGCCGAAGTGGACGTGAACGAGATGATTGTACGAACAGTGGCTTCCCACGGTCATGCCTTTTAACGCCAACACAACTCAAGACTGTCTTCATTAAATCCAAGGAGATAACCATGACGAAAATAGCACTGATCACCGGCGGCAGCCGCGGCCTCGGTAAAAACATGGCATTGCATCTGGCCAAAAAAGGCAGGGATATCATCCTGACGTATCATAGCCGGAAGGATGAGGCGGAAGCCGTCGTTGAGACCATCACGTCTATGGGGCGGAGAGCAGTGGCCATGCAACTTGATGTGGGCAATTCAGAGAGCTTTTCTCAGTTTGCCAGGCAGGTCAGCGATACACTCAATAAGCACTGGGGCCGCAAGGACTTTGACTACCTGATCAATAATGCGGGTACCGGGGTATTCAAGGACTACCTGGACATTACGGAGGAGGAGTTCGGCCGCATGGTGAATGAGCATATCAAGGGGCCCTTCTTCCTCTCACAAACGTTGCTGCCTGTCGTGAAAAACGGTGGCCGTATACTGAATGTGTCCTCTGGCCTGACGCGCATGGCGATTCCCGGCTTTTCAGCCTACGCCATGATGAAAGCCGCGCTCGAAACGCTTTCCGTTTATATGGCGAAAGAACTTGGCTCAAGAGGCATTACCGTGAACACGATCGCTCCGGGAGCGATTGAGACAGATTTCGGTGGAGGTTATGTGCGTGACACGCCAGAAGTGAATGAACAATTGGCCGCCATGACCGCCCTGGGCCGCGTCGGCTTACCGGATGATGTCGGCGGTGCGGTAGCTGCGATTCTTGATGACGACGCCGGCTGGATCAATGCACAGCGGATTGAAGTGTCGGGTGGCCAGGGGATCTGATCGGTCAGGCAATAGAAAGCCGTCGGAGGGTCTTTTTCTAGACCCTCCAGTTTTAATTTGTGCCCAAACCTCCAAGACGTTGGTCCTCGGCGAAAGCCTTTGTGAGGTATCGCATAACCAGCTTGATGCGCTCCACTTCGCGTAGATCAGGATGCGTCAATAGCCACAGATTTGATGTCTTCCCCGGAGGGAAAGCAAACAGGGCCTCAAGTTCCGGTCGCTGTTGATCATCCGGTAAAAGAGCCAAACCATGGCCGCTCTGGGCTAACCAGGACATGGCCACCAGGTCGTCACTGCGCGCAGCAATGCATTGCGCGAGTGTGCGCTCCAACCAGACAAATGCCGGTAGTCCCTGCATGCTGCCGCTGGCGCCGATGAGTAGATGATACTGCAAGCCGTCCAGGCCGGTCGGGAAGCCATGGTTATCCCGGTAGCTGGGGCTGCCGTAAACACTCCACCCAATGGAGCACACTTGCCGGCCAACCAGATGTTCTGGTGGCACATCCGTTACCCTGACGGCGATATCTGCTTGTCGGCTGTTCATGTTGACTTCCAGATTGCTGACCAGCAATTCGACCGTGATCTCCGGATAATCCTGGTTCAACTCGGCCAGATAATCCGGCAGGTATCGATAAGCGAGGTTGTTGGGCGCGGTAATCCGGACTTTGCCCTTTGGCTGCACATCGCGACCCGCTATTCGACGTTCCATATCGTTAAAGGCCCCGTCAACGCGATTGGCGATGTCTTTCAACTCCTCGCCCAGAGGAGTTAGCACGTAACCGCCAGGCAGGCGTTCGAACAGGCGGGCATCCAAATCTTTCTCGAAGGCGTTCAACCGTCGAAACACGGTCGAGTGGTTCACGCCCAGTACTCGGGCCGCGCCAGCCAGCGAGCCAGTTTGTTCAATGGCGAGAAAGACTTTGAGTGAGTTCCAGTCCATTTGATGTTCCCTGAATTTGCAAACTTGCAATTCTACCTTTCCGATTTTGCGAATGTTACTCGCCCAGTGCAAGCGCGATACTGAACCTGACCTGAATCCAACAAGGAGAACCGTCTATGACTCGCGAGTTCGAGCTAATCACCCATGTACTGTGCCCATACGTCCAACGCTCGGTCATCGTTCTGAGTGAAAAACGAATTCCCTATCGTCGCACCGACATTGACCTGGCCAACAAGCCAAACTGGTTTCAGGAGATTTCCCCGCTGGGTAAGGTGCCCGTGCTTGTGGTGGGCGAACGACAATCCCTTTTCGAGTCTGCTGTGATCTGCGAATACCTCAATGAGGTTACACCGGGCTCGCTGCATCCGGAGGACCCATTGGAGCGTGCCTATCACCGAGCCTGGATAGAATTCGGATCCAGCCTGTTGAGTGGCATTGCCCAACTATATAACGCACCGACACTGGAAGAGTTTGATGCCTCACGTAACACGTTACGGGCACGATTCGGGCAATTAGAGGAACGGCTGGGCAGCGGTCCTTATTTCTACGGGGAGAACTTTCAGATCATTGATGCCGTCTACGGCCCGATTTTCAGGTATTTCGACGTGTTTGAGTCTGCGTTGGACCTGGGTATTTTGGACAACGTAGAGAAAATTCAGGTGTGGAGAAGCCATTTAAGGGCTCGCGAGTCAGTCGGGCAAGCGGTCACCTTTGATTACCCGGATCGTCTATTGGATTTTGTTCGGAAGAGGGGTAGTTATATGTCGCAACTGATGGCTTGCACCGATGTCGACAGTACTGTTAAAAGAGCCTAAACCAGCAACGTAGATCAACGCCCCGAGCGGTGACACTCCGTACCTTTACGGAAACTGCTCACCGCCTGGCAACAAGGATGACGAATCGCTTGCGCCTACTATTATGCGGTGACGTGATGACTGGCCGAGGCATCGACCAGATCATGCCCAGGTCCGTCGACCCCATCCTGTTTGAATCCGTGGTGTGGTCGGCTGAGGATTATATTGTCCTGGCGGAAAGGCGCCACGGGCCAATTCCCCGCAATGTCGAACCCGGTTATATCTGGGGTGATGCCTTGCCGTTGATGCAGTCAATGTCGCCGGATGTAAGCATTGCCAACCTGGAAACGGCGGTCACCACCAGTGCCGATCACCAGCGCAAAGGCATCAACTACCGCATGCATCCGGCCAACGTGACGTGTTTGCAGGCGGCGCAACTGGATGTCTGTACCCTGGCAAACAACCATGTACTGGATTGGGGTGAGAACGGACTGCTGGAAACGCTGGGCGTTCTTCGCGGTGCCGGGATCAAGACCGCAGGCGCGGGAACCGAACTCAAGGAAGCGGTGACACCGGCAGTACAGCCAACAGGGCAGGGGCGGGTACTGGTATTTGCTGGAGGACACACCGATAGTGGAATTGACCCAGGCTGGGCAGCCACCTCCCGTGGCCCCGGCGTCCATTTACTACGGGGCCTCTCAGCACGAAATGCATCCGGAATAGGGCGGGTCGTTCGATCCATGCGCCGGGATGATGATGTTGTCGTCTATTCCGTGCACTGGGGTGACAACTGGGGCTACGATGTGCCGGAAGAACACCAGGCATTCGCCCATGCACTGATTGATGAAGCCGGCGTGGACCTGGTCTTCGGCCACTCATCCCACCACCCCAAGGGTATCGAGGTCTATCGCAATAAACTGATCCTTTACGGTTGCGGCGACCTGATCAACGACTACGAGGGGATTTCCGGCCACGAAGCGTTTCGTCCGGAGCTGCGGGTAATCTATTTTCCAGTGCTGGATCAACGCGGCGACCTCCAACACCTGGATATGGCAGTACTGGAAACCAGCGGCTTTGCGCTGCATCACCCCGCAGCAGAAGACTTGGAGTGGCTGGGCGATCGATTGGCGGAGGCCAGCCGGGAATTTGGCGTTGATGTGCGAAGCAGGGGAGATAACTTGCTTGAGCTTTACTGACCCAGGCCCGCTGAATCGCCACCGGTAGCGCCGCAGGAGTTAGATAAAACGCACCGTCCCTGGTGCCAGGACGCAAATGAAACCTCTAAAGATCAACCTTGGCTTTTGGAACGTACTTCACCACGGATAACGATTTGACCGCTGTACGGGGCCGGTTCGGCAGTATCATTTTTTGCGTCGCGATCCTGAATTTCACCGCGAATCACCATCTGACCGCTATAGGGAGCGGGCTGAGCTTGCTCGGAGCGGGGCTCGTTTGATTTGCGGTCTGCCAAGGTAGCGTGTGCGGGCAGGGCGGCGACGGTAAAAAGTGAAGCGAGAGTAAACAGTGCAATTTTGCGCATTTTAATTTCTCCAGGGTCTGAATGATTTCAGCTGAGACCGAGGTCGAGGATCGACTTGATATCAGATGAGCGAAGTATGGAACCGGAGAATGGCGCGGGATAATTCTAAAACGGTATGGTACACATCATTCCTTATGATGATCCTCAGCCTGACAGCGAACATAATGAACGTATAACTACCTATTCATAAGTTTCAGTGATGTTTTGAATATCAACGCTTAATTAGTCCTGAGGGCCAGTCAGTCGAAAAATAGCAGCTAACTTCACCGACGCATTTTTTGGAGCTGGCTATGAATTTTCGTTTTTTGGCGCTTTCTCTGGCAGCCGCCGTTCTGGCCTCGGGCGCCCACGCTGAGTCCGCTGACTCGGTAGTGGCTCTCTCCATGGATAACGATCTCTTCGCTCCAACCCAGACAGATCGGGATTACACCGCCGGCGTGGCGATTACCTATTCCTCCAACTCGAAGGAATTCATCAGCAACCCGGTTTCCCGCGTCAGCCAGGCTCT
>NZ_JANCMW010000059.1 GCF_029207565.1 Marinobacter iranensis | reverse complement strand
GGTGATCGACGCCGGCATGGGGACGGCACCCGCCGAGGATCCGGGCTGGCGGGGCATAGCGGACCAGGTGGCGCCGGTTGCCCGGGTCTGCCTCTATGATCGTGCCGGTCTCGGCGGGAGCGATCCGGCACCGGCCGGGGCGCGCTCCAGCCGGGATGCCGCCCGCGACTTGCATGCGGCCCTGTCGGCCGCGGGCGAGAAGGGGCCGTATCTCCTCGTCGGCCATTCGATCGGCGGGCTCCATTCCCAGGTGTTCGCGGCGCAATATCCGGCCGACACGGCGGGGCTGGTGCTGGTGTCGA
>NZ_JANCMW010000058.1 GCF_029207565.1 Marinobacter iranensis | reverse complement strand
ATACCCGGGTCGGTGAGCGCGGGCTCAAGCTTTCGGGCGGCGAGAAGCAGCGCGTCGCCATCGCGCGCACGCTGGTCAAGAACCCGCCGATCCTGATCCTCGACGAAGCGACCAGCGCGCTCGACAGCCGGACCGAGGCGGACATCCAGGCGACGCTGGAGGCGATCGAGCACGGCCGCACGACCATCGTCATCGCCCATCGGCTCTCGACGGTGGTTCATGCCGACCGGATCATCGTGCTGGAGTCCGGCCGCGTCGCCGAGCAGGGCACGCACGCCTGGCTCTTGCGCAAGAACGGGCTC
>NZ_JANCMW010000057.1 GCF_029207565.1 Marinobacter iranensis | reverse complement strand
AAATGGAGCCGCTTGGCGAACCCTGGCAGCCGCTCATACTGGCCGAAATCGACGATGTGCAGGCTGCCGCCCGGCGCCAGCGCCCTGGCCCCCAACTCGATCGCCTCCACCCAGGGCGGGATCATCGAGAGCGTGTAGCTCATGAACACCCGGTCGAGCTTCTCCAGCCCGAACAGGCTGGTCACGTCGAACGCGCCCGCATCGCCCTGCGCCAGCGTGATCCTGCCGCTCAGGCCGTTCTTCTCGACCGAGGCGCGCGCCGTTTCCAGCATCGCTTCGCTGATGTCGAAGCCGAAGAAGCGCGCCT
>NZ_JANCMW010000056.1 GCF_029207565.1 Marinobacter iranensis | reverse complement strand
GCCTCCGTGGCCATGAAGGACTACACCTTCAAAAACCCCGCCTACGCCCTGATGCACGAACACCAGGCCGACAGGCTTGAGGCCCAGCGGGAAGACTATCAACATTATGACTACCCCGGCCGCTTCAAACAGGACGCCAGCGGCCAACCCTTCACCGAAAGCCGCCTGGAGGCCCTCAGGAACGACGCCACCACGGCCAACGGCCAGAGCAACCGTCCTGATTTCACCGTCGGCGCCAAGGTGGCACTCACCGAACACGACAACCCGCGCCTGAACCGGGAATGGCTGTTCACCCGCATCAGCCACACCGG
>NZ_JANCMW010000055.1 GCF_029207565.1 Marinobacter iranensis | reverse complement strand
GCGATCCCGCCGGCACGGCGATCGGCACCGCGACCGTGGCCGCGAATGGCAGCTATACCGCCACGCTCACCACCCCGCAGACCAATGGCCAGCTACTGCAGGTCACCCAGGCCGATGCCGCCCATAACGTCTCCACCCCGGTGACCGTCACCGCGCCCGACCTCATCGCACCCGCCGCCCCCGTGGCGAGCGTCTCGGCGGACGGCACGGCAGTGACCGGCACCGGCGAGCCCGGCGCGACGGTGACCGTCCATGATGCCGCGGGTAATCCGCTCGGCACCGGCACGGTGGCGGCCAATGGCAGCTTCTCGGTCACCCTCACCACGCCCCA
>NZ_JANCMW010000054.1 GCF_029207565.1 Marinobacter iranensis | reverse complement strand
AAGGAGCGCGGAATCACCATCTTGGCCAAGGCCACTTCGGTGGACTGGAAGGGTACGCGCATCAACATCGTCGATACGCCCGGCCACGCCGACTTCGGCGGCGAGGTGGAACGCATCCTCAACATGGTCGATGGCGCCATCGTCCTGGTCGATGCCGCCGAAGGCCCGATGCCGCAGACCAAGTTCGTGGTCGGCAAGGCGCTGAAGGTCGGCTTGAAGCCGATCGTGGCGATCAACAAGATCGACCGTCCCGACGCTCGCCACCAGGAAGTCATCAACGAAGTGTTCGACCTGTTCGCGGCGCTCGACGCCACCGACGAGCAGCTCGATTTCCCG
>NZ_JANCMW010000053.1 GCF_029207565.1 Marinobacter iranensis | reverse complement strand
AGCTCCAGCAAGGCGAGATCACGTGTGGTGAAGACTGTGTCAGCCCCCGCGCCGAAGACGACGAAGACTCCGATCACGTTCTCCCCATGCAGCATCGGGACGGCAATCACCGCCGAGCGATAGCGAGTGGTCGTCGGGTCGATGTGCCCTCGGTAGACCGCTGCGTACTCGTCAAAGATCACGCCTGATCGCGCGCGCACCACCTCCCCGGTCACTCCTTCGCCGATCGGGAAGGTCTCGCCGGCCTGGCAGCCGACGCTGAGGTCGACCATCTTCGTGTAGGTCCCTGAGCGTTCGTCGACGAGAGCAATGGATCCGCTCGAGGACTCCAGTAGGG
>NZ_JANCMW010000052.1 GCF_029207565.1 Marinobacter iranensis | reverse complement strand
AAGCGGGGATCAGCCTCGATCTCGTCGCCGCCTGCGCCGACCTTGGCAAGCCGCTGCTCGGCGTCTGCCTCGGCCATCAGGCGATCGGCCAGCATTTCGGCGGATCGGTGGTCCGCGGCGGGCTGATGCACGGCAAGACGAGCCCGGTGAACCATGACGGCACCGGCCTGTTCGAAGGCCTGCCCTCGCCCTTCACCGCGACGCGCTACCATTCGCTGATCGTCACCGACATTCCCGAGGATCTGGTGGTCAACGCCACTGCGGACGACGGGCATGTAATGGGCTTCCGGCACCGGACGCTGCCGATCCATGGCGTGCAGTTCCATCCGGAGAGCATCGCCA
>NZ_JANCMW010000051.1 GCF_029207565.1 Marinobacter iranensis | reverse complement strand
ATTTGTCGGTGCCTGCTTCCGACAGATACAGGTCGATCTTGTCGAGGATCTGCCTGGTCTGTTCGGCGACGGAAGGAACCGGATCTGTCGCCGTCTGACCGGCAAGGTAGACCGTGTCGCTATGGATCACGATCTGCGACATCCGTTCGTCTCGCCGCAGTCGTTCGATAGTTGTCATTTCAAGCTCTCCTTCATTCTCTGCCGGAAGTCGTTTGCTCCGGTGATCAGGAAATTGTTGGCGTGTTCGTAGAGGAAGCGGCATCCGCCGGAGACGAAGGCTGCAACAGTGTCGCGTGTGACCAGAGTTCCAGGGACCTTGCCGGCAGCACGAATTCTGGCGGC
>NZ_JANCMW010000050.1 GCF_029207565.1 Marinobacter iranensis | reverse complement strand
ACCCGATTCTGCAACCGCTCTTTTCTGCAGGTCTGCAACGCTACATGATCGACCTGTTTAGCTACGATCCTGTCATTGTCGCTCGAGAGTGGCAGGGTCCCGTGCTGATTGTTCAGGGAGATCGCGATATGCAGGTTAGCCCTGAAGACGCTGACCTTCTAGAACGCGTTCTGCCGCAAGCTCATCGCATAGATCTCGCCGGAGCCACACATACGTTGAAGGCAACTGTCGACGGAAATCCATTTGCTACATACACGGATCGCGCCCTTCCCCTTCATGCAGAACTCGTGCCCAGCATCGTGAGGTTTCTTGTAAACCCATCGCAGTTCGAATGACGGCTTCGGGCG
>NZ_JANCMW010000004.1 GCF_029207565.1 Marinobacter iranensis | reverse complement strand
TTCATGCAGAATCTCCCTGCGTTTAGCTTACGGAAAATTCTACTTTTGAAAACCGCTTTTTTTCGGGGGGATTACCCTACCACTGGTTCTTCGTCAAATAATTGCTTTAGCGTGCTGGTGATTTCGACATCTCGCGCCGATGGCCCTCCTACCTTCATAATATGAACTGTTTTGCCCCACGCTTTTGTCAGGTCAGGGTAAGCAAGCGCGGCCACTCCCATTAGCAACATGTCATGCGCCGTGGTGTACATGCCGTAGCTATCCAGCCCTGATGCGTTGGTAAAACGAGTACCAGTCATTCCAAGGGATTGTGCCTTAGCGTTCATGGCAGCTATAGCTCCGCAGGCTGGCGCTTCTGCGCTTGCGTTTGGCCGGGTACAGGGTTCTGGGCTGGGAAGCCGGAGTCCCAGGCTGCGGATAACTGTATTGGCGGAGCTGTTTGAGGAAGCCATTAACATGTTGTGAAAGGCATCTTTCCAGGATATCTTGTCTCCGGCTTTGAGGTTGTTTCTGCTTCCCGGCAGAATGTCCTCTGCCTCGACCGTAATTCTTTCGTCAATGCTTCCTATCTCATCTAGTGCAGTTATTACGGCCATGACTTTGGTCAGGGAGGCCGGTTTACATTTTCGGCTGCTGGAGTTGTTGACGTGAACTATGTGAAGCTTATTGTCTGAGTCAAGAGAGGCGGTTGCAATACTCTGAACTTTGAGCTTTCTTGGGCGATTATTGTAGAGTTTGCGAAGCCATAAGCGCTCAAGTTTTACTTTGTATCTAAGTATTACGCTAATGGCATGCTGCCAGCGTTTATCTAGATTGCGATCTGGCTGCGTCATAAATTTCCTGATCAAATCGGCACATCTCCTTAACTTTCTTCCGCAGCTCCGGAGTCACGATTTCAGAAATCTTCGTGTCGCTGGTCGTGCGCTTGTTCTGCATGCCAAAGGAAACCCTGATGCCGAGCTCTCGTCTAACATCAGCTTCAAAGCGCCCCATGTCATCGGTAAAACCGATCACGGAAAAGTGCTTGAGATTATCCTTGGCCTTTTCCACCAGCTTGGCGGGGTCATCAAGTGTCAGCTCTGTGTCACCACAGAAATATTCACAGAATTTCAGAGCGTTTCGCTGGCCCATGGGTGAGTTCAGGTAGGATTCGAAGTCCTGATCAATCCTCGATTGATGCTCACGTTGGAAGTTATAAAAGTACTCGGATATGAATCGCTCGACCGGGTCTCGGAGCACGGTAATCAGTTTGTATCCTTGGAACTGGTCGTAAGCTTTATTATTGAACGGTACGTGCCCGCCGATAAAGTAGATGTCTTTCCACATCAGGTAATGAAGCAGTTCCACTCGGAAGGTGCGTATGCGGTTAAAGTCTTCAAGGAGAGAAAAGTCCAGGGGGCCATGTTGGCGCTCCATTACGGCAGCTGTTCCGGGTGCGGCGATGGATTCCTCTGACAAAAAATAACGTAAACGTAAGGCCCGGGAAACTGATGTGCCGGCACATTTAGGCACATGGTGGAATACAACCCGTTTGCCCATAATCGCCTGTTTGAAGCGGTTACGGTTGTTGTAGAGGTTTTGGATCCAGCTCATATCTTCGTCCCTGGTTTAGTTGAGAGTGGCGGCGTCATCTGGCCTGATCCCGTGGCGGATTCTCCCATAAATGCGGAAAAACTCCTATTGGCCGGATGATGCAGCGGGATTTTGAGTTTTGGAAAGCTGTGGTGTATGACATTCCAGCACTCTTGCCTCATAATGCGCTGTCGGTTTGGAGTTCTGCCTGCAAAGCGGGTTTGTGAGTCTGACCGACGTTGTCGCTTAATCCAGGATGGAATCAGCAATGCGCATTCTCATGTCTGCTCTTCAGCCCGGTGGGGGCATCCGCACTTTCTTTCGTTATATATACAGCCAGCCTTGTTTCAGTGATTGTCGCTTCACGCTCGTTGTGCCAGACAGGGGCCTTTCTGATTTCCTTTCCGAGTTTATTCCTGGCAACCGTATTACTGTTGTTCCAGCCCGACAGGGTAATTTGGCGTTTGCCAGACAGCTCCGGGAGCTTATTGCTACTGGTGATTTTCAGCTTGTGCATTCCCATGGGTTTTCCGCCGGTCTGTTAACGGAGCTTGCCGGTACGGGATACGGTGTCCCTCACTTGATGACTGCTCACGATGTCTTCTTGCCTGCTCAGTTCTCGGGCTGGAAGGGAAGAGCGAAGCATCTGGCTATGTCCCTGCTGTTTCGTCGTATGACAATGATTCATACCGTGACTAACGATGCCAGAGATAACTTGCTGGAGTTCTTCCCGGCTATAAATCGAAGCCGGGTACATGGAATTCTCCATGGAGTGGACACAGAGTACTTTCGTGAGGGGGAACCTAGGGCGTTAAAGGCAGAACTCGGCCTTGATGAGCAAACTCCATTGCTGGGGTTTTTTGGCCGGTTCATGGGGCAGAAGGGCTTTCGCCTGCTGGTAGACGCGCTTGAAGAGATACACAGAGCTCGTAGTGTCGCCCCGTTGCCCCATGTTGCCACGTTCGGCTGGGGTGGATTTATCCGGGAGGATTATGAATATCTGAGTGAAAAAGGGTTAGCCGACTATTTCCACCAGTGCGAACAGACGAATGATATGGCGGCAGCCATCAAGGGGGTTGACGTGGTTGTTATGCCGTCTCGTTGGGAGGCCTGTGGCTTGTTGGGTATGGAGGTGTTGGCAGCCGGTGTGCCGATTGTGGGCAGCCAGTGCATCGGATTACGGGAAGTGCTCGAAGGTTCGCCGGCCCAAACGGTTCCTGTTGGAGATAGCCGGAAATTAACGAAAGCGTTGGTTGCAGAGCTGAGTGATCGCGACTCCCGCAGGTCCGATTTTGTCAGGTTCCAACCGATCGCTGTCGATAAGTTCCATATCAAACGCCCTGCGGAAAGCCTGCGGCGGCTGTATACCCAGATGCTGGCCGGAGAGTGCACAAAATGAGGCGAAAGCATTTGCTGTTAACACGCACTGTGCCCGGGGTAGCGTCTGACTTGGACCAGCTCAAAGGTTTCGACCCACATAGTCAGCGCTTTCAATACAGAGAGCTCTCGCCAGAGGACTTTCCCGAATCAGCGGAGGCCAACCGGTACGTGGAGTTAATTCTTTCGGGCGAGTCGGTCAACGAAAGCTTTGACGCCACGATAGAACTGAAGTCAGTCGGGTTGATGGACAGGTCGGCTACCCTGGACGTTACCCAGGACACGGTTACTCGACTGCTGGTTCGTGTTGACAACAATCTGCCGCTTGCCAGAAACCTGTTAGAGCAGGGCTTTCACATTGCCGGGTGTATAGGTGCTAGCCAACGATTGTGCGCTGCCAACATTGAGCCGCATTTTCCGGTTGAATCGCTTGTGTCCGGCCCTGTCGCCCCTGCCATTGTACTTGGCCGGGCCAACGTCAACCTCCTGGCCCAGGTCAGGGCGCTGGGAGGAAGCGGTGTACCAGTCTATTGTGTGCTCACAAGAGGTGAACCTGCGCTGATTGCCAGGAGCAGCCGGTATACCAGCGGAGTTTTTGATTGCCGGGGAGGTAGCGACGAGGTCATCTGTGACGCTATTCGCCATATTGCGGAGGAATGCGGTTGCAGCCCGATAGTATTTACGGGTGGGGATCTGGACATCGCCTTACTGGCGAGGATCTGGCCGTCCATTTCGGGGTTCGCCCGGGCCGTCAGCGACCCCGACAGGTGCAGCCATTTCAATGACAAGCGCGTTCAGATTGATACGGTAAGCGCAGCCGGTATCCGTGTACCGGAGAGCAGGGTGGTCGATAATATTCAGGCGCTGGACTGCCTCGCTGATCTTACTTTTCCCATTATCAGCAAGCCTCTTGAACTCGCCAGAAAAGGCGCCTTCAGGGGTAAGATATTTGTAGCGGAAAATGAGGATGATTTGCGCTCCCGGTTGGAGCCGGTTCTGGACACCGGGAGCGCCTCTATTCTGTTACAGGAGTACGTGCCTGGCGGTATTGAGAACCTGCTATTTGCATTGGTCACCTGTGGCGACAACGGCGAGGTAAGGTGGTCCGTTACCGGACGAAAGCTGGAAGACAATACAAAAGGAGGCATGGGCACCGGTGAAACCCTGAAGGATCCGGAGCTCGACCGGCAGGTAGCCAGGACTTTCCAGGCTTTTGGTGTGGGCGGTTTGCTGGGTGTTGAGTTCAAACGCCACCCCGTTACTGGTGAATTGTTTTATATCGAGTCCAATTTCCGCCCGGAAAACATCCATTCGGTGAATGAGGCTGCAGGCGTAAACTTGCAGTTGGCAGCGTATCTACAGGCCGTCGGGCTCCCAACTCTCTATGAACCACTGCCCCAGCGGCAGGCAACATGGATGGACTTGTCGCTGGTTTTCCTGGCTCGCCTCAAACAGAAGGGATGGCAGGGTATCTGGCCAGCTACACGAGGAACTGTGGCTGATGCTCTATGGGCAAGAGGGGACTTGCGCCCAGGGGTTGTATGGTACGCACTGAAAATTACTTCTCTTGTGCGAAGGTCTTTTGGTCGCGTAATAAAACGCCGACACTAATGTCTGGATTCCCTTACTTGAGTAGTTATTGATCGATGCTTAAACGGATACTTGTAAATACCAGCTCCAACATGGCGCAACTGATTGTCAGTATGGTCGTGACTTTCATTATGGCCCCTATTTATCTGAAGTTGATGGGGCACTATGACTACGGGCTCCGGGAAATGATTCTGGCTCTCGTTGGTTATATGGGGATGCTTGATCTGGGAATGCGGCCGACGGTTAGTCGGTTTGTATCGATGCATAACGCCCAGAAAGATCGAGATCAGCTGTTGACAGTTTATGCGTGCGCATTGGCGTTCCTGGGCATGGTAGGTTTGTTACTGGCAACATTTTTCTGGGTATGGGCAATGGTATACCCGGAATGGCTGAATCCTGAGGATAGCGAGACGAGCACCAAGTATGTGCTTTTTCTCCTGTTCGTGGGTGCCCAGATATTCTTTGCCTTTCCGAAGCTCGTTGTAGGTAGTTTTCTGGAGGGACTTCAGCGCTACTATTTCAAGAATATGGTCAATATTGTGCTGACCATTGCTATTGCAGTTATTAGCTACATTTATATGACACCGGAGAACGGGCTTGCCCTGTTGGTTGGCCTGGGAGCATTATCGCAGGTGATAAAACTTTTGATTTTTGGCGCCGTTCTGCTGAAACCTGCGCTCGGCGTACTCTACCCGAGCGTGCGGTACTTCTCCTGGGAGAAACTGCGTGAGATGCTTTCTTTCGGCTTCAAGACATTTATTCAAGGGGCCGCCTCCAAAGTTGAACGTCTATCAGATAAGCTTGTAATTGGCTCTATACTCGGACCGGCTGCATTGCCTGTATACACCATACCGGCTACTTTGGTGGGCTATATATCCACCATTACCATGACGCTTACCCATACTTTCATGCCGGTTTTCAGCGACCTGAATGCGCGGGGCCACCAAGGCAAGATCAAATCGATTTATATGATCGTTAGCAAACTTGTTGTGGCGCTGGTTATCCCTATGGGTGTTGGCATTTGCCTTATCGGTGGGCCGTTTATCGCCATCTGGATGAAGGGTGAGTTTGACCCCGCGCAAGTGGATGCAATCATGGTGTTACTGGTGACCTACACTCTGATACCAATGATCAATCCGTTCGCTAGCCGTTACCTGACGGCGATCAATAAACATGTGATTTTCGCCAAGGTAGCGCCGCCGGCAGCGCTGGTTAATCTAGGCCTCAGTATCTGGCTGGTGTTTGAATATGGTGTTATAGGGGCAGCGCTCGGGTCGGTATTGCCGGTTTTTGTCGTTATGCCCATATTCCTGAAGGTTGTTGCCAACAACCTGAGCATCACTATGACACAGTACATGAAACACGTGGTGCTTCCCGCCCTTATTCCGGTGACCGTTATGGGCATTGGCCTTGCCTGGTGGCGGGTTGAATATGGGTTTCCGGGTTACCTGGACATCGTTCTCGCAGTGGTAGTTTCGGCGGTGGTGTATTGCGTATTGTATTGGTTGATGTCACTCAGAAAAGATGAACGCGAGATACTGATGCGCATTATGCCTGCGCGTTTCAGGCGGAGCGTATGAGAAAGGGAGTTTTCTGAATGTGCGGGATTGCAGGGTTTGCCGGGCCGGATTTACCCGGCAGCAAAGAGCAATACGAGTCTATCCTGGATGGCATGGGCCAGGCCATTCTACACCGTGGGCCGGATGCCGGTGGTGTGTGGTTTAGTGGGGAGATGGGCCTTGGGCTTTCGCACCGCCGCCTTTCCATTATCGACTTGTCCGAATTTGGCGCCCAGCCCATGGCATCCGAGTCTGGTCGGTACGTAATTTCCTTTAACGGTGAGGTCTATAACTTCCGTAACCTGAAAACCGAGCTTGAAGGAGCCGGTGCCCGGTTTCGCGGTCATTCCGACACCGAAGTGATGCTTGCTGCATTCGAGGCCTGGGGTGTGGAGCAGGCATTGGCCCGCTTCAGCGGTATGTTTGCCTTTGCATTGGCGGACAGGAAAGAGCTGAAGCTTTATCTTGCCCGGGACCGGATGGGCGAAAAGCCACTTTATTACGGCTGGCAGGGCAGTGCCTTGGTCTTTGGCTCGGAACTCAAGGCGTTGCAGCAACACCCTCAATGGAAGGGCGAGATCAATCGTAGCGCCTTGCCGCTTCTGGTACGCCACAATCTCATTCCTGCGCCCCACACAATCTACTCCGGCATTTTCAAACTGCCGCCTTCTTCGTTCATTACCATTGACCTTGCTGGCATTGAATCCGGGAGACTACCGGAACCCTCCCGCTATTGGCGCCTTGAAGATCAGTTTACGGAGTCTCGGGACTGGACAGTGGAGACTGCTGCGAACCACCTGGAAGAGTTGCTCACTGAGGTGATCGGCGAGCAGATGGTGTCTGATGTGCCGCTGGGGGCCTTTCTCTCCGGCGGGGTGGATTCCTCAACTGTCGTTGCCCTGATGCAGAAGCAGGCTTCGACCCCGGTCAAAACGTTCAGTATCGGTTTTAATGAAGAGGGGTTTAATGAGGCAGAGCATGCGGCTGCAGTGGCACAGCATCTGGGCACCGACCATACTGAGCTGTATGTGACCGAGCAGGACGCCCTTAAGGTCATTCCGTTGCTGGGCAAAATATACGATGAACCCTTCGCGGATTCGTCCCAGATTCCCACGTTTCTGGTCAGTGAAATGACTCGTAAGAAAGTGACGGTTGCTCTGTCTGGCGATGGCGGGGATGAGCTGTTTTGTGGCTACACCCGTTATCCAGGCATGTTGCGCGGGTGGCAGCGGCGCGGTTCGCTTGGTTCGCGGCTGAAATCGCTGGCCAGTCTGCTGCCGCCGGGATTGGCGGCTCAGGCTATTCGTACCTTGGTGCCCTCTCAGAAAGAGCGCAGTGCAGATGCAATCCAGTTCCGTCTGGCACGGGCCCGCGCCACGGCTTCCGCCCATAACCTGTCCGAGTTCTACCGCCAGTCTGTTTCTGTATGGCCTGATCCGGCCATGGCGTTGGGGGAATCAGGTGAGGGCAGCTATGGCCTGACCGGGCCGCTTCCCGCTGAGGTGCCAGATGAGGACCTTAAAACGCTGATGTGGCGGGACCTGAACTGGTACCTGCCAGACGATATCCTGACCAAAGTGGACCGCGCCGCCATGGCCTGCAGCTTGGAAACCCGTATTCCTATGCTGAACCATCGGGTGGTGTCGTTTGCCATGGGGCTGCCTGCGACTCTTAGCATGCAGGGGAACGTTGGTAAGCAGGTGCTTCGGTCGGTGCTATACCGCCATGTGCCGCGGGAACTGATTGAGCGACCAAAACAGGGTTTTGCGGTTCCTGTCGCGGCGTGGCTGAGAGGGTCTTTGCGGGAGTGGGCGGAGGATCTTCTGGATCCGTTGAGGCTGAGAGAGCAGGGTTACTGGAAGACGGCCATGGTTCGGCAGGTTTGGAGTGAACACCTTTCGGGGCGTGAAGACTACAGTTTTGAGTTGTGGGGTATTTTGATGTTTCAGGCTTGGTTAAAAGAACAGGGAACATGTATTGGCACAGGAGACAAAGATGAATACGCCTGCTAACCCCCTGGTGAGCATCGTCACCCCAACCTATAACAGGGCTGATTTTATAGAGCAGGCGGTTAACAGTGTTCTCGCCCAGACCTACGCGAATTTTGAATTGCTGATCGTAGACGACGGTTCCACAGACAATACCCGGGAGCTGTTGGAGCCTGCGCTGGCGGACTCTCGCGTTCGTTATTTCCACCAAGAGAATCAAGGGCAAAGTGTTGCCCGCAACCTTGCGATCTCCGAGGCAAAAGGAGATTTCGTGTGCTTCCTCGATTCTGACAATTACTGGCCCCCTGAGAAGCTGGAAAAGCAGGTTGAGCTTTTCAGGCAACATTCGGATTACGATGTTATCTACGGAGACATCATCATTATTGATGAGACGGGGAAGGAAGTTACCCGAAAGAACATGAGTCGGTACTCGGGCCATATAGCCAGGTACATGATTCGAGACAACTGCGTGAGCATGAACACGGCAATGGCAAAGCGTCGGTGTTTTGACGAGTTGGGTGCTATGAGTGGTAAACGTCGGGTTGCCGACGACTATGACTTGTGGCTCCGGTTTTCAGCGAGGTTCCGGTTCCTCTATGTTCCTGAATTTTTTGCGTACTATCGAGTGATGGACGACCAGATTTCCTCTGACAAGACCCGGCGTTTTGACTCCAACTGGCAGATCATTACCGACTTCAGACGGGAATTTCCGGATGCCATGTCAGAGCAGGATTTCGATTCAGGGTTTGCAGCCTTTCACAGTAGGAAGGCCCGCTATCTGGCAAGTCAGGGGGCCAGGAGCGAGGCAATGACGGAGATGCTAAAGGCACTTAGATTACGACCGTTGCGGCGTGCCTCCTGGCGCAGTCTTGCCGCTGTTCTGCTGAAGTAAAAGTTGGCGGGAATAGTATCGAGGGCTTGCAATGGCGACCGTTAGCGTAGTGACACCAACTTACAACAGGGCACGGTTCCTGCCGGATGCGGTTTCCAGTGTTCTGGCTCAGACCTACGCTGATCTTGAGCTCATCATAGTGGACGATGGTTCTGAAGACGATACTGTAAAAGTGCTGGAGCCTTTCCTTGCTGACGGGCGAGTTCGTTATTTCTACCAGGAGAATCAGGGCCAGAGTCATGCTCGTAATCTTGCCCTTGAGCAGGCGAGGGGCGACTTTATCGCATTTCTCGATTCAGATGATATGTGGGCTCCAGAAAAACTGGAGAAACAACTGGCTGTTCTGCGCGCAAATCCCGAGGTTGATATCGTCCATGGTGACGAGGCGGTGATTGATGAGCAGGGAACGGTTATCAGCATTGAGAACATGAAGCGTTATTCCGGCCGGATCACACGATATCTGTTGGCTGACAACAGCGTGAGCATTACCACGGCGTTGGTAAGACGACGGTGCTTTGATGAGATGGGAGGCTTCGATACTTCGGTTGGTGTGGCTGATGACTACGAGCTCTGGCTGAGGTTTTCGGCCCGATACTACTATCAATATGAGCCGGATATTGTCGCGTCTTATCGGGTAATGGCGGATCAGATTTCATCCGATAAACGCAGACGGTTTGCTGCGAACGAGCGGATTATCCGGGAGTTTCTGGCCAGGTATGGCCAGGTTCTGTCTCCGGGGGATCGGCGCTGGGGGGTAGCCCGGTTTTACTGCCGTAAGGCGAGGTACCTCTCCCGTGTTGGTAAGCGTGGTAGCGCGATCGGCGCCATTGCAGAGGCTTTCAGCAATGCGCCGCTGGATTCGGTTGTCTGGAAAGCGCTGTATCGCGTTATGGTGCCCCGGAAATGACACAGGATGCGAACGTCAGTGCTGTCTCCGCGGAAAGCGGCCTACCCCGATGTGTTCCCTGGCAGCCGAAGTATCGGGCAGGTGTGCTCAGGCTCTTCAGGGACGTGCCCTACAAGGCGGAATTGTGGCAGTGGCAGTTTGAGTCCAATCCTTTCGGTTTGCCCTTTACGCCCGTTGTGCTGGTTGATGACGAGGACAGGGTAGTGGGATTCAACGGAGTGATGGCCGTTCGTGCAAAGGCACGGGGCAAAGACATACAGGTTTTATGGAGCTGTGACTTTTACCTTGCTGAGCAGTGGCGAGGGCAGGGGCTAGGGAGTGCCATCAAGCACGAGCTGCACCGGAAGGCGCCTGTGATTATGGCCTTTGGAATCAGCAATCGGGCCAGCAAGGTACTTCGTCACCTTGGTTGGGTGCCTGATGACTCTGTAAGAAGTTTCAGGATGCTGCGCCGGCGCAGGGGGCTTCGTAGCTGGTTACTGACCTGTCTCCAGTGGTTGAACAGGCTCCGGCTGGCTTCCTCTGCTGCACCGGATGCCGACGGAGTTCGTGTTCATGTCCGCTCAAGCCTTCCCGAGAAAGGACGGGTAGATTCACTCTGGACGCGTTGCGCCCCGGACTACGAAAGGATTGTTCAAAGAAATTTTGTCTACCTTGACTGGCGTTACCAACGGCACCCGTTGGGCCGGTATGGGTTTGTTTGCGCCTGGAAGGGTGATGAGCTGGCCGCAATACTGGTTACCCGCTTCAGCCGGGGCACGCTACGTATTGTCGACTATTGCGGTCCGGCCCGAAACCGGCCACTTAAGCACACTCTTGTGAGGGCTGCAGCGCGTCACTGGCCCCATGCCAGCCAGGTGGTTTCTGTTACTTCGGATCCTGAGTTGGCAAAAACATTTCTGACTGAAGGATTCGTTCAGCTCAGGGGCCGGCCACGTTTCTATGTATATGAACCTGGCGCGGAGAACTCTGCCGGATCATCTGCCTGGTTTATTATGGCTGGCGACTCCGATGGTGAGTTCCTACAGGCCGCCGGTGATTTTTACACTACGGAAACGGTGCCGGGCGTGTCGGCTGCGGAGGGTGTGTCATGCTGAGTGTCAAACCGGTTTCCGAGGCAGGTTTCGCCGCCATGGCAGAGGAGTGGCAGGCGTGCCTTGCTGCATCTGACGCCAACCCATTGTTCATGAGCTGGCCCTGGCTTTATAGCTGGTGGGAAACCTGGTCTCAGGTTCTGGGCATGGAACTGGTACTGCTGGGTGCTTTTGACCAGCGGGGTGAACTTGTTGGCATTGGCCCTTTCTGCCGTCGGATTCTGGTGACACCTGCCGGGGTTCGGGTTGCCCGCCTTTACATGCTCGGCAATGCCTGGCGACTTGCGCCAACTGTGCGCACGGAGTATTGCGGAATCATTGCCCGCCGGGGCTATGAGCGGAAAGTCACAGCGGCGATTGTTTCGGCGCTGGAACATCTGGGCTGGGACGAGCTGATCTGTTCGGATGTGCCCGGGGATCAGGTGGAGAACCTGAAAGCCGGTGGCTTTGACGACCTTGGCTACCGAATTATTCATCGTACCGATGATACAGGCATTCGCATTGACACGACTGGCCGCTTTGATGACTGGTTGGGTGCGCTTGGGAAGCATACCCGGCTTAAAGCCTATAACCGCCGAGGGTACCTGAGGCAGCAGGGCGAACTTGTTTTTCTTGACTATGATGAAACTCGCGACGGGGACTTTTTTGATCGCCTTAATGCTTTCCATAGGAAGCGTTGGGGGAAACCGGCGTTTGACAGGGAGGCACTGAGGTTCCATCGCTTGCTCCTGCAGAGGCTATACCAATGTGATGGTGAGCCGGCTATGAGCCTGATCCTGTATAACAATCATTGTGTTTCTGTTCTGTACGATGTGGTGGTTCGCGGCTGTCGGTATAATCTTCAAGCCGGGTATGAGGAGGATTTCGACACGAAAGTGTCGCTTGGTTATCTTCATCTGGGTTTTGCCATTGAAGCTGCTTTCAGGCAGGGGAGAACGAGCGCTTATGATCTGCTGGCCGGAATGGGTAAAAAGCAGTTCTATAAATCGCATTTTCATGGGGAAGCACTGCACTTCTCTACGTTCCAGGTAGTTCGTAGTCCTCTACTCAAGGCGCTGTATCACATCCAGGCGGCCAGCCCACCCTTCGTGGCGAGGGCGTTCAGCCGTAGGATAGGATTGTGACCCTGTCGTGGCAAAAACCGTTGCTTGCAGGCACAATGAGCCGACGGTCGGCTAGCATGTAAGGAACGCAGACGTATGACGATTGAATGGATTCGTTTTCGGAGTTTGATCCAGGCAGTATTTCCTTTCCTTGTATCAATTGGCGCCCTTTTTTTGCTGATCTGGCCTACTGTTGAGGGTATTGTCAGCCGCTGGTTCAAGTTTGACGAATCCTACTCCCACGGCTTATTGCTTTTATTGGTTTCCGTTGTCCTTGTTGCAAGGACGTTAAAACGGGAATTACCTGTTCCCGGCTTTTACCCGTTATGGCTGGTTCCTTTTGCACTGGCGTTGCTGGCCTATGGGCTCGGCAATATTCTGCGAGTTCAGGCATTGCAGGAACTAACCGTTGTGCCGCTGTTGCTTGGGACCCTGGCGATTTTCCTGGGGTGGAAACAGGTGCGTCCTTTTATTATTCCAGTGGGCGTACTTTTTTTCGCGGTGCCGGTGTGGGATTACCTGTCCTGGACGCTCCAGTTGATTACGGTTGAAACCAATCGGTTATTGTTGGGCCTGTTCGACATTGAATTCGAAGTTGAGGGTGTATTTGTTTATCTGATTGGAGTGGGTACCTTTGAAGTCGCTCACGGATGTTCTGGTTTGCGTTATCTGCTGGTGGGACAGTCGTTGGCGGCCCTGTATGGCGAGCTGAATTTACGGCTGGTGCGTTCCCGGGTCCTTTTCTTCCTTGTTGCTGTTGTCTTTGCGTTGTTGGCCAACTGGATTCGAGTATTCGTGATTATCTACATGGGTTACGAGACCAACATGCAAACCAGCCTGATTGAGGACCACGACAACTTTGGCTGGTGGGTATTTGCCGCCACTCTGGTGCCGTTGTTCTTCATTGGCCGAAAACTGGAGCTAACCCGAGCTGAACAGGCAAATCCCGTTGAAGCCGCTCCGGCTGCCCATGACAGGCTGGGCGGCCGTAAAATATGGGTTGGCGTTTTGGTAACTGCGGCTTTGCCGGTACTGTTGTTTATCCTGCTGCCGTCGTCTGCAGGACAGATAAAACCCTCGCCGGATACTTTTGATTTCAGCCTTGATGGGGAGCGGTACGCGCCGTTGTTTCGAAACCGGTTAAGTGGTTGGCGGCCCCAAATGCGGAACCCCGACCTGGTTTTTGCCCAGACCCTGTTTGACCGCCAGGCTGTCACTGGAGAGACGGGGCCGGATCAGCAATTATTTGTGGGTGTGTACAGTTACGAGCATCAGCGCCATAGGGCAGAACTTGTTCAGTATTGGAACCGCATCTATGATCGCGATGAGTGGGTGCCGGAGCAGTTCTTCAGGGTAAAGTCGCCTTCTGATATTTCCTTGCAAGGTGTGACTCTGCGTAGCTTCTCGTCCGGTAAACGGGTTCATCTGGCCTATGGCTATTACGTCGCCGGGCTGTGGGAGACGGACCAGTGGCGAGCGAAGTTCGCTCAAGTTGTGAGCTTTTTCAGTCCACGGACAGACGCATCCCTGATTATTTTCGGTGTAGCGTGTGACCAGTGTGACGGCGAGGCTGCTGTTGGCGAACTGGTGAAAGATGCCATGCCGCCCCTTGTTAGCCATGTTGATCAGCATTTTCGCGATTAGCGAGAGGCGTTTTTTGCGGCGCGGCTGATTTTATAAACATACTGAGGCGCTGCGCAAACGCCTGATGGTTGTCCAGTGCCCACAGATAGGCTTCCCTGGCCTTCGCCTCAACGGTATCGCGGGGTTCTTCAAGAACCTTTAGCAAGCAGCTCTCAAGAGCGTCTGCAGTTACCTTGTAACGTGTACCAAGACGCCAGGGGCGTTCCTCTGACCAGGGCACAAGATAGCCCCGGCGGGCTGTTACCAGTTCATTCATGGGCGGGGCGTCGGTTGTGATGATAACCGCCCCCGCCAACATGGCCTCTCCCAATACCTGGCCATACCCCTCCACTTCCGATGGAATGATGGCCACAGACGTGCGGCGCCAGAGCTTTTCCATGTCTTTGGAAGAGAGGTTCTTCCTCAGTTCAATGTTGGCCGGCAAGGGGCGCTCAACCAGGGGGTTGTTGGCAACGATGGTGAGGGGTGGCCACTCGGGGTGCTTTTCCCAGGCGCTGATTACCGCTGAGGTGCCTTTCGACAGGCTGGAACCAGCCACATGTAGATAGGCACCAGGCGGCTTGTGATAGGGCTGAGCGGTTTTTGCCTGCCCGGCGCCGGGGGTGGAGAACCCCAGGTATTTCACTTTTCCGTGAAGGCTTTTGAACCGGCTTTCCGCAATGCGGGTTTTACAGAGTACGGCGTCGATATCCGTGAGGTAATGGCTGCGTTCTGTTCGAAACCATTCCTGATTTGGAATCAACCAGTTGGTGCATCGCGGGTTTATGTAATGCGGGTGAATATTTTCAAGATGAATGACAAGGCCTGCGTTGCGGGTTTTGATGCTGAATAAACGTCGGATCCTTCTTTGGAGAGTATTCGTGAGTTCAATGGTACGCGCGGAAGGCAGGCGTTTCTTGGCACGTCCCAATTTCCCCGAAAGGGCACGGATACGGGGATGTTGTGGGGGCAGGGCCCTGACGGAAACCTCATGCCCAAGAGAACGGATCGTATCTTTGAGAAGGTCAGCATCCTTGGTCAATCCCCGGCCTGAAAGCGTATAAATGATTTCAACAAGCACTGAGATGTGTCGCTCCAATGACATAAAAAAACCCTGCCGACTGGCAGGGCTCTTATTCTAGCACAATGCGCTTTAAGCGATTACGCCATTACTTTTTGGCTTTGCGACGCAGTGCGAGTCCGGCAAGGCCGAGCCCCAGAAGGGCAACAGTGCCTGGCTCAGTTACTTTGGTAGCCTCAACTTTGATCAACAGATCATCATGGTTATCGTCGACCTGGTTATTGTCATCAAGACTCAGGATCAGGAAGTCTGTGCCCAGTTCGTTGATAACAAAGTTGAATGAGGTTGAACCGTTGGAATTGTCGTTACCCTGACTTTCCAGAATCGATCCAGACCTTTTATAGGTGGCGAAACCAAAATCCAGTGTAGCGCCAGCCGTGCCGGTTACGATGGTTGAGAAGGTATTTCCAACGGTACCGGTGTTTCTGTTGTTAAAGATCTCAACTCCATTGTACAGGAACACGTTCTCCCAGCCGGCTTCATAGCCAATGAAGGTGAATGTCAGCCTGAATTTGTCGTTAGACGTGTAGACAACGCTGTTTCCCATCAGGGCTGAATCGCCAACACTGTATTCTGGCGCGCCCGAAAAATAGCCCTTGGGATCCAGACTTCCGTTGGCGTAGCTATTATCACCGGGAACATTGTATGTTCCTGCGTAGGAGCCGGAGCCATCCGTGCCGATGTATGCGGCATTCGCAAATCCAGAAACGGCAAATGTTGCTGCTAATACAATGCCTTTCGAAAATCCTTTCATATTTACTACTCCAGTGAGCTTTGTTGTTACGTTTCAGTAACACTTAAGCATATAGTATGCCAATAATTTAAATCATTGATATTATTATAGTAATTAGATATTTGCTAATGAAGGTGTAAAATAACTGGACAGTTCGAGAAGGTTTTTTGGTGCCCCCGAGATTGGCGCCAAGTCTCGGCGGCATCTCGGGAGGTATATTTTGAAGAGGGCAGGCTACTGCACCAGAAACTCCACGGTCTCGGACGGCTGGCTGGTGAGCCCGTCGGTATCCACTACCCGAATGGTGAAGTACCAGGTACCAGCAGCCAGGCCTTCCAGGGTGTAGGAGGTGTCGTCTGGCTCTGCACGAGCTTCCTGATCCAGACTATCCGGTGATTGGCCGTAGTTGATTTCGTAGTGACTGATTTCACTGAGCGCGATACTACTGCCGTCTACCCGCGTACCCGGAGCACTCCAGCTTAGCGTTACCGTGGAAGCTGAAGGTTCTGTTGGCGTGGGGCTGGTGGTTGGTGCGTCAGGCTCGCTTACAGTCTCCAGCGTGTATGGGTGCAGGTCGGACTGGTAAGTCTCCAGCACTGTTATCCCCTCGTTGTTGAGTACCTGGTTCGCACTGGACTGTACCAACGGAAGTCCGTAATGCAGCTTGTAGATATCGGTTATGCCATCGTCCAGCGAACTGAGAGCCGGGCTGGTGCCCAGGTCAAGACTTTCAATAACCGACGCTGCATCGAGTTGTTCGCCGCTTTGCACATCCGATATCGTCAGCGTGGCTGTGGCATCGTAAAGTAGCTCGTAATACTCCATTGTGATGGCGGCTCGTTCATTCGCTGCAACGCTGAACTCGGCTGAATACTCTGTGGCGGATTGCTTTTTCCATTGATCGATCACCAACTCGCCGTTCACGAACAGACGCACACCGTCATCGGTACGGGTGGTGAGCTGATAGCTGCGGGTGCCGTCCTCATGGGGCGGCACAAACCATCCCTGCCAGCGGATGCTGAATCGGCTGTTGGGTACCTCGGAGGAGGGGCTGCCGCTGCCCCAGTTGAACCGAATGGACTGGTCTTTCTGGGCGTAAAGAAACTCGTCAAAGCCAGTTCCGTTAAAATACTGGCCAACAAAGCCGGCGGTATACTGCGGCCCCTGAACCGGACTGTCGCTCGGGTCGTTCGGATCGGTGCCGGCCAGGTACTCTTCCAGTACGCTGTAACCGTCACCGTCCAGGTCAGTGGATGCATCGGATGGCTCCCGTGGGTCAAGGCCATAGGCGAACTCGTAGCCGTCAGGGATACCGTCACCGTCGGTGTCAGCGTTTGCGGGATCGGTTGCGCTCCAGAACTCGTCCAGGGCGCTGAGAAGGTCGTCATCCTGGTCGGAGTTGGAGTCCTCGGGATCTGCCGGATTAAGGCCGTGGATTACCTCCCAATTGTCATAAAGGCCGTCATTGTCTTCGTCAAGGACAGGGTAGGTGGGAGTGAATGCCAGCCCCTGTTCAGCATCGAAGAAGCCAATCCGATAGCCCATTTCATAGGCTTCTTTCGGGGTCAGTTCCTGACCTGCGGAGGGCGTGCGCTGTGCCCAGCTATGGAGGTGAGCACCACTGACGACCCGGCGACTGATTCCCGGGCCTTCCCATGCGATGCTGAAGTGGTCGTCGTATCTGCCTTCCTTGTGGAGTACTTCGAAATAGTATTGATTTCCCGCTTCAAGGTAGCGAGCCGGGGAGGTTTGTGACGAGTAGCGATCGTAGTCTTCAATGCGTGTGGCGCGGCCGGTTGTCGCTATTTGGTCGGCGCCATCAGGGTTTTGTGACTCCGACAACCAGAATTGTGTCTCGTCGTCCCCGCTGACATAAAAGGTGTATTCCCCGGTTGCTGGTGCCTCAATGAACCCCCGTATCAGCGTGCCGTAACTGTTGGTCCTGTCTTCAAGCCGCTGTAATTGGTTCAGCTCACTGGCGTCGCTAGGTGAATCCGGATAGGCGTCTGAGCTGGTTAGGGTGTCTACGGTTTCTCCAGTAATACCGTCGAAATACCATACGTCCACCTTCCCGGGTTCACTTTCAGCAGGGATTGACGCAGTTGGGGGGAGTTTTTCGATGTTCCTGAACTGCCAGCTTTGACAGCCAGTGATGAGAACGACGGCGCTTCCAAGGCCCAGAACTTTGCTTACCGACATAAGCTACCCTTCCTTCCATGAGAACCTGCGGGAGATGTCTCCGCAGGCTTGAGGTCAATGGTTCCACTGGGTAAGTATTGTTGGGCAATCCGGTAGCTGCCACCGGGTTCTAGGAACGTTTCGATATGGTGAGGTTGTAGTTATAGCCTTTGTTTCTTTTGGCTTTTATCCCTGGTCACCAAACTTCTCCAGTACCCGTTTTGCGTCTGCATCCCGACCGGTGGCGCGATAGGCTTCCGCCAGGTGCATCGCAATTTCCTCTGAATCCGGTTGCAGTTGGTGTGCTTTTTCCAGCACTGGCAGGCTTTCTTTTGCTTGCCCCGCCTTGAACATGATCCAGCCATAGGTGTCGGCAATGGCCGCATTGTTGGAGTTGAGCTCGAAGGCTTGCCTGGCCAGTTCTATGGCGCGGTCGTCCCCTTGCTGGTGGTAGATCCAGGCAAGGTTGTTGAGGGCGATCACGTTCCGGGGTGCCACCTCAAGCAGTTCTTGGTAGGGCGGTATCGCCTTCTCCGGTGCCTCGTTTTCCTGATGCAGCATGGCCAGGTTCATCAGAATCTGAGGGTTGCGCGGAAACGCCTCGCGGGCGTTTTCGAGGGCTTCGATAGCCTTGTTGCGCTGGCCGGAGCGGGCAAGAGCCCGTGCATGGGCGATTCCCAACTCGGCGGTTTGATCCAGTTCAAGGGCAAGCTGATAGAGCTCGGCAGCTTCCTGGTATTTTCCCTGCTTTTCGAAATAGCGGGCTTCGATACGGAACGGGGTTGCTGATTCGGGGTGCTGTTGTTTGACGTCTCTGAGAATGTCTCGGGCCTCTTCGGTATTGCCTTCGGTGAACTGGATGGCAGCTGCCTGGATGCCGATCTCTTCGTTTTTGGGGAAAAGTATACGTCCCCGGCGTAACACATCGGATGCTTGCTCCAAGTGTTCCCGCTCAGCCAGTTGGGTGGCGATGCCGTGATACACAGACGCAACCAGTGACTCAACGGGGGCGGGACTGGATTGGTCTTCCCGTTCAAGCAGGCTTGCGGTCAGATCGTCGGCCTGTTGGGTGTTATTGTCGATCAGCGCTGATTCCAGCAATACCAACCTGGGGCCGTATGCATCCGGGTGTTTCTCCCGGACCCTTTCCATCAGCGCTGTAAGTTCTTCACGCGCCATAACTGAAGACAGTCCTTGCAGTGCCTGGCCGTTGTCGGGAGACAGTTCAATGGCACGGCGGTAGTAATCCTTGGCCTGATCTGGTTCATCGCGTAACCGTGCGAGATTGCCAAGGGCGTTCAGCGGGGCGGGGTTCTCGCTATCCGTTTCTACAGCTCTCTGATAATACTGCCTGGCCTCTTCGATATTTTCAGAGTTGGCGGCGACATTGCCGCGAGTAACCAATGCGGCAACACTTTTTGGTTGTTCATCTACCCAGTCGGAAGCAGCGGCGATAGCTGCATCGTTGTTGTCGGCGGATACATGGGCCTGGACGACCAGCAGTCTTGCCTGCTCTGATTCCGGGTCGTTCTTCAGTACTTGATTGGCCTGTTTGATGGCTCTGTCGGTTTGACCTGTGCGCACCAGATACGTCGCATACCGCAACCGCAAACTGTTGTTGTCGGGGGCCAGGTCCAGGGATTTTTCGATGAACTGCTCACCGCTCTCGGTGTCGCCGCTGACCAGTGATGCGATGCCCACCAGCGCCAGGGTTTCCGGGTCCGAATCCTGGTCTTCCAGGTTGGCCAGGATTTCCCTTGCGCCTTCTGGGTTGCGCATCTGGAGGCGGGTGGCCGCGAGCAGCTTTCTGGCTTGTTCGGAGTCCTCCATAGCTGCAACCGGGGCCAGCAGGGCTTCCGCTTCCTCTGGCCGGCCCTGGCGATAGCGGATGATGCCCAGCATCAAGGCGGCCTGTCCCTGGCCAGGTGCCTGGGCCAGTACTTCCTCCAGATAGCGTGCAGCGTTATTCAGTTCACCGTTGTTGAATGCTTCTTGTGCTGCTATCAGGTTGCTCCTGATAGTACCAGGTGCTGACTTGGCAAGTATTTCCTCGTAGACAAAGGCTTCAGAGGATTTGCCCTGTTCCCGCAGGACATTAATCAGCGCCGACATGGTTTCAAATTTCTGGTAGGTCATTACGTCATACTGGCCGATGGTTTCCAGCGCGTTGACGTAGGCCTGCTCGGCCTCAGGCCAGTCGCCGGCGGCGTGGGCCAGCCTGGCTTTCCAGAGCCAGAGCTCGACATTATCCGGATTCAGTTCTTCGGCCTGCGCGATGTATTCGTCACCCTGCTCGGGGTTATTTTGGCTGTACGCCACTTTCGACAGCCCGATCAGTGGTGCTGCCTCACCTGAATCAATGTCTCGGGCAGCGGAATAGGCTTCCCTGGCTGCATCCGGGCGGCCTGCCGCCAAGTGTATCTCCCCCTTGATCAGGGCGCCTTCCATTTGTTGCACGCGGTCGGCCTCTTTTAGTTTTTCAAGGGCGACGAGGGCTTCGTCAAACTCTTGCTGCATCAGTCTGGCTTTGGCTCGGATAAGTGCGGCTTCGTTCAGATTTTGTTGGCTTATGGACTGTTTGCCAACCTCCGAGTCCGAGAGCAGCTTATCAAGCTGGCGTTCCGCATTGCGGGCGTCACCGGCGGTGAGCAGGTTGTTAATAATAACAAGGTAGGGCTCGATCCGATCAGGTTGCATCTCAATCGCGCTTCGTGCCTCCAGCGTACTGGCTTTGAGCTCACCCTGGCGCTGGAAAAAGCGTGACTGGTCCAGGTGGCTGATATACTCGATGTCCTCCTGGCTCATTTCAGTGTCGTCGCCATTGCAACCGGCGAGGGCCAGCGAGATGGCAACTGAAAGAAGGGTGGCACGTACTGCTAAAACTGGTTTCATGGCCCTGTTCCTTTCCCTTTTTTTGGGTCTTGTTTTGGATTCCCTGCCTGTTGCTCAGGCATTTGATGATTCGGGTGATGTCTCTATCCGGTATTTATCGGTGAGGTTGTAAAGTGTTGGCCGGGTAACACCCAGCAAGCGCGAAGCCTGGGCCATATTGAAATTGCTGGACTGAAGCGCCTGTATAATCGCCGCACGCTCGGCATTCTCACGCACTTGTCTTAGGTTCAGCTGGCCTGCAGGGCCATCCAGGTTGCAATCGATCTCCAGGTCAGCGGCAGTAACACGTTTGCCGTCCGCCATGATGGTGGCCCGTTTCACCTTGTTAATCATCTCGCGAACATTCCCTGGCCAGGGGTGGGTCTTTATTGCCTTGATAGCGTCTTCGGTAAAGGCCAGGTTTGGCCGCTCCATCTGTTTGGCGAGAGATTGCAGCAACGATTGCGCGATAACGAGGGAATCGCCGTCCCGTTCCCGGAGCGCCGGGACATCAAGGGTGACTTCGCTGATGCGATAGTAGAGATCTTCCCGGAAGGTGCCCTGGTTGATTAGTTGCTCAACGTCCCGGTGGGTAGCGCATACCACGCGTACGTCTACTGGAACCGGCTTTACTGAGCCAACCCTGTCTACCATACGTTCCTGTAGGAACCGCAATAGCTTGGCTTGCAGCGACATTGGCATGTCGCCGATTTCGTCCAGGAACAGGGTGCCGCCGTTGGCGCTTTCAATCTTGCCTTTTTTGCTCTGGGTAGCGCCGGTGAAAGAGCCTTTTTCGAAACCAAAGAGTTCGCTTTCCAGAAGGTTTTCGGGAATGGCGGCGCAGTTAATCGCTGCAAACGGTTTTTCCGAGCGATGGCTCAGGTCGTGAAGCGCGCGTGCCAGCAGCTCCTTCCCGGTTCCGGTTTCACCGGTGATCAGTGTGGTGACGTCCGTGGGGGCAACTTTTTCGAGGGTCCTGCAGACAGAAAGCATCTGCGGGCTGGCGGCAACAATGCCCTTGATGCTGGTACCATTGCGCTGGCGGGCCAGCTCACGATTGTCCCGCTCTAGTTCGGCCAATCGGAACGCGCGGTTGACCACAAAAGTGAGGATGTCGGCATCCAGGGGTTTCTGGTAAAAGTCGCTGGCTCCCATGCCAATGGCCTTGACGGCGTTTTCCTTGTCTTCCCGGCCAGTCACCACGATGACTTTGGACATGGGAGACAACCGAAGGATTTCCTCCAGTAACAGAAAACCTTCCGATGCGCCGCCGGGGTCCGGGGGCAGCCCCAGGTCGAGTGTGATCACATCCGGTTCGGTCCGCCGTAGGGCGGCCAGGGCAGACTCGCGGTCTGCCGCAACGGCAACTTCCAGGTCTTCGCTGAAACACCAACGCATCTGGCTTTGCAGGCCCGGATCATCCTCTACGATTAGCAGTCTTCTACTCACAACGGCTACAAATCCCTTTCAGTATTGTGATGGTTTCTCGGTAAATCCTCTTACCCCTGATTCTTAACCGAACATTGACACTTTGCAATGATAGTGTTCGCTGTATTTTTTATTCGCCAATTATTTGGCATTCTGTTCTGGCTGAGCATTGTCGGTAATCAGTCGCTCTGGCTTTCGCTCGGCTGGTTCCGGAGTGAACCGGGCAAGCGGGAACCGGATTGAAAAACACGAGCCCAGGCCGGGTTCGCTGGTGACATCGATATTGCCGCCCACATTACGAACATATTCCCGGGCCTGGTAGGCGCCAATACCCATGCCGGTCAGCCCCTTGGTGCTCTCGAACGGTTTGAACAATTGGGTCTGGATAAACTCTTCGGTCATACCGGACCCGGTGTCCTGGATAAACAGCACCACATTGCCCTTGGCGGTTTTCAGGGTGAGGGTGATTTCACCGTCCGGTGGTGTGGCATCCTGTGCATTCTGAATCAGGTGGCCGAGGATGCTGTAGAGTTGTTCCCGGTCCGCGTTGATGAATATCTTTGCGGAATTCTCAGCCACCCGCGGTGCTGGCTGGCGGCGGGAATGATGGTCTGCCAGGTGCATGACAACGTCTGTCAGATCTATCACTTCGGTAACCATGGTCTCGTCCGCCGGTTTGCGGATGTGGTCCACCAGGTTCGACATTTTGCGCACGGCGTGGTCGGTGGTGTTGATCATGTCGTCGATGAAGGCCGGATTGTCCCGGTGTCTGGGTGCGTTTTTCACCAGCAGGGAAAGCTGGGCAATAAGCGTTTTCAGGTCGTGAACCATAAACGCGGAGGCCTTGCTGACGGCTTCGAACTGCATGGCCCTTGAAAGCCGGTTCTGGGCGTCTGCCTGGGCCAGGAGGTTACAGGTCTGCCGTGCGACTACCTTGATCAGGTCGAAGTTTTCCCAGTTCAGTTCCACCCGGGCGTAGGGGTTGCCGATCATGGCGATGCCATAGAGATCGTTACTGAGATACAGGGGAATCACCAGCCAGCCATCGGGTGTTTGCGAGATCGAGTCCGGAATCTCCAGCAGATTGTAGCTGACCGGATCGCTGCGATACTCATGGAGATCAATGATCCACTCCCGCTCCCCGAAAAAGCGAACAAGTTCCGAGTTGGCGTCAATAGTGGTGTACTTTGGAGTAACCATGTTGACCGCCGTTTTCAGCATCAAGTCTCCCCGATCTTCCCGTATCCACAGCGCGCCGGCGTTGCTTTCCACAAGGCTGGTGAGAATGCGTATAACCCGTTCGGGAAGTGGCGGGTTGTTGCTGAGATCGGCCATCTCCCGGGTCATTTTCAGCCATTCTTCACGGTAGTCGTATTTATAGTCGAAGAAGTTCTGGCTGATGAAGACCATCAGCCGTGAGCGCACGCGGCGCGACACAAGCAGGGTAACCAGGAAGACCAGGGCGATGCTGAGGAAGAGAACCTGCAAGGCATCGCCCCATTCGCCTCCCAGGGTCTTCACATAATAGCCGCCGAGGGCCAGGAATAGCAGGTAGCCTCCGGCCAGGATCAGGGTGCCAGCGTGGAAGACCGCCGAACGGGAAAGCTGGAAATCCACAGGCTGCTTGCGGGTGTTAATCACGTTGACTGCGAACAGGGGCACCAGGGCAGCATTCACCAGGCCACGGGCATTCCAGAAGGACTCGGAAACCTGGCCGAAGAGCAGGGCGTCGGCGTACATGAAAAAGTCGAAGGCGAACAGGCTGCCAACGGCGATACAGACATATTTCATGCTGGAGCGACCGAATGACAGGGAGTTTCGCCAGATCTGTTCAACCAGCGACAGCCCCATGAGCGAGAGCGCAATCTGCCCAACGACTTTGGTTTTTCCGTTGAGAATGCTGAGCCCGAGAAAATACTCCAGTGCCCCGCTGGCGAGCAGGATGGTAACGAGCATCAGGGTGGCGGCGGCCAGCACCCGACGCAGGCGCCCCTCCAGGTTGGCGGAGCGGAAAGAATCCCTGAGCAGGGCGAAGAGTACGGTAATCCAGGCGGCGTCCCGCAGCAGTTCCAGCATGTAACGAATGAAAAAGCCGGGTTCGCCCCAGAGGCTCTGGGTAACGAGTGAGCCCGCCCACAACACGCTAACCAGGGCGGCCAGCAACAGGGAGCGGTCGATGTCCCGGCGCAGGTATCGCGTGGCAATAAGCAGCGATAGCAGCCCAAAGGCAATGGCTGCCGTGGAATGACTGATCAGGCTGAAATTATTCAACATGCCTCGCTTCCTGCGCTAAGCGCCACTCTCCATAACGGCACCGTATTTGATTATGTGCCGTTTACACCGGCTTCTTGTTCTCCCGGTAGAACCGGAAAATTTCTTTCAGCGGGCGCCTGGGGCTGAACTCGAACTCCCGGGCAAACGCTCTGCCGTCAATGACTACAGGATACTTGAAAAAGTGCATCAGATACGAAGGAAAACTTCGCAAGTTCAGGGTGCGCAGTATTAAACGAGGTAGAATCGGTGGAATAGACGGTATGGGAATACGTTTGCAGCCGCAGAGTTTCAGGGCGTGCTGGTAGGCCACCCAGTCCTGCGGTGCCACGTTAAAGATGCCTCTCTGCGGCTTGTTGTATGCCAGCACAATAGCGTCGGCCATATCGTCGATATGAATGAACTGCATCATCGGTGAAAAGCCGGCCAGTACCGGCGCCCGTTCCATGCCAAGCAGGGTGCTGATGGAATTGCGTACCCCCGGCCCCACGATGTTGCAGGGTCGCAGGATGGTGATGTTCAGATCCGGATAGCGCCACAGGTAGATGTTGGCCAGGTTCTCCAGTTCCACGGAGTCGATCAGGTCAGCGCTTAGCCCTGCGCTTTTCAGAGGCGCCTCCTCATCAATCAGCGCCGGGTTGTAGGCTACCGCGCCGTAAACGTGGAACGTGGACAGCACGACCATTCGCTTGATGCCGTACTTATGGCTCAAGTCGAGCAGCTTCTGGGTGCCCAGCACGTTGGCGTTGTATCGGCGCATGCGGGTGAGCTGGCTCGACATGATGCGACCCAGGTGGATTACGCCGTCAAACTGGTAACGCCGGAACAGGTCCTCGAAAGACCGCTTGTTGAAATCAATGCAATAGCTGGGGATGTCGTCACCCAGGTAGACCTGTTCACGAAAATCGACGGCTACGAGGTCGCAGTCTTCCCGCAGGCGGCCAATAACCTGCTGGGCCAGGGCACCGGCCGCACCTGTCACAAGAATCTGGGGTCTGCTTTTCTCAACCTCAACCATCAGAACAGCCTTTTCCTTTCGCTCAGTCCGGTGTCAATCAGCTCGCTAATGGCTGCTTTCACCTGTTCCACCCGCTCCGTTACCTGCTCTTCGGGTATTTCCAGGTCATCGAAGACCATGGGGTCGCCAAAGTTCAGGTGTACCTTGGCGGGCAACACCAAAGGCATGGCCAGGGGCGCATAGGGGATTCCCAGGAATCTCGCCAGGGGTTTGATGTTGGCGATAGCGGGAATGGTTTCCTCGCATCCCACAACACCCACCGGAACAATGGGCGCCTTGTATTTCATTGCAAGGTGCATGAAGCCGTTGCCGAACCGCTTGAGCTGGTAGCGGTCCTGGTACAGCTTGCCAGACCCTCGCACCCCCTCGGGGAAGACGATGACGGCTTCACCATTGGCCAGCATCTTGGCGCAGTTGGTGGGGTCGCCAAGAACCGCTCCAAACTCATTCAGCAGGTTGCCCAGGTAGGGTACGGTCGGGAAAAAGCGTTCGATCATTGCCCGTGGGATGCGGGGCTTCTCCTTGCGGGAGGCGAGGGCGTAGGCGATCAACAAGCCATCAATCGGCAATTGGCCACTGTGATTGGGAACGATCAAGACAGGGCCGTCAGCCGGTATCTTTTCAACGCCGGTGGCTTCCACCCGGAAATACTTCTCATAGATCTGGCGGGTGAGGGAGAAGCCGTACTTCATGACCTCGTTGTTGTAGCCCCAGGGATCATACCCCAGCGAACCAATCGGTTTACGGATGCGATTGATGTGGTTCTCCAGCTCCGCCGGAATCAGCCTGGATTTCAGAATCGATGCTAGACCCATGTGGGCTCCCTGAGTTCCTATACTCTTCCAATCATAACGCCAAGGGTATGGCTCTGGCCTTCATTAAGCACCCGGTAGTCGCCAAGGGCATTGGCGCTTTCCACGCACAGCATGGACTGCCAGGCGGTGTCGGGAAAATCCGACAAGCGTGCTGCCTTCTCCGGGCCTGGGTTCCATACGACGGTGGAGTCGCTGCCAATGGCTGTGATCTTTCGGTTTCCTGCCGGAGTTTCAACAACTAATGGCCCGCCGCTTTCGTAGATGCGGTCGGTTTCGCCGTCAAACTGGATCAGGCCTTCCTGGGTGTGGTAACTCCAGTCTTTCAACGAGTCCACGTATCCGCAGCGTTCCAGACCCCGGACCCGGGTTCGCGAAATGTCCGCGGTTGGCAGATAGGTATGGAGTGCCTGGGTGAATGCCAGCGGCTCAAGCCCGGGATTGGTGGTTGTCAAAACCAGTTGGCAGCCCCGGATTGAGAAGCTGAATGTCATCAGTAGTAGGGCACGGCCTTGCCAGGCGTCGGCAAAATCACTGTTGGCGTTCAGGGACAAGCTGATTTCAACATCGTGTGCCGTTTCCCTCACGTCTTCCAGTTTCCAGACAGCTGTACGGGCAAAACCATGGGAGGCATCGGTGAGTATCCGCCGGCGCACTTCCGGTGGATTCTTTTCGGGTATCCCGAACCAGGGCCAGCAAACGGGGATGCCGCCACGGATCGCCCGGCCTGGTTCAAACCGCGCGGAGTCACTCATCCAGACCCAGTCAGGCTCGTTGTGGGGCGCAAAATGGGTAAGGTGGGCGCCCTGCAAAAACAGGCGGGCGCGGAACAAGGGGTGATGTACCTCCATGGCTTCCAGCTGCCCGATGGTTGCCCAGCGGGTAAACGACCAGTGCCCGGGTTTCAATGTCACTTGGTGCCTCGTTACTGCTTTATATCGTTGGTGGAGGAATACAGGTATCTGTTACGGCATGTCCTTACTCTCAGGGTAAATTAAAACTGTCTTTACGGCGAGAAACCGTCTTAAAATCGACCGTCACAGTCGGAGTTTGATTAATGATTGATCAGTCAGTTGCCCCCATCCATGAGACCTTGTCGATCGATATTGATCAGACGGCGTCGCCCCTTGCCGGTGATCAATGGTTGGATGAGCTCGCCGATGGCCTGACGGAACACGGCTGGATGACACTGGATGCGGGTTGCCGTTTAAGTACGGAGCTGTTGCGAGGCCTGCGCGGTGAAGTACAGATACTGGACCGTACCGAAGCGCTCAGGAAAGCCGGGGTGGGCCGCGGTTCGGGCCTGCTTACGGATCGTTCCGTGCGCAGGGACAAGATCGCGTGGTTGCAGGGAGTGACGCCGGTTCAGGCTGAATTGTTCGCCTTTTTCGAATCGGTGAGGCTGGGTCTGAACCAGCGGCTGTTCCTCGGCCTCAAGCGTTTTGAGGCCCACTACGCCACTTATCATAGTGGTGACTTCTACCGTCGCCACGTGGACAGTTTCCGGGGTAGGGCGTCCCGGGTAGTCAGCCTGGTTCTCTACCTCAATGAAAGCTGGCAGCAAACAGATGGCGGGGTGTTGCGGGTCTACAATCGCGAAAACGAGAACGAAGTCTGTGGCACCGTGTTGCCGCAGGAGGGGCGGATGACGCTGTTCATGAGTGAGGAAATCCCCCACGAGGTTTTGCCTGCCAATCGCACCCGTTACAGCGTTGCCTGCTGGTTTCGCTGTGATGAAGTGCCGTTGCCATTGTAGTGCTGGGACCCTTTTGCTAATATGCGCGCCGCTTTGAGGGATTTGGCCCCGAAGCCCGTTATGGTGGCTCCATTGGTGCCTCCGCAACGATAAACCGTGAACCCGGTCAGGCCCGGAAGGGAGCAGCCGAAGCGGTGGACTTGTGTGCCGGAGTGTCGCTGATGGAGTCACCCCCAGATTTTCCTTATTCTCTCATTTGTTCCTGCCTCCGATTATTCCTTCGAACATCTCAAAACCGTCATTTTACAAATCTCCATTCCCTGCTCATGATTAAAGACACGCTTGCAATCAACCTTTATTGATTGGCCGCCAGACATGGGCTCAGAGTTCTATGAACAGGTTTCTGTGCAGTATCATTACTCTTGCCTCCCTGGCACTCAGTTTCCCCGTCGCGAGCGAGCCGGAAATGGGGGAGCACCGCGTTCTGCGTGCTGCCTATGTGGATTTTCCTCCGCTGACATACACCGATGACAATGGCAATCCAGTTGGCTATTACATAAAGCTCAGTGAGCAGGTTGCCGCGAACGCTGGCTATAGCCTTAGGTGGCAGGAGTTGCCCATTGGGCGAATCTACCTATTCCTTGAAAGTGGTGAGATTGATTTTTGGGCCGGGCTTGGCGGGCTGCCGCATATCCAGGCCTCAGTGGTGGAATCCAGTGTCCCGATCGGAAACCTTACCCTGGCAGCTTACCATTTTGACGATACTCCACCGGTTAAGAGTTTTGACGATCTGGCCGGCAACCATCTCATTCTCATGGCAGGCTATACCTACCTCGGGGCGATCGATCACCTGATGGACGACGAAAATACCGAAACCCATACCACGCCCGGGCACCGGTCGGGTATGCAGATGCTGGAATTGGGGCGAGGTGATTATATGCTGGCATACGTTGAGCCAACGAGCGAGGTGCTTGAGGAGGAGCCGGTGGAAGGGCTGGTGCGGTCCGAGTTAATGACCTCCCGCCTCGCGTTCGTGGTGTCCCGAAGCACACCGGGGCATCTTGAGATCATGGAGAGGCTTGAGGCGGAGTTGGCGGCCGGCATGGCTTCGGTGCACCGCTGACCGTCGAATCGATGCCCTGCCAGTGCTGTTTTTCGAAGCCCGATCTGCTTCTTATCATGCCGTGGGCATGCTAAGGTTAAGCCCGTTTTTTTGACTGTAGTTGGCGGAACATGAGCTACCAGGTACTTGCCCGTAAGTGGCGCCCCCGGACATTCGAAGATATGGTCGGCCAGGAGCATGTGCTCCAGGCTTTGATCCACGCCCTGGATAACCAGCGGCTGCACCACGCCTATCTGTTTACCGGTACCCGGGGTGTGGGCAAGACCACCATTGGCCGCCTGCTGGCCCGTTGCCTGAATTGTGAAACCGGCGTTACCGCCACGCCCTGTGGCACCTGCTCCAGTTGCCAGGAAATCCAGGAAGGCCGTTTTGTTGACCTGATCGAAATCGACGCTGCCTCCCGAACCGGTGTGGACGACATGCGGGAGCTGACCGACAACGTTCAGTACTCACCGACCCGTGGCCGCTTCAAGGTGTACCTCATTGACGAGGTGCACATGCTGACCAACCAGTCTTTCAATGCCTTCCTCAAAACGCTGGAAGAGCCCCCGGAGCACGTCAAGTTCCTGCTGGCCACCACCGATCCCCAGAAACTGCCTGTTACCGTGCTGTCCCGCTGTTTGCAGTTCAATCTCAAGCGGATGACGCCGGAGCATATTGCCGGGCATTTGCGGCATGTGCTGACGCAGGAAGGCATTCCCTTTGAAGAGCCGGCCCTCTGGCTGCTGGCCCGGGCCGCTGATGGCAGTATGCGGGACGCGCTAAGCCTGACGGACCAGGCCATAGCCTTTGGTAACCAGAAACTCAGCGGCAGCGATGTCAGCAACATGCTGGGTACCATCGACCAGAGCGACATCGAGAACCTGGTCGATGCGTTAGTGGAGAACGACGGGCCGGCTCTGCTCTCCGAGATCAGCCGCATTTCCGATTTCGCGCCGGATTACAGCGTTATCCTGGCGGACCTGCTGTCGCTCTTTCATCGGGTTACCATGGAACAGGTGGTGCCGGGGAGCGTCGACAACGCCCTGGGGGATGCCGCCCAGGTGGAATCCCTGGCGCGCCGGCTGAGTGCTGAAGACGCGCAACTGTTTTACCAGGCCGCGCTGATGGGCCGCAAAGACCTGGCGGTTACACCGGATGCGCGCATGGGGTTTGAAATGACCATGCTGCGCATGCTGGCATTCCGGCCGGGAGCGGATCGCCGCGAGCCGCCGGCGGTAGCCTCCGGTGGTTCGTCGTCCGGGCAGGGGGTGCAGGAGTCACGGGAGGACCCTGAACCTGGCCCGGCAGCGCCGGAAGCACAGCCCTCTGAGCCTGTCACCGAGCAAGCTGCGTCTGAAGAACCTGAACAGGCTGTGCCTGAAGAGCCTGAACAGCCTGAGCAAGCGGTGCCTGAAGAGATTGCGTCCAAAGCTGTTGCAGAGGAACCGGAAGCAGGCCCTCCACCGGTGGAAAACGATGATGCCTGGCTGGCAATCCTGGATGAGGCGGCGGAAGCAGCCGGTGGCGAGGACTATGTTTCCGAGCCGGAGCCCGAACAACCGCCGCCCCAGCCCACCGTTCCGCAAGCGGAGGAACCAGTGGCGACGGAGCCGGAGCGTGTTGAAGAGCCGCCGGCCACCGATGAATTTTTCTGGGAGCGGGATTTCCGCAACCTCGGGATTGTCGGCATGCCGGGAAACCTGGCCAGTAACGCTGCCATGACCCGTAATGGCGATGAAATCGTACTGACCATTGATGAGGGCCATGCCCGGCTACTGAACGCCCGCCATGAAGAAAAAATCGTTGAGGCATTGAGGAATCGGTTCGGCGACACCATCACACTTCGTGTAGAGCAGGGCGATGCCGGCGGGAAAACACCGGCCGCATGGGAAGAGCGCCAGCGCCAGGCACGCCAGAAGGCGGCCGAAGAAGCGATTCGTAACGACCCGGCGGTGCAGTCTATCGTTGAACGATTCGAGGCACGGGTAGTCGAAAACAGTATCCGGCCGCCGCATCAGGCCAAGTCTGGATAACGGCTACGGACGTAGTAGCCCTGTATGATGCAACTCTGGAGAAGGTGAGCATGATGAACAATATGGGCGATCTGATGAAAAAGGCCCAGCAGATGCAGGAAGAGATGAAGAAGGCCCAGGAAGAGGCCGCCAAGGCCGAGATAACCGGCGAGTCCGGTGCGGGCCTGGTGAAGGTGACCATGAACGGTCGCCACGATGTACGGAAGGTGGACATCGATCCCTCCCTGCTGAGCGAAGAAAAGGAAGTCCTCGAAGACCTTCTGGCGGCGGCCATCAACGATGCCGTTCGCCGCGTCGAGGAAAACCAGAAAGACAAAATGTCCGGCATGATGTCCGGTATGGGCATGCCTCCCGGCTTCAAGATGCCTTTCTGACGAGGATTGCTGATGGCTTTTAGTCCGTTGGTGGATGAGCTGGTGGAGTCACTGCGCTGTCTGCCGGGTGTCGGTCAGAAAACAGCACAGCGAATGGCGTTCCATCTGCTCGAACGTGGGCGTTCCGGTGGCGCGCGCCTGTCTGATGCGCTGGATCGTGCCATGACTGGTGTCCGGCGTTGCGAGAGTTGCCAGAACTTTGCCGATACACCTACCTGCAATATCTGTGAGAACCCGGAGCGCCGTACCGGCACCCTCTGTGTGGTTGAAAGCCCTTCCGATCTACTGGCCATAGAGCAGGCTGGCGACTATCGCGGCAGCTATTTCGTGTTGATGGGGCATCTGTCGCCCATTGATGGCGTGGGCCCCGAGGAAATCGGTATCGAACGCCTGTTGAAACGGATTCACGGGGAAGGGGTGACCGAACTTATCCTGGCGACCAACCCCACGGTGGAGGGTGAGGCAACAGCCCACTATATCGCCGACAGACTGGATGGCCGCAATATCCTGATTACCCGCCTTGCCCATGGTATTCCCGTGGGTGGTGAACTGGGCTACGTGGACGGCTTCACCCTGACCCATGCCTTCCGTGGCCGCAAACCCCTGACCGAATAAACTGACCGGGCCTTTTTATGGATTCCAACAACCCGGCCGCAGTTGTTCCTGCGGCTTCCGAGACTGTTACCTGGATTCGGGAGCCGGGCGACCTTGACCACTGGATTGCCCAGGGCAAGGGCCAGCCGCTTGCGCTTGATACAGAATTTGAGCGGGTGAATACCTTCTTCCCGATTCCGGGCCTGGTCCAGTTGGGGCTGGGAGAGAACTTCTGCCTGGTGGATCCTTCGGTTGCAGAGTCGTCCCAGGGGTTTCGCCAACTGCTGACGGACCCGGACGTCCCCAAACTGTTGTATGCCATGAGTGAAGACCTCGAACTCTTCCGCCATTGGCTGCAATTGGATCCGGAAGGCGTGCTTGACCTCCAGATAGGCGCGGCGCTGGCTGGTGCTGGCTTTTCCGTGGGCTACGCCCGGCTGGTGGAAACACTGTTTGGCGAATCCCTGGATAAGTCCGCCACCCGCTCGGACTGGGTCTCGCGCCCGCTTTCGCAAGCCCAGGAACGCTATGCCCTGGACGACATTCGCTTTCTGGTTCCCATGTACCATTGGGTGATCGCACGCTTGCGGGAACGGGGCCTGGAAACTGCCCTGGCGGACGAGTCGGCCCGGTTCTCAAAAGAACTGGCTTCCCAGGACAACCCTGACACCCACTACCTGAAGTTGCGCGGTGGATGGACGCTGAGCCGTCAACAGCAAGGCGTGTTGAAAGATCTGGTGCGTTGGCGGGAAAATGAGTCACGTTTGAGGAACCGGCCCAGAAACCGGGTTGTGGCCGACCCGTTGTTGATTGCCATTGCCCAGAAACTGCCCGGTTCCGTTCGCGAACTGTCGAACATCCAGGGCCTGCCTTCGCCAGTGGTTCGGCGATACGGCGAAACGATCATTGAAATGGTCGCGAATGCGTCCACAGCGGATAATTCCGGTATCGAAACCATTGCGCCGCCCCTGAGCCGCCAGGACCAGATGTTTTATAAGCAGCTCAAGCGACACATGATTCATGCAGCGGAAGCCCGGGATATACCGGTGGAACTATTGGCCCCCAGGAAGCGCCTTGAAGCCGTGGTGCAACACCGGAACCTCGCCGCCGGCTTGTTCGAGGAGGGGTGGCGCCGCGAGACGCTGGAACCCGTGCGGGAACCCATTGAGGAATTATTGAAATCATGACCGAGAAAACCTTTGTATCGGTGTTTCGCAGCAGCAAGAAGCTGGATACGTACGTCTATGTCCGCCGTGGCCAGGCCTGGGACGACTTGCCCGAGAGCTTGCGGGGCATTTTCGGCCAGCCCGTACATGCAATGGACCTGGTCATTACCCCGGAGCGAAAACTGGCGCGGACCACCGGCAAGCAGGTGCTGGATGCCATTGTCGACAAGGACTTTTTCCTGCAGATGCCGGAAGAATCCAGTGGCTACGTGGTGGATTTTCGGCGTAAGCCGGAGCAGAGCCGGGAATGATTGCGGAGATTCCGTTCTGGCAGCGCAAGCGTCTGCACGAGATGACGCAAACGGAATGGGAATCCCTGTGTGACGGCTGTGGCAAATGCTGTCTGGCCAAGCTTGAAGATGAGGACACCGGCGACGTCTACTACACTGACCTGGCATGCCGTTACATGGATCAGAACACGTGCCAGTGCACCGTGTATTCCGAGCGGCTGCAAAAAGTACCTGCGTGCACTGTACTGACACCGGATACACTGAACGATTACCATTGGCTGCCATATACCTGCGCGTATCGTACACTGGCGGAAGGCCGCGCACTGGCGGATTGGCACCCTCTGCGTTCGGGCGACCCCCAAACTGTTCATGAAGCCGGTGTGTCGGTTCGCAACAGGGTAATGTCGGAAGCCGATGTGCCGGAAGATGACTGGGAAGAACACATTATTCACTGGATCCTTTGATGATAGACGCTGAAACGAACTTCGCTTACGGAATATTCTGGGTACTTTACGCGGTTGCCTTTGTGATTTTCTTCTATACCACGTCCCGTTTGTTCCGGGTTATCCCGGTTTACGCCATTCGCACCCTGTTGCAGGCCGCTTTGATCGTCATCCTGCTGACACCGGTGGAGTCCAGCGAGGTTGCGGGCTGGTGGATGCCCGCCTGGTTGCACGGTGGTTATGAATCCATACTCGGTAATGCCAGTGAGGCGGGCCGTGCGTTCGTAAACCTGGGTATTGCGTCTCTGGTCATGGTGCTGGTCTGGATTCTCGACCTTGTCAGATACCGGCTGGTGAAACGCTGAAACCTTCCTGAACCGACCTGTTGCCGGAGCCCTGATGCGAAGACTTCTTACCTGTCTGCCTGTCATTTTTCTCCTCATGCCTTTCACGGTGTCTGCGCAGCAGGCGCCTGCACTGGAAATGCCGGATAGCGCGGATGTTCGCATTATCGTGGACATTTCCGGTTCCATGAAAACCAATGATCCGGACAACCTTCGTCGTCCCGCTGTCCGACTGCTGGCGCGAATGTTGCCCGCAGGCGCCAGCGCCGGGGTGTGGACCTTTGGCCAGTATGTGAACATGCTGGTTCCCCACGGCGAAGTCAGCGATGACTGGCGCGGCCTGGCAATCACTCGCTCCGATGAGATTAATTCCGTTGCCCTTCGGACCAACCTGGGTGAGGCAATCCGGGTGGCCAGTGATCCCTACCTGCTGGGTACCGAGGACCTCTCCAATACCGATTTCATCCTGTTGACCGACGGCAAAGTGGATATCTCCGCGGACGCCGGCGCCAACGAACAGGAGCGCGAGCGGATTCTAGGCCCGTTGCTTGAAGAACTGAGTGCCCGTGGCGCCACCCTACACACAGTAGCGCTTTCCCGGGACGCAGACCTGGGCCTGTTGGAGGCGCTGGCGGACGAGACCGGCGGCAGCTATTCCCTGGCGGCTTCCGCCGACGCATTGACCCTCGCCTTTCTGGAGGCACTGAACACGGCTGTTCCGCAGCAACAGATTCCTATTGAGGGTAAAGGGTTCACGGTGGACGACGGCGTGGAGGAGTTTACCGCGCTGATTTTCCGCGCTGGCGACGAATCTCCCGCTGATCGTGAGCTCGCGTTGGTCACCCCCGGAGGAACGGAAGCTACTCCTGAATCCGTTATCGATGGCATGCGTTGGGTCCGGGAAACGGAGTACGACCTGATTACGGTCACTGGACCGGAAGCCGGTGACTGGAAGATCAACGGTGAACTGGGCAAGGGCAGCCGTGTGACTGTCGTCAGCGACCTGCGAATGGTGGTGAGCCCGATTCCTCCCACCTTCACGGAGGGTGAGCCCATATCCCTGCAGGTGGCGTTCTTCGAGGAAGACCAGAAAATCGAGAACCCCGATTTCCTGGGCGTTATCGACGTAAGTGTCACATTAACGTCTGACGACGGGCGTAGTGGCAGTAAGACACTCTCCACTGATCAACCACCGGAAGACGGTGTGTATACCGATACCATTACGCGCCTGCCGGATGCCGGTGAATATCAACTGAGTGTTGTCGCCGACGGCCAGACCTTTTCCCGGCGTTTCAGTGCCGCCACCCGTTATGTTTTGCCCGAGGGACTGGCCGCGCCCACCGACCCGGTAAATGAGGCTGAAGAAGTCGTTCAGGAAGAACCGGCCCCGGATGAGGCGGAGCCACCGGCCGCTGAACCCGGCCCTATCGATATAAGCCAGGCAGAGGAACCCCAACCCGAGCCGGAGCCGGCTGAAGAACAACCGGTAGATGACACGGCGGTTGAACAGGAAGGATCGCCTGCCAGTGAGAGCGATGATGCGTCCGCTATCCCCGTATGGATGATGGCAGCAGCGGGAGGGCTTGGGTTGATTGTCATTGCCGGAGCCGTATTCCTGGTCATGCGACGGAAGAAGCCGGAGCCGGAGCAGGAGGAACCGGACGAAGAGCCCCCGGTGGTTGCAGAAGAAGCAGCTGAAGAGGAAGAGATTCCTGTCGCTGAGCCTGAGCCGGAAGAACCGCCTGAGCCGGAACCCAATGAAGAAATTCGGGAAGATGAGAGCGAGGATCAGAAACTAGAGCTTCCGGAAGACGAGATACCGGTGGCGGATACGGAAGTTGAAGAAGGCGACGACGAATTCGGCCTTGAGGATTTCGATCTGTCCGAGTTTGATGACTTGCCGGATACCGAGGATGAACAAGGGGCGCTCGACGATGAGGGTGAACCCGACGATGATGACGAGAGCAAAAAGGATCGGTAAACAGTGGTGATGATGTTAAGGGGGCTTATCAGGGCCGCTTGGGTTCTCTATACTTGAACGCTTATTTCAAACAGACGTTTAACCGTAGATTGAACAGGACACTGACAGCATGAAGTTTACCGGTACCGAGAAATACGTAGCCACTGACGACCTGCAAATGGCGGTGAATGCAGCCATAACGCTGCAACGCCCGCTACTGATCAAGGGTGAGCCCGGCACCGGTAAAACCCTGCTGGCCGAAGAAATGGCGGAGGCCCTTGGCCTGCGCCTGATCCCCTGGCACATCAAGTCCACCACCAAGGCCCAGCAGGGCTTGTACGAATACGATGCGGTCTCCCGTCTGCGGGATTCCCAGCTCGGCGATGAGAAGGTCAAGGACATCAGCAACTACATCGTCAAGGGCAAGCTGTGGGAAGCATTCGAGTCCGAGGAGCAGGTGGTGCTGCTGATCGACGAGATCGACAAGGCGGATATCGAGTTCCCCAACGACCTTCTGCTGGAACTTGATCGCATGGAATTCTTCGTGTACGAGACACAGCGGTCCGTGCGTGCCAAACACCGTCCCATCATTGTGATCACCAGTAACAACGAGAAGGAACTGCCGGACGCCTTCCTGCGCCGCTGCTTCTTCCACTACATCAGCTTCCCGGACCACGACACCATGAAGAGCATTGTGGACGTGCACTTCCCGGGCTTGCAGCAGCAGGTGGTGCGGGATGCCTTGGAAGTCTTCTTTGATGTGCGCAAGGTGCCGGGGCTGAAGAAGAAGCCCTCCACCTCCGAGCTGATAGACTGGCTGAAACTGCTGATGGCGGATGAGCTGTCTGCGAAAATGCTGCAGGAAAAGGACACCAGTTCCGCCTTGCCGCCTCTGTACGGCGCACTGGTGAAGAACGAGCAGGATGTCCACCTGTTGCAGAAGCTGGCCTTCATGGCCCGCCGTCGCAGCTGAAATTCAGTAAGAGCAGCATCCTATGTTGATTGATTTCTTTCTCGAAGTCCGGCGGGCCAGGGTGCCCGCCAGCCTGCGCGAATTCCTTGATCTGCTGGAAGCCCTGCAGAACCGGCTCGCCTTTGCGAATATGGAAGAGTTCTACTATCTGGCCCGGGTGTGTCTGGTCAAGGACGAACGCCATTTCGACAAGTTCGACCGGGCGTTCCAGGCCTATTTCGAAGGCATTGAGAACCTCGACGACCTGATGCAGGCGTTGATTCCGGACGACTGGCTGCGCGCGGAGTTCGAAAAGCAGCTGTCCGAGGAGGACAAGGCGAAAATCGATTCCCTGGGCGGCCTGGAAGAGCTGATCGAAACTTTCAAGAAACGCATGGAAGAGCAGAAGGAACGGCACCAGGGCGGCAACAAGTGGATTGGTACCGGCGGTACCTCACCCTTCGGTGCCAATGGCTACAATCCGGAAGGTTTCCGCATTGGCCAGAACAAGGGCCGCCACGGTCGCGCCGTGAAAGTCTGGGAAAAGCGCGAGTTCAAGGACCTGGACGACAGCGTGACCCTCGGTATCCGCAACATCAAGGTGGCCATGCGCCGGCTGCGGAAATTTGCCCGCCAGGGCGCGGCGGACCAGCTCGATATGGACGACACCATTCGCTCCACCGCCCGCAATGCCGGCTACCTGGACCTGAAAATGGTTCCGGAGCGGCACAACGCGGTCAAGGTGCTGATCTTCTTCGATGTCGGCGGTTCCATGGACCCTCACGTGCGGGTTTGCGAGGAGCTTTTCTCCGCCGCACGGCTGGAGTTCAAGCACATGGAATACTTCTACTTCCACAACTTCATCTACGAGAGCGTGTGGAAGAACAACATCCGCCGGATGAACGAGACTACAAGCACCTGGGACATCCTCCACAAGTACACCCCGGACTACAAAGTGATCTTTGTGGGAGACGCCACCATGGCGCCCTATGAAATATCCCATCCCGGTGGTTCCATCGAGCACTGGAACGAGGAAGCGGGGGCCACATGGTTCCAGCGAGTGACCGATCACTTCCGCAAGGTGGTCTGGATCAATCCGCTGCCGGAGAGCTACTGGGGGCAGGGCGGTTCGCTGGGCATGACGCGGCAACTGGTGAACGACCACATGTACCCGCTGACCATCGAAGGCCTGGAATCGGCCATGAAACAACTGAGCAAATAAAAAAAGCCGATGCGGTTGAGGGCATCGGCTAAGCTCGGCATATCAAACGGGGTGACTATCTCGACACCCCGCGCCCTTATTCCAGCAAATCCGGGGCCAGGTAATATTAGACGATAAAAATCAATAAATTATCTCTATCTCTGGGTTTTCGCCCGGAACGTGACACTCTCCTGTATTTTCGCCCTGTCAAAAAAACCGACGCTTTCGGATTTCCAATTGGTGATCTGGATACCGTTCTTGCCTGTTACCAAGTGTTACTCTTCTTGCCGGATTTGTTACAGAACATTGCAGGGGGCAGGAAGCGTATGGTCGCCGGAGTGCGGGAAACAGTGCCGGTTGGGCCCGGATTCATAATGTCATTGCCGACCTCAATGGCAATGCTGGCGTTTATCTTCCTTGCTGTGGGGAGTAACGCCTCGGCTGGATCGTTGGACAGCGACATTGACCGCCTGAAAGCGGATGTGGCGGAGCTCAGCCAGACGTTGTACGAGCTGGAGGAAAGTGTTCTCTATCCTGTTGATACCCAGGTGGCAGTTTTCCTGACACTCAGTAACCGGGAAGGGCTGGACCTGGACTCGGTGGAGCTGTATCTGAACGATAAGCCGGTGGCCTCTCATCTCTATACCGACCGGGAGCGCGATTCCCTGAAGCAGGGTGGGGTTCAGAGGCTCTATATCGGCAACCTTCCCCATGGCTCACATCAGCTAAAGGCCGTACTGACGGCCCGCTCCGCAAACGAACGTTTTGTCCGCCGGGAGGCCGTTCATCAATTCCGCAAGCGGCCGGGCGAATCCCGTATCCAGATGACCCTGGACGCAAAGGCTCCGGACTATGAGCCGGTTGTTTCATTCCAGGAATGGAAGTAGGGCGGAGTGATGGATTTGCGGGTTCGGCTGTGGAAATCTGGCTATCTTGTTGCCCTTGGCTTCGCGATGCTCTGCGCGTCGGGGGCGACAGGAGCCAACAATAACGGCGACCTGCGGGAACTCCGGGATGGCCTCGCCAGATTTGCACTCGACTCCGGCGACCCTGCGGGGGCCCTGCGTTACACCCGGAAGTCGTCTGGCGAAGCCGGCCTTCTGGTTCGTGCAAAGGCGCTCATGGCGACAGGAAACGGCGGTAAAGCGCGGCCGATACTGGAGCAACTTCTGGAAGGCCAATATTACCGGGGGCAGGCGGCTTTGCTGCTGGCGGATCTGGCAGCCGGGAAAGACGACGCACTGGCAAGGCAGCGCCTTGAAACCGCAGCCAGGCTTGCCCATGGTGAGGCCCGCCAGCAGGCCTTGTACCGATTGGCGGAATTACAGCGGGAAGCAGGGAATGCGGACCGCGCAGGCCAGGTTCTGGCGCTAATGGAGCCGGGATACTGGGCGGCGTTAGGTTACATGAATATCGCTGCCGATTACGGCAAGCGGGACCTGAATCCGTCACGGGCCCTTGTGGCCCTTCGTGTGGCGTTGGCGATGTCCGGGGAAGATAGCGACGGTCATCGCAGCCAGGAGCTCAGGAGCCGCCTTCTGGTGCGCGCCGGCCACCTTGCCTATGAACACGAAGACTATGAAAAGGCCATTGGGTTTCTGGAAAAAGTGCCGCTCGAGAGTTACAGCACCCCCCAGGGGCTCTACCTGCACGGCCTTGCGCTCTCGGCCAGTGGCAACCAGCGTGCTGCCATGCAGTCATGGCATCGCGCCAGGAAATACCCGCTGGCCTATCCCGGCGTTGCCAATGCCTGGCTGGGAACCGGCAGGGGATACGATCTTGCCGGCTACCTGGGGCAGGCCGGGGAAGCCTATCTCGCCGCCAACGCTTCCTATGAAAGTGAGCGGGTCACCCTCCGCAAATTGACTGACCAGATTCGTGACAAGGGCGCCTTTCAGGCCCTGGTGCTGGACGCGAGGAACTCTGAAGCCCAATGGTTCCTGGCGGACAGCCGAACCCTGACGCAACCCCGCACCGCCTACCTTCTCCGGTTCATGGAGCAGCCCCACGCCCAGGCAGCCGTTAACCGGGTGGCCGAGTTAAGGGAGATCGGGCAGACGCTGGACCAGCATGAAGGCAGCCTGACGGTATTTCGGGGAGCCATCCGTGAGCGCCTTGGCCCCGGAGCCACGGTTAACCTGCCCAGTGAAGGATTCGACGACAGCATAGAAGCCCTGGCCAACCGGGTTGCGAACCTGAATGCCCATGCTACATCCACCGTACAACGAGAGGCACTGAAAAGCGCAGCCCGGACCCTTTCGGATGTAAAAACCTCCATCGCGCGACTTGATGACCGGTTGGCGAAGAAAGACCGCGAATTGAACAACCTGCTGGACCAGACCGACAGTGCGCTGGAACGGGTAGGCTCGATTCGCCACAGGGCGGGCGCTCTGCTTGAGCAGGCGGAAGCCGCGCTGAACGAGATGGCTCTGGTTTTTGTGGAAGAGCAGGACCGTCGCTTGGCCTTTGCGCTGGACCGGACCGAGCAACAGATTGCCCACCTGTATGAATACCTGGCCTTGCGGAATATCGAGCGGGGGCAACCATGAAGCGGCTGGTGTCAATTTCCCTGACGGTCATCCTGCCGGCATTGGCATCCGGTATCCAGGCACAGGAATCCTTCCGGGTGGAACTGGGGCGCGACGGTGAAACCATCGCCGACATGCGCCCGGTGTTCCTGGAGTTCCAGTCTCGCCCGATGCCGGCCATATCTCCCAAGGAGGTGGCCCGGCGATACCAGCGGCTGTTTGATAATTCCGACGAGCCTGAGGTGAGGATCGACGCGCTGAACCGCCTTTCCAATATCCAGAAGGTCACGGACGAGGATGTCAGCTTCAGCGACGAGCGGGAACAGCAGGTCTACCGTCAGGCCCTCGACAGTTACGAATCCATCCTGGACCGGGGCGCCTATCAGGGCCGGCTTGATGAGCTCCTGTACCAGATGGCGAAAGCCCATGCCTATACCGGTCAGGCCGAGGAATCCATTGACCGGCTGGGGCAACTGGTTGGCCTTTACCCGTCGTCCCCGCTGGTGCCGGAAGCCCGCTTCCGCATTGCCGAGGCAGCATTCTCGGCAGGCGACTATGACACCTCCGAAGCCGAGTACAGCCGCGTCATCTCTGGCGAGGACGCAGGCAGCCTTAAAACCAAGGCCCGCTACATGCAGGGCTGGAGCCAGTACAAGCAGGGCCCTGCCGCCTGGCCAAGGGCTGGCGATACGTTCCTGGCGGTGCTGGACGCGTTCAGCGCTGAAACCGGTGGTTTTCGTCGCATTCCCGCCAGCGATGCCGAACTGGTCGATGACACCTTCCGGATTGTTGCGTTAATGGCAGCGAAAGCCCGGGGTGTGGATTCGTTGGAGGAGTGGCTCCGGAAGGCAGGGGGCCGGGATTATGGCTACCTGCTGTATGACCGCCTGGCGGATTACTACGCCAGCAACCGTCACTACGAAGACAGCGTTGCGGTTAACCGTGTTTTTGTCCGTGAGTATCCGGCTCACTCTGCCGTCCCGGCTTTTCTGGCCCAGAATGTGGACGTCTGGCGTATGGCCGGTCGTTCAGACAGCGCACGGGAGGCGAGGGGCAGCTATGTACGGGCGTTCGCGGGTGATGACCGCTATCAGCAACTCGCCGTTCCGGATCAACAGCGGTGGCAAGACTTCAGTCGGTCACTGGCGAATTATCACTATGATCGGGCGGAGGAGGCGCAAGCGGCAGGGGCGCAGGCGCATTTCCGTTTGGCGGCCGGCTACTACAGTCAACTGGCAGCTCGTGTGAACAAGCGGGGAGAGATCCTCAGGCTTGCCGGCGATGCTTTCCTCCAGGCCGGTGAGCACTCCGAGGCTCTCGACCGTTACCGGCAGGCAGCCTACGATACCAACGGTTACCCGGGCGCTGCCGATGCCGCCTGGGCTGCAATTCTGCTGCAGCGGGACGCCGTGGATAACCGCAATTCGCTGACTGGAACCCTGGACGATCTCACAGCGGCCACGGACCGTTTCGCTGCAGGCTTTCCCGAAGACCAGCGCCTGCCAGGCCTGAGTGCCGATATCTCCAATCGATTGCGGGACCGGAATCGTTATGCCGAGGCCCTTCGGTTCGCGGAAGTGACTATCAGCCATCCTGCTGCCAGTTCCGGTGAAAAGTACAGCGCCTGGCTGGTGTCCGGAGAGGCGCTTGTTGCCACCGAATCGTTCGGGCTTGCCGAAAACGCCTGGCGCAAATCCCTGGCATTGCTGAACTCAGGCCAATTGCCGGACAGGCAAGGAGAGGATATCGACAGCCTCCAGCGTCAACTGGCGGGCAGCATTTACTACCAGGGTGAACAGGCAGCAGGTGAAGGCCAGGTCGACATCGCAGTGGCGCATTTCCAGCGGGTGGAATCGGTACTTCCCGGCTCGGACGTTGCCATCAAGGGCCGCTACGATGCCGCCAACACCCTTCTTAAGGCTGAACGCTGGCAGGCTGCGGTCAATGAGCTGACCCGTTTCCGGGCGGACTACCCGCGGCATGACCTGACCGGCACCGTGAGCGAGAAACTGGTGTTTGCTTACCAGTCGTCCGGCCAACCGGTGAGGGCGGCGGACGAAATCATGGCTGTATCCGGCGGTACACCGCTCAGGAAGCAACAGTTGCGGGCGGCGGAGCTTTACCACCAGGCGGAAGCTTACGATCAGCGCAACCGCATTTACGTTGCCTGGCTGAACGGTGATGGTGCCCGGGGACCGGCCCAGGATGCTGACAGCCATATTCGCAACCAGACCCTCCGGCACCGCCTCGTGCTGGCTAAAGTGGAACCGCGCCGATATCGAATCGATTTGGTGGACCGGGAGCTGGCAAGCCCATGGCATTCCGAAGAGACCCTTGCCTGGGCGGGCCGTGCGGCCGTTGTCCTTGGTGAAGAGGAGGCCAGGCGATTCGCGGACATTCCGTTGCAGCTGCCACTGGCGGATTCGCTGGAGAAAAAGCAGACCGCCCTGGCATCCGCCCGGGAGCGATTTGGCCAGGCCGAAAAGCTGGCTGGAGATCCCATGCACTCGGAAATCCTGTTCCGTCGGGCCGAACTCTATCGGGTGATGGCGAAGGATCTCATGGCGTCGGAAGCCCCGGCCGAACTGAGCGAACTGGAGGCCACCCAGTACCGGATGTTGCTTGAGGAAGAAGCCTATCCGTTCGAAGAGAAAGCCATTGAACTGCATGCCAGGAACCACCAGCGCCTGGCTAAAGGGCAGTTCGACGAGTGGATAGAGCAAAGCCTTCAGGTGCTGGCCGATCTGTTCCCGGGCCGTTACGACCGGGAGGTGCGCTGGATGACATGGCATGGAGAGACAAATGATGGGGCCTGAGGCTGTTCGCACTGTTCTGATGGTTGTTCTTCTGGCGGTACTGGTAGCGGGTTGTGCCAGCCAGCCGAAACCCGAGCCTGTTGTCGTCAATATTGCGGAGGCCAAAGAGCTCACCCGGCAGGCCTGGGAAGCGCAGCAACAGGGCCGGACCAGTGATGCCCTTAAGCGTTACCGCGAAGCGTTCAGGCTCAATCCCGGAAATGCACTCACTGCAAACAATCTGGCACTGCTGTTGCGGGAGCAGGGCCGGTTCGCGGAGGCGGTTGCAGTATTGGAAGAGGGGCTTGGGCATTCCCCGGGTACTGCCGAGCTGCATTACAACCTGGCGGTTATCTCAGAGCTTTACCTGCTGGATCTGGATACTGCGCTTGAGCATTACCGGCGCTACCGCGAGTTGGCGGCTCCGGAAGGAAAGCTGGTTGCAGGCTGGATTGCGGACCTGGAAAGGAGGCTGGACTGAATGGGCGTTTTTCGATTGAAAACGGTACTCGGCTCTCTTGCCCTGGCGGCGGTGTTGCCGACATTGGTGACGGCCCAGACCAAGCCTGTTGCAACCGGCCCTGCTGAGACAGTTGCTCTTGGCGTTGAGGGAATCACCCGGCATACCGGGGACGATGACCCCGGCGTTTTGTACATCCTGCCCTGGCAGCCACCAACCTTGCCCCGGCGGTCCCGGGCCGAGCTGGAGGCCGGCAGTGAGGAGCTGCTTGAACCCGAAGATCCGTTGACGCTGGAGCGCCATCGTAAATTTCGCGAAACCCTGAATCCCTTGCTGGATTCCACTCTGTCCCTGCAGTAGAACCGGGAGTCTGAATATGCTGGAAACTGTTGTTCGTTTTTTTCAGGAAGGTGGCCCCTTCATGTACCCGATTGCCCTCGTGTTGGCCGTAGGGCTGGCGATTACCATTGAACGCTTTGTGTACCTGGCGTCCGTACGCCGCCGCAACCGGCTCGCCTTTGAGAAAGGCATTCTGCCGCTGCTGCGAAAGCGGGATTACCAGCGCGCGATGAAAGCCGCCAGCAATTCCGACAGTGCCATTGCCTCCATCATGAGCGCCGGCATTGGCCGGCTGCTGAACAATCACCCCCGCGAAGATGTGGAATACGCCATGGAAGAGGGGCTGATGGAAGTATTGCCACGGCTGGAAAAGCGCACCCAATACCTGGCCACCCTGGCCAACATAGCAACACTGCTTGGACTGCTTGGCACCATCATCGGGTTAATTGCCGCGTTCACGGCGGTGGCCGCAGCGGACCCTTCCCAGAAGGCCTCGCTGTTGTCGGAAAGCATCTCGGTGGCCATGAACACCACAGCCTTTGGGCTGATGTCGGCTATCCCGCTGCTGATGTTCCATGCCCTGCTTCAGACCCGCACCAATGAAATTGTCGACAGTTTCGAGATGGCGGGGGTAAAGCTGCTGAACATCATTTCCGAGCAGCCCGCATCCCAATCCGCCTGAGCCAGGGTTTCGCAGTATGAGACGAAAGCATCGCAGGCTTGTCAGCAATCCGGAACTGGATATCACCCCGTTCCTGAACCTGATGATTGTGCTGGTACCGGTACTGCTGCTGGGCATGGTGTTCAGCCAGATCCGCATGATTGAGCTGAACTTCCCCGGCATGGAGGCCGGTGAAGCGCCCGAGGCGGACGAACTCCGGCTGGTGGTGGCACTGATACCGGAAGGTCTGGAGGTACTGGACAGCGAACGCGGCGTTATACGAACCTTGCCGTTGGTCGAAGGCGAGCAGGATTTCAATGGTCTGAGGGAAGCCCTCAAACAGGTCAAGAAACGGGTGCCGGAGAAGACCGACATTGTGCTGGAAGTGAGCCCGGACATCGACTACCAGACCCTGGTGACCGCAATGGACACCCTCCGCTCGTATCCCGCCGTGGTTGCGGCAAGCGTGGTGGAGGGCGAGCTGTTCCCCGATGTTGCCCTGGCGGACGCCCCCGAAAACCGGACATTGTCCGCAGCCGGGGAGGGTGTATGAAAACCTCCCGTCGTGCCCGCAGGATGCAACGCCATTACAGCCGTATGCACCGGCCTGGAGGTCTGAACCTGGTATCACTGATGGACATCTTCACCATCCTGGTGTTCTTCCTGATGGTGAACTCGTCCGACGTGAAGGTCATGCAGAACACCGCCGACGTTCCCCTGCCGGAATCAACAGCGGACGAGGAGGCGGTGGAGGCGCTGATGGTGCAGGTTATCGGCCAGTCCATCCTGGTGCAGGGCCGGGAGGTTGCGCGGCTGGATGGCATTGAGACCGGTGACAGGACCATCAGCGGCCTGGCGGAGGAGCTCGCCTGGGCCCGGAACTGCCGTGGCGAGGTACCGGAGCAGGGCCATGAAGTGACCATCATGGCGGGGCGCTCGACCGACTACCGGTTGCTTCGAAAGATCATGCAGACCTGTATTGATGAGGAGTTCAGGCAGGTAAGGCTGGCCGTCGAGTCGGCGAAGGAGGTGGGTAATGGCTGATCGCCGGAACCACCCGAATTCGGGTCTCCCGTGGGGGCCTGAGAAGGGCGAAAATCGCCGGTTTGTGCTCGCACTTCTGGTAATGCTGGCATTGTTCCTGCCCCCGGCGTTTCTCATCCCGGCCCTGCAACTCCCGGAACCGGATCGCAATGAGGTGGAGAAAATACCACCGCAACTGGCCCGATTGGTGGAGCAACGGAAGCCGCCTGAGCCGGTTACCCTGCCTGAGCCAGAACCCGAGCCGGTTGCCGCTGAGCCCGCCCCCCCCAAACCGAAACTGGCTGAAGTAACGCCACCTCCAGAGCCTTCAACTCCCGAGTCGACGCCTTCGCAATCCGTGGAACAGGCGCGGGAAACCGCATCGCGCTCGGGCCTGTTGGCAATGCAGGACAAGCTTGCCAGTATGCGCGCACCCGAGCCGGACGTTGTTGAAACCATGACAGCCAATGTGGATGCAGAAGGCGGCACGGGTGCGGGTGATCCGTTCGGTGCGGAGGCCGACACGGACAAGGCGCTGGCGGGAAGTGGCGGCGTCAGCCGGGAATCGGCCCCGGAAACGGAGGTGGCCGTCGCAGGCCATGACGTGAGAGAGGTTGAGGTGACACAGCAAGCTGCGCCGGAACCTTCGCCCCAGCCAGCCAGCGGGCCCGGACAGCGGGGGATGAGTAACATCCGCCAGGTTTTCGATGCCCAGAAAACCGCGCTCTATTCACTCTACCGTCGTGAACTGAGGCAGGACCCGACCCTGGAAGGCAAGGTCATGCTGGAGCTGGTTATCGAGCCGGACGGGTCGGTATCGAGTTGTGAGGTGGTGAGTTCGGAACTGGATAACGAAAGCCTGGAGCAACGCATCGCCACAAGAGTACGCCTGTTCAATTTCGGCCAGGATGATGTGGAACCGCGCACGGTACGGTTTCCCATCGATTTCCTGCCGGGCTAGGCCGGGTGCCCGGGGCCCGGTTCCGCTATCGACAGGTTTTAATGCTCAATAGTGATTTTCGGCAGTTGCGGCTTGCTGAGCGACATCTTCTGGGTAGGGGCAATCACCTTTGCCTCGCCCGTCACCACCTGTTCATCATTCTGGTTACGGACATCGCAGGACAGGGTGACACGGTTTTTCCGCCCCTTCTCCAGTACTTTCAGGTTCACCGTCAGGGTGTCGTCCAGCTTGACCGGCCGTTTGAAGGCCAGGCTCTGTTCCAGGTAAATGGTTCCCGGCCCGGGCATCACCGTGGCCAGGGCGGCGGAAATCAGTGAGCCGCTCCACATGCCGTGGGCGATACGCTCCTGGAACATGGAGCCGGCGGCGAATTCGGAGTCCAGGTGCACCGGGTTTACATCGCCGGACACCGCGGCAAACAGGACCAGTTCGTCCTCTGTCAGTGTCTTCACATAGGTTGCGGAGTCGCCTTCCTGAAGTTCTTCGTAGGTGATGTTCTCAAGCGTGTCCAGGGTATCGCTCATGATGGGCTCCACTGCGTGGTTAATCAGAATGTTGATGGCTACAAGGGCTACCGTTCTGGTCTGAAAACTACCTCATCGTTCACAAAACTGCTATTCTCTCCCGACTTTTTGAGGCTGATACTTTTGTCTGGTTGATTTTTTGATCAAAACGACATCGGTAAACATTATAAGCACAAATGCCAAACAGGAGATGGTGATGGATTTTGAGCAGTTCTATCAGGACAAATACCCCGCTGGTGTGTCCCGTGAAGTAGATCTGGACAAATACAGTAGCATGGTTGATGTATTCGACCAGGCTGTGAAGAAGTACGCCGACCGACCGGCGTTCAGCGCGGTTGGTGCCACGCTCACCTATCGAGACCTGGACACCCAGAGCCGGAATTTCGCCGCCTGGCTGCAGAACAAGACCGACCTCAAGCCGGGGGACCGGATTGCGGTGCAGATGCCCAACGTTTCCCAGTACCCTGTTGTCGTCTTCGGTGCCATGCGGGCCGGCCTGATTGTGGTGAACACCAACCCGTTGTACACCACACGTGAAATGGAACACCAGTTCAATGACTCCGGTGCCAAGGCGCTGGTGGTGCTGGCCAATATGGCCCACAATGCGGAGAAGGTGCCTCCCCATACCGGCATTGAACATGTGATTGTGACCGAAATCGCCGACATGCACTCGCCGCTGAAGCGCACCCTGATGAACGCGGCCGTAAAACACCTGAAGAAAATGGTGCCGGCCTACAGTTTGCCCCAGGCTCACAAACTCCCGGCTGTGCTCAGTGCCGGTGCCAGGGAAAAGTTCTCCCCAGTGGAATGCAAGAAGGACGACATTGCCGTTCTGCAGTACACCGGTGGCACCACGGGCGTGGCCAAGGGCGCCATGCTGACCCACGGCAACCTGGTGGCCAATCTGCTGCAGGTTCGCCCGATGATGGAAGACACGGTGGAAGAGGGCAAGGAAGTGGTGATCGCGCCGCTGCCGCTTTACCACATCTACTCCTTCACCCTGAACTGCGGCATCATGCTGGAAGCCGGCGCCCATAACGTTCTTATCCCGAACCCTCGCGATATTCCTGGCTTCGTGAAGGAACTCAAGAACTATCACTTTACGGCGTTCCTGGGTTTGAACACGTTGTTTGTGGCTTTGTGTAACAACGAGGATTTCAAGGCCCTTGACTTCAGTGGGCTGAAACTGACGTCCTCCGGCGGCATGGCGCTGACCAGCGACACCGCCAAGATGTGGCAGCGCGTCACCGGTTGTGAAATCAGTGAAGGCTACGGGATGACCGAGACGTCTCCGGTTGTTACCTTCAACCCCAATAGCGCAATCCAGCTCGGCACCATCGGCCTGCCAATTCCGGGCACCGAAGTCAAAACCATCGACGATGACGGTAACGAAACCCCTCTCGGCGAGCCGGGCGAGTTGTGCGTAAAGGGCCCGCAGGTAATGCGCGGTTACTGGCAGCGCCCGGAGGACACCCAGAAGTCCTTCACCGACGATGGTTTCCTGCAGACCGGCGACATCGCCCTTATCCAGCAGGACGGCTACATCCGCATTGTGGATCGCAAGAAGGATATGATCATCGTATCTGGCTTCAATGTTTTCCCGAACGAAATCGAGGACGTGGTCAGCGGGCACCCGAAAGTGGTAGAGTGCGCCGCCGTTGGTGTACCTGACGACAAGAGTGGGGAAGCGGTGAAGGTCTATCTGGTTGCCACCGCTGAAGGCGTGACCGAGAATGAACTGAAAGAGTTCTGTCGCGAGCGACTGACGGCCTACAAGGTGCCCAAATCCTTTGTATTCCGCGATGAGCTCCCCAAGACTAACGTAGGCAAGATCCTGCGGCGCGAGCTTCGGGACGAGGCCAACCAATAAAACGGATCCATGACTTCAGCTCCACCTGAAAAGCAGACGAATACTCCAGACTCCAAGGCGGTCGTCAAGGCCGTCATGGAACAGCTGGACGCCTGTAACCAGCTGGAGGCTGCCCGTATACACAAACTGGTGGCCCGCAAGAAGGGCCGCCCGGGGCAGAAAGACCTGGAGAAGATGGCGCAATGGCTTGATCGCGGCCTCGCCCGTGTTCGTGAACGCCAGGCGCAACATAAGCCCGCCACATTCCCTCCGTCGCTACCAGTGTCCGAGCGGGTCGATGACATCCGTGAGGCCATTGAGCAGAACCAGGTCGTTATCGTTGCCGGCGAGACCGGTTCCGGCAAAACCACCCAGATTCCCAAAATCTGCATGAACAGTGGCCGTGGCATTCGCGGGCTGATCGGCCACACCCAGCCCCGGCGGATTGCCGCCCGTACCGTGGCAGGCCGCATCGCAGAAGAGTTGGGGGGGCAAACTGGCGGTCAGGTGGGGTATCAGGTTCGTTTTACCGACACCACCTCCGAGCAGTCCCGGCTGAAAGTGATGACCGATGGCATCCTGCTGTCGGAAGTCCAGCATGACCGTTTCCTGGACCGCTACGACACCCTGATTATCGACGAGGCCCACGAACGCAGCCTCAACATTGATTTCCTGATGGGGTACCTGCGGCAGCTTCTGCCAAAACGGCCGGACCTGAAGGTGATCATTACCTCCGCCACCATTGAGGTGGAGCGGTTCAGCCGGTTTTTCAACGACGCGCCAGTAATTGAAGTCAGTGGCCGCACCTTCCCGGTGGATATCCGCTATCGCCCCCTGACCGGCGATGAGGACGACCGGGACCAGGGCTGGACCGACGGCGTACTCCGGGCCATGGAGGAAATTGAGCAGCATGAGCGGGCGGAAAAACAGCCGCCCGGTGATGTGCTGGTATTCCTGCCCGGGGAACGGGAAATCCGCAGCCTCAGCAAGGTGCTGCGCCACGCGGACCTGCGCCATACCGAGGTGTTGCCGCTGTACTCTCGCCTCAGCAACCAGGAACAGAACCGGATTTTCCAGAGCCACCGGGGCCGGCGGATGGTGCTGTCCACCAACGTGGCGGAAACCTCCCTGACGGTGCCTGGCATACGTTATGTGATCGACACCGGTGTGGCACGGATCAGCCGCTATAGCGTTCGCTCCAAGATCCAGCGTTTGCCTATCGAGCCGGTATCCCAGGCCAGTGCCAACCAGCGTGCCGGTCGATGTGGCCGGGTGGCGCCGGGTATCTGTTTCCGCCTCTATGACGAAACCGACTTCATCAACCGTCCCGAGTACACCGATCCGGAGATTCTTCGCACGAATTTGGCGTCGGTTATCCTGCAGATGACCACCTCCGGGCTCGGGGACATCCGCCACTTTCCATTCCTTGAACCACCCGATGCGCGGCTGATCAACGACGGCTACAAACTGCTTGAAGAGTTGGGAGCGGTGGATGACAGGCGCCGGGTGACCGGCCTTGGCCGTACCATGGCAAGGCTGCCACTGGATCCACGGCTGGCCCGTATGCTGGTGACCTCGTCGGAACAGGGCAGCCTGGCGGAAACCCTGGTGATTATCGCCGGCCTGAGTGTCCAGGACCCGAGGGAAAGGCCCCAGGACAAGCAGCAGGCTGCCGACCAGGCCCACGCGCCATTCAATGACAAGGAATCTGACTTCCTGACGTTGCTGAATATCTGGAGCTTCTATGAGGAGCAGCGCCAGGAGTTATCCCAGAACCAGCTCAAGAAAGTGTGCCAGAAAAGCTTCCTGTCCTGGATGCGGATGCGGGAATGGCGCGATATCCACCGTCAGCTCACGCTGATCTGCCGCGAGCAAAAGCTTAAGCTCAACGAGGAAGCGGCCAGTTATGAGTCGCTCCACAAGGCCATACTGGCAGGCCTGCTGGGGCAGGTGGCGGTCAAACTGGAAAAGAAGGAATACCTGGCCACCCGCAATCGCAAGGTGATGATCTTCCCGGGTTCAAAGGTGTCGAAAACCGGTCCCAAGTGGATTGTTGCGGCGGAAATCGTCGAAACCAGCCGTGTATTTGCCCGGGTGGTGGCGAAGATCGAGCCGGAGTGGATCGAACCCCTGGCCGGCCATGTCGTTAAGCATCATTATTTCGAACCTCATTGGGAGCAGAAACGCGCCCAGGTAATGGGTTACGAAAAAGTCAGTCTGTACGGCCTGGATATCATTGCCAAACGCCGCATTCCCTACAGCAAGGTGGACCCCGTTGAGTGCCGCAACCTGTTTATCCGCCGTGCTCTGGTGGAGGGGGATTACCAGTCCAAAGCACCGTTCATTGCCCGCAACCGGGAACTGCTGGATACCGTCGAGAACCTGGAGCGCAAGACCCGGCGCCGGGATCTTCTGGTGGAGGACGAGGTGCTGGTGGATTTCTATGATCAGCGCCTGCCGGACGACATCGTCAGCGGACGCCATTTTGAAAGTTGGTGGAAGCAGCTGAGCGCCGACGAACTGCGCAAGATGGAACTGACCGAGGCGGACATCCTGCAGCGGCCAGTGGACGAGCAAGCTGGCGCCCTGTACCCGGATTACCTGGAATGGGAGGGGGTCAGATACCCGCTTAGCTATGAGTTTGAACCCACCAGCGAAAGGGACGGCGTGACACTCCAGGCGCCGGTAATGGCTCTCAAGCAACTGCCGGCCCGCCGGCTTGAATGGCTGGTGCCCGGATTGCTGCGGGAGAAATGCATTGCACTGGTGAAGGGCCTGCCCAAGGCGTTGCGGCGCAACTTCGTGCCGGTGCCGGACTTTGTGGATGCCGCCCTGGAGAACCTTCAGCCCTCCAACGAACCCCTGGCACTTCAGCTTGGGGAACAGCTCCGGAGGATGACGGGTGTACGGATTGATCCCGAGGCGTGGCCGCAGGAGGAGTTGCCAAGACATTTACGGATGAACCTGCGGGTGGTGGACGACGCCGGCAAGCCCATCGCCGAGGGGCGGGAGACGGAAAAGCTCCAGGACGAACTGGAAGGCCGCGCGGAAGCGGCCCTGTCATCGGCGGCCAGGAAGGAGCCAGGCGATGCGCCTGACAGAATATCCAGCGCCTGGGACTTTGGGCGGTTGCCAGAATCAGTGCGCACCGAAAAGGGCGGCATGGAGGTCACGGTGTACCCGGCGCTCGAGGACCTGGGGGATTCGGTACGCCAGACCCGCTTCCTGGATCGCCTGACGGCGGAGGACGCCACCCGGAAGGCGGTGGCAAGGCTGATTCTGATAAGGCTCGGCGACAGGCTGGATGATATTGACCGTAAATTGCCGCACTTCAAGGCCTCTGCCCTGATGTTTGCGCCGGTAGGAAAGGCCCGCGTCCTGCTGGATGACCTGCTGCTGGCCACAGCGATGCAGCATTTTGTGGCTGGAGAAGTGCCCAGGGATTCCGATGCCTTCGATCAGGCCTTTGACAAGGGAAGGGCGGATTTCATACCGGCACTGGAAGCGGCCGATGAACGCCTGCACCAGGCCATGACCGGATACCACGGGGTGATGAAGCAGCTCAAGGGTAAGATCAACCTGGCCCTTGCAAACAGCATGACTGACTTGAAGTTTCAGCTTCAGAACCTTGTTTATCCAGGTTTTCTTGTTTCAACGCCGCCGGAATGGCTGGCCCACTTTGGTCGCTATTTCGAAGCGGCCAGTATACGTTTCGAGAAAATGCCGAGAGAGCTGGGTCGAGAGCGGGAATTCCTGCATACCATGGAACCGCTCTGGTCACGCTACGCCAGTAAGCGGGATGAGCATCAGCGCCAGGGGGTGAGAGACCCGGAACTGGTGCTCTATCGCTGGATGCTGGAGGAGTTCCGTGTGTCCTTCTTTGCACAGCAGCTTGGTACGGCCGTGCCGGTATCGGTCAAGCGCCTCGACAGGCAGTGGGAGAAAACCCGGGTTTGAGACAGTCGTTGTCGCGGGCAAAACGTTGAGACTGTGTTAGTATTTGGGCAATATTGGTGCGTTCAGGTTGTGTCGTTTTTACAGCCTTCTCCAGAACCTGTTTATTACCTTTTTTATCACTACTTGTATCACTACTTATATCACTACGACGTGGGGTTAGCGTGATTAAAGCCGTTATCAGCGGGACCGGGTTGTATACACCGCCAGCAACCATTACCAACGAAGAGCTGGTGGAGGCGTTCAACGCCTTTGTCGAACTCCACAATGCGCGTCATGCCGACGAGATTGCCAGTGGTGACATGGAACCGTTGGAGCCGTCGTCGTCGGCTTTTATCGAAAAAGCTTCCGGCATCAAACGCCGCCACGTGATCGACAAAGACGGCATTCTGGATCCGGAGCGCATGTGTCCGAATATTCCGGATCGTTCCAACGACGAACCCTCCGTACAGTGCGAGATGTCCCTCGCTGCCTGTAATGAAGCGCTTGAGCAGGCTGGCAAAACCGCCTCCGACGTGGATGCTGTCATCGTTGCCTGCTCCAACATGCAGCGCCCCTATCCGGCCATTTCCGTTGAGGTCCAGGAGGCCCTGGGTATTGATGGCTTCGCCTACGACATGAACGTGGCGTGCAGTTCGGCAACCTTCGGCCTGCAGGCGGCGGTGAACGCCGTTGAGAATGGCACCGCCCGGGCGGTACTGGTGGTCAGCCCCGAAATCTGCTCCGGCCACCTGAACTTTCGCGACCGTGACAGCCACTTTATTTTTGGCGACGCCTGCACGGCCATTCTGGTGGAACGTGATGCGGATGTGTCCGAAGGCCAGGGGTTCGAGATCCTTGGAACCAGCCTGAAGACGAAGTTTTCCAACAACATCCGTAACAACTTCGGCTTCCTTAACAGAGGCGATAAAGAGGGTATCAACAAGCCGGACAAGCTCTTTGTCCAGCAGGGCAGAAAGGTGTTCAAGGAAGTGTCGCCACTGGTGGCCGAAACCATTCTCAAACAGCTTTCCAGTCTGTCCCTGTCGCCGGGTGACCTCAAACGCATGTGGCTGCACCAGGCCAACCTGAACATGAACCAGCTGATTGCCCGCAAGGTGCTCGGGCGCGATGCGGATACGGATGAGGCCCCGGTCATTCTGGACGAGTACGCCAATACCAGCTCAGCCGGCTCCATCATCGCTTTTCACAAACACAAGGAAGATTTCACCTCTGGCGATCTGGGCGTAATCTGCTCCTTCGGGGCGGGCTATTCCATCGGCAGCGTTGTGGTACGCCGCCGATAGAGCGAGAGTAGCGTTGGCGGTGCGGTTATTGCGCTGCCAGCGCCCTGAGTTTGTCCGGTAGTGGCGTCGATGTGCGTTTGATGCGGTCAAACCAGACAATCTTCGCGTAGCCTTCCGCGTACAGTTCCCCGGACTCGATATCAGTCAGGGTATGATAGGTGTCGAGGCTGGTATTGCCTGCTTTGTCAGCGTATGTTCTTACCTCAACCGTTGCCGGATGAGCCAGCTCCTTCAGAAAGGTGGCGCTCGTCTTTATAATGATCGGGCCGTCGGGGGCGTTTTCCGCGCCCAGTTCCAGGGATGCCAGCCAGGTTATGCGGGCTTCCTCGAAAAAGCGGAAATAAACGGTATTATTGGCGTGGCCGTAGGCGTCCATATCGCCCCAACGAAGAGGCATGGAAAGGGTGCTGACCAGATTCCCGGGTACTGACATCGGGTTGCTCCTGAAAAGGGGTTAATAACAAAAAAACAAAGCGCCGGTATTTTCGACGAATAGCAACAGATTTAACAACCTCAGGTCTGAAGATGAGAGACATTTTTTCCCGGCACCCGGTGATTGGCGCCCTGATTGTTATATGCCTGTTCGCGGGCGACGTGGCCGCGCAGACCGTGCAGCCGGCGAACCCGGACATGGCAGAACGAAAACTTGATGTTCCGCCGAGCGAGGTTGACCCGTACGAGGATTGGAACCGCAAGGTCTACCGCTTCAATGAGACCATTGATAACTGGTTCCTTCGTCCTGTTGCCAGTGGTTACCGGAGCATTATGCCGGGTTTTGCTGACCGTGCGGTCACCAACTTCTTCAATAACCTGACTGAAATTCGCAATCTTGCAAACAGCATCTTTCAACTGAAAGGTGAATCCGCAGTGGTTGCGGCCGGCCGGTTTACCTACAACACGGTGTTTGGCCTGGGCGGGTTAATCGATGTTGCGACCATGTTCGAGTTGCCGGAACAGCCCGAGGATTTCGGCCAGACACTGGGCTATTGGGGCGTGGAATCCGGCCCCTACCTGATGTTGCCGCTACTGGGGCCGTCTAACCCCAGGGACCTCGGCGGCTTCGCGTCCGATAACCTGCTGTTGCCATCCGCCTGGGATCTTGCTGAAAGTCCGGACATATACTATGCCAGGGCCCTTCAGATCGTGGACAAGCGCGCCGACCTCATTCCAGCAGAGGGATTTATGTCTGGTGATGGCTATACTTTCGTCAGGAATGCCTACCTGCAGCGGCGGGCGTACCTGATCAATGATGGCAGAACCGTGAACGATCCTTTCGCCAGTGACGACAATGAGGATCTGATGCTCGAGGATTTCTGAGGGGAGCCTGATGGTCGATGACCGAATTCGGAAATTCCGCAGGATGCTGGCGGAGGCGACCAACTACGAGATGTGGAAGGCGGCCGCCCTCGAACTGGATTTCCTCGAGGGCAACGTCGAGTGGAAGGAGGAGTTCGGTTCCGACCTTTACCACTACGAGCTGATTTACGACCGGCTCAGTAACCTGCGCAACTACCGCCAGCAGAACGACTTCGAGCGCCTGAAGCGGGCTTTACGGGAAGGGCTGCACCACGACCTGGGTAATATGGGCAACACCGCCCTGTATACCCGCTCCCGGGTTGGTACCAAGCACCTGATCGAGGAATACATTGCCCAGGTTTGTGAGTCGCTGGATTTCCTGTGCGACACCAGGGTGCCCGGGTTCCCGGTTGTCGACAAACTCCAGTTTTTCAGGGATACCCTGACCAGCTACGGCCGCCCGGCTTTGCTGCTCAGCGGTGGTGCAACGCTGGGCATGTTTCATTTCGGGGTCATCAAGGCGCTGTGGGAAAAGGGCCTGTTGCCGCAAGTGATTGCCGGCTCCAGCATTGGTGCCATTATCGCCGGCATACTGGGGGTCCACAGCGACGCCGAGATCCCGGACATGCTGGTGCCGGAGAACCACGACCTGAAGGCCTGGAAATGGCGCGGGTTACTCAGTGCCGTCCGTGGCGACGGGCTGATGGACCAGGAGCAACTGGAAGCCTGTTTGCGCGCCAATATCGGGGAATATACCTTCGAGGAGGCGTTCCAGAAAACGGGGCGCTCCATTAATGTGAGCGTGTCCCCGGTACAGACTCACCAGAAAGCCCGTTTGTTGTGTGGTTACACGTCGCCTTACCTGCTGGTGTGGAGTGCGGTATTGGCGAGTGCGGCGGTACCGGGCATTTTCCCACCGGTGCCGCTGATGAAGAAGGATATCCACGGCAATGTGCTGCCCTATATGTCCCGCCTGAAATTCGTGGACGGTTCGGTGGTCAGTGATTTGCCGATTGAGCGGCTGATGCACCTCTACGATGTGAATTTCACCATTGTCAGCCAGACCAACCCCCACGTGGTGCCTTTCCTGAACCGTCGCGGCCGGGACGAGAAGATCAGCATAGCCAACCTGCCCATGCACCTGCTGAAATCGGAAATCCAGTACCATGGCCAGGGCCTGTTTGACTACCTGCGCAAACGGGTGCAGCCGGAAATCCTGCGGCAGGTGTCGGGCCAGATGTATACCATCATGGGGCAGAGGTATTCCGGTGATGTGACCATCTCGCCGTCGTACCGCCTGAAGGACTACCGGCGCATGCTGTCCAACCCGGATCCAGCCTGGGTTCGGGAAATGATATTGCAGGGGGAGCGGGCAACCTGGCCCAAAATCTCCATGATCCGCTCCCATGCGCGAATCTCCAAGACCCTGGAGCGCTGCATCGGACGGCTGAAGTCCGAGCAACGCCGTTCCACCGCCGAACTGAGACTGGTAAGCAGTGCGGATTCCGGCACATCATGAGATGACAGCCCCGGGAGCCGGGCGGTATGATACCGCGATAGCCGGGGAGCCCGATGGCGGCTCCCGCAAGCTCCGCCTGAGCACCTGACTGGACACTCATGTACTACGATTTTTTCGGTTTCCGGGAGCCCCCGTTTTCGATTGCCCCGGACCCACGCTACCTGTATCTCAGTGAGCGCCACAAGGAAGCGTTGGCGCACCTGATGTATGGCGTGCAGGGGCAGGGCGGGTTTATCGTGATTACCGGCGAAGTCGGTACTGGCAAGACCACCGTCAGCCGCTGTTTCATTGAGAATGTGCCGGACCATGTGGATATAGCTCTTATCCTGAATCCCAGGTTGTCCGCCCGTGAGCTGTTGTCTTCCATTTGCGACGAGCTCGAGATTCCCCATCCGGTCGGGTCATCCATCAAGGAATTGGTGGGGCTGATCAACGATGACCTTCTGAAGGCCCACGCCGCCGGCCGCCACAAGGTTCTGATGATCGATGAAGCCCAGAACCTGTCCGCGGAAGTGCTTGAGCAGTTGCGCCTGCTCACCAACCTGGAAACCGCCGAGAAAAAGCTGCTTCAGATCGTGCTGCTGGGCCAGCCTGAGCTGCAGGATATACTGGCATTGCCGGAATTGCGGCAACTGAATCAACGGGTGACGGCCCGTTATCATCTTGATGCCCTGGGCCGCGAAGAGATTGAAGCCTACCTGCGTTATCGGCTGAGCGTGGCTGGCCTTCGGGGTGAGATTTTCACCGAAGGCGCGGCCCGGTCGTTGTACCGCGCCAGCCAGGGTGTGCCCCGATTGATTAATCTGATCAGCGACCGCGCGTTATTAGGAGCCTACGCCGAAGGGGAGCACCAGATTACCGCTGCCCATATCCGCAATGCGGCCCGCGAAGTGAGTGGAGGCGGTGCTTCAAGGCGCTCAGGGACGATGTCTGGCAAGTCTCATATACTGGTAGTGGCCGCGAGCATCCTGATGGCGTTTATCATGACCGCCTGGTTACTGGACCGGCTCCCCGGCTCCGGCTGGATGACTCCGGATGCGTCCGCCGGCGATGAAAGCCAACCCCTGATCGGTGCCATTGAACGGGTTGAACCCGAGGAGGCCGTCCCTGGCCCGCTGGACGCTGTGCCGCAAAGTAGCGTTGATGCTGATGAATCGGAGCAGGAAGAGGCGTTGCCGGAATTCAAGTTCCCGGACCAGTCAGTGGCATTGCCGGCGGCGTTCCGGGAGCTGTTCAGGCTTTGGGGGTGGGAATACCGGGTTTCCCAAAACCCTGTTGCCTGCCAGTTCGCCGAAGACAAAGGATTGCGGTGCCTTGAAAATCGAGGTTCCCGTCGCAGCCTGGAGTACCTGGACCGGCCAGCCATCCTGCAATTGCGCAATGAAGAAGGCGACAGTCGCTACGCGGTATTGAGTGGCCTCGAAGACAATCGTGCAAGCATTGAACTGCCCGGCGGCCGCCAGGACGTGGCTTTTTCCAGCCTGGAACCCTACTGGTTTGGTGAGTTTACGGTGTTGTGGGAAGCGCCTGACCACATGGCACAGGGGGCGAGCGATAGCGAGCAGGGTGCGGGCCGGGTTTCGGAGCAGATCTGGATGGGCTCGCGGATGATGGAACTGGCGAGCCGTTACGCCAGCAGCCGGGAAGAAGAGAACCGCGTCAACCGTATGCCCACTGAAGAACAGGTGCGTTGGTACCAGCAGCAGAAGGGCCTCACGGTGGACGGTATTGCAGGCGCCATGACCATTATCCAGATGAACAACGACCTGGGGTCTCCCGTTCCACGGCTAACGTCTGGAAAGGTGGTTAACTGACATGTCCTATATCCTCGATGCTCTCAGGAAGTCAGAAACTGAACGACGCCAGGGCCGGATACCGGATCTTGGGCAGCAGGTTCAATTGATCCACAAGCCCAAGCAGAAGTCGGTTCCAGTCCTGGTGTGGGTGGCCATCGGCCTGGTGCTCAATGCGGCCGTGTTGGCCTGGGTCTTCTGGCCCCAGAGCTCGCCTGCGCAGGCACCGGAACCGTCTGCTTCGCCAACCGGCACAGAGGCGCCGGTAGCAGCTTTAGAACCGGAGATTGTTGAGCCCGAACCCGAACCAGTCCGGCAAACAACCGCTCCAGATCAGGCTCCGCCAGCGCAGGGCAGTGGTACGCTTGAGGGTGCCATTGAAATTCCAACGCCGGGAGTGACTGCGGACGCGCCCATGGAGGCAGTTGCGGAAACCGGCGATGGGGAGGGTAGGGAACGGCCCACGGTAATCGTCCCGACGCCGCGTACTCCCAGCGCGGTTAACCCCAGCCATGATGAAACCACGGCCACACAAAGAGCGCCACACCTCGTTGAACTTCCACTTTCTTTCCAGAAAAGGGTGCCCGACCTGATTTTTAACAGCCATATCTACGCGTCCGAACCGTCTTCCAGGCGGGTAATGATTAACGACAACTATCTGCGGCCCGGGGAGTCGTTCTCCGGCATCACCGTTGAGCGCATTACCGAGGAAGGGGTGGAGCTGAGCATGGACGGCCGTCGGTTCCGGGTTGGCGTGGTCCGCAACTGGGTGAGTCCGGAATAATGGCACTTACCGACGACGTCAAACAGCAGATACAACAGACCTATCGCGATGTGCTTGCCGGCAAGGATATCCGCGCCCGTTATGGCCAACGCCTGATGATCGCCGAGATTGCCCGCTACATGGGCGACATCACCGAGAACGACGGCCAGCGCACCTCGCCGGCGGGCACCTGTGTGGTGGAGGCCGGCACCGGTACCGGCAAGACCCTGGCGTACCTCATTGCCGCCATTCCCGTTGCACGGGCACTGGGCAAAACCCTGGTGATCTCCACCGCCACCGTGGCCCTGCAGGACCAGATTGTGCACAAGGACCTGCCGGACCTTAAAAAACACAGCAATCTGGACTTTACCTGGACCCTGGCCAAGGGCCGCGGCCGTTACCTGTGCATGTCCCGCCTGGAAGCGCGACTGCATGACGAGGGCAACGGCGACAGCGATACCATGCCTTTATTTTTGCTGGATGGGCCCGGCAAGGAAGAGCCCGGCACCCGGGCCTATTTCGAGGACATGCTGGCGAGCTACGGTTCCCGTAAGTGGGACGGCGACCGCGACCACTGGCCCGACCAGATACCGGACGATGTGTGGCGCCAGGTCACCACCGACCACCGCCAGTGCACCAATCGCCACTGCAGCTATTTCGATAGTTGTGCCTTCTTTGATGCCCGCAAGGATCTGGATGATGCGGATATTGTCGTCGCCAACCACGACCTGGTACTGGCGGACCTGGCCCTGGGTGGGGGTGCCATCCTGCCCGAGCCTGAAAACGCATTGTTTATCTTCGACGAAGCCCACCACCTCCCGGACAAGGCACTGAATCATTTTGCAGCCTCGGTGCCCCTGAATTCGACACGCCAATGGCTGAAACAGCTGTCCCAGGCGCTGGGCAAGATGCAGCCGTTCCTGACACCCGGCACCCAGGCCGCGAAAACCATCGACAGGATCAGCTCGGCTTCCCGGGAAGTGGATATCTCCCTGGCGAAGGTTTACGACGAAGCTGAACAGAACACCGGCTGGGAGTTCAACGAAGAGCGCCGGTCCGCCCAGTGGCGTTATCCGGAAGGGGCGTTGCCGGAGGTGCTGGCCGGGCTGGCGGTGGAGACCCGGGTGGCAACGGCAACCCTGGTTCGCCAGCTTGGCGTTATGGTGGACGAACTACAGACGGCCTTCGATGAACGCAAGGCCAGCGACGTGGACCGGGATACGGCGGAATCCTGGTATCCGGTGATTGGCTCCTTCCACAGCCGCGCCGAGGACCAGCTGCGGTTATGGGCGGCCTGGAGTGACAATCCGGGCCAACCGGCGGAGGATCCGGAAAAGGATGAGGAGGACGCGGCGAAGTCGAACAAACGCTCCGGGCCACCTGCCGCCCGCTGGGCAGTCCGGCAGCGCTGGGAGCATGCCGAAGACATTACCCTCTACAGCAGCCCCGTACTGGCGGATAACCTACTGTATTCCAGGCTCTGGTCCCGGGCTTACGGCGCGGTGCTGACCAGCGCGACCCTGACGGCCCTGGGCCGGTTTGACCGCCTGAAATCCCGCGCGGGACTGCCGGAAACCAGCCGCTTTGTGGTGGTTCCCAGCTCCTTCCGCTACGGCGATATGGCAACGGTGGAAGTGCCGGCCATGACCGCCATGCCCACGGACGACAGCTTTACCGATCAGGTGGTTTCGCGGCTGCCGGGTCTTTGGGCCGGAGAGAAGGCGACCCTGGTGTTGTTTACGTCCCGGCGCCAGATGCAACTGGTGCGTGACGCCCTGGCACCGGAATACCCGGACCTGATCACCACCCAGGATGACATGGCGAAAGGGGAGGTTCTGCGCCGCCATTGCAGCCGGGTGGATGAGGGGCTGCCCAGCGTGTTGTTTGGCGTTGCCAGTTTTGCCGAGGGCATCGACCTGCCCGGCAAGTACCTGAGCCACGTGGTGATCACCCGCCTGCCGTTCTCGGTGCCGGATGATCCCATCGAAGCCAGCCTGGCGGAGTGGGTGACACACCGGGGCGGAAACCCGTTCATGGAGATCACCGTACCCGATGCGTCCATCAAACTGGTCCAGGCCGTTGGCCGTCTGTTGCGGACCGAGTCCGACACCGGCCGCGTTACCATCCTGGACCGGCGCATCATTGCCCGCCGTTACGGACAGTTGCTGCTGGATGCACTGCCGCCTTTCCGGCGTATCATCGAGCCATAAAAAAAGAGCCAACCCATAGGAGTGGCTCTTGTAGAGTGGGTCCTTAATGAACCCGGGGCGTCGAAACAACGCGGAACAAGAAGTCTGAAGGCCTGAAGTTTCAGAATTCTCACCGAGGTTTCCCTCAGCGTTGGGAGAATCATAAGGGAGGAGGGGGCGTATCCGGATCGTCCAAAGGGCGTAGTGGGCGTACAAAAATCGCAGAAAACGTGACGCGGCTCACAAACTGATAGCGGAATGTTGTCCAGGAGTCTGCTGTCTACGCCAGTAACCGCAGCTCCCGGGCCCGCGCCAGGGCTTCGGTACGGGACCCCACAGCCAGCTTGCCATAAAGATTGCGGATATGGGCTTTCACCGTGGTGGGCGCTACCCCCATGGTGCTGGCGATGTCCTTGTTGGCAAGGCCACGGTTGATCAGGTCCAGCACTTCCAGTTCCCGCTGGCTCAGGGGTTCTGGCAGATCGGTGTTGCCAGACTCCGTTGGGGCCTCCTCTTCGGTCTCCTTTGGTGAGGCCGAATCTGGAATTTTCGTCTCTGCCTGCTCGGTCAGCATGCTCAGTACCCGGCTGTTCCAGCGCCCCGGTGCTTTCAGTGTGGGCAGTTCCAGGCACAGCCGGCGGATGGTCGGGCTTTCTTCCGCCAGCAGTCTCATAAAGCCTGCTTCCGATGCCCGCTGGACGGCCTGGGCCAGCATCTGTTCTGCCTCTTTAATCTTGCCTTCGGCGTAAAGCGCTTCGCTGTAGACCAGTTGGATTTCCACCAGGTGGCGGTAGTGCTGGTCGTGCTCGGCGCTCAGACGCAAGGGCACCAGCGTAGCCATGGCCGCTTCAGGGTGGCCCAGGGCAACCTGAACCCGCGCAATGCTGATCTGGTTCTGTTCCCGGTTCAGCGGGTTGGTGAAGCGGTCATGACTCACCTGATCCAGCCATTCCCCTGCCAGCTCCAGATGCCCGGTGGCCAGGTAACAACGGGCCAGCATGGCGGAACAGGCCGGGGGTTCGAACAGGATATGCTCCCGTCGGCGCCTTGCCACACTGGCGGCGTCTTCCAGCGCCTCCGTGGCTTCCCGGTAGCGGCCCTCGCTGAAGGCCAGGTGACCACGAACATACTGGATAACCACATGCTGGCCGGGCTCGGTACCGTTGTTGACGTGGTCCAGCAAAGGCGCGAGATAGGAGGTGGCCAGTTGGAATTCGTTACGCTCCCGGTAAATCTCGATCAGGGCACTGTTCTGCCAGCATGAAATCAGCATCGGCTGGCGGGGGTCGCTGTGGTGCTGATCGACCCACTGCCGCACGCGGGTGCAGGTATCCAGGGCTTCGTCGATATCGCCCCGGTTGTACTGGATCCAGGCCAGCAGGCCACCGCTCGAGAGTACGGTACTGGGCTTGCGTTCCAGTTCGCCGTAACGCACGGCCGATTTCAGGGCGTCTTCGGCGGCGGCCAGGTCGCCCTTGCCGTAGTAGTCCAGCCCCACACCGTAATAGGTCACTGATTTCAGCGGAATCCGGGTGTGGTCGATGTCCCGCAATACCTGCTGGGTGAGGTCGCTGGCGCTTTTGTCATCGCTTTTGGAGCGTGCAAGGTAGGAGCGGATCAGCGAAATCTCGCTCTGCAAGCCCAGGGCGCCCTCGGCGTCGGGGTGGGAGTCCGCCACGCGCTTATCCAGCATGTCTTCCAGATCACCGAGGAGTGGGTCCAGTAGGTCTACCCGATTGGCGAAGAACAGGGCCCACACCCTCAACATCTGCAGCTGCGGGCTTTCCTGCAGAACGTTGGCGGGCAGTGAATCCAGCCAGTTGAGAACCGGCAGGTGAAAACCGCCGTGGATCAGATTGTTGCCATGTTCCGCCAGGACCTGTGCCAGCCAGTGCCAGTCCTCATGCCGTACGATCTGGGAAATGCCCTCCTGGACATGGCCGTGGGTCAACAGCCAGTTGACGGCCCGTTGCCAGTGCTTTTCCGTATCTTCCGCCTTGAACTGCCTTGCCCGCTGCAGCAGCGCATCCCGGAACAGGTCATGGTAGCGGAACCATTCGTTGCGCGTGTCCAGGGGGATCAGGAACAGGTTTTCCCGCAGCAGTTGCTCCAGCAGCACCTGACTGTTGGTGGTGCCACGAACCGCGTCGCAAAGGGAAGCGCAAAGCCGTGGGCAGCAGGCGGTATCCAGCAGGAACTCCCGCACCGGCGCCGGTTGCTGTTCCAGGACCTCCGTCAGCACGTAATCACTGATGCGACGCTCGTCCAGGTCGATTCGCTGTTTGCCACCTTCATCCGGCTTGCGTTCGTCGATGCTGCCGCCGGAAAGGGCTGATAGCTGCATCGCCGCCACCCAGCCTTCGGTTTTGCTGCAGATCCTGCGCACTTCCTGCTCGGAGATCTCAAGCCCCATAGTGTCGTGGAAAAAACGCTGGCACTCCTCCTCGGAGAACGCCAACAGGCCCGGGTGAATGTCTTCCACCCAACGACGTACCCGCCAGCGTGAAAGCGGCAGTGCGGGTTCGGTTCGGGAAGCCAGTGTCACCAGGATGTCCGGAGGCAGGTAATCAATAAAGTAGGAAACCTGGCGCTGTAACTGTGGGTCGCGGATAAAATGATAGTCGTCGATCACCAGTGTCCAGGGTGCCCCGTCCGCGGCCAGGACGTTAATCAGTGCGGTAATCGGGCCTTCCAGCTCCTGCAGGCTGCAGTGGCTCAGCTGCAGCCTGCATTCCTCAAGTCCCAACAGGCCGTTGTGTTCAAAGGCACCCACGACGTATTGCCAGAAGCGACGGGGATCGTCGTCGTGTTCATCCAGGGACAGCCAGGCGACGGTGGAAGGGGATTGGGAGCACCATTGGCTGACCAGCGTGGTTTTGCCGAAGCCTGCCGGAGCCACCACCAGGTTCAGCCGCTTGACACTTTCCGGTTGCAGCAGGGCGCACAGGCGCTCCCGTTGCACCGAGCGGGGGTCGGCGGTTGGTCTGAGGAATTTGGTGGTTAGCAGCATTGTTTCCCTGAATGCCGGTGAATGGGTAGTGTCCCGCCTGGTTAACGAATTAACCAGATAACGGATTGTGTGCTTTGTCACCGTTAAGTCAAGGGCCGTAAAGACAAACGACCCCGTCGTCATGCGGCGTTATCGCTATTTTGGTCTAAACTGTGGTGGAAGGGATTCTGTATGCTCAATAAGAATGAAAAATCACGTTTTTATGCGTATTCTTCTACAATAAACCAGCGTATACATGCCCCGGTTTTTACCGGGCCTTATGGGGAGCGACAGGGTAGATGAAATTACAACAGTTGCGCTATATCTGGGAAGTTGCGCACCATGATCTCAACGTATCCGCCACTGCCCAGAGCCTTTTCACCTCACAGCCGGGAATATCCAAGCAGATCCGTCTTCTGGAAGATGAACTGGGGTTGGAGGTGTTTGCCCGCAGCGGCAAGCATCTGACCCGGATCACGCCCGGTGGGGAAATCATTATCCGCGAGGCGGGTGAGATCCTGCGCCGGGTGGAAGGCATCAAGAAAATCGCGCAGGAGTTCAGCAACCAGCGCAAGGGCGACCTGAGCATTGCCACCACCCACACCCAGGCCCGCTACGCACTGCCTCCCATTATTCGCGGCTTTATTGAGTCCTACCCGGAGGTGTCTTTGCACATGCATCAGGGCACTCCGATGCAGATTTCCGAAATGGCCGCCAACGGTGCCGTGGATTTCGCCATTGCCACCGAGGCCATGGAGTTGTTCAACGACCTGATCATGATGCCCTGCTATAAATGGAACCGCAGCATCATCGTACCGAAGGACCACCCGCTGGCGAAGAAGCCGGAGCTGACATTGCCGGATCTGGCGGAGTTTCCGCTGGTCACTTACGTATTCGGCTTTACCGGCCGCTCAAAACTGGATGAAGCCTTCCAGGCCCACGGGCTGACCCCGAAAGTGGTGTTCACGGCCGCCGATGCGGATGTGATCAAAACCTATGTGCGGCTCGGATTGGGAGTTGGCATCATCGCCAGCATGGCCTTCGACGAAGCCAACGACACCGATCTGGTGGCCCTGGACGCCAGCAAGCTGTTCCGACCCAGCGTAACCCGTATCGGATTCCGCAAGGGAACCTTCCTGCGCGGCTATATGTACGATTTTATCCGGCGGTTTGCGCCCCACCTGACAAAGGAGCGGGTGGACGAAGCCGTCACCCATCAGGGCAGCAGGGCGGAGATCGAGGAACTGTTCAAAGACATCGATCTGCCGACCTACTGACGGGTTTATTCCCGGGCGATCAGGTTCCCGGAGTGCAGGCCACATTCTTTCTTTGTGGCTTCCTCCCACCACCAGCGGCCCTCGCGCTCATGCTGTCCGGGCAGGATAGGGCGCGTGCAGGGCTCGCAACCAATGCTGACAAAGCCCTTTTCGTGCAGCTTGTTGTAGGGGGCCTCCGTCATGCGGATGTAGTCCCAGACTTCCTTTGAGCTCCAGTTTGCCAGCGGGTTGAACTTCACCAGCTGTTTATCCTCTGTGGAGAAAGCGTCGTCGATCTGTACCACGGGTACATCGTTGCGGGTACCGGGGCTCTGGTCCTTGCGCTGGCCGGTGATCCAGGCGTCCACGGTGGACAGCTTTCTGCGTAATGGGTTCACCTTGCGAATACCGCAGCATTCGCCGTGGCCATCCTCGTAAAAGCTGAACATGCCCTTGCGGGTGACCAGATCCTGCACTTCCTCGGCGTCCGGGAACATTATTTCGATTTTAATGCCGTAGTGCTCGCGGACCCTGTCGATAAACTCGTAGGTCTCGGGGTGCAGGCGGGCCGTATCGAGAGTGAAGACCTGCAGGTTGTCAGTCAGTTTGTGGGCGAGCTCGATCAGGGCGACATCTTCGGCACCACTGAAGGAAATGGCGATGTTGTCGTACTTCGCCAGGGCGGCCTTGAGGATGGCCCTGGGGCTCTGGCCCTCAAGCTCCGTCTGTAGCTGTGAAATATCCGTCATTGAAAGGATCACCTGGGGTGTAAATGTGTGATAAATCTACCATTAACACGCGCCAGTCTGAAGGAATGCCGGAATATATCGTTATAGCCAGGCAGATCCACGATGCATTCCGGCCCGGATTTTCTTATCATACCGCCTGATTCCAATCCCCGGCGGTGCTCCGCCGGTCTGCCCAGCGTTCAATTTATCAGGAGACCATTGTGGAACTCGCGTGCCTTGACCTTGAAGGAGTACTGATCCCGGAGATCTGGATCGCGTTTGCGGAAAAAACCGGCATTGAGGAGCTCAAGGCGACCACCCGCGACATTCCCGACTACGATGTGCTGATGCAGCAACGCCTGAAGCTGCTGGACCAGCACGGCTACGGCCTGCCCCAGATCCAGGAAGTGATTGGCGAGCTGGACCCGTTGCCCGGCGCCAGGGAATTCCTGGACTGGCTGCGGGAGCGGTTCCAGTTGGTGATCCTGTCAGACACCTTTTATGAGTTCGCCATGCCGCTGATGGCCAAGCTGGGCTACCCGGCACTGCTATGTCACAAGCTGGAAGTGAACGACGAGGGACGGATTACCGATTACCTGCTGCGCCAGCGTGACCCCAAGCGCCAGTCCGTGCGGGCGTTCCAGTTGCTGAACTACCGGGTGATTGCGGCAGGCGACTCCTACAACGACACCACCATGCTGGGCCAGGCGGAGGCGGGCATCCTGTTCCATGCGCCGAAGAATGTGATTGAGGAGTTTCCACAGTTCCCGGCGGTTCATACCTTTGAGGAGCTGAAGGGTGAGTTCCTGAAGGCCAGCGCCATCCACAACTGATCGCGCCGGCCCGGCCCGGCCGGGGCGGGTGTTGTCCCGGCTTTCCTGGTTTCCCGTCTTACAGGGCCTCTAGTACGTTCATCAGCTTTTGTACTTTGTCCACGGATTCCTGGTATTCATCCTCCGGGGCCGAGTCCGCGACAATCCCACACCCCGCCCAGCAGTGAATCTTTCCCTCGGAATCCGTCATCAAGGTGCGGATCGCAATATTGCTCCCAAGGTTATTGGAAAAATCCCAGCGGAAGACGGATCCACAATAGGGCCCCCGGCGATGTGGCTCCAGGCTGTCGATGATTTCCATCGCCCGGCGCTTGGGAGCACCGGTAATCGAACCGCCAGGGAAGGCGGAGAGAAGGGCTTGAAGCGGTGTGATGTCCGCCTGCAGCCTGCCTTCCACGGTACTGACCAGTTGATGGACGTTTTCGTAGCTCTCGATACTGAACAGCTGCGGCACCGAAACGGAAAAGGGCTCGCAGAACCGCGACAGGTCGTTGCGGATCAGGTCCACGATCATCAGGTTTTCGGCACGGTCCTTTTCGGCCGCGGCCAGGGAGTCGGCAATGCGCTGGTCATTCTCGGCCGACTTCAAATCCCGGGGTCTGGTGCCCTTGATGGGTTTACTGACGACCCTTCGGCCCTGTTCGATACTCAGGAACAGCTCCGGTGAAATGCTGAGTACCTGGTAGGGGCCTGCGTTTATATACGCCGCGTGGGGAACAGGTACGGCCCGGCATAAGGCCTGGAACGCCGTGTACGGTTCGCCCTGATAGCCGCCGGTGTACTTGTTGGACAGGTTGACCTGGTAGCAGTCCCCGGCATGGATGTAGCGCAGTACCTCGGACACACCGTCGCGGTAGTGCTCGGCAGGCTGGTCCGCCCTGAAACCCTGGCTCATGACGAAGGGAGCAGGGCGATCAAGATCCTGGCCGGCGAGGTGGAGGACCCGCTCCATGGTTTGGCTGGCGCAATCGGGGTGGAAGTCCAGCCTCGGTAGTTGGGTGCCGGAAGTATCGATGGTCAGTTGCCAAAGATAGAGACCAATATAGCCATAGTCCCCGTCGTCGCTCCCGAGCTGGCCGGAAAACCCCGGCACCGTGTGGTTTCCGGCCTCGTAGAACAGGGTGCCCATGACACCGCCGGCTGTTGCCTGATCTGCCCCCGAGGCGAATTCCTCCCAGGCGTGCCCGATGTCAGTTGTCAGCTTCGAAAAAGCCAGTTCATCCCTGGGCACCTGCCAGCTTTTTAGCGGGAACGCCGTAACAATCCGCCGCTGCCTGCCGGCGTCGGTGTAATCGATAAACCCATGTTGGCCGGTGATCTGTGAAACCAGGCTTTCAGCCTCTTCCGCACTTAATGTTTTCACGATGTTACATACTTAACAAAATCTTGCATGGGTTCACGGTAGCCTGTGCGGCAAGTCACCGATTTTCGGGCTTGGAAAGGCTTTGGCCGGTGCATTTTAAACAATAATCCCGAGGGCAGTAACCAGTATGAAGACTTGTAACGGCATTGGTAAGCGATTTGTCTTGGCACTTATCGTCGGTTTTGCGATTCCAGCAGGAGCTTTGGCGCAGGATGCGATTGATCGAGAGGATCATGTGCTTTCGGATGGCAAGCTGGATGACAAGGATTTGGCAGCGGTGGTTGCAGTTGCTCAGCGGCATCTCAAGGAAATGACCGATGCGGTGATAAAAAAAGCAGGTGCTGAACTCGAAGAAGCCGGCATCTTCCGCCCGATGGCTTTCATGGTAATGAAATCCGATAAGGTGCAGCAAATGAGGCTGGAAGAAAAAGCCGAGAAAGCACCAGGCCAGGTGAAGGTGCTGATGTATCGGGCCGGGCTCAAATCCATTGCCCGACGTGGCGAAATTCATGCATCCGTGATCGCTTATCCCGGAAGCGTGGAAAAAGATGGAGAAACCATCCGCGCTCTGGTTCTTGAGCATGAGCACCGTCTTGGCATATCGGGCTTCAAACTGATTCCTCTCGACCTCAAAAATGGGAAAGCCAGTTTTGGAGAGCCCATGTCCCAGGAAAAGCCGTTCCAGATATTCTACGATGACAAAGGTGAAAGTGATTCTTCAGGTAATTGATATTAAAAGAATATTTCCAGATATATTACGGGCTGCGTTGTTTTGTGACAATTTGTGAATGCATTCACGGAACCAGAGTGTAAAACAATCTTAAATGGAGTGGTGAGGTTGAGCCTCACAACAAAGTTAAAAAGTTCAACCGGATAACAATAAGTTCAATCAAGGAGAACAATATGAAAGGCCTGAAGAAACTTGCACTGGCAACAGCCGTTGCCGCTGCGCCCTTCGCCGCTCAAGCCGAGCTGCAGGCGATGGACGACAGCATGATGGGTAACGTCACCGGTCAGGCTGGTGTAACCATCGAGCTGGAAACCCAGGTAAGCATTGGTCAGTTCACCTACACGGACGAAGGCACCTTCGCTGTGAAGGACATCGAGTTGGGCGGTGCGCTGACAAGTGGCTCAGCATCAGCAGCTGCTTATGCTTCAGCTACAGGTGCTGGCACTCTGTTGGATGAACTGCGGATCGATATTGATGTTGAAGATGACGGTGATGCGGTCATTCACGTGAGCTCTCAGCAACTGAGTGACCCCGCTGATCCGAACTCTGACCCAGTGCCCATTGACTGGGGTTTCACAGCCGGTTCTATGGAGCTTGAAGGTAACGGAGGCGAGAATACGGTTCTTGTTTCTAATATGGACGCGTGGGGTCTGCTTGGTCAACTCGACATTCGAGTTGATACTGACGATGTAAACGGCCAAGCCGGCACCGGTACTCTTAACATAGATGCCGCGTTCACCGTGAATGAAATGAACTTTGATGTCGAGTTCCTCGGCATAGGTGTTCGAGGAATGACTATCAATAGCTCTGAAGCTGGTGGAGTTGAATTGGGTCAAGATGGTCTTCTCGCGATCTTCGCAGAAGATGCTGCTGCTCCGACTGCGGAAGAACAGACCAAGGTAGCTCTGGCTCAGGCCGGCTTTGCCATTGTTGGTCTGGACATCTACAAGGGCGATGGTCTAGGCACGAATTCAGCAGCGACTGGCGCACTGCGCATCGATGTTGATGACGTCCTGATGGACATCAACGTTGCCGAAACTGTTATCGGCGGTGCAAACATCGGTACCATCGGTATCGACAACCTGCACATCAGCAACACCAAGCTGGCTGTTTACGGTCACTAAGCTGATGGGATAACACCTCTGGTGTGGGCGCCCCGTACTGCGGGGCGTTTTTTTACGCCCGAGAAAAGTACAGGCGTAAAAAAAGAGCGGTGACTCACCAAGGGTCACCGCTCTTTCTGTTTCGGGGTGGTAGCGATAGCCTTACCGATCAGGCACCGCGATAGAAAGATCAAACCCGCCACCTGGCCGGGGTGTCAGTGTAACCGGGCCCTCATTGATGCCATGGGGCACCTGGATGTTATCAATTCCCGGCGGGTTGCCGATGGAGAAGTTCAGGTTCTGCCCATCAAACCCGACACCCAACTGGTCGTTGAGGAAGGTTTGGGTAAAAGGCTCATCCGGTATCTCTGCCTGTTGTCCGAAGATAATCGGTGGAATGGTTGGCGTGAACTCCGCCGGTGGTTGTGCCCGGGCCAGTTCTTCCTGGGGCAAAAGCAGGGCGCGCCGCAGAAATTCCTCTTCCGCGCTTTCCAGTGCCCCTTTTTTGCCTTCCCGCTGGAAACGCTCAAGGGCTTCGCGGTAGGCTTCCTCTTCCGCTTCTGTCAGCACCGGCTCGCCCGGAGATATGGTCAGGGAGCGGATGATGCGCTGCCGGTCTGCTTCTGTCTTCTGCCGATCTTTGGGCACCACGATAACGGCGGAATCCTTCACATAGGTTTCAACCATCTCGTCGGACGTCAGGGTCTGTACGCCTGCCATTAGTGGCGGTGCGAATGATGCAGCCAGGCTGGCGGTACCAGCCAGGGCGATATAAAGGGGTGTTCGGCGGTTCATGACGTAGCCTCTTGCCGTATCCAAACGCGAAATTGAGGCGCTGCTGAATATCTACTGCGGTCAGTATGCTCCTTATTAAGCAGTATTCTGCTCATGGGTGTGGATTTCAAGGCGATTCTGCGGTGTTTGTGATCAGAATTCGACTATGGTCAGTATTCTTCTGTAAAACCGGACAAACATGTTTATATGAAGGGCATGGTCCATCCAGGTTAGTAACAGGGCATTTATGTTGAAGGCATTTCGTTCACGCTGGCAGCGCTGGGTTAACCAGCGGATTCCGCGGGCTGACCAGCGGGTGTTCGGGCAGCGCAATATCTTTATCCTGCCCACAGGCGCAGGTGTGGTGTTTGGTGGCCTGCTGCTGATCATGCTGATTACCGGCATTAACTATCAGAACAGCCTGATTTACCTGCTGACCTTCCTGCTGGGTGCGGTGGTTGTGGCGGCCATGCACCAGACCCATCGAAATCTTTCCGGCCTTGAGTTAACCGTGATCCAGGCCGGGGAGGGCTTCGCGGGGGATATGATTCCCTTCCGACTGCGGGCCGTTTCACCCCGCCATGATTCCCTGGCGATTTCTCTGGCCTGCGACGACAGCCAGCTTAACCAACAGCACATTGCGTCTGGCCAGCAGGAGGATGTGACTCTCGCGATACCGTCCTACCAGCGCGGTTACCTGCAGCCGGAACGTATCCTGGTTGAAACCCGGTTTCCATTTGGCTTGTTCAAAGCCTGGTCGTGGTTGCGCCCGGTCACTTCCGGCATTGTCTATCCGAACCCGATAGCGGCACCGGATGTGATCAGCACCGTTGAGGACGGGGAGGAGCAGTCCCAGGCCCGGTCGGTGGATGGTAATGACCATGCGGATATCCGGCCCTGGCGGGAGGGGGATCTCAGCCAGCGCGTGCAGTGGAAGCGCTACGCCCGCACCGGGGAAATGATGATCACTGACTGGGAAGGCGAGCAGGGCAGCCCCCATTGGCTGGATTTCGATGCCTTCAAGGGTGTGGACCGGGAACTGCGGTTGGCTTACCTGGCTCATCAGGTTATGGAGCGGGCCAGGACCAACAGCCGTTTCGGGCTGAATCTGCCGGGGCAGGTGATTGGGCCGGATACCGGCGCCGCCCATGCCAACCGGTGCCTGAAGGCCTTGGCTATTTTTGGCCTGGAGCAGCCCCGGGAAGGAGGGCCGTTGCCCCATGGCACCCGCGCCAATGAAAACGGAAAAGCGGCTGGCTCTGCCTCTTTTGTCGGGGAGGGCCAGGCATGATTCGCCGGCTTTTAAACCGTTCTCGCGCTGCCGTATCAACGCAGCCAGCCGAACTGGTGTCTGGCCGGGCATTGATCTGGCTGATTGCAAGCTTTGCGCTGTTACTGGTGCCCCAATGGGACCGGTTACCGATCTGGCTGATGGCCAGTTGTGCCGTGCTTGCCGGCTGGCGCTGGCTGGCCCAGTCCGGGCGTGTCAGGTTGCCGGGCAGGTGGATGCGCACCGGAATCATGCTGGTGCTGGTTGCTGTCTATATAGCCACGGTGCAGGGGCGCTTTACCGTTGAAACAGCCGCCTCGTTCTTTGTGCTGGCGGTGGGGTTGAAATGGCTCGAGACCCGCTCTGTGCGGGATTTCTATGTGCTTTTCTTTATTTTGGTGTATCTGGCCACGGTCAATTTCCTGTTCCATCAGGAGATTCACTGGAGTGTGATCAACCTCGTCGGCGTAGCCTTGTTGTTGGTGGGGCTCCAGGTGGTGAACGCGCCGGACATACCCGGCGCCATGAAATCCGGCTGGCGGCGCCTGGGGATGATGCTGGTAAAGACCCTGCCCATTGTCGTGCTGTTGTTCGTGTTTTTCCCTCGTATGGCGCCGTTGTGGAGCGTGCCGCTTGTCTCCGGTGAGGCCCGCACCGGCATCAGCGACACCATGACGCCGGGAGATATTTCCAGCCTTGCCCAGAGCAGTGAAAGAGCGTTCCGGGTGACCTTTGGCGGCGAAATTCCGGCCTATCGCGACCGATATTGGCGAGGGCTGATCCTCGACCGGTTAGTCGGCGACACCTGGCAGCAGGGCTTCGGGCAGCCGTTCCGCCGGCCTGGCCGGGTGGCGGTGGACGGTGGCGTGGGCGAGCTGGAGACGGACCAGTACGACGTACTGATGGAGCCCACGGACCAGACGTGGGCCTTTGCCCTGGAAGATTCCGCTGCGGTGTCCGACAACGTCAAACGGACCGACGAAGGGCTTTTCAGGTTTGACCGCCCGGCCGACACTGCGGTGAGGTACCGGATGGAGTTGTTGAACGATGGAACGTCCGGAACCCTGGCGGCCGGGCCGGAAAGTACCCGCCGCTACCTCCAGTTGCCATCGAGCGGAAATCCCCGAGCGAGGAGCTATGGCGAGGAGCTTTCGGCGCGGTACGATGACCCACGGGCCATTGTCCAGCAGTTGCTGAGCCGGTTCCGCGAGCAGGAGTACTTCTACACGTTACGACCACCGGCCATGCCGGACAATGGTATCGATACCCTGCTGTTCGACGTGAAACGGGGGTTTTGCGCCCATTACGCCGGGGCCACAACCTTTGTGCTGCGGGCTGCGGGTATTCCAGCCCGGATTGTTGTCGGGTACCAGGGCGGCGAGCCCGGGGCCGATGGTGAGTACCTGATTGTTCGCCAGTATGATGCCCATGCCTGGGTGGAAGCCTGGCTGCCCGGTGAGGGCTGGGCGCGGGTGGACCCGACCGCCGCGATTGCCCCGCAGCGCATCGAGTTCGGATTGCGGGAGGCGGTCGCGGAAGAAGGCTCGTTCCTGGAAAATGACTGGACCTCGCCCCAGCGTTATGGCGACATGGCGGTGCTCCAGTGGGCGTCGCTGCAACTGGACCGCATGAACTATCATTGGCAGCGCTGGGTCGTTGGGTATCAGGGCCAGTCCCAGATGGACCTGATGTCCCGTTTGCCGGGCGGTATAGGAATGCGTGAGCTCGGGTATATCACAGCCGGCATCGTCGGAGTGGCACTGCTACTGGCTGGTTTGATTACTGCCTGGCAATATCGCCGTGTGGAAAGCCGGGACCCGTATGGCCGTGTGGTGAGTCGTTGGCACCGATTGTGTGATCGTTCAGGCGTGCCGGTGCGCTACGGAGAGACACCCTCGCAGCTGGCCGCCAGGCTGTCCGCTGCAAAGCCCGCGGTTGCCGGTACGGCAACGGCTTTTGCTCGCATGGTCAACAAACATTACTATGGCCGGGAACCCGATGCTGGCAGCCAGGGTGAACTGAACAAAATGAAACGTCTGCTGGCCACCATGAAACGACAGGCTGACCGGCCTTCAACCAGTCCATCGAAGGGGTAATTGCGTGAACGCATCCATAGCAACAATGGCATGGCTTCAGGATGCCTGGAACCGGCTCCTGCAGCGCATGGCCGGCAACCGGATGCCCCACGCCCTGTTGGTGACTGGTGAAACCGGCGTCGGCAAGCGCTTGTTTGCCAACGCACTGGCCGGGCTGCTGGTCTGTGAGCGGCCGGACATGAACGGCGGGGCGCCCTGTGGCACCTGTAAACAGTGCGAACTGGTCTCTGCTGGCACTCATCCCGATATCCGGCTCTACACGCCGGAAAAGTCCAAAATGATAAAGATTGACCAGATACGTTCCTTGTCTGCCTTTGCGGTGGGGTCGCCCCAGGTAGCGTCCCGCAAGATCGCCATTATTGATCGGGCGGACCAGCTCAATATCAACTCCGCCAACGCTCTGCTGAAAACTCTGGAAGAGCCGGCGGAGGATGTGGTGCTGTTGCTGCTTCAGGAGAGTGGCAGGCCGGTGCTGCCCACCATCCGCTCCCGCTGCCAGAGCCTGCTGATCGCCACACCGAATGAGGAACAGGCCGCTCGCTGGCTGACGGCAGCGGTGAAGGAGATGAAAGGCGACAGTCAGCCAACCCCGGAACAATGCGCCAAGGCGCTCGCGATGGCTGCCAATGCGCCAAGGCTTGCGCTGGAATACGCCACCGGCGATTTCATGGGGCTTCGTGACGAGGCCCTGGATAACTTCCGCCGCTTCATGAAGGGGCAGCTGTCTGTTGCGGAAGCCGCCAAACCGTTCAAGACCATGGGGCTGGAAAGCGCGCTGTGGCTCTTTGAAGGGTGGGCTGGAGACCTGGCACGTATAGGCGCTGGCGGCCAGCCGAGGGACGCGGACGCGGCAGAAATGCTGATGTTCCTGGCCAGTAACAATCCCCCCTGGCGGGCCCATGAGATTCTGGATGCGATCCATGAATCCAGGTCAGCCGGGGTTTACAACGTCAACCCCGAGCTTGAGGCCGGCCGGTTGCTGATTGCCTGGCAAAAGCTGATGCCGGTACGTCGGGCCACTGCGGGATGATTCACGCTTCCGTTGGCTCGGCAGGATAGGGCAGTTTTTAACAACTACTGCTATGATTGCGGAATATCAGGAGTTTATTACTCCGGCCATCACAAATAAGAGATAGGTGTTTACTATGGGGCCTGGTTTTGGCGCACGCAGTGGCATTCTCACACTGACCATCAAGGACAAGGCGGTACTCTACGCGGCCTATATGCCGTACATTCGTCAGGGCGGGCTGTTTATTCCCACGCAAAAACAGTATCAACTCGGCGATGAAGTGTTCCTGCTACTCAACCTGATGGACGAACCGGAGAAAATTCCGGTGGCGGGCAAGGTCATCTGGATTACCCCGAAGGGTGCCCAGGGCAACCGTGCTGCAGGTATTGGCGTACAGTTCGATGGTGAAGACGAAACCGCGCGCACCAAAATCGAGTCCTATCTGGCGGGTTCACTGAGCTCGGACCGACCCACCCATACCATGTAACCGTTTCAATGAATGACACACTCCTGGAAACTCCTTCTGATACAACAACATCGTGTCAGGAAATAAACTGGCCTCTCAAACACATTGACCTCGCGGGCCTGCACTGGCCCGCCGCAACCGTCACCAGATCCTGCCCGGTACTCATGGTTCATGGCTGGCTGGACAATGCCCTGTCGTTCGCCAGGCTGGCGCCGGCATTTGAAGGCGCGCGCGATATATACTCCCTCGACCTGGCCGGGCATGGCCATTCCGGGCATCGCCCCCCGGGGCAGGGCTATCTGTTGATGGATTACGTCTCCGACCTGGCGGAACTGGTCGAGACTCATTTCAGGGGTGCACCGCGTGGCCAGGTTGATCTTGTTGGCCATTCACTCGGCGGAATCGTCAGCGTTCTCTACGCGGCGGCATTTCCGGAACGGGTGCGCAGGCTGGTGATGATCGACAGTCTCGGCCCAATCAGCCGCAAACCCGAGGAAGTGATCGGGCAGATGCGCAAGGCGATCACCAAACGAATGGCAGGTTCCGGAAAGCCGGTCGTATACCCTGATATCGGGGCGGCGGCCAAGGCACGGGAGGGAGGAATGATTCCTCTGTCTCCGGATGCGGCAAGGATGCTGGTGGCACGTAGCATGAAACAGTCCGGGGAAGGGTTTATGTGGCGGGCGGATCCGCGCTTACGTCACCCTTCCATGATCATGATGGACGAAGCGCAGGTAGCGGCCTGTCTGAAAAAAGTGACTACCCCCACGCGCTTTTTGCGCGCGGAGAAGGGGCTGCTTGCGAGCCGTCCTGAGCTGAATTCCCGAACGAACGCCATTGCGGACCTTGATCTGGTAACCGTACCGGGTGGCCACCATTGCCATCTGGACGGAGATATCGGGCCGGTTGTCGATGCAGTCAGAGGCTTTTTAGACGATGCAGAATAAGCGCTTGTCGCAGTTAGTGATGTTGGTCGCCGTCTTTTTTGTGGGCGGTTCGGCCACGGTGTCGGCACAAATGCCGCCGCCGGAACCTTTTCCGGATTCTCATCTGGAGCAGGAGGTTACCATCCAGTCGCCGGGGCATCTGGTGCTCTTCAGTCCGGTCCGCGAGGTTAATAACGAAATTCGCTCGGCGGCCATGGCCCGTCTCCCGGTCAAGGGGGTGGGGCAGTTGTACGAAGTCCGTGGCGGAGCCAATCGTGAGGAGGCCCGTGATCACTACTTGAGGGAGCTGCAGGCACGGGGCGCCCAGATTCTGTTCGAGTGTTCCGGTCGTAGCTGCGGGCGGAGCAATGTGTGGGCCAACCAGATTTTCGATCAGTCCAGCCTTTACGGCCGGGACAACAACCAGGACTACCTGGTGGCCGGATCGGTGGACGAGAACGGCCAGCCATGGCTGACACTCGTGTACACAGTGACCCGTGCCAATCAGCGCCAGTTTGTCTGGGTCGAGCACCTGGTGGCTCCTCAGGGCACCGAGATCCCGGGCATGGGCAACGAGAGTGCCCGAGTCAAGGGGCCGGTTATAGTGCCCTGGCAGGGGGGGATTACCTACAATTTTGAATGGAGTAGTGCGGACCGTCGAATTATCAACGATTGGGCGGAGGATGAGAGTGCTCAGGTAATACTCACCGCCTATTCAGAGCTGAAGGAGGATGAAACCTTCGAAGAATCCATGCAGCGGGCGGAAGCGGCGGCGGAATCCCTGTCACAGGTTCTGGCCAAGACCGGTGTTTCCGGGAGCCGGCAGACTATTATTACGGTGGGTCCAGCTGTTGTGATACCCAACCCCGACCGGCAAGGTGACCGGGTTGAAGTGATGGTGATTACGAGGTGATCGGGATGAACAGGCCGCCAGACGATAAATCTCAGGACGAAGACCAGAAGCCCGAGGATGATCTTTCTCAGATCGTGACGAGTACCGGTATATCCTCCGCACAATCGGCTTCTGAAGACGGCGATCCCCGGCCGACGCTACCTGGGAAAGGTAAAACCGTCGCGCTGACCCTTGGCAGTGGCGGCGCCCGGGGCTATGCCCATATCGGTGCCATCGAGATACTGGTGGAGCGGGGCTATGACATCGTTGCCATCTCCGGCTGTTCCATGGGTGCGCTGATCGGAGGTGTGTTCGCCGCAGGCAAAATGAAGGATTACAAGGACTGGGTGACCGGGCTTGGCCAGTTTGATGTGCTGAAGCTGCTGGACGTGACCTTCAGTTCGGTTGGCGCCATTCGCGGCGAGAAGATCTTCTCCGTGGTCCGGGAAATGATTGGTGATACCAGGATTGAGGATTTGCCCATTGCCTATACCGCAGTGGCCACCGACCTTCTCGCCCACAAGGAAATCTGGTTCCAGGAGGGCCCCCTGGACCAGGCCATCCGCGCCTCCGTGGCCATCCCCAGCGTTGTAACCCCATTGGTGCTTAACGGGCGTGTGCTGGTCGATGGTGCGTTGTTGAATCCCTTGCCTATTATTCCAACCATTTCGTCCCATGCCGACATGATTGTTGCGGTAAATCTCAGCGGTGAGGATGACCGGGGTCGCCGCCTGCCGGATGCCGCGTTTGAGAGCCCCCACGATGAGGGTGGCGACATCGAGGAGTGGGTCGACAAGATCCGGGAGAAGGCCTCGCGATGGTTTGACTGGGACGCACTGAAGACGTTTAGTGCCCGGAAAGAGTCAGACTCGTCGGATTCGCCAGAGGAAAAAATCAGCAAGGCAGTGGCGAAGAACGAGAACAACAAGAAAACCCCTGCGGTAAAGCCCGAACCGAAGAAAAACCAGGACGACCACGAGACCATTGACTGGGACAAACTGGGTATCGGCAAATTCGATGTCATGAACCTGACCATTGAAACCATGCAGAGCGCCCTGGTGCAGTACAAGATTGCCGGCTATCCGCCGGACTTGCTGGTGAACATTCCCAAGAACGCTGGCCGAAGCTACGACTACCACAAAGCGCCGGAGCTGATTCAGTTGGGGCGGGAACGCATGGCCGCTGCGCTGGACCGTTACGAGAAGAACCTGAACAGTTCCGGGCCGCTCGCGATCTGACGCTGTTCACCCGAATTGCGCCGGCGGGCTGCAGCCTGTGCCGGAAAGAGCGTATAATTCTGCGCCTTGAACATGCCCGGACAGGAAGAAGCTTTGTGAGCAGCCCGATTGATGACCTGCATACCGTCAGGGACTACCTGAGATACGTATCCTCCCGCTTTGCCGACTCACCCCTTTATTTCGGCCATGGCACGGATAATGTGTGGGATGAGTCAGTTCAACTGGTGATGCGCAGCCTCCATCTGCCTCTGGAAAACAATACCCTGTTTCTTGATGCCCGGCTGACCCGGGAAGAGCGGTCGTTGATCCTTGATCGTATGCATCGCCGTATTGAGGAGAGGGTACCGTTGGCCTACCTGCTGGGCGAGGCCTGGTTCATGGGGCTTCCGTTTCATGTGGACGAAAGGGTGCTGGTGCCGCGTTCGCCACTGGGCGAGCTTATCCAGAGTGGTCTGCAACCCTGGCTCGGAGACAAGCCCGTTGGAAGAATTCTGGATCTGTGCACTGGCAGTGGTTGCATTGGCATAGCCGCCGCAACGGTATTCGACGAAGCCGAGGTGGATCTTTCGGACATCTCGCCTGAAGCGCTGGAAGTGGCGGCGGTAAACATCGATTATCATGAAGTGGGTGATCGTGTGAGAACCGTCCGCTCGGATGTATTTGATGGCATTGAAGGCCGATACGATGTCATCCTCAGCAATCCGCCCTACGTGGATGCAGAGGATATTGCGGACATGCCGGCGGAGTACAGTCATGAGCCGGAACTGGGACTGGCCGCCGGTGGCGATGGACTGGATATTGCTCATAGTATCCTCGCCAGGGCGGCTGATTACCTGAACCCGGGCGGCCTGTTGATTGTTGAGGTGGGCAATAGCTGGGTGGCGCTTCAGGAAGCCTATCCCGATCTGCCCTTTACCTGGCTGGAATTTGAAAACGGTGGTGACGGTGTGTTCCTGTTAACTGCTGAAGACCTAAATTAAGAACCCTGGATAAGATACTGAATCATGTCGGGAAACAGCTTCGGAAAATTGTTTACAGTGACCAGCTTTGGTGAAAGCCACGGCGCTGCACTCGGGTGCATTATTGACGGTTGCCCTCCTGGGCTGGAACTGTCCGTGGAGGACATGCAGCGTGACCTGGACCGCCGTAAGCCGGGCACCTCAAGGCACACGACCCAGCGCCGGGAAGCGGACGAGGTCAAGATTCTCTCCGGTGTCTTCGAAGGCAAAACCACCGGTACGCCGATTGGCCTGGTGATTGAGAATACGGACCAGCGCTCGAAGGATTATACGAAGATCTCCGAGCAGTTCCGGCCCGCTCATGCTGATTATACCTACATGCATAAGTACGGTGTTCGGGACTATCGTGGCGGCGGCCGTTCCTCGGCCCGGGAAACCGCCATGCGGGTAGCCGCCGGTGCGGTTGCGCGGAAGTTTCTGGAACAACGCCTGGGTATCAGAATCCGCGGCTACCTGTCCCAGCTTGGTCCAATCAAGATCGAGAAGCTGGATTGGGAGCAGGTCGACCAGAATCCGTTTTTCTGTCCGGACGTTGACAAGGTGCCGGAAATGGAAGCCTATATGGATGCCCTGCGTAAGGAGGGGAATTCCATTGGTGCCCGGATCAATGTGGTTGCCGAAGGCGTGCCTCCCGGATTGGGTGAGCCCATTTTTGACCGGCTGGATGCGGACCTGGCGCACGCGTTGATGAGCATTAATGCGGTGAAAGGCGTGGAGATTGGTGCCGGTTTTGGCTGTATTGATCAGAAGGGCACGGAGCACCGGGATGAGATGACACCCGAGGGGTTCCTGTCCAATCACGCCGGCGGTGTTCTGGGTGGTATTTCCTCGGGCCAGCCGATTCTGGCCAGTATTGCGCTGAAGCCGACGTCGAGTTTGCGGTTGCCGGGGCGGAGTATTGATGTCCATGGCAATCCGGTAGAGGTGATCACAACAGGACGCCATGATCCCTGTGTCGGTATTCGAGCCACGCCGATTGCGGAGGCGATGATGGCCATCGTGCTGATGGATCATTACCTGCGCCATCGCGGCCAGAACGGGGATGTCTCTGTCTCGACACCGGTCCTCGGCCAGCTCTGACGTCAGCCGCTCACCTCGTAGGTCGGATTAGGCAAAGCCGTAATCCGACATTTTTTAGGCTGTCTCAATTTGCGAAGCGGCTTCGGCGGGAAACAGGGTTCAAAAAACGCCCGTGAATACGTCCCTGTAGGGCTCGGTCGCGCCATCCATGGCGCTCCACGTTTTTGAACCCTGTTTCCCGCCGAAGCCGCCAAGCTTTTGTGATATCTCGAAAGAGGTTTTGTTATCTACTGGCGCCTATCCAACCTCTACTTCTGGTTCTTCGCTCTCCTCGGCGGCCTGCTCCCGTACTGGTCGTTGTATCTGGAAGGCCGGGGTTTCTCTTACCTTGAGATCGCCACGCTGATGGCGACCATCCAGTTGACGAAGATCGTTGCGCCCAATGTGTGGGGCTGGCTGGGGGATCGGACCGGGCATCGGGTTCGATTGGTTCGGTTTGGAGCGATTGTCGGTTCGCTGTTCTTCGCCGGTGTGTTCATGGAGCCCGGGTTTTACGGGCTGTTGCTGGTGATGCTGGCGTTCACGTTTTTCTGGAATGCGATCCTGCCGCTGTACGAGGTGATTACCCTGCGGTCACTGGGCACGCAGCGGGAGAAGTACGGCAAGGTGCGGCTCTGGGGATCCGTGGGTTTTATCGGTGCCGTGGCGCTGGTGGGCGGGATTCTGGAACTGGTCCCGATTAATCTCTTGCCGTGGTTGTTGTTGCCGGTGTTTGCGGGGATTGCGGTGTCGGCGTTTCTGGTGCCGTCGGAGCGAGGTGAGCGTAAGCCTCCCGCTCCCAAGGGCAGTCTGAAGGCGATTGTGACGCACCCGGCGGTGGTGACGTTTTTCCTTATGAACTTCCTGCTGCAGGTGTCCCACGGAGCTTACTACACGTTTTTCAGTATTCATCTGGAACAGCATGGTTACGGCAAACTGGCGATCGGGTTGTTGTGGTCGCTGGGGGTGCTTGCGGAAATCGGGTTGTTCCTGGTGATGCACCGGCTGACCCGGAGTTTTACGGTGCGGCAGATTGCGATTGCGGCGCTAACCCTGACGATGATTCGCTGGGTGCTGATTGCCGAAGTAACGGATGTGGTGGCGGTGCTGATATTCGCGCAATTATTGCACGCGGCCTCGTACGGCGCACTTCACGCCATTTCGGTTCAGTACATCCAGGGCTTCTTTGGCCAGCATCATCATGGTCAGGGGCAGGCGCTGTATAGCGGCCTGACGTTTGGTGCGGGTGGGGCGATCGGGGCCTGGATGTCGGGATTTCTGGTGGAGGGTTTCAGCACCTCGGCTGCGTTCTGGGGTGGCGCGATTGCCATGGCCATCGCCATTGTTATCACCTGGCGGGGGCTGAGGCCGCCGCCGGAGCAGTGACCGGCGTTATTGCAGCTCTGATGCAATGTCCAGCAACGCCCGGGCCTGGGGGCTCAGCGACCGGCCTTTCAGGCCGACGCCGCCGAGGATACGGCTGACGGAGTGGGGCACGGGCAGCACCGTCAGGGAGTCGTCCACCATGCTCACCGGCAACACACTCCAGCCCAGTCCTACACTGGCCATCATCTTGATGGTTTCCAGGTAGTTGGTTGGCATCTGGATTTTCAGCGGCAGCCCGGCATCGAGAAACAGGCGACTGATGGAGCGGTAAGTGGCCGTGCCGGCCTCCGGAAGCAGGGCGTCATAGCGAGACAGGTCCTCCAGGCCCGGCTTGTGCAATGAGACCAACGGATGCTCCGGCGACACCACAAAGGCCATGGCATCCTCCCATCGCACATGCACTTCGAATGCCTGGTCCATGCTTTCACTCAGAGTCACAAATGCCAATTCAGCCGTGCGTTTGCGCATCTGTCCGAAGGCGCTTTCGGAATCCATGAACTGCAACTCCAGCGCGACCTCCGGATAGTCCCGGTTCAGCCGTCGCAACCACGCTGGCAGGTGGTGCAGCCCGATGTGGTGGCTGGCGATCACTGACAGTTGGCCGGAAACCGCACCTTCCCGGTCCGACAGCGCCTGTCGGGCATTGTGCACCTCATCCAGAATCCGCCGCGCATGGGGCATTAACCGCGCCCCCGCATCCGTTAGCCTGACCTGTCGGTTACTCCGGTCGATCAGCTTTGTGCCCAGCTGATTTTCCAGTGCGGCCAGCCGTTTGCTGATTGCAGGCTGCGTCAGGTGCAGCAATTCCGCGGCCTCGGAGAATGACTCCTGGTCCACTATGGTCAGGAATGCTTTTAGGGAGTTTGCATCCATGGTTCTGGTCTCTTTGACTGCTGCTGATGGTGAAGGGCCTATGCCGGGAAGACACTTCCAAAAAACGCCCGTGAATACGTCCATGTAGGGCTCGGTCGCGCCATCCCTGGCGCTCCACGTTTTTGGAAGTGTCTTCCCGGCATAGCCCTCGAACCTGGGAGTTGCCTTCAAACAACGTAGGTCGGATTAGCCGAAGGCGTAATCCGACAATTTTCGCGGCAAAAACCCACAATGTCGGATTTCGCTGCGCTCTATCCGACCTACGATATTGCAATGGCCCGAGAAGCATGGGGGTAAGGGCCTCCCAAAACCGTGGAGCGCCAAGGATGGCGCGACCGAGCCCTACAGGGACGTATTTACGGGCGTGTTTTGAGAGGCCCTTACCACCATGCGACACGCCCCCAACAATTAGGCCCGGCTTTAAAGCGGGCTCCACCAAATCAAAGCCTAATATGCCAAACCGGAATGCACAACATAAAAAACATGAATTGAGGTTATTCAGTAGTAAGCGTTAAAATAGAGCCATAGCGGTAAAAACAGAAACCCCCAGAAAGTGAGAGAGAACATGGCGGGCAAGACCTTATACGACAAATTGTGGGACGACCATCTCGTTAAACAGCGGGATGACGGCTCCGCATTGATCTACATCGACCGGCACTTACTGCACGAAGTCACCTCGCCGCAGGCCTTCGAAGGCCTGCGCCTGGCCGGGCGAAAGCCCTGGCGGCTGGACGCCAACCTCGCCACGCCGGACCACAACGTACCGACCACCGACCGCGCCCGTGGTGTCGAAGGCATTGTCGATCCGGTATCGCGGATTCAGGTGGAAACCCTGGACAAGAACTGCGACGAGTTCGGGATTCTTGAGTTCAAGATGATGGACCAGCGCCAGGGTATCGTGCACGTGATTGGGCCAGAGCAGGGAGCGACACTCCCCGGCATGAGCATCGTGTGCGGTGACTCCCACACCTCGACCCACGGAGCGTTCGGGTGTCTGGCCCATGGCATAGGCACTTCCGAAGTGGAGCACGTGCTGGCAACCCAGTGCCTGGTTCAGCAGAAAATGAAGAACATGCTGGTGAAAGTAAACGGTAAACTTGGAGCGGGGATCACCGGGAAGGACGTGGTGCTTGCCGTCATCGGCAAGATTGGTACTGCAGGCGGCACCGGCTATGCCATTGAGTTTGGGGGGGAGGCTATCCGGGATCTCTCCATGGAAGCCCGCATGACCATCTGCAACATGTCTATCGAGGCCGGTGCCCGGGTGGGTATGGTGGCGGTGGACCAGACCACCATTGATTACGTGAAGGACCGCCCGTTTGCGCCCAAGGGTGACATGCGGGACAAGGCGATTGAATACTGGAAAACGTTGCACAGCGATGACGAGGCGGTGTTCGACAAGGTTGTGGAGCTGGAAGGTTCCGAAGTCATGCCGCAGGTAAGCTGGGGTACGTCTCCGGAAATGGTTGCCGGCGTGGGCGGCCATGTGCCGGACCCGGATGCGGAAGCAGATCCGATCAAGCGGGAAGGCATCGTTCGTGCCCTTAAGTACATGGGGCTTACGCCGAAAATGCCGATTACCGATATCAAGCTCGACAGGGTGTTTATCGGGTCCTGCACCAACGGTCGGATTGAAGACCTTCGTGAGGCCGCAGCGGTTGTGAAGGGGCACAAGGTTTCACCAACGCTCAAGCAGGCCATGGTTGTGCCGGGCTCCGGGTTGGTGAAGGTTCAGGCCGAGCAGGAAGGGCTGGACAAGATCTTTATTGAAGCCGGCCTCGAGTGGCGTGATCCGGGTTGTTCCATGTGCCTGGCCATGAACGCCGACAAGCTGGGGCAGGGAGAGCATTGTGCGTCCACCTCCAACCGCAACTTCGAGGGCCGCCAGGGCTTTGGTGGGCGCACCCATCTGGTCAGCCCGGCGATGGCGGCAGCGGCGGCAATCAACGGCCACTTCGTTGATGTCCGCGAGATGATGAACTGATCCACAGGAGAGACACCATGCGAGCGTTAAAGCAACACAAGGGCATTGTTGCCCCCATGGACCGGTCCAATGTGGATACGGACATGATTATTCCCAAGCAGTTTCTGAAGTCCATCAAGCGCACCGGCTTTGGGCCCAACCTGTTCGATGAGCTGCGTTACCTGGACGAGGGCAGGCCGGACCAGGACTGCTCGAAGCGCCCGATCAACCCGGACTTCATGCTCAACCAGGATCGCTATAAGAATGCCAGCGTCCTGTTGGCGCGCCGTAACTTTGGTTGTGGTTCCAGCCGTGAGCATGCCCCCTGGGCGCTGGAGGATTTTGGCTTCCACGTTATCATTGCGCCGAGTTTTGCCGATATCTTCTACAACAATTGCTTTAAGAATGGCCTGTTACCCATTGTTCTCAATGAGGAAATTGTTGACCGGCTTTTCCGGGAAACCGAAGCGGAAGAAGGCTATCAACTGGCCATCGACCTGGAAGCGAAAACGGTCACCACGCCGTCTGGCGAGTCGTTCACCTTTGAGGTGGATGATTTCCGCCGGCATTGCTTGTTGAACGGCCTCGACGATATCGGGGTGACGCTTGAGGATGCGGAGGTAATCAAGGCCTATGAAGCGTCCCGGCGGGAAACGGCGCCGTGGTTGTTTGGTGCGGGTGGTTGATTTGGTTTGTCGGATTACGGCTTCGCCTAATCCGACCTACGGTTCAAGGTCAACTCATATGCTCACCCATGTAGGTCGGATTAGGCGAAGCCGTAATCCGACAAGGCATTAAAATACAAAGGAATCACTATGTCCCGATCTATCCTGATGCTCCCCGGCGACGGCATCGGCCCCGAGATTGTTGCCGAAGCCGAAAAGGTTTTGCACAAAATCAACGAAAAGTTCAGCCTTGGCCTGCATTTCCAATCCGCCCTGGTAGGCGGTGCGGCCATTGAGGAAACAGACTCGCCGCTACCAGACGAAACCCTGGACATGGCCCGCAAGGCGGACGCGATTCTGCTCGGTGCCGTGGGCGGCCCCCAGTGGGATAAGCGCCCCATGGCCAGCCGTCCGGAAAAGGGGCTGCTGGGCTTGCGCTCAAACCTTCAGCTGTTTGCCAATCTGCGCCCGGCAATCCTGTACCCCCAGCTCGCATCCGCGTCTTCCCTGAAGCCGGAAGTGGTATCAGGCCTGGACATCATGATTGTCCGTGAGCTGACCGGCGGCATCTATTTCGGCCAGCCTCGCGGTGTGCGTGAACTGGAGAGCGGTGAGCGCCAGGGTTACAACACCTACGCCTATACCGAATCGGAAATTCGTCGTATTGGTCGGGTTGCCTTCGAGGCGGCTCAGCAGCGGGGCAAGAAGTTATGCTCCGTGGACAAGGCTAATGTACTGGAAGTCACTGTTCTCTGGCGTGAAATCATGGAAGACCTGCGCCGGGAATACCCGGATGTCGAGCTCTCCCACATGTACGTTGATAACGCCGCCATGCAACTGGTTCGAGCCCCCAAGCAGTTCGACGTGATTGTGACTGGCAACATGTTTGGTGATATTCTTTCCGACGAAGCGGCTATGCTGACAGGCTCCATTGGTATGCTACCGTCTGCTTCCCTGAACTCAGAGAAGCAGGGCATGTACGAGCCCTGTCATGGTTCCGCGCCCGATATAGCGGGCAAGGGCATAGCCAATCCGCTGGCCACCATCCTCAGTGGAGCGATGATGCTGCGTTACAGCCTGGGCGAGGAAAAAGCGGCCGGGGCGATTGAGGCGGCGGTCAGCAAAGTGCTGGACCAGGGGCTGCGCACCGCGGACATCATGTCTGCGGATGGCCGGAAGGTATCGACCCGTGAAATGGGCGATGCGGTTCTGGCGGCGCTCTGAGGCCGGCAAATTTGAGACCCGACGGCAACGCGATGCGGTTGCCGCGGGATCATCCATCCTGTCCCTGCCAGCGATACAGGTAGAGGGCGGGCATAAAACGAGGTTCAAAGGTCGCACATGAAGCGAGTTGGACTTATTGGCTGGCGCGGTATGGTGGGCTCCGTCCTCATGCAGCGCATGCGTGAAGAAAACGATTTTGCAGATATCGAACCCATCTTCTTTACCACCTCCCAGGCTGGCAAACCGGCACCGGATGTGGGTAAAGAGGGCGTGCCTCCGCTGCAGGATGCCTTCGATATCGACACCCTGAAAACCCTGGATGTCGTGGTTACCTGCCAGGGTGGCGATTACACCGGTGCGGTTTACCAGAAACTCCGTGACGCCGGATGGCAGGGTTACTGGATTGACGCCGCATCCACACTGCGAATGGTCGATCATTCCGTGATCGTTCTCGACCCGGTCAACCGCAACGTGATTGACGATGCGCTGGCAAAGGGTGTGAAAGACTACGTTGGCGGCAACTGTACCGTCAGCCTGATGATGCTGGCTCTTGGTGGCCTGCTTGAGCAGGATCTGATCGAATGGGTATCGCCCATGACCTATCAGGCAGCGTCCGGTTCCGGTGCGCAGAATATGCGCGAGTTGCTGAACCAGATGGGTGAACTGAAAGACAGCGTCAGTGACGAGTTGGCGGACCCGTCTTCGGCCATCCTTGAGATTGATCGCAAGGTGACCGAAACCATGCGCTCCGGAAGCTTCCCCACCGAGCACTTTGAAGTGCCGCTGGCCGGCAGCCTGATTCCGTTTATCGACAAGCAGCTTGATAACGGCATGAGCAAGGAAGAGTGGAAAGCGGGCGTTGAGACCAACAAGATTCTCGGTCGCAGCAGCAATCCGATTCCCATTGATGGTATCTGCGTTCGCATCGGCGCCATGCGTTCCCATAGCCAGGCCTTGACCATCAAGCTGAAGAAGGACATCCCGGTTTCCGAGATCGAGTCCATCCTGGCGAAAGCCAACGACTGGGTGAAGGTGGTTCCCAACGAGCGGGAAGCCACTCTCCGGGAACTCACGCCGGCGAAAGTGACCGGGACCCTGAGCGTACCCATCGGCCGCATCCGCAAGCTTGCGATGGGCCCGGAGTATATCTCGGCGTTTACCGTGGGTGACCAGTTGCTGTGGGGTGCTGCCGAGCCGCTTCGCAGGATGTTACGTATTCTTCAGGAGCAATAAGCTGCCCGCAGTGGGCAAGATTATGCCAACTGTGTCCGGTTTCAGAGAACCGGTCAGGGGCGGAGGCTGAAATACGCCTCCGCCCCTGTTATTTTCAGAAGCGTTTTTGTACATGTTTCCGTGCTGGTGGGCTAGACTCTGGCTGATCGGGATAGCCGGATCATCGTTGTGTAACAATATGTTCCCCACCATTTATGAAAAAATGGTGCAAGGACTGCGGCTGATTGATTGATAAAAGAGGTATTATCAACAATACTTGCGCAACTGAATATTAAAAACATTACATAATAACGATAGTAATCAAGACGGAAGTCATCCAACCTCGTCCGATATCTGTTCTGAAGAACGGTAACGAATAACGGAGACTGGTAAGGAAAAAGCATGAAGGTACGCAAGCTTGCGGTTGCTCTGGCTCTGGCGGGAGGGCTCGGTTCCGGCGTCGCACAGGCCCTGGGTCTGGGTGAGATTGAATTACAGTCCTATCTGAATGAGCCTCTGGATGCAGACATTAATCTGCGTAAAAGCGAGGGAGTTGACCCCGGTGATGTGTTTGTAAACATCGCTCCCGAATCGGCCTATGAACGGGTTGGTATCGACCGGAACTATTTCCTTACCAAACTTGATTTCCGCGTGACCACCGCCAGCGATGGCAGCCTGGTGGTTAACGTGTCGTCCCGCGAGCCCCTGCGGGAACCCTATCTCAATTTTCTGCTGGAAGTGACGTGGCCCAATGGCCGGCTGATGCGGGAGTATTCGGTGCTGGTTGATCCCCCGGTCTACGCCGAGGAATCCGGTGTTCAGGAACAGATTGCCGCACCTTCCACCCCGCAGGCCTCGCAGCCGGCGCGTCAGCAACAACAGCCCCGGGTAACCTCCCGGGAGCCACGACGCACCACGACCACTCAGCGTGCAAGGACCTTTGGCCCCACCGGGCCTTCCGATACCCTGTGGAACATCGCATCCAGTGTTCGCCCGGACAGCAGTGTGTCCATGCAGCAGGTCATGCTTGCCCTGCAGGACCTGAATCCGGACGCCTTCATTGCCGGGAATATCAACCGTCTCAAACGTGGACAGGTCCTGCGGGTACCGGATATTGAGCAGATTCGCAGCCGCTCCCGTGCCGAAGCTGTCCGACAGGTGGCGGCGCAAAACGAAGCATTTTCCACTCCTGACCGAACTGTTGACGCCACGGACACCCAGGTTGCTTCGGGCCAGCCCACAGAGGGACAGGCCGCCGGTGGCGATGAACTGAGGTTGCTGGCCGGCGATACCGGCACGCGTGATGCGGAAGAAGGTGGGTCCGCAGGTGGTGATGGCGATACCGCCGGTGGGGTGGACGCCGGCTCTGCCGTTGCGATGGAGGAACTCGAAAGTGCCCGTCGTGAGAACGACGAACTCACGGGCCGGGTTGATGATCTGCAGGAGCAAGTGGAAACGCTGCAGCGCCTGCTGGAACTGAAAAATACCCAGCTTGCCGAAATTCAGCAGGCAGAAGGTGATAACGGCCAGCCGGCTGATGCGCCGGGTGAGGAAGCACTGGCAGAGCAGGTTGCCGAAGGCGGGGCCGATGTAGCAGCCCCGGAAGGGGAACTTGCTGATGCGACCACTGAGAAGACTGACGCTGCTGAAAGTGCCGATGTTGATGCCGGTGCCGGTGCCGGTGCCGGCGAACCGTCTGCGACCGACGACATGGCAGAGGACTCTGTAACGGATGCTGCTGAAGACGATTCAGAGGCTCCGGCCATGGATGATGGCGCTGAAATGGCAGAAGAGGACGTTGCCTCTGGTGATGCCGCTACCGGTGAGATGGCTGACGACGAGGCCGATCAGGAGGAGGCGGGCGTCGCCGCTCCTGCACCCGAACAGCCGGCCAGCGAAGCACCAACACCGCCGGCCGAGCCTGATCAGGGCTTCCCGAGCAACATCATGAGCGCCATTACCAACAATCCGGTGTACCAGATTGCCCTTGGTGGCGGCTTGGTGGTTCTGTTGCTGCTCCTGTTGTTGCTGGCACGCCGCAATGCCAATCGTGAAAAGGCGTTCTACGACCAGTTGAACAGCGAAGCGGATGGCGACACGGATTCCTTCGACCTTACCCTGGATGAAGACGAGGGTGCCGAGGCTCCGGAAAATGATCCCCTGGCTGAGGCGGATGCCTACATTGCCTATGGGCGCATGGATCAGGCTGCTCAATCGCTGGAAACCGCCATTTCCAGAGAGCCCAGCCGCACCGATCTCCGGCTGAAATTGCTGGGCGTCTATGCGGATACCCAGGACAGGCAGTCTTTCGAGAAGCAGCTTGGTGAAGTTGAGACACTGGAGGATGAACAGGCCCTTGCTGAAGCTCATGCACTGCGTACCCGCCTGGAAGAGGCGGAGTCAATGCCGAGCATTGATGACCTCGAGTCGCAGTTGAGATCTGATTCGTTCGACACCGGAGCGCGGGAAGAGGAGCCGGTATCTGACGAACTCGCTTCAGACCGGTATGAGTCCGCCACGGGCGAAGAAGAGGAAGATGAGTTTGGCAGTCTGGAAACTGATTTTTCTGATCTGGATGAATCCGAAGAAGCGCATTCCGGAGAATCTGAAAAGGAACCGGGCCCGGACGATCTGATCGAGTACGATCTTTCAGGTATTGATACGTCCTCCAGCGAAGACGAAGCATCTGTTGACGAAACCGATGAACTGACAGATGACTCGTTCGACTTCTCGCTCGAAGATGAAACAGCTGATGAGCCAGAGAAACATGGCGCCGATGATGACCTGAGCCTTGATTTCGCGGATGAGGAGTCCGCGGAAGCGGCGGATGAATCCGACGAATTCGATTCACTGGAATTGGATGAGGGTGATCTGGAGTCAACGGAAGTCGATACCGGAGAACCCGAAGGCGAAGATCTGGAAATCGACAAGTTGGAAGAGGGTGATCTGGAAGAGGGTGAACTGGATTCTCTGGATGAGTCCTTCCTGGATGAACTCGATGCGGAACTGGACAAGGTAGCTGGCGAAGATGAGGCTTCGTCTGACAGTGAGCAGGGCGAACTGGATGACCTGGAGCTGGATGTGTCTGATGAGGATCTTGCCCTTATGGAAGAGTTTGCGGATTCCGGTGACTCTGCAGGTACGGATGCAGTCACTGATCAGGAGAAAGACGACAAAACACCGCTGGACGAGGAACTGGGCCTGGAGGACACGCTGAGCGGTGAGGAACCGGCGGATCCGGAGGAGACGGTCGCAGGCGCTGAGGAAGTGGAAGAAGAGCTTCCAGAACTTAGTGATGAGGATCTCGCTGCTATCGACGAAGCGCCAGAAGGAGACGCGGGTGAGCCGCCCGTCGCTTCGGATACGGCTTCTTCCAGGGCGGGCTCCGGCTCAGGAGATATCGATGAAGCCGATCTAGGCGATGACGATGACTTCGATTTCCTGACGGGTACCGATGAAGCGTCGACCAAGCTGGACCTTGCCAGGGCCTATGTGGAAATGGGCGATGTGGACGGAGCCAGGGATATCCTCGAGGAAGTTGCCCTTGAAGGAAGCGAGGAGCAGAAAGCGGAAGCGCAGGATCTCCTTAAAAATCTGTCCTGATTCGATATAATCGGTACAGGGAGTGCAAAACGCCGGCTAACCGGGCCTGACCCGGAATGAATGCCGGCGTTTTGTTTTGTTATCAGCACGCCAATCCGGACACTTCATTGTTTGTTACACCACAACCATTGACCACCGAAAGCGCTATCGGAGCGGGGCGGGTCGCGCTTGCCTTTGAGTACGACGGCCGGGGCTTCCATGGCTGGCAATACCAGAAATCAGGCGTTCGGTCGGTTCAGGGGGAGCTGACCCGGGCGGTATCAAAGGTGGCCGACCATCCGGTTGATCTGGTGTGTGCCGGTCGCACCGACGCCGGGGTTCACGCCAGCTACCAGATTGCCCATTTCGAGACGCCATCGGTGCGTAATCCCCGCTCATGGGTCATGGGGATCAACACCTCGCTGCCACCGGACATAGCCGTTCACTGGGCCGGTAATGGTATTGGTGATTTCCACGCCCGGTTTTCCGCGACCTATCGTCGTTATCGCTACGTGATCTACAACCATGCGGTGCGTCCGGGTATCCTTAGTGGCCAAGTGAGCTGGACCTTCCGCCCCCTGGATGCGGCACTTATGCACAAGGCCGCCCAGCACCTGCGGGGCGAACACGATTTTTCCTCGTTCCGGGCAGCGGGTTGCCAGTCCAGGACGCCTATCCGCTTCCTTGAAGCAATCAACGTAACCCGAAAGGGCGATTTCGTCGTAATTGATGTGCAGGCCAATGCATTTCTGCACCACATGGTCCGCAATATTGCCGGGGCACTGATGGCCGTTGGTACAGGGAGGCAGCAGCCAGAATGGATTCGTGAGATACTTGAAACGAAGGACAGGACCGCCGCAGGCGTGACGGCGCCGCCCCATGGACTTTACCTGGTGGATGTGGGGTACCCGGAGGCGTTTTCGATCCCTGCGGCCCAGTGCGGGCCAGCGTTTGTGACGCCCTGGTTTGAGACCGACGAAAACCGGCCACGCAGTCCGACACACATACATCGAAAACAGCGATAAACGGCTTATGAGAACCCGGGTCAAGATCTGTGGTATTACCCGAAAGCAGGATGTTATCGCGGCCGCCAGCGCCGGAGCGGATGCCCTCGGCTTTGTATTCTACGAACCCAGCCCCCGGTATTTGGCGCCTGGCAACGCCAGGGAACTGGTAGATGCGGTTCCTCCCTTCGTAACGGCGACGGGACTGTTCGTGAACCCGGAAGCGTCGTTTGTCAGGGAGGTGTTGTCACAGGTGCCACTGGATCTGCTCCAGTTTCATGGTGATGAATCCCCGGAATTCTGCGACAGTTTCGGGGTGCGCTGGATCAAGGCCGTGCGGGTCCGTGAAACTGTTGATATCGAAAATGCTTTTGAGCGTTACCACAAGGCCAGCGGGCTGTTGGTGGATGCATGGGACCCGCAGAAATATGGCGGTACCGGCCAGGCGTTCAACTGGTCGCTGATACCCACGACGCGACCGCTGCCGCTTATATTGGCCGGCGGGCTTGCTTCTGATAACGTATCCAGCGCTGTTGCGCAGGTGCGGCCCTGGGCGGTTGATGTCAGTGGTGGTGTGGAGAGTAGCAAAGGCATCAAAGACGTCGAAAAAATCACTGATTTTATAAACGAGGTTCACCGTGTCGATGAAACTGACTGAAGAAATGCTCAAAGCGCTTCCGGATGCACGGGGCCACTTCGGTGCCTATGGCGGGCGATTTGTCTCCGAAACGTTGTTTGATTCCCTGCTGACCCTTGAGCGCGAATACAAGAGGCTCAAGGACGATCCGGAATTCCAGGCCGAGTTCGACAAAGACCTGGCACACTATGTAGGTCGTCCCAGCCCGTTGTATTTTGCCGAGCGGCTGACCCGGGAAACCGGCGGTGCACAGATCTGGCTCAAGCGGGAAGACCTGAACCATACCGGCGCCCACAAGGTGAACAACACCATTGGCCAGGCCCTGCTGGCCAGCTTCCTGGGCAAGAAACGTGTGATTGCTGAAACCGGTGCCGGGCAGCACGGTGTGGCCACGGCCACGGTATGTGCTCGCCTTGGGCTTGAATGCCATGTTTTCATGGGCGCCGAAGACGTCAAGCGGCAATCCCTGAACGTCTACCGGATGAAGCTGCTGGGGGCGGAGGTTCATTCTGTCCAGAGCGGCACCCGCACCCTCAAGGACGCCATGAACGATGCCATGCGTGACTGGGTGGCGAATGTTGACGATACCTTCTACATTATCGGTACCGTCGCTGGTCCGCATCCTTACCCGCTGCTGGTGCGTGATTTCCAATCCGTCATCGGCCGCGAGACCCGTGAACAGTGCCTGGCCCAGGCCGGAAAGCTGCCTGATGCGCTGGTGGCCTGTGTTGGTGGCGGTTCCAACGCCATTGGCATGTTCTACCCGTTCCTGACCGATGAAAGCGTCGAGATGTACGGCGTGGAAGCGGGCGGCCTCGGTATCGATACCGGCAAGCATGCTGCCCCTCTGAGTGCGGGCCGTCCGGGCGTGCTGCATGGCAACCGTACCTACCTGATGGAAGACGAGAACGGCCAGATTGCCGCTACCCATTCAGTCAGCGCCGGCCTGGACTATCCGGGCGTTGGGCCCGAGCACAGCTGGTTGAAGGACATTGGTCGGGCACACTATGTGTCTGTCACCGACGACGAGGCGCTTGATGGCTTCCGCAAGCTGACGCGGGTCGAGGGCATCATGCCGGCCCTGGAGACCGCCCATGCGGTTGCCTACGCAATCAAACTGGCCGCCACGATGGACAAGGATAAGGTGGTTGTTATTAACATCTCCGGTCGTGGCGACAAGGATATCCATACCATCGCCCAACTGGACGGTATCGAGGTTTAATCAGGCATCCGGCGCCTGATGAACAGGCGCCGGACCGGTACGGTGCAGTGCAGGAAAAATACAGGAGCAGGCATGAGTCGAATTGAAGGGGTGCTGAAAGCCCTGAAAGGGCAGGGTCGCAAGGCGCTGATTCCGTACATTACTGCAGGTGATCCACATCCGGATCTGACCGTCGATCTGATGCACACGCTGGTGGACGCCGGCGCGGACATCATCGAGTTGGGAGTGCCGTTCTCGGACCCAATGGCGGATGGACCGGTGATCCAGCTGGCCTGTGAGCGGGCCCTGAAGCATGGAACGTCCCTGCGCCAGGTACTGGCAATGGTGAAGACTTTCCGCGAGAAGGACGACGCAACACCCGTTGTGCTGATGGGGTATCTCAACCCCATGGAAGCCATGGGGCAGGAAAAGTTTGCCGATGCCGCCGTGGATGCGGGTGTGGACGGTATTCTCACCGTAGACCTGCCACCGGAGGAAGCGGACGAAGTCGCGCCATTGTTCACTGCGCGCAATCTGGATGCGATTTTCCTGCTGGCGCCCACCACTACCGATGACCGTATTCGGGCAATCAGTGAGCACAGTTCCGGCTATGTGTACTATGTTTCATTCAAGGGCGTTACCGGTGCCGGCAAGATTGATGTGGATGAAGTGGCTTCGAAGGTTGCGCACATTCACGAACTCACCGCACTTCCGGTAGGTGTCGGCTTTGGCATTCGTGACGCTGCGACCGCCGCCGCGGTTGGCCGGGTATCCGATGGTGTAATTGTCGGCAGTGTACTGGTCGATACAATAGCCCGGAATCAGGCAGATCCTGAGCAGCTCAAACGGGCGTTGTCGGATCTGCTTCACCCGATGCGAGAAGCACTGGACAGCCTGGCTTCCTGACAGACAGGGTAACCGGCAGGCATAAAAGGACAGGATGAGATCATGAGTAACTGGCTGGACAAGATCATGCCGAGCAAGATTCGCTCGGAATCCAAGCAACGGACCGGTGTTCCCGAGGGTCTGTGGAAGAAATGTCCCAAGTGTGGGGCCTTTTTGTACAAGCCGGAGCTGGACAAGAATCTGGACGTTTGTCCCAAATGTCAGCATCATCTGAGAGTAACGGCCCGCCGCCGCCTCGATATCTTTCTGGACAAGGATGGCCGCGAGGAAATAGCTGCGGACCTTGAGCCCTGGGATCGTCTGAAGTTCAAGGACAGCAAGCGGTACAAGGACCGTCTGACCCAGAATCAGAAGGCAACCGGTGAGAAAGACGCCCTGGTGGCCATGCGTGGTACTAGCCTGGACATTCCACTGGTTGCGGTGGCGTTCGAGTTCAGTTTCCTCGGCGGCTCCATGGGCCAGGTTGTGGGTGAAAAGTTCGTTCAGGCAGCCAACGTGTGCCTGGAAGAACGTATTCCCTTGGTGTGCTTTTCTGCCAGTGGTGGTGCACGGATGCAGGAAGCGATCCTGTCGCTGATGCAGATGTCCAAAACCGCTGCGGTGCTCGAACGCATGAAGCAGGAGGGCATTCCCTATATCTCGGTGATGACCGACCCGGTATTCGGGGGTGTGTCCGCGAGTCTCGCTATGTTGGGTGACCTCAACATTGCCGAGCCCTATGCTCTGATTGGCTTCGCTGGGCCCCGCGTTATTGAGCAGACGGTTCGCGAAAAGCTGCCCGAGGGCTTTCAGCGCAGCGAATTCCTGCTGGAGCACGGCGCCATTGATATGATTCTTCACCGCCACCAGATGCGTGAGCGTATCGCGGCGCTTCTGGCCAAGTTCACCGGTCTGGACAAGCCAGCCACGGAAGCACCGATTGAGTTCGACGTCTCCGAACGACCGGAAGCCGATGCCCCCGCAGAATAATCCTGGCGCCCGGCATGTTCCAGTGCCGGGCGCCGGAGCCACCCTTGAGCAGTGGCTTGGCTACCTCGAATCCATTCATCCGTCTGAAATCGACCTGGGCCTCGACCGTGTGCTGCTGGTCTTGCGTCGCCTGTTTCGCCGTAATCCCGGTGCCCGGATCATTACGGTTGCCGGCACCAATGGCAAGGGCAGCGCTGTCGCTGCCATCGAAAAGCTGCTGATCAGGACGGGGCGGTCCACCGGGGCCTATACCTCGCCGCATCTGCAGGTCTATAACGAACGGGTTCGTATTAACGGCGTGGATGCCAGCGACGAGCAGCTGGTTCGCGCTTTTGAGCAGGTGGAAGTTGCACGAAAAGATACCACGCTAACCTACTTTGAATTCGGTACCCTTGCCGCGTTTGTTTTGTTCCAGGAAGCAGGTGTGGACAACTGGGTGCTGGAGGTCGGTCTTGGCGGGCGCCTGGACGCGGTCAATGTACTGGATCCGGACCTTGTCATCATCACGTCGGTCGATATCGATCATGTGTCCTTCCTGGGAGACAACCGGGAGGTGATCGGTTTTGAGAAGGCCGGCATCCTGCGCCCGGGCATTCCCGCCGTTTACGCCGATATTGATCCGCCTGCGTCTGTGCTGCAGCAGGTGGCGGCCCAGAAGGTGCAGCTTGAACGGCCGGGGGAGTCCTATCACCTGGTTCCTTCGGATGCGTTTGACGAGCCGGTAGGCGGTGTCTGGCTGGAGCAGGCTCGTTACGGCGACCGGGTTTTTATTCCCGATACCGGTCTGCCCAGCCACAGCCTGGCCGCAGCAATTGTTGCAATAAGGCAATTGGAGCCCGAGTTGGAGCTTCCGGTCATTGAGCAGGTCATTGCCGGGCTCACACTGCCGGGTCGTTACGAGGTTTTGCGTTCGGCACCCCTGGTCGTGGTGGACGTTGGCCACAACCCCCATGCCGCCAGATGGCTTGCTGCACGACTTAGCTGTCAGGGAGATGCGGCTGGGCGGGTTATCGCCGTTTACGCCGCCCTGGCCGACAAGGACGTAGAGGGTGTGGCTGGCGCCATGGCGCCCGTCGTGGACGAGTGGCATCTGGCCGGGCTTGATGTTGCCCGGGGTTTGACGTGCCATGAACTGGCCGACCGAATAGGGGGCGCACTCCGGCAGCCTGTGGCAAGCATTTCTTCTTCGGTCGCCGAGGCGCTCCACAAAGCGGTTGGAGGGGCCGGTCCGCACGATCGGGTGGTGGTTTTCGGGTCCTTCTACACGGTGGCAGCCGCCAGGGTCGAATTGGGAAAAGACATGTCTTAAATATCCTTCATTCCCGCCCCGAAGCTTTGAGTTCTCCGCAGGGGGCGGTTAGTATCGGGCACAGAAAACAGTCAATCATGGCGAGTCAGAAACAAACAGGGGACAACCTAACGTGGACGGACTGAAACAAAGAATCATCGGGGCGCTTGTGCTGGTGTCTCTTGCCGTTATCTTTGTACCGATGATGTTCGACGAGCCACATTCCGAGCGTGAATCCACCACCATCAATATCCCCGAGGAGCCACCGTTCCCGGAAGTTGATGCGCCGGAGCCCGAGCTGTCGGATGCCCCTGCCTACCGGCTTGAGGAAAACGAGGCATCTGGTGAGCAGGCGCCCCAGCCGTCCATGGATGAGCCGGTACCAGATACAGATATAGTGGGTACCGGGCCCGCGCCTGTTACCGAGGTGTCTGAAGAGCCTCAAAGTCAGCCAGATCCACCCCCTGCCACATCGCCGGAACCCGAAGAGGCCGTTGCGGAAGAGGACTCGGTGGAGTACACCCGCTCCCTGGAAGGCGCGTGGGTTGTTCAATTGGGCAGTTTCGGTAGTGGTGACAATGCCAGGCGCCTGCGTGACAAGGTTCGTGACAAAGGCTACAACTCCCACCTGCAGCAAGTCACCCGAGGCGATACCGAACTTACCCGGGTGTTCAGCGGGCCATTCGCCGAAAAGGCAGAAGCGGAAAGGGCGAAGCAGGTGCTCGACAAAGCCTTTGGACTTAACAGCCTGGTCACCTCCGGTGATAAATAGCACCGGTTTCACCCGTCACTTATAAGCAATGGGCGGTTTGGTCGGGTGACGTTTCCTGATAGAATTCGCGCTTCCTTATTTCCACCGGGATTTCCATGGATGCGCTGATCTGGATCGACTGGGTCATCATTGCCCTGATAACTGTTTCCACCCTTATCAGTCTGAAGCGCGGCTTTATTAAAGAAGCGCTGTCGCTGATTACCTGGGTAGGTGCGTTTATCCTTGCCCGGACGTTCCATCCCCAGATGCAGTCTCTCCTTGAGGGCACCGTTGAAACGCCTCTGGTACGCCTTGTAGCGGCGTTTGCCATCCTGTTCTTTGGCACCCTGATTGTCGGGGCCATCATCAATAACATGATCGGCCACCTGGTTCGGGCCACAGGCCTGTCCGCCACCGACAGGGTGCTCGGTATGGGCTTTGGCCTGTTGCGTGGGGTGGTCGTGGTGATTGTCGGAATTGCGTTTACGCGCTACACGCCGCTGGCAGAAGATACCTGGTGGCGCACATCTGTGATGATTGACCGTCTGGCCGTGGTGGAGGACTGGTCAAGAAGAACCCTTGGAGACGAATTTGCCCGCTTTCTCGGGCCGGCGGGCGGGGAGAAGGATGACCCCTCCGGTTCTCAGCAGGAAGATAACGTGGAACCTGCTTCCGCGTCCCGCTAACATTCAGTATTAACGCTTCGGAGATTACCGTATCCATGTGTGGCATTGTCGGCATAGTCAGTACTTCCAACGTGAATCAGTCGCTTTACGACGCGCTGACCGTATTACAGCACCGGGGCCAGGATGCAGCGGGAATTGTTACCTTTCAGGATGAGCGCTTTTATCTGCGCAAGGACAACGGGCTGGTGCGGGATGTGTTCCGTACCCGTCATATGCGCCGGCTGGTGGGCAATGTGGGCATCGGGCATGTCCGTTATCCCACGGCGGGCAGTTCCAGTTCCGCCGAGGCGCAGCCGTTCTATGTCAACAGCCCCTACGGTATTACCCTGGCTCACAACGGTAACCTGACCAATGCCGACGATCTCAGCCGGGACCTGTTTCGCACCGATCTCCGCCACATCAACACCAACTCGGACTCGGAAGTACTGCTGAACGTGTTTGCCCACGAACTGCAGAAGTTGGGCAAACTGGACCCGACCAAGGAAGAGATCTTTGCCGCGGTACGTGCAGTACACAAGCGCTGCCGGGGCGCCTACGCGGTTATTGCAATGATTACCGGTTATGGCATTGTCGGCTTCCGGGACCCCAACGGTATTCGCCCTGCCTGTTATGGGGTGCGCAAAACCGAGGAAGGGGAGGAGTACATGATTGCCTCCGAGAGCGTGGCCCTGAGTGCTGCGGGCTTCAAGCTGGTAAGGGACATAGCTCCGGGCGAGGCTGTTTACATTGAAACCGATGGCACTTTGTATACCCAGCAGTGTGCCGAGGCGCCCCATCTCTATCCCTGTGTGTTCGAGCATGTGTATTTCGCACGGCCGGACTCCATCATCGACAAGGTATCGGTTTACAAGGCGCGTCTCAGAATGGGGGAGACGCTGGCAGAGAAGGTGATGCGTGAGCGTCCGGACCATGATATCGACGTAGTGATGCCCATTCCCGACACCAGCCGTACCTCTGCAATGCAGATGGCGCACCGGTTGGGAGTGAAGTTTCGAGAGGGTTTCATCAAGAACCGTTATATCGGTCGAACCTTTATCATGCCTGGCCAGAAAATGCGCAAGAAATCTGTGCGCCAAAAGCTGAACCCCATTGACCTTGAGTTCCGGGGTAAGAACGTGATGCTGGTGGACGATTCCATTGTGCGGGGCACTACCTGCAAGGAAATCGTCCAGATGGCCCGGGATGCCGGTGCCCGCAAGGTGTACTTTGCCTCTGCGGCGCCTCCTGTTCGCTATCCCAATGTTTATGGCATTGATATGCCATCGGTGAATGAACTCATCGCCCATGACCGCAGTGTTGAGGAAATTGGCGAACTGATTGGTGCCGACTGGCTGCTGTATCAGGATCTTGATGACCTGATTACCTGCGTAAACGATGTTAACCCGGAGATCGAGGGTTGGGAATGCTCGGTATTTACCGGAAACTACATTACCGGTGATGTGGATGCTGCGTATCTCAACAAGCTGGAAGCCGCCCGTAACGATGAAAATCGCTTCCAGGCCGAGGCCGGTTCCGGGGATTCTTCCGATAACGGTATTATTGATCTGTATAACGATGAAGACTGACCAAACCATGGCTGTAAACAGGAGTTTGTCATGACCTATCGCCGCGAAGAGCACGTCCTGATCCCCGAGTCGGATCTTGAGGGCATGTCTGTGGACACTCTCGCGGTCCGTGCCGGCCAGATCCGGACCGGCCAACTGGAACACAGCGACGCGATTTTCCCCACCTCCAGCTTCGTCTACGGCAGTGCCGCCCAGGCTGCGGCCCGGTTTGGTGGTGAGGAGCCTGGCAATATCTATTCCCGCTTCACCAACCCGACGGTGCAGGCGTTCGAAGCCCGCATAGCGGCGATGGAGGGCGGTGAGCGGGCGGTGGCCACGTCTTCGGGCATGGCAGCCATCCTGGCGACCTGCATGGCACTGCTGAAAGCCGGCGACCACGTGATCTGTTCGCGGGGCGTGTTTGGCACCACCAACGTGTTGTTCCAGAAGTATCTGGCCAAATTCGGCGTGGAAACCACCTTTGTGGGGCTCACGGATATGGAGCAGTGGCGTAGGGCCGTGAGGCCGGAAACCCGGATGATCTTTATTGAAACGCCGTCCAACCCGTTGTGCGAAGTGGCGGATATGGGCGCTCTTGCCGAGCTGTCCCGGGCCAATGACGCCTTCTTTGTGGTGGACAACTGTTTCTGCACCCCGGTTCTGCAGCGCCCGTTCGAGCATGGCGCCGACATCATTATCCATTCGGCCACCAAGTACCTGGATGGCCAGGGCCGCTGTGTTGGCGGCGTTGTGGTTGGCCCGAATAATCTGATGGAGGAGGTCTATGGCTTTCTCCGCTCTGCCGGGCCTACCATGAGCCCATTTAATGCCTGGGTGTTCCTCAAGGGTCTGGAAACCTTACCAATCCGTATGCGCGCTCACTGTGACAATGCGTTAGAGTTGGCGAAATGGCTGGAAGGGCAGGGCGCCGTGGATCGGGTATTCTATGCCGGCTTACCCGACCATCCGCAGCATGGCCTGGCGAAGCGGCAGCAGAGCGGGTTCGGCGGTGTGCTTTCCTTTACCGTCAAGGGGGGAAGGGAGCAGGCCTGGGCGTTTATTGACGCAACGCGGATGATTTCCATCACCGCCAATCTTGGTGACGTCAAAACCACCATTACCCATCCGGCCACCACCACGCACGGTCGCCTGTCTCCGGAAGACAAGGAGCAGGCGGGTATTACCGAAAATCTGGTACGGATCTCGGTAGGTATTGAAGCAGTTGAGGACCTCAAGACCGATCTGCAACGCGGGTTTGAGGCTCTTGAAAATTACCGTCAGGGAACTGTCTGAGCATTCATGGCTGAGAGCGCAAAAGCGAAAAAATCAGGGGAACTGACCGACAAGCAGGTGAGGTTCCGTCGTTTTCTGGCCCAGGGGGCCCGGGAAGGTGCGGTGATCGCGATGATTGCGCTGTGCATCTATCTGGGCATGGCGCTGGTCACCTTCAGCCCGTCGGACCCGGGCTGGGCCAGCATCGGTCACGAGACCAGTGTCCAGAACTACGCCGGGCGCACCGGCGCCTGGCTTGCCAGCCTGCTTAGGGACTTTTTCGGGCATGTGGCCTTCCTGTTTCCGGTAATGATTGCCGGCTACGCATTGATGCTGATTCGCCGCCGGAACGATCCCATTGATATGCACATGCCGCTGTTTCTGCTGCGGTTTGGTGGCTTCCTGCTGATCCTTCTCTCGGCGACCAGCCTGTTGTCACTCTATTCGGTGTTCGGGCTTGGTGTAACGTCCGGTGGGGTGTTGGGTTCCGCGGTCTCGGAGGCAATGGTCCGTTTCTTTAACCTGCCCGCCACGACCCTGTTGCTGATCGCCATCTTCCTGTTTGCCCTGACCGTCAGTCTCGGGTTGTCCTGGTTCTGGCTGATGGACCAGGTTGGGAACCTGACCCTCCGTATCGGCACCGGTATAAAGAACCTGTTTTCCTCCTCCGGCAAGACAGCTCCCAAACCTGCGGCAACGAATCCTGTTGCACCCGAGCCCCAGAAAAAAAAACCGGAACCGCCGGTGGTGAGGGACAGGGTCGCTACTGGAACGGCAAGCCGTGTTTCCTGGTGGCGGCGCCTGCTTGGTCTTGGGCCGCGTAAGCAAAAGGTCAAGGAGCCCGCCCCGCGTCCTGAAAGACGTGAGCCCGGCCTGGAAGGTATTGTCCCCGGTGAAGATACCGAACCTGCGCGCCTGGAGAGTTTCAGTTCCCGCGATGACAGCGCGCCTCAGCCAAAAGGCCCCCAAAAGGGCGCAGGGAAGCCTGCCGGAAAATCCCTGAAGATTTCTCCGTTCAAACGCGAGGACCAGTCCGCTACCTCCAGGGGCGTGAACAACAAGCAGGCCTCGTTGCTGGAGGATATTGAAAGCACCATTCCTCCCATCTCCCTGCTGGATCCCCCTGAAGAGCACAAGGAAAGGGGGTATTCCGAGGAGTCGCTTCAGCATATGTCGCGACTGCTGGAAGAGAAACTGGCGGATTTCGGGGTTTCTGTCGAAGTGGTCGAGGTCAACCCGGGCCCGGTGATCACGCGTTTCGAAATAAAGCCCGCGCCCGGCGTCAAGGTCAGCAAGATCTCCAATCTGGCCAAGGATCTGGCCCGCTCACTGGCGGTTCTCAGTGTGCGTGTGGTTGAAGTGATTCCCGGCAAGTCCGTCGTCGGCATTGAAATACCGAACGAAGAACGGGAAATGGTCCGGCTCAGTGAAGTACTGAACGCCCGGGTCTTTCAGGAATCATCATCGGCGCTGACACTGGCACTGGGCAATGACATCGGCGGTAACCCGATGGTGGCCAACCTGGCCAAAATGCCCCACCTGCTGGTGGCCGGTACCACTGGTTCCGGTAAGTCGGTGGGCGTGAATGCCATGATCCTGAGTATGTTGTTGAAAGCTACGCCCGAAGAGGTCCGCTTCATCATGGTGGACCCCAAGATGCTGGAATTGAGCATCTACGATGGTATTCCGCACCTGTTGGCGCCCGTGGTTACCGACATGAAAGACGCGGCCAACGCCCTGCGCTGGTGTGTGGCCGAGATGGAACGTCGGTACCGGCTGCTGGCGAGCCTGGGCGTGCGTAACCTTGCCGGCTACAACCGTAAAGTAAAGGATGCGGCTGCTGCGGGTGAACCCTTGCTGGACCCGACCTGGAAACCGGACGAGTACCTGGCTGACGACGAGCAGGAACGGCCGGAACTGGAAACGCTGCCGTTTATCGTGGTGGTGATCGACGAATTCGCCGACATGATGATGATTGTCGGCAAAAAAGTGGAAGAGCTGATTGCGCGGATTGCTCAGAAGGCCCGTGCTGCAGGTATCCATCTGATCCTGGCAACCCAGCGGCCCTCGGTTGACGTTATCACCGGCTTGATCAAGGCCAACATCCCCACACGGATGTCGTTCCAGGTGTCCTCCAAGATTGATTCCCGTACTGTGCTTGACCAGGGCGGGGCCGAGCAGTTGCTGGGGCATGGTGACATGCTCTACCTGCCGCCCGGTTCCGGGCTGCCGGTCCGGGTGCATGGTGCCTTCGTGGACGATGACGAAGTACACCGGGTGGTCAATGCCTGGAAGGCCCGTGGCGAGCCCGTCTACCTGGACGATGTGCTTACCGGGGCTGAAGGCGAGAGCCTGCCTGGCGTGCCAAACCTGAGTGATGGTGGGGGAGACAGCGAGGGGGACGCCCTGTTCGATGAGGCCGTTGCCTTCGTCACCGAGGGTAGACGGGTCTCCATTTCATCCGTGCAGCGGAAATTCAAGATCGGCTATAACCGGGCGGCAAACCTGGTAGAGGCCATGGAAGCATCCGGTGTGGTTAGCGCCGCGGGCCACAATGGTGCCAGGGAAGTGCTGGCGCCACCGCCACCAAGAGACTAACCACCGAGAAACGAGGAGTACAGGTTGATGACAGATTCAGGAAAGGCCCGGTGGTTAGTCGCCGGATTTACGGCACTGATGGCATTCATGACGCCGGCGTCTGCGGAAAAGTCGGGAGGGGAGGCGGCAGCCGAGCTTGCGTCAATGCTTGAAAGCTACGAATCCTTTCAGTCCGATTTTATCCAGATTGTCGTTAATGAAAACGGCAACCGTGTCCAGGAAAGCCGGGGGTCACTGAAAGCCAAGCGCCCGGGATTGTTCTACTGGGAAACCCGCGAGCCCCATTCACAGTTCGTTGTGAGCAACGGCGAAACGGTGCAGGTTTACGATCCAGACCTGGAACAGGTAACGATACACAACCTGGATGAACGGGTATCGACAACGCCGGCTCTACTGCTCAGTGGCGAAGTGGACAATCTGGATGAAACCTACCATGTGACCTCGCGCTCCCTGGGCGAGAACACGCGTGAATTCACCCTTGAGCCCAGAAACGAGGACTCCCTGTTTGTTTCGCTGAGGCTTACGTTCTACAACGGCGAGCTCCAGGAAATGCGCATGCGGGATTCACTGGCCCAGCTCAGCGTCCTGAGCTTCGAGGATATTCGCCTGAACGCTCCGGTAAAAGACAGCGCGTTCACCCTGGAATACCCAGACAGCGTGGATGTGATCCGGGACGGGGCCTGATGCAGGACAGCCTGTTCCCTGAACAGCAGGGTTTCCGGCCACTGGCAGCGCGAATGCGCCCGGCAACCCTTGACGAATACGTTGGCCAGGCCCACTTGGTGGGCGAGGGCAAACCCCTGCGCCGGGCGGTGGAGCAGGGACAGCTCCATTCCATGATCCTCTGGGGGCCTCCGGGCGTCGGCAAGACCACCTTTGCCCGCCTGCTGGCCAACCTCAGTGATCTGAGTTTCGAGACCGTCTCGGCCGTTCTGAGCGGCGTGAAGGACATTCGCGCCATTGTGGAGCGGGCCAAGGAGCGCAAGCGTAGCGAAGGCCGAGACACCCTGCTGTTCGTGGACGAGGTTCACCGTTTCAACAAAAGCCAGCAGGATGCCTTCCTCCCACACATAGAAGACGGCACTTTCATCTTTGTGGGAGCCACCACCGAAAATCCCTCCTTCGAACTCAATAGCGCATTGTTGTCCCGCACCCGGGTTTATGTGCTCAAGAATCTATCGGATGACGACATCCTGGAGTTGCTGGACCGGTCGCTGGCCTCTCCCGAGGGATTGGCAGGGCGTTTTTCAGTGGAGCGCCCAGTCCTTGAGCTGATGGCATCGGCCTCGGGTGGAGATGCCAGGCGGGCACTGAATATCCTCGAGGTTGCAACGGACCTTGCCGAGCCGGATGACGAAGGTAGTGCGAGAATCACCCGCGACCACCTGGAACAGGTGCTGCAAACGAGCCTGAGGCGGTTCGACAAGGGCGGTGACGTTTTCTATGACCAGATATCGGCGTTGCACAAGTCTGTGCGGGGTTCGGATCCCGATGGCTCCCTGTACTGGCTGTGCCGGATGCTCGATGGCGGCTGCGATCCACTTTATGTGGCCCGTCGGTTGGCCAGGATTGCCAGCGAGGATATAGGTAATGCCGACCCCCGTGCGCTGCAGATTTCCATGGATGCCTGGGAGGCCCAGGAGCGGTTGGGCTCCCCGGAAGGCGAGCTGGCCCTTGCCCAGGCAGTGACCTACCTGGCACTGGCGCCGAAAAGCAACGCGGTCTATAACGCCTTCAACAAGTGCATGGCCGATATCCGCAACGACCCCGACTACGAAGTGCCGGTGCATCTTCGCAATGCGCCTACCAAGTTGCTGAAATCCATGGGCCACGGCGATGAATACCGTTACGCCCACGATGAGCCCGAGGCCTTTGCCGCGGGGGAGTCCTACCTGCCGGAATCCATTCATCAGCGCCGGTATTACCAGCCCGTCAATCGTGGCCTGGAGATCAAACTCGCCGAAAAGCGGGAGCGACTGGATGAGTGGAATCGCAACAGCCCCCGCAAGCGTTACCCGCAAAACTGAAATCCCCCACCTGACCTTGCCCGCTGTAGCCATAGGCAAACGCGCAGGTATAATGCCCAATCAATCGTGAATAACAGAAACAGGATAATCATGCTCGATCCCAAACGTGTCCGCACCCAGACTGAAGAGATCGCCCGTCGCCTGGCCATCAAGGGGTTTACCTTTGACAAAGCCGCCTTCGATCAGCTTGAGGAACGCCGCAGGGCGATCCAGGTGAAAACGGAAACCCTGCAGGGCGAGCAGAACCGTCGGTCCAAATCCATTGGCAAGGCCAAGGCGGCTGGTGAAGACATTCAGCCTCTGCTGGATGAGGTAGAGGATCTGAAGAAGCAGAAGTCCGACGCCGAAGACGAGCTGCGTGCACTACAGGAAGAGCTGATTGACTTTCTGGCGGCGATTCCGAACCTGCCAGATGACACCGTGCCTGCCGGAGAGAGCGAAGACGACAATGTTGAAATTCGTCGCTGGGGCACACCCAAACGCTTTGATTATGAGCCGAAGGACCATGTTGCGCTGGGAGAGGCGCTTGGCGGCCTGGATTTCGAGACCGCCACCCGGCTGGCTCATTCCCGTTTTGCGGTGATGCGCGGCCCGGTTGCACGCCTGCATCGGGCGCTTGCCCAGTTCATGATCAACCTTCATACGGACGAGCATGATTACACGGAAGCTTACGTGCCGTATCTGGTTAACGCCGATACGCTGTTTGGCACGGGGCAGCTCCCCAAGTTCGAGGAAGACCTTTTTCGCATCGACGGGGAGAAGCCGCTGTACCTGATTCCGACCGCGGAGGTTCCCGCCACCAACCTGGTCAGTAATACCATTCTCGACGCGGCGGAGCTGCCCCTGAAACTGGTCTGTCACACCCCTTGTTTTCGCAGCGAGGCCGGCTCCTACGGCCGTGATACCCGTGGCATGATCCGTCAACACCAGTTCGACAAGGTGGAACTGGTACAGGTGGTTCGGCCGGAAGATTCCGAAGCAGCACTTGAGGCGCTGACCGGACATGCGGAAAAGGTACTGCAGCTTCTGGAACTGCCTTACCGGTTGGTGGACCTTTGCGGGGGCGATATGGGGTTTGCAGCCGCTCGTACCTATGACATAGAGGTCTGGCTGCCGGGGCAGGACAAGTATCGCGAAATTTCCTCCTGTTCCAACGCCCGGGATTTCCAGGCACGGCGCATGCATGCACGTTGGCGTAACCCGGAAACCAACAAGCCGGAACCCGTCCATACCCTGAACGGTTCCGGGCTGGCCGTTGGCCGCGCACTGATTGCGGTTATGGAGAATTACCAGCAGGAAGACGGCAGCATTCTGGTTCCGGAGGTCCTGAAGCCGTATATGGGAGGTGTGGAAAGAATCCAATGAGTGACAGATCCGACGATGCACCATGGAAGGGCGTTGGTGCAAAGCCTGCACCAGTTCGATACCGCAGGAATCCGGTTACCGAGAACCCGAACAACTCGGAGGGAGAGGTCGCGCTCGTGGGCGCCGGCCCCGGTGATCCGGAGCTTCTGACATTAAAGGCCTGGCGCCTGATCCAGTCCGCGGAAGTGGTGTTGTACGATCGCCTGGTGTCGCCGGAAATCCTATCGCTTATCCCCGAATCCGCCGAACGGATCCATGTTGGCAAACAGCGGGCAAACCATACCTTGCCCCAGGAGCAGATCAATAACCGACTGGTGGAGCTTGCCCGCAAGGGGTACAAAGTAGTGCGCCTTAAGGGCGGCGACCCGTTTATCTTTGGTCGTGGAGGGGAAGAGATCGAAACACTGGCCGCGGCCGGGGTGCGCTTCCAAGTGGTGCCCGGGATTACCGCTGCCTCCGGATGTGCGGCCTACGCCGGCATACCACTCACTCACCGGGATCATGCCCAGTCGGTCCGGTTTGTGACCGGCCACCTGAAGAACGATACCTGCGATTTGCCGTGGAAGGACTTTGTACAGAATAACCAGACTCTGGTTTTCTATATGGGCCTTGTGGGGCTACCGGTTATCTGCAGGCAACTGGTCGCCCACGGTATGTCACCGGATATGCCGGTCGCCCTGGTATCGAGAGGTACAACACCCCAACAACAGGTGGTCACGGGTAACCTGCGCAACATTGTCGAGCGGGTGGAGGAAAACGCCGTGCCTGCCCCCACATTGGTCATCATCGGCAATGTGGTGACCCTGAGAAGCAGGCTCGACTGGGTAGGCGGCTGAGAAATCAGCCTCCGGACTTCTATCAGCCGCGGCGCTTCGGCAATACGTCCTTCAGTTTGTCCCGCATATCGTGCAGTGCCTTCTCCGTAGCCTCCCAGTCGATGCAGGCATCAGTCACTGATACGCCGTATTTGAGATCAGCCAGGTTTTCCGGGATCGACTGGTTACCCCAGTTCAGGTTGCTTTCAACCATCAGCCCCTGGATGGACTGGTTACCTTCAACAATCTGGTGGGTAATGTCCTGGATAACCAGTGGCTGGATGGCCGGGTCCTTGCTGGAGTTGGCGTGGCTGCAATCCACCATGATGGACTGGCGCAGCTTGGCCTTTTCCAGTGCCTGTTCGCACAGGGCAACGCTGACGGAATCATAGTTGGGCTTGCCACCACCACCACGCAGAACCACATGACCGTAGTTGTTGCCACGGGTACGGATGATCGCCACCTTGCCCTGCTGGTCGATGCCCAGGAAACTGTGAGGATGGGAAACGGATTTCATCGCATTCACGGCGACATCCAGGCTGCCATCGGTGCCGTTCTTGAAGCCAATGGCCATGGACAGACCGCTGCTCATCTCGCGGTGAGTCTGGGATTCAGTGGTACGCGCGCCGATGGCGGACCAGGAAATGGTGTCCTGGAGGTACTGCGGGGAGATGGGGTCAAGTGCTTCGGTGGCCGTGGGCAGGCCCAGCTCCGAAATATCCAGCAGCAGGCGACGGCCGATATGCAGGCCCTGTTCAATATCAAAGGTGTCGTTCAGGTGCGGATCGTTGATCAGCCCCTTCCAGCCCACGGTGGTGCGGGGCTTCTCGAAATAAACCCGCATGACAATGAGCAGGGTGTCGCTGACTTCGTCTGCCAGCTTCTTCAGCTTGGCGGCGTATTCCAGGGCGGCTTCAACGTCATGAATGGAGCAGGGGCCCACCACCACAAACAGGCGATGATCCTTTCCATCCATGATGTCATAGATGGCCTGGCGGCCTTTTTCCACCGTTTCCGCGGCTTTGCCGGAAAGCGGCATCTCCTGCTTGAGCGCTTCAGGGGTAATCAATGGTTCCTGACTCGCCACATTCAGATTCTCTAGTTTGGTGCCCGACATTCTGTTGTTATCCCCGTCGCATAAAACATGACCGGCCGGCGTTTAGTTGCAGTAAACCCCGGCGAGTTGGTTATACTGCGTTATTTGATCAACCTTTTCAACGCTTCTGACGCGCGGGGAATGGATGCAGCAGAGCACGCCGAACAAGCGGAAAGTACTGCCCCGAAAGCAGGTGGTAAAGAAGATTGGAGACGTGCTCTCAGGCATTCGTGTACCGGACCTTCCTTACCCGGCCGGTAAGCTTGCCCCCGACGCGGTCAGTGACTGGCGGCCACTGTTGCTCTCGTGCTGGACCGAGCAGCGGGATGAACCGGTTACCCGCGTTATTCGCTCGGTTTCACTGACCTGGTCGGTCAGGCAGATCAACTCCGCCTATGTTGCAGACCGCATTATGGGCGTATTTCTCAAAACCAGTGGTCTCCACCCGGAACTGGCCCGGCGAATTGCGCGCCTTCGTTTCTTTTTTGCCTGGCGGATGAACCTGGAAGGGGCCGAGGCCCTGAATGACACCATTGTCCACTGGCTCGATAGTCTGCAGGAATGCCGTGGCTGGAGCGGTTCCGGCGGCCGTTCCGGCAAGGCGCTGCTGGATCAGCTGGATTCCCTGATCATTGCGGTTTCCGGCAGTTTTGATTCCGGCGATGTTAGCCCGGTTATTGAGTTTTGCCGTCAGTGGGAAGAGGATGCGGCAAGGCGGGAGCAGCAGAATGACAGGTTGCGTCAGCGATTGCTGGAAACGGAGCAGGGCGCTGCGAGGCAAAGGAAGGCAGAGCAGACAGCACGGGCGCTGGTGGGCCGTGCCCTGCAGAATCGACAGTTACCGCAAGCCGTGGTGGGATTCATATTCGATTACTGGTTCGCCCTGATAAAGCAGATTGTATGGGAAGAGGGCACCGACAGCGAAAACTGGCGTCATGCCAGCAAGCTGCTGGAGTGGCTGGTATGGGTAGGGGACCCGGATCTGTCGGACAGGGACAGGAACCGCCTGTATACCGTGGGCGAGCAGATTGGTGACCGGATCCACGACGTCTGGAGCCGTGTCAACAAGAAGCCATTGAGTGATACCGCGATGGAGGGCGTTCAGTCGGTGATGGTGGCCCGACTGCGCGGTGAAACGCCAGATCTTGTGCCTGCACTGCCCAGCGATAGTCGTTTTTCATGGGATCCTTCCTGGTTGTCTTTCACCGCACCGTCACCTTCGGAAGTGGAGCCGTTGCAAGGCAAGTGGTTTGTAGAGGGTGAGGGCGCGGCGGAACGTCGCCGGTTTTTCTTTGCCCTGCTTCCGGATACCTGTGAGGTGCTCTGGACCAATGGCGCGGGTGTAAAGCTTGGCCTGATGTCCTGGTCGAGGTTTTCCGGTGCCCTTGAAAGTGGCACCTTGAGGCCATTGCCACCGCTTACTCCGTTCGGTCAGGTGTTGGCCGAAACCATTACCTCGTTGTCTGGGGTACTTGAGCGGCAGAAGCTCCAGCGGGAAACGGCGGCAAAGGAAGCAAAGGCCCGGGCTGAGTCACTGCGGCGTGAGAAGGCGGAAGCCGAGCGGCAGCGAGAGGAAGAAGAAACCGCGCGACAGGCAGAGGTTGCCAGGCAGGAAAAAGAGCTTGAAGAGAAACGTATCGCGGACGAGGAAGCTGAGCAGGCGCGCGTGCTGCGTGAGCGTGAAACTGCTGCAAGGGAGCTTGTGGATGGTATTAAACTCGGCGGCTGGATTGTTGAGGAAAGCGCCGGCGAAGGGAAGGATGCGGTTCGACTGAAACTGGCGGTAAGGATCAACGCCTCCAGGAAACTGGTTTTCGTCGACCGGCTGGGCCTCAATCGGCGCGAGTTCATGGTGGACGAACTGGTCGATCTGATCGTAATGGGCAGGGTTCGTGTTCTGGGAAGCGCTGCGGAATTTGATGACACCCTCTCCAGGGTGGTGGGCCGTATCAGGGTCGGTCGCAACTGACAACGTCGGGTAAAAGACCATGAGCGATATTGATTACGACTTTGGCGACTACGACGACTCTCCGGAATCGGGGGACAACCGTTCCGAGTATCGGCTGACCGCCAGCGCGGGTGTGACACTGGAGCTCGAGTCGCCCCCTCCGGACGATGGGCCGCAACAGTCAGGCCGAGTGCTGGAATCACGCACCAGTGACGTTTCTGCCCGTGGGATACGCCTGACAACAACGGAACCGTTGCCTACGGGCGCACTTTTGCCCGCCTGGGTCAGCCTGGATGATGTCTCCGAGCCGTTCCAGCTGATGGTGGAAGTCGTTTGGTGTCGCCCCAATACGGAACGAAGCTGGCTGGTGGGGCTTCAGATACTGGAGTCGGACGAAACGTCCTGTCTGGAATGGGTGGAGGCGGTCGCGAAAGCGATGTCTGAAGATTGACGTTACCCCGGCAGTCTCGGGACTCGCCGGGGTAACAGGGCAGGCTCAGTCTTCCAGCTCGCCCATACCGGTAATGTTGAAACCGGCGTCGACGTACATGATCTCACCCGTAATACCGCTGGCCATATCGGAACACATGAACGCAGCGGCGTTACCGACTTCGTCGGTTGTCACATTACGGCGAAGTGGCGCCCGTCTTGCGTTCTCGGCCAGCATCCGGCGGAAGCTCTTGATGCCGGAGGCCGCCAGGGTCCTGATAGGCCCTGCGGAGATCGCGTTAACCCGGATACCATCACGCCCCAGGCTGCCAGCCATATAGCGAACGTTGGCCTCCAGGGACGCCTTGGCAAGCCCCATGACGTTGTAGTTCTGCAGTACTTTCTCCGCACCCAGGTAGCTCAGGGTCAGCAGGGAGCTGTTCTCATGCATCATCTTTCGACCGGCCTTGGCCAGGGCCACAAAGCTGTAGGAGCTGATGTCGTGGGCAATACGGAAGCCTTCACGGGTGGTGACATCCACGTAGTTGCCATCCAGTTCGTTCGCCGGGGCATAGCCCACGGAGTGAACAATAATGTCGATGTCTTTCCAATGCTTGCCCAGTTCGGTGAAAACGGCTTCGATTTCGTCATCGCTGGCGACATCGCAAGGAAAGATCAGCGAACTGCCCCAGCCCTCGGCAAACTTTTCCACCCGGGACTTGAGCTTTTCGTTCTGGTAGGTGAACGCCAGTTCGGCTCCCTGCTTGTGGAAGGCATCCGCGATGCCGTAGGCAATGGAATGTTTGCTTGCAACGCCGACAATCAGTGCTTTCTTGCCACTGAGTAATCCCATAACGATTCTCCCTGTGTTTCAGTTTAAGGCATTATCCATGAACCGCAGCGGTGCGGGTAACGCTCAATTGGTCGTAGTGACTGGCGGTGGCCTGCATTTATTGTCTACTGGTGTAGAAAAGGGCCGCTCCCAGCAGCTCACGGGTGTATTCGTGTTTTGGTGCGCTGAATATTGTGGCTGCTTCGCCGTACTCCACAACCCGGCCGCTCTTGAGCACCAGCAACTTGTGGCTGAGAGCGCGGACCACGGCCAGGTCATGACTGATAAATACATAGCTTAGACCATATTTGTCCTGCAAATCCCGTAACAGGTTAATGACCTGCTTCTGGACTGTCCTGTCGAGTGCCGAGGTGGGTTCGTCGAGAATAATGAGCTCCGGCTGCAGAACAAGTGCCCGGGCGATGGCAATGCGTTGGCGCTGGCCCCCCGAGAATTCATGGGGGTAGCGGTGCCGGGCCTCTGGGTCAAGGCCTACATCGGTTAGTGCCTGGATGACTTTCCGATCCTGTTCTTCCGGCGTTGCCGGTGCGTGAATGTCCAGGCCTTCCCGCACAATCTCGGCGACCGACATGCGTGGGCTCAGGCTACCGAACGGGTCCTGAAAGACAATCTGGATGCGGCTGCGCCAGGGTCGGAACTGCTTCTGGTCAAGTGGACCCAGTTCCTTGCCGCTCAGCCGGATACTGCCGGTGCTGCCAGTCAGTTTCAGCAGGGCATGGCCGATGGTAGTCTTGCCGCTGCCGCTTTCACCCACGATGCCCAGGGTTTCGCCCTGGTTCAGGGAAAAGCTGGCCTTGTCGACAGCCTGGAACCACGACTTGGACCTGCCCAGCAGGCTTTTACGTGTGATAAAGCGCACGTCCAGGTCTTCGACGTCCAGCAGTGACTGGTTGTTAACCATGGCGCCCGACGGAGAAGCCGGTGGTTCGGCATCCAGCAGACGCCTGGTATAGGGGTGTTGCGGTGACTCGAACAGCTTCGCTGTAGGCGCTTCTTCCACCAGGAGCCCATGCTCCATCACCACAACATGATCGGCGTAATGCCGGACGATGGACAGGTCGTGGGTAATCAGAAGAATCGCCATACCCAGTTTGTGCTGCAAGTCCTTCAGCAATTCCAGCACCTGCTTCTGGACCGTCACATCCAGTGCCGTGGTCGGCTCATCGGCAATCAGAAGATCCGGCTCGTTGGCCAGTGCCATGGCGATCATTACCCTCTGCTTCTGGCCGCCCGACAGCTGGTGGGGGTAACTGTTCAGCCGCTCTTCCGGTGACGGTATGCCCACCAGATCAAGCAGCTCGATACAGCGCGCCCGCGCCTGGGTGCCGCGCAGGCCCTTGTGAAGGGCCAGGGTTTCGCTGATCTGCTTTTCAACCGTGTGCAAAGGGTTGAGCGAGGTCATGGGTTCCTGGAAGATCATGCTGACCTGACGGCCCCGAATCTGTCGCAGCCGTTTCTGGCTGGCCTTCAGTATGTCCTCGCCCTGGAAAAGAATTTCACCGGACGGATAACTGGCATGGCGCTCATCGAGCAGCCGCAGTATGGACAGCGCCGATACCGACTTGCCGGAGCCGCTTTCACCCACCAACGCAACGGTCTCACCCTTGTCGATGTTCAGGGACAGACCCTTGACCGCCTTGATGGTGGCGTCAAAGTGTATCGACAGGTCCCTGATTTCCAGCAGTTGCGACATATCAGTTCTTTCTCGGGTCAAAGGCATCGCGCACCGCTTCGCCAACAAACACCAGCAGCGTGAGCATGATGGACAGGGAAACGAACGCTGATATACCCAGCCAGGGTGCATGAAGATTGGACTTGCCCTGTGCAATCAGCTCACCCAGGGAAGGCGAGCCGGAGGGCAGGCCAAATCCGAGGAAGTCCAGCGATGTCAGGCCAGTGATGGCGCCTGTCAGGATAAACGGCAGGAAGGTGAGGGTGGCCACCATGGCATTGGGCAGGATATGCCGGAACATGATCTTGCGGTTGCCCAGCCCCAGGGCCCGTGCTGCCTTAACGTATTCGAAGTTGCGGGCACGCAGGAATTCCGCCCGCACCACATCCACCAGCCCCATCCAACTGAACAGCAACATGATACCCAGCAGCCACCAGAAATTTGGCTGCACAATGCTGGACAGGATAATCAGCAGATACAGTACCGGAAGCCCGGACCAGATCTCGATAAATCTCTGGCCCAGCAGGTCAACCTTGCCGCCGTAAAAGCCCTGAACAGCGCCGACCGCGACGCCAACAATACAGCTGAGAATGGTCAGCACCAGGCCAAAGAGGACGGATAGCCGAAAGCCGTAGATCACACGGGCAGCGACATCGCGGCCCTGGTCGTCGGTACCAATCCAGTTTTCGGCACTGGGGGGCGCCGGCGAGGGCACCTCAAGGTTATAGTTGGTGGTGTTGTAGCTGAAACGGATGGGAGGCCAGATCATCCAGCCGTTGGCTTCGATTTCATCGGCAATGAACGAATCGCGGTAGTTTGCCTCCGTTGGCAGAAAGCCACCAAAGGTTTCCTCCGGAACGCTTTCCACCACCGGAAAGTAGAGATCCCCTTTGTAGTAGGCGACCAGTGGTACGTCGTTGGCGATCACTTCGGCCATCAGGGACAGCCCGAACAGGGCCAGGAAAATCCACAGCGACCAGAAGCCCCGACGATTGTTGCGGAAGTTCGCAAGCCGCCGCTGTTGGATCGGGGTCAGCTTTACCAGACTCATGATCCCTCCCGGCTTTCAAAATCAATGCGGGGATCAACCAGAACGTAGGTGATGTCGCTGATCAGCTTCAGCACCAGGCCCATGAGCGTAAAAATAAAGAGCGTTCCGAATATAACCGGATAATCACGGTTCAGAGCCGCCTCAAAGCCCAGCAGACCAAGGCCGTCGAGAGAGAAGATAACCTCGATCAACAGGGAACCGGTGAAGAACAGTGAGACAAGCACACCGGGAAGGCTGGCGATCACAATCAGCATGGCATTGCGGAACACATGCCCGTATAGCACCTGTTTTTCCTCAAGACCCTTGGCCCTTGCCGTTACCACGTATTGCTTACTGATTTCGTCGAGGAAGGAGTTCTTTGTCAGCAGGGTCAGCGTGGCAAAGCCACCGATGACGTTGGCGGTCACCGGAAGTACCAGGTGCCAGAAGTAATCACCGATTTTCTGATACCAGTTCAGTTCGTCGAAATTGGAAGACGTCAGCCCCCGTAACGGGAACCAGTCCAGGTAGCTGCCACCAGCAAACAGAACGATCAGCAGGATGGCAAACAGGAAGCCGGGAATGGCGTAGCCCACCACAATGGCGGAACTGCTCCATACGTCGAACCGGGAGCCGTCAGTAACCGCCTTGCGGATGCCCAGGGGAATGGAAATCAGGTAGATAATCAGCGTGGACCAAAGGCCCAGCGAGATGGAGACGGGCATCTTGTCCAGGATCAGCTCTATCACTGAGCGGTCCCGGAAGAAAGACTCGCCGAAATCGAAGGTGGCATAGTCGCCGAGCATTTTCAGGAATCGCTCGTGGGGAGGCTTGTCGAAGCCGTACATGACCTCCAGTTCCCGGAGCATTTCATCCGGTATGCCCCGGGAACCACGGCTGTCGCCGCTGGAAGACGCAACCTCGCCGCCGGAACCGCCGCCACTGGCCCGGGCGAGGGCACCGCCGCCATGCCCTTCGGTTTCCGCGATCAATTGCTCAATCGGGCCGCCGGGGGCGGCCTGAACAATAACGAAATTGAGCAGCATGATGCCGAGCAGAGTGGGGATAATAAGCGCCAGGCGCCTGAGGATGTAACTGCCCATTCAGCGGAGCTCCGTTATGGTTGCTTCAGAGGTCTGCGTCATTGGTCAGTGTTTTTCACCCACCAGTTGTTGATATCCACGCCGTTTTTAGGCACCGACTCCGGCCGCTGCAGGAACGACCAGTATGCGATGCGGTCCTTGGGCAGGTACCAGTTGGGAATCACGTAATGCCCGTGCAGCAGAACGCGGTCCAGCGCCCGTGTACGGTGGACAAGTTCCTCCCGGCTGGGGGCCTGAATCACCAGATTGACGAGTTCATCGACCACGGCGCTATCCACGCCCATATAATTGCGCGATCCTTTCACGTCGACGTTGGAGGAATGCCAGTACTCCCGTTGCTCGTTGCCCGGTGAGTCGGACTGGCCGATGCCCTGGACCGTCATGTCATAGTCGAATTCACGGAGCCGCTGGATATACTGGTTGGTATCCACCAGCCGCACCGACACATCAATGCCGAGCCTTTCGAGATTGTTCTTGAACGGCAACACCACCCGCTCGAAGGTTTTCTGGTATATCAGAATCTCGAACGCCAGTGGTTCACCGGTTTTCTGGTGCACCATGGTGCCATCCTTCACTGCGTACCCGGCTTCACGCAGCATGGTCAGTGCCGTGCGAAGGTTCTCACGAAGGCCGCCTTCACCCTCCGTTGAGGGTGGCTGATACGCTTCAGTGAACACGTCCCTGGATAACTGGTCGCGATAGGGCTGCAGAATCTCCAGTTCCCGTCCTTCCGGGAGACCTGATGAGGCCAGTTCGCTGTTTTCAAAGTAGCTGGAGGTGCGGGTGTATTGTCCGTAAAACAGATTCTTGTTGGCCCACTCGAAGTCAAACGCATAAGCCAGTGCTTCGCGTACCAACGGGTCACTGAACACTTCACGACGAGTGTTCATGGCGAACGCCTGCATCCCCGCCGGGCGGCCATGCTCAACGGCCTCGGTTATTGCCTTGCCGGACTCGAACTGGTCACCGGTGTAGGCGGTGGCCCAGTTCTTGGCGGAGGACTCCACGCGAAAATCGAAATTACCGGCCTTGAAGGACTCCAGTGCGACGGTGTCGTCCTTGTAGTAGTCATAGCGGATCCGGTTGAAATTGAACCGGCCCTTGCGTACACCGATATCCTCGGCCCAATAGTTCTTAACGCGCTCGAAGGTGATGGAGCGGCCCGCTTCGAACTCGCCAATCCGATAGGGGCCGCTACCCACCGGTGGTGTCAGGCCGTTGTCTCCGAACTCACGGTCTTGCCAATAGTGACTGGGGAGAACAGGGAGCTGGCCCAGTATCAGGGGCAATTCGCGGTTATTGGTTTCACCGAAATCGAAGCGGATTCTTCGCTCATCCTCGATCGTCACCTCGGTCACGTTAGCGTAGTAGTTGCGATAGAACGGATGGCCCTTGGTGGTCAGGACGTCGAAGGAGAATTTCACATCCTCAGCCGTAATGGGCTCACCGTCATGAAACCGCGCTTCCTCGCGCAGGTTGAAGATGACGTAGCTCCGGTCCTCGGGGGTTTCAATGGATTCCGCGATCAGGCCATAGGAAGAAAAGGGCTCGTCCGCGGAAGCCTCCATTAACGTATCGTACAGGTAGGTGTTGATGCCCGCGGCGGCTACACCCCGGATAACAAACGGATTGAAGGAGTCGAAACCGTTGGCCACAACGGCCATCCGCAGGGTGCCGCCCTTGGGTGCATCGGGATTGACGTAGTCAAAGTGGGGAAAGCCTTCGGCGTATTGGGTGTCCCCGTGCATGGCAATGCCATGTCTTGCAGTGATATCGGCCGAGGCGGATTGCCATGACAACATTGCCATGGCGATAAAGGTCAAAACGCTGGTGAGGGATGAGGCTTTCCGTGTTCTTGTCATAGATCTCGCACGTTTCCGGTTCAGGCTCAGGGACTGTTTCTTATGTCCACATAGAGTACCAGACTTTGCCCGGGCTGAAGATAACGGGAGGTATTGAGGTCATTCCAGCTTGCGATGTCTCTCACATTCACCGCAAATCGGTTGGCGATGGTGGACAGGGAGTCCCCCTTCCGGACCTGGTAACCGACTTTGCGCACCATACCCTTACCACGGTTGGTGCTTGCCAGCATGGCCGGTTGGCTGGATTGCGACCAGATAACCAGCTTCTTGCCGGGCATCAGCGGGTCGCCGGGCGCCATGCCGTTCCAGGAGGCCAGCTGTCTGACGGAAACCCGGTGCTCCCGTGCGATGTCCCAGAAGGTATCGCCGGACCGGACGGTATAGTTGACCCGGGTGCCATCGCTGTTCTTTCCGCTCCGCTCCTGCTTCCTGGCAAGCCGTTCGCTCGCGCTCAGGGCGTAGGTATCAGACTGCTTGGCGGCGGAGGGAATCATCAGGCGCTGTCCGATCTGGATGATGTGGCTGTTGAGGTTATTGACCTGCTGAATCACCGACGGGGTGGTGGAATAGCGTTTGGCGATGGTGCTCAGTGTGTCGCCGGACACCACCTTGTAGTTGCGCCAGGAAACCCGCTCGGCCGGGGCGACTTCCTTCAGGGCAGCGGCGAAATCATCGGCGTTCTCGCGGGGGACAAGTAGCCTGTGTGGGCCATCCGGTGACGTCGCCCAGCGATTAAAGGACGGATTGAGCAGATAGATCTCGTCGATATCGACCCCGGCGAGCTCCGCGGCTTGGGCCAGGTCGAGTTGTGAGCCGGTCTGGACCACCTCAAAATAGGGCTCGTCGTCCAGTGGCGGTAGCTCAATGCCGTAGGCCTGCGGATCATCAAAGATACGCGCCAGCGCAATCAGTTTGGGGACGTAGTGGCGGGTTTCCCTTGGCAGGTCCAGGGACCAGAAATCCGTCGGTTTATTGCGGTTGCGGTTACGGCGCATGGCGCTGGACACTGTACCGCCACCGCTGTTATAGGCCGCCAGCGCCAGCATGTAGTCGCCATCGAATCGTGTTGCGAGTCGATCCAGGTAGGTCAGGGCGGCATCGGTTGCGGCAATAATATCGCGTCGGTCATCGTGCCACCAACTCTGGGTCAGGCCAAAATACTTCCCCGTGGAAGGGATGAACTGCCAGAGGCCGGCCGCACGGCCGTGGGAATAGGCGAACGGGTCGAAGGCGCTTTCCACTACGGGCAGCAGTGCCAGTTCCGTGGGCAGGCCCCGCTTCTCGGCTTCACCAATGATGTAGTGGAGGTAACGGCTGCCGCGGTCGACCACACGATTAATATATTGTGGGTGCTTCCGGTACCAGTTCAGTTGGGTCTGGACCCTGGGGTCGCTGGCATCATGATCCAGTGCGAAACCATCCCTCAGGCGATGCCACAGGTCCGGAGTGGAGGCTTCTTCCTCTGCAACCTGCTGGTCCGGTTGGTCAAGCTTTTCCCTGGCATCTTCTGCGGTTTCCTTCAGCGAAGGCTCGATGGCATCATCCAGTTTTGTGCGAGACGCCCGCCCTGCTGGAGTACCCTCCGGTGATGACTCAATGGCTTCTTTCAGGTCGTCGTCCCCGGCTGCCACGGTCAGCTTTTCAGAGGCCAGTACATCGCCGGAGGTGTCGTTTCCAAACCGGTCAAGAACGCTGCAGCCACTGGCCAGGGCGCCGATAAGAAACAGGGTGGAAAATCGCGAGACCGTCATAATACTACTTCCGGGTGGCTGGACTGATCCGGGCTGATCTGTCTGAAAACCCGGCATATTTAAAGAGTTATGGCACAAAAGTTACACGGATTCTATTGGAACCCTTTTCTGGGGGTCAACAAGACTCGCGTTACGGCATTGATAGAATTTGTTACCCGGCCCTAAAACGTATCCTTTCCGTGCCTTGTTGCTGCAAAGACATCGTTGTCCGATGTGATGGTGAGTCCGGCTTCCCGCGCGTGCCGGTTCGCGGCTTCTATGACCGCTTGGTCGTCCCAGCGAAGGAAAGGGTTCAGTCGTTTTTCATCGCCGAGGATTGACGGAACGGTGGGCTTGCCATCATCGCGCTGCTTCTTGCACCGGGCTTCGAACTCCTGCAATGGTTCGTCGTCTGGAAGCCAGTGGCGGGCAAACTTCAGGTTGGCGAGGGTGTACTCATGGGCACAGTACACGGCCGTCTCGTCAGGCAGGTTTCGGAGGGTTTCCAGGGACTGCTTCATTTGCTCCGGCGAACCTTCAAATAACCTTCCGCAACCGCAGACGAACAGAGTGTCGCCACAGAACAGTAGCGGGCGGTTATTGACATGGACATCGGTGTAGTAGGCAATGTGGTCCAGGGTGTGCCCGGGGACGCCGAGCACGTCGAAGGTCAGGTCTTGCCAGACCACTTCGTCACCGGGATGAATCACGTTGGTGGCGCCCTTGAAGGGGGAATTGGCAGGGCCAATGATACGGCAATCGGAAACCGTTCCCGACAGCTTGCTTACGCCGCCTACATGATCGGGGTGGTGGTGAGTCACCAGGATGGTGTCCAGTTCCAGCCCGTTGTTTTCAAGGAATTCGATGACCGGCTCTGCCTGCCCGGGGTCCACCACGAGTGCCTTGCGGTCCTCACTGTTGGACAGGCACCAGATGTAGTTATCATTAAAGGCTGGAATAGCGCTAATGGTCAGCATAGGCTCCCACATGTGCAATACGAATGTGACTGTTATCATAGTGCATTAATCCCGGCGTCCCAACACCGGTCGCAATGAACAAAGGGAACGCAGCAATGAGCCCAGCAGGTGAGGTTGATTACTCTGCCCGACACGACAGCTTCGAGAGCTGGTTCCAGACGCCGCTGGGCCGTTCGCTGCTGGCGGACCAGAGGGCCTGTGTGGACCATCACGCGCGGGCACTTTCGGGGGCCAGGCAGTTGCAGGTTGCCGTCAGCCACCGCCTGCCACTGGCCAGCGGCACCGATTTCGCCCAGCGGGTTCTCACCACGCCGAACTGGCAATCCTCGATTCCCGATGGCGTCGCGGTGTGCGATGCCGACGAGCTACCCTTTCCTGGTGACTCCATGGACCTGGTGATCCTTCATCACACCGCCGACTTCTCCCCCCATCCCCACCAGGCGTTGCGGGAAGCGTCCCGGGTGCTTCGGGGGGAGGGCATGATGGTGTTAATCGGATTTAATCCCTTCAGTCTCTGGGGTTTGCGAAAATTGGTGTCCCGGCACCATGGCGGTCCCTGGGGCGGTCGATTCCTGATGAAGAGCCGGATGGAAGACTGGCTCAGGCTACTGGATTTTTCGGTGGAGTCGTCGGGCTCGTCGTTTTTCCAGGTGCCACTCCAGCGGGCTGTGCTGACGGATCGCAAGGGTGTGATGGAAAGGCTCTGTGGTAACCGGTTCCTGCCGGTGGGCGCGTATTACTGTATCCTTGCCAAAAAGCGCGTCTACTCCAGGTTGCCCAGGCGACCCGCGTGGCAGGGTCAGAAAGTGATTACCCTGCCTGGCAGGGGCGCCGTGGGGGCCTCACGCGGCTACCCGGAGCACCGCGCCAGGGGCGGACGTGCCGTATTGAAACACAAACATGTCGAGGAGTATTAATGGCCGGCAAGGTTGTTCTCTATACCGATGGTGCCTGCAAGGGCAATCCGGGGCCCGGAGGTTGGGGTGTTGTACTGAGGTACGGCGATGCCAACAGGATGTTGCATGGCGGCGAGGCCAACACCACCAATAACCGCATGGAACTGATGGCGGCGATACGGGGGCTGAAGGCCCTGAAACGTTCCTGTGAAGTGGAGCTGTATACAGATTCCCAGTACGTCCGCAAGGGTATTACCGAATGGATGACCGGCTGGAAGCGCAATGGCTGGAAGACCTCGGCGAAGAAGCCGGTCAAGAATGAAGACCTGTGGCGTGAGTTGGATAATGAGGTCTCGCGGCACAAGATTAACTGGCACTGGGTAAAGGGGCATTCCGGGAACCCTGACAACGAGCTCGCAGACGAGCTTGCCAATCGCGGTGTGGAAGAACTGGCAAACGCCTGATCAAGACGGGGCAGAAGCATGAGACAGATTGTACTGGATACGGAAACCACTGGTATCGACCCGGCAGAAGGTCACCGGATTATCGAAATCGGTTGTGTCGAAGTGATTGAGCGCCAGATTACCGGCCGACACTATCACGTCTACATCAATCCGGAACGGGAAGTGGAGGCTGAAGCCATCACCATCCACGGCATAACCAACGAGTTCCTGGTGGACAAGCCGAAGTTCGCTGACATAGCCGACGAATTCTTTGAGTTTATAAAAGGGGCCGAACTGGTTATCCATAACGCTGCGTTCGATATCGGTTTCATGGATTCCGAATTCGCCCGCCTGAAGCCGGTTCGCAAAACGGCCGATCATTGTGGCGTTGTCGATTCCCTTGCCATTGCCCGCAAGAAACATCCTGGCCAGAAGAATAACCTGGATGCGCTATGCAAGCGCTATGGAGTGGATAATAGCAACCGTGATCTTCACGGCGCTTTGCTGGATGCGGAGATCCTGGCCGACGTTTACCTGCTGCTCACCGGTGGCCAAACCGCTCTGTCGCTGGATGCTGGCGGTGATGAAGCCGGTGGCGAGGGTGGTATTCGGCGCCTGGGCACTGATCGCAGCCCGCTTCCGGTGGTTCGTGCCAGCGACCAAGAGCACTCCGCCCATGAAGAGTTCATGGCGCTGCTGGCAAAGCAGGCCGGCGAGACTGTGTGGGATAAGCTGGCAACGAAAGAATAAGTTGTACTCCCGCTTGAGTGCTCTGTAGCCCACCCGCCGACAATGAGAACTGTGCCGGACTGTACTTTTTGTTACATTCCTGCTTTCTTGAGCTACTTGAGTTTTGTGTTATAAGTAATGATAAGTTCGCGAGTTTTCGCGAACTTTTATTTTAGCCGGGAAGGGTAAATCTGGCTCATAAAGTGATTCTTTAAACAACCGACAAGATCACATTCCAAGAACAGGACGCGGTAGTTTCCGCATAATTTACAGGAAGCGTTTATGGTTCAATCGTCTCTGGCGACGAAATCACAGTCATTTGATCTGGTCAAAAGTGAGATTGAGCAGACCATCCGACAGGCAGAGTCCAGCCTTGAACGCTTTCAGGAAAACCGGGAGAGTGGCGAGGATCTGCAGAATTGTGTGGATTTTCTGAACCAGCTCCGCGGTATTTTCATTCTTGTTGAGCTGCGTGCCGGCACACTGCTGTGCCAGGAAGCCGTCAGCATGGCCAACGACGTCCCCGTTGGTGCCAACGACGACAAGAATATCCTTCTAACGACTCTCAATAGCGCGCTTTTCATCCTGCGACGTTACGTTGAATACTATCACCAGCAGCGCGCGGATCATCCCGAGCTTTTGCTGCCCGTGATCAACGATCTGCGTGAGGCGCGCAAGGAAAAGCCTTATCCGGAATCCTGTTTCTTCGATGTGGATGTGAAGGATCGGCCGGATTTCTGCTCGGGGCTGTCGGTGCAGCCATTCGAGGGCAATGAGGCCGAATACGAAATACTGGCCCGCCGGATGCGGCTGACCTTCCAGGTGGCTTTGCTGGGCGTGTTGCGTGAAAAGAACGAGGTGGTCAGCAAGAAGCTGTTTGGCAGGGCGGCACGCGGCTTTGCGCGTCTTTGCCAGGGGCAGCCCATGGGTCAGATGTGGTGCCTGGTGGCTATTGTGGCGGACACCATGCTCGACCGTGCCATGAGTTTCAGCAAGGCCCGCAAGCGCATGTTCATGCGTATCGAAAAATATTCCCGCGAAGTGGTGTATGTGGGCAAGGTTGCAACCGCAAAGGACGCGCCTGATTCACTGATCCGTGACCTTGTGTATCTGCTCTATCGCAGCGGGTCCGCCAATCCCGAAGTGACGTCGGTGTTGTCCGGCTTCCGGCTGGCGCCGGCGGAATTCCCCGACTCCATGCTGGATGCCCATGCCCGTCGCCTCTATGGTCCCGGCTCGGATGTGCTCAAGTCGCTGTCGACCGCATTGCAGGATGAGCTGAATCAGCTCAAGGACAAGCTGGATATCGTCGAGCGCGGTATAGAGCCAGATCTTGCGGAACTGTCCTCAATTGCTGATGCTCTCGAGCGCCTTGCCAATACCCTGGTGATGCTTGACCTCAACCAGTTGGGTACCATGGCCCGGAGTGAAGCGGCGAAGCTGCGGAAGTGGGAGGAAGAGAAGCGCTTGCCCGCGGATGATGAACTCTATGTGTTGGCGGACTCCGTATTGGGTATCGAAGATGCCGTGATGCAGATCGTGGTTCGCGGTATCACCTCGGAAACCGACGCCCTTGCCGGTGGACAACGCACCCGGGAAGAATCCTTGTACCTCCAGGAGGCCACCTACGTGGTGGCTGACGAGGCCAAAAGCGCACTGACGCTGGCAAAACGGGCCATAACGGCGTTTATTGAATCCGATTACGACAAGCTTCACCTCGCCAACCTGCCTGCTACGCTCCACAGCATCTGGGGTGGGTTGCATATGCTTGACGACCCGGGTGCCGCGGCTGTGCTGGAACGCGTGGCCGCCTCCATCCAGGAGCGCTTGCTGGACGCACGGGAAGCGCCTCCCGCACAGGTACTGGAGGCTCTGGCGGATGCACTGACTTCCCTCGAGTATTACATTGAGAGTATCGGCCGGAGGGAAGAGCGCAACGCTGATTTGCTGAAGCTCGCGGAGTCCTCCCTGGAGGATGTGGGGCTGTAAGTTCGGTTACCGGATATAAAAAACCCTGCACAGGCAGGGTTTTTTATTGGCAGGCTATAGAGGGCGCTTCAGCCCATATTGAATAGCTCGCCCAGCTTGGTCGCCAGCATCATGTCGCCTTCTGCGCGCAGCTGGCCGGCCATAAAGGCCTGCATGCCGTCGGTTTCGCCGGATACGATTCCCTGAAGGGTTTCAGAGTTCATGATCAGGGTGACGGAAGGGTCGTCATGGGCGCCTTCAGCCAGCTTGCAGGTGCCATCCTTGATGACCAGGTGATAGGTCTTGTCGTCCTCGATGTCGAACTGAAATACCAGATCCAGGCCTTCGGCTGCGTCTGCGTTGAAATTCTGTTCGAGTTTTTCAAATACCTGAGCTACAGACATTATTTTACCCTTATTAATGGTTGTCGTGGCGTATTGACGGCGGGCGAGCCGACGTAGCCATTCGACTTTAGGGTGAGACCAAACCGGTGTCAAGCTCGATCGAACGCTTGTTTTAATTTTCTTTATCGCCTTGATGGCTTGTACCTCAGGGCACCTCGGTTACAATCGAGCGCTCAAGAATAATCCTGGAGAAGCAACTTGGAATTTCTGACAGAGTTCGGTTTGTTTATTGCGAAAACGGTCACCCTGGTGGTGGCGTTTCTGGTCATCGTTTCGGTGATTCTATCCGCCGCCCACAAAGACAGGGGCGACCAGGATGGTGAAGGTGAACTGCGGGTTCGCAAGCTCAACGAGAAATACCGCAAGCTGCGGGAGTCCCTGCAGGCCAAGCTGCGTAGCGAGTCCGAGCGCAAGGTTTTTGCGAAAATCCGCAAGAAAGAAGACAAGGCCAAACAAAAAGCCGAGAAAGCCAAACGCAAGTCCGGGGACGCCGAGGACAAAGCCAGGCCGAAAGTGTACGTGCTGGACTTCGACGGTGATATCAAGGCCAGTGATACGGATTCCCTGCGCCGCTCCATTACGGCGGTGCTCAGTGTCGCCGAGCCGGAAACCGACGAGGTGGTCATACGCCTGGAAAGCGGGGGCGGCCTGGTCCATTCCTACGGCCTGGCCGCAGCCCAGCTCGACCGCATCCGATCCAAGGGCATTCGGCTCACTGCCTGCGTTGACAAGGTGGCCGCCAGTGGCGGGTACATGATGGCCTGCGTGGCTGACCGCATCGTGGCGTCACCGTTCGCAATCCTCGGGTCCATTGGTGTGGTTGCCCAGTTACCGAACTTCCATCGCCTGCTGAAAAAGAACAACGTCGACTTCGAGGTGCTGACCGCGGGCGAGCACAAGCGCACCATGACCATCTTCGGGGAAAACACCGACAAGGGCAGGACCAAATTCCTCGAAGACCTTGAGGATACCCACGTTCTGTTCAAGGAATACGTGGGTGAACGCCGCCCCGATCTGGATATCTCCGCGGTCGCCAACGGCGATATCTGGTTTGGCCGCCGTGCCCTGGAGGTTAAACTGGTGGACGAAATCAAAACCTCCGACGAATTTCTGATTGAGGCCTGCGACCGCGCAGACGTAATCTCGGTCAGTTACCAGCGCAAGCGCACACTACCCGAAAAGCTCGGCCTGGCCACCAGTGCAGCACTGGAACACACCGTATGGCGGGTGCTGGGCGCGTTCCGCAACCAGAAAATCCAGTAGCCAACACAACGGGGAAAGAACCATGACAAACGACATCGAGTTCAAGGCATGGCGCGTTGAGGAACAGAATGGCGAGTATGGCGGTTCCGAGCAGACACTGAACGTATCGGACCTGCCCGAAAATGACGTCCTGATCCGGGTCAGCCATTCTTCCCTCAACTACAAGGACGCATTGTCCGCGTCAGGCAACAAAGGCGTCACCCGCCAGTTCCCCCACACCCCGGGCATCGATGCCGCCGGGGAAGTCGTGGAAGCCTCCTCAGGCCCATTCTCCGCCGGCGACAAGGTCCTGGTCACCGGCTATGACCTCGGCATGAACACCGCTGGCGGCTTCGGCGAGTACATCCGCGTACCGGCAAGCTGGTGCGTGGTCATGCCCAAAGGCTGGAATGCCCGCACCGCCATGATCTACGGCACGGCAGGCCTGACAGCCGGGCTATGTGTACAGAAACTGCTGACCATGGGTGCCGCCCCCGAACAGGGCAAAGTCGCCGTCAGCGGCGCCAGTGGTGCCGTCGGCAGCGTAGCCGTCGAACTGCTGGCCAACCTGGGCTTTGAGGTGGTCGCCATAAGCGGTAAACAGGATCAGGCTGGCACCCTAAAAGGCCTGGGTGCCAGCGAAGTCCTCGGTCGCGACGCCCTGGCAGCGGAAAAGAAGCCATTACTGAAACCCGCCTTTGCCAACGCCGTGGACACCGTCGGTGGCGGCCCGCTGGCAGAGCTACTGAAACAGATCCAACCGGGCGGCTCCGTCTCATGCTGCGGCCTGGTTGCCGGCCCCCAACTGGAAACCACCGTGCTGCCGTTTATCCTTCGGGGTAACAACCTGCTGGGCGTGGACTCAGTGGAAATCCCGCTGACCGAAAAGCAGGCTGTATGGGACAAGTTCGCCGGTGAGTGGGCGTGCAAAAAGACAGAAGCCTCGGCGCGGGATATTGGGCGTGGAGAGCTGGATGGCGCCTTGAAGGCGTTCCTGAAGGGGGAGTCATCCGGGAAGATTGTTCTGGATCATTCCAGGTAGGGAAGTTGGTTGGTGGTTTGGTTGGGGTTGTCGGATTACGGCTTTGCCTAATCCGACCTACGTTTATTGGTCGGCGGCTGAGAATGGCTGGCATAGAAGGGAGGGGGTTTGCTTTCCAAAACTGTGCGGAGCCATGGATGGCGTAGCCCAAGCGTCACATGGATGTGCCGCAAGGAGCGTGTTTTGGAAAGCAAACCCCCTCTCTTCGTACTCCTGAAGTGATGAGTACCGGTAAGAATCAGGAAGCCCGACGGCGAAACAGCGGCTCGTCAGTATCAGTAGCCGCCTGATACCCCTGGGTAAAGAAGTTCAGGCAACGGGCAGCCTTGTTAATATCCTTGTCGGCACGCAGCACATAGGTATTGAAACCACACCGCTTCATGAACTGCAACTGGTCCAGCAGCACATCCCCGACCGCACGAAGCTCATGGCGGTAGTTCAGCCGCTCCCTCAGCAGGCGAGCAATACTGTAACCGCGGCCATCACTGAACTTCGGAAAGTTAACCGCAATCACCGGGAGCTCATTCACCACACCGGCCAGAATCTCCGGCTCCTCATGGCTATCCAGCCAGACCCCGATATCATCGCGGTCATCAAAGTGCTCCTTGCCCGCCAACCAAAGGTCCGCAGGGATCAGGGCGGGCTGATCGGGGATGTCCAGAGACTCCCCGTCAGCCGGCCTTGGCACAATAACCCAGTTGTCCTTACGGATACTTCCGTCGCTGGTAATCACATCAGGCATAAACCCGCTCCTTGAATGGCTCAATGCCGATACGGCGATAGGTATCCAGGAAAGGCTCTTCCTCTGTCCGGTTATCGACGTACACATTAATAATCTTCTGCATCACTTCCGGCATGTCTTCGCGGGCAAAAGAAGGCCCCAGAATCTTGCCGATGGCGGCATCGTGATGGGACGAGCCGCCCAGACTGATCTGGTAGAACTCCTGGCCCTTCTTGTCGACACCTAACACGCCAATGTTGCCCACATGGTGGTGACCGCAGGCGTTCATGCAGCCGGAAATGTTCAGGTCAATGTTGCCAATGTCATAGAGGTAATCCATATCGTCGAACTGACGCTGGATGGACTCTGCAACAGGAATCGACTTGGCATTCGCCAGGGCGCAGTAGTCGCCCCCGGGGCAGCAGATGACGTCCGTCAGCGTGTTCAGGTTCGCGGTGGCAAAGCCCATGGGCGTGATGACCTGCCAGAGCTCGAACAACTGATCCTTCCTGACATCGGCCAGAACCACGTTCTGCTGGTGCGTTACCCTCACTTCGCCAAAACTGTACTGGTCGGCCAGGTCCGCAATCTGCTCAAGCTGGCGATCACTGGCATCACCCGGCGGCGTACCGGTCTTCTTCATGGTCAGCGTCACAATGGCATAGCCCGGGTTCTTGTGGGTATCCACGTTGTGGCTGATCCACTGGTCAAACTCGCGGTTCTCGAAGCGCTGGGTTGCCAGGGCATCGGTTACATCCGGGACCGGCTGGCGGTCAGGCTCGGTGAAATAGCCCTTGAACTGGCTGATGGCTTCTTCGGTCAGGCGGGTAGGCGAGTCCTTGATGTGGGACCATTCGTCTTCCACCTTCGCCGCGAAGCCTTCCGGTGTCAGGGCCTTGACCAGAATCTTGATGCGGGCCTTGAACTTGTTGTCACGGCGACCGTAACGGTTGTAAACCCGCAGCACGGCTTCAAGGTAGGTGAGCAGGTCCAGCTCCGGAAGGAATTCACGGATAACCGGCCCGACCATCGGGGTGCGCCCCAGGCCGCCGCCAACGTGAACACGGAAACCGAGCTCGCCCTGGTCATTGCGTACCATCTGCAGGCCGATATCGTGGACCTGGATAGCCGCGCGGTCAGTGTGCTCGGAGGCATTCACCGCCACCTTGAACTTGCGGGGCAGGAAGGCAAACTCCGGGTGGAAGGTGGACCACTGGCGGACAATCTCGCAATAGGGCCGGGGATCAGTAATTTCATCCGCCTGGACCCCGGAAAACTGATCCGTTGTGGTGTTACGGATGCAGTTGCCGCTGGTCTGGTTGGCGTGCATCTCCACTTCCGCCAGTTCGGCCAGAATATCCGGTACATCTTCAATGGCCGGCCAGTTAAGCTGAACGTTCTGGCGGGTTGTAAAGTGGGCATAACCTTTGTCATAGTCTCGCGTTATGCGCGCCAGACGGCGAAGCTGAACAGAACGGAGCATTCCGTAGGGAACGGCGATGCGCAACATCGGTGCAAGACGCTGTACATACAATCCGTTCTGAAGTCGCAGGGGAAGAAACTCGTCTTCACTCAGCTCGCCAGCCAGAGCCCTTTCGGTCTGGTCACGGAATTGTGCAACGCGCTCGGCAGCCATCTGCCGGTCGTGTTCGTCATAAACATACATAGTGGAACGTCCTGCTGAAACGCTGGAAATACGGCTTTAGTGCCTGTTCTTGCGTGGGAGAATATCACCGTGCCATTATTCTTAAAATGATTATTTCCAAATATGTTTATCGACTAAGGTGATATAGATAGCCAGATATTGCTGGACTGACGACGATTTCCCGCCTAGATTTATAAGGGCGTGTATGAAAAACCTATAACAACGACATAGCGAGGAAAGAGTATGAAGAAGACCGCAAGAACCGACAGTCAGGCAGATGCCGTTGCAGCCGTATTGCTGATAATGCTTGCTGTTGCCTTTGCCGTGATCTGGGTGTCCGGCCAATAGAGCCTACTGGCCGGCGAGCACCAGCTTGACGACCACCACGAGGGTAACAACAAACCCGACTGTGAACAGTATGCCGGCGATGATGTACGGCCAGGGACTATGGCTCGAAAAATCCTCTTCCCGGCGCTTGTCGGACTGAACTCCGAGTGCGCCGGCAAGGATGCTTTGCATCACCTTTAGAACTCCGGGTCCCTTTCTGGTGCGATTGTCAGGCGTTTGCCCGTTTTCCTGTTTCTCGGTCATGCTACCTTCCGGCTGTCAGAGATGCGTTCACCGGCGGCGTTCATTCCGCCGGGTCATAGGCAAGGCTGGGGGCCAGCCAGCGTTCCACGTCCGCCTTTGACATTCCCTTGCGCTCAGCATAATCCTCAACCTGATCAGCGCCAATCTTGCCTACCGCGAAGTACTTTGATTCCGGATGCGAGAAGTACCACCCGGAAACAGCCGCGGTGGGGAACATCGCGAAATGCTCGGTCAGTTCCAGCCCGGCATTCTCCGGCGCCTTCAGCAGTTCAAACAGGGTGGCCTTTTCGGTGTGATCCGGGCAGGCGGGATAGCCCGGTGCCGGCCGGATACCCCGGTAGCGTTCGCGGATGAGGTCATCGTTCCGCAGGGCTTCGTCCTCCGCGTAGCCCCAGAATTCCTTCCTGACGCGTTCATGCAGGCGCTCGGCAAAGGCTTCAGCCAGGCGGTCGGCCAGGGCTTTCACCATAATGGCGTTGTAATCGTCGTTGCGGTCCTTGAATTCCAGCGAGAACTCTTCCGCGCCAATCCCGGTGGTTACGGCAAAGCCGCCCACATAATCACAGGGCCCGTCGCCTTCCGGCGCCACGAAATCGGACAGCGCCATCATCGGCTTGCCCGGCGCTTTGTCGTCCTGCTGACGCAAGTGGTGCAGGGTGGTCAGTTCTTCTTTACGGCTTTCGTCGGTGTAGAGTACGACGTCGTCACCACGACGGTGAGCGGGCCAGAAGCCGATCGCTGCTTTCGCCGAAATGCGTTTTTCATCAATCATCTGCCGCAGGATCTTCTGGGCGTCGTCGAACAGCGTTTTTGCGGCCTCACCCCGTTTCGGATCGTCGAAGATGGCGGGGTACTTGCCGGACATGTCCCAGGAAATGAAGAAGGGTGTCCAGTCGATGTAATCCACCAGTTCGTCCAGGTCATAGGTTTCGAAAGACCTGACGCCGGTAAAGGCCGGCCTGGGCGGCTGGTAGCCGTCGAAGTTGATTTCGGGCGCGCGGCCCCGTGCTTCTTTCAGCGATACCAGCTTGGTGCGCTCGCCCCGATTCTTACGGCGCTCACGGATCTCGTCGTATTCGGTGCGGGCATTGTCCACCAGTGTCGGTTTCGCGGTCTTGCTCAACAACTGGGACGCGACATTCACGCACCGTGACGCATCGGACACATACAGGGCGATGTCGTTCTTGTACTGCGGTTCAATCTTTACCGCGGTATGGGCCTTGGAGGTGGTGGCGCCACCAATCATCAGCGGGACATGGAAGTTCAGCCGCTGCATTTCCTTGGCCACATGCACCATCTCATCCAGCGACGGGGTGATCAGGCCGCTCAGGCCGATGATGTCGACGTTTTCTCTTTTCGCGGTCTCCAGAATCTTGTCACAGGGCACCATCACACCAAGGTCGATGACCTCATAGTTGTTGCACTGCAAAACCACGCCTACGATGTTCTTGCCGATATCGTGTACATCACCCTTGACCGTCGCCATCAGGATCTTGCCCTTGGCTTTCTGTTTTTCGGTTTTCTCCGCCTCGATATACGGGATCAGGTGGGCCACGGCCTGCTTCATCACACGGGCGCTCTTGACCACCTGGGGCAGGAACATCTTGCCATCACCGAAGAGGTCGCCAACCACGTTCATGCCATCCATCAGCGGGCCTTCAATGACCTCGATCGGGTGTTTGGCGCGCAGGCGGCAGGCTTCGGTATCGTCGATGATGTAGCTGGTGATGCCTTTTACCAGGGCGTGTTCCACCCGCTTCTCAACCGGCCACTCACGCCAGGCCAGGTCTTCCTCCTGGGTTTTTCCGCCTTTGCTGCGATAACGTTCGGCAATCTCCAGCAAGCGGTCGGTCGCGTCATCACGGCGGTTGAGCACCACGTCCTCGACCAGCCCTTTCAGTTCCGGGTCGATTTCGTCATAGATCACCAACTGGCCGGGATTGACGATCCCCATGTTCATGCCGGCCTTGATGGCGTGGTACAGGAACACCGAGTGGATGGCTTCACGCACCGCGTCATTACCACGGAAGGAGAAGGACACGTTGCTCACGCCGCCGGAAATGGAGGCATGGGGCAGGTTATCGCGGATCCAGCGGGTGGCATTGATGAAGTCCACCGCGTAGTTGTTGTGCTCCTCGATGCCCGTGGCAATGGCAAAAATGTTGGGGTCGAAAATGATGTCGCCGGCTTTGAAGCCAATTCCAACGAGCAAATCGTAAGAGCGCTTGCAGATGTCAGTCTTGCGCTTGAAGGTATCCGCCTGGCCGTCTTCATCAAACGCCATAACCACCACGGCGGCGCCGTAGCGCATACAGTCCCGGGCGCGTTTGAGGAATTCTTCCTCGCCTTCCTTGAGGCTGATGGAGTTCACCACCGCCTTGCCCTGAATGCAGCGCAGGCCGGCTTCGATAACCTCCCACTTGGAGGAATCGATCATCAGCGGCACACGGGAAATATCCGGCTCTGAGGCAATAAGCTTGAGGAAAGTCACCATGACTTCCTTCGAGTCCAGCATGCCCTCGTCCATATTGATGTCGATGATCTGGGCGCCGTTTTCCACCTGGTCACGGGCAACGCTGAGGGCCTCTTCGTACTGCTCTTCCTTGATCAGCCGCAGGAAACGCTTGGAGCCTGTTACGTTGGTACGCTCACCGACATTGATAAACAGGGTGTTCTCGTCGCCGGTGAACGGTTCCAGGCCAGACAGGCGCAGTGCTTTCTTGCGCTCCGGAATCTTTCTGGGCGGGTACTTGGAAACCGCGTCGGCAATAGCCTCGATATGATCGGGTCGGGAGCCACAGCAACCACCGATAATGTTAAGGAACCCGTCCCTGGCGAAGTCCGCGATGATCTCCGCCATTTCCTCCGGTGTCTGGTCGTATTCGCCGAACTCATTGGGCAGGCCTGCATTGGGATGGGCGCTGACGTAGGTTTCCGCCTTGTTGGAAAGTTCTTCCACGTAAGGGCGCAGGGCATCGGCGCCGAGGGCGCAGTTCAGGCCCACGGAAATGGGGTTGGCGTGGGCCACCGAGTTCCAGAAGGCCTCGGTGGTCTGACCGGACAGGGTACGGCCGGAAGCATCGGTAATGGTGCCGGAAATCATGATTGGCAGCTCGATGCCGCTGTCGATGAAATACTGCTGGGTGGCGTAGATGGCCGCCTTGGCATTCAGGGTATCGAAGATGGTTTCGATCAGGATCAGGTCGCAGCCGCCTTCAACCAGGCCTTCGACGGCCTCGTAGTAATTGTCGACCAGGGCCTGGAAGTCAACGTTGCGGTAACCCGGGTTGTTCACATCCGGTGAAATGGACGCCGTGCGGGACGTCGGCCCGACAGCGCCCGCCACGAAACGCGGCTTGGCCGGATTGCGGGCGGTGAACTCATCGGCGACCTGGCGTGCCAGCTTCGCCGCCTCAACGTTCAGTTCCCTGGCGAGGGTCTCCAGGCCGTAATCCGCCTGGGACAGCTGTGTTGAGTTAAAGGTGTTGGTTTCTATAATATCCGCGCCGGCTTCCAGGTAATCCGCGTGGATGTTGCGGAGCAGGGCCGGCTGGGTCAGGTTGAGCAGGTCGTTGTTGCCCTGTACCTCACGGTCGTAATCGGCAAACCGTTCGCCACGGAACGCTTCCTCGTCCAGTTTCAGGTTCTGGATCATGGTACCCATGCCGCCGTCTAAGATAATGATGCGGTCTTGCAGGGCCTTACCAAGCTGTTCCAGGCGAGTAGTGCGGTCGGTCATAGAAATTACTTCCGGAAGTCGTATTTGTCTTAATGGCGCGGGATCATAGCAAAAATGGCGGTTGTCGTCCCACGGCTTGATGATGTTGATCAATGGGGCTCTTAAAGTCTGACTATTTTACTTGGTCTTTCATGTTGGCGCGAACTCACTTAAAATAGAGGAAACTCACCAACGGGTTGCAACTATGGCATTGGTTACAGTGACAGATCCCGCTCGGGATTACCTTGCACAACTTATTGAAAAGCAGGACGTGGAGGGCATGGGTGTCCGTATTTTCGTAACCCAGCCCGGCACGAAGAATGCCGAAACCTGTCTTGCCTACTGTCCACCCAATGAGGTGGTGCCAACGGACGAACAGATTGACCTGGGCAAGTTTACCCTGTTTCTGGACCAAAACTCGGTACCTTTCCTGGAAGAAGCCTATGTGGACTACTCCAAGGACCAGATGGGCGGCCAACTGACCATCAAGGCGCCGAACGCGAAGGTGCCTAAAGTGGATGACGATGCACCGTTGCCTGAGCGTATCCAATACGTGCTGGCGTCCGAGATCAATCCCAACCTCGCGGCCCACGGTGGTGAAGTGTCCCTGGTTGAGATTGCCGAGGAGTCGATTGCCGTGCTGAGATTCGGGGGCGGTTGCCAGGGTTGCAGCGCCGTAAGCCTTACGCTCAAGCAAGGTGTTGAAACGACACTGAAGGAGCGGGTCCCGGAAATCACCGCTGTCAGGGATGTAACGGATCACACCTACACAGAAAACGCGTATTATCAGTGAGATAATCCAATAATTTAATGCGTTTTATGAAGCCGGCCACTGCCGGCTTCATTTGTTTTGGTTGCTGATATTTGTCAGCCGCGAGCGTGCCGCGCTATCGTCACCGTCGTGGCGGCACGGCCAATGCGGGATCATTCCATTTGCTTCATTATCAGTCACATAATCAGAATCAAACGGCGGGTAGGATACCCGTCTGACTATTAAAGGCGCGTTTTCTGCACTGTGCCCACCACTCACACACTGGGGTTCGTCTTGGTTGATGTAGCACTTCTGTCTGTGCCACTCATGGCAGCGTTTGTCGGCTGGTTTACCAACTGGCTGGCGATTCAGATGTCGTTTAATCCCGTGCAGTTTGTGGGTGTCGGAGTCATTGGCTGGCAAGGGGTTATCCCCCGCAAGGCCGAGAAAATGGCTCACATATGCATTGACCGCACCTTGCAGCAGTTCGGTGATCTCAACGCGGTTTACCAGCAGCTTGAGCCACAACGGATTGTCGAACAGGTGATTTCCCAGGTGAATCCCCGTATGGATGAATACATCGATGAGGTGATGTATGAAATCCAGCCGGTGCTTTGGGACAACCTGCCGCTGTTCGTCCGCAACCGGATCTATCGCTGGGGGCGGGAGCAGCTTCCTTCCCGGATCGAGTCCCTGGTGGAGGATTTCGGCGATGACCTGAATGACCTGGTCGACCTGAAAGCATTGCTGAGCCGCGAGCTGCAAACCCACCCCGACCTGATGAACCGGATTTTCCGGGAAGCCGGGTCGGTAGAACTGCGGTCGGTGATCAACCGGGGGGCGATTATTGGTGGCCTTCTGGGCGCGGTACTGGCGCCTATCTGGGCCCGTTACCCCGAGCCCTGGCTGCTGCCGGTCGGCGGATTTGTCGTGGGTTTCCTCACCAACTGGATTGCGATCAACCTGATATTCCGCCCATTGAAGCCCAGGCGGTTCCTGTTCTGGCGTTTGCAGGGGTTGTTCCTGCAGCGCCAGCCGGAAATAAGCGATGTCTGGGCAAGGCTGGTGGCCGAGGAACTGATTACCGTGGAGAAGGTGGCGGACGCCATGATTAACGGCAGCCACGGGGACCGCACCCGGGCCATTATCCAGAAGCACCTGAGACCGCTTCTGGACAACTCGGCGGTGATGAAGCTCACCGCCCAGGTAACCGTTGGCATGACAGGCTACACGGAACTCAAAAAGGCTATGAACCACAAGGCGGTACTGGCCACCCGTGATGTTTTTGGTGATCCGGCGTTTAACCGGGAGCGGGCCCCCGTGGTGGCCGGTGTATTGGCCACCCAGATGAAATCCCTTGGTCCGGCGGAGTTTCAGGATATCCTGCGGCCAGCGTTCCGTGAGGAAGAGGTCCAGCTTATGCTGGTGGGCGGGCTATTGGGATCCCTGGCCGGAGTACTCCAGTTTCTGGTGATGAACAACTTCTTGAATTAGATGCTTGAGCAGGTGTTCGGGCAGTCGACTGACCGGGAGGGCAGTGTATGGAATATGGATGGACACTCGTGATTCAGGCCCTGGTCACCGCGGCCGTGGTGTTTTCGGTGCTGGCCGGGTTCTGGTTCGGCTTTGTGCGGCCCCACCTGGACCGCAAGGTGGCGGAAATCATTGAGGCGTCCCGGGAGATCGAGCCTCGGGTAACGCGGGGCGTGCGACAGGGCGTGGAGGAAACCCTGAGGGAGTTGCCGGAGAGTACCGTAAAGGAATCCACCCGCCAGTTCCTGCGCTTTGGCTCAGGGCTGTTTGAGAACGGCCTGAGCAGCTTTCTCGGTGATCTATCCGACCTGGACAAGAAGCCCCGCAAGGGCCTATAGGCAGTTGGTCGGCCTTGGCAGGCCAGCGATACGGCAGGCAGTCTTGGCCGGCGTGCCCGGGAACAGTTGCATCAGGTAGATGCTGTTGCCTTTTTCTTCGCCAAACCGCTCTTTTACCGCTTTGACAAACAGCCGGTTGGAGGGAGGAGAAACTTCATGTTCCTTATAAAAAAACCTCAAAAACTCTATAATTTCCCAGTGATTTTCTGAAAGATCAATTCCATCCTCATTCGCAATAACTTCGGCAACCCTCGGTGTCCAGCGCTCAGCGCTTTCAAGAAAGCCTTCATTGTTTCGTTCCGGCATCGGAATGTCAGTCATGGTTCACCAGCTAACGACGTTTTCTGCGGATGCGGTCAGATCAACCATGTCATCGAATGACACTGTTTGATCCCTGCTGATGTGCGAGGAAAGCCCTCGTGCTTCCAGGTCCGGCGCAAGCGCAAAACATCGCTCAGCGGCTATTCCTGAAAGCTGGGTAACGGCGAGAACCCCGTTCTCGGTCAGCAGCAATCCATCTTCAGGCCCGATGGCAGAGAGACACAGCCTGTAGCGTCGGTGATCCGGCGGCTTATTGAGAATATGCAGGGTCTTGAATGTGATCATTGGTTCCGTTCCTAGCCTGCAAACGCTACGTGGTTAAAGCAGTCTATCAGTTCCGGGCCGAAGTCGGTGATGGAGGTATGGTCGAGCAGGTCGGCTTTAGCCAGACCGTACTGGTCACAGGCATTGCTGTCCGCCAGCAGGGCTTCCACGCCGAAGATTGGCGCCGCCGCGAGGTTCCGCTCGATGGATTTCTGCGGAAGCTTCGCGGCATCCTGTCCCTTGCGCAGCCAGTTCACCCCGGCATCGCAGAACAGCAGCGACACGGGTTGATCAAACGCGGCCAGGGAGAAAGCCATGTCCAGTGCTTCCCGGCCTTCCCAGGAGCCATAGGGCGGCTGGTCGATGATGATCAGTGTGCTCATACGTCAGTCCCCCTTATGAAAGTAGAGGATGCGGGATCTGGAAGCTGTGCTGTCCACCCACTCGCCCAGACCCGCTATCTCAAAGGGGGCTCGCAGGTTGGAGGTGGGCAGCTCGTAGCGTTGCATTTCCGACTTGTCGATAAGGCCTCGCCGGAGAGCCGAGGCAATACAGGCAATCCCGGGAATAGTGTTCTCGGTAAGAAAAGCGGCCCAGTCTTCAGAGAGGTTCGGTTCATCGGACGGAGGCGTACTGAGGCTGGATGCCAGATGAACGCCGTCGCCGTAGAGGAATACCCGGTCAATGCGTTTATCGGCTGCCAGCGCCGCGCGGGCGAAGTGCAGGGCTGTTTGCGGCGCCTGGGACGAGTAGGGTGCACCGGTAATCACCAACGTAAAAACCCCGGCAGGTGCCGGGGTTTTTGTCTGCTCTGGCAAGCTGCTGCTCATTCGCTGGAAAATGCGCCAATGAGGTGGAGCAGACTCACAAACAGGTTGTAGATGTTCAGGTAGAGACCTGTTGTCGCCATGAGGTAGTTGGTCTCACCGCCGTTCACAATCCGGCTTGTGTCATACAGGATGAAGCCAGACATCAGGAACACGATGGCCGCACTGATAGCAAGGCTGAAAGTGCTGATGTCAACGCCGAACATACCGGCAACCAGCGAACCAACCAGCGCTACTAGCACTACAACCAGACCGGCAACCAGTATGCCACGCATGAAGCTGAAGTCTTTTTTGGTGGTCAGCACATAGCCAGACAGGGCAAAGAACACAACCGCGGTTCCACCCAGGGCCTGCATCACAACTTGCCCACCATTGGACATGGCCAGATAGTAGGTCAGGGTAGGGCCAAGCGCGAGACCGAGAAGGCCGGTGAACGCGAAGACAACACCAATACCGGCGGAACTGTTGGCGGTTCTTGGCAGGACCAGCCACACCAGGGCAAGAGCCCCCAACATACAGATGAGCCCCGCACCTTGTCCCAGGCCGATAGACATGGAAACTCCGGCCATCACGGCACTGAACAACAGGGTCATGGCGAGCAGGCTATAGGTGTTGCGCAGAACTTTCGACGCTTCAGGGCTGATGGCGGCTGTGCCAGAGCCACGGTTTACCGTGATGCCCCGACTCTTCTGAACGCTATGCTGTCTGTTTTCCATTCTGAATCTTCTCCGGTTTATAGCAGCTGTTTTTGATCAGCTAGTGTGGTGCAGGAGCGCTTGGTGCCCCGCATCCCAGTTCTTACTCCATCATAATGGCGAATTCCCAACTTTCAATCGTTTCTGACTCGAATAGTGAGTAAAGATTCCCCTAAATACCATTAACTTCAATTTACACCTCCCCGGGATGCTCCATCTTGCCCCCCCGGTTTTGCAGGGCGTTGACAGAACAGGAGATTCCGGTATCATGCTCCCCGCTGTCGCAATGACGGCTGTGGAGAAAACGGTGGGCTGGCAGAGTGGCTGAATGCAGCGGTCTTGAAAACCGCCGAAGGTTAGTAGCCTTCCCGGGGTTCGAATCCCTGGCCCACCGCCACTTCAATAACTTACGAACGTTTCAGGATTTCCAGATCGGGCTGTATATTCCCGATAATATACAAATGTATATTATTCCCCTGACTTCTTCCGATCCCAGGCCACAATATTGACGGGTTTTTTCGACCTCAAATAAGCATCCGTGGTTCGCTTGTCATCGTGCAGCAGGTTTGCCGTGGCATCACCTCCGGCCTGGTCAACGTCCGTCGCATGCTTCGCCCTCAGATCGTGTTCCGTGAATCGCTCCGTGAGCTCAGTTTTATCCAGTGCATCCGCCATGACCGCCCGCCACCGATTCTGAAAGGCGCTGTCGCTCAGCGGCTTGCCGTGCCGATCACACACCACTGTCATTCCCTGAACTCTATTGCAGGTCTTCAGCGCATTGATCGCCTTCTTCAGTGCCGGCGTCCAGGCAATAAACCCCTTCCGGCCAGTCTTCCGGCTGGTGACGGCGATGCCGTCCTCCCTGAGAGCGTTCAGGGGCAGGGCAAGCAGATCCCCTTGGCGCAGGCCGGTCATCAGCTTTACGTCCACCCACGCCTTTATGAACGGCGTTGCAGCCTTCAGAAATTCCTCAAGCTCCCAGTCTTCGACGTACCGATCTCGCGCCTTGATCTTGTGCTTCTCGACGCCCTTCACCGGGTTACGATCCACGATTCCCCACTGCATAGCCTTCCGGAGAATATGGGAGAGCAGGGCGATCTCGTGGTTGGCCTGGGTCTTTGATGACTTGCCGCGCAGATCCAGATACTGCTGGCAGTGCATGGTCGTAATCTCAGATGGGTGCATGCCCCCGAAAACGCCCCGCAACTGCTTCAGTTCTTTTAGGTTGTCCTTGCGGGTGCGCGGCGCTTTCGTGGGGATTACATCGGCCTCATATCGGTTAAATAGTTTGCTCATGCCGGATTCCTGAGATAGGTTGCCCATGATCTCAGCGTACCGCTTCAGAGCTTCCCGCTTATCGACCCCTAGCGTTATCCACGTTTTCCGGCCCGGCACGTAGGCGATCAGGTGCTTTGGCGTCTTAAATCTCCATGCGCCGTTCTTCCAGTGGACGTATGTTGGCATATCACGGTTCAGGGTTTTCGGCTTCGGGCTCACGACGCCTTCCTCAGCAATGAAGCAAAGTTTGGTCCTGCTGGACTCGCCTCTTGTGATTTGCCGTCCAGCATCCTTTCAACATGGGCCCTGGACACAACCAGTTCGCCTATACCGTTCTCAATATAGTGGATGCCCGCCGCTTCTAAAACCTGCTTCTGGCTGGTCTTCCGGGTTTTCCCGGTGAGCACGGCAACCTCGTCTTGCGTTAAGAACATCATGCGGCCACCTCGTGCACGTTCGGGAAATTCAGTCTTGCGTGTTCGCCGTGCCATTTTCTGGCCGCAGTGTCGTATGCGACGGCAGCTTGCTCGGGAGTGTTAAACATACCCAAGTATTGCCTGCCGTCTGGAGTTGTTATCTCAGCCTTCCAGCGCTTGCCTTTTGGATAAACGCCTTTGTAGCCGCGACCCTTATCGCAAGATCGATTGAACTGGTTCTGTTGATTGCTCACCAGCCGCAGATTGCTGAGCCGGTTGTGGTTGCCGATACCATCTTCGTGGTCAACCTGTTTATCGTTAGGGATCTCGCCGTAGACCAGCATCCATATCAACCGGTGCGCCTGATACTTTTCTCCATCCAGCTTCACGCGGATGTAGGCTTTGTGCGGAGTGCCGGCGACTTTACCGGCAAACCTGCCATTCCATTGAGGGCCCTTCTCTGGCCGGCGCAACCACACAAGGTCGCCAGTTTCAGGGTTGTAGTCGAATATCTTTCGCAGTTCTGCCTGGCTGGGAATGTCCTTTGCTAGCTTCATGGCAGCCTCCAAACGGCAGTGCGCAGGGTAGGGCGCTCACCCGGGTAATTCTCTTTCTTCCAGTCACTTAGCGCTATTCTGCTCATGCCTTCTCGCCCCCATCAAACAGATCAATCGTATTCGGACACTTGCTCTGAACCGGCCCATCATCCCGACTTAGGAATGCCGTACACTTCGGGTCCTCGCCAGGCATCTCCTGCCATTCCTCCGGATATGCCGGATCGTCAATATCGTGCAGCATGGTCCGCATGAGAATGTCGCACGGAGTTCCTTCGCCGGTTTCCAGGTTGTAGTCATCGTGGGCGCACCTATCGCAGAATCGCTCCTGAAAGATCGCGCCTTCAGTGCCGTTGCTTGGTCGATATTTCATTGACCGCCTCCGTCGCTGTTAAGAGTCCATCGACGATCAAACGCCTCGCTAATCATTTCCTGAGTCGGGTCTACCGGCATTGGCATCCAGAACAGCGGCTCATCGCTCAAGTGGTGGCCTGTCTCGTTATCCCATACGCCTCCACCCCAGCCAGACCAGTGAACTGGCGCCGCCCCTTTGCTGGGCAGCCATCCCATGTAGGTCTCGCCGTCCTTCGGTGGCTCACCCATAATCCAGTCTTGCGGCCTCGGCATCACTTATCCCTCCGCTCAAATTCCCGACAGATAACCACCTTCGTCCCATCCGGCAACGTGTTGCACGCCGGCATTTCGTGGAACGGGAGGTGACTGCATGGGCCGTTTCTGTGTTTGCAGGCTGTGCACATGGAGCCGCGCGGCTGATAGTCAGGCATCGCTGGCCTCCCAATCGGGGTCGCAGTTGCTGCAATACCCAGAATCTTCCAGAGTTTCATGCCAGAGTTCACAGCCCTCACAGGATGGCGGGCTGTCGATAACGTGCGGCTCGCCGACTGCCAGCTTCACCTGGTCCGCTGCGTTCTTCTTCAGCCACTCATCGTTCCAGAGTCGGTGGCCGCGCACGTCGATGTATTCGCATCCATCGCAGCAGAGAGAGAACTTGGACGCCAACGCTCTGGCCTCCCGGTGTGTTCGAGCAAACACCAAGCTTGCGCAGTCCTCTTGGCACCCGCCATGCATCATGTAAGCGTTAAGCATTGCTGTCGCCTCCACTAAAAAACCCCTCGGCTATACTTCCATCAGCACCAATGGGAGATCCGCTATGTGTGGCCGATTCAATGTGACTGACAGCCCCGTAGTCGGGGAACTGATGGACGAGCTCGGCATGCCGTTGAGGCCGCGACCTCAGCTCAACGTCCCACCTGGTGGCACTGCCGAGTTTGTTCTGAATGATGGCAACGGGCGGCAGCTGGTCGCCGGCATCTGGTCGCTGCTCATCGAGCAGAAACCGGACGGTACCGGATACAGGCCGAATCCCAAGTTCCACACATTCAATGCCCGCAGTGATCGACTGACAAGCAGCCCGCTTTGGAAAAAGGCTTACCCGAATCGCCGCTGCATTGTTCCCGTGAGCGCCTTCCACGAATGGCAGCCGCTTGGTGAAGGCAAGGGTAAGCAGGTGTACAACATTCACCCCGAAGGTGAAGCCACGGCACTCGCCGGACTCTGGCAAAGCTGGCAGTTCGGAGATGACATGGTTAATTCCTTCACCGTGATCACGCTCCCGCCGCATCCGCGATTCATCCACATCCACCCGAAGAGCATTCCGCTGATGCTGCGGCCGGCAGACTTCGACATGTGGCTGGATCCGGACTTTCGGCAGATCGATGCATTCCGGGGCCTGATGAAAAGCCACATTCCGGCACCGCTGGTTTGCCAGCCTGTCCGGAGCCCTAACGATCTTGAGCCCGCCGGCGATGCTGAGGTTTTGGAAGCTGACTGACATCATGATGTCCCTCCCGCTTTCTCCAGTTCGTCGGCTTGGGTGCGGAGAGCTTGGGCGTAACGGTCAGCTTGGGCAGCCGATGCCTCCACTCCCTCCACAAACATAACCGGCGTGTCGCTTTTGGTGTCTTTCAGCCACAGGCGCAGAGCATCAGCGTACCCGGAAATCGAATCCGCCTGTTTGCGCAGGAGCCGTGCCTCGCTATTTCCTTTGACAGCCTCGCAAAGAGCGTTTATCTCTTCGCTCTGAAACCACAACGGGCCAGAGTTCGGGGCAGCGCGCACCACCTGCCTTGCCGCAGACTCAATTAACGCTACCCGCCCCCGCAACTTCTCAGCCTCATCCCTGGCGGCGGCGAGTTCGGATTGTGCAGCCTGCCTCATTTCCGTAAATGCCCGCGCTGCCGTAATTTCATTGCGGGCAATAAGGTCTTCTATGCGGTCGAATGCTTTGTTCATTTCAATCATCACCCTTGCCCCTTTGTGGTGGTTGAGGCGCCTCATCGAGCATGGATTTCCATTGATAATCCGGGCTGCTCCACCCGCTTCCGCTGGTATGGTAATGCTCGTCTGCTTTGTGGAATGCCCTGCACATCTCCGCCGTTGGTTTAATCGGGACCAGCTTCCAACCCTCCGGCACCGAGGCGCTGGGGTGGGTGTAGAGCGGGAACGCCGCGGCACCTTGTTCGGCAGCCAACTCGTCGGCCTCCTCTGGGTCATGCGTGAAACTTGCAAGTTTTCCGGCCTCAAACCATCCGTATGCCACAGCATCAGAACCCCGTACTAGTGCGGGGTTGGCGTAGCACGGCACACACTTGCGTCCCGAATGCTCTCCGAACCGGCGCGCTGTATCTTCGTTGGCAGAAGCCCCAAACAGTCGGCCATCCTCGTCGTACATCAGCCAAGCCACAGCCTCCCCGCCCTGTGCGCGGGCTGCTTGCCATGTCCCGTTAGCTACCTGCTCAACGGTCTGCCAAACATACTCATAGTTCGGCCAGTCCGCCTCCACGACGACACAGCCAATCGTAGGAGCGCCGCAGGTGGCCAATGTCTCCCGTATGCGCGCCTCGTTCAGAGGCGACAGGTGCTTTCTCTTGATTACGATGTAGCGTTCTTCTCGCTTAAATTCACTCATCACCATTCCTTACCTGTTTACCGCACACCAATGTAAAAGCAGGCTTCACCGGCTCAACGTGATCTTCGGCTTCCTGGTCCCGCTCGAGGGACTCCCGAATTTCCTTCGGGTCATCCAGTGAATCCCATGCGCGGCGGAAGTCTTCGGGGTTGTGGAGGTTCATGGTTAGCGCCCCTGGTGGTTCATGATGGCCTGCACGATCATGTCCACGTTGTTGTACATGTGGGCGCTCATCTGGCTGGCGATCATGGCCGATGCGGTCAGCGTCAGGTTCTGATCGCTGATGTACTGCTTGATCGCCGCCTCGATGTCGGCCTTGCTTGTCTCGATAAACTGCTCGATGTGCGACCGGATAATGGGCTCTGCGATCTTCGCCACTTCCTCCACGAACCAAGATGGGCGCGCAACGTCCGAGCCATAACCGCGAGGGTTGGGCGCACGACGCTCCTTAAAGAACTGCTCATCCACGGCCCGCTGCGTCAGTTGTGCCAGCACGTCGTCTGGCAGCATGGAGCCAATATCGGCCTTCAGCTTGTCCTTCACCCGATCCTGAAATTCTTCCATCGGGCTCTTGTTGGTGGTGATGTCGTTGCTCATACAGATTGCTCCTGTGCTTCTACGTGGCGGAATTCGATCACCCAAACGAATGGATTGGCAGCCCATGATCCGGGGCCGTTGATGCGATTCCATAGGATGGCGAAGGTCGTTCGCTCGTCAGCCACGAAGTCGCCGGCGACACCGCGAACCTCCGGCGGTAGCTCCGGTTTAGAGCAGCCTTCTGCTCGCGCATCGTCGGCGCTGATATCCTGCAACCGCTCGACCCGGACACTGGTGATTCCCAGAGTGATCCGGCTGGCCCAGCGCGGCATGTGGATTGAGGGGCGCCACTTCGATTCACCGTCATCATCGGTGGCTCGATAAAGAACGGTGCCTGTGCTCAGGCATCCGCAAGGGGCTTCGCTGCATCCGCACTCGTCTGTTGCGCTGAACTGACGCCAAGCCTCCCTCACCCACAACCGATCCCCGGGTCCGCCATGCCTGCAAGCCACAATGTCGTGCTGAAACTTCCCGCTACCTGGGTGAATTTCCTTCCGGATGAATGCGCCAAAACGGTCGCGCTTGGGGTGCGGGCTGGTGATCTTTCCAAGAACGCACGGCTCACCATGCGCAGACTCAAGGCTCCAGCCTGCAGGAACGTCTAGCGCCCGCCGCGTCTGCGTCTTCCGCCCTTCCAGAATGGCGCGGACCATTTCGTCGTTGAACAGGATCGGTTTTTCCTTGCTCATGCCGCACCCCGCCAAACCATTGCGGCGCTGCGCACATACGGACTGTTCCAGTCGATATCCAGAGGTACACTGATATCCTCCGGCGCCAGGTTGCGGATTTCCCCGCTGGACTTCTCGTTGTGGTGGCCACCGCCGCAGTCATACGAGCGGTGCGGGAACTTACCGCGCAACCACTCGACCATATCCTGACGCTTGGCAGCCGCTTTCACGGTCTGCGGATCCACGCACAACTCCAGCGCCGTAGCACTCAGGGATTTGCCCTGAGCGGCGCAGGCATTGATGTGGCTGATGCGCGATTCAGTCAGCTCGAAGCGGTTGTGTGAGATTCGGCTGTTGACTCTCATGCGGCCTCCCGTTGACGAATCACTTCGACGGTATCCAGCGTCTTGATGCCGGCCTTTTCCAGTACTCGGCGCAACTCCGCCTCAATCGCCTCGTCGGTAGTGGAGGCGGTCACGTTCACATTGAAGGTGCATTGCACGGTGACCGGCACGCGGCCAGGCTGGGCAGGCTCGTGCTCTGGCTGCGGCTTGCTGGCTTCAGGTGCAGCCCGCTCCGGTGCCGCTTCCTGCTCCGGCTGGTCCGGCACAGTGCGCTGGGCCTCGGCCTGTGCCGCCGCTGCCCGTTCCTCGCGCCCATGCCGCCGCTGCTCGGCCTGCGCTTTCTCCTGCTGCTCCCGCTCCATTTTCGCACGCATGGCGTTCTGTGCGACTTCCTCCCGGCCAAGCTCGGACTTCATGAGCGCGTCCAGTTTCTGCTGATAGGTGTCATCCTCATCGAACAGGAAGTGCTCGACGTGGCTGCGGGTTAGCGGGGCGGACAGTCCGGCCTTGTAGCTCTGGTTTTCCAGCTTCAGCAGGCGCATTTCGGTCTGATCCTGCAGGGCCTTGTCGGCATTCACTCGGGACTCAAGCTTTGTGCGTGCGCCGGCAGCCAGATTGCCCTTGGCAGTCACAGCGGACAGGTTCGCCAGGTCGTCAAACTGGGCGCTCTGGAATTCCTCGGTGACACCGAACGACTCCCACATTTCGGACCGCTTCTCTCGCAGCAGATCCGCCGCAAGTTGGCGCGTCTCGTCCTCGAACTTCTGCACTTGCTCGAGAAGCCCCTTGCGGCCAACGTCAATCATCGCTTCCAGTTCTTTCATGCCGTCCTTGAACTGGTTGGCGCCCGCCGTAGCCCGGTCGTATTCTTCCTTTTTGCGCTTGGCGATCTCGCCTTTGGTTTTATTCAGTTCCGTGGCCAGGGCCTTGGCATCCTTCACCGTGTCCTGGGTAACCACCACGTTGTATTTCTCAAGCTCCGTGGCCAGGTGCTTTTTCAGTTCCTCGAAGTTGACTTCAACGAGGGCCGGGGTGTTGTTGATAGTGATGAGTTCCTGCATTACTGTGCTCCCTCAAACATGCCGGGCTGTTCTTCGCCCTGGGCCTCTGGTTGGTTTGCTGACTCGGCTTTCTTGGCGTCGGATTGCTGCTCGTACTCGCCATCGAATACGTCGCCGGTGGCCTCGCCATAGAATCCGCGATTGTCCTGGGCGCCTGACTCGGCGTTCTCGTCCAGCATCGTGGCCCGCTGAATTTCCACCGATACCGGGAGGTACTTGAACAGGCGGCGGATAACGGTCTTCTTCGCCATTTCTTCGAAGTGCGTCTTCCATGGGCCGTTGTTGCCGGCCTTGGATTGCTTCTGAATCTGCTCCACGTCAGAGCGCCACATCACTTCGATCTGGTGACCGCCTCCGACCAACTTGGCAACTGCGTATACGGCGATCAGGCCGCCGCGTTTTTCAATGTCGCTGGTGGGGATATGGGAAAGCCGCTCATCCAGGCCGTACGCGAAATCGAAGTGGTCGCCCTCGTAGACGGCGTGAGCTTGCAGGCTCATGATCTGGCCAGAGCGCCGGGCAAGGTCGATCATGCCCCGGTAGCCGATAATCAGCTGCGCATCGGTGCCCACGGTCTGCCACTTGCCGTTCACGTTCTCGCGGCGATCAAAGGGCAGGATGTAGGCGTGGCCGAGAGAGTTGCCCGGCTCCAGGCCTAGCTGCGCACATTGGATGACGGCGCCCAAGAAGCTCTTTGGCTCACACTGCGCCAACTTCGGGGTCTTCCGGAACTCGGTCAGGGCGATTCGGGCCAGCCTGTCCGGGGTCATATGTTTCGGCAGCGCCAGGCTCAACTCCGCATGAATGCGCGGGTCTTTGAGCATGCCCTGAATGTCCTTCGGGACCGGCTTCTTCTCGTTGCTCCGCTGGGTCAGCGGGTTAATCGATGCTGTATTGCTCATGGTCATTCCTTATCGCGCCCTTGTGGGCATTGAGAGTGTTTCGATTCCCGGCCATTCGCCGGTTCGCTGGCACTCGGCCACTACAGCCATATCGTTGCGCATGGCCTGATAGCCTTCCTGCTTGCTGTCCGGGGTCAGCTCGAACAACCGCACCGGGTAACACCCGCACTCAATGGACGTGCTCACCACCAAGAACAGGAAGCCTTGCGGGCGCTCACCGAAGTGCTGGGTGTAGCCTTCGGAATAGAAGGCGTCCTGCACGTCATACCGGTAGTCGCGAACGGACCATTTGAACTTGCTCATATCCGCAGTGGTTTTGACGTCCAAAATCCAGCCGTAATCGGTCAGCAACTTGTCCAGGCGGCACCGGCACAGCAGGCCGGTTTCTGGATCCGTCCAGTAAATGCTGGCCTCCGGGTCGCCCTTGGCCTCGATCAACCACCGGGCATGCGGGTGAGCCATGACGCTGCCGTAGATCAGTTCAATCTTTCGGCCTTCTTCTGCGGTCAGCACAACCTGGCCGTCCAGTTTCGACTCGAACTCTGCCCACTTCTCTTTGCCGGCATTGGTATTGCGTGGGGCGTCCTTTGGGCCGATGGCAAACTCATCACGGAACCGGTCGGGCTCCAGCAGCAGGGCGTGCACTGCGTCACCCACATTCAGGGCCGACTTATTCTCGTCGTCCTCTGGCGCATTCTTCGACCACTGGAGCAAGGCGGGTGATCTGTTCACCAGGTCCAGTTGGCTTTTGCTGATGCCCGGGCCGGAGTGGTAGGCCTCGTTGCTCAAACCCAGGTAGTAGCCCGGCCGATCCGGCGCATCGATTACGGGCGCCTGCGGAGCTTCCTCGAAAATACCCATTACGCCGCGCCCCTCTGTTCTGCCCGGCCCTCAATGTCCAGGTCCTCTTTGTAAAGCTCGACCAACTCCATGGCCGCCGATCTCATGGCTTGCTTTAGATCTTCAGCAGCTGCCGCGCACTGATTGGTTTCCGCATACCGGTACGCTGACCATATCCGCTCTTTGTTCTCTAGAGCCTTGTCCAGCACGTCCTGGTGCGTGAGGATAATGTTGCCGTTGATCGCCCTGACTGGGTCGCGGCCTCGGAGCAGTTGGCCGACCAAGGTGTAGAAATGATCGGTCCACCCGGTGGATAGCCCATTGCCGAGATACCCCTTTTCGCGGCCAACGGCGTCCAGGAACGCCTTCTCTTCACGAAAGGCCGCAGGATCGTCAATGTGGTGACAGACGTTCACTCGCTCGCGCCACTCGTCCAGGGTCATGGCGTTGCGGTTGAGGGCGGTGTTTGCCTCGGTTGGCCGCTGTTTCTGGTGCTGGGCTGTTGTTGTGTTCATGGCTTATCCCTCATGCCCATGATGATTCCGATGCCGTCAGCGCACTTGAACGCTATGCATCTCGAAATCTCGCTACTTTCGAGTGGCGCGATCTGCATGCCCGGCACATCAGCGATTCGGAGCATCAACGCGGGATTCATATCGAAGGGGATGCCCTCGACTTTCATCCTGTCGTTGTCCGTCCAGCGTTTGCCTTTGCCGTTGCAGTGCTGGCAATCGCCTTCCGGCTCGTCAGAATCAACTTGCCCGTCGCCGTCGCACATCCGGCACTGCACCTCATATTCGTGGTAAGCGGTTTCGGCCATCGCCTCGCCCTCGCCGTCGCACTCCGGGCAGTCTTTCTTGGAATGCTTGCCGGCTCCCTTGCAGTCGGCGCAGTCCGGCATTTCCGGAAAAGTCAGCTCCGGCATCGGGGAAAAGTTGGCGGCCGCTGCCAGGTCGAGAAATTGCTCTATCTTTTCAAGTGAAGCGGTTTCCGGACTGGGCAGGTCAGAACTTTCGTTCGACGAAAACACTGTCCGCCCATCAGTAGCTGCCAACTTGCCAGCAACCTGGATGGGCTCACGCATCCAGACACGGGGATCGCTCTTGCCGATGAAGTCGTTGATGTTGATTTTCACGCCACCACCTTCTTGGCCTGGCCTTCTGCCAGAATCCGCATCAGGTCAATGTTGATCTTCCGCAATCTGGCAAGCATTGAGTTGCCGTCATGCGCCTCCCACTTACGACCAAGGGCGAGCACTTCACCTGGCTTTGTGCCTAGCCATTCTTCAACCACCACATCGACTCCGTATCCAGAAACCCGAAAATCGAAAGAGCCTATGTCGCGCTTGTTGATCTCCCGGACAGTCGCCAGGATTCGGTGGATTGTTTTGTCGATATCGTTCATGCCACTTTCTCCATCAAAATCGGCAACTCACACTCATCAACCATTTGCTCCAGCTCGTGCCGAATAAGCCGCGCCTTCGCCTCAATCGCATCGCTGTCAATTTCCAGCGTGGCCGCGTAGTGGGTTTTGCCGCCTTCGTCTACGGTGATAACAGCGGTTCTGTGCTCCCAATCAATGACCGCATCGGCCTGTGCTGCGTAGTGGTCAGTGATGTGGGCGATCAGGCTGAACAGCTTTTCGAGTTCGGTGATGTGTCTCATTTCAAGTTCTCCATCTGCTTCAACGCCACAATCAACCGCTTCCGGTGCCGAATCACAGCACCCTGGTAGCAGGCCACCAAGTGACGCATGGCCATCATGCTGGCGAAGCACTGCTGTTCGTGTCCTGCGACGTAGTGCTTGCGGTAGGTTTGACTCGATTGGGTGTGCATTAGGCGGCCTCCCACATGGCGTCACGCGGAAACTCACTGTCTTTAACTGACCAGCCTTTGCGCTTCAGTGCCTCAAGCCCCCAGTGGCGCATAACCTCACGAACCGGCATTCCGCTCTGTCTTGAATGAGCGTTGTCGGCATGATCGATGTGGCAAGCCTTGGTCCTGCGGCCAGAGACAAAGCACATCAAGACGCGCTCGCCCGGCCGGATAATCCTCTGGCAGCAAAAGCATCGGTGGTTGTGTTTTCTGCGGTCAGACTTGTAATCAGTCTCCCAAACTGGCTCTGGCCTTTTCATGCCGCCTCTCCCTGAACAAACGCCCGAACCCGATCCGCGTACTGCGCCACCCGGCAGCGGTTATCGAAGTCGTGCTGGTGAATCCTCTTGCGGATATAGGCCGGCACTTCATAGAAGGCCGCGTCTCCCGTTGCTGGCTGGTAAAAAGCGGGACGTACTTGGTGACCGCCCCGAAAGCGCGTCGTCAACGCCAGCAGGGGATTGCTCTTGAGTTCCGCCTGGGCACGGTGGAATTGGTAGTCGAGGGGGCTCATGATTCGTCTCCATCTTTCTGATACTTCCGGCCACAGAAGGCGCAGTAATTGGCCATGATGCTGACCGTGTCCCGCGTCATTCCCTTGGCGAACCCGCCGCCTTTCTTTGGCTTGCGGTATTCAACCTCTACCTTCGGATTAACAGGCGAATAGTCTTTGCCGGAGATGAGGAAGACTCTGTTCTGCCAGGTGAAGTGAACCTCGTCAGAGCCTTCTGGAATCTGAGGGATTACCTGCTCTTTCACCTTTTCTAGGTATTCGCTGAAACAGTTGCACTTTTGCTCACTCATGCCGTCAGCACTCCCAAGTTGATTGGTTGGTATCTGGCGCTGGTCACACGAACTGGCCGAGGGCCACGACGCAGCGCATTGCGGTCATCAATCTGCGGAAGGCTGCCCATCCCGAGCGCCAGGCCCAGACCGAGAGCGAGCACCGCATTGATAGAGGGGCGGAGTACGCCGTGGCAGAAAGCCTGACCGACGATGCCGGCGCGGCTGTCTGCACCGAAGATGATGCGCAGTGTGTCGATATGAGACTTTACGGTTTCTGGCGACCGACCCATGGCTGCACCGATCATTTTGTTGCTCAAACCGAAAGCCAGGAAAAGAACGACGGCCTTCTGGGGACCTGTCAGTTTGTCGGCTTCCTGGCCCAACCGAATTTCACAATGTTTGAATCTATGCATGGCGGTTTCCTCATGTTGTGAAACCAAAATATACCAATAGTATAAACCTTGCAATAGAATAAATTAAGAAAACGTACCTTTGGTACTATCTTGCAGGTGAAAATGATTGCAATTCAGTTAATTATGAAGCCTTTGATTTTTTCAGATCGTCGGTCAGGCAGTGACAGAGCGTATCCATCACCAGGTGGGGGAGGTGGTTTGATATTCGGGGGGCGGATACCGCTTCGCTGTACGAAACCGCCAAGGCTTTACCGTTGTCCAGAAGGAATACGAGGCGAGAGGAAGGATCTAGGGACACAAACTGAACAGACATCGAAACCCCGTCTTTTTATGCTGTATAACTGTACAGTATAGACGGATTTAAAAATTCGCAACCACCCATTCAGGGGTATTTGTTTTGGGTCGATGTTGCGGTTTGTAACTGAGGTTTGATCAGGTGTCGCGCTGGGAGAAGGCGACGATGACACCAACTACCTTATGGTTATCAGAGAGTTGGACCGGGCGGTACTCTCTGTTGCGGGGCTCGATCATTGGATTGCCGTGCCATATGTAGGTGCCAGCCAGGAAGGTGTTGTTGTCCAGCACCACAACCGGCTTTTTGGATAAGCCCGGTGTCTTTGCTTCCCAGTTCAAGGGGTCCACAACCGCAATCATGCCGCTTAATGCCTCGGGCACCAGGGCGTTATCGCGCAGCTGGTACGCGAAAGTTTGTGACGAAAAGTTACCCATCGCCAGGCAGTAACTTGATACCGATGGGCCATCATTTTGCAATGTTTCATATTCGCTCGGCTCAATAATGGGTACCCGGTGGATCTGAACGTTCAGTGCCTCGCCGCTCGGAGACTCCGCTTCCACCTCCCGCATGGGACCCCGATTGGATAGCAGCCACTCGGGCCGCACCTTCAGGTATTCCGCGATCTCGTTGATGCGACTGGTGGGTACCGTTTCCCCCAGAAACCAGCGCTTTACGGCGTGGGGCGTTACATTGAAGGCCCTGCCGAGTTCCGAGTATTTCCCATAGTCCGCACCGCCTGTCAGCGCATAAGCGCGCTTCAAGCGTTCAGAGAAAGCCTGCCGATCTTCGTCTCTGGATCTTTTCATGTCGCCAAAATTACAGGCTTGCCGGTCCAAAAGCAGTCTCCCTCTGGTACAAATTCCGTATTGCCAAGATCATACTATTGATATAATCTCGTTCCATGAACTCACTAAATCGAGCATACGAAGTACTTGGGCACGGCGCAAAGAGCTTGATCGCACGCAAATGCGGCGTCACGCCCGGAGCCGTTCGGCATTGGTTTGCCGTCGGCGTGCTGCCGTCTACTGAAATCACCGAAATCAGGGGTCAGCGGCAGACGGCCTATGGCGAAGTCATCGAATCCCTGACGAACGGAGCAGTTACAGATGCCGAGCTTCGGGAGGAAATTTACGCTGCCCGCGCCAGCCGATCTGCCGCTTGACCTGATTACAGATTAGTCGGCGTTGCAAGAAAAGTAATCCCCCGAATGGGTCGGGGTTTGAATTGCCCTGGATGCAGGACGCATCTGTATCAGCTTTGGGAGACGCGCACCCCTCAGTGCGCTCGGTGAAGGCCGGTACCAGAGCTGATTCAGATGCGGTGAGTGCAGCGTCCGTTAAAAGCGGGACCACTGCAGCGCTGCACTTCAAATGCAAGGCACGCCAATGTCTTGCAGCCGCATCACAGCAACGATGGTTGCGAACTTGTAGCCCTGGGCCATGGCAGAAAACTGGCCCAAGAACACCGTCAGAGCGAGACCTGGGGCATGTCGTAAAACTGCCCCTTCGGCAGTGACGGCGGAAGCCGATTTGTTCATGAGACTGACCAAACCGAAAAGGGGGCAGCCATGTAACCGTCACACGGACACCAGTAAGGCGACTCCGGGCCCGCCTTAAAGCCCGGCAACTGAACGCGAGGAACGCACATGATGGGACTGAGCCTTAGAAATTTCTGGGCAATCGTCTTTGTGGCAGTCGCGCTGTTCTTGCTGGCCGGTGTGCCAGCTGCTGAAGGCTCTGAAGTACCAGCCTTCACCGTTGTGGATGATTCCACCGAACTGATTGCGGATACCGCAACCGATACCAGCGCCATCCAGTCCGACGCCAGGGCGCTCCAGCGATTGCCAGAGTCACCCGGCGGGGTGATCGCGAAGGTAACCAGTGAAACAAAGGTCACCGACAACGCAAAAGAAACACCGCTCGGGGGTGCGGTCGGATCAGCCAGCACCGGTATACGCGGACCCACACCCGCCTAAACAGATCGCTCGCAAGAGCTTGAAGCCGGAAGGGGCTTCGCATTGAGGCCCCTTTCTCGGGTTCAACAACCCACAACGGAGAGTTGCATGGCACAGGATCACACAGAAGTCGAAAAGATGATGAAGGACCAGGGCTGCACTGGGGATCGAATTACCAGTGACCTGATCAAGTCCCGCATTGCCGACGTGGAGTACCAGACCATCGTCGTCTGCGGCCAGAAGCTCATGTACTGCGGCATCAAGATGGACAACGGATTCGTGGTGGTGGGCAATCCGGCAACCTGCATTGATCCAGCCAATTGGCGCGACGAGATCGGCCAGAAGATCAGTTATGACAATGCGTTTTCCGAGATCTGGCGCCTTGAGGCGTACCGGAAGTTGTCGGGAGCCTAAACCTCAAGGAGGTAATCATGTTTTTCCGAAACGCCCGAATATTCAGGTTCACGCGCCCGGTTCAGATGCATGCCGGGCAACTGGAAGAAAAGTTGGAGGCTGACGCCTTCAAGCCATGCGGCCCGCAAGAGCTATCCCGGCAAGGATGGGTTGCACCTCTCGGCAAACACGGCGAAACCCTGGTTCACGCGGCTGGTGGCTACATGCTCATCTGTCTGCAGAAGCAGGAGAAGATTCTACCAGGCCCGGTGGTGAAAGAGTTTGTTGAGGAACGCTGCGAAGCCATCGAAGCCGAGCAGTCGCGCAAGGTCCGCCGCAAAGAGCGCGACGAGATTAAGGAGCAGGTGATTCTCGACATGCTCCCTCAGGCTTTCCCTCGCAATAAACGGATCTACGGTTACCTGGCCCTGAACGATGGCCTGCTGGTCGTCGATGCGAGCAGCGCAAAGATCGCTGAAGACTTCGCCAGTGCGCTGCGCAAATCCCTTGGTTCGTTGCCTGTGCGTCCGCCCGCTGTCGAGCAGGCGCCGGCTTTCACGTTCACCGGCTGGCTTCAGGAAACCATCGAACTTCCTGAACAAGTCACCATCGGCAACGATTGCTGGCTGGAAGACCTTTCACAAGACGGCGGCAAGGTCACAGCCCGCGGCATGGACCTGGAGAGTGACGAGGTTCGCGGCGTTCTGGAATCCGGCATGCAGGTTACCCGCCTGACCATGACATGGGACGACAACGTGTCGTTCTGCCTGGATGAAGATCTCGGCATTACCCGCCTGCGGTTTGGTGACGCCCTTCAGGAAAAACTCGACGACATTGATGCAGACGACGCACTGGCTCATTTCGATGCGGCCTTCAGCCTGATGACCCTGGAGTTGTCGCGGATGATTCCGGCGCTTCTGGAAGTGCTGGGCGGAGAAGATCGGACGGCGATTGTGGAAGGTGGCCCGGTTTTCCTGGGCGTCGATATGGGCGAGCAGGCCGGTGACCGGACAGCAACAGCCATTGTTCACGATGGTGCGTTCGTGTGTGACGGCAGCAAAGTAGACGCCCTTTACCCGGCAGTTGCTGAGTTCGTAGTGAAGAACGGCAAGGTATCGGTGAGCTCCATCCAGCGACGATTCAAGATCGGCTACACCAGGGCAGAAAGCCTTGTTGAGGCCATGGAGGAAACCGGGGTGGTTAGCAAGGCTGCCAACAACGGGGCAAGAGAAGTGCTGATCAACTACGAAGGCGAAGCACTCGCCTAAAAAAGAAAACCCCGGTTAAGGCCGCCACAGCCCCGGGGTTTATCGATAACGATGTGAGGACTTTAGCAATGAATGAACTGCGCCGCAAGGCCCACATACTCCGCCTCAAACTCATCGTCTGGCTCCGCTGGGCCGCTGTAGAGCTTGAGCCAGCCGGCAGTGCCGACTTCAAGGCGATAGCCCACAAGTACGCGGTCGCGAAGGGAGAGCTTGACAGGGAGCTCCTGAAAGAGCGTGAGCGCCGGATGAATAGGAGGGCGCTCTGATGTACTCACCTGCTTGCACCACTTCGGGCGCGCAAAACTTGAATCGTCAGGTAAAAATCAACCTTCTCCAGTGGCGGATCGATTGTGTCAGGGATCGACTAGGCAGAGTGTGCGCCGGCACGCCAGAAAGCCAAGAAATTATGCGCAAACTGATCACTCTTATTAATCGGCGCAACGAACTAAAAACCCCGCAGGAAGTGGCCGCTATTGAGCGGGCGAGGGGGTTGCTGTAATGGCCAGGGCAAGAAACATTAAACCCGGATTTTTCACCAACGACGAACTGGGCGATCTTTCGCCGCTGGCTCGCTTGGCGTTCATAGGTCTATGGAGCCAGGCAGACTTCAACGGCAACATGAAGTGCAAACCAAAGCGCCTGAAGGTTGAGATCCTGCCATACGACGACGTGAACTTCGGCGGGCTCATAGATGAACTTGAGATGGCTGGGTTTGTCTGCCGGTACCAAGTTGACGGCGAGAATTATCTGCATGTCGTTAACTTCCAAAAGCACCAAAGGCCCCACAAAAACGAGGTGTTGCGAGGCACGGACGTACCTCAACCCGGAACAGAACAACCACCAACAGGAACTGACCCGGAACAGAAAAGTACCGTAACGGAACCGGAACGTGATGAGAACCGTTCTAATCCGCCGGATACCGGATACCGGATACCGGATACCGGATACCCTCAAGCGGATACCGATAAAAACAATGGCTCGGCTGACGCCGATCCTGCGCGGACCCCCGTCCCTTCCAAGAAATTCACTGACGAGGACTTCGAGAAATTCTGGACGTTCTGCCGGGAACACTGGTTTGGCAAAGTAGGGCACAAGGCTGAAGCCCGCAAAGAATTCGACAAGCTCCGTCCTGAGAAAGATGACCTTCGCGAAATCCTCAAGCTTACTCGCCAAGAATGTGAATACCGCCGTCGCGTAGAGGCCGCCGAAGGGTTCCACGAAAACATGAAACACGTTTGCCGGTGGATCAAGGTTCGCGGTTGGGAGGATGTTCGGGAGCGTATCGAGTCCGGCCCAAGCCTATCGGTAGTTCAGTGCGGCGGGCGGAATAAGGTTCGCCGCCAGAAAATCTTCCCAGGCAGCAATCCTCAGTTGCTCGAAGGCGAGTGGATCGAAGACGGTTACATCTGCAGGGAGATCGCATCATGAGCCTGCAAGCCGAGCAAGAAGTCATCGCCGCCATGGTTGCGCACCCGCACCTGGCCAAGGAATGCGACCTAACGCCGGACGAGTTCCAGCACGACGCGTACCAGGAGGTGCACAAGGCTATCCAGCACATGGTTGCCAGCGGCCAGGATTTCGACGCACTCACGCTGTGCAGCGAACTGGACCGGGGCAAGCCCAGCGAACCGTACCGGAAGATCCTGCATGACCTGCTGCAGCACTCCGTGGGCAGCAAGCCAATGTTCCGGGAATACTGCACGATCATCCGCAAGGACTTCCGGCTGAAGCAGGCTGCCGAGATTGCGCAGAACCTGCTGTATTCCATCCAGGAAGACCGCGACATATCGGCAACCGACGCTGCGATCAGCCAGCTGATGCAGATGGGCACCGTGGGTAGGAAGTACGAGTGGACCATGCGGGAGTCGTTGCACAACGCTGTGAAGCTAGTGGAAACCGCCTTTGAGGCAGAGGGCTTGGTAGGTGTCGATACCGGCCTGGGCCCGCTCAACGACACCACGGGCGGGTGGCACGACACGGACCTGAACATCATCGGGGCGCGGCCATCAATGGGCAAAACGGCCCTTATGCTGAACTTTGCGCACGCTGCAGATTGTCCAGCCGGGGTGATTTCGTCAGAGCAGGGCAACGAACAGATCGGGCTCCGCATGCTGTCGATTCAAGGAACTATTGATGCGCAGAAGTTGCGGACAGCCAAGCTGGAAGACGGTGAGTGGGCAAAGCTGTCAGCAGCCCATCACGCCTTGATGGATCGGGAGATCTTCATCAACGACGAGCCCAGCATCAACATCGTTGGGCTGTCTCGGCAGGCGCGTGAGTGGAAGTACCGTCACGACATCGGCGTGCTGTTCGTCGATTACGTCCAGCGGATCAAGGGCAGCACGAAGGGCCAGAATAAACTGGAGCAGGTAACCGAGGTGGTCACCGCGCTCAAGAGCCTTGCAAAAGAATTGAAAATTCCCGTTGTGGCGCTGGCGCAGGTTGGGCGCGGCGTCGATTCCCGTCCCGATAAACGCCCGAACATGGGTGACCTGTCCGACGCCTCCGAGATCGAGAAGGAAGCCGACAGCATCATCATGCTGTACCGCGACCAGGTCTACAACGAAGACACGCACGACAAGGGCATTGCCGAACTGAACTTCGAGAAGAACCGGCACGGACCTACCGGCACCGTCCGCTGTGCATTCCTCGGGCAGTTCATGCAGTTCAAGGAACTGGCCCCGCAGTCCTATCAGGAACGTTTTGGAGGTGCAGCGTGATTGCGCGATTCAGGCACACCCAACTGGACCCAGCCCACGAAGTGGTCACCACCCACTGCACCATCGACAGCGGAGAAGGCACCTTCCAGACGGCTGTCACCTTCCGCTGCGGACCGAAATCAGCGGACGTGTTGACCGTGACCCGTCCCGATCCGCAATCAACCGTTGCCAAGAATGACCGGTCGAGCGTTTCGATTCTTTTCAGGGAGGGCTCCGCATGAAACACGACGAACTGATGATTCGGCTGGCCGATTACCTGGGCAGCATATCTGGCCGCATGATGTGGACCGACATGCAACTGGGTCCGTCAGGCAGTCCACGCCCTGACGTGTACGCCATGGATAAGAGCTTTGCTCATCCCAAGCCGGTGGCTTACGAGGTGAAGGTATCGCTGTCCGACTTCCGGAGCGATGTCACTAAGGGCAAGTGGCAATCCTATCTGGAGTTCGCGGGTGCCGTGATCTTTGTGGTGCCGCGCGGCCTGATCACGAAAAACGACGTGCCGAACGGTTGCGGGTTGATGACCTACAACGCGGACACCGACACGTTTGCGTCTGTGAAAAAGCCAACGCTGCACCCGGTCAAGTTGCCAGAGCGGGTCATGCTGAAGTTGCTGATCGATGGCGTAGACCGGGTTCACGAAGTAAACCGCCGCCGGATGCTCGACGAGTACCGTATCGAGAAGCGGGTACGGAAGGCTCTCGGTGACGAGGTTGCGGGTGCGGTATTCGATATTCGGGCAGCAGAACAGCGTCGGGATAACGAACTCTGGCGCATCCAGCAAGATATCGACGCCGCCAAGCGACGGGCCGAACACCTCCAGCAGGACGTTCAGCGCGAACGCGAACGCGTCGATGATTTTGCCGCGAAGGCGTATGCCGACCTATACGAGATCCTTGGCCTTGATCCGTCGCAAAAAATGGGCGCCTACCAATTCCAGCAGCGCATCAGGGAGTTGAAAGAGGCGCTGTGCCGAGATACCGCGATTGTGAATCTTGAAAACCAGATAGACCAGATTCGCCGCGCAGTAGAGCGGTCCACCCCGATGGAGAAGTTGCGCCAGGCAGGGGGTGGATCGTGAGCAATTACAGGGTCCTCATTGGAGACTGCAGGGATACGCTCAAGACGTTGCCCGATCAGTCCGTCAATACATGCGTGACCAGCCCGCCATACTTCGGGCTGCGCGATTACGGCCAGGAAAACCAGATAGGCCTGGAAGAAACGCCGGATGAGTATGTAGCAGCTCTGGTTGCGGTATTCCGAGAGGTTCGCCGGGTGCTGCGTGATGACGGCACCGTGTGGGTGAACCTCGGGGATAGCTACGCTGGCAGTTGGGGAGCGCAGGGAAAGAGGGAAACCCCTGGAGAAATAAGCCGCAACAGCATACGAAATCACCCGAAGCGTGCCAGGAACACCGGGAGCATTAGGCAAGCGGGCTTGAAGCCGAAGGATCTGATCGGCATTCCCTGGATGGTGGCTTTCGCGCTCCAGGCAGATGGATGGTATTTGCGTCAGGACATAATCTGGCACAAACCAAACCCCATGCCGGAATCGGTGCAAGATCGCTGCACAAAAAGCCATGAGTACATTTTCCTGCTGAGCAAGTCGGCCAGGTACTACTACGACAGCGAGGCGATCAAAGAACCATCTGTTGAACCGAGAGGACCAGGCAATGTTAAGCCGGTTCGTGAACTACCATGTGAGCGGCCGGGAGATAACGCAAACATCCGTGGAAGCCTTCATAACATTGGCGCGAGAGAGACGCGCAACAAACGGAGTGTGTGGACGGTGCCAACCAGGCCATACGCCGGCGCCCACTTCGCCACATTTCCGCCCGAACTGATTAAGCCCTGCATCCTGGCCGGCTGTCCAGAGGGCGGCACCGTGCTGGATATCTTCGGAGGATCCGGCACTACGGCCGGCGTTTCCGTTGGCAACGGCAGGGACGCGGTTATCTGTGAATTGAACCCAGATTACGCCGAGCTTATCCCCGGACGAGTGAAAGAGGTCAGCGCGCCGTATCTCGAGCGTAGAGCTGCTGAAAAGCAAATCGACTGGCTGGAGGTGATTGCATGAACAGACAAACAACCAGATTGTCCGACAATCCCGTAGCAGATCGTAAGCAGCGGGCTTTCTACGTCGAGTCCGGCGACTTCTTCCACGTCCGCGAGCTACGAACAGCGGACAGCGAGAACGAGATACGCCGCGACATTGAATCATTCGAACCCTGGCGGTTGCCGGTGACGATAGTGGAGGTGGCTTGTGAGTAAGCGATTCGGAAGAAGCCAGAAGCGCCGGATGCGACAAGAAATTGAGCGGCTTCAGTTCGAGCGCGACATGCAGCGAGCTTTGGGCGAAAGAAACCGCCAGATCGTTGAGGAAACTGCACAGGTTCTTGGCAGACACTTCCTCACCCTGGACCCGAACACAGTGGAGCTTCAGGACCTCAATCAAAGGGTTTATGGCTGGCGCATGATCGCCGACTCGGGCGCGCTGTCATGCGCAGATTTCGGCAGCAAGCTCCCGACGTTCGAGACGTTCACTGAAATTGTCCTGCCAATCCTCTACGGCTCTGTCATTGCTGGCGACCTCCACCAGCATGTTCACATCCGTTTCACTCACGCAGGACGCGATGTGGGCTATGGCATTACGAAAGCCGCCCTAAAAATGCTGCCGTCGAAGGTTGCGATACAGAGAATAGCTCAGGCAATGGCGCAACACCTGCAAAACGATATGGAGGGACTGGCTCATGACTGACCCCAACGTGAAAGCAAAGATCATTACGACCCTTGAGGATCGCGGGCCACTGGTTGTCGGCAGCATCGCCTGGGCAATCAAACAGACGTCGCATGTGACGGAGGGGGCCATTGCTGAACTGGTCGATGAGGGCTTCGTGGAGCGGCACGAGGACGGGCATCGGTACAAATTGGCCGATGGATACACGCCGCCAAACGGAGATGCAGCATGAGCAGCTCAAAAATCAATATCCTGCAGTCCATCAAGGACAACCCGAAATCCACCAAGGCGTTGCACGATCAGTTCCATGCCGAGTTCATGGACCGCGCAGAGCTCTCGGCATTCCTTGGCAACCTGTACCGGTCTGGCTACATCAAAAAGCGCACGAACGGCTATTGGGCAATGCTGGCGCGGGGTGAGGTGCTGTTGCAGGAAATGCTTGGCGGCGCACCTGATCCAGAGCAAGAGGAAAGCGAGGATCCCGACATTGAGCCGGAATCCAAGCCGGAGCCCACACCAGCCAAGGTGATCGCGCCCGCAATGCGCCCGGCGGCCGTCCGTGGCACCAGTGACCGGCCCGCGCCTGCACCACCAGGGCGGGCAGCGCAGCAAACCAACGAGGCCAAGATGTGGGCCGCCATTCAAGCTGTTCAGGCCGCGATGGACGAGGGGCAGAAGCTGATCATCGAGGACAGCAAAACCTACTTCGTGTTCGCGGCCCGTCGCTTTGCCATCGAGAGCGAAGAGGACCTGGCGGCGGCGATCCGGGTGGCGGGGATGTATGCGGGAGTGGCTGCGTGATGTTCATCTGCGGAATTCATCACCGGTCTGGATCAGCGCCCGCCTGCCCGGCATGCCAGCGCGAGGCGAACCTTTTAATGAGCCGAATGGTGGAGAGAGTGGCCATGAAAGCACCAACACAAGAGCAACTGAATGATCCGGAGTGGTGGGATGAGAATGCGCCAATAAGCGACGCGCAAACCATTTACCTGATATGGAATGACGCAGAAAGGACGACCCTGTCCAGAATTACCTGGGCAAGGAGAGGTGAGGGCATCATTACGGGGCAGGATCAGCATCTGGATTACTACCTGCGCCCCACCAAAGCACTCGCCTGCCGAACCTGCGGCGAGTCGCCATGTGGTCATTACAACGAGTGCCCGCCCGGCAAATCGAAGGCCGAGCGCCTGGCTCAGCATATTGCGGAGCGCGATGCGTTTCTGGCTGAGGATGAGGTCACGGAATGGGCGGATGGGTTGCCGCCGGTTGGCACGGAGTGTGAGGCATACGTTCGCCTTACTGGACACTCTGAGGGCTGGTGCGAGGTTGAGGTACTAAAGGTTTGCGAGGAAAAGAAAAGCGCAGCCGTAATGCTTCCGATGATGTCCTTGCAGTGGGCGACCGAGTTCCGCCCAATCCGCACCAAGGAGCAGCGGGAGCGGGAGAAAGTGGTTGCCAAGGCCATGGAAATGACCTGCGGCAAAGACGACGGGCGCAACACCCTCCAGCGTTCAGTCATCCGCCAGTGCATGGAAGAACTCTACGACGCCGGCCTGCTGCGTAAGGGGGAGTGATGGGTGTCTGCTGCTACGAATGCGCCAAAGACAAGACTTGCGAGCGTACCGGCCTACCGCTTGGTCTGGTTACCTTCATCGTCTGCTCATGGTGCGGCAACAAGCGCTGTCCGCACGCGACAGATCACCGCAATGAATGCACCGGCAGCAATGAGCCGGGCCAGAAGGGGAGTCGGTACGAATGACAGACACCATAACCATCAACTCCGAAATCGCCCTGGCCAAAGCCCAGAAGCAGCTGGCTGACCTGTGGCGCGAGAACAAGTACATCGAGGTGGATATCCGGCGCAAAGCGAAACAGCGGACGCTCACCCAGAACCGAGCGCTGCACCTGTTTTGCGAGTGGCTGGCCGACACCCTCAACGATGCCGGGTACGACATGCGCCGAACGCTGAGGGCGGACGTTGACCTGCCATGGACTCAGGCCGCCGTCAAGGAACACCTGTGGCGCCCCATCCAGAAGGCCATGACCGAGAAGCACAGCACCACGGAGATCACGACGGTTGAGCCAACAGCCATTCATGAGGTGCTTTCGCGGCACCTTGGTCAGAAGCTCGGCGTGACATGTCCGCCATGGCCCAAGCGCGATCAGGAGGCAGCATGAACCCACACATGATTGAAGCGAGACGGCGCGTCGGCATCTGGCTATCCGACAACTGCGGCAAGCCAGCCAACACACTGAACGGCGTCAGCTTTGCGGAGATGATGCGGCAACTGCGGGGTGAATTGTGAGCAGCATGACCCGGGAAGAGGTAAAGCGCCTGGTCAAGGCCAACACCTATGGCCCAATGAACGGAGCCGGGCGCTCACGCGCAGCGGACAAGCGGGCTCAGAGTGCAGAGATTGAACTGCTCACCCGGGACTTTCTGGCCAACGGTGGTGAGATCCAGCGGGAGGAAGTTCGGGAAGGCAAACAGGTTGACCTGACCTGGCGCAATTATGCGGGCACGGCGATGGAGGGCGCGGAGCATGAAGCGGACACCGATTAAGCGGAAGACGCCGCTGAAGGCCAAGGCGCCCATGAAGAAATCGAGCCGGCCAAAGATGACGCCGATTCGGAGGAGTGCGCGGGGCCAGGAGTGCCAGGTTCGCATCCCTGGCTTCTGCAATGGCGATTCATCCACAACCGTCCTGGCTCATCTGAACGGCGGCGGCATGGGAGCGAAAGCCAGCGACCACGAGGCCGCTTATGCCTGCTCCGCATGTCACGCCTGGCTGGACGGCGGATATACCAACGATATGTATACCCGGGACGATCGGGATTTGTTTCATCTACAGGCGGTGATTCGCACTCAACGGATCCTGATCGAGCAAGGATTGATGGAGGTGGCCGCGTGAGATACCCAATCACCCCAGTCCCAAAGCCCCGCCAGACCCAGGCGGACCGCTGGAAGAAGCGCCCGCCCGTTCTGCGGTATCGAGCCTTCGCCGACGAATGCCGGGCACGAAAGGTCATGGTTCCAGAGTGCGGCGCACACATCACGTTCGTCATGCCGATGCCGGCCATCTGGAGCGGTAAGAAGCGGGACGCGATGGACGGACAGCCGCACCAGGCCAAGCCAGACAGTGACAACCTGGTGAAGGCGCTGCTCGATGCCGTGCTGCCCGAGGATTGCGCGGTCTGGGATTACCGGGTGACGAAGCTCTGGGGCGAGTCTGGGGCGATAATCATCCAGAACATGGAGGCCAAAGCCGCATGAGTAGGACGCCAAGAAGAAGCATGCTCAACCGATTCAACGAGGGCGATCCTTGCCAGAGAAAGAAGCCCTGCGACGGAACCCTGGCACTCGACCACGACCGGTCATTTTCATTCAGCCGCGTCATTTTCCAGTGCTGGAGGTGCGAGATGTGCGGCAAGAAGCATTACTCAAAAGCGAGGAAAGCCGCATGAAGATAGCCATTCCGGTCGAATGCCAGAACGGCCACAAAGCCAAGTGGATTATCTGCATAGATGGCCTGGTCGCCCGGCACGAAGGCGTCCCGACCAAAGAGAAGTGCAACTGTCCGAAGTGGCAGGAAGGGCAGGGCTACACGCCGTGCGGAAAACCAGAGGTGGCAAGCGTATGAGTTACGTATCCGAAATCTTCCAGCCGAACGCCATTGCTTACGACCTGTTCCAACTGCTCACGGATCGAGGCGAACTGCTCGGCAACGGAGTTTCCCGTCATGTGTACCCCTACGGCCTGGACAGTCGCATGGTGATCAAGTTCGAGCAGGAAGAAAACTTTCAGAATACGGCAGAGTGGAATGTGTGGAACCACGTGAAATACATGGATATAGCGAAATGGTTCGCCCCTGTCGAGTTTATTAGTCCGTGCGGACGGATCCTGATTCAGCGCAGAACGCAGCCCTTTAAGACGGATACCCAACTGCCGAAGAGCGTCCCTGCCTTCTTCACCGACACAAAAGTGGACAACTGGGGAATGCTCAAGGGTAAGGCGGTCTGCCATGACTACGGTTATCACCGATTGCTCGAAATGGGCATGACCAAGCGCATGCGGGCCCCGGCGTGGTTTTAAGCCAGGACCAGCACCGGACTGAATGCCTGCTCAGATGGCAGGCACTCGAACAGGAAGCCCGGCAAAAGTGGGCAGACTTCCGGCGCAAACGGATCACCAGGCGCGAGCTTGAAGGCTGGCTGAAGCAGTGCAGCGAGATGGACGAGAGAACCATTCGGGGTATCTACAACGGGATGCGGGGATGATATGGCGAACCAGAAGCGTGATAACCAGGCAAAGACGGCACGACAGCAGGCACAAGTAGTGGTGGATCTGTTTCTGGATGTACTGCTATCCAGGGACCGGGATGCGGGCTGGCAAGGTGACAGCCTGATCGGCAAGCTGGTGGACTTCAAGGGCGAGCTCCCGAAGTCGTCAGGCTTTAGCGGCTTCAGCAAGGTTTACGAACAGTCCAAGTGGCTCCGGGAGTGGAGCGACAGCCACAAGATGGCCTGTATCGTCATGCGCAACATCAGCGATCGGCAGTGCGAGGCATTGTGCATGGACCGGGCGTACCGTGGCCGCACCAAGGTTGCCGTGGATCCGTTCACGCCAGACGACCGGGTAGAGATATTCTGGAGCGACGAGGCGTGCGCTCAGCAACTCAGGTGCAGCGTGAAGGCCTTTCAGGATCGGGTATATACCGGGTACACCAGGCTGGAAGAGTTGCTGGCAGAAAAGATTGCAGCATGATTGTTTGACAATCTCCGATTACAGGGTACACTCTCAGCTAATACGTGAAGTTTCCCCCCAAAGAAAGCCGCCCGGTTCCGCCGTCGCGGCTTTTTTGTTGCCCGCAAGAAAGTACGAAGAAGGAATGAAGCATGTTTACAGTCAAGATTTGCAACCCAGGCGACACCAAGTATTTCGAAACAGAGTCCATTCACCATGAAGTCATCGATGCCGGAGAAACGCTGCGGTTTAGCGCGGCAGGCCGAGAACACTGGTGGATGCTGGACGATCCTCGCCATGGATCAAGCTCTGACCCTCACGGCATCGAAAAGGCCGAGAGAATTTACGTTATGAACGAGTCCGGTAAAACGGTAGATATCTTTCGGGCCCCCGCTTTAGTGGCCGGCGGAAGGTGCGGCTCTACCGCCTAGCCACAATTTCCCTGGCCGGGTTCGCCTGACCAGATGCCTCGCCAAGTGCGGGGCTTTTTTATTTCTGGAGGTTGCCATGAGCATCCACCCCGGCCAACTCCGTGAGTACATTATCCGCCCGGTCCTGAACCGTATCGGCTTGTACTCGGAAGCGGCTGAAGAATTGCTGATGCTCACGGCGGCCACCGAATCGTTGTGCGGCAAGTACGTCCACCAGGTGGGCGGGCCGGCCCTGGGCATTTTCCAGATGGAGCCCCGGACCCATGACGATATCTGGGATAACTATCTGAAGTACAAGCCGGACCTGGCGTCACACGTCAAAACCTACGGCCGCATCGCTCAACACATGCCCGGCGATATGTATTACGCCTGCGCGATGGCCCGCGTTCACTACCTGAGAGTGTCGGAGCGCCTGCCGTCCGCCATGGATATCGATGGCCTGGCCCAGTATTGGAAGGACCACTACAACACGCACCTCGGGGCTGGAAAGCCGCAGGAAGCGGTCCACAACTATCAACGCTACGCGCTGGTTGATTAAACCCTCGCCATCCGAGCCCACATGACCCGAGACGAGAGAATGCCCTGGAATTCAATTCAAGCGCAACTATCGGACGTTAACGGTGTCTGGGCCTTTCTGGGTGTCGTATTCACCACCATGTGCTTTGCCGCACTGGCGTTCGTGAAGCTGATGCTGCTGGGAAGAACGTCCCGCGATGCGGACCTGAAAGAGCGTGAAGCGCTGTTTGCCGAGCATATGGCCGCCGAGCTAAACCGCCTGAACACCCTGGTCACAGACCTCGACAGTGCCCTGAAGACTCAGGCGATAGACCACCGCGAGGCCATGCAGCGAGAGCGCGAAGAGTGCAACGCCAAGATGCACGGACTGAAGACCGAGATTGATCTCCTGAAGCGTCGGATGAGCGAAGAGGAACAGCGAGATGCCTGACTTTCTACGCAAGCACCGTCTGATACCGCGCCTCGTCATGATCTGGGGCCCAGTGATTATTACCATCGTGCTCTTGCGAGTGACCGAGCCTGACGCGATTCAGGCCATCGGCGGCGCGGGGATGGCCACCATAGTGACCGGCACAATCGGGATTCTTGCCACGGCTATCGCTTTGTACCTGAACAAGCCGGGCGATCAATGATCACCAAGTACGTGGTTGGCGGCGCCGGCATTGTCATCCTTCTGATGGCCGGCACGATCTGGGCCCTGATGCAGTCGCGCGATACGTTGCTCGAGGAAAACGCCAACCTCACCCAGGCCATGGACCAGGCCAAGGTCACCAACGACCAGAACCAGACCGAGATAGCCAGGCTGGAAGCTGACATTCGCTGGCGCGACCGGCAGGCCGTCATCCGTTCCGACCGTGAACAGAAACTAAGCGATCAGCTCGCCGCCACCGAGAGCGAACTGAAGGAGTTGGTAAAAGATGCGCCTTGTAGCGGCCCTGACTATCTGTGGCCTGATGCTGTTTATGAGCGGATGCGGGCCGGCACAGTGGCTGACCCGAACCGAGTACAAGAAGAAGCCGGTACCCGCTGAGTACCTGATACCCCGCGGACTGCCGGCGCCACCTCAGCGCATTGACTGGTGTCCGGTCTGGGCCGAGCAACTGAAGAAGGTTCATGAGGCCTGCGAAGGCGACAAGGCCGATATCAAAGCGTGGAGTGATCGGCCGATTGATGCGGTTAATGAGGCGTTTGACTGACTTCAGGCCAGCCATTTATCCGGCGGCTGACCGTAACCTAGCCTGAAACCCCACCGCTCACGCTCAACCCGTACCAGAAAATGGTTAAGCCTTGTGAGTGGCCCCGGCGCCTTTGGCACCGAAAAGCCGTATTTCAGAGCAAGATCACGGAGACTGGCACCCCAATCAACCGGATCAACCTCTCGGTGAATTCTGCTCAGCGCGACAAGCAACGAAACACAGTCATCATCCAGCGGCTCTTCAATGGATCGCTCGATGGCCGCGATAACGAGCGGGTCTGAGGCGCGCCTTTCTTCAAGGTCCGGCTCGTACTGCTCAATATCGATAAACAGGCCGACTGGGTCCCTGCGCCCTGCTGCACCATACAGGGCAAGCCCGCTACTCGTTCCGCCCGCTAAGCTTTTCGCTCGCTGGCAGAGAAGGTGGCTCCAGGCGCTGTCAAATATTCTGTCAGATAGACTCATTGCAAGACCTATATTCCACGTTCTGGTGATCAGTTTGGGAGTGTAGCAACGGTGTCACTGTCAAGTTGTTCGACGCTATAGCCGTAACCAACAAGGAACGAGTGGAGCGCCAAGCTTCTTTCGGCGCCAATCCCATTGGATTCATAGACGATCCAACGGGGTTTCCCGGCCTTAAAGTCATGGCCATAAATAACAGCGTCGTCATGCCCTTCGGCGTCAATGAACAGCAGGTCCGGCGCCTTGCCCGACAAGTGCTGTTCGATCACGTCGGACAGGGTAATAACGGGCGCCTCGACAGGCTCCACAACACTCTCCGGGGCCGAGTGCTTGGCAATGGTCCGCAGCTTGCGCTCAATGAACTCCCGTTGAAGCGATGACATCCGCAGCCAGTATAGCGCCTGATCAATGCTGAGGTCTTTCAGGAACGCCCGGGAGCATGCCCAAAAGGTCAGGTTGTTACCAGACGCATCGGACAGCGCGGCATTCACGAACGCCAACTTCTGGCGCCCAGACAAGTAAGCGTAGTTACGTTTCAGCAACTCGAACACCGGGGGCAGCGGCTCAACCAGGGCACCTTCCCAACGGTTGTTGATGATGTGCTTGCGGAGCGGATCCCATCGCAGGCCGTCGGACGCCCCGACCTGGATAAAGCGGATCGGCCCGTGAGCGGACAGTGAACCGAGCCAGTTCCCAAGCTTTCCGTGCGTGCTCCGGCGCGAATTGATTGCATCGTAAAGCCTCGGGCTTCTCCTGATGGCGCTAACAATCGCTCGTCTCATTGTGACCTCCATTTGCAAGAGGTTATCTGAGGCAAGATCCCGGCCTATTTGTTCTTTAAACACCAGAAACAGCAGCTTGGTTATCGCTGCTTTTCTGTCATGTAAACAAACCTGACAGTCAAAAGGCGCTGAAATGGCTACATCCGACTCACCACTGAGCGTACCGGATATCACGCTGGCTGTGGCTAGATCTGCCGGTGGCGGCCCTGAGCCAACTAGCGCCCCTTCGATCAGCTCTGTGACGGATAACGGCGATGGAACGCTGACGATTCTCGGAAGCAACTTTGGCAGCAAGTCCCAAGCAGCTCCGGTATTGGTGGATTATGTGGACACCGCCTTCGAGCACGGTGTTGAGAATGCCTTCACTGCCGGCCAGCCAAGCGATACCCAGATAGACAATGAGGCATCGGCCCGCATATGGAACCAGGTCGTTACCGGTGAAGTAACCCCAGGCGGAAGAGTGGCTGGCCAGAGCCGAATGTACCGACTGCTTGGCAACCACGGGACGCTGAGAGAGCCGCACAAATACAACCTCAATGAGCGTAATGACGGCAATCGCCGGATGTATTTCGCGGCCTGGGTTAAGTACAAGTACAACGCGACCCAGCATAGGATGACCACGGATGAATATACCGTTGGCACCTTCATTCCGGGCGAGACCATCAGCATCAATAACGGGGAATACATAGGCTATTTCGCGAACCCCTGCAGCGAGCCCGGTAACTTTGTTCACACCTTCCGGTTCGATGCATCCTCGCTGATTCAGCCGGGCAAAGCTGAGCTGGTTGGAAAAACACTGGTTGGCCAGGATTCCGGGGCCACCCTGACATTCCCAAGTGACGCCAACTGGGGGTCTGCCTACTCCAATGGTCAGGCCTTTGTGCGAACAAGAACCCCGAAGGTCGCGCGGTTTTGGGATGACCCGGGAGGCAATGGTCTGAGAAGCTCGATTGCTGTGCTGGACGCCTATATCTCTACCAGCGCCGACATCAGAACCGGTGTGCACTACCAAATGATCGAAGAGTGGCACCTCTTTGAAAATGAGATTGATCTAACGGTGGATGGTTATTGGGGGCACTTCATTGATCGAGTCGCCAGAGCGGATCAGTCGTTCGACGGAACCATCACCCCGACAGATCCAGCCTTCAGCATTCTCGTCTCTCAGTACGGCATGGATGGCGATATAGACGAAGGGCAGGTAACCGAGATCGCCGAGGTGTATTTCGATAAGACGCGCCAGAGGGTGTATCTGGGCGACGCCGCTACCTTTTCTGCCTGCACGCATGTTGAGCTTCAGCGCCCGACAGCCTGGGCGGATGACGGCGTAACGGTGGCTAGAAATGACGGCACGCTAGCAGGCGATAGGTGGGTGTATGTGGCTGGGCCTGGCGGTCTAATTAACGAACAAGGGGTACAGGCATGAGATTAAAAGTAAATCTGGAGGACAACCTGACCCCTGAGCCCGGATGGGATTCGGCTATATGTACCTCTGCCGGCACAAATACAAACGTTGCCACGCTCACAGACTGGGACACCTCTACCGCAACAGATGTCGTGGTCGATACGATCACCCCATTCACTGACACATTTCCATACGCATCTGGAAACTACGCCACGGGCCTAACTGGCGGCTGGGAAGAGGTAGTATGGGCTCAGTTCAATTACAGCGCGGATCTGGCGGCCAACCCTGCTGCGGTTATTGACCTGAGAAGCACCTCGGCAACGCCAACACTGGTTGTTGGCCAGTCCTATCTGGTCAGGCTGGGCGGCGCTTGGGGCGAGGATGACAGGGATGTTAAATACACGGTAAACGGTGTCTCTGCGGTCTACAACAACATCACTCAGGCGAAGCCGTGGGTACCGCCCGCCCCAGTTGAAATCACTGCCGTGGCGACGGATGACGGAACCGGCAAGGGCGTGCTGAGAATTACGGCAGAAGAGCCTGTCGCGGGCGGTCGCAACTATCTCGCTGCCATCGAAGTGCTGGAGGTCGCAGGGCTCCCCGGAATCCGCAAAGGCGGCTCCCAAACCTTCGATAAGCCCGCAGGCATCGGCACCATCGCCAGCGTCACCCTGAACGGCAACGCCATCACCCTCGACAGCCAGGACGCCAGCACGTTCACGGTCACTGACTCCGATGCGAGCATCACCGCCAGCGGCGCTTACGACCTGGTTGCGACCGGGGATACCGTTGAGACTATTTCGGTGCAGGTGAATGTGGTGGGGCTCTCAGGAAATACGCTCCGTAAGGACGGTGGCATCCTGGCTTCCCTCACGGACATTGAGGTCATCGTGATGACAGGGGCCGCAGGTAGTCGGGTGATTAACCAGAATCCTTCTGGGTTGGTCTCCGATGTGTCTGGTGATACCGCAGCACTTGAAGTCCCTGACCTAGCCCTGAGTGTCGATGATCCGGTATTTGTGATCCTACATTCCGCAAGCCAGGGAGCCGGCGTCCCGTTTAGCACCACGCTGGAGCTCATCTGATGGATCTGAACTTCGGGTATGTGGCGAACGATGGGGCGCTGGAGTTTGGGTACACCGGTGCGTTCACGTCCGGCCCTGATCTCACCGTTCCGGCGTCACTGACCGAAGGTGAAACGGCGACCATCACGCTGTCCGGCAACACGAACCCGCCTACCGCAGCCCGACTGAACGGCACGGTTGTCGTACTGACCGACGTGGGTGCCGGCGACTTCACCTTTCCGGTACCGCGACTGCCCGACGATCCGACTGCAGAGTTGCAGGTGGACGTGGACGGCTACACGGTTGCGGCCATCACCGACTACGAGAACCTGTTTCCGCTCGCCAACACAGAGCACGGCGAGCCGCACGAATTGTCGGCGCTGTATCAGGTCACGCTGGATACGCTGCAGCCTTTCGAGATTCGCATTGCCAGCGACACCGATCCGGCCATCATGACCGTGGGATGGGCTCAGATAGACGCCGATGGTGCCTGGCTGGAAGATATCTCCCCGTACATCACGCTGGCCTCTGGTGTGGAGAGCGGCACCTCCACCGCAACAATTGATATCTACCGCCATGAGCAGGGCGATGTAGTGACGCGCACCGTCACTATTGAAGACCTTGGCCCGAACGGCACGGTCACCATCGATGACATCAATGCGTCCCGGAACGCGGCGACAATCAGTTTCAGCTACGACCGCGCGGACCTGACCGGTTACGAGTACAGCCTGGATGGCGGCGCCACACTGGTCACGACCAGCAACCCGGCGGAACTGACCGGGCTGGAGTCGGCAACGACCTATAGCTTCTGGATCAGGGCGGTAAATGCGGACGGCCCCGGCACTTGGACCAAGATTGAATTCACAACCGATGCCGGCGTGGATACCACCCCGGCGCCCTTCAGCTTCACCGCACAAACGGGTGTCGCCCGCGCCATCACCGTCACCTCGAACACCATTACCGTTACCGGCGTGGATGCAGGCACTGATATCCCCATCTCTGTTTCCGGCGATCTGGGCAGTCAGTATTCGGTGTCCACCGATGGCGGCGCGACGTTCGGCGGGTGGACCGATACGCCCACCAACGTCCGGCTGAACTACCGCGTACGGGTTCGTCACACCACCAGTGATGAGTATTCGAGCGGCGGCTACGATGGCGTCCGTGAGACGACGCTCACCATTGGCGGCGTGACCGGCACCTTCACCAGTACGACCCTAGCCGATACGATACCTCCAGTTATTTCGCTGACAGGCGGCAACCAATCCATCGTCCAGGACACAACCTGGGTAGAGCCCGGTTACGAGGCTGTCGATAACGCGGATGGGGATATTTCCGTCTCTGGCGTCGAGGTCATTGGCACCGTCGATACCAGTGTGCTGGGCCAGCAACAGATCCTGTACCGGGCCACGGACGCCTCCGGCAATGTCGCCGAGAGCACGCGAACGGTCACCGTTGTTGAGTTTGTGCCAGACGATACGACCGCACCGGTTATTCAGCTGACGGGCGGCAACCGCACGGTTACCGTTGGCGATACGTGGATCGATCCCGGGTACACCGCGACCGACGACACGGACGGCGACCTCACCGACCAGGTGGCTGTGTCTGGCGTCGTCGATACCTCCACGCCCGGCAGCTACCCCATTACCTACACGGTATCCGATGCGGCCGGCAACGAATCCGTTGCAACCCGGATCGTCACCGTTCTGTCAGCGACCCCGTACCCGCTGACCGAGAACGCACCCGCTGCCCGCACCTTCGAGGGCAAGCGCGTCCTGCGCTTCGAGGCGGGCGAACCGATCTTCATCCTGCAGTCCGGCGAGACGCTGGATTTCGATTTTGATCTGTCCAGTTGGCTCACCGAACAGGGCGACGACATCGCCGAGGGCACGCACCAGATTGCCGAGATCGCGGACGCACTGGACGTATTGGCCTCCGGCACCATCCCGGGCACCGACCGGATCAAGGTCTGGCTGCGTGCCGGGCAGGTCCAGAGCAGTCAATCCTCGCTGGTTCAACTGACCGTCACCACCACCGGGTTCCGGACCGCCGTCTTCCAGTTCCGGGCGCTCATCATCAACCGGATGCAGTAATGCAGCTATCACCGAATCCGAGAGAATCCACCAAGGCCAAAATGCGCGAGTTCGCCGACCTGTATCGGGGCGGGCCTGAAAAGCTCCGTGGCAACTCCGCAGCCTGCTATGGCCATTTGCACCCGAAAGCCGCGCTGGCCACCTGCAAGGTCTGGGGCTCCGAGTACCTGAACCACCCGTACACCCAGGCGATCTTGAAGGAGAGGACGAACGCGGTGGCGGAGGCGGCGGATATTACGCAGGATCGCGTATTGCGGGAAGTGGCGCGCATCGGCCTGTTCGATGGCCGGAAGTTGTTCAGGGCGGATGGTAACCCGATCCCGATCCATGAACTGGACGACGACACGGCGGCTGCCATTGCGGGCGTCAAGGTGCGCCGGGAGATGAGCCATGAAGGCGATGAAGAGCTCAGTACCGTTATCGAGTACAAGATCGCCGACAAGAACAGCGCCCTGGAGAAGTTGATGAAGTATCTGGGGGCTTACGAGAAGGACAACAAGCAGAAAGGACTCCTGGCGGATCTGCCGCGCGACATGCTGCAGTTGATCACGGACAAGCTGCGAGATGAGGTCTGATCTTGGCTGGCTGGATGCTCTGCCGGCGACTGCAAAGCGCGCCCTGTTAGCGGAAGCGCAGGCGGAACTGGACAAGGACAAGCTCGCCGATTACCGGCCGTACCCGAAGCAGAAAGAATTTCACACGCTCGGCAAGACGATGCGAGAACGCCTGCTGCGGGCCGGCAATCAAAACGGCAAGACGTATTGCTGCGGGTCGGAGGTCGCGTACCACCTGACGGGCGAGTACCCAGATTGGTGGGAGGGCCGCCGCTGGAGTCGCCCGGTCATTGTCTGGGCATCCGGCGAAACCGGGGAAGCTACCCGGGACAACCCGCAACGGGCCCTGCTCGGATTCGTGGGCGCGGAAGGTACTGGATCGATCCCGCATCGCTGCCTGGGCCTGAATCACGGCAACTACGGCATGGCCTCCGGTGTCGCGAACCTTTACGACTACATCCGGGTTCGTCACATCTCCGGCGGATGGTCGCTGCTGAAGTTCAAGTATTACGCCCAGGGTCAGCGCAAGTGGCAGGGCCCGCCAGTAGATCTTGTGTGGTTCGATGAGGAACCGCCCGAGGACATCTACGACGAGGGCCTGGCGCGGACCATTGCGACTGGCGGATGTGCGGCCATGACGTTTACGCCGCTCAAAGGCATGTCGAACGTGGTGCGGAGGTTTCTGATGGACGCAACGGATGACCGGGCAGACATCAACATGACCATCCACGACGCCGAGCACATTTCCGCAGAAGAGCGCGAGCGGATCATTCGCAGCTTCCCGGCCCATGAACGGGATGCGCGAGCGAAAGGCATACCAACCCTCGGCTCTGGCCGGATCTTCCCGGTGGACGAGGACACCATCAAGGTGCCGGCGTTTGCCATCCCCGAACACTGGCCCATTCTCGGCGCCCTGGACTTTGGGTGGGATCACCCGACCGCCGCGGTGAAGATCGCCTGGGACCGGGATTCGGATTGCGTGTACTTCGTCAGCGCGTACCGCAAGCGCGAACAGACACCGCTGATTCACTCGGGTGCGCTAAAGCCCTGGGGTGCCGAAATGCCGTGGGCCTGGCCGCACGATGGCCACCAGCACGATAAAGGTTCTGGCGTGCAGTTGGCCGAGCAGTTCCGCACCCATGGCCTGAACATGCTGCACGAGCACGCGCAGTACCCGGAACAGTCTGACGACACCCGGGTCAGCCGCACCAGTGTAGAAGCCGGGTTGGCCGACATGCTCGATCGCATGCAGACCGAGCGACTGAAAGTCTTTGATCACCTTCTTGAATGGTTCGAAGAATTCCGCCTGTACCACCGCAAGGACGGCAAGGTCGTGAAAGAGGGTGACGACCTGATGGCGGCGTCCCGTTACGCGATCATGATGCTGCGTTACGCCCAGGTGTCCCGCAAACAAACCGTAGTCCACCGTCCGCCGCCGAACTGGAGAGTGTAATGGCCGAACAACTAAGCCGTGAGCGAATTGAGGAGATCCTGGTTGATCTTCGCAATGAGCCGCCGTGGCGCAAAGAGGCGCAGCGCGAAGCGGACTTCTACGACGGCAACCAGTTGGATCAGGCCACTCTCCAGCGCATGGAGGAACTGGGTGTACCGCCCATCGTCGTCAACCTGATCAAGCCGACCGTGGATACGGTGATCGGGCTGGAGGCCAAGACGCGGACCGATCCGCTGGTCACCAGCGACAATCGTGCATCCACCGAGGGCGCCGAGGCGCTGAACCAGAAGCTGAAGGAAGCGACCCGCATGACCCGGTTCAACCGGGCGCTGTCCGATGGTTTTGGCAGCCAGGTCAAGTGCGGCATCGGATGGGTGGAGGTAGGGCGCGAAGCGGATCCGTTCCGCTACAAGTACCGCGTACGCACCGTTCACCGCAACGAGATATGGGCCGACTGGCGTGCGCGCGAGCCGGATTTCTCGGATGGCCGGTTCCTGGTCCGTCGCAAGTTCTACGACGCGGACGAACTGGAAACCTTTTTCCCGAAGCACAAGCATCTGATTCGTCAGTCCATGGCCGAACGCCCCATGTGGGAAGGTCCGGACGAAGTGGACGAGACGCTGGCACGCGCGTGGGGCATTGAGCGCACGACATCACTGCTGGCCGAAGAATGGCGCGACATCGAACGCCGCCGCCTGGCGCTGTACGAGGTCTGGTACAAGGTCTTTACCCATGCGTGGGTGCTAGACCTGCCAGACGGTCGTGTCGTGGAGGTGAACCGCAAGGAGCGCCGCCACCTTGAGGCTATCGCGACAGGCTTGCTGGAGCCGCGCAAGGTCCGCACTCATCGCGTTCGGGTCGCCTATTATCTCGGCCCACACCAGATGGATGACGAGCCGACACCGTACCCGCACAACCGGTTTCCGTACGTGCCGCTGGTGGGTTACCGCGAGGACCGCAGTGGTGCCTTCTACGGCCTGATCCGGGCCATGAAGTCGCCGCAGGAAGAAGTGAACGCTCGCCGATCGAAGATGCTTTACAACCTGTCTACCCGTCGCGTGATCGCGGATGGTGACGCGGTTGATGATCACGGCAAGGCCGCCGCCGAGGTTGCCCGCTCTGATGGTTACATCATTCTGAACAAGAGCCGCCAGAACAAGCAGGGCGCGTTTCAGGTCGATACCGATGCCGGCCTGAACGAGCAGCAATACCGGCTGATGATCGAGGCGAAGGGCAACGTCCAGGAAGCCAGCGGCCTGTTCCAGGAAATGATGGGACGCAGTCAAGGTAGCGGACAGTCCGGTGAAGCCATCAAGTCCCTGGTGGAGCAGGGCACACAAGTGCTCGGCGAAATCATGGACAACTACACCGAGGCCCGTCGCTCGGCCGCCGAAATGCTCATGTCGTTGATCACCGAGGACCTGGCGAAGTTGGACCAGGTGCCCGTGGAGTGGGAAGACGAACAGGGCGCGCTGCGCGAGGTCGTGCTGAACCAGCCCCTGGTGGACGAATTTGGGCACCGGTACCGCAGCAATGACGTGCTCAGATTGCGCACCAAGGTCGTGCTGGACGAGACGCCGACGAGCTCCAGCTACCGGCAGCAAGTGCTTGGCCGGATGATGGAGTTGACATCCTCGCTGCCGGATCAGTTGCAGGCCGCCGTCATCGATCTGGTGGTGGACGCCAGCGACCTGCCCAACCGCAAGGCCTATCTGGAACGCATCCGCAAGGCCACCGGCGTGGGTGGCGAGCAGGATCCAGCCGCACAACAGGCTGCGCAGCAACAGCAGGCCCTGGAGATGCGGGATAAAAAGCTGGCTCTGGACGAGCGTGAAGCCAAGTTGAACGAGACTCTGGAAAAGACCAGAGAGACGGCTGCGCGCGTCGAGAAAGTCATGGCGGACGCCTATTACACCAAGGTGCGCGGCGACAAAACCGCAGGCGTTGAATCCGCCTATGACGCCGCCCGGACGCAAAAGACCTACAGCGAAATACAGTCCGATGCGCGGGAAAATGAGCGCAAGGACATCGAACAAGGGGCCGAGATGTACGAACGATCCCGGCGCCTCTCGTCCGATCCACGAAACGGATCACCACAGCAGTAACCACTGAAAGCACCAAGAACCCGGCCCTCGCCGGGTTTTTTCGTTCTGGGGGCACGACAGATCCCCTCACTAGGTCGCAACTCCCGCGATACAGGAGAACAGCATGGCTGATAAACGGCTCGATGAGTATTTGAGCAACCCGGATGAGATACCAACCGACGAGGAAAGTGTCGAGGAATTTCTCCGGCAAATGGGTGATGACGGAGCCGACGAGGCGTCCGTGACCGACGACAAGGACGACGATGACGGCAAGAAGCCGCCGGAAGAGGCTGAGAAAAAGCCCGATCCGGAGCCCGAGAAGAAGGACGACCCTGCAGAGGGTGACGACAAGGACGACGACAAGGCTCAGGACGAACCGCAGTCGGTCATCAAAACCCGCGATGGCAAACACGAAATCCCGTACTCCGTGCTCGAGGCGGAACGCGAGCGGGTCCGCAAACTCAACCGCGAACTGGATGAGTTGAAGGCCGAACGCGAGCGCATCGAGGAAGAACGGAAGCAACAGGAGAAGGCGAACACTCAAGACGACTCCGGCAAGTCCGCCGACAAGGACACTTTCGATCTTGAGGCCTACCGCGAGGAATTTGGCGACGAAGCCGCCGAAGCGGAAAAGGCACGCCGTGAACAGTTGCACGAAATGCGGGAGACCCAGAAGCGCCTTGAGAAGGAACTGACCGACAACCGGACCTGGCGTGAGCAGCAGGAGGCGAAAGCCAAAGAAACGGCCCAGCAGGAAGCGGACCGGCTGCAGAACGAGGTCAATGAGGCCATCGACTCGATTCCCGAGCTCAGCAAGTGGATGAACGACGAGGATCCCATGTGGGACGCCGCCGTCGCCCTGGACAACCGGCTGCAAAAAGATCCGGCGTTCAAGGACTACTCGCTGAAGGACAGGTTCGAGACCGTTGTTCAACGACTCACCGGCAAACAGCCTGCACCGAAAACCACCGAAGACCTGGAAAAGGCTGCGGACGAGAAGTTGGCCGCCAAAGAGGCTGCCACCCGTACCGCGCCCAATTCCCTTTCCGACCTGCCTGGCGGGATGCCCGCCGATCAAGCCGAATCCGACACGCTGGAGCGTATGACGCCCTCCCAGCTTGAAGCCAAGTTGGCGAAAATGTCGCAGAGCGAGATCGACGAGTACCTGTCCAGGCTGTGACCTATAGCTGAGGACATATCATGCCTACGAACATCCCTGTCGGGTCGCCACTGGCCCGCAAGCTCTTTTCCGTCGCGGCCTTCGCTGAAACCCAGCGCCGGCCATCCATGCGCAAGAACCTGACCGGTCCGGCACCGAAGCAGGGAAATGCGGAATCCAAACTGAAGGGCCAGACCAGCCCCGACTACCCCATTGTGCAGATCCGCGATCTGTCCGTGGGCGCCGGCGACAACGCCAGCATCGATCTGTTCAACATCGTGACCGGGCTCCCGAACATGGGGGATCAGAAGATCGCCGGTCGCCTGATGGACCTGACATTCAGTTCCATGGACATCAAGATCGACCAGTACCGCGCCGGCGTGGATACCGGCGGCCGCATGGCCCAGAAGCGCACGGTTCACGACCTGCGCTCCATCAGCAAGGCCAACCTGGCCGGCTACGGGGCTCGCCTCGAAGACCAGCTGACCCAGGTTCACCTGGCGGGCGCTCGCGGTTTTGAGAGCGGCATCGACTGGGCCGTCCCGCTGGAGACTCACAGCGAGTTCGGCGATGTGGTGGTCAACGAGGTGCTGCCCCCGTCTCGCAACCGGTACATGGTGCCGGGTAGCGCAACCGACGTGACCGATCTCGGCACCACGGATTTCATCACCCTGGAGACCATCGACATGATCCGCTCGATCATGGATGAAGATGTGTTCCCGCTGCAGCCGATCCGGCTGATGAACGGCAAGGGCGAGATGGATCCGGCGGCCGACGATGCGCCTCTGTACATGCTGCAGATGACCAGTCGTCAGTGGTACCACTTCAACCAGCAGACCTCTCCCAACGACTGGCGGACCTTCGTGGCCAACGCGCATGCGCGTAGCCAGGGCTGGAACCACCCGCTGTTCCTGGGCGATTGCGGCATGTGGAACGGCATTCTGATCAAGAAGCTGAACCGCGCCGTGCGCTTCCCTGCCGGTAAGGCTGTGCGCGCCTACGACGCCAACGGCAACATCGTCAACAAGACAGCGGCCGTGGATACGGACCGTGCGCTGTTGATGGGCGCCCAGGCGCTGGCAGAGGCCTACGGCAACCACGGCAAGTCTGGCCATTACGCCAACTGGCACGAAGAGTGGACCGACCACGAGAACCGCATGGAGATCTCCATGGCGTTCATGGGTGGCAAGAAGAAGGTCCGCTTCAAGCGTCAGGACACCAACGAGATGACCGATCACGGCGTGTTCGCCATCGACAGCTACTCGCCTGATCCCAAGGCGTAACCGTTAACGGGGGCGTCCACCCGGGCGCCCTTGCCAGTTCTGGAGGATTAATCCAATGGCAGACCTGAACAAAGAAGTCCTGCAAGCGGACGTTGTCCACGCAGGCGAGTACGGCAATCAAGCCCGAGCTACCCGGTCCTACACCGGGGCGCTGGCCAGCGGGGATGTATTGCACCTCATCCGCCTCCCTGCCGATACCGAGCTGCACGACCTGGACTTGTTCCATGGTGTCGGCGGTGCCGCCGCAGTCGTTGATGTCGGTTACGTGCCGGTCAACTCGGACAACGGCGCCGGTGATCCTGATTACTTCCTGGCAGCAGCGGACATTGCGGCCGCCGGTCGTAAGCGGGCAAACACCGCGCTGAAGCCCGTCCGGCTGCCGTACGCCGTGGACATCGTGATCACGGCAGGTGCCGCAGTGGCGTCCAACGAGATCACGGCCAGCGTGCAATACGAGTGGCGCGGCCGCTAAACCCACCTTGACGGGGCCTTCGGGCCCCGCATTTCTCCACGGAGAAGGCTATGAAAATTCAATACGTAGGACGCCAGCGGACCCACCGCGAGCGACTGTACGGTACCGGTGTGGTATTTGCGGGCCGTGGCGACGTTCAGGAAATCGAGGACGAAAAGCTCGCGCGCAAGATGCTGTCCCGTCACCCGGACCAGTACGCCGAAGTTGAAGCCGAGCCGTCCGCCGACGCTCAGAAGACGGGCGATCCCGGTGGCGACAACACGCCTGCCCCGCAGATCAACATCGACGGCACCCTGACCCCTATCGCAAAAGCGACCAAGGACCAATTGGAAGCGTTTGCCCGGGAGCAGTTTGATGTCGAGTTGGACAAGCGCAATACCAAGGACGACCTGATCGCCGAGATACTGGCGTTGATTGCGGACGCGGAAGCCAGCGCCGACGCTCAGAAGACGGGCGGGGAATAACCCATGACCACGGCGGGAGAGATCTGCACACGCGCCGCTCGCACCCTGTTCGATGAAACGAACACGCGGTGGAGCGAGCCCGAGTTGCTGGAGTACCTGAGCGATGCGCAGCGCGAGGCGGTGAACCTGAAACCGACCGCGTACAGCAAGAGCGAGGCGATACCACTGCAGCCAGGCACGTTGCAGGCCCTTCCCGCCGGGGCCGTGGCCCTGATCGATATCGGCGGCAACATGGGTGCGGACGGCAACACCCCTGGGGCCAGCATTACCCAGGTGGATCGCACCATCCTGGAAGCGGTACGCCCCGGCTGGCGATCCTCAACCCCGAACATCAGTGCGAAGCACTACCTGTACGACGACCGCGACCCGACCGCTTTCGAGGTGTACCCGCCGCAGCCGGATCCGGCCGGGCACGTCCAGGCCACGTTTGCAGCCGAGCCACCCGTTCTCGCCGCGACGGGCGACACGTTGGCGCTGTCCGCCATCTACGACACCGCCCTGTATTACCTGGTGCTGTCGCGCGCGTACAGCAAGACCAGCGGCACCCAGGATTTCAACAAGGCGATGGGCTACCAGCAGATCGCGCACCAGTTGATCACCGGTCGCAAGGTGACCAAGCAGGAACTTCACCCCGAACAGGTACAGGAGCGGACTAAGCGATGATCTGGAGTGACCTGTATCAGCACATCCTGCCACACGTGCCGGGCTGCCCGGAGCCGCTGGTTGAGGACGAGGTTCGGCGTACCGCGATCCAGTTCTGCCGCGAGACGCACCTTTGGGAAGAAGAGTTGCTGAGCGTGTACCCGGTTCACGGGGTTGCCCGCTATCAACTGAACTTGCCGGAAGAGACCGAGGTGCTGTCGCTGGCCTCGGCCGTTCAGCGCAAGGACAAGAACAAAGACGGCACCGCTCTATGGCCCTCCATCAACGTGTTTGGGCTGCTGCACTTTGATCCACCCCTGGACCCCGATGAGGGCCCGGTGGAGATCCGCGCGATCCTGCGCCCGTCACGATCCTCTGGCGGCGTCCCGGACCGCATCGGCCTGGACTACGACCGCGCACTGATCCACGGCGCCATCGCCAGCCTGCAATCCATTCCGGGCCGCGACTGGAGCAACCCGCAAATGGTGGCGTGGCACACAACCAAATACACCGATGCCGTTACGGAAGCCTGGGTACGTCGGGCCACCGGCCACACCGAGAAGCCCCTGCGCGTTACACCCCAACCGTTCTAAGGATGCAGCATGATCGATGTGTCGTTTATCCGGGGCGCTCGTCCGGCGGTCGAGCCGCATCTGCTGGAAGTTGGTGAGGCGCAGGTCGCACGTAACTGTCGCCTGCAGACCGGTGCGCTGTCGTCCTTTCGCGGCCCGGTAACCATCCAGAGCACGACCGTCGTCGGCGTGAAAACCATTCACCGTTTCGGCGACACCGCTTTCTGGTTCGAGTTCGACACCGATGCAGACGTGGCCGAGGGCCCGCTGCCCTCCGATACCGAGGCCACCACCTATTTCACCGGTGATGGTGCTCCGGCCATGACCTACGCCTCCATCGCCACCAGTGGTGCCGGCGCGTACCCCTCCAATCGTTACCGTCTGGGCGTGCCTGCCCCCTCAACTCCTGTCACCGTCGCCGTGACCGGCACCGCCGATCCGGACGACGAGGAAGGCGAGAGCCGCCCCTACACCTTTACCTGGGTGACGGAACGCGGCGAAGAGGGGCCGCCCGCACCGGCTTCGCAGATTGTTGAGGTGTTCAGTGGTCAGTCGGTAGACCTCACCGATATTCCAACTGTCCCGACCGGCAACTACAACGTCACTGCCAAGCGCATCTATCGCGCCGCCAGTGCGTCCGGGGATACCGAGTACCAGTTCGTGGCGGAGATTCCGGCGGCACAGACCTCGTACACCGACAGCGTGGCCGGCGAAGACCTGGGCGAGGTGCTGCCCTCCTATGAGTGGTACCCGCCACCGGAGGACATGATCGGGCTGATCGCGCTGCCCAACGGCGTCATGGCGGGGTTCGTCGGCAAAGAGCTTTGTTTGTCCGAGGCCTTCGTGCCTCACGCGTGGCCACCCGGTTACCGCCTGACCATGGACCAACCGATCGTCGGGATTGTCGGAGTCCGCGGCGGCATCGTCGTCTCCACCACCGGCCAGCCGACCATTGTGTCATTCACCAGTCCGGCCGCCGCGTCCCAGGACGACATCGAGACGCCCCGCGCATGCGCCTCCAAGCGCAGCATGGTGGATATGGGTGAGTTTGCGGTGTACGCCACCGGGGATGGACTGGTAGCCGTGGACGGCGCCGGCAATGCCCCCATCATTACGGCCGGAGTGATCGACACCTACGACTGGGAGCGCGTCAATCCGTCCACCGTTCACGCCTACCGGCTGCACGACTGGTACATCGGCTTCTACGAAGGGGCTGACGGCAATGCCGGTTTCGCGATCACTGCGGGCGGCGATGCGTATGTGACGCTGGATTTCTACGCGGACGCCGGTTACAGCGACCCGAAGTCCGGCGACCTGTACCTGGTGATCGGTGGCCAGATCGTTCGGTGGGATGCGGACGCCGCCAACCGCCTGACGTATCTGTGGCGCAGCGGTGTGAGCATCGCGGGCAAGCCGATCAATATGGCGGCGGCCCGCGTGGATGCGGAGAGTTACCCGGCGACCCCGGACGACTCTCTGGTCTTCCGCCTGTTCAATGAATCCGGATTGGTCTACGAGAAGCAGGTGACTTCCCCTGATCCGTTCTGGCTGCCTGCCGCTGCCCTGGGGCGTCGCTTTGAAGTCGAAATGGAGGGCACGCGCACGGTGCGCCGGATACTGGCGGCCGAGGCGATGGAGCAACTTACGTGAGTAAATTGCCCAGCATCCCGCCCTCGCGCAGCAAGGATGTCGCGGTCGAAAAGCTCCGCGAACTGGTCAGTATCTGGAAGGGCGAGCGGGGCGACAAACTGGATCGCGTGGTGACCTACCGGGACCTGGTGGCCAGCAAGCTCGGGCGCCTGTCCGCTGGTGGCTCGCTGCAGCCCGGCGATGGCGTGACACCCCCACCACCGACCTACGTGGGCCCGCTGACCAACCTGACCGCCGACGGCGGCTTCGGGTTCATCTTCCTGGGGTGGGACGGCTACAACCAGAATGGTTATGCGTACACAGAGATCTGGCGCCACGATGCTGACAACCTGGCTAACGCGACGTTGGTGGCCACCTCCCGGGCGGGACTGTACGCGGATCCTGTCGGCAGCGGGGAAGGGTATTACTACTGGGTTCGTGCCGTCTCCACCAGTGACAACCCGGGGCCGTTCAATGCGACTACCGGAACGTACGCGCAGAGCGCCCTGCACCCGGATTACATCATTGGCCAGATCGAGGGGTTGATCTCCGAGAGCGAACTGGCCAGCGAGCTACTGACGCCGATACAGTCGATTCCCTCCATCCAGACCACGCTGTCGGACCACGGCGGGCGCATAGCTTCGACCGAAGCAGCCCTGTCAGACCTTCTGAATATCTCCGTGTATGACACCTCCACGGATTACGCCGTTGATGACCTGGTGAGCTATAACGACAGGGCCTGGCGCGCACTTGTGGCGATGACAGCCCCGGCTCCGACACCCGCCGAGGGCGCGAACTGGACCGAGGTCGGCAATTACGCCACGTTCAGCGATTTGATTGCCGCCAACGCGGTGGCCATTAATGACCTGGATGTACGAGTGACCGCCAACGACGGCGATATTACCTCCAACGCAACCGATATAACCGCGCTTGGCGTGCGAGTCACCGACACGGAAAGCGATCTTGCTGCAAACACCAGCGCTATCGGGACGTTGGACAGCCGGGTAACTGTCGCTGAAGGCACCGTTACCGCCAACAGCTCTAATATCACCCTACTGCAAAGCGACCTGACCACCGCGCAGAGCGATATTTCCGGCAACAGCCAGGCTTTGAATCTGCTGGACAGCCGGGTAACCACTGCCGAAGGCACGATCAGCGCCAACAGCTCCGACATTACCCAGCTACAGGCCGATGTGCAGGCGCTGGACGTAGACGGTAACGCTCAAGCGCTGCAAGATCTGGATGTGCGGGTGACCGCTAATGAGACCGACATTACGGCGATCTCAAGCGATGTAACGACCCTCACGGCCAGCGTAGATGGCAACGCCGCCGCCCTGCAGACCAAGGCCGAAGTGTCGGCCGTGCAGAGTGTGGAAGACGATGTAACCGTCCTGTCCGCGCAGTACACGATCAAACTGGACGTGAACGGGCGTGTCGCCGGCATCGGCCTGGCCAATGTGAACGGGGCCAGCGAATTCATCGTGGCGTCGGACGCGGTCTATTTCATCGACCCAGGCCAGAGCATTACCCCGTTCGATCCCGACGCCAATTACGCCAGCATGGCTGCGGCCCGCGACACGCAACTGGTCTTCGGGTATGCGCAGGTGGAGGGCCACAAGCGGTTCGTGATCAATGTGCCGGCCTATATCCCGGAAGCGTACATCACCGGGCTGCAGGTCAAGCTGGCGACCATCACCGGCGCCAACATCGTGAACGCCTCCATTGGTGGCGCGAAAATCGACATCGCCGAAATCTGGGATCTCTCGATCAACGACCGCATCCGGTCGAACAACTACGTCGCCGGCAGTGCGGGGTTCATCATCAACCGCTCTGGCAATGCGGAGTTCAACAACATTACTGCCCGGGGCCACATTGAGGCAGACTCCGGGTACATCGCCAGCTCCCTGCAGATTGCCGGCACCGCCTACGACCTCGCGCAAGTGGCGCAAATGGCGGAGAACGCCGATACCTCCCTGTTCCAGAACTGGATACGTCCCGGCACCACCCTGATCGACGGCAACAAAATTTTCACCGGTGATGCGTACGTGGACACCCTGCAGATCCAGGGGCAGGCGGTGACGTTTCCGAGGGGAGTCTCGTCTTCGTCCACCACGACAGCCTCAGCAACCGGGAGCAACGTTTTGTCACTTTCTGCGTCATTGTCCGGAGCGCCAATTATTGTAACGGCCAGCGTTGAGGTGCTTGGCGCGCCAGGGTCAGTAAGCTCCAACCATGCGGCCCGGCTGAGTGTTCGGCGGGGAGGCGTCACCATATATGGCCCGGTGAGCATATGCAGGGCTTACCAGCAAGGTTCAGATTTCTCCGGCCCGGTATACAACATAGCGGGCGCCGGCTCCATCCAGTTTTACATGCCATCCTCGCCCTCTGCGACGTATTACATTCATATCGACAACTCCGGGGGCAGTAACATTACCGTCGGACACCGAGCATTAACCATCATGGAAGCCAAGCGATGAACCGATGGGCGATCTACGCACCGGACGGCCGCATCGACCGGATTTATTCCGGCTCTCCACAAGAAGCGGCGCTGCAGCCTCAAGGTGACGAGGACCTGGTGCCGATCTACGGAGAGATGGACGACGCCACCGCCTATGTCGCCGATGGCGAAGTGCTCGCGCGGCAACCGTTCCCGTTCACCGTCAGTGCGACCCAGATCGTAGCGGATGGCGGCGACACGGCAGCAATTACGGGCGTGCCGGCCGGTACGTCGGTTCGGTGGCCAGATGGTCAAGTAGACGAGGTAACCGACGGCGTTGTGGAGTTCTCGGTCGATCTGCCGGGCACCTACACCCTGAGATTTACCGCCATTCCTTATCTGGATGCGGAGGTGACCATTGAAGCGGTTCTTCCAGCTTAATCCTGATAACCGGCCTGCAACCTGGGCGACCATCAAGCAGTGGCGCGACACCCACGAAGTCGCCCCGGTGGATACGACCTTCGGGAACTTCGATTGCGACGAACGCAGCGATGCCCGCATGAATGGTTCTATAGGATTGTTCGACAATCTGCCGACACTTCAGGGCGGCAAGCTCACATGGAAGCGGGGCGATAACTCGTTCATTCAGTTAACCAAGGCCGAACTGCAGCAGGTTTACAGCGAGGTCCAGTTGAACCGGGCCACTCGCGGCGCGCTGCTGCATGTCAAAGCCGAAATGTTCCGGCAAATGGACCCCGCACCGACCTCGGCGCAACTGTCCGATCTCTCGTTCTGGCTTGAGGAATAACCCATGCGTGACTGGCTTGGCGGGATGGCTACATGGCTCTCCCAGGGGATCAACTGCGCCATCTTGAAAGGCAATCCGGACATGACGGTATCGGCCCGCTGCCACATAAGCCGCGACAAACGGCGGTGGCGCATCGCTCGGGCAATCATCAACCGGATCTTCTTCTGGCAGGACGACCACTGCGAAGCCAGCTTCAGCAGCGATGTGGCGTACGCCAAGCTGGTCACTGCCGCCCACAAGAGGCTCATCCATGACTAACACCATTCGCCCGCTCACGCTCATCGATATCCCGCCCATGGTCGCCCTGTTTGAAGAGGTGGGCCACGAGGCCGGATGGATACCGCGACTGCAGTTTGATCCAGAGCACTTGGCGGGGAACCTGGCCGCAATGATTACCCGGGAAAATTCTCTCGCCATTGGCGTGGATGCAGATGACGGCTTGGTGTGCGGGTTCCTGATCGCTGAGCTCGCCAGTCCGTGGTACACGCCGACACCGGTAGCAGCAGAGCGCGTTTTCTACGTGCACCCGCAATACCGTCGCAGCGGCTACGCCCACCAGCTGATCCAGCGGTACATCGATTGGGGCCGGGAGCGGGGAGCTGCGGAGATCCTGATAGGTAACGGTCTGGGCATCCAGGCAGACAAGGTAAAGGCCCTGTGCGAAAGCCTGGGGTTTGATGCCATCGGTTACATCCTCAAGCAAGTGTAGGAGCGCATCTATGTGTGGCGGTAGCGATAAGCCGGAACAGACCGAAGAAGAAAAGGAGCTGGGCCGCATTGCGGTAGAGCGCTGGAACGATTACCAGACACGCTTTGTGCCCATCGAGAACCAGTTCATTGAGGCCGTACAGACCTCCGACAGCGACTTTGAGTCCGCCCGGGGTAGTGCGAACGCCAGTGTCCAGCAGGCCTTTGGTGATGCGGAAGACAACCTGACGGATACACTCACCGCGAACGGGATCACGCCGGACAGCGGCCGCTTCCGTGCCGCCATGGACGGCATTGGTGAAGACCGCTCGCTTTCCCTGGGTACCGGCCTCAACGAAACCGAAATGGCGGTGGACAACCGTGGGCTGAAGGGCCTGCAGAGCGTTGTCCAGATGGGGCAGGGCCAGGCCACCGATTCCATTAGCGGCATGGGTACCGTCGCAGCGGACGCCACGCGGGATTCCATCGACCGCGCCAATCGCTCTTTCGAGAACCGCCAGGCCGGACTGCATCTTGCCGGTACCGTCGCGGGCGCGGGCACCCAGGCGATGACCGGCGCCCCAGGGCTCAATACGCAGGGCCAGACCACCCCGCTTTACGGCAACAGCGCTTACGTCAGCCGCCTGTAGGAGAGAATTATGTGCAACCTTGCCTTGAATACCGCCAACGAGACTGCGGCACAGACCCCGGTACCGGAATCAACACCGTCTTCTATCAGCGCCGGCGGCGTGTACAAGCCCGGCTATGACCCGACGATCCTGCAGCCTGCCGCCGGCGGACGCATGTCCGGCTCCGACAACATGGCCAAGATCCACCGGGCGCAGTGGGAGGACTACCGCAAGCGCTTTGCGCCGGTCGAGGACATGCTGTTCAGTCGCATCAACGATTCCACGTACGCCAACGAGGCGGTCGATAAGGCCGGACTCACCATGGCGAAATCGTTTGATGCGGGCCGCGAGCAGACGGATAGGGAGATGAGCCGCTACGGCGTTCGGCAGACCGGCGATCAGTCGGAAGCCAGCGAGCGCACGTTCGGGCTCAAAAAGGCGGCGGCCACGGCGGGCGCTCGCAACGCAACCCGTACCGCGATGGAAGATCAGAAGATGGGCATCATGGCCGGCGGGCTCTCCACCGTGGCACAACAGCGAGGTAATGGATAATGGCGGGACTGATCAATGTAGGCCGGCAATACGAGAGCCAGGCCAAGCACGCCATGGGCCGGGCTGACAGCTTGGCGAATGCCCGGGAACGGGCGGGCGACAACATCGAAGCGGCCGAGAAGTCGCAGAAGATGAGCGCGGTAGGCGCAGGGGCGGGCATTGGCTTCATGGTAGGCGGCCCGCTGGGCGCCGGCGTCGGTGCCGGTATCGGCCTCCTGGCCTCATCCATTTTTTAAGAGGGTTTCATCATGGCAGGACGTGCGGGAGTGGGGCTGGCCCAGGGTTTCATGCAAGGCTACGAGTTCATGGACACCATGGACAAGCGCGAGCGCCGGATGGGGCTGCAGGAAGCGCAGGCAGGTCGCGCGGCGGAGTCACACCGCTGGCAGGGCGAGACCATGGATCAGAAACGCAGTCAGTGGGAGCGAGAGGACGATGGTCGTCTGGTGCAGGCGATGCAGCAAGGGATCCAGTCCGGCAACATCGATCCGGAGATTGCCGACGAGTACGGCCGCCGCTTTGATGTGGACTGGTCGAACTATGTGGATCCCGAGTTCGGGCAATCGCTGCAGACGCTCGAGCGTACCGTGGGCGGCGAGATCTCCATGAAGGATCCGGAATTCAATCGTGCTTTCGAGCGGGTTTTCCGTACCGAGATCAACAAGGGCACCGGAGAAGAATACGAGGGCGCGGACGGCGCTCACCGGCTTGAACAGAAACGGCTGGCCGGCGTTTATCCAGGTCCGGACGGCAAGAGCCTGATGGTCGATCTGGATGTGCTGGACAAAGGACCGGGCGGCGAAGAATGGCGCCGGGCGCCGGTGACTACGAATCGCAGCGCCAAGGATGACGAGGTTCGCGCGATCCCGCTGGAGGAAGCACTGAAGAAACTGAAGGGCCACCAACTGATGTACAAGTCGGTTCAGTCCAGCCCGGAGCTTCAGGGACTCATCCGTCAGCATGCGGCCCGCACCGGTACCAAACTGCCGGAGACCAAAACCAGCGAGGCGTACCGCAAGCGCCGGGAACTGGCAGCGCTCGGCGTTGAAGGAGATGCGGCCACCAATGCGGCGTATGGCATCAAGCCAGAGGGTGAAGGCCGCCACGGCCAACCCTTCCAGCACCCGCAACTTGGATGGGTACAGCCCGGCCCGGATGGCAAGCTGACGCAAATGGACCCGCCCGGCACGTCGAACAAGCCGCCGGCCGATGTCCAAACCGCCGAATGGATGGTCGCCAACGGCATGGCGCCGAACCTTGATGTGGCCTTCAACCGCGTTAACGAGAGCCGCACTGACCCGTCGCGCTTCGTTAATGACTTCGTCACCCAGGAAATGAAGTTCCAGGAATCCAGCGGCGTGTTCCCGGGTGACGACAATTACCGGACACCGGAGCAGATGCGAGAGCAGGCCATTGAGACGCTGGCCATGATCCGTTCACGTACTCGAGGGACCGGCGAGCAGGGGCAGGGTGGCGAACCGGCACCACAAGGCCTTGAACTTGTCGGGGCGGAGACTGAGACGTTGCCGCGTGATGGCACCGGTGTACCGCAGGAAGACGGCAGCGTGTCCGGCCGAGTGAATCGCGATCTGGATAGCCAGCCACAGCAGCAGACCGCACCACCCTCAGCCGTCGAGCACCTGCGCAACAACCCGGATCTGGCCGAACAGTTCCGCGCCAAATACGGCTATCTGCCGGAGGGCTTTTAATGGCTAACGCCTTTGATCGGTTCGATGTACAGGGCGGAGAGCCGCCCGCGCAGCCTGTCGGTAATCCGTTCGATGCCTTTGATGCTGACGCGGGAGCGCCGGCGCCAGAACAGTACGGGCCGTCTACGACCGCAAGGGCCGGGCGATCCTTTCCTGCCGCGAGCAAACGCGGCCAGCCTGAGCCCAAGAAGTACGACTCGTTCGTGGAGGCAACCGGCAAGAGCCTGGATAACGTCCCGGAGCGCTTGCAGCAATCCTTTGGCGGCCTGGTTCAGATGCTGGGCGAGGACATGGGGCAGGAGCGCGAGCGATTCACGAAGCAGTCTGCGCAACGCCTGGGAATCACGCCCAACGAGTACAAGGCACTTGCCTGGGCCGGAAATGAGGGTCTGATCGATCCAAAGACGCCCATTCCGGAGGCGCTGGAGTCTCTAAAGACTCGCATGTCTACGGACTTGACGCCCGAGCAACAGGCGCAGGTTGCCGACATGGGGCTGATTAATCCGGAGCGTGTAGCCGACAAGGGGCGAGATCTCCGTAAGGATGCTCAGTCCACCATGAAGCCGGTCAACGCGGAGCCTGGCAGCCCCGAATATTACACCAGCGCGGCCATCGGCAGCATTGCTGAAATGACGCCGGCCTTACTGGCCAGCGCGATCACGCGCAGCCCGGCCGCCGGCATGAGTATTATTGGCGGTCAGGTGGGTGGTGAGTCCTACGGTACCGCGCGGGATGAAGGCCTGTCCGTCGATGAGTCGCAGCAATACGCGCTGGCGCAGGCGGCCGCCGAAGCCATTCCGGAATACCTGCCGATCGCCACCATCCTGAAGCCTGGCATGAACTTCTTTGCCAAGCTCGGCAAAACCGCTATCGCGGAGTCGCTGCAGGAAACCGTAACGGCTGGCCTGCAGGCGGGGATCGACAAGGGCACAATCCGCCCGGACATGACATGGGGCGAAGCTCGCAGCCTGATGGCCGACAGCGCCATCATCGGCGGCATTGCAGGTCCGGGCATGGCCGCCATGATGGAGCCTGTTGTGCGGCTCAGGAATCGCGAGGACCAAACGCCACCCGAGCCCGCGCCGCCCATCGTGCAGCCGGAACCTGAAAGATCATCACCGGAAGCGCCTGCGAGCCAGAAACCCAATCCGTTTGACGCCTTCGATCAGGACGTGCCAACCCTCTCACCAGCAGAGGCTGCTGCGGAAACAGCCGCTGGCGACGGGCAGCCTGTCAGTCGCAACCTGCAGCGCGATACAGTCGCTGCACCGGTCGAGCAGCAAGCCACCACCGATGACGGCGCCCCGCTGGAAGAGGCAGAGACAAGCGCGCCTGTCGATCAAGCTGAAGTGGCGCCGGAGCAGGAAGCTACCGAAGTGGATCGCCAGGCGGTCCAGGCGACCCCTGAACCGAACCCCCCTTTGCAAGCCGAGCAAAAATCCCCCGTTGACGCGCCCGCCCCCGAACCTGACGCCGGCCAAATGCCAGCGGAGATCTCGGCAGGTCTTGGCACCATAAAAATCAAACCCATGAAAGGCCGGATGTACCGCGAGACGAGCCCGGAAAGCGTGGGCGATCTGATCCGGGAAACCCTTTCGAATTCTCCTGAGCGGGGCGCCGTGCGCAATCTGTTCGTAACGGATGATCCAGATCTGGCTATCGGTCAGGGCGGCAATAAGGGCGCGATGATTGAGTTCGATGGCGAGTACCTTTCAGGGGGTGAGCATCGCAAGCCAGGCACAGGCGTTGTTGGCGGCAAAGAATATCAGGCCGATTACGTCAACCAGAATGCAATTCGCCGCTTCACGTTGCCAAAAGGCGCGCGCCTGAGGGGGGCTGCCAGGGTATTCGCCAGCAAGCACTTTGATCGCAGAACGCTGGACGATGGCACCACCGAATACACACGGAAGAATCCGAGCGAATCGGATCGCCAGTCGGCGATAGGTCGGGCTCGCAAGCAAATGAACCAAACCCTGCAGGCGGGCGATGCACAGTTTGATGCTCCGGAGTCCGCACGTGAATTTCGGACATCCAAAGGGTCAACCTACAAGGTCCATGGCGATGGCACAACAACGCGGAATAAGGCAGCTAGAGACACTCCTGGGCATGAAGGCGATGACGGGCAAAAGGCGCGCACTGCAAAAACCGTGTATCTCGACGCCAACGCTGCGAGGCTTTCGGCAGCAGGGCTGAATGGTCTCGATATAAAAGGGGCTAGGGTTGCCATTAAAGACGGTAAGGCGACACTGCTAACATGGAATGACAACGAGGGGCGGTGGGGGGCGTCGCCCGATAGCCGAGACATACCTGTTCACAACGAGCCTGCGTCAGGAAGATACCCGCTGGAATTGTGGAAGCCATCAGATGATGTGCCGGGATACGAATCATATCGCGGGATGCATGCAGGCAACCAGATCACTGAGGTGCTGACCGGGCAAGGGCAGGAGGGCGGCGATCAAGGCGGCGTCCAGCGAGTTGCTGATCAGGAAGACGCCCTTTCCGTGGCCGCCGCCGAAACCGACACCAACCCCACTGATAGGCAGAAAGAGGCGGGAAATTACCGCAAGGGCCGCATACGCCTCCAGGGCCTGGAAATCGCCATCGAGAACCCGAAGGGCTCCGTCCGCTCCGGTACCGACCCGGATGGTAAGAAGTGGGAGTCCACTATGGCTCACCACTACGGCGACATCAAAGGCACCAAGGCGGCCGACGGCGACAATCTGGACGTGTTCATTGGCCCTGACCCGGAGAGCGACCGCGTATTCGTCATTGACCAGGTGAATGCCGACGGCACCTTTGACGAAGTGAAGGTGATGCTGGGTTTCCGCAACGAGAAAGCAGCGAAGGAAGGGTATCTGGCCAATTACGAAAAAGGCTGGAAGGTTGGGCCAGTCACTCGCATGAGCATCGACGAGTTCAAGGCGTGGATGCGAGACGGAGACACCACCAAGCCAATCAGCGATCAAGAATCAAAGCCCGCACAAAAATCACGGGCCGCAGATCCTGCCCGCAAGCAGCCGGTCAGCAGCCAGCCATCATCTACGACCCCAAAAAACCGCACCAAAGAGCCTGGTACAGACGCCCGAGCAAATCTGCGGCCGATGTTTCGGCTCGCTTACCATGGCACACCGCACAAATTCGATAAGTTTAGCTTGGAGGCAATGGGCACCGGTGAGGGGGCGCAAGCATATGGGTGGGGGCTGTATTTTGCGGGAGATAAATCAATCGCCGAGTACTACCGGGATTTTGTCTCTAACCCAGCATTGAACGACAACCTGCCAATGAGCGAAACGGAGCTTCTAGAAATGAAGCTCTTCGTGGAAGAGACGATAGAAATCCATGATGGTAATTACGAGAAAGCAGCGGAATCTATAGAAGAGTTGGTTGGCGAAGAAGGAGGGAATCAGCACGCCGACAAGTTGCTATCGGAAGTCATTGATAAACTGAAAAATGGTGAGGCGCCTTCGTGGCCGCAATCGTTTAACCTCCATGAGGATAAAAACAAGCATTTATATGAAGTTGAAATTCCAGACGATAACGAACTCCTGGATTACGACAAGCGCCTAGATGAGCAGCCAAAGGAAATTCAGCGCGCGCTGGAGAAACTGGATGATGCTTTCAACCCGAACAGAATCGTATACGAGCCAGAAATGCGCGGGGCGCAGGTCTATAAACGACTGGCGGCTATACATGGTTCTCCAAAGGCGGCTTCATCCGCTTTGAGCGACGCAGGCATTCCAGGTCTTCGTTATTTAGACGGGAACAGCCGCTTCGATGGTGATGGTTACCACAACTATGTAATTTGGAGTGAGGACGTAGTATCTACGCGGGCGGTAGATAGCCAGCTCTCTCAGGTAGAAGCGTACTTCTCCCGCGACGGTGACTACCGCCGCGCCCCAGATCAGCGCACCGAATCCCTGACCAGGGCCCAGGCTCAGCCCATGGCAGACGCCTACATGGCCAACTGGAAAGGCAAGCCGGAAGTCTTTGTTGAGGACCGCATTGCCGATTTCCCGAAAGGCCTACGTGACGCCATCCGCCAAGCCGGAGCCGAATCCGAAATGCGCGCCGTGTTCTGGAATGACCAGGTGTATGTGCTGGCGCCCCGCATTCCGAACGAACAGGCGTTGCAGGAAGTCATCCTGCACGAAGTGGTCGGCCATTACGGTCTGCGCAAGATGCTGGGTAACGACCTGAAGCCGCTGCTGAACCAAGTGTACATGCGGTTTGCCAGCACGGACCGTGCCAAGCAGATCATTCGGGACTATTACCCTGACGGCAATTTCGACGCAAACAACCGCGAGCACCGCCTGACCGTGGGAGAAGAGCTCCTGGCACATATGGCCGAGAGCGGCAATCACAAAAAACTCTGGAATCGCATCGTGTCCGCGATCCGGGAGGGGCTGCGCAAACTTGGCTTTACCTTGGAGATGAGCGAGACTGATCTGCTCAATATTTTGAGGGGGGCGCAGCGGACTGTGGAGCAGGGTGGATTCTCGCGACCAGGCGACTCGGATGTCAGCTTCAGTCGTGCAGGCAGATCCGGCAGCGAACGCGCCGCTTGGCCCGCCGATTTCCCGAAGGTGCCGTTTGCCGCAGAGCTCGGCGCTGCCGAAAAACACCCGCGTTACGCCGAGGCTAAAGCAGGTAACATTGCCGCAGCGACGGAGCTTGTGGATGACCTTGTAACTGAGGCGACGATAAGTCGCGTGAAATCTATTGCTGGCGACAGCCGCCCGCGCCTTGTGCCGGTAATGGCGGAAGAGGCAAGTGGCGACAATGCCATTCCTGCAGCATACGCCGTGAAACTTGGCGAGGCCCTGGGGCTGGATGTAGAGGCTGATATCGTGCAATCGGTGAGGGCCAGAAGGACCGGCACCGGAGCGGATTACCGTCTGGCCAACCACTCGACCTTTGAGGGCCCCGTTGTTGCCGGCCAAAGCTACCTGATTGTGGATGACACCATGACCATGGGCGGAACCTTGGCAGGATTGCGCGGTCATATTAAAGCGAACGGCGGAACTGTCGTTGGCGCTACCACGCTGACCGGCTTCGGCGAACAAGGACAACTTGCTCTTACCGAGAAAATGCGTCAGGATTTGTGGAATAAGCATGGAGAACCACTGAATGACTACCTCCAAGAAGAATTCGGCTATGGCATCGACTCGCTCACCCAGGGCGAAGCAGGGCATTTCCGAAAAGCCGTATCACTTGACGCCATCCGAGATCGCATCGCTGCAGCAAAGATCCCGGTCAATGATCAGCAAAATGACACAGGCGAGAGCGACGAAGGCGTAATCCCTCCCGGCTTCCGCTTCAGTCGTGCCGGCATTCCAGACCTTGACCCCCAGCCGTTCGGCCCGCCCAGCGATACCCTGACCCGCTACCTCGTCTCCAAGATCGCCGACAAACACACGGTGCTCAAGGGTGTTCAGAAGAACATTCAAGAGCAGTTTGGTGAAATCCCCGATCCTGCCAATGCGTACCGCGCCGAAGAGCTGTTCCATGGCAAGGTGGAGAACGATGTCCGGCTGATCCAGGAGAACATGGTAGAGCCGCTGGCCAAGGAGATGTCGGAGAACGACGTATCCCTGAAGCAACTGGACGAGTTCCTGTACGCCCTGCACGCGCCCGAGCGTAACGCCGTCATTGCCGAGCGCAACCCGGAGATTCCGGAAGGTGGGTCCGGCATGACCGACGCCGAGGCATCCGCCATCATTGCCAAGGTCGAGAAAGAGGGCAAGTTGCCGCAGTATCAGGCTCTGGCCAAGCGCGTCCACGATATGCTGGCCATGCGCCGGAAGATTCTGAAAAGTGCCGGACTGCTGGACGAGGATACCGTAGGTGCCTGGGAGTCCTCGTACAAGCACTACGTGCCCCTGAAGGGCTGGGCCACTGACGAGCAGCAGTCCGACACACCGCGCATTGGTAAAGGCTTCGCGATCTCTGGCAAGGAATCCCAGATGGCGGCCGGCCGTAAGAGCAAGGCCGCCTCTCCACTGGCGAACACCATCAGCGACCTGTCCGAAGCCGTACTGCGCCGCCGCAAGAACGAGGTTGGTCAGTCGTTCATGAACCTGGTGCAGGCGTACCCGAATGACAACTACTGGCGCATCTACACCGACGAGAACCCGGAGGTAGAGCGTAAGGCTGTTCGGGTGAAGGATCCCGCTACCGGCAAGATGAAGGTGGAGGTCCGCGAGCAGACTATCCCGATGGCGATGATGAGCGACCGCTATTTCACTACCAAAGTGGATGGCAAAACGCACTACATCCGCATCGAGGATCAGCGGCTAATGAACGCCATGCGCAACATCGGGCCGGACAACAGCAACCTGCTGATCCGCTCACTGGCCGCCGTTACCCGGGTCATGTCCTCGCTGAACACCAGCTATAACCCGGAGTTCGTCATCTCCAACTTCTCCCGGGATATCCAGACCGCAATCCTAAACCTTACCTCGGAGCAGACCAGTGATGACGGCAAGGTTCGCGGCAAGAAAATCGCTGCGAAGACGCTCAAGAATGTCGGCACCTCCATTCGGGCTATCAATGCCAGCCTGAAAGGCAAGAAGAAGGGCGGCAAGCTTGGCCAATGGCAGGCGCACTTCGATCAGTTCCGGGCCGATGGCGCGAAAACCGGCTGGTTCGATATGAAGGACATCGACGGCCAGATGAAGGATCTGGAGAAGATGATTGCCGTGGCGGGTGGTGGCGCAACGAATACGCTACGCAGGGCCTTCAAGATCACCACGGACTGGGTAGAGAACACCAACAGCGCCATCGAGAACGGCGTGCGGCTGTCTGCCTACGTCAACGCGATCGAGGCGGGAATACCCCGCTCACAGGCCGCGTCACTGGCCAAGAACATGACGGTGAACTTCAACCGCAAGGGCGAGCTCGGCACCATGATGAACGCCCTGTACATGTTCGCCAATGCCTCCGTGCAGGGTACCGCCAACTTTGTCCGCACCCTGGGGCGGCTGAATGGTGTGAAAGGTGACCCGGCCTGGCGCCGCATGCACACGGCGCAGAAGATCGCTGTCGGCATGGCCGTTGGTGGTTTCGCGCTGTCCATGCTGAACCGCCTGGTGGCCGGCGAGGATGACGACGAGGTGAACTGGTGGGACAAGGTGCCCGACTATGTGAAAGAGCGGAACATCGTCATCATGAAGTCGCTGGTGGGTGGCGAGCCCGGGGAATATTGGACGATTCCACTGCCTTACGGGTACAACATCTTTCCGGTTATCGGCACGCAGATGGAACACCTTGCTCTCAGCGAGAGCCAATCTGCAGGCGACGCCGCAAGCAATGTTGTAATGGCTGCCCTGGGCAGCTTCTCACCCATTGGCTTTGAGCAGTCTGAAGAAATCTATGGCGTAGTCGCAAAAAATATCTGGCCAACCATCCTGCGCCCGGTGGCCAGCATCTCCCTGAACGAGAACTTCATGGGCGGCCCGATCTTTAAGGAAAACTTCCCGTTTGGCACTCAGAAGCCAGACAGTGCGCTGTACTTCCGCAGTACACCGGAGGCTTTCAAGGAGTTGGCTGCGGGCTTGAATGAGGCAACCGGCGGCAGCGAGTTCCGCAGCGGTGCGGTAGACCTGAGCCCGGACGTGATGCAGTTCCTGGTAGGTTATTACGGCGGTGGTGCGTATGACTTCTTCACCAGTCGCACGCCGAACTACGTGACAAAGGTGCTGACCGGCGTGGAGCGCGAAGACCGGGAGGTTCCGTTCTGGCGGAAGATTCACGGCAAGGTGCTGCCCTACGAAGATCAGTCAATCTTTTACGACCGCCGCAACGAGATCAATCAGCTCACATCCGAGCGGAAAAACCTCAAAGGGCGCGAACGGATCGAGTTCAGCAAGGACTACCGTGAGAAGTTGCGTCTGCAGGGTGTCATGAAGTCCACCGAGGACCGGCTGAAGATGTTGCGCAAGCAGCGTGACCGCATCGAGGTAATGGACTTGTCGGCGGCCGAGGAAGACGAGAAGTTGCAGCGGATCGAGAAGCAGATGAAGCGGGCGATTGATCAGTTCAACAAGCGGTATAACGAGGCGGATTAGCGCCGACGTATTGCTCTGACGATCTCTGAAATCATTTCATCGAAGCGACCGAGAAGGCCAAGGATGGCGATCAAGTAAAGCGAGCAGACCATAAAGACGCCTGCAGCCATAAGCGGCATCCAATCAAAGATTCCGCCCAAAAAAATGACGCCCACTCCCTGAAGCGCAAAGCGCCCGCACCAGTCCATCCAGGACATTTGAGAGAACTCGTCGGCGGCCTTAACGCGCTTCCAGGCGACAGATGCGGCCACGATAATTACCGCAAGAATAATTCCTGCCCAGAAATCACACACGGCTACTTTTCTGCCGAAAAGTGAGGCGATGCCGATAACTCCTGCACCACCTTCTTTGTAAGGCTGGACAGGAATGCACTATCGGTCACGTTCACCGCGCCTTGCCCCTCCGTTTTTGCATCCCCAAGCCACGCTGTTTCCCGGGTTCCCGTATCCACCACCACAATTCTCATGTGGCTTTGGCGAGAAAAGGCTGTGAGAGCCACGGAGCTTGATTGCCCCTGCACCTGGTTGCCGGTGACGCTGGCCGATCCGTAGCTCTGGTATCCGATATTCTGACTGGACGAATAGTTTCCGCCGGACAGCAGAACGATCAGAGCCCCGACGCCTTGCCGCTCAAGCTCAGCGAAAACACTGTCAGGGCCGTGCGTTCTTGTAGGGGAAAAGATACTATGGAAAGGCCTGCACGAAATGCCAGCCGCCGAAAACTCTTCGCAAATGCCACCTTCGAGTTGCGACGCCCTCTCAAGCCCCGCATTCTCGGCCACGACAACGGCGCTGGTATAGCTTGTAGATGCGTAGGCAGGGTCAGAATACCCAGTTATGTTGGTGGACGCACAGCCAACCACCAGAAGCGCACAGAGCAGGGAGAGCGTTATCCGTATCATGAGGCACCTTCCGTCGTGAGATGGGCTTGAGCATACCACCCACCCACTACAGGCGCATCCCCTTAAAAGGGGAGAGCGGATCACCTCGGCTTCATATCCCTCAACCCCTGAAACTTCACAATCAACCTATCCCAAGCCCTCCGTGTTTGATCCTCCCTGTAGTCAGCCACCTGCGCCATATTCTCCGCACCCAGATTCTGGTTCGCCTCTCTCAGCCCACCGTTCCAGCGAACGCGGATATCGCACCCGGCGGCGTAAATCCGGATCTCCGCCTGGGCGTCTGGGGCAACGGCTTTCTCAAGTTCGCGGAGCATGTCGGTGGTGACTATCATTTGCCTTTGTCCTCTTGGGGCAATTTTGGGGCAAACCGTGCCGCGTTATCTGTATATTATAACTATGCGCACCTCTATGAAATCAATGCATTACAGGCGCATAGAAGGCTAAAAATAATATACACGTTGTTCTGTAAGTGTTTAAAATCCCGCCAATTTTATGCACTTCGTTGTGCGGTCTTGAAAACCGCCGAAGGTTAGTAGCCTTCCCGGGGTTCGAATCCCTGGCCCACCGCCACTTTCTTCCCTTTCAGCAAGACCCTTATCAGCATTACTTCGAACAGTACTCCCCATACCGGCTTTTCGCCAACCTTTATAATGTCCAGTGCAGTGCGTTCCCCGATTCGTCCCAGTTTGTGCGGACGAAATGCAGGTGAAACAGGCGCCGCTCATTCTGTATGTCCGCAATATCAGCAAAGCGGAATCGGACAGTTTGCCCGGGCAGGCGCTGGGCCAGTCTGCCGCAGTCCAACGCTGCGATCACTCCGGGCTTGGGGTAGCCGCCGATGGTCTGGCAATCGTTCAGCAGCGCAATCGGCAGCCCATCGCCTGGTACCTGGACAGCACCGATAGCAATACCTTCTGAAACAATCCCCGGGGGTACGTCGGCCATGGGAGTGCCATCCAGCCGGAACCCCATGCGGTCCGACTGCTCGGAGATGGTGTAGGACGACGTGGTGAGGCGAAGCAACTGGTCCTGGCTGAATGAGTCTATCTGGTAACCGGGGATCAGCCTGAGCGTCAGCGTGTCGTCGTACTGCCCGCGAAACCGCTCCGGAACCTGGCGAATATCAGACGACTGTTCGGGTGAGGGTGCAAGACGCCTTAAAATCTCGCCTTCCCGCAATGGCTCCGAACCATCCAGCTTTTCCCGAACAACAATACTGCGGCTCCCGAAGCGAATGGCAGAGTCAATCCCGCCCGCCATGGCCAGGTAAAGAAAGCGGCCCGAACGGGTGTAACCGATATCCAGCTCATCGCCTGACTTTAATTGATGACTTTGCCACGAGCCCACCGGGCGCCCGTTGATGGAAACCGGGGAATTGGCGCCAGCGATGGCGATAGTCACGTCACCTTCAGCCACGGCCCGGAACCCGCCCATGACTATTTCCGCACAGGCGGCATTGAAAGGGTTGTCGAGAAGCTTGTTAGCCCAGGCGTAGGCGTGCAGGTCCACTGCGCCGCCGGCAGCAAGCCCGTGACGACGATAGCCTGTGCGGCCGGTGTCCTGGATTGTGGTCTTTGGGCCGGGAGACAGAACGCGTAGCCCCGGGATGGCGGAAGTCACAGTGCGCCTCCTTGTTCCAGGTACTCATCCCGTGTGATGGCAAGGAACCGGACCCGGTCGCCGGCCCGCAACAGTGACAGCTTCTCGGAATCAAACAGCCGTAGAGGGCTGAGGCCAATCAGTTGCCATCCCCCGGGTGACGCCACCGGATAGACCGCCGTTTGCCGGTTGGCAATACCAACGCTGCCTGCCGGTACATGGCTTCTCGGGGTTTCCTTGCGGGGATGGGCGATTGACGGGTCAACCTGGCCCATAAAGCCAAATCCCGGGGCAAAGCCGATGGCGTAAACCTGATAGGTTTCCGCGGTATGCCGCCTGATTACTTCGTCAACCGATAGCTCGCAGGCAGCCGCGAGGGATTCCAGGTCTGGCCCGGATTCCGGGCTGTAGTACACAGGAATTCGGATAACTTCCCGCCTGTGACTGTCAGTCGTCTCGTTGCCGGCGGTAGGCGCTTTTGACACGACGGTCTTAAGGGCTGCCTCTACCTGGCGAAAATCCACCTGGAGCGGATCGTAGACTACCAGCAGGGTTGTGTAGGAAGGCACAAGGTCTGTCAGCCAGGGCCAGTTCTGGCCCTCTATGCAGTCGCACAGGCTGCCGAGGCGAGCGGGGAGGTCTTCACTGACAGTATCGGACAGGGTTATAAGGAAGCTGTCTTCGGAAACCGCCGAGATCATGACTGGCTGGATTGCAGGGCTTGCCGGATGGCTCGAATGGCGCTCAGTGCCGCCTCGTTGTCGCCATGTACGCACAGGCTGTCGGCTGGCAATGTCAGCCAGTTGCCGGAGGAACTGTTGACCCCGCCCCTGGTGGCAAACGACAGGGCCTGCTCCACAATCTTGTCCGGAGACTGGTGCACCGCACCGGGCAGCCGTCGTGACACCAGTTGTCCTTCGTCGTCGTACGCGCGGTCAGCAAAGGCTTCCAGCAGTATCGGAAGGCCGACATAGTCCGCCAGCTTGCGGTGTTGCTCATGCTTCACCGTAACCGGAAGCATCAGAGGAAGATCGTTCCGGTAGCTTTTAACGGCCGCCATGACCGCCTCCAGGGTGCTCATGTCCCGCATCATGTCATTGTTCAGGGCGCCGTGGGGTTTCACGTAGGAGAGTCTCAGCCCCTCCGCCCGGCACAGGCCTTCCAGTGCGCCAAGCTGGTAAAGGATAAGCGCGTGGATTTCCTCGGGGCTGTGGCTGATCGATCGGCGCCCGAAACCGGCCAGGTCGTGATAGGAGGGGTGAGCACCAATATCAACGCCGTGTTTTGCCGCCAGGGCTACGGTTTTCTGAATAACCGAGGGGTCACCGGCGTGGAAACCGCAGGCCACGTTTGCCATATCAATCAATGGCATGACCTGATCGTCCTGGCCCATCTTCCAGGCGCCGTAGCTTTCTCCCAGGTCACAGTTCAGTTTCATCTCACAGCTCCCGGCCCGAATACTGGGCCTGCCTCTGTTCATCCGCGAGCCTGACCCTCTCAGCCAGCTCTTCCGGTTCGTTGGTTGGTACCCGCCAGCCCTGCAGGTTTTCCTCAATCAACTGGGTCAGCGCGCTGATATGGGCTGGCGTGGCATTGAGCGCCGAAATATAGCTGAAACCTTCACCGCCCGCTGCCATGAAATATTCCCGGTTTTCCTCGTCGATTTCCTCAATGGTTTCGAGGCAGTCGGCGGAGAAGCCGGGGCAGAACACATCTATGGATTCTACGCCCTTTCCGGGCAGGGATTTAAGGGTTTCGTCGGTGTAGGGCCGAAGCCACTCCTCGCGGCCAAAGCGGGACTGGAAGGTGGTCAGGTATTGATCCTTCTCCAGGCCAAGCCGTTTTGCCAGGAGGCGAGAGGTCTTGTGGCACTCACAATGGTAGGGGTCGCCCCGTTTCAGGTACTTAAGGGGAACCCCGTGGTAGGAAAGAATCAGCTTCTCATTGCGCCCGTGCTGGTCCCAGTGCGCCTGGATGTGGTTTGCCATGGCTTCGATGTAGGGCGGATAGTCGGGATAGTGAGAAATGAACCGCAGGTCCGGGAGCCAGCGCCGCCGGGTAAAGTCATGGGCAATGGCATCAAAGGTGGAGGCGGAGGTAGACGCTGAATACTGTGGGTACAGCGGCAGTACCAGCAACTGGCGAACGCCCTGCGCCTGCATTTCATCAAGAACCTTGGAAATACCCGGGTTGCCGTAGCGCATGGCGAATCCCACGACGAGATTGTTGCCGTACTTCGCCTGCAGTTCCTTGCGAATACCTTCCGCCTGTTTGGCGGTGTGGATCAGCAGGGGGGAGCCTTCCGGTTGCCACACGCCGGCATAGGCCTTCGCGGAGCGGCTGGGTCGCAGTCGAAGAATGATGCCGTGCAGGATCAGCCACCAGATCGGGCGGGGCATTTCCACCACTCTCGGGTCCCAGAGGAATTCCCCGAGATAGCGACGCAGGGCGGAGGTTGTGGGGGCGTCCGGGGTTCCCAGGTTGGTGACCAGTACACCGGTTTTTTCCGGGTGGTCATGGCGAAAATCGGCGGTACCCTTGTACTGCATGGTGCTTGGTCCTGGTGATGGTTAGTGTCCGGTCGGGGGGGATCAGGACTGTTTGCCTGCCTGTTGAGCCATCCGGGGCGCCAGGCCACCAATATCGTAGCCGGCGTTCCGGGCCTTGGTCAGGATGTCCCGAGCCGGTTCAGTGCGTGCCGAACTCAGTGCCCAGAGCACGGTGCAACGGGTTCCGGAGCGGCAAAAAGCAAGTACGGGCTTGCTCACCTGCTGGATCATCTCATCAAACCGGTCGACGTCATTATCGAAGATATTGCCGGACTCCACCGGCAGGTAGACCCACTCCATGCCATTGGCGCGGGCCTCCGCTTCAATATCGGCCATGGCCGGTTGCCCGTACTCTTCGCCATCCGGGCGATTGGCAACAAGGGTTTTGAAACCCAGCTTCGCGGCTTCACGCACGTCTTCTACTGAAAGTTGTGGAGACACTGAAAAGATGTCGTCGATACGTCTGATGTCCATAAGCGATCCTCTAACCGGTCACATAAGTGCCCGAGCATAATGCCACAGGACACCGCCGCTGTCAGAGCCCGGGCCATGGGAACTTTCAATGTCGGACCCTGTTTTTCTCAATCAGCTCGAAAAGGCCCATACCCGCTATCATGGCAGCGACGAATACCAGGGCCCCGGCTTTACCTGCGCCCAGGGCCACCAGGCCGGGGCCAGGGCAGAAGCCAGCTAATCCCCATCCGGCACCAAACAGGAGGCTGCCGATAACCAGCCGGCGGTCGATTGTTCTGGATCCTGGCAGGCGCATTTCGAAGCCCAGGTAGGACAGCGTACGTTTCTTGGCCACGGTAAAGGCAACCAGACCCACAAGGATGGCACCGCCCATGACAAAGGCGAGTGAAGGATCCCATTGCCCGGCAAGGTCCAGGAAGCCGAGGACCTTCTCAGGATTTGCCATGCCGCTGACCAGCAGTCCGATTCCGAACAGCAAGCCGGCGCCCAAGGATGCGAGGTTGAATTTCATTGATCAGGCTCCTGGCAACAGGTGACGGACGATATAAACCATGACAAAGCCGGCTGCCATAAACGTCAGTGTTGCAACCAGCGAGCGGGGAGAAAGGCGGGAGAGGCCGCAAACACCATGGCCACTGGTACAACCGGACCCGTACCGGGTGCCGATGCCGACCAATAGCCCGGAAACGATAAGCGCCGGGTAGCCGGCCCTGATTTCGATGGACGGCAAGTTTGCGGTCATTGCCCAGAGCAGAGGAGCGGAAATCATTCCTGCGAGAAAGGCTAACCGCCAGGCAATGTCGTTCCTGTTTGGTATAAGCAGCCCGCCAAGAATGCCGCTGATACCGGCTATTCGTCCGTTCAGCAGCACAAATGCCGCAGCTGCCAACCCGATAATGACGCCGCCCGCCAGTGCGGACCAGGGCGTGAAGTTTTCCCACGCGATTTCAATCATTGGATTTCCTCTCCTCTACACGGTTCTAAGGTTATTCATTTAAGGAATAACTATATACCCAGCCGGGAGCATAAAAAAGCCCGGCACTGGTGGCCGGGCAGAGGCGTGCGAGTAGTATCCATGAAAGACTTCCAGACAACCGGCATCAGCAGGTGACGCCGGTACAGTGAAGTATTGACCATATTTTGAACACTTCAAGCCTGCGAACGATTCGTTTGATCACATTTTTTCATATCGAGAGTGTGCTTATACTAAAGCCGCTCACTGTGGGGCTCTCAGGGCGTCTGGTTCCGTTTTCTGAACGGGGATTTCAGGTTGTTGACTGAAATTGAGAGCCCGCTGTAATACAATCAACAGTTACTGAGAGTCCAAGTCCCCCGAGGTTTTGCATGTCTGACGAAAACGAGAACAAGCCGGAAAATGATGAGCAACTGGCAGGTAAGATAAAGGGTTCCGCCAGGCAAATCTGGCTGGCCGGGCTGGGCGCTTATACCAAGGCCGAGGAAGACGCTGGCCGGTTCTTCGAGCGCCTGGTCCAGGAAGGCGAGCAGTTGGAGAACAAGACCCGGGGCGTGGTGGAAAAGCACGTCCGCTCGGTGGAAGGCCGCGTGGGTGATGTGCGGGATAAGGCCACCGGAACCTGGGACAGGCTCGAGAATCTGTTCGACGAGCGGGTGTCCGGGGCGTTACGTCGCCTTGGTATCCACCGCCGTGAGGAGATCGAAGCAATGGAGCGCCGGATTCAGGCCCTGGAAGCAGAGCTCCATCGTTTGAAGGAAGAAACCGAAGACCGTTCTGAAGAGGAATAACATCCTGCCCCGGGGCGGTGCCTTCAGAGATAGTCCCGGCTCATCAGGTAAATCTGCTCTTTTTCCTCCGGGCCCAGGTAGGGCTGTAACAGGTACATCATCTGGTAGACACCGCGGCCCGGGTCCATTGAATCCCGGTCCTCCAGGTGTGACAGGCTGTCGAAGCTGCTCCAATAGCAGGCCGTCAGGGTTAGCTGGTCACACAGGGCGTCCAGCTCGCCATCGGTGATCTCCATGATGCCCTGGCGCCGAAAACTCTCACAGATCGTCCTGAAACCGCTGGTTTTTTTCTTGAGGATGCGCCGGAAGCGTGTCTGGAGCTGTTCGTATCGGGAGAGTACGTTCACCAGGTCCTGATAAAGAAACCGATACCGGGCAACGGTCTCGAACAGCAGGTGCAGGAAGAAGCTCTGCTGGTCCAGACTGATGTCCGCATCCTCCGGCACGGCCAGCAGATCATGCATTTCATGCTCGTAGCTGGCAAACAATTCCCCGACGATGTCGCCCTTGCTCTTGAAATGGTAATAAAGGTTACCCGGGCTGATGTCCAGTTCGTCCGAAATCAACAGGGTGGTGACATTGGGCTCGCCGATGCTGTTGAACAGCATCAGGCTGGCCTCAAGGATGCGGTCGCGGGTTTTGATTTTCTTCATGTCGCGGCCCGGCAAAGGACGTTCAAAGCTCGAAGCTGGCCCACACCGGACAATGGTCCGAAGGCCGCTCCATGGCACGAATGTCGTAGCTTACCCCTGCCTCTTTCGCTTTTGGCAGTAGGGCCTCGCTGGCCATGATCAGGTCGATACGGAGACCACGGCGTGGATCTCTCTCGAACCCTTTACTGCGGTAATCGAACCAGCTGAACGTATCCGCCTCTTCAGGATGGAGGTGACGGAACACGTCCGTAAACCCACGGCTTTCAACCTGTTCCAGCCACTCCCGCTCTTCCGGCAGGAAGCTGCACTTTCCGGTGCGAAGCCAGCGTTTGGCGTTGTCGGCTCCGATGCCGATATCCAGGTCGGTGGGGGATATGTTCATATCTCCCATCACCACGATTTCGCTGTTGGCCGCCTTCAGATCATCCAGATAGCGCATCAGGTCCGCGTAGAACTTTTCCTTGGCCGGAAACTTAACCGGATGATCGCGGCTTTCTCCCTGGGGAAAGTAGCCGTTAATGACCGTCAGTTTGCGACCGCCAACCGTGAACTCGCCTGTGATCAGCCGGCGCTGGGAATCCTCTCCGTCCCAGGGGTAGCCTTTCAGGACGCTGTCCGGTGCCTGACGGGACAGCAGGGCGACGCCGTAATGGGTCTTCTGGCCATGGAAATGGACGTGGTAACCGAGTTCGCGGATGGCTTCCTCCGGAAATTCCTCGTCTGTCACCTTGGTTTCCTGCAGGCCGATAAAGTCCGGATTCAGGCTATCAATCACGGCTCCAAGCTGATGCAGCCGTGTGCGGATACTGTTGACGTTGAAGGAGACAAACATCATCGGCGGAGACTCTCTATTGTGACTGGCTGTCATGGTTATTTGGGAGAACAGCAAGTCTACCATAACAGACCCCGGTGTCCGCGTTGGCTGCAAGGACGGTTTCAGCGGGTCAGTTCACAATCCGGGGTGGTTTCCACGGTATAGCGGATGTGGGCCCTATAGTTGCTGTCTTTGTCCTTGCGAATATTGGTCAACCCCAGGTAGTCCGTAAGCGCCCCGTTTTCGTTGTAGCCAAGCAGGATGGGGTCCACCAGGAAGCTGAGGATGGTTCCGGAAGGTTCAATCCTTACCGTGTGGGCCGCATTGATACGATCATCGTCGGTGGGTTCGAGAACAAATCCGTAGGCTTTGCTACGGGTGGGCGCCAGGAAGTCGAACGCAACGGTCTCACCGGACGTCACTTCCGACCAATATCTGCGAACGAAATTGTCGAAGCCGGCATCTACAACCAGCTTTTCTGTGATAGCCACGGTTGAGGTTTCCGTATTGCCTTCGGGTGTCTGCCATTTAATATCCAGTTCGGAGTCATTGCGGTTGCGGATGTCCATGACTTCGTTGAAACCCGGTTGTTGGAAATCCACGGATGGGCGCAGAGGGGATTGATCGTAAGTCAGCGTTTTTTTGGCGAAGGTGTTGGCATCCCCACGAACGTAGGTAACCGTCTGGGATGTGGGCCGGAAAAGCCCTCCCGTGCATTCACCCTCGACAACATGGCGTTCCTCGTAGATCACGTTGTCGCTGTCCGGAGGTGTCGCTTTACCCGTGAACCGCATGTCCGCGGCTATACCCGTCAGGGGAAGGGAACAGGCGAGCAGCGTAGCGATCTGTTTCATCTGATCAGCTCCGGGTAGAGGAATTTGCGCAGGTAGAGCAGGGCCGGGAAGACGACGAGCCAGCCGAACGCCAGCGCGATCAGGGACAGCGGCATGTCCGGCAGTTCGACCGCACCGAGCTTGCTGGCGGACCAGTAGGCAAAGGGCCCGGCAACCGGCGCGCACACGAACGGCAGCCAGGGTTTACTGCCGATCCACGAAAGAGAGTGGGAGAGGGTGGTCATGAAAATCGCCCAGATGCCAACCAGCCACACCGGCGTGAGCTGAACACTGCCACTGCCGTCATCAAGGATCCCGGTCTGGAACCAGATGCCATCCAAAACGCCACCCAGCACCGTGCCGGCCCCAATGAACTGCAGTTCGACAAACCGGTGCTGGCTTACGAGCGCCAGATGGAAGGCAAGCAGCAAGGCGACGAAGCCGGCTGCTGGCAGGCCTGGGTAGAGAACACAGACAAACCAGCCGGACTGGAACAGGATGAAATTGAGGCTGTTGCGCAGGGTGTCGTTCTGGATCATACGCTCAGGATATTCCCCCGTTTGTTGCCTGGTTTGGCAAACAGGACCTGGGAAACACCAATGGCACGCTCACTGAACCCGGCTTCGCAATAGGCGAAGTAGAATTGCCAAAGCCGGCGGAAGGCCTCGTCGTAGCCCAAGCGCTCCAGCCTTTCCCGGTTGGCCATAAACCGGTGGTTCCAGTCCTGCAGGGTGCGAGCGTAGTGAAAGCCGATATCCTCGGCGTGCGTCATCACCAGGTTTGAACCGTTGCGGACGGATTCCAGAATGGCCCCGAAGGAGGGGATAAAGCTGCCCGGGAAGATGAATCGCTGAATGAAATCCACGTTCCTGAGGGCGCGCCTGTAGCGCTGTTCCGGCATAGTGATGGCCTGGACCAATGCGAGGCCATCCGGCTTCAGCAGTCGGCTGATCTGCGAGAAGTAGCTGTCAAGAAACTGCGGGCCAACGGCTTCAATCATTTCGATGGAGACCAGCTTGTCGAACTGGCCTTCAAGGTCACGGTAGTCGTCAAACAGCAGGGCAATCCTGTCTTCGAGGCCTTCATCGGCTACCTTCTTCCTGGCCAGTTCCAGTTGTTCGGAGGAGATCGTGGTGGTTGTTACGTGGCAGCCATAGTGCTTTGCCGCATGCACGGCAAAGCCACCCCAACCGGTGCCGATTTCAATCACCCTGTCTTCCGGCTGAAGGTCCAGCTTGCGGCAGATGGTATCCAGTTTGTGGACAGCAGCCTCCTCCAGCGATGCTTCCGGGGTGGGGTATATCGCGGAGGAATACATCATGGTTGGATCCAGGAACGTCTCGAAAAGGTCATTGCCCAGGTCGTAATGGGCGCTGATGTTCTTGCGCGAACCGTCCCTGGTGTTCCTGTTGAGCCAGTGAAGGCCTTTCAAGGCGGGTTTGGTCACCCAACTGAACCGGTCTTCGAACTCATTCATGTGGTCCACGTTGCGGGTGAAGAACCGCAACAGAGTGACCAGGTCAGGGGTGGACCAGTCGCCGGCCACGTAAGCTTCCGCCGCGCCTACGCTGCCACCAGTGAGCAGATCCTTCCAGGTACTGGAATCGTGGATAATCAACTCTGCCGATGCGTATCGGGTGTCGCCATCTCCGAACGTCATGTATGTAGAGCCGGGCTCACGAATCGTCAGGGTTCCCGCTTCCAGCAGTGAAAGCTGCTGGCAGACAAGGGCTTTGGCCACCCGGCTGGTAAGCGGCAGATCGCCAGTGCCAGTGGATTCGAATGAGGTGTTCAGGTTCTCCATGAGCTTACCTTTCCGGTTGTCTTGGTTCGGTCTTTGGCGTCAGTGACGTCCAGGCCTGAATCTTCGGTGCCCAGCCGGTGGGCGGGGTCATCCTCGGGCAGCTTGTCGGGGTGGGTGAAAAAGGGCACGCCTTTAAGCTTCAGTTTCAGGGCGTGCCAGTAAATACCACCCACGACCTTCAGGGCTTCCAACGGAAACTGCCTCAGGCTCCTGTGAAGTTCTTTACGATCCAGGGGGGTGCGTCGGACCACCAACGTGGCATCAAAATGTTTACGCTCGCCCTGCAGGACGTTCATGTGAATGCGTAACTCGGGACCACGGAAACTGAACGTCCATTGATACTGCTGATCCATGGGATTGAACGGCGAAACGTGGAAGCGCTTGCTGAACCCGAACCGTTCGGTTCGCCAGCCGACAGTCGTTGGCTCGGTTCCAGTGGTTTCCAGGCAATAGACGTGGCGGTCTTTCCAGGGCGTATTGGTAATCTGGGCCAGAATAACCCGGGGCACTGCACCATTTGCGGGTCGGTCGCCGGCGTTGTAGCAGAAATAGAAGCTGACCGGATTGAACACGTAACCGAAGTAGCGGGGATGGGTGATCAGTTCCACGGTGCCGTCCGGCCGCCATCCGGTAGCCTGTTGAACCTGGTTGCTCACCGCTTCCAGCAAGTCGTTGGTTTCGGGCCGGAAGTAGTCCTGGCGACGCAGGGAAAGCCAGTTGAACGCCTCCAGTGAGAACAGCCTGCTGATCCGGGTAACGGAGTGCCACTCACTCAGGTCCAGCGCCAGCATACCAGTGCTGTAACTGAATTCATGGCGAACCGGAGCCTTACGGCGATGCCTGATTGTACCCTCCAGCCACTGGCTGTGGAGGCGGTTGGCAATGATATTGTCCGGCACGGCAGCGTTCATGGTTACAGCTCCACACCCAGGGCCCGGGTGACGCGGAGTGCGCTGTTTACGCCGTCTTCATGGAAACCATTGAACCAGTAGGCACCACAGAAGTGACTGCGGTTGTGGCCGCCAATTTCGTCGTAGCGGTTCTGGGCGGCCACCGCCTCCAGAGTGAACACCGGGTGGGCGTAATCAAATCGCTTGATGATGCGGTCCGGATTGATGTCACGGCTGCGGTTCAGGGTGACACAGAAGGTTTCCGGCGCATCATCAAAATTCTGCAGGATATTCATGTTGTAAGTCACCGACACCGGCTCGGTGCTGTGATTCGGTATGAAATAGTTCCACGCCGCCCATGCCCGTCGATTTGAGGGCAGGACCGAACGGTCGGTGTGCAGCACCACATCATTGCGTTGGTAGGTGATGGCTCCAAGGATGTCCAGTTCCTTTGCCGAGGGATCGGCGATCATGCCCAGGGCCTGATCGCTGTGGCAGGCAAACACCACCTGGTCGAAATCGTGATGCTCGCCTTTGCTGGTCACGACAACCCGATCTGGCTCACGGACCACGGAAGTGACGGGGCTGTTCAGGTGGGTACGGTCGCCCAGTCGTTCCATCATTGCGTCCACGTAGCGGGCTGAGCCGCCAGAGATAACCCGCCAGGTGGGGCGGTCGTCCACCGAGAGCATGCCGTGGTTATTAAAGAACTGCAGGAAGAAGCGGATTGGAAATTGTTCCAGGACGATTTCGGGTGCTGACCAGATGGCGGCCCCCATGGGTACGATGTAGTAGTTGCGGAAGTACCGGGAATAGCCGTTGCGGTTGAGGTACTCGCCCAGGGTTTCATCGTTTGTGATGTGTCCCTCTGCCAGGTCCGCCCGGGATTCTTTGTTGAACCGCAGTATCTCCCGGATCATGCGCAGGAAGGGCAGGTTCAGCAGGTTACTGCGCTGGGCGAACAGGGTATTCAGGCTGGTGCCGTTGTATTGCAGGCCGGAAGAATGGCAGTCGACACTGAAGCTCATGTCGCTGACCTCGGAGGCCACCCCCAGTCGATCCATCAGCTTCATGAAGTTGGGGTAGGTCCAGTCATTGAACACAATAAAACCCGTGTTTACCGGCCACTGCTGCCCGCCGGCCGTTACCCTCTCGGTATTGGTATGGCCACCGGCGTAGTCACCGGCCTCAAAAAGCTCCACTTCGTATTTTTCCGACAATAACCAGGCTGTCGTAAGCCCGGAGACCCCAGCGCCAATGACTGCAATACGTTGACGTTCGTTACTCATCCATTGGTTTCCTGTTCTTTTCTGCTTTGCCGGCTCATGCTGGCGGCTATTCGGTCAATCAGCCCCTGGGGCAGGGCGCCCAGGGCTTTGAGCATCCAGGTGAAGCGTTTCGGGAAGGCTATCTCGTTACTGCCCTTCCTAAGCCCTTTAACGATGCGCCCGGCTGCATCCTCCGCCGATACCAGGAAGGGCATCGGGAAATCGTTGCGATCGGTCAGGGGCGTTTTGACGAACCCGGGGGATACGACCACCACATCAATGCCTTCCTGCGCCAGGTCGGCTCTCAGGGAATGGGCAAAATAGGTGAGTGCGGCCTTTGAGGCGCCGTAGCCTTCAGCACGCCCGAACGGAAACCACCACGCCGACGAACTGACGATCACCAGGGTCGCCGGTTGCCCTTTGGCGACGGTGCGGCGGAGCGCGGGCAGGGCAATGTCGAGACAACGGGCGGTGCCCACTACGTTGGTGGTGATATTGTTGCTGATGACATCACTGTCGTAGTCGGCAATGTCCAGGTACTCGCAGGTACCGGCGTTCAGGATCGCCATGTTCAGGTCACCATGGGCTTCCAGGCTTCCGGCGATGCCCTGAAGTTCCTCTTTGCCGGTGGTGTCGGCGCGGGCTGGTGTAATCCGATCCGGCGCCAGCGCTTTAAGGTTGTCCAGCGCCTCCTGTCGTCTCCCGGTGACAATCAAGTTGTGGCCCTGTTCCACCAGCGCCCGCGCGACTGCTTCGCCGATACCAGAGCTGGCGCCGGTGATCCAGATATTGGAGGTTGATTCAAGCCTTACACTCATCCTGCCTGATTCCTTATCCAGCGAATAACACCGCCCATCAGTGGCAGGTTTTCATAGAGCAACTGGCCGACATCGAAATAGTCCCGATGGGAGACAACGCGGCCCCCGCGGATCACCAATTGGCTGATCCCATCCACGTCAACGGCCTTGCCCTTGCGAATACGCTCATGCTTGAGGTGCATGACCCAGGGGATGCAAACGTCCTCGCCGTTAACCACCGGCTCGCCGAAATCGAAGCCGCAGGAAATCACGTTGGCGTAGGCGCCGGTGAGGTACTCGGTGAGTTCATCAATGCCGCGGACGCTGGAGAACGGGTCGGTAAAACGTACGCTTTCGCTGTAGACGCTGGACAGTTCCGCCATGTTACCGGCGCACAGGTTGTTAAAGAGCTGCTTGAAGCGCCCCAGGGTTTCGTGCACGGATGAGTTCTTGTTACCCATTTCAATAATTGAGGCGGTACTCATGACTTCCTCCTCCTCGTGGCGTCCAGTTGGCGGGTTTCTTCCTGAATGTGTTCTGGAATCGGGTTCATGTCCCATATGATTCCAAGGCGCGCGAGCAACCACAGTCCGTACCAGGTCATATCCACCTCATACCACCGAAATCCCTGGCGCACGGATTGCGGCCAGCGATGGTGGTTGTTGTGCCAGCCTTCGCCCATTGTGATCAGGGCGAGCCAGGCGTTGTTCCTGCTATCATCGGATGTCTCGAAGCGGCGTTTGCCCCAGACGTGAGACAGTGAATTGATCGATACCGTAGCGTGAAACAACACAACGGTGGAGATGAAGAATCCCCACACCAGCAATTGCAGGCCGTTGGTACCCAATCCTGGTGCCCGGGCCGCCAGAACTTCACCAAGGCCATAGATACCAACTGCAGCCGCGGCTGGCACCAGAGAGTCGAAACGGTTCAGGAAGCGCAGCTCCGGAAACTTCATCCAGTCTTTTACCCGGCGCTCGTCCATGGCGAACCCGGCGTCACAGGTAAACCAGCCCACATGCGACCACCAGAATCCGCCCTGATGAGGGGAGTGGAGGTCTTTTTCGTCATCTGAGTGCTGGTGGTGGTGGCGGTGATGGGCCGCCCACCACAGGGGGCCGCGCTGGGCTGCACTGGCCCCCAGAACTCCAAACAGCAACTGTGCCACGCGACTGGTCTTGAAGGTTTTGTGGGCGAAATAGCGGTGATAGAAGCCGGTAATGGCGAACATGCGCACGGCGAAGAACGCGGCCGCGAAGATGACCGCAAAAGTGCTGGTACCGGTAAAGATGACCAGCAGACAGGCGAGGTGAAGTGCTATAAAGGGCACTACCCTGAGAAAATTGAAAGCACGCGAACTTGTGTCGAGGTGATCCGAACCTGCGGCGGAATCGAACCACCTCAGAATGTTTGTCAGCCAGTTTTGCACTCGGGTCATACCCTGATTGCCCTTTAATTCGTGGTTTAACCTGTACAGCGTGCTTGTCGGGTAGCCCCAACGAAACGCCTGACGGTATGTACGTTCCATCAACCGAATCTGGATGCACCGTAAACGATGTTTAACCAAATCGATCACTCGCCTGTTATACGCCGGATAGCCATCGTTGGTTCAGGGTTGGCCGGGCTGACGGCCGCTCTTTTGCTCCGGGAGCACGATCATTCCGTAACGGTATTTGAGAAAAGCCGTGGCCCGGGTGGTCGTATGGCCGCAAAGCGTGTTCCAGGGGGATCCGCCGATATCGGCGCCCAGTACTTTACCGTCCGGAATCCGGCGTTCTCCGAGTTCCTGCGCCGTCATGCCGGGGAGGGCAGCTTCGGCTCCTGGTCTGGACGATTTGGCTACCAGAACACCGAAGGGCAATGGAAGCCCTTTCCGCGGGAGGAACGCTACGTCGGTATCCCCAGGATGACGGCCATTACCCGCGGTCTTTCCGGGGCCTTGGATATTCAGGCGCAGACCCGTATTGAACGTCTGGTCCGTCAGGATCCCGAATGGACCCTGCTGGACACCGACGGCAAATCCTACGGGCCATTTGACGCTGTAATCGTGACCGCGCCGCCGGCCCAGGCCCGGGATCTGTTCAGTAACAGCGGGCTGCAATCGCTGGCAGATGAACTGGAGGGGCCGGTCGGCCATGTCCAGCCCTGCTGGGCCGTCGCCGCCCATTTCAGCCAACCGTTGGGCCAGCCCTATGAGGCCATGCGCTGCCAGGACCCGGTGCTGAACTGGATTGCCAATAACTCCAGCAAACCGGGCAGGGAAGGCGCCAGCGGCGAATGGTGGGTGTTGCACGCCGACTCCGAATGGTCGCGAGAGAACGAAAATACCCCGGCGAAGCAGGTTGAGGAGCGTATGATAGAGGCGTTCCAGCGTGTTACCGGAATCAGCGTGGAACCAGACGAGCGGGTGTCCCATCGCTGGCTCTATGCAAAATCCTCCGCAACGGACCAACCTGGTTTTCGCTGGTTCAACGACCTGCGTGTGGGGCTGGCCGGTGACTGGCTGAGCGGCGGCCGTGTTGAAGGCGCGTTCAACAGTGCCAGCAGCCTGGTGGAGCACATGCTGGCTGGTTGAATGCGTTCAACCGGTTTTCAGCACATCGGGCCGAACGTAGAAGTGGTTGATGGTGCCGTCGCTGAACTTGCTGAAGAAGGCGCTGATGTCGGTAATCTTGCGCAGGGACCGTTTACGGTTGATCGGGTCCCGCACCAGTACCTTGATGCCGTTGAAGTTGTCCTGGATGTTGGAGAACCGGGCCCGCATGGAGCAGGTGACCACCTGGCCCGGGTCTAGGTTCAATTCCCGCGACAGCCAGTTGCTGTGGTCCCGGATGCCCGCTGGGGAAAGGTCTTCCCGGGTGTCCAGGTGGTTGAGTTTTACGCGGTCGACAATGCAGCGTGAATAGCTGCCGGGTTTCTTTCGCGACACCTTGCGGAAGGCCTCCCAGAAGAAACTGTCGGTCAGCTCCGCGAAATAGCGCATGTCGCTCAGGCAGGTATCCACCCAGTCGAAAATCTCGGGGTCTTCGAGCACTTCGTTGATGGCTTCCCGCAACAGCCAGTCAAAGCCCAGGGCGGTCTTGTGGGCGTAGACCTTGCGGTACATCTGGTGGCGGCTGTAGACAAAATCCTCAAGCGCTCCAAGGCCCTTCTGGGTGATGGCCAGGCCCAGCCAGGGTTCCCGCACATCCCAGCCAAAACGCAGGTTGCTCAGCAGGTGGTCGAGATTGAAGCCGCCGATGGTGACGGAGGAGTGGAAGCCGTCCCGCAGCATGTAGTCAGCCCGGTCGGCGTCTATCTCGCCCGAGACAATGGATGAGAGCAGGTCCATGACCAGCCGGGGTGTATCTGCCTCGCTCAACACACCGGATTCGGCGTCTTCGCCGGCAATGAAGTTCCAGAAGGTGCGGGCGTGCCGACAGAAGGCCTCGCTGGGCCTCACATCCGTGGTCTCCATAATGCCAATCACATCCCTCGGGTCCAGCCCGGCGGATTCGAGGCCGATGGACGACAGCACTTCGTGGGCAACCCTTACGGAATAATGTTCGTGCTCAAGTTCCTCGGGCCTTTCGCTGTGATACACCGAATAGTCCACACCGTTCCAGAGGTCATCAAACCGGTCCGGCCGGGACATCAGGTCGTGTATGCGCCGGGCCTGGGTAAACTGGTGGGAAAAGCTGGAATGCCCGCTGTCGTGCAGCAGGCAGCCAAGGCGGATGGTCTTGGCCAGGTAATCAATGGCATCCAGTTGGCTCAGGCTCAGGTCGGTCTGCTCGCTGAGCTGTCGTTCCCTCAGATAGGCATCGATCATCGAGCGGAACATGCGGGTGCCCACATGCATCACACCAATGCTGTGCAGGAAGCGTGAGTGGGTCGCCCCCGGGAAAACCAGGCTGAGGATGTCGTTTTGGCAGATATTGCGCAGGCGCTGGAACAGGGGGTGGTCAATAACCTGGATCTCGTGCCGGTAAAGCGGAATCCCGCCGTGAACCGGGTCCATGATCAGCTTGTCATAAGCCCCGAGCAGGTCATTAACGGCACTTCTCATAGATTACAACCTCCCAAAAACATCAAACATGTCTTGTTATATCACAGGGGCGTGCCAGAATAGGTAACAGAAACCCAATTTCCCGTTTACCGCTGGTAGTTTAGGGCAATAACCATGACATCGCGCACCGAGCGCATTCTTATAATTGATTCGGATGAGCATGCCCGTTCAGAATTGGGTCGGTACCTTGAGGCCAGGGGGTTCTATGTGACCGGGTATCCGGACCTGAGTTCCGCCCGTTCCCTGTTCGACGACAACATTCCCGATATCATTTTCGCCGACCTGTCACCGGAAGCCATCGGAGAGCTGGCAGGCAGGCTGGAAGACGCCGAAACCTTCACGCCCATTGTCGCCTGTTATTCCACCGCTGATGCACCGGAAATCGTCAATGCCCTCAGGGCAGGTGCCGCGGATATCGTACTCAAACCCTGTTCCGATGATCGCGGCGCCCTTGATGACGTGATTGGCAAGCTGTTTGACCGGGTACGGGTGAATCGACTTAACCAACTGTATCGCCAGGAACTGGAAGAAGCCAACCGCGACCTGCGGGACGGCATTGCGGAATTGCGTGCCGACCAGCGGGCGGGCCGCAAGGTACAGCTCAGGATGTTGCCGGACCAGGACCAGGTACTTTCCGGCCTGTCTGTTAACCATCTGATCAAGCCCTCACTGTTTCTCAGTGGCGACTTCCTGGATTATTTTCGTATATCCGAAGACAAGGTGCTTGTCTATATCGCGGATGTATCCGGCCATGGCGCCAGTTCTGCGTTCGTCACAGTACTTCTGAAAAACCTGACCAACCGCCTGCAGCGCAATCTCCGGCGTGGTTCCAGTGATGATATCCTGTATCCGGATCGATTCCTTGAGCGCATCAACTCCGAGCTACTTGATACCGGGCTGGGTAAACACGTTACGGTGTTCGTGGGGATTATTTCGACCACCGACAGGAGTCTGCGTTATTCGGTGGGTGCACATTTCCCCATGCCGATTCTTTCTTTTGAGGGTGGCAGGACGGAGTTCCTGGAAGGTAGCGGCCTGCCAGTAGGGCTGTTCGAGGCTCCGGAATGGGAAGTTTACGAGATTCCCTTGGAGCAGCCGTTCCACCTGATCCTGTTCTCGGACGGTATACTGGAGGTCATCAAGGCCAAAAGCCTTGATGAAAAGGAGAAGACACTACTTGAACTCGTCTCGGGAGGTAGTCACACTATTGCTTCCCTGAGCGACGCTCTGAATCTCGACGAGATCACAGAGTTACCTGATGATATTGCTATCGTATCAGTAACGGATACCGATCCTGGTACCAATGGCCCGACGTCGAAATAGTGGCAGTGGATTCAATGGCTGGTTACAAGATCCTGCAAGCTGAAAAGCAGGGCATTTATGTCCTGAAGTTTATTGGAGAAATCCGGCTGAACCTGTGTTCGACGCTGGACAATCTGGTTGAGTCCATCACTCAGGACCCCGATTTCAAGACGGTGGTGATTGATCTCACCGAAACCGAGATTATCGACAGCACCACTCTCGGGCTCCTCGCCAAAATAGCCATGGCCGCCCAGAAACGCAGCAACTTCCTGCCAACCATGATATCCACCAACCAGGATATTACCCGAATCATCACTTCCATGGGTTTCGACAAGATTTTCATCATTGTCCGGGAGCCTGCTTCCCGCATTGAGGAACTGGAAGAAATCCCCGTATTGCGTGCCAGCGAGCAACAGGTCAGGGACAAGGTGCTGGATGCCCACCGGGTGCTGATGGGCCTGAACAGCCGTAACCGGGAAGAATTCAAGAACCTGGTGCGCGCCCTGGAATGTGAAGAGTCCGGCTGAGCCATAAAAAACAACGGAACGACTATGCCTGACAACAATGCCCCCCGGTCCCCGGAGCCCGCTCCGACCGGCCATGATGTGGCCGTTCTTGGCGGTGGCAGTTTTGGTACTGCCATGGCCAAGGTACTGGGTGAGAACGGTCACACAGTTCATTTCTGGATGAGAGATAAGGCCCAGGCCGACGAAATCCGCAAAACCGGTGTCAACAGCCGCTACATGCCGGATGTGACACTGACCGGCGATATCCAGCCCACCACGAGCCTGCCGGAAGCCGTCGGCAAGGCCGAAATCGTCTTCGTCGCCATTCCCAGCAAGGCCTTCCGCTCGGTTATTCGCGACAACAGCGGTGTATTTCGCGAAGAGCAGATTGTCGTAAGCCTTACCAAGGGGATTGAGGAGCACGGCTTCAAGCTGATGAGCGAGATTCTCCAGGAAGAGATTCCGCGTTGCCGTATCGGGGTGCTCAGTGGCCCCAACCTGGCGGGTGAAATCGTTAGCCAGGACCTCACGGCCACGGTTATCGCCGCCAAGGACCCTGACGTGCGGCGCACAGTGCAGGAGCTGCTTGGGTGCGAGTACCTGCGCGTTTACGCCAATGTGGATGTCTACGGAGTTGAACTGGCCGGTGCATTGAAGAATATCTACGCCATTGTGGCCGGTCTCGCCTCGGCAAGGGACCTGGGCGAGAACGCCAAGGCCATGCTGATCACCCGTGGGCTGGCCGAAATGAGCCGGTTTGCTGTCAGCATGGGCGCCAATCCCATGACGTTTATGGGCCTGGCAGGCGTAGGGGACCTTATCGTCACCTGTACCTCGCCAAAAAGCAGGAACTACCGGGTCGGCTATGCTGTTGGTAGGGGCAAAGCGCTGGACGATGCCGTTGCCGAGCTGGGCCAGGTGGCAGAGGGTATCTATACGCTCAAGTTGGTGAAGGAGAAGTCCGAGGCCATTGGTATCTATATGCCACTGGTGCGCGGCCTCTATGAAATCCTTTACGAAGGCGCCTCCATCAGCGCGGTTATCAACAGCCTTATGATGTCAGTCCAGAACTCAGACGTGGAATTCATCCTTCCACGCACCATTACCCAGTAGGGTTTCGATTAACCGGAGGGAAGCCAGTGCATCTGATCATCATGCGCCACGGCGAGGCCGGTTGGCACACGCTCGACAGGGAGCGGGAACTGACGGAGTTTGGTCGCCACGGGGTGGCGGATGTGGCTGCGCAGATCGCGGAGTCTCCCTGGCGGCCGGAGTTTATCTGGTGCAGTCCGCTGGTAAGAGCCCGGCAAACCGCCGCCATTGCGTCCGAGATTCTCAATTGCCCGGTCACCGAGAAGGATTTCATCACACCGGACGATGATCCCGGCCGTTGCCTTGATGAATTGATTGAATCGGCGCCTTCGCCACTGCTCGTGGTATCCCATATGCCCTTTGTTGGCAGCCTATCAACCCTGCTGGTGGATGGACACCGGAAAGGGATTCCGTTCATGACAGCCCAGGCAGTGGTACTTGAAATGCCGGTCGCCGGCCCTGGCTGTGCGGACCTGAGAGCCCAGTTCCTGCCCTGACGCCTAGGCTTTGCCGTTCTGCACAATAATCCTCGCCGGACCTTTAAAATCAGCTCCCCAGCGCCCATATTTCGTGATGCACTCACTCAGGAATCGCTGTTATGACCCAGAAACCCGAGACAATCGCGCAGCAGGTGGAAAGCGCACAGGCTCCTGGCAAGGGGCTGCCACCGCTTGAGAAGTGGGACCCGGAACTGTCCGGCGACATTGATATTGTCATCAACCGTGACGGACAGTGGCTGTACCAGGGCAAGCCTATCGGAAGGGAGGCGATTGTACGACTGTTCTCGACCATCCTGCGGAGAGAAAGCGACGGGCACCACTATCTGGTCACGCCGGTTGAAAAGTGGCGGATTACTGTTGAGGATGCGCCGATTCTGGCCCACTCGCTGGAAGTGTCCGGTGAGGGCAGGGATCAGGTTCTGTCGGTAACAACCAACACTGGCGAGGCGCTGGTTATCGGTGAGGATCACCCTCTTTCTATAGGCACCTACGAGGGAACCGATGAACCACGGCCGGTCGTTGGAGTGCGTCATGGTGTTGAAGCGAGGCTTGTCACAGCAGCCTATTACGATCTTGCCGGCCTGGTTACCGAAGAAAAAGCCGGAGCCGATACCGTCATAGGTGTTTGGAGCAGCGGAAATTTCTATAAAATTGCCGCCGGCGGTTGAATTACCGGGCACCGTCCCAACTAACTCACGGTAGAAAACGCAGTCCGACACTTGTTAAACTGTATTTTCGAACTTGTTACCGAGCCTGGCTCTCTAACGAGGCCCGGTGGTCGTTAGTCCCTCTGTGCAGTCTGGCTGTTCAAGATTACTTTCGATTACCCAAATTTAAATCAAACAGTCATTGCGACACGCAAGGAGATCACATGGCCCAACCTCGTGTTGTCACCATCCATTACACGCTCACCAACGACCAGGGAGAAGAACTGGATTCCTCCCGTGTAGAAGGTCGCGAGCCTCTGTCTTATCTGGAAGGTGCTCAGAACATTATCGGCGGACTGGAAAATGCGCTGAACGAAAAGAACGCCGGCGATCAGGTGAAAGTATCTGTTGAGCCTGCTGAAGGCTACGGCGAAGTCAACGAAGAGCTGGTCCAGCCAGTCCCAGTTTCTGCGTTTGAAGGTGTGGACACCATCGAGCCGGGCATGCAATTCCAGGCACAGACTCCGGGCGGCCCCCAGGTAGTCCGTGTCGTGGAAGTAGGCGACGAAACCGTCACCATCGACGCTAACCATCCGCTGGCAGGCCAGACCCTGCACTTTGATGTGGAAGTGGTTGAAGCGCGCGAAGCAACTGATGAAGAGCAAGAGCACGGTCACGCTCACTGATCTCATCATCGTTGTCCAAAAAAACGGCCCCAAAAGGGGCCGTTTTTTTATGGCTATTCAAACTCTGTTACATGTTTGGATAATTCGGACCCCCACCGCCTTCCGGCGTTACCCAGGTAATGTTCTGGGCCGGGTCCTTGATGTCGCAGGTCTTGCAGTGCACGCAGTTCTGCGCGTTGATCTGGAACCGCTTACCACTGCCATCGTCCGCCTCAACCACTTCGTACACACCGGCCGGGCAGTAGCGCTGCGCGGGCTCGTTGTACTTCGGCAGGTTCTCCTGGATGGGGATGTCCGGATTGGACAGCTTCAGGTGAACCGGCTGGTCTTCTTCGTGGTTGGTGTTGGAAATGAACACCGACGACAGCTTATCGAAGGTCAGCTTGTTATCCGGCTTCGGATAATCAATCTTCTTCGCCTGGTCTACGGTCTTCAGGGTTGCGTAGTCCGGCGTGGTGTCGTGGAACGTGAATGGCAGGCTACCCCGCAGGATGTTCTGCTCGAAGTAGGCGATACCGCCACCGACGATGTTGCCGAACTTGTGCATGGCCGGGCCAAAGTTGCGCTCGGCGTAAAGCTCTTTGTACAGCCAGCTGTCCTTGAAGCTTTCCTCGAAACTGGTGATTTCCTCACCGCTCTTGCCGTCCTTCAGCGCCTCGAACACCGCTTCCGCACCCAGGATGCCGGACTTCATGGCGGTGTGGGAGCCCTTGATCTTGGAACTGTTCAGGGTGCCGGCATCACAGCCGAGCAACAGACCACCGGGGAAACTCATCTTGGGCAGGGAGTTGAAGCCGCCCTTGGTGATGGCGCGGGCACCGTAGGACACTCGCTTGCCACCTTCCAGGTGCTTCTTGATTTCCGGATGCAGCTTCAGGCGCTGGAATTCGTCAAACGGGCTCAGGTGCGGATTGCTGTACGACAGGTCGGCAATCAGGCCCACATAGACCTGGCCGTTCTCCAGGTGATAAAGGAAGGAGCCGCCGGTGGAACCGGATTCGTTCAGGGGCCAGCCGGTGGTGTGGATCACCAGGCCAGGCTCGTGTTTGGCCGGGTCGATGTCCCACAGTTCCTTGATGCCGATGCCGTAGTGCTGGGGATCCTTGCCTTCGTCCAGCTTGAAATCCTGGATCAGGCGCTTGCCCAGGTGGCCGCGGCAGCCTTCGGTAAACAGGGTGTACTTGGCACGCAGTTCCATCCCCGGCATGTAGCCGTCTTTTTCGGAGCCGTCACGGGCAACGCCCATGTCGCCAGTGATGATGCCTTTCACCTGGCCGTCTTCAACAATGGTTTCAGAGGCGGCAAAACCGGGATAGACTTCAACACCCAGGCCTTCAGCCTGCTCGGCCAGCCAGCGGCACAGGTTGCCCAGGCTGATGATGTAGTTGCCGTGGTTGTGCATGTTCTTCGGCACAAAGGCGTTTGGAACCCTGGTGGCGCTTTCCTGATTCTTGAGCAGGAAAATATCATCGCGGGTGACCGGCGTGTTCAGCGGTGCGCCTTTCTCTTTCCAGTCCGGGAACAATTCGTTGAGGGCAGTGGGCTCGAACACCGTGCCCGCCAGAATGTGAGCCCCGATCTCGGAACCTTTCTCAACGACGCAGACGGTCAGTTCCTGCTCGGCTTCCTGAGCCATTTGCATGATACGACAGGCTGCCGAAAGGCCAGCTGGCCCACCGCCGACGATCAGAACATCAAATTCCATCGATTCGCGTTCCACGTTGGTCTCCTCATCTGTTTTAGTGATGCCAACAGGCAATTTCTCAGGGGCGTCATCATACCGGTAAAAGTTCGTATAGACGACTCCTTCAAAGTGAAAGCACCTGTCTTATAAAGTAAAAGGATACCGCAATTGAATAATCAAACAAACGTTTGTTTGAAATTTGGGCTTACCTTTGGCATTGTTTGCTGGCGCTGGGCCAAAACGTGTGTTTTGAATCGTTTTTTAGTATCGTCTCACGCTCAGGTGGAGTCAACCGGTGTTCATTGGCCGCGAATGCGGCGCTGTGACGTCTTGAGGGACTATTGACCCCGGGGGCCTTTGCCTGCAGTATTATGACGCCTTACAGACAGCAGGTCCCGCGAGCATGTGCTGTTCTCAAATGTAAACTCATCGTAGAAGAACGAGGAATCTATGAAGGTTCTGGTCGCTGTAAAACGAGTTATCGACTACAACGTAAAGGTGCGCGTCAAGCCGGACAACACCGGCGTTGATCTCGCCAACGTCAAGATGGCAATGAACCCATTCTGCGAAATCGCTGTTGAAGAAGCGGTTCGTCTGAAGGAGAAGGGCGTTGCCAGCGAAATCGTGGTGGTCTCCATCGGCCCGAAGGCCTGCCAGGAGCAAATCCGTACGGCCCTGGCACTGGGTGCCGACCGTGGTATCCACATCGAAACCGACGAAGAGGTTCAGTCTCTCGAAGCGGCCAAGCTGCTCAAGAGCGTGGTCGAGAAGGAAGAGCCCAAGCTGGTCATTCTCGGCAAACAGTCTATCGATTCCGACAACAACCAGACCGGCCAGATGCTGGCTGCGCTGACTGGCATGGGCCAGGGCACCTTCGCTTCCGAGGTGGTTGTTGAGGGCGAAAAGGTTAACGTGACCCGCGAAGTCGACGGCGGCCTGATGACCGTGGCCCTGAACCTGCCGGCGGTGGTGACCACCGACCTTCGCCTGAACGAGCCCCGTTACGCGTCCCTGCCCAACATCATGAAGGCCAAGAAGAAGCAGTTGGACTCCATGACCCCGGCTGACCTGGGTGTTGAGCTGGCTCCGCGCCTTTCCACCCTGAAAGTGGAGGCCCCGGCCTCTCGCCAGGCGGGCGTGAAAGTGGCTGATGTAGCTGAGCTGGTCGACAAACTGAAGAACGAAGCGAAGGTGATCTAAATGAGCATCCTTGTAATTGCTGAACATGACAACAGCGAGCTGAAGCAGGCCACCCTGAACGTTGTGGCCGCTGCCAAGGCCATCGGTGGCGACATCGACGTACTGGTTGCCGGCGAGAACTGCGGCGCTGTAGGCGAAGCAGCGGCGAAGGCCGAAGGTGTGAACAAGGTACTGGTTGCCGACAACGCCGTATATGGCCACTTCCTGGGTGAGAACCTGGGTGAGCTGGTTGCCGAGGTAGGTAAGAGCTATAGCCATATCCTGGCCGCCGCCGGCACCGTGGGTAAAGACTTCATGCCGCGCGTTGCTGCGCTGCTGGACGTTGCCCAGGTATCCGACATCATGCGTGTGGAGTCCGAAGACACCTTCGTTCGCCCGATCTACGCCGGTAACGCCATTGCCACGGTGAAATCCACCGACAGCATCAAGGTCATCACGGTTCGCCCGACGGCCTTTGATCCGGTTGCCGGTGAAGGCGGCTCCGCTGCGGTTGAGCAGTTGGACGTGGTCAAGGACGCTGGCCTGTCCGCCTTCGTGAACGAAGAGCTGGCCAAGTCTGACCGTCCGGACCTGGGAAGCGCGGGTATCGTGGTTTCCGGTGGTCGCGGCATGCAGAACGGCGACAACTTCAAGATGCTGGAGCAGGTGGCTGATCTGCTGGGTGCCGCTGTGGGTGCCTCCCGTGCCGCTGTCGATGCCGGCTTCGTGCCCAACGACATGCAGGTTGGCCAAACCGGTAAGATCGTTGCACCGCAACTGTACATCGCTGTTGGCATCTCCGGTGCCATCCAGCACCTGGCCGGTATGTCTGACTCCAAGGTGATCGTTGCGATCAACAAGGATGAGGAAGCGCCAATCTTCCAGGTGGCCGATTACGGCCTGGTTGCGGACCTGTTTGAAGCGGTTCCGCAGCTTGAGGAAGAGTTGAAGAAAGTTCTGTAACTTTCTGACTTTCCGTAAAAAGGCACCTAATGGTGCCTTTTTTAATGTCTGTCTTTCGGCTTTTTCCGCGCCGTCAGATGCTTTTCCTTTTTACCGAAAAACAGGGTATCGGCCAGGATGTGCAGTGCCTTGTTGGTAGTGTGAACAGAACGGTAGATCTGGTTGCTGGTCTGGTCGTGGGTTTCCCGGGCCCGGCGGGCATTTTCCCGGAACTCCTCGTTGGTGGAAAAGCGGTCGATCAGACTGAAGGTTGTGGTGGTTATGGCCTTGTGCACTTTCTCAACCGCGCTGGTACCGTTCTTGACCGTCTCTTCCAGTAGCCGGGCACGGTTGCGGGTTTCCATCAAGTCCATACGGCTTTTCTGCAGGTGGCTGTTCGCCGAAATCTGCTGCGCCGTGAGAATGCGGAGTTGATGGGTATTGCGCCTGTGGTCGCGTAACGCAACGGCCAGCAAGCCCCCGGTGGTGAGAATGGCGGCGGAACTGAGCAGTGTCATGGCGTCCATAACGTCTCCTAGCGGTACTCCAGATTCATGTCCACGTCGATTTCCCTCTCTGCCAATTCCATCTCCAGTTCTTTCATCACTTCCTGGTAAACCAGCCGTTTCACCATAACGGGCAGCCGATCAGCCAGCATGCGGGCCGATTTCGACTCCCGCTTGGCCAGGGCGATCGGATCCCGCACCCGCAGCGTAAGTATTATTTCCGGTTCCCGTGTATTATCAGGGTCATAGCTCTCTGCCATCGCCTTGCCAATGGCCTGTTTCTGTAAGCGCACCTGCCAGAACAGCCAGGCACTCAGGATAGCGAGTATGAGGCTCAGTACCAGAAGCAGGGTGTTCAATGGGTTAACCTCCGGGATTCGGGTTCATTCAGTCTGAAAGAGTGTGCAGTATCGGTACGACGATTCGATTGGCCGATGCGACGCTTTTTTGCAATCTTCAGGGAAACAACTGCAAGGATAATGACATGATCTGGTTAAAAGCGTTTGTCAGTGGTTTGCTGGCGACCCTGATTTTCCATCAGGGCCTGTTTGCACTGTTCTACTTCGCAGGCATGGTGCCAGCAGCACCCTTTAATATGAACCCGGTACCGCCGCTCGGTGTCCCCGCTGTTTTTTCCCTGGCCTTTTTTGGCGGCCTCTGGGGGATGGTGCTCTGGGCTATTCTTGGCCGCCTCGCCGGCTTTAAGTTCTGGCTGGGTAATGTAATAGTAGGCGCCATCGGGCCGACAGCCGTTGCCATGCTTGTGGTCTTCCCGCTCAAAGGCCTTGCCGTTACTGCCCAGACCTGGGTCGGCGGGTTGATTCTCAATGGCTTCTGGGGCCTGGGTGTTGCGCTTTTCCTGGTATTGATGGGCGCAAAGGCCTCACGGTCGGCTTCTGCCAATTCATAACCGATCCTGACGGATTAAGGACAACGAATGAGCACAAAAACGGACACCGCTTACGATATCGTGGTATTTGGTGCCACCAGTTTCGTGGGGCAGATTCTCACCGGTTATCTGCTGGAAACCTATGGCGTCGGCCAGGACGTTCGCTGGGCCATCGCCGGGCGCTCTGAGAGCAAACTGAATACCCTGAAGCAGGATCTTGGCAAAGGCGTAGGGGAGTTGCCGGTGATTGTCGCGGATGCCGGCGACGAGAGCGCCCTCAAAGCCATGTGCGACCAGACCCGTGTAGTGATCTCCACCGTCGGCCCCTATGCGCTCTATGGCGAACCGCTGGTGAAAACCTGCGCTGAAACCGGAACCGATTATTGCGACCTGACCGGTGAAGTACAGTGGATTCGCAAGATGGTGGAAACCTACGAGGACAAAGCCAAGGAAACCGGAGCCCGCATCGTCCATTGCTGTGGCTTCGACTCCATCCCGTCAGACATGGGTGTCTGGTTCCTGCAGGAGAAGGCCGAGGAAACCTTTGGCACTCCCTGCCAGGACGTGCGCATGAGAGTGAAGGTCGCCAAAGGGGAGTTTTCCGGTGGCACCGTCGCCAGCATGATGAACGTGGCGAAGGAAGCCGCCGCCGACCCGAAGTTGCGCAAGGAGCTGGCGAACCCGTTCTCCATCTGCCCGCCTGAGCATCGCTCCAAAACCCGTCAGCCCAGCCTGAAAGGCGCTGAGTTCGACAGGGATTTCGGGGTCTGGCTGGCGCCTTTCGTGATGGGGGCTATCAACACCCGGGTTGTGCATCGCTCCAACGCGCTGCAGAACGCTCGCTATGGTAAGGAGTTCACCTACGACGAGGCCATGATGACCGGTCGCGGCACCAAGGGTCGTCTTGCGGCCTACGGTATTACCGGGGCCCTCGGTGGTTTCTTTACCGCGTCGGCCTTCAGGCCGACCCGCTGGGTGGTCGAGAAGTTCGTGCCCAAGCCGGGCGAGGGACCAAGCCCCGAAGCCCAGAAAAACGGCTTCTACGATCTGCGTTTCGTGGGTAAGACCGCCGATGGCAAAACCATCAAGACCAAGGTAACCGGTGACCGCGACCCGGGTTACGGTTCCACCGGAAAAATGCTGGGCGAGGCCGGAGTGAGCCTGGCGTTCGACGTGGATGGCGACAAGCAGGGTGGCTTCTGGACGCCCTCGTCACTTCTCAATGGCAAGCTCTTTGAGCGCCTTACCGCAAAGGCGGGCCTGACCTTTGAGGTGCTGGAAACCAGTTGAGGCTCTTCAACTGAGCCGGATGGTACGGTCGGAGGCAGGCAAGGCCTCCGGCGCGTGCCCCAGAGAAATGACGGTTCTGCCCTCCAGCCACTGTTTCATTCCCGTCGCAATACTGGCCCTGGTGTGGGTATCCACACCGGTAAAAGGCTCATCCAGAATCAGCAGAGGCGCCTCGTTCAGCAGCACTCGCGCCAGTGCAATGCGCCGGGCCTCGCCTCCGGATAACTGGCTGCCCATGGAACCCAGCCAGGTATTGAGCTGCGCGGGTTCGTGAACAAACCGGTCTGACATCGCCACCAGTTCCAGCACTCGCCATAGCTCGGCATCGGAGGCGTCTGGCTGGCCAATCAGCAGGTTGGCTTTCAGGGTATCGTCGAACAGAACGGTCTTCTGGGTCAGGTAGGCAGCCGGTATATGGCGAACGGTACCGGACGCCGGTTGCTCCAACCCTGCCATCACCTCGGCGAGTGACGACTTGCCGGCGCCAGAGCTGCCAATGATTCCAACCCATTGGCCTTTCTGAACCGCGAAATCAAAATGACTGAGCACGGGTGCATGGTCACCGAACCGGATGGTGACCTGATCAAGCTCCAGGGCATGGTCTCTGTCCACCGGGGCCTTGCAGTCAGTGCGCTGGTCCTGAGCGGGTGCAGTACAGTCCTGGTTCAACCGGGCCGCCGACGCCAGGGTTCCCCCCAGCCGCGCAAAGGCATCCGGGAGCATCGAATAGATTTCCTGGAGCCCCAGAAGCGCGATGGGAAGCAATACAACCATCGGCCCCGAGATTGCACCACCCTGGAACAGTGCAAGCCCCACCCACAAAGCAAGCACCACCGCCAGGTTTACCATCACCTGCGATAGCCCCAGGTTCCATCCGGTGCGGGTGTCGGCGCGGGCCTCGTTGCGGTTAATCTGGCCCGCCTGGCGCAGGCAGAGGGCGGCGTGCTTGCCGGTGCGGCCCGCTGCCGTAAGTTCTCCAAAGCCCTCAATGTGTTCAATCACATCGGTGCGTACCCGTTCGCGGGCATCGGTCTGCTGGTAAACCAGGTAGCGGGTACGCAGGTAGACCGCAACCGTAGCGACCAAAAAGGCAGGAATCAGCACCAACGCCAGGCCAATAGCCAGCTCGACCTGATACACCACCCAAGCGGCCACAAGCAGCATGGCGGTTACCAGTGCTGCAAGGGCCGTCGGTGCGATCAGTCGAAGGTACAGGGTGTCAAGGGCGTCCACATCACTGGTCAGCCTGGACAACCATTGGGGCCCCCGCAACTGTGTTCTGCGTTTCCGACCTGCGACGGACAACTGCTTGAACAGCGTGACGCGGATATCGGTGAGCAGGCGCAGCACGGTATCGTGGTTGTAAACCCGCTCAGCGTAGCGGGCGACCGTACGCGCCACGGCAAAGAAACGAATCCCTCCGCCAGGAACATACAGGTTGAGCGATGCCTGCACGCCGGCTGCCAGCAGAATGCCCGTAAGTGCCGTAGCGGTGATAAACCAGCCGGACAACGCCAGCAGGCCCATGCCCGCAAGCAGGGTCGCCAGTATCAGCGCGCCGCCGATCACCAGGCGGCCGGGGCGGCGGAAAATCAGGGCCAGCCAGGGCGTGAGCTCATGCATCCCGAACACCTCCCTCTGTCACCAGCAGTGTGCGGTTTGCCAGCGTCAGCAAGGCCTGGTGATGGGTGGCAAAAACCAGGGTTTTACCGGCCTGGGCCAGTTTGTGGAGCGCTTCCAGCACGTAGATCTCACTGTCGCTGTCCAACCCGGCCGTGGGTTCATCCAGCAGTATCAGGTCGTAATTGGCAACGAATACCCGTGCCAGGCTCAGCCGCCGCGCCTGCCCGCCGGACAAACCCTGGCCATCCTCGGTAATGGCACTGTAGATGCCCCGCTTTCGACTACTGAGCAGGCCTTCAAGGCCAACATGATGCAGTGCCGTTTCAATGGCGATGTCGGTGGCGCCCGGAGTGGTAAGGCGGAGATTGTCAGCCCAGGTGCCGTGCACCAGGAAAGGCGACTGCCCCAGCCACCCAAAGGTCTGTTCTCCAGGCCGGTCACCGAACACCAAAATGTGGCCGTGGTCCGGCTGCATAAAGCCCGCCAACAGGTAGAGCAGGGATGACTTGCCACCACCGGAAGGGCCAGTGAGCGCGATGACGTCGCCTTGGTTAATCACCAGCGATACCCGGTCCAGAATCGGTCGTGCGATATCATAGGCCAGGGATACGTCGCGAATGGCGATGATGTCCGGCGATTCCGGCTGGTGCGCCGGTTCTGCGGGCTCCCCTGCCGGATCACCATTCTGCAGTCGGTCCACAATCTCCGCGCTGGCGCCCATGGCCGCGGCACGATCATGATAGTGCTGGGACAGCAGCCGCAGGGGTTGGAAAAACTCCGGCGCCAGCAACAGGATCAGCAGCCCCGAAAACAGGGTAAGCTCCCCGGCTGGCCCGAAGCTGATGTATCCCAATAGCCCGAAGCCGATGTAAATCGCCACAACGGCAATGGCCACCGAGGAGAAGAACTCAAGCACCGCCGACGACAGGAAGGCGATCTTCAGGGTTTTCATGGTAATGCGGCGGTAATCGTCCGACCGTTTGCGCAGAGTCTCCGCCGCCGGTGCTGTCTGCCCGAACAACTGCAGAGTGGTGAGCCCTCGCACCTTGTCCAGGAACTGCCCCGAAAGCCGGCCAATGGTCTGGAAGTGCTGCTGGTTCAGCTTTTCCGCACCCATCCCCACCAATGCCATGAACAGCGGGATGAGGGGGGCGGACAGCAACAGGAACACACCGGCCAGCCAGTCCAGTGAGAACACCACCACCAGGATGATCATTGGTACAATCACCGCAAGCATCATCTGGGGCAGGAAACGGGCGAAATAGCCGTGCAGGGCATCGGTGTGATCCAGCCATTCCCTGGCCAGGGTGCCGGCGGAGGTCTGGCCAATGGCAACAGGCCCACTGGCCTGCCAGCAACGGTTGATCTGATGCCTTACCTCGCTGCGTACTGTGCGGCTGCAGCGTGCCGCATAACGGGCCTGAAGCCCCTGGGCAACACCCCTGATCAGGATGGCGGCGATGGCACCGGTGAACAGCAGGGAAAGTTCATCAACTGGTACCTTCTCAACGATGCCCTGATGGACAATCCCTGCCAGCAGTGCCATCTGTACAATGGTGGCAATGCCCACCACGACACCCGCCGATACCGTCGCCAGGATCAGCGGCCGGCTGTGGGCGGATAGCCCGCCCAACCAACGCCTTGCCACGGCCTGCTCAACCACCTAGTGGTAGCCCTCCCCAGCGCGCACCTTGCCGCGGAACACCCAATAGGTCCAGGCGGTATAGGCCAGCACTATGGGAATCACAAACAGCAGCCCGAGCAGCAGGAACAGCTGGGAACCGTAGGCGGAAGAGGCATCCCACAGCGTATACTCCGGCGGCACCACATAGGGCCAGCGACTGACAATCAACCCCAGGTAAGTGAAAATAAACAACCCCACGGTGGCCACGAAGGGCATGCCCTCAAACCGGTTGCGCACGGAGCGATACACCTGGAACGCGCAGAGCAGGGCGAGTACCGGCAGTATCCAGATAATGGTGATATTGGAGAACCAGCGGTCCTTCACCATCTCGTCCACAAACGGTGTCCAGATACTGATCAGTGCGAACACGCCCAGCACGCCCAGCAACAGTGGAATGGTGATCCTGTAGGCCCACTCCTGCAGGCGCCCCTCGGTTTTCATAATCAGCCAGGTAGAGCCCAGCAGGGCGTACCCTGCCATTAGCCCGAAGCCGGTCAGAACCGTGAATGGCGTCAGCCAGTCCAGCGCACCGCCGGTGTATACCCGGTTGGTAATCTCGAAGCCCTGGATATAGGCCCCGACCACAGCGCCCTGCGCAAAGGACGCCACCGTTGAACCACCGGCGAAGGCCCAGTTCCAGAGGTAACGAGAGGTATTGGCCTTGAAGCGGAACTCAAACGCCACCCCACGAAAGATCAGGCCAGCCAGCAACAGGAACACGCCAATGTACAGTGCTGGCAGGATGGTGGAATAGACCAGGGGGAACGCGGCCAACAGGCCAGCGCCACCCAGCACCAGCCAGGTCTCGTTGCCATCCCAGACCGGAGCCACGGAATTCATCATGGTGTCCCGGTCCTCTTCTTTTGGCGCGAAGGGGAAGAGAATGCCAATGCCCAGGTCAAAACCGTCCATCAGCACATACATAATGATGCCGAAACCGATAATAAATGCCCAGATAAGGGCCAGATCGAACTGTTCCATAATCAGTGGCCTCCCTGGTTCAGTGGCTTGTGGCTACCGTTGTCATCGATCTCAAACGGTACATGGCTGGCAGAGAAGGGGCGTTTCGGCCTGTCGGCCTCATTCTCCTCCTCGAATTCGTTGTCCTCAATGCCCACATAGAGGACACGCATCAGGTAATAAACGCCCGCACTGAACACCAAAGAATAGACCACGATGTAACCAATCAGTGAAAACAGCGCCATACCGCCAGTCAACGAAGGGGTGACAGCCTCACTATGGCTCATCAGCCCGTACACCAGCCAGGGCGCGCGGCCGATTTCCGTCACGAACCATCCGGCCAGTACCGCCACGAAGGGCGTCAGGCTCATCAAGCGCAACCCCTGAAGGAACCAGGGTGTGCGCCAGTAGCGGCCACCGGCTCGCAACGCCAGGCCCGTAAAAGCGAACAGGATCATCAATACGCCTAGGCCAACCATCACCCGGAACGACCAGAACACGATCGCCACCGGCGGTTGCTCATCCACTGCCACCTCGTTCAGCCCGGGCACTTCGCCATCCCATTCGTGGGTGAGTATCAGGCTGGCCAGGCTGGGAATGCCCACCTCGAAGTGATTGGTCTGGTTTTCCTGGTCCGGAATGGCGAACAGCAGCAGTGGCACGTTGCGGGAAGTCTCCCAGTTGCCTTCCATCGCCGCTACCTTCATGGGCTGGTGTTCTAATGTGTTCAGGCCATGGAAATCCCCGATAACCGCCTGGGTGGGAGCAAGAACCAGAATCAGCCACAGGCTCATGGACAGCGCGCGCCGGTTCGCCTCCACCTCACGCTTGCGGAGCAGGTACCAGGCACTGACACCCGCCACCACGAACGAGCCGGTCAGGAACGACGCTACCACCATGTGGGCAAAGCGGTAGGGGAAGGACGGGTTAAAAATCGCCTCGCTCCAGGAGGTGACAAAGAACACCCCGTCCCGGAATTCCGTACCGGCGGGGGTGTGCATCCAGCTATTGGCGGAGAGTATCCAGAACGACGAGATAAAGGTACCGGTTGCCACCATCACCGCCGCAAACAGGTGAACCCCTGCGGGCACCTTGTCACGGCCGAATAAAAGCACGCCAAGGAAAGATGCCTCCAGGAAGAAGGCCGTCACCACCTCGTAGCTCAGCATCGGCCCCAGGAAGTTGGCGGACGCCTGGGCAAAATTGCTCCAGTTGGTGCCGAACTGGAACGACATCACAATGCCCGACACCACACCCATACCGAACACCACAGCGAACACCTTGGTCCAGAAGGCAGAGAGCTTCACCCAGGCCGGGTTATTCGTTTTGAACGCCAAACCTTCCAGCACGGCGATATAGGACGCCAGCCCGATGGTAAACACAGGGAATATGGCGTGGAAGGACACCACAAACGCGAACTGGATTCGCGATAGAATAATGGGATCAAGCTCCATGCGGAACCTCCGGACACTACAGTGAACACAATAAACGGACACGGCGCCCGTTTGGCCGCTGCCTTGACTGGATTGTAGTGTTGTTTTCGCCGGCAGATGGTTACCATGCTACCAATAGCATGGCGGAAACCAAGGGACAGAATGTCGCACCTATTGATTTAAGACAAGCACGGGGATAACCATGGGCTTTTACGACGAACGAATACTGCCGCACCTGATCGACTATTCCTGCTCCGTAGGGCCGGTGATGAAACTGCGCAGCCAGGTCGTTCCCCGGGCAACGGGCACCGTGCTGGAGGTAGGCATGGGCTCCGGAATCAATCTCGAATTCTACAACCCCGACACAGTAAGCCTGGTCTACGGACTGGAGCCGTCCGAAGGCATGCGGCGCAAGGCCCAGGCCAATCTCGCCAAATCCCCCGTTAACGTGGAATGGCTGGACCTGCCCGGCGAGAAGATCCCACTACCGGATGACAGCGTAGATACCGTACTGCTGACCTTCACCCTGTGCACCATCCCGGATTGGCGGGCCGCCCTGGACCAGATGAAACGGGTGCTCAAGCCCGGTGGCGAACTGCTGTTCCTGGAACACGGCCAGTCCCCGGACCAGGGCGTTCGAAAGTGGCAACACCGCATCACCCCGGGCTGGAAGAAAATTGCCGGCGGCTGCCACCTGAACCGCCCGATCACAGAACTGATCCAGGAAGCGGGTTTCGACATCACCGAACTGGAAAACTGTTACCTACCAAAGGCACCGAAATTCGCCGGCTATATCTACAAGGGCAGGGCGCAGCGGCCCGCCTAACCCGGCTTCACCATCCTCACCCGCAATCCCAATTGCGTTACCGGGCAGGGCCTTATACAATCCTGCCCCTCAAAAGCTCCTCACAACCCCCTCCGAATGCCCGGATGGTGGAATAGGTAGACACAAGAGACTTAAAATCTCTCGGCCGTAAGGCTGTGCCGGTTCGATTCCGGCTCCGGGCACCATATTCCGCTCAAAACTGATTCTCAGCCAAGGGCAGTACCTGACGAATGTCTAACGCCGTTTCCTGAAAAATAACGGGAACGCTACCAGTGGATGGTGGACAATAGACATTGTTCCGAATGCCGTTTTGGATGTTAGACGGAAAACCCATGCATGTGCTGATCATTGAGGATAATCCGGATATTGTCGCGAACTTGTACGGCTATCTGGAACCGCTTGGCTATACGCTGAACGTGGCGCGCACTGGCAAGGCCGGGGTCTGCTGCGCAACGGAGTCCATCCATGATGCGATTGTCCTCGACCTGTCACTGCCGGGCATGGATGGCGTGGAGGTGTGCCGCACGCTTCGATGTGAGCATCGGCTGGCGACGCCGATTCTGATGCTGACCGCGCGTGACACGGTGCATGATAAGCTGACCGGATTCGAGGTCGGCGCCGACGATTACCTGGTCAAACCTTACTCACTCCCGGAACTGGATGCGCGCCTGAAAGCCCTTGTACGCCGTGCGCGCAACGAGCATGTGCAGTCAGTTCTGACCTTTGGTGATCTTCAACTGGATACCAGCACCGGCCAGTCCACACGCGCCGGCCAGGCACTGGAGCTGACGCCGACCGGCTACAAGATCCTCGTCGCACTAATGCGTGTCGCGCCGGCGTTGCTGCCTCGTGAAGCGCTTGAGCGCGAAGTGTGGGGTGACAATCCACCGGACAGCGATGCCTTGCGTACTCATATTCATACGTTGCGCCAGGCGCTCGACAAACCGTTTTCCCATTCGATGCTGCTGACCCTGCCGGGTACAGGCTATCGACTCGTGGTGCCCGGTGAAGCCTAGACTTTCGCTCAAAAAGCGCATTACGCTCACCTATATCCTGCTCGCAGTTGCGGTAGCCGGCGCCTTTAGTCTGGTTACCTATATCTCGGTGAAAGTCATTGAAGAGCAGGTCATCGATGCGCGACTGGCAAAGATGGCCAATCGGCTGATTGAATTCCATCAGAAGGGGCATATGCCGGATGCGCCACCGGACGTGCGATTCCTCATTGATGAAGCTATTCCGACAGAGCTGAGGGCATTGTCCGCCGGCATCCATGAGCTACCGATCAGCGATCGGCATGTTCACGCGTTGCTGCGCGATCACGATGCCAGCCGTTATGCCGTGGTACAGGAAGTCGAAGAGCTCGAGCATACTGAACTGGTCATTCTCCTTTCCCTGGCCATCGGTTTTGTGTTCAGCGTCCTGTTAGCCGGGATCCTCGGCGTGTTGAGTGCCCGCAGTACGATCGCGCCGGTCGCTGCGCTTGCCGATGCTGTTTCCCGCAACGCCGGGCCAACCGAATTGCCTTCACTGCGTGCGCACGATGAAATTGGCGTCTTGGCGCGGGCCTTCGCCAAGCGCACCGATGAACTCCAGCAAATCCTGCATCGCGAGCGATTGTTCACCGGCGACGTCAGCCATGAGTTGCGCACGCCATTGACCGTCATACTGGGTGCGGCAGAAGTGCTGGCTTCGCAGCTATCAGGGCAGCCGGCGCAATACACTACCGCTGAGCGCATCCGGCGTGTGGTGGACGAGACCGCGCAACGGGTGAGTGCACTGCTCCTGCTTTCACGTGGCCCGGAATCCCTGGATGCGCCTCGTACTGCGCTTAACCCTATTATTGAATCGGAAATGGAACGTTGCAGGCCGCTACTGCGGGATAAGGAAGTCGAATGCAGGCTGGAATGGTCTGAACAGGTCTCGACCCTTGTGCGCCCGGAACTGGCCGGTATCGTAATCGGCAACTTGCTGCGTAACGCATGCAGGCACACGGAACAGGGCCTGGTTTGCGTCGAACTTGCCGCTGGCAGCCTGGTGATTGAAGACACCGGCACAGGCATCCCAGAAAACGTGCGCGAGCGATTGTTTGAACGGTTCGTCCACGGTGATGACCGGCCGGCACATGAAGGTGCGGGGCTGGGGCTGTCGATCGTAAAACGTGTGGCGGATCATATCGGCTGGGACATCCACCTTGAAATTCCGCAAGGCGGGGGAACCCGGTTTGTGCTGTCCTTTCCTTCTGTGCCCTCGGTTGAACCCTCCTGACATACCTTAACGCGGCCTTAACGCCGGGCCCTCTATCTTGTCGACTCCCTAAACAAAGTATTCGAGAGGAGAATCATGAAAAGAGCATTGATTGCAGTTGGTATGCTGTTGTTTTCAAGCTTTGCATTCAGCGGTAATGGTGCAGCCTGGGACTATACCGGCGACACAGGGCCCGACAACTGGGCGAAACTCAGCCCCGAATACGGCGCATGCGCAGGGAGCAATCAGTCGCCCATTAACCTGGCGGGCTTCATAGACGCCAAGTTGGAGCCTGTTTTCTTCAAGTATGGGGCTGGCAGTTCAGAGATCCTGAATAACGGCCATACCGTTCAGGTAAACACGCTTCCGGGTAGCACCATCGCCGTTGATGGCATCGAGTTCGAGCTCAAGCAGTTCCACTTTCACGTGCCGAGCGAAAACCAGATACATGGCAAGTCGTACCCCATGGAAGGTCACCTGGTCCATGCTGACAACGATGGCAACCTGGCTGTCGTAGCGGTTATGGTTACCGAAGGTGAGGAAAATACGGCGCTTGCAAAGGCGTGGGCACAGATGCCCGAAAAAGGGGAGGTAAAAGCCCTGACATCAGACATCTCTCCTCTGGAAATCCTGCCGAAAGAGCATGATTACTACCGCTTTAACGGCTCGTTAACCACCCCACCTTGCTCAGAGGGTGTGCGCTGGTTGGTGATGAAGCAACCGATCTCAGCGTCCAAGGCGCAGATCGACCAGTTCCTGCAGGTTATGCACCATCACAACAACCGCCCCATCCAGTCAACCAACGCACGCCCAGTGTTGGAATAACACCGGATTCAGGCGGGGGCGGGTAGAGTCGCCTCCGCCACTGAGCCGACCACGGTGTCTCCGCACGTCCTTGGCTTTTCCTCAACATGGATCAGTAAAGATTATCCGCGATCAGTATTTCAATTCGTGTTTTTTCCTGTGAGGCCAGGGTAGGTCGGTTTTCGCATTTAGCGCGAAGAATCCGGACCGCACTTCTTACCAGGTGCCCAGGGTTCTGGGCAACCAGCGCGTCAAGCTTTCGATCCCTTAGGGCCGCCACAGTGGAGGGGGTCTTCTCATGGGCGATGGTTACCAAGTCTTCATCGGTTCTGAACTGGCTAAGCATTTCAAGTGGAACCCGGGCCTCCGACCCCATCATATAAATGCCGACAAGGTCCGGTTGACTGGCCATAATGGTCCGGATGATTCGCTGTGTTCGTTCCGGATCAGCGTAGGTTTCAAGGGTCGGTAACACTCTCAGGTTGGCAAAATCGTGGTTGATGACATCGTCGAACCCCAGCCGCCTTTCCAGACTGTCCCGTGCCTGCACTGTGTCGGTAATAACGGCCACAACGCCCTGTTGTGCGCAAACAAAGCGTCCCATCAGCCGTCCGGCCGTAGCCCCTGCTGCGCGGTTATCAATGCCAACGAACACGTCGTTTTCATCGTTCTGCTGATTGGAAATAAAAGGAATTGTCAGTATGCCGCGCTCCCGCATGCGCAAGATGGCATCCCGAATCTGGGGCGTTTCCGGGGCCATGATGGCAATGCCATCGAAATCCTCGGTCTTCAGTCGTGAAAGCGATGCGGCGGCCTTGTGTGGGTCCTGTTCGTCGATACGAATTGTTTTTACGCTCATCATTTCGGCACGACCGGCCCTTTGGATCTCGCGGATGCGCTCCATGATCTCATCCAGAAATTCATCACCCTCTTTTGGCAGGACAAATCCGAAACGATAACCTCGCTTTCTGGCCAGTGTCGCGGCCACCTGATTGCGTTCGAAGCCGATTTTCTGGATAGCGTTGTTAACCGCATCCACGGTTTTCTTGCGAACGCCCGGGCGCCCGTTCAAAACACGGTCTACTGTAGCCAGGCTTACACCTGCCGCTTGCGCCAGGTCTTTTGTCGTCGGTCTCATGCTGTCCTTATTCTTCGGGAACTCTTTCAACTCAGGGCCTTGTACTGTGATTTTAAAGTTAGCGCAAGTTTCTGATGTGCGCACCTCAGAATTTTATTGACATGAGGTGCGTACCTCAACTAGCTTGAAATGACAACACAACAATTCGCGACCCATGAGCCGCGACAGCCCCCAGTGAGGACATCAACAATGAACAAGAAACTGACTTACACCGTGGCTTCATTCGCGATGGCAGCCGCCGCCAGCTCGGCCCAGGCAGAGGAACTGACACTCTGCTGGGCGGCATGGGACCCGGCTAACGCATTAACTGAGCTCAGCAAGGACTTCGAGCAGCAATCCGGCCATAAAATGAGTTTCGAATTCGTACCCTGGCCCAATTTTGCCGACCGCATGCTGAATGAACTGAATTCCGGCGGACAGCTCTGTGACCTGATGATCGGCGACAGCCAATGGATCGGCGGGGGTGCAGAAAGCGGACACTACGTGAAACTCAATGAGTTCTTTGAGAAAAACGGCATCTCCATGGACGACTTCATTCCGGCAACGGTTACCGGTTACGCCGAATGGCCCAAAGGCACGCCAAACTATTATGCGCTGCCTGCGTTTGGCGACGTTGTTGGCTGGACCTACCGCCGCGATTGGTTTGAGCGGCCTGAACTACGGGCGGAATTTCGGGAAAAATATGGTCGTGACCTGGAGGCGCCCGCCACACTCGAGGAGCTGAAAGACATCGCCCAGTTCTTCCAGGGCCGGACCATTGACGGCAATACGGTCTATGGCGCTTCCATCTACACTGAGCGGGGTTCCGAAGGCATCACCATGGGCGCAACCAACGCTCTGTATAACTATGGGTTCGAATATCAGAACCCGGACAATCCCTATGAACTGGAAGGCTATGTGAACTCCCCGGGCGCCGTCGCAGGGCTTGAGTACTATAAGGAGCTTTACAAAACCGGCACGCCTCCGGGATCCTCCAACTGGTACATGAGCGAGAACATCGACGCCTACAAATCCGGTCAGGTGGCAATGCAGATGAACTTTGCATTCATCTGGCCGGGCGTGCACGCCGACCCCAATGTCGGTGGTGAGCGTTCAGGTTACTTCCCCAATCCTGCCGGCCCCGCGGGCCAGTATGCACAGCTTGGGGGGCAGGGTATTTCGGTGGTGGCCTATTCCGAAAAACAGGAAGCCGCACTCGAATACATTCGCTGGTTTGCTCAACCTGAGGTCCAGGCCCGCTGGTGGGAGTTGGGTGGCTATTCTGCGCTCAAAGCCGTGGTTGAAGATCCGGATTTCGCCAGCAGCCAGCCTTATGCCCAGACCTTCCTGGACTCCATGGCCATCGTGAAGGACTTCTGGGCCGAGCCCGCCTATGCCGAGCTTCTATTGGCCATGCAGGCTCGCCTGCATACTTACGTCGTCGCCGGGTCTGGCACTGCCAAGGAGGCGCTGGATGGTGTCGTCCGGGACTGGACTGAGACCTTCGAATACGAGGGCAAGCTGTAACACCTGCCATCATTGAACGCTCCGACCTACCTGAGAACCCAGTCCACCGTGGAGAGCTTCCTGGCTCTCTGCGGTGAGAGGACCCGAGCTCATGATTCAGTCTCAAATCAGCAAAGCAGCTGAGGCAACACCAGAACCTGTGGCAAGGCGCATCCGCGGATTATCCGACCGTTCCATCGCCTGGATATTTGTTGCACCTACGATTTTTCTGCTACTGGCCGTCAATATCTACCCACTGCTGCGAACCATCTGGCTGAGCTTCACCAACTACCGCGTAAACCGCCCGAACAACGACGTTGACTGGGTTGGTTTACGCAACTACGAACGCATCCTCTCGGATCCGGATATCTGGAACACCATGCAGGCTACCGCGCATTTTCTGTTCTGGACCATCCTGATCCAGGTGCTGATTGGTTTCACGCTGGCCTATCTGATCAACAAGAAATTCAAGGGCAACAACCTTTGGACCACCATCATAGTGCTGCCAATGATGCTGTCACCTGCGGTGGTGGGCAATTTCTGGACATTCCTGTACCAGCCTCAGATCGGCCTGTTCAATTACGCGGTAGGGTTCCTGACCGGCACCGATCCGGCGAGCTTTTCCATGATTGGCGATGTGAACCTGGCGCCCTGGGCTATCGTGATTGCCGACACCTGGATGTGGACGCCGTTCGTCATGCTGATTTGCCTCGCAGGCCTGCGATCGATTCCGGAGAGTCTTTATGAGGCCGCCGAGTGCGACCGCGCCAGCCACTGGCGACAGTTCTGGACCATAACCGTTCCCATGGTGCTGCCATTTCTGATGTTGGCGGTACTGTTTCGGGGCATCGAGAACTTCAAGATGTTCGACTTGGTAGTGCAGTTGACCGGTGGCGGCCCCGGATCGGTGACTGAACTGACTTCCATCAATCTCAAACGTGAAGCCTTCGAAAAATGGCGTACCGGCTATTCCTCCGCCTATGCGGTGATCCTGTTCGTCACTGTTTTCGGGTTGGCGTCAATCTACGTAAAAGCCCTCAATAAGGTGAAACAGAGATGAAGGCCTCAGTTATGGAGCCATCCGGGCGCACCAAGTGGGTCGCGAGCATTCTGGTGGTCGGTTATGCGCTGATCACCATCATCCCCCTGCTGTGGATCATCGCGACCGGCTTCAAGTCGCCGTCAGACGCCATTGCCTACCCGCCCAAAGTGGTCTTTGACCCCACGCTGGAAGGCTATGTAAACCTGTTTACCGAACGCACCCGCGCCACCGAAGAAACGCTGGCCCAGGTGAGTGAAGGAGCCACCTGGTATGAAGCCATCGTTCACGACCAGGGCATGGTGATTGCCGGCCCGTCCCGGTATGGCGAACGGTTCATGAACTCGGTGATTATCGGGTTTGGCTCGACGGCCCTGTGCATGATCCTGGGAACGGCCGCTGCCTATGCCTTCAGTCGTTTCCGGGTGCCGCTCAAGGATGACCTTCTGTTTTTCATCCTGTCCACCCGGATGATGCCACCCATTGCCGTGGCCATCCCCATCTTCCTTATGTTCCGCAGCCTGGGTCTGAACGACACCCATCTGGGCATGATTCTGCTTTACACCGCCGTAAACCTGTCACTGTCGGTCTGGCTACTGAAGGGCTTCATTGACGAAATCCCGATCGAATACGAGGAAGCGGCCCTGATTGACGGTTACACCCGGTTCCAGGCCTTCTACAAGGTGGTACTGCCGCAGGCTGCCACCGGCATTGCCTCCACTGCCATTTTCTGCCTGATTTTTGCGTGGAATGAGTATGCTTTTGCGGTGTTACTGACGTCGGGTACCGCACAGACTGCGCCACCGTTCATTCCCACCATTATTGGTGTTAGCGGCAAAGACTGGCCTGCGGTGGCCGCCGGCGCCACTGTCTTCCTGGTACCGGTCATGGTGTTCACCATTCTTTTGCGCAAGCACCTGTTGCGCGGCATTACTTTTGGAGCGGTTCGCAAATGAATGCTTTTATTCGTGGCCTTCTGGACATCCGCCGCGGCCCCTGGGAAATGGTGGCATCCGTGCTGATTGGAGTGGGGGTGCTGATGCTGATGCAGCCGTTCTGGATGACGCTCTACACCTATTCTTTCATTGTCATTCTGGTTGGCACGGTGATGTTTCTCACCGTCAGCCACTTCCCGGAGTAGCCCATGGCACAGATCAGAATTGAAAACGTGCGCAAGGAGTTCGGGGCTTTTACGGCGGTCGAATCCTCCAGTTTTACCATCGAGGACGGCGAATTCTTCATGCTCCTGGGGCCCTCAGGTTGCGGTAAAACCACCACTCTCCGAATGATGGCGGGGCTTGAACTGCCCACCAGCGGTGAGATTTACATCGACGGTGAAGAAGTTGGCCAGAAGCCCGCCAGCCAGAGGGATATCGCTTTCGTGTTCCAGATGTTCGCTCTTTACCCCCATATGAATGTAGGCAAGAACATCAGCTACCCGCTGATAAGCCAGGGCATGTCCCGGGCCGAGGCCCGTAAAAAGGTGGTTGAGGTGGCCCGCATTCTGGGCATTGAAAACATCCTTAACCGGCCGGTCGGCGGCCTGTCTGGCGGCGACCGACAACGGGTTGCGCTGGGGCGGGCCATTGTGCGGGAACCCAAGGCCTTTTTCATGGATGAACCACTGGGGGCACTGGATGCGGAGTTCCGCGAACACATGTCGGAAGAATTGCGGGCGCTGCATGACCGGATGGGGTCCACCACGGTTTACGTTACCCACGACCAGTTGGAAGCCATGCAGATGGGCGACAAGATCGTGGTGATGGATCAGGGTGTTGTCGAGCAATTCGGCGTACCCCAGCAAATCTACGACTGGCCGGCCACCAAATTTGTGGCCCAGTTTATTGGATCGCCGCCGATGAACTTTCTCGAGTTCCACGGCATGGTCGGCAACGGTATGGACAAAGTGACTCTCGACGGCACCGAGCTTGAGGTTCCAAAGCTTCTGGAAGGCACCCAGGGCGAACTGACCTTCGGCATTCGCCCGGAACACATCCGCCTGGACAGCACCGCCCCCTACAAGGGCCGGATTGTGGCCACCGAGTACCTTGGCACCACCCAGATCGTCAGCCTGGATACACCCAACGGACCGGTCAAGGCCAGGATTGAAAGCCACGAGAGAGCAAGGGTCGGGGAGTTGACCGGCCTTAAATTTGATGCCCGTACCGTGACACTGTTCGACGCGGCGTCTGGCCGGGCGCTGCTGTCTGAAGCCAATCAGGGGGTGCTCCAACATGGCTGAAGTAACATTGACCGGGGTGTCGAAATCCTTTGGTTCAGACACAGCGCTGGACAATCTGACCATGACCGTGCCCGATGGCTCGTTTGTGGTCTTACTGGGCCCGACGGGTGCCGGTAAAACCACCACCTTGCGCATGGTGTCCGGGCTTGACCGGCCGGATTCAGGACGAGTCTTCATTGGTGGCCTGGATGTCACCGCCCTGACACCGGCCCAGCGCAATGTGGCGATGGTGTTCCAGCAATATTCCCTGTACCCGCACCTGACGGTTCGGGAGAACCTGGAATTCCCGCTCAAATCCCCCCAGCTCAAGACGCCGCAAGTTCAGATTGACCGTAAGGTCAACGAAGTCGCCGGCATCCTACAGATTGGCCATAAACTCAACAACAGGGCCACGGAGCTTTCCGGTGGGGAAATGCAGCGTGTATCGATTGGCCGCGCCCTGGTACGCAATCCGGCGGTCTTCCTGATGGACGAACCCCTGAGTTCCCTTGATGCCAAATTGCGAGCCGACCTGCGGATTGAGATAAAGAACATACAGGCCAGGGCAGGCGCCACTTTCCTGTACGTGACCCATGACCAGATTGAAGCCATGACCATGGCCACCCATGTTGGCGTTCTGGATCATGGCCGGCTGGTCCAGTTTGGCACGCCCCGTGAAATCTACGAAAACCCGGTCAGCATTTACGCCGCCAGCCGCCTGGGGCAGCCCCGCATCAACCTGATTCCCGCGAACTTGTTCCCTGGTGCTCCTGAGAATGCCACCGAGATTGGTCTGCGACCGGAGCAGATCAAACAGGGCGAGGGCGAAAGCAGCCTCGTCCAGCGGGTGGAACGCCTGGGGGACCAGACCCGCCTGCATCTGGCTTTCAAGGACCACAAACTGATTACTGTCACCGACGCCCACACCGAGCTGAAGCCCGGGGATATTGTTCCGATCCGCCCGCAGAATCCCTTTTATTTTGACGCCAATGGCGCTCGCATTCCTCCGAGGACCACAACATGAGTCAATTCATCAACCGCAAAGAAGACACGGTCACCGAAGCCATCGACGGCCTTGTCAGGGCGTCCGGTGGCCAGTTGGCCCGCCTGGACGGCTATCCGCACATTCGGGTGGTAGTGCGGGCCGACTGGGACAAATCCAGGGTCGCGCTGATTTCCGGCGGCGGCTCCGGACACGAACCCGCCCATGCCGGATTTGTCGGCCAGGGTATGCTGACGGCTGCGGTTTGCGGCGATGTGTTCGCCTCGCCTTCAGTGGATGCCGTTCTGGCCGGCATTCTGGCGGTGACCGGGCCTGCCGGGTGCCTGCTGATCGTCAAGAACTACACCGGCGACCGCCTGAATTTCGGGCTGGCCGCCGAACGCGCTCGCGCCTTTGGCCATAAGGTCACCATGGTGGTAGTGGATGACGACATCGCGCTGCCTGATCTGCCCCAGGCACGAGGGATTGCAGGTACTCTCTTTGTCCACAAGATCGTCGGCGCGCTGGCCGAGCGGGGTGCAGACCTGCAGGTACTTACCCGAACCGCCGAAAGGGTGATCGGAAACATCCACAGCATCGGTATGTCGCTGGATACCTGCACAGTTCCCGGGTCCCCCAAGGAACACCGCATTCCCGCCGGAATGGCAGAGCTGGGGCTGGGTATTCATGGTGAAGCTGGTGTCGAGCAGGTTCCTTACGATGGTGCAAAAAACGCCATTGCCGCCGTCGCGGGGAAACTTGCAACGACTATGGGCAAGCAGCCCCACGTGGCGCTGCTGAACAATCTGGGCGGCGCCTCAACCCTCGAGATGTCTGTTCTAGCCAATGAACTGTTGTCCTCTTCCATTGCAAAACAACTGAAACTCATTGTTGGGCCTGCTCCGATGATGACGTCGCTGGATATGCGGGGGTTCTCGGTTTCTGTCTACCCTGTGAATGAGGAAGATGAAGCCCTTCTTGTAGCCCCCTGCAGCCCCAGCGCCTGGCCTGGCTGCAAAGCGGTAAGACCGGTTGCAGTCAAAGAGCTGCCCGATGGCTTGATGCCGATTCAGCCCATTCCCTCCTGGCACGACCAGACAGCGAATTTTCTTACCCGATGGTGCCAGGTGCTGATTAACTCCGAGGCGGACCTGAACGCCCTGGATGCCAAATCCGGCGATGGCGATACCGGGTCAACCCTGGCAGGCGCCGCCCGGGCCCTTCTAAGCGCCCTGGAGAGAATGCCCCTGGCGGACCACACCCAGCTTTACCGGGCTATCGGGCAAGAACTCAGCCAGACCATGGGCGGCTCGTCTGGCGTCCTGCTTGCCATTTTCTTCACCGCCGCCGGTGACGCAGCTTCCAGCGGGCAACCCAGGGTTGCGGCATTGAAAGAAGGGCTTAACCGGATGCAAATGATTGGCGGTGCCCAGTTGGGAGACAGGACCATGGTGGATGCACTCAAACCCGCCCTGGACTCGCTTGATAACGGTTATGCGGCCGCCGCGGAGGCAGCACGCAAAGGCGCCGTTCATACGTCAACCATTGTTAAGGCCAAAGTGGGGCGGGCGTCCTACATCAATGCCGAGCAGCTTCAGGGTCATATTGACCCGGGAGCCGAAGCCGTGGCGCGTTTGTTTGAGAGCCTTGCCGCCCACAGGCCAGAGATCGTCTAAATCAGACGAACTTCATCACCAGTATTGATCACCCCGGCGTTCAGAATACTGCCATAAATACCAAGGTTCTGATCCGCCTGGCGCACAATGCTGCGCAGCAGGCTGGTATCTGCAGCCAGTCCGCTCTGCTTTCTGGTGACAGCGCCGCAGCGTGGGGCCGGGTCACTGCAGTCGAAGACCAGCTCACCGATTTGAAGGGTTTTTCCGACCCAGGCCTGTTCCGCCAACCCTTCTATTCCTGGCAGGGTATCGATCATCAGGTTGGGCCGAAAACGTTCAATATGCCAGTCAGACTGGGGATGCACCTGCCTCATGTGGTCAAGGCTGGCGGTGGTCAGAACATGAAAGGTCGAGGCCAGGAAAAACGTACCCTGCAGGGAGACAAATTCCTGCACGGATTCTGGCAGGTTATCCAGATCCGGTAGTGGCTCACCCTCCTCACGTTCGAACGTCGCTTTCAGTTCATCCAGCCATGTGTGACTGTCCCGTTTGTAGCGGCGATAGAAGTCTGCCTCCGCCTTTGGCTGCAAGGTTCGCAATTGGCTGTCGTGGCCAACCAGGACGGACACTTTCATGCTTGCCTCGGGGTCATCACACCGAAACAGCTTGCCATCGGGAAACTGGATCTCAATATACCGGCTTTGGCCATTTCCACGAGTGTGGGCACGACACTGCAGTAGCTGCGGGCGAAATTTACAGCTCTGTATTTCCTGACGTCTTACGTCCTGCACCGCCCAGATACGGTCGCCTTTCAGCCCTTCATGATCAAAGTCACAGCGCTCCAGGCGTTCGCCGGCCATCCCTTTTACAGGGTAACGCCAGACTGATTCAACCGTGCCAACTTTCATGCCGTTTTCCTTTAAAGACGTTTATAGCCAAGTTAGGTCTCGGAGACCCACCTGTCCATAGGTCTTGGTAACGCCTGGTTCGGGGGCGGTAGCCGTTATAAACCCGCGTTGGCAGCCCGCGCCGCGTGCAATTTCTTATAGCTGTCAACCAACCGCTGATGCTTATCCAGGCCTTCCAGTTTCATGCTGGTGGGCGTCAGGCCATGGAAGCGTACTTCGCCGCTGACCGAGCCAACCACGGCGGCCATGGTGTCTTCGCCAAACATACGCTGCAGGTTGGGCAGGTAATCGGGCAGTTCCAGTTCGTCACTCAGGGTGATTTCCAGAACGGTGTTAATGGCGCGGTAGAACAGGTTGCGTTCCACGGTGTTGTCGTTGAACTGCAGGAACATGTCGACAAATTCCTGGGCTTCTTCGTGCCATTGCAGGGCCAGGCAGATCAGCAGTTTGAGTTCCAGAATGGTGAGCTGGCCCCAGACCGTGTTCTCGTCGAACTCGATGCCAATCAGGCTGATGATGGTCATGTAGTTGTCGAGCTGGCTGGCTTCCAGGCGCTCGGCCAGATCGGCCAGCTGATCATTGCTGAGGGTATGGAGGTTGAGGATATCTTCGCGATAGTCCAGCGCCATGTTGGTGTTGTCCCACACCAGATCTTCTACCGGATAGACCTCGGAATAGCCGGGGACCAGGATGCGGCATACCGGTGCGCCCAGGTCTTCATGGGTAGTCACGTACACTTCTTTACCAAGGTCTTCCAGAATGCCGAACAGGGTGCGGGCCTCTTCTTCGTTGGTGCCGGAGAAGTTCCACTCGCAGAACGCCAGATCGGATTTGGCGCTGAAGAACCGCCAGGACACCACGCCCGTGGAATCGATAAAGTGCTCGACAAAGTTGTTGGGCTCCGTCACCGCCTGGGTGCTAAAGGTGGGCGCCGGTACGTCGTTGAGGTTTTCAAAGCTGCGGCCCTGCAGCAGTTCGGTCAGGCTGCGTTCCAGCGCCACCTCGAAACTCGGATGCGCGCCGAAAGAGGCGAACACGCCGCCGTTTCGCGGGTTCATCAGCGTCACGCACATAACCGGGAATCGACCGCCCAGGGAGGCGTCTTTCACCAGAATCGGGAAACCCTGTGCTTCCAGAGCATTGATGCCCTCAACAATGTGCGGGTATTTATCCAGCACATTCTGGGGCACGTCCGGCAGCGCCATTTCCTCTTCAATGATCTGCTTCTTGACCGCGCGCTCGAAGATTTCAGACAGGCACTGTACCTGGGCTTCTGGCAGGGTGTTGCCCGCGCTCATGCCGTTGCTGAGGAACAGGTTCTCGATCAGGTTGGAAGGGAAATACACCGTTTCGCCGTCGGACTGGCGAACGAACGGTAGCGACACGATGCCCCGGTCGGTTTTGCCGGAATTGGTGTCAATCAGGTTGGACCCGCAGAGCTCACCTTCCGGGTTGTAGATGGCCAGACAGTGATCGTCGAGGATGCCGTCGGGCAGCTCGTCGTCAGGTCCCGGCTTGAACCATTTTTCGTTGGGGTAGTGGACGAACTCGCTGTTGGCGATGTCTTCGCCGAAGAACTGGTCGTTGTAGAAGAAGTTGCAGCTCAGTCGCTCGATGAATTCACCCAGGGCCGAGCACAGTGCGCTTTCCTTGGTGGCGCCCTTGCCGTTGGTGAAACACATGGGGGAGGCAGCGTCGCGGATGTGCAGGGACCATACGTGGGGCACGATATTCCGCCAGGAGGCGATTTCGATCTTCATGCCCAAGTCCGCCAGTATGCCACTCATGTTGGCAATGGTCTGTTCCAGCGGCAGATCCTTGCCCTCTATGTAGGTGCTGGTATCACCTTCCGGCGCCATCAGCAGGGCCTGGGCGTCTTCGTCGAGGTTTTCGACGGTTTCGATCTGGAATTCGGGGCCGGTTTGCACCACTTTTTTCACGGTGCAGCGGTCGATTGAGCGCAGGATGCCCTGGCGGTCCTTGTCGGAAATATCTTCCGGCAGTTCCACCTCAATTCTGAAAATCTGGTTGTAGCGGTTCTCCGGGTCGACAATGTTGTTTTGCGACAGGCGGATGTTTTCCGTGGGAATGTCCCGCGCCTTGCAGTACACCCGTACAAAGTAAGCCGCACAGAGCGCCGACGAGGCCAGGAAATAGTCGAACGGGCTGGGTGCCGAGCCATCGCCCTTGTAGCGAATGGGCTGGTCGGTGACGACGGTGAAATCATCAAACTTGGCTTCAAGCCTGAGGTTTTCGAGAAAATTAACTTTGATTTCCATGAACAGGGTACCGCGTTTGCAGAATTGAGCGGGCTATGAAAAGCCGGCTGCCATTATCCAGTTTTTGCCGCCTCAAGTCTTGGGTGGCTTACAAATCGGGCGGGATTGTCCGTACATCAACGGATGCGTCAGGCCGCTCGGGTTTGCCGATAGCGTTTTACCTCAACCCAGCCGTGAACCAACAATGCAGAGAAGACAATCGCTCCCCCGATCAGGCTGAGCGTTGTGGGCACCTCTCCCAGAAACAGCCACACCAGAAACGAGCCCAGCACAGTCTCCAGTAGCAGCATCAGGCTGACTTCCGCCGCCGGAATATAGCGTGGGCCAATCTGGATGAGGACGCAGGCTATCGGAAGGAAAAACAGGCACAGCAGAGCGATGAAGAAGCCGTCCCGTGGCGAGAGCCATACCGCGCCACCGGCCAGGGCGGCCACGCCGGCGACGGCCAGCGAGCCGAACATCAGCACAACACTCATGTCACTGTCGGGTTTCGAGCGTGCCATGTTGAGGTTCAGGGCCAGGGCCGTTGCTGCAACACCGGCCATGATCAGCCCCAGCGGGTCGCCGCGGCCCCATTCCCCCATGGCCATCAGGGTGGCGCCCGCCACGCACACGAGGATGACAATCCAGGTTCGCCAGGGCAGGGCTTCCTTCCAGACCAGCCAGGCGATGAGCGCGGCGATGACCGGTGACGTATTGAGGATCACCAGCACATTACCGGCGGCGGTGTTCTTCATGCCCATCACGAAGCCGAGCTGACTGAACCCGAATGCAACGGCGCAAAACGCCCCTTTCCAGCCGCAGCGCCTGATTTCCGGGCCCAGGCGGGAACGGTATCTCAGCGAGCCTATCACCAGGAAGCTGGCGGCCAGCAGCAAACCACGCCAGAACAGGAAGACCACGGGGTTCACCGAGGTAATCTTGATAAGCAGTGCGTCTGGAACGATAAACAGCACGCCCAGGGCGGCAATGGTCAGGCCTTTTATCCGCGTTGTCTGCAAGGAGCTACTCCGGGGCGTTGTCGTTGGCGGCGCAGGCCTGCTGAAGCCGCGCGATGCAGTTGGTAAAGGTACGGCTGATTCGGGTCTGGTCCCGGATCATGGCCAGTCGCGGCCAGGTGGCCTGCTCACCCAGGCGGATGAACATTTCCAGCTCCTCCTGGCCGGGGTTGGTGAGTAATTTGCGATACAACAACGGCCGGAACGGGAATTGTATGTTGATATCCCCCAGGTAGGTCTGTGTGGCCATGGCATGGGCCTGTTCCAGCAATGGCCGCAGGATGGTTGACGACCAGCTGTTACGGGTCAGGTTCAGGGTGGTGGCTACCTGGGCGTGCATCAGCGAAGTGGCGGCCTGTTTTGCCGATGCGGCGGGGCCGCGTTGGTGGTGATAGCTGATAAACGGCAACACATGGGGGTTGGCCTGGCTGACAATGGTGCGGTTGACGTTGTGCAGCCGCGCCATGCGCATCAATGGCAGGTCCCCGTGCACACTGCCGTCGATCCAGCGCTCGGTGGGCATATAGGGCTTCGAGCCAGCTTTGCCTTTGGCGCCGTCCCGGGCCTGGAGTGTGACTGGTGGGTAGATCCCCGGCACCGCACAGGAGGCCAGGATGGCAGAGTCCACCAGTACTTCGGGCGACGCCAGGTTGTTCAGTAGCCTGGGTTTCTGGCGGGTCCTGGTGGGCGATACTGAAATATTGAGGGTACGCCCGCTATGTTCTGCTGCCTCACGGAAACTGATGCTGCCGATATTGCTATGGATGTGATGGAGAAGCTGGGATTGGTCCATGGCGTGGCGCTTACGCCAGATTCGGCCGGGTTCGAGCCAGCGAAAAGCGTCCAGGTGGACCTCGCCGGGCTCATAGAAGAAGCGTTCCAGCTCTGGATTGCTCCGGGTGCAGATGGCGCCTGCCACAATGGCACCCATGCTGGAGCCGGCGATCACGTCCGGAAGCAGCCCCTGCTGCCAGAGGGCACGGGTAACGCCAATGTGATAGATCCCGAAAGCGGCGCCACCGCTGAGCATCAGAGCGGGGCGGCCATAAACCCTCTCTGCGTCCTGAAACAGCCGCAGTTTCTGCTGGTTGGTCACACCCGGCATGCGGTTGTCGCAGATGAAGTACATCGAGCGTTCCACTTCATCAAGGAATTCAGACACCAGATACTTGGTGCCGGTCCAGGCGATGGCGTAGAGGTCCGGGTTGGCGATCTCACCCAGGTGGCGGTAGAGGCTTTCCTGAAGAACGCGGGTGAGGCCACGGGTATCGCCGTTTTCACGGCAGCGCACCATGGCGTCGATATGCTCGCGAATCAGCGCTTCATGCAGCAGTTCACAGCCTTCCTCTTCCCGCCAGGCGAGCATGCCTTCCAGTTCGTCCAGGTGCGTGGCGATGGCCAGCCACTGTTCGTAGGAAGTGGCTTCGGCGAGTTGCTGTTTCAGTTTACGGCGTTGTTTCTTTGCATCTCTCATGGGATAAAGGATACAACAGGAAAACGGAACAGGGGGTATGATGACCGAGCAAACCGAAGCGTTGGTAAAAAAATACACTGAAAATGGAATCACCACGCTCACGCTGAACCAGCCGGAACGCCGCAACAGCCTGTCCATGGCTATGCTGACGGCACTGTCCGAAGAGCTCGAATCGGTCTCGGGTGATGTGAGCACCCGGGTGGTGGTCATTGCATCGGCCGGGCAGGTGTTCTGCGCCGGGCATGACCTGCGGGAGATCCGCGACCAGCTGGACAGCCACGAATTCCAGCTAAAGCTGTTCAACCTGTGCAGTAAGGTGATGCAGCAGATTGTAAACCTGCCGAAACCGGTGATTGCCCGCGTGGCTGGTGTCGCTACGGCCGCAGGGTGCCAACTGGTGGCCAGTTGCGACCTGGCGGTTGCAGCCGATACCGCGCGTTTTGCCACGCCGGGGGTGAATATTGGGCTGTTCTGTTCCACGCCCATGGTGGCGCTGTCCCGGAATGTGTCCCGCAAGCACGCCATGGAAATGCTGCTGACGGGTGAGATGGTCAACGCGCTGAAAGCAGAGCAGATCGGGCTGGTGAACCGGGTGGTGGATGAGCAGGTGCTGGATGAAACCGTGTATCGTCTGGCTGCCACCATTGCGGGCAAGTCCGGGCGTACCCTCCAGATCGGTAAAGAGGCGTTTTACCAGCAACTGGAAATGGGGCTGGCCGAAGCCTATGGTTTTACCTCGGAAGTGATGGCGAAGAACCTGCAGGCGGTGGACGCCCAGGAGGGCATCTGTGCCTTCATGGACAAACGCAAACCGGAATGGAAAGACGAGTAGGGAGGACTTGACTAACGGCAGTCAGTCGCTTCCAGCGAAAGCCGATCTCCCACGCCAATGCCCTGGCTTTCGAAATAGCCCAGGTTCATCTCAAGTGCCTGGCGAAAAGGGACGCCCGCCTGATAGGTGGGGCAGTCCCGGCCCTGGTCTGACGGGCAGGGAACCATATGGCGAATCGCACCGATGATGCCGTCGCGATCCAGGTAGGCGATGTCCAGCGGAATCAGTGTGCGGTACATCCAGAAGCCGTGATCCGCCCGGCGCTGGTCATTGTAGACAAACAGCATTCCTGAGTGCGGAGCCAGCCTTACCCTGTCCATCAGCCCCCGGCTCCTCTCTGCCGAAGTCCTGGCAATTTCGACGGTGATGGGAACCGCCTGCTCCCCGGATATCAGGCAGGCCTGCTTCACTGGCAACGACTCGTTATCGGGAAGCGCGGCCAGGCACCCGGAGAACAGCAGGGCCATCACAGGCAAAAACGCCCTGAGGCTGCGCCCCGGTATCCGATGCTGCATCAGGAACGCAGCCGGTAGCCGGTTTTGAAGATCCACCACACGGCCACCATGCAGGCGGTGAGGAACAGCAGGGTCATGCCCACGCTGATGCCCACATGCACATCCGACACGCCGTAGAACGCCCAGCGGAAGCCACTGATCAGGTACACCACGGGGTTGAACAGGCTGATGGTCTGCCAGATTTCCGGCAGCATTTCGATCGAGTAGAAGGTACCCCCGAGGAACACCAATGGGGTCACAATCATCAGTGGTACGATCTGCAGCTTTTCAAAGCCGTCCGCCCAGATGCCGATGATAAATCCGAACAGGCTGAAGGTGATGGAGGTGAGCACCAGGAAGGCGAACATCCAGAAGGGGTGTAACACGTCGTAGTCCACAAACAGCCTGGCGGTAATCAGTATGATGACGCCCAGGATCACCGACTTGGTGGCGGCGGCACCGACATAGCCGAGGACGACCTCCATGTAGGAGACGGGCGCGGACAACAACTCGTAAATTGTGCCGGAGAACTTGGGCATGTAGATGCCAAAGGAGGCGTTGGAAATGCTCTGCATCAGCAGTGACAACATCACCAGGCCCGGAATGATATAGGCCCCGTAGCTGATGTTGTCGATATCGCCCATACGGCTGCCAATGGCGGAGCCAAACACCACGAAGTACAGCGACGTGGAAATAACCGGCGAGGCCACGCTCTGCATCAGGGTGCGGCGCATGCGGGCCATTTCAAAGTTGTAGATTGCTCGGACACCGTAAAGGTTCATTGCGTTACTCCCGCATACCGGTTGGTTTTATTCATGCACCAGGCCAACAAAAATCTCTTCCAGGGAACTTTCCCTGGTCTGAAGATCCCGGTATTCGATGCCCAGGTCGCCCAGGGTTCGCAGCAGCCGTGCCACGCCTGCCTGTTCCTGTTGGGAGTCGAAGGTGTAGACCAGCTCGTAACCATCATCCGACAACTCCAGGGGCTCCAGGATGAGTTCTCCCGGTATTTTTTCCAGTGGGTTCTGCAGGTGCAGGCGAAGTTCCTTCTTGCCCAGTTTGCTCATCAGCCGGGATTTGTCCTCGACCAGGATGATCTCGCCGTGGCGGATAACCCCGATGCGGTCGGCCATTTCCTCCGCTTCCTCGATGTAGTGGGTGGTGAGGATGATGGTGACACCGTTTTCCCGCAGCTTGCGCACCATTTCCCACATGTCCCGGCGCAACTCGACGTCCACACCGGCCGTGGGCTCGTCCAGGAACAGGATGCGAGGTTCGTGGGACAGTGCCTTGGCAATCATCACACGGCGTTTCATGCCCCCCGACAGGGACATGATGCGGTTGTTGCGTTTGTCCCACAGCGACAGGTCTTTCAGCACTTTTTCGATGTGGTCCGGCGCGGGTGGTTTGCCGAACAGGCCCCGGCTGAACGAGACGGCGTCCCAGACGGTCTCGAAGGCGTCGGTATTGAGCTCCTGGGGAACCAGGCCGATGCTTTCGCGGGCCTTGCGGTAATCCTTGACGATGTCGTAGCCGGCCGCTTTCACTTCGCCTTCCGATAGGTTCACAATGCCACAGATGATGCTGATCAACGTGGTCTTGCCGGCGCCGTTCGGCCCCAGCAGGGCGAAGATCTCGCCAGGCTTGATGTCGAGGTTGATGTCGTTGAGGGCCCTGAAACCATCCGCGTAGACTTTGTTGAGGTGCTTGACGGAGATATCCGGTTGCACTGGCTTGTCCTGTTGGTGGTGGATCAAAGCGCGGTATTTTCTCATGACCGGTGATGATTTAGAAAGCTTTGCCTTGTCAGCGATTATCCCCATAATGCCCGCTTAACCGTGGAGGGTTGGATGTGTTGAGAGCGCTTGTTGCTGTGTTGGCCATCATTGGTGTGATCGCGCTGGGTATATTCGGCCCGCGCTGGCTGATGTCTGAAGACCGCGCCCCGGCCGATCAGGGTGAGGTGCTATGCGACCTGCTCAATGATACGTGCAGTTGGGAACAACAGGGCAGGAACTGGCAGGCACAGCTGAAAAAAGAGGGCGTTCAGGGGCAGGGCACGGAGTATCACCTGACGATAAAGACAGACAGCAGCCAGCCCCGTTTGCTGGCTGTGTTGCGCGGTGAGTCCATGTACCTGGGCGAGTACCCGGTTCCCATGGCCAGGGCCGGGCTGGCGCCGGATGATGGAGGCCAGTTATGGGAGGCGCGGTTTACGGCGCCTTTCTGCACCACGGACCCCAAAATGACCTGGAGAGTTGACCTGCAGGCCGGCATGGACCAGGAAACCGCGATGCCTGTAAAACTGACCTTTATTGCCGAGGGCCGCGCCTGACGACAGGATGACAGTGTGTCAGGATTGTGTAAAATCACGGAATCACAACAATCGTCCAGGGAAGCGCATATGGATTATGGCGATAGCGTTCAGAAAGTCCTGCTGAGGAAAATCCAGAAGGCGGAACAGGACCTGCTTCAGCTCAAACTCGATTATTGCCGCTTCATCTTCGGGCTCAGCCATCGCACAAAGGTGACGAGTAAAGGAGCCAGCTACGTCGTGCGTTCCGTGGACGTAGAGAGCATGGAGCGCCAGGAGGATGGCAGCTTTTCCCGGCCCGCGATAACCGGTGCCCCGGCAGACAGTCCGGAAACCGTAGATGCCGAGTACCTGGGGACCGATTGGGCACTGGAAGACACCGCTACACGCCCCGCAGCCCGTAACTGAACGGGCTCAGTCCTTCTTACAATTTCGGTCAGATAAACGCGTTCGAGGTGACAGCCACGTAAAGGCTGTTCTCCTGCGGAACATACCGATGCCCGCTCCAGTGCTCCGCACCACTCACACCGTTCCTGAAACAGGCCAGCAGGGTGGCGTTACCCGTGAGCGTTGAAAGCGCCTGGACAGCCTCCGGTTGCCGGATGCCGGTTTTACGACTGGCCAACTGACTGACGAGGTTGATCAGTGCGCCGGAATGGCGCTGCGGCTTATCACACAGGGCGCAGGCCGCACCATATAACCAGGCAACCGCGTATTCCCTTACAGCCTGTGGAGCGGTCTCGATCTCCAGCCCCTGTTCCCGGCAGTCTCTCACCTGGAGGCTGATCAGAATATGCAACTGGGTGATCAGCCCGCACTTGTCTGAGCGCCCCTGTTGGGGTGGCTGGCGCTCGGAAACTGGACGTTTCTGGACAGGCTGCGGAGGTGACGCATTTCCAAGGCTGTTCATCATAAGCATTCCGCATTGCTCTGGTGTTTGTTACATCCGTTATCGGATTGTAACCAAGTGTATATCTGAGCACTAAGGGAACCCGGGCCAAACCGGGTGTGAATCTGCGGAACTGTGACGGGGTAGTCAGCTAGCAGGTAGGCATGGTCTGCAGGGCGAGCTTCCTGCGGATATAGCGGCCCAGGATATCAACACCGATATTCAGGGATGCGGTGATCAGAATCAGCACCATGGCACGGTCGAACTGGATGTTCTGGATGGCACTGTCGACGTAAAAGCCCAGTGTGTAGATACCCAGGATACCCAGGATGGCGGTTTCCCGCATGATGATTTCCCAGCGGTAAAACAGGAAAGCCAGAAATGAGCGGTATACCCTGGGGACGAGTTCATAGGTGTACCGGTCCAGGCCGGTTGGTGCGTCTGTTCTCAGGCGGATGGTACTGGATTGACGGCCGATAAGGTGGCCAATAATGCCGCCATTGTGCAGCGCCAATGCCACCACAGCGGGTAGCATTGAAGGCCCCCAGAGTTGTAGCAGGATGTAGGCCAGAATGTATTCCGGCGTTGAGCGCATGATCACAAGGAACACATGGCCGGAGGTGCGGCGCACCGGCCCGCCGAAATGGGTGGAGATCAACGGGAAGGCCAGCAGGGCAATGATGCCGGTCGCCACCAGGGCAACCTGGGTGAGGAGCACTGTGTTCCAGATGCCCGGCATGGCCTGATTGATGAGCATATCGCCTAGCCATGGGCCCATGCCCGACCAACCCTCTTCACCCCGTAAGGGCGATGGCACAATATCCTGGGTGAAGAAGCGGGCAACATTGCCCCAGACGATGGGCAGCCCTTCGCCGAGGAAAAACGGGGCGCCAACGAGATAAACGGGTAACAGTTTGGGCCTGACCCAGAGCGGCATGGTCGCGATCAGGACGTAGAAAAGAATCAGCATGGCGCCAGCGTCGGAGTAGTGGCCCTGGGAAAACGCCGATTCCAGATAAAACCCGAGGGTAGGTAGCCCGACAAAGCCCAGAATGGCGCTGGACCGAAGGCCGCACTCAAGCCGGTAAGCGGTGTAGGTTCGCATCTGGACCCAGCAATCCGGTATGCGGGTGTAGAGAAACGCGGCAATCACACCGGTGCGAGGGGGCAGCAACCGGCCCGGCTCGGGATCGGCTTCGTCGAGGATTTCTGAATAGACCTTGGCGAAGATGCCGGAGTAGGGAATGGCAATCGCCAACACGCCCGTCAGTGGATGGAACCCGAAAAACTGCAAAAAAATCAGCGCCCAGAACAACTCGTGTATGGCTCGCACAAAGGCACACATAATCCTTACGGGCAGCCAACGGTACACCAACGCCAAAAGAAACCCGCAAACGCTGCCCAGGGCGACCCCAACGAACGCAAAGGCCACCGTTCGGAGTAAAGCCGTCATCAGGCCTTCGCTGCTGAAGAAGTTGGGTGTTACCACACCGAGGAAGAAATTACCGAGATCCCGCCAGGGGTTGGAGGCGGTGATGGCAATATCGGTAAACAGCAGCGCTACCAACGCAATGGCGAGGAAAATTAGGCTGGTTCGGACCGTCGGGGACTGGAGCATGAAACGGGTCGGCTTCGCTAGTAAAGAGACATGATGTCTGAGGCCACCAATCGCTCGGCGGGCTCGTCAAGCGCTATCTGGCCATCCTGGATACCGACGATTCGGTTGCAGTAGGCGAGCGCCATGTCAACATCATGAAGCGCAAACACACTGGTTGAAAAGTGTTCTTTCAGCAACTGCATTACCTGATGCGCCATAGGCCCATCCAGGGCGGAAATAGGCTCATCGGCCAGTAGCAGTGGAGCATTGCGATACAGGGCCCGGGCAATTGCCACACGCTGCCGCTGTCCACCAGACAAGGACGCAGTGGGTATCCATAGCTTTTCCGGCATACCCAGTGCTTTCAGCAGTTCCCGCACGCCATCCCGGTCGCGGGAGAATGGCCGCACGAGGGTGACGGTGTTGTACCAGCTACGGTGCCTGTCCAGTTGCCCCATGAATACGTTATGGAACACCGGCAACGCGTTTACCAGGCCCAGCTCCTGGGGAACAAGGGAGGCGTCACGGTTAACCTGCTCGTGGATCAGGCGCATGAGGGTCGACTTTCCGGCTCCGCTTTTGCCAACCAGGGCAACTTTTTCCCCCTGCTGGACTCTGAGGGAGAGCGGACCAATGACCCGCTCCCCCCCAAACGACGCCGTTAGGCCTGACAGATCGAAACCAGTCATCAATCGAGGATTCCAATCTCTTCCGCAGTCTTGCTGATGGGCTCATAGTCGTCATTGGACGCAGGAATGAATCCAGAGCGCGGGAAGCTTTCAAGAAGCTCAGGGTCGTCCAGGTTCAGCAATGCTTCGGTGACGCGTTGCTTGAAGCCTTCACCGAACCGCTCATTCACATCGCCACGAATGGTCCACTGGTAGTCCGGGTAGGTTGGGGTCTTCCAGATCACCTGTACCGCGTCGGTATCGATGTTGCCGTTTTCCAGTTCCTTCTCCCATACCTGGAAGTTCAGGGCGCCAACCTCGTAGGTGCCCGCTTCAACCAGACGGAGTGTGCGTGTGTGGTTGCCACTGAAGCCCACCCGCGAAAAGAACTCTTCTGGCTGCTGGCCAAAGGTTTCGCGGATGTAGAATTCCGGCATCAGGCGCCCGGATGTAGAGCCTTTGGAGCCGAAGGTAAAGGTTTTGCCTTCCAGCTCATCCTCGAGGGCGGAGAGCTCGTCCGCTGGCTGAATACCAGTGCTGGTGTTGGCAATAAAGTAGGTCTCGAAAGCCTGGTCTTCCACGCCCTGGGCAATGGCTTCGGAACCGGGTACCAGGCGCCGGGCCTGAACGCCGGACAATCCACCAAACCAGGCCAGTTGAACCTGGTTATTGCGAAACGCGGAGACGGCGGCGGCATAGGATTTCACCGGTATGTAACGCACATCCACATCCAGTTCGCTGGACAGGTAATCGGCGACACCGCGAAAACGCTCAACCAGTTTGGTTTCGTCTTCATCCGGGATTGCAGTGAACACAAACGTTTCCGCCGAGGCAGACGCTGCGCCGAAACAAAAGAGGCTGGAAACCATTAACTTCCGTATGAGATTCAAGGCCATTTGAATTTCCTTGTGTGTAATTCAGATATGTTCGAAGCGACTCAGAATACCGTGATTTACCTCAACTCTGAACAGCTATACGATTTACTGAGCTAAACAGGTTATGGATATCCATCAAAAATGAAAATCTTTACGGACACCTGCGCCGATGAAAATAGCATTAATCACGCCCGCGCCGCCCGGGTCCAAAGCCGGTAACCGGGCGACAGCAGAGCGTTGGAGCGGACTTCTCCAGCAGGCAGGGCATCAGGTGTCCTTGCTTACTGAATACACGGATGAGCCCTGTGACCTGTTTATTGCGCTCCACGCCTGGAGAAGCCACGAAGCCGTGACCCGCTTCCGGCACCTGCACCCGGAAACGCCATTGATTGTCGTGCTTACGGGTACTGATATCTACGACCATCAGTACCGTTATCCGGAACAAACCCACAACTCCATGGAGGTTGCCGATTGCCTGGTTGGGCTCCACCATCGGGTCGGCCGGGACATTCCCGAACGCTTTGCGGATAAATTGGTCACGGTACTGCAGTCAGCCGACAAACCCGTAAACGGGACGGATGACCGTAAAAACACCTTTGATATCTGCGTCATCGGGCACTTGCGCCAGGAGAAAGACCCCCTGAGGGCCGCATTGGCGGCACGGCTATTGCCCGACACCTCGGCTATTCGCGTATTCAATGCCGGCAAGGCCCATACCCCGGACTGGGAGCAGCAGGCCCTGGCTGAGCAGGAAGCCAACCCCCGCTTCAAATGGCTGGGGGAGCTGGACAAGCCCGCTATCCATCGGTTGATGCACTCATCCCGCGCCATGGTGATCAGTTCGTTGATGGAGGGCGGCGCCAATGTTGTGTCTGAAGCCTGCAGAGCCGGCCTGCCCGTGATTGCATCGGATATTTCCGGAAACCTTGGCCTGCTGGGCGACAACTATCCCGGCTATTTCCGTGTTGGCGACGAGGCCGATCTCGCCAGGGTGCTGCAGCAAGCGGAGCAATCCTCCAGGTTCCTCGGAGAACTGCACAACCGCGTCCGGGAATTGGCCCGCCTTTTTACGCCTGAAGCGGAGCAGGCGGCCTTGCTGGCTACCATTGAGAAGGCGTTGGCCGGGCGTGCCCGGCTCAGTCCCGGAGCGTGATCGGCTCGATAGGCCCGCTTTCGTCCTGGGGCAGCACCTTTCCAATGATCGCCGTATGGGGATAACCCATGGCTTTCAACTCACTGACGCAGGCATCGGCCTGATCAGCGGGCACACTGGCCAGCAGACCACCGGCGGTCTGGGGGTCGAAGATCAACGGATAGCGGGGGTGCTTGACCCACTTCTCCTGGTCGCGGATGCCACGCCGCAGGCGAATATTGGCCGGCTGCAGTGAACTGAGGATTCCGGCTGCTGCGGTTTCCTCGGCGCCCGGGAGTATCGGGATTGCACCCAGATCCAGTTGCGCATCAACACCGGACGGGCGCGTCATTTCAACAAGGTGCCCCAGCAACCCAAAACCGGTCACATCCGTACAGGCTTTTGAGCCATATCGGCGCAAGCATTGTGCTGCATCCTTGTTGGACTGGATCATTGAGGCGAGCGCCGAGTCAATCCAGCGGCCTTTGGCTGCAAGCTTGGCGTGGGCAGCGAACAGGGTGCCGGTGCCAATCGGCTTGGTCAGAATCAGCACATCTCCGGCCCGCAGGCCGCCCTTGCTCATCACTTCATCCGGATCAATCAGGCCGTTAACGGCGAATCCGAGGGCGAGCTCACGGCCTTCGCCGGTATGGCCTCCGACCAGGGCGCAACCGGCTTCATTCAGTACTTCCACGGCTCCGGACATCATCTGGTAGACCACGTCTTCCACTTTGGACTCAATGCCGTAGGGTACCGTGGCAACGGCGGTCGCGCTCTGGGCTTCGGCGCCCATGGCGAACACATCCCCCAGCGCGTGATTGGCGGCCACTTTGCCAAACACGTAAGGATCGTCGATAAAGGCCCGGAAGAAGTCGACGGTGTGCACCACCGCCTTGCCCGGTGGAACCGTGAGTACAGCGGCGTCATCCGGCGCATGCAGGCCGATCAGGATGTCGTCGCGTTCAATCGGGCGCAATTCACCCAGGGCGCGGGACAAAACGGTACTGCCCACCTTGGCGCCACAGCCGCCACAGCGCATGGCCACGGCGGAAATGGCCTGGGAGGCTTCCTCGGCGTTCTGGGCCGCACCGGTATCGGGCAGCGCCGTGTTCTCTTCCATGGCGGGGAGGTCATTAAACTTTGCCATGAAGCGTTTATCAATGCTGTCTTTCCAGCGCCAGACCCACTTACCGAAAAAGGACATGTCACCCCGGGAAGCGACCGCAAACTTGTCGCCGGTGCTGATCAGTGCCAGCCACTTTTTCTGGGGGTTGAAGGGCTTCGGCGTTTTACCCAGGGCATAGCGCTTAAGGTTGTCGGCCAGCGGGCGGCCCTGGCGGACGGCGAACACGCCAGCTTTTTCGCGGGGATGGTCCACCATATTGGCAATATCACCGGCGGCGAAGATGTCGTCGTCGGATTCCGATTGCAGCGTGTCCTTCACCCGGATAAAGCCGCCCTCATCCAGCGCAAGGCCGGTATCCGCAAGCCAATCCGGGCCGCCAGCGCGTGTCACCCAGAGAACTTCGTCAACAGGGTGTTTCTCGCCAGACTCGGTCATCAGGTGGTTGGCATCGACGTTTGAAACGGCCGAGCCCAAGTGCACCTTCACGCCCCGGCTAGCCAGCTTTTCAGCAAAGACCGCTCGCACCCGCGCATTGTGGGTTGGCAGAATCTGGCTTTCCGAATCGAACAGATGAAAGTGAAGCTGGTCCGGGTCATGGCCGCGCTTCTGCAGTTCCGCCCTTAGCCGGAACTGCATGGCCAGGGTAAGTTCAACGCCGCCGGCACCGGCGCCAACCACGGCAACGGACATGGGGCCTTCGTGGTTTTCAAGGCGCGACAAAAGGGACAGCCAGCGGTTATTGAAGCCGTTAATGGGCTTGACCGGTACCGCATGCTCCGTGGCGCCGTTGACATCGCCAACCCGGGGGGATGAGCCAATATTCACGGAGAGGATGTCGTAAGGCACATCCGGCCGGGAGCGGCAAACAACGCGTTTCCGGGAGCGGTCTATCCCGGTGACTTCATCCCGGTAGAAGCGCGCGCCGGCAAATTCCGCCAGTTTGCTGAGGTCGATATGGACGTCATCGTAGGAATAGTGCCCGGCCACGTAGCCGGGCAGCATGCCGGAGTAGGGCGTGTGGGTGTCCCTGCAGATGAGTGTCAGGCGGACACCAGGCACGGGGTTCATGGCGAAACGCTTGAGAACCCCAACATGGCTGTGTCCGCCGCCAACCAGGACAATGTCCCGTAAAACAGGCTGTTCGGATTGTTGCATTAAATGACTTTCTTGGCTTCGTCACTAAAGGTGCTGAAGCCTTTAACGTTCGAGAACGCCTTCAGCTTTTCCTGGTCGGCCGCCGAGGGGTTGGCGATCTGGTCAACCGATGTAATACCTGCCTCTTTCATTTTCCGGGCGGTGGCGGGGCCGATGCCTTTGACCTGCGTCAGATCGCTCTTGTCCTTCGGCTTGGGAGTACGCTTTGCCGCTGCCGGTTTCTTTGCAGCGGTAGCGGTCTTTTTTGGCGCTGCTTTAGCAGGTGCGGCCTTCGCAGTGGAAGCCGGGCTTTTGGCCGTTGTACCGGCCTTGGCCTTGGCGGCTTTCTTGGCCGTTGTTGCCTTCTTTGCAGCCGGCTTTTTGGCAGTTGTTTTGCTGGTTGCCGCTTTTTTCGGGGCAGACTTGGCAGCGACAGAAGACGGTGCCTTTTGGGCGGCTTTATCCGCAGCTTTTTGTACGTCCTCTTTGGCTTCCTTACTGGCGATGCCAAGGCGGTCGAGGATGTTGTTCTGCAATTCCTGGAACTCTCCCAGACGGCGCTCATATTCATCGCTGAAGCGCTTCATTTCGCGGTCACGAAGTTCATCCAGTTCCTTCAACAGTTTGCGAACGGGTTCCTGAATCTGGTTCTGGAGGCCGTCGAACTGTTTGAGGGCATCGTTGATCAGCTTTTCGATCTGTGACGACGTTTTTTCAAACTCTTTATTCACTTTCTTGACGACTTTATCAACATTCTGCTTTTTGGCTTTCTTGGCCATGAGGGCTGTCTCCTTACGGTGCGATTTGAGTATACGGGTGGGTTCAGGCCATTTGCCGGAGGCCGGAGGCGGGCCCGGAGGATCGTCTGGATTTCAGTGACTGCTTTTTACCGACCACTTCCCGGATGCGCCTGAGCTTCTCGGCCAGGGCTGAAGAAGAGCTGTCATTAAGTTCAACAAAATCAACCGAATAAAAGAAATTGCTGCAGTGCTTTCTACGCTCGGTCACCAGGCCGGTAATGCCATCAGCCCTGATGTTGTCAAACGGCATTTCCATGACGAGGTCCAGAATGATTGTGTCACCGGGATTGAAAACCTTGTCGGTCTTGATGACACAACCGAAATTATCCAGCTCGAACAGCGCGGCTTCCACCCGTTCGCGACGGAACAGGCCACGCTTTATGTGGAAATGTGCAACAAGATCCGGCAGTGCTTCGTTCATTTAAACGCGATCTCTGTTGGACTCCGGGCTTGCCCGGGTGACACCCCGTGGGAGTGACCTTGGATGTGTATGGTTAAACAATAGCCACACTCAGACAGTTTGGCAACGTGTTCAGTGTCATACGATAGGGCTCTCAGGCAGTTCTTCAACTGTCAGTATCATTTTGGCCCGTTTGTATGGTGTTGAGCGCGTAGATATCCGTGCGCCGGTCTTTCAGGTTGGTGACCGAGCCTTCGTTACGGACCAGCTTCAGCTTCTCCAGATCCATGTCTGAGAACATGATCATCTCCGTGTTCGGGGTTGTTTCCGCCATCACTGCGTCGTGGGGGAAAGCAAAATCCGAGGGGGAGAATACCGAGGACTGGGCATACTGAACGTCCAGATTCTCGACCTTGGGCAGGTTGCCTACGCTGCCTGTGATCACCACGTAACATTCGTTTTCTATGGCACGGGCCTGGGCGCAGTGCCGAACCCGCAGGTAGCCGTTCTTGGTGTCTGTCCAGAACGGCACCATGATGATATCCACCTCATCGCTGGCGGCCAGACGCCCGAGTTCCGGGAACTCGATGTCGTAACAGATCATGATGGCAACGCGGCCCGCGTCCGTATCGAACACCTTGAATTTCTCGCCACCTTCAATGACCCAGTCGCGGCGCTCGTGGGGCGTAATGTGGATTTTTCTCTGCTCATCGACACGGCCGTCACGGTGGCAAAGATAGGAAACGTTATACACCCGGTCGTTTTCCAGCAAGGGCATCGACCCGGTGATGATGTTGATGTTGTAACTGACCGCCATTTCCGACATCTGGTTTCGGAACTGCTCCGTGAAGCCTGCGAGGAAGCGAATGGCGCGGGTCTGGTCCAACTGGTCCGTCAGGCCCATCAGTGGGGCGTTGAAAAACTCGGGAAACAGCGCGAAATCGCTCTTGTAGTCCGACAGGGCATCCACGAAGTACTCGACCTGTTCCAACACTTCTTCCACCGACGTGAACTCACGCATCTGCCATTGGACCGCACCCAGGCGCACCTGTGTTTTCTTGACACTGAGCACCGGTGAAGGCGGCGTATAGAGGATGTTCCGCCACTCCAGCAGGGTGGCGTAGCCCAAGGACTTCTCGTCTTCCGGCAGATACTTGTGCATCAGCCGGGTGACCTGGAAATCGTTAGACAGCTGGAAGCTGAGGATGGGGTCGTAGATGTCCTTGCGATCCACTCGCTGGATGTATTCTTCCGGGGAATACTGGTCCGAATACTTGTGGTAGCCGGGGATACGGCCGCCCGCCAGGATGGCGCGCAGGTTCATGGAGCGACACAGCTCCTTGCGAGCCTCATACAGGCGCCGGCCAAGGCGGTAACCGCGATAGTCCGGATGGATAAACACATCCAGCCCGTAAAGCGAATCGCCTTTGGCGTTGTGCCAGATTTTCTCATTTCGCAGTATCAGGTCGTCATAGGTATGGGGGTTGCTGAATCGCTCATACTTGACGCAGACAGTGAGTGCCACGGCGATCAATTCGCCGGATTCCTCAATGCAGATCTGCCCGTCCGGGAACTGGTCAACCAGCGCCTTGATGGTGTCTTCGGGCCAGGCGCCGCCGATGTCATCGTAAACCCTGTCCATTAAACGCTGGAGCTGGGGGTAGTCATCGTTGGTCAGGTTACGAAGGTTGAGGTGCAGTTCTTCGTGGGCCATACGTGGCAGCTCCCGTTGGATGCAGAAGGAAAGTTCTGGAGAAAATCGTTGAATGTTCGTGCCATTTTATCAGATAGCGTTAAAGACTTCGCCGCAAATGCCGAAAACAAACTTATACAGAACACGCAGCCAACACGCTGTATGCTTGCACCCCGCGACCAGAATGACCCGAAAAGGACCCGAGAAATGAACCTGAGTTTTGGCCAGAAGTTGCTCATTGCCTTCGGTATTTTGCTTTTGCTTGTTATGGGGGCGTTCACCATCAGCGGCAACCTCAGGCTACAGGACACCACGGACACCTATGTGGATGCGCTGATTGAGGACACCGTGGCCCAGAGTACGTCCAGTATTGCCGATTGGCTCAATACCCGCCTTGCGATGACGGAATCAACGGCAAGGGCTCTGGAGTCGGTCGAGACAGACTCGGAGGCAAGGGTCATCCTGGCGGCTGCAACCACAGGCGGCGGTTTCATTGATGTGTATGTCGGGCGCGATGATGGCTACATGCTGATGAAGGACGACGCCTCTGAAGCCACGCTGCCCAGTGATTATGACCCACGTACCCGCCCCTGGTTCAAGCAGGCAAAGCAAATGGGCTCGGCCTCCTTCACAGAGCCGTATCTGGACGCGGGCACTGGCGGTACGATCATTTCCACCCTGGCGCCGGTCAAGCGTGGCGCCTACCAGGGCGTTGTCGGTGGTGATATTGCCCTTAAGACTATCGAACAAACCCTTTCCGCAATCACCCTGGCTGATACCGGCTACGCTGCGCTGATCAGTGACGATGGCACCGTGTTGTTCCATCCAGACCAGAAGCTGGTGGGTAAGAAGATCAATAGCCTTCTGGGGGAAGAACCTCGGCTCAGCGGAGAGGCGCACCGTTACGATGCGGGCGAAACCAACTGGACAGCCAGTTTCCACCGGATAAAAGGTGCCCGTGGTGTTGAATGGTATCTCGGCACTTTCATCAATGAAGGCAAGATCAATGCGCCGGTTGAGGCCGCGCGCGTAACGGGGCTGATCATCGCGGTTATTGGTTTGCTGGTGTCACTGGTCATCCTGCACTTCGGCATCCGAGTGCTGATGGCGCCGGTCCACAGGCTTAATGCGGCCATGGCCTCCATCGCCAGTGGCGAGGCGGATCTCACCAAGCGCCTGGACGACAGTGCCAACGATGAATTCGGCAAACTGGCCGCGGAATTCAACAGTTTTGTGGAGAATGTACAGAATGTGGTTCGCGATGTTCAGCGAGGCACTTCAGAACTGGGAGATAACGTTTCCTCGCTACGGGATACCGCCAGCACCAGCCGCGACAGCGTGGAAAAGCAGCAGGCCGAGATTGATATGGTGGCCACTGCGATCAATGAAATGTCCGCAGCTGCGGGAGAGATTGCACAGAACGCCCAGCAGACGGCGGATGCATCCAACACGGCCGATGCAGACAGCCGCGCCTCGCTCGAAACCGTCACTGCCTCCAGGGATGCGGTGCAGAAGTTGTCCAAGGAGATTAATGCCGCGGCTGAGGTTATCGACAAGCTCGGCAAGGATGTTACCGACATTACGTCTGTTCTTGAGGTGATTCAGGGCATTGCCGAACAGACCAACCTGCTGGCGCTGAACGCGGCCATCGAGGCGGCCAGGGCAGGGGATGCAGGCCGTGGCTTTGCGGTGGTCGCCGATGAGGTGCGCAACCTTGCCCGTCGCACCCAGGACAGCACCAAGGAAATCAACAACATGATCGAACGCCTGCAGAGTGGGGCAAATCAGGCTGTTGACGTCATGAAAGCATCAACCGCGGTTTCCAATGTGAGTATGGAAAAAGCCCAGGATGCCATGGAATCGCTTAACCGGATTGCTGATGCCATCACATCGATCAGCCAGATGACTTCCCAGATTGCGACGGCGTCTGAAGAGCAGACGTCAGTGACTGAGGAACTGAACTCGTCCATCACCCGCATAGCAGACCAGGGGCAGGAAGCTGCCAAAGCTGCCAGCGAAAACGATGTTTACAGCGGTCAGATCGAGTCGATTGGCAACACCCTCAGCCAGAATGTGTCGCGCTTCAGGGTTTGACCGGGTCTGTGTCGGGTGTAGACAGCAGCTTGATGCGTCGCCGTAGCTCCCGGAGAGTCTGACGGCCAATGGCCCAGGACTCGCCGGTCAGAAAAGGATTATCCAGGACAAGGACGGTCCTGTTATCCAGCCCCAATTCGTCAATGGCCCTGCCGTAGTAGCGGTTCAGGTAGTCTCCAAAGCTTCCGTCGTAAATCGCCCGCTCCATACCCAGTTGCAGCCGCTGTGCGGTTTCATGGTCGTTGCGGCTGACAAAAAAGTAGGAGGGCATCGGGTAGGCAAGAAGCAGGTTGGGTTCGATCACAAAGTCCGCGTCGTTTTCAAGTGCCAGGTCAAAGAGGACTTCGCTGACTCCTCGCGCAAAGCATTCGAAGCGATGATTCTCCAGCATTCGGAAAAGGATTTCGTACCGGGAGTGAGTCACCACGGTAACTCCATTAACCTGCAGAATCGATGAGTCCGGCCAGTGCGCGCCCTGGCCAATGCGGATACCAGCTTCCTGCAGGTCATCCAGGCTGCGGATACCCTCGAATTTTGGTAGCGATTCCTTCAGCACCACACATACCCGAAGCCCCAAAAGTCCGCCATCAATCGGGATGGGTATCGCCCGCAGATCTCGCTCCCTTTCGCCCGTTGTTGCAACGTTGGCAAGGTCTACCAGAGTGGATCGCTGCTGCTCCAGTTCACGGATAACCCGGCCCTGGGCCATTTCAGGCGTGCGGGTAATCTGGTAAGGGCCGTATTCCGGTGTTTTATCAAAGGCGAGGGCTACAAGGGCGCGGATCTGCGGGCTGTCGTAGTTGCGGTACCAAAGGCGATATTCCTTTACCGTGTCCTCTGCGGTGCTGTATGCGGAAGTCACACTGACGCCCGGGCCAACCAGCGAAAACGCCACACCCGCCAACCAGCAATACGCTCGCCTCACTTTCATTGAATACCAGCCCCGCGTCCATTCGAGTTATTATTCTACTCGTTCTTGATATTACATCAGCGAAGGATAGACAAGTATGACGATAATCGACAGCCTGATCGGTGCAACCGGGCAATGGGTGTCTGCATCAGACCCCGGGGCGCGAATCACCCAGCCGCTGGCGTGGCTCCGGAAAACCAGTGGATACGCCGCAGTAAACCGGATTATCGGCCTGTCGATTCCGTTCGCGCCACGCAACGGTTTCAGTGTTGAAGAAGTCCGCCCCGGGTTCGTGAAGGCAAGAATCCGTTTGAAGGGGAACAAGAACCACTTTGGCAGCCTGTACGCCGGCGCCTACTTCCTGGTGGCCGAAATCCCCGGTGGTGTGCTGACCCTGTTTGACCTGGGCCCAGCTTACACACCGATTCTCAAGGAGATGACCCTGCAGTTCCTGCAACCGGCCAATTCGGATGTGTTTGTTGAGTTCTCTCTGGATGAAGCCACGGTGGAAGCCATCAGGGCCGAAGCGGATGAAACAGGCAGGGCGGCGTTTACGCTGGAAGGCACCCTGTACGACCAGGAGGGCAACCACGTGGCCACGTCCATTGCCCAGTATCGGGTTCGCAAGAAGGGCTTCAAGGCGGACTAGCGGATTGGTGGATAAACAGTACCGCGGCCGGACTCTAGACGCGGTCCAGTTCACGCAGGGCGGTGAGGAATGTCTCCCCGTATTTTTCCAGCTTGGCAGCACCTACCCCGTTGATTTCCGCCATCTCCGAGAGACTGTTTGGTCGCTTCTCCAGGATTTCGAACAGGGTGGCGTCATGAAAGATCACATAGGGCGGCACACCTTTGTCGTCCGCCAGTGCCTTGCGACAGGCACGCAGCGCTTCCCATCCGGCCTTATCGGTGATCTGGTCCGCAATCCTGCGGCGGCCCGTCCCCCCTGAACCTCGGCCACCGGATGCTTTCACCACAGGATCCTTACGCAACTGGATGGCCACCTCACCCTTCAGCAGGGGGCGGCATTGCTCGGTAAGTTGCAGCGCTCCGTAGCCTTCCGGATCGGCCCTCAGGTAGCCGTTGGCGACGAGCTGCCGGAACACGGACTTCCAGTCGTTGGCCGACAACTCCGTGCCTATCCCATAAGTGGATACCTTGTGATGGCCGGACTGCATAATGCGCTCGTTTTCAGAGCCGCGAAGAACGTCAATCAGATAGGTGACGCCGAAACGTTGCCCGGTTCTGAACACACAGGAGAGGGCTTTCTGCACGGCAACCTTTCCGTCCCAGGTCTCGGGCGGATTCAGGCAGGTATCACAGTTACCGCAGGGCTGTTCCAGGGTGTCGCCGAAATACCGCAGCAACACCTGTCGCCGGCAACTGGTCACTTCACACAGGCCCAGCATGGCATCCAGCTTCTGGCGTTCAACGCGCTTGAAGTGGTCGTTCCCCATGGAGCCTTCGAGCATCTGTCGAAGCTTGATCACATCCTGCAGGCCATAGACCATCCAGGCGGTTGAGGGCTTGCCGTCACGCCCGGCCCGGCCGGTTTCCTGGTAATAGGCCTCCAGGCTTTTCGGCAGGTCCAGGTGGGCGACGAACCGTACATCGGGTTTATCGATACCCATGCCAAAGGCGATGGTGGCCACGATGATCACGCCGTCTTCCCGCAGGAAGCGTTCCTGGTGCCGGGCGCGGTCACCGCCGTTGAGGCCGGCATGATAGGGCAATGCGGTGTAGCCCTTGTCACTGAGCATCTTTGCCGTGGCGTCTACCTTGTTGCGGGACAGACAATAAACGATGCCGCAGTCGCCATCATGTTCTGCTTTAATAAAATCCAGTAATTGCTTGTTTGCATTGGTTTTTGGTGCAATTCGATACTGAATGTTCGGGCGGTCGAAGCCGCTGATGAAATGCCGGGCCTCGGTCAGGGAGAGTCGCTCGGCAATTTCCTTGCGGGTGCGCTCGTCGGCTGTCGCCGTCAGGGCGATGCGGGGTATACCGGGGAACTCGTGGGCCAGCCGGCTCAGCTCCAGATAGTCGGAGCGGAAGTCATGCCCCCACTGGGAGACACAGTGGGCCTCGTCGATGGCGAACAGAGAGATGGACGCGTGGTGCAGCAGGTCCAGGGTGCGGGGCTGGATCAGCCGTTCCGGCGCACAGTACAGCAGGTCCAGTTCGCCGGTCATCAGGGCATTCTCGGTGTCACGGGCCTGCTCGAAATCCATGGTGGAATTGAGAAACGCCGCTTTTACCCCCAATTCCTTCAATGCGGCAACCTGATCCTGCATCAGCGCGATCAGTGGCGAGATCACAATGGCCGTGCCGGCACGAACGAGAGCCGGAACCTGGTAGCACAGGGATTTGCCGCCGCCGGTGGGCATCAGCACCAGGGCATCGCCGCCGCCGACAATCTCGCGAATAATGTCTCCCTGCAAGGGGCGGAAGGTCTCGTAACCGAAAACACGATGCAGGACTTCTTCCGGGTCCTGGTCGGAAATACGGGGGCGCTCTGTGCTTAGTTCTGCAAAATCCATGACTTGGCCGGCGGTGTTGGTTGACGGTAAAACGTGCCGTTCTGGCAGGCGTGCCATGATACCAGAATCCCGTCACGGAATCGGCGGAGACAAACAAACCTTATAAACGCTACAATGCGGCTTTTTTCTGCACCCAACAAACAGGAACTCCATGCAGGAATTCGATGCCATCCGTCCCTATTCGGACGAGGAAACCGGAACGGCCATCAACAACCTGGTCAAGGATCCGGAATTTCTGGATATGGTTGGCCGCTTCAAATCGCCAACACTGGCCAAATGGGCACCGGCCATGCTCAGGATATGGGTCAGGCGCTGGCTGGTCAGCCACTTTGGCGGCCTTTCCCGTATTGACGATCTCCAGGCCCGCCTTTCGGGGTATGTTGGCGAGCTGGTGGACCACACCACCACCCGGGTGACCCACAGCGGGCTGGAAAACCTGGACAAGCAATCGGCGCACCTGTTTATCTCCAACCATCGGGATATTGTGTTCGACCCGATGGTGGTCAACTACCTGCTGTTCGCCAATGGGTTCAACACCACCCGGATCGCCATTGGTGACAACCTGCTGGCCAACCGTGTGTTTGCCGAGATGATGAGGCTGAACAAAAGCTTTGTTGTTCGCCGCAGCATGACCAGCCCACGGGAAATGCGCGACGCCTACATCATGCTGTCGGCGTTTATAAACCACAGCATCGACAATAACGAGAGCATCTGGATTGCGCAGCGGGAAGGTCGTGCCAAAGACGGCCTGGATTTTACCGACCCTGCCATCATCAAGATGTTTTACATGAGCAAGAAGAAAAGCGGGCTGGATTTTGGCGAAGCCATGAACAGGCTGCATATCGTGCCAGTGTCTATTGCCTACGAGTATGACCCCTGCGATATCGACAAGGCCTGTGAGCTGGAAACGCGAGCCCGTACCGGCAAATACATCAAGGCGGAAGGCGAGGACACGGACCAGATCATGCGCGGGCTGACAGGGTTCAAGGGGCACGTGCACGTTCATTTCGGCGCCCCTATCGCCGACGCCGAAGCTTCGCCAAAGGCGTTGGCGGCACGGATAGACCGCGAGATGCACGCCAACTACCACCTTCATACGTCCAACCTTGTGGCCTACCAGCAACGTGGCATACACCCGGACTCCCATACCACACGGGATTCCGTGAGCGATTCGGTGGTGACGGCGGAGGCCTGGTCAGCAGCGGAAATAGAAGCGGCCGAAGCAGAAATGGAGCGGCGGCTGGATGCCTGCGACCCGGCGATTCGCCCCTACCTGCTGGATATGTACGCCAACCCCGTGGTGACCGCGCTGGAAGCCCACAATGGCGACACGGATACACCCCGGAACACTCCTGATACCTGAGGTATTTTGTGCAAGACCTTGAATATATTGAGTTGGAAACCAACCCGAACCCTACCGCATCCGTTATCTGGCTCCATGGTCTCGGTGCCAGCGGCCACGATTTCGAGCCGGTGGTACCGGAGCTCGGATTGCCGGAGGATGCGGCGGTTCGCTTTATCTTTCCCCATGCGCCCAATATGCCGGTAACCATCAACGGTGGCATGACCATGCCCGCCTGGTACGACATCAAGGCAATGGACATTGATCGAGTGGTGGATACTGACCAGTTGATGACGTCTTCTGATGCCGTTGCGAAGCTGGTGGACCGGGAAATCGAGCGTGGTGTGAAAAGCGAGAACATCGTTATTGCCGGCTTCTCCCAGGGTGGTGCGGTCGCCTACGAACTGGGGCTGAGCTATCCGAAACGGCTGGCAGGCATCATTGCTCTTTCCACTTATTTTGCTACGGCCAAAACCGTTGAGGTTTCTGACGCCAACCGGGGTATTCCCATCCTTGTCTACCACGGAACTCATGACCCGATGGTACCGGAGGCCCTGGGCCGGCTGAGTGTTGAGAAGCTAAAGGAGCTGGGTTTCGAACCGTCCTACAAGACCTTCCCCATGGAGCACAGTGTGTGCATGGAAGAAATCGTGGATATTGGCAAGTTTCTGCGAAAAAACGTCCTGTAAAACGAGAGAGCGCTTTTAAAGTGGCTGCAGCGCAAGAAGTGGGGCTGCAGCACTGCCGGCCTCAGCTCCGCCAGAAGGCAGGAGACAGCACGATCACCACGCTCAGGATCTCCAGGCGGCCCATCAGCATACCCACCGACAGAATCCACTTGGCGGCCTCCGGTAGCGGTGCAAAGGTGCCCGCGGGGCCGATGGTGCCACCAAGGGCAGGGCCGACGTTGGTCAGAGCCGTCAGGGCGCCAGAGAGACTGGTGATGAAATCCAGTTGAAGGGCCGCCAGAGCGACGGTAATGATCAGCAGGCTCAGCAGGAAAATGAAGCTGTAGGCGATCATCGAGGAAATAATTTCGTCACTCACCGCACGGCCGTTGTAGTTGCGGGTAAAGACCGCCCTGGGATGCAACAGGCGCATTAACTGCTCCCGAAGAACAATAACGGAAAGCTGGAAACGGAAAATTTTCATTCCGCCGGCTGTTGAGCCGGAGCACCCGCCGATGAACATCAGGAAGAAAAACAGCACGAACGCCAGCGGCCCCCAAGTCGAGTAATCCTCCGACGCATATCCAGTTGTGGTGACGACCGACGTTACGTTGAAGAGTGTCGATACGTACCCATTAACGAGGTCGAACTCAACTGGCGAGACATACCAGCGATAGAGCGTCAGCAATGCGGGAACCACCAGAAGAATGGTGACAAACAGTCGAACCTGCTGGTCCCTGAATAGCACACCGTGCTGGCCGTGCATTTCCCGTACAAACAGGAAGAAGGGCATGCTACCGATCATCATGAACAGGGTGGCTTCCAGCAGGATCAGGTTGGAATCGAACTTGCCCATGGAGAGGTCGGACGTGGAAAACCCGCCCGTCGCAATACTGGTCAAGCCATGGTTAAAGGCATCAAACAGGCTCATGCCCGACAGCCAGTAAGTTGTTACTGCAATCACTGAGAACATTACGTAAACAAACAGCAGGCCACGGCTGAGGGTTTTCATTCGTGGCAACGCCTTGTCTGTCCACTCCGACGATTCCGTTGCAAAAAGCCGCATGCCGCCCACACGCAGGAAGGGCAGTACTGCGACGAACATGCCGATAATCCCGATACCACCTATCCACTGCAGCACCGAGCGCCAGAGCAGCAGGTCCTGGTCCATGGTGTCGAGGCCGGTAAGTACCGTGGCGCCTGTGGTGGTGATGCCGGAAGTGCCTTCGAAGAAGGCTTCACCAAGGGTAAGCCCCAGGTCACTGAGGTAGAAAGGAAGCGAGGAGAGCAGGGCGATGATGAACCAGCTGGAAACTGTCAGCACAAACATATAACGCGGTTTAAGATCCCGTGCCTGGCGGTAGGTCGCCAGTATCCCCAGCATGCCGGTGCCAAAACAGATAGCCGCAGACTCCGCAAACGCCATGGCGTTTGGCGATTCAGAGGATGCAAGAAGATGCACGGGCAAGGTCATGAAAATACTCAAGAGTATAAACATGACGCTCATGATAAAGATTACGGGGGTCAGGTTTCTCAAAGGACGCTCTAGCCGGCTGAACAGAGAGACGGCGTCAGAATACATGCGGCCTGGGGCTTTCGCAAGGTGGAACCCTCCGTGTGTCAGGGTCTTACAGGTAAATTAAATCACTGTAAATTCCACGTAAACGGGGATCCCTTTGCTGGTGTTTGTCGTCAGTCTGGTGCAATTTCGGATTGAGAGTCCGGTTATGGAACCAAAAGGAGTGTTGATAATGAATAAGCCAATTGCACTGATGTTGGGTCTTGCCACGATGCCTTTGCTGGCTGTATCCCAAAGCGCATCCGCCGACGTGTACAAATCTGGAGATGCCAGCCTGTACGCCGGCCTGAACTACAGCTTTATTAATATAGAAAACGGCAATGATGAGGTGGATGTCGGCACTTTGTCTGCCAAGGTGGGTGGCCTGGTGACACCCTTCTTCGGCCTGGAAGCGCGGGGCGGTTTTGGTGTGGACGACGACCGTATTGGTGGCGTGGATTATTCCCTGGACAACTTTTTCGGCGGGTACGCCACTCTTAACCTGGCGAATGAATCTCCGGCCACACCCTACGCCATTTTCGGCTTCACCCGGGTTGAGGTGGAAGCGGAGTCCTTCCTGGGTACCACTACCGAGGATGAGTCGGACTTTTCCTACGGCGCGGGTGTTAACGTTGAGCTGACACCTGAAGTGTCTGGCAACCTTGAATACATGCGTTATTATGACAAGGACGGCTCCACCGTTGATGGCCTTGGGCTGGGCGTAACCTTCAACTTCTGACCCGGTTGCTCCGGAAACACGGCTCTTTGGCGGCGGATGCCTGTTCGTCGCCAAAGCACCGGGAGTCTGCTTGAATCATCTTGCCCATCTTTTCCTTGCTCCGGATTCCCCCCAGGCCCGTGTTGGTAGCCTGCTCGGGGATTTTGCACGCGGTATCGTGCCGGATGATCTGCCCTCCGAAATCAGGGAAGGGCTGAAGCACCACCGGGCTGTTGATGCCTTCACTGACCAGCACCCGGAAGTCATTGCCAGCAAGCGGCTGTTCTCCCGGCAAAGGCGGCGTTTTTCAGGCGTGGCACTGGATATCCTCTACGATCACTACCTGTTAAGAAACTGGCAACGGTTCAGTCATGTCGAAGCTGATACCTTTATAGACCAAGTCTATGGGGAGCTTGATGCCAATGCCTCGTTAATGCCACCTCGAATGCAACAGGTTACCCGCCAGATCGTACGTCATGACTGGTTCCACTCCTATATGGACCTTGAAAACATCGGATATGCTCTGGATCGTGTTGCCGGTCGTATCCGTTTCAGGAATGAATTCAGCGGAATCATCGAGGAAATCCGGGAACACGATCACGAACTTGAGCATCGCTTCCTGCGTTTTTTCCCCGAACTCAAACACTTTGCCCAAGAGGATCTGTAATGTTGTCCGTTTCCATGATGCGTGTTTTTGTCGCTATTCTCCTTTGCCCTGCGCTCCTGATGGCTGAAGAGACCGGAAAAGGGAACAACACACCCGAAAGGCTTGGCTTTGTGGAATGGCTCGTACTTGAGGGCACGGGGCTTCGGATGAAAGCCCGGCTTGATACCGGTGCCAAGACATCCTCCCTGCATGCTGTCAATGTCGAACCGTTCAAGAAAGGTGAGGAAGAGTGGGTAAGCTTCCAGTTGCCCCTCGCCGACCACCAGGATGAAGATGATGCTGGTGGAAAGGACCTGGAAGAGGTGATCCTGGAATTCAACCTTCCGGTTGAACGTACCGTGAAAATCAAGCGGAAGGGGGCACCTTCCCAGCGTCGGTATGTGGTGGTTATGGACTTTTGCATTGCAGGAACCACCCACAAGACCGAGTTCTCACTCACCGATCGCGGGAAGTTCTCCTATCCGGCTCTTTTGGGGCGGCGCTTCATGCGTGACGACAATATCCTGATCGACTCTGCGGACGCCTTTCTCGCCACACGGGAGTGCGCACACAAAAGCCTTGCGGAACTTGCGGAAGAACATGCGGGCTAAGTGGTTTTTAGATTTATCCGTGTAGACAAAAAATAGATAAATGTATACACTGATACTGATCATTCAGAAATCCGAAAGCCAGTGGTGTCAGCTATGAGTAATGCGCAGAAACTTGAAGCCGTTGACAAAAGCAGGGCCCCGGCTGTTGGCCTTAAAACCGTGTTCATCATTCTGGACCGCTGGGGCTGCACATCGGAGCAGATCCAGAAAATTCTGCAGATCTCCCGCCCGGCGTATTACAAATACCGCAAGAAGCCGGAGCAGGCGAATCTGACCCACGATCAGGTTGAGCGCCTCAGCTACCTGGTGAATATCCATGGGTGCCTGCGAATGATCTTTGAGAACCCGAAGAACGTGTACGGTTTTATGGCGCTGAAAAACGATAATCCCTACTTCAATGGCAAAAGCCCCCTTGAGATTATCAGTACCGGCCAGTTCTCAGCGCTGTATGAAACCTTCAAACGTATCGACGTGCTAAGAGGGGGTCTCTGGTGAGCCAGAAGGATCTGCCGCCGATCGTGAAAATGGAGGGCATCACCGGCTTTCGTCTGATTAATTCCAGGTTTCCGCCCATCAGTCTGTTCGATGATGTGGCGGATGAGGGTGAGTTTGATGCGTTATACGAACTGCAGGCGCTTACCAATCCGCGCCTGCAGACGGAGCTGGGTAACCTGAACCTTATCGATAAAGCCGAGATTCCGTTCGGGATTCCCGGCTGCTCCTACGCTACCGGTCCGTTTACCCACGTTAACCCTGAAGGCAGCCGTTTCAGCGATGGCCAGTACGGCGTTCTGTATATGGGGGACAGCATCGATACGGCTATTACAGAAGTCGCGTACCATCAGTCACGTTACTGGCAGGGCGTCCACGGCCTGGACTACGATCGGCTGGTTTTCCGTGGGCTCAAGTGCAAAGTAGGGGCGATGGCTATACACGACGCCACGACCATCGACTTTGGGGACCCTATCTACGACCCCCACAGTTATGGCACGTCACGGGTTTTCGGTCGCAAGCTCTATCAGGCCGGTTCGGAAGGGCTCCAGTACCACTCGGTACGGAAACCCGGCGCCACCTGCTGGGGGTTGTTCACCCCGAGGCACGTTCGCAGCATTATCCAGAGTGCACATTTCGAGTTTATCTGGAACGGTCAGGAAATCAGTTCAGTGAACAAGTTTACCCGGGCATAACAGCCTGTCCTTGCTTCCATTCACCCACGATAAGATCAAAAAGCGCCCGCAATTCGGCGCGTTCGTAGCTGCGCACCCCACATACCAGGCTCAGGTCGGTCATGAGCTCCGGCTGGTCAAACAGCCGAATGGCTCCCCGGTTCTGTGATTGCAAGGCGAACTCCCGTTCGACAAGACCGAACCCCATTCCGGACTTGACCATAACCACCGTGGAATACTCGTCGTCGGAACTGGTGGCAGCCTCCGCAAGACTCGCCTGGGGCCCAAGCACATCGCTCATGAAGTCAAAGAAAGGGCAGTCCCGGTTGGGCCAGACCCAGGGCAGGCGGCGGCGCGAGTCAAAGTCGTCTGGCAGTATATCGATTCCCGCATCCGCCGGGCCTACCACGGAGACGCGCACCGGCTTCAGCGGCGCGATTCTGAGCCGCGGGTCGTTCCAGTTACCGTATACGTACCCCAGGTCCAGCTCTTCGGAAAGCACCTGTTCAATAACCTGATTGGACGACCGGGTTTTCATTTCCAGGTTGAGGTGAGGCAATGCGGTTGTTTTCCGACGCAACAGTTCATCCACCCGAAGGTACTCCGGCGGCGAATTGAGGCCAAGACGGAGGGTAGCTTGCGGCACCGAGCGCATGGACAAAGCGGTGTTGCGCACATCCTCTACCGCAGTGAATACCTGGCGAACTGGCATGAGCAGCCGTTCTCCGGCTGCGGTAAGAGACATGCCCTGTTTGCTTCGATCGAACAACAGAACCTGGAACTCTTCCTCAAGCTGGCGCAGATGCTCGCTCACCGCCGACGGTGTGGAATGACGGCGTGCCGCCGCCCGAGTCAGATTGGATTCCTCCGCGACCAGCAGGAATGACTTCAGTCTGTCCAGTTTTATGTTCATATTTTTCGAACACCGGGTTCATGAAATGTCCATGGACGACCCGGAAAAGCGGGCCGAGAATGGTTTCATTGTAGTCATCGTTCATATTTATAGGAAGATGAAAATGAAAACCACAGCCATGAATCGGACATTTTGCACAACCTCGGGCATCAGCGAACAGCAATCCGAAAATACGGCGTTCAAGCGCACCCGGGAGACCCTCAAACGCTATGCAGAACGCTGGAGCAGGCGCTACCGGCTGAGGCAGTCGCTGTATGAAATGGACACTCAGTTGATAGAAAAGGACATTGGCGTACCCCACGGCAGCCTGTCAGAGGAAGCACACAAACCTTTCTGGCGGGAATGACCCCACATAGAAATCCAGGCTTAACGACCGGTTTTCCAGAACGGGCTGTGTGCCTCGCGCAGCAGCTCGGCCCTGGAGATGCCAATGTCCCACGCTAACCGGTCCACTTCTCTTGCCGGCATGCTCCGTAGGCGCTTTTTCAGCCTGCTGCGGGTACTGTGGTTGTCCTGGTAGCGTTTTAACCTGATGATCAAGGCTGCGTATATGTTCATGATTCACCTCCGGTGCCTCATGAAATTCTATTGGTTCGGTATTTGTGGAACAGATACAGATTGGTGTTATTGGGGAAGCACAGATTTGGTATACAGTTGACGCCAGCCGAACGGGTGCTAACCTTCGGTAGTTGCCGGGTTCCCATTTGCTCTATGCTCCAATATGACTAATCGCTTCGTGGCCGACTTGTGAGGGATCACCTGAAATACCTTATTTCCCTAGTTCTCAGCCTTTGTCTTGGGCTGGCATCCGCGCACGCTTCCATACGCTCGGAATACGAAGTCAAAGCAGCCTTTCTCTACAATTTCACGCGCTTTGTCAGCTGGCCTCATACCGAAAATACCTCCGAGCCCCTTGAGGTATGCGTTTTTGGCGATGATCCGTTTGACGATCTGCTCGATCCTCTCCGCGGTCGTAAATCCCAGGGCAGGGAACTTCAGCTTCGGTACCCTGGCGATGTCACAAACCTGGCAGGGTGCGATGTGCTGTATATTGCCCAGTCGCAATCCCGTAACCTCGACGAGCTGCTCAAACTGGCCCAACAACAGGGCATGCTTACGATCAGTGATTTGCCGGACTTTGTCCGCAAGGGTGGCATGGTCGGTTATGTCAAACAGGGCAACGTCATTCGCTTCGAAATAAGTCTGAAAGCTGCTACAGAAGCGGGCCTGACCATAAACTCCCGACTTCTGGAGCTGGCGGTGAGGGTCGTACGATGATAGGTCGGTGGCGCTACTGGCGGCTTAAAACCAAACTGCTCTTCCTGACCCTGTTCACCAGCGCACTGGGGATTGCCCTGGTCTGCGCCAGCCTCATCTTCGTTGAGAACCAGAATTATCGTAGACAGCTTGAGTCCGAGCTTCACGTTATCGCCGGGATTCTCGCCGAGCAGTCGGCCGCCGCTCTGGTGTTCGAGGATAATGAACAGCTCAACAGCATTATCTCCAGCCTTGATCGCATCGAGACTATCCAGCAGGCCTGTGTCTATAACCAGCAAGGTAACGTCATGACGTCCCTGGCCGGCATGGACAAGCGGGAATGCCCAGTTGTTAACCAACAAATGGAAGTGGGATTTGTCGATGAGGTCTACCGGCTCCTGATGCCGGTAACCCTTGACAACGAAGTCGTCGGGCAGTTGTTCCTCACGTCCCACCTTGAAGTGTTGCGCGGCCATATCCGCACCTTCGTCTTCGTGGCCACTGGCATAGGTGCCGTTATCCTTGTGGCCCTGGTGTTCCTTGCACTCAGGCTGCAAAGGATTGTTTCCGAGCCCATCCTCAAACTCTCGAAAACCGCCGAGCGCATCGCTCAGGACCATGATTACTCCATTCGTGCACCCGTTTCAGGAACCGACGAACTTGGGCGGCTGGGGAACACCTTCAACGATATGATCGGAACCATTCAGCAGCAGAATCGCCGCATTCTGGAGAGTCACGACAGCCTGGAGCGAATTGTCGACGCCAGAACGTCGGAACTGAGCATGGCCAACCGGGAGCTGGAAGCGTTCAGCTATTCGGTCTCACACGACCTCAGACAACCCCTGCGAGCAGTGGAAGGGTTTGGGCAGGCACTGGAGGAGGATTGTGGTGACCAACTGAATGAAGCCGGCAAGGACTACCTGCGGCGCATTCGTGCGGCAAGTGTTCGAATGGCCGGCCTGATCGACGGTTTATTGGTCCTGTCCCGCGTCAGTCGGCAGCCGATTGAAAATCAGACCGTGGATTTGACCCAACTGTTGCAGGAAATCACAGACGAACTGGAAGATATCAGTGACGATGTGCCCTCGGAAGTGCACATTCAACAGGGCATCCGGGTTATTGGCGACAGCCGAATGTTACGTGTTGCCTTCCAGAACCTGCTCGCAAACGCCTGGAAATACAGCGCGAGGGAAGAAAAGCGAATCATAGACATATCTGCACGAAAGGAAGGACGCTGGATCGCCATTGAGGTCAGGGACAACGGGGTCGGTTTTGATATGCGGTACATTGATAAACTTTTCGTCGCGTTCAATCGGCTTCACACACCATCGGAATTTGGCGGCACGGGCATTGGCCTGGCGACGGTTTATCGGGTGGTTCGCCGGCATCATGGTGAGATTTCCGCCACGTCAAAAGTGGGCGAGGGTGCGAGTTTTGTTGTGAAGTTGCCTGTTTCCGGAGATCAGGGCTAGACTGTAAAAGCGCTCATGCCATTTATGCAATTTATTGAAAGGGCAACTAAAAACATGGACGGCCATTCAATCCTTGTGGTTGAAGACAATCCGGATGATCAGGTTCTGACAGTGCGTGCCCTTAAGAGCGCGAGCGAGAACAGTCCTGTGATCGTACTGGAAGACGGGCAGGAGGCTCTGGATTTCCTGTTTGGCAACCACGCCAGACACCCGTGTAAAGACCTGGATTCGCTTGGTGTTGTACTGCTTGATGTAAAGCTTCCCAGGGTCAGCGGACTGGAGGTACTGAAGAGTATTCGGTCCTCACCACTTACCAACTGGCTGCCCGTGGTGATGGTGACCTCCTCCGATGAACCGGCAGACTTGCTGGAGGCCTACCGTCTGGGGGCCAACAGTTTTATCACCAAGCCGATCAACTATCGGGAGTTTACTGAACAAATGAAACTGCTTGCCCGCTACTGGCTCGTTGTCAACAAGGTGCCCAAGGCTGGCGCAGTTCGCTCGTATTGATAAGGTAAGGTCATTGATAGATACAACCAGCCCATTACGGATGTTGATCGTCGAAGATTCAGAAGACGACGCCCTGCTTCTGCTGCGAGAGATGCGCAAAGGTGGCATAGCCCCCTATCATGAACTGGTTGATAGTGAGGATCGCCTGACCTACGCCCTCCGCCGTGGTAAGTGGGACATTGTGATTACCGATCACAACATGCCCGGTTTTTCCTCCTTCCGGGTTCTGGAGCTGACCAAAAAGTACTGCACGGATCTACCGGTGATTATCGTATCCGGAACGATTGGGGAGGGTGTTGCCGTCACAGCCATGAAGGCTGGTGCCCAGGATTACATCATGAAGGACAACCTGTCCCGGCTGATCCCCGCCATTGATCGTGAGGTACGGGAAGGCTTCATGCGCCAGGCCAAGCGCGTGGCCGAAACAACCCTGGAGCATATGGCTTACTATGACAGCCTGACCGATCTTGTGAACCGCCGCGAATTTGAGCGCCGGTTGGTACAGGCACTGGAAGACACCCACAACACCGGCCGCCAGCACGTTCTCCTGTATCTCGACCTTGATCAGTTCAAGATTGTCAACGACACCTGCGGCCACGTGGCAGGTGACCACTTGCTGAAACAGATCGCCGGCTTGCTGTCACATCAAATTCGTTCTGACGATACCCTGGCAAGGCTGGGTGGCGATGAGTTCGGAGTGCTCCTGCGCGGCTGCGATATCCTCCATGCGCAGAAAGTTGCCGAAAAACTGTGTGAAGAGGTCAGAGAGTACCGGTTTGTATGGCAAAGCAGACCGTTTTCCGTATCCCTCAGTATCGGCATGGTACTGATTGATGATCATTACAACAGCGCCGGCGAACTCCTGAGCCATGCGGATCTGGCCTGTTATGCTGCGAAGGACCGGGGACGCAACAACGTCCAGCTCTATGAGACAAACGACGTTGAGATGCAGCAACGCCAGAGCGATATGAACTGGACCAGTCGTATCCAGCAGGCGTTGCAAAATGACAGTTTCTGTCTCTGGCAGCAGGAAATGGTAGCCCTACAGCCGGGCTCCACGGACGGCTATCGAACAGAATTCCTGGTTCGGTTGACGGAAGGTGACGAAACTATCCCTCCGGGTGCGTTTATCCCGGCAGCTGAACGCTTCAACCTGATGACCAAAATTGACCGGAAAGTCATTCAACTGGCTTTTCAATACCTCGATCGCACCGGGCTGGGACGACGGGAAACGGGCACTTTTTTCATCAATCTGTCTGGAAGCTCCTTTAACGAACCGGAATTATTCCTCTACATTAGCCAGCTCGCTGAACGTTATAAGCTCAAACCGGGACGCATCTGTTTCGAAATCACTGAAACATCGGCTATCGCCAACCTGAACGTAACCCAGCGATTTATAAGTGCCGCCAAGCGGAGAGGCTTTAAGTTTGCACTGGACGACTTTGGTGCAGGCATGAGTTCTTTTTCCTATCTCAAGGCCCTGCCAGTGGATTATCTCAAGATTGACGGCGGCTTCGTGCGTAACTTGCTGGAAGACCCGATCGATCTTGCCATTGTTGACGCCTGCAACCGAATTGGTCATGCCACTGGCCTCAAGACCGTTGCCGAATTTGTGGAAAACGACGACGTCAAGTCACGGCTGGTTGAGCTGGGCCTTGACTATGCTCAAGGGTACGGGATTTCCAAGCCGCGGCCGCTGGATTGATACTGGTAACGGTGTATCGCCCTCTAAGCTCCCTTCGTGCCTCACTCTAGAAGGATTCTGAATGTTTGAGAATGGTGACTTAATTCTGCGCTATCTTGAGCGATTGGGCGTCGAGTATGTGTTTGGAGTTCCTGGCGGGAGTATCGAGCCCTTTTATGACGCATTGGCGAGGAGTGAAAGGAGGGGAGGGATCCGAACCATTACCGCCCGTCACGAAACTGGTGCAGCATTCATGGCAGAGGGCTACGCCCGGGAAACGGGGAGAATAGGGGTTTGTTGTTCCACCGCTGGGCCAGGCGCCACGAACCTGCTCACCGGTGTCGCTTCGGCTTACGCCGATGGTATTCCCATGCTCGTTATCACCGCGCAAACCGCACTTGATAGGTTCGGCCAGGGCTCGTTGCAGGAAACCTCCTGCACCGGAATTCACACTGTCGAGATGTTTGCCAGATGCACCCGATATAACACCCTGGTGTCGCATCCTGCGCAACTTGAAACCAAACTGCTTCAGGCTGTGAGTCACGCAGTGAGCAACCAGCCGGGGCCAGCCCACTTGGCGATACCTCTGGATGTAATGCGCCACAGAATCCCCGACAATGTGATAGACGGGGCGCTCAACGCGTTTACCAACCACGAAGTAGCACCGAGTGAGCGCTTTATTCAATCAGCGTTGGGCGAGTTGGATCCTGCAAAGAAAGTTACTCTGGTTCTGGGGGAGGGTGCGGCAGAAGCCAGCGAACTGCTGATCAGGATCGCGGAGTCCCGAAGGTGGCTGATGGTAACAACACCACGCGGGAAGGGGCTGATCGACAGTTTTCATCCGCTTTACCGCGGAGTATTTGGCTTTGCCGGGCACGATAGCGCTACTGACGCACTCAAGGTGGAAAATGCCGACCGTGTGGTAGCCATTGGCACAGCGCTGGATGAAGTGTCGACCTGTGGCTGGGATCCAACAACAATATTGTCTGATCGGCTAATTCATATCTCAAACAATCCGGCACACCTAAGCCGCTCAACCATGGCACGATTGGTGGTACTGGGTTCGCCAAAAGTCCTTTTCGAATCGTTGGCAAAAGTTTGGAGCATCCGGCCAACGAGCCAGGCCAGCAGATCAATATCCAGCGACGAGCGTCTACCAGTCAACACCAGGCTTGATGATCCTGACAAGTGCTTCGATAGATCCGGGCGCATAAAGTCCCAGGCTTTGATGACTTATATGAGCCGGATATGCCCTCTGGATACCCGGGTTTTAATGGACACCGGGAACAGTTTTCTGTGGGGGATCCACTACTGGAATGTGCGTCGCCCCACCAATATGCCTCCGGAAATAAACCACTTTCACATAGGGCTGGGCTTCGCGGCCATGGGCTGGGCAATCGGAACCTCTGTCGGCATGGCCGCCGCCGGTCGTCAGCATCCGGTGGTCTGTTTTACCGGAGATGGCAGTTACCTTATGTCCGGTCAGGAGTTGACCATAGCGCTACAGGAAAACCTGAATATTCTCATGCTGGTACTCAATGACGCTTCATTGGGCATGGTCAGCCATGGACAAAAATTGAGTGGCGGGGAGCAGGTAGCAACCCGTTTGCCAAGTGTCGATTTTTCAATGATGGCCCGGGCACTGGGAGTTGAGTCCTACCGGGTCGAATCCATGGAGCAGTTGGCGGACCTCGATATCACCGAGATTTTGTCTCGGCCTGGTCCATGCCTTGTGGATGTCATCGTTGATGGTGACCAGGTGCCACCTTTGGGTTCACGAATGAAGGTGTTAACCAGCTCAATACAAACTGACAAATAGAGTAGGGGAACTGGCGTGCCATCAGACTACGTTTATCATTCCAATTTCTGGTTTGAAGAGCCGGAAGAATCCAATCCATTCGCTGCAAAGGCCTGCTACTGTCATGGTTATGACGTGTATGGCCAGGTTATCGCGAAAGCAAGCTGGTTTGAGTACCTGTTGTTGATGTTCAAAGGTGAACGACCGGAACCCACTGAAGCGGCTTTGCTAGAGCGGCTGGCCATGGTCCTTGCCAATCAGGGCCCTAAGGAGGCCAGTGTTCGTGCAGCTATGAACGGCGGCGTGGCTGGCACTAATCATAGCTCTGCACTTATGTCATCTCTTGCAGTGGGTTCCGGTCTTTATGGGGGCTCTCAGGAACTTGAGATCTGTATTCGCTTGTGGGGAGAGTGTGGTCAGGATATCGAGCTTTGGAAAGCCCGCCTTCAGGCTCCCCAGGAGGACGAAAGGGCTGACATATGGCCAGCCATAGAACACCCACCGGGCTTCGATCCCAATGGCGACAACATTCCGACGATACTTCGCCAATCACTGGAGCTTTTGGTTCAGTTTGCACCGGAGGATGGGGCTTTGGCCTGGCTGCAGAGCCATCGCAACACCTTGGAGGCATTCTTTGATTGCCCCATTTCCGTCACTGCGGTTGCGGCGGCAGCACTCGTCGATCTCGATCTGGATCAGGATCAGGGCAGTATGCTCTACCTCATGCTCCGATTGCCTGGTGCGGCAGTCCATGCACTGGAACAACGGAAAATGGGCTGGAAAAAGTTTCCCTTCTACGGCCCTGCTATTGAACTGGAAGACGACCCAGGCCCTTATAAAAAGCCCAGTGCGGAGGGCAACCAATGAACCACGAACAACTGTATGAAACCGAAAGCCACCTAGTAACCCGTATTGGAAAGGCCTTTCTTACCGAACGCGTGGTCATGCACGGCAAAGATCTCCACCATGAACTGGATCACCTCGAATGGCTTCATCTGTATCTGTACGCCATTCTCGGAAAAGATCCAGGTAAGAACGTCGCCAATATGCTGAACTGTTATTGGGTTGGTAGCAGCTACCCGGATCCGTCCATTTGGCCCAATCATGTTGCAGCCTTGGCCGGCTCCGTTCGCACCACTCCCTCACTTGGCCTGATGGCAGGTTTAAGCATCTCGGAAGCGTCCATTTATGGTCGCAGACCCGAGGTCCGAGCGCTCGATTTCTTCTACCGGGCAGGTAAGTGGTGCGATGACGGTGGAAAGCTGGAGGAGTTTGTCGATCATGAAAAATCCTTGGGGCGTATCCTTTATGGCTACGGACGCCCGCTGGCGAAAACCGATGAGCGCATTGAATTCACGCTGGACAAGGCAAAGGAATACGGCTTCTCCGAGGGGCGCCATTTAAAAATGGCGTTCGCAGTCTATGAACACCTGAACCGAGAGTACGGATACTCGATGAATGTTGCTGCAGTGCACGCCGCGCTGGCTGCAGACATGGGTTTCAGTTGCGAGGAGTACCAACTCCTCCTGTCACCAGGCTTCGTAACCGGAATGGCTCCGTGCTTCAAAGATGCGAAGAGTCGGCCAGAAGGCAGCTTCTTCCCAATTCGGTGTGACAGTATTGTTTATGGCGGGGTTGGTAAGCGAGATTGGGGTGATTGAATTCGGGCCCCTTGCCTTCAGAAGCTGTAGTATAGCTCTCCTACCAAGCGACGTCCTGGCATCGGGAAATCGTTCGGAATGGGCGGGGTTGGTTCGGCAAAGGGGCTTGGATCTCTCACATCTTCGTTGAAGATATTTTTTACGGATAACGAAAGATCCAGCCCCTGCCATAACCCTTGTGTCCGAAGGGTCATATCCACGGTAGTGGAATCTGGTACGGGCTCTCGTTGGTCAGCTGCAGTTCTTTTCTGCTCGCCCACCCAATTGACCTGTGAGCTGAATAGCCAGTGTGGTGATACGGACCAATCAGCCCGGGCGTAAATCTGGTGGTTGGGCGCATCGCCTACGGGTTGCCCGGTACGTTCATCTTTAGCGGTCTGATACGCGTAATTGGCCTTTAGCGACAAGTCGTCCGAAACCTGATAGGCCAATTCAAGCTCACCCCCATGCCCGGTTCTCTGACCCGCATTTCGATATTCGGTAGCGATAAGTCCAGAAATCGGTACCGCATTGATGAGATCGTCAATCTCATAATAGAACAGGTTCAGAGCGTATAGAGCACGCGGGGTCACCTGATGGGACACCCCAATTTCGTAGGTGTCAATGGTTTCAGCGTCAAGTTCGTCGTTGCCCGTAAACACCGGATTATTTGAGACATAAAGCTCATTCAATGATGGGGCACGGAAGGCGCGGCCGTATAGGAGTTTGGTCGTAATGGTATCGGTGGTGGCCCATATCAGCGCAGCCCGCGGATTGATTGTGCTGCCAAAATCTGAGTAGTCATCGAAACGGACGCCACTGACCAGTTGCCAGTTCTGCGCGAGCTTCCACTCGTCCTGCACGAACATGTAATAATTTGTGCGATCTTCCTCCGGCATCCAGACTTCATCGGGATCGTCAGATACATCAACTACGCTACCCTTGGGGCTGAAATCCGGATTGAAGTTCTTACGTTCGGTAACCTCATAAAGGTCAGCCCAAAGCGTACCAAAGCCAGTGTGTATGCGATGATTCTTGAGGCCTCGATAAACAGCGCTCAGATCCAACCGAATCTGATTTTCCTTGTACCCCGGGCTGCCAATCAAGCCATCCGGGAAGTCGCCGTCGAACGCACCTGGCGGGTAAAGAACGATATCGTTTTCCGGCTCTTGAGTAATATTGAAGTAGGACACTCTGGTTTCCACATCCAGCCCTTCAGTAAGATCGGGCCAACGGTAGCTGTAGTCCAGGTTTACCCGGCGAGACGAATACTGGCCCTTCGGATCCAGAGCCTGGGCCAGGCCCGGGCCCGTACCGAGATTGCTGCGGTCCTGAACACCTGCACGCAATGTCCATTGTTCGGTGCCCATTTCAAAGCGGGCATCCAACTGATCCATCTCGGTATTTACTGGCCCGGGGGCGAGAGAAGCCGAGGTGTTAAAGGTTTCATCAAAACTCGTCTGCGCATCGCGTTCAATAGTGTCGTCCCAGCCATCTGTGGTTTGGTATTCCAGTACCATACTCAAGCCCAAATCACCCACTTGATGGCCTGACTCCAACCAACCGCCGCGCGTATCATTACTACCGAGTCTGCCACCAACTGTCTGGTCATCGATCGATTGCGGGCCCTTTGTGGTGATATTTATAACGCCGGAATAGGCGTCGGCACCGTAAAGCGCGGAGCCAGGGCCCCTGATAACCTCAATTCGTTCGATTGCCTTCACAGGCATACCGCCCCATGCATTGCCACGATTGCCATACATCATGGTGGTTGTGGGAATGCCGTTAATCAGTAGAAGCGCCTGTGCGTTGTTACTTGACGTTATACCCCGAAAAACATACTTAGGGGAAAACCCCTGGTCTGAATGGTTTACGTGAAGACCTGGCACCGTTTCCAGAACCTGGTCGAGATCTGTCGCACCCATTGCGGCAATGTCTTCAGCACTGATTACCGAGGTGACTGCTGCTGCCTTATCCAACGGCGTTTCGGTTCCCGAGGCAATAGAGACGACTCGAATCTGACTGAGCTCTTCCAGTGGGATGTCCCAGAGCGATTCATCAGCAGCGGAAACGGTACTGGCAAACGTGATACATCCGGCACTGATGCACACCTTTGCAACTGCAAAGGGAAGCGAAGGCTTGGTCAGGGACGATAGGAGTTGCTGCATGGCGACATCTCAGCACTTTAGTCTTTGCATTGGTTGAAACGATTCAGTCAATGGTTGCACTCCGAGACTCGCTCCCGACAAATCCTGCGCTTAAGGGTGGCAATGATTTGTGTTTATAGATCAAACAGCGAAAAAAATGCAAGCTGAATAGGAGTTTAGCCGCATTCGTGGCATAAGCAAGTGTAAAAAGGCCTGCGGGAGGCATCGCAACAAACTGCCGGTATTACTCGCCAGTAGGAGGCGGGCAGGGAAGCGACTCACCCTCCCAGTTGACCAGTTTCTCCTCCAGTATTTTCGCAGCTATCGGTGAGCTGTTCTCCGTCAGAGCGTTCTCAATAATTGCTTCATAGCGACCGCTTTCCCGCAGGGTTCTCAACCCCTGGTCAAACGCGCGCTTCAGATCTGGAGCGTCCGGTGATTTCTTTGCAAACAGCAAATGATAGAACGCTTTTCTCAGCGGTTTCGGGTGAAATGTTAGTCGGGAGGCCTGGGAAGCAAACTGGTTTCTGATCATTGCCTCACCGACCACAGGATCCATGGGGAACAAGTCGATGCGATCAAGAAGCAGCTTCTTGAAGTTGGCAAGATCAGACGTCGTCACATCGGCACTGACCAGGCCGCTTTCAATAGCACCACTGAGTGTTTCGCCGTAACTGTAATCCTGCGTTAAGCCAATCTTTTCGCCTCTGAGCGTTGCGAGGGATTCCCAATCGAAGTCGTCCCCCGCGCGGTGATAGAAGACGTACTGGTAGGGCAGGATCCGCGCTGAATATAGGAAATCAAGGCTTCTCGATGCCGTGCACGACCAGACGGCGGATGCCTGGTAGTTTTCCGTTTTGGCCATTGCCAGGGCCCTGGACCAGGGAAGGAAGGAGAATTTCACTTCAATGCCTTCGTTCGCAAACGACTCCCGGATAATCTCAGCGAGGAACCCATCATCTGGCAAGTCCTCGTTAAGGTAGGGCGGCCAGTGGCCCGTGGCTATCCTGATTGTTTGTGCAGCAAACAGCGCCTGGCTGAACAACAGGAGTGTCCCAACCATTGCAAGCGCAAGAAACCGTCGGCACGTCATTTACGGGTATCCTGGAATACAGTCTCAAGAACTTGTCAGTTTATACAGCTAATAGAACTGGCGAATACACCTATGGTCGTATTTCTTGCAACAACGTGTAAAAGAGGTGGTCCGGGCCAATTCCGGATTCTCTTGAAACTCTTCTCTGAATGCCTTGAAATCGATTCAGAAATCATCACGGTATAGGGGTGAGGTAGACATTTCCTCAGCGAAGGAGAAACGCTATGAAAAGCATTAGCCGTGACGACCTCAAACAAATGAACGAAACCGAGCATGAGGATTTTGTGCTCATCAACGTCCTGCCACGGGACGTCTTTAACCGGGAACACATCCGGACATCCATCAATATTCCGGTGGAAGAACCCTCGTTTCTGGAGCAGGTAGAGGCGGTTACCGGCAGTAAGGATCGGAAGATCGTGGTCTACTGCGCGAATTTTGAGTGTGACGCCTCTCCCAAGGCGGCCAAGAAGCTGGAAGAGGCCGGCTTTACAAATGTCTACGATTACGAAGGCGGCACCAAGGACTGGTTTGACCAGAAACGCGCCGCCTGACCGGTTCCAGCAGTAAACGTCTGGAAGGCTGCCCCGCGCTTGGGCAGCCTCGTCTTCTCCCCAGATAACAGAGTGTTAGCGCCCGGGCGTATTCCTTTCTTCCTCTGCTTCCTGCTCATTGATGTTTTCGGATATTTCTCCCTCTTTCATTTCGCCTGATTCTTCAAACTCGGGATTCCTGGGATCAAGCTCTGACAGGCCCAGCGCCGCTTCGGGGGTTGTGGTGTAGTACTGTTCCTGTTGCGCAACCGGAGGATGACGGCGTTTCGACACCAACAGCATGAATGCGATCAGCCCACCCAAAATGAGGGTGTTACTGATAAACAACCCGCGTGGGCCCACAAAATCCATGAACAGGGCACTTACCAGCGGACCGATGATACTGCCCAACCCATAGCTCAGTAGCAGGGCTGTACTGGCGGAAGTAACCCGATGGGGCTCCATCAGGTCGTTGGTGATAGCAACAGCGATGGGGTAGATGGCAGCGCTGATACCCATATACAGCCCCACAAAGAGCACCAGCGCGATCATGTTGAGGCTTCCGATGACAGCGGCGACCAGACTGCACAGGGCAGCAATGACCGCTGCCACCAACATCACCCGGTAACGGTCGAATCGATCACACAGACGGCCAATAGGCCAGGCCAGCAGCATGGCGGCGACAATGGCGGAGGCCATGAAGTTGGAAAGCTGACCCAGATCCAGCCCGATCCGATCAGCATACACCGGGCCCATGGCGTAGAAGGCGCTGATCAAAAGCCCGGCAATCAACGCCCCCAGTGTGCCTACCGGCGATTTCCGGTAAAGCTTGGTTAACGACAGCCGGTCCCCCTGCGTAATGACCGGAGATGCCCGTCGAGTCATCGACAAGGGTGTGAGAGCAAGGACAACCAGTATCGTTGCCAGGGAAAACGGAATAAAACCGGCGGGATCGGCCACCCGGATCAGAACCTGGCCGCCTGCGGTGGAGAGGAAAAAGATAACCTGATAGATGGCAAACAGGCTGGCCCGGTTGCGGTTGTCAGCCTTGCTGCTGAACCAGCTTTCCATGACAATCATTAGCCCGGCCATCGCAAAGCCGCCCAGTGCCCGTAATAAGCTCCAAAGGCTGGCTTCGATTGCCATCGGGTAGATCAGTATTGAGGCGGCGAGTACTGCGGAGAAAACCGCGAAAGCTCGAATATGACCAACTTTCTCGATGATTCGCCCGGCGTAGAGCGTACCGGCAACGAAGCCGATGGAGTAGAACGCCAGAATCCAGCCGATAACGCTGGCGCTGAATTCCTCAATGCTGAGACGTAACCCGAGTAGGGTCATCAGGAAGGCGTTGCCCATGATGAGCAGGATAATACTGAGGATTAGTGACGAAAGACTGGTAATGGTTTTCTGCATCAATCCTCCATCCTGGGTTGATGGAAAGTCGCTGTGGTGTCTGGGTAACACCTTAGCAGGGACTGTGGGGGTAGGATTGGTGAATAAAAAGGGGGGGCTAGTGAATGTGTCTCCGAGCGAGTCGGTTCACTGGATGACGACACCCTTTCGAGTGAGCTGCGCGAGTCAGCAAACAGCTCATTACTTTCGCACACATGACTGCTCATGAGGCACTTATGACAAATAACGAATTAACCGTTCATCCACTTGATCAGGCGGTTGCCCTCAAGGCGCTCGATCAGGGGCGCTGGCAGGGAACGACCAGTCAAGCCTACGCCAACATGGTGGGTCCGTTTGGTGGTACCACCGGCGCCACGCTTCTCCAGGGCGTGTTGTCCCATGAGGAGCTCCTGGGCGAACCGGTTTCCCTGACCGTCAACTTTGCCGCACCGGTGGCTGACGGCAATTTCGAGGTGGTTGCGCGCCCCCTTCGAACCAACCGAAACAGCCAGCACTGGTGGGCTGAAATGGTTCAGGATGGGCAAGTCGTGGCCTTTGCCACAGTGGTAACTGCTCGCCGGCGCGATACCTGGGAGCAAACGGAGGCTGCATTCCCCGACGTTCCGCTGGCTTCAGACCTGCCGATATTCTCAAAAAAGTCAGTGCCACCCTGGACCCGGAATTACGATATGCGATTTGTGGATGGCGAGCTGATGGAAGCACCAGACCAAGACCATCCCTCCAGAAGCCGCGTGTGGATGCGGGACCAGCCGCCACGCCCACTGGACTACGTGTCCCTTTCGGCACTGTGTGATGCTTTCTTCCCCCGCATCTATGTTCGCCGGCCGAAACTGGTACCTATTGGTACTGTCTCCCTGACCACTTACTTCCATACCAACGGCGAACAATTGGCCTCGGCGGGCACTGAGCATGTGCTGGGTATTGCCCGGGCGAACCACTTCGGCAAGGGCTTTTTTGATCAGAGCGCGGAGGTATGGAGCAGGGCAGGTGGGCTTCTTGCTACGACGCACCAGGTGGTCTATTTCAAGGAGTGACAGATGGGTGGTCGCGGAACGATGATAACAAAAGCACTGGAGAGCGAGTTAAAAATACTCATCCATAGTGATGAGCAAGTCGTATTACCGACTACTGCTTGATAATGGAAAGAACCATGAAAAAAATAGTCCTTCAAGTCGCCACATTTCTTGGCGCTCTTTCATGTTTTGGATCGGTAAATGCGACGGAGACGAGAACCCCTCTTGTTCCGCTTCCCTCTATCGGCGATTTTACAAATGGCGATGGTTGGGGTGTTGGGCTTGGGCTGGGCGTTGAATATGAGACTGCGTATGAGGGTTCGGACGAATTTGAGGTTGAGGTCGATCCAGCCGGGGGTGTTCAGTGGCGAACTGGCGAAAACATTTTCTTCTGGGCAGGTGAAGCCATTGGATGGCGGACTTTGGCTAGGGATTCCTGGTTGTTTCAGACATCTTTAGGTTACGAAGAAGGCCGGGAAGAGGGCGATTCGGAAGATGGCAGACTGGATGGATTAGGTGAATCGAGTTCTGGGGCGACAGTGCTGTTGGAGGTGCGTTATGCCCTTGCAGAAGACTGGCGTTACTTTCTGGATGGCCGTGTTTCAGCGGGAGAAATTGGTACGCTCGGGATTTTCGGCGCAGGAACCTGCCTGGCCTGCCAACCTGACGGCACTGGTTGGGAAATTGGCGCTGTTGTCACTTTCCACGATGGAGAACTCGCCAACCGGGACTTTGGTGTGGACACTCAACAATCCATAGACTCAGGTCTTCCGGAAACCGATGTTGATAGCGGGTACAGATCAACCGGTTTCAATGTTAGCTACCGTAATTACGTGAACGAGAACTGGCAGATTTTCGGTGAAGCTCTTTACGAAGCTTTTGGCAGTGATGTTTCAGACAGTCCGATCTCTCGAAATGACTACGAGGCGGAAGTCGGTGTTGGCTTCATTTATGTTTTTTGATGCTCCTTAGTAGAAAATTAAAAAGGCATGCACTGGTCACGGCTCATTCAAGAAGAAAAAGGGAAGGTCTTCGGTGGTGTATTCAGGAAAGCTAACAGTTACTGCGCCAGGCTTGAGTTGCTCAATAGCCCATGGATTAAAAGATACTGTGCATAACGTTTAACATAATATACATTATGCGCAGTACAGTATGCGTTCGAATAACATTATTACGGATTTTATTTGCGCTCTCCTTCCATGCCAGCGCATTGCCAGGAGCCTCCTTAAATGAGTAAAACTGGCCAGGCACGGTAAGCGTCCGGCAATCACACCTTGTCAGGTATAGCCGGCTTCCAGTTGTGGGGCAATAGCTCGTCGATGGCGTTGT
>NZ_JANCMW010000049.1 GCF_029207565.1 Marinobacter iranensis | reverse complement strand
TCCGCCAGCTACAACCTGGGTGACCAGCTGCAAAGCCAGGGCAACACCAGCTACACCTACGACGGCAACGGCCGCCTGAGCCAGAAAACCACTGACACCGATGTCACCACCTACGACTACGACAGCCAGGGCCGGCTCAAGCAGGTGCAGACCCCGGACCACACCATTGAATACCGCCATAACGCCCTGGGCAACCGGGTCGCCAAGGTCAAAGATGGACAAGTGGTGGAACGCTACCTGTGGCAGGACAAGACCACCCTGCTGGCCACTTACGATGGGGATGGCAACCTCAAACAGCGATTCGAATACACACTGGGTCATACCCCCACGAGCTTTACCGAGAACGG
>NZ_JANCMW010000048.1 GCF_029207565.1 Marinobacter iranensis | reverse complement strand
GACCTTGCTGTCGCAGGCGGCGAGGACCGAGCCGCCCATGGTGGCCGCGACGATCGCCGCACCGCCGCGCTGAAGCGTCGCGCGACGCGAGTAGCGCTGGGCCGCGAGGTCGTTCAGCGTCGGGCCGTTGTTGTGGATGTTGGTGTCGACGTCACCATCGGTATAGCCGAAGCCCGTCTCGGTCAGATTGGTCATGGAAACCCCCAAGCAGCCGAGTCACTGGCGACCCGGTTGGCCGGTCCTTGGAAGCGTGACATGACGCCAGCATGCGATTGCGGTTTCGTGGGTGTGACTTTTGTGTTTCCGATCCATGACGCTTTGCGCGGGTGGGCGCATGACGCTTTGCGCGGGCGGGCGGCAGCGTCTAGGCAGGCACGCGAC
>NZ_JANCMW010000047.1 GCF_029207565.1 Marinobacter iranensis | reverse complement strand
CTACGATCAATGTTTTATCTGTCACTTCTGACTGACCAGTATTATCACCTACAACTAATTGGAAATGAGCAGTTTTTTGCGATAAATTGATCAAACCGTCCGCAGCTAACTGGTCAAAGGCGGTTTCTGCCTTCACACCTGGCTCACTTAAAGCTCTTCCTGTTTGCTGACTGATCCAATGAGCTTCACTTGTGTCATTTTCTGGATTTGCTTGCCATTCAAAGATTTGATAAGCACCTCGCCCATCTACGCCAATGTACTCTGGCAAATATGGGACTAAGAGTTGTTGTGGTGCCAACAGTAGAAAATCTTGTTCATCAATTAAACGGCGTATTTTTTCAAATTGCTGAGTCTGGGGATTGTATTTTCCTTCAAAAACGTTGATTCG
>NZ_JANCMW010000046.1 GCF_029207565.1 Marinobacter iranensis | reverse complement strand
CCAAGGGGCAAAGACGGTCGATAACGGCCGCTTACTTAGAGAGGGGAAGAGGCGATGGCGGAGCGTCCGCATGTGCGCGTCATGGGTCGCGCAAGGGGCAATCTCGGGCTCACGATTTCGACGCTGGCTCTGGCGACAACGTTGCCAGCCCAGGCCTGGGCGCAGGATGGCGCCACACGGGCCGGGCAGGACCAGGTGCCGGCCGAGGAGAGCACGATCGTCGTGACCGGCCTGCGCGCCGGCCTGCAGAATTCGATCAACATCAAGCGCGACCAGGCCTCTATCGTCGAGGCGGTATCGGCCGAGGACATCGGCAAGCTGCCCGACGTCTCGATCGCCGAATCGATCGCCCGCCTGCCCGGCCTCGCCGCCCAGCGCGTCAACGGCCGC
>NZ_JANCMW010000045.1 GCF_029207565.1 Marinobacter iranensis | reverse complement strand
CGCTCAGCTATTCGCCGACCTTCGGCTACGACATCTGCGCCCGCCGCATGTCGAGCCAGACCAAGGCCAGCGACCGTTTCGACCTCAGCCGCTGGCGCGTCGCCGGCAACGGCGCCGACATGATCCGCCCGGACGTGATGCAGTCGTTCGTCGACGCCTTCGCCGATGCGGGCTTCAAGGCCAGTGCCTTCCTGCCGAGCTACGGCCTGGCGGAAGCCACCCTCGCCGTCTCGATCATGCCGCCGGGCGAAGGCATCATGGTCGAGCTGGTCGAGGAAACCCAGCTTTCCGGCGGCGAAGTCGCCCGCGGCGACCGACCGCAACGCTTCCGTGCCATCGTCAATTGCGGCGTCCCCGCACGCGACATGACGATCGAGATCCGCGAGGAAGACGGCA
>NZ_JANCMW010000044.1 GCF_029207565.1 Marinobacter iranensis | reverse complement strand
CCTCGGTGTTCCGCCGCAGCCAGTCCATCACCCGGACGAGATCGTTCGGGCTCCCGAACCATTCGAGCGTGTCGATGCGGTTGGGGATCTTCCTGGTGAAGCTGGTCGCGTCGATCAGGATCGGCGGGATGCCGGCCACTTCCCCCTCGAGCAGCTTGCGCCGCCCGGCCTCGTCCAGCGCCAGATAGCGGTCGCCCAGTCCGGCGACGCCCTTCAGCCGGAAGACGTCGAGCGTGCCCAGAAAGGGCCGATTGCGCGCCGGATCGGCAATGCCGAGCACCGGCATCATCGCCTCCACCTTCGCGCGGCCGAGGGTGTGGAGCAGGATGTCGGTCGCGCTGTTGTCGCTGATCGAGATCATCTGGGTGGCGAGCTCGCGCAGGGTCACCTGGGTGCCC
>NZ_JANCMW010000444.1 GCF_029207565.1 Marinobacter iranensis | reverse complement strand
TTTTTACATGCCGTTCAGAGGCGTTTGCTGAAGACCAGCCCACCCCATGCAAGCGTGCGGTTTCCAGTGCCGTCTTTAATCTCGGAGTTCTGGACCCGCAGTACGTAACTCAACTCTGTGCCAGCCAGGAAGCTGTGGGTATAACCTGCCCAGACTTCGGCAAGCAGAATGTTAAGGTCATTACCATCCAGTTCATGGTCCGAAT
>NZ_JANCMW010000443.1 GCF_029207565.1 Marinobacter iranensis | reverse complement strand
ACGTCGTAGCGGGTGCGGCGGTGGCCGGTGTCGCCCCGGGCGAATTCGTTGACCACGCCGTGGAAGCGCCGCAGGGGTACGCCGTCCTGCCAGACCACCAGTTCCACGGGCTGCTCCAGCACGTCTTCCGCCATAATAGCCGGGGAGGTACTGGCCAGTTCCAGCTTGCAGTGGCACAGCTTCGAGAGGGTTTCGGTCAGTTCGAAGCGGGCGACC
>NZ_JANCMW010000442.1 GCF_029207565.1 Marinobacter iranensis | reverse complement strand
GAGCCGCTCGAGCAGGGTCGTCTTGCCTGCGCCGTTCGGGCCGACGAGCGCCGCGCGCTCGGGCCCCTGGATGGTCCAGGAGCGCTCGCCGTCGCCGATCGTCGCGCTGCGCCGACCGGTGCCGACGCCGGGGTCGGGCAGGTCGATGTGCACCGTGTCGTCGTCGCGCACGCGCCGGCCGGCGGTGTCGACGGCGGCCCGGGCGGCCTCCACCTTCTCGTTCGCCTC
>NZ_JANCMW010000441.1 GCF_029207565.1 Marinobacter iranensis | reverse complement strand
CTCATCGGTGTCGACGCCGAAGGTGCTCAGATAGTCGTGCTTGTCCTTCATCTCCTTATACTGGAGGAAGGCGGCATATTCGGTCTCGGGCATGCCGATCGTGTCGAGCAGGTGCGAATAGGCAGCGATGTGGACCGTCTCCATGTTGCTGAACGCGGTCAGCATCATCTTGATCTCGGTCGGCTTGAACACGCGGCCATATTTCTCGTGGTAGCAATCCTGCACTTC
>NZ_JANCMW010000440.1 GCF_029207565.1 Marinobacter iranensis | reverse complement strand
CATGTTCGGCTGGGTGCCGTTCGTCGGCGCGATGCTGGGCAGCCTCCTCGGCGGCTGGTTCTCCGGCGTGCTGATCGCCCGGGGCTGGAGCGCGCTGGCGGCCCGCAAGCTCGCCATCGCCATCGGCTGCGCGATCATGCTGCCGGCACTGCTGCTTACCGCCGGCGCATCGACGCCGCTGGCGGCGGTGCTGCTGATCGCAGTGATCCTGTTCGGCTTCCAGGTGGC
>NZ_JANCMW010000439.1 GCF_029207565.1 Marinobacter iranensis | reverse complement strand
ATTCTCGGTGAGAACAGTCGCAGTGCCGTGGGAACCCTCGTCGAACGCAGCACTCGGCTCGCTCTCCTGCTGCACCTGCCCGACGGGAAGAGCGCCGAAAAGGTGGAGGCCGCGATGCGCGAAGCGATCACGGCGCTACCGTCGTCGCTGGCGCGGACGATCACCTGGGACCAGGGCGCGGAGATGGCCAAGCACGCCGAGTTCACGACAGTAACCGGCATCCCGATC
>NZ_JANCMW010000438.1 GCF_029207565.1 Marinobacter iranensis | reverse complement strand
CGATGCATTATCGTCCGATGTTCGGCTCATTCGGGAAAGCCCGCACCAATACGTCCATTACCTTCGTTTCGCAGGCCGCAATGGATGAAGGGCTTCGAGAGAAGATTGGGGTGGACAAGCAGATGATTGCCGTGGCCAATACCAGAGGCGGTATCGGCAAACATTCCATGATCCTCAACAATGCGATGCCGCAAATGGAAGTTGACCCGGAAACCTATGAGGTGCGCG
>NZ_JANCMW010000437.1 GCF_029207565.1 Marinobacter iranensis | reverse complement strand
CGCGTCGTCGGAGCGGCGGGATCTGGTCGCGGCCTGGGAGGTCGTGCGCGCGGCGTTCGGTGAGCACGACGTGCCGAGCACCCTGATGGGGGTGGCCGCCCTGGGCTACGAGGACCAGTTGGTGGAGGTCGAGGTCGTCGCCGCGGTGCGTCCCGGCTGATCGGCGGATGCCGGGGGTCGGGGTGGTTCCCGCGCGCCCGCGTTCATCGGGACTCGAGTGCGCTGGGTC
>NZ_JANCMW010000436.1 GCF_029207565.1 Marinobacter iranensis | reverse complement strand
GGTTGTCATTGACGCTCTGAGCGAGCACTACGCGCGTCACAACGCCAACGTTGCACGGGCCATGCACCAGCTCGGGTTGGAGTCCACCCAGGCTTATGAGGGTGGGCGGGAACGCCTCGCGCGTTTTATCGGGGCGGCGCGCCCTGAGGAAGTGGTGGCTCTGTCGAACGCGTCTGAAGCCCTTAATTTGTGCGCGTACACCCTGGGTGAGCGTCTCGGACCTGATGAC
>NZ_JANCMW010000043.1 GCF_029207565.1 Marinobacter iranensis | reverse complement strand
GCTCAGTTGGTTAGAGCGCACCCCTGATAAGGGTGAGGTCGGTGGTTCAAATCCACCCAGACCCACCAAAATTGCGTTATCCGTCGTTATCGAAAGGCTCACGTGCTAGTCGCACGCTACACCTTCCGATGCCTAGGCTAACCCAATTTTCGGAGCCTGCCTCGCAGTCAAGAGGTGCACCGAGTGGGTAAACCGCAAAGGTGGCGACGAACGCGGAGGCGCCGGACAGATTTCGTTAATCTAGGCGCAGCGTGAGCGAGTGAAGGAGTGACCCTCGATGGGTCATGACTGATGCGCGCGAGGGTTGCAACGACGAGTAACGGAAGCTGGACAAGCATCCGGGGCTGTAGCTCAGTTGGGAGAGCGCCTGCCTTGCACGCAGGAGGTCAGCGGTTCGATCCCGCTCAGCTCCACCAA
>NZ_JANCMW010000435.1 GCF_029207565.1 Marinobacter iranensis | reverse complement strand
ACGGAGAGCTGTATCACGAGCCGACGGTCGTCGTACAAGAGAACGGCAAGTCATACGCGAAAATCAACAGCTTGACCAACAGCACGTATTCCGTCATCTATAATCCTCGCGTAATGGCAGACATGAGCGCGCATTGGGCGGGCGCCGAAGTGAACGACATGACTTCCCGTCTCATTATCGAAGGCGTAAACGATACGGAATTCATGCCTGACGCGGCGATTACGAGAGCG
>NZ_JANCMW010000434.1 GCF_029207565.1 Marinobacter iranensis | reverse complement strand
GGTGATGTTCATCGTGCCGATGAATGCGCCCGGCGTGAAGATGTTCTGCCGTGTCTCCTACGAACAGACGGCCAACACGGTCGGCCAGCCTTTCGACTACCCGCTGTCGTCACGCTTCGATGAAAACGACGCCATCCTGGTGCTCGACAATGTCTTCGTGCCTTGGGAAGACGTTCTGGTGCTGCGCGACGCGCAGAAGATCCTGTCCTTCCACCCCGCGTCCGGCTTCA
>NZ_JANCMW010000433.1 GCF_029207565.1 Marinobacter iranensis | reverse complement strand
CAGGCGCGCCGCGCGATCGCGGCGATGATCGAGATCTTCGAGCTGCAGGACAAGCTCGACGTCAATGCCGGCACCTTGCCCCTGGGCTTCAAGCAGCGCCTCGCCTTGGCCTGCGCGGTGATGCACGAGCCGCCGGTGCTGTTCCTCGACGAGCCGACTTCGGGCGTCGATCCGGTCACGCGCCGCGAATTCTGGATGCACATCAACGGCCTGGTCGAGAAGGGCGTGAC
>NZ_JANCMW010000432.1 GCF_029207565.1 Marinobacter iranensis | reverse complement strand
ATACGATGTCGGCGGTGAACGAACTCGCGCCCGTGGAGCCTGCCATCCAGGCCTTGCCCGAGGCGGCAGAGCTGCGCGCGCTGTTCCACAAGGAATCCCAGGCCGCGCGGCGGACGGCGGCGCGGCCGGGGCTCTACATCGCCGTCATCATCTACCTGCTGTTTTCGGCCACCGACATCCTGCTGGTGCCGGATGTCGCGTTCTACACCATCATGGCGCGCATCGCGGTCG
>NZ_JANCMW010000431.1 GCF_029207565.1 Marinobacter iranensis | reverse complement strand
CTGTCGGTTTCAGGAACACAACCGATTTCAAGGGAACAACATGACATCACGCAGAACACTGCTGCTGGCGCTGGCGGGCGCCATGACGGCAGGGAACGCCTACGGTGAGGAGGTCGAAACGGTTGATGCCGTAGAGACGATGGTGGTCAGCGCGCCGCGGCTGGCCCGCGAGCTCTATGACACCCCGGCAGCGGTCTCGACCGTCGAGCGCGAGAGCCTTCAGCGCGGCCA
>NZ_JANCMW010000430.1 GCF_029207565.1 Marinobacter iranensis | reverse complement strand
AGTGCGGCGGCGTCCAGAGGAACACCAGGAGGAAGAGGATGAACGGGGTCCACGTGAGCGACTCGGTGACGGCCGACCAGCCGATGATGACCGGGAAGCATCCGGCGATCCCGCCCCACACGATGTTCTGCTCGGTGCGACGCTTGAGCAGGATCGTGTAGATCACGACGTAGAAGAAGATCGCGCCGGCGCTGAGGGCCGCCGCGACCCAGTTCGTGAAGATCCAGAGCC
>NZ_JANCMW010000429.1 GCF_029207565.1 Marinobacter iranensis | reverse complement strand
CGCGCCCGCCACGGTGGCGACGCTGCCCTATGGCGACATCGCGGCATTGGGGATCATCGCGACCCGGGCCAAGACCATCCTGGCTCTGGCACAGGGATTCGCGAGCGGGTCCGTGGTCCTGGAACCGGGCGCCGATGCCGATACCTCCATCGAACGATTGCGGGCGTTGCCGGGCATCGGGGACTGGACCGCGCAATACATGGCCATGCGGGCGCTGGCGTGGCCCGATGCC
>NZ_JANCMW010000428.1 GCF_029207565.1 Marinobacter iranensis | reverse complement strand
CGCGGCGATGCGCACGGGGTTCCAGGCCTGGGCGTGGCATGCGCTCGCCGCGCTCCTCCCCGGCAACCTCCTCCTCGCCTCGTTCCTCTTCGCGCTGGCGGCGCTGCTGCTGGTGCTGGCGCTGCTGATTCCGCTCCATCGCCGGGGCATCCATCTGCGACTGTAAACGCCATGGTAACCATGCTGGGCTAATCGCTGGCCAGGATGGCAGAGGCGAACGGAAACGCCCTGA
>NZ_JANCMW010000427.1 GCF_029207565.1 Marinobacter iranensis | reverse complement strand
AGGATCTCTCGCAGCGCATTACCGAACGCCGTCGGGGAGGTCCCCTGCAACGCGTCGTTCGTGCCGACGTCGAGGATCAGTCGTCGCGCACCGGACGCGACGATCGTGGCGAGATCAGTGTCAATAACGTCGGCCAGCTGGTCGGCGCGCCATCCGGGGTGGCTGACGACAGCGGCCCGGACCGCCTGCCCCTTGCTGAAGAACGTCACCCAATCCGGGTAGGTTCCCGCAGA
>NZ_JANCMW010000426.1 GCF_029207565.1 Marinobacter iranensis | reverse complement strand
CAGAGCCGCAGCCGAGCCGAGAAGGAGGCTCTTGATGTTCATTTTGACCTCTCCAGTCAATTTTCAAAATATGTTTTCGGATTCCTGGCTGAAGGCCAAAACCACCAACCGCCACTCGAAAGGCGACGCCCGAGCGCCCCTTTCGGCCGGGACATTACCCATCGAAGCCCCACTTTCAATGAATATTGCACCGCACAATGATCAGGCGGGGAATTCGCCTCCAGCTTGTTGTA
>NZ_JANCMW010000042.1 GCF_029207565.1 Marinobacter iranensis | reverse complement strand
CGGCTTGCCCCTGGCATTGAGCGGGACATCGGCCGTGTAGGTGATGCGCGTGGCCATGGCCTGGTTGCCCCGAATCAGGGCGGAAACATCGGCTTCGACCAGGAAACGGGCCGTATCGGCGGCCAGACCGGGCGATTCTTCGGGCTTCAGCCGGTCCGCCTTGCGGATGCGCGCGTCGATGATCAGCGGGGCCGTGGTCACGTGCCGCGCCAAGGTGGCATAGCTGGGTAAAACGGCGGCGGTTTGTGCCTGCGTTTGCTGGGGTTTAGCGGCTGCACCTAAGGGTGCGCCTAGCGCAATCGCGCAAGAAAACATGGCGGGAAAGGTGCGGTTCATATCGTTCGCGTTACCGGATTGTGCCACGGCTATACAGAAATAATTCCGCCGTTGGGCGACCGTACGCCCTGATTGTCCGACAAAG
>NZ_JANCMW010000425.1 GCF_029207565.1 Marinobacter iranensis | reverse complement strand
CAGGTCTACGTCGTCGACGAGGCCACCCCCGGCCCGCAGGAGGCGGTCGCGGACGCACCGTCCGCAGCCGTGCCCGACGACGTCTTCGACCTGTCGTCGCGACCGGGCTCGGACCGCACGATCTACCTCGACTTCGACGGAGCGACTCACTCCGGCACCCACTGGGCGAACGGCGCGGAGATCGTGTCCGCGGCGTACTCGATCGACGCCGATCCGGCGTCGTTCAGCGAGACC
>NZ_JANCMW010000424.1 GCF_029207565.1 Marinobacter iranensis | reverse complement strand
GCTTGCGTCGTTGGGCCCACCGCCGGTCATGGCATAGGGTTGAACGAACACTTGAAGGCCCCCAATTACGCCCATGATCGTGTTGAAGAAAATGGATGGGCTCGCAAGTGGAATCGTAATATGCCAAAGACGCTGCAGTCTGCCTCCTCCGTCGATTTCGATGGCTTCATAATACTGTTTTGGAATATCGTTTAACGCTGCGAGGAAGATAATCATGGTACCGCCAACCGTCCA
>NZ_JANCMW010000423.1 GCF_029207565.1 Marinobacter iranensis | reverse complement strand
ATTACGGGCACTGCCGCGTTTATCCTCCATTAAGCCTAACGAAGTGTTTAAGAGGGGCTTGGCTCTTGTCCCGATCGACCGCTGGGCCTAGCGTCGCAGTTGCTCCCAGGAGCATGCTGATCCCAGCTTCCACACGTTCTTCAGGCCTTCCGAGATCCGCGATGTCCGAAACAGCCTCCTCCCGCGCCGCCGGGCTTCTTCATTTGAGGCGCGAGGGTCTCTCCAGGGGCGATG
>NZ_JANCMW010000422.1 GCF_029207565.1 Marinobacter iranensis | reverse complement strand
CACAACGAGCTGAAGGTGATCAACGAGCGCAATCAGTTGCTGATCCAGCAATCCCTTGAGCTCATCCGGTACGAATTGGACTTGATCGCGGGGCCTTCCGAGCAGGAGATCACGTACGCGCCGACGTCGGCAGGTCAAGGATATGTGGGCGGAGCGTCCCGGAGATCGTTCGATACGCGCGCTTGAGATCGCGCATTTATACAACCGAGATAGGGGATGAAGCGCTTTGAGATC
>NZ_JANCMW010000421.1 GCF_029207565.1 Marinobacter iranensis | reverse complement strand
AGCTCCCATTGGTCGGCCTTGCTCGCCTTGTCGCCGTCCAGCGCGACGCGGATCAGCCCGCGGCCCGAAAGCGCGCCGATCAGCAGCGAGCCCTTCCATTTCGGGAACATGCCGCCCGAATAATAGATCATCCCGCCCGGCGAGATCGACGGGTTCCAATATACCGCGGGTGCCTCGAAGCCGTCGCCGGGGGCGTGGCGGGGGATCGGCGTGCCGTCGTAATTGTCGCCGTTG
>NZ_JANCMW010000420.1 GCF_029207565.1 Marinobacter iranensis | reverse complement strand
CCCCATCGTCGCCGACGCGTCCGACAGCGGCGCGGCGCGGCGTCCGGGATCGGGGGAACGACCGGCTCCAGCCGTATCCTCGTGCCGTGACGACGTCCCCGAAGGCGCCGCCGCCCGGGTTGACCGTGGGCGGCTACGCGCTGCGTGCCCGGCTCGGCGAGGGCGGCATGGGCGTGGTGCACCTCGGCCAGAAGCCGGGGGAGCGCCCGGTGGCGATCAAGGTCCTGCGTCCGCA
>NZ_JANCMW010000419.1 GCF_029207565.1 Marinobacter iranensis | reverse complement strand
GCTCGCTCCGCGAGCGTCCCCGATCTCGTGGACGCCACCCGGCGCGGACCCGAGTTATGCTCCGGAGATGGGGCAATCGGAACTCTCGCCGTCGACCGCGCCGGCGCGCCGTCCGGCCACCTGACATGGCTGACACGGGGGGCCTCCGCCGTCACGCCGCCCGGACGGTGCCGGTGGGCGTCGCCCTGCTCGCGTGCCTGGCAGGCTGCGCCATGACCCCCGGCGACGACGAGCC
>NZ_JANCMW010000418.1 GCF_029207565.1 Marinobacter iranensis | reverse complement strand
CAAAGCGTCGCCCGCAGCATCACCTCGCCGTTGATGTCCATTTCGGCATTGAAGGCCAGCGGCCCGTTCTCGCGTACCCTGACCAGATTGACCACCGGCGCGGCCTCCTCCGGTCCACCATCCTTGCGGCGATAGGTGATCGCGCCGGAAGGACAGGCATGGGCGACACCGACGATCGCCTCGACGGCGCCGGCTTCCGGGTGGATCCATTCACCCGGTGCGTTGGGCACGAAGA
>NZ_JANCMW010000417.1 GCF_029207565.1 Marinobacter iranensis | reverse complement strand
ATGACGGTCACGGTCACCACGAGAAACGATATCAATCTCGAGACCGTCCTGCGTGTTGCATGGCAAAATGAGCGTGTGACGCTCAGTGAGGCAGCCCTTTCAGAGATCGCCCGTTGCCGGACCGCTTTCCTGAACCTCATCGCGAAAGACCCATCGGTCGTCATCTATGGCGTGACGACTGCGATGGGCGAGCTTGCGCACACGCGTCTTTCAATCGAGGAACGCGAGCGCCACG
>NZ_JANCMW010000416.1 GCF_029207565.1 Marinobacter iranensis | reverse complement strand
AGTTTGCTAAAGAGTTCGTGCTGTTTTGCAGGAATCACGGCGCTCGAAAGAGCAGCTTGCTGGGCCAGGTCTCCCTGATGACGTTCCCCGGCATCGCTCGTATGATTTCGCCGAAGACGACGGCTCCCTCCCTCATCGATCCGCAGTTCGCCAAGCGCAGCGGCGTCTTCGAGCGGATGGAGCCGTACGGGCCGAGCCTATGGGGCTCGCAGCTTCAGAATGCGTACGACGTACG
>NZ_JANCMW010000041.1 GCF_029207565.1 Marinobacter iranensis | reverse complement strand
AGGATCTCATGGCGCTTGATTCCACGACGAAGCTTGCTGGGGTCCGCGAAGCGATGGCCGCGGGCGAATGGGAGCGCGCGATCATCCTGGTGGCGAAGCTTCGGTCCTTGGGAAAGTATCAGAAGCCGATCGACCGCGCGCAGGACTTCATCAACAATCCGCGAATGTACGAGCAGATGGGCTATGACCGGCAGCAGGTCATCGATGACGCCATCGCCGCCATCAAGCAGAAGTTCAGCAAGTCCTGGGAAGCGGTTCAGCCTGAGACGCAAGCCGTTGTGGAAGGCACCGTCGCCGACAACGATGGCGATTCGCCCGCTACATCATGACCTTGCTTTAGCTACGCGCCACTGGGCGGGGGCCGGCCCGCCCGCAGCTGCGTCGTCCAGCATGTCGTCAAGGCTCCCCAAATAGCCGAACGGTCGGCGAGTCA
>NZ_JANCMW010000415.1 GCF_029207565.1 Marinobacter iranensis | reverse complement strand
AGCATCCACGCTTCCATGATAAGCTCGACGCCCATCCCGCGCGCGGCAAGCTTCTCCATCGCCTTGTCGGCCGAGCGAAAATAATCCAGGTTGAATCGCGTAAAATCGGGCCGTTGCGGATTCCCTCCCCAAGGCCAACAGCTCTTCGTTTGCCAGTGACCGAACGAATCGGCATGGTTGGCCGTCACTTGAACTCTGGCGCGGATATAATTGACGCCTTGCTCCCGCCGCCGAT
>NZ_JANCMW010000414.1 GCF_029207565.1 Marinobacter iranensis | reverse complement strand
CTCCTCCACCGTCCAGCGCGCCTTGAGGTCCACCACGGTGAAGTCGGCGTCATAGCCCACTGCGATCCGGCCCTTGCCGGCAATGCCGAAGATCCGCTGCGGACCCGCGCTGGTCAGGTCGATCACGCGCTGCAGCGTCGTCCGCCCCTCGGCGACATGGTTGAGCATCAGCGGCAACAGCGTCTGCACGCCCGGCATGCCGCTGGGGCTGTCGGGATAGGGCCTGGCCTTTTCC
>NZ_JANCMW010000413.1 GCF_029207565.1 Marinobacter iranensis | reverse complement strand
AACGGGGACGGATGCCAGGGCCAGGATCCTGGCCGAGCAACCCGGGGAAAGTCACTGATTCGGATACGACGGCTTACGCCGCTACGGGGAAGCCGTGACATGGATATAACGTTCATCGCCGCCCGGCCTGGACAGCCGCTCGCCCCCGCCGGGCGCGTTTCGCACCGACATGGTTTCGTCTCCTGCCTTCTCTATGTCGAACTGCGGCAATATCGGGATCTGAGGAGCAACCACC
>NZ_JANCMW010000412.1 GCF_029207565.1 Marinobacter iranensis | reverse complement strand
AGCCGGCATTGGCCAGGCTGATCGGGAAGATCGGCAGCGGCTGGGCCGGGTTCGGATTCTTGAAGGCCGAGCGATCGAGGTTGAAGCCGCCCGCCTTGTAGCCGCGCGAATAGCTTGCATAGAGCAGGATGTTGTCGACCGGCTTCCACGAAAGGATCGCGGTGCCGGTAAACTTGTTCTCCTTGCGCTGGTCGTTCAGCGTCAGCCCGTTGAGCGCCGAGGACGAGCCGCCCTG
>NZ_JANCMW010000411.1 GCF_029207565.1 Marinobacter iranensis | reverse complement strand
ATCCTTGGTCCGCATGGCGACGAGGTTGGGCGCGGCGCATTGCAGCTCGCGCGTATCTTCGATCAAGACGATACGGTCGGCGGTCTTGGCGACCTCGGCCAAGAGCGCGTTGACCAGGGTGGTCTTGCCGCTGCCGGTGCCGCCCGCGACCAGGATGTTGGCGCGGGCCGCAACACCATCGCGCAGCGCCGCCGCCTCGGCCGCCGACATGATCCCGGCCGCCCCATAATCGTCG
>NZ_JANCMW010000410.1 GCF_029207565.1 Marinobacter iranensis | reverse complement strand
AATCGTTAGTGATCTACTGGCAATTCGCGAGCAGACTACGGTTGCACTGTGGGAATCGAGTGACTACCCAGTCATGTTGGCTATCTACAAACACATCATAGACAAATTTCATTCGAGCCATATTGAGAAAGCTCAAGGACCGGCTTCGAGGCTCGCTCCTATCGTGCCCACTACTAGATTTACTCCGTCGGCCAGAGCGTTTGTCGGATGAGTGTTCTACACCGTCTTTCGGCCG
>NZ_JANCMW010000409.1 GCF_029207565.1 Marinobacter iranensis | reverse complement strand
AGTTCACGGCCACCCTTGGCCAACTCCCCAAAGACCTGTTCGTGGTCGCCCGCTTCGAACTGACCGAAACCCTCTCGGACCTGTTCCACTGCAAGCTGGAACTGGCCAGTACCTCCCCGGACATTATGGCCGAGGAAGTGCTGGAGCAGCCCGTGGAACTGGTGGTCTGGCAGGACGGCGTGCCCCTGCGGCGCTTCCACGGCGTGGTCAACGAATTCGCCCGGGGCGACACCGG
>NZ_JANCMW010000408.1 GCF_029207565.1 Marinobacter iranensis | reverse complement strand
CACCGAGCGGGCCTTTTCCGGCCACTACACCGACAACAAGGCCGATGGCCTCTATCTGTGCGCCGGCTGCAAGCTCGAACTGTTCGACAGCGCCGACAAGTTCGATTCGGGCTCGGGCTGGCCCAGCTTCACCCGGCCGATCGATTCGGAGAACGTCACCGAACATGCCGACACCAGCCATGGCATGCGCCGCGTCGAGCTGCGCTGCGCGCGCTGCGACGGGCATCAGGGCCATG
>NZ_JANCMW010000407.1 GCF_029207565.1 Marinobacter iranensis | reverse complement strand
CTCCTTGGGCGTATCCGGCGGGACGGAGCCTGCGGTCGAATCGCCGGATCAGTTGGGGCTGGACGCGTCCACGATCAAGCGGGTTCGCGTGAAGCTTGGCAACCAAACGACCGGCTCTCAAGCGAAGCTCTATTATACGACGGATGCCGATCCCGTTTGGAATGCGGCTAAGTCGCTCTCGACCTATATCATGCCTGGCGATTCGACCATTCGCGAGTACGTGTTCGATACGACCA
>NZ_JANCMW010000406.1 GCF_029207565.1 Marinobacter iranensis | reverse complement strand
AGGATGAACGAGCCCGCCAGGATCTGTACCCAGCGCGAAGCGCAGTAGAGCAGGAACGCCGGATCGCCCGTGGAAAGCGGCGGATGCACGAGGGTGGGGATGCTGCAATACAAATATGCCAGGCCGCAGACGATGCGCATGAGTCCCAGCATATGTGGAGAATATTGTTCAGGTTTCATGACAAGCGCCGCCCCGCTTTGTTTTATTTATTGCACAAATAATAAATCTGTAAATCA
>NZ_JANCMW010000040.1 GCF_029207565.1 Marinobacter iranensis | reverse complement strand
CCGATCTCGATGCGGAAGCCCCGCAGTTTCACCTGCTGGTCGATCCGGCCCTGGAATTCCAACTGGCCATCCGGGTTCAGCACCACCCGGTCACCGGTGCGGTACAGCCGCTCCCCCGGCCGGAACGGGTTGGGCACGAAGCGCTCGGCCGTGGCCTCCGGCCGGTCCAGGTAACCCCGCGCCAGGGCGCCACCGAGGTAGAGTTCCCCGGCGATGCCCGGCGGCAGCAGGTTGAGGTCCGCATCCAGTACATAACCCTGGCGGTCCCCCACCAGGTCCCCGATGGGGGCATAGGCGCTGTCGAAGTCCGCCGTGTCGGCAGGCACACGCCACAGGGTGGGCGTGACCACGGTTTCGGTGGGGCCGTAGCCGTTGATCACCCAGTCCGGTTTCAGGTGCTCGATGGCATGGTGCATCATCTGGCGGCTGAAGGCTTCCCCGGCAAAGCAGTAGATCCGCACGCCCGGCGGCTGGCCCTTGAGTTCCGCCCA
>NZ_JANCMW010000405.1 GCF_029207565.1 Marinobacter iranensis | reverse complement strand
ACGGCTTCATGGCCTACCTCACCAACGAGGCCATCACGGTCGAGATGGCCGGGTACGAGGTGACGAACCTCGCCTACGCCGACAACGGCCTGCCCTACGTGGCCGAGACGTTCTCGGTCACCGACCAGTACCTCGCCGAGAACCGTGAGCTCATCAAGGCGTTCCTCACCGCCGAGATCAAGGGCTGGACCGACACCTTCACCGAGCCCGTGGACGACACGGTCGCGAAGGTCATC
>NZ_JANCMW010000404.1 GCF_029207565.1 Marinobacter iranensis | reverse complement strand
GTCTATATCGGCAAGGATCAGCGCGCTGAACAGGATACCCTTGTTGCTGTTGTAGATGCGCGCGATCTCGGCGTCGAAAGCGCGGCGGTTCCAAACCTGGGTCAGCGGATCCGTGTCGGCCAGGCGCTTGTATTCCTCGAGCTTCGACTTGACGCTCTCCAGCTCGGCCGTCTTGTCGCCCAGCGTGCTTGCCACCTGCTTGCCATGGTCGATGGTCGAAGCGGTCGCCGTCGACA
>NZ_JANCMW010000403.1 GCF_029207565.1 Marinobacter iranensis | reverse complement strand
CGACGCCCTCATCACCCTCCGGCACGCTCTCGCCTCGGGCGCCGATCCGGTCCCGATGGTCGCCGCCATCGCGTCGAAGCTGCGCACCATGGCGCGCGTGGCCGGCTCCCGCGAACCGTCCGGCGCCCTCGCCGCGCGCATCGGAATGAAGGACTGGCAGGTCGACCGGGCCCGCCGCGACCTCGCCGGCTGGACGGAATCGTCGCTCGGCATCGCCATCCAGGCGGCCGCGCGAG
>NZ_JANCMW010000402.1 GCF_029207565.1 Marinobacter iranensis | reverse complement strand
GATCCCGTCGATCGCGGACATGGCGCCGCCGGCCAGGCGGCCAAAATTCGCGAACCACGCGCCCAGCGCCCCGGCGGCGCCCACCGACAGCGCCGATTTCAGCCGGCCGCTCATGCCGCCGCCGCGCGCACGACGTCGCAGATCCGCTCGACCACTGCCTCGACCTGCGCCTTGTCGTCGCCCTCGGCCATCACTCGGATCACCGGCTCGGTGCCAGAGGCACGGATGACAAGCCGC
>NZ_JANCMW010000401.1 GCF_029207565.1 Marinobacter iranensis | reverse complement strand
AAAGTCGTGATCGGGTCCGGGTGCCGGCGCAGCATCAACTCGTTCGCTGCCGCTCCCATTTTCTCGATCTCGTCCGATTCGAACAGCTTGACGACATCTTCCAATTCCAAGCGCTGGCCTTGCAGCGCGCGTGATAGTATTCCGTCCACCGCACTCATCGTTCAAGCCTCCTTCATTATGCCTATATTCTAACGCTGTTCGCCGTCCTTGTCATGCATTTCTTTGTGAAATAAATCA
>NZ_JANCMW010000400.1 GCF_029207565.1 Marinobacter iranensis | reverse complement strand
CGAGGTGGCGGGAGAGAAGCTGGAGGCGGATACGACCGTGCTCGCGGGCTTCGTGCGCAAGAAGCTGCGCGAGAAGTTCCTCGAGGCGGACATCGGGATGACCGGCTGCAACTTCGCGATCGCGGAGACGGGCTCTATGGTTCTGTTCGAAAACGAAGGCAACGCGCGCATGGTCACGACGGTGCCGAAGACGCAGATCACCTTGATGGGCATGGAGCGCATCATTCCTTCGTTCGA
>NZ_JANCMW010000399.1 GCF_029207565.1 Marinobacter iranensis | reverse complement strand
ATACCCGGCATGCCGACGCTGGTCATGGCGAACACGGTCAAAGGCAAAGGCGTATCCTTCGCCGAGAACGTGGCGCACTGGCATCACCATGTGCCTAACGAAGAGCAGTTGGCCTTGGCGCTCGCCGAGTTGTCCGCCGCGATCGAGAGCTACGAGCAGGAAGGGCTGGTGCGTTAATCATGGCGAATACGATACCGAACCGTCAGGTCATTTGCGATACGCTGCTGGAGCTGGCCA
>NZ_JANCMW010000398.1 GCF_029207565.1 Marinobacter iranensis | reverse complement strand
AGCGCGATGGCGATCAGGACGTTCGCGGTCATCCCGTCGACCTTCAGCGTCTTTTCGAGGAAGAACAGCGCGTAGAACTGCCCCGTGTACCACACTACCGCCTGCCCCACGACCGCGCCGAACAGCGCGACGAGGACGATGCGCAGATTGCCCCAGCGCAGGAACGCCTCGGTGAGCGGCGCCTTGGAGGTGTTGCCGCTCGCCTTCATCCGGGCATAGACCGGGCTCTCGTTGAGC
>NZ_JANCMW010000397.1 GCF_029207565.1 Marinobacter iranensis | reverse complement strand
GATCAGCCACAACATTTCCGATGTCTTCGAGGTTGCCGACCGCATGGTGGTGTTCCGGCGCGGCCGCAAGGTCGCCGAGCGGCTACGCACCGAGACCGAACCCGAAGAAATCGTCGCTCTCATAACAGGCGCTCACCCCGACGTGCGGGCGCTGGAAAAAGCACAATAGAGCACGTCCAACTCCAGAGAGGATAACATGCTGAAACATCTCGCACGGGCCCTGGCCGCTTCGGCGATC
>NZ_JANCMW010000396.1 GCF_029207565.1 Marinobacter iranensis | reverse complement strand
GCATCGCCATAGACGCTCCACCAATCGTTGGCGGGCCAGTTCGCGGCATCCGCCCGGGCGGCCAGCGACTGGTCGGCGGCATAGCCGGCCGCCGCGCGCACTTCGGGACGGGCGCCGAGCTGCGGCACCGGCGCGCACGCGGAAAGCAGCGCGACCCCGGCAGTCGCGACGAGCAGCAACGGACGAAGGGAGAATCGGTTCATGATTTAAATACCGTACTGTCGGGTACGGCGCGGCA
>NZ_JANCMW010000003.1 GCF_029207565.1 Marinobacter iranensis | reverse complement strand
CTTCATGCAGAATCTCCCTGCGTTTAGCTTACGGAAAATTCTACTTTTGAAAACCGCTTTTTTTCGGGGGGATTACCAAGCCACGTGGCGGGTAGCGATGATCGCTATGATCGAGTCAATGTGACAGTGCGAGAAGCCATACTCCAACGCCGCCTTCGCAGCCTCTGACGCCAAGCCTCGCCCCCATACACTAGGCGCAAGGCGATAGCCAATCTCAATTTCCTGAGCACCATCCAGCTCTACGTGGCTCAACCCGCAGAAACCAATCACTGCTCGGGAAAGACGCTCGACAATGGCCCACTGACCAAAACCATGATCCCGGTAAGAGCCCTGGCACCAGTTGATAAACTGCCGGGTATCATCCTCGGTGCATGGCCCATTGGTGGAAAACTCCATTACCTTTGGATCACCAAGAATCTCCGCGAGTGCGCCAACATCTTCCGATGAAAACTCGCGTAGTAATAACCTTGGTGTTTCAGCTATGACCATGCGTCTGTCCTTTGTGGAGGCTCCCTCCGCCAACTTGTTGTGCGTCACTTGCGATACTTCTCGATGATTTCTTTCATTCTTCCTTTATATTCCACTTCGATTTCCGGACCACACTTACCAACCTGGTCTTTGAAAACTGGATTCAGCGACCTCTGATAGTAGCCTCCAGTCGAATCAATCGACTGAATCGTGTATTCAGTACGCCATTCCCATATATTTTTGTTGGGCACAAAATTGAAGTCAGTTCCTTTGCCCCACCTGGCGATATCTTCCCCTGAGCCATCCAAGTTGTGGAATTTACAATAAAAGTATGAATCGCTATCAGGTTGTGACTCGGTAGCGCCAGGTACTCCTCGGGCCTCATCACCACAATCTGACTTGGCAATTCCGAACTCGGCACAGCAATCAAGCTGGCCGCCCCTATCTGAGTAAGCGAGACATACCTTGAGCTCCGAGTTATCTACAGAAGCGATCACAGGCGAAGCAGAAAACAGGCACATAGATATCACCGATAATGTTGTACGCAACGGCCGAGAGACTCCTTTCTGTTGTCACATTTCATTTGAGATGGAAAATAGATCTGTTTACATTTTCCCAGGTATTGAGTTTTCCATTTATAGCGGTTTCACAGCGACAATGCTGTTTTCCGTTTGACCCAGTCGCTCGAAAATCCGATTTCTCTGACCAACTGCCCAGAAAACGCATCCATTAGCGCAGCATAAAAATTTCCATGTGGAGATTCCGATTGAAATGCTTTTTCAATTACTTCCGCCTCTGTCTTACCACCTCGCCTAGTTTTGAAACGGCGTCGTGTTTCTACAAGTGCATCACGGACGCTGAGACCATCGTGAATCATGACATTGCGCATATAAACGAGCGCATCAGCGCTCTCCCTTTGTATATTTAAAACTGAAGCCAACCGGTTCGCCGATAGGGTCTTACCTCCATCTACGAGTTCGAGATGAACGAATGCGTTCAAAATCCTAACCTCTATAGTTCCCGGATTGGAAAACGCTTCGATAAGAAAATGTTTTCTCGGTCGCAAAGAGGCGGCGGCTAATCTTCCAAGGATTTCTTCATAGTGGTGAGGGCTATCCACCAAGACGCCATACGATATCGCCTGGTCAGGCTGCGTTAGGTTTAAGCTAACTGTTGACTGAGTTCTAACAAAATGAAGAAAGGCCCTTCTTCTTAGGAATAAAGACACGGCTGTCCGAAGCTGGTTCGTATATCTCGATAGATCAAGGCTTGAGCTAAAACACCGCACATATTTTGATAGCACCGTACCGCAGCGGAACGTATGTACCCGAACTTTCTCCCCATCGAGCTCTATAGAGCAATCAAATTTTACTCGTGGATCACAATGGAGCAGGATTTCAGAACCGTCATCCATGCGGGGTTTGACAACCTGAAAGTCGAGCCTAGAACTAAATGGCCTAAGCTCGACTTCATCGACACCAACAGCATGCGAATCAATTCCCAGTACGCTTGCTAGGCCCGATTCGGAGATACCCCTATCCTCTGTTGGTTCAGCCTGATTACTCGATGACAGGAAAAATGGGCCTAATTCTTCGGTAAAAAGCTCACTATCTCCAACCTCGAGGTGAACGTTTTCTATAAACACCTCATCCTTCGTGGCCAAAGAGAAGCCAAGGAGCCTTTCACTAGTCCCTGCATTGTTCTCAGATATCAGGCAGCGGCCTTGCACAAGGTCAAAGGAAACACCTACCGAAATCACCTGGCGGCCGTCGCTTATAGTCGCCTCGCCTTCAATCTGTATCATCGTTCAACCACTTAAACGCCTCCAGTATGCGGGGCTTTGCCATTGGGAGTGGGGTGAAGCCGCAGTGGATAAGCCGTCGCTGTGCCTGGCTTAACCTTGTTAAATTCCTCTGATGGATGCACCACTATTAGAGTGTTCCGCCATTCTTCCATATTTGCAAAAGAGCGCCTGTCAGGCCGCCTACCGCAGCTAAAGTCATTATAGAAACGTTGATAGCCTGGTAGGCAGGGAATTGTTCTCCAGTTATCGCAACGACAGATGCGAATGTGCACAATGCACCGAGCAAGATCGACATAACCAAGCTTGCTGGAAATTTCCTAGAAGGTGCTATTAGTGAAGCAATCCAAGCATAAGACCAACCGAACATGATGGCCGTAAACAAAGGGGCGATGTAAAGTACTCCCCAACCATCTTCAGAATAGCCACCAAAAAACTTCATGCTTACCCACTGTACCCAGTGGAATACAAATGCCGCCGCCACAGCTACAATTGGCGGCACTATCGGTACGAATAGCCACCGCCACCATTGGTAACTCTTGCTCTGTAGGTCAGATTTCGACATAAGGCTTAACTGATATTCCCCCAAGAAATACAGTCTCCAAAATTATTTCTAGAACGCCGTGGTTGTGCGGTTACATCGTTCAAGAGCGACTTCCTCAGCGTTACGCCCCTTATTTGGAGCAGAGGATAACGTCGGATACGAACCAATTTCTTTGAAATACTCAACTCCGCGCTCAATACAGGCGTTCACCTTTTCAGTTTTTTCGGAACAGCCTGCCAATAAAGCTATCGAAATTGCTGCAAAAAATACGTTTCTCACGAAGCAAACTCCTTTTTCTGACGCTTTGACACCGGCTTGGTAAAGTTGGACGCCTTCTTGGAACAAAAAATGACAGCTTTTCCAAGTCCGAGTGCTTTGCTATGTTAGGGTTGTCAGCCATAATTAGCATTTTCTTCCAAGTAAGCGCCAAAGGCGTTCCAAACTTCAAGCACGATAACCTTCAGAGATTCGGATACAGAATCTATGGATTGGCCCACAAGTATGGCAGCTTTATTAAACGCTTGATTGCTGGAATCGACTTCCATTTGCATAGAGCCTTTTCCGAAAGCATGTGCTGCGCCATCTATTGGGTTTGTATATCCAGTAAATAATCCTTTCAGGAACCCATCCAAACCTGAGTTTCTATTTAGTGCTTCGAGATGAGATCGAGCCAGCATTGCAAGGTTGTTTAACTGAGATAATGTGGAGTTAAATTCGCCAATTATTTTTGAGTGAATACATCCTGTATAAAAATAGTTATTCAGTATAGTGTTAATATCTTTTTCGGGGTAATTACTTTCTATCATACATTGTTCGCAGTGATTTCTTAATACTAGTTCAATTTGTGAAATAATACCATCCAACCTTTTTTTAATTTTAACTACATCAAGGCTACTAAGTGCTTGTAATGATTTATTTCGTTCCCCGTTTGGATCGCCAAGATACTTGGCGGCATCAGATAAGAATCCAGAGTTGAATGCTACTAACCATTCTCCGATATCCTTCTGGAACTTCTCGGGATTCCAAGACATGACGCTCTCCCTGTAGCCTAGACCTACACCGGTGCAGTGGACGCTCCTGGGTTATGCTCCACCAGCAGCCGTTTATTAAATCAACACTCAAAGCCAGGATTTTCATTTTCACACCGAGTACGGTTTCTGCTATCGCAGACTGGGCCTTTGGTTGGACACATTAACCAAACTTGCTTACCCTCGTTTTCTCTCTTGATACATCTACAGCCAGGAGACCTCACGTTTAAATCATCGATCTGTGACATATTTTCCAGCTGCACTTTTATTTGAGCAATTTCCAGCCTATTTTCATCAGAGGCATCTTCGTTAATTTGGATAGATTGCTCTTGCAAGCGATTATTAGTTTTATTATTCAGCGTCGTGGATATATCCCATCCTTCGACAACCGCAAAAACAGTGGCCAAAGAGATCATCAGAACCCCACCAGCATTTCTCATCCATCGGTACATGTCATCGTATTCCTAATGATCTAACCAATCTGATGGTGGTTAGACTCCTGATATAGATCTGACTACTTCATTATATAATTCTGTCAGTAAGTGAATCATAAAAAAGGAGCTGAATATCAATATGCTGCGTAGCCGCTAACCAGTATTCCTGATCCACCGCGTAATAACGAAGCGCCCTGTATGATTTTAGCTTTTCTAGAAGCGTATACGCAGAATACACAAAGCACAAACCCTGCACATGGCTGGGGTTTGAGGTAGGGCCATAGTTCAACCCCATCTCCTCAATAGAAATCTCCCGCATCTGGATCTTCCCGGTGATGTCATCGAGAATTCATCCATAAACTTGTAGTTCCTGGGGATCTTGAAGTGGGCGATCTTGCCTTTGCAGAATTCCCGCAGTTCGTCGCCGGTGACCGGATCCGCATCCGGTGCCAGCTTCACCCAGGCGATGAGTTCTTCGCCGTACTTGTCTTCGGGGATGCCGGTTACTGCACTTCCTCAATGGTGGGGGTGTAGGCGATGTCTGACATGAATTACCCGCAATGTTATGAAGTATCCAGCATGCTATATTCATGAATCGCTAGGTATAGTTAAACACCGGGTAGCCAGGAGGCAACCTGTAAGAGAAAGGAACTCTCACCATGAGCAAGCTCATCACCGCCTGCGTAGGCGACATGCATGTTTGCCCGATCAAAGGGCACGGTTCTACCCCCATCCTGCCAAACGGCTCCAGTATCCTTGTTGAAGGCAAACCCGTTGCCCGTGTGGGCGATGTCACGGGCTGTGGTGCCATGATCACCCAGGGATACCCAATGGCATTTGCCGATGGCATGCCCGTGGCGTATCTCGGAAGCCCCACCAACCATGGCGGTTCAATTGTTAGTGGTAATCCAAGGGTGATTCTTGGCGTTGCCACCACCGCCGCGCCAGTCGTCGATTTTGCGGTCGCCGGTGCCCTGGATGACAAGGGCCAACTCACACCAACGGCAAAAGAACTGCTGGACAAAGACCCTCTGGAATTTGTGCGCCGGGCAGCGCAGAAAGGCGCGTTGATCGACGAAGGGCTGCCTGACGAATCACCGGATGAGTCATCCGAAGAAGAGGACCGCCCCAAAGTCCGGGTGGAAGCAGGCATCTTTTTTGATGGCACCGGCAACAACCGCAACAACACCCAGACCTACCAACGACAAATGGATGAATGCCTGACGGCCAATGCTGCTGGAGCCATGTCGGAAGAAGAGTGCGGTAATGAGCTGTCGCAGTTTATGGAGGGCAGTTATCTCAATGCCGAAACCAATGTCTCCAAACTTGAAAATTTGTATCAAAGGACTGGATCCCAAGGTGAAGGTGGCGAACAGATATACCGGTTATCCACCTACGTGTCGGGGGTTGGCACAAAGTCCGGTGAACCCGATGATGATAAGAGTATGGGGCTCGGGCTTGGCGAGCAGGGCGCACTAAAAAAGATCGACAGTGGGTGCGAAAAGTTGGTGTTTGAAATTGCCGGCTCCGTCAAGGAATCGATCGATGAATTAGTCCTCGATGTATTCGGCTTCAGCCGTGGAGCAGCAACCGCCCGTCATTTTGTGAGCCGGGAGGTTCATGATACGACCGGGTCTTTGTCTGGCGGCTATGAAGGGGCTTTGGCCAAAGCCTTTAGACGGGAAGGCGTTCCCTGGCCGAAGAGAATCACAGTTCGCTTTCTCGGCCTGTTCGATACAGTTGCGGGTATTGCCGATTTGGGTAACCTGGATTTCTCCGCCCACGACGAGAGAACCGGTCGTATCAATGTCAATATAAAGCCGGAGCAGGTTGAAAGAGCAGTTCAGTTCGTGGCCCGGGATGAGCGCCGGCACAATTTCTCCTTAAACAGCCTAAGGGGTGAGTCCGGCAACTTGCCCAAGAATTTCAGTGAATGGGTATTGCCGGGAGCGCATTCCGATATTGGCGGTGGCTACCCGGACCGGTTTCAGGAGCATATCGAAGTTCGCCCGCCCGTAGTGATTACAGGAAAGGCTCGTCGTGATCCGGAATCCAGTATGGAGTTCTCCCGAATGCTCCATGAGCGGGCTTTGATAAAAAGCGAGGGCTGGATAGGCAAACACAACCCGCTGGCCACCCTTGATATTGAACAGGAGCGTCTGCCGATGAAACCTACCCAGCCAAGCCTGACAGGCGGTGACGTAGCGTTGCATCTCTGGCTAAATCGTGAAGTGCGTGGGGAATATTCACGCATTCCTTTATATCTGATGCACAAGTTGGCGGTGGATGTAGGCGTACCATTCGAGCCGATACCAACGGACAACCCTCAATTGGTGCTCCCACAGGAATTAATGCCCATAGCCAGAAACCTCGCTGCGCACGTCTGGCATGGCAAAGAGTTGCTGATAGCGTCGGAGTCCAAAGCCTTACTAAAACAACGGTACATTCACCATTCCGACCATTACCTGGAGATTGGGCTGCTATACCCCTTCAGGCCAGCCAAAAATGGTCGTCGTGCGATACACCCAAACAAGGGACAGTGAGTCGATGGAGAATATCATGAGGACTAAGCTCTACGTGCTCAGCTTGTGTGTTCTGGTTCTTTTGGGGTGCTCGGAGCAAAAAGACGTTGAGGGACCGAGGTATGGGCCAAACACGGCTTATAGGAGTATCGGTGTTGTGGCTCCGAAGCATTACGATGTCTGGGTTGACAAGTTTTTCATCGAATCCCTGTCCGAGGATATTGGGTGGCGCCGCCCTTTTGGCATCGTGTCTTGTTGCTGGAAAAGTGCGCCGCTGTCCAGTGCAGAATGGCAAACCACTCCAGAGCTGTTTGTTATCCGCTGGTTTTCGTTCGCAGAGCAACAATCCTATGAGTCCGTGATCAAACTGGAAAATCCGGACGAAATTGTGGAGAAGATGAAAGAGCCAGTGTCTTTCGAACGCTATGGCGAAATAGTTGAACGCCCCCGTTATAACCTGGTGCTAGGGCTGGCGCCCGGCGGAAAGGTAGTGGTCTGGATCATGAACCGCGGGGAGAATGCGATTGAGGTTGGGCGATATGAGTCAAGAAAGGTAGAAACACACCCAGAGCACTACCGTGAAATTACTGAGCGCTATATGCGCGATAGCGGCGAGTATATCCGAGAACATGGCGTCCCATTGGAAGGTTGGTAGCTCGCATGGTTCCAGGGTTGGGAGTTGGTCTTCGCATAATCAGGGGCGAGTCCGGTAACTTGCTCGAGCTCTTCCGTGAATGGCTGGACCGTTCCGACCATTACCTGGAAATGGGCCTGCTATACCCCTTCAGCTTCGCCAAAGATGGCCGCTGGCCCATCCACCCAAACAAGGGATAGTGGATTGATGGGAAATATCATGAGTATTAAGCACTTCTTGTTCAGCTTTTGTGTATTGGTTCTTTTAGGCTGTTCTGAGCAAACAGAATCGGACGGGTCGATGCCAGGGCCAAACTCGACATATCGAAGCATTGGCGTGGTGGCCCCGGAGCATTATGACGTATGGGTTGATAAGTTCTTTATCGAATCTTTGTCCGAGGATATTGGATGGCGCCGCCCTTTCGGGATCGTGTCATGTTGCTGGAAACATCCCCCATTTTCCGGGGCGCAATGGAAGGCTACCCCCGAGTTATTTCTCATCCGTTGGTTTTCTTTTGCAGAGCAGCAATCCTATGAGGCCGTGATCAAGCTGGAAAATGCCGACGAGATCGTGGAAAAGATGAAAGAAGTCGCACCCTTTGAAAGTTATGGTGAGATAGCGGAACGTCCCCGAGATACGCTCGTTCTGGGGCTTGCTCCAGGTGGAACAGTGGTTGTCTGGATCATGAACCGTGGAGAAAATGCGATTGAGGTTGGGCGCTATAAGGCCAGACCGTTTAACAACGAAAAGTCGGACTACTCTCAATGGGTGGACGAATATTTGGAAGAAGAGGGCGAGTATCTCAAAGAGCACGGGATCAAACTGGACGGTTGGTAGGGGTTCTGTCTGGACTTACGCCGGTGCCTGAGAACCACAGCCGAAGATATCTCGGTAGCAATTACCATGCAGCGTAAAGACCAGTTCAGTGAGTACACGGAATCCGAGTTTCTTGATCTATTGGTCGACATAGTTGAGGCCAATGGATCGGAGGAGTATCAGGATCAGTTGTTGGAGCATTTTATCCAGGTTACGGGGCACCCGTTAGGGTCTGATTTGATCTATTACCCAGAGAATCCGGCTGACGCAACGCCAGAGCGAATCCTTGAAATCGTCAAGGGATGGCGCACCCGGAACGGGTTACCCGGGTTATTGAGCTAATATTTGGGAACCTCCTATGAAGCTGGATAAGGCTCATTTAATCGAATACTGAGAGCACGAGTTTCTAAAAATAGTGAAACCAGTTAAGTCGCTCACAGCTGCCTATCCACACTCGCATGACCAGCACCCCGCCGCTTACCTCAGCATTAGCTTTTTTGGAGAAAGTACGTTCTGGCCTGGCGATATCTGTCTGAAAGGGCTACGCTTTCAAAATACTTTTGCGTGGCGAATTGGAGACGGTGTTCTCCAGGCAACAATTTCGGGATGAGACTGTGAGCGCAATATTGCATGCCGGGGAAAACGAATGCATATAGCCGGGGGGCTCTACCGCGAGCTATGCTGTCTTCCTCCTTGGGATGCAGTATTTGGCTCCGGAGGCCGTGCAGCGGCAGCAGTTTCCGCTCTTTCGAAGAGCAGCACTCTCCACACATACTCACAAAGTGTTGTCAGTGAAGGTGCTGCGTCACTAGAGATGCTGGGAATCAATGTACGTCTTAATCCGCGTCCGACTGATATTGCTTTTGCGTATTTCCACCCTCTTTCTCGACCAAATATCCAGCCTGACCCCAATGAGATTACACCTCAGCCACCACTTCAAGTTAGTGGAGAAGCAGTTCTACGTTTCGGGTTTCTTGAAGGAGATGCCGTCGTAGATGCGCACCGCGCTGTATACGATCCGCAGACTTGGCGAACCCCGGTTCCATTTCATAAGAACGGATCTGTAGCGAGAGAGCTGGCAATTGTGCTCAACGAACTTGAGCTTAGGTCAGCTACTGGAATTGAAGACCTAAATTTGGCGGCTTTGTATCTCATGGAAAACCAAGATGCTTCAGTCGTTGTTGCGAAGAGAGGGGTTCGAGGCGCAATGGTCTTTGAGCGTGGCTATGAGGCTGCACACATTCCTGCTTACCGTTCGTCGCGTGTGTTCAAAATTGGTACTGGCGATGTGTTCAGTGCGATTTTTGCACATTGCTGGGCAGAGAAAAGATTGCCGGCAAAGAAAGCTGCTAATGAGGCATCGCGTTCGGTCGCAGCATACTGTGGCTCTGGCCAGCTACCACTCGAAGATGACGAACTTCGTGATCTGGTGCCGCTGAAATCTTCTGATCTTGGTGTGGTTGCGCTTGAAGGTTCGGTTGGCACCATCGGGCAGCGCTATACCATGGAAGAGGCACGGTTCCTACTGCGAGAGCTCGGAGTCGATGTCACTTGCCAAGTGTTGGGTGCCCGATCTCGCGAACCTGCTGCTTCGGTGCTTATTTTAGCGGATGGGCTTCGTGAGGGTGTGGCCGAACTGGCTCAAGCTGCAAAAGCTTCGGGAGCCTCAGTTGTCGTTTTGCGGGAAGAATGTTCGTATCCAGCGTGTCTATCGAGCATAGAAGCCGACATTGTGGTCACTGATGATTTTGTCTCAGCACTTTATTTTGCTGCTTGGGCTACGGTGAACGGTCCTGGCATAGAAAGTAAATAAACTCAGCCGGTGCTCAGTATCTCATGGCAGATATATATATCGTGTATGCAAGGGAAGACCAAACGGTTGCGGAACAGCTTTACAAGGTTCTATCGGAGCGTTGGGAGGCTTGGTGGGATGACAAGATCATAGGGCGCTTTGATAAGGTGATTGAAGCAGAGATTCCGAAGGCGAGCTGCATTGTAGCGCTTTTCTCTGTCTCTGCTCGAAGCAAGAGTACTGTCACGGATGAGCTAAGGCTAGGCGAAAAGCATGGCATTGAAATTTTGCCAGCCCGGATTGATGATAGCGATCCGCCCTATTCCTTCGGTTCTTATAGTTGCTCCGATCTGCGTGGGTGGAATGGTGAGGTCGACCACCCCGGACTTTTGCAACTGCAACGGCGTTTAGATCTTGCAGTACCGCCTAGAGCCAAGCCTCAGAGACCCCCAGCGATTGCCGACGGCAAGGTGCAGCTACCCACACTTTTTTTGTCAGTTTCGTCACATGAGACGCAACTAGTGCCGGTTGAGGCCCTACAAGCGCTACGAGTCTTTGAGGCACCTACTATTCTAGTCTCGGCTTACGACTTGGTCACTCGCCGCAAACCGCAAGCCTTAATCGAGGAGCTAACAGAATATCGAAAAAACGGCGGATTCGTTCTGATTGACTCCGGCAATTACGAAGCATCCCGCTTGGGCACACGGAGATGGAAGAAGCCTGATTTGGAAGAGGCGCTTGGTCAAACCCCGCATGACTGGGCATTTTGCTTCGACGTAATGGGTCCGAAACACGATCCAGATCGTGCCATTGAGGAGATTGTTATGGCAGTGGAGCGTGACAGATCTTTCACCGATGCTTCTGTACTCCCGATCATTCATGCTCCAAGTCTAAAATCAGGCGGGTATAAGCTTGACCACATTCCAAAAATCGTTCGGGAAGTTGCAGACCGGCTTGAGCCAAAGCTAATAGCCATTCCAGAACGAGAGCTTGGTCCTGGTCTTATTGCTCGCGCACTAATGGTCCAATCGATCAGGAAAGAGCTAAATAAACTACCGTTCTATCAGCCATTGCACATTCTTGGTACCGGAAACCCTTGGAGTGTTGCAATATTGACGGCAGCGGGTGCAGATACTTTTGATGGCCTCGAGTGGTGCCGTATGGTAGTTGATCGTGATAAGAATCGACTTCATCACTTTCAGCACTTTGACTTCTTCAAATATCAGACTGAGGTAAGCGATTCAGCTACAGCAACTCAGGCGCTGAAAGATCCGGATATTGATTATGGTGGCAAGGTTGCGTTTCACAATCTCGATTACTTTACCAATTTTGCGCAAAGTCTTAGAGAAGCTGTAATGGACGATAACATGGAGGCGTTTGTGGTAGGACTGACTGACTGGGAGATGGTGAGTTATCTTAAAAAACAGATTCCGAGGCTCTTCAAGTGATTTCTTACGATTCCGGGCGGTTAATGAGTGCTGTTGCAGCTATTTGCCCAGATGTTTTGGCTCGCGTCTCGCAACCCTGCGAGCCGCCGGACGAGCGGCGTTTGTGGTGGGAGTTGTCGTCTTGCGTCTTGAGCAGCCAAGTGCCGTACCCTCTAGCAGCTGCTGCGGCCGACGCGATTGATGAAGAAGGTCTTCTCTTGGGCGATTGTCACGATCCAGAGTTTTTAACACCTCGTCTCGTCGAAGTTCTGAGTACCCCTTTATCAGTAGCGGGTCGACTCCGTTCATACCGTTTTCCCGCTGCACGCGCTCGGCATCTCGCTTCCACCCGCGTGGCAGTGACTACGGAGGCATGCTCGCTCCGTGCTCTTGTCGGGAGTTTTCGTGACGCCACAGACGCCAGGGCTTGGTTCGTTGCAAATGCCCCGGGGCTGGGTCCTAAACAGGCAAGTATGTTCTTGCGCAATGCGGGCGTGAGTTACGATCTCGCTATACTGGATCGGCACGTGCTGAATTACATGAAAGAACTTGGCATCTATAATGGAACCAAGCTTTCTATAGCCACTATCGCTCAGTACAACCGGTCTGAAGCTGCGCTGCGTGAGCACTCTGACACCTTAGATTGCCCCGTGGGGCTACTGGACTGGGCAATATGGATTGTTATGCGTGTAGCTAGCCGAACAATGGAGCCCGTAAAGATATGAGCATCGTCACACTTGTTTCGGGTGGGCTCGATTCGACCCTTGCCGCCAAGCTTGCCCAAGAAGAGGGTTTACACCAGCATCCCCTGTTTGTCGACTATGGGCAGCGGTCCTGTAACCAAGAGCTCGCGGCCTGTCGTAGCGCCATGGCTGCATTGAATTTGCCTGAGCCGATGGTTGCGGGTCTTTCTGGCTTTGGTGCGCTAATCCGTTCGGGACTTACTGACGTTAATCTCAACGTGGTCGACGATGCATTCACGCCCGGGCGTAACATGCTATTTCTTTTGATAGCTGCGGCTCATGCATACCAAGTTGGAGCAGATGCTGTGTCGATTGGACTTCTTCACGAAGACACTAGCTTGTTTCCTGACCAAACGGCGGCCTTCCTCGGCGAAGCTGAACAGATGATCATGCTTTGCATGGGAAGACGCATCAAGGTACTTGCTCCTTTATCGGCTTTCCACAAACAAGACGTCGTCATGCTTGCTCAACAAAAAGGAATACGGAATACCTACTCATGTCACATGGGGGGGGAACAAGCCTGCGGTCGGTGTATTGCTTGTAAAGAGTTTAAGTTTGAGGAGGCCTAAATAAAATGGGTGGCAGCAGTAGCGGTGGAGGATGGAATAGACTTGGGGACATTCGGTCGCTGGAGGAGAAGGCAAAAGCCGCGCTCCAGGGTGGCAAAAGGAACGTATTCATCAGTTTTGCAGCCGAAGACATCGACGACGTAAACTTGCTTCGAGCTCACGCCAAGAACGAGAATAGCGATATTGAGTTCAGCGATCATTCAGTACGCAAGCCATATGATAGTGAACAAGCAGACTATATTAGACGCAAGATAGCGGAGCGAATTGCACGCTCTTCCACAACGGTCGTTTACATCTCCGAAAACACTGCACAGAGTCAGTGGGTCGCTTGGGAAGTCCAGAAAAGCCTTGAACTCGGAAAGCGGGTCATTGCAGTTCATTCAGGAGAACATCTTGGTGGAAAGAGCCCTGATTGGCTTACAGGAAATATCAAGACTGTGGCGTGGGCCAAACTGGCTGACGAATTGGAGTGATAGGAGTTCAAAGGAACGTTGGCAAAAGTGCGTCTCTTTCTCAAAGACCAATATTATTCGTCTATAGCTCTGGAGCAAAAAAGTTTCAAGGGCTTCTAACACATAAGTAGAGGAAAGAAACAATGAGGCCCTATTGCTTTGTGTTGATGCCGTTCGGAAGGAAATCCGATGAAAATGGGCGTGTTGTCGAATTTGATTCGGTTTACAAAGAGATAATTGCTCCCGCAATCGAGGCTGCAAATCTGGAGCCTATAAGAGCTGATGAGGAAATCATTGGCGGAATTATACATAAGCCTATGTTTGAACGCCTAATGATGTGTGATTATGCGGTTGCAGACCTCACAACAGCCAATGCTAATGTTTTTTACGAGCTAGGAATAAGGCACGGTGTGAGACCCTATAGCACCGTGCCGATCGCCGGAAGCGGTATGCGACTTCCATTTGATGTATCTCCATTAAGAGCCATACTTTACGATGTCGATGACTATGGGTTTCCGAAAAATGCTAATGATGTCAGCCAATTACTAGCAGAAAGACTTAAGGCTTGCCGAGATCCTGCGGACGATAGTCCACTGTACCAACTGCTGACAGATGTGCCGCGCCCTGACCTCCAAAGGCTGAAGACAGACGCTTTCCGAGGTATGGTTGAGTATTCAAAGTCCATGAAGGAACGTTTGAGACGTGCTCGAGAACAAGGTAGTGAAGCAGTTGATGTCGTTAAAAATCAGATTGATATAGTCGATGCTGATCCAGCGATTGTTATTGATATATTTCTATCTTATAGGGCAGTAAAAGACTGGCAAGCTATGATTGATTTAGTCAATCAAATGGCCGTGCCGCTAAAGCAAACAATCCTTGTTCAAGAGCAGTTAGGGGTCGCACTGAATAGGTTAGGGCGCCACAGAGAGGCGGAGTCGGTGCTAACCGAGATTATCGAAATTCATGGGCCTAGCAGTGAGACCAATGGTATTTTAGGGCGAGTATATAAGGATCAGTGGTCTAAGACGAAGGCGGATCAGAGTTCAGTAGCGGCAGCCTTTTTACGCAAGTCTATTGATGCATACCTCCAGGGCTTTGAGTCGGATTGGAGAGATGCGTACCCTGGCATCAACGCTGTAACACTGATGGAATGTTCAGATCCTCCTGACACAAGAAAAGAGGAACTTATTCCAGTGGTTGCTTATTCGGTAAAGAGACGCTTGGCTAGTAAGGCTCCTGACTACTGGGATCATGCGACAGAGCTAGAAATACACGTTTTGGCTCAAGATGAGGTAAGAGCTCAAAATGCTCTGGGGATGGCTATAGCATCAATGAGAGAAAAATGGGAGCCAGAGACTACGGCGAATAATCTAAGGATGATAAGAGAAGCGCGGGAAAGTAGAGGAATTGACTGCAGCTGGATTTCGAAAATTGAAGCTGCGTTGGAACAAGCTACGGCATGATCGGTCGATTCATTCCTTGCAACAATGCCTCGCAGCTCATCGTCAGTCTATATTGCCATGATTCGATTACTTACTCTGATCGACGCCTAACGTCCAGCGCAGACACAGCCAGCACGGAGCGCCTTCTGTGTTAAGTTTTGAGCGATAGTGAGGAGTAACACAAAAGGCACGGAGTGTTGGCTGTCGTGCTGCCCATTTTGGTTAGAACAAGGGCTGGTGGGGTATAGCGAAATTAGCATGTTTATGCCTCAGCGCTAGACAGTGACCAACTCGGCAAGCTTGTTCGTGACATCCGACATTGAATCTTCCGCCGTACTCAGACCACTTCGCGAACCAAGTAACGGGCTGACATCGCAGAGGGGTCCATACGTCGCGCAGTTGATTGTTATATGTACCAAGCTTGGTATTCGGAATGATTCGAATTCCGATGATATCATTTCTTGATTTTATTCTTTATCTTTAAAATCTGGTAATGACTTACTGTTAGCCATGCAACAACTAATGTGAGAATATAATCAGAAAGTCTCAGATCAAACTCTAGCGATAATGCTTTAATATCAGTGACTAAAGTGACAGAGCTATATTTTGTGAGTGGTAAAATGACAAGTGCTACTGCTGCGATTAGTATCATCCATAATATGCGCTTGGTAAACTCATGTGCCATCGTCATGCAATCTACTTTTGCATTTATCACGTCATAGTTTTTCTTCACGTTATTGATCAAGTCAACGGCGATTCTACGCTTGTCGCCATGTAAAAATTCGGATTCATCGATGCTATGGTATCCTCTCCGCTCCAACGCCTTAATCGCATAGTGCATAACTTGTAATATATATATTATTAAGATCCCGCCAAACATTATCGCAACGTCATAAGCGATACCACTCTCTACCTTAAAAAATAAGTCTTTCAGTGCGAAAAATAGAATTGCTATTACAGTTCCGAAAAAACCTAGGTAAATACTAGATTTCGATTCAATGGTCGAAACACGCTCTTTTTGCTTTTCATACATTAAAATCGCAAACTCGATCGATTTTTCAAGATTTTCTTCTGGGATTTCGGTATCATTATCAAGAAAATCATCGTATGCAACAGGGGAGCCTTCCAAACGAGGCCATATAGATTCAATGATTTGTCCGATCATCCTTCCCTCCCGATGCTAGCAACTCTGCAATTTCATTACTTATTGGGTAGCCGAGTAAACTTTCAATCCATGCCCACTGTCCATTTGGATTGATTTCCAGAAACCAGAAACGGTCTGAATTATCTAGCACGAAGTCTATTGCGGCAAAATTGAGGTTGAAGAGCTTGCAAAGTCTTAGGCACTTATCCTTCAATTTCGAAGGTATATCGACCTTTTCATGTGCAAGCATTGAATCTGATCTTCTCCAATCGACTCGGCTTATGTCTGAGTTTTGAGACAATATTTTCGCCCCAAATATTTTGTTTCCAACCAACGTGACTCTAATGTCACATTTCTTTATAACCTGCTGTTGAAGATAAATAGGCATTGCTCCATTTGTTTTTATTTTTTCAATGAAGTTGGAGTCGACTTTTGTCGTGTATAGAACTTTACCTACGCCTTCAGGCTCTTCTATCAAGCCTACCTTCAGGGGTTTAAATATACAGAAATCATGTTTTCTGAAAAAATCGTTGCATATGTTGACGTTGTTGGATACGCAGAAACTAGGGACTGAAAAGCCAATACTCCTTGCTAGTTCAATTTGATATGGTTTATTCTCAATCATTCGAATGTCAAAAACCGAATTTAACCAAAAATTTGACGATAAGTTTCGATAAATTCCCTCTAGGTAGGTTGATATTTCGTTTAAATAAAATTGCTGCTCGCCTATAGTTAAGCCGGGCATTGGAGGTGGGAGTTTAGGTCGTCTGAAGTAAATTGATCCAAATTCATTTATTTTGATAATTTTCGATTTTTTGTGGTCGAATAGAGCATACCCGGCCGAATCAAAAGATATGCTAATATTTGATCCAATATCTTCAGTATTAAACCTGTAGTAATTTATTTTATTTACCTTGAGGGCTTCAATGACAAAGTCAACTGTTACGTCCTCTTTGTTAGTGATTACTAAGACATTATTTTTAATCATCTGATTCTCGATTACTTTCAGTCTTGGTAAGGAGCATCACAAGAGGGATTGTGTTAGCATTATTATATTTTAGAGTAGCGGTTGTTTGGATGCCAAGACTTATCGACGTTTCAAAATGATCGTCGTCTGATTCTCTTTCTACTTTTGTTTTGGTCAGGGCTCCAAGCATTTCCTCATAGGATGCGTCATCCGATTCTCGGACAACATCAGTCTTGGTTATCATTCCCAAGGCAGTATGAGTTGGGTTGTCATCCGACTCCCTTTCAGTGTTTGTCTTGGTCAAGTACAGTGAAGCCGCTCGGCTTTGCTTAACAAGACTTATTCCATCGACCTTATTTATGTCATCATCGTAGTTATATACGACTCTGTCGAACCCTCCAGGTCTTTGCTTAAACGCGTAGTCAAATATTACCGGCTTGGTCATTTTTAACTTACCTCCGTTAAATCTTACGGCAAATATTCTTTGAGACTATTTGAACCGCCCGTATGGCTCCACCAACATGTGCATCCAAGGAGTAGAGGCGAGGTCACAATGTAGTAGACGCCGCTGAGCTTGGTTTTGTTAACGGCTACTTGTGACAATGGTAGAAGCGTCCATTCGTATCCACAATATTCACCGCTTCAAATGGGGTTTTGAGGCCAACCACTGGCGAGATTACTTTTTGGAATTCCGATGTGGAATTCAGTACAAAACAATCAACTCCAATTAGCAAGGACGTACCCGGATACTTATCGATATTTTCAAGTTTCTTCGAATATGCGGATGCAACTAGGTTTTTGAGGTTCTCCACAGCTTCTTCCTGCCCGTGAAGTCTGTGCTCGGGCTCAGGGATCTCTCGGTTTCGAACACTACCAATGTATTCATTTAGCCCAAACCCCGGGCTCCAGCCATGTTGCTCAATAGTTTCTCGGCGAATTTGCTCTTCAAAACCGTTTATAGCAATGGTCACCTCTGTTCGCTCTACCAATTCGCCCTTTCCGGTTCGGAACTCAGCGTCGAAAGACTGAGAACTGCTCGCGAAATAATGGAGATATACGTTCTCAAAATCTATCCTCTCCTTGGCATACACAGCCAAAGGCAGAACTTCTTCAAGAATTTTAGAAACAGTACCTTTGCCGAGTTGAAGTATCCGTCTCGATTCATCATCGTAGTGGTAGCGTTCGAGCAGATTTTGAACCCATTCATACGCATCCCAAGCAACAATCGGCACTTCTAATTCGGCAAGAGAGACTGGTTGAAACACGCGAACCTACCCTTTCAACAGAAATTTGATGGTGATCGGAGTCCCGGCAAAAATTCGACCGCTTCATTATTGCAACTTTGCTTGAAAACGAATTATCAAAAAGCGACCGAAAATCAATATGCTGAAAAGCGACTGTCCAGTATTGCTGTGACCCCACCGCGCAGTAACCGAGCGCGTTGTATGATTCCCGTTTCTCTAGAAGCGTATACGCAGAGTGCACGAAGCACAAACCCCAGCACATGGCTGGGGTTTGAGATAGGAACGGGCTGGAAGAGGGGTCTTACTTCTTCAACCCCATCTCCTCAATAGAAATCTCCCGCATTTTGAACTTCTGGATCTTCCCGGTAACCGTCATCGGGAATTCATCCACGAACTTGTAGTTCCTGGGGATCTTGAAGTGGGCGATTTTGCCTTTGCAGAATTCCCGCAGTTCGTCGCCGGTGACCGGGTCCGCGTCCGGGGCCAGTTTTACCCAGGCGATGAGTTCTTCGCCGTACTTGTCGTCGGGGATGCCGGTTACCTGCACTTCCTCGATGGAGGGGTGGGTGTAGAGGAATTCCTCGATTTCTTTCGGGTAGATGTTCTCGCCGCCGCGGATGACCATGTCTTTGATGCGGCCGACGATCTGGATGTAGCCTTCGTCGTCCATGTTGGCCAGGTCGCCGGTGTGCATCCAGCCGGCTTCGTCGATGGCCTCACTGGTTTTTTCGTCGTTGTTCCAGTATCTCAGCATTACGCTGTAGCCGCGTGTGCAGAGTTCGCCGGTTTCGCCCCGGGGCAGGATGTTGCCGTTGGCGGGGTCGACGATTTTGGTTTCCAGGTGCGGCTGGGTGCGGCCCACGGTGGTTACCTGCTTCTCGAACGGGTCGAGGGAGCTGGTCTGGGTGGACACGGGGCTGGTTTCGGTCATGCCGTAGGCAATCTGAACTTCTTTCATGTTCATCTTGCTGTTTACTTTCTTCATGATCTCCGCCGGGCAGATGGAGCCAGCCATGATGCCGGTGCGCAGGTGCGAGAGGTCATAGCTCTCAAACTCCGGGTCGCCCAGTTCCGCGATGAACATGGTGGGTACGCCATAGAGGGCGGTGGCCTTTTCCTGGTGTACCGCTTGCAGCACGGCTTTCGGTTCGAAGCCCTCGGAGGGGTAGATCATGGTGGAGCCGTGGGTGATGCAGCCCAGGTTGCCCATGACCATGCCGAAGCAGTGATACAGGGGTACGGGGATGACCAGGCGGTCTTTCTCGGTCAGGCGCTGGCTCTCGCCCACGAAGTATCCGTTGTTGAGGATGTTGTGGTGGGTGAGGGTGGCGCCTTTGGGGTTGCCGGTGGTGCCGGAGGTGAACTGGATGTTGATGGGGTCATCGAACTGCAGCACGCCCTGGCGTTCGTCCAGTTGTTGCTGGGTGGCGTCGCTGGCGAGCTTGACGAATTCGTTCCAGGTCCACATGCCTTCGTGGCTGCGCTGGTCCAGGTTGATCACGCCTTCAAGCTCTGGCAGGCGCCGGGACTTGAGTTTGCCGGGCTGGCTGGCCTGCAGTTCCGGGGCCAGTTCGTAGATCATCTTGCGGTAGTCGGAGGTTTTGAAGCTGTCTGCCGATACCAGGAAGCGCACGCCGGACAGGTTAAGCGCGTATTCCAGTTCGTGGGTGCCGTAGGCCGGGTTGATGTTTACCAGGATGGCGCCGACCTTGGCGGTGGCAAACTGGGTGACGGTCCACTCGTAGCGGTTGGGGGACCAGATGCCCACCCGGTCGCCACGTTCAACGCCGATGGCCAGGAAGGCGCGGGCGGCTTTGTTGACTTTTTGCTGGAATTCTTTGTAGGTCCAGCGGATGTCCTGGTGCAGGGCGACCAGGGCTTCGGTATCTGGGTATTTCGCGGCGGTGCGGTCGAGCATTTCGCCGATGGTCATGCCCAGCAGGGGCACTTCGGAGGTACCGCTTGTGTAGCTAGGTAGAGTCTGGTTCATTGTCTGCCTCCATTGTTGTTGTGGTCGAGGGCAAGCAGTGTGGAATCTGCTAGCGACTCTGGCTGTGATAGTCAGTATTTGGTTGCATATCGCTGGCGATGGCCACGCGATTGGACATGTTGTAGAAGCCGATCAGGTTGCTCAGGTCCCAGATGCCGCTGTCACTCAGGCCGACATCCCGCAGGGCCTGGATGTGTTCTTCGGTGACGGTGGCCGGTGAGCGGGTGAGGTGCGATGCAAAATCGAGCATGGCCCGCTGGCGTTTGTCGAGTTTGGCGCTGCGGTAGTTCATCACCATGTGTTCGCCCAGTTGGGGGTCACCGCTCAGTACTCTGACGGCGGCGCCGTGGGCGACCAGGCAGTAGAAGCATTTGTTCTCGGAAGACACCACGACGGCGACCATTTCTCGCTCGAGTTTGGTCAGTTCGCCTTCGCCCAGCATGAGTTCGTTGTAGAGGCGGGTGAAGCCTTCCAACTGTTTGAGGTTCTGGCTGTAGGCGGTGAGTACGTTGGGGATCATGCCTAGTTTTTCCTGGCAGATCTGGAAGTACTTTTGGGTGTCTTCTGGCATGTCCCTGATCTCTGGGATCGGGAGGTCCAGGGCGACTACGCTCTTCTTGTTCATTTTATGCTCCTAGACTGCGGGTTTGGTGCGGTGGGGAGCGGGCCTGGTTGTCCGGGACACGCCGTTAATACGTCCGTGTAGGCTCGTAAAAAACATCCTTGTTTTTTACGGTCCCGGACAACCAGGCCCGCTCCCCACTCGATCATTTGCAGTTACCGCCTAATGCTTGGCCTACTTTGGAGCCGTTGTGGCGTTTTAACTGTTCGCTGATCCATTCGCCGGTTGTGACGAGTTTGTTTAGATCGACGCCGGTTTCTATTCCCAATCCGTTCAGAAGGTATAGCACGTCTTCGGTAGCAACGTTGCCGGAGGCGCCTTTGGCGTAGGGGCAGCCGCCGAGGCCTGCTACTGAGGCATCGATGACGCTTACGCCTTCTTCCAATACCGCGTAAAGATTGGCCAGTGCCTGGCCGTAGGTGTCGTGGAAGTGGGCGGCCAGCTTTTCAATGGGTACTTCGGCGGCGACGGCTTCCAGCATGCGTTTGGCTTTTAGCGGGGTGCCTGTGCCGATGGTGTCGCCGAGGGAGATTTCGTAGCAGCCGAGTTCGGCCAGGGCTTTTGCGACTTTGGCGACCTGTTCGGGGGCGATGTCGCCTTCGTAGGGGCAGCCCAGTACGGTGGAGACGTAGCCGCGTACGGGTATGTGGTGCTGTTTGGCGGCTTCCATCACGGGTATGAAGCGTTCGAGGCTTTCGGCGATGGAGCAGTTGATGTTTTTCTGGCTGAAGGACTCGGACGCAGCGCCGAAGACGGCCACTTCGTCTACCCCGGCCGCGAGGGCGTTTTCGAAGCCCTTGAGGTTGGGGGTGAGTACGGAGTAGCGCACGCCTTGTTTGCGTTTGATGCCGGCCATGACGTCGGCGGCGTCGCCCATTTGTGGCACCCATTTCGGCGACACGAAGCTGGCGGCTTCGATGTGGTTTAACCCGCAGTCGGCCAGGCGCTCGATCAGTTCGGTTTTGATGTGGGTGGCGATGATCGGGCCGGGCTCGTTCTGCAGGCCGTCCCGGGGGCTCATTTCAACCAGTCTGACTTTGTCGGGAAAGGCCATTAGCTTGCCTCCTCTTCCGCGTTTGCGGTGACTTCGATGGCGATCAGTTCGGCGCCTTCGGACACCTGGTCACCTTCGGCAAAGAAGATGTCGGTGACCACGCCGTCGGCGGGGGCCTTGATGGCGTGTTCCATTTTCATGGCTTCCATGATCACCAGGCTCTGGCCGGCGGTGACTTTGTCGCCCACTTTGGCCTGCACGGCGACGATGGCGCCGTTCATGGGGGCGGCCAGGCTGCCTTCGCCGGCCATTTCTTCGAAGCCGTAGGTTTCCCGGTACAGGATGCACTGGAAGGTGTCGCCTTCGTAGAAGAGCACCAGCTGGTCGTTGTGCAGGTTGCCGTGGATGCTGATGCGGTGGCCGTTGATGACGGCCTGCAGGTAGTCGTCGTCCAGGCGGGCGGTGAGGTTGTACACGCTGCCGCCGACGAATACCTGGTAGCGGTCGTCCCGTTCCAGCACTTTGAGTTCGTGGATGTCGTCACCCACCTGCAGTTGCAGGGGCTGGGCGTATTCGGAGTTCATGCGCCAGCTGTTCTGGCGGCCGAACGGCGACCAGGGGTCGGTGCTGATGACTTCCCGGGATTTGCGCTGTTCCAGTACAAAACCGGCGGCCAGTACCAGGGCTTTGTGGGTGTCGAGTTTCGATTTCGGGAACAGCAGCTCCCGGTGGTCGTCGATAAAGCCGGTGGTCAGGTCGGCTTCCCGGAACGGCTGGGCGTCGGCCAGGGCGTGGAGGAAGCGGATGTTGGTTTTCACGCCGGCGATGCGGTAGTGCTCCAGGGCCTGGACCATGCGATTGATGGCCTGGTCCCGGGTTTCGTCCCACACGATGAGTTTGGCGATCATCGGGTCGTAGTGGATGCTGATGTCGTCGCCTTCGGTGACGCCTGTATCCACCCGCACATGCGCGCTTTCATCAGGAGTACTCAGGTAGCGCAGGTTGCCGGTGGCGGGCAGGAAGTCCTGGTCCGGGTCTTCGGCGTAGATGCGCGCTTCCAGGGCGTGGCCCCGGGTTTTTACCTGGCTCTGTTCCAGCGGCAGCGGGTCGCCCCAGGCCACTTTCAATTGCCATTCCACCAGGTCCTGGCCGGTGACCATTTCGGTAACCGGGTGCTCTACCTGCAGGCGGGTGTTCATTTCCATGAAGAAGAAGGGGCCGTCCACGTCGTAGAGGAATTCCACGGTCCCGGCGCCCACGTAGTCGATGGCCTGGGCGGCTTTGACGGCGGCTTCGCCCATGGCTTTGCGGGTGTCTTCGCTCAGGCCCGGGGCCGGGGCTTCTTCCAGCACTTTCTGGTGGCGGCGCTGCACCGAGCAGTCCCGCTCGGCCAGGTAGACGCCTTTACCGCTCTTGTCGCAGAACACCTGGATTTCCACGTGGCGTGGCTGGGTCAGGTAGCGTTCGATGAGCATGTCCGGATTGCCGAAGGCGTTCTTCGATTCCCGTTTGGCGGCAGCCAGGGCATCGTCGAAGTCTTCCATGCGTCCAACAACCCGCATGCCCTTACCACCACCGCCGGCGACGGCTTTGAGCAACAGCGGGAAGCCGCACTTCTCGGCTTCTTTGCGCAGGGTGTCCGGGGACTGGTCGTCACCGTGGTAACCCGGCACCAGGGGCACGCCGGCTTTTTCCATAATGGCCTTGGCGGCGGATTTGGAGCCCATGGCTGCAATAGCGGAAGAGGGCGGGCCGATGAACACGATGTTGTTGGCTTCGCAGGCTTCGGCGAACTGGGTGTTCTCGGAGAGAAAGCCGTAGCCCGGATGAACAGCCTGGGCACCGCTTTCTTTGGCCACTTCAATGATCTTGTCGGCTTTCAGGTAGCTCTCGGAGCTGGGTGCCGGGCCGATGTTGAAGGCTTCGTCGGCCAGGGCGACATGGCGTGCGTCGGCGTCGGCATCGGAGTAAACGGCGACCACGCGAATGCCCATGCGATGGGCGGTCTGGATAATCCGGCAGGCGATTTCGCCACGGTTGGCTATGAGTATCTTGCTGAACATGGTTGTTATTCCTCTGGAACCCAGTTGGCCTTGCGCTTGTTCAGGAAGGCACTGAGGCCTTCCTGCCCTTCGGCACCCACCCGGATGTCCGCGATGCGTTGTGCGGTGTCGTCGATAACGTCTTTGCCGATGACTTTGTGACTGACGGCGAACACCAGGTTCTTGGCGGCTTGCATGGCCTCGGGGCCGTTGAGGGCAAGCTGCAGCAGCAGTTCGTCGCAGCGGCGGTCCATGGCAGCTACGTCTTCACACACTTCGTGCACCAGGCCGAAGTGTTCGGCTTGTTGGGCGGTGAATACCTCGGCGGAGATGAAGTAGCGCCGGGCCTGGCGTTCGCCGATGGCGCGCACCACGTAGGGGCTGATCACCGCCGGTATCAGGCCGAGCTTCACTTCACTCAGGCAGAAGCTGGCTTTTTCGGTGGCCAGTACGATGTCGCAGCAGGCGGCCAGGCCGACGGCGCCGCCGAAAGCGGCACCCTGTACCAGGCCGATCACCGGTTTGCCGAGGTGGTTCAGGGTGTCCATCAGCCGCGCCAGTTCCCGCGAGTCGTCCAGGTTTTCCTGGCGGGTGTTGTCCGCCATGCGGAGCATCCAGCCCAGGTCCGCCCCGGCGGAGAAGTGTTTGCCCTCCGAACGCAGGATGACGATGTGGGTGTTGTCGTCGGCGTTCACGGTTTCCAGCGCGGTGATCAGCTGCTGGATGATCACGTCGTCGAAGGCGTTGCGTTTGTCCGGGCGGTTCAGCACCACTTCGGTGACGCCTTTGGCGCGTTGGTTGAGCAGTACCGCTGATTCCTGTTCGGTCATGGCGTTGTCCTCCGTCACATGCGGAACACGCCGAAGCGTGTTGGCTTGGCCGGGCGATTAAGGGTGGCGGACAGGCTCAGGGCAACCACTTCCCGGGTCTGGGCCGGGTCGATTACGCCGTCGTCCCACAGGCGGGCGCTGGCGTAGTAGGGGTGGCCCTGGTGTTCGTAGGAGTCGACGATGGGCTTCTTGAATTGTGCCTCTTCCTCGGCGCTCCACTCCTGGCCCTTGCGTTCCATACCTTCACGTTTGACGGTGGCGAGCACACCGGCGGCCTGCTCGCCGCCCATTACGGAGATGCGGGCGTTGGGCCACATCCACAGGAAGTCGGGGCTGTAGGCGCGGCCACACATGCCGTAGTTGCCTGCTCCAAAACTGCCGCCAATCAGCACGGTAATCTTGGGCACTTCGGCGCAGGCCACGGCCATCACCATTTTGGCGCCGTGCTTGGCGATGCCTTCGGATTCGTGTTTCTGGCCCACCATGAAGCCGGTGATGTTCTGCAGGAACAGCAGCGGGATATTGCGCTGGCAGCACAGCTCAATAAAGTGCGCGCCCTTCTGGGCGGACTCGCTGAACAGGATGCCATTGTTGGCGATGATGCCCACGGGGTAGCCGTGGATATGGGCGAAGCCGGTGACGAGGGTCTGGCCGTAGTAGCGTTTGAATTCGTCAAATTCGGAGCCGTCGACGATGCGGGCGATGACGTCGCGCACGTCGAACTGTTTGCGCAAGTCGGTGCCGACGATGCCGTAGATTTCTTCGGCGTTGTACAGCGGTGCCTTGGGCTTGCGAATCTCCACGTCCGCCGGTTTGCGGCGGTTGAGATTGGAGATGCAGCGCCGGGCAATTTCCAGGGCGTGGGCGTCGTTTTCGGCGTAATGGTCGGCCACGCCGGAGATTTTGCAGTGTACGTCGGCCCCGCCAAGATCCTCGGCGCTGACGACTTCACCGGTGGCGGCTTTTACCAGCGGCGGGCCGGCCAGGAAGATGGTGCCCTGGTTGCGCACGATGATGGATTCGTCGGCCATGGCGGGTACGTAGGCGCCACCGGCGGTGCACAGGCCCATGACGACGGCGATCTGGGGGATGTCGTCGGCGGACATTCTGGCCTGGTTGTAGAAGATGCGGCCGAAGTGGTCGCGGTCCGGGAAGACGTCGTCCTGTCTTGGCAGGTTGGCGCCGCCGGAATCCACCAGGTAGATGCAGGGCAGGCGGTTCTGCAGGGCGATTTCCTGGGCGCGGAGGTGTTTTTTGACCGTGAGCGGGTAGTAGCTGCCGCCTTTGACGGTGGCGTCGTTGGCGATGATCATGCATTCGGTGCCGGAGACGCGGCCTACGCCGGCAACAACGCCCGCAGCGGGGACTTCTTCGTCGTAGACGTTGTAGGCGGCGAACTGGCCCACTTCAAGGAAGGGGGAGCCGTCGTCCAGGAGGCGGTTGATGCGTTCCCTTGGGAGCAGTTTGCCTCTTGCCAGGTGGCGTTCCTGGTAGGTGGGGCCGCCGCCCTGTTGAATGGTGGCTACTTTGTCCCGCAGGTCGGCCACGGCTTTGGCCATGGATTCCTGGTTGGCCTGGAATTCTTCGGACCTTGGGTTAACTTTGCTTTGGAGTATCGTCATGGCTTGTTAGTCCGTTTTTTTAGTCCGTGCCTCGGCGCTGGTGGGTGGGGCTTCCGAAACACGCCGTGAATACGTCCCTGTAGGCTCGTAAAAAACATCCCTGTTTTTTACGGTTCCGGAAGCCCCACCCACCAGCGCCTTGATATGCCTGGGTGCTGGCTGCCGACATTTCCGCAGCTACCACCCTTAGTTGTTCAGGTACAGCTCGCGGCCGATCAGCATCCGGCGGATTTCGGACGTGCCGGCTCCGATTTCGTACAGTTTGGCGTCACGCAACAGGCGGCCTGTCGGGTATTCGTTGATGTAGCCGTTACCGCCCAGCAGCTGGATGGCGTCGAGGGCCAGTTTGGTGGCCATTTCGGCGGAATACAGGATCGCGCCGGCAGCGTCTTTACGGGTGGTGTTGCCGCGGTCGGCGGACATGGCGACCATGTAGACGTAGGATTTGGCGGTGTTCATCCAGGTGTACATGTCAGCCACTTTGCCCTGGACCAGTTCGAATTCACCGATGGCCTGGCCGAACTGTTTGCGTTCACGGATGTAGGGAACCACGGTGTCCATGGCTGCCTGCATAATGCCCAGCGGGCCGCCGGAGAGGACGAGGCGTTCGTAGTCGAGGCCGCTCATGAGGACTTTGGCGCCGTTGCCTTCGCCGCCCATGACGTTTTCCTTGGGTACCTTGGCGTCTTCGAACACCAGCTCACAGGTGTTGGAGCCGCGCATGCCGAGTTTGTCCAGCTTCTGGGCCTGGGTGAATCCCGGGGTGTCGCGTTCGACGATGAAAGCGGTGATGCCCCGGGGGCCGGCGGACGGGTCGGTTTTGGCGTAGATGACGTACACGTTGGCGTCGGGGCCGTTGGTGATCCACATTTTGCTGCCGTTGAGCACGTAGTGGTCGCCGGCGTCTTTGGCGCTGAGTTTCATGGAGATAACGTCGGAACCGGCGTTGGGTTCGGACATGGCCAGGGCGCCGATGTGTTCACCGCTGATGAGCTTGGGCAGGTACTTTTCTTTCTGCTCGTCGGTGCCGTTGCGGTTGATCTGGTTAACACACAGGTTGGAGTGCGCACCGTAAGACAGGCCAACAGAGGCCGATGCGCGGCTGATTTCTTCCATGGCGATGACGTGTGCCAGGTAGCCCATGCCGGAGCCGCCGTAGGCTTCGTCGGCGGTAATGCCCAGCAGGCCCATGTCGCCGAACTTTTTCCAAAGGTCGTTGGGGAACAGGTTTTCCCGGTCAATGTCTTCGGCGCGAGGTGCGATTTCGCTGGCGGCAAATCCGTTGATCTGCCCACGGAGCATATCGAGCGTTTCGCCGAGGCCGAAATTGAACTCTGAGTATTGTGATTTCATTGTTGGCTACCTTTTACTCTCGAGACTGGAGTTGGTCGCGGGCTCCGCGAGCGGATATCGGTTTCCGAAACACGCTGTAAATACGTCCCTGTACGCTCGGGCTCCGCCATCCATGGCTCCGCACGGTTTCGGAAACCGATATCCGCTCGCTCCGGTGTCCGCCACTATTTCTGTTCAATAGATTCGGGCTCTTCTTTTGTGGCCCTTTTCTGTTGACGCTTTTTCTTTTGCAGTTCGGCAAGGGCCTCTCGGCACCGTGCTTCTGCTGTGTCCATTTCCATTTCCGCCTGGGCGATGTCGTTTTTCTGCTGTTCCAGCTGCGCCCGTTTATTGGCTAAGGTGTCCAGCATCAGCAGGAGCTGTTTCTCGTTACCGCTGAGGGTTTCGTCCCACAGGTCGAACAGCTCCTTGGTTTCCGACAGGGAAAAGCCCATGCGCTTGCCGCGCAGGATCAGCTTTAACCGTACCCGGTCTTTCGAGCTGAAGATGCGGGTCTGCCCCCGCCGGGTGGGGTGCAGAAGGCCCTGGTCTTCGTAGAAGCGCACGCTTCGGGTTGTCACGTCGAACTCTTTGGCGAGCTCACTGATGCTGTATGTTTTCTTGATGTCCATGGCAGTGTCCCTTTTTTAGACTTAGGTTAGATAAAGTTTACGTAAACGTAAAGTATTTTTGGGGTCCATTTTCAACAGGCAGGCATCAGAGTATTGCAGTCAGTGTAACTGGTGGAGCGTCAGGTTCGGGTGAGAGGCGGCGCGGCGGTATGTAGCGTGGAAATTGCTATCGAGCTCATGGAAACAACGGTGGGCTGGGCAAAGAACCGGCACGATTTGCCGAAAATGCACCATGGCAGGGCGGCCATTTCATTTTTACAGCCTTGTATAACGACAGGGATTCCAACCGGGTTCCATCCAAAATTTAGCGCCTGATTCGATTTGATAATATCTATCTTTCTTTTTTTGCGATTACGAAATATCAAGGCGCATTCTTTCCTTCAATATGTGCCTTTCCAGCATACATATCGAGTATCCATCCCTGAATTTTTTCTCTTCGCTCAATCGGCTACAACCCATCCGTATCAGGACGCGCCACACCAAAATTAGAGACATGTATTTGCTGTGGATATTTGAAATTATCATTCCGTAACAGGCATTTAACGTTTAGTTACGATAGTTTTCTGGCTGTTGGAGCGCCGCGGACGAAGTGAGCCATTTCCCAATGGTTCGTCTGCCACCGTGTTCCCCCAATTCAAACTGGACGTTCGAAAGGGACATTGGGCTAGCGTTTTTGGCGTTGTGTCTGGTTGCTCGTAAGTGGACATCGGCATCGTCAAAAAGTTCACGAAAGAGCTTTTTCTTTCGGGAGCGAGCGTTTGTTGCGTCGCCTTTTGAGTGTCGCCAGTTAACCAACAATTGGATTCAGGACGGTTCGCTAGCAGGGAATCGTTGGATGACAGTCAGGGGAGTTAAGGATATGCGTGTCAGTATTTTTGGTTTGGGCTACGTCGGGGCGGTGTGTACCGCCAGTCTTGCCCAGCGAGGCCATCACGTTGTTGGTGTGGATGTTTCGTCCATCAAGATTGATCTGATTAACAGTGGCAGGTCGCCGATTGTGGAACCGGGGCTGGAGGAGTTGCTCCGGGCCGGTCGTGAAAATGGGTTTATCAATGGCGTTACCGATGGCCACGTCGCGGTTCAGGAGAGTGAGTTGTCGATGATCTGTGTCGGCACGCCCAGCAAACCGAACGGCGATCTTGATTTGCAGTTCGTGGAAAAAGTCTGCGGTGATATCGGCAATGCCCTGCGGGACAAGGGTGATTGGCATCTGGTGGCGGTGCGCAGCACGGTTCTGCCCGGAACGGTTCGTGATGTGGTGATTCCGGCGCTGGAGAAAGCGTCCGGAAAGCGCGCCGGCGTTGATTTTGGTGTTTGTGTCAACCCGGAGTTTCTACGTGAGAGCACGGCCATCAAGGACTATGACCATCCTCCGATGACGGTGATCGGAGAGCTTGATGAGCGATCCGGAAAGTTCCTGGCGCGGATTTACGAAGACCTTGATGCCCCCATCATCCGCAAGCCCATTGAGGTTGCCGAGATGATCAAATACACCTGCAACATCTGGCACGCGACCAAGGTTAGCTTCGCCAACGAGATTGGCAATATTGCCAAGTCGATGGGTGTGGACGGACGGGATGTCATGGACGTGGTCTGCCAGGACAAGAAGCTGAACATCTCACGCTATTACATGCGCCCGGGCTTTGCCTTCGGCGGTTCCTGCCTGCCAAAGGATGTGCGGGCACTGACCTACCGCGCCAACCAGATGGACGTTAAACACCCGCTGTTGAGTTCGATCATGAGCAGCAACAACGAGCAGGTCGCCCACGCGTTCAAGATTCTCACCAGCTATGGCTGCCGCAAGGTCAGCATGCTGGGCCTGAGTTTCAAGTCCAACACCGATGATCTCCGTGAAAGCCCGCTGGTGGAACTGGCGGAGATGCTGATTGGCAAGGGCTACGACCTGCAGATTTTCGATCGCAACGTGGATTACGCCAGAACCCACGGCGCTAACCGCGAATACATCAACCAGAAGATTCCGCACCTGTCGAACCTCATGCACAGCGACCTGCGCGGCGTGATTGATCACGCCGATGTGATCGTGGTGGGCAATAACGATGAGCTCTTCGAGACGGTGATTTCCGAAGTTCCTGAAGGTAAGCGGGTGGTGGATCTGGTCGGGTTCATGAAAACGACAACCACCGAGGTGCTGGAAGGCATCTGCTGGTAGGCCTTCAATTCCCTGCGTGATGCCCTGATGCTTTTAGCGGTGCCAGGGCGTCCGTTGGGGAAAAGCACGGAACGTTATTTCAGGAACGCACGGCATGTCTTATATCGCAGACAATACAGTGTCCAGAACAGGCGGTTGGTTGCTTTTTCTCTCCCTGCTGGGGGCGTTGGCAATCTCCCTGCCCACCACCTATACGGTGCGGGGCGGCGCCCATTTCCTTCTGGTCATCGGGGTGATTGGTATCTGGCGGTACTCCGTTGGTTTCACGCATTTTCTGCGTGCGATGTATTTCCTCAAGTGGGTGTTTCCGCGGATTCGTCGCCGGGCGATGGCGTTGGGCGAGAACGCCGCTCCATCCCACGTCTATCTGATGGTGACCAGCTTCCGTATCGACGCCGGCACCACCGCCATGGTTTACGACTCCATTATCCGGGAAGCCGTTGAGTGCGGCTGGCCAACCACGGTGGTTGCGTCGGTGGTTGAGCTTTCCGATGAAATGCTGATGCGGGCGATGTGGCGGAAGCTGGCCCCCCCGGGCCACATCAAGCTCAAGATCGTGCGCATTCCGGGCACTGGTAAGCGGGACGGGCTGGCATATGGCTTCCGGGCGATTTCACGGGACCTGCCCGATGAACATGCGGTAGTGGCCGTGGTGGACGGCGATACCGTCCTGGAACCCGGTGTGGTTCGTAAGACCGCGCCCTACTTCCGGCTGATGCCGAATATTGGCGCGCTGACCACCAACGAGTTTTGTGAGGTGCGTGGCAGCTATCTGATGTCTGAGTGGCACAAGCTGAGGTTTGCCCAGCGCCACATGAATATGTGTTCCATGGGGTTGTCGTACCGGGTCTTGACGCTGACGGGCCGCATGTCGGTGTTCCGGGCCAGCGTGGTTACCCGTCCGGAATTTATCAGCGACGTGGAGTACGACTCCCTCAAGCACTGGCGGCTTGGCGAATTCCGGTTCCTGACCGGCGATGACAAGTCCAGCTGGTACAGCATGATGCGCCTGGGTTACGACACCTTCTACGTGCCGGACGCCACCATCCGCACGGTGGAGCATCCGCCTGATCCCAGCTTTATCCGCTCCGCCCGCCAGTTGATGTTTCGTTGGTATGGCAATTCCCTGCGGCAGAATTCACGGGCGACCAAGCTTGGCCCGTGGCGCCTTGGCTGGTTCACCTATTACGTGCTGTATGACCAGCGCATTTCCATGTGGACCAGCATCCTGGGGCTGACAGCGGCTATTGTCGCCGCCATCAAGTACACCGGGATTGTGCTGGTGGCCTATCTGCTGTGGATCGGGCTTACCCGTTTGGTGCTGACCATGCTGCTCATCACCACCGGGCATTCGGTCGGGCCGGCCTATCCGTTCATTCTCTATTTCAACCAGATTTTCGGGTCGCTGGTGAAGATCTATGTGTTTTTCCGGCTCGATCGCCAGTCGTGGACACGCCAGAAAACCCGATTCAGTGCCAACAACGCGTCGTTCCAGCAACGCATGAACCGCTGGTCGTCACGAGTGATGACGTTCTCCGCGGGCAGCGTCTTTCTGGCGGTGGTTATGAAGCTGGTATAGCGCAAGGGGAGGTTTTTCTTATGTACACCAATCGTCGTTGGGACAACACACAAGGATCAGAGCAATGAATATGGCAGCAAGTAGGGCAGATATTGAACCGCAGTTTGTCCATGAATCCGAAGCACAGCGACAGTATGCCCGGGTACGAATTCCGGCCAAGCTGTTTGTTAGCCTTGGCGGCTCAACCCACAACTTTCCGGTGGCCGATCTGTCCGCCGGCGGGTTCAGTGTCAACACGGGCCTGGAGTCCTTTCGTCAGGGCCGGGTCTACAAGGGTCGCCTGGTGTTCAAGGTTGACGGCTTTGACCTTGCCATCGATGTGAGCTTTGTTCCGCGCAGTTTTGATTCGATGAATGATCGCTGCGGGTGTGAGTTCCAGAACCTGGGACCCCGGGAGGTTTCGGCCCTGCGATACCTCATTACCGCGTTCCTTAGCGGTGAAGTGGTTTCCGCCGGAGACGTACTCAACACTCTGTCCCGCGAAAACTTTACCAAGGCCCGCAAAGGCAAGGGCAGCAATGACCTTGGGTTCTTCGGCAAGGTCCGGGCCATGGTGGGAAGCCTGATCGTGATGGTGATTGGCCTGGGGGCTGTCAGTTTTGTTGCCTCCGAACTGTGGGATATCTATTTCGTGACCAAGGCGGAGTCCGCCATGGTGGCGTCAGAGCAAATTCCCCTGACCATTCCCAAAGACGCCAAGGTCACCACGCTGGTCAAGTCCGGCCAGCAGGTTAAAGCGGGCGAGCCTGTCGCTACCTTTGACGCGCCGATGATGTCTTACGTGAATGACCTGGTTGGTGAGGGCAACTACAGCGTTGGCCAGATTGAGGAATTGCTGGACCAGCGGGTTCGGGGAACGATCACCAGCCCCTGTGATTGCAAGGTGCTGAACCTGAGGGCGGCCCAGGATCAATACATGACCAAGGGTGAACAAGTCGCTGTTATGGCACCCATGGATTCGTCTGCCCACGTTGTTGCCAACTTCCCCTTTGACCAGGGTGAAAAACTGGAAGAAGGGCAGCAGGTGACGCTGCGGCTACCCAGTGGCATAGAGCAGACAGGGCGCATTACGTCCCTTTACGTGAATTCCCAGGCCCAGGGCGGGCTGATCGACGTTATCAGTGCGTCTATCGAGTCTGATGAACCACTGCCGAGCGAAGCGATCGGGCGCCCCATCGGGGTCACGGTTGACCAGTTCCGGCTGCCGAGCCTGCAGAAGGTCGTTGACCGGTTCTCGGAAGGTTGAGGGAGTTGCATAGCATGATGCGAGTTGCGTGCATTGCCGGCCTGTTCACTCTGGCCCTGTCCGGTTGCGGTAACCTCCCCGACGTTCAGCGGGCGGAGAAAGCCGCAGCCGAAGGCAACGTTCAGGACGCACGGGCGCAGTTGGAAGAGCTGGCACGGTTTGGCCTGATGGATGCCCAGGTTGAACTGGGCGACCTGTATGCCGAGGAGGACACGCCAGCGGCGCGTAAGCAGGCGCTGGACTGGTACCGCAAGGCTGCTGAACAGGGCAGCGAGCGGGCCGCCATCCGGATCGGCAAGATGAACGCCCGGGAAGGCGACACCCCGGAGGAGCGGGCCAATGGTGCTCGCTACCTCCGGAAGGCGCTTGCGGCAGGCGACAAGACGGCGCTGATTCCGCTGGTCAACCTGTACATCAATTTTCCCAATGAGTTTCCCAACGGCAATCCCCTCGAACTGATCGAGCAGGCCCGTGCCGCCGGCGATCCGAAAGGCGATGTGGCGTTGGCCCGTTACTACGTGACGACTGGCCAGTTCGCTGAGCGCACGGACGAGATTGAAAGTCTGTGTGCACCCATTGCCGAAGCCCACCCTGAATGCTTCCAGCTGCTGGCCAGGGTGTATCTGGTGGAGGGACGTGATGAGGATCTCGAGGCACTGGTTGAACGTGCCAAACAGGCCTGGGACGAGGGCCGCATTGAAGACCGTGACCTGTACACGTTTGCGCGCTGGCTCTCGGACGACGAATCCCCGCGGAAGCAGGTGTCCACCACCAACGAGTTGTACCTCCTGTTGACCCCTGATTACGTGCCCGCCCTGACGGCCCGCGCCAAGCTGATCATGGAGAACAACTACCTGGCCGAACCGGACGTGGTGATTGAGATGCTCCGGCAGGCGCGGGACAACGGCGACCTGAAAGCGTCCCTTTCCCTGGCCCGCGCCTATGAACGGGGCCGCATCGTGCCGGCTGATCCTGAAAAAGCGGTCCGCTATGCCATGGAGGCGCGCGAAAAGTATCCCTCGGCGGAATACCTGCTTGGGCGCATTTACAAACGCGGATACCTCGGTGAACCAGAGCCTGAGAAGGCCAAGAAGCATCTTCTGGCGGCAGCTCGCAGGGGCTTCCCGAAGGCCGATTACGTCCTTGCCGAACTCTTTTGGGAAGCCAGGGGAATAGAGGTTAACCGGCTTTATGCGTGGAGTTTTGCGCTGCTGGCCCTGGAAGGGGGCGTTGAGCGGGCCAAGGAACTGATGGTGGAGATGGTGCTGACACTGCCGGAGCACACCGAGATGAGGGCCGAGGCCCTTTACAAGCAAGAACGTGCCGCCCGTCGCCAGATGATCGCTCAAGGCGCTTCCGGCCCGGCAAAGACTACGGAACAAGGAGGATAGGCTCAATGCAGCTTATGACGAATTATCGACTAACACGCCTCGCGCTTTCCATCAGCTGTCTGGCGTCAATGGGTGCGGCGCAGGCGATGGCGCAGTCAACCGGAGAAGCCGGGGCGGACCAGGGTTACCCGCGGCTGGTTGAGCAAAACGTGAGATCCAAGCTCAGCTTCATCAGTGAAGGCGATCGTCGCCTTGGGCTGGGCCCCAATGGCGCGACCAAATCCAACGAAGCGGGGCTTGATATCAAGCCTGAGTGGGTATGGCAGTTGTCGCCTCACTGGCGTTCGAAATTGCGCCTGCAGGCGTTCGCGGCCACCGGGCAGGTGGACGTTAGCGATGAAATTGGTGGCACCACCACCGATGGGTTTTTTGCCCTTCGGGAAGCCTGGCTGGATTACAACGGCCTCAGCGACTATCCGGGCGAGTCGATTCGCTTCGGTCGTGAGCGCCTGAAAGAAGATAGCGGCATGTGGTGGGACGACGACATCACCCTCGTGCGCTGGATTTTCGATACCTCGTTGCTGGACACCACGGTGGGCGTTGCCCAGAAATTCGCCGAGTTGCGAACGGACGACAACGAGCTTCAGGAGGATGAGCAGGACATCGGGCGCTTCTTTGCCCACACCCGCTGGCAATGGCGGAAAGGCCATTACCTGGGCTTTCTGGCCACCCATGGCCAGGGCTACGGCGACCAGGCGGACGAGTTTGCGGCGCGTGGCCAGGCCGTGGACGACAGCTTTACTGACTCACTGACTTGGACAGCTGTTCAGGCCGACCGGAACTATTTTGACTGGCACTCACACGATGCCTTCCAGTACTTCGCTTCGGTGGCGGCGGTCAACGGTACCGACACCGTTGTCGGCACGGACCCCGGCGCCCCAAGTGGCTACAGCACCCATGAACGTGATGTTTCCGGTTGGGCGGCGGACCTTGGTGCGCGTGCCCAGTTACTGGATATGCCGCGCTGGGTTATCGGCGCCCATGGCGCGGTAGCCTCCGGCGGTGGTGAGCCAGGCGAGAGCGATGCGTTCCGGCAAACCAGTCTGGAAAGTAACCGTTCGCGATTTACCGGTACCCGTTCCCAGGTCCAGCGTTTCGGTGAAGCCATTCAGCCTGAGTGGACCAATCTCCGGGTATTCACCTTCTATACCGCGTTGTCTGACCGGGATACCTGGGATGCCAACCTGCTGTACCACCGCTACTGGCTGGGCGATGAGGCCGGAACCCTGCGCTCCGATCTCGTCGAGCCGGGGTTTACCGGGGCCAGTGATGATTTGGGCCAGTCGGTGGACCTGGTGTTGGGGTACTACGGAGACAGTGCCTCAACCTCCTGGGCGGCGTTCGATGTCCGTCTGCGCGGGGGTGTTTTCATGCCGGGTGATGCCTATGGGGATGAGGCTGATGACACCAGGCATCGGGTGGTCGTGGACTTGTCGAAGCGGTTCTGAGGAGAACTCATGAAAGCTCGAGAAACCAAGTGGGTACTGTGTCTGCTGATTACCGCACTGATTCTGCCAATGCAGGGAGTTGCTGCCGGCAGTGCCGGCGATGCCCAAACGGTGAATGCGCCCCCGGCGATTGCGCCTGAGATCGGGGACTATGGCATTGAGATAAAGTCCGGCGAGGACCTTTATCGGCCTGAGCCGGAAATTCCCGATGTGTCGGCGTATAGCCGTGATGCCGTCGAGGCACGGCTGGCCAGCCGGCCAGACACGCCACCGAATGTAACGGTGGAGCGTATCGGTGATGTCAGTGCGCTCGGCGATTTCGTGGATGAGGGCCGGGCGCGCGAATGGGTGATCCGTCAGTTCTCACACCCTCAGGCAATTCTGATCAATCGCGGCAAGGTGACTCTGGACGATGTGTACCGCCAGGTGAATGACCAGCGCTACATGGAACGCACCGACGACGGCACTTACATCATCCGTTTGCCACTGGCCGTCCGACAGGATGCCACGCTGGTCATGCGTGACCAGACGCTGCGGCTTTCCGAGGAACGGGGCGCCTTCATTGCCAACGACGGCTGGCTGTTTGCCATTGATAGCAAGATTGTTGGCTGGCGTGAGGAGGCCGATGGTCCGGCAACGTTTCAGGAAGAAGGCAGCTTCCGGCCTTTTTACGTGGGTTGGGGCGGCAGCGAGAATTTCATTCTCGGCACCACCATGGCCAATCTTGGGTATCTCCAGAGTAAATCCTACGGGTTCACCGTGGCCCAGTATTCCGAATACGACAATGCCAAATTGAAGCGCAAGGCGCCCCATGCCTGGCTGATTGATTCCACCTTTGAGGATCTCTACTACGGGTTCTACTGCTACGAGGCGGAAGATGTTGCCATCGTCAACAACGTCTACCGCGACAACATCGTGTATGGCATCGATCCCCACGACTATTCCAGCGGGCTGATCATTGCCAATAACGAGGTGTATGGCACCCGTGAGAAACATGGAATCATTATTTCCCGCGAGGTGAATAACAGCTGGATCGTTGGAAACCGAAGCTATAACAATGGCCTGTCCGGCATCGTGCTGGACCGCCAGAGCAGCAACAACGTGGTGGCCAACAACGTTTCCTATGACAACCAGGGCGATGGTATCGGGCTTTACGAGTCACCCGACAATCTGCTCTGGGGCAACCGGGTGATGAATAATCTGCGCAACGGCATCCGAGTGAGGAACAGCAGCAATGTGGATGTCTACCACAATGTTGCCGTGCTCAACGGTACCTGGGGCATCTACGGCCAGTTGAAGGACCTGTCCGCCACCGATCGCAACTTCAAGGAAGATTTCTACGACTACGAAGTGTCGATGAGAGTGGTGGGCGGCGAACTGGTGTCCAATGCCAGCGGTCCCCTGTCTACGGACAACCCCGCCTATATCGCGCTGTATGACGTGGGTATGCGATTCCCCAGATCAGAGGTGGGTATCCACTTTGAGGGCGTGCTCGGCAAATACCAGATGCAGATCTTCGATGCTCTGAGGAACCAGAGCCGTGCGGTGTTTATTGAGCCCTCGGCCGTGGTATCGGGGCAGGTAACGCAGGCGGAGAACTGACATGGTTTTCTCATCCAACATTTTCCTGTTTCTGTTCCTGCCGGCCTTTCTCGGCCTCTACTACCTGACACCGTTCAGGCACCGCTCACTGGTTATCCTGATCGGTAGCTACGCGTTCTACGCCTGGTGGCGGGTGGATTTCCTGCTGCTGTTCGTGGCGGTGACGCTCTGGAACTATGTCATCGGTCTGGGAATACATCGCGCCGGTATCGGGACCGCAAAGGCCCGGAAGTGGGTGGCTGTTGGTGTGGGTGGCGATCTGGCCACACTCGCCTATTTCAAGTACGCCAACTTCGGCGTCGATAGCCTGAATAATCTCCTGGTTGCCGCTGGCAGCCAGCCCCTGGAAATGGCGAACATCATCCTGCCAATCGGGATTTCCTTCTACATCTTCCAGGCGATCTCCTATGTGGTGGATGTCTACCGTGGGGATACCGACCCGACCCGACGGTTTATCGATTTCGCGGCGTTCATTGCGCTCTTCCCGCAGCTGATTGCGGGGCCGGTGCTGCGCTACAAGGACCTGGCGGATCAGTTTACCTACCGCACCCATACGCTGGAAAAGTTCGGTGAGGGGGCGGTCAGGTTCATGCAGGGCTTCATCAAGAAAGTGTTCATCGCCGACTCCATTGCCCCGCTGGCGGACAGTGCCTTTGCCTTGTCTGACCCCACCACGGCGGACGCCTGGCTGGGGATCCTGGCGTACACCGCGCAGTTGTATTTCGACTTTTCCGGTTATTCCGACATGGCCATTGGCCTGGGCCTGATGATGGGGTTCCGGTTTACCGAGAATTTCAACCAGCCCTACATCAGCCAGAGCATTACCGAATTCTGGCGCCGCTGGCACATCAGCCTGTCCACCTGGCTGCGGGACTATCTGTACATCCCCCTGGGGGGCAACCGCGACAGCACCGTCAAAACCTACCGCAACCTGCTGCTCACCATGTTGCTTGGCGGACTCTGGCATGGCGCCAACTGGACGTTCCTGCTGTGGGGAGCCTGGCACGGGTTGCTGCTGTCGATAGAGCGGGCACTGGGTGTGTCTGGTAGCCCATCGGGGTTCCGCTTCTTCCGCTGGGCGCTGACGTTGCTCTTCGTAATGCTCGGCTGGGTCACCTTCCGGGCCAGCACGCTGACGGAAGCCTTTGGCTTCTACGGCGCCATGTTCAGTTTCGATGGGGCGGGGCTTAGCAGTGTCTTTCTCCAGGGAATCCGGGATCTGAACCTGGCCATCCTGGCTGTGGCGTATGGCGTGATCGCGCTAATGGGAGCCAGGGACCGGCTGGGGCACCGTGGTCTTTTCCCGGTTGTGCCCGCCTGGCGATCTGCTGTCGCTCCATTGCTGGTTCCGGTTTTTGGCCTGGCAGTGCTCAAGCTGTCCGCTGAAAGCTTTTCACCATTCCTGTATTTCCAGTTTTGAGGGTGGAATTGATGACCAAAACGTCCGCACGAATCACGGCTTTTCTCTTCATGGCGCTGGTCCTGGCTCTGGGCGTGCTGTCCTTGAGGCCCCTGCTGGGCTACGAGGCCAAAAAAGAGCTCAGTCCGGTCAACGGTGAATTGGCCCGAAGCCTGGAAAGCCACTACGACGAGCAGTTCCCGGCCAAGGATCTGGGAACCAACCTCTGGGCCGCTATCAATTACACGCTTTTTGACGAGGGTCGTCAGGGCGTGGTGGTTGGTAAGGATGAGTGGCTGTTCACCGACGAGGAAATCTACCCGGCCAGCCGTGACGCGGAGGTGGTCAACCGTAACCTGCGTCGTGTTCACCGAATCGCCGACTATTTGTTGGCCGAAGGCATTCCGCTGGTTGTGCTGGTGGTGCCAGCCAAGGCCCGCATCCATTCGGAAAAGCTGGGAAGTATTCATCCCGAGCCGGTGATGGTGTCGTTGTATGACCTGTTCCAGCAGTCGCTGGCAGGGGCGGGTATCCCGGCTCCGGAACTGAAGCCCGCGCTGGAGCAGGCGCAGCGTCACGGTAAGTCCGTTTTTCTGAGGACGGATACCCATTGGTCTCCGACCGGTGCAAACCTGTTCGCCGAAGGCGCCGCCCAGTTTATCCGTAACCGGTTCAATGGCCTGGCCTGGGGCGAGCAGGCCTTTGTGACGTCGGTTGGCCAGCCTGTGCAGCATCGCGGTGACCTGCTGAATTACATCCCGGTGGCCCCGGCGTTCACCGAGTTTGGTCCGGCGCCTGATCAACTGAAGCCAAGGACCACACGCGCCAGCAGTGATGGTCAGGCGGATGCCGGCACTCTGTTTGGCGAGGACTCAACGAACACGGTGCTGGTAGGTACAAGTTACAGCGCCAATGAGCTGTGGGACTTTCCCGGTGCCTTGCGAAAGCATCTGGGCCAGGACCTGATCAACGTGGCCGAAGAGGGCGACGGGCCCATCGTGCCGATGGTCAATTACCTCAACTCTTCCGACTTCCGGGACCAACCGCCACAACTGGTGATCTGGGAATTTCCCGAGCGTTACCTGGCACGGCCACTTGAGTCCGAACAGGCTCAGGCCTGGTTCCGCCAGGCAGACAAAATGCTGACCGCACAAGCGGATAGCCGTTCCGAAACCAACCCCTGAGGATGATGAAAATGAGAGCACTGATGCATACCGCTTTTTTTGCCCTGATCAGCAGTTTGCTGATCTCCATGAACATGGCCCAGGCCGGAGAGGATGCACTGTATGCCGCTGAAGCCCCGGATGGGGCTGCGTTCATCCGTGTTGTGAATGCGGATGCCAGTGGCGCGCTGGCCGAGGCGACTATTGGTGACAAGATGATCAAGGAGGTATCGCCGCTGGAAGCAAGCCCCTACATCTACCTGCCGGAAGGTCGGTACCAGGTAGAGGTAGGCGGGCAGCAGACGTCCGTTGCCATGAAAAAGAACGAGTTCTATACCGTGGTGGTGCTTGGTTCCGGTGAGATGAAAGTGATGAAAGATGTGGCCTTCGACAACCCACGCAAGGCATTGCTTTCTTTCTACAACCTGACCGGCACTGGTGGCGTCACCCTGAAGACGTCCGATGGCAAGGTTGCCGTAATCGACGCAGTGGACTCCCTGGATGTGGCTAATCGCGAGATCAACGCCGTGAATATCGCATTGGGTGCATTCCAGAGTAACCAGGCGCTTGCCACGACCGGCGAGATCAACCTTCAGCGCGGCAAGGTATTCAGCGTTTTTGCGATTGATGTTGGCGGCAAGCCCAGACTGGTCGTTGCTGAAAACCGGGTGGATACGTCGGTATGAAGCAGGTGTTCAGAGGCCGTGGACTGTGGGCGCTGGCCCTGTTCGGGTTGCTTAGCGGTGCTGGGTTGAACGCCAGCGCCACAGAGCTGCCTGAATATGACATCAAGCGCTGCTGTGATCTGTGCCCGCTGACGGCGTACCCATCCAGTTACGACACCAATTATCTGAAGAACTTCAAGATGTTGGTACAGGGTAAGGATGGCTGGCTGTTTCGTTCGGAGGCCGAACTGGTTGAGCAGTTCGGGCCGAACCTGGAGGGCCTGAAACACCTGAAGCGCTTTGCCCGACACCTGAAGGAAACCACTGGTACTGAGTTGGTGATGGTGTTCCAGCCGACAAAAGGGTTGGTCCATCCCAACCATTTACCGTCGACATCACCGGTGCCTTTCAGTTGGAACGTCGCCCGTAAGAGCTACGCCGATGCCTTGGGAAGGTTCCGTCAGGCCGGGCTGGTGGTTCCGGATTTGACGCCACTGCTGGACGAAGAGCCCCGTGAGGACGCTTTCTATTTCAAGCGTGATCACCACTGGACGCCCTACGGCGCCCGCCGGACGGCGAAGGTTGTAGCCGAGCGCATCAAGCAGATGCCGGCCTATCAATCGCTGTCGCAGCAGGAGTTCGTCACTCGCCGTTCCGGTCTGATCAGAAAAGACGGTTCACTGCAGGATGCGGTAAAGCGGATCTGCGGCTTCGATTACGGCTCCCAGTATGTGGACGAGTTCCGCACCGAATCCTCGGGCACCGGCCAGTCTGCTGAAGCCAGCGCCCTGTTCGGTGATCAGGGGTTGCCCCCCATCACGCTGGTGGGCACCAGTAACAGTAAAGGCGCTCAGGATTACAATTTTGTCGGTGCCCTGCAGGAGTTCCTGGGTGTGGAGGTTCTCAACGTTGCGGTAGCTGGTGGCAGTTATGACGGCTCAATGTTTGAGTACCTGCTTTCCGACAACTTCCGACAGTCGCCGCCAAAGATAATGATCTGGGAGGTGCCGGGGTATCACAACCTCGACAGCGCGGAATTCTATCGCCAGGTTACGCCGATGATCAGCGGCGCCTGCGAGAACCAGAAGCCTGTGCTGCAGAAAACCACGCCGATCAAGGCCGGGATCACCGAAGTGCTTTACAACGGTGGCGGCCAGTTCATCGAGATGCCCAGTAATGAATACGTCGTCGATCTGCAGTTCAGTGACCCGGGAGTGAAAGAGGTTGATGCCTTCATCTGGTACGTCTTCGGGCGCAAGGATCGCGTTGACATGGAGTATGGCGACCGTGTTGATACCCCCGGTCGGTTTGTTTTTGAGCTTCCCGAAGGGCCCGACTGGAACGATGAGTTGTTCATGTCGCTGGACCTTGAGCTCAAGCCTGAGCAAGTCACTGAAGGATTGACGGTGACCACGAAAATCTGTCGGCGTCAGGACATCTGACGAACATTCATTCAACGCATAGAGAGGATGATCATGCGAATCCGACTACGTCCGGAATATCGACAATGGAGCCGCTCACTGCTGACCGTGACGGTCTCCGTGGCATTTGGTGTGGGCAGCGCAAGCGCCGGCCAATGCCTGAACGGGGAGCTCCGTGCCCCGGTGGGCTATTACCAGGTTCCCGAAGTGGACGAGGGGGGCGAGTATGACTGCGATCGGGTGGAACCCCACACCGGCTCGTTGTCGCTTACCAGCAAGTACCAGGGTAGCGACGACGCGCGGAACGAGCTGAATGAAGAGGCCTATGAAGAGTACAAGGCGGCGACCAGTAAAGTCCGCAACTTTGAGAAGGCGGTCATAGCTGCGGCTGATGATTACCAGGTGGATGGTGATGGTGCCGAGGCACTGAACTGCGTGCTGGACAACCTTGATGACTGGGCTTCAGCCGACGCGTTGCTGACCGATGACATCAATCATGTTGGTCAGGCGGTACGTAAGTGGGCGCTTGCGGCCGCTGCCAACGCCTATCTCAGGATGCAGACCTCTGCCCCGGAAACCGCAATGGACCCAGAACAAACCCGTCGAATTGAAGACTGGTTCCTGAGCTTGAGCGATGGTGTCCGCCAGTACTACACCGACCGGGACCCCGGCAAGGTCAACAATCACGATTACTGGGCGGCCTGGGCCGTCATGTCGTCAGCGGTTGCCACCCAGGACTGCGACGACTGGAACTGGTCTCTGGCCAAGTTCGATGAAGCCATGGGGCAGATTAATGAGGACGGCTATCTGCCAAGGGAACTGAGCCGCGAAACCCGTGCTCTGGAGTACATGAACTACGCCATGCAGCCGCTGACCATGATTGCGGTGTTTGCCGAGGTAAACGGCAATTCCGTGTATGACAGTTATCAGGATGTATTCCCGGACATGGTCCAGAACGTGGTCAGGGGCCTGGAAGACCCGGAGCGGATAGAAAGCATTACCGGCGACGAGCAGGTCGTCGACGGGCTTTATAAATCCTGGTCTCTGGCCTGGATGGAACCCTGGCAGGCCACCTGGGGGCCCATTGAGGGTATGCCGGCTTTCCTGGAGGAGTTGCAGCCCATGAAGTCCACCCGGTTGGGTGGCGACATTTCCTTCCTGTACCGAATAAACCCGCTGTGGCCCGAAGGCTCGCAGCCAAATCCACCCAGCAACATCAAGCTTAGCAAGCGTTCGTAACAGGGCTCCGGTTTCCACGGAACGCCCTGATGAAGACGTCAACTGACGTTTTTGCGGTACGTCATTAAAGAGCAAAGGAGCAGAATGATGATTCCAGTCATACTTTCAGGTGGTAACGGTTCACGGCTTTGGCCTCTGTCGCGCCAGGCCTACCCCAAGCAGTTCCTTCCGCTGGTGGGGGAGCAGAGCATGTTGCAGGAGACCCTGTGCAGGCTGCCAGTGGACAACACCGAGGCACCGGTAGTGGTGGCCAACAACGAGCACCGGTTTATTGTCAAAGAGCAGTTGGAGGCCATTGGCCGAGAACCCATGTCGATTCTGCTGGAGCCGTTTGGCCGCAACACCGCGCCGGCGGTGGCGCTGGCTGCCATCGAAGTGGCGCGCAAAGATCCCAAGGCCATCATGCTGGTTTTGCCCGCTGATCATGCCATCGAAGACGTCGAGGCATTCCAGCAAGCCATGGCTCACGGTGAAAAAGCAGCCAAAGCCGGTGGCCTGGTGTTGTTTGGTATCAAACCCACCCGACCGGAAACCGGATACGGCTATATTGCCACCGGCCGTTCGGTAGACGCGCCTGGCGCAGCCCGCCCGGTCTCCCGGTTTATCGAGAAGCCAGACGCTGAAAAAGCCGCTGCGTTGTTGTCCGCCGGTGGCTACTACTGGAACAGCGGCATGTTCATGTTCCGGGCTGATACTTATCTGTCTGAGCTCAAGAAACACAGCCCGGATATTTACGACACCTGCCTGCTGGCAGCCCGAAGCCTTGAGCGGGATATGGAGTTCACCCGCATTCCAGCGGAAATATTCGAGCACTGCCCGGATGATTCCATCGACTATGCGGTCATGGAGAAAACCTCGAAAGCCTTGCTGGTGCCCATGGACGCTGGCTGGAGCGACGTTGGCTCGTGGTCCACTATCTGGGATGTGACCGATAAGGACGAGCACGCCAATGCGATTCTTGGCGACGCCTGCCTGGAAGACAGCAGTAACTGCCTGGTGCATACGTCGGACAAGCTGGTAACCATGTTGGGCGTGAAAGACCTGGTGGTTGTCGATACCAAGGACGCGTTAATGGTTGCCCACCGGGACAAGGTACAGGACGTTAAAAAACTGGTGAAGCGCCTGAACGGCGAGCAACGCATGGAAACCCGCACGCACCGCCAGGTTTATCGCCCCTGGGGTAGCTACGACAGTATTGATATGGGTAACCGGTTCCAGGTTAAGCGCATAACCGTCAAACCCGGCGAGCGTTTGTCTTTGCAGAAACATCATCACCGTGCCGAGCACTGGATCATCGTGCGGGGTACCGCTGAAGTTACCCGTGATGAGGAAACGTTTCTGCTGTCGGAAAACGAATCCACTTATATCCCTATTGGTGCGGTACACCGGTTGTTCAATCCCGGTCGCATTCCTCTGGAACTGATTGAAGTACAGTCCGGCGCTTATCTTGGCGAGGATGACATCGAGCGTCTGGATGATCGCTACGGTCGTGTGACGCCCAAGCCAGAGGTGGAGGAAGAGCGGATTCCGGTGATGTCGGAAAAGGTGTAAGACCAGTGCGGCCCGTTGTGCAGAGCTGCTGACGGCGGCATAGCGGGCCACGCCATTGATTAAAGGTTTGACGGAGAAACAGCTATGGACGTGTCCTGTTTTAAGGCCTATGACCTGCGCGGCCGGGTGCCCGAGCAGTTGAACCCTGAGCTGGCAGAGCGAATCGGGCGGGCCTACGTGGAGCTGACCGACGCTCGCCGGGTTGTGGTGGGGTACGATATCCGCTTATCGAGCCCCGAGATTGCCTCCGCCTTGAACTCCGGGCTGATGGCCGCCGGCGCGGATGTCTACGACGTCGGTCTGTGTGGCACCGAGCAGATCTATTTTGCCACCAGCCACTACAACATGGATGGGGGCATTATGGTAACGGCCAGCCACAACCCCAGGGACCACAACGGTATGAAACTGGTGGGCCGCGAATCGCGCCCGATCAGCTCGGATAATGGCCTTGAGATCATTCGCGACAGGGTATCCCTGCCGTTCGAGGACGCGCCGGTTCCCGGGCGCTCGGAGAACCTGGATGTGGAGCCTGATTACATCCATCATTTACTCGGTTATATCGACGGGAGCACGATCAAGCCGCTGAAGGTGGTGGTCAATGCCGGTAACGGCGGCGCAGGCCCGGTCATCGACTCGCTGGCCCGCTGGCTGCCCTTCGAGTTCGTGCGGTTGCACCATGAACCGGACGGGCATTTCCCCAACGGGGTTCCGAACCCGCTTCTTGAGGAGAACCGGGCGGTCACGGCCGAGGCGGTATTGCGCGAAGGCGCGGATATGGGCATTGCCTGGGATGGCGATTACGACCGTTGTTTCTTCTTTGACGAGAAGGGCCGGTTTATCGAAGGCTACTATATTGTGGGCCTGCTGGCCGACCAGTTCCTGCGTAAGGTTGGTGGTGGCAATATCATTCACGATCCGCGGCTGACCTGGAACACCCGTGACCTGGTTCTGGCTGCGGGCGGTACTCCCATTGAGAGCAAGACCGGGCACGCGTTTATCAAGCAGCGTATGCGCGAGGAAGATGCGTTGTATGGGGGCGAGATGAGTGCCCACCATTATTTCCGCGACTTTGCCTACTGCGACAGCGGCATGATTCCCTGGCTCCTGGTTGCCGAGCGGCTTTGCCAGACCGGTCAGCCGCTGTCATCGTTGATCGATGCCCGTATTGAGGCTTATCCCGCCAGCGGCGAAATCAACCGCACTGTTGATGATCCCGCCCGGCTGATTAGTACCATCGAGAAAATTTACGGCGCGGACGCGTTGTCTGTCAGCCACGTTGATGGCCTGAGTGTTGAATTTGAGCGCTGGCGCTTCAACCTCCGGATGTCGAATACCGAACCGCTGGTCCGGCTGAATGTGGAGTCACGGGGGGATATTGCCCTGATGAGGGAAAAGACGTCTGAGTTACTGGATGCGATGGCGCGACTGAACCAGTCCTGAGGTCAGGGAGGGGAGCGGCTTCGGGGGCTCGCTGAAACGTCGGCTGTGCCCTATAGTCAGGTGTTGAAAAACAACACCAGGAGACCTGTATGGCTTCGATCTTTGATCAGGGCCTTGAGCCCACCGATGCAAACCACGCGACCCTGACACCGCTGGATTTTCTGGTGCGCACCGCCAGCGTATATCCGGAATACCCGGCTGTGATCCATGGCAAGGTTCGCCGCAACTGGCGAGAAACCTATGAGCGCTGCCGCCGGCTATCGTCCGCCCTGGCCGCGAAGGGGGTTGGCAAGGGGGATACGGTGGCGGCGATGCTGCCGAACATTCCCGAAATGCTGGAATGCCATTTCGGTGTCCCCATGCTGGGCGCGGTGCTGAATGCGCTGAACACCCGCCTGGATGCGAAGACCATTGCCTTCATGCTGGAGCATGGCGAAGCCAAGGTGCTGATTGCAGACCGGGAGTTTGGCGAGGTTATCAATGAAGCCGTCAGCCTGCTGGATAACCCGCCGCAGGTAATTGACGTCAATGATCCGGAACTCGGCGGTGGTGGCACCCAGGTGAGTGGCCTGGACTACGAGGCTTTCCTGGCCAGCGGCGATCCGGAATTTGACTGGCAGATGCCGGCGGATGAGTGGGATGCGATCTCGCTGTGCTATACCTCCGGCACCACCGGCAACCCGAAAGGAGTGGTGTACCACCATCGCGGGGCCTATGAGAACGCCATGGGCAATCAGGCGGTGTGGTCCATGGGCATGCATCCCGTCTATCTATGGACCCTCCCGATGTTCCACTGCAACGGCTGGTGTTTCCCCTGGACCATCACCGCGTTTGCCGGCACCCATGTGTGCCTGCGCAAGGTGGACCCGGAGAAGATCCTGAAGCTGATCAGTGAGCACAAGGTCAGCCATATGTGCGGTGCGCCGATTGTGCTGAATACCCTGCTGGGTGCTTCGGAAGCCTCGAAATCCAGCTTCAGCCATACCGTGCAGGCGATGACCGCCGGCGCCGCGCCCCCGGCCAAGGTGATTGAGGCGATTGAAGAGATGGGCATCCGCGTGACCCACGTTTACGGCCTGACCGAGGTGTATGGCCCGGTCACCGTGTGCGCCTGGAAATCCGAATGGGACGACCTGCCGGTGGAAGACCGAGCCCGCATCAAGGCGCGGCAGGGGGTTCGTTACCACACCCTGGCCGGCATGATGGTGGGGGACCCGGAGAGCATGGAAGCGGTGCCGAAAGACGGCAAGACCATCGGCGAGATTTTCCTGCGTGGCAACACGGTGATGAAGGGTTACCTGAAAAACCCCAAGGCCACCGAGGAAGCCCTGCGGGGCGGCTGGTTCCACACCGGCGACCTGGCGGTGTGGCACGCCGATGGCTACGCGGAGATCAAGGACCGGTTGAAGGACATCATTATCTCCGGCGGCGAGAACATCTCCACCATTGAGGTGGAAGACGTGCTCTATCGCCACCCCGATATCCTCGAAGCCGCCGTGGTGGCCAGGCCGGACGAGAAGTGGGGCGAGACGCCCTGTGCCTTCGTGACCCTGAAGCCGGAGGCCGGGGATGTCAGTGAAGACGACATCATCGCCTTCTGCAGGGAGCGCATGGCCAAGTTCAAGGTACCCAAGACCATTGTGTTCAGTGAACTGCCAAAAACCTCCACCGGCAAGATCCAGAAGTTCGTGTTGCGGGACGACGCAAAAAAGCTCTGACCGCCTGCTGTAAGCCCCGGGGCCGGCGCGGTTTTGACCCCGGGGTGTCAATTTTTATCAAATTTCCTGCCCGGTTATGTCATGGCGCCCAGGAGGTGACTGAGACAGACTGATCCCATATCCACATTCGAACGGATTGCCGGCGGGCCTTTGGGGCTGCGCCGGCGATGCTGATACCAGGAGACAGACATGGAATTTCAAGGTGTACCAGCCATTGTGACCGGTGGCGCTTCAGGCCTCGGCGAAGGCGCCGCCCGCGCACTGGCCGCGGCCGGCTGTAAAGTGGCCATTTTCGACCTGTCGAAAGAGAAGGGCGAAGCCGTCGCCAGGGACATTGGTGGCGTGTTCATCGAGTGCGACGTGTCCTCCGCCGAAAGCGCCGAAGCCGCTGTTAAAGCCGCCCGAGACGCCCACGGCCTGTGCGGCATCGCCGTCAATTGCGCCGGCATCGCGCCCGCCGCCAAGATCCTCGGCAAGGACGGCCCCATGCCGCTGGAGAACTTCAACAAGGTTATCCAGGTTAACCTGGTAGGCACCTTCAACATCATGCGCCTGGCCGCCGCCGACATGGCCCAGCGCGAACCCAACGCCGATGGCGAACGGGGCGTGGTGATATCCACCGCTTCTGTTGCGGCCTTTGAAGGCCAGATCGGCCAGGCCGCCTACAGCGCCTCCAAGGGCGGCGTTGTGGCGATGACATTGCAGTCCGCACGGGAACTGGCGCGGGAAGGCATCCGCGTAAACACCATCGCACCGGGCATTTTCATGACCCCGATGATGGCCGGCATGCCCCAGGAAGTGCAGGACAGCCTGGCCGCCACACTGCCGTTCCCCAAACGCCTGGGCAAGGCCGAGGAATTCGGCATGCTGGTGGACCAGATGGTGCGTAACCCGATCCTCAACGGCGAGGTAATCCGCCTCGACAACGCCCTGCGAATGGCGCCCCGGTAATTCCGGTGCCCAAGCAATTGAAGGAGACAACCATGACCAGCGTTGTTGATAAAGAAGAGCTCGACATGTTCCGGGAATCCGTCATCAAGGCCCTGGAAACCGAGGTGACCCCCCACTACGAAGCCTGGGAAAAATCCGGCATCGTTCCCCGGGAACTCTGGAACACCCTGGGCAACGCCGGCATGCTGTGCGTCGACGTACCCGAAGACTGGGGCGGCTGCGGCGCGCCCTTCCTGTACTCCGTGGTGGTAGGCGAAGAAATGGCCCGCATGGGCTTCGGCGCATTGTCCACCAACGTGATGGTCCACTCCGACATCGTCGCGCCGTACCTCAGCCACATCGGCAACGAGGAACAGCGCCAGTATTGGCTGCCCAAAATGGTCTCCGGCGAAGCCGTCGGCGCCATCGCCATGACCGAACCCGGCGCCGGCAGCGACCTCCAGGCCATCCGTACCAGTGCCGTGAAAGACGGGGACGACTACATCCTCAACGGCTCCAAGACCTTCATCACCAACGGCCAACACGCCGACATGGTCATCGTCGCCGCCAAAACCGACCCCAAAGCCGGCGCCCGTGGCATCAGCCTGTTCCTGGTAGACACCTCATTACCGGGCTACAGCAAAGGCCGCAACCTCGACAAAATCGGCCAACACTCCGGCGACACCTCGGAACTCTTCTTCTCCGACATGCGCATCCCTGCGTCGGCACTGCTGGGCGAAGAAGGCCAGGGCTTCATGTACCTCATGCGCGAACTCCCCCGCGAACGCCTGGTCATCGGCGCCCTCGGCGTCGCCGCCGCCCGCGGCGCCCTGGACCTTACGATTAACTACGCCCAGGAACGGGAACTGTTCGGCCAGAAACTGGCCCAACTGCAAAACACCCGCTTCGAAATCGCCCGCATGGAAACCGACTGCCGCGTCAACCGCGCCTTCGTCGACGAATGCATCGCACTGTACGAAAAAGGCGAACTCGACGCCCCGACCGCCTCCATGGCCAAGTACAGCGCCACAGAAATGCAGTGCCGGGTAGCGGATGGTTGCCTGCAGTTGTTTGGCGGTTACGGCTACACCAGCGAGTACCCGATTTCGAGAGCGTTTATCGATGCGAGGGTACAGAGAATATACGGCGGTACATCCGAAGTAATGAAAGAAATTATTGCCCGGTCTGTCTTGGGTAAAGCATAGCCAAGACGAACATCCGTCTCACAATCTGGGGGCCGGGTGGGTGACCTTCCTCCGGGACCGTCAAAAGCCATGGATGGCTTTTGTCGAGCGTACAGGGACGTATTTACAGCGTGTCCCGGAGGAAGGTCACCCACACGGCCTTGCACCGAAATCAGAGGATTAAAGAAATGAACAGCAACGACGTAGTAATAGCAGGCTCCGCCAGAACCCCCATGGGCGGAATGATGGGCGACCTGAGCTCCGTGCGTTCCCCGGACCTGGGCGCCACCTCCATCAAAGCAGCCATCGAAAGAAGCGGCCTGCAACCGGCAGACATCCAGGAAGTCATCATGGGCTGCGTACTGCCGGGCGGCCTCGGCCAGGCACCGGCGAGACAGGCCTCCCGCGCCTCCGGCATCCCCGACTCCAGCGGCTGCACCACCGTCAACAAAATGTGCGGCTCCGGCATGCAAGCCGTCATCATGGCCCACGACCAGATCAAAGCCGGCACCAACAACATCATGGTCGCCGGCGGCATGGAAAACATGAGCCAGGCACCGTACCTGCTGCCCAAAGCCCGCGGCGGCTACCGCATGGGCCACGGCCAGATCATGGACTCCATGTTCCTCGACGGCCTCGAAGACGCCTACGAAGGCGGCCTCATGGGCGTCTTCGCCCAGCGCACCGCCGACAAATACGACATCAGCCGCCAGGCCATGGACGAATTCGCCATCGGCTCACTGCAGAAATCCCTTGCCGCCATCGAGAATGGCTGGTTCCGGGATGAAATCGTATCGGTCACCGTCTCCGGCCGTGGCGGCGACACCGAAGTCGACACCGACGAACAACCCGGCAAGGCCAAACCCGAGAAAATCCCCCATCTCAAACCGGCCTTCGCCAAAGACGGCTCCGTTACCGCCGCCAACGCCAGCTCCATCAGCGACGGCGCCTCCGCTATGGTACTGGCCTCTGCGGCCGAAGCCGACGCCCGTGGCCTGGTGCCCCAGGCCAGAATCGTCGCCCACGCCACCCACGCCCGCCTGCCGGCCGAGTTCACCCTCGCGCCCATCGGTGCCATCGAAAAGGTACTGAAAAAAGCCGGCTGGAGCCGCGACGACGTCGATCTGTTCGAAATCAACGAAGCCTTCGCCGTGGTCACCCTGGCCGCCATCAACGAGCTTGGGCTCGATGCCAACAAGGTCAACGTCCACGGAGGCGCCTGCGCCCTCGGCCATCCCATTGGCTCCTCAGGGTCGCGGATCATGATCACCTTGATCAACGCCCTGAAACAGCGTGGCCTCAAACGCGGTGTGGCGTCCCTGTGCATTGGTGGCGGGGAAGGTACCGCCGTGGCGATCGAACTGCTGTAAAACCTCTGGAAACTACTGGTCCTGCTTACGGTAGGCCAGTGGGCTGAGCCCGGTCCAGTGCTTGAAGGCACGGGAAAAGGCGCCGGGCTCGGCAAACCCCAACTGTGACGAAATCTCCGACACAGTCAGGTTCTGCCGCGTGAGCATGATCACCGCCTGGTCCCGTCGCAGGTTGTCCTTGATCTTCTGGTAGGAACTGCCCTCCGCCTTCAGCTTCCGCGACAGGGTATAGGCCGTCATGTGCAGTTGCCCGGCCATCTGCTCCTGGGTGGGTAACCGTTCGTCTTCCACGCTTTCCAGGATCTGCCGCACCCGCGTGGTCAGGCTGTCATCCTCATCGGTCCAGATCAGCATTTTGCGGGGTGACTGGGAGATGAAGTCGTCCAGCTCCGCCGGCGTGCGGGTCACCGGCATATCCAGGTAGTTGCGGCTGAAGAACAGGCTGTTGCGGTCGCGATTGAAGAAACACTGGCAGGGAAATACGAAGCGGTACTCATCGAAGTGGCCCGGCAGTTCATGCTGGAAAGTGGCGTGACTGAGTACGATCTTGCGGCCGATCAGCCAGCCCACCAGGCGGTGCCATACCAGCAACAGCCACTCCACCAGGAAGTTGTCCGGGTCCAGCTCCGGGTGGCGGTGGGTGATGCTCAGCTCCACATCCTCGCCGCTGGTGTCCAGCTCAATCACAATGTCGTCGGAAAACAGCCGGTAGCAGCGAATGCTCTGGCGGATCACCTCTTCCAGGTTGTCGCTGTGCACCACCAGCGACCCCATCAGATGGAAGTGTCCTACACGGCAGGGCTGGTTGGTGCGGCCCATGAATTCGTCATCCAGCTTGCCCCACACCAGGCGGAACAGGCGAATGAACTGTTCGGTGGGCACCCGCGCTCGTGGTGAGTTAATGAATTCCGGGTCAATGCCGTTATTACGTAGTAGTTCATCGGAATAGCCGCCCGCCTTCTCCAGGCCGTAAAGGACGGACCTGGCGTAGTGGGAAGAGAAGGTCAGGTTCTTCATCGGGCGTTCATCTCGGGTAGCGCGGCGGCTGCAAAATCTTACAATTTCAGGTGGGCCGGCATGATATTGTCGGCCTGTTATACTTCTCGCAAAGATCCAGACAGGTTACAAGGTTATGGCCGAGGGCACCAAGCACCCCCAGAAACTGTTGCTGTTCTATCTGACAAGCCATAGGCCCTTTGGCCTGGGCACCCTGAAAATCCGGGAGATCATGCCCTTTGTGCCGCTGACCAAGCTGCCCCACAGCCATTCAGCGGTGGTCGGCACCATGAGTTTTCGGGGTTCGGCGGTGCCGGTGATCGATATGGCGGCAGCGGTGGGCTATCCGCCACTGACGGTTGAAGAACGCAAGACCGCCTCCATCATCATAACCGACATCCAGCGCCGGGAAATCGGCTTCCTGGTGCGCAGCGTGCGGAAGATCGTCGAGACGGACTGGAAGGATGTGACGCCACCGCCCAAGAGCCTGGGCGACCGGGCCTTCATCACCGGCCTGGTGACCATTGAGGACCAGATTGTTCAGTTGCTGGATGTGGAACTGCTGCTGGCGCGGGTGTACCCTGAGTCCGTCAATCCCCGTGACGTGGCACTGACGGACGTGCAGCGGGAAACCCTGAAAGGCCTGAACATACTGCTTGTGGATGACTCCCAGGTAGCGCGAAAGCAGCTGTCCGACGCGCTGGACAGCAAGGATGTGAGCTATTTCGTGACCACCAACGGCCAGGATGCGCTGGATCTGATGCTCAACTCCGACGGCGAAGGCAAGCCCATTGATGTCCTGGTGAGCGACATCGAAATGCCAGGGCTGGACGGCTATGAGCTGACCTTTAATGTGCGGGACAACAGTTCGCTGAAGCAACCGTACATCATTCTTCACACCTCCCTGAACAGCGAGATGAGCGTGAGCTACGCCAAACAGGTGGGCGCGGACGAGGCATTGACCAAGTTTGATGCGGAAGAGTTGCTGCACGCTATGCTGCGTGGAGCAGAGCGGGGCTGATCGCTACTGCTCCGGCTTTTCCACCAGCCTGGCGCGGACGCGCGGAAGGTGCTCGGGGAACTGCTCCTGGATGAAGGTGATCAGGCCCTCGCGGATTGCGCAGCGGAGATTCCACAGGGCGCTTGAATCTCTGGCGCTCAACAGGAAGCGCACCTGAATGTTGGTATCGGCCGCTTCGGTCACCTGTACGATGTTGGTCTTGCCGTCCCACTCTGGCGCCTGCTTCAGAAGCCTGTCGAACTCGGTGCGCAGGGGCTCGATGGGCATGGAGTAATCGACGTTGATGAACACCGTTCCCATCATTTCGGTGTCGTTCCTTGACCAGTTCTGGAACGGATTCTCGATGAACCATTGCAGCGGCACCACCAGCCGCCGCAGGTCCCACACTCTCAGCACCACGTAAGTTGCAGTCACCTCCTCCACCCAGCACCACTCGCCCTGCACATGGAGCACGTCGTCGATGCGGAATGGCTGGGTCAAAGCGATCTGCATGCCCGCCAACAGGTTGCCCAGCACCGGCTTGGCGGCAAAGCCGAGAATAATGCCGCCAATACCCGCCGACGCCAGCAGGCTGCTGCCCAGGTGGCGAACCGGCTCGAAGGTCACCAGCGCCGCGCCCAGGCCCACAATGACGATAAGAATGTTCAGCACCCTCACCAGAAACCGCGTTTGCGTTTCCACCTTGCGGGCGCGTTTCCACTGGCCTTCCAGTACCGGATTCAGGGAGACAATAACATCGCCGATAGCGGAGGTGCAGCGGACCAGGGCCCAGGTGACCGCCACAATCAGCAACAGGGTTGCCGCGTGCTGAAAGTGGCTTAGCAGCGGCAAGTCGGGCGAGGCTGCCTCCAGCACACCGTTGAGCACCACGAGGGCAATGACAACGCCCAGGGCGGTCGAAGAGGCATCCAGGAAGAGCCGGGGAACGGTCCTGCTGCGGGTCAACCGTTGAACGACGGCCAGCACGCCCTTGTACACCAGGAAGGTAAATACAACGGAAAGCAGGGCAGTTATGCCGGGATAAAACCAGCCTTCCAAGCCTGCCTGCAGCGCGTTCAGGGTTTCAAAATCAGTCATGGGCAATGGGCGTTGAATCAGCGGGTGGGCCAGTCTGCTATTCCGGCCAGTTTAAACTGCTTTTCCATGGCGTGATATGGTTGCGGTCCGTTCCCTGGCCTTAAAATGCGTTTATGAAACTGATCCTCAGCCGCAAAGGCTTTGACTCTTCCGCGGGTGGTTGCCCCAGCCCGGTGTTCCCGGACAGGACCTTCTACACCCTGCCAATCCCGGATTCGCGTTCCCGGATTGCCTACCGGGACATTCATCACAATGGCCTGAATGTGGGCAAACTGGTCGCCAACCTGACCGGCGACCGGCGTGGTGGCACTCGCAAAGCCCACCTGGACCCGGACCTGATCGCCGACGTGTATCCCCGGGAAGCGGGCTGGCGGCCCTGCCTGGGACAGTCCGGCGCGGCCCAGGGGCACCTTCGTAAACAACAGGTCGGCGTGGGGGATTTGTTCCTGTTTTTCGGCCTGTTCCGCGAGGTGGAAAAGCAGGGCAGGGCTTGGACGTTTGTAAAACAGGCCCGCCCGTTTCACGGGTTGTGGGGCTGGCTGCAGATCGGCGAGGTGCACTGTATCGATGAGCTGTCTGCCAGCGACCTGCGGTGGGCCCGTTACCATCCGCATTTCCACGGTCAGCCGGATGGCGGGAATACCCTGTATGTGGCCTCCGATACCTTGCAGCTTGATGGTCGATCAACCGGCTTGCCAGGGGCCGGGGTGTTCGACAGCCTGCAAGATCGCTTTCGTTTGACGGCGCCGGATGCAACCTCCACCACACAATGGCGCCTGCCTGCTTGTTTCTTTCCGGAGTCGGCGGATACGGCGATGAGTTTTCACAGTAACCTGGCGCGCTGGTCCCGGCATGGGGAGCACTGCTACCTGAAAAGTGCCTCGCGGGGGCAGGAGTTTGTGTTGGATACTATCGGGAATCCGGGTGTTGTTTCGTGGTTGAGGGAGATTCTATGAAGGTGATGCTGTTAGGTGCCACTGGTTTGACCGGTGGCAAGGTACTGAAAGGCCTGCTGGCCCGGGACGAGGTCTCGTCGGTTATCGCTCCCGTACGCCGGATGCTACCGCTGAGCCATGAAAAGCTGCACCAGCAGGAGATCGATTTTGATCGCCTTGATGAGCATAGTGAACTGTTCGCGGTGGATGCCATTGTCTGTTGCCTCGGCACCACCATCAAAAAAGCCGGATCCCGCGAGCAGTTCCGCAAGGTGGATTTTGGCTACCCTATGAAAGCCGCCGAACTTGGCCATGCCAATGGGGTAAAGGCCTTTGTTCTGATGTCCGCCATCGCATCCTCTTCCTCCTCCACCGTTTTCTATAACCGGGTAAAAGGCGAGCTGGAAGATGGCGTAAAGGCGCTGGGTTATCCCTGCCTGTCCATCTACCAGCCCAGCCTGCTTCTGGGTGATCGGGACGAACACCGCACGGCTGAAGCGTTGGGCATGAAAGCCATGCCTTTCATCAACCGTGCGCTGATCGGCCCGCTGGAGAAGTTTCGCGGTATCGAGGCGGCCACCGTGGCCGAGGCGATGGTCAATGAGGTGTGCTCTCTGGTTCAGCACGCGCCCGCCGAACCGGTGGTTCGGATACACGAGTATCCGGGCATTGTTGCGCTGGCCCGGACCTGATCACCCGTTCCACTGGCATTTCGCTCTCTCTTCGCGCCTTGCGGCAGGCTTCCAGGGCCTTGAGTGCGTCTACCTTCAGCGGGAGCCTGAGCGCCCACTGAATGTCCTTCCGCTCGAAACCGATATCGGACAGTATCTGGTCCTCTTCCTTCAGCAGGGCTAGAAACAGGCGTCGGAAATGGTGCCTGCGCCGAAAGATCTTGACCCAGAACTCGACTGTTGCCATGAACGCCAGTGGTGGTGTTGCTGGCATATACATCTCCAACTCGGGTGGCTTGACGGGGGAGTCCGGAAGCAACCGGGGGCGGCGAAACTCTTGTTGGCTGCACATTTCGAAGCGCTCCTTGATCATTGATGGGGGAAACCCGGCGGGTCTGCCGGGGCACCTTCTACAAGCATGCAACGTCAACTTTGATCAAACAAACGAAAAGATTTAACATGTGCATTAAGGAAAATTGAAAGGTTGATGCGTTATGGACAGTTCAAACCCGGTGATCAGCCGTGAGGCCATTCCCCTGCTGGATACCGATGTGCTGAGGACGTTTGTGGCGATTGCCGAGAGCGGCAGCTTTACCCGGGCCGCAAAACAGGTCTTCCGCACGCCCTCGGCTTTGAGCATGCAGATCAAACGCCTTGAGGAAATCCTTGGGCATGTCTTGTTTGTGCGGGAAGCCCGCCACGTAAGGCTGACGCCGGAAGGCGAGGTGTTGCTTGGGTATGGGCGACGACTGTTGCGGTTGAACGAGGAGGCGATACAGCAGTTTCTCACACCCACCCTGGCAGGCCGGGTCAGCTTTGGTACCTCTGACGACATCGGTAGCCGTATTCTGCCAGGAGTACTGGCCCAGTTCGCGCGCTCCTATCCGGCCGTGCAGGTGGATGTGATGGTAGGTTCAAGCCAGCAGAACCTGGACCGCCTGGATGCCGGGGAGCTGGATATGGTGCTGATCACCATTGGCAACGAAGGCCAGGAGTGGCGGGGTGAAGTGGTACACACCGAACCCCTGGTGTGGGCTGGTCGCGAAGGGGGTATTGCCGCCAATCGGTCGCCTCTGCCGGTGGCCCTGGCCAATCATGGTTGTGTCTGGCGCCGGGCAGCCCTGGATGCGTTGGATGGGGCCCACCGGGCTTACCGTGTTGCCTATACCTGCGATAACTGTTTTGGCCAGGAAGCCGCCATGCTGGCGGACCTGGCAGTAGCCCCATTTCCGCTCAGCCTTGTGCGCCCTCCCTTGCGAAAACTCGACCGGGAAGGCCTGCCTGCGCTGGCGGAATACCAGATCGCGCTGGTACGAAGCGGCAGCAACCCGGTCAACGATGCGCTCGCCGGGCATGTGAAGGACGCGTTTGCTGATTTGAGGTGATGAACAGTGTCGTGGCGGTGCGGCACTGGTCTGAGCAGCCCTTCATCAGACAAAAAAGCCCCTACAGGAGGGGCAGAAGGTCACAACGATAATGCTGTGTGGAGAAGGGCAGGGCCGGGTCTGGACCCTACCGCCCGGTCAGAACTTCACACGCAGACCGGTTGTTACAAGGGTAATGTCCTCGTATTTCGGGTTGTAGCAGGTTCTTCCGGAGGTGGTGCACCATTCGGCGCGCTCGAAGCTGTGTATCTTGGCGCCACCATAGACGTCAAACATGTCCGTGGGGCTCCAGACATAGCCCACCCCGATCACAGAGCCTTTCTCGTCTTCCTTGTTGCGGTCGCGGGTTTCGCCGTAATGAATGTCGAAGGCGTGCTGTCGGTTCGGGCGATAGCCCAGTTTGACGTAGCGGAACTGTCCGAGCTCTGAGTTCGTCGCATCAAACGTGTCCGTTGCCTGTTCTTCGGTCAGTTCCTGCGCCCGGTTAACAGCGGCCAGTGTCAGGTTCAGCCCGGTATCACTGTGAAAATAAGAGACCGAACCACCGTAGATGTTCACGTCCTCTCCGTCGGAGCCGCCCGGGTCTTCATTGTTCTGCGTCGCACGGGAATAGCCCAAGCCGACCAGCATGCGGCCACCCGGAACCCGCAGGCCGGATTTAACACCCAGCTGCACGACGGAATTGTGCCCGTCTTCACCGTCGTGGCCAGCACTGACAGACACCGTGGCGGGGCCGATGCGGGGGCTGTCGTAGCGGATCCGGTTATGGCGCCCTTCAAAGTTATAGTCACGAATACTGCCGGAAATGGACGACTCGTTCTGCGCGGGATTCGCCAGGTCGAATGGCTCATTGCCAGTGAAGTTGCCACTGCTATCAAATCTGCGCTTGAAGGAGGATGATTTCAGCTTGTAACGAAGGCTGCCGCCGATCAGATTAGGGTTACGGAAACTGATCACACCCGTGCCGGAATAATCCCGACGACCCGAATTGTAGGCAGCGCCTTCACCCAGACCGAGGGTCAGTTTGCCGTAAGGCGTATCCACAAAGGCATCGGTGATGCGCTCATCAACCTCGGGCCCGGTGTTCTTGGCATCCGGGTCCACGTCGTTCGACGCGTTGGAAAACACACCGACTTCGATGAGTGCGCCAGCTGTCCAGCCATCAAACAGTCTCTGGGTGCCGCCAATGTTGAAGCGCGTCGGGCTGTTTCTGTTATCCACATGGTAGAACTCGGTGTCTGATCCCACGCCCAGGTTGTTGGCGCTGTAACCATCCTTTGCGTACATAATGGCGCGGTTTACCTGGCCACCCACCTCAACTTCCAGCGCAGATGCGGGGAGTGCCGTCAGGCCGGCAATGCCAGCCGCCAGCAGTGATTTGAAACACCTCATATTGCCTCCGGTTTCTTGTTTTGTAAGGTTTCATCCGCAGAGTTCACCTGTTTGTATTCGGCCAGTTTGAGACGGGTCTTTGTTGTCAGTCTGGTCTCATGGCGCTTTCCACGCTTACTTTATCGGCTACTATTGATACCTATGTAAATTGAAAACATTAGATAGGTATATGCGTTTTCTGCATGTAAATAGGAGAAGCCATTGAATATCAAAAAGTTGAAGTGCTTCCGCGCGGTGGTGATTCACGGTTCCCTGGTGGCGGCAGCGTCGGTAATGAACCTGAGCCAGCCCGCCACCAGCCGATTGATCTCCACGCTGGAGGACGAACTGAAGCTGAAACTGTTCAAACGGGAAAAGCGCCGGCTGGTGCTGACCCCTGAGGGCAAGGAGTTCTACCGGGAAACCGAGAAGATCCTGTCGAACCTGGATGACCTGCCCCGCATTGTGCAGGAGATCAAGGCCGGCGGTACCCGTACCCTGCGTATTGTGGCCCTTGCCCGACTGGCCAACAGCTTGGTGTCGCCTGCGCTGGCCCGGTTTGTCCGGGAGCATCCGGACCAGCGCTTCAGTGTGGATGTGCGCGGCCACCGCGACATCGAACAATGGGTGGCGGGCCGTCACTACGATATTGCGGTTGCATTGACCAAGCCCTGTAATCACCCGTCGGTTATCCAGAGGCCCTTCTTTGATACCGACGCCATGGTGATGATTCCCCGCGGCCATCCCCTTGAGGCCCTGGAAACTGTCTCGCCGTCACAGATGGCCGAGCACGACATCATTGCCCTGGCGCCAGGGTTGCGCCCGCGCTTCCAGATGGAAGAAATCTTTCACGCTGCCGGTGTGAGCCTCGATTGCAAGATTGAAACCACGTCCAGTGTGCTGGCTTGCCAGATGGTGGTGGAAGGCCTGGGGGTTACGATTATTGACCGTCTGGCCGCCCTGGCGGTGGATCAGTCACGGTTCTGCCTGCGCCCGTTGAGCCCGAATTACCGGTTGCAGTTCGTCTTGCTGTTCCCTCCAGGCTTTGAAGAAACACCGGCCACCACCAGCCTGGTGCGGTGCCTGCAGGAAGAAGTGACGTCTGCCCTGGGTGAGCACGCGACTTTGACGGGCGGGGAGGCCCGCGATTCGGGGGCTACGTGAAGTCGTTGCGTTTTAGATGCATTAATTGCATAGAAATATGACTTATATTCAATTTTAAAATCAATCGGGCCTGCCTAGACTGATTTCCAACCCTTGATCTTCACGCGAACCCTATAACGATCAAGTGCTCCAATAATTACAACAGGAGGAGACATGAGGATCCGGCCCCCGGTGCCTTTCGGTAACTGCCTTATTGGTTTGCTTGCCTTGTGTGCGCTGCCTTTCCATGCCAACGCTGGCCCGGAAGACGACAGGCTCGTGGTCGCGCTTTCCAAGCCGCTGACCACCGTTGACCGGCTGTATTCCATCCAGCGCGAGGGGTTGATTCTTTCCCGGCTGACCGACGACGGCCTGTTCTTCGTGGACCCACAAACCCTGGAGTTTGTGCCCCTGGCGGCTGCCTCTTATGAATGGGTATCAGACACCCGGCTTGAGGTTATGCTGCGGGACGACGTGGTGTTTCACGATGGCAGCCCGCTGACGGCGGAAGATGTGGTTTACACCTTCGAATGGGTGATCAACGAGGAGTCGGACACCAGCCGTGGCCCGGTTATCCGCAGCTGGCTTGAAAGCGTCGAAAAGCTCGGCCCCGGCAAAGTCCGCTTTAACCTGAAACTGCCCTATCCCATGGCGTTGCGCGATATGGCTATCAGCATACCGCTGCGCAAGCACGGTACTTACGATGAGGCCGGGGGCGAGACGGACGAGCAGCCGTTGAACGGGATCGGTCCGTACAGAGTCACGGAATTCAGAGCCGGGCGTGAGATTGTTCTGGAGCGCTTCGAGGATTACTACCGGGACAGCCCGAAGGCAAACCCGGCCATAAGGAATATGGTGTTCCGGGTGATACCGGACCAGGGCACGCAGCAGGCGGAACTGCTCAGCGGTGGCATCGATATCATGATGGATGTGCCGCCGGATGTGGCTGATAACGTCAGCCATTTGCCAGGGGTGAAGCGCCTGGAAGGCAACGATATCCGCATTGGTTACATCACCCTTGATGCTGCCGGTTACACCGACCCGGAGTCGCCGTTTACCAGGCTCAAGGTGCGCCAGGCGATCAACCACGCCATCAATCGCGAGGAAATCACCAGATACCTGGTGCGTGGCAGTGCCGAGGTGGTTCATTTCGCCTGCCACCCACGGCAATTCGGTTGCAACGCCGATGGCCCGCACTATCCCTATAACCCGGAAAAAGCGAAGCAACTGCTGGCCGAAGCAGGCTACCCGGACGGGTTTTCCTTCAAGCTCTGGGCCTACCGGGAAAAGATCATCGCCGAGGCGGTGGTCAGCAACCTCAAAGCCATAGGCCTGGATGTGGACCTGCGGTTCGTGAAGCTGAACGTGTTTTCCAAGGTCCGCAACAGCAAGGACATGCAGGCGTTTTTCGCCTCGTATGGCAGCGGCGGCACGGCGGATGCCTCGGCCTCCACCGGGGTTCATTTCGCCGCCAATTCCGCCCGCAATTACAGCGGCGATGAAGCGCTTGCCGACACGGTGATCGCGGCCGAACAAACCATCGATCCCGATGAACGCAAGCGCCTGTACCGCCAGGCCTTGAACCGGATTGCGGAGCAGGCTTACTGGGTGCCGATGTTTTCCTACAGCCAGAACTTCCTGTTAACGCCCGAGCTGGAATTCTCCGTGCCCAAAGACGGCGTTCCCCGGTTCTGGCAAGCCACCTGGAGGCAGTGATTATGTTGAACTATGTCCTGCGCAGAGGGTTCATGGCACTGCTGGTGGCCCTGACCGTGTCCTTCGGAACCTTTGCACTGTTTCATTTCGCCACCGACCCGGCCCAGACCATTGCTGGCGAGGATGCGCCCCAGGAAATGGTGGACGACATCCGTGAGCAGTACGGCTTCGATCGGCCGGTGCTGGTGCAATACGGTGACTGGTTGGGGGGTGTGCTCCAGGGGGATTTTGGCAAGAGCTATTTCTGGAAGCAGCAGGTGGTTGAGCTGATCCAGGAGCACGCCAAGGTGACCATTGTGCTCGCACTGTCGGCGCTGATGGTGACGGTTGTGATTGCGTTGCCCCTGGGCATCAGTGCCGCCCTCAAGCCCAACAGCTGGGTGGATCGCCTCGCGTTGTCAACGGCGGTGTCGGCCCAGGCCATACCCAATTTCTGGCTCGGGCTGATGCTCATCATCCTGTTTGCCGTCACCTTCCCGATCTTTCCGGTTTCCGGTGACGCCACCTGGAAACACTACGTGCTGCCCTCGTTGGTGCTGGGCGCCAGTTCTGTGCCCGCCGTGATGCGGCTGACCCGGACTGGCCTGCTGGATGTGCTGTCGTCGGATTACATCCGCACAGCCCGCGCCAAGGGCTTCATGGGTTACCAGTTGATCCTGCAGCAGGCCATGCGCAACGCGCTGCTGCCCATCGTCAGCGTGCTGGCGGTGCAGCTCGGGCATAAATTGGGCGGCTCGGTGGTCACCGAGTCCGTCTTCAGCATGAACGGGCTGGGCCGGCTGGCGGTGGAGTCCATCTTCAACTCGGATATCCCCACGGTGCAGTCGCTGATCCTGATATTCGTGTTGACCTTTGTATTGCTCACGCTGGCGGCTGACTTGATCAACGCCTGGCTTGATCCTCGGATCCGGATGGGGTGAATGATGACAACAAGACAAACACTCAGCGATGCCAGCATCGCTTCCGTTGAAACACCACCAGGGCATGATGAGGCCGGCCTGGGGCTAAGCCCCACCATGGCGGCCCTGAAGCGGGCCCGCAAACATCATGGCCTGAAGATTGGTTTCGGTATTCTGCTGGTGATGGCCGTTTTCGCGCTGTTCGCGCCCTGGCTGGCACCGCACGACCCGTACATGCAGAACCTGTCCCTTCGCATGCTGCCCCCCGTGTGGACCGAGGGCGGAAGCTGGGAGTATCTGCTGGGCACTGACCACCTGGGCCGGGATTATCTCAGCCGCCTGATCCACGGTGCCCGCATTTCCATGACCATCGGGCTCGGGGCTGCGTCTATCGGCGCTGTGATCGGCGTCACCCTGGGGCTTATTGCCGGGTACTTCGGCGGCTGGATCGATCAGGCGGTCAACTTCCTGGTGACCTGCCAACTGGCAGTGCCGAGCCTGCTGCTGATCATGGCGTTGGTGTTCGTGATCGGCCAGTCCGTCACCGTGGTGATCTTTGTGATCGGTGCCACCCACTGGGTGTTCTACCTGGTGGTGACCCGGTCCGCGACGCTGCGATTGCGGGAACTGGATTTTGTCGCCGCCGCCAACGCCATGGGCTGCAGTAAGTTCCAGATAGCGGTGCGTGAAGTGTTGCCGAACCTGGTGAACCAGATCATGGTGATTTTCACCCTGGAAGTGGCGGTGGCCATTCTGAATGAAGCAACGCTTTCCTTCCTGGGGCTGGGCATTCCTTCTCCGCTTCCTTCCTGGGGCCTGATGATCGCCGAAGGCAAAACCGCCATGTTCTTCCAGCCCTGGCTGGTGATCCTGCCCGGCATTGCCCTGTTTATCCTGGTGATTGCCATCAACCTGCTGGGTGATGGAGTCCGCGATGTCACTGTTACCAATCGGAGGAACTGATATGAGTACGGCATCCATTCTGGATATCCAGGACCTGTCCGTCGAGATACCCACCGATTCGGCGACGCTGAAAGCGGTGAGGGGTATCAGCCTGGACCTGAAACGTGGCGAGACCCTGGGCATTGTTGGCGAATCCGGCTCCGGTAAGTCCATGATCGCGTTGGCGATCATGAACCTGTTGCCGCCGTCTGCCCGGCGTGCTGCCGCGAGCATCAACTTTGACGGCAGCGACCTGGCCCATGCCGGCGAGCGGGAACTGGCCATGAAGGTGCGTGGGCAGCGCATCGGCATGATTTTCCAGGAACCGATGACCAGCCTGAACCCGGTGTACTCAATCGGTCGCCAACTGACCGAGACCATGACCCTGCATCGCAAGGTGTCCAGGGCCGAGGCCGAGAAACGGGCGATCTACCTGCTGGAAAAGGTCGGCCTGCCCGATCCTGCCAGCCGGTTAAAGCAGTACCCCCACGAACTCTCGGGTGGCCAGCGCCAGCGGGTGATGATTGCCATGGCGCTGATGAATGAGCCGGAATTGCTGATTGCCGACGAGCCCACCACCGCGCTGGATGTGACTATCCAGGCGCAGATTCTCTACCTGCTGCAGGACCTGCAGAAAGAGCTGGGCATGTCGATGATCCTGATCACCCATGACCTGGGTGTGGTGTCCCGCTCGGCGGACAAGATTGCAGTGATGTACGCCGGTGACATTGTGGAAACCGGCACTGCTGAGGAAGTGCTCCGGAACCCCCAGCATCCCTATACCCAGGGCCTGCTGGAGTGCGTGCCGGGTTATCGCGGGGATGCCGCGCACCGGCTGGGCTCGATTCCGGGCATTGTCCCCTCGATGACCGGCACGATACGGGGCTGTGCCTTTGCCTCCCGCTGCCCTCGTGTGGTGGACGCGTGCAAAACCGAGGTGCTGCCGAGGAAGCAGCTTGGGCCGGGACGAACCTATGTTTGTCACGATCCCGACGCAACGCGGAACCAGTCCACCGCTGACCTGCATAGTGCTGCGAACGAGGTGCCGGTGGAACTGCCGAAAACGCCGGGCGAGAAGGTTCTGACGGTGGATGGGGTCAGTTGTACCTTCTCGGTTCGTCGCGGGCTGTTTGGCAAGCGCAGGTCTCTCAAGGCGCTCGACAATGTCAGCCTGGATATCCGTAAGGGCGAGGTGCTGGCGCTGGTGGGGGAATCCGGATGCGGCAAGACCACCCTGTCGCGAACCATCATGGGGCTGCAGCAACCGGATGCCGGTTCCGTCAGCCTGGGCCAGCACGAGATCAGCACCCTGCCAGCGTGGCAGCGTGCCCGTATGATTCAGCCGATTTTTCAGGACCCGTACTCGTCGTTGAATCCCCGCAAGACCATTGGCGACATTATCGGGCGGCCACTGGTGGTCAATCACATCGGCACCAAACCCGAACAGCTCGCCAAGGTCCACAAAATGATGGAGCACGTGGGCCTGCCCCGGCGGGTGTTCAACAGCTACCCGGATCAGCTCTCCGGGGGGCAGCGCCAGCGTGCGGCCATAGGTCGTGCCCTGATCATGGACCCGGAGATTGTGATCTGCGACGAGCCCACGTCCGCTCTGGATGTGTCGGTGCAGGCCCAGATACTGAACCTGCTGCTCGATTTGCGGGACGAACTGGACCTGACCTACCTGTTTGTCACCCACGACCTTTCCGTTGTCCAGCACATGGCAGACCGGGTAGCGGTGATGTATCTCGGGGAGATCGTGGAGTGCGGTGAGCGTAGGCAGGTGTTGACCAGTCCGAAGCACCCTTACACCCGCGCGTTGCTGGACTCCGCGCTCAGCATCTCACCGGACCTCAGCGTGCCGGCACCCGGGTTGTCCGGAGAATTCCCGAACCCGATGAACCGGCCGTATGGCTGCCCGTTCCATCCCCGTTGCCCCATGGCGGAACAGCAATGCAGGGAAGAAGTTCCCAGGCCGGAAATTATCGATACCACCTTTGTGAAATGCTGGAAGGCTCGAACTTTCAGCCATCAGGCAAAGCATCACTAAACAACAATATGAAGGAATTTGCGCCATGAAGATGATCGCCATTTTTTTAGCCGCGCTTTTCTCGCTGCTGACGGGCTGTCAGACAGTGACAACGGAACCTGTCGCCTATTCGGAAGACAGCGAATCCGACATTTTCGACCCGGAAACCTTTGAGCGCTACAGCTCGATTGTGGTGGAGGCCGGCACCCCGGAAAAGCCGGTGGATATGCGGCTGTGGTACACACGCCCGGACGAACTGACCGCCGATACCCCGGTAGTCATGGTGATGCACGGTGGGCGCCGTGATGCGGATGTGTACCGGGATTTCTGGGGCGCTTACGCCAACGAGTACGACGTGCTGATTGTCGCTCCCGAGATATCGGAAGAGGATTTCCCAACCGGCTGGGGTTACCAGACCGGCAACTGGGTAACTCCGGATTCTTCCTCCGTGGACGAAACCAAGGGCCAGCGCAATCCGCCGGAGCAGTCCTCCTTCGCCGCCCTGGAGCGGGCGTTCGACAAGCTGCGGGATGCCTTCGCCCTTGAGGCCACCGAATACGACATCTGGGGCCACGGCAGCGGTGCCCAGTTCGTCACCCGCATGGTGATGCTGTACCCGCAGGCCCGAATTGGCACCGCTGTTGCGGCCAACTCCGGCACATACACCTTCCCGGACTGGAGTCTGCCATTGCGCTACGGGCTCAAGAATACCGGCGTTGAGGAAGAAGACCTCAAGCCCTCCTACGCGCACCACCTGGTCATCATGCTCGGCACCGCCGACAACGACCCCTCCCACCGACTGCTCAGCAAGCTGGATATCGCCATCGCCCAGGGTGCCCATCGCCTGGAAAAAGGCAAGAACTTCTACGCCGCGAACAAGGCCAAGGCGGAAGAACTGGGTACGGAATTCAACTGGGAACTGGAAACGGTCTACGGAGTAGGTCACAGCGGCCAGAAGATGTCGGTGGCTGGCGCACGCTACCTGTTGGCGGGCGAGAAGGAACGTGCGCTGTTCCCGTTGGATGACGATTCCGACGGTGACGAAAGCGGTGAATCACGGCAAAAAAACGAGTTACTCCAGGGTTCCGGAGCGGAAGACGACCCGTTTGCGGACATGGACTGAGTGATCCAAGAGACACGTTACAAAGAGTGAGTTCACACATGAACGATGCACGCAGTGCTGAAACATCGGCTCCGCGATTCGGGGCCAACCTGGGACACGGTTGGGTCAGCTTTCTTGAAAGTGGTGAGGGCGAGCCGGTCCTCTTCCTCCATGGATTGAACGGCAACGCCTCCAGTTGGCAGGATCAGCTCAGTGAGCTTGCGCCCAGGATGAACATGGTCGCCTGGGACGCACCCGGCTACGGCAAGTCGGATGCGGCGGGGACAACCGTCGAGGCCCTGGCCCGGGTGGCCATCGAGTTCGCCAGGAGGGTATGGCCGGGGTCAGTTAACGTGGTTGGTCACTCCATGGGCGGGCTAGTGGCCATGAAGATGTCAGTGCTCGAACCTGGGCTGGTCAAACGTCTGGTGTTGTCTTGCACCCATCCCGGGCATGGCCTGGGCCAGAGCGGCGGTGCCAACGAACGATACCGGCGGCGCCTGGAAGAACTCAGGGATTTGCCGCCCGAGGTTTACGGTGAACGGCGGGCGAAAGGTATGTTGCCGGAAGGGACCAGCGAAGAGGTGTTCAGGAAGGTGGCAAGGATTGCCGCTGAATCCAGATCAGAGGGTGTCGCCAATGCCGCCTGGGCGATCCAGACGGAGGATCTGACGCCGGAGCTGGCGAAGATTCAGGCGCCCACACTGGTCATTACCTGTGACCAGGACAGGGTGGCACCGCTGAAAAAAGCAGAACCGCTACTGGAAACAATACCGGATGTACGTCACCTGGAGCTTAGTGGGCTGGGGCATGCTCCCTATATTGAGGATGCGAGGCGGTATAATTCAGCATTGTCGGAGTTTTTGTTGGGGGGTAGTCAGAGGTGAATCCGGAAGGGGAAGCCCTTGCCTTCCTCAACGATGATGCCCTTCCCGGATTCATCTGGTCGCTACTGTTTGCTCAGCCTCACTTGCTTCAGGTAGCCGATGATGCCGTCCGTCAGTATCAGATCCTTGCTTTTCTGGGGCACCTTCTGGCAAGCAAGTTTTTCTCCAGTCTCGGCTATGGTCAGGGTCTCATTGTCCCAGTCGAAAGCTACTGTCTGCCATCTTTTAACCGTCGTTGAAACGTTCGGGCACTCAATGAGAGGAAAACCATTTGACGACTCCCCGCGATAGAACCCGGGTGAGAAGGATTCGGCAATGATTGCGCTGACACCAAGTGCCCGCAGTGCCCGACAGGATGGATAGTGTGGGTGTCCGTAGCCGAAATTTGCACCACCGACAATCACGTCGCCAGGCTGGACTTCGTCGGGAAAGCGGGCGTCGTAACTGGTCATACAGACCGACTTCAATATATCGATTTCCTGCGTTTTCATGTGGTCGACACCAACAATCAGGTCAATGTCGAAATTCGGTTCCTGAAATACCCAGGCAACTCTGCCGCGAATAGTTGGAAGCATGACGGTTACCTCAAAGCATTAAAGCATCGTACGTGGATCGACAATTTTTCCGTGCACTGCCGTGGCGGCAATGGTGTAGGGGCTTGCGGTATAGATCTCCGCGCGATTACTCCCCATGCGCCCTGGAATATTGAGTGTGCCGGTTGATACTGAGCGTTCCCCTTCGGTGAGGGCACCCATCTGGCCAATGCAGAAATCGCAGGTGGAGACGTGGACCTGGGCTCCCGACCTGATCAGCTTAGGGGTGAGCCCCAGTTCACTCATCTGGGCCTGGATTGCGGTAGTCGTGGGCACGGCATTCAGACGAAAGCCCTCGGCAACCCGCCGACCTTCCAGGATTTCCACTGCCTGCTCGAAGTCTTTGATGCGACCACTGGCACAAGACCCTATATAGCCTGAGTCAATGCGAACGCCCAGGGCTTCGCTGATAGGAATGGTATTGGCTGGCGAGGGCGGCGCAACCAGTACCGGCTCCACCTCCGACAGGTTGATGGTCACTTCCTTTTCATACCGGGCACCGGGATCAGGCGCCATAGGCGGATGCTCCTGCCCCGTGGTCTGCCGGAGGTAGGCATGGGTTTTCTCATCAGTTTCCATCACTGCGGAAATGCCGCCGAGGAACATTGCCAGATTGCACAGGGTAAACCGCTCATCCATTTCCAGGCTGCCAAGACCCTTCCCGCCATACTCAATGACGGCCTGCCGGCAACCGTCGGGGCCAATTTTACGAACAATCCAGTGGAACACATCGCGTGCGGTAACGCCGCGCTGCAGTTTGCCTTCCAGATTAATGCGAACCGAGGAAGGAACAACCAGCGAGACTTCTTCAGTGGCGAAGGCCTCGATCATGCTGTTGCGTATGCCGATACCAATAGCACCGAGTGCGCCGATGGTGCTGATATGACCGTCGAAATGGGTAACAAACATTCCCGGATGAACGTGGCCTTTCTCGGATATTACCTGGTGCCCGATACCGTCGCCTTCATACAGCTTGAAACCATAGTTCCTGGCGAACCGGCGTGTGATCTCGTGGATCTGCTGCGCCTTGGGGTTTCCGGCCGGGTACAGGTGGTCAATGAAAAGGATGAACTTTTCAGGATGGTTTACTTTGGTGATGCCGAGTTCGTCGGCCATCTGGGTCTCATACTTGTCAATGTAACCGGGGTAGTCATAGGCGGTTATAAGATCTGGTGGGAACAGACGCTCCGTGCCGGCTGATACCTTTTGTCCGGCGATGCGGGAAAAAATCTTCTCTGCAATTGTCTGACTCATAATAGCGGACTCCTAAAGCCTTTCCTGGGGGAGAGGAGGATTAAAAGGGGCAAAACGAAAAGCCCCTTCGCAAAAGTTAACGATTCTGCTAACGGTCTCTTCCATATCGGAGGTGTTGCAGAGGCCGCTGCTGACCTGATCCAGCCGGCTGAGGTCAGTGATGGTGTAGTGCATGGCGCCAAGCGTGAAATGCATTCGCCAGTGAATGTCTGCTTCTGTCAGCTCCGGCAGTGTTTGCTTGAAATGAGGAACAAACCGCTGCAGGTGGCGTACATCCCGATAAAAGAGCTCGTAAAGGGGGGAAGACGGGTCGAGCTGGCAGCGAATCATGAACTGAATGAACAGGCCTCTGCCACCCGGATCAAAAGACCAGCGAATTCCAGGAAGGAGCAGGGCTCTCAGTATGCCCCTGAGAGGCACTGCTTGTCCTTCGGCCAGGGTTTCAGCTTCGGAAAGTAGTGCAACCCGTTCCCTGTTGAGCTCTATGGCACGCCTAAGGAAAACGGCTTTCAGGAGATCGTCCTTGCTGCCAAGGTGATAGTTGACGGTGGCAACACCTACCTCTGCTGCCTTGGCAATTTCCCTCAGTGACACCGATGCGAAGCTTCTTGTTGCGAACAGCCGCTCTGAGGCGTCAAGAATGCGTTGTTTGGTGACTTCGCTGCGGTCTTGCCTGCGTACGCTGTCATCTTCTGTGGTGTTCAAGGGGATGTCCCCATCCAGTTCTGGTTCCAGCATGCTCGATCTCCGTGGCTATGCCTGGCGCTTGTAGCCGGATTGTTCGCCAAGGCTTGCTTTCTTATTCTGCAAAGCCTAATAGTAGAACAAGTGTTTGTAAAATACTTTAGAATTTATTGGGGATTGATCCTTATAATTAAACGAAAGGTCAGGTTTGCGTTAGGTTTTGAGGCTGTTGAGGCGTTTTTGGCAAAAATATAGGATTCTATTCTAGAAAAATATTGACATGCGATAAATTAATGATCAAAGTTTTAGAACAGTTGTGCGGGTTTTCGTTGAGCCGTTGTGCGTCGTGTGCTGCAAGGGAAACTCGCTACACCCAGGTAGCAGGCAGATAATTTTCAAAACAAAAAGTTGGAGAGGTGTTCTATGTTCCGGTCTATTCGTCAGGTAGCGACAGGTGCCGTATTGGCAACAAGTTTGGTGTCCGGGGCTGTCATGGCTCAGGAGAGTTTTAATTTCCGTGTGACGTCTGCCCTCAGTGCCAGTCATGGTCAATGGCAGGGGTTTTTCAAGCCCTGGATGGAAGAGGTTGAGAAGAGAAGTGACGGGCGAATCACGTTTACGCCGTTTCTGTCGGGGGAATTGGTCAAGGCCACCAACGAGCCGGATGCGCTGAAGCAGGGGATCGTCCAGATTGCAGCGCCTTTGTTGCCGACATACGACCCTTCAGCATTTCCGATGTCCGAAGTGCCAATGCTGCCTTTGGCAAAATCCAGCCCCAAGATTGGCAGCATGGCGTTGAAGGCGTTGATCGAGAGTGACGTACCGCTGATGGATGGAAAGACCTTCTCTGAGCTGGAGTATGGCGCAAATGGACTTGTGGCTATCCCTATTACCATTTCTGAGGAGTATTCCATTTCCACCACCGGGCATCGTTTTGAAACGGTTGACGACGTTAAGAGCGTCACTCTCCGCACGCCTTCGCGAATCCACGAAATGTACGCGGAGAATGTCGGTATCAACTCGATCACCATGCCGACATTCGATTTGTTCGATGCGTTGAGCCGCGGTGCGTTGGATGGCAGCTTCCTGTTTATTTCAGACTGGACGGGTTACGGGTTTGACGAACTGTTCAAATACACGGTAACAGACGTCAACCTCGGTCACTTTGCCTCGGCAATGGCCATGACGCAGAAACAGTGGAATGAGATTCCCGAGGATCTGCAGCAGATTATGTTGGATGCTGCCGGGGAACAGGTTGGAAAAGGTGCTCAGGTTTGGGTGGATCGCAGGAAGTCTATTATTCGTGACACGCAAAAGGACGGTGCTGAGTTCGTTTCCGTGCATGATCTGCCTCCCGAAGTGGAAGAGCATCTGATGTCAGGTATGGAGCAGACCTGGTTTGATTACATCGACATGCTTGAGGAAAACGGCCTGCCGGGTAAAAAGCTGGCTCGCCTGTGGCGGGATATCGTGATTGAGCAGGGTGGTGATGTGCCTGAGGCGATACACGACCTTTAATATCTCATGAGAAAGTGACGCAGTGCTTCCCCGATGGGGGAGCACTGCGTCGTTATATAGGGTTAAGGAGCTGCAAGGCGGATGAGTGATCCATTATTTCTCTTAAGCATCCTGTGTGCTTTTCTGTTCCTGATGGCGATGGGTTTGCATATTCACTCTATTCTGTTGGGAATAGGCGTGCTGGGCCTTGTCTTCATCCAGGACTTCAGTATAGCGACAGCGTTCCTTCGATCTGATCCATTCGGCCAGGTTGCGAGTTATGCGCTGACCACGATTCCACTGTACGTGATTATGGCGCAGTTCATCCTGAAGTCCGGGGTGGTTCAGGATGCCTTTGTCATGGTTTACAAGATGTCCAGAGGAAAGCCGACTGTCCTCGGTTCAATGACTGTGGTAATCGGCGGCTTTCTGGGTGCTGTTTCTGGTTCTGGGGCGGCCACCGCGGCCTCCCTGGGAAGTGTGGCTGTGCCTGAGCTTCGCAGCTATGGCTTCAAGAGTGACCTGGCCGGGGCAATTGCCGCGGCGAGTGGCTCATTATCTGGGATAATTCCTCCCAGTATCATCTTGATTCTCTATGGTGTTATTACTGAAACACCCATCAGCGACCTGTTCATGGCGGCCATGATTCCCGGCGTTTTGACCATGCTGGTATTTGTCGGCTGCGTTATTGTGATGCACCGGAAAAACCCTGCACTTTCTGGCAATGACTTGCCACATTCATCAGGTGTTCAACTGGGCTGGCGTCGCATGTTGACGGTGTTGGCTGTCGGGATATTCATGTTTTCTCTTATTTTCGGTGGTATCTATCTCGGGTTCGTTACGCCGACCGAAGCTGGGGCGATTGGTGCATTGGGAGCGTTCGTGACAGCCCTGGTGCTGGGTAAAGTGGATCGATCCTTCATTGCATCTTCGGTCAGGGATACCGCAGTTGTCACCGGAATGATCATTCTGATCCTGATCGGAGCAGCAATTTTCGGCCGGTTCGTGTCTTTTTCCTTGTTGCCCCGCCGGATTTTGTCATTGATCGAATTCCTGATTCAGTATCCGTCGATCATCCTGATGATACTTGCCGTGGCGTTTTTCCTGCTCTTCATGTTCATTGAGGGTACCGCCGTTATCCTGATGGCACTTCCCGTTGTGTTGCCAGTCATTGAGCAGGCCCAGATTGATGTCTTGTGGTTTGGTGTCTTCATCTCTGTCATTTGTACGCTCGGGTTGATCACGCCACCCGTTGGTTTGAGCGTATACGCCGCTGCCGGCACCAGCGGGGTTCCGGCTGGCAGGATATTCAATCCCGCAACAAAAATGGCAGTCGCTGTTGCGGTTGTTGTTTGTGGTTCGATGATCGCATTCCCGGAATTGGCCACCTGGCTTCCTTCAACGGCTACTCGATAAGGGGGTGAATGATGAGAATACTTGATGTTCTGTACAAGGTCTTTGGCTACATAAAAGTGGTGGGTCTGGCCGCCAGTGGTATTGCGTTGTTCCTGATGATTGGCGGGATAACCCTTGATGTGGTTTCACGGAACGTGACGGGCAACTCTATTTCGGGCTTTTACGAAATCGTCACCTTTTACCTTATGCCCCTCGCAGTGTTGCCGGTGTTGTTCTATGCCTTTTCCCAGGGTGTCTGCCCCCGGATTCCAATGGTGTTCGATCGGTTGCCGCCCAGAGTGCAAAAACCTCTCCACTGTATCGTAATGCTGTTCGAGCTGACGCTCATGGCAATTGTGGCGTTTTTCTCTTTTCAGTACGCGGCCGACGGTGCGGCTTCCGGCCACGAGTTCTCGGCGGGCGGCAGCATGTACCCGAAATACCCGGTTTACTTCCTCGTACCTTTTGCGTTTGCCGGGATGGCTTTGGAATTGGCCTTCATCCTTGCGAAAAACCTCTTTAACTCGGGAGTATGGATTACTTATTTGAAAGACCAGGAAACGATAAAAGGTGAACTGCAGCTGGTTTAAGCTGCGCACGGTTGGGTCATTCGGAATTGCATTGCAGTGCGTCGAAAAATACTGGCCTGTTTAATCAAACATCGGAGGCAAGACTATGTTTAACGCAAGCAGTAAAACCAATATCCGCGAGTTACTGGCAAATGCTGGTTCCAGGCCGGTGGTTTCCGTAGGTGTCGGAGATGCGATGAGCGCCCGGCTGGCGTCGGTTACGGAAGGGATCGATGCAATCCTCACCAGTGGCTTTGCAATTTCAGCGCAACAGTTAGGGTTGCCGGACGTGGAAATGTACTCGCGGACGGAAAATGTTCAGGCGGTTGAGCGCATCTGCTATGTGTCCGGCAAGCCGGTTATTGCAGACATGGATACGGGTTATGGCAATGCCGTAAACGTTATCAAGTCCCTGCATGAGTTCGAGCGTGCCGGTGTCCAGGGGGTCATTATCGAGGACCAGGTCAGCCCAAAGCGTTGTCCGGTGTGTGTCGACACAACCAACGTGATTATTCCGAAAGCGGAAGCGGTTGGTAAGATCCGTGCAGCTGCGGAGAATCGTAGGAATCTGGAGACCCTGCTTATTGCCCGAACCGATGCTGTTGAGTTTGATGAAGCTGTCAGCCGCGCCAAGGCCTATCGGGAAGCCGGTGCTGATCTTGTACAGCCAATTTCACGCCTGTTTTCAGATAAAGCAGATATCAGGCGATTCGTAGACGCAGTAGGGTGCCCGGTATCGCTGGTTGTTGTGGGGTGGCTGGAAGGTCTGTCTAAGGAAGATCTGGCGGCTACAGGGGCCAGTATCGTCCATTTCGCCCTGGTTCCGGTTACGGCGGTTCATCATGCGGTCGGCCAGGTGATGGCCCAGTTGGGGCGTGCGGGATCAGCGGAGGCACTGGAGGCTGTACGTTCACCTCATACGGCGATTGTGAAGGATATGGGAATGGAATCCATTGGTGTGCTTGAAGAAAAATACCTGCCACGCGAATCCGAACTCTGATCCGCTCTTTCCCTGGTGTGTGGTTATGACTGCATACCAGGGCAGCTTTCCTCAATTCCCCTCTGATCGTTTTCCGACTTTTCTAGATAGATAAAAAGACGACGCAGCTTTGGGGGCTGCGCCGTAAAGCAAAGCAACATGATGTTGCCCTGAGAATTCTAGAAGTTGTATTGAGCGGCAAACATCAGTCGGTTGGCATCGGATTTCTCGCTGTCGACGTTTTCACGCTGGTAGTAGGCGTACTCAACACCCATCATAACGTTGGCAACCGGCGACCACTGATAGTTGATCATGGCCTTCTGGTTGGTCTCGCTCTTGTCGCCGACAGCGGCTGTGCCAAGGTCACTTTCGGCATCGTCCCAGTCAACGGTCGCCACTCCATAGGCGAGGTTTACGCTGCGACCGTTGCCAACATCCAGTGATGCGCCAATGGTTCCTGCATAGCCGGCAATGGTGTTCAGGTCACCGCCATCCAGGTAGGCGTCTTCAGCGCCGAAGTTGTCACCAGACCGGTACAGGTAGAGGTTGGCGCCGTCGCTGTAGTTGATGGTGCCCTGAAGTGTCAGGTTGTCGGTGACCGCGAGGTTTGCAGCAACGAACGAAGCGAAGCCAATGGCGGATTCGTCGGTGGTGCCGTCATCAATCGCCACCTGGTGAGCAAGGCCGCCCAGTGCGTAGGACAGTGCGCCCTTGGTCTCTTCATAGCGAGCCGTAAACGTTGGCATGCCCTGGCGTACATTGGTGTTATCCACCACCGATGTGAGGGGATCTTCCAACGACACCGACAGGTTGCCAGTTGTGTAACGGGCCTGGGCTACGCGCCCCTGCAAGCCAGAAAGTCCGGGGTGGCCATCGAAGTCCAGGCCCGGGGTGATGCCATAGAAACTCATGTAGTTGGACCAGGTCTGGCCCATCAGGATGCCTTTGTATTCACCGAAGGCATGGCGCAGGCGTAGCGAGCCGCCACCGGAACCCCGGAAGTCGCCCTCAACCGTAACCTTGAGTCCGGAGTTCATCGCGACCTTCATACCGATACGGCTCTGGTAGGCGTCGGCTCCGAAGTGACCCTCGGATTCCTCATCTGCCCCGCCCAAGCGAGCGAATGAGCCTGTCCTGGCGGAATTCGAAATGTCTTCATTAATGTCGTAAGAGGCGTTCAGTCGGGCATATCCATAAATGGACGCGTCGACCGTTTCCGTATTCAGGCTTATTGCATTGGCCTGTACCGATGCGCCCAGGATAGTGGCGGCGATGGATGCCTGGATGGCAGTTCTGAGTTTGTTGTTTTGCATTTGGAGCTCCAGATCAGCTTTGGATGATGTAACTATTCGCGTTTTGTTGAGTTTTTGTGGCTAGTGAAATGTGATTGTTATCCTCCTTCAGCCATTGGCATATTGGATGGTTTTTGTCAGCTGGCGGGCCAGCGGTAGTTTGAGTAGCTTTCACGCAGGGTCTTCTTGCTGACTTTCCCTGTAGCCGTGTGTGGTAATTCCGCCACGACGTCGCAGGCGTTTGGCATCCACCACTTGGGAATCCTCTCCCGGAGGAAATCCAGTAATTCGTCGCCGCTCAGGTCCGGGTGGCTGTCTTCGGCTACAACGATGAGCAGAGGTCGCTCGTTCCAGTGCTGGTGATAAACGCCGATGACCACTGCTTCCCGCACACCCGGATGCGACATGATGGCGTTCTCGATTTCGATGGAACTGATCCATTCACCGCCGGATTTGATGACATCCTTTACGCGGTCGGTGATCTGCATATAACCGTTGCTGTCTATCGTGGCGACATCACCGGTGTTGAACCAGTGATGGTGGTCGTCGCGCCCGTAGTAGGAGCTGCATGCCCAGGGCGCTCGCACTTCGAGGACGCCGGTGGTCTCGCCGTCGTTTGGCAACGTGTTGCCGTCCTCATCAACGATGCGCATTTGCATGCCAAACAATGGGCGACCTGATTTAAGACGCTGTACGGAAAGGTCTGCTTCGCTCAGGTGTGTATGCTGAGGCAGGTAACGGTTGTAGCTACCCATTGGGCTGAGTTCGGTCATACCCCAGCCGTTTTCGAGGGTAACGCCATGACGCTCAAGATCCTGGTAGAGCCGGATGGCGCCGGCAGCGCCACCGATGACGCCTCGCTTCAATGAAGGTACAGAGGCGCCCGTGCTGTTCAGGTAGCTGCTCAGACTGTTCCAGAGCGTTGGTACCGCCAGGGAAAAGGTGACCTGTTCATTATTGATAAGCTCGACCATGCTGCCGGCGTCGCTAACGTGCGGGCCCGGAAGTACCAGTTTGGCTCCTGCCATCGGTGCGTTGTAGGGCATTCCCCAAGCGTTGACGTGAAACATGGGCACAAGAGGCATTACCACATCTTCCGCTGTCAATCCCACGGCGCTTGCCATGTTCTGCGCCATGCCATGGAGTACGATGCTGCGATGACAGCCCAGCACACCTTTTGGATTGCCGGTTGTACCTGATGTGTAACAGAGGCCGCTTGCCCTTTTTTCGTCAAGATCTGGCCAGGAATAGACGTTGGATTGCGACCCAATCAAGGCCTCATAGCTGCGTAGTCCCGGTAAAGTGCTTTCCGGTATCTCCGCTTCGCCGCACAGTGCGATCCAGTGTTTCACTGAGGGAACTTCAGCCTGGATGGACTCAATGACAGGAATGAACTGAGGATCAATAAACAGGGCTTCGTTTTCGGCGTCGTTGACGATGAAGCGTATCTGATCCAGGAACAGTTTCGGGTTGATGGTGTGGCATACACGGCCCGAACAGGGGATGGCGTAATGCAGTTCGAAGTGTCTGAAGTCGTTCCAGGCGAGGGTTCCGACACGGGCGCTGGATGACAGGTTTAGTTCGTCCAGGGCGTTTGCCAATTGTCGCGTGCGCTGGAAAGCCTCTCCATAAGTGTATCGGTGGATTGAGCCATCACTCATCCGGGACACTATTTCAATGTCACGTGCAACGGTTTCGGCGTGCCGCATTATTGTGGTGATGCTCAGGTCCGCATCCATCATTAAGCCTTGCAACGTTGGCCTCCGGATTTGCTTGATATTGTTTTGGTGACTGCGGGGAGTTCGCGGCGCCAGAAAGGCCTGCACCGCTGAAGAATGGCAGTTACCGTTTTCGGAGGGGTTCAGCAAGGGGTGTGCCAAGGCCTTCGGGCTGGGGTTGTTGTTTTTAAATTCAATGAGTTGAAGATTTGCGTTGATGTCGAGAGGGTGGCAGTCGTTTCATATTTGAAACCCATGTTTCAAATTCTGGTTCGTGCGTGTCCTGTTTGCATTGCTGGTAAGTTCAGCCTTCCTTGCGTAGCCGGCGCCAGAGTGTGGACCGGCTAATGCCGAGGTGTTGCGCGGTCCTGGTCATATCACCCCCGAACTCTTCCAGTGTTTGCCTGATGTGTGCGATTTCCGCGGCTTTTCCCAGTGCCTGAAGATTCTTGCCGGGTGGTTCAGGAGTGATGTCGGGCTTGTGGGTGGCGGGGAAAAGTTCAGGGAAGAGAGTTTCCAGGGGCGTACCTTGTCCATGCTCTACCATATAGGCGGAGAGATAGGCACGCTCGACTATGTTCTCCAGCTCCCTGATGTTACCCATCCACCGATGGGCCAGTAGGCGGGGCATTAATTCGTTGATGAGCTCTCTGGTCTTGCTCTGCTTCGCAGGGTCCTGGTGTGCAAGGTTCGCCAGAATTGCATTGGAAATGGACGGAATATCCTCAATCCGCTGTCTGAGCGGAGGGACGGCAATTCTGAGGATGTTGAGGCGATAGAAAAGGTCTTCCCGGAACAGGCCATCTTCTATCCTTGATGACAGGTTATGGTGAGTGGCCGCGATAACCCGTATATCAATCGGGGTCGGTTCGGATGCACCGAGCCTTAGTACTTCCCGCTCCTGGAGCACGCGAAGTAGTCGTGTCTGCAGCGGAACCGGCATGTCGCCTATTTCGTCGAGAAAGATGGTACCTGTATGGCCGGCTTCAAAGAGGCCGCTTTTGCCACCCTTTTTCGTGCCGGTAAAGGCTCCTTCCTCGTAACCGAACAGCTCACTTTCAAGCAATGTCTCAGGAAATGAGGCGCAGTTGATTGCTACAAACGGTGCCTGGCGACGGCTGCTGGCGTTGTGGATGCTCTGGGCGATCAACTCCTTGCCGGTACCGCTTTCTCCGGTAATAAGAACCGTTGAGGTAGTGGTGGCATAGAGCTTTGCCAGATCAATGGCCTGCCTGAATGCTTCGCTGCTACCCAAAAGTTGGCTGAATTCATACTTTGCAATGAAGTGCCGAGGGCGCGCCTGGGAGCGGATGTGTCGTTCGGCGCGTTGTATGGCATTGATTTCTTGGCAGACGATAATGGCACCATCCACTTGACCTGCCTCGAAGATCGGCATGATGCTGGCGGCTAACCTGCGATTGCCGAACTTCACAAGAAGGTTGTCCTCGCCGACCCCGGTCCTGAGTACGCGTTCGATGTCCATGTCAGGAAACGTGAATCGCGAACTCTGGTTGATAACCTCTTTTTCGCTGATATTGAGCATCTGGCTCATGCTCGGGTTTATCGATTGAACATGCCCCTGGAGGTCGAGCGCAATAACGCCTTCGGTAAGATGTTGCAGTACCGTGTTTATACGCTGGTGCTTGAGCTTTTCGTGTACCCGGCTGCGGCAGATAGCAATAGCGTCGTCCAGGGTTCGTCTTACCGCATCTGCATTGATCACAGAGACGCCTTCCGCACCGGCTTCCTCCGCAAGCTCTACTGCTGTCGGCGAGCCCACGATAACGCGATAGCCGGCACTGACAAGCTCCTGAACTTTCTGACGTGCGTCTTCGAAGGATGAGTACACTGCCTCGTATATCTCAACGGTGAAAAGCGACGCCATTTCTTTCAGTTCTGAATGGGGGCGGATGTGGCTGAGGATGCCTGCTTTGGTTCCGCGGTCCTTTGCCAGGTTCAGGGCCCTGATCAAGTCGTATTCCCCCATACGAATCGACAGCACGGTTGTTGATATGTTCTTGCGAAGGAACTCGGCAGAGGCGCCCGAGCAGATAAAAATGTCAACGTTCTGTTCTTGTTCGAGTCGCTGAGCTGTAGGCAGGAGATCTGCAATAGTGCTCTCTACAACATCAACGTCTGCATGGCTGGCGTAACGGGGCAGGATTTCTTCTACGGTTTGTGCCAGCTTGCTGGGGTGTCCCGAGAAACTCAGATGGCTTATTAACGCAACGATGCGCGGGCGGTAGCTTTGACTTGTCATGGAGGGCGCCTTTAGAGGTGTTCCATAAGTGAAACATTGTTGTTTCAATTTTGAGTTTCTATATTTGCTCATATTACCGGACAGCTTTCAAATGGAAATTTAACGGTTTGTTATAAAAGAAATTATTATTATTTTATCTGAACGTTAATGATTGGCGTTGTTTTTGCCTAATAGTGTTCCAGTCTTCATTTTTGGCAAAAGAGAAGTTTTTAATGGCGTTAACAAGCAAAGGTCCGGCAAGTGAAGTCCATGCGGATGATCTGGAACGTTTTCGCCCGGCAGTGACCCGCTACCTGTCCAATAAGCTCGGTGGTGGAGGGCTGGTGATTCGTTCAATGCGTCTGTTGTCCGGCGGAGCCATTCAGGAAAACTGGTTGCTTAATGTGTCGGTGACAGGCGGCTCGTGGTCAGGTGAGCACCAATGGGTCCTGAGAACCGACTCCCTGTCAGCCGTGGATGTCAGTATGTCCAGGTCAGACGAATACGCTGTTCTCAATGTCGTGCATAAAGCGGGCGTTAACGTGCCGGAGCCGCTTTGGTTGTGCCGGGATAGGGGCATCATAGGGCGCGAGTTTTTTGTTATGCAGGCAATTGGCGGCACGGCAGCCGGCCATCGCCTTGTGAGAGACTCGCGTCTGGTTCCCGACCGGCCAAAGTTGTGTTGGGAACTGGGTCGTAACTTGGCCTTGATACATCAGGTCCGGCCCCCGCAAAAGGATCTGGATTTTCTGCCCGAGCCGGTGCCAGATCCCGCGATGGCTTCTATCCAGCAGTACCTGGGCTTCCTGGATGCTTTGGGGAGACACTTCCCGGTTATTGAATGGGGATTACGATGGCTGCTGATCAACAAGCCTGAGCCCGTCGCTTCCTGCCTGATCCACAGGGATTTCCGTACCGGTAATTTCATGGTTGATGAAGGCCGGTTGTCCGGCATATTGGACTGGGAATTCACCGGCTGGGGGGATTGGCGCGAAGACATCGGCTGGTTTACAGCGAAATGCTGGCGCTTTGGTCGTGGGAACCCCGAGGCAGGTGGTATAGGTGAGCTGGCTGACTTTATGGAGGGGTACGCAACGGTCAGTTCCAAGGACCTGTCTTCAGCAGAGCTAAGGTATTGGCAGGTTATGGCACATGTGCGCTGGGCCATTGTGGCGGTTCAGCAGTCAGAGCGTCATCTCTCGGGCCAGCAGCGCTCTCTGGAACTGGCCCTGACCGGTCGAATGGTACCTGAGTTGGAGCTGGAAATTCTCGAGCTGACAGAGGGGGTGGAATGAACTCGCCAGATGCCAACGAGTTGTTAACGGTAGCCAGTGAGACTTTGCTTTCACGAATATTGCCTGCGGTACCGAAAGACCTTGAATACGATGTGCGGATGATTGCCAGAGCCATGGCGATTTCCTCCAGAGAGTGCGGCAAGGGCCGGAGTATTGAGGAAGCCGAGTACGATGTTCTATCGGGTTTGGTCAACAGAAAGCATGGATGCTTGGATGCAGCGGAGATGAGGAAGTCGCTCTCCCAAGCAATCCGTAGCGGCTTATACGATGAGCATGGTCCTAACCGCAACGCCCTGCTGGAGGCGCTGCGAGCCATTACTAAAGGGGAACTGGAGCTCTGTAACCCGAAACTCGTGGATTGCAAGAAGGGGCCCGGATAACAGAACAGAAGCTGCAAAGCAGTGAAAAGCGACGGTTGTAGGGCCCATGCCGGCGTTAATTTTTAACCCAATAATCGGGACTTTGACATGAACTTTGATTTGACTGAAGAACTCGCGGAACTGCAATTGCGGGTTCGTCGTTTTGTGCTGGATGAGGTCGTGCCTATGGAAGGTGATCCAAGGCAAACTCCTCATGGCCCGAGTGAGGAGTTGCGCGACGAGTTGATTGAAAAGGCACGCCAGAGCGGGCTGCTTACGCCACATGCGTCTGTTGAAATGGGAGGGATGGGGCTCTCACATGTCGCAAAGGCCATCATTTTTGAGGAGGCTGGATATTCGCCGTTGGGGCCCACTGCCCTGAATATTCATGCACCTGATGAAGGCAATATCCACCTGATGGAGATTGTCGCCTCTGAAGCTCAAAAACAGCGCTGGTTGCAGCCGCTGGCAAGAGGTTTGTCACGCTCCTGTTTTGCAATGACGGAACCAGCTCCCGGTGCTGGCTCTGACCCCTTCATGTTGAATACAACGGCAGTGAGGGATGGTGACGATTACATTATCAACGGCCTCAAATGGTTTATAACCGGAGCGGATGGGGCTGGCTTTGCTATTGTCATGGCCAAGACCGAAGACGGTAATGCAACAATGTTCCTCACGGATACTGACCGTCCGGGTTTTGTGGTTGAGCGCATGATGGACTCCATGGATTCATGTTTTACCGGGGGGCATTGCGTTGTGCGTCTTGAGAACCTTCGTGTTCCGGCAGTTGATATGTTGGGCGAGGTCGGAAAGGGGTTTCGTTATGCGCAAGTCAGGCTTGCGCCTGCACGGCTGACTCATTGCATGCGCTGGCTGGGTGCTGCCCGCCGGGCACACGATGAAGCCTGCCAGTATGCCCGCACCAGGGAGTCATTTGGCAAGCTTCTGGGCGATCACCAGGGCGTGGGTTTTATGCTTGCCGACAATGAGATGGACATGTTGACCACCCGGCTTTCGATCCTCCACTGCGCCTGGGTACTCGACCAGGGCGGCCGCGGAAACGTTGAGTCAAGTATGACAAAGGTTATCAGTTCCGAAGGCATCTGGCGGGTGATAGATCGATGTGTCCAGGTCCTCGGTGGGCAGGGTGTATCCGGCGAAAGTATCGTCGAGCGGATATTCCGAGATGCCCGTGGATTCAGGATTTACGATGGCCCCAATGAAGTGCACAGAATGAGTCTGGCCAAGAAAATCATGGTGCGTAATGATCGGGTAGGTGCGCTATGACAGTCGACTCTCAGGTTGGTTTCCAGTTGAACAATAAGAAGGTTCTTGTTACCGGCGCCTCCAGCGGCCTGGGGCACCACTTTGCGCGAACACTCGCCGCGTCGGGAGCGCGGGTAGTGGTCGGAGCCCGCAGGGTTGAGCGCCTGGAGGGGCTGGTTGCTGAAATAACGGAGTCCGGTGGCCAGGCCGATGCCGTTTCACTGGATGTCACGTCGCGGGATTCCGTGTCAGCAGCTCTGGATCACCTCCAGGATTTGTGGGGTGGCGTAGATGTTGTTGTGAACAATGCAGGGGTGAGTGATACCAAATCCGTGCTTAACTACGATGATGGTGATTGGGATAACATTCTCGACACCAACCTCAAAGGGGCATGGATAGTGGCCCAGGAAGCGGCTCGTCGAATGGTGGATGCCGGGACGGGGGGTAATATCGTTAATATAACGTCCATCCTCGGGAATCGCGTGGGCGGCGGGGTAGGGCCCTATTCCGCAGCCAAGGCAGGGCTTTCACACCTGACTCGGTCAATGGCTCTAGAGCTGGCAAGGCATGATATCCGGGTGAACGCGCTTGCTCCGGGTTATGTTGTAACCGAGATAAACCAGGATTTGCTGGCGAGCGATGTAGGGGAGCGATTGAGGAAGCGTATCCCCAATCGGCGTTTCTGCCAGTTTGAAGATCTTGATGGTCCGTTGTTGCTGTTGGTTTCGGATGCCAGCAAGGCCATGACCGGGGCTGAGATCGTTGTGGACAACGGGCATTCTTGTATGGGGCTGTAGGCCTTGGGGAGCCTCAGGGCTAATACCCCCCCCTATCTGGTTATTCATCACGCTCAGAACGAGAACCCCGATGCCCTTTGCCTGCTGGTGAATATGGGCAAGGAAACCGTGCACGTTCAGTGTGTTCAGGTGGTTCTGCAAACAAGATCTAGTGAAGAGAAAACGCTAACGGTTACCGAGTGCCGCAGGGTGGGGGCGGACGACAGCAACGTGCGCCAGGTGTTGCGGCAAGGGCCACTGTAGCCCGGTGCCTGCTTGAGGCCGGTGCAACGGTTATTGCCAGTGGGATGATTCAGCCCAGGCTGCTACTGCTGGACAAGACCAATGAAGGCCTGGCACCGGTTATCGTACAGCAGATTGGTGAGTTGATTGACGACCTGAGTCAGACCAGAATGTTGCCGTTGACGACTATGCGGCGTTTGTCAGAGATGTGATTGAAAGCTATCTTCTTTGATTCGCCAGGAACCCGCCTGCAAGGAGAAACGGATGTCAGGCTCCCTGTCTCATTTGCGTGTCCTTGATCTTTCCAGGGTACTGGCCGGCCCATGGGCCGGCCAGATCCTCGGGGATCTGGGAGCGGAGGTTATTAAAATCGAGCGTCCGGGAACTGGTGATGACACCCGCTCTTGGGGGCCGCCCTATCTTCAGGGGGCTAATGGCAGCGCCGAACTCTCCGCCTACTTTCTGAGCGCCAACCGGAACAAGCAGTCCCTGGCGGTTGATATCGCCCATCCGGAGGGCCAGGAACTGGTCCGTAAGCTGGTGGCCGAATCGGATGTGGTACTGGAAAATTTCAAGGTCGGCGGCCTCAAACGCTATGGCCTGGATTACGACAGCCTGAAGCGCATCAACCCGAAACTCATCTACTGCTCGATTACCGGGTTTGGCCAGGATGGTCCCTACGCGAACCGTCCCGGCTATGATTTCCTGATCCAGGCAATGGGCGGGCTGATGAGCATCACCGGTCAACCGGACGGCGAGCCGGGCGCAGGGCCGATGAAGGCAGGTGTGGCACTGACGGACATCATGACCGGGCTTTACGCCACCATTGGTGTGCTCGCCGCACTCAGCCACCGGGACCGGACCGGGGAGGGTCAGTATGTGGAGGCTGCACTGCTGGACGTGCAGGTGGCCTGCCTGGCGAACCAGGCGATGAATTACCTGACTACGGGCAAGGCACCGGTCAGGATGGGGAATGCCCACCCCAACATCGTTCCGTATCAGGATTTCCCTACGGCGGACGGCAATATGGTGCTGACGATCGGCAATGATCATCAGTTTGCCAGGCTGTGTGACGTGCTCGGGCATGCGGAGTGGGCGAGCGATGAGCGCTTTGTGACAAACCGCGCCCGGGTGGCCAACCGCAAAGAACTGATTCCCAGGCTGCGGCAGGCCACGGTGATGCGGTCCACCCGGGAGTGGGTCGATATTCTGGAACGTTCAGGAGTGCCCTGCGGACCAGTGAACACGCTCGACGAAGTATTCGACGACCCTCAGGTTCGCGCGCGGGGGATGAAGCAGACCGTAACCCATCCTGATCTGGGCGAGGTGCCAACGGTCGGAAATCCGATCAAACTGAAACTGACACCGGTAACCTACCGCGCGGCGCCGCCGCTGCTGGGTGAGCAGTCGGAGCGGGTTTTGCAACAAGTGGCGGGCCTTTCTCCCGGGCAGATCAAGGCGCTCAGGGAGCGGGGTGTCATCTCCTGACCCTCAGTTACGTCGATTAGCGCGGATGGTTGCCAACACCTCTTACCGCCCCTGGAACTGTGCAGGCCGCTTGGCCAGAAACGCTGAGACTCCCTCGGCAAAATCCTCCGTGCGGGTCATTTCCAGAAATGCCGCGCGCTCTGCTTCCAGGTGGGCGGCTAGCTGATCGCCGTTGGCCCGGTCGGTAAGCTGGCGGAACGCGCCAAAGGCCCGGGTTGGCCCCCTGGCAACTTTTCCGATGATCCCCTTCAGCAGGTTTTCATACTCCTTCTCCGGAGCGAACTCGGTGATCATGCCCCAGTCTTTCGCTTCCGCCGCGCTGAGGGTTCGTCCCAGCAGCATCAGCTCCGCCGCCCGGCCGGCGCCGATCTTGTGCGCCAGGAACCAGCTGCCGCCGCAGTCTGGTACGGCGCCAAGGCCGTTATAGGCCACCAGAAACTTTGCGTCTTCCCGGGCCACCACCAGGTCTGCCATCAGTGCCAGGCTCAGGCCCGCGCCGGCGGCGACTCCCTTTACTGCTGCGATCACCGGGGCGTCCAGGCTGCGTAATATAAGGATGGCCGGATTGACCGCATCCAGAATGGCGTTGATGGCATTGCCGGCTTGTTCCGGGGTGCCGGCCATGCTGGATACGTCGCCGCCCGCCATAAAGGCACGCCCCGCACCGGTGAGAACCACGCACCGTAAACCTGTCAGGCCCTTCAGTTCCCGGACTGCGGCAAGAAAGGCTTCCGCCAGAGGTACATTGACGGCGTTCAGGGCTTCTGGCCGGTTGAAGGTCAGTGTTGCCACGCCAGCTTCTTTGTCAAATGTGGTGTTCACCAGCTTGTCTGTCATGGATGAGTGCCCTGTGATTCTGGCAGGTCTGAAGGTGTGTGCCCTGCGTATTCATTTTTGTTGTTTGTCAGGTAACAGGATAGAGGGGTTTGGCTAATGTTGCCTGGATGGACTACTTTTATTCTGGATCGGGGGGTTAACCCCGGCGACAAGAAATAACAAAAATTACAATCATCTTCAGGCGTGGGGTGGGTAACGGCAAGGCGTGTTCGCATGTCTGTGTACCCGGCGCCAGGGGTGCCGGGAGGTAATGTGAGCATCCTAGAGATCAGCAACCTGTCTCTGTCTTTTGGTGGTGTGAAGGCCCTGCAGGATGTCAGTTTCCGCGTGCCCGAAAACACCGTTACCACCATTATTGGCCCGAACGGTGCCGGTAAGACGTCACTTTTCAACTGCATTTCCGGTTTCTACAAACCCCAGCGGGGCACGATCAGCTATGAGGGCCAGGTGCTTTCAAGTGGTATCAAACCGCCGCGACGGGCTGCGCTGGGCCTGGCTCGAACTTTCCAGAATATCGCCTTGTTCCGGGGCATGACCGTTCTCGACAACATCAAGCTCGGCGCCCACGTTCACATGAAAAGCGGCCTGATGAGCGCGCTGGCCTATTTTGGCCCGGCCCGTCGCGAGGAAATGGCCGTTCGCAAGGATGTGGAGCAACGGATCATCGACTTCCTGGAAATCGACCACATCCGTCGCCAACCGGTAGTGAGTCTCTCCTACGGATTGCAGAAGCGGGTGGAGCTGGCTCGGGCACTGGCCATGCAACCGAAAGTGCTGATGCTGGATGAACCGGTGGCGGGTATGAACCGGGAGGAAAAGGAAGACATGGCCCGCTTTATTCTGGATATCCGGGAAGAGTGGGGCATTACCGTGCTGATGGTGGAACACGACATGGGCATGGTCATGGATATTTCTGATCACATTGCGGTACTCAACTTTGGCCAGGTCATTACCGAGGGCCTGCCAGCCGATGTTCAGAAAAACCACGAGGTGATCAAGGCCTACCTGGGCAACAGCGACATCGAAAGCCTGCGCAAAAAGCTCAATCCGGAAGGGGAGGCCGCCTGATGGATTGGCTGTTCTTCGGCGAAATCAGTCTGGCCGGGCTGGCCATGGGTGGGCTGTACGCGCTTATCGCCCTGGGCTTTGTGATCATCTACAAGGCCACCCGGGTGATCAATTTTGCCATCGGCGAAATCATGATGTTTGCCGCCTACCTGTTTCTGGCCTTTGCCGGCGGCATGGAACTCTCTGCCTGGATCGCGCTGCCGCTGGCGGTGATTGGCGGCAGCCTCCTGGGCGGGGTAATCGAGAAGACCATGATCCGGCCGATGCTGGGTGAATCGCCGATCTCGGTGGTGATGGTGACCATCGGTATCGCCAGTATCCTGGTCGGTCTGGTGGAGTTTATCTGGACTGCCAACCCCCAGTTGCTGCCCAGCTTCCTGCCCCGGGAACCGGTGTTTATCGGCCCGCTCTATCTCGCTCCTAAAATTGCCTATGGTTTCCTGATCGGTGCTGCCCTGCTGATCATTTATCTGCTGTATTTCCGTTTCTCCAGGGGTGGCGTCGCGTTGAGAGCGACGGCCTCGGATCAGGCCGCCGCCTATTCCATGGGCATCAATGTGCGCCGGGTGTTCAACATGGCCTGGGTGTTCGGTTCACTGGCGGCGTCACTGGCCGGTGTACTGGTAGCAGCCACCGGTGGCCTCAGCCCCCAGTTCGGGATTATCGGGTTGAGTGTTCTGGTGGTGGTGATTGTTGGCGGCCTGGACAGCATTCTCGGTGCCCTGATAGCCGGTGTTTTCATTGGCTGGCTGGAAACTGTCGCCGGCGCGTACCTGGGGGGCGAATACCGGATGCCGGCGACCTTCCTGGTGCTGGCCGTGATTCTGGTGATACGCCCCTATGGCCTGTTTGGCACCCACGAAATAGAGCGAGTGTAAGATGCGCATCGGTGACGCAAAACAGAGTTACGAGGCCGATGAGGCAATCTGGACGAGTGGTACCCAGAAACTGTGGTTCGGACTGTTCCTGTTGATTCTACTGCTGTTTCCGTTCCTGGCAGATTCCTACCTGCTGTACCTGGGTTGCCTGGTCGGTATCGCAGTGATCAGCACCACCGGCCTGAACATCCTGACTGGCTTTACCGGCCTGATTTCCCTGGGGCAGGCCGGCTTTATGGGCGTCGGCGCCTACACCGTGGCCTGGCTGTCGCTCAATACCGGCCTGCCGTTTCCGGTCACCCTGTTACTGGCCGGGCTGATGGCCGCCGCGGTAGGCATTCTGGTGGGCCTGCCCTCGCTGCGGGTCAAGGGGTTGTACCTGGCGATCGCCACCCTGGCCGCCAGTGTGTTCCTGCATTTTATCTTTGCCGAATGGGAGTCGGTCACCGGCGGCATGGGCGGCCTGAGCCTGGAGCCGGCGCACCTGTTCGGGTGGACCTTCCAGAGTGACTTCATGATGTATTTCATCATCGTGCCGCTGGCGGTACTGATGGTGTTTGCCGCCCGCAATGTATTCCGGACTCGCATTGGTCGTGCCTTTATTGCCATCCGGGACCGGGATATTTCCGCCGAGATTCTGGGCATTAACCTGCTGCGCTACAAGCTGATGTCCTTCGCGCTCAGCTCCTTCTACGCGGGGGTGGCCGGCGGCCTGTTCGCCTATTTTTTCCGGGTGGTGACGCCGGAGAGCTTCCCGCTGTCGATGTCGATTTTCTATCTGGCTGCGGTAATTGTCGGCGGCATGGGTAACCTGCTGGGCGGCATACTCGGTGCTGCTTTCATGACGCTGGTGCCGGAAGCCCTGAAGCTGCTCACTGCCGCCCTGACCCCTTTTTACCCGGACGCCCCGGTGTTCATGTCGCCGATGCTGGAGATTATCTTCGGCGCCCTGATTGTGGGCTTCCTGATCTTTGAACCCCATGGCCTCGCGGAAATATGGCATCGCATCCGCCGGTTCTTCCGCCTGTGGCCGTTCCGGAATTAATCGTGTTTCAACAGGCTGGTTGTCGAAAGCCCGAGTAACACCAACAAGAAGCAGCAAGGAGAACAAACATGTTCAGAAACATCCTCAAAAAAGGGCGCCGGCTCGCCGGGCTTGGCAGCCTGGTGGCAGCGTTAACCCTGGCCGCTCCGGCCATGGCCCAGGACAAGGAGCCCATCGTGTTCGGTGGCTCGATACCACTGTCCGGTGTGTTTGCGTTTGCCGGCATTCACATCCACGCCGGTCTGACCGACTATACCGACTGGATCAACAGCCAGGGCGGGATCAATGGTCGCCCGGTTCAATATGTGATGGAAGACACCGCCTATGAAGTGGACCGTTCGGTGGCCGCCTTCAAGAAGATTTCCGGCAGTCATTCGCCGGCCACCTACTACGGTGACAGTACCGGCTTCATGAAAACCATCGCCTCGGAGCTGAACAGCCAGGGCGATACCCTGATGAGTGGTGCGTCCTTCGCCACGGCACTGACCGATAACGAGCAATATCCCTATCAGTTCATTCCGGGACCCAGCTACAGCCAGATGTTCGGAATCATCCTGGAGTACATCGCAGACCAGGGTAAGGATGGCGAGATGCCAACAGTTGCCTTCGTCTACAGCGATACCGAGTTCGGCAAGGACCCGATCGAAAATGGCAAGGCCCGGGCCGCCGAGCTGGGCATTGAGGTGGTTGAGGACATTGTTACCAAGCCCGGCAGTGTGGATGTATCGGCGGAAGTCCTGAAGCTACGCCGCGTTCGCCCGGATTTCGTGGTGTTCCACGGCTATGTGCTGTCGCCAATCAACGAGTTCATGGTGCAGATGCGTCAGATGGGCCTGGACACCCAGTTCATGGGCACCTTCTGGTCCTCGGACAAGCTGATCATCGACAAAATGGGCGCAGACGCCGACGGCTACATGGGCGTGATGCCCTACAACTACTACGACAGTGAGGAAAGCGGGCCGATGCTGGATGCCCTTCGTGCCCAGGCCGAGAAGAGCGACCCGGAGGCCGGCTACCGACCCACCGGATACATGCAGGCCTGGTTCAATGCCATGGTGTGGACTGAAGTGGTCAAGCGTACCCTCGATGCCGGGAAAGAACTCACAGCTGACAATATGGCCGCCTCACTGGCCTCCATTGAGGACTGGGACACCGGCGGCATCATCGGTATTCCGGTGACGGTGAAGGACATGTCGTTCCCGGTTGGTCGCATCTGGCGGGTGAATGCCGAGGCGGGCCGTTACGAGCCGGTGTCGGACTGGATCCACCTCGACTGAGGGGCTGTATGGAAGCCTTACTGGAAATCGATAATATCGAGGTGGTTTACAACAAGTCGGTGCAGGTCCTCCGGGGCCTGTCACTGCGGGTGCCGGAGGGCGCCATTGTGGCGCTCCTCGGCTCCAATGGCGCCGGTAAATCCACGACATTGAAAAGTGTTTCCGGCCTGCTGACCCTGGAAGACGGCGAAGTGACAGCCGGGGAAGTCCGGTTCCGGGGCAGGAATGTAAAGGGCACACCGCCCGAGAAACTGGTGCGCAACGGGTTGTTCCATGTCATGGAGGGTCGGCGTGTGTTTGAAGACCTGACGGTGGAAGAGAACCTGATCGCCGCGACCTACGCGCTCAGCGGCCACAAACCCTCCCTGAGCGACAGTTACGAGCTGGTCTACAACTACTTTCCACGGCTGAAAGAGCGCCGCAAACAGCTGGCGGGATACCTGTCTGGTGGGGAGCAGCAAATGCTGGCCCTTGGCCGGGCCCTGATTGCCCAGCCTGGCCTGATCATGCTGGATGAGCCGTCGCTGGGCCTGGCACCGTTGCTGGTGGAGGAAATCTTCACCATTGTTGCCCGCATCAACCGGGAGCAGGGCACTGCCATTTTGCTGGTGGAACAGAATGCCGCGGTTTCTCTCGCAATTGCCAGCTATGGCTACATCATGGAAAACGGCAAGATCGTGATAGACGGCCCGGCCGATAAGCTGACGGCCAACGAGGACGTGCAGGAATTCTACCTGGGCGTTGGCGGCGCCGGAGGTGAGGCCCGCAGTTATCGCGATATCAAGCATTACAAACGCCGTAAACGGTGGCTTTCATGACAACACCTTCCATACCCGATCTGACCCTGACGCAAATGCTGCGGGCCCATGCCAAAGAGCGGCCCGAGGGGTTGGCGTTGCGGCAAAAAGACTTTGGTATCTGGCAAGCCTATTCCTGGCAGGATTACTACGAGCGTGCGCGGCATTTCGGGCTGGGGCTGCGCGCCCTGGGCCTGGAAGAGGGCGAGCATGTGGCTATTATTTCGGAAAACCGGGTGGAGTGGGTGATTGCCCAGATGGGCATCGGGATGGTCCGGGGTATCTGTGTGGGCGTTTACCCGACCAGCCCCTGGAATGAGGTGGCCTACGTCCTCGAGCACAGTGATACGGCGTTTGTGGTGTGCGAGGACCAGGAGCAGACCGACAAGGTGCTGGAAGCCTGGCCCAAACTGCCGAGACTCAAGCACAACATTGCCATTGATATGAAGGGGCTGCGTTATTATGCGGAGCCACCGTCGGCGTTCGAGGAAATCGAAGCCCGGGGAATGAAATATGAGATGGATCATCCCGGACTGGTGGACGAGCTACTGGACAGTCAACGCATGGACGACACGGCCCTGATGATCTACACCTCCGGCTCTACCGGGCGACCGAAGGGAGCAATGGTTACCTGGGGCAATCTCCATGCGGCGGCGCCCGGGCTGATCGAATTGCTGCAGGCCGATGAGCATGGATCGAGCCTGTCCTACCTGCCGCTGTGCCACGTGGCCGAGCAGGCCTTCACCAACATTGCACCGATATATGTCGGCAGTACCGTCAGCTTTGGCGAAAGCCTGCGGACAATCCAGGAAGACCTGCGGGAAATTGCCCCGACCTTTTTCCTTGGAGTGCCGAGGATCTGGGAGAAGTTGCATTCCTCCATCTACATCAAAATCCAGGAAACCGGCCGGGTCCGGCAGGCGCTGTTTAGTTGGGCAATCCGGGTCTGCTCCCCCATGGCCACCAAGCCCCGGGCACAGTGGAGCCTGAAAGAAAAATGCCTGTACGGCCTCAGTTATTTTCTGGTGCTCCGGGCATTGCAGAACTTTATCGGCCTGCGCCGGTGCACCATTGCGCTGACCGGAGCCGCACCTATTTCCACCGGTATTCTCGAGTTCTTCCGCACCATCGGCATTCCCCTGGTGGAAGTCTACGGCCAGACAGAAAGCACCGGCGTTGCGACCGCCCAACGGGTGGATAACGTGCATCTTGGAACGGTTGGCGTCGCCATTTCCGGCGTCGAGGTCAAACTCGGTGAGCACAACGAAATCGTCATGCGTGGTGGCAGTATGTTCAAAGGCTATTACAAGAACGATGAGGCGACGGCTTCAACCCTCAAGGACGGTTGGCTTCACACCGGGGATGTTGGTGAATGGCGGGACGGCCAGCTTAAGATTGTTGACCGCCTGAAGGACATCATGATCACAGCCGGGGGCAAGAACCTCTCACCCACCGAGATTGAGAACACCATCAAGGCCAGCCCCTATATCAAGGAATGCATCGTGATTGGCGAGGCGCGGAAGTACATCTCCGCCCTGATCCAGATTGATTACGATACCGTGGCCAAATGGGCTGAGCAGGAACGAATAGCCTACACCACCTTCCGTAGCCTGACTGAACAGGAGCAGGTGCACGAGCTGATTGAGGCTGAAGTGAGCAGAGGCAATGAGCAACTACCCCAGGTGGCGCAGATCAAACGTTTCCACCTGCTCACCAAGGAGCTCGACCATGACGACGATGAGGTGACCGCCACCATGAAGGTGCGCCGCAGCAAAATCTATGAAAAGTACACGGACGTGATCGAGTCGCTTTACGCCTGAGCAGCCGAATCTGCCAGGCGCTTCAGTACGAGCCGCTCCAGTGCCTGTTCTCGTCAGGTTTTATAGTGCTCCAGCCGAGCCTGGAGTTGATCGGCCAGCGCCCTCAGTGCTTCGGCAGAGTCATTGGTTGAAGCTGCGTTCTGTTGACTGCTGGCTGCCATCTGTCGGATATGCTCCAGCCGCTGGTTGATGTCTTCAGAGACCTGACTTTGTTCTTCCGCCGCACTGGCCATCTCTATGTTTGTGTCCCGGATAGCACGAACACTGGCGCGCAGCGTCTCGATAGCGACACCGGTTTCCTGAATCATGTCATTGGTCTCAGAGGCGAGTCTGCTGCCGACACTAATGACGTCAGTAACGCTGCTGACCCCGTCCTGCAGGTGCTGAATCTGATCCTGGATTTCCTTCACGGATTCCTGGGTACGGCTGGCGAGTTTCCTGACTTCTTCAGAAACCACCGCAAAGCCCCGGCCATGTTCGCCGGCCCTCGCAGCTTCGATCGCAGCGTTCAGCGCAAGAAGGTTGGTTTGCCCTGAGATGTTCTCGATGACCGAGAGGATGCTGCCAATGTTTTCAGAAGCTTCTTTCAGGGAAGCGCTGGTTTGCACCGATTTCTGGTTGTTGTCGAGCTGCCGTGCAATTGTGCCAGTCGTTTTCTCGATGAGTTGTTGACCGTCACCGGCAAGCTGGTCTGCTTCTTTGGCAATGCTCTCCGCACGCGAGGCGCTCTCGGCAACCGTTTGCGCTGTTGCCGTCATCTCGTTCATCGCTGTTGCGACCTGCTCGGTCTCCTCGGTCTGGTCGGACACGACAGTGGCCGAATCGGACGCGATCGTTTTGAGCTCTCCGGAAGCTGCCAGAAGACTTGTCGAGGAATTCTTGGTTTCCGATATGGTGGCCTGCAACCGATCAAGCAGTTGATCGAATCCCTGCGCCATTTGCCCAAGTTCATTGCTGGCTGTTGAGTTGAATCTGACCGTCAGGTCGCCTTCCCCTTCTGCAATGCCCCGGATCGTCGAAATCATCTTGTTTAACGGCCGGACGACCACGAACTGGGCGAGAGCGCTGAGGCAGGCGATGAGGATCAGCCCACCGATAACCGCGATCGGGATAGCGGCCAGCGTTTCACTTCTCGCCATTCCTGACACTTCATCCTTCGAGTATCCGGTAACAATCTGGTAGCCCCAGGGTTGGAACTCAGACCGCTCAAGGTGCCACCCTTCTTCGGTGTCGGCCTGAAGAAGCTGCTCCAGTTGTTCGGTGCTGATGACATCGGAGTGCATCCGCAACCTGTCCTGATCGTCCAGGAGTCCGACGAACCCCTCCTTGAGCAGGCGTGCTGAGGTGATCGCCTCTTGCAGCTCGTTGAGGTCGGCGGAGTAACCAACGTACCAGATACCAATGATGTCCCTCGCACTGTTGTAGATGGGGCTGTACGCGGTGAGGAAGGGATTGCCAAGAATATCCACCTGCCCGAAATAGGCCTCTCCACGGCTGATGGCCTTGCCGGCGGCGCCGTTCATGTTCAGCTTGGTACCGATTGCCCGGGAGCCATCGGCTTTTTTCACATTGGTGGTGACCCGGGTGAATTCCTGCCCGTCACGAACAAACAGGGTCGCGGTTCCTCCCATGATGTTCGTGAGATTGTCGACCAGCTCAAAATTGTTGTTAATGAGGGTGTCACCCAGGTACAGCGCTGGCGTATTGGCGCCCGCAACGGTTTCCGTGCCCTGGACGCTGGCAGGCCCCAACCGTTTGCCTCTCTCGGTCAGCAAATCAAGAGAGTTTTGCACGCGCTTTGACATCAGGTCGTCGGTAATCGACAGCATGCTGTCAATTTCATCCCTCAAGTCGCTCTGGCGCTCCCGTACTTCAGCCGTGATTTCGTTCTGCGTGTTGACGGCGATGAGCAGGCTGACCAGGACCGTGATCAGGATCAGAAGTCCGGAAACGGACACGATGAACAGGTTGCGAATAGACACGGACACTCCTTGTTTTGTCGGTATCTTAAAACGGTGATTGATCACGCAGGGATGGCGAGCTTGTGTCCATGCGTACGGAGGGTAACGGCCTCTGGGTAAATAACTTAAATCGGGGTTGACAGACTACTTCAAGGCCTCAATGGCCTTCGCGTCGGTCGCAAAAATGTTCTCCTCTTTGATCAACTGGGCCAGCCCTGTCCGTGAAAGGGCCTCCCTCAGTGGAAGCTTGGGGCCGGACAGGTAAAGGGTAATGCCCCTTGCATCCAGGAAGGACCAGATATCCTGAAGCGTATCCAGGCCGGTAGAGTCGACCTGATTCAGAGAGGAGGCAGAAATTAACACTGCCCGTACGTTCGGATCGGCATCCACTTTTTTGCGAATAGAGCGCTCCAGCATCGGTGCTGTCAGATAGGTCAGGGATGCGTCCATGCGCAGGCCGAGAATCCCCTCGGCAATGGGCGGCAGTTGGTAAAGGTTTCTATCACGAAACCCACCCGTTTCGTGGACGCCCAGCTCAATGATTCGTGGCATGGCGTGGTGATAAAGAAAGGCGAGTAGGGAAGCTGCCATTCCCGCCAGTATTCCCCAGTAAAGGTTTGGCACGGTAAGCAGTGTCACAATTAGGGTGACAAGGGCTACGGCGCCATCCTTGGGGTTTTCGCGGCATAACCTGGTAAGGGATCGGACATCAATCAGCCGGGTGACTGGCACGATGATAATGGCGGCGAGAATCGCTGTTGGCAGGTGATACAGGACCTGGGTAAAGCCAAACAGGGAGATCAGCACAATCAGCGAGGCTATGAGGGTGGCTCGTGCGGTTTTCGCGCCGCTGTAGGCATTCAGCGCCGTGCGGGAGAAGGAACCACTGACCGGAAAGGCGCCGCTGAAGCCGCTGGCCATTTTTGCCAGTCCCTGACCGATTAACTCCTGATTCCGGTCCCAGGGCACTCCGGTCACTCGCGACATGGTGCGACAACTGGACATCGCTTCGGTAAAGCTGATCAGGGCGATGATAACCGCGGGCAGGAGGAGGGCCAGGTGCTGATCGACGGAAAGCGTCAAAGGCAGCGAAAGCCCGGGGAGGCCGCTACCGATAGGCCCAATGACGGAACCACCGAGGTCCCCGAATCCCAGCAGGTAACTGCCGGCAATCCCAATCAATGTCACGACCATCACAGCCGGCAGGCGCGCCGAGAATTTCCCGAGTAAGAACAGGGCCGCAACGCCACCAAGCCCGAATCCGGCGGTTACCATTAGCCGGAAGGAGCCTTGTTGCCATTCATGCCGGATTGTGGATAGCCAGCTCTCTTCGGCGCCCGTACCGAAGCCCAGCAAGGAGGGCAACTGCGAAGCAATTATGATGACTGCGGCGGCATTCACAAAACCCTGAACAACGGCATTCGAGACGAGGTTGGCGAGGATGCCCATGCGGAACGCGCCCATAAGAAACTGCATGAGCCCGGAATAGAGGGCGAGCCATATCGCCATAGCGACCCATTGTGGTGACCCGGCCTCGGCCAAAGGCTGTAGCGCCGCAAAGGTCAACAGACTGGTCAACGCGACAGGGCCAACCGAAAGTAACGACGAAGAGCCGAACAGTGCCCCGACAATGCCGGGCAGCAGGGCCGCATAAAGACCAGTAACGGGAGGCATGCCTGCCAGTTGGGCATAGGCCAGAGCCTGGGGGATCAATACCAGCCCAACCGTTATGCCGGCAATGGCATCTGCCTGGGTCTGCTGTTTTGTGGGTCTGGCCCACTTCAGGAAAGGAAAGAGCCTGAAGAGCATTTTGCTTGGGGACCCCCTCATAACAGCTCCGATTGGCAAAGTGTAACCTTCAGGTGCGTATCCGTCGAAGCTCTCCGTTAAGGGCCTTGATAATTGTGTAGCACATTACCAGCATCACAATGGAGAATGGAATCGCTGTGGCGGTCACCCCGGCCTGAAGTGCCGAGAGTCCGCCACCGAGAAGCAGCACGATCGCAATCAATCCTTCCACCGTTGCCCAGAACATACGCTGGGGGCGCGGAGCATCCACCTTGCCACCGGCCGTGATGGTATCAATCACCAGGGAGCCGGAATCTGAGGAGGTGACGAAGAAGATCAAAGCCAGAACGATGGCGAAAATAGAGCTGACACCGGGCAGCGGCAGTTCATTCAGCATGCCGAATACCGATAGCTCGGGGCGGTAGTCGTCGATGACATAGGCCTTGACCAGGCTGTTGCCGGGGTCGGCATAGAGCTGATCCAGTGCAATACCGCCGAAGATGCCCATCCAGATAAAAATGAACAGGCTGGGAATCAGTAGCACGCAGATCACGAATTCCCTGACCGTACGTCCCCGTGACACCCGAGCAATGAACATACCCACGAAAGGTGCCCAACTGATCCACCAGGCCCAGTAGAAAACAGTCCAGCTCTGGCGGTAGGCGTCATCGTCACGACCAAAAGGGGCCGACATGGGGATCAGCTCTTTCACATACGTCACCAACCCTGTCCAGAACCCGTTCAAACCTATGAGGGTGGGCCCGGCGAACAGGACAAAAAAGAAGAACACCACCGCCAGAATCATGTTGAACTCGGAGAGCTTCTTCAGGCCCCCATCGAGCCCGCGCCACACCGATACCAGTGCCACGGCCGTTACCAGCAGGATCACGATGACTTGTGTCGTGGTGGTAACGGCCAGGTCGAAGACAAAGTTCATCCCTGCATTGGCCTGCTGTGCCCCGAGCCCGAGTGCCGTGGCAAGCCCGAACAGGGTGGAAAACACGGCAAGGATGTCGATCACATCTCCCCACCAGCCCCAGACGCGGTCTCCAAGAACCGGAAAGAACACCGAGCGAATGGAAAAGGGCAGCCCCTTGTTATAGGTGAACAGCGCAAGCGCCAACGCCATGACCACATAGACAGCCCAGCCGTGGATGCCCCAGTGAAGAAAGGTGCCGGCCAGGCCCAGGGCGCTGGCTTCCGGGATGGCATCCGGGTTCAGGGCACCATCAGCAAACGGAGACAAGACGCTCAGGGGCAAGGACACATTGGCGTGGTAGACCGGCTCCAGAACACTGAAGAAAAGCAGCCCGATACCGATACCTGCGGTGAACAGCATGGCGAACCAGGACAGGTAGCTATACTCCGGTCGGGCGTCGGGCCCGCCCAGTCTGACCGCCCCGTAGGGCAGCACAACCAGTGCCAGAGAGAACAGGACGAAAATATTCACCACGATCATGAAATACCAGTCCAGAGTGCCTGTTGAAAAGCTGACAATGGACTGGAAGATACTACCCGCTCTCTCCGGGAACAGCAGGGTGAGCACGATGAAAACCACGGACGCGAGTGCCGATATAACGAAGACCCGGTTGTGGATATCGAAGCCGATGGGCCCCAGCTTTCCCTCAATGTTGTCCTGGCCGACCTTGTAGTCCGTTTTCATGTCGCTGGTGTAATCGGGGGGCGAAGATTCAGTTGGGGTGCTCATGAGTTATTTGTCCTTCTTATCCATAACATGGAATATAGGAAACTCTTTCATATAAATCAGCAGCCTGATCATTATGGGCGTGCCCTGAAAAACTACAAGCACGCCCTCGTCATCAGGATGTGACGGTTGCTTTCGGGAAGCGGGCTCGTGCCTCAAGGTCATCGAGATCGATGGTGTTTCGCATGTACTGGGTGCTGGCGTCGAATCGCGGCTGATGGTCCCAGGGCGTGACCTGGCCCTTCATGTTGGCACGGGCGACCAGCTTGCGACGGCGCTGGCTGTCCAGCACCGCCTGGTGAAACTTCGCGGTATCCCAGCGCTGGGCAACTTCGTCACGGAACTGATCGCGCAGCTCCTGATAGTCAGGTTCCGTGGCCAGGTTGCTCAGTTCCAGAGGGTCGGCCTCGAGATCGAACAACTGGTCGGGGTCCGGCGTTGAATGAACAAACTTGTAGCGCCCCCGGCGGATCATCAATAGCGGGGCGATGGCGCCTTCGCCGCAGTATTCGCCGATCACCTCGTCATGGCCATCCTGGCCGGTCAGGTGGGGGTTCAGGCTGCGGCCGTCCACGGGCACCGCGTAGTCCGGTGCCTTGCCACCGTTGGCCCACTCAGCGAAGGTTGGTAGCAGGTCCATGGTGGATACCGACTGGCGGACCCGGCCGGCCGCAAACCGGCCCGGTGCATGGACGATCATCGGCACGCGGGCGGAGCCCTCGAACCAGCTCATCTTGTACCAGAGGCCCCGCTCACCGAGCATGTCGCCGTGGTCGCCGGAAAAGACAATGATGGTGTTCTCGTCCAGCCCGCTCTCCTTAAGCGCTTCCAGTACCTTACCGAGCTGATCGTCGACGTAGCTGATGGCCCCGTAATAGGCACGGCGCGCGTTGCGTATCTGCTCGTCGTTAATGGTGCCCTCGTCGCATTGGTAGACGTAACGCAGGCGCTGGGAGTGGGGGTCCATCAGTTCCCGGGCATAGGGCACCCTGGGCATGTCGATCTCGTCATGGTCGTAGCGATCCCAGTACTCCCGGGGAATGGTGTAGGGATCGTGCGGATGGGTCAGCGAAACCGTGAGGCTGAACGGACGCTCCCGATCGCTGCGCGCATAGTCATAGAGAAAGCGCTGGGCGTGGAAGGTCACCTCGTCATCGAAATCGAGCTGGTTGGAGCGCACGCAGGGCCCCGCCTGGGTGACCGACGACATATTGTGGTAGTAACTCGGACGCTTCTCGGGGTTGTCCCAATCGACATGCCAGCCGAAGTCGGCAGGGTAGATGTCGCTGGTCAGGCGCTGCTCGAAGCCGTGGAGCTGGTCGGGGCCACAGAAGTGCATCTTGCCGGAGAGGGCGGTGAGGTAACCGGCATCGCGCAGGTAGTGAGCAAAGGTTGGCGTATCGGCGGACAACTCGGAGGCGTTATCGAAACCACCGATCCGCGACGGCAACTGGCCGGCCATCAACGTCATACGCGACGGCGCACAGAGGGGGCTGTTGCAGTAGGCCGAGTCGAAGACCATGCCTTCCTCCGCCAGTCGCGACAGGTTGGGCGTCTTGACCACTTTGTGGCCATAGAAGGGCAGTGACGTTGCGGCGATCTGATCCGCCATGAGAAACAGGATGTTCGGCTGCTTGTCCGCCATTAAAAAGCTCCTGGCGTTGAACGAGTTGATTGCTTTAGATGTCGTCATATTCTCCGCTAATCTTAAAGTCTGTAAACTCGTTGTTTTTTAATGGATGGTATTAGGTGAACTAATGTCACTGACGAGCAAACATATATCGCCCAACGGTTTGCGGGTCTTCGAGTCGGCGGCCCGCCACCTGAACTTCACTGCCTCGGCCAGAGAACTGCGTTCAACACAGTCAGCCGTCAGCCAACAGGTACGGGCGCTGGAAGAGCAGCTAGGGTTGAAACTGTTCGATCGGGTCTATCGGGGCGTACAGTTGACCGAACCAGGGCAGGCTCTGTTTGCGAGCGTCCAGGAGGGGTTTGCCACCATCGAGAAAACGATTGCTCGGCTACAGCAGCATCATCGCAACCCACAGCTGAATATTCTTACGGACTTCTCTCTGGCCACCTACTGGCTGCTACCCAGGCTACCGGACTTTCGCAAACAACACCCCCACATCGATGTCCGGATTATGACCAACCAGGGCGTCTTCGACTGGCGAAAGCAGGGAGCCGATGTCGCCATTGTTTTTGGTGACCAGCGTGAGTTGGAAGGCATTCCCCGCCTGCTCAACGAGGAGGTTTTGCCGGTATGCGGGCCGGGCTTCCTGAGCCAGTACGGTCCCATCGACGATCTGGCACGCTTGCGAGAGGTGCCGCTGCTGACACTGACCGCCGATCAGGGACAACGCTGGCTGGACTGGCCAGGCTATTTCGAGAGCCTGGGAGCGCCACCGCCACTGGCGCACTCGGAACTCACATTCAACAACTATCCGCTACTGGTCCAGGCGGCCATCGCCGGGCAAGGGGTTGCCTTGGGCTGGCGGGGGCTGATTGACGATCTCCTGGAGCGCCGCATGCTGGTAGGGCTAGACCAACTGAGGCTGGGCACAACCAGCGGATATGGCGTTGTCGATGCTCACCCGGAAGATGTGAGCCCCGCAAAGCGGGTTTTCCTGGAATGGGTGCTTCTGGACAGTGACGGCCCTTCAGAAACGCCGTCACAATAGGGGCGGAACTCGCCAGCAAGACAGAGTTCAGGCCATATGCTGGACATCTTCACGTTCCTGCCAGGCCTCCTCAACAATCCAGGCGCGGAAAATCTCGGCATGAGGGTGGAGATACTTGTACTCGGGGCGAACCAGGTAGAATGCCTCCGAGGTTGGTACCCGGAATTCGAACAGTGAAACCAGCTCTTGTTTGGCCATCATGTCCTTGACCAGGGACGTTCTGCCCAAGGCAATACCCTCGCCCTGCCGTGCCATTTCCAGTGCGGAGATCAGGGTGTCGAACTGCAGTTCATAGCGGGATTTGACATGGGTGAAACCGATCTGATCCAGCCAATATCCCCAGCCTTCCTCATACCCGATGACGTGAAGCAACGTGTGGTCGGACAACTGGTCAGGCCTGTTCGGTAGCTCCTGATGGCTTGTCAGCTTTGGGCTGCAGACCGGAAACAATTCATCCCAGCTCAGTCGGTCCGATGCCAGACCGGGCCATTGCCCCTTGCCGTAGCGGATCTCCATATCGGCTTCCTTGCCACCATCATCCAGCCAGATATTACTGGTAAACCGGACACCAATGTCCGGATAGCGCTCGCGGAACCGGTGGAATCGTGGAGCCAGCCAGTTTGTGAGAAACACAAGATTTGCGCGTACCGTCAATAACCTCGCCTTGCCCTGGCCAAAGATCTCATCGGTCGCGGTCGCCAGTCGCCGAATGCATTCGTGAACCACCGGAAGATACCCCTTGCCGGCGTCGGTCAGCTCGAGCCCGCGGGGAAGCCGCTTGAACAATGGCATCCCCAACTGCGACTCCAGACCTTTAACCTGTTGGCTGATCGCGGCCTGGGTGAGATGGAGCTCGACGGCGGCATGGGTAAAACTCAAATGCCGTGCGGTCGCTTCGAATGCTCTGAGCCAGTTCAATGGCGGGAGTTTCTTCTTCATGGTAGTGGCTCTGTTTTTGTCGATCCCGGTTCAGTTCTCGTTGAATGCAAAGCCCTTCTTATCCTGCCCAGCGGGATAGATTGAATCAATAAAAAGCAGGCCCTGGACCACACTTTATTGTTCCTGGCTTGGGCAGCCATAAGAAAAATCGGGCCTGAGGGTCATTTTTTATTGCTGGTTCAACGATCTTTCCTGCCCCTAACATTGGCCCCATTGAGACCTCGGGCTCGACATCAAGCCATATCCCAACGAGAGCCGTCTGCAGACGAACGTTGGAATCTGAGAGAGGAAGGAAAGACTGCTATGAACAACGAAACACAACTTCCGTTAGCGGGTGTCAGAGTGGTGGATTTCGGGCAGCAGATGGCAGGTCCGGCCGTCGCCATGGTCCTGGCGGACTTTGGAGCGACCGTGGTCCATGTGGATCCGCCCGAAGGCCCGCAGTGGGATCATCCGGCCAATGCTGTGCTGAATCGCAACAAGAGCTGTATACGCCTGGATCTGAAACAGGAGACCGGTCTGAACCGGGCGCTGGCGATGATCGAGCAGGCCGACATCGTGATCGAGAGTTTCCGCCCGGGCGTAATGAAAAAGCTGGGGATCGACTTCAGGCAACTGCGCGCTGAACGTCCGGAACTGATCACCCTGTCGATTCCCGGCTTTGCCTCCAACGACGATCTGCGCCAGGAATGGAAGGCCACTGAAGCAGTCGTTGCTGCCACCTGTGGCGCCTTCACCGACATGGGCTTCAACCGCGTACTGATGGGTGTAAACCCCAGCTTCTCCCCCTTGCCCCTGGGCTCTTCCTACGCGGTCTCCCTGGCGGCAAGCTCGGCCGTCCTGAGCCTGTTTGAGCGGGAGAAAACCGGTCGGGGCGACAGCATCGAGGTGCCGGTGGCCGCCGCCCTAATGGAGGGGCTGTCTTACAACTCATACGTTATCGAAGGCCTGCCTGACCGCTACAAAACCATGCGGGAAGAGGAGATCGAGTACCGCAAGGCCAACAACATAGAAATGGATCTGACCTACGACCAGTTGCAGGAATACCTGGATCCTTTCTACCGCACTTATGAATGCGCCGATGGCCGCATGTTCTATTGTGTCTGCCCGTCCCACCGCAACCATGCCAAACATGCCCTTAAGCTGTTGGGGATCTATGACGAACTGGTGAAGGAAGGCCTGCCGGAAGTCGAAAATCTCCACATGCCCATTGCCGAATGGGAAGGCGAAACCTCCATCGGTGTTTACCCGCTGCCAAAAAAATGGGCCGATATCATTTCCGCCAGGATGAAAGAAGTCTTCCTCACCCGTACCTCGGAAGAGTGGGGGCGGCTGTTTGGCGAGGGGCAGATCCCGGGCGCGCCTCACCGCACCACGCAGGAATGGGTCAATGATGAGCACACCAATGCGTCTGGTCTGATCGTGGAAGTGGATGATCCGCAATACGGCCGGATGAAGCAGGGCGGCCCCATCTCCTGGCTGGACGATGTTGCCGAGGCCATGCTGACCCCGCGTCCACGCCGTAATGTGAGTTACGAAGAGGCCCTCACTGAGTTGATGACCGTGGCGGCCGAAGAAGGGGTGACTCGTCCCACCGGCACCGATATTCAGCCGGCAAGCGGTAGGGGCTGGCTTGAAGGTGTCCGTATCCTTGACCTCACCAATGTGATTGCCGGCCCGCACTCCACGGCGTTCCTCAGCCGCTTCGGCGCCGAGGTGATCAAGCTGGATCCGGTGACCCCTTTGTACGATCCACTGATCGGCACTCTCTTTACCTTCCAGACCGGCGTCAGCAAACAGAGCGCCCTGGTGGACATCACCAGTACCGAGGGGCGGGAAGCCTTTAACCGGCTGGTGCGCTCTGTCGATATGGTGGTGATCAATGCGCCGGAACGCCAGATGAAACCGTTGGGGCTGGACCACGACAGTCTTCAGGCGGTGAACCCCGGTGTTCTGTTCTGCCGCCTGGATTGCCTGGGTGGACCCCAAAGAGGTCCCAGAACCGATTACATCGGGTACGACGATATTATCCAGGCCAACAGTGGCATCATGAGCCGCTTTGGTGGCCTGGAGACCCCGGAAGAGCACGCGCATCTGGGAACGCTCGATGTTAACTGTGGCTTTGCCGCGGGGCTCGGTATGGCGGTGGCGCTTTATCGCAAGCACAAGACCGGCAAGGTGTCACGCGCCAGAACCTCGCTGTCAGCGGTCACCAACCTGGCACAGGCCCCCTTTGCCTTCGATTACGAAGGACGAGCGCCATTCAACGAGCCGTCAGGTCGCGAAGCCCTGGGTAACCACGAACTGTCTCATTTCTACCGCACAGCCGATGGCTGGATCTTCATCGATTCCAATCGATCAGAACTGGATAAGCTGGAGCAGATGGAAGGATTGCAGGGCATTTCCCGGGCCGGCGACATCAGGGCGTTTCTCAACCGGGCCTTGAGCAAGGCGCCCGCTGACTACTGGGTGACCGCGCTGCGGGGGGCTGATGTCGCCGCTGCGGTGCCGATGGCTATTGAAGAGCTGCGAAGCACCTACTGTCGCGAAGCCGATGGCACGCCAGGCACGGATCGGGGCAGCTTTGCCTTCTCAACGTATCGCGATCATCCAAGTGGCCACGTTGTTACCCAGGTGGACCACCACTCGATTCGCCCTGTTGAGGCCTCAATCAGGGCGTTCAGGCCGACAGAGCGCTTTGGTCACTCAACCCGTCCTGTCCTGAGCAGCGTGGGTTATACCGAAGCCGAGATCGACTCCATGATTGAGCGGGGTATCGCTGGACTTGGCTGGGGCAGGGAATTCCTGCCTGGCTAATTGGAAGCCACTAGCCCACGTGATCGAGTTTTGCCGCGATACGCCGCTCCAGTTCATCCTGGTCAGCGGCAAAGCGCCGGATGCCGTCGGCCAGCTTGTCGTTGGCCATCGGGTCCTGGTTGTGGCCCCAGCGGAAAGCGGCTTCGGTGAGGGCTGGCTGTGGCGCGAGGTAGTCGTCCGTGCCCTGGATGCGAAGGCTGACATCGTCCGTGCTGGCGCTGAGCTGTTCCAGCAAGGTCGGTGAGATGGTCAGACGGTCGCAGCCGGCGAGGGCCAGTACCTGTCCGGTATTGCGAAAACTGGCACCCATGACCACGGTGTTGTAACGGTGCCGGGCCGCGGTATCGCAGACGCCCCGGACGAAGGCAACGCCGGGATCGTTCTCGGGGCCGTAATCCTGGCCCGTGCTGGCCTTGTACCAGTCAGTGACGCGACCCACGAAAGGCGAGACCAGATGTACGCCGGCGTCAAAACAGGCCTGTGCCTGGGCCTCGCTGAACAACAGGGTGAGGTTGCACTGAATGCCCTCCCGCTCCAATATCTCAGCCGCGCGGATGCCTTCCCAGGTGGATGCCAGCTTGATCAGCACCCGTTCCGGCCCAATGCCCCGCTGCTCATACAGGCCAATCAGGTCGTGGGCTTTGCGAATGCTGGCGTTGGTGTCGAACGACAGCCGCGCAGCGACTTCGGTTGAGACCCGTCCGGGCACAATACCCGCTATTTCCGCGCCAATCGCGACGGAAAGCCGATCTATAGCCTGTTCAATGCGGGTGTCGGGATCGCTGACCTGGGCAGCAACCTCGGCCAGGATTTGATCAATCAGGGGTTGATGGTCTGGCAGATCGAATGCCTTGAGAATCAACGATGGATTCGTGGTGGCATCCTGGGGTTGGTAGCGCCGAATAGCCTCCAGGTCGCCGGTATCAGCAACCACCGTGGAATGGCGTTTAAGTGCGTCGAGCTGGGTCATGTCGTGCTCCTGGTTTGAGGTTGGGCGGGCTCCGCTGGTGATACCCCATGGCGTTGTTGCAGTGCGGTCCGGTAGCGCTGGTAAATGCCCTGATAGGTGGCGGTTGTTGCAGGATCCGGCCGGGTGAGGGTGTCCTGGTCGAGACTGACCAGGCGCTCGCACAGGCTGGCCAACGAGCTTTCCTCGCCCTGGCTGTGTTGGTCGCACCAGGCCGCCTGAATGGCTGCGCCAAGCGCGGCGGCTTCCGTAATGTGGGGGCATATCACTTCCACGCCCAGCACATCCGCAACAATTTGCCGCCACACCGCGCTACGGGCACCACCACCGATCAACCGGATCTGATGGGCGTCCCGGGCCAGGTCACCAAGCAATTCGAACCCGTAACGAAGCCCGAAGGTGGCGCTCTCCACCACCGCCCGGCACAGGTTGGCCTGGGTGGTATTGAGACTGGTCAGGCCGAGGAAGCTGGCGCTGGCGTGGGGCAGCATGGGCACCCGCTCACCGTTGAAAAATGGCAGGATGGTTATGCCTTCGGCCCCTGGCGGAGCCGCTGCCACGCACTCGCTGAAGGTGCCCAGGTCGAGCCCGAACAGGTTGCGCACCAGAGTGCTGGCGGAGGTGACGTTCATGGTACAGATCAGTGGCAGCCAGCCATCGCTGCTGTCACAGAAATTGGCCACCATGGCGTTGTCACTGAGTACCGGTTGCCGCGAAAAGGCGTAGACGGTGCCGGATGTGCCCAGGCTCAGGGTGATCCGGCCGGGCTGAATGTTCCCGGTGCCGATGGCGCCCATCATGTTGTCGCCGCCGCCACTCGAAACTAGCACGCCGGGCCCTAACCCCAGCTGTTTTGCCATCGCCGGGAGCACGGTTCCGGCGGCGTCCCGGGAGCCGATCAGACGGGGCAGCACCTGCTCGGGATTCAGCTCCGGGGCGATAATGGAAAAGACGTCGTTACGCCACTGGCGGGTGCGGGTATCAAAATAGCCAGTGCCGGAAGCATCGCCGGCTTCGGCCACCCGTTCACCGGTCAACCGGAAGTTCAGGTAGTCGTGGGGCAGCAGAATGCTGTCGATACGGCGGTATGCGTCGGGGCGTTCTTCCCTTAACCAGGCGAGCTTGGAGGCGGTGTAGCCGGTTTGCAACACCAGCCCCAGTTTGCTCAGGCAACCGGCTTCGCCGCCGAGTTGCTCCACCAGCGCGGCATTGTGTTTGGCGGTTTCGGTATCGCACCAGAGCTTGGCCGGATGCACGGGCTGCCCGTTGGCATCCAGCGCCACCAGTCCGTGCTGCTGTCCGGACACACCAATGGCGCGAATCGTTCCGGGATCAATGCCGGCGTTGGTCACCGCGTCCGTAAAAGCGCCGAAGAAGGCGCTCATCCATTCTTCGGGATCCTGTTCACGTCGGCCGTTGGCGCCTTCAATCAAGTGATGGGGCCGGCTGGACTCTCCCAGGATTCGGCCATTCTCGATATCGATCACCACAACCTTGGTGCTTTGGGTGCCACAGTCCACGCCTACGTACATGGTTCGCTCCTTGTCTGCTCCAACTGAAGTGCCAAGGATAGCCAGCCCGTGATCATACGTCGCCCTTTGTAAGGGCCGTCAGGGTGGCCCGGGCGCCATCTTTATGCAGCCGGTCCAGTGCGGCCAGGTAGCAGACCCGGAATCGCTGGTTGTCCGCCAGGTCGCCAAACAGCTCGTGGTTCTCGATAAAGGCAGTGGGCTGGGTCCGGTTTCTGGCAGACAAGGCCATCAGAGTGGCTTTTAACGGGTCCACCACGTCAATCACTGTACCGGCCTCATCGGTGCCCTCGGCATAGCGGGCCCAGCTCGCGACCACTGCGGTGGCACGATGGATGTCGCCGCCGGTCTCCAACTGCTGGCGAATAACGGGTAGGAGCCATTTGGGAATGCGATCCGAGCTTTCGGCGCACAGCCGGGCAAGGGTGTCCCTGATTTCCGGGTTGGCGAAGCGCTCAATCAGGGTGGTGCGGTATTGAGCCAGGTCGACGCCGGGGACATCGGCCAGGGTGGGGGTGGCCTCATGTTCCATGTAGGCAAGCAGGAAATCCACGAACAGCGGATCCTGGCACACCTCGTGAGCGTAGCGGTAGCCGCACAGGTAACCGAAGTAGCACAGTGCCTGATGACTGGCATTCAGCAGTCGCAACTTCATCAGTTCATAGGGCTCAACGTCTTCCACTACCTGTACGCCAACCTGTTCCAGTGGCGGGCGGCCATTAACGAATCTGTCTTCCAGTACCCACTGGGTAAAAGGCTCGCACACTACCGGCCAGCGGTCCTTCACACCAAAGCGGTTGTGGATGTCGCGGATATCCGCCTCGGTGGTTACGGGGGTGATACGATCAACCATTGAATTGGGGAACGAGACTTCCCGCTCGATCCAGTCACCCAGCGCGGCATCCCGCTGTCGGGCAAACGCCATGAACATTTTGTGGGCGACTTCACCGTTGCCCTGGATGTTGTCACAGGACATCACGGTAAAAGGCGGAATGCCTCGTAGCCGACGCCGGTTGAGGGCCTCGGCCACCAGCCCGAACGTGGTTTTCGGGGTTGCCGGGTGGGCCAGGTCATACTGGACGTCCGGATTGGCGAGGTTGAACTCGCCCGTCACCGGATGAACGTTGTAGCCACCTTCGGTGACGGTCAGGGACACAATGCGAATGGCGGGCGCCGCCATGCGCTCAATGACCGCCTCGGGATCATCCGGAGCGAACAGGTAATCAATCATGCTGCCGATGACTCGGGCGTCATAGTGACCGTCGGCGTGCTTGACCACCAGCGTGTAGAGGTAATCCTGGGCCGCCAGCGCCTGCTGCATGCGGTGATCGCCAGGCATCACTCCGACACCGACAATGCCCCAGTCGTGGGCGTCGCCCCGGTTCATCAGTTCATCGATATACATGGCCTGGTGAGCGCGATGGAAGCCGCCAACACCGATGTGCACGATGCCAGGGGTGAGCCCATGGCGATCATAACGAGGCACTGAAACCGTGGCATCCAGCTGCTTCAGCGTGTTATTGGCTAAACGGGTCATTGATACCTCCCTGAGGGATGACTATTTGGTGTCTGGTTGCGTGGTTGGCGCGGCGGTGGTGGCCACCCAGTGGATGTCGGGGGCGACCGATTCGCGCTTGACCAGGGCTGCGTTGATCATGTCTTTATTGCGGGCCTTGTCGATGGCTCCGGCCTGGTCCTGGCCCAGGGCAAGCCAGCGCTGGATCAGACGTGTTTCCAGCAGGTGGTCTGGAACCTCCAGAAACAGCGTCAGATCGAACAGACCATGGAGCCCACGCCAGGGTGGTCGATCGAGCAGGAGATAATTGCCTTCGACGAGGACGATCCGATGATGAGCGGCGACCACGCGTCCGCCAGCGCGGGCAAGATCCAGCGGCCGGTCAAATACCGGCACGGTGACCGGCCCGCAACCTGAGCGGATGCGTTGCAGGTGGCTGAGCAGGCCCTCGGCATCAAAGGTTTCCGGGGCGCCTTTCAGGGCAAGCAGGCCCCGGGGTTCCAGTATGGCGTTGTCAAAGTGATAGCCATCCATGGGAACGACCGTGGCGATGTCCTCGCACCGATTGAGTTCGTTGGCCAGGCGCTCGGAGAGGTACGACTTGCCGGCGGCTGGCGGGCCGGCCAGGGCAACAATAATTCTTGGCTGCAGCGCCGCGAAGGCCAGAATTCTGTTGGCTATTTGCCGAACACCGGGTTTCATTGGTTGTTCTCCAAGCGAGATCGCACTGGGGGCCTGCGCGGCCGTGTGTGCCTTCAACTCATCCAGTTGCCACCGTCCACGTTCAGGGTTTGTGAGACCACATACTCGCTGTCGTCACTGGCCAGGAACACTGCCGCTCCGGTGTGATCTTCCGGGCGTCCCATGCGGCCAAAGGGGACGGCTTCGCCAACCAGGCGTTTCTTCTCGCCGCGCGGGCGGTTCTCGTACCGGGCGAAAAGCGCATCGACCTCCTCCCACATGGGGGTGTCAACAACGCCGGGGGCAATACCATTGACGTTAATACCGTATTTTATGAGGTCCAGGCCACAGGATTGGGTAAGGCTGATAACCGCCGCCTTGGAGGCGCAGTACATGCTCACCAACGCCTCTCCACGCCGCCCTGCCTGGCTGGAAATGTTGATGATCTTGCCGCCCCGGCCGCTTTCCTTCATAACCCGGGCCACGGCCTGTAGGGTGAAGAACAGGCCTTTGACATTGACGTTGAACTGGTGGTCGTAGCTTTCTTCGGTGACCTCCAGTACCGGCGCCATATTGAAGACGGCGGCGTTGTTAACGAGGATGTCGATGCCGCCCCATACCTCCTTGACGGTGGCTACCAGTTGCGCAATGGAGGCCCGGTCGCAGACATCAAGATGCTGCCCCAGAATGCGGGTGTGATCATGCGTCTGTTGAAGGTCACTGACCGTTTTGTCGATGGTGTTCTGGTCAATATCGGCCACCACCACGCGTGCACCTTCGGCGAGGTAACGTTCGGCGATGGCGCGCCCGATGCCGCCGGCTCCGCCAGTAACAATCGCAATCCTGTCCTGTAGCTTCATAACAGCTTCTCCTCAATGGTCACTGGGGCTCTTGTGCGGTGCGGCTCTGTCGCCAGATGGCAACCAGTTCCTGCAGGCCTGACATGTCGGGCAGGATTCGCCAGGCGCCCGCCTCCACCAATCGTTGATCATGGCCGGGTTCAATATGGCTGGCTCCGGTGAAACCAATCACGGTCATCCCCGCTGCCGTGGCTGCAGTGACCCCCGATACGCTGTCTTCCACCACCAGGCAGTCCTGGGGAATGCATTTCAGTTGACGGGCGGCGAAGCGGTAAACGGCCGGGTCCGGCTTCGGGTGTTCAACCTGCTCAGCGGTGAATAGGGGGACCGATCCCAACAAGAGGTTCAGCTCGGTTGTTGCCAGCGAGTTGCAGACCCGGTACCGGCTTGAGTTTGAGACGATGGCCAGCGGCAGGTTCAATCGGGAAACCGCTTCGGCAACACCGTGGACGGCTTCCAGTTCGTCTGCCAGGCGCGCTTCAATGGCCTGGTCAATCCGCGCCAGCGCATCGCTGGGTAAGTCGTGGTTGCTCAGTTGTTGCAGGTGTTTGAGGATGTTGTCGGTAGTCATGCCCAGCGACTGACGCAGCACGGTTTCCGGTTCCAGGTCGGGTAGCCATTGCTGCAACTGCGCCAGCAACGTGGCTTCGGCGATCACCTCACTGTCTACCAGAACACCATCGCAATCGAATATCAGGGTTTCCATGGGACCTCGCTCACTTGCCATTGGGATCGACGGCGGCATGATTGGATTGCCGGGTGACGGCTGTCAGTGGGTGGCGCCGCAGGCTCGGCAGAGCCTGTTGTTGGGCATCGAACAGGTGAGCCCGGGAAGGCTCAAAGCCAAAACGCACGGTATCGCCAACCTTCTGGTCGATATCGCCGTCGGCGATGACAGTGACCAGGCAGCGGTCCATATCGATATACAGTGAGGTTGCGCCCCCCAGGCGCTCCATGACCTGTATCTTGCCGTTGAGCGGGCCGTTTTCGTCCAGGTTCAGGTGTTCCGGCCGGATGCCCAGCTCAAGCGCCGCACCGGTATCCAGGTTGGTGCCATCCACCGGCACCTGGCAGACATCGCCCCCGGGCAGGGTAACGGTGACGCCGTCAGCGTTGTGTCGCAAATAGCTCACATCCATGAAGTTCATGGTTGGCGAGCCGATAAACCCAGCCACAAAGCGATTGCGGGGGTGGTGGTACAGCTCCATGGGCGAGCCCACCTGTTCCACTTCGCCCTTTTGCAGCACCACGATCTTGTCCGCCATGGTCATGGCTTCGATCTGATCGTGGGTAACGTAGATCATGGTGGCGTCCAGCTCATCGTGCAGGCGGGCCAGTTCGATCCGCATCTGTACTCTCAGGGCCGCGTCCAGGTTTGACAGCGGTTCATCGAACAGAAAAATACTGGGATTGCGGACAATGGCCCGGCCAATCGCCACGCGTTGGCGTTGGCCGCCGGACAGTGCCTTGGGTTTGCGATCCAGCAGTTCCTCCAACTGCAGGATTTGGGCTGCGGCCAGCACCTTGTCCCGGCGTTCGGCTTTGCTGATGCCCGCCAGGCGCAGGCTGAACCCCATGTTGTCCTCAACCGTCATGTGCGGATAGAGCGCGTAACTCTGGAACACCATGGCCAGGCCGCGTTCGGCAGGGCCGATGTCATTGATGCGCTTGTCGTCTATGAGGATGTCGCCGCTGCTGGCACTTTCAAGGCCGGCAATAATACGCAGTAGCGTGGATTTGCCGCAGCCGGACGGGCCGACGAAGACGACGAATTCGCGGTCATTAACGTCCAGGTCCACCCCTTTGATGACGCTGGTTTCGCCAAATTCCTTGACGATGCTCTTGAGTTGAAGCGTTGCCATGATCCGATCCTTATTATTTGACGGCGCCGAAAGTCAGGCCGCGTACCATCTGTTTCTGTGTCAGCCAGCCGAATACCAGGATGGGCGCGATAGCCATGGTTGAGGCGGCCGATAGCTTGGCCCAGAACAGGCCTTCGGGACTTGAGAAAGAGGCGATGTAGGCTGTCAGTGGCGCGGCCTGGGAGGATGTCAGGTTGAGACTCCAGAACGCTTCGTTCCAACTCAGGATCACTGACAGCAGGCCGGTGGAGGCGATGCCAGGCAGGGTCAGAGGTAGTAGCAGGTGCCAGACCTCCTGCAGGGTGTTGGCACCGTCCATGCGGCCTGCCTCGAGAATGTCCTTGGGCAGATCCTTGAAGAAGGTGTACAGCATCCACACCACAATCGGCAGGTTCATCAAGGTGTAGACAATGGTCAGGCCGGTGCGGGTATCGAGCAAACCGGTGTCCCGGAACAACAGGTAGATCGGCACCAGGACCCCGACCGGAGGCAGCATCTTGGTGGACAGCATCCACAGCAGGGTGCCCTTGGTGCGTTTGGTGGGCAGGAACGCCATGGAATAGGCGGACGGAATGGCAATCAGCAATGCCAGGATGGTGGAGCCAAACGAGACAATCACGCTGTTCAGTGCAAACTTGAAGTAATCCGCCCGCTGTTGCACCTCGGCGTAGCTGTCCAGGGTGGGTGGGAAAATCAGGCTTGGATCGGCGATGGCGTCGGCTTCGGTTTTGAAGCCGGTCAGCATCATCCAGAAAATCGGGAAGAAGATCACAAAAGCGACAGCCCAGGCCAGCAGGCCAATACCGAATCTTCGCAATGTCGAGTTGGTCATAATGCGCTCCTGCCTCAGTCTTCCAGATTTTTCGCGACCATTCGTACCAGGAAGATGGCAACGATATTGGCCAGGACAATGGCAACCACACCACCGGCGGAGGCCAGGCCCACGTCGTAGTCCAGCAGCGCACGGATGTAGATCAGGTAGGCCAGGTTGGTGGTGGCCAACCCGGGACCACCGGAGGTGGTGACAAAAATTTCCGCAAACACGGTGAGCAGGAAGATCATCTCGATCATGATCACCACACTGATGGCCCGTTTTAGGTGCGGTAGTGTGATGAAGAAGAACACGGCGATGGGGCCGGCACCGTCCATCCGGGCCGCTTCCACCTGATCCTCGTCCAGCGATTGCATGGCGGTCAGCAGGATGAGCAGGGCAAATGGCAGCCATTGCCAGGCGACGATAATGACAATCGACGTTAGCGGAAGTGACGAGAACCAGTTGATTGGCTCCATGCCGAATACACCGGCCAGCCAGGCCAACACGCCATTGGACGGGTGCATCATCAGGTTTTTCCAAACCAGCGCACTGGCTGTTGGCATCACAAAGAAAGGTGAGATAACCAGCACACGGGCGATTCCCCGCCCAAAAAATTCCTGCTGGAACAACACCGCCAGCAGCGTGCCACCAACAACGGTGATGACAAGCACCCAACCCACCAACAACAAGGTGGTGATCATGGAGGACCAGAGCGCGGGGTCGGTAAAGAGATACCGGTAGTTTGTCAGACCGTCGAATTCGTCCATCCCCGGCATTAGCAGGTTGTAGCGCTGCAGCGAGAACCAGACCGTCATGCTCAGGGGCACGATCATCCACAAAAACAGTAAGGTGACGGCGGGACCCTGTAAGGCCAGGGGTCTCAGGCCACCCACCTTGCGTCCAGAGGCTATGGGCTTGTTCATGGTGATTTTCCAGCATGCACAGAGGGTGTGGCGGGGCTTGTCGTTGTTCGGACCAGCCTCCGCTGCAAGCTGTTTAGTGGGCAGGGTTGCTGCCCACTAAACGGTTCGGGGATTGCCTAATTCTCGATATATCCCGCGCGCGTCATGGTACGCTCGGTCGCCCGTTGGGCGGCATCGAGAGCCTGCTTCACCGGTTGGTCTCCAGTCAGCGCGGCTGCAACCATCTGGCCCACTCGGGTTCCAATTGCCTGGAATTCGGGGATGCCGACATACTGCACACCGGTGTACGGTGACGGTTCCAGGGTTGAGTCCGTCGGGTCGGCGCCGCGGATCGCATTCAGCACAAAGCCGGCAAACGGTGCTGCTTGCTGGTAGCTTTCATTGCTGTAGGTTGACTCACGGGTGCCCGCTGGTGCACTGGCCCAGCCCTCTCTTTCTCCGGCCAGGGCGATGTAGTCCTGGGAGGTCGCCCATGCGACGAATGTTTTGGCAGTCTCCTTGGCGCTGGACGACGACGGAATTGCCAGCGCCCAGGACCAAAGCCAGTGCGAACCTTTCGGGGTAACTGCGACGGGCGCCGGTGCGAAGCCCACCTCATTGGCGACCTTCGATTCCGCTGGATTGTAGAGTTTGCCGGCAGCAACGGTGGAGTCGACCCAGATAGCGCAATTGCCACGGGAGAACAACGCCAGATTTTCATTGAACCCGTTGGAACTTGCCCCCGCCGGGCCATAGTCGTTCAGCAGCTTGACGTAGAAACCGACCGCATCCTGCCAGGGTTTGGAGTTGATCTGTGGCTGCCAGTCCATGTCGAACCAGCGCCCGCCATAGGTGTTCACCAGGGTGCTGACAAAGGCCATGTTCTCACCCCAGCCGGGCTTGCCACGCAGGCAGATGCCGGCAATGTCGTTCGCCGGGTCATTGGTTTTTGCGGCCCACTCCTGCACGTCATTCCAGCTCGGCTGTTCGGTCATCTCGATGCCGGCCTTCTGAAACAGATCCTTGCGGTAGTACATCATTGAACTTTCGGCATAGAACGGCAGGGCATAAGGCTTGCCGTTATAGCTGAGGCCGTCGATGACGGGTTTGAGCAAATCCTCTCTGTTGTAGTCGGCGGGCAGGCTGTCGAGCGGCGTCAACCAGCCACGCTCCGCCCAGATCGGAGCTTCATAGGTACCAATCGTCATGACGTCGAACTGACCGCCATTGGTCGCGATATCGGTGGTCAGGCGCTGGCGTAGCACGTTTTCTTCCAGCACCACCCATTCCAGGTCAATGTCAGGGTGTGACTGCTCGAACGCATCCGACAGGCGCTGCATGATGACCATGTCATTGTTGTTGACGGTTGCTACGGTGAGCGTTTCCGCATGGGCCGCAAAAGTACTGGCCACCGCAAAACCGGCGAGGGGTAGAACGCGAGATAACTTCATGGCTTGCTCCTTGTTGGGAGATTTTGGTGTTGTTTTCCGAAGCCTAATTTGAACAATTGAATCTACTACTGAACAAATGATCAGTCAAGGGCGATAAAAATTCAAGTGGCCAGATTGACCTTAACCGGAATCTACTATCAGACGGGCGGCGGCCTCGTCAGTAATCAGGCCTTTGAGCCAACCACCTCGCAAGGCGGCCAGGATCGCCAGCCCTTTTTCCCTGCCACCTGCAAGGGCCACGAGGTGTTGCCTGGCCAGGCCTTCGAGCGCAGGGCTGGTAATGCGGCGGGTGACGGTGCAGTCGATGAGTTGTCCCCATTGGTCCAGCGGCCACCCCAACAACTCACCCACGGCCTGGTGGTGTAGCAATTCGTCCAATTCAGCTTCGTTGATAAAGTCGTCCTGAAAGAGTGTTGCCTGACGATTAATAGGCCCTATGCCGATGAATCCGGCTTCCGCTTCGGATGCGACGTCCAGGATTGCGCGGAAGAGACGTTGGCTGCGCATGGCATCGCGCTCTTCCACCGAGGCGGCCACCACGGGGGCTGGAAGTAAAAAACGTTCACTGGCGGTTTTGTCAGCAAGGGTGGTAACGCCATCATAGCGATTGGAGGAACCGTCACGGGCGACGTTCCCAACCAGGGATACGACCCGGTGCTGGGGGCGATCCATGCGACTCACCGCTTCTACGGTGGCCCGCACGGTTCGGCCGGAACCAAGGGACAGGGTCAGCGGTTCCGTGCGCTCCAGGTAACGGGTCATCAGATCGCAGCCAGCGATCGCGATGTAATGGGCGCTGCTGTGCTCGGCGCCGGGATCGGCCGGTACGACATCGCAGAACGCCAGGCCAAAGCGATCCCGGATGGCCTGTGACAGGGTCATGCAATTTGCGAGGGGATGGTCGATGTGCACCTTCACCAGGCCTTCCTGACGGGCCAGGGCCAGCAAGCGCTGAACCCCCGGGCGCGAGACGCCAAGCTGAGAGGCAATCTCGTCCTGGGTGCGTCCGCCTACGTAGGATAGCCAGGCGGCGCGGGCGGCCTGATCCAGTTTTAGCTCGAACTTGTCCATCGAATCTGTGGGCACCTTCGTTGTGAACAGCCCCAGATCATCGCAAGGGTGCCTGGAATTCACAAGGCAGTGATTACAATTTCCGACCTGGGGTTCATGTTGCTCCTGAGCTGTTAGTGTCGCATTGTTGAGCTTGATCCATGGACTAAAGGTGGAGCCTATGAAACAACCCATTATCGGCTACCATAAAGATGAAGAAGACCATTGGGTCGCTCAGTTGGCGTGTGGCCACAATCAGCATGTGCGTCATACGCCACCGTGGGTGAACCGCCCCTGGGTCACCACGGTGGAGGGCCGGGACTCGATGCTGGGGTTTGAGCTTGATTGCAGGAAGTGTGAAGAGGGTGCGCCGCCGGATGACAGGCCCTGATCATGCCGCCCTCGGGGCAGAAAGCAAAAGGAGGTGACCTTGCGGGTTGCCATTGCCGATCGACTTAATCGCGGCCTGGGACTGCTACGGTCCTTTGTCATCTATCGACGCCCCGGGCGCCAGAGGGCTTTACGCCGGCTCTACAGTGAATTCGTCGGCCCTGGGGATCTGGTCTTCGATATTGGTGCCCACCTGGGGGACCGCAGCGCCGCGTTTGCCGCGCTGGGGGCACGGGTGGTGGCGTTGGAGCCGCAGCCACGATTGCTGCGCTGGCTGCGGCGGCTGACCCGGAATCAGCCCGAAATAGTGTGCTTGCCGCTGGCGGTGGGGCGGACCCCGGGTAACGCCAAGCTGGCGCTGAGCTTGCGCCATCCCACGGTGGCCTCACTGGACAGCCGCTGGCGCGAACATCTGCGCACAACCAGCCGTGGATTCCGGCATGTGCGCTGGGAAGATTCAGTCACCGTGACGGTGGTCACTATGGACGAGCTGATACGACAGTATGGCCGGCCCAGTTTCTGCAAGATTGATGTGGAAGGCTTTGAGGTGGAAGTGCTGGCGGGATTGAGCCAGCCCCTGCCGGCATTGTCCTTTGAATTCGTGAACGGCACCCTGGCTCAGGCATTGCGATGCCTTGAGGAACTGGAACGGTTGGGTAGGCACGAGTTCAATGTTATTGCCGGCGAGCAACGCCGTTATGCCTGGCCTTCGTGGCAGAGCATGGAGTCACTCAGGCAATGGCTTGGTGCGGGAGCTGACGGTATCGCCTCGGGGGATATCTATGCCCGGCAGGTAGCCTCGAATTAATTCGATGATGGATGGATTCAACACCGAAGCGACAGGAAATAACGTGGAGGGGAGTGTATGCCGCAGATTCAGAAATACCCCGCAGGCTGGCGGGTACTGCATTGGGTAATGGCGCTGATGGTTCTGACGTTGATACCCGTCGGGCTCTGGATGGCTTCACGGGCGGAAGCAGACATCTGGGGGGCGCTGACGAACACACTGTACAGTGTACACAAAGCCATTGGCTTCAGCGTGCTGTTGCTGATGATTCTGCGGATTGCGGTGAAAATTCGGGTGAAAAGCCCGCCTTATCCGGAGGACATGCCCCGCACATTGCAGATTGCCGCCAAGAGTGTGCACCACCTGATCTATGTACTGCTGGTGGTAACACCGTTGTTTGGCTGGGCCGGTGTAACGGCGTATCCGGCTCTGGTCATCCTGGGCGATGTCCAACTGCCTGCCATGCCTTTCGTACCACAGAACGAAGAACTGGCTGGTCGGCTGTTTTATATACATGGGTGGCTTGCCATAACCCTGGGTGTATTGATTGCAGGCCATATCGCGGCGGCTTTGCGCCATTTGCTCCGCAAAGACGGGATCTTCCGGCGGATGGTATAGAGAAACGTAATGGCTAACACCGGCTCTGTCTGGCGTGACAACTACGCCAGACAGATACGATACCGGAGGACACCCGCATCCTCTTCGCGGACCCATTCAATCCGGTGACCGGTCAGCTCACACAGCAGCTGTAAATCCCGACGACCGCTGGGATCATCGGCCAGAAATTCGACCTGGGTGCCGCTGGGTAAATTCTGAATGCGTTTTTTTAAACGCAGAATCGGGAGAGGGCACACCAGACCGACCGCATCGATTTGGTGTACCTCTGTCTGATGTTCCTCTGCCTGTTGTACTTCCGGGTGGTCAGTCAAGACGCACGTTCTCACTGCTGGTTTGCTCGGCTGAGGACCAGCCGAACTGGTCCAGGGTGGCCGGGGCAAGAAAGGCAATCACCAGGGCCGCGACAAATGCAGAAATCATAACCTTCACAATGACTCTCCTTTACCCTGTTTGGCCTGAACCTCTTCCACCCACAGATCGTGGTGTTGGCGGGCCCACTCCACATCTACCTGGCCGTTACCCATGGCATCGAATGCGCCTTCCATACCGACCGAACCGATATAGATGTGGGCAATGATGGCCACCATCATCACGAACGCGACAATCGAGTGCCAGAGGTTGGCGTACTGCATCTCTTCGTGCGGCGTCAGATCGGTCGGGAAGCTGGTCCCCAGAACATTGTTCATGATGCCAAAGGTATCGGCAAACATGGGCATTTGAAACGGGAACAGCAGCGACAGTCCGGAAAGAGAGACTGAAACGCCCAGCACCATCACGGTCCAGAAAACAATTTTCTGGCCGGCGTTGAACTTCTTTGCCGAGGGATGGGACTTGGTAAAGATACCGCCGCCTGCCTTGAGCCAGTGCCAGTCCAGTTTGTTGGGAATGTTGTGGGCCACCCACATGACGAATGTCATCACCAGCCCCAACATGAAGGCCCAGGCCACATTGTTGTGAATCCACTTGGAGCCGGCAGCCATAGTTGCGAAGGCATCAGGCCCTATGACAGGGATCAGGAAGCTTCGTCCCATCAGAGTAATCAGCCCCGTCAGCCCCAGTGCGATAAACGAGCCCGCCAACAGCCAATGGCCAAACCGCTCTACGGCTTTGAAACGTTCTATGGTGGTACCTGCAGGGCCACCCTCAATCTTTATTCTGCCCCGAATGAAGTAAAACACCACCAGCAACACGATGATACCCAGGATAGCTCCACCGCCGTAGCTGATGACGGGGCCCTCACGAAGCTTGTACCAGGGCACTCCGCCATCCTGGATAAGAACATCGGCAGCCGGGTTGCGAACCTGGGTTTTGATGTCGATGTCGTCGTAGCGAACGCCTCGCCAGACGTCGGCATCAGAGCGCCCGCCACGGGTGCCCAGTTGCTCGCTGATCGCTGCCGCATTGGCGGGATCGCCTGTTTCTTTGGAGCGGGACCCTCCATCAGCTTTCAGCCTCTCCTGACGAGCCATGATGTCTTCGAGGGTTTGGCCTCCCCCGTTGTCCGCTCGAGCAGCCTCGGGGATGTCCTGCGCCCAGACAGGGTTAAAGGCCAGTGTCGCCAGTACAAGGAAGGCGGCACTGAAAAGTTTAAAGTTCATGAGAGCACTCCAGCGGAATCAACAAAAAGATTTCGTTGCCTTAATGAATTCCGGGGCCTGAAGCCCCGGAATTGTCAGGCGGGCCTAAGGGCCCTTCTTCTCGTAGGCTGTGCCCCATCCCCAGGCGCCGGAACCGAAACCACGGTTCACCACACGCTGGCGATAGATGTCCGCCACCTCGTTGCCATCACCGGCCAACAGGGCTTTGGTCGAGCACATTTCCGCACAGAGCGGCAACTTGCCCTCCGCAATACGGTTGCGCCCGTACTTGGAGAACTCGGCCGTGGAGTTGTCTTCCTCGGGACCACCTGCACAGAAGGTGCATTTGTCCATCTTGCCCCGGCTGCCGAAGTTACCCGCTTGCGGGAACTGGGGTGCGCCGAAGGGGCAGGCATAGAAACAATAGCCACAACCGATACACAGGTCTTTGGAGTGCAACACCACGCCGTCTTCGGTCTGGTAGAAGCAATCCACTGGGCAGACGGCCATACAGGGCGCGTCTGAGCAGTGCATGCAGGCTACCGAGATCGAACGTTCGCCGGGTTTACCGTCTTCGATGGTCACCACCCGTCGACGGTTGATGCCCCAGGGAACTTCATGCTCATTCTTGCAGGCCGTTACGCAGGCATTACACTCGATGCAGCGTTCGGCATCGCAAAGGAATTTCGCTCTTGCTTGTCCTTCAATTGCCATGATCTACACCTCTTGTTATGCCGGCTCAATCGCGCACAGCGTGCACTTGGTCTCTTGCATCTGCGTGACCGAGTCGTACCCGTATGTTTGAACGGTGTTGGTGGATTCGCCCAGAACGATCGGATCGGCGCCCTTGGGATACTTGTCCCTCAGGTCCTTGCCTTCCAGGTGTCCGCCGAAGTGAAATGGCATAAAGGCTACGCCCTCGCCAACACGTTCAGTCACCATTGCCTTGACTTTGATGCGCCCGCCTTCAGGGCCAGACACCCAGACGTCATTGCCGTCACGAAGGTTCAGGTTATTCGCGTCACGCGGGTTAACCTCGATGAACATGTCCTGCTGCAATTCCGCCAGCCAGGGGTTGGACCGGGTCTCGTCACCACCACCTTCGTATTCCACCAGTCGGCCAGAGGTCAGAATGATGGGGAAGTCCTTGCTGAAGTCCTTCTTCTGAATGGATTCATACAGCGTCGGGACACGCCAGAAGGTCTTGTCCGCGTACGTCGGGTAATCCTCCACCAGGTCACGGCGGTTGGTGTAGAGCGGCTCACGGTGCAGTGGCACGGGGTCCGGGAAGTTCCAGACGATGGCACGGGCTTTGGCGTTACCAAAGGGCGCACATTCGTGCTTGATCGCAACACGCTGGATACCGCCAGACAGGTCTGTCTTCCAGTTGGTTTCAGGGCCGGCAACGGCATCAATACTGGCACGCTCTTCCGCCGTCAGATCGCCATCCCAGCCCAGGTCCATCAGCATTTGCATGGTGAACTCCGGGTACCCGTCCTTGATCTCGGAGTTTTTCGAGTAAACGCCGTCCGCCAGAAGGTTTTCGCCGTTGCGTTCAACGCCAAAGCGGGCACGGAAGGTCAGGCCGCCTTTGGACACCGGCGTCGACATATCGTACAGAACGTGTGTACCCGGATGGTTCATTTCCGGTGTACCCCAGCATGGCCACGGCATACCGTAGATATCACCATCGCAGGGTCCACCCACCGCACGCAGGGTGGTCTTGTCGAAGTGGTGCTGGTTCGCCATGTGCTTTTTCAGGCGCTCAGGCGATTGACCGGTGTAGCCGATGGTCCACATACCGCGGTTGAACTCACGGGTGATGTCCTCGATCACCGGTTCGTCGCCTTCAATGGCGATATTGCGGAACATGCGATCGGTGAAACCGAACTTGTCGGCAAACAGCTTCATGATTTCGTGATCGACCTTCGACTCGAACAACGGCTCAACGACTTTTTCACGCCACTGCAGCGAACGATTGGAGGCGGTAACCGAGCCCGAGGTTTCGAACTGGGTGGTGGCGGGCAGCAGGTAGGCGCCGTCCTTGCGATCGTGCAGCACCGCTGACACCGTGGGGAAGGGATCCACCACAACCAGCAGGTCGAGCTTTTCCATGGCTTCCTTCATTTCCAGCATCCGGGTCTGGGAGTTGGGCGCGTGGCCCCACAGCACCATGGCCCGGGTATTGTCGGGCTGCTCCAGGTTTTCCTTGGCTTCCAGAACGCCGTCGATCCAGCGGGATACGGGAATGCCTTTCTCGTTCATCATGGCTCGGGTTTTGCCGTCCTTGTCCCACATGGCAAAACGCCCCTTGAGCCAATCCAGGTCCTCCTCCCAGACGCGCGCCCAATGAGCCCAGGAGCCAGCAGCCAGGCCATAGTAGCCGGGTAGGGTGTCGGCCAGCACGCCCAGGTCCGTGGCGCCCTGAACGTTGTCGTGGCCCCGGAAGATGTTGGTGCCGCCGCCAGGAGTGCCCATGTTGCCCAGCGCCAGCTGCAACACGCAGTACGCCCGCGTGTTATTGTTGCCATTGGTGTGCTGGGTGCCACCCATACACCAGATGACTGTACCCGGGCGGTTGTTGGCCAGGGTGCGGGCGACGCGCTCAAGTTGCCCGCCCGGGACACCGGTAACACGCTCAACCTCCTCGGGGCCCCAGCGTTTTACCTCTTCACGAATATCGCTCATGCCGTACACCCGGGTACGGATGAACTCCTTGTCTTCCCAGCCGTTTTCAAAGATGTGCCACAACAGGCCCCACACCAGCGCGACGTCTGAACCCGGACGAAACCGCACATACTCATCCGCATGGGCGGCGGTACGCGTGAAACGCGGGTCACAGACGATGAGCGGTGCGTTGTTTTCTTCCTTGGCTTTCAGAAGATGCAACAGCGATACCGGGTGCGCTTCCGCGGGGTTACCGCCGATCAGGAAGATCGCTTTCGAGTTGTGGATGTCGTTGTACGAATTGGTCATTGCGCCGTAGCCCCAGGTGTTGGCTACGCCGGCAACCGTGGTCGAGTGACAGATCCGGGCCTGGTGATCAACGTTGTTGGTACCCCAATAGGCGGCAAACTTGCGGAACAGGTAGGAACCCTCATTTGAGAACTTCGCGCTACCCAGCCAGTAAACCGAGTCCGGACCGCTTTCCTCGCGGATTTGCAGCATCTTGTCGCCGATCTCGTTGATCGCTTCGTCCCAGGAGATCTTCTTCCACTGGCCGTCGACCATTTTCATGGGGTACTTGAGGCGACGCTCACCGTGGGCATGCTCGCGTACCGAAGCACCTTTGGCACAATGCGCACCAAGGTTGAAGGGGCTGTCCCAACCCGGCTCCTGCCCGATCCAGGTGCCATTCTGGACTTCCGCCATCACGGTGCAACCAACCGAACAGTGGGTACACACGGACTTTTTAACAACAACGTCTCCGCCTCCCGTCGACGGGGTTGCAGCCTCAACGCGGCCAGACGTCAGTGACAAAGCCGCCAGGCCACCCACGGTGACACCGGAGGCAGCCAGAAAACCACGACGATCCATGGTTCTGGCAGCGAGGGATGAAAGTAAAGAACCAGCACGGGGGCCTTTCGCTACCCCGTTGGTTTTCTTTCTTAACATGTCAATTACCTCTCTCTTTTTATTCTCGTTTTTCTGGAGGTGTGGCCATCCAAGAGCCTTTCGCAACCTTGAATGACGCACGCTTCCTCAAAAGCGAGCCGATTCGAAGTACTTACGTGTGTGTTCAGTGTCACGCAAACCGCTGCTTTTCGGGGCGTCTTTCACCACCTCGGCTGCGGCGTTGGGTGAGACTGCCAGTGCAACGGCCGCCGGAGCTGCAGCTGCTGCCACCTTCAGGAAACGGCGGCGGCTGTTTTCACGTTTCGGGTTGTCCATGGGACACCTCCACCTGAGTTAAGGGACCGTATTGATCCCGCTTACTGGATTGCAAACGCATCGGCCTCTACCGCCATGAAAGCCCGGCCCAGGGAGCCCACGGGAGCGTAAAAGACTGCGGTTTGCGCTTGTTCCAAGTCGGTAAAAAACAACGCCGCCCACTTTGCCAGGTGCGCGTCAAAAAAGGCTTTCTGGGAAGGCAGGTCGCTGTCGCATCGGAACTCGCCTGTAATAATGCCGGCCATGATTTCACACAGCGTGCCCATATGATCTTCAGGTTCTTTAACGTTGTCTCTGGCCTTGATGCCCCTGGCCATCAGGTCGCTGCGCAGGTTCGCAAGGGGTTTCTCGTTCAGAAAACCGGTCAGGTAATAACTGGCGTAGGGCAGGAGTTCACCACGACCGATACCAACGAACAGGTTGTTGAATTCCCGTTCGGCATCAACGGACGTGGTGCGTTGTGCCAGGGCAGCAAGATTTCTGGAGGCGGAGCCGATAGGTGTTTCGTCACCCTGCAAGGTTGCCAGCCCCCGAAGCAATTCATTCGAAGGCGGGCTGCTCAACAAGCCAGCCAGCAACTGATACATCTGGGCCCGCGCGCGATCTTCGTCGTTGATTGAGCGAGGGCACTGAACTTCTGCAGTGTTGACCAAGTCGTCTCTCTCTTATTTTATTGTTGTGTAATTTTTAAGCACCGATCTACTGTTTATAGCTCCGATTTGTGTCGGGCGCAACTACGGTTCCAAACGCTCACGAACCATCAAAACGCATTCGCGGTCGGTAGCGCGGTGCCGGTTCCTCCTCGGTTTCGGTAACCACAGGTTTCGTATGGCGAGCTGTATCTGGTGGGGCGTCAGCGATGTCGGGCTCGGATTTTGCGACGGCTTCACGGGGCTCCGGGAGATCCGGAAGCGCGGTCGTTGTCGGGTCGTCAGCCGGCTGCGTGGTGGGTTCCCCGGCCTTGTTGTCCATCGGTTCATCAATCTTTTTAGTGCGATCGATCATGCCCTGCCCCACCTTGTACAGGGTCTTTACAGCCCCTGTTGCATTAGCCGCGTCGGTGAAATCTTCATCGTAGTCATTGAGCCCGTCCAGCACGGCCAGTACGGGGTTGGATTTCCAAAGCGAGCGCAGGGCCTTGCGGCGCAACAGCTCGGGGATTTCTTTTCGCATGAACCCGGTAATGTCGGTGCCCAGTTCGATGGCATCGGGATCGGGCAAACCGTACTTCTCCAATACGTCGTGCTCGGGCAAAGCTTCATTGATAGCGAGTTCCTGCTCTTCCTGTGAAGGCTCGGAATCGATCGACGGGGGAGGGGCCGGCTCGGTCTTTTTGCTGGTTTCTGTTTTCTTGCGCGACCAACGCTGCAGACGTGACTCGGCCATTACTGAATTCTCGGTTTTTTCATGTTGGCGGGGGCGCGATAGACGTCACTCTCCTGACGGATACGCGGGTCGCCTTTGGCGTCTTCGATACCATCCACACGGATCTCGTCACGCCGCCGCTTCTTGAAGGGCTCTTCGATATAGTGCATATCGACAAACTCTTTGATCCAGGCCGCCAGGGACTCAGGAATCGGCACGGGCTCGACGATACTCTCGCCACTGTCCAGAGCGTCCAGCGCCTCGTGGGCACTGGCGGTAACGCTGCTGACAACCCACCCGGATGGCGACTGACTTTCCACATCCCTGTCCAGTACGATCCAGACGGAGGGAACGGTCATATTCAGGGACACGAGGTAACCTTCAACATCGGCGCGAAACAATGCCATGGTCACCGTGCCTGCGTGGTAATCGACCACCTCGCCGTCGCGGACCAGTTCTTTCCAGAAGGCTTCCGGCGCCCCCGGTATCACAGCGACCGGCTTCCAGATGTCTTTCGCCCAGCGGGTTACGCCTGGTGACCGGCGAACGACGGCACCGACTTGTAATTCGCGTTTCCAATGCTCTGTACGACTGCTCATGGCTGTTCTCTTTTGTTGTCTCTTCAAGCTAGCAGGGCACAAAAAAATATCCAGTTATCCGATTGTTCAAAAACAAACGGCTGTGGCATGCTCGAAGAGCTATATTGATAGGTATACGTATAACAACAACGAGAAGAGTAAAATCCTGATGACGGCACCCAAGACCTTACTGCTATGCAGCTGCGATAGAACACAGTCCTTTGATCCCGAGGCGCTGCGGAAGGCCGCGGGAGCTGAGCAGGTTATTGCGGTGGATCAGCTGTGCGGCTCCGATATGAAGACTGCCGCTGAGCATATGGGGGGCAGTGCCGAACTACTCCTTGCCTGTGGCCAACAAGCCGCTTTGTTCGAGCGTCTGGGTGAGGACGTATACGCTGAGATTGAGCACTCTGCGCCGTTCAGTACCATCGATATCCGGGATCGCGCCGGCTGGAGTGCCCCCAGCGCCAAGCCCGAGCGTCTGGCTGCCAAGCAAGCGGCGCTGATCGCCGCGGCCCAGTTGCCCGCCCCTATTGCGCCGGCCAAAACCATTCAGTCCAGCGGTGTGTGTTGCATCGTCGGCCCCACCGAGCCGGCCATCAGGATGGCGGAGCTGGTGCAGGACGAACTGGGCGTCACCTGTATCGTTAGTGATGCAGGCCCGATACAGCTACCCTCCGCCGCCTACGACGTGGCCAAAGGTCAATTGACGGCAGCCCATGGCGCGCTGGGCAATTTCAGGATGGAGTTTGCCCAGTTGCAAACCCTGAATCCCGCCGGCCGTGGCGCGCTGGGTTATGGCGAGGTGCAAGCCACCGCCCACAGCGAGTGCGATGTGTTGATCGACCTGCGTGGCGGCGCGCCAGCCTTTCCCAGTCATCAGAAGCGCAACGGTTATTTCTGGGCTGACCCGGCCAAAACCGGGGAATTGGAGCGTATTGCCCTGACGGCCCGGGAACGGGTTGGTGAATTCGAGAAAACCGTGTATTTCAGGTTGGAAGAATCACTGTGTGCGCATTCCCGTGCCAACCAGCCTGGTTGTACCCGCTGTCTGGATGTCTGCCCCACCGAAGCCATTTTTTCCGCCGGGGACCACATCCAGATCGATTCCGATATCTGCGCTGGCTGCGGGTCCTGTGCGGCGGTCTGTCCCACTTCTGCGGTGACCATGAATGAAACCCCGTTCGAGGCGCTGGTCAAAGCCATGGATGTCATGGCGCGGGTTTATCGCGAGCATGCCAACGAGTCCCCACGTCTTGTTTTCCATACCTTGAAAGCGGGCGGCGATGCCATCGCCTACCTGGCCCGATATGACGATGGGCTGGCGGACGATCTGATCCCGCTGGGGTTGGAGCATGTGGACCGGATTGGCCATGCCGAGATCATGGCGGCATTCGGGGCCGGCTACGCCGAAGTTCTGATCCTGGCGGACAACGAGATTGACCGCCGGGCGGTGACTGCGGAGGTTGAGTTGGCCCAGGCCATGCTCAAAGGCACCCATAATGCGCCGAGCCGGGTGCGGGTGATTGCGGCCGCCGAACTTTGTGCCGCCGGCGACAACGCCGGGCGGGTGAGTGAACCGGTGCTGCTGGTCGGCGGCCGGCGCGATATCACACGGGTCACCGCCAGTGCGATGGCCGAAAAGATTGAGGCGCCGATTCCCCTGCCGGCGGGCGCGCCCTATGGCGCTATCGAGATCGATTCCGATAAATGCACACTCTGCCTGGCCTGTGTGTCACTGTGCCCTACCGGCGCCCTGGGCGATCATCCGGACCGACCGGAGGTTCAGTTCACGGAAAACGCCTGTGTTCAATGCGGTGTTTGTGAAAGTACCTGCCCCGAGACGGCTATCATTCTGAAGCCGCAACTGGATCTGTCCAAGGGTGCCCTGAGTGCGCGGGCATTGCACGGCGAGGAGCCTTTCGAATGCGTCAAATGTGGAAAGCCCTTTGGTGTTGCCAGCACCATCAACCGGATCGTTGAAAAACTGGAAAACCAGCACTGGATGTACAAGAACGCTGATAACGTCCAGCTCATAAAAATGTGTGATGACTGTCGGGTCAAATCCCAGTTCCACGGGGAAAACGCGCCCATGGCGGGGGGAGAACGGCCCCGGGTTCGCACCCGTGACGACTACCTGGACAGCTAAAATAAAAACAGGACACAACATGGTTGAATACACCGAAGTAGGAAAACCGAACCTGATTGGTACCGATGCCCCGCGGCCGCAGGACAAAAACCCGAAAGGCGTTGACCGCATCATCGCCATTGCCTCGGGTAAGGGTGGTGTTGGCAAGTCGACAGTGGCCTCCAACCTGGCGGTTGCGCTGGCCTCGAAAGGGCTGAAGGTGGGCCTGTTGGACGCTGACGTCTACGGCCCCAGTCAGCCCCGCATGATGGGTGTTTCCGGTCGGCCGTCCAGCCCCGACGGGCTTACCATCCTGCCCCTGCGCAATCACGGCGTAACCCTGATGTCCCTCGGACTGATGTCCCCGGAGGACGAAGCCATCGTCTGGCGTGGGCCCATGCTGATGGGTGCGTTGCAACAGATGATGAACCAGGTGGACTGGGGCAGGCTGGATGTCTTGCTGGTGGATCTTCCCCCGGGCACCGGTGATGTCCAGATGACCCTGAGCCAGAAATTCTTTGTGGCCGGTGCGGTTGTGGTCTCGACACCCCAGGACATTGCCCTGATGGACGCACGCAAAGGCATTGATATGTTCAACCGGATGGACGTGCCTCTCTTCGGTTTGATTGAAAACATGGCCTCTTTTATCTGCGATGGGTGCGGTAAAGAGCACCATCCCTTTGGGCACGGTGGCGCCCGCGCGGAGGCGGAAAAGCTGGGTGCGCCCTTCCTGGGTGAGATCCCGCTGGATCTGGATATCCGTGTCGGTTCCGATGGCGGCGTCCCGATTGTGGTGTCAAAGCCGGATAGCCCGCAGTCGCGGGCCTTCCAGCGCATCGCCGATGAACTGATCGCCTCGGAAGTCTACGCCGAGGCCATCCGATGAGTGAGTCACCGAAGTTCCCGCCGCTGTTCTCGGGCGAAGTGGTGCCCAGACACACTGATCCCTTTGACAAGGCCGTCAGCCGCGCCATTGCAGGGGTTGATTCAGGCACGATTTTTTACTCAGAGGCGGTGGACACGTTACGCGCGGCCCTGGTGCTGGCGCCGGAAACGCCCCTGGAGGAGGCCATTCAGGCGGTCTATGTGGCCCAGATAGGCCTGGCGGAGAGCCTGGGTGCGCTGGCCCCACCCGAAGTGCCGGTGCATTTTCAATGGCCTGATCGTATCAAGGTCAATGGCGCGGTCTGCGGCAGCGTTCGCTTTGCCGCGGATGTGTCAGACGCCAATGCTCATCCAAATTGGCTGGTGATCGGTATCGAGGTGCCGTTTCTGCCGGTGGGCGGCGAGCCGGGCGACAGCCCGAATCAGACCTGCCTGCATGAGGAAGGCTGCGTTAATATCACTCCCATGGCGCTCCTGGAAAGTTGGTCCAGGCATACGTTGCTGTGGCTGAACTACTTCCTGGACAGCGGCTTTGAGCGCGTACACAACGAATGGCGGCCACGGTGTGACACTCTGGGTAAAATGATTGACCTGCCAAAGTCCGGGCTCTTTGTGGGGCTGGATGAGAAAGGCCGGATGTTGTTGCGTCAGGACGTCATGACCGAGACCGTAAGTTTGATCGAATTCGCGGAGCATGTATGAAACTGGCCCGAACCCTGCGACTGGATATATCCGATGACAATGTGTTTGACGTGCCGGCCCCAAGCGGAGAATGGGCGATATCGGGCGGATTCGAGTTTTCCAACTGGACCGAAGCGGATCTGAAAGGCAAGGCCCGCCAGGCCTTCAGCAACGGTTGGTACAGCATAGAGTCCGGCGGCCGTGCCAGTTTTGTTGGCGTGTGCGATATCACCGAGGCCGAACTGGAGCAGTTACGCAAGACCCTGGCGCAGACCTTCGTAAACCGTTATGGCGCGCCGGATGTCGATACGGCCTATCCCGTTGCCTGTGAAGAAATCGACCAGATGCGCAGCATGTGTGAGGACTTCGAGGACAACACGCTTTTGATGGTCAGCCGCACGCTGACCGGGTTGGGTGTTGAGGAAACCTACCGCTCCCGGGAGCCGCAGGAGGCCTCTCTGGAGGCGTTTGCCGTTCACGGCAGTGTCGATTGATTACAGCCCGAAGCTGCCATAGGGAATAAAGCGCACAGGGGTTCCCGGCTCTATCTGCCGGGCGCTCTCATCCAGTTCCACCAAACCCTCGGACCAGGCCAGGCCGGTCACCCGGCCCGATCCCTCGGAGCCGAAGACCTCAACCTGTCCGTCACGAACCCGGGCCCGCAACATCTCGCTGCGCCCCGGTTTCTTGTTCTTGGTAAAATTGGCGGGCATGACATAGGCCTGGGGTTCGAACCATTCTCCACCCGCCAGCAGCGCCATCGCCGGCGCGCCAAAGCGCAGTGCACAGACCCAGGCCGCCACCGGATTTCCCGGCAAACCCACCACGGGCGTTCCCTGAAACATGGCCAGTGCCAGGGGCCGGCCAGGTTTGATGGCGATACGCCAATTGCTGATGTCACCGTGAGCTTTCAGCGTTTTCGATACATGGTCCTCATCGCCGGCGGACACGCCACCGCTGGTCAGGATCAGGTCGCATTGCTCTGAGCCTTGCTCCAATGCCGCTTTGACGTCTTCGGCCCGGTCGAGCACATGGCCCAGGTCCACCAACTCATAGCCGAGCTGCGCCACCAGGGCGCTGAGCATCGGGCGGTTGGCGTCGTAAATCTGCCAGTCGGTGACCGCTGATCCGACAGGCTTCACTTCATCGCCCGTGGACAGAACGCCGACGCGCAGGCGCTGATAGACATCGACCGATTCGACACCCACACTGGCCAGAACTGAAATCTGGGTCGGTGTCAGGCGGGTGGCCACCGTGAGGATCCGGTCCTGTGCCTTGATGTCCTCACCGGCTTTGCGCGCATTGGCGCCCGCTTTTAATGTGCCGTTCAAATGCAGGTGACCGTCCCTGACCTCGCAGTCCTCTTCCAACACCACCGTATCCGTGCCGGCCGGAATCACGGCGCCGGTCAGAATCCGGATGGCGTGGCCCTCAGGTACCTGCTCCAGATACGGCTCCCCGGCGGCGCTGCGGCCATCCACCAGGGGCAGGGTGCAGGGCACGTCTGTCAGAGGCCCGGCAAAGGCATATCCATCGACCGCGGAATTGTTGCTTGGGGGGTGAGCGCGAGGTGCATGGACATCGCTCGCCAGGATCCGGCCGTTGACCTGTGACAGGGGAACCGAGCGCTCCACGCCCACTACCGGATGCAGGCGCGAGCGCAGCCGCTCCAGCGCCTCTTCCACCGGCGTCCAGTTCACGCCCGGGGGCAGGGCGAAACAATCGTTACGAAGCGGAGTCGTTGTTTTCCCGTTCATGATTTTCCTGGGCTCAGAATAAAGTCAGCGATTGCGGTTACATTGTTCACATCGAAAACCGGGCCCGGGAAATCCGCCGCATAGTCCGCCACTACTGCAATGATGCTGGCGTCTTCCGGGTACAGGGGCGCACTTGAACACTCCCGACGGTGCACTTCAATCTTGGGATGTGCGTGGGTTTTGAAGCCCTCGACCACAACCCAGTCACAGGGCGCCAACCGGCCCAGCAATTCATCCAGCGTCGGCTCTTCGGCTCCACGCAGCTCGTGCATGATGGCGAAGCGCTGCCCACCGGCAAGGATAACCTCACGAGCCCCGGCATCGCGGTGTTTGTAACTATCGGTGCCAGGCTGGTCGACATCCACCCCATGATGGGCATGCTTGATCGAGTTAACCGTTAGCCCCCTGCTGGACAGCTCGCGAATCAAAGCGGCTGCCAGCGTGGTTTTTCCGGTGTTTTTCCAGCCTACGATGCCTATAACGTTCACTTCAGATGCTGCTCCGCCCAGGCCAGATCTTCCGGCGTATTTATGTTGAAAAAGTCGCCCTCATCAAAAACCACCAGCGTTTCACCCTGGGCTTGTGTCCACTGGCGAATCTTGCGTACGCCGTCGTTCAGGGCGGCTCGCAGATCATGCCGCAACGCCACCTGCCAGCGGCCAAAGGTTGGTTGGGGCAGGCGGCCGCGTTCGGGATCCGGCGTGGCTGCCAGCACCACCGGGGTGTCATGTCCGGCCAGTCTTGCAGCCAGATCCCGGGGGAATGACGGGGTGTCGGCAGCGACGCTGATCAGCCAATCATGCCCTTGTTCGGCAGCCCAATCCATACCCGCCAGAACGCCTGCCAGCGGGCCCGGGAAATCGCCAATCGAGTCGGCCACCACGGGCAAACCCAGATCATCAAACCGGCTCAGGTCTCCGTTGGCGTTCAACACCACGGCGTCGACCTGTGGCGTGATCCGGTCGATGACCCGCTGGATCAGTGACTGATCACCCAGCATCAATCGCCCCTTGTCACCGCCGCCCATCCGGTTGGCCTGGCCGCCTGCCAGAATGACTGCGCATTGAGTCATACTCCGCCTCCGTCAGTCATGCTCCGCCCCTTTCCGACGCATTTTCTTTTCTTCATCGGGCACCTGCGACAGGTCCTGATCGAACACCAGGCGGTGCTGGCCACTGAGGCAGGTGAATTTCTTGCCTCGCATTCGTCCGATCAGCGTCAGTCCGACCTGCCGGGCGATATCGACGCCCCAGGCCGTGAACCCCGACCGGCTGATGAGGGTCGGGATGCCCATCAGGGACGTCTTGATCACCATTTCGGAAGTCAGTCGCCCCGTGGTGTAGAGGACTTTATCGGCCGCAGTGATTCCGTTTAGGTGCATCCAGCCTGCGATCTTGTCGACCGCGTTGTGGCGACCGACATCCTCCATGTAGGCCAGGATTTCGCGGCCCTGGCACAGGGCAGTGCCGTGAATGGCGCCGGTTTCCATGTACAGGCTGGGGGTGTGGTTGATCTGGAAGGAGAGACCGTAAAAGGTGCTGGTGTGCACCGGTGTGTCCGGTAGCGACAGCCCTTCAAGCCCCGCCATCATGTCACCAAACACCGTACCCACAGCGCAGCCGGAGGTCCGGGTTTTCTTTTCCAGCTTGTCTTCCACGTCCGTGACACCAGCGGTTCGGACCACAGCGACTTCCAGTTCTTCGTCGTAATCGATTTTGGTGATCTGGTCCGTCTCTTTCAGCATACCCTGGTTCAGCAGGAAACCGAGGGCCAGGTATTCCGGGTGGTCGCCTATGGTCATGGCGGTGACGATTTCCTGGCTGTTCAGGTAGATGATCAGCGGGCGCTCTTCGATCACGTTGATCGATTTGGGCTGGCCGGTTTCATCAACGCCCTCCACTGCGCGGGATAGTCGAGGGTTTTTGGGGTCGGGAAGTATGGGATCAATCGTCATTTTTGTTATAGCCGTTTGAGGGACGCCGCAGAATGGAATATTTACGGAGATTGGCAGAGATTAGCCTATTTGGCATTCGGGAAAAACAGCTGTTGTCCGTCCACCCTGAAGTCGGCAATCGCTTGCTGGCCATCCTCGGAAATCAGCCAGTCATGCCACTGCCTGGCCAGCTTGTGTTTGAGGTGCGGATGCTTCTCTTCGGAAATCAGCAAGCTGCCGTACTGGTTGAACAGCACGTCGTCGCCTTCAAAAAGCAGCGTCAGGTTCTGAGGGTTGCCAAAGGCCACCCAGGTGGCACGATCCGACATCACGTACGCATCCATGGCGGCGGCGGTGTTGAGCGTTGGCCCCATGCCGCTGCCGAGCTCGCGGTACCAGTCGCCGTCGGGTTCGACGCCGGCGTATTCCCAGAGCCGCAACTCGGCGCGATTGGTGCCGCTGTCATCGCCGCGTGAGGTGAAGGGAGCCTCGGCATTGGCAATCGCCGCGAATGCTTCGGCGGCACTTTGCGCGTCACTGATATTGGCGGGATCGTCTGCAGGGCCAATCAACACGAAGTCGTTGTACATCACATCGGCCCGTTCGCTGGCGTAGCCGTTTTCGACAAAGCGCTGCTCGCCAGCGGTGTCGTGTACCAGAAGGCTGTCGGCATCACCGCGGCGGGCGATTTCAAACGCCTGCCCGGTGCCCACGGCCACCACCCGTACTTCGATGTTGGTGGCGTCTTCGAACTGCGGTAAAAGGGCGTCGAATAGCCCCGAGTTCTCGGTTGAGGTCGTTGAGGCCAGGGTGATGTAGTCGTCGGCGTAAGCGCTGAACGCCAGGCCCATGCTGGTTAAACCTGCGAGTGTGAGAGCTAAGGTTGTTTTCATCCTGTTGTTCTCCTGTTGTGGATTGAGCGCATCCAATGGACAAACTACTCGACCAGTTCTCCAGCAATAAACGCTTGTGCCTCTCGCGAGACGGGCGCGTTAAAAAAGGCTTCAGCGGGGGTGTGTTCGCGTACTTTGCCGCCAGAGAGAAACAGTACATCCCCTGCAAGGCGCCTGGCTTGGTGCAGGTCATGGGTGGTCATCACGATGCGCGTTCCCCGCTGATGAAACTCACGTACCGCGGCCTCTACGGCTTTGATCGCCGCCGGGTCGAGCGCGGAGGTGGGTTCATCCAGAAACAGCACCTGAGGAGAAAGCACCCAGGCGCGGGCCAGTGCCAGGCGCTGCTGTTCGCCGCCGGAGAGCACGCGCGCGGGCGTATCGGTACAGGCGGTGAGGCCAAAACGCTCAAGCGCATCAAAAGCGAGCTTCGCGCGTGCTTTGCGCGGGACGTTATTCACCGCCAACGCGTGAATGAGGTTGGCCACGGTCGATCGGCGCAAAAGCACAGGCTGCTGGAACACCATCGCCTGGCGGGGGCTCCCTTCACCTGACCATGCCACCCGTCCCTGAGTGGGCGAGAGCAAACCGTGAGCCAGCCGCAGAAGAAGACTCTTGCCTGCGCCATTGGGTCCCATCACCAGGGTGGGGCCCGCGCCCTCCAGAGTGAACGCGCATGGCCCCAGCAGCACCTTGTCCTGGTGGCTGAAGGCCACGCCTTCAAAGCGCAGCGCCGGAGGTAGGGAAAGAACAGACGAGGCGTGGAAAGGCGCGTTAAATGAGGTCATCCTACCCGCCTCCTTGTCAGCTCACCCAGCAGGTAGGCGCCGGCATTGATCAGCATGACCAACGTCAGCAGCACGATCCCCAGTCCCAGCGCCAGGGGCAGGTTGCCCTTGCCGGTTTCCAGCACGATGGCGGTGGTCATTACCCGTGTGACCCCATCAATGTTGCCACCGACCATCATCACCGCGCCCACCTCGGCGCTGGCGCGGCCAAACCCGGCGAGCAGAACGGTCAACAGCGCAAAGCGGGCATCCCACAACAGGGTGGGCATCATGCGTGAGCGTGACATGCCCAGAGACACAAACTGTTCGCGGTACTCACCCAGAAGTTCTTCCACCTTCTGGCGCGAGAGCGCGGCCAGAATAGGCAGCACCAGCACTACCTGCGCAATGACCATGGCACCGGGTGTAAACAGGAATCCCCACTCACCGAGTGGACCGGCGCGCGAGAGCAGAAGATAGACGATAAGCCCGGCCACCACCGGAGGCAGGCCCATCAGGGCATTGAGCGCAACGATCATGACGCCGCGCCCGGGAAAGCGCCATAGCGCCACCGCCGCACCGAGGGGAAACCCCAGCAAAGCTGCAATCAGCACCGCCAGAAGCGAAACCTGCAGCGAAAGCGCCACGATCTGAAATAGCGAAGCGTCGAAGTTCAACAATAGCGACAGCGCCACATAAAACGCATTATTTTCCACGGCTGCGACTCCTTTATATTGAGCATCGTGGCGTTTCTGACTACGCTTTGCACAGTCTGTTGAAAAATATGCAGCTAAAAACAGCCTTGTGCTTTTTCCAGGCAGCAGGAGAGACCGATGCCCCTTCCCGCTTACCTCACCACGGCCGAAGCCGCCGAGTATCTGCGCCTGAAAGAGCGGAAGGTCTACGACCTGGTCAGCCAGGGTGTGATTCCCTGTGTACGGGTGACAGGAAAACTTTTGTTTCCGCGTCAGCGTATAGATCTGTGGTTGATGAACCATCTGGAGGGCGACGATGCCGTCAGTTCTCCGATTCCGCCGGTGCTGGCGGGAAGCCAGGACCCGCTGTTGGAATGGGCCGTGAAGGAGAGCAGCGCGGAACTGGCTTTACTGTGTCAGGGAAGCGGGGATGGCGTACAACGATTAATTGCCGGGCGCGCGATGCTCGCGGGGATGCATATCTGGCATGGGGGAAGCCGGAATTACAATGACCCTGTCACATTGGGGCTGAGCGGCATGCGCGACCTGGTGCTGATTCGGTGGGCCAAACGCCAGCAGGGGCTTCTTCTGGCTGCCGATAACCCTCATCGACTTGTGCGACTGGAAGATATCGCCGGCCCCGGCATACGTCTCGCGCATCGCCAGCCCGATGCCGGCGTCAGCCATTTGTTGCAGGGCCTGCTTGCTCGCCACAGCATCGATGCCAGGCAACTTACCTGGGCTGCTCACCCGTCGCTTAGCGAAGACGATCTCGCTTTGGCCATTCGCCAGGGCGAAGCGGATGTCGGCGTGGGCATTGAAGCCGCGGCGCGGCGCCAGGGGCTGGCGTTTATTCCTTTGCAGCAGGAGCACTTTGATTTGGCCATGCGCCGGCGACATTACTTTGAGCCGGCCATGCAGCGCCTGCTGGCGTTTGCCGGTAGCGAGCGTTTTGTCCGGCGTGCCGAGGCGCTGGGTGGTTACGATATCAGTGAACTGGGACAGGTCGTGTATAACGCCTGAGCGGCACCCATAATAACGCCAACAAAAAATAGGCCAATGAACCAGGAGCCTGCATGCCCTCAACCCGAAAAGATCTAGTGAAGGAGGTCAGCGGGGCGCTGGGTGATATCGGTACCCTGCTGCCACTGAGTCTCGGGGCTATTGGCGTGGCAGGGCTGGCACCGGTACCCGTACTGCTGGGGTTCGCCGCGTTCTACATCGCGACAGGACTGTACTATCGCCTGCCGATACCTGTGCAACCCATGAAAGCGGTTGCTGCGTTATTGCTGACCACCGAGGTGACGTCCCAGAGCCTGGTCGCAAGTGGCGTGCTGATCGGAGCAATACTGTTGCTGCTGGGTGCAACAGGAGGGATTAACCATGCGGCACGTCTTGTGCCCGGCTCGGTATTGAGCGGCCTTCAACTGGGGCTGGGGTTGCTGTTGGCCAACATGAGCCTGGGGTTGATGGCCACGTCCGTGCCATTGGGTGTGATCACGTTGGCGGTGTTGGCCATCACCCTCAAGGTGTTGCCGAACTGGCCAGCGGCCCTGATAGGGCTTGGTGTGGCTTTAGCGATCGACGCGGTACTGGGGGCACCGGGGCGTACGCTTGTTTTAGTGGATTCCGCTGCATTCGCACTACCTCAGTTGCCAGCCATGGACGATTGGCAGCAGGCGATTTCCATGCTGGTGTTACCTCAACTGGCTCTTACGATAACCAATGCCATCGTACTGACCGCCTTGGTGGCTGGGGATTACTTCGGCGAGCAATCGCACCGTGTGTCGCCAGGCCGCCTGTCGGTGACGACGGGCCTGGCCAACCTGTTTCTGGTTCCGCTCGGCGCCTTGCCCATGTGTCACGGGGCCGGGGGAGTTGCCGCACACCACCGTTTCGGCGCGCGGAGCGGCGTGGCTCCCGTTTTGCTGGGAACAGGTTTGCTCATGGTCGCTTTCCTGCCAGGCGGCCTTTCATTTGTTGCAGCCATTCCGACGGCGGGTCTCGGGGCCTTGTTGCTGGTGGCTGCGGTCGAGCTTGCTCTGTCCAGGCGTCTCTGGACAGCCAAACCGTCCTGCTGGCCGGTTATCGCCATAACAGCACTGGTTACCGTCTGGGCTGACCCATTTTTCGGGCTTCTGGCCGGTGTGGCTTCGGAAACGGTTCGGGCGGCGTGGGTGCGTGGAAGCGGGGTGGAATCCGAAGATCCTAAGGACGTCTAGTAGGCGTTATTCCATTGAAAATAATGGCCCGCCCGTGAGCATTTGAATCTGAGACTTCTGCCTCCGGCTTGGTTCTATATATCATTATGGTGCACTTTTGGTGTCTTGGTTTGTCATTATATAGCAGTAAGCTGTTTTATAATGATGTTAATGGCTATTATAAAGTGCACTAAGCTGGTATTTAAGTATGACTATGCAGACCGAACAGAAGATCCTAACCGTACAGGTCTACTGGAACCACCAGTGGTATGACGCCGGCACCGTCCGGTTCCCGAATCCTAAAGCCGGCCTCACCGGTGACGTGACGTTCACCTACAGCGGCAAGTATGTGAATGCGGTCACCACGGCTAAGGAAGGCCTGTCATTCAAGGACGAGCGGGCCATCGGTCACAATGTCCCGGGACACCTGATGAAGGGGTACCGCCGGGAGCCGGTTGCCCCGGTACTCCGGGACATTATCCCCCAGGGTGCCGGGCGACGGTATCTGCTCCGGCATTGGGAGGTGACCGGGGACCCGGGCCCGTCCGTTGACTTCAAATTGCTCAGCGAGGGGTGCATCGCACCGATCGGCAACCTGCGTATCAAGGAGGCCGCGGAGGCTTTCGAGGCTCAGGTAGAAGACACCAAAGTGATCTCGTTCACTAAGGACGACATCAGCGATCGGGATGAATACCTGTTGGAGTACGCCAATCAGTTGGGTGTGGTCATCGGTGGTGCCACCGGCGCGGGCGGTGATGCTCCAAAGCTGTTGGTCGTCGAGGCCCGGGATGGAGGCTTTTACCTGGAGGGGACCCTCCCGGAGCCCGAAATCGCCAATCACTGGCTGGTGAAGTTTCCCCGGGGACGTATGACAGCAGAGGATCAGGACATCCTGCGGGCAGAAGGAACCTTCTACGAGGCCTTAGATCAGTTGGGCCAAAACACTATCCGGGGTGCCCATGTGGTGGAAGGTAAGGTCCCGGCATTGTGGCTGCCGCGATTTGATCGGGAGGTGGCTTCGGGCAGGGTTCAGCGGTACGGAGTTGAATCCATGTATAGCCTGAACCAGATGGTCGGAGATGGTGCCCGGATGGAGCACCCGGATGTCCTGACCCGACTTCGGGAAGCGATCACGCACCCTCCGGAGTTTGACGAAACTCTATGCGAGTACTTGGTGCGCGATGTCATCAACTACACCATCGGCAACAGTGACAACCACGGGCGCAACACCGCCCTGATCAAGCGCAACGGTCGAATCAGCCTGTCCCCGGCCTATGACCTGGCGCCCATGGTGTTGGACCGGGAGGCGATTGCCCGGACGACAGTCTGGACGCAGGAGTACCAGCACACAGTCTACGAGCCGAATTACGACAAGATCATCCGGGAGTATGCCGAGGATCCGGATATCACCCGGGCCCGGTTCATCGCTGAGCTGGAAAAGCTCTCGGCTCTGCGGAAGAAGGTGGTGGACCTTGGTGTACCCAGGCGGGTCCTGGAACATAAGAACATTGTTTTTGAGCGCCCGGAGAGGTTCCTGGAAACCCTGAAGAACCAAGTGGGAGGCGACGATGCCCAGAATGCCACCAAAGTTTGAAGATCATGAGCGCGAGGCGGCCCAGGCCGATCTGGAAAAGCGCATGAGGCAGGGTAAGGTCTCGGTGGGGGCCGCGGTGCGTGAGATCCGCCAGCGCTTTGTCGGTATTACGCTGGAAGATTATGCTCGGCTGTGTGGTCTGTCGAAGACCACCCTTATGAATATTGAGCGCGATGACCCGAGGGTCCTGCTCGAATCTGTCAAGAAGGCCGTAGAGCCACTGGGGTACCAGTTGTCTTTGGTGCCTACTGAGGATCTTTAGAGAAATGGTCTTGCCTGATATGGATGACATTGTTTCGAACCCGTCCGTGGAAACAGGGTAGAACCTGTGGTCAGAGTGTCATCCACATCCGTGAAGAGATATCTGGCATTCCGAAAATCAAAGTCATGCATGGGCTTTGCTCATTGGCATCATGGTTTACAGTACCTTCTTGCGCAGCATACTCGTCAGGGCTTCACCCGCCAGCACCAGAACAATGATGGCCAGCAGTATGGTGGCCACTGTCTGCCAGGCAAAGGTATCAATGGACCCCTGGAGAAGAACGCCAATACCACCGGCCCCAACCAGGCCCAGCACGGTGGACTCCCGGATGTTGATGTCCCACCGCAGGATGACGATGGCAAAGAACGCCGGCATGACCTGGGGCACAATGCCGAACAGGACGACTTTCATCCGTGAAGCTCCGGTAGCTTCCATGGCTTCCACGGGGCGCCGGTCGATTTCCTCAATCGCTTCACCCATGAGTTTTCCGATAAATCCCACAGACCTGAACATCACTGCCAGGATGCCTGCAAGTACGCCCGGGCCGAAGATGGCCACGAACAGTAACGCCCAGATAATGGTGTTCACGGAGCGGCTGGATACCAGAATGAATCTTCCAATCCATAGGGTCAGCCGGTTTGGCGTGGTGTTCTGGGCCGCAATGTAGGACACGGGGAGAGCGATGAAGACGGTGAGCATGGTGGATAGCGTGGCTATGTGCACGGTTTCCAGCATGGCATTCAGGATCGCCGACCAGGCCTCAAACTCAGGGGGCCACATGCGGCCGCCCAGGTTCTGGATCTGGGTGGGGGCGTCCCACACCCAGGGCCAGAAAATATCGATGTCTCTTATGGCCCAGATCACCGCAAAGAGAGTGATAAAATAGGTCGCGAACCGGATCCAGCGCTCTTTTCTGCTGTACCGGGTCCATGGGCGGGCGGTAAATTCCGCTGTCTGCTCTACCATATTTTCTTCCTCACCCATCCGCTGATACCTTCACTGACAAGAATCACGCCGACGATGAGAATCAGGATTGCAAAGGCGAAGTCGTAATCGTAGCGTCCGAAGGCGTTCATCAGGGTTGAGCCAATACCGCCTGCGCCAACAATACCTACGACGGCCGAGGCCCGCAGGTTGCTGTCCAACTGATACATGGAAAGACCGATCTGGCGTGGCAGGATCTGTGGAAAGACACCATAAATGAGGGTCTTGAAGAATCCAGCTCCAACGGCCCGCATGGCTTCCATCTGGCCCCAGTCGATTTCCTCCACCTTTTCGGCAAGGAGCTTGGCAACGAAACCGATGGAGTAGAGCGTCAGCGTCAGAATGCCGGCAAGTGGACCAAACCCGACCGCCGCCACGAACAGGATGGCGACAATTACCGGGTGGAAGCTGCGGGACAGAATGATGATGCCGCGCCCCAGAAGGTATATCGGTAAGGGCGCCAGGTTTTTTGCCGCCATCAGGGCTATGGGTATGGATAGAAAAACGCCAAGAAGAGTGGCGAGAAAGGCTATCTGGAAGCTCTCCTTGAAGCCGGTCCACATCAATTCGGCCCGCTCAAAGCTTGGAGGGAATGCCCCGCCGAATATGCGGGCGGCCCTCGGCAGGCCCTCGGAAATCCGCTCCCAGTTGAATGGCAGTGTGTTGAATGTCCAGTAAAGATAAATAACCACCGCGATCAGCAGGCCGTATCTGAGCCACGGGCTGGCAATGAAGGGCGGTTTTTTCCATTTCTGCCCGGTAAGCGGGCCAGCGCCCGATCTTGCCTCGTTCATGTCGTCCGGGCCTCCGCCGTCGGCTGTTCCTCGACTCCTGTTTCATCGGGAGCCTCAATGCCCCCGTAGATGGCATCGAGCGCCTCCTGGTTGAACTCGCCAGGAGTGCCGTCAAAAATCATTTGACCGTTGCGCAAACCCACAATTCGGTCGGTGTAGGTTCTGGCCTGGGAGACGTTATGAATATTGATCAGAACCGGCAGGGAGAGTTCGCTGGCGAGGCTCTGTAACAGCACCATGATCTGTTCGGATGTTTTTGGGTCAAGAGACGCGGTTGGCTCATCGGCAAGCAGAATTTCAGGCTCCTGCATCAGCGCCCGGACAACGCCTACGCGCTGGCGTTCGCCGCCAGAGAGCTCATCTGCCCTCTTGTTGGCATAGTGGGCAATGCCGACACGATCCATCAGATGGAAGGCGCGATCTATGTCGGTCTGGGGAAATTTTCTGGTCAGGGCCTGGTAAAGGGAAACATAGCCAAGGCGGCCAGCCAGCACATTTTCCATTACCGTCAGCCGGTCAATCAGGTTGAATCCCTGGAACACCATGCCGATTTTTCGACGGGAATGCCGCAGGTTGGCCCCCCGGAGGTTGACCAGTTCCCGACCGTTCAGCTTGATGGAACCGGAGGTGGGTTCTACCAGACGATTGATGCACCGCAGCATTGTACTCTTGCCAGCGCCGGATGCCCCGACGACAGCAACCACGGTATTGCCTTCCACGACCAGATCCAGGCCTTTCAAGACCGGCTCGTCGCTACCGTAACGTTTAACCAGGTTGGAAATCTCAAGCATAGGGTCTTGCACCTGCGGAAATGAACGAAATGCTTGCCGGCGCAGCCATGGCTAACCGCACCGGCAAGAGGACGGCGTTATTCCAGATTGTCCGGGGTGTACTGCACGCCGTTGGCAGACTGGATGGCCCGGATAACTTTCCAGTGCTGCTTGTAGTTGATGGGAATAAAGGTTTCTACCCCATCGAATTCCTTGCCGAGTTCTGTTCCTGCAAATTTGAAGGAATAAAAGGCTTCCTTGATTTTTTCGACCAGGTCAGGGTGCAGGTTGTAGGCGTAGTTGTAGGAAGTGGTGGGGAAGCGATCGGACTCCCAGACAATCCTCACATCCTCTTCGTCGTAGAGGCCCCGGTCCGCCATGCGTTCAACTACCTCAGAGGCTACGGGCGCTGCGTCATAGTCGCCGGCGACAACCCCGAGCATGGACTGGTCATGGCTGCCGGAAAAAATCACCTTGTAATCCTCACCCGGCACCACGCCCAGTTCGGGGAAAAGTGCTCTGGGCGCCTGATTGCCTGAGTTGGATGTCGGCGAGGTGTGTGCCACGCGCTTGCCTTTCAGGTCTGGCATTTCCTTGATATCCGAATCTTGCTGGGTATAGACCTGCAGTGTGTAGCCGAACTGCCCCTCATCCGAGCCCATCAGAGCGAAGGGAACTGCTCCGGCGAGATTGACTGCAAACGGCGTGGGGCCGGTGGAAAAGCCCGCGACGTGGAGGCGGCCGCTACGCATGGCTTCTACCTGGGCCGCATTGGACTGAACGGCGAAAAAGCGAACATCCCGGCCGGTGACTTTCTCGAGGTGATCGATAAAGGGCTGCCAGATATCCGAATAGATCGCGGGGTCTTCTACCGGAGTGTAGGCAAAAATCAGAGTGTCTGGATTGACCCACTCCGACTTGTCGTCCGGGCGATCGGCAACGAGGTCGCCATCTTCATCACAGTACATGGCGTCCAACGTCCCCCTTTCGCAGTCAGCCAGGGCATGGCTCATACCCAGGGTCAGAACCGGGAGTAGCGATACTGCTATCCATAGTTTCGCAGGGCTCACAGGAAATTTTCTGGCAGATTTCATTGGCATCCTTCCTTTTCTTGTAGGTTGTCAGGGCCGCGGATTCCGTATTACCGGCAAACGCCGGAACCGTGGCTGGCGAACCGCTTCAGTTTCCGGATTCAGCTCTTTCTTTATAGTTCAATTGAACTGTTATTACATTCTCAAATGAATTACTCAGGGTTAACGTAGACGGGAGAGGTGTTGAGGGTCTTTGCCTGGATGAAGAAATTGAACTGTTACTTTGCCCGCATATCCACTAACTTGAAGTTAACTTAATTCAGACAAGATTTTCGCGACTCATGGCATACCTCTATCGACAGGAAAAGCGCAGGAAGGGAAAAGCTACTGCTAAAGTAACTCCTGCGATTCCCAGGCTAATCATGGGTAGTCACTTGGCCCGCAGTATACGAGGAGTACCCTGCGCACCACCTCCTAACGATCAAGACGTAGCAAAAATATCTACTATTCTGGAGGTTTTACAGTGACTGATCTTTTAAAAAATCCCATGGGTCTTGATGGCTTCGAGTTCGTTGAGTTTGCTTCACCAATCCCGGGTGTGCTTGAGCCTATTTTTGAGTCAATGGGCTTCGTTAATGTCGCTCGGCACCGTTCTAAAGATGTGCTTCTCTATCGCCAAAACGGCATCAACATTATTATCAATCGAGAGACTACTGGTCCGGCGCGCTATTTTGCTAACGAGCATGGCCCTTCTGCATGTGGCATGGCGTTTCGTGTCCGGGATGCTCACCAAGCCTATGACAGGGCCCTTGAACTTGGAGCCGAGCCTATTGAAATACCAACTGGCCCGATGGAATTACGCTTACCCGCAATTAAAGGAATTGGCGGAGCGCCGCTTTATCTGATCGATCGTTACGGTGACAAGGGATCAATTTACGATATCGACTTCGAGTATCTGGTCGAGGATCGATATCCTGGTGGTGCCGGGCTGAAACTGATCGATCACCTGACGCATAACGTGTATCGCGGACGAATGAATTACTGGGCCGAGTTCTACGAACGCCTCTTCAACTTCCGAGAGATGCGGTTTTTCGACATCAAGGGCGAGTACACAGGGCTTACCTCGAAGGCAATGACCGCCCCCGACGGTATGATTCGCATTCCGTTGAATGAGGAGTCGTCCGGGGGAGCGGGACAGATCGAAGAGTTCCTGTTGGAATTCAAGGGTGAAGGAATACAGCATGTGGCATTCCTCAGCGATGACCTGATTGCCACATGGGATAAGTTGAAGTCCCTGGGAGTACCGTTCATGGATCCGCCGCCGGACACCTATTACGAGATGCTTGATGAGCGTCTGCCAAATCATGGCGAGCCGGTGGAAGAGCTTCAGACGAGAGGCTTGTTGTTGGATGGTACGACTGATGGCACCAAACGTTTGTTGGTACAAATTTTCTCTAAAGCACAGTTAGGTCCGGTGTTTTTTGAGTTTATCCAGCGCAAAGGGGATGACGGTTTCGGCGAAGGGAATTTCAAAGCGCTCTTCGAGTCGATCGAGAAAGACCAGATCCGTCGCGGAGTGCTTGAAACAGGAGGATAAGCTCGAGTCAAACTCCCTCTCTGTAAGGTAGAGACAGATCGAAAATCCGGCGCGCGGCAGGTTTGCCGAGATCCCGTGCGCCTCAGCCGGCATCCGGTTGTGCGTCCGGATGGGCACGAGCGAAGCTAGGCAGTTGGTTACAGGCGGTGTGGATGCGTCGGATGGTGGGATATGACTCAAGGTCGCAGCCAAAGCGCTCGGCGTTGTAGACCTGTGGCACCAGGCAGGCGTCCGCCAGCCCCGGCTGGTCGCCGTGACAATAGTGGCCGGTGCGGGGATCGCCGGCGAGCATTGCCTCCAGCGCATCGAAGCCCTCTGCGATCCAGTGGCGATACCAGTCGAGCTTGGTGTCCTCGTCGACACCCAGTTCTCCGGTGAGATACTTGAGCACTCGCAGGTTGTTGAGTGGATGGATTTCGATCGCCAGCAGGCCCACGAGAGCCCGGACTCGGGCCCGGTCGGCGGCGTTCGCCGGCAGCAGCGAGGGCTCGGGGTAACGCTCCTCCAGGTATTCGCAGATCGCCAGCGACTGGGTCAGCCGTTCGCCCTCGTTGGTCTCCAGGGTAGGCACCAGACCCTGCGGGTTCAGTTGCCGGTAGGGTACTTCCCGCTGCTCGCCCTGCAGCAGGTTCACCGGCTGCTGCCGGTAGTCCAGCCCCTTGAGATTGAGCGCGATCCGCACCCGGTAGGAGGTCGACGAGCGGTAGTAGCCATACAGCTTCATGATGCCCCCTCGTAACGCACCACCTCCTGATCGATGGCGCCGAAGATGCTCTTACCCTCGCCATCGAACATCTCGATGCGTACCCGATCGCCAAAGCGCATGAACGGGCTCTCGATCTCGCCGTGGAGGATCTTTTCCACCATTCGTATCTCGGCCAGGCAGCTATAGCCGACCCCGCCGTCGGCTACCGGTCTGCCCGGGCCGCCCTCGGTGTCCGGGTTTGACACCGTGCCCGAGCCGACGATGGCCCCTGCGCCGAGGTGGCGGGTCTTGGCGGCATGGGCGACCAGCTGCGGGAAGCTGAAGATCATGTCCGGCCCGGCCTGGGGCTCACCAAACTTCTCACCGTTCAGATGTACCGTCAGTGGCAGATGCACGCGCCCGTCCCGCCAGGCATCGCCGAGCTCGTCCGGGGTAACGGCAATTGGCGAGAAGCTGGAGGCCGGTTTGGCCTGGAAGAAGCCGAAGCCCTTGGCCAGCTCGCCGGGGATCAGCCCGCGCAGGCTGACATCATTGACCAGCATCAGCAGCTTGATGTGCCCGGCTGCCTGCTCGGGGCTCACCCCCATGGGCACGTCGTCGGTGACCACGGCGATTTCGCCTTCGAAGTCGATGCCCCACTCCTCGCTGCCTGCTTCCACCGGGTCATAGGGCCCGATGAAACAATCCGAGCCCCCCTGGTACATGAGCGGGTCGGACCAGAAGGTTTCCGGCATCTCTGCGCCGCGGGCTTTGCGTACCAACTGCACGTGATTGAGGTAAGCCGAGCCGTCAGCCCACTGGTAGGCCCGGGGCAGTGGCGAGTGCAGGGCCTTGAGGTCCAGTTTGAAGGCGCCTTCTACCTTGTTCTCATTGAGGGCGTGGTAGACCTCCTCGAGTTGCGGCGCGAGGGTGTCCCAGTCTTCGATGGCGGCCTGCAGGGTGAGGGCGATCTGCGCCACCCTGACGCCCCGGCTGTGGTCCCGGGAGACCACGATCAGCTGTCCGTCGCGGGTTTCGTTCTTGAGCGTTGCGAGTTTCATAAACCGGAATCCTTTAAGTCGTTTAGCGCGCGTTGGGCGTGAAATGTGAGTGTAGCCCCTGCCAGACGTCCACGTAGTCGCTCTGGAGGAAATCGGCGGACAGTGCCATCGGGGTGGGGTTGAAGACGTAGCGGCTCTCGAACATGAAAGCCAGCGTATCCCCCAGATATTGAGGCGTGAGTTCCGCAGTGGAGGCCTGCTCGAAGGTGTTCGCATCGGGCCCGTGGGGCGACATGCAATTGTGCAGGCTGGAGCCCCCGGGAACGAAGCCTTCGGCCTTGGCATCGTAGGTCCCGTGGATCAGGCCCATATACTCGCTCATGATGTTGCGGTGGAAGTAGGGCGGTCGGAACGTGTGCTCGGCCACCATCCAGCGCGGCGGGAAGATCACAAAGTCGATATTGGCCATTCCCGCAGTGTCCGACGGGGAAGTGAGCACTGTGAAGATCGACGGGTCCGGGTGGTCGAAACTTACCGTGTTGATGGTGTTGAACCGCGTCAGGTCATACTTGTAGGGCGCGTAATTGCCGTGCCACGCGACCACGTCCAGCGGTGAGTGATCGAGCTCGGCCGCCCAGAGCTTGCCGCCAAACTTGGCGATGAGCTCGAACTCGCCCTGGGTATCTTCGTAGTAGGCCGTGGGGGCGAAGAAGTCGCGCGGGTTGGCCAGGCCGTTGGCGCCGATAGGACCCAGGCCGGGCAGCTCGAACGGGCTGGCGTAGTTCTCGCAGATGTATCCGCGGGCGGCGTCGGTGTCAGGCGCGCGGCGGACCTGGAACTTGAGGCCGCGCGGGAGTACGGCGATCTCGCCGGGGGCGAGTTCGAGCAGGCCCAGCTCGGTGCGGAGCAGCAGTGTCCCCAACTGGGGCACCAGCAGCAGCTCGCCGTCGGCATCGTAGAAGTAGCGCTCAGTCATGTCGGCATTGAACGCATAGAGGTGAACGCCGCAGCCGGCCTGGTTGCGGGCGTCGCCGTTGGTGGCCATGGTGAACAGACCGTCGATGAAGTCGGTGGTGGCTTGTGGCATGGGCAGTGGATCCCAGCGCATCTGGTTCGGGTCGGCCGCCACCGCCGTGTCTGGCGCTGTGGATAGCTGTCCGGCTTCGATGGGGCGGTAGGCCGACTGCGCCACTGAGGGGCGAATCCGGTATAGCCAACTGCGCAGGTTATGACTGCGCGGTGCGGTGAAAGCGCTGCCGCTGAACTGCTCTGCATACAGGCCGTAGGGGCAGCGCTGGGGTGAGTTCTGCCCCTCGGGCAGCGTCCCGGGCAGGGCCTCGGTGGCGAATTGATTGCGAAAACCGCGTTGGTACTCAAGATCGCTCATGATTCATCCCCAGGGTAGGTGCCGAGCGTCTGTCAGGCTCGAGTATTGGTTGTCCGCAACAACTTAACTCTTCAGATAAGCACAGCCTTTCCGGGATTTCAACAACCGACCCATACCGGCACCCCGGCGCCGGATCTGGATCGAAAGCGCCATGGCGCTACGCCGCATCCGCTTTACTCCATTCGTTTCACCAGTCGCCGCGCGCAGTCGACTGTCGCCGCGGTGGCGGCTTCCACATCAAGATCCTGCAGCGCCACCACGCCAACGCAGCCTTCGAAGCGGAAGTGGCTGTCAACGGGATAGACCAGCGGCGCGGCCACGCCGACGGCCCCTGCCTGAAGCTGCCCCCGGGTGATGCTGTAGCCATCGCGGCGGGCTTGGCGTAGCGCCTCCGAATCGTCCGGGCGTTCCGGGCGCAGGGCGGCGACGGCGATACCCGCCGCGCCCCGCTCGAGCGGATGGCGACTGCCCACACGGTAGGAGACCCGCAGCAGCAGCGTTTCGGGTTCCGCCACCTCGACGGCCACACACTCATCCCCATGTCCGACGCACAAAAAGGCCGTCGCCCGGGTGCGCTCGGCCAGTTCCTGCAGCAAGGGACGGGCCATGGCCCGCAGCTGCGGCTCAACCCGTGACGCCAACGCCACCACCCCGCCTCCGAGGCAGATCCGGCCATCGCGGCCACGGGTCACCAGCCCGTGACCCTCCAGTGTAGTGACCAGACGATAGACGATCGCCCGGTGCACGCCCAGCGCCTCCGCCAGTTCGGCTATCGCCAGCCCGTTTTCCTTTTGAGCCACCAGTTCCAGGGCGGTCAGCCCCCGGGACAAAGTTTGCAAGGAACTCATGTGGTGTACATCCCCCTCTGTTTGACGAATCGCCATATCGGTTCTATTCTCTAATAGTGCACGATATGTGCGTTATTAGTAAACCATACGGAGGAGGCTGTGACGAGCCAGAGCGCTGACAAGCAGAAGGCCCATCGCTCGATGGGGTGTCCCGTCACCGCGGCCGCCGCTGGCGGCTGCCCGCTCTCGCACCAGGCGGCGGAATTTGACCCCTTCGGCAGCGACTATCAGCTGGATCCGGCGGAGGCGCTGCGCTGGTCACGGGCTCAGGAACCGGTGTTTTACAGCCCCAAGCTGGATTACTGGGTGATCAGCCGCTACGACGACATCAAAGCGGTATTCCGGGATAACATCACCTTTTCCCCCTCCATTGCCCTGGAAAAGATCACTCCGGTGTCGCAGGAGGCACAGGACGTGCTGCTCGGCTACGACTACGCCATGAACCGTACGCTGGTCAACGAGGACGAACCTCAGCACACCGAGCGGCGCCGGGTCCTGATGGAGCACTTCGCGCCGGAAAACCTGGAACGCCACAAACCGATGATACGTCGTCTGACGCGGGATGCCCTGGACCGGATTATCGACCAGGGCGAGGCGGATCTGGTTGATGAAATGCTCTGGGAGATTCCCCTGACGGTGGCTCTGCATTTCCTGGGGGTGCCGGAAGAGGACATGGGCAAGCTACGCGAATACTCCATCGCGCACACCGTGAATACCTGGGGCCGCCCCTCCAAAGAGGAACAGATCGAGGTGGCCCACGCCGTTGGCAACTTCTGGCAGTACGCCGGCAAGGTGCTGGAGAAGATGCGTGCCACCCCGGACGGTCCCGGCTGGATGCGTTACGCCATCCGCCAGCAGGCGAACTACCCCGAGGTTGTCACCGACAGCTATCTGCACTCGATGATGATGGCCATCATCGTCGCCGCCCACGAGACCACTGCCCACGCCTCGGCCAATATGTTCCGTCGGCTTCTGGAGCGGCGCGAGTTGTGGGAGGAGCTCTGTCGCAAGCCGCAGCTGATACCCAACGCAGCCGAGGAATGCCTGCGCCATACCGGTTCGGTCGTCGCCTGGCGACGCATCACTACCCGTCCGGTCACCATCGGCGATGTGGAGCTGCCAAAGGGCGCGCGGCTGCTGATGGTTACCGCCTCCGGCAACCACGACGAGCGCCATTTCGAAAACCCCGATGAGCTGGACCTCTACCGTGACAATACGGTGGACCACCTGACCTTTGGTTACGGCAGTCATCAGTGCATGGGCAAGAACATCGCCCGGATGGAAATGCGGATCTTCCTTGAGGAGTTTACGCGTCGGCTGCCGCACATGGAGCTGGTGCCGGATCAGCAGTTCACCTACCTGCCCAATACTTCTTTCCGCGGACCGGACCACCTCCGGGTGCGCTGGGACCCGTCGTGTAACCCCGAGCGTCTTTCGGAACAGGCCCGGGAGCCGCGCATGGACTTCGAGATCGGCGCGCCGGCAGTCAAGGATCTGGCCCGCAGCGTGCGCGTTGCGGACAAGCGCTTGCTGGCGGAAGGCATCGTCGGCCTGAGTCTGGAGGACCTCCATGGTCGGCCGCTGCCGAACTGGACACCTGGGGCCCACGTCGAACTGCTGCTGGATGACATGGGCCGGCACTACTCCCTGTGCGGTGATCCGGACCGTCCGGAGCGCCTGGAACTGGCGGTATTGCGCGAGCCGGAGAGCCGCGGCGGCTCAGTCTATGTCCACGAACGCCTGCAGGTGGGCGACGAGATCGGCATCCGCGGACCCAAGAACCACTTCCGCCTGGACGAGCGCGCCGAAGAATATGTCCTCATCGCCGGCGGTATCGGCATCACCCCCATCATCGCCATGGCCGACCGGCTCAAGCGCCTGGGCAAGCCTTATACGCTGCACTACGCTGGTCGCTCGCGCAGAACCATGGCGTTCCTCGATCGACTGGTGGCGGCGCACGGGGATCGGCTATACCTCTATCCGGGGGATGAAGGTGAAAGGCTGCGGATCAACGCCGTGATTGGTGAGCTGGCCGCAGGTCGCCAGATATACGCCTGCGGCCCCGAGCGGCTGCTCGAGGCGCTCGAGCTGGCCACCAACGACTGGCCCGCCGGCGTGCTGCATATAGAGCACTTCGGTGCGGCCGGCACCTTGCTGGATCCGGGCAAGGAGGAGGCCTTCGAGGTGCTCCTTGAAGACAGCGGCTTCACTGTGCGGGTGGCTTCGGACCAGACCCTGCTGGAGGCACTGCGCGCGGCGGGCATCGACGTCGCCAGCGACTGCGAGGAAGGTCTTTGCGGTACTTGCGAGGTAGCAGTGACCTCGGGCGAGGACATCGATCATCGCGACCGGGTGCTCAGCCGCGAGGAGCGCAACGAAGGCAAGCGCATGATGGCGTGTTGCTCGCGGGCACGAGCCCGGATCAGTCTTGCCCTGTGAACCGGCCGTCAGAGCTGGAGGCGGCCAAGCCGCGTTAAAAAACCACAATAACCAACGAGGGGATTTGCCCATGTTCAAACGAAGCCTGATTGCCGGGATCGCCCTGGCTGCCGCCGCTGCGCTGCCGGCTGTCGCACAGCAGAAAATCACCCTGAAACTGAGCCACTTCCTGCCGCCGGTGCACGGCATCCACACCGACTTCATCGAGCCCTGGGCCGAGGATCTGAAGCAGTGCACCGACGGTCAGGTGGACGTGCAGATCTACCCCGGCGGCACGCAGATGGGCGGGGTCGCCAGTCAGCAGGAACAGGTGATGGCTGGCGTTGTCGATATCGCCCACGGCTTGCACGGGATACCGCGTGGGCGCTTCCCGCGTACCTCCATCATCGACATCCCCTTCCTGGTGGCGGATGCCGGCGTCGCCAGCCGCACCCTCTGGACGCTTTATCCGGAGTACCTAAAGCCGGAGTACCGGGGGCTAAAGGTGTTGGCGCTGCATGCCCATAACGGCGGCGTGATCCATACCCGCGATACCAAGGTTACCTCCATGGATGATCTGCAGGGCCTGCGCATCCGCACTCCCAGCCCGGCCGTCTCCATGATGCTCGAAGAACTCGGTGCCGAGCCGGTGGGCATGCCCCCCGGGCAGGTCTACGAGAGCCTGCAGAAGGGCGTGATCGACGGCACCGTGTTCCCCTGGGACCCGGTAAAGTCCTTCCGGCTAGACGAGGTGCTGGACTACCATCTGGACGGTGGCGTCTACACGGTCTCGTTCTTCTTCGTGATGAATCAGCGCAAATACGACTCGCTGCCCACGGATGTTCGCGGTTGCATCGACAGCCTCTCCGGCGACGCGCTGGTGGCCAGGTTCGGCGACTGGTGGGACAAGTGGGACCAGGCTGGCCTGGACGCCGTCAAGGCTCAGGGTAACGAGATTGCCGAGCTGAGTGACGAGGAGCGTGCCCGCTGGCGCGAGAAGCTGCAGCCCATGATCAACCGTTACCTCGAATCGCTGAAGGCCCAGGGCGTCGAGAATCCTCAGGAGATATATGAGGCGGCGCAGAAGTATGTCTCTGAGTTCTCCAACTAAACCAAACGGGACCGGGGTCGACGACCAGGGCCACCGCCCGGGAATCTGGTCCCGAGCGGTGGCCCTGGTCTTTCGTGCGACGGCCCTGTTCGGTGTCGCCTGTCTGCTGGGGGCCGCTGTGGTCACGGTGGTGGATATCGGGCTGCGATTCTTCGACACAGCTATTCCCGGCGTGGTGGATATCGTTCAGTTGCTGATCCTGGCAACCGGGTTCGCAGCCATCCCCTTCGCCTTCCACCGCGACGCCCACGTCAGCGTTGATTTGCTCAGCCAGTTCCTCCCCCGGCGCATCCAGTCGCTGCTTGCCGCCCTTGCCTCGCTAGGCGGGGTAGTGCTGATGGGCCTGATCCTCTACTACGGCTGGGAGGCGGCGAAGATGCAGATGATGTTTGGTGACGTCTCGCAGAACATTCGCATCCCCATGATCTGGTACTGGGTCCCGCTGCTGGTCGGCTCCGCGTTGTCGGTGCTCGCCGCGGTGCTGGCGACGCTGCAAGCCCTCGCCGGTCTGTTCAGATCTTCTTCTTGATGGAGCGCGCTATATGACGCCCCCCGTGATCGGCCTTCTGGGCTTTGTCGTCACCGTGGTCCTGATTTTTTTCCGGGTGCCGGTTGCAGTAGCGATGTCTCTGACCGGCATTGGCGGCTTCACCCTGCTGAATAGCTGGAGCGGCACTGCCTTCGTGCTCGGGGCGGCACCCTTCGGGGCGGTATTTCCCTACAATCTGTCGGTGGTTCCGCTGTTCATCCTGATGGGCGTTTTCGCGGCACAGGCTGGGCTGTCCCGCAGCCTTTATGATGCCGTCAACGCCTTTACCGGCCATTTGCGGGGCGGACTGGCCATGGCCACTATCGGTGCCTGCGCCCTGTTCGGGGCCATATGTGGATCATCCCTTGCCACTAGCGCCACCATGTGTGGCGTGGCGCTGCCGGAGATGCGGCGACACGGCTACGACGATCGCCTAGCGACGGCTTCCATCGCTGCAGGTGGGACGCTTGGTGTGTTGATTCCGCCTTCGATCATCCTGGTAATCTACGGGCTGCTGACGGGCACCTCCATAGGCCAACTGTTCATTGCCGCCCTTATCCCCGGCCTGCTCGCAATGCTGCTGTACATGGCGGCCGCCTGGTTATGGGTACGGCTGAGGCCGGAACTCGGGCCGCCGGCCGAACGTCACAGCTGGCGCGAGCGTCTGACGGTACTAGGCCGGGTGTGGACCGTGCTGGGTCTTTTCCTGCTGGTTATTGGCGGTATGTATTTGGGCTGGTTCTCACCCACCGAGGCGGCGGCCGTCGGCGCCCTGGGTGCCTTCCTTATCGCTCTATTCTCGGGTTCCCTGACCCGCTCGACCTTCTTCGCCAGCGTCTGGCAGGCTGCCGAGGTCACCGGCATGATCTTTTTGATCCTGATCGGCGCCGCCTTGTTCAATTACTTCATCGAAACCTCGAACCTGCCGTTCTACCTGGTGGACCTGATCGAGGAGGCGGGACTGACGCCGGTCATGACCCTGCTCCTCATCATCGCCTTCTATCTGCTGCTGGGCTGCGTTATGGATGCCCTCTCCATGGTCCTGCTGACCATTCCGTTCATCTTTCCCATCGTTGCGAACCTGGGCTTCGACCCCGTCTGGTTCGGTATCGTGGTAGTCACCGTCGCGGAGATCGGCTTGATCACACCGCCGGTGGGCATGAACCTGTTCGTGATCCAGGGCGCCGCTGGCGACGTCCGGCAGTCGACCATCTTCCGCGGCATCGTGCCGTTCTTGATGGCAGACCTGGTGCGTATCGGTCTGTTGCTGCTGTTCCCGGCGCTGGTGCTTTGGCTTCCGGGCAAGATGTTCTGAGCTGCAGCGTCGGTACGGCGGGACATGTCCGGTTTCAGAGAGCAAACCATCTTTCACAAAAAAGCCCCGCATTCAGCGGGGCTCCTTTGTGAAAGATGGCCCGCCCGTCAGGATTCGAACCTGAGACCTCTGCCTCCGGAGGGCAGCGCTCTATCCAGCTGAGCTACGGGCGGGTGTCGGAATCAATGCGGTGGCATCAATTTCGAGTGCGCAATCTTACGTGTGATGGGGTGTTCTGTCCAGTCCTCTTGGCGCCGGTTTAGCACAGTTAAAGGGTTCAGGCGGATAAAGGGTTCAGGCGGAATCGGCTTCGGCCCGGGGGTTTCTGGGGTAGTAACGTTCCGGCAGGCGTTCGATGTGGGGGAAGAAGCGGGTGTCCTTATAGGGCATTTTCATGAAGCCGGAAACGCCCAGGCCGGTGATCTGATTCACGGCAGCCAGTATTTCGTCCAGCAGGCGGGAGAATTCGCCTTCCCGATCCGGATCCAGCAGGCGGTAGTGGCTGTGGATCTTGAGGTGGCGGGGCAGGGCCTCGAAGATGATCATGCCGGTGTGGTGAATGTCGTTGAGGGATTCCAGCGCATTGATGATGGTCTGGGGCAGCACCAGGAATTCTTCCGGGTCGGGGCCATCCTCGAAGTAGGAGTGCACCCGCGATTCGTCTTCCACTTCCGGTGCCGCGCTGACCTCGTAACGCAGTTGCATGCCGGGTTCGGGCACGAAAGGCTGATCGGGTTCGTCGCGGTCGATGTGCAGGGTGTTACGGGCGTTGAACAGGCAGCTCTTGAAGATACCCTGGCGGTAGATGGCCTGGGCCAGGTACACCATGTTGTTGACGGCCCGGACGAACGCGGTTTTCAGGCTGGGGTCGTGCAGGTTCAGTGAGGTGTCGATGTAGACACCGTCGGTCTCCCAGCGCACGGCGAGGCCGCCTTCCACGGGGTATCGCCCCAGGCGGCTTACGGAGGCGAGAAACGCCTTTTCCGTCTCCCCCATGCCTTGCATGAAGTTCTTGTAGTAACGGTCCAGTTGCACGTCGTTGACATCGTTGAGGGTTTCCGGCGCGCCTTCCTGCCGCAGGAAGGATTTGCGGGAGCTGTACACCACGGTGTCGATTTCGTGGTCTGATGGCCGTGTCCATACCGGCACCATGGGTGCCAGTGGTGGCTCCGGCAGGTCAATCATCACCGTGCGCGCCATCCTCGGCATTTCTTTCAGGTAGTAGTCACCAGCACGTAGACGCGTCTCCGGATCCGGCGACAGCATGCCATCAAGCATGCGGGCGAATTCCATGGGCAGGCCCAGGGAGGTGGCGGGAATGGCCTGGTGACCAAAACGGCACGACTGGCCGGAAGCCAGTGCGTAGAGGGTTCCGGCAGCGCCCTGTTCGTCAAAACGGGGCGACGAAAGCCCACCATTCAGCTGCTCTTCACCGATAAAGTAGACATCCCCCAGCCGCGCATTGGTCTGCTGCAGGTTGTCGGACATCAGCTCCATGACGTTGGTGGTGAGGAACTGCTGGTTGGCGTCGAGCTGCGCGAACACCGATGAGCCCCAGTCGATCAGGGCGATGTTCTCGGTGCTTGCGTCGAACACCAGGTTGGATGGCTTGATATCACCGTGCACGATAGGGCGCCCGGCGGGGCCGTTTTCGCGGCGCAGGTTGCGCAGGATGTCCGCAAGCTGGCCGGCGATTCGTATCACCACCCGGGGCTTGAGGCGGCCCTCCCGCAGGGAGACTTCTTCCAGGTTAAGGCCGGCGGCCCGTTCCATCACCAGGATGGGCTGGTTGTGTGCCCGTTGATAGGCGATCAGCCGGGGAACCCTGGGATGTCGGACCTGTTCGAGGATGAAGGCTTCGTCCTCCAGCCGGTCTTGCAGGTGTTGGGGCAGGTTAATGCGGGTGAACTTGAAGACGTGTTCCGGGCCGCTGCCGTTATGGTGAGGCAGGCGGCCCGCGAACACGAATCCGTAGGCGCCTTTGCCGATCAGTTCAATGTCGTGGTAGCCCAGTTGGCGGAGCTGGGTGGTGCAGAGCGCCACCCAGTCCTTGAGCTTCTTGGCATCATCATGGCTGAGCAGATAGATCGACTGCTCTTCGGGTATGTAGAACTGCTGCAGTTGTGTCTTCTGCGCCATGATGCCCCGTCAGCCCAGATGCAACAGCATCGATTGCGGCGATTCCAGATAGCCCTTCCAGCGATTGCAGAAGCGCGCAATGGTGCCGCCATCGATGATGCGATGGTCGCCCGCCCAGCTCACGGTCATGATGGCCCGTTCCACCACCTGGCCGTTGGCGTCGAAGCGCGGCAGTTTCTGGGTCCGGCCCAGGGCCACAATCGCAACTTCCGGGGCATTGATAATAGGCGAGGCGTATGTGCCGCCCAGCGCGCCGATGTTGGAGATGGTGATGGTGCCGCCTTTGAGGTCTTCCTGGCTGACCCGGCCCGAACGGGCGGATTCGGTCAGGCGCGCCACTTCATCGGCAATGCCCAGCAGGGTCAGGTTCTCAACGCTTTTGACGTTGGGAACCATCAGCCCGGCCTTGCCATCCACCGCCATGCCGATATTACAGTTGGGCAGGTAGTGAATCTCCGTGCCGTCGTCGTTAATACGGCTGTTGAGCACCGGGAATTCCTGAACCGCCAGGGCCATGGCCTTCATGAAGAAGGGCATCAGTGTCAGCCGTGAGCCACTGGCTTCGGCTTCCGGTTTGAGCTGTTCCCGCAGTTTCAGCAGGTCAGTGACATCAATGTCTTCGCTGTAGATGAAGTGGGGGATGGTGGTTGCCGACGTGACCATGCTGCGGGCCATGGCGGCTTTCATGCCTTTGATTGGCTCGATCCGCACTTCCTGTTCATGCTTTGGCTGCCTGCTCGCAGGCTGGGATTCGCCGGCTTGTTCCTGGCTTTGCGCAGGGGTGGAAGGCTTATCGAGGTGCGCGAGCACGTCGGCCTTCAGTACCCGGCCATCCTTGCCGGAACCGGCGATCTCGGCCAATTCCAGGTTGTGTTCCCGTACCAGCCGTCTTACGGCGGGGCTGGCGGGGGTCCGCTGCCGGTTGCCTGTTGCGACCGGTTTTGACGTTGTCGGTGTGGGTTCCGGTGCTGCCTTTGTCTCAGCTTTGGCTTCGGCGGGCTCATCACGGTCGCGCGGGATGAACGCGAACAGTGGCGAGTGCACCCGGGCCATTTCCTGTTGCTGGTGGTAGAGTTTGGTGACTCGGCCAGCCTTGGGCGCAGTAATCTCCACCATGGCCTTGTCGGTCATCACGTCGACGACCGGCTGGTCTTCCTCGATCTCGTCACCTTCGGCCACGCGCCATTCCACCACCTCACACTCAACGATGCCTTCGCCAATGTCCGGCAGGATAAAGTCTTCGGTGGCATCGTCGCCGGTGTTTTTGCCGGCCTGCGCCTTCGCCACGGGCTGTTCCTCAGGTTCGGGGCTCCGGGATTCCTGTGCCGGGCTCTGTTCAGCGGTTTCACTTTCATCAACCAGCTCGAACAGTGGAGCGTGGACCTTCGCGATGTCGCCTTCCTTATGGTACAGACGGGTCACCCGACCCTTGTAAGGTGCCGGAATTTCCACCAGTGCCTTGTCGGTCATCACCTCGGCAACCGGCTGGTCTTCTTCGATGATGTCCCCTTCGCTGACCAGCCATTTGACCAGTTCGCACTCCACGATACCTTCGCCGATATCGGGCAGTATAAAATCACTCATGATTGCTCTCCTGTCCTGATATCAACCTAGAATTCCACGCTCGACCTGATGGCCTCATGGACCTTCAGGGAATTGGGCAGGTGCTCTTTTTCCAGCACCAGTGGGAAGGGGGTGTCCATCCCGGTCACCCGAGCGATCGGGGACTCCAGGTACAGGAAGCAACGCTCCTGTATCGTTGCCGCAATCTCACCTGCAAAACCGCCTGTCAGCGGCGCTTCGTGGGTAACCACCAGGCGCCCGGTCTTGAGCACCGAGTTGGCGACGGTTTCCACATCCCAGGGCAGAATGGTTCTCAGGTCGATGACTTCACAGGAAATGCCTTCTTTCTCCGCCATTTCGACGGCGTGTTCAATCACTTCCATTTGCGCACCCCAGCCCAGCACGGTCACGTCCGTGCCTTCCTTGAGCACCTCGGCTTCACCCAGCGGCAGCCGGTAGTCTTCATCCGGTACGTCGCCCACGGAGGCGCGGTAGAGCCGTTTGGGCTCGAAGAACAGGGTCGGGTTCTTGTCATGGATAGACGCCAGCAGCAGACCCTTGGCCTGGTGCGGGTTGCGTGGCACCACAATCTTGAGCCCCGGGGTATGGGCAAAGTAGGCCTCCGGCGATTGCGAGTGATAGAGCCCACCGGCAATGCCGCCGCCGTAAGGCGCGCGAATGGTCAGCCCGCCCACATTGAACAGGTTGCCGGAGCGGTAGCGGAACTTGGCCGACTCGTTCACGATCTGGTCGAAAGCCGGGAAGATGTAATCGGCAAACTGTATCTCGGCCACCGGTACGGAGCCCTGCGCGGCCAGGCCGTTGGCAAAGCCGATGATACCTTGCTCCACCAGCGGTGTGTTGAAGCAGCGTGCCTTGCCGTACTTCTGTTGCAGATTGCTGGTGGCCCGGAAAACGCCACCGAAAACACCCACGTCTTCACCAAAGCACAGCACCCGTTCGTCTGAGCCCATGGCGGTGTCGAGGGCATTGTTGATGGCCTGGAGCATATTCATCTGTGTCATGTCAGGCCTCCCTCTTGGCATGTTCTGCACTCTTCGGATAGGCGTCCGGGTGCCGACGGATGTGGGCCTTCAGCCTGTCGAACTGCTCCGCCAGAGCCGGCGGTACCTCGTCGTAGACATCGCTGACCAGGGTGTCCAGCGCCGGTGGTGGCCGTTTCTGTGCCCGTTTCATGGTTTCGAGCACTTCGCGGCGCATGTTTTCCTGAAGCTGCTTTTCGTCGTCTTCGCTCCACCATTTCTTGCTTTCGAGCCAGAGACGCATGCGCAGGATCGGGTCCTTCTCGCGCCACACAGCTTCCTCGTCCTTGCTGCGATAGCCGGACGGGTCGTCGGAAGAAGAGTGAGCGGCGAGGCGATAGGTCATAGTTTCAATCAACACCGGGCGGTTGTGCTCCACCGCCAGTTTGCGGGCTGCCCTGGTGGCCTCATGAACGGCGAGGATGTCGTTGCCGTCCACCCTGATCACATCCATCTTGTAGCCATAGGCCCTGGGCGCAACGCCGTCGGCGGCGAACTGTTCAGCGGCCGGGGTGGAAATGGCGTAGCCGTTGTTACGGCAAAGGAAAATAACCGGAACGCGATGCACGGCGGCCATGTTCAGGGCAGCGTGGAAATCCCCTTCCGAAGCGGCGCCCTCGCCAAAGTAGGTGATGGTGCAGTGGCCGTCGCCCTTCAGCTTCTGGCCGTAGGCGTAACCGGTGGCCTGGGGAATCTGCGTGGCCAGGGGCGATGAGATGGTCATGTAGTTCAGCTTGCTGGAACCATAGTGAACCGGCATCTGGCGACCTTTGCCATAGTCCAATTCGTTGCCGAACAGCTGGTTCATGAACTCATCAATGGTGAAGCCGCGATAGGTCAGCGCGCCCTGTTCACGGTACTGCGCCATGATCATGTCGGCGTCGTCCAGTGCGGCGGTACTGCCGATGACTGCGGCTTCCTCGCCGGTGCACTGCATATAGAAACTCAGGCGCCCCTGCCTTTGGGCGGCAAGCATGCGTTCATCGAGAATTCGGGTGGTAACCATCGCGCGGTAGATGCGCAGGGCTTTCTCTTTATCCAGATCAGGGGCCTTGGCGCCCTTGTAGAGAGAGCCGTCCTGTTTCAGTAGCTTGAAGGTGGGAATACGGAATTCCGCACCGTCGGTAAAAACCGGGTTATAAACAACTTTGGATTTTGTTGTTGTCATAATCCTCTTCCTGGGGTAGTGGCCTGAGGAACAAAACACCCCTTGTGAGGGTGTCGATGCTTTTTTGAGTATAGCCAAACTGACGGAACCTGGTGCGGCTCCGGTCAACATCGGCTAAAGTTTACCTTAACGTAAACTGGATTGTTCTGGTAGACCCTGAGAGGTGATTTTTTATCCAGGGTAGAGGGGCTCTGGGGTGAGGCTGACGAGGGTGTCTTCGTTGCCGATATTCACGTTTCCATCCTGGATGGTGCACTGCAGGTTCATGCCGCGTTCGGCCAGGGTGGCGAGCGGCTCTGTGGCCTCCGGGGGCAGGTTGATGATGGTAAGGTTGCTGAAGCGGGTCAGTTTGCCCTGGTGTTTTTCCCACCACAGAGGCACGGCGCGGCCGCCGTAGGTGTAAAGGATGACCTGATCGGCCCGGTTGCAGGCTTTGCGCAGACGGCTTTCGTCAGGCAGGCCAAGCTCAATCCACAGTTCGATCTCGTCGCTCAGACTCTTTTTCCACAGGTCCGGTTCGTCGTCTGTGCTGATGCCCTTGGTGAATTCCAGGCCGTCACTGGCATTCAGTATGAAGGCCAGCAGGCGTATCATCATGCGCTCGTCATTCTCCGACGGATGGCGGGCAATGGTGAGGTGATGGTCAGCGTAGTAGTGCCTGTCCATGTCGGCGATGTTCAGTGTCGCCTTGAATATCGTTGCCTTGAGAGCCATTGGGCATCCTGCGTTGGTGTGGCCAGATGGGACACTAGTGTAAATCAAATATCCAGCAGGGAAACAACAGCCATGTCGATGTTGCGCGGTTTTCTGGTTCTGACGGTGTTTTTTATTGCCGGTGAAGCCCTCAGGGTGCTGTTGGCGTTGCCGGTGAGTGGTGGTGTTATCGGGATGATCCTGCTTACCTTTCTTTTGATGGCGAGGGGCTCAATCAGTGATAGCCTCGCCGGGGCCAGCCAGGCGCTGATTTCGGTGCTGGTGTTGCTTATCATGCCGGGCGTAGTGGGTGTCTTTTTCGTCGCTGACGAGTTTTCAGGGCAATGGTTGGCGATAGGTATCGCGTTGGTGGTCGGCACCCTATTGAGTGTATTCACCACCCTCTGGCTGATGCAGCGTTTTAGTGCTCAGGAGGCCGGCGACCATGAATGAGTTGTCCGGTCGCTTTCAGGAATTGCTTGACCTGCTCTCAACCAGCCCGGCACTGGCGATCGTTCTGACGTTGGGGGCATATTTCGCGGGCAATCGCCTGTTCCGGTTGCTGAATCAGCCGGTGTGGCTGCCGCCGATCGTGATTTCAGCGACGCTGGTCAGTGGCGTCATTGCAGTGCTCGCGCTCGACTATGGTGATTACCGCGAGGGCGCCCAATGGTTCTCCGTGCTGTTGGGGCCGGCGACGGTAGCGCTCGGCGTACCCCTGTACCAACAGATGCACCATATTCGTGCCATGTGGCGCCCGATTGTGGTGACCCTGCCGATTGCCGCCACCATGGCGGCGGTTTATGCCGTGGTGATTGCCTGGTCTCTGGGGGCAACTCCGGAGGTACTGGCTTCGCTGGCGCCCAAGTCAGTAACGGCGCCTATTGCGATCGGTATTACCGAACAGCTGGGTGGTTCGGTGCCGCTGATGATGGGTGGTCTGCTGATTACCGGCGTGGTCGCCACCCTCTTCGTTGACCTTCTTGCCCGCCTGTTGCCGGTAAAGGATGAACGAATCCTGGGCTTTGCCCTGGGCCTGAATGGCCATGCCGTTGGCACTGCGCGGGCGTTTGAGATCAGTCACACCGCCGGAGCGTTTGCGTCCCTTGGCATGGGACTCACCGGTGTGTTCACCGCGATATTCCTGCCGCTCGTCTTCCATCTCTGATTCTTGTGATTTTCGCCCCATAACAGGTCATTCAATTGGCGAATAGCTCCATGTCGCAATTTCGATTGCTGTAAGGGATTCCCGCGACTAGCTTGTTGCCCAGGCAGTTGGTGCCCTTTTGCACCGATGTTCCGTGAAAATTCTTAAAACAGCGACGGAAAATGCACATGAAAAAACTGATTGCAGCATTTCTGGGTTCCATGGTCCTGGCTGCGGCGCCAGTAGCACTATCCGCCGAGGCGACCAGGGAACTGAAGATGGCGTATGACGCCGACCCGGTAACCCTTGATATCCACGAGCAGCTTTCAGGCGGGATCCTGCAGCTGTCCCATATGACCTTTGATCCACTGGTTCGCTGGACCAGCGATCTGAGCTTCGAGCCGCGGCTGGCCGAGAGTTGGGAGCGGGTCGACGAGAACACCATGCGCTTCAAGCTCCGCGAAGGCGTGAAGTTTCATTCCGGCAACGAACTGACCACGGCCGATGTGAAGTTCACCTTCAATCGCCTGAAGCGGAGCCAGGACTTCAAGGCCATCTTCCAGCCCTTCAGCGGTATCAATATCATCGATGACTACACCTTCGAGCTGGTGACCAGCGAGCCATACCCGCTGCTGTTGAACACCGCCACCTATATCTTCCCGCTGGACAGCGAGTTCTACAGCGGCCAGACCGAGGATGGCAAGGACAAAGACGCCATCTCCAAACATGGCAGCTCCTTTGCCTCCGAGAACCTGTCAGGCACCGGCCCGTACGTCGTCACCGAGCGCAAGCAGGGCGTACGGGTGGAGTTCGAGCGTTTTGATGACTACTGGGATACGGAATCCCCGGGTAACGTTGGCAGGATCGTGCTGACCCCGATCAAGGAGAACAACACCCGGGTCTCCGCTCTGCTTTCCGGCGGAGTGGACTTCATTGCACCGGTGCCGCCCAATGACCTTGAACGGATCAAGCGCGACAAGAACGCCAACCTGGTGACCATGAGTGGTACCCGCATCATCCTGTTCCACATGAACGGGGAGCGGGTGGAGGCCTTCAAGGATCCCAGGGTTCGCCAGGCCATTGCCTACTCCATCAACCAGGAAGGCATTGCGGCCAAGATCATGAAGGGGTTTGCCACGCCGGCCGCCCAGATGTCTCCGGCCGGTTATCAGGGCCACAACGAGTCATTGTCTCCGCGCTTTGATGTGGAAAAGGCCCAGTCACTGATGAAAGAAGCCGGCTATGAGGATGGCTTCACTATTTCCATGATGGCGCCCAACAACCGCTACGTGAACGACGACAAGATTGCCCAGGCGGTGGCGGCCATGCTGGCGCGTATCAATATCACCGTTGACCTGAAGACTCTGCCGAAGGCGCAATACTGGACAGAGTACGACAACCGGGCTGCCGACATGATGATGATTGGCTGGCACGCGGACACTGAGGACTCCGCCAACTTCTTCGAGTTCCTGACCTTCTGCCCGGATGCGGACAGTGGCGCCGGCCAGTACAACGCCGGTAACTACTGCAATCCGGAAGTAGACGCACTGGTGGAGAAGGCCAGCGTTGAGACGGACCTGGACAAGCGAGCTGCCATGCTGCAGGAGGCAGAGAAGCGCCTGTATGACGATGCCGCGTTCGTTCCACTGCACTGGCAGGACCTGGCCTGGGCCTCGAAGAAGAAAGTGAACATTGAGCCGGTGCTCAATGTCATGAACTTCCCGTACCTGGGTGACCTGGTCGTCGAGTAAGCGGGAGTCAGTATTTCCCCCTCTCTCCAAACCTCTCTCCCGCAAGGGGAGAGAGGCTTTAATCATTCACTGCCGGTAAAACCTTCATGTTAGCGTTTTTGGTTCAGCGGATTTCCCAGGCGTTTCTGGTCATGTTTGTGATTAGCGTGATCGCCTTTGCCATTCAGGACGGCCTTGGTGACCCGCTTCAGCAGATGGTGGGCATGTCCGTCTCCGAGGAAGAACGGGAGGCCCTTCGGGACGAGCTCGGGCTCAACGACCCGATTGTGGTGCAGTATCTGCGCTTCGCGGGCAACGCTCTCCAGGGGGACTTGGGCAACTCCTATTTCTACAGCAAGCCCACCCTGGAAGTGATCGCCGAACATCTGCCCGCGACCCTGGAGCTGGTGATTGGCGCCAGCCTGATCATTGTGTTTCTGTCCGTGCCGATCGGCGTCTATGCGGCGATCCGGCCCCAGGCCTGGCTGTCGAAGTTTTTCATGGGCATCAGCACGGTGGGGATTTCCATACCCGTATTCCTGACGGCCATCGTGCTTATCCAACTGTTTTCCATCGGCGTCACAGTGAATTGGTTCCCCTCCGATACCGGCTGGGGCCAGTGGTTTAACGACTTCTTCAGTACTGACGGGGGCATGCCGTCCTATGGCAGGGGAGGTGATCTGGTCCACCTGTTTGGCACCTGGGAGTCGGGGCTGTTTACCAGTGAGGGGCTGGCGCACCTGGTGCTGCCGTGTGTATCACTGGCGTCGATCATGCTGCCGCTGTTTATCCGCCTGATCCGGGCCGAGATGATGGAAGTGCTGCAGAGCGACTACATCCGTTACGCCCGGGCCAAGGGCCTGAGCGCCGGTCGCATCAACTTCCTGCATGCCCTGAAGAACACCATGCTACCGGTGATAACCGTGGGGGGCGTGCAGATCGGCATCATGGTGGCGTACACCATTCTCACCGAAACGGTATTCCAGTGGCCCGGGCTGGGGTTGATGTTCCTCGAGGCCATCACCCGCAGTGATATTCCGCTGATTGTGGCTTACCTGATGGTGGTGGGCCTGATCTTCGTGGTGACCAACACCGTGGTGGACCTGGTCTACGGACTGGTGAATCCCACCGTTAAACTGACAGGTAAAAAAGCATGACAACGGCAACGGTTTCCCGCTGGGACCGCTTCCGCGAGTCCTTCGTATGGTACAGCTTCAAGCGCGACAAAGTGGCCATTATCAGCTTCCTGGTGCTGTTGTTGATGGTGCTGGCAGCGATTTTTGCGCCCCTGCTGGCGCCTGCCAATCCCTATGATCTGGCCCAGATCAATATCATGAACTCCGAGATGCCGCCGGTAGGCCTTGATGGCGCCGATCCGGCATTCCCGTTGGGTACCGATGCCCAGGGCAGGGATCTGCTTTCCACCATCCTCTATGGCACACGGGTATCCCTGATGATTGGCTTCGGGGCGGTCCTGTTGCAGGCGGTGCTGGGCATCCTGTTTGGCCTGATGGCCGGCTATCTCGGTGGCAAGGTGGATGCCATCCTGATGCGGATTGCGGATGTGCAGCTGTCGTTTTCCACCCTGATGGTGGCCATTATTGTCGGTGCGGTCTTCAAGGCGAGTTTCGGCAACCTGATGTTCGGCGAGATTGCCATCTATATGTTGATCTTCATTATCGGTATCGCCGAGTGGCCACAGATTGCCCGGACTGTGCGGGCGTCCGTGCTGGCCGAGAAGAAGAAAGAGTATGTGGAGGCAGCCAGGGTCATGGGCTTCGGCACTCGCCGGATCATGTTCCGCCACATTCTGCCCAATACGCTATCGCCGATTTTTGTCATTGCCACGGTGCAGATTGCCAACGCCATCATTTCCGAGGCGGCGCTGTCCTTCCTGGGCCTTGGTATGCCGGAAACCCAGCCGTCGCTGGGCTCGCTGATCAAGTCCGGTTTTGACTACATCCAGAGCGGTTCCTGGTGGATCACCCTGATCCCGGGCCTGGTGCTGGTGGTGCTCGTGCTGGTCATCAACCTGTTGGGTGACTGGTTGCGGGATGTCATGAACCCACGGCTGTACAAGGGATAACACCATGGCACTGTTGGAAGTAAAAGACCTTGATGTGCGCTTCGCGGTGCGCGGCGGTGACCTGACCGCCCTGCGGGGCATCAGCTTCAGCCTGGACAAGGGCGAGCGACTGGGATTGGTGGGTGAGTCCGGCGCCGGTAAATCCGTGGCGGCCTTTTCCATCCTCAATCTGATCGCCATGCCCGGCTACATTGCCGGCGGGCAGATCCTGTATAAGGGCAGGGACCTGGCGGCCATGAGCGAGCGGGAGTTGCGAAAGATCCGGGGCAACCGCATCGCCATGATCTTCCAGGACCCGATGATGACCCTGAACCCGGTGCTTACCATCGGCACCCAGATGGTGGAGGCCATCCAGGCGCACCGGAAAATCAGCAGGAAAGACGCCCGGGCGATTGCCCTGGACCGCTTGCAGAAGGTGCAGATTCCCTCGCCGGGGAAGCGCCTGGACCAATACCCCCATGAACTGTCCGGTGGCATGCGTCAGCGGGTGATCATTGCCATCGCGCTGTTGCTGGACCCGGAGATCATCATTGCCGACGAGCCCACCACGGCCCTGGACGTGACCATCCAGGCGGAAATCATGGATTTGCTGCTGGACCTGTGTGAACAGGAAAACGTGGCACTGATGCTGATCACCCACGATTTGGGTGTGGTTTCCCAAGTCACCCAGCGCATGCTGGTGATGTATTCCGGCCGTATTATTGAGCAGGGCCCGACCCGGGAAATCATTAATGACGCCCAGCATCCCTATACCCAGGGCCTGATCAACGCGTTGCCCCAGATGGGCGAGCCCGGACAGCGGCTGTTCCAGATCCCCGGTTCCATGCCATCCCTGAAGAACGTGCCCACGGGTTGCCCTTTCCATCCGCGCTGCAGCTTCGCCACCGATCAGTGTACGCGCATGATGCCTGAGTATGTTCGCTCCGGTAACGTGGATGTGGCCTGTTACGAAGTCGCCAATCTGATTGAGCAGGAGAGACGCATGCAGGAGGCTGAATCATGACCTCCCCGTTGGTAAGTATTCGCGGACTGGAAAAGCGCTTCGACCTGTCCGGCAACCTGCTGGAACAGATCACCTTTAAGGGTGGTCGTTTGCGCCGCAAGCAGGAGGCCGTGCACGCCATTAATGGTGTGGACCTGGAGGTCCAAAAGGGCGAGGCCCTATGTGTGGTGGGCGAATCCGGCTGCGGCAAGTCCACGGTGGCCCGCACGGTGATGGGGCTGTTGTCCCCCAGCGCCGGCGAAATCCATTATGGAGGGCAGCGCATCGACAACCTGGAGGGCAAGGCTTCATTGCCTTACCGGCGCAAGATGCAGATGATCTTCCAGAATCCGTATGCATCGCTGAACCCGAGGATGACGATCCAGCAGACCCTGGAAGAGCCGATCCGCTTTCATCACCCGGACTGGTCTACCCCGCAAGTGCGGGACAAGATCCACGAAGTGATGCATTCGGTGGGCATTGACCTGGACTGGGGCAGTCGTTTTGGTCATGAGTTCTCCGGCGGGCAGCGCCAGCGGATTGCCATTGCCCGGGCGCTGGCGGTGGATCCGGAATTCATTGTAGCGGACGAGCCGATTTCCGCCCTGGACGTGTCCATCCAGGCCCAGGTGTTGAACCTGCTGATGGATGCCCAGGAAAGCCGGGGGCTCACCTATCTGTTCATTACCCATGACCTGGCGGTGGTGGAGCATTTCGGCACCCGTGTGGCGGTGATGTACCTGGGCCGGGTCTGTGAGCTGGCAGACACCAAAACCCTGTTCGCCACACCGCGGCACCCATACACCCAGGCGCTGTTGTCCGCAATTCCCAAGCTGGAGGACGATCGGCCCAACCACATCCGCCTGAATGGAGAGGTGCCGACGCCGGTAAACCTGCCATCCGGCTGTGTGTTCCACGGGCGCTGTCCCTACGCCAACGAGCGTTGCCGACGGGAAGTGCCCGCACTGATCACCACGGATGGTGGTACACAGGTGGCTTGCCACGCGGTGGAAGAGGGCCGTTTGTAGTGGCAGCGTGGGGATAGGCTATCATGCCTGCAATCCGGACCTGACCCATACAACCGCTTAGTCACACCACTTCACTCCAGGGGATTCCATGGAAGTACGCTGGCTGGAAGACTTTTTGGCGCTTGCCCGCACGCGCCATTTTTCACGGGCTGCCGAGTTGCAGCACGTGAGCCAGCCTACGTTCAGCCGCCGCATCAAGCTGCTGGAAGAGGCTATGGGCAGCACACTGATTAACCGCCAGACCCTGCCACTGTCGCTGACGCCGGCAGGAGAGATGTTCCGGGATCTGTGCGAGCGGATTACGCGGGACGTACGGGACACGAAAGAGCGTATTACTGCCCTTGAGGCCGAGGCGTCGGCGCGGATCAGTGTCGGGTCCACACAAGGTCTGTTTTCACACTTTTACCAGGGGTGGGCGACGGATGTGGGCATCGCCGAGCGACTCCAGCTCAACCTGAAAGCCACCAGCTGGGTTGGCGAACAGTTTCTGGAAGCCCTGGAAAGCGGTGAGTGTGACCTGGTGCTGTGCTATTGGCATCCGGACCTGCCCTGGGGAGACCGGTTGACCAAAGAGAATTTCGAGTGGCTGGTGCTGGCCCGGGAATCCCTGGTGCCGGTCAGTGTCGCGAACGAACGGGGAGGCGCCCGGTTCCCTCTGCCTGGTAGTCAGGAGCAACCGGTGCCACTGATCGCCTATCACAATCGTGGCTTTTTGCAGTCGGCAATTGAAGGTCATCTGGCACGGCAAAAGCTGACAGCGAATCTGTTGCCTTTGAATGAGAATACCCAGTCGGCCAGTATCAAGGCACTGGTCAAGCAGGGTTTTGGCATGGGCTGGCTGCCGCAACGGATAACGGAGAAAAGTGAACAGTTTGGAAGCCTGGTGCGCGCCGGTAATGAGCGCTGGGATGTGCCGCTGGAAATCCGTCTGATTCGCCGGCGGGATGCCCGTTCGGAAGATCTGTTAACCCTCTGGAAACAACTGGAAAGCTGATATGCCTGAAGACGCCCTGCTGTCGCTGCAACTGGATCACCTGAAAGAACTGCAAAGCCGGTATGAATCGGTATTGGCAGACAATGGTTTCGATAGCCTGCTGATTGCTTCCGGCGCCGCGCCTTACCGACATGGCGATGATCAGCGCTGGCACTTCCAGGGCTATGGTCCGTTTCTGCACTGGACCGGGCTGGCTGGCCGCGAAAACTGTTGGTTATTGATTCGGAGCGGGCACAAACCGGTGCTGTGGCTGTATGAGCCGGTGGACTTCTGGCATGCGAATCAGGCGTTGCCAGAAGAACCCTGGCAGGCGTTCATAGAACTTCGCAGTAACCAGTCGCCGGACGCGCCGGTGCTCGACGATCCGGGCCACGTCGCCGTGATTGGCGATCCGGCCCTGATTGACGGCGTGGCGAGGGAGCATAACCCGGAAGACCTGCTCGCAGCCCTGGACGAAACCCGGGTGCACAAAACCGCTTACGAAATTGAGTGCCTCGCACGCGCGAATGCCCTGGCTCTGGTAGGGCACCGTGCTGCCCGGGATGCGTTTGCAAACGGGGAGAGCGAATTCAGCATCAGCCTCGCCTATCAGCAGGCCACCGGGCAGCGGGAGGCCGATGCGCCGTACCACAGCATCATCGGCCTGAATGAACATGCCGGTACATTGCACTATCAGTATTACGACACCCGGCCTCCGGGCCACCCTCGCAGCCTGCTGATTGACGCCGGTGTCCGGTTCCGGGGGTATTGCTCCGACATTACCCGCACCACCGCCGGGCCGGGGGAGTCGCACTTTGCCGCCCTGGTCCACGGGCTTGAAAGGCTCCAGTTACGGTTATGCGAGATGGTGGCACCCGGGGTGGATTACGTCGATATCCACCGCAAGTCCCACCAGGGCATTGCGGCCCTGCTGTCAGCCTCCGGCCTGGTTACCGGTCTGACTGATGAAGACATCGTGGAGCAGGGCATTACCCGGGCCTTCTTTCCCCACGGTATCGGCCACTTTCTTGGAGTCCAGGTCCATGATGTTGCCGGAAAACCGACACCGCCGCCGGAGGATGCACCGTTTCTGCGCTTAACCCGTACCCTGGAGCCCGGTATGGTTGTGACCATCGAGCCCGGCCTCTATTTTATTCCGTCGTTACTGGAGCCATTGCTGGCAGGAGAGGTGGGGCGCCATATCAATCGGGAACGGCTGAACAGTCTGCGGGGGTGCGGAGGCATTCGCATCGAAGACAATGTGGCGGTAACCGAGACCGGAAACCGTAACCTGACCCGTGACCGGCAAGGCTGAAACACTCCGTTGCACAAAATTGATCCAAGGGGGTTGCAATTCCAGATGTAAATAACAATAATTATCACTCATCTTTGTATCCGCTGGTGAGTAATTATTATGTACGTGTGCCTGTGCCATGGGGTAACCGACCGAGAAATCCGTGAAGCTGCCGACAACGGCGTCAGTTCCATGCGCCAGCTTGGCAAGGAACTCGGCGTGGGTACTCAATGCGGCCGCTGCGCCTGTACCGCACGGGAAATCCTGCGTGAGAGCCGTACTCCTGATTACCTCGCCATGGCCAACATGCTGGCCCAGCCGGCCTGACAGGCATTGGGCAGCATCTGTTCTTGCCTGCACCTGATTCCCAAATGTGATTTTTTCTCCCCGTATGAAGGACTATCCTTGTAGGATTACCCACTCACACAAGGAGATCCGTCATGAAAGGCGACAAGAAAGTCATCCAGTTCCTGAACAAGGTGCTCGGCAACGAGCTCACCGCTATTAACCAGTATTTTCTGCATTCCCGCATGTACAAGGACTGGGGTATCACCAAACTGGCGGACAAGGAATACGAAGAGTCCATCGACGAAATGAAGCATGCGGATCAATTGATCGAGCGCATCCTGTTTCTGGAAGGACTGCCAAACCTGCAGGACCTGAACAAGCTGCTGATCGGTGAGAACGTCGAAGAGATGATTTCCTGTGACCTCAAGCTTGAAATGATCGCCCACAAGGACCTGAAAGAAGCCGTTATCTACTGCGAGCAAGTTCAGGACTACACCAGCCGTGAATTGTTCCGCGGTATTCTCGACAGCGAGGAAGAGCATATCGACTGGCTCGAAACCCAGCTCGACATGATCGGCAAGATGGGCATCCAGAACTACATTCAACTTCAGTCTGCCGCCGCGGAGTAAACATTAGTGACAATGGATCTGTCCTGCTTTAAAGCCTACGACCTTCGCGGCCGCGTTCCGGACCAGCTCAATCCGCAGCTGGCCGAGCGCATCGGCCGCGCCTACGTGGAGGTGACGGGGGCGAAGCGAGTCATCGTTGGCTACGATATCCGCCTCTCCAGCCATGAAATTACCGACGCCCTCAGTTCCGGCCTGATGGCCGCCGGTGCGGATGTCTTCGATATCGGCCTTTGCGGCACCGAACTGGTCTACTTCGCCACCAGCCACTACAAGATGGATGGCGGTATCATGGTCACCGCCAGCCACAACCCGCGGGACCACAACGGCATGAAAATGGTGGGCCCGGACTCGCGCCCCATCAGCTCCGACAACGGCCTGAACGACATCCGCGACCGGGTGCCGGAACCCTTCGGCAATGCACCGGAACAAGGGCGTTACGAGCCCCTGGAAGTCACCACTGCTTACATTGATCATTTGCTGGGCTACATTGACTCCGGGTCGCTCAAGCCGATGACCATTGTCGTCAACGCCGGAAATGGTGGGGCAGGGCTGGTCATCGACGAACTGGAACAGCACCTGCCGTTCGACTTCGTCAAAGTGCACCACCAGGCCGACGGCAACTTCCCCAACGGCGTGCCCAACCCCATCCTGGAAGAAAACCGAGCGGCCACCGCCGAAGCGGTCATCGAACACGGCGCCGCCATGGGCATCGCCTGGGACGGCGACTACGACCGCTGCTTCTTCTTCGACGAAAACGGCCGCTTCATCGAAGGCTATTACATCGTTGGCCTGCTGGCAGACCAGTTCCTCCGCAAAACCGGCGGCGGAAAAGTCATCCACGACCCAAGGCTGACCTGGAACACCATCGACCTGGTCAAAGCCGCCGGCGGCGAAGCCATCGAAAGCAAAACCGGCCACGCCTTCATCAAACAACGCATGCGCGACGAAGATGCCGTCTACGGCGGCGAAATGAGCGCCCACCACTACTTTCGCGACTTCGCCTACTGCGACAGCGGCATGATCCCCTGGCTGCTGGTAGCCGAACGCCTGTGCCAGTCCGGCCAGACGCTTTCGTCCCTCATCGACGCCCGCATCGAAGCCTACCCGGCCAGCGGCGAAATCAACCGCACCATCGCCGACCCACCCAAAGTCATCACCGCCATCGAGGCAAAATACAGCGTAGGCGCCAAAAACGTCTCACACGTTGACGGCGTAAGCATCGAATTCGACGACTGGCGTTTCAACCTCCGCATGTCCAATACCGAACCGGTGGTTCGCCTGAATGTGGAATCGAGGGGGGATATTCCGTTGATGAAGGAAAAAACGGCAGAACTTCTTGCAGAAATGCAGAGACTGAACGAGGAAGGCTAACTCAAAGCTCTGGGGCCGGTCGGCGCGATACCCATGTCAGAAACTGTGCGGAGCCATGGATGGCGGAGCCCAAGCGTCACATGGATGTGCCGCAAGGAGCGTGTTTCTGACATGGGTATCGTGCTGACCGGTCTTGCAGCAAGTTCAGGAAATAACTCAAAGCCAGTCATTCAGCATAATGCCAATGCCAATCCGCTGAATCCGCTCATTGTAATCAATCAGACTCTCGCCATACCCATTGTAATAATGGATATACCCCTTGATCGTATCCCCCATCGGAAAGCTATAACCCAACTCAACAGACGTCTTATTACTATCCGACCGCAAATTGTTCATCAGCTTCAAAGACAGCGTCCGATCCTCTGTCCACTTATAGATCGCCATATAATTGGCATACCCCAGATAACGCTCAATATCCTCATTGTCATCCTCACTTTCATCCTCCGGCAAGCGATACCAGGGCTGAAGGATAAACAGCCAGCGATCATAACTGTACGCCGCCGAAGCCACGATCCGGTTCCAGCTACGCGATCGAGGCTCGGACTGCCCGTTCGACTCATGATTAAAGCCCAGAGTGACACCATTTAGCGTACCAGGACCTATATCGAAGTCCGTCGCATACCTCAGAAAAACTTCCGGCTCGTAGTTGGTCTCCCGGAATGGGGCCGAATTATCAGTGTTATAGACCTGCCAGAAAGACTTCTGGGTATAGCCGAACCAGAGCGTGGTGCGCTCATCAAGCCAGCCGGTCAGCAATGGCACCTTGAAACTGATCTGGTATTTGGCTTCCTGGTTGTCAATGCCGTAGTCATAGTCGGTGCTGCCCAGCCGTGGGTTGGAAGGCTCCCGGTTGGCATTCTTCATATAGCTGAAGGGCAGGATGTACATTGGCCGGTGCCCGACAAAACTGCCGGAGAACGAGAAAATGGCTTTCTCAGCAGCCACATACCGATTCAGGAGGGCAGACATCACGCCAGTGTCCCCATCCTCTGCATCAGGTTCTGCGTTCTCCGCGGCCCCCAGTGACGAGTCGTCATCTTTTGATGGGGCAGCTTCCTCGAACTCCAGAGCCTGGGTGGATTGGTCAATGGCTTCCAGGGATTCTTCGGAGGCGCCATTGTGCGCTTCGGCAGGGTCATTGATGGCGTCATAGCAGGCAAGCCGCTGCACGCCATCCTTGATCAGGGCGCATTCCTCCGAGCTTACGCCCTCGGCGTTGCCGCTGCCTGAAGGTTCATCCTGTGCATTGACAATCGCAGGCATAGCTAACCCCAGGCACAACAGAATGCCGGCGGGCCGCAAGGTTCCGGTGTGGGAAATGATTGGCATTGTCCTGTTCCTAAGCATTGGAAAGACTGACCCATGTGTTGGCAATACCGTAAGCCCATACGCTGAGCAACGTTATCACCAACAGGGAAAACACAATCTTGTGGCGGGTTTTCCGCTCCGCGGCTGCCGCCACCACCCAGCGCAGGTACATCAGCCCGATAAAACTGACGAACACCGCCAGGCTTGCAGCAGCAGGTATCAGTAGCCAGACCGGGCTGAGTGCTGCCCCGGCGTCTGCACGGCTGGAAAACCACCCCATGGAGACCACCAGTATGGCCACAGCGGCAAACTCGGTGATCAGTAGTGGCTTTCGCCAGGGGTGGGGCTGGTTCGCATCAGGCATATATTCGCATCCTCGGTATCTGTTTTGTGCATGGTACCCGGAAAGGGCGTCCGGAGCCTTCCGGCTTACGAAATGGCAACGAAAATTGATTGAAATCGGGTGTTCATTTTGCACTTTGGTTTTTTTGGCCTGCCGCAGTCGCTATAATGCGGGCACTAACGATTATAACGCCCAATTGTGAGGTGCATTGTGAAGATGAAGAGAGTCCTGGCTGCCGTATTGCTTGGCTTCGGCCTGACAACAGGTGCCGTAATGGCAAATGTTGAAGATGAAATCCGCGCCCGTATTGCTCCGGTCGGCGAAGTTTGCGTCCAGGGAGAAGACTGTGGACAGGCAGCCGCTCCCACCGAAACGGCGAGTTCCGGACCTCGCTCCGGAAGCGAAGTATACGATGCAGCCTGCATGGCCTGTCACAGCACTGGCGCGGCGGGTGCTCCGAAAAAAGGTGACGCGGCAGCCTGGTCACCTCGCATAGACAAGGGGCTGGAAACACTGGTCAGCCACGCGATCAACGGCTTCAATGCAATGCCCGCGAAGGGCGGCTGCTCAAACTGCTCTGATGAAGAAATCAAGAACGCTGTGCAGCATATGGTGGAAGCCAGTCAGTAGCTGGCGGTGATAACACCAGAAGCCTCCGCGTTGCGGGGGCTTTTTTGTTATCAGAGTTCGAGGTCGCCAAGCAAAGCACTCAGCGTGGCCTTGCCCTTCTTCTGGTTGGCCTCCACATTGAGGTCACCGGTACCCTCCCAGAGCAGGTCGGCTTCGGGAAGTTCATCCAGGAACCGGCTGGGGATGGTTTCAAGCTTTTCACCGTACTGTTTGCGCTGGGCAGCAAAAGTGAGGGTCAGGGTTTCCCGGGCACGGGTAATGCCTACATACATCAGCCGTCGCTCTTCCTCGATATTGCCTTCCTCGATGCTGGAACGGTGAGGCAGGATTTCCTCTTCCAGCCCCATGATGAAAACGTGGGGGAACTCCAGTCCCTTGGAGGCGTGCAGGGTCAGCAACTGGACCTTGTCACTGTCGTCCTCCTCTTCCCGCTGCTCCATCATGTCCCGCAGGATTAACCGGCTGATGGCGTCCTCGATACCCATTTCGTCAGCCGTGCCCTTGCCATCATCCAGCATGCGCTGGATGGACTCCACCAGGTACCAGATGTTCTCCATCCGCTTTTCGGCCTGTTTCGGCGAGCCGGAGTGCAGGTGCAGCCATTCCTCGTACTCGATGTCGGTGAACAGCTGCTTGATCACCGGAATCGGGTCTTCGCTGTGCAGGCGCTCGCAGGTGTTGTCCACCCAGTGGGCGAAGCGACGCAGGCGGTCCAGCCCCTTTTCGGTAACGTGGGTTTCAGCGCCCATATCGCCCAGGGCGCGGAACAGGCTGACATCACGGGAACGGGCGTAATGGCTGAGCTGTTCCAGGGTGCGCGGGCCAATCTCCCGGCGCGGCACGTTCACCACCCGCAGGAACGCGGCATTGTCATCCGGGTTCACCAGCAGGCGCAGGTAGGACATGGCATCCTTGATCTCGTTCTTGGAGAAAAACGACTGGCCGCCGGAAATGCGGTACGGAATCTGGTAGGCCTGCAACTTCATTTCCAGCAACCGCGCCTGGTGATTGCCCCGGTAGAGCACGGCGAAATCCCGGAAGGCCTGGCCTTTCTTGAGTTTCTGATCGAGGATTTCCGTGGCCACCCGTTCGGCCTCCGCGTCCTCGTTACGACAGCGGACGATGCGCAGCTCATCCCCAGTGGTGTGGTCGCTCCACAGAGCCTTTTCGAAAACATGGGGGTTGTTGGCGATGACGGTGTTGGCGCAGCGCAGGATGCGCACGGTGGAGCGATAGTTCTGTTCCAGCTTGACGATCTTCAGGCTGGGAAAGTCTTCCTTCAACTGGGCCAGGTTTTCGGGCCGGGCGCCGCGCCAGGCGTAGATGGACTGGTCATCATCGCCCACCACGGTGAAGGCAGCCCGCTCCGCCACCAACAGTTTCACCAGCTCGTACTGGCACACGTTGGTGTCCTGGTACTCATCCACCAGCATGTAGCGGATTTTCCGGCGCCATTTCTGCAACACTTCCGGGTTGTCGCGGAAAAGCTGCACCGGCAGCAGGATCAGGTCGTCGAAATCCACCGCGTTGTAGGCTTTCAGGTATTCATTGTAATACCGGTAGATAATGGCAATGCGTTGTTCACGCTCGTCCGCAGCCCGGCTCCAGGCGTCCTGGGGGCTGCGCATGGCATTCTTCCAAGATGAGATGGTCATCTGCACGTCGGAGAGCTCATCGCCGGCGTCCGCGCTGGCCTCGCGCATCATCAGGTCCTGCAGCAGGGCCTTGGCGTCTTCGGCGTCGAAAATGGAAAAGCCGGGATGATAGCCCAGGTGCTCGTGCTCCTCGCGGATCATGTTCAGACCGAGGTTGTGAAAGGTGGACACAATCAGGCCGCGGGTCAGCTTCCGGTCCACCAGGCGCCCGACGCGTTCTTTCATTTCCCGGGCCGCCTTGTTGGTAAAGGTGACCGCGGCAATGTGCCGCCCTGGAATGCCCAGGTGCTCGATCAGGTAGGCCACCTTGCGGGTGATCACGCTGGTCTTGCCACTGCCGGCACCAGCCAGTACCAGCATGGGGCCGTCCGCGTAGCGGACGGCTTCGCTCTGTCGGGGATTGAGCCTGTTCACAATATGGACGCCAATTCGGGATTTAATGAGTGAACTCGAGAAGCGGATATTCTACACCAGCAGGACTTGCTGTACCTTGTGGATGTATCAGCTATTCTTGAGGGAACGGAGATGTTTGATCACGAGGAACGGGACGCTTCTTGATGACCCTGGCAGTAAAAAAACTCAACCCAGGCCATGTGCGGCTGCTGGTGCTGACTCCGGAGTATTCGGACTTTCTCTGGCTGGGCGCTCTCCTGTCCCGCGACAGTGAAATGGAACCGGACCTGACCTGGTGTCCGGACCTGATTGATTGTGATGACCTGATACGCAACACTCACTTTGACGTTATTCTCTGGGACTGTGTTTTTCACGGCGGCTCCGAAGACGCCTTCCTGCAGTACCTGTCGGTGTCCAGCAACGAGAAGCCGGTTCTGGCCCTGAGTGCCGAGACGGCATCCGAGCGGGCTCCCGAACTCTTTGCCAACGGAGCATCCGACTACCTCTGCCGCCAGACCCTGGACCACTGGGGGCTGCGCCGGGCGGTTCGCTGCCTGTGGTACCGGCAACAACTGTCGGAGTCCGCCCACGGCCAACTGGGCCGGGAAGTCGCCAGTGGCTTTATCAACCGTGACCTGTTTTTTGATCGTCTGCAACAGGCCTTGCTGAGGGCGGAACGAGCCAGCCAGAGACTGGCGCTGCTGCACATTAACCTGGATGATTTTCGTAGCTTCAATGAATCCTTCGGCTACCAGAAAAGTGACCAGATCATGCTGAAGCTGGCGGAGCGGCTGCGCCAGAACCTCAGAAGGGTGGATTCGCTGATGCGAATTGGTGGTGACGAGTTTGCCATCATTATCGAAAAGGTAGAGGACTCCCTGGATATCACCCAGATTATCCGCAAGATTGTTAACGCGCTGGGTGAGTCGCTGAGTATCGACGGACAGAATGTCGTGGTCAGCGCCAGCCTGGGCGTGGCCACCTATCCGGAGGCGGGCGACAGCCCGGAGAACCTGTTGCGACGTGCCAACCGCGCCATGTTCGAGGCCAAGCGCGATCCGGGCACCAGCTACCGTTTCTACGACCGGCAATTGCACATTACGGCGGGCTACCAGCTACGCCTGGAGGCCGATCTGCGCAATGCCCTTCGGGGTAATGAACTGGAGGTGTATTACCAGCCGCGAATTGATCTGGCGTCCGAGGAAGTTCGTGGTGTCGAATGCCTGCTGCGATGGAACCATCCGGAACGGGGGCTGGTGGGCCCGGACGAGTTTATTCCGGTGGCCGAGCGCAGCGGGCTGATTGTGCCTATCGGTTACTGGGTGATTGAGCAGGCCTGCAAGCGTCTGCAGGAATGTTCGGAGTTGGGTCATCCGGGGCTGGTGTTTGCGGTGAATCTCTCTTTCCGCCAGTTCCATGACCGTAAGATGACGGAAACCATTTTCCGCATTATCTTCAACGCCAACATCGATACCAGTCTGCTGGAACTGGAACTCACCGAAAGCGCCATGATGCACGACCCGGAATACGCCCAGCGATGCCTGCGCGAGCTCAACCAGTTGGGTATCAGCTTTGCCCTGGATGACTTCGGTACCGGTTTTTCCTCCCTTAGCAATCTTCAGCACCTGCCAATCTCTCTCGTTAAAATCGACAAGTCCTTTGTTCAGGAACTGGGCCAGTCCGCCGATGCCGAGCACATCATCCGCGCCATTATCAGCCTGGCCCACAGCCTGCAGATCAGCGTTGTAGCAGAAGGCGTGGAGACCGAAGGGCAGTTGGAATTCCTGCGCCAGCAACACTGTGATGAAATCCAGGGTTATTACTACGCCCGCCCCATGCCCTGGAAAGATCTTGTTCAATTCCTGGACAACCGTAGCCAGTCTGCTTGCCTGCAGCAATAAGCCGCTGTACCTTTGCGCTTTGACTCGTAAGCATCAGATGAGGTTGCATGAACAGTATCATCAGGCGCATTGCTGACGAACTGGGTGTTCGTGAACAGCAGGTTAATGCCACCGTGGAAATGCTGGATGGTGGTGCCACCGTTCCTTTTATTGCCCGTTACCGCAAGGAAGTTACCGGTTCGCTGGACGACAGCCAGTTGCGTACCCTGGAAGATCGCCTGCGCTATCTGCGGGAACTGGAAGACCGCCGGTCCACCATCCTCAAAAGCATCGAGGAGCAGGGCAAGCTGACCGATGAACTGCGTGCCAGCATCGATGCGGCGGACACCAAGAACCGCCTGGAAGACCTTTACCTGCCCTACAAGCCCAAACGCCGCACCAAAGCTCAGATTGCCCGTGAGGCAGGGCTGGAGCCCCTGGCCGATGCGCTTTATGACGACCCGACACTGGAGCCGGAGAGAACAGCGGAAGGCTACCTGAACGAGGATGCCGGCATCACCGACACCAAGGCGGCCCTCGATGGCGCCCGTTATATCCTCATGGAACGTTTTGCCGAGGACGCGGAACTGCTGGGTGAGTTGCGTGACTTCATTTGGCAGCAGGGCCAGCTCAAGGTCACCGTGGTGGCAGGCAAGGAGAACGAAGGCGCTAAGTTCCGGGACTACTTCGACCACGTCGAGCCCCTGAAAAAAGTACCCTCCCACCGTGCCCTGGCGATTCTGCGGGGCCGCAATGAAGGCGTGCTGACCTACTCCATCGTGGTTGGCGACGGCGAAGACGACCGCCGCCAGCCACATCCCGCGGAACAGCGCATTGCCGCGCGCTGGAGAATTCGCGATAACGGCCGGGCTGCTGACCGCTGGCTGTCGGAAGTGGTGCGCTGGACCTGGCGGGTGAAGCTCTCGACCCAGATTGAAACCGACCTGATGGCCCAGGTGCGGGAAGCGGCGGAAACCGAGGCCATCAACGTGTTCGCTGCCAATCTCAAGGACTTGCTGCTGTTGGCGCCCGCCGGCCCGCGCCCGACCCTGGGGCTGGACCCTGGCCTGCGGACTGGCGTGAAGGTAGCCATCATTGACGGCACCGGCCAGGTAGTGGGCCATGGTGGCATTTTCCCACACGCGCCCCGCAACCAGTGGGACCAGTCCATCGAGCAGTTGGCCAAATGGTGTCGTCAGTACAGCATTGAACTGATTGCCATCGGTAACGGTACCGCGTCCCGCGAGACCGAAAAGCTGGTGGCGGATCTATGCAAGCGCTACCCGGAACTGAAGCTGGCGCGGATCGTGGTCAGCGAGTCCGGCGCCTCTATCTACTCCGCCTCCGAGTTTGCCTCCCGCGAACTACCGGACCTGGACGTCACCATCCGCGGTGCCGTGTCCATTGCCCGCCGCCTGCAGGATCCACTGGCAGAAATGGTGAAAATCGAACCCAAGTCCATCGGCGTGGGCCAGTACCAGCACGACGTGTCACAGGTGCAGCTGGCCCGCAGCCTGGATGCAGTGGTGGAAGACTGTGTTAACGGCGTGGGGGTGGATCTCAATACAGCCTCTATTCCCCTGCTGGCACGGGTGTCGGGCCTGAACCAGAATATTGCCCAGAACATTGTCGATTTCCGTAACCAGAATGGCGTATTCCGTGACCGTAAGCAGTTGCTTAAAGTGTCGCGACTCGGTGACCGCACCTTTGAGCAGGCGGCCGGCTTCCTGCGAATCGCCAGTGGCGACAACCCGCTGGACCGTTCGTCGGTTCACCCGGAGGCCTATGGCGTGGTTGAAGCCATTGCCCGCAAGAACAACCGCAAGGTGGAGGGCGTCATTGGTGACGCCGCCTTCCTGCGCTCGCTGAACCCGCAGGATTACGTCACCGAACAGTTTGGTCTACCGACCATAAAGGATATTATTACGGAACTGGAAAAGCCGGGCCGGGATCCGCGCCCGGAATTCCGTTTTGCCAGCTTCGAGGAAGGGGTGGAAACCCTTAATGACCTGAAGCCGGGAATGGTGCTGGAGGGCTCGGTTACCAATGTCACGAACTTCGGCGCGTTTGTGGATATCGGCGTTCATCAGGACGGACTGGTGCATATTTCAGCCTTGTCCAACACCTTTGTGAAAGATCCCAGGGAAGTGGTCAAGGCCGGGGATATCGTCAAGGTGAAAGTGATGGACGTGGACATCCCCAGAAAGCGGATTGCGCTTTCCATGCGTATGGATGACCAGCCGGGCGAGAAGTCCGACAATCGTGCCGGCTCTGGTGGCAACCGCAGGGATGGTGGCGGCAAGCCGTCTGCCAGGAATGACCGCCAGAAGGGCAGTGACAGCCCTCAAAAGGGTGCCATGGCCGGAGCGCTTGCGCAGGCGTTGGCATCAGCCCGTAAAGACGGCCGTTGATCCGCGCCGTTACACACTATACTCATGGCCGCCGGTGATCCCGGGGCCATCCCAGCAGGAGTCATTCATGGGTGAATCCCGCCATCAGCTTTTTCAGCAGTTCACGGCCAGCCAGTGGACAGGGTTCAGGAAGGGCGTGGAGAAAGAGGGCCTGCGGGTCGATCGCAACGGCTTTATCGCCCAGACTCCGCATCCGCGTGCGCTGGGCTCCACGCTCACCCACCCGCGAATCACCACGGACTACTCCGAAGCCCTGCTTGAGCTGATTACACCGGTGTTCGACACCACTCGCGGAATGCTGGATTCGCTCCGGGATATTCACCGGTACGTACAGCACAACCTGGGCGATGAAGTGTTCTGGGCCGCCAGTATGCCCTGTGAGCTGGACGGCGACGCAAGCATTCCCATCGCGGAATACGGTACGGCCAATATCGGGCGCCTAAAGCATGTCTATCGCCAGGGGCTGGCGGTACGCTATGGGCGCATGATGCAGAGCATTGCCGGCGCCCATTACAACCTGTCGTTGCCAGAGAGCTTCTGGCGCCTGTGGCAACAGGCTCTTGGTAACCAGCAAAGTTTGCAGGACTTCAAGTCAGACCAGTACTTCTGGCTGATCCGCAATTTCCGCCGCCGTAGCTGGCTGCTGATGTTGCTGTTCGGAGCCTCCCCGGCGCTGGATGCCAGTTTTGTGGCGGGTGTACGTCATGACCTGGCCCGGTTCAGTGGCGACACCTGGTATGGCCGGAATGCCACTTCCCTGCGCATGGGGGATCTGGGTTACCACAACAATGCCCAGGCCTCGCTGAATATCTGTTTTAACGAGCTGAAGACCTACACAGACACCCTGTTCCGGGCCATCCATACCCCCTGGCCGCCCTACGAAGAGATCGGCACCCGGCGTGACGGCGAGTTTATCCAGATCAATACCAGCGTGCTGCAGATCGAGAACGAGTACTACAGCGCGGTGCGCCCCAAGCGCACGACCGAGCGGGAAGAAAAGCCGATTCAGGCCCTGGAATCCCGTGGTGTGGAGTACATCGAAGTGCGTTGCCTGGACCTGGACCCGTTCTCCCCGGTGGGCGTCAACGAAAGCCAGATCGACTTCCTCGACCTGTTTCTGTTGGACTGCCTGCTCTGCGACAGCCCGCGCATTGACGATGCCGAATGCGACCGCCTGGATGACAATTATCAGGACGTCGTGGCGCAGGGCCGGGATCCTGATCTGACCCTTTGTCGTGCTGGAGAGAGAGTCCGGGTTGGTGACGCCGCCACCGGTATACTGGATCGTCTGGCGCCACTGGCCGAACAGCTTGACGGCTGGAACGGTGACAACACCTATCGGCGCGCGCTTGACGATCAGCGGGCCAAGCTGGACGATCCGCTTCAGGTGCCATCAGCACGGGTACTGGATGCCATGGAGCGCTCCGGCATGGGGCACCGTGAGTGGGGGCTGGAAATGTCCCGGCAGCATCAGCAGACACTTCGTGAGGAAGGGCTGTCGCCGGAGGTGATGGCCGCCTTCGAAAAAATGACAGCCGACTCCCTCGCCGAGCAGGCTGAAATGGAACACGCGGAAAACCAGCCATTTGGCGAATTTCTGGAGCAATACCTGCGCTCATGAGCCGGGTGAAAAACACTCGTTCACATTCTTCCCGGACCTGTCGCACAGAAACGTGATAAACGTTTGTCACTTTCTGTTAGCGCTGTTAATTTCTGTAAACAGAAAGGCACCATCTGATGGTGGCTGACAGGTAAAGGGAGAACCGGCATGGCCAGAGACATCAAGCTGGGATGGGATGTGGAATCCCTGAACAAAGCCTATCGCCAGGGCTACATGGCCGCCTCCATGGGCATGGAGCGCAGCCGCTGTCCGTACCGTGGTGAGGTCGTTGTCGCTGCCTGGGAGGCGGGCTGGGAAGACGCTGAACAGGTTGCCGGTGAGGTACAGCCTGCCGATGACCTGTTCTCTCGCATCGCCTGACATCCTTTCCCGCTTTCCGCCCGGTGGTGTGCCGGCTGTTACTTCTGTACGACAAATTCGGTGAATAGCACGCCGGTGATGCGCTCGCCGGTCTGCTGTTCTTCCAGTACCGCGTTAATCCGCTGTGTGGCCTCTTCCCGCAACGCCTGTTGCCCCTCGTTTCCAGACAGTCGGTCAGTGTCGGTCTGCTCCCCAAACAGCATGACCAGCTCATGGCGCAGTCTTGGCATGTGGGCCTCCACCGCGGGGCGAGTGGTCTCCTTTGATGCTCTCAGGGTAACGGCGGCCTTCAGGTAGGTGAGCTTGGTATCCGGCTCCCCCACATGGGTAACGAAGGAAGGATCCATTTCGATGTAGTCGGTGATTGCCGGTTCTTCCTGCTGTTCCTGAGTCTCCTCTTCTCCTTCCGGCTCCTCCTGGGCAAGGGCCACCGGGGCCAGGGTAAGCGTGAAAACCAGAGTTAGCAGAAAGTGCTTTAGCTTAAGTCTCATAGGCTTGAAGTTCGTGTTGGTTTAAGGTTTAGTGGCTGGGCACCTGCCGGTGCCTCCTGATGCTGGGAGAATAGCAGGCTAGATGCGTGGTTGCAGCATCCGGTGCTTCAGCCGCCCAAGGCAGAATGAAATACCTGACCCGAACGTTGATCCGAGGTACGCACTTGAATTCCAGAGCTGTCTTTTTCCTGATATTCCTGCTTTGCGCCGGGCTACTTGGTGTGGCCTTTTACATGGAACATGTGATGGGGCTGGAACCCTGCCCGTTGTGCTGGTTGCAGCGCTTCGGTTTCATGGCCGCGGGTCTTGTCAGCCTGCTGGCAGCCCTTCACGGCCCCCGTGGCTTCGGCGTTAGGGTTTACGGTCTGTTGCTGGTGGTAAGCGCCGGCGCCGGCCTCGGGGTTGCGGGGCGCCAGCTGTGGCTTCAAAGCCTGCCGGCCGATCAGGTTCCCGCTTGTGGCCCCTCGGTGGACTATATGCTGGATGTGTTGCCCTGGATGGAGGTACTGACCACTGCGCTGAAAGGCACCGGGGACTGCGCCGAAGTGACCTGGCGCTTCCTGGGGCTCAGTATTCCCGGCTGGACGGCCATCTTTTTCACCCTGCTGGTTGTCGCCGGCCTGGTTCTGCTGTTTCGGCCCGGCAGAAAGCGTGAGTGGATACAGGGCTGAAACGGTTGCGACGGACCGCTGGCATGGGGTAACTTGAGTTTCGATACAACAAGAATCAAACCAGAACCCGGTAACCGGAGAGAGGCGTCATGTTGGATAATTGCCGTAATGCCAGGGAGCGTTGGGGTGGTGTCAGCGAGCTGATTGACCGCTGGCTGAAAGAGAGGCAGGAGCTGCTGGTGCACTACTGCGAGCTGTCTGCTGCCACGGATTACTCCCAAACGGATGCGCTGCGCGCCAAGTTTGTCAGGCTGTGTGAGGTGTTGGTGGATTATGTCTCGGCAGGGCACTTCGAGATATATGAGCAACTGGTGCAGGAAGCCCGGGAATTCAACGACGGCGGGCTTGAGCTCGCGGCAAAGCTGTATCCGAAGATAGAACAGACCACGGAAACGGCGCTGAACTTCAATGACCGGTTGAACGGTCAGTCATTGACGGAAAACGAAGTGCGCGATTTGTTCCAGCAGTTGTCAGAACTGGGCGAAACCCTGGAAAATCGATTTGAGATGGAAGATTTCCTGATCGAGCATCTGCACAACGCCCATGCCGACAAGGTGATGTCCTCCGCCTGAATACCAGGCGAGAGTCTTCCCCCGCATCATAGAGTGAAGCGGGGGAAGAAACGGTAATGGCGCGGTTTATTCCGGATTGATTTCCAGCAGTTCCACGTCAAACACCAGGGTTTCATTGGGTCCGATCCGCTGGTTTCCACCTGGGCCGTAAGCCAGTTCCGATGGAATGTAGAGCTTGGCCCTGCTGCCTTCCGACATCAGTTGCAGACCTTCCGTCCAGCCAGGGATGACCTGGTTCAGTCCGAACGTCACCGGCTCGCCGCGCTCGCGGGAGCTGTCGAACACCTCTCCCGAAATCAATTCGCCAGTGTAGTGCACACGTACCCGGTCTTCAGCCGTTGGCTTGGCGCCCTCGCCCTCTTCCAGAATTTCATACTGCAGTCCGGAGTCAGTGGTTTTAACGCCTTCTCGCTTGGCGTTCTCGGCCAGGAACTCTTCACCGGCCTCAAGGTTTTTCTTTGCCAGTTCTTCCGCCTTGGCCGATTCCTGCTCCTGGAGCTGGGTCTGGTAGGCCATCAGGGCTTCCTGGATTTCTTCGCGGCTCATGCGCGTCTGCTCATCATCACCGGCGTGGCCGTGCTGGATGCCTTGCAGGAACTGCTCCATTTTCAGGTTTGGCAGATCATTACTCATTCTCTGGCCCATCACCAGGCCCATGCCGTAGCTGACTTTCTCGTCAGTGGATTCCAGTGCGGGGTCTTCCGGAGCAGCGTCCTGAGGAGAGGAGCAGCCTGCCATGACACCGGCAACTGTTAGTGCGATCAGGGTTTTTCTCATTACATCGTCCTTAGTCGTACTAGTCATTGAATGATCGGGAACGCACAGAAGGTAACGGGTTCTGTCGCCAGATGCCACTGAACATGTGTTAAGGAAGGAGGGTAACCTCAACTGCCGTTGTTGGCGGTGTCCGGCGCGAGAGAAAAGGGCGCATGGTAGGGGGACTGCCAGTCTGTCTCGGGGTCAGGCATGGGCGGGCGTACTCTCTTGCTTTCCGATCGCTCTATGGCCAGGGCGTTCCAGGGGCCTTGTGCCGGTGGTTTGTCGGCATAATGCCAACTGCCGTCGCTGTCCTGCCATTTGAAGACGATATCCGGGCCTTCTGTTGGAACCGGCGAAGGAACCAACCCCTCGAAAGCCGGAATTTCCGTGTTGGTTTCCGCTTTGGCGGGTTTGCTCGTGGTTTCCGCAGGGTCGTTCAGGCCGAAAAACATCAACGCCACCAAAACGCCCAGTGCGGGAAACGCCAGCCGGATTAGCCATTTCATCAACATGGCCTTTTATCTCCCTCAACGAGTGTCGACAGTTCTCTGGTCAATGTGTCCAGCATGCTGCCGGTCCCGTTATCCAATGTCTTATCCGGTGCCGCGGCGAGAAGGTTGCTCCGGGCCAGACTGGCCGTTGGCTTCTCACCGTTGCCTGTTTGTTTGTCTGAAATCAGAGCCTGATAAGCCAGCGCCAACTCTACTCGCTCCGCTTCTAGTTCACTATGGGCAACGCATTCCCTCACAATAGCAGTGCAGGGGTTGTTTTTAGTAATGTATTTCCTCGCGGACCTGAGTGGCTCGGTAACATGGTTTCGCCATTCGATCACCGTCTGGCTCTCCAGGCCGGAAAATGTTCTGCCCAATGAGGCCAGCCAGCCCGCGCACAGAATCCGGGTAACGCTCCAGCCACAGTCCTGCAGCTCCAGACACGTTTCCCGTGCCGGGGATGAGGCCCAGAATCGGCAGGCAAAATGCCATAACGGGTTTTCCGGATCAGCATCCTCAGGTATCTTGCTCCCGCTACACGACATAGGACCTCTGCCGGTTCCTTATCAAATATTCCCTGATACCATTACGCTATGTTAACGATAACCGATCTCAGTTTACAACGGGGTGGCGTCTGGTTGCTAGAAGCCGTCAACCTGACCATCCAGCCTGGCCAACGGGTGGCGATAGTCGGTGCCAATGGCGCTGGCAAGTCCAGTTTGTTCCAGTTATTGCTGGGACAGCTGTCGCCGGAGCAGGGTAGCGCGTCGTTGCCCGGTGGATGCCGGATTGCCCACATGGCTCAGGAGGTCGCCGCCTCGCCCCGCAGTGCCCGGGATTTTGTGCTGGACGGTGACCACGACCTGCGGCGGATGGAGGCAGAACTGGCCGCCGCGGAAGAGCGTGGGGACGACCACACCATTGCCCGTATCCATGGCGAACTGGACGTCCACGAAGCCTGGTCCGCGCCGCGCCGGGCGGAAACCCTGCTGCGGGGGCTGGGGTTTTCGGATGCCGATGCTGACCGGCCGGTGTCTTCGTTCTCAGGCGGCTGGCGGATCCGCCTGAACCTGGCCCAGGCGCTGATGCGCCCCTCGGACCTGTTGCTGCTGGACGAACCCACCAACCACCTGGACCTGGACGCCTGTCTATGGCTGGAAAACTGGCTGCGGCGTTACGAGGGTACCCTGCTGTTCATTTCCCACGACCGGGATTTCATGGATCGTGTGGCGACACACCTGGTGCATTTCGATCAACGAAGACTGGACCTGTATACGGGTAATTACTCAGCGTTCGAAACCCAACGCAGCGAACGTATCGCCCAGCAGCAGGCCGGCTATGAGCGCCAGCAGGCCAGAATCGCTGAGATCCAGCGTTTCATCGACCGATTCAAGGCCAAGGCCACCAAGGCCCGGCAGGCCCAGAGCCGGGTCAAGGCGCTGGAGCGCATGGAAAAAATTGCCCCGGCCCATGTGGACTCGCCGTTCAGTTTTGAGTTTCCGATGGCCGACAAGGTATCTAACCCGCTGCTGTCCATTCGCAACGGCGCCGCCGGCTATGGTGAAACCGTTGTCCTGGACGGGATTAAACTGTCCCTGCTGCCCGGTAGCCGCATTGGCCTTCTGGGGCCCAACGGTGCTGGCAAGTCCACCCTGATGGATGCCCTGAGGGGTGAAGGCACACTGATTCGCGGCGAACGGACGACTGGGGAACACCTGGCCATCGGTTACTTTGCCCAGCACCAGTTGGAGTCGCTGGACCTGGACGCCAGCCCCTTCCTGCATCTGCAGCGGCTGGCTCCAAGGGCATCCGAGCAAGGTATTCGCAACTTCCTTGGTGGTTTCGACTTCCATGGTGACGAGGCCCTGAGCGCGATCGGTTCTTTTTCCGGCGGCGAAAAGGCCCGGGTGGCCCTGGCGGTGATTGCCTGGCAAAAGCCCAACCTGCTGCTGCTCGATGAGCCCACCAACCACCTCGACCTGGAAATGCGCCAGGCCCTGACCATGGCCCTGCAGAACTTTGAGGGTGCCATTGTGGTGGTCTCCCACGATCGCCACCTGTTGCGCAATACCGTGGATGATTTCTGGCTGGTGAATGATGGCCGGGTGACCGAATACGACGGCGACCTGGAAGACTACGAACGTTGGCTGGCCGACCGGCGCAAGGATGAAACCGAAGCGCCCCGCCGTGAGAACGGCAGTACCCCGGCAGCCGGAAACCAGGGAACTGCCGCTGGTGCGGCAGCGAGCGGTGCCGGTGAGAACGCGGAAGACCGCAAGACCCGTAAACGGGTAGAGGCAGCCATTCGCCAGAAGCTGAGCCCCTATCGTAAGCAACAGGTTGCGCTGGAGAAGGAAATGGACAGTCTCCAGTCCACCCTGGTGACACTGGAGCAGGAACTTTCCGATCCGGACCTCTACTCCGATCAGGGCAAGCAGACGCTGAAAGAACTCCTGGGCAGGCAGGCCAGCGCCAAGAGCCGCCTGGCGGATGTGGAGGCCGAGTGGCTTGAAATAAGTGAAACCGTGGAAAGCCTTGAGGCCGAACTGACGGCCTAGATGTTCACCTCAAGCCTGAAATCCTGTTTGGCCAGGTACTCACGTTCGTTTTCAAGGTCTGCAAGGGTCAGGGGGCGCTCATCCAGCCAGCCTGAGGTGAACTCCACGGCAAGGCCGTTGTTTGAAGGGTGCAGGCAAAACTCCGGCGGCTGCTCGTGATTCCGAGGATGCTGCAGCAGTACGGCCAGGCGCACCAGCACGCACAGGTAGCGCAAGCGGGGAACGTCCTCCGGGTCCAGCCCTTCAAAAATGGCGGAAGAGAACTTGCGCCGGTGCCCGCGGACCAATGTCGCCAGGTCGCGCTGGAACTGCTGGCTGAAGCCGGGCAGGTCAGAATAGCGCAGCAGGTAGGCACCGTGTTTGTGGTATTGGCTGTGTGAAATGGTCAGGCCGATTTCGTGCAACCGGCAGGCCCAGCGCAGCACCTCCTCGTCGGCGGGCGTATTCAGCGCCCAGGTGTCGGCCACCTGCCGCCAGGCCGCGATGGCGGTGTTCTCAACGGCAGTGCCGTGCTCCTGGTCCACATGGTAACGCTCCTGCAGGGCCTGGATGGTCCTTTCGCGCACATCCTCGTGCTGAATCCGGCCGGCAATGTCGTACAGCAGGCCTTCCCGCAGGGCGCCATCAGCGAACGTCATTTCCGATATCTGAAGCGACTGGAAGGCACCCATCAGGATGGCAAATCCGGCCGGGAAAATGCTCTGGCGGTCAGTGCGCACGCCCAGGTCACCAAGCTTCTCCACCTTGCCCATATCCACCAGACGTTTCCTGAGCTCGGCCATGGCCTCCGTGGTAATGGTGCCATCGGTAATCTTGAGACTGGCCAGCACACTGGCAATGGCCTTGATGGAACCGGACGACCCCACGGCACTCTGCCAGCCCTTGTTACGGAAGTGCTGGCGGATATTGAGCAACTCCTGCTCGGCGTGGGTGACGGCCCTGTCCATCTGTTTGCGGGTAATCTTGCCATCGGGGAAGTAACGGTTGCGGAACGACACACAGCCCATGTGCAGGCTTTCCAGCTCCTGGGGCTCGAAACGTTCCCCGATAATGAACTCCGTGCTGCCGCCGCCAATATCAATCACCAGACGCCGCCCGCTGTCATCCGAGAGGGTGTGGGACACGCCCAGGTAGATCAGGCGCGCTTCTTCCCGCCCGGCGATGATCTCCACCGGGTATCCCAATACTTCCTCCGCCCGGGCCATGAACTCCTGGGTATTGCGCGCCACCCGCAGGGCGTTGGTGCCCACAACCTGAACCGCCTCCGGCGGCATGCCCTGCAGCCTCTGGGCGAACCGGCTGAGGCAGGCCAGGGCACGCTGCTGGGCTTCCTCGGTAAGGCGGTTATAACTGTCCAGGCCAGCCCCGAGCTGAACCTTCTCCCCCATCTTCTCGAGAGTACGAATTTCACCGTGAACCAGGCGGGCGACCACCATGTGGAAACTGTTGGAGCCCATATCAATTGCTGCGAGCAGTTCTGGCGGGGTGGCGGAGGAGTTGGCCGTCACGTGTATTGAATTCCTTCTGCCAGGCCCTAAATAGAGGGGAGGGAGCTTGAAAGGCCGCAGGCCGGAAAGCCCGGAAGCGGTCATAAACGGTCATTTGCCACTGGGATGGCAGGCGGAAACCGCCGTACATGGTGATTACTATAAGCGATATGCCGTGTAACGCAATGGGACCTCATCGCTCAGAATGAGGGTAATCCGAAGTGCCGGGTTGGAACGAAGCGCTTCACATACGCCTGACCAATCGCGTAAAGTATCGCATACAATAATTTAGGAAATCGGTTGCCCCAAGCCTTTTTCGGCAACTGTCAGAACAGTCAACAGCATCATCCATGCGGCCGTGGCCGATGGTGGGTGCACGAATCGGGAAACTGAAATGAGCGGAAATATTGTAAACGTTACAGATGCCTCCTTTGAGCAGGACGTACTGCAGTCAGACGTACCGGTACTGGTGGACTACTGGGCAGAATGGTGCGGCCCGTGCAAGATGATTGCACCGGTACTGGAAGAAATGGCCGAAGAGTACGAAGGCAAACTGAAAGTCTGCAAACTGAACATCGACGAAAACGAGCAGACACCGCCCAAGTTCAACATCCGCGGCATCCCCACGCTGATGCTGTTCAAGAACGGCAACGTGGACGCCACCAAAGTGGGCGCACTGTCCAAGTCACAACTGGCCGCGTTCCTCGACAGCAATCTCTGATAGCTGCCAACGGCCAAAACCGCCCCTGGACTGATGTTCACGGGCGGTTTTTTATTGCCATAAATCGATCCGAAGGATCTTGAAGGCAACTCTGCACCAGGCGAGTAATGCCATCTCCCCTTCCGAAAATGTGCGGAGCCATGGATGGCGGAGCCCAAGCGTACACGGACGTATTCAAAGCGTTTTTCGGAAGGGGAGATGGTATTACTTGCCGTCTGGCAGAAGGTTTCGACGGATTACTCCCAACTCCGAGTCCGGTCCAGGTCAGCAGCTCTCTGCTCAACCCAGTGCTCACTGTCGCCAGTAATCTCCTTCTTCCAGAACGGCGCCGACGTCTTCAAAGCATCCATAATGAACTCACAGGCCGCAAACGCATCCCCACGGTGGGCACTGCAAACCCCCACAAACACAATCTGCTCACCCAAAGACAGATACCCCACCCGGTGGATAATCCGCGCTTCATGCACATCCCAGCGCCCGGACGCCTCACGAACCAGCCCCTCGATAACCTGCTCCGTCATCCCGGGATAATGCTCCAGAAACAGCCCCGTCACACCATCCAGGTCACCACTGTCACGCACCAGGCCGGTAAACGTCGCAATAGCTCCGGTACCGGAACCAGAGCCACGGAGTGCGCGGTATTCTTCTGCAGGATCAAAATCCTGTTGCTGCACACGAATCACGTCAGCCCCCTGTCACCGGCGGGAAAAATGCCACCTCATCGCCCGGTTGCAGCACCTTGTCCGGTTTTGTCATCACCTGATTGACCGCAATCATCACCGGTAGCGCGCCGTCCAGCTGAGCCCAGTTTCCGCCCTTGCCAGCGAGATCATGAAGCAACCGGCCTGCTGTCAGCCCCGGTTCGGCCTCAACCGTCAACGTGGCGGTATCCAGTTCCTCCCTCAGGCGGGCGAAAAACTTCACAGTAATGGTATTGTTCGTGGCCATGGTTATTCCAATAGCTCCGCAAATGAGTAGTAAGTGACAGGGTCACCGAGGGCAAGGGTAGCGTTCTCCGGCACCACGGCCAGCCCGTCAGCCCAACAAGCCGAACTCAGAACACCAGAGCTCTGGTTGGGGGAGGCGTGGACGACCGGACCTTCATCACCGATGCCCTTGCGGGCGCGGACATACTCCCGACGAACCGAAGGCTTCTCGATCGAAAACCCGGCGGGCATTTGTTCGCCATGGCCCGAAATGGCCGTCCGGCCCTGGCAGGCGCGTATCAGCGGCATTCCCACCACCAGGAAAGTAACCAGCACTGACGCCGGGTTGCCGGGCAGGCCCAGTACCGGGGTATCGCCAATGCTGCCAAAAGCCAGGGGTTTGCCCGGTTTCATGGCCATGCGCCACAGCGACAGGCCGCCGGCCTCCTCCAGCACTGCCCGTACGTGGTCTTCCTCACCCACCGACACGCCACCGCTGGTGATGATCAGGTCGGCCTCCGCTGCTGCCCGCTCAAGAGTGCTGCGGGTCGCTTCCCGGGTGTCCTTCAGGGTTTCACAGAGCACCACCGCGCAGCCTGCTTTCGCCAGCAGCCCCAGCATTGTATAGCGATTGCTGTTATAGATCTGTCCGGGGCCCAGTGGTTGTCCGGGGTCCACCAACTCGTCGCCGGTGGTCAGAATGGCGACCTTCAGTTTTGCGTAAACAGTAACGTCTGCCACACCGATGGAACCCAGCAGGCCCATTTCCTGGGGACGGATCCTGGTGCCTGCCGCCAGCGCCAGTTCGCCCCGGGCCAGATCCTGGCCACGGCGACGGATATTCTGGCCTTCGCTTACCGGGGCATTGACGGTGATGCTGTCCCCGGACACGCTGACTCGCTCCTGCATGATGACCGAGTCCGCCCCAGAAGGAATTTCCGAGCCGGTAAAGATGCGCACGGCCGTTCCAGGTTCGAGGGCTCCGGGCGCTTCGCCGGCGGCTACCCGGCCGGACACCGGCAACGGAGTTTCACCGGCAAGATCCCTTGCGCGCACGGCGTAACCATCGACCGCGCTGTTGTCCGCGGGTGGTACGTCCTCCGGCACCCTGTAGTCTGTTGCCAGAACACGATCCAGGCTATCCACCAGGGCGACTGTTTCGGTGCGGGCAACCGGGCGGGCCTGTCCGACAAGGTGGTTAATGGCATCATCAACGGGGGTCAGCTCAGAACTTGCCATGGATTATCGCTCCGAACGCTCGCCAATGACCTGATTGATCCGGTTAAGAGGCTTGTCCGGCTTGCCCAGGGCCAGGGCCGAGAAGTTGCAGGGGCCGTGGCGGCTGTCCAGTTGGCTGACCAGAATGCCGTTCCAGCCCGTGCGGCACGCACTTGTGGAACCGGGCAGGCAGAAAACCACCGTGTGATTGGCCAACCCTCCAAAGGCACGGGACTGAATCGTGGAGGAGCCAATCTCGCTGGCGGAAAGCCGGCGGAACTCCTCACCGAAGCCATCGATGGCCTTGTCCAGCAACGGGGCGACGGCTTCCGGTGTGCTGTCGCGCTCATGGAAGCCGGTGCCGCCAGTGATGAGTGCCACGTTGATCTCCGGGTCTGCAATCCAGCCTGACATCAGCGCGCGTATGAGATAGACATCGTCCGGCAGGATGCGTCGGGCAACCAGCCGATGGCCTGCTTCAACGATGCTGTTTTCCAGGAACCGCCCCGACGAGTCTTCCGCTTCACCACGGCTGTCAGACACCGTTAGCAAAGCGATGTTCAAGGGTTCCAGTTCGACGGTGGTGTCGCTGCTCATGGGTGCTCTCCGAAGTCTTTAAGGTCTGTCTGACAGTATCCTCATTGGGAATGCTGAATGGAAGGGGAGTAACCCATCAGAGGGAGGTGATCCGGTGCCGGGATGGACCGATATGGCTGAAAAACCGGAAATCGGTGCAAAAGTGCGCAACATCACTTGACATTGGTACGCAAGGTGGCTGATGATCCCTCTTGCCCGGCGAACGGTTGTTCTTCCTGTCTCTGGCTTCAGTACTTTTCCGGACTCCATCTACACCGGTTGCTCCATCTGGCCAGCACCAAGATCAACGCATATCCGATCAATCCGTTCAGGGGCGTCCCTGTCATTCCAATGTTCGTTTACTTCCATTCCTGACAATCTAACAACCTATGAATCTTACTGAACTCAAGCAGAAATCCGTGCCCGAATTGCTCGATATTGCGCAAGAGATGGGCCTCGACAACCTTGCCCGTTCGCGCAAACAGGATGTCATCTTCACAATCCTGAAGAAGCATGCAAAAAGCGGCGAAGACATTTACGGTGATGGCGTACTGGAAATTCTGCAGGACGGTTTCGGCTTTCTGCGATCCGCCGACGCTTCCTACCTGGCCGGCCCGGACGACATCTACGTTTCACCCAGCCAGATCCGCCGTTTCAACCTGCGGACTGGCGATACCGTTGCCGGCAAGATCCGCCCGCCGAAGGATGGCGAGCGCTACTTTGCCCTGTTGAAAGTTAACGAGATTAACTTCGACAAACCGGACAACGCCCGTAACAAGATCCTGTTCGAGAACCTGACACCGCTGTTCCCGGACGAGCGTCTGATGCTCGAGGCGGGCAACGGCAGTACCGAGGACCTGTCCTCACGTGTACTCGACCTGATCGCCCCCATCGGCAAAGGCCAGCGCGGCCTGATCGTCTCCCCACCCAAGGCCGGTAAAACGCTGCTGATGCAGGGCATCGCCCAATCCATCACCCGCAACAGTCCGGAGTGCCATGTGATGGTGCTGCTGATTGACGAGCGTCCGGAAGAAGTGACCGAGATGCAGCGTACCGTGCGTGGTGAAGTAATCGCCTCCACCTTCGACGAGCCACCGGCCCGTCACGTGCAGGTGGCGGAGATGGTCATCGAGAAGGCCAAGCGCCTGGTTGAGCACAAGAAGGATGTGGTGATCCTGCTGGACTCCATCACCCGTCTGGCCCGTGCCTACAACACCGTGATCCCTTCCTCCGGCAAGGTTCTGACCGGTGGTGTGGATGCCCACGCCCTTGAGAAGCCAAAGCGTTTCTTCGGTGCCGCCCGTAACGTGGAGGAGGGCGGAAGCCTGACCATCCTTGCAACGGCGCTTGTGGATACCGGTTCCAAGATGGACGAGGTTATCTACGAGGAGTTCAAGGGCACCGGCAACATGGAGGTGCACCTGGATCGCAAGATTGCCGAGCGTCGCGTTTACCCGGCGATGAACATCCGCCGTTCCGGTACCCGCCGCGAGGACCTGCTGATGAGCGAGGCGGATATCCAGCGTATCTGGATTCTGCGTAAGCTGCTGCACTCCATGGACGACGACACCGGCGCCATCGAGTTCCTGCTCGACAAGCTGCGTGAAACCAAGACCAACGACGAGTTCTTCCAGTCGATGAAACGCCGCTAGGTTTTGGTCTGAGCCCTCTTTGCGCACTGACTTGGGGGGCTTGCAATGCCGGGGATCTTCTCCCCGGACACGCCGTGAACCCATCCATGGGGGCTCGGCATTGCCATCCTTGGCAATGCACGGTCCGGGGAGAAGATCCCCGGCATTGCTGATCGGACTTTTGCGCGCGCGTACTCACTACTTCATTGTGCTTTCGATTCTGTCGTCTTTTGCGAGTGGTTATCTCGTGATTCGTGAACAGGCTGGGGGACGCTGGTCCCAGACCCTCATTTGCCATGGATGGCAAATGGGAGCCTACATGGACGTATTAACGGCGTGTCTGGGACCAGCGTCCCCCAGCCTGTTCCCGCACCCAGGCAAAAATCCAAGCCAAAACCAGAGCCGAACCAAAACCAAAGAATTCGCGTACAATGCCGGAATCAACCGGAGCAGCCGATGAAATACAACGACCTGAGAGACTTCATAGGCCAGCTTGAAAAGCTGGGAGAGCTGAAGCGTATTTCAGTGGAAGTCGACCCCCACCTGGAAATGACCGAAATCTGCGACCGCACCCTGCGGGCAGGTGGCCCCGCGTTGTTGTTCGAGAACCCCAAAGGTTACGACATGCCCGTACTGGCCAACCTGTTTGGCACGCCAAAGCGCGTGGCCATGGGCATGGGGCAGGACAGTGTGACCGCACTGCGGGAAATCGGAAAACTGCTCGCCTTCCTGAAAGAGCCCGATCCCCCCAAAGGCTTTAAAGACGCCATCGAAAAACTGCCCCTTTTCCGGCAGGTGATGCGCATGAGCCCCAAGGTGCTTCGCTCCGCGCCCTGCCAGGACGTGGTGATCGAAAAGGACAAGGTAGACCTTTACCAAATACCGGTACAGCACTGCTGGCCGGGGGACGCCGGGCCGTTGGTGACCTGGCCGCTGGTGATTACCCGCGGGCCGAACAAGGAGCGCCAGAATCTGGGCATCTACCGGCAGCAGGTAATCGGCCGTAACCGGTTGATCATGCGCTGGCTCAGCCATCGCGGTGGCGCGCTCGATTTCCAGGAGTTCCAGAAGGCCAACCCCGGCAAGCCCTATCCGGTAGCGGTGGCCCTGGGGGCCGATCCGGCGACGATTCTGGGGGCGGTGACGCCGGTGCCGGACAGCCTTTCCGAGTATGCCTTTGCCGGCCTGCTGCGGGGTGGTCGGACCGAGCTGGTGCAGTGTGGCCTCAGCGACCTGCAGGTTCCGGCCAGTGCCGAGATCGTGCTGGAAGGCTTTATCTACCCGGACGATATGGCGCCCGAAGGGCCGTTCGGGGATCACACCGGTTACTACAACGAAGTGGATCAGTTTCCGGTGTTCACCGTGGAGCGGATGACCCATCGCAAGGATCCGATCTACCACAGCACCTACACAGGCCGCCCGCCCGATGAGCCGGCGATCCTGGGTGTGGCGTTGAACGAAGTATTCATCCCCATCCTGCAGAAACAGTTCCCCGAAATCGTGGACTTCTACCTGCCGCCCGAAGGCTGTTCCTACCGCCTTGCAGTGGTGACCATGAAGAAACAGTACCCCGGCCATGCCAAGCGGGTGATGATGGGTGTATGGTCGTTTCTGCGACAGTTCATGTACACCAAGTTTGTTATTGTCACCGACGATGACGTGAACGCGCGGGATTGGAAAGACGTGATCTGGGCCATGACCACCCGCATGGATCCTGCCCGGGACACCGTGCTGGTGGAGAACACGCCCATCGACTACCTGGATTTTGCTTCGCCAGTGTCCGGGCTGGGGTCGAAGATGGGCATGGATGCCACCAGCAAGTGGCCGGGAGAGACCGACCGGGAGTGGGGCACTCCCATTACCATGTCCGATGACGTAAAAAGGCGCGTTGATGACATTTGGGACAGCCTGGGGATTGAAGTTTCGCCCGACCGCCCCGATTGATATGGCCACAGACGTGTTCCGTGTCCTTCTCTCGCCGGCTGCATTGTCATTTACCGCAACAGCCGATGAGACGCTTCTGTCGGCCGCCGGGCGGGCAGGTATTGCGGTCCCTGCCGCATGTCGCAACGGAGTGTGCGAGCTTTGTGAGGCTCGCCTGGCCAGTGGCGACGCCCTGAACACTCGCAATCAACATACAATTCCGGTCACTGGGCGGCTGATGATGTGCCGCACCCACGCGTTCAGTGACCTAGAACTGGAGATAAACGCCGTTATGGCAGCCGGAGACAATCAGCCCCGCAAGTTCCTGGCGAAGGTGGTGGACGTCCGTTCCATCAGCCATGATGTATACTGTGTGGAACTGCAACTGCCCCGTCGCCGGGAACTGTCCTTCCACGCCGGCCAGTACCTGTCGGTGAACCTGCCGGGCACGGATCCGTGTTACTTCTCCATTGCCAGCAGCCCCTCGGATGAGTTGATAGAACTGCACATCCAGGCCACCCCGGAGTGGGTCTCAGCCCAGAAAGTCATCGACGCACTTACTTCCGGCGGGGAAGTCACCGTTGAGCTGCCCCACGGCCGCGCCTGCCTGGCATCAGCGCCAGAAAAACCTTTGTTGCTGGTCGCCGCCGGAACCGGTTTTGCGCAGATGAAGAGTCTGGTGGATTACCTGCGGGAAACCTCTTATAACAAGCCGGTGAAGTTTTACTGGGGTGTTCGCCGCCACGAAGATATGTACCTGCGATCCCTGGCTCAGAAGTGGCAGGAAGAGTGGCCACCGTTCACATTTCTGCCCGTGGTAGGGGATGACGAAGATAACGAATGGAGTGGACACCACGATCAGTTGGTGCGAGCGGTCCTGGCTTCAGGAATGAACTGGAATAACGTGGAAGTCCACGCCAGTGGCTCGCCGACGATGGTGTATACGTTGATGGATGCATTGGTAGAGGCCGGGTTGCCGCAGGCGGCGTTTTTCTCCGATGTGCTGGAATACGCGCCGAGGGGGTGATGCCCGGCACGGTCGGATTACGCTTCGCTAATCCGACCTACGCGCACCATGTCCCAAACTCCATGTAGGTCGGATTAGGCAAAGCCGTAATCCGACAATCAGGCGTCCAGCAACCAGATAAACCACCAGCGTCAGATCAGGCCTGGGTGGGGTACCTTTTCTGGCAGGGAAAAGGTGTCCGAGCAAAGCGAGTTCTTTTCCCAGAAGAAAAGGTACCCCACCCAGGCCCAGCCACCCAACTGGCAGGCTACAAAGCCAATCACCGATCTTTCAGGCCTTCGGCATCGGCAAATCCGGCAACCCACTGTCCTTGACCAGCCCCTGCATCAACAACTTAACGCTGTTTTCACCTTCCCCCATATGGGCATTCAGGCGACTCAACTCCGCCATGGTTTCGCGGCTGCGGCGCAACCGAAGGCTGGTTTCGAAATACTCCCGGGCCTTGCCCCAGAGTTCGTTGCGCAGGCTCAGGCGGCCGAGTGCCAGTAACAGCTCTGCATTATTGGGGCGGTCCTTCAGCCACTGTTCGGCCACCAGTAACTGCTCATCCGGCTTCAGGCCCTTCACGCGGCCATACAGATTGACCAGTTCGTCACCCCAGTGATTGCGCAGCACTTTCCGCAAGAGGGTTTCAGCCTGTGCTTCATCGCCCAGATCGGCGAGCAGCCGGGCGTACTCGCGAATGGTGTGCTCGTCACGGCGAAGGAACCCTGGCAACTCGTCCCAAAGCTTGGTCAGCGGCTCAAGGGAAGCGGAAGGTTCGCCTGACTGGCGGCGGCACTCCTCGGCGGCACGTTGCAGCAGGTTGTGCCACACCAGTCGCTCCAGGTTGCCCAGTTCCTCGCTTTCCATCAGGTTGCGCTTGCGGATCTCCGGCAACAGGCGGGAGAGTTCTCGCCAGTCTTCCAGGCGTACGTAGGTGTTTTTCAGCAGTTTGAGCACAAACGGGTGATGGGGTGCCTGCTTGCGCAGCCTGACCAGTGTGGCCAGGGCCTGCTCAAGGCGATTGCCGGCCAGTTGCAGTTGGGCCTGGGTGATACCCACGGCCATGTCGGAGCCGGGTGTACTCTCAAAGGCCTTGCGCAGCAGTTCGTCAACGGCTTCATGATCGCCGGACTCGAACGATGCCTGGGCTGCGGCCAGATAGTTGATCAGAGGAGTGTCGGCGTGCTCTGCCGACGAGGTAAGCAGTTTGCGTGCCCGGGGCCAGTTGCCCTCCGCCAGGGCCAGCAATCCCTGGGTGGTACGGCGGCGTGCCCGGCGCTCATTGCTGCGGGCCAGCCAGCCGGCGACCATGCCGGTGCCGTGGCGCAGGCGACGAAACAGGTTGATGGCCAGAACAGACGCCACAACCAGCAGTACCAGCAACGCCAGGCCAATCCAGAAATTGGTCTCGATCAGGTAATTGCCCAGGCTGATGCGAATATAGCCGAGGTCGTACTGCAGCCCCAGGGCAAGACCGGTACCCAGCAACAGGGCAATCAGGATGATCAGCAAAATGCGGATCATGAGGCATCTCCCTGCTCACCATCGTTGCTGTTTTCCGGAGTGTCTCCTTCGCCGTTGTCCAGCCGTCCCGCCAGGCGGGCTTTGAGCAGTTCCAGCGAACGGCTGATATCCGGCAGTTCCGGGTCCACGTTCTTTTCCGCCAGTTCATCCAGGGTCTTGGACAAAGCAATGATGCGGGCGTTGCTGCTGTCGTACCAGTTGTTGATGGCGTTGCTGGCCTTGGCGAGCGCGCGGGAATAAAGCTCCTGGTGGCCGCGGAGTACCGCCAGTTCCGCCTCTTCCAGCATCAACTGGAGGTTGAGCCGGGCGTAGGCGCTTTGTTCCGGGGACAGCAGGGGTTTGACCGGTTCGTCCAACCTGCGGACCACGACCACTTGTGACAGAGTTTGCTTGACCTTATGCCAACCCTCGGCAATCAACCCGGGCTCGGAGGCGTTGCTTTCCGGGCTGTCACTCTCGTTGTTGCTGACAAATCCCGGGGCACGATCGTGGACCAGGGCATTGTCAGTCAACTGGTGAATGCTGTCGATAGCAGCCTCCAGCTTCAGGTAGAGGCCGGTGCGGTCAACGTCGGCAAGACCCTTGAGGGCAAGAATTTCTTTCGCCAGTTGCTGGCGCACCGGGTAGACGCCGATGTCGTCGGACTCCGCCAGAACCTCGTCAGCGGATTCGAGCGCCGCCAGGGCGCCACGGATATCCTTTTCAATCATCAGGCGCTGGTTGCCGACCCGGAGCAGGTATTCCGCCTCGGCAAGCAGCCAGTCGGTACGTGTGCGGTTGCCGGCTTCCAGTAACTCACGGGCGTTGTGGTCGATCTGGCGCTGTTGGGTGGCGATGAGTTCGCGCTGGTCCGCAAGTTTGTCTTCCAGGGCCTGCAGGCGCTGGCCCTGTTCGCTGCCGGTCTGGCCGTACATGCGGTCCAGCTGTTCGGTGTCGCTTTCCAGGCTGGCGATGGATTGCTGCAGTGACTGGTAGTTATTCCACTGCTGCCAGCTCCAGAGGGCAAGGGCCACCGCCAGGGCAAGTGCCAGCAGGGTAATGATCCAGAGGGGCCACAGTCTTTGCCGTGTTGGCTGATGCTTGTCAATCGGGGCAGGCAGTAGTGCTTTTGATTCTGTCACGGGCATCCTTACTTGGTGTTTCCGGAGCCTCCGTCCAGGCTGGCAAGTTGTTCGGCAACTGCAGCCACAATCGAGCTATCGGCAAGGCTTCCTGGTATACACGTTCGCCGAAGGCCGGCCAGACGTGCTTGTTCGGCAATCCGCTCAACGGGGACAACCAGTAAAGTATTTTCGAGATTATGGCCGGTATTTTCACTGAGTGCGATGAGATTGTTCAATGTTTCTCCCGACAGTGTGACGATGGCCTCGGGAGAAAAGTCATTCAGCATCGCATTCCGCGTTGCTTCATCATAGTCGGGACAGTAGCGGCGATAAAGTGGCAACACGGTGACGCGCGCGCCCCGTTTTTCCAGGGTTTGCGGAATCAGCTCACGACCTTCCTGGCCCCGTACCAGCAGAACCTTTGCATGGTCCAGTGTGGTCAGCTCCGGCAACTGTAGCAAATCCTCGCTGGTATGGCCGGCGTCTGGCTGACGCGGATTCAGGCCGTAGTCGCTCATTACCGCAGCGGTTCCGGCACCGACACCGTACCAGTTGATCCCCGTGGGCGTTTGTGGCCACCAGTCGTCCAACCACTCCAGCAGTAGGCCGGCGGCATAGGGGCTGACGGCAATCACATGGCTGAACTCATCCAGGTTCAGGATTTGGGTGCGGGTGGCGGGGTCTTCCGGTAGCGGTTCCCGGGCAACGAGGGGCATTGCCCGGGCATCGGCGCCGGCATCACGGAAACTCGCGGCAAGCCGGTCGGCCTCCGGTTGTGGCCGGCAGACCAGGATTCGCCGGCCCTCAAGGGGCAGTGAATCAGGTCGGGGTATGGCCATAGATTTCAGCCAGCACCTTGTCTGCACCCAATGCGAGCAGGTCTTCCGCCAATTCGCGGCCAAGGCGTTCCCCCTCGCTGCGGGGTGCGCGGCCCTCCACCCGGAACACTTGTGTGCCGTCCACGGCACCGACCAGGCCTCGCAGCCAGATTGTGTCGTCGTCTTCCAACAGCGCATAGGCGGCGATAGGTACCTGGCAGCCACCCTGCAGGCGGCGGTTCAGGGCCCGTTCCGCCTTAACACGGTCCGAGCTGTCGGGATGGTCCAGGGGTTCGAGCATCGCGATCAGTTCGGCGTCATCCAGCCGACACTCGATGCCCAGTGCACCCTGGCCTACGGCGGGCAGGGAGATGCTGTCTGGCAGACAATAGCGGATACGGTCATGGAAGCCGAGGCGTTTCAGCCCGGAACTGGCCAGCACGATGGCCTGGTAATCGCCGGCGTCCAGCTTGGCCAGGCGAGTGTTGACGTTGCCGCGCAGGGTGCGGATCTCCAGGTCGGGCCGGTAGGCACGGAGTTGGGCTTCCCGGCGCAGGCTGGCAGTGCCGACAACGGCGCCGTGGGGCAGGGCATCCACGTTATCGTAGTCATTGCTGACGAAAGCATCGGTGGGGTCTTCCCGCTCACAGATGGCGACCAGCCCCAGCCCTTCCGGGAATTCCATGGGAACGTCCTTCATGGAGTGCACGGCCAGGTCGGCGCTGCCCGCCAGCATGGCCTCTTCCAGTTCCTTGACGAACAGACCCTTGCCACCGATTTTGGCCAGCGGTACATCGAGGATCTTGTCACCCTGGGTTTTGATCTTGACCAGTTCAACCTCCACGTTGTCGTGGAGCCGTTCCAGTTCGGACTTGATAAATTCCGCCTGCCACAGCGCCAATGCACTGCTGCGGGTTGCAATACGAAGGGTTCGTTTTGACATGATACTCGTTGCCGGATCTGAAAAATGGTATGCCAAGGGTACTCTTTGTGTGGCCAATTGTGGAGCCGAATGTCGCGCCTCCAGCCCTGACGGGCGGGCTACCCGGGGCAATGCTCCCTCAGCCATTGCCGCACAGAGGCGGCGTGCCTTCGGCTCACCGGCAACTGGCCGTAATGGTCCGTCAGGTCGATCAGATTCTGGCCGTCACGGCGTCTCAGCAGGGCCCGGATAAACCGCACGCCCACCAATGTGTGCCGGTGGACCCTCAGCAAGTGCTGTGGATACGTGCCTTCCAGTTCTTTCAGGGTGTAATCGGTGACCGTCTCGCCACGGACATGGTGGATGGTGACGTATTTCTGGTCGGCCTCGCAGTACAGGATTCCCCGGATGTCGATCAGTTCAGTGCCGCGGTGGGTGCGGATGGCGATCTGTTCGTCCGGGCCCGACGCCTTTTCCGCCAACGCCTGCAGTTGCACCCGGTTGACGCGGCCGGCACGCTTCAGGGCGTCAGCCAGTGCCTCCCTGCGAACCGGTTTGAGCAGGTAGGCCACCGCGTGTACGTCGAACGCCTGGATGGCGTAATGGTCATACGCGGTACAGAAGATGACAGCGGGAGGCGCTTCCAGCCTTGCGATCCGTTGGGCCGCTTCCATGCCGTCCGTGCCGGGCATGCGGATGTCGAGCAGCAGAATATCCGGGCTCAGTTGTGCGATCTTTGTCAGCGCCTCCTCGCCGTCGCCGGCTTCGCCACACGCTGTGTACCCTGGCAGTGCCTCCACCAGCCGGCGTATCCGTTCCCGGGCCAGCGGTTCGTCATCGACAACCAGTACACTGCGGCGGTTTGGGTCGGCCATGGGTGCCTACTCACTCCTTGTTGCGGGTTTACCATTGCCACTTGCCGTCTGCCAGGGCAGCCGGAGCGTGACGGTATATATATCATTCTGGTGGCTGTGTTTCAGCACTGCAGGCTCTCCGAACAGGGCATGCAGGCGCGATTGAATGTTGGCCAATGCCATGCGGTTGCCGTTGTGGCCGCCGTGGTCCGGGGCCGGACGTGGGTTTTGCACCATCAGGTAAACCGATGGCCCCTTGCGATAGGCCTCGATTTTCACGGTGCCCCCGTTCGGGCGGGGCTGTATGCCGTGATAGATGGCATTCTCCACCAGTGGTTGCAGGGTCAGCGGCGGTATGGCTTGTTGGTCCAGGCCCTCCTCGATTTGCCAGTCCAGGGTCAGCCGGTCTTCCAGGCGCAGTTTTTCGATGGCCAGGTAGCGCCGGCACAGGTCCAGTTCCGCCGACAGGGGAATCAGGCGGTCACCGGTCCGCAGGCTGGCACGGAACAGTTCGGACAGGTCGAGCACTGCATCCTCTGCCCGCTCCGGGTTTATGGTGATCAGGCTGGCGATGGTGTTCATGCTGTTGAACAGGAAATGCGGGTGGATTCGCGCCTGGAGGGCCGTCAGGCGTGCCTGCATCTCCGATTCCCGTTGCTGCTGCCACTGGAATTGCAGGTAAAAGTAACGCAACACCATCAGCGTGATCAGTAGCGCCAGCAACAGTTTCTTGGCCACACCCTGCCAGGCCTCAACGCCCGGCCGGGGATGAATCACGCTGTCTGCGAACAGGCTGAAAGCCAGCACGTCCAGCAGCACGATGGCAACGATCACAGCGGTGGCCCGGGGAATGGTCAGGGTCGACAGCCAGCGCCGTAACAGGCAGATCAGGGCGGCACTGGTGAGGACGGTCCATTGCACGAACAGTGACAGCAGGCCGAAGTAGTTCCAGTCAATCCAGTGGCTTTGTGCCTGGACAATCGACAGAACCAGCACCATCAGCTCGCTGGTGACCACCAGCATGAACACGGCGCGCACCCGGCAAAGGTCCGGTACATAGAAATCGGTGTCGCTCACGGTGGTTTCCCTGGCCGTGCGTTCCCTGTTGTGTCTTGCTGCCATTGACGCTTTTCCTGAATCAGAGAAGGGCAACTGTGCGCTTCAGAATGCTATAATCCCGCGACATTCCATTTACCCATTCCCGCAGAATGATGCCGGGCTGTCAGCAGGAAAGATAGACCATGACGGATCAGAACAAGAGCGCCGAGAAACCCTGGGGCGGTCGTTTTACCGAACCCACCGATGCCTTTGTGGAGCGTTTCACCGCTTCCGTGGGCTTTGACCAGCGCCTGTACCATCACGATATTACCGGCTCCATTGCCCACGCCACCATGCTGGCGGAAGTAGGCGTGCTTACCAATGAAGAGCGTGACACCATCATCGAAGGCCTGAAAGCCGTCAAGGCCGACATCGAGGCCGGCACGTTCCAGTGGTCGGTCAGCCTGGAAGATGTGCACATGAACATTGAGGCACGGTTGACGGACCGCATTGGCATCACCGGCAAGAAGCTGCACACCGGCCGCAGCCGTAATGACCAGGTGGCCACGGATATCCGCCTTTACCTGCGTGATGAAATCGACGTGATCGCCGAAGAGCTCCGGCGCCTGCAGGCCGGCCTGCTGGACCTGGCCGAGCGTGAAGCGGAGACCATCATGCCGGGGTTTACCCACCTGCAGACCGCCCAGCCGGTTACGTTTGGCCATCACCTGCTGGCGTGGTACGAGATGCTGGTGCGGGATGCCGAGCGCCTGCAGGACTGCCGCAAGCGGGTCAATGTGATGCCCCTGGGCGCCGCTGCACTGGCTGGCACAACCTACCCCATTGATCGCAGTATCACCGCAAAACTGCTGGGCTTTGACCGGCCCAGTGAGAACTCCCTGGACTCTGTCAGCGACCGGGACTTTGCCATCGAGTTCTGCAGCTTCGCGGCCCTGCTGATGACCCACCTGTCCAGGTTCAGCGAAGAGCTGGTGCTGTGGACCTCCGCCCAGTTTGATTTCATCGACCTGCCGGACCGCTTCTGCACCGGTTCGTCCATCATGCCCCAGAAGAAGAATCCGGATGTGCCGGAGCTGGTGCGGGGCAAGACCGGCCGGGTGAATGGCCACCTGATCAGCCTGCTGACCCTGATGAAAAGCCAGCCGCTGGCGTACAACAAGGACAACCAGGAAGACAAGGAGCCCCTGTTTGATACCGTGGACACCGTCAAGGGCTGCCTCAAGGCTTACGCCGACATGATTCCGGCCATTGAAGCCAAGGCGGACAATATGCGGGTGGCGGCCAAGCGCGGTTTCTCAACTGCAACCGATCTGGCGGACTACCTGGTCAAGAAGGGCGTGGCCTTCCGTGATGCCCACGAGATCGTGGGCAAGGCCGTGGCCTTCGGCGTTGCCGAGGGCCGTGACCTGTCGGAGATGACCACGGACGAGCTGACGCGCTTCTCCGATGTGATCGGCGAGGATGTGTTCGATGTACTCACCCTGGAAGGGTCGGTGCAGGCCCGGGATCATCTGGGTGGCACCGCGCCGGCCCAGGTTCGCGCCGCCGTGGCCCGGGCCAGGAAGGCGTTCTAGCCGCCAATCTTCCCGGTGGTCAGGGCGACTTCCGCCGGTCTCAGCTCCTCCAGGGGGCGAGGCCGGTAGAGTCGGAAGCCCTGACCGTAATGGATGCCCAGTGTACGCACCTTGCGGAGGGTGTCGTCGTTTTCGATGAATGTGGCGACGGTTACCTTGCCCGAGGCTTCCGCAATCTTGTGCAGCGCCTCTACCATCACCTGTTGCACCGGATCATCGTTCAGGTGCTGCATGATTTTGTGGTCCAGCTTGATAATATCCACCGGCAATCGCGCCGCCAGGCTGTAGCTCTCCACTGACGCTCCCGCGCCATCCAGTGCCACCCGGCAGCCAACCCGGTGAAGGGTGTCGCAGAGTACCGCCACGTCGTCCGGATACTGGGTGGCATGGGATTCCCGGATTTCCAGGCAGAAACACTCCGGGGCAAAGGGTGAGCCTTTCAGGGCGGTTTCCATAAAATCGGCGAAGGTGTCGTCCAGTACACTGGCCAGGGACAGGTTAAAACCGCAGTACTTGAGGCGCGGCTCCAGCAGTCGATGCTGCGCCAGCCAGGCCAGGGTCTGGCGAATAACCTGACGGTCCAGGCGTTTGGCGAGATCGAACCGCTCGGCCACTGGCAGGAACTCGCTGGGTGTCAGCGGCGGGCTGTCCGGGGTCTCGCCGGGAATCCGGGTCAGGATTTCGATATGGTCGCCCCAGGTAACACTGGCCACCGGCCGTAGCGACTGGTACTCGAGCTTCAGATGGCCGCTGTCGAGGGCCTGGCGAATCTGCTCCAGGACGTCGTTGGTGGTGCTTTCATCCAGCGACAGGGACATGGCCCGGGCAGCGTGAATCCGGTTGCGGCCGGAGGTTTTCGCGGTATGGCACAAATCGGCGGCCTGGGTCAGCAACTGCTCCGGGTCGGTTGGTGCGTGTTCATCCAGGAACAGCAGGCCGCCGCTGGCGGTTGTCTGTAATTGCTTGTCCTGCCAGTGGAAAACAAAGCCGCCAATCAGCTCCAGAATGCTGTCGGTAATCTTGCGGGCCCTGGCTTCGGGGCAGTTCTCGATTAGCAGAGCGAAAGTATCGCCAGCCAGGCGCGCAAGCCCATCCCGCTGCCGCACCTTGACGCCCAGGTTGCCGGCAAGTTCACGCAGGTAGCGGTCGCAGATACCGCTGCCGGCAATGTCGTTGAAGTGCTCAAACCCGTCCAGGTCCAGATAGAGCAGGCTGTCGGTGCTTTCCCGTCGGGGGTTTTGTTCCAGTGTTTTCTGAAACCTGGCCAGGAAGGCTTTGCGATTCATCAGACCGGTGACCGGGTCGTGCTGAATTCGGTATTCGCTGCTGGACGAGTTCAGCAGGCGGTCGCTGATATCCCGGGCAACGTGAACGGCCCCGATGACCTCGCCCTGGGAATCCGTCAGGCGCTGATAGTGAATTTCGTACAGCGGAAGCTCCTTGTGCTGCTGCGCCAGGGGCATTTCCACCACAAAACTGTCACGTTCGAAGGCGCGGTTCCAGAGTCGCTCCATAAGCCGCCGCTCGTTGGGGAACTCGTGTAACACCGCACTCAGGTTGCTGTCGGGTTTAGGGTGCAGGCCGAAGGTGAGCTCAAACTGGCGACTGAAGGCACGATTGAAATGCAGCAGGTTGAGCTGGCGGTCAACGGCAACCACCAGATCGCTGGTGGTATCAATGGTGGCCGCCAACAGCTGTTCTGCCTGTTGGCGGGCCAGGGTCTGGTTGCGTTCATGGGTGCGGTCAACCAGCGTGCCACCCAGGCGTTGTATCCGTTCGCCGGCTTTCAGGGCGCGACCGGTCAGTGTTACCTGGCGGATGTTCTGGCGGGCGGTCAGCAGGTCCAGGGTCAGGGAAAAGGGTTGCCCGGTGCGGATGCAGCGCCGGAACAGGGCGCGAATCCGGCCCTGGCTGGACTGGCAGTAAAAAAGCGCCTGTTCCGGCGTGATTTCGTTACCGGGCCGCAACTCCAGAAGGTGATACATGCCGTCTGTCCAGGTCAGCTCATTGCTGTTGAGATCCAGTTCCCAGATGCCCAGGCCGGCGGAGGTTTCCGCCAGACGGATCAGGCGGTGGTCGATGGGGGAGTGGTCACGCTGGCTGATACAGGCGCTGGCAGCCTGGTCGGAATCGCGGATATCCATGCGCAGGCTGAGAGCGGCGGTAAAGAAAAATCCTTCCTTGTGGCGAAAGGTAATCAGTACCGATTCGCCGTTTTCGATGCGATGTCGGTGGGCCGGCGCGAAGGGGTCGTCCTGGCGCGTAGCCAGGATACACTGCACCTTGCGTCCTTCCAGTTCGCTGGCCTCATAGCCCAGTACCGCCTCGGCGTGATGATCGGCGAACAGGATCACGCCTTCGTCGTTGATACGGATCAGGGTGCGTCGCTCAGCACCCTGGGGCGCGTCGGAGCGGTCTCGACGGATAAAGAATTCTTTCACGACGGAATAACCTCAGCCAGGTTCGTGGCGGGATGTTGTAAAGTAGTCCCGCTTTTATTTTTTTGCCGGTTTTGCCACGATGCATCCATCATACTGATAATGATATCGGAAAGAACCTCTCCCGCGGAGTCACCGTGACCACCCATACCGCTCCCATTGCCCTGGATTTCGACGAGGGTATCGACCGAAAAACGCTGCGACGGCTGCGGGATCGGTTCATGGCTGTCAACCGGCAACGCTGGGAGCGCGCCCATTCGGCTCTGACCTATCGCCAGCAGGCAGTCCTGGACGTGTTGCCACTGGTGTTTCACCTGAACCACCCGGCCCTGCCTGGTTATCTTGACAGCGACTGTCCCTATGGCCTGAGCCACTACCGGCCTTCCGAGCCAACGCTGAGCGCCGCCAGGCGCCTGGCACGAACCTTTTCGCTCAAGGACGAGGGGCGGCGAAAGCCGGACCTGGAAGCCTTGTTCCTGATGGGAAGTCCCGGAACTCTCGGCCATTCGGTGGCCAGTGACCTGGATATCTGGCTGTGCCATCGTCCGGATCTTCCGGAGCGAGGCATACGTTGCCTGGAGCGCAAGGCGCAGAGCCTGTCGGCCTGGGCCGCGACCCTGGGAGTGGAACTTCACGTGTTCGTGTTTTCCGCCGCCGACTGGCGCGCCGGGCGTCAGCGTGCGGAAGTCACCGGCGAGAACTGCGGCAGTTCGCAGCATTACCTCCTGCTGGATGAATTCTATCGCACGGGGATTCATCTCGGTGGCTGCTACCCGCTCTGGTGGCTGGTGCCGGTGCAGGATGAAGAGCGCTACGACGAGTGCGCGCGGCAACTGATTGATTGCCGCTTCATCCGGGGCGATGAATACATTGATTTCGGCCCGGTGTCGTCCATCCCGCAGGAAGAGTTTCTCGGTGCCGGGGTCTGGCAATTGTACAAGGGCATTGACGCGCCCTGGAAATCCATCCTCAAGCTGTTGCTGATTGAATGTTATGCACGCAGTGGTAACGAGCCATTGCTATCCCGGGTCTTCAAGGCCGAGATTTTCGCCGGTGAAACCGATCCTGACCGGCTCGATCCTTATATACTGCTTTACCAGCGCCTTGAGCGTTGGCTGCTAGAAGACGCGCCCCAGCGCCTGGCGCTGGTGCGCCAAAGCCTCTACCTTAAGGCGGGGTTGCCGCTGACCCGTTCGGCGCAGGCGGGGTCTGGCTGGCGAACCGGGCTGTTGCAGTCGCTGGTCGACTCCTGGGGCTGGTCGGCCCCGGAGCTGAAAAACCTGGACAACCGGATACGTTGGCGGGCAGAAGATGTGGTGACCCTGCGACGGGCTGTGGTGGCTGAATTAACCCACAGCTACCGCTTGTTGTCGCGCCTGGCACGGGATCATGGTACTCGTGCTGCTATCAGTGGTAATGACATGAATCTGTTGGGGCGAAAACTCTATGCCGCCTTCCAGCGTAAGGCTGGCAAGATTGAGCAGATCAATCCCGGGCTGGCACCGTCGCTGTCGGAGGAGAATCTGGCGTTCCATCACCAGTCGGAACAGGGCGGATCGGCGGCTTACGAGGGCTGGCTGCTCTACCGTGACCTCGAAGACCCGTCGGATGCCCTCTGGCAACCGGTTATCCGCCGCTCAGGCAACCTCACAGAGCTGATGCTCTGGAGTTATTACAATGGCCTGCTGACCCGGTCCACCCGGTTGAACGTCCGCGCCGGCAGCAGTATTGCCTCGGTGGCGGAGCTGAGGGAAATGCTGGACGCGCTGGGTTCGTTTCTGCCGTTCCCGGTGGAACCTGCCGGGCGGGAAGCCTTGTCCAGGGCTGTGCATCCGTTGCGTAACCTGTTGTTTGTAAATGTCGGGGTGGACCCCCAAGCCTTTCTGACCGAGCGCGGGCTGCACAAACTCAGCGCCCGACACGACTCACTGGGTTTCAGTGGCGGGCGGGAGAACCTGGTGAACACCATTGACCAGGTCACCTTCAACAGTTGGCACGAGGTCAGCCTGCAGCACTATGCCGCCGGCGATACCCTGATCCAGTGCCTGAAGAATATCCTGGCCTCGGTGGCTGCGGCCCCCGACCGGTTGCCGGAGATTATGGTCCACAGCCATAACACCGGCCATGGTGCCGCCATTGCCCGTCGGGTGCGCGAGCTGTTCATCGACGTGATGCGCCATTTCTTCGCCGGCGGCGTTGGCCCCCATCCCCTGCGCTATGTGATAGAGATGGACAGGCGCTTCTTCCTTCTGCGTTTTAACGGTACCGAACCGGGGTTCGTGGCCTTCGACAGTACCGAGGCGTTGATGGCCTACCTGGCAAAACCCCAGGAGTCCTATCTGCCGGTGGTGTTTGACCAGTACGCCCTGCTGGACGACCTGCCCCTGCGCACCGTGTGCCATGCCAGTGAGCCGGGTAACATCCAGGTGTTCTGCCGGGTAACCGGCGATACCGCGCGGGTGTGGGTGGTGGACGAGCTGGGGTCGGTGTTCTGCTGGCAGCAAGGCTATGCCAATCGCCGCTTCCTGCTGGTGCCGTTACTGCGATTCCTGGAAAACCTGACGGAACGCAGGCAGTTGCGCCAACTTGACGCGATTACCGATATTTCCGGTGTGCAGTGCTATGAAATGGTGCTGCGCGATGGCCAGTGGCGTGCCGAACGGCGTCCGGACGCGGACAGCAATGCGTCACTGCCGGGGTTGGAAGTGCAGGCCATCGGTATCCAGGAGGGCGACTCCCGGGTGCGTTTCGATATTTTCTGCGGTGACCAGGAATTTACCGTCCAGGAGTACGGAGACCAACTGATCCCGGCGGTGGCCCACTACATTCGCTCGCTCCGCCACAGTGGCGAGCCGTATCCGGTCTACCTGACCGATGTTCACCTGCCCCACGACCTGGACCCACAGGTCTACCAGCAGGATATCCAGACTATCCAGTACCTCTATTACCGCACGGAACTGGAACGCTCGCTGAATCAGCACCTTTAACACCCCGGATCGGTGGCCGTGGCATCTCGCCGGACGCCGCCAAACTCAGGTATACTGCGCCCATACAGACACAAGGGGCAGCTACCGATGAAGCCAGGGCAGACAATCGCACTCCTGCTGGTGACGGCCGTGTTCCTGGCCGGTTGCGGCCAGAAAGGCCCGCTCTACCGTGAGGCTCCGGCCGACAGCGAGGCAGCCTCCGAGCAGGCCAGCACCCGTGCGCAGGACAGAAATGAGCAGGCTGAAGACCGCTAGGTCTGGCAGGCTGACCCGATAACAGACTCAGGACATCCATGGATCACTTCAATTACCGTAACGGTGAATTGTTCGCCGAGGAAGTAGCGGTCGCGGACATCGCCGGGCGCTTTGGTACGCCCGCGTATGTCTATTCCCGTGCCACCCTTGAACGCCATTACCGGGCCTATGACGATGCCCTGACAGGCCGTCCCCACCTGGTGTGCTATGCCGTCAAGGCCAACAGCAATATTGCCGTGCTGAATGTGCTGGCGCGTCTTGGTGCCGGCTTCGACATTGTCTCTGCCGGGGAGCTCGAGCGGGTGATTCGGGCCGGCGGTGATCCTGCAAAAACGGTCTTTTCCGGCGTTGGCAAGCAGCGCTGGGAAATGCGCCGCGCCCTGGAGGCGGGCGTTCGCTGTTTCAACGTCGAATCCGACACCGAACTGGACCGGCTCAACGAAGTGGCGGGCGAACTGGGTGTGAAGGCTCCGGTTTCCCTGCGGGTGAACCCCGATGTGGACGCGGGCACTCACCCCTACATTTCCACCGGCCTGAAAGAAAACAAATTCGGTATTGATATTGCCGAAGCGCCAGCGGTTTACCAGCGTGCTGCCGCCATGCCCAATCTGGACATACAGGGTGTGGATTGCCATATCGGCTCCCAGTTGACCACAGTGTCGCCCTTCCTGGACGCGCTGGACCGGGTGCTGGCGCTGATCGATGCCCTGGCGCAGAACAATATTGTTATCCGCCACCTGGACATGGGTGGTGGCCTGGGAGTCACCTACGACCGGGAACAGCCACCGCAGCCGTCAGACTATGTAACCGCGCTGGCGGAACGCCTGGGCGACCGGGAACTGGAACTGATCATGGAGCCCGGCCGCTCCATCGCGGCAAACGCCGGTATCCTGCTGACGCGGGTTGAATTCCTCAAGTGCACAGAACATCGCAATTTCGCCATTATCGACGCGGCGATGAACGACCTGATCCGTCCCGCTCTCTACAGCGCGTGGCAATCCATTATCCCGGTGACACCCCGCAATGACGGCGAGGAGAAAGCCTGGGATCTGGTGGGGCCGGTGTGTGAGACCGGTGATTTCCTGGGCAAGGATCGCAAAATGCGACTCCAGGCAGGTGATCTGCTGGCGGTTCGCTCCGCTGGCGCCTATGGTTTTGTCATGAGTTCCAACTACAACACACGTAACCGCCCGCCGGAACTGATGGTGGATGGTGACCAGGTGCACGTTGTTCGCCGGCGGGAAACCCTGGAAGAGCAGCTTGGCCCTGAAAGCTGTTTGCCGGAATGAGTGGGGATGAAGGTATGAGTCAGTCCCGGCGTGGACAGGGTCCATTGCTCAATTTCACCAAGATGCATGGCCTGGGCAACGATTTCATGGTGGTGGACGCCATCAGCCAGCCGTTCCGCCTGCGTCCCGACACGATTCGTGAGCTTGCCGACCGACACTTCGGCATCGGCTTCGACCAGTTGCTGGTGGTTGAACCGCCAGGCTTGCCGGATGTGGATTTCCGCTACCGGATTTTCAACAGTGACGGTTCGGAAGTGGAGCAGTGCGGTAATGGCGCCCGTTGTTTTGCCCGTTTTGTCCGCGACCAGCGCCTGACGAACAAGAAGGTTATCCGGGTACAGACCGCCAAGGGCGTAATTGAGCTCAGGGTAGGGCGTGCTGGCATGGTTACCGTGGACATGGGCGTGCCGGAGCTGAATCCGCCGGCCATTCCCTTTGCTGCCGACCGGCGCAAGGATATTTACACCGTGGAAGTCGGGGGTGACACGGTGGAGCTCAGTGCCGTATCCATGGGAAATCCCCACGGCGTCCTGTTGGTTGATAACGTCGACACCGCACCGGTGGGCGAACTTGGGCCCCGGCTTGAGAACCATCCGCGGTTTCCGGCGCGGGCCAATATCGGTTTCCTGCAGGTGATTGACCGCACCCACGCGCGGCTGCGGGTGTTCGAACGCGGTTCCGGTGAAACCATGGCCTGTGGCAGCGGAGCCTGTGCGGCAGTGGTTGCCGGTTGCCTTCGTGGCCTGCTGGACAGCCGTGTGGAGGTCGAACTCAAGGGCGGGCACCTTGTCATCGAATGGCAGGGGGAAGGGTCCCCTGTTATGATGGAAGGCCCTACGGCCAGCGTCTTCGAGGGTCAGCTTCGCCTGCCGGGAGACCCGTCCCCGAGACGTCGCAAGAGTGCACGGCAGGGGGATGCAAAATCCGGAACCAACCGGAAGAACCATCGCCAGCGCCAGCCAGTCACATCCAGGCCCTGACCATCAGGAGAGCAGCATGACAGAACAAACGGCCCACAAGAAGGTCGGTGAGCTCAGCCGGGAATCCGTCGCAGACTACCTGCGAAATAACCCCGATTTCTTTGTTGAACAGGACGAGCTCCTGCGCAGCCTGACATTGCCCCACGACAGTGGTCGCGCAATTTCACTGGTGGAGCGCCAGGTTCACCTGTTCCGCGAACAGCGCGACACCCTGCGCCGCGAACTGGTGGAGCTGGTGTCTATTGCCCGCCATAACGACCGTCTGTTCGAGAAAAGCAAGCGCCTGCTGATGCAGGTGATTGAGGCCCGCAACCTGAATGACATGGCCGCTGCGATTGATGACAGTATCCGTGGCGATTTCGGCCTGGATGCGGCCTCGGTCATCCTGTTCACCGACAGTGAATTGCCGGCTGCGGCCCAGGGAGCCCTGCATGTGGTGACGCCGGAAGCGGCGAAAGCGCGCCTTGGGGGGCTGCTGGAAGGTGATCGTGCGGTTTGTGGCCAGTTCCGGGAAAGCGAGCGTAGCTTCCTGTTCCCGGATCGGGAGGAGCCTATCGCTTCAGTGGCGCTGGTACCGCTGCGCACCAACGAACTGGTCGGGGTTTTTGCCGTCGGCAGTTGCGAGATCGGGTATTTTGACCAGAGCATGGGGTCGCTCTTCCTGACCTACATCAGCGATACGCTGAGCCGCCTGCTGCCTCCGATCCTGCAAAGACACGCGGCCACGGTGCCAGTCACCGACGTGGTGGCGGAGTCCCGCTGAGCATGTCGGTGACTGGTGGCGAGGCTGGTCCGGCTGCCAGTCTGGCGGAGCCCCTGACGGCCTTTCTGCGCTACCTGGCCTCGGAAAAACGGCACTCGCCGCGCACCTGTGCCAGTTACTGTGAAGATCTGAAGCGCTTTGCCGTCTGGGTTGAACAACTGCCGTCACCTCATTGGCGGTCGGTTTCCAGCCATGACCTGCGACGTTATGTGGCCCTGCTCAGCCGGCAGGGGCTGGGCGGTCGCAGTATCGCCCGCCACCTGTCCGCCATCCGCCGTTTCTACGAATACCTGTTGCGTGAACACCTCGCCACTGACAATCCGGCGCTTGATATCCGTGCTCCAAAAGCAGGAAAGCGTCTGCCCAGGGTGGCGGATGTGGACCAACTCAACCACCTGCTTGACGCGACCCCTGACGACCCGTTGGAGGTTCGCGACCTGAGCATGTTCGAACTGATGTACTCCTCCGGCCTGCGGTTGTCGGAGCTGGCGGGTTTGAATCTTGGGTCTGTGGATTTTCGTGGTGGTGAGGTCCGGGTCCTGGGTAAGGGCAGCAAGGAGCGTATCCTGCCGGTGGGTCGCAAGGCGCTGGATGCGCTGTCACAGTGGCTTGAGGTCCGTGGTGCAATGGCACCGGAAGGACAAAACGCTCTTTTTGTGAGTCGCCGCGGCGACAGGCTAAGCACACGCAGCATCCAGTCCCGCCTCAGTCGCTGGGGTATGGTCAAGGGCGCGGATCAACGGCTTCACCCTCACCTCCTGCGGCACTCATTTGCCAGTCACATGCTGGAGTCCAGTGGTGACCTGCGTGCGGTACAGGAATTGCTCGGTCATGCGGACATAGCCACAACCCAAGTCTATACTCACCTGGATTTCCAGCACCTGGCAAAGGTCTATGACCAAAGTCATCCCCGTGCCCGCCGGGGTAGTAAACAAGACAGGGAGAGCCGTTGAAACATCAGTCACGGAGCGCCGCAAAGAACGTTATGGATGGTATGCGCGGGCGCATCGCTTCACTCTGATTCAGTGCCTCATCAATGCATCCAGCTCGTCAATGATCTCCGCCCAGTCAGAGTCATCCTCCAGTCCTTCTTCAAGGAAGTGTGACTGGCTTTCCGACCAGAACGGGGCGTCCTGCAGGGCAATTTCGGAAGGGAGTGGCGAGTGTTTTGCGATGAAATCCTCGATACTCCTGGGGTCAGACGGCATGCCGAGTTGCTCAAAGAGAACGCTGAAAGTGTGCTTGCTGGTGTCCATCGTAACAATTCTCCCCGGACTCTCTCCGGTGTTATGACAGGTTGTATGTCTGGCCACGTTAATTCGGGTAACCCGCTGAATGCAATCAGAAGAATTTACGGGTATCGTTCCCTGAACTGTAGCCGAACCGGTGAGGATATCCAGTGAGGGCCGTTTTTCATTTTCTGTTGGTGTTCACCTCCCTGCTGGCGCCCGGCATGTCTGTTGCCGAACCGCCGCAGCCGTCTCCGGCACCGGTTCTGGGTAGTGACGACTTGCGCTGGCTCGAAGAGCGGGAATCGTTTCGCGTGGGGGTTCGCAGTGCCCAGGTGCCACTGGTGTTTGACACCGGTAACGGTGAGTTGGCCGGCATATTTATTGACTACCTCAACCGGCTGTCGAATAAGCTTGGTGTGCCGGTTGAACCGGTTTCCGGCTCCGAAGAGCAGCTTGACCAGTGGCTGCAGGACGGCACATTGGACGCCCGCCTGACAACCCGGATGGCACACCGGTCTCCGCCTTCCAACGTGATGGTGTCATCGCCATTGATGAGTCTGACCTACGGTATTTTTGTCGGTTCGGGCGATGCAGGCATCCGTAAGCTCTCGGACCTTGAGGATGCACGGATCGCCCTGATCACCAATGACCCCAACCAGTTTGCCCTGCTTGATCCTGTCGACAGCTTTTCTCCCGTGCCTGTCCCGAGCGTCAGTGAAGCAGTGGGTATGGTGCTCTCAGGACAGGCCGATGCGTTTCTAGGCCCGGTCCCGGTGGTGTCGGACTATCTGCAGTCGGCGATGGTGAACGGGGTGGGAATGGCCTCGCTACTGAGCCAGCAATCGGTCGATGTAGTGCTGGAAGTCAGCAAGGGCAATGACCAGACATACCGGGTGCTCAATCAGGCAGTGCTGTCCATTGACCACAGTGAACACCGGAGTATCCGGCAATCCTGGTTGCAGACCGAGCTGCCGGAATTGGACCCTTCCGCCATTACCCTGTCTGCTGAAGAGCGCGCGTTCCTCAACAACAACCCCAACCTGCGTGTTGCCTTTCGTCCGGATTGGCCACCTTTTGAGTATACCCAGGACGGGCAGCTTACCGGGCTTGTTCCAGATCTTGTAACGCGCCTGGAGGAGCAGTTGAACATCCGCTTCAGCCGGGAGGTCATGGACAACAGTGCCGATGAGGAAAGTGCTTTGCGTTCGGGCGAAGTGGATATATTGCCCGCGCTTTCCCGCACCCCCCGAGTGGAGGAGTCGTTCCTGTTCAGCCGCGCGTATCTCACCGTCCCCATCGCCCTGGCTATCCGCGACGACGGCCGTTTTATCGGGGAACTGCGGGAGCTGAGGGATGAAAAGGTGGGGGTGGTCAATCGCCAGGCCGGGCATGATTACCTGTTGATCAACCATCCCAACCTTAATCTTTATCCGGTGACCTCCATCGAGGAAGGCCTGTTGGCCCTGTCCAACGGTGACCTTGATGTGATGGTCACCCATATTCCGGCGGTGAGCTACACCGTTGCCCGGTTGGGGCTGTCCAATCTCAGGATTACCAGCATTACCCCTTACCAGTATGAACTGCGTTTTGCTGTCAGCAAGGAACGGCCCGAGTTGCAGCGCATCCTGAACAAGGCTCTGGGCAGCCTCGACGCGTCTGAAACGGAATCAATCTATAACCGCTGGATCCACCTGGATATCGAGCAGGAGACGGACTACACCGTGGTGCGCCGTATTGTGCTCATCGCCCTCGTGGTGGTGCTGATTTTCCTGTACTGGAACCGCAAACTCTCGCGGGAAGTGGACGAGCGCATCCGCTCGGAAAACGCTCTGCGGCGCAGTGAAGATGAACTGCGGGCGGCCAAACTGGAGGCGGAGCGGTTGGCGCGGGAAGCCGAGGCGGCCAGCCTGACGAAAAGCGAGTTCCTGGCCAACATGTCCCATGAAATCCGCACCCCGATGAATGCGGTGATCGGATACAGCGATTTGCTCAGCAACTCGGTCAAGGACCCCCAGCAGCGGAATTACCTGGACGCCATCCGGGCAGGCAGCCGCAGTCTGTTGATGCTGATCAACGACATCCTGGACCTGTCCCGCATCGAGGCGGGAAAAATGCGGCTGGACTATTCGGCGGTGTCGGTGCGGCGGTTGCTCAGCGATGTCCGCCATATATTCGACCTGCGGGCGACCGAACAGGGAATCTCGCTGGAAGTCAGCGTTGACTCGAAGATGCCAACGGCGATGATGCTGGATGAGACGCGGCTGCGGCAGGTATTGTTCAATCTCGTCGGTAATGCCATCAAGTTTACACACGAGGGTGGCGTAACGGTTCGCGCGACCGCCACGCCCAGGAAATCGTCGGAAAAAGGATCGGTTGGGGAAGGGGAAAATGAAGCCGATCGTCGCTGCTGGTACCGACTGGTGGTGACGGTATCGGATACCGGTATCGGTATCCCTCCGGACCAGCAGGAGCAGATTTTTGATGCCTTTGAACAGCAGGAGGGACAGAACACCCGTCGCTACGGTGGCACCGGTCTCGGTCTTGCGATCAGCCGCAAACTGGTGCGAATGATGGGCGGCGAACTGAAGGTTGAAAGTGAGCCGGGGGCTGGCTCCACATTTACCGTGCGGCTTCCGCGGGTGGAAGCAACCGGGGCCCAAGCGGAGGAGGAAGGAGCGCCAGAGGAATCAGAACGCCTGCTGGCGCAGACACTCAGTATGCAGGAGCGCGGCTGGCTGCGGGAACAACTGGCAAGGGACTTCGGTGATGAATGGGAAACCGTGAGGGAGAGCGGCGATCCGGAGCAGATGAAGGATTTTGCCATCCGCGTGCTGGAGTGGGGGAAGCGTTTCCGCTCTCCGTCGGTGACCCGTTATGGCGAGAGATTACTGACGGATGTTGAGGCCTTTAACCTGGACTCGGTGAATAGCGCGCTGGAGGCGTTTCCGCGGCTGCTGGGTCGGGACCAGTAAGGGCATTATCAGAGACAGTCGAACTGGGAGTTACGGTCGAAGGCGACAGCGACCATGTCGTAACCGGAGTCAGACAAAGAGCGTATCAGTTCGCGGTCTTTCAGCAGTGCCATACAGACCTTGTGAACATTGGCCTGGAGCTGCTCTTGTGGCGGCTCGGATTGAAACCGGAAATCCACAATCAGGTATTTGCGTTCAACGGCGGACGTGGCGGGAATGTCTTCACGCTCAACGCTTTCATAGCCAATGTAAGTGGCTTGTTTGTCAGGGAAAATTCCGCTTAGCAGCACGTCCAGGTTGCCGGCCATGACCGGTTGTGATGCCAGTGCAAGTAGCAGGGCAAAAGCGCCGATGGTGCGTTTGATGGTCATGGGAGGCACTCCTGGGGGGTCAGCCCGTCAGGCTCTGTAAACATATGTAACGTTTGGTTACTGATCATTATTGCAGAGTCCGAACGGTTTTGCGTATTTTTTGCACGAATTTTTCAATTGTTTGCATTTTTGCAATCAAGGTGGCTGGCAACTGCAGATTTCCTGAGCCCGCCAGGATCAACTACTATGAATAAAAGCAGAGGCAGGCAGAGGCAGGACTATGTTTCAACTCGTCTTTAAAGGTGAATGCACACCCGGAACCGACCCGGTAACAGCCCGAAATAACGCGAAGACCCTGTTCAAGGCAACCGTAGAGCAGATTGACCGCATGTTCAGCGGCCAGCCGGTGGTTATACGCAATAAGCTTGAGGAGGTGCAGGCGGAAAAATACCGCTTGGTTCTGCAAAAACACGGCATGGTGGCCTATGTACAGCCCATGGAGGGCGTGGCGTCGTCTTCCGCTCCCCGCCCGGAACCCGCCGCCAGTTCTCAGCCAGCGCAAAAACCGTTGCCTTCTGCGGAACCGGGCTCCGCGGAGCCTGCTGTCAGCTCCGGCAAGCCGGGATCATCGGTCGCCGTGGAACCCGGTGATCGTTTGCAGGTGGCCGGCGAAAAGGTTGACAGCATTCTTGCCGGCTCGGGGCTGACCCTCGACCCGGTTGGTGTCACGCTGGAGGCGCATCGGGAGGCACCAACCCCCATGTTCCAGCACCTGGACGACTGGACGCTGGCGCCCCCGGGCAGTGACCTGGGCGTGAAGCGTGAAGTGCCACCGCCGGTGGTGCCCGATGTTTCCCACCTCTCGCTGGCAGACGAAGACCCTGCGGATGAGCGCTGACATGCAGGCAGGATAATGTCGGTATTGAGGTTACTGGGATTGGTCATTGTGCTGCTCTCGACCAGTCTGGCACAGGCGGATGTGGGGCGGCCGAAAGTGGGACTTGTGCTCAGTGGCGGCGGTGCCAAGGGCATGGCTCACGTGGGTGTGCTGCGGGTGCTGGAAGAACTGCAGGTGCCGGTGGATTTCGTGGTGGGCACCAGTGCCGGATCGGCTGTGGGAGCGCTCTATGCGTCCGGTATGGACGTCCACGAGATCGAAGAGCGTTTCATCGATATGGACTGGGTGTCCAGTTTTCAGGATGACCCCGGTCGTGCCTACAAGCCGGTCAGGCGCAAGCGCCAGGACTGGCGCTATCCTGTCTCCCCCGGTATTGGCGTTCGCTCCGACGGTCTGCACCTGGGAGGCGGCATAATTGCTGGCCAGAACCTGGGGTTTATCCTCAACGAGCTCACTCGTGACGCCTCCCTGGTGGAGGACTTTGACAAACTGGCCATCCCGTTCCGGGCAGTTGCCACCGACCTGGAAACCGGCGAGGAAGTTGTTATTGGCAGTGGCAACCTGTCTGAAGCCATTCGTGCCAGCATGAGTATTCCCGGTGTCTACGCGCCAGTCACGCTGGATGGGCGCTTGCTGGTGGATGGGGGCGTGGCTAACAACCTGCCTGTCAGTGTGGCCAGGGACCTCGGGGCCGATATCGTCATTGCGGTGGACATTACCGATCCGCTGTTGGAACGGGAGGATATCCGCGAGGCATTCTCGGTGGTGGGGCAGCTCACCACCATGATGACGCGGCAGAACACTGAACAGCAGTTGGAACTGCTGACCGATCAGGACATCCTGATACGGCCGGATCTGGAAGGCCTGTCCTCGGCGGATTTCTATAAGGCGCCTGCGCTGTTCGAGCTCGGTGCCAGCGGGGCCCGCAAACATGCCGGTGAGCTACGCCATCTGAGTGTCGGTGATGATCACTGGGAGCGGTTTCGAAGCCGGTTGACGGAACACTCATTCAGCCCGGGTGTGATCACTGGCATCCGAATCGATGACGATTCCCGCTTGGCCGGCGATTTCCTGCGCCAGCGCATACGACAGCAGGCCGGAGAACCCCTGGACGTGGCCGCGCTGGAAGAAGACCTTAATCGTATCTACGGTCTTGGCTACTACGAGACCGTCTCTTATTCCCTGGTGCCGACTGACGCGGGTGGCACCGATCTGGTCGTCCGGGTTCGCGAGAAAAGCTGGGGGCCAAATTACCTGTCCTTTGGCCTGAACTATGAAGACAATTTCGAGAGCGACACCCGTTTCAATGTTGCCACCTCATTGCGGATGACGGGCCTCAACGCCCTGGGTGGTGAGTGGACAACGGGGCTTCAACTGGGTACCCAGCCGCGGGTGCGAACCGAATGGTTCCAGCCTCTGGACTATGGCTTTGAACGGTTCCTGACCCTGGGCGGTGAGTATTCCCGGGAAAGCCTGAGTGCTTTCGACGGGGAGGGCGAACGTATCACCGAAGTGGATATTACCAACCGGCAGATTGATCTGGCGTTGGGTACCGAACTGGGAGCGAATGGAGAGGTTCGCCTGGCATACATACGGGGCTACGCAACCGTCGACGAGCAGGTTGGCGAGCCGGTGGCGCCCTCCGGTTCAATCCAGAGCGGCAATATCAACCTGCAACTGGTACACGACTCCCTGGACGATACCTTCCTCCCGGAGTCCGGAGGTTTTGCCGGTATCCGCGGCCGGTTCGAGCGCCCGGGCCTTGGGTCCGACCGTGATTTCGACTCGGTAAGGGTCATGGCCCTGGGTACTGCAAGCTGGAACAAGGCCAGTGTGACCGGGCTGCTGTTCGCCAACGCCGTGACCCGGGGCGTGGCCGGCATTGAGAATTCGGTGCTATTGGGTGGTTTCCATCGGCTGTCGGCCTACAGCCAGGGTGAGGTTTCGGGAGAGGATGCGGCCCTGGCCGGCGTCTATGTCAGGCAGGAATTTGGCGGGCCATTTATGCCCTGGTTTGCCGGAGCGGGTTTTGAAACCGGTAATGCCTGGTCGTCCCTGGGGGACGCCCGCTGGAATAACCTGCTGCGTTCCGGGAGCCTGTTTGCCGGCATTGACACCTTCCTTGGCCCCATTCAGGTGGCAACCGCCTACAACAATGAAGACGATTGGAGCGCCTACCTGAACATCGGCTTTTCGTTCACCCGCCTGTTCTACTGAACATCGGCGGGTTTACGCAGAGGCAGAGGCGTTTTGGATAGCTTCCAGAACCTGTTGGCACTGCTGTTCGGCGTACCCTGCCAGAATCCTCGCCAGACGCTCTTCGTCGCGTTCCTTGATGGCACTGATGGATTCCCGCACATGGGCCAGGTTGTCTTCAAGCACGCGATTGCCACCGCGCTGGAAGGCCACAAAGGCACAGCGTTTTGCCGACGGCCACAGGTCCTCGATGGCGGATACGATGAAATAGTTGTCGGCATAGGCCAGCGACGCCTGGGTATACTCAATGCCCAGTTCCAGGAACGCCAGCAGGTCATTGTTGTCATGGCAGGCTTTCATGCGCTGGTACAGGGATTCAAGCCTGTCCATGTCGGCGGCCTCCCACTGTCGCACCAGCTTGCGCCCGGTGTGGGTCAGGTATAGTTGCAGTACCTCGTAAAGGCTGCGTACAAAATACTCATCCAGCGGTGTAACGAACGCGCCTTTGCGGGGTACGTTCTGCACCAGGTGGCGCTTTTCCAGCAACAATAACCCTTCGCGAATCGAACCATGGCTGACGTCCATCTGCTTTGCCATGGCGCCCTCATAGATGCGCTCGCCGGAGCGAAGCTGGCCAAAGGCAATGAGGTTTTCGATGTGTCGGGCGACCTGCTCGGTCAGGGTTTCGCGGGGCTTGAATGTGGTCATGGTCCTGCTTCGTTACAGCGTGCTGGCTCGGTGGTTCTGGAATACTCTCACATTATTCCCGTATGGAAAATGGGCACACGGAAACCTGGCGGCCTGTTTCAGAGCAGCGGGCCCAGCAACCGGGCGGTGCGGCAGGCCAGGCGGAAGGGAATCGAGCGGTCCCGGTAATCCCGTTCGGTCATCAGGCGGCTGGTGATCAGATCCTGTTCCAGCAAATGCTCAATACCCTCCACAAACTCACTGGCTGTGCAGATGGCGGTGATTTCGAAGTTCAGTCGCATGGATCGGTTATCCAGGTTGGCGGTGCCAATCGCAGCGTACCGGTCGTCCACCAGTACCACTTTCTGGTGCATGAACCCCGGCTGGTAACGATAGATGCCGATGCCGGCGCGGCACGCCTGAACCAGGTAGGAGTAGGCGGCAAGCCGGATCAATCGGCTGTCGGACTTCTCCGGGATAATAATCCGTACATCCACGCCTCGCAGCGCTGCCAACTGCAGCGCGTTCATGATCTGGACGTCGGGCACGAAATAGGGTGAGGCAATCCAGATCCGCGTGCGGGCGTTGTTGATGCAGTTCAGGAAGAACAGCGTGCAGGTTTCATAGGTGTCCGCCGGCCCGGTGGGGAGGATGAGGACTTCCTGATCACCCTGAGCTGACCTGGCCGGAGTCCAGTTAAGAGTCGGGAAATCCTCGCTGGCCCAGTTCCAGTCTTCAAGCCAGGCCAGTTGCAGGCCGGTAACCGCCGGGCCGGTAATGCGGCAGTGGCTGTCGCGCCAGGGTTCCTCGTCCATGGCCGTCCCGAGATATTCGTCACCAAGGTTGATACCGCCGACGAACCCCACCTCACCGTCACAGACCAGCAGCTTGCGGTGGTTGCGGAAATTGACCTGCAACCGCATGCGGCGAAAATTGCCATCCCCGAAAGAGGCAACGTTTGCCCCGGCAGCTGCCAGTTCCCGGAGGTATTTTCGGGGCAACCAGACACTGCCGATATCGTCATAGAGAAACCAGACCTCAACGCCCTGTGCCAGTTTGCGTTTCAGGATCGACTTGATGCGCCGGCCCACCTTGTCGGAGCGGACGATGTAGAACTCGAGGAGGATGTAGTGTCGGGCATTTTCCATGGCATCGAACAGGGCTTCGAAGGTTGCTTCGCCGTCCTTCAGCAGGTCGCACTGGTTGCCGGTTGTGAACGGCTGCCGGCCCAGCTTGCAGAGTACCTGGAGCTCGTCGCGGAAATGCTGGTGAGGGCTGTCGCTGATCGCGGCTGTCTGTTGTTCAAAGCGGTTGAGCAGGTCGGTGAGTGCGGCGTCGCCCATTCGCCGTGCCTTGATATAGCCTCCGAACCGGTTGCGACCGAACAGCAGGAACATGGGAACGGCAAGATAGGGCAGGCCGATCAGGGCCAGTATCCACGCGATGGCCCCCTGGGCCATGCGATAGGTCATCAGTATCCGATAGATGCAGGCCGCAGACGCCAGGTAGAACAGGGCAATAACCATGGCAAGCCAGGGTATGTCTGGGATACTCATTCCGACGGTTCTCCTGTTTCGCTGGACAGGTGGCGGGCACGATACTGGGCCGGCGCCATCCCGGTCCAGCGTTTGAAAGCCCGACTGAAGGCGCTGAGTTCAGAGAACCCCAGCAGGAAGGCGATCTCCCCAAGCGCGTAATGGTCCGATGCCACATAGCGCAGGGCCTTGTCCTTGCGGACTTCTTCCACCAGTTCGTGAAACCCCAGCCCCTCCTTCTTGAGCCGCCGGTACAGGGTCTGGCGGCTCATGTGGCATTGCTTTGCGAGAGTGTCAGCGTCAATGCGATTGGTGGACATCTGGCGGGAAATCAGCCGTCGGATCTTGCGGCCAAAGGTGCGCCGGCTTTGCAGGCGGGCCAGTACCGCATTGACCTGTTTCAGCACCGCGGAATAGACGTAGGGGTTGCGATGGGGGATCGGATGGCTTAGGTGGCGGCTGCTGAACGCCAGGCGAGTGGTGCCGCAACCAAAATAGACCGGGCCGCCCAGCAGTCGTTTGTACTCGGCGGCGTAGGACGGTTTCGAGTGGGCAATCTCGGCCCATTCGGCCTCGATGGCGGGGTGGATGAAGTGACGTGCGCGGCACAGGGCCGCCGCCAGTGTGCGGTCCATATCCTGGCGGCAATAGTGCCCGGGTGAATCCGCCTGCCAGGTCAGGATGGCTTGCTCACCGGACTGTTCAAAACTCAGGATCACCGATTCGTTGATCAGCCGGTGCAGGCGAACGTACTGGGTAACGGCCTCGCCCAGGGTGTCGCAATTGAAGAATACATGGCCCACCAGCCCCATTCGGTCCGGGTCAACCACCTGACCGGCATGGAGGCCCACGCCCGGGTCCCCAGTAACCTTTTCTGCGTGCTCCCACAGGCGATAGTGACGGTCGGCTGGAATGCGCAGGTCCGGGTCGGTCAGTTCATCCCGGCTGAACCCGGTGATCTGCTCCACGGTGGGAAGGTCCAGCACCCCTTGACGGTCCAGGTAGTGCACCAGGGCCAGCGTGCTTGAGGCTGCAACCAGGGGCGATGTGGTGGCGTCTGCCTGTGGTGCGTTCACGGTCACCTTTATTCGATGGTTAACAGGAATTCATTCGTGCTGGTACAAAATGTCAAACCTGTGGGACAGCGTGTCAACGGTTGGTCGTACTAACAACGATAGCATTAAGTCATTGAGGATTCTCATCCGCACGTCAGGAATCAGGAGGTGTTTTCATGGAATTGGAAATTTTCGTTCCCCACAGTGAACTTGAGCGCCGTAACATTGCCGCTCTCGCGGAATACCTGAACAGCATGTACTACTGCTGAACCGGGTACAGCCAAGGTTTATGACCTGTTGCCGGGGGGAAACCCCGGCTTTTTTTTGCCTGTAACATCTGCCCGGCCGGTTGTGTAAGCCTGTTGCCCCCTTGTGCCTGCACCGATCGATGGTAATGTAGTCGGCTGATCGGCAACAGACAGTCAACCCGGTACCATAACCGGGGATTCCAGGAGGCCCAGTCCATGAGTGTTGATCTCAACCACCGTATTACCGGCGACGGTCCGCCACTGATCCTGCTGCATGGCCTGTTTGGCTCGCTGGAGAATCTGGGCGGTATCAGCCGTCGGCTGCAGGAGCAGTGGCAGATCCATGCCCTGGACCAGCGCAACCACGGCAGTTCCCCCCATACTGATACCATGGACTACCCCGCCATGGCCGACGATGTACTGGCCTATATGGACGCCCGTGGGCTGGACAAGGCAGCCATTCTCGGCCACTCCATGGGCGGCAAGACCGCGATGCAGGTGGCTCTCCGGGCCCCGGAGCGGGTTGAGCGGATTATTGTGGCGGATATCGCGCCGGTGACCTATCAGCCCCGCCATGATGCCGTGCTGGAGGGACTGACCTCGGTGGACCTGGGCTCGATCCGCTCGCGACAGGATGCAGACAGGGTACTGGCGGACTATGTTGAGGAGCCGGGCGTCAGGCAGTTCCTGCTGAAAAATCTGGTGCGTGTAGGGGAGGATGAACGAAATGACCACCCGGGGCTTTATCGCTGGCGGCTGAACCTGCCGGTTATCGAGCAGAGCTATCCCGGGCTGGCCCGGGCGCCGGAGGGTGATGGGCCGTTTGAAGGCCCGGTGCTGTTCATCAAGGGTGCCGATTCCGCCTACATCCAGGAGAAACACCGCGACGAGATTCGTCGGCTCTTTCCCAGCGCGGATCTGAGAATTATCACCGGCACGGGGCACTGGTTGCATGCCGAGAAGCCCGACAGCTTTGCAGCATTGTGCCGTCGCTTCCTTGCGGATTAGGCCCTTGTGACCGGCTTGCCGGCGTGGTTGCCCGTTTTGCCGCTGGCGGGTGTCTGATAAGGTTACGGAATTGCATCTGACAGGAACAGGCATCGTCTATGAAGTGGCTTCTGGGAGCTTTGCTGATCGGGTTTTTGGTACTGGGCAGCTTTTTGTTGTCGCCATCGCCCATCAACAGCCAGGCCTGGAAAGCTCCCTCGCCCCAGCCGTTGACTGGTGAACTGGCCCCCAACGAGCGCCTGAGATTGGCTGACCTGCTGGCCAGGGGAGAAGTTTACGGCCCGGAAGACACCACCGTGGATGAAAACGGCGTGCTCTACACCGGCACCCAGGACGGCTGGATTGTCCGGGTCTGGCCGGATGGCCGGGTGGAGAAATGGCTGGAAACCGGAGGCCGGCCCCTGGGTATGGTGTTTGACCGCCACGGCAACCTCATTGTCGCGGATGCCTGGAAAGGGCTGCTGTCCATCGCCCCGGATAAAACCGTAACCCTGTTGACCCGGGAGGCCGAGGGCCTGCCTTTCCGCTTTACCGACGATGTGGATATTGCCCCCGATGGCCGGATCTATTTTACCGATGCCAGCTCCCGCTTCCGTCAGCCTGATTACATGCTGGATCTGCTTGAAATGCGACCCCACGGCCGCCTGTTGCGGTACGATCCGCAAACCCGCAGGACCGAGGTGTTGCTGAGCAACCTGCATTTCGCCAATGGCGTGGCAGTGTCGCCTGACGGCGAATACCTACTGGTCAACGAAACCTGGAAATACCGCATCCTCAAGTACTGGATTGGCGGCCGCAGCCCCGGCCAGGCCGAGGTGTTCGCCGACAACCTGCCCGGGTTTCCCGACAACCTCGCTGTCGACCACGAGGGCCGCTACTGGGTGGCGTTCCCCACCCTCAGGAATCCCCGTGTTGACGCCCTGCATCAGCAGCCCTGGCTTAAAGACCTGCTGGCCAAACTGCCGGGCTATTTCCTGCCAACACCCCAGGAGTATGGCCTGGTGGTGGCAATGGACGAACAGGGTGAGGTGATTACCAGCCTCCATGACACCCGCGGCACCCATTTGCAGGAGATTACCTCGGTCAATCCCCACCAGGGTTACCTCTACTTTGGTTCACTTCACAACGACCGCATCGGCCGGTTAGCCTTGTCGGCCATTCCGGGGCTGGGAGACAACAACGATGACTGACAGCAATCCGGTGAACTGGGATCTCCCCGAGCCGTTCACCATGACCATTGACGTGCGTGAAGAGGATACCGACAGGCTGGGCCACGCCAACAACGTGGTGTACGTGCGCTGGCTGGAGGAAATAAGCTGGCAGCATATCGACAGCCTGGGGATGACCTGGGAACTGCATGAACAAACCGGCAAGGCCATGGCCATTACCCGCACGGAAATTGACTACATGGCCTCTGCCAACGCTGGTGACCGCCTGGTGCTGGGCACCTGGCTGACCGGGTTTGACGGCCGTTTCCGCTCGGCCCGCCAGTTCCAGCTAGTGCGGGAGTCGGACGGCAAGACTCTGGTGCGGGCAGTGTCCACCCATGCCTGTGTCAACATGAAGAGCCAGCGCCCCTCACGGATGCCTGCGGAATACGCGGAGATTCTTGGCAGTGCCATGGTCCCGGGCGGGCGCGGCTTTGATACCACACTTTGAAGTTTCTGCTAGTCTGAACAAATGATCCTGTTCTGTCCCTGAAGCTGTCTGGAGAACCTCATGGAAAACACCGTTGATCCGAATGCTGGCAACGCCATGCGCCACGTGGTCTATGACCGCTTTGGCGATACCGACGTACTCCGGATTGAATCCTCCGCCATCCCCGAACCAGGCGCAGAGGAAGTGCTGTTCCGGGTGGCCGGAGCCGGGCTGAATCCCATCGACTGGAAAACCCGTAAGGGCCTGGGCTTTGCTGCCCGGCAGATTGAAGATCATCTGCCGTGGACACCGGGATACGACGCCGCTGGCGAAGTGATTGCCATAGGCAGTGACGTGACCACGTTGGCACCGGGTGACCGGGTCATGGGGATGGTGGGTTTCCCGGCCGTGGGCGGCGGTTATTCCGAATATGCCGTGGCTCGTGCCGACGAACTGGCCATTGTGCCGGAGGAGCTGGACCTGGTAACGGCGGGCGCCATGCCCCTGGCCGCTCTGACTGCCTGGCAGGCGCTGTTTGAGGTGGCAGAACTGGAAGCCGGCCAGAAAGTGCTGATCCATGCCGGCGCCGGTGGGGTAGGCCATTTCGCGGTGCAGTTCGCGCTGGAGCGCGGTGCCCATGTCATCGCCACCGCCTCTGCGAGCAACCGTGATTTCCTGGCCGCCTTCGGTGTCCACGAGGTGATTGATTACCACACCACAGATGTGGTGGATGAATGCTATGGCCTTGATGTGGTGCTGGACCTGGTGGGCGGCGAAGCCGGTAAACGCTCGCTGCATACCCTGAGTGAGCATGGTGTACTGGTGACCATTCCCACCGTGACGGCGGATGAAATCATTACTGCGGCTGAATCCCTGGGGCTAAGGGCCCATGGCATGACCGTCCGCCCGGATATCTTTCATCTTGATGAGATCGCCGAGTTGATTGAGGACGGCGACGTGCGGGTGCACATCGACAAGGCCTTCCCGCTGGATCAGGTGGCGGATGCCCATCGATTGCTGGAGGGCGGGCACGTCAGGGGCAAGCTGGTGCTTGACTGCCGTACCCGCTGATACCGTCAATTAGGGGCGGGCTCCGGTGCTTCGCCGGTGTCCCGTTCCTTGCGCTCTTTCCTGGCCTGGGGAGGTACCAGGCTGACCAGGGTCCAGTCTTTTTCGGGCCTGATATTCTCCATGCTCTTCACCGGCATGATGCGTTCGCGGTTATCCAGCACGAACAGCACCATGGCCTGACGGTCGTACTTATCCAGGAAGTCTTTGAACGTAAACTCATCGCTGAGCTGGGTGGTTTTCACCGTATACCCCTGGCTGGCCAGGCTCGCGAGCTTGGCATAACTCACGCCTTCGAACAGCCCCCTTGTCAGCTGGATTTTCTCGGCGGTCTGGTGCCTGGCTTTCTGGTCCTGGTCGCCTTCGGCCAGCGTCAGAACGGCGTCTTTTCCGAACCAGTCCAGGAAGTGGTAAGTCGCCAGTGAATTCATATGCTTGTAGGGCGAAATGACCAGCAGGTTGCCAATGCCTGTCAGGTCGAGGTGGGTGGACGCGTGCTCGGACACCGGGTTGCCAAAATACACCTGCAGATTGTCCATCCTTGCCTGTTTGACGTTCTCCCAGTTGGTATCCGCCAGGGTGACCGGTACTTCCAGCTTTTTCAGTGCCAGGCCAATCATCCGTGCCACCGGGTTGGCGCCGAGGATGAGGAAGCCGTATTCCGCCGGCTCTGCCACCTTGAGCAGCCTGGCCAGCGGCCGGGCCGTGAGGCTCTGCAGGGTGACGGTGGCAATAATCAACATGAACACCAGTGGTACCAGGGCGCCAGCACTCTCGTAACCCAGTTTCTGCAACTGGAACGCGAACAGGGCGGATACCGCAGCGGCAACGATGCCCCTGGGGGCAATCCAGCTCAGGAACAGCTTGTCACGCCAGTTGAGGCTGGTACCGAGCGCAGACAGGAAGATGCTTACAGGGCGTGCAACCAGTATCAGTAGCGCCAGCACCGCCACCAGCCCCCAACCCAGTTGGGCAATGGCTTCGAATTCCACCCGCGCAGCCAGGATGATGAACAGGGCGGAGATCAGCAGCACGCTCAGGGATTCCTTGAATTCCAGGATGCTGTCGATGGGGACCTGTTTCATGTTGGCCATCCAGATGCCCATAACGGTAACCGTCAGCAGGCCGGACTCATGGGCCATCTCGTTCGACAGGGCATAGACCCCGAGCATGAACGTCAGGGTGCCGGCATTATGCAGGTATTGGGGTAGCAGGTGCTTGCGCAGCGCAATGCCATTGAGCCAGCCGGCCACCGCCCCAATAAGAAAGCCCACCGCCAGGGTTTTTCCGAAGATGTACATGGAGTGGCCGAACACGTTGCCCTGGCCCCAGGACACAATGCCCTCGAATACCAGAACCGCCAGAAGAGCCCCCACCGGGTCAATGATAATGCCCTCCCAGCGCAGGATGTTGGCGAGTTTTGCATCCGGCCGGACGGATCGCAGAAGGGGAGCTATCACTGTAGGGCCGGTGACGATGGATATGGCGCCGAACAACAGCGCGACCTCCCAGGACACATCCAGGAGCCATCGGGCGGACAGGGTGCCGATAAAGCAGGTGACAATGGAGCCAACGGGAATCAGGTTGCGCACCATCTTGCCGTGGCCCCGGATTTCGTCATAACGGAGCGTCAGGCTGCCCTCGAACAGGATGATGGCGACGGCCAGGGAAATCACCGGGAACAGCAGGTCCCCGAATACCGCTTCGGGGTCCAGGAAACCGAGCATTGGGCCTGCCGCAATGCCACCCGCCAGCAGGAATAGAATGGCGGGCATGCGAACCCGCCAGGCGAGCCATTGGCAAAACAGGGAGAGCACACCGATGCAGGCAAGAAGAAAAACAGTGCTGACGGTCATAATGGGGTCAGTTCCGTTGAATAATGGGTTTAGTTCTGTGATCCGGAAGGGGAGTCTGCCGCGTGATCCGACTCGGCCTTGCGTGCAATCCGGGCCAGGAGCCGGGCCGACGCAAAGAAGCCAAAACTGGCGGTGACGGGGCTGGCGGCGCCGAACCCGGAAGCGCAATCCAGGCGGACCGGGCCCTCGGTGGCTGGCTTCTGTAGGCAGACCTCACCGTCCCCTGCAGGATACGTGAGCTGTTCCAGGGAGTACACGGCTTCGATCCCGAAGCGGCGCTTGGGGTTGCGTGAAAAGCCGTACTCCCGACGCAACAGGTTACGAACCTTGGCCAGTAATGGATCCTGTGTGGTCTTGCTCAGGTCACTGACGCGGATTTGCGTGGGGTCCATCTGACCGCCCGCGCCGCCGGCACATACCAGTGGGATCTTCCGGCGCTGGCAATGGGCTATCAGTGCGGCCTTGGCTTTGACGCTGTCGATGGCGTCGATCACGCCTGACATTTCCTGGGTGATCAGTTCACTGACATTCTTGGTATTCAGAAACCCGAAGTGGACCTGGATATCGGCTTCCGGGTTGATTGCACGTAGGCGCTCCGCCATGGCATCGGTCTTGGTACGGCCGTATTGGCCGGCCAGGGCATGGAGCTGGCGGTTGGTGTTGGAAACGCAGATGTCGTCCATATCGATCAGTGTCAGTGCACCGATGCCGGAGCGGGCCAGGGCCTCGGCGGCCCAGGAACCAACGCCCCCCAGCCCGACGATGGCGATGTGGGCATGACGGAAGCGCTCCAGGGCCCTGCGGCCATAGAGTCGCTCGATACCGCCGAAGCGGAAATGGAAATCGTCACCCGTCATGCTGCATCTCCGGAGAAAAGCCACAATTGTACCCCAGCCCTGCTGGCTGTCTCTAATAAGTGGGCGGATACAGTAACGATGGAAGGTGCCTGTCAGGCATAAAAAAGGCCACGCAAGAGCGTGGCCTGTAAGCAAGTGCCCAACCCGACGGGGGATTGGGCCGGACTAGTTCAGAGACACTAATCAACGTGATCAGTATCGTCTATTAACGTGTCGTCCGGAAGGTCACAAACTGACAATGACCGGTCATTTCCGGCCAAGCTCTCACTTTGCTAAAAGACAGGCATACCGCCTCAGCGTATGAAGGGGTTCAGTAACCGGGTGAATGTGCCAGTGAGTTTGACCGGCGCGCTCAGTATGGAGAGGGTAATGCAGTCTTCGCAGCCAACGGCCACCGGCTTGTGCTCGTCTTCCTGGTTCAGAACCACAAAGTCCCACTGGTTAAACACGCCCTTGTGATCCGAAAACGCACCCTGGAGCACAATGGTGGTTTCGTCGCCACGGTGAGTATGGGCCGGTGCCTTGCCGCCGGCTGCCAGCTTCTGCAGCACAACCTGTTCGTTCTGGCCAGGGAACCTGTCGCTGATGTCCAGCACACTGACGTCGCCCAACTGACGTTTCCAGGGCAGGGCGTTGAGGTCATCGCCCAACAGCTTCTGCAAGGGGCTCATGCGTTTGGCCTGGGTGCTTATGTACTTCTCGGTCATGTCCGGCTCGCTGTCAATGCGTGACAGGATGGCGTCAAACATATCCGACGAAACACCCACATGGGGTTGGTTTTCCATCATCACGGCGCCCAGGCTGTCGAGCGTATCCACGCGGCTGCGACAATGGGGGCACTGGTCCAGATGGAGACGAATGCACAGTGCGTGGGGCTCGCTGAGGTTGCCCGCACTGAATTCCATCAGGGATAGTGTGTCCGGGTGATGCCGTGTCATACGTTCTGGTCCTGCAAAATCACTTTCAGTTTGTTCAGTGCCAGGCGAACCCGACTTTTTACGGTACCTAACGGTATATTGAGCTCGTCGGCCACCATCTGGTGTGACTTGCTTTCCATATAAACCTTGGCAATGACCGTAATCTGTTCTTCCGGGAGCTGGCTGAGGGACTCCCGCACCCGGCGCTCCGACATCAGGCGGTGCAGCGATGTGACCGGCTCGTCGTCGTTCTCCCCGGGAATCTGCCACAAGTCTTCGGTCTCGACCGGCATCTCTGCGCTCGTGCGTCTCATCTTGCGAAGCATGTCAATGCGCTGGTTACGGGCGATGGTGAAAATCCAGGTGGAAGCGGCAGCTTTGCGCCAGTCGTAGAGGCAGGAGCGGCGCCAGATGGATACGAACACTTCCTGGACCAGTTCCTCCGCATGACTTGCCAGGCCATTTGCCATGGCGTAGTACTTTATTTGCGGGCCAAAATGCTCGAACAGGGCATGATAGGCCTGGCGATCCTGGTGCTTTCCCACTTTCTCCAGCATCTGGCTCCAGGGATCCTTGCGGCCCTCGGCCCGAGCCGGTTTCTGATCCAGAGTGGTCACCGGATGCTCCTTGACTGTCGCATGATTTAAAATTGTTCTATTCGTCATTCTATGCACTCGCCCCGGGTTTGTCAGTCACGAGATGTACGGGGCGGGCCGACAGCCGGATCACTCTTCCAGGTAGGTGTAGCCTTCCAGACCACTGCCAAGCTCTTCCAGCAGGCTGATCTGTTCTTCGTCCGGCAGGCCGCTGGCGGCAAACTTCTGCTGGTAGGCCCGCAGCAGGGCGGCGGGTTCAAAGTTCACGTATTGCAGTACCTTGGCCACGGTATCGCCGTGGATCGGTTCACTGACTGTATGGCCGCCGCCCGGATTGCGTCGTACATCCACCGAATGGGTGTCGCCGAACAGGTTGTGCATGTCGCCGAGTATTTCCTGGTAGGCGCCGGTCATGAAAAAGCCCATCAGCATGGGTTCCTCCGGCGTATCTTCCGGCAGGGGGAACGTGGTCTCGATGCCCTGGCCATCCACGTAGCGATCAATCCGGCCGTCGGAGTCGCAGGTAATGTCCTGGATAACCGCACGCCGGTTCAGGGGGCGATTCAGCCCATTGATCGGCATAATCGGGAAAATCTGGTCGATGCCCCACACATCCGGCAGCGACTGGAACAGCGAAAAGTTTACGAACAGCTTTTCCGCCAGTTTCTCGTTGAGCTCGTCAATGATCTCCCGATGCGCGCGGTTGGCGGAATTCAACTGGTCCCTGAGGGCACGGCAACAGGTCGTGTACAGGGTTTCCGCCCGCGCCCGGTCTGCCAGCGACAGCAAGCCGTGGGCGAACTGGGTGTGAACATCCGCCATGGCATGGAGCACGTCGTGGTAGATCTCGGCCAGTGAACGGCGTGAAGCCTCGTCCCGCAGGCTTTCCAGGTCCCGCCACAGATCCTGGAGCGGCGCGGGCGCATCGCTGACTGGCTGCTCCGGCTGGCGCTTGTCGGGCACCTCCCTGTCGATCACATTGGTGACCAGCACCGAATGATGGGCCGTCAGTGCCCGGCCGGATTCACTGATCAGGCTGGGGTGGGGGATGCCTGCCCGGTCGCATTCCGACTGTAGAATGTGCACCACGTTGTAAGCGTATTCATGCACGCTGTAGTTCATGGAGCAGCTACTGCGTGAACGGGTGCCTTCGTAATCCACACCGAGACCGCCGCCGATATCCACCGTGCCCACCGGTGCACCCATGTGGCGCAATTCGCTGTAGAAGCGGGCGCATTCCCGTAGCCCGGTCTGGATGTCACGGATATTGGCAATCTGTGAGCCCAAATGGAAATGCAGCAGCTGCAGGGATTCCAGGGCCCCGGCGCCGCGCAGGGTTTCAACCACATCCAGCACCTGGCTGGCGGACAGGCCGAATTTCGACTTCTCGCCACCGGTATTCTGCCAGTTACCCTTGCCGATGGTGGCCAGCCGTGCACGAACACCGACCAATGGGGTGACCCCAAGCCGTCGGGCTTCCTCCAGGATCAGCGGCAGCTCGGACTGTTTCTCCACCACGATAAACACGCGGTGCCTCAGTTTCTGCCCGATCAGCGCCAGGCGGATGTATTCCCGGTCCTTGTAGCCGTTACAGACGATCACCGACCCCTGTTGATTCGAAAGCGCCAGAACCGCCATCAACTCCGGTTTGCTACCCGCTTCCAGCCCAATCTGATTGCCGCTGGCTGCTGGCTCCGCGCACAGCAGTTCCTCAACCACCCGCCGCTGCTGGTTGACCTTGATGGGATAGACCGCGGTATAGCCGCCCTGGTAGCCGTGTTCCCGGGCGACCTTGTTGAAAGCACCGCAAAGTGTGTTGACCCGGTCATGGAGGATATCGGTAAAACGGATCAGCACTGGCAATTGAATCCCTTCGCTGACCAGTGACCGGGTCAGGTCCGGCAGATTGATGTCCTCACCACTGTGGCCACGGTCCGGACGGATCAGTACCTCCCCGCGGGCATTCACATCGATATAGCCATCACTCCAGTGGGCGATGTTGTACACCTTGTGGGCGGTACTGCCGGTTGGTTCATTCATGGCGCTGTCCTGTACTGAATCTTGCGCCGGCACTGTGCCGGTCTATGGCGGTCATTGTATGGATTCCATCGGCCCGCTAAAAGAACCGTGCCGTAAAAACCATGGACTGACGCGATGATAGTCCTTTAGGTGTCGGGACTCCCCACCTACAATACCTTCAATACGAACAGGCTCAATCAGTAAATCCGGAGACACGACATGACTGCACTGAACGAAGGCTGGTTTACAGAGGTATTCCAGGATCAGGGAACCGCATTTTCCCTTCAGGTGAAGAAAAAGCTGCACGAAGAACAAACCGACTTCCAGAAACTGGAAATCTGGGAAACCGAAACCTTCGGCAACCTGATGGTGCTTGATGGCTGCGTGATGCTGACCACCCGGGACAACTTCCTCTATCACGAAATGATGACCCACCCGGCCCTGTTCACCCACAAGAACCCGAAAAAAGTGGTCATCGTCGGTGGTGGTGACTGCGGCACCCTGAAAGAAGTCCTCAAACACCCGGGCGTGGAAGAAGCCTGGCAGGTGGAAATCGACGAACGCGTCACCCGCCTCTCGGAACAGTACTTTCCCGAACTGTGCGAATCCAACACCGACCCCCGCGCCAACTTCTTCTTCGGCGACGGCATCCAGTGGATACGCGACGCAGTGCCGGAAAGCCTCGACGTCATCATCATCGACAGCACCGACCCGGTCGGCCCCGCCGAGGGCCTGTTCGCCCTGGACTTCTACCGCGACTGCATGATCGCCCTGCGCGACGGCGGCATCATCGTCCAGCAAAGCGAATCACCGTTGCTGCACACCAACACCATCATCAAGACCATCCACGACGACATGAAAAAGGCCGGCTTCGACCACGTACGCACGCTGCCATTTCCGCAACCAGTTTATCCCACCGGGTGGTGGAGCTGCACCATGGCCGGGAAGGAAAAGCCCGTTGTGTACTTCCGCGAGGAAGATGCGGATCAGCGGCCGTTTGTGACTCGTTATTACAACGCTGATATTCACCGGGGGGCGTTGGCGATGCCGCAGTTTATGGTGGATGCGTTGGAGGATGAGGTTATGTCGAGCGAAAGGTAGGAGTTAGCCGGGAGTGGAGATGTCGGATTACGGCTTCGCCTAATCCGACCTACGAGGACCAACACAGAGCTGGCGGAGGAGGTGGGTGGGGCCCTTTCCGGGATCGTCAAAAACATGGATGTTTTGTCGAGCGTACAGGGACGTATTCACAGCGTATCCCGGAAAGGCTCCCTCCCACCTCCGGCAAACTCCGAAGCCGATAACTTCAGAACCAAAAAAGGGGCTCCCGAAGGCGCCCCTCTTTCAATCCAGTGTCAGCGGATATTACTTGCTGCTGACAAACTCCGGATAGGCTTCCATACCACACTCGGACAGATCCACACCTTCGTACTCTTCCTCCTCGGTCACCCGAATACCCATAACCGCCTTGAGGACGCCCCAGACAACCAGGCTGGCAACGAATACCCAGACGAAGATGGTGATAGCACCGATGATCTGGCCGATGAAGCTTACATCGCCGTTGGTGACGGGTACCAGCAGCAGGCCAAGCAGGCCACACACGCCATGTACCGAGATCGCACCGACCGGGTCGTCGATCCGCAGTTTGTCCATGGTGACGATGCTCAGTACGACCAATACGCCACCGAAACCACCAAACAGGGTCGCAGTAAGGGCGCTCGGAGTGGACGGCTCAGCAGTGATAACCACCAGCCCAGCCAGGGCACCGTTCAGCAGCATGGTCAGGTCGGCCTTGCCGAACATCAGGCGGGCAGTGATCAAGGCGGCAATCGCACCACCGGCTGCGGCGGTGTTAGTGTTCAGGAACACCATGGCCACGGAGTTGGCGCTGGCGATATCGCCCAGTTTCAGGACCGAGCCACCGTTAAAGCCAAACCAGCCCATCCACAGGATGAAGGTACCGAGAGTTGCAAGCGGCATGTTGGCACCCGGAAAGGCGCGGATTTCACCGTTCGGGCCGTATTTGCCTTTACGGGCCCCCAGCAGAAGAACGCCTGCCAGAGCCGCGGCTGCACCGGCCATGTGAACGATACCGGAGCCGGCAAAGTCGCTGAAGCCGAGGTCGCCAAGGCTATACATACCGAATACGGACGCACCGCCCCAAGTCCAGGCGCCTTCCATCGGGTAGATGAAGCCGGTCATGAGCACGGCGAAGATCAGGAAGGCCCAGAGCTTCATGCGCTCAGCCACGGCACCGGAGACGATGGACATGGCGGTGGCGACGAATACAACCTGGAAGAAGAAATCAGAGGCGCCGGAGTAGATGGATCCACCCCCGAAGCCGTCTTCTCGGCCGGCGAAGTCGCCCAGAACAGCGGTAGTATCGATGTCAGCGATTCCGGAAAGGAAGATGTTGCCGCCGTACATGATGGCGTAACCGCACACCAGGTACATGATGCAGGATATGGCAAACAGTGCCACGTTTTTGGTCAGGATCTCGGTGGTGTTCTTGGCACGCACCAGACCCGCTTCGAGCATCGAGAAACCTGCGGCCATCCACATGACCAGGGCACCGCAGATAAGGAAGTAGAAGGTATCCAGCGCATACTGGAGTTCAAAAATATGATTAAGATTGCTTTCCATGTGAAGCCCTCCGCACGAGGCTTTTCAAGTTATAGATTTTTTGCGTTGGCTGTCTGGTTGATCAGGCTGTAATCAGACCGCTTCTTCGCCGGTTTCCCCGGTTCGGATTCGGATTGCCTGTTCCAGTTCGGTCACGAAAATTTTGCCGTCGCCGATTTTTCCGGTGTTGGCGGCCTTGGTGATGGATTCGATGACCTGGTCCAGCAGGTTGTCGCCGATAGCAACTTCAACCTTGACCTTGGGCAGAAAGTCCACCACGTATTCTGCGCCACGGTAGAGTTCGGTATGACCCTTCTGGCGACCGAAGCCTTTGACTTCAGTGACCGTTACGCCTTGTACGCCAATCTCGGATAGTGCCTCACGGACATCATCCAACTTGAAAGGCTTGATGATCGCTGTCACAAGTTTCATTGCTTTCTCCTTGGTAAAGCCGTCTCAACATCTGGAGCTCTTCGGCCGTTGTTGAGGTCGGGATGCTGCCACCTCGCACACCAATGTGCGGATTGCGTACAAGGCTTTTAGCATCGGGTGTGCCAACGCAAAATTTAACAATATTATCAGTAGTTTGGGTATATCCTGATCCAAAATGGATCGTCAGGTCGCCCCAATTTGGGGCTGGCCTGCTTTTGGTGAACCATAATGATGCACGAACTCGGCGTGAGCATTACGGTTTATCACAGCGGCATTATACTGCCGACAGGGGCAGTATGGCAGGGGAAGCAATAGTGTTACACTCCGAACCATTGTTCTGGCGCTGTCATCAGCCCGTTCGGGCAGCCATCGGGCCAGAAAGACCATTTTGAAAGGTGATTCGTGAGAGGTGATTCGTGAAAGGCCCACAGGATTTCTTTGCCCAGCTCCAGGGGCAGTTTGGCCAGTTTGTTCCCGACATGGCCCGTGCGGCCCGGGAGGATTTTGAAGCCCAGGCACGGGCGACGGTGATGACCGTTATGTCGCGCCTTGAGCTGGTCACCCGTGAAGAGTTTGATGCCCAGCAGGCGGTACTGATGAAAACCCGCGAGAAGGTCGAGGCGCTGGAAAAGCGCGTGGCCGAGCTGGAAAAACAATCCCCGAACAGCTGACAGGCAGGAAGCCCGTCACGCGGCCCAGCCGCTCATGCCCCTAACCATGGAAGGTTGTCATGTTTGCCGTCGTCCATACCCGCGCCAGTATTGGTGTTTCCGCTCCATCCGTTACCGTTGAAGTTCACCTGTCCGGCGGCCTGCCGGCGCTTTCCATCGTCGGGCTCCCTGAAACCGGGGTTCGCGAAAGCCGGGAGCGTGTCCGCAGCGCCCTGATGAACGCCGGCTTTGAGTTTCCCGCCCGCAGGATAACCATCAACCTGGCTCCCGCTGACCTGCCCAAGGAGGGTGGCCGCTTCGATCTGCCCATTGCCCTGGGTATCCTGGCGGCGTCAGGGCAGATCCCGGTGGAGAGTCTCGCCAACTACGAATGTGTCGGGGAGCTTTCCCTCGACGGCGCCCTACGCCCTCTCAAAGGCATCCTCCCTGCGATACTGGCGGCTCGTAACGAAGGCCGACAGTTGCTGATTCCCCAGGCCAATGCTGCTGAAGCCGCCCTCGCCAGCCAGGACGACGTATTGCCTGCCGGGCATTTGCTGACCGTGTGTGAGCACTTGTGTGAGCGTGCACGAATCTCTCCGGTACCCACTGCAGTGCCGGACGCAGGGGTAAAAGCCGGCCCTGACCTGGCTGATGTCCGGGGGCAGAATGTGCCTCGCCGGGCACTGGAGATTGCCGCCGCCGGCGGGCACAACCTGTTGATGTTCGGCCCGCCAGGCACCGGGAAAAGCATGCTTGCCAGCCGCCTGCCGGGTATCCTGCCGCCGCTGACCACGGAATCCGCCCTGGAAGTGGCGAGTATCCATTCGGTGGCTGGCTTGCCTGTGCGGGACGGGGATTGGTGTCGGCCGCCTTACAGGGCACCGCATCATACGGCTTCGTCGGTGGCCATGGTTGGCGGTGGCAGCAGCCCGCGGCCCGGGGAAATCTCCCTGGCGCACCGGGGCGTATTGTTTCTGGACGAGTTGCCCGAGTTTGAGCGCCGGGTGCTGGAGGTGCTGCGGGAGCCCATGGAGTCGGGCGAAATTGCCATCAGCCGGGCGGCAAGGCAGGTTACGTTTCCTGCCCGGTTCCAGGTGGTGGCGGCCATGAACCCCTGTCCCTGCGGCTACCTGGGGCACCCTTCGATTGAATGCCAGTGCACACCACAACAGGTGCTCCGTTATCGGGCAAAGATCTCCGGGCCGTTGCTGGACCGGTTTGACCTCCACGTGGAAGTGCCGGTGCAGAGTGGGGAGGTACTGATGCAACGCGAGGGCGGAGGCGAGTCCAGCGCTGATGTCAGAGAGCGGGTGTATCGCGCCCGGGAGCGGCAGATGCAGAGAGGCTTCGGGAATTCAGCGTTGGGTGGCGGTGAACTTCAGGCGCATTGCCGCGTGGATGCAGCCGGCGAGGCCATGCTGTCCGGGGCTATGGAACGCCTGGGCCTGTCTGCCAGGGCACTGCACCGTATATTGCGGGTAGCGCGTACCCTGGCCGACCTGGAGGGTCAGGAGCGCATCGGTAATGGCCACCTGGTAGAGGCGCTGGGCTATCGCAAGCTGGACCGACAGCAGACCCGGAACGCGCAGGTTTCCGTGTAGTCGACACACGCCTTGCAGGGGGCTGACGGGCTCGAGGACCTCCCTGTATAGTGCCCCCTGCAGGCCGGCACTCTGGTAAACTATTGCCATAACCCATTGAAGGAGAACCGCACAGGGCGGTTGAGGACGTCAGATGACCGATCACAATGATGAATCCGGCGATTCACCTGTTACCACCCGTCGTGGTGTACGCAGCTTCGTACTGCGTCAGGGGCGGATGACCGAAGGCCAGAAAAAGGCCTATGACCGCAGTTGGCCGAAATATGGCCTGACCCGCGAACAGGGCATGATCGACCCGCGCCAAGTGTTCGGGCGTGACAACATGCTGAACCTGGAGATCGGCTTCGGTATGGGCAAGTCGCTGGCGGATATGGCGGAAGCGGCGCCGGAGCAGGACTTTATTGGCGTGGAAGTGCATCTTCCCGGGGTGGGAGCACTGTTGAAAGAAATCGAAGATCGCGGGCTGGAGAACGTCCGGATCTATTCCATCGACGCCAACGACGTGATTGACCTGTGCTTGCCGGATGCCGCGCTGGACAGGGTGATGGTGTTTTTCCCGGACCCATGGCACAAGAAACGCCACCACAAGCGCCGGCTGATCCAGCACGAATTTGTCCAACGCCTGCGCCACAAGCTGCGGGTGGGCGGTATCCTGCACCTGGCAACAGACTGGGAGAACTACGCGGAGTACATGATGGAAATCATGGGCGAATCCGAGGGTTTTGCCAATTCACAGCAACCCGGGGCGTATTCCCCGAAGCCCGAAGACCGCCCGATCACCAAGTTTGAGAAGCGGGGAGAAACCCTGGGGCACGGTGTCTGGGACCTGGTGTTCTACCGCACTAACTAGGCAGTTGCCGCTAGGGGGAACTATTCGTGCGCCAGCGGATGGCGCCTGGCCGCGCGTATAATCACCAGCCCGGCGCCCCCCAGCATCAGGCCGGTGAACTTGACCAGGGCGCAGACCGTCGCGGAAAGACTGACCATATCCGTCGGCGGGTCCATATTGTTGAGCAACAGGATGTTCTCAGCCAGATCGCCGGCACCAGCAGTCACGAACAGGGCTTTCACCCAGCGTGCGACGTTGCGCTCGCGCACCCCCGGCCGGTCACGGGTCAGGTGGTTGGTCAGGAAGATCAGTGTGAACAGGTAAGCCGGGACAAACAGGAAGTCCAGCCACAGCGACACCTGCGCCCACACCACGCCTTCCTGACGCCAGCTGCGCAGGATTGCCATGGACTGGTCCGCTGTGGCGGCCATCTGGAAACTGACAATACCCTGGGGAGCCGAGCCGGTCTGCAACGGCTGGTTAACAACGACCAGTATCAGCAACAGGGCGGCTGTTGCCAGCAGGCTCAGGTTGAGCCTCTTGGGCAACAGGGTCAGAAGGCGCGGCGGTGACATCAGAGGAAGCGCTCCAGCAAGCTGTTCAGGTATCGCTGTCCGAGTTCCGTGGTCTGTATCCTTCCCGGTTCCAGCATGTTTTCCTTTCTAAGTTCTTCAAGTTTTACCGCAACTGTGCTCAACGGTAAACCTGTACGTTCTGTAAACAGGTTTTCCGAAACCCCTGACGTCAGGCGAAGGGCGTTCATCAAAAACTCCAGCGGCCGCTCATCCGGCTCAACCAGCTGGCTGCCGGCGGTGCGACTGCCAATGCGATTCAGGTAGGCCTCAGGCTGCCGTGTTTTCCAGAAACGCCGGATGTCGCCATTGCCAAACGTGACTTTTCCATGGGCGCCGGCGCCCAGTGCCAGGTAGTCCCCGAACATCCAGTAGTTCAGGTTGTGGCGGGATGCCATCCCGGGCCGGCTCCAGGCGGAAACTTCGTAGTCGGTAAAGCCCTGCTGGTGCAAGTAGTCTGCCCCCTGGCGGTAGATCTCCCACAGGTGATCGTCGTCGGGCAGTTTCGGTGGCCGGCTGTAGAACTCGGTATTGGGTTCGAGGGTCAACTGGTACCAGGACAGGTGCGGTGGATTCCAGGCCAGTGCCGCTGCCAGGTCGTCTATGGCTTCCGCCGGTGTCTGGCCCGGCAGACCGTGCATCAGGTCCAGGTTGAAATTGTCGAAACCCGCGTCGCGTGCCGCCTCAATGGCCCTATGGGCGGCGGTGTCATCGTGGATGCGCCCCAGTGCTATCAGGCGCTTCGGGTTGAAGCTCTGGATGCCGATGGACAGCCGATTGATGCCGGCCGACCGGAATCCGTTAAACCGGGCCTGTTCCACCGTGCCCGGGTTGGCCTCGAGGGTGATTTCGGCATCGTCGGAGAACAGCAGATGCGCGCGAAGTCGCTCGAACAATGTGTTGTAGAAATCGGGGGACATCAGTGAAGGTGTGCCACCTCCGATGAATACAGTCTGAATGGGACGGCCCTGGACCAATGCCAGATCGCCGGCCAGGTCGTCCATAATCGCATTCAGGTAACTGTTCTCGGGAATGTCGCCTGTCAGTGCGTGGGAGTTGAAGTCGCAGTAGGGACACTTCTTCACACACCAGGGGACGTGTATGTACAGGCTTAGCGGAGGCAAGGTGTTGCCTGCAGCTCCATCCGGCAGGGGCATGGTCACTCGGACCTTTTCCCTAACTGGTCGAGGAGCTGGGTCAATGCCCGGCCGCGATGGCTGATCCGGCCCTTTGCTTCGCGGGACAGTTCAGCCGCACTGGTTCCAGTTTCCGGGACAAGGAACACCGGATCATACCCGAAACCGCCTTCACCCCTGGGTTGTTGCAGGATGCTCCCCGGCCAGCGTCCGTGGCAGATCATGGGTGTAGGATCGTCGGCATGGCGCAGGTACACCAGAACACAATGGAACTGGGCGGTTCGTTGCGGCTCGGGAACGCCCTCCAGAGCCTGGAGTAACGCCCGGACATTGTCTGCATCGCTGGCGGATTCGCCGGCGTAGCGGGCCGAGCGAACGCCGGGCGCACCGTCCAGAGCATCGACCGCGAGACCGGAGTCGTCCGCAAGGGCCGGCAGCCCGGTCAGGCGGGCGGCATGGCGTGCCTTCAGGATCGCGTTTTCCACAAAGGTAACCGCTGGCTCCTCCGCTTCGCCAACCCCCAGTTCTCCCTGGGCAATCGGCGTGAGCCCGAGGGGGCCCAGAAGGTCTGCGAGCTCGGCGATTTTGCCCTTGTTGTTGCTGGCAATAACCAGCCTGTTGGTGGAGTCGGTCATCAGTCGTTAAACAGTGTATGGGTAAAACGTACGGGCAGTTCCTCATCACTGCCCGTGGGCCTTGCTGTTATCTCAAACGTCATCAGCTCGGCGTTGCCGTACTGGTATTCGGAAATGAAATAGACCGCATTGCCCTCCTGGACGCGGCGGAAACCCAGAAACTTGATCTGTTGCACATCGTTCAATACCTTGCCTTCCACTTGCCCCGATACCGGCTCCAGGCCACTCTGCTCACCTTCCCGCATGATCGATATATTGACGATGCCAATACTGCGGCTGCGGTTCAGGTTGTATTCACTGGCAATCTTGGGTGCCAGGAAGGTGCTGGGGAAAACACTCCAGTGCACCTGGAATTCACCGAAATCCTTCGAGCCGGCCTGGCTCTGGCCGGTGAAAAGTGCGAGGCATACCAGTGACAGTGTAGCCAGCCAGTGTTTGCGAATGTTATTGGTCATGATTCCTCCCGGGTTATCCGGTAAATGGCAATCTGCCCCAACATGTTTGGCCACAGACGGCTGAGCCAGCGATCCTGGTGTTCACCGTCCACCACCGTACGATTCAGGATGCGGAAGCTTTTGCGGTAACACAAGGCCTCGAAATCCTTGAACGTGCACAGGTGGATGTTGGGTGTGTTGTACCATTTATACGGTAGCGTTTCGGATTCGGGCATGCGACCCCGGCGCATCAGGTACCAGCGTAATCGCCAATAGGCAAAGTTGGGGAAGGTTACTATGCCTTCCCGGCCAACCCGCAACATCTCGTCAAGGACTACGTCGGGGCGTCGAACGGCCTGGAGGGCCTGGGTCATGAGCACGGTGTCGAAGGTGTGGTCCTCGAAATTGCCCAACCCCTGGGTGTCCAGGTTCTGCTCAATCACGGAGACACCGCGGCCCATGCAGGTGGTGATATGGTCCGGGTTGATTTCCAGGCCAAAACCGGTGGCCTGTTTCTCCCGTTGCAGGTAGTCCAGCAGGGTGCCGTCGCCACAGCCCAGGTCCAGTACGTGGCTGCCAGCGCTGATCCACTGTTCAATAATTTTCAGGTCCGTCCTCATGCGCCCACCTCCCGTGCAACCCTGTCCATATAGGCTTCGAAGATTGCGGTGTACCTGGGCGTTGGAATCAGGAAGGCATCGTGGCCCCATGGAGCGTCGATTTCCGCGTAGCTGACCTTTCGTCGGGCCGAGATCATGGCGTCCACCAGTTCTTGCGAGCGTGCCGGTGTGAAGCGCCAGTCCGTGCTGAACGACAGCACCAGGAACTCACAGCTGGCGTGGAGCAGTGCCTTGGCCAGGTCATTGTCATGTTCGTAGGCGGGGTCGAAGTAGTCCAGCGCCCGGGTCATCAGCAGGTAGGTGTTGGCGTCAAACGACTCCGAGAATCGCTCGCCCTGGTACCGCAGATAGCTTTCCACCTGGAATTCGGCGTCATAGCCGAACTTGTAGGCCTGGTCCCGCAGTTCGCGGCCAAATTTTTCACCCATGGACGCGTCGGACAGGTAAGTGATGTGGCCCACCATGCGTGCCAGCATCAACCCGCGGCGGGGCAGGGTGTTGTGCTCAAAATAGCGGCCATCATGGAATTCCCGGTCAGAAGTGATGGCCTGGCGCGCCACTTCGTTAAAGGCAATGTTCTGGGCGCTGAGACGTGGGGTGGAAGCGATGACCACGGCGTGCCGGATGCGGTCCGGATAATCCAGGCTCCATTGCAGCGCCTGCATGCCGCCAAGGGAACCGCCTACCACTGCCGCCCAACAGTCGATGCCGAGCCGGTCGGCCAGAAGGGCCTGGCTGTGAACCCAGTCGCGCACCGTGATCACTGGGAAATCGGGGCCGTAGGGCTGGCCGGTCTGCGGGTTGTTGCTGCAGGGCCCGGTGCTGCCATGGCAGCCGCCCAGGTTGTTCAGGCTGACGACAAAAAAGCGATTGGTATCAATAGGCTTGCCAGGGCCAATGCAACTGTCCCACCAGCCGGGCTTGCGGTCTTCTTCGCTATGGTAGCCAGCCGCATGATGGTGGCCGCTGAGTGCATGACAGATCAGTACTGCGTTGCTCGCGTTGGCGTTCAACTTACCGTAGGTCTCGATCACCAGATCGTAACTTTCCAGCGTCTGGTCGCACGCCAGGGTGATCGGCGTGTCGAAGTGTAGTGTCTGCGGGGTGACTATCCCTACAGAATCCGTTGGCAAGGGATCGGGCATTGGCGCGACAGGTTCCTGATTCGGTCCGTATTATCTGGAAGAAGGTTCAGGCAATGGCCGGGCAGGAAACCCGCATACCGGGGCGGGTTCAACAGGAATGGCCAGGCGATTGCCAGCCAAGCAGTTTAAAGGCCGGCCTGCATGGCTGCAACCGCCATTTCCGGTGTCGGTCAGACCGCGCCGGAAATGTTGACCACCTTCTGCTGGATCAGGGTTGGCGCCGGCTTGCGGATCTGCCGTTGCATGGCATCAGCCAGTTCGAGTTGGCGCGTGAGGTCAGTAATGGTGTTCTGAAGTCGTTCCCGTTCGGCGCGGCTGTCGCGGTCACTGCGGACCATGTCCCGCAGGCGGCGGATCTGGTGTTCCAGCAACTGCTTCTGTTCCATGGAGTACTGCATGATGGGCAGTAACGCTTCCGAGGGCCAGCGGTCAACGTCGACCCTGACTCGCTGATGCAGCGTACGGGCTTCGCCCACCATCACGTTGAAGAAGCGTCGCACCAGCAGGGACTGTTCCGTCAACAGGTTTTTCGGGCTGATACGGAAGCGTTTGGCTTTCTTGCGCAGTTCGCGAATCGCAATGACGTGGCGACCTGCCCGCAATGGTATCGGTTCCAGGTGGCGGGCGCGGGTGTCCTCGTTGTAGCGGCGATAAATGGCGCCGACCATTTTTTCCGCCAGTTGCCCCTCGCTGAGGAGGTTTGTGAGGTCGCTTTCCAGAAGCTCGAAGAAATGGTCCATGCTGTGATTCATGCCAGCGGTGGTCCAGCTCTTCGACATTTTCTGGCGGATTTTCTCGGCATGGGCTTCAAACCGGTCTTCGCTGACCAGATCCCTGAGCATATTGCCTTGGGAATCCATCAGCCGCCGGCTGGATCGCAGGGTGATCAGCTTCTTGTAGTAGAAGTCGTAGTCCCTCTGGGCGCGGTCGGCCAGACGGCGCAACGCATCCTTGTCCATGGTGACACCGGAGCAGGCTTCCAGTTCTTCTTCGAGCGCATCCAGCCGGGTCTGCATGGCGGCCTGGCTGTTTTGCAGCATGCCCAGCAGGTCGTTGATCAGGCTCTGGGTGATCAACTGCTCCTTGTGCATCAGGATGCGCTGGATGATCAGTTGTTCCAGTTGGCCGAGATTGGATCGTTCGAACAGTTCCTCGTTGCCCTTTACGCGCGCCGTCAGGCCCTGCTTGGCAGACAGCGGAATAACATCATTCTGGCGCATGCCGAGATGGTCGGCGGTGTAGCCACGCACTCGCTCAATGGCCTCCTGGGTGTGCTTTTCACCCTGGAGGTCGTCCCACAACACATCAATCTTGTTGAGTACCGCAAATCGCCCGGCGCGGTGGTCTGCGTGCTCGGTGTCGATATGCTCTTTCCAGATCGTCATGTCGCTGGCGGTAACGCCGGTATCGGCGCTGAGCAGGAAGATAATGGCATGGGCCCTGGGCAGCATGCTGATGGTCAGCTCCGGCTCGGAGCCCAGGGCGTTGAGGCCGGGGGTGTCCAGGATTCGCAGGCCGCGTTCAAAGAGGGGGTGGCGAATGCTGATCTGGGCGTTGCGCCAGGCTGGAACCAGGACGTTGCCGGGCCGGTTGCGGTCGTGCTCCAGCATGTCCTCATCAAATCCGAGGCTGCGGGCTTCCTGTGGGCTGACACTCTTGACCCGTGCCACTTCCGCCAGTACTTCCCGCATGATTTCCGGGTTGCGTTCATCCAGGTCGTGTTTGACCCAGCGCTCGGGCTGTTTGCGCAACTGTTGCAGCGACAGCTCACCAGTGCGGGTCTCGATGGGGAGCAGCAGCAGGTAGTTGCTGTTTGCTGTCCGGTCAAAAAACAACTCGGTCGGGCACATGGTGGTGCGGCCGGCCTGGGAGGGCAGCATGCGCTGGCCGTATTCGGAGAAGAACAGGGCGTTGATCAGCTCTGTTTTACCGCGGGAGTACTCACCCACAAACGCGATGGTGAGTTCGTCCTCAATCAGTAGTTCCAGGCCGTGACGGATGCGGTTGCTGACATCATCCGAGAACAGGTTGTTGTCCTGCAGCCACAGGCGGTACCGGCCAATTTGCCTGATCAGTTCCTTTTTCCAGCCGTGGTAGGCCTCTACCTGCTGCGACAGGGTTCCTTGCTTGTTCATCGAACCATCCTTCTGCGCGACTTCCGGGCGACTGCGTTGGACATGGGTTGGGCAAAGTTGCGCCAAAAATATAGCCGATATTACCGCACTGGCGCGGCAAATCAGCGGGAGTAATGACAGGTCTGTATACCAGTGCGACGGGTTGAGGTCAAAAAAATGCAGCTGATTCAGTCAGATGAACCAGCTGCGGGGTAAGGGTGTTTTATTGTCCCGATGTGTAACGGATTGTGATTTTGAGACCTGGTCTACATTCCGACAATGGATCCCATGCCGGCGGCGACTTTCATATGGTCGATAACAACCGAAATCACGTTGAGGATCAGGAACACGATAATCGGCGACAGGTCCAGTCCGCCCAGGGATGGCATGACGCTACGCACCGGCCGCATCACCGGCTCGGTTATCTGGGCAACCAGTTGTATGGCAGGATGGTTGCTCTGTGGGGCGATCCAACTGACAACCACCACAGCGATGACGGACCAGAAGTAGATCTTGACGATCAGATCCAGCACGTTGAGTATCGACCAGCTCAGCAGAGTAAGCGGATTAATCGCCGGAATGCTGCTGTTCAGGGCAACCAGGATCAGGAAAAAAGTGATTGCCTGGATAATGACCGCCAGTACCAGGGCGGCGCCGTCGATGCCGCCCCAGCCAGGAATGAATCGGCGTAAGGGGCGTAGCAGCGGGTTGGTGGCTTTGACCGCGAACTGCGAGATCGGATTGTAGAAATCGGCCCTCGCCAGTTGCAGCAGGAAACGTAGCAGCACAATCGTCAGGTAGAACGTTGAGGCAATAAGCAGGATTGTGATCAGAATGTCAGCCAGCATGAAGCCGTGTCTCCCGTTTTCGGTTACTGTTTTTTGGCGAGTTCTTTGGCCATTTCCCCGGAGCGCTTGTAGGCAGCGGAGTAGGCCTTCTTGACCAGGTCCCTCATGCCACCGTCCTCAAACGTCTGGATGGCCTGTTCGGTGGTGCCACCGGGAGACATGACGTTGCGTTTGAGCTGGCCGGGATCATGTTCGCTGCGGCCCGCCATTTCGGCGGCGCCGGCCATGGTCTGGATGGCCAGTGCCCGCGCAGTCCCGCTGGCAATGCCTGCGTCGGTTGCGGCTTCCTCAAGGGCTTCCAGCATCAGGAAGAAATAGGCCGGGCCACTGCCCGAGAGGGCGGTTACCGCATGCAGGAGCGATTCCTCGTCCACCCACAGGGCCGAACCGATGCTGTTGAAGACCGACTCCACCATGGCTTTCTGTTTGTCCTTCACCTGGTCATTGGCGTAGAGGCCTGCTGCCCCCTTGCCTACCAGTGATGGGGTATTCGGCATTACCCGAACCAGTGGCAGGCCACCTCCGAGCCACTCGTCCAGCGTGTCTGCTTCCAGCCCTGCGGCAATGGATACCATCAATGGGCGGGTGTTCTGCACCACCGGAGCAATGTCCTGGCATACGTCTGCCATGACCTGGGGTTTGACCGCCAGCACCACCATATCCGCCTGCTCGGCGCAGTAGCGATTGTCGGTGGTGACGCTGACACCAAACTGCTTGCGGATGGATTGAAGGTGATTGTCATCGGGGGCGCTGACCCAGATATTGGCAGCTTTGAAGCCGCTGTCCAGCATGCCACCGATGATGGCACTGGCCATGTTGCCGGCACCGATAAATGAAATCGTTGGTGATGTGCTCAAGGTTCACTCCACGTTTGGAATCAGTAGTGGTTCAGTTGTCGATCTGCTGCTGATGATAACAGGATCTGACGCTGTCAGCCTCCGGTTACCGTGGCCCGAACAGGGCGGTACCCACCCTTACCCAGGTGGAACCCTCCTCAATGGCCATCTCCAGGTCACCCGACATCCCCATCGACAGGGTGTCCAGCGGCCCGCTGCCGGGCGCCTCCTGGCGCAGTTTTTTCAGGGCATTGGCCAGCTTGCGGAAACTCGACCGCAGCCCCGCCTCAGGCTGGTCCGGGTCCGGAATCGCCATCAGCCCCCTGAGAGAAAGGTTTGGCATTTCTTCAATGGCATCCGCCAGCTCGATGAGGTCATCCAGTGAGCAGCCGGACTTGGTCTCTTCGTTATTGATATTCACTTGCAGGCAGATGTTCAGCGGCGGCAGGGTGCTGTCACGTTGCTCCTCCAGACGTTGTGCAATCTTCAGCCGGTCTACGCTGTGAACCCAGTCAAACGCCTCGGCAATCTGACGGGTCTTGTTGGACTGGATCGGGCCGATGAAGTGCCATTCGATGGCGTCCAGGTCCCGTAGTGCGCCCATCTTGTCCAGCGCTTCCTGCAGGTAGTTCTCACCGAACGCACGCTGGCCAGCATCAAAGGCAGTACGAAGGTCGTCCGCCGGCCGCGTTTTGCTGACCGCCAACAGGCGCACGGAGCCCGTCTTGCGGCCCGCTTTCAATGTTGCTTTTTGTATGCGTCGGGTTACGCTCCCGATGTTGTCTGCTATGCTGCTCATAGTGCGAATCCGCCGACTCCGGTCAGTCACTGATACGCTGACACGTTACCCGCAGGTCACTGAAATGCCAAGTGAAGCCGTTCAGGGCCAGTGACTGGAGCCGGCGCATACCGGGATAAAAGAAAAAAGCCTTCCGAGGACCCCTATGGATATTACTGAACTGCTTGCCTTTTCGGCCAAACAGGGCGCATCAGACTTGCACCTGTCCGCCGGCCTTCCTCCGATGATCCGTGTTGATGGCGATGTACGCCGTATCAACCTTCCGCCCATGGAGCATAAAGAAGTCCATGGGCTGATCTACGACATCATGAATGACAAGCAGCGCAAGGACTACGAAGAGTTCCTGGAAACCGACTTTTCCTTCGAGGTTCCCGGTGTTGCCCGCTTCCGTGTGAACGCGTTCAACCAGAACCGGGGTTCCGGCGCGGTCTTCCGGACCATCCCGTCAAAAGTCCTTACCATGGAAGACCTGGGCATGGGGCAGGTGTTCAAAGACATCGCCTCTGTACCCCGTGGCCTGGTGCTGGTCACCGGCCCGACGGGCTCCGGTAAGTCCACCACGCTGGCGGCAATGATCGACTACATCAACGACAGCCGTTACGAGCACATCCTCACCATTGAGGACCCCATCGAATTTGTGCACGAATCCAAGAAATGCCTGCTCAACCAGCGGGAAGTGCATCGCGACACCCTGGGCTTTAACGAAGCCCTGCGATCGGCACTGCGGGAAGACCCAGACATCATCCTGGTGGGCGAGCTGCGGGACCTGGAAACCATCCGACTGGCACTGACCGCGGCGGAAACCGGCCACCTGGTATTTGGCACCCTGCACACCACCTCGGCGGCGAAAACCATTGACCGGGTGGTGGACGTATTCCCGGCGGAAGAAAAGTCCATGGTCCGTTCCATGCTGTCGGAGTCGCTACAGGCGGTTATCTCCCAGACCCTGATGAAGAAGATGGGCGGCGGCCGGATTGCGGCCCACGAGATCATGATTGGTACCTCGGCGATCCGTAACCTGATTCGCGAGGACAAGATTGCCCAGATGTACTCGGCTATCCAGACTGGCGCCTCCATTGGCATGACGACGCTGGACCAGTGTCTGGAGAAACTGCTGAAGAAAGGCCTTATTTCCCGCGAGGCCGCGCGGATGAAGGCGAAAATGCCAGATAATTTCTAAACTTTGTAGAAGGCTTGGCAAAGGTTCGGAGGGTGTCGGGCATTGTTTGTTCAGGGACGTCAAAAACATGGATGTTTTTGTCGAGCGTACATGGACGTATTAACAGCGTGCCCTGGACAAACAATGCCCGACGCCCAGAGCACCGAAAGTCAGAAACACAGGTAACAGATCATGGAATTCGAAAAACTGCTCCGTTTGATGGTGGAAAAAGGCGGCTCTGACCTCTTTATAACAGCCGGCGTGCCACCCTCCATGAAGATTAACGGCAAGGTGCTGCCCGTCACCAAGAACGCCCTTACACCCGAGCAAACGCGGGAGTTCGTGTACGGTTCCATGAACGACAAGCAGCGGGCCGAGTTCGAGGAAAGCCACGAGTGCAACTTTGCCATCAGTGCCCGGGGTATTGGCCGTTTCCGTGTCAGTGCTTTTTTCCAGCGCAATCTCTGCGGCATGGTGCTGCGGCGGATCGAGGTGAAAATCCCGCAGATTGATGACCTGGCACTGCCGGAAATCATCAAGGACTTGGCCATGACCAAGCGGGGCCTGATCATGTTTGTGGGCGCCACCGGCACCGGTAAGTCCACCTCGCTGGCGGCCATGCTGGGGCACCGTAACCGCAACAGCCGGGGCCACATCATCTCCATTGAGGACCCCATCGAATTTGTTCACCAGCATCAGGGTTGCATCGTGACCCAGCGAGAGGTGGGCATTGATACCGAAAGCTTTGAAGTGGCGCTGAAGAACACCCTGCGCCAGGCGCCGGACGTCATCCTGATCGGTGAGGTGCGTACACGCCAGACCATGGAATACTCGGTGCAGTTTGCTGAAACCGGCCACCTGTGCCTGGCAACCCTGCACGCTAACAACGCCAACCAGGCACTGGACCGGATTATCCAGTTCTTCCCGCCGGAGCAGCACAACCAGATCTGGATGGACCTGTCCCTGAACCTCAAGGCCATCGTGGCCCAGCAGTTGATTCCGACACCTGACGGACAGGGCCGTAAAGCGGTTATCGAAGTGTTGATCAACACGCCGCTGGTGGCGGACCTGATTCGCAAGGGTGAAGTGCATCGGCTCAAGGAGTTGATGTCCAAATCCAACGAGAGCGGTATGCGTACCTTCGACCAAGCGCTTTATACGCTTTATGCCGAGGGTTCTATTACTTACGAAGACGCGCTTGCACACGCCGATTCAGCCAACGATCTGCGTTTGATGATCAAGTTGGGTACGGATTCGCAAGGAGCGGATAAACTGGCCTCCAGCGTCGACAAGTTGTCGATTCAGGACGATTGATCAGGAGTTAGACAAAAGTCGTAACTGGTTAGGTTTCTGAATCAGTAGTCTTGGCATTTGAGGCCATTGGCCCGTGGTGCGTATACTCCGCCCGACGACTATTCAGGGGGATTTATGCGCAAAAACAAAGTATTACCCGGTTCCGCCATTCGAGTGGCATTTTTATCGGCCCTGGCGGCACCCGCCGGAGCCCTGGCTGGTGGCTTTTCGCTCAATGAGCAGAGTGCCAGTGCCATGGGCGTTGCCAACGCCGGAACAGCTGCCAATCCGGAGAACGCCACCACCGTATTCTTCAACCCGGCCGGCATGAGTCAGCTGTCCGGCACTAATATGTCCTTCGGTGCCGCGGTGCTGGATATCGATGCCGAGCTCAAGGAAGGCACCGGCCGGGCGGTCCGTGATGACGGTCGCCCCGTCAACGGTGGAACCGGCGGTGACATCGCCGACCCGGCTCTCCTCCCGAATTTCTACATGACCCATGAAATCAACGACTGGGTCGACGTAGGCTTTGGCCTGCACGCTCCCTATGGGCTGGCGGCTGATTATGAGGATGACTTCAAAGGCCGCTTTTTCGCCGACGAGACTGAGCTGACTGCCATCGCTTTCAGCCCATCTATTGCGGTCAACGACGGCAATGGCTTCTCCATGGGGGCGGGCATCAACGTCATCTATGCCGAAGGGAAGCTCACCAAATTCCAGGACTACAGTGGTACGGAAGCCCGTTTCGGTCTGCCACCGGGAACCCTCGACGACGGCTACGCGAATATTGAGGGGGACGACCTGGCGCTTACGTTCGCCTTTGGCATGCTGTGGGAGGTTTCGCAGCAGACCCAGTTCGGTATCTCCGCCCAGACCGGGACGGAACTGGAGCTGGAGGGTGATGCAGAAATCCGGAACTTCCCTCAGGGTAGTGCAGGTCCCGGTGGCGTGACATTCAGTCAGCCCACCGTCACTGAAAAGGCGATGGTTCCGCTGGAGATTCCCGAAAGCATCACCTTCGGCGCCCGCCACCGCCTCACCGACACGGTAACACTGCTGGCTGGTGCAACCTGGGCCAAGTGGAGCCGCTTTGAGGCGCTGGACGTGGTCAGCCGCGAAGAGAACGGCCCTGTGTCTTCCCAGACCGGACCGCGCCTGGGTGATGATCGCCTGATCGCCCATGTGTCGGAAAACTGGAAGGATACCTGGCAGGCGAACGTCGGTGCTATCTGGCAAGCCACCCCGGAATGGGCGCTCAAGGCCGGGTACGCCTGGGACGAGTCGCCTGTAAACGACGATTTCCGGACCGCGCGAATCCCTTCCGGTGACCGCGATTGGCTGACGCTGGGCGCGCAGTACGCAGACGCACGTTCAGGCTGGACGGTGGATGTGGCCGCCGGTGTGTTGTTGTTCGACGACCAGAAAGTGGACGAACAGAACTACGATGTCGACGACGAACCGATGCCGGGCGCAGCGCGCTTCCAGGGAACCTATGAACTGGATGCCTGGAGCGCTGGCGTTCAGGTCAGCAAGCAGTTCTGATGGATAACCTGAGGGGCGCAAAACGCCCCTCAGCCAATGACCTGGCCACGGTAAATCACCTTCTTTTTTCTTGCCTGTTCCGCTTCTGTTTCAGACGTACCGTTATGGCCCCTTGAGGTCTCTTCAGCAATAACCTGGCCGCGATACGTTCGCTTTGTACTGTCCTGTTCGTCGTCCTCGTTGTGCACGAGATTGGGGATCTGGGGCTTCAGGGCTTCCCAGGTGCTTATAAGATGGTTGGAGCGGCTTTTGCTGGCATAGTCCGCCAATTGTTGTTCCAGATGCTCTTCCGTGAGATGCAGCTTTACCCCAAACTCAGACTGAATCAGTCGCCGGCACTGGTGAACCAGTTTCAGCAAACTGGGGTTCATTATCCAGCTTCGCTCAGATGCCAGAGAAGTCATGATGAGGGCCTCGATGGAAATGTGTCACAACATGGCCCCGTCTCACGGGTGTGATTCGGGGGCCGACCATGCCCAAACCTGCGAATTTCGTGCCGTTTTTCAGTTTATTGGAGGGGCCCCGGCATTGCCGGGGTATGCTGGGCGTGGGGATAGCTGGTGACGTCGAAGGAGGCATGTTTTGGGGCGAAAACGGCGCCTATGCCCCAAAACGGACCCTGTGTGGATGAATCAGTGGGCCTCATCCCAGTTGTTGCCGACACCGGTTTCCACCAAAAGCGGAACATCCAGCGTGGCGGCAGCCGACATGCGCTTCTCAAGGCCTTCCCGGATCTTGTCCACTGCCGACTCACGGACTTCCAGGATTAATTCGTCGTGTACCTGAAGAATCATCCGGGCATCATCCGGATGATTGTCCAGCAGCCAGCCTTCCACGCTCACCATGGCCCGCTTGATAATGTCGGCTGCTGTACCCTGCATGGGCGCGTTAATGGCGGTACGTTCCGCAGCCTGCTGCATCTGTTTGTTGCGGGCGTTGATCTCCGGCAGGTACAGCCGGCGGCCGTACAGGGTTTCCACATAACCGTCGTCGTGGGCCTGTTTGCGGATGTTGTCCATGTACCTGAGTACGCCAGGGTAGCGCTCAAAGTAACGGTCGATGTATTGCTGGGCCTGGTTGCGGCCCACATCCAACTGGCGGGCAAGGCCAAAGGCCGACATGCCATAGATAAGCCCGAAGTTGATGGCCTTGGCGCTGCGGCGCTGGTCACCGGACACCTCATCCACAGCAACGCCAAAGACTTCCGCAGCAGTCGCCCGGTGGATGTCCTCGCCTTGCTCAAAGGCCGTCAAAAGGCCCTTGTCGCCGGAAAGATGCGCCATGATCCGCAGTTCGATCTGGGAGTAATCCGCGGCCATCAGCTTGTAGCCATCCGGTGCCACAAACGCCTGGCGGATGCGCCGTCCCTGTTCGCTACGGATGGGGATGTTCTGCAGATTGGGTTCGGAAGACGACAGCCGGCCGGTGGCCGTCACCGCCTGGTGGTAGGAGGTGTGAATCCGGCCGGTGCGATGATGGATAAGCTCCGGCAGCGTATCGGTGTAGGTGGACTTCAGCTTGCTCAGGCTACGGTGCTCAAGGATCAACCGGGGCAGGGTATGCTCGTGGGCCAGTTCCTGCAGCACCGGTTCCGCCGTGGAGGGCGCGCCTTTCGGGGTTTTCTTCACCACGGGCAGCCCCATCTTGTCGTAGAAGATGGCTTGCAGCTGCTTGGGAGAGCCCAGGTTGAAGCTTTCGCCCGCTTCCTCGTGGGCTTCCTTTTCAAGCTCCGCCATGCGTTCCGCCAGTTCCTGGCTGTGTTTGCGGAGGGTGCTTGCGCTGATCATGGCGCCGCGTTGCTCCATTCGCGACAGCACCGGTACCAGCGGCAGGTCAATGTTTTCATACACTTCCTGTAGCCGGCCCGTTTTCTCCAGTTGTGGGCGCAGTACCCGGTGCAGGCGCAGGGTGATATCGGCGTCTTCCGCGGCGTAAGGGCCTGCCTGCTCCAGGTCAATCTGGTTGAAGGTCAGTTGCTTGGCGCCCTTGCCGGCGATGGACTCGAAGGTAATGGTCTGTTCGCCCAGGTGTTGCATGGCCAGGGAGTCCATGTCATGGCGTGAGCCCACCGAATTGAGCACGTAGGACTCCAGCATGGTGTCCTCGGCAATGCCCTCCAGGCTGATGTCATGGTTGGCCAGTACGTTCTTGTCGTATTTGAGGTTCTGGCCGAGCTTGGCCTTCTTCGGGTCTTCCAGTAGCGGCTTCAACTGGCCCAGCACAGTGTCCCGGTCGAGTTGTTCCGGGGCGCCCATGTAGTCGTGGCCAAACGGGACGTAAGCAGCCTCGCCCGGCTCGATGGCAAACGACACACCGACAACCTCGGCATCCATATAGCGCAGGCTGGTGGTCTCGGTATCAAATGCAAACAACGACGCATTGTTGAGGCGCTCAACCCAGTGGTCCAGTTCCGCCTGGTCGGTCACCACCGAGTACTTCTTCTCTTTACTGGTGGACCGGTCGTTACTTTCGACCGGGTTCTCGACATCCTTTTTATCGGCAGAGCCAGAGTTGCCGTTTTCGATCTCGGCAATCCAGGAACGGAGCTCGTATTCCCGGAACAGCTCAAGCAACTGGTCATCGTCCTGGGACCTCAGTTTGAGATCTTCCAGCCCGAACTCAAGCTCCACATCGGTCTTGATGGTGGCCAGTTCGCGGCTGAGAGGCAGGGTTTCCGTGGCCTCCCTCAGGTATTCACCTATCTTGCCCTTGACCTCATCCGCGTGCTCAATAATGTCATCCAGGTTGTCCCAGGTTTGCAGCCATTTAACGGCGGTTTTCGGGCCGCATTTGTTCACGCCAGGTATGTTATCGACCTTGTCGCCCACCAACGCCAGGTAGTCCACGATCTGTTCCGGGGTGATGCCGAACTTATCAATCACGCCCTCGCGGTCCATGCGGGTATCCGTCATGGTGTTGATCAGGGTGACATGGTCGCTCACCAGTTGAGCCATGTCCTTGTCACCGGTAGACACCACGACATCAATGCCCTTGCTGGTGGCTTCATGGGCCAGAGTGCCGATCACATCGTCCGCCTCCACGCCGCTGACAATCAACAGCGGCAGGCCCATGGCGCGCACCATGTCATGGATCGGCTGGATCTGCACGGCCAGGTCATCGGGCATGGGCGGGCGAGTCGCTTTGTAGTCTTCGTACAGGTCGTTGCGAAAGGTTTTGCCCTTGGCGTCGAACACCACCACCATTTTCGAGCCCGGAAAATCCTGCTCCAGTTTCCGGATCATGCTGATAACGCCCTTGATGGCACCGGTTGGGTGGCCTTTACTGGTCATCAGCGGTGGCAGGGCATGATAGGCGCGGAACAGGTACGACGAGCCGTCTACGAGAACCACTGGCGGAGTCTGCTGCTGTGTCATATCAAAACGGATCCGGATTCTGATTGAAGCGTTGATTGGCTTGTGCAACTCTGGCACTAACGGTGTGCATTTTCCGTGATACCAGTGCGGCTTTGCACGTCTTTAAACAGAACCGAAGAGTACCATGAAAATGAAACGTATCGCCTGCTCGGGTCTTGTGTTGGGTATGCTTTGTGGGCCTGTGATGGCCCAGGATGAACAGGATATTGTACAGACACCAAAAGTCCCTCTGGTAGTGTCCGATTATCAGCCATCTTCGGAAGGGCCGCAGATTGTTATCCGCCCCGGTGACAACGAAGTGTTCTACGAATACCGGGTGAACGGTCAACTGATGGAGATCAAGGTGGTGCCGGAAGTGGGCCCCGAATACTATCTGGTGCCCGCAGATGGCGGCGGCTGGATTCGTGAGAGTGAGACCGACATGCTGGTGCCCAGTTGGGTTATTTTCAGCTGGTAGCCCGCTCAGATCAGGTCAACGGTGACGGCGTCGGAGCGCTTGCTTTCCAGGCCGCTGTCATCAAGCGTGGTGATACTGAATTCGTAGGCCCCAGGAGGAAAGTCCTCAAGGGGGTATGTGGTATCAGTGCTGCCGGGTAGTGGAATAACGTCGAATTCATCTTGATGGCGCAGCCGGTAGTAGATGCGATAGCCACTTATGTCGCTGGAGTAGAGGCGGGAGCCGTCTTCCCTGGTTAGTGGCGCTTCCCAGTGCAGGGTCGGGGGCGTAGTCAGTGGTTCTTCGCCGCTGGATACGGATGTCCCTCCTGATTCCTCTCCTGGCTGCCCGAGAGTGTCACGGAAAGAGGAGACGGCGTTGTTCAGGCGTTTTTCAGACACCTCATTAGCCTGGCTGGATGCTGCCCGAGATGCTCCGGAGTCTTCCAGGCAGCCTGTCAGTCCGATAACGAACAGTCCGAGCAGGATCAGTTTCCAGGGGTTTGGTTGGCCTGCGGCCCCTTGGCTGATGTTCTTGCCTGGCATGGTATATCTCGCAATCCGGTTGTCAGCGCAACGTTGGTTCTTTTTTTAAACACATCGGGGTGCGTCAAAAGCGAGGCCTGAATAATACAGGGAGACGGGCATTCTCAATTCAAGGCGCCGATTATGCCGATTCTGGAAAAATCATCAAGTGAACAATCGGTAAATTCCGAGACAAGCAGGTTCTCTCTCCTAACTGATGAATATGATTCCGATTTTAGTATGAACATTCTAATTTTTGACCGTAACCTCCGAAGTGTGATCAGAAGTCGGTAGCGGTTTACCGACGCTAACGATGCAAATTTTCAAACCACGCATCCACAACCTCAGGAGAGTCATCATGGGTAAACTCAAGACCTATCAGGAACAACTTCAGGACATCGTAGAGAAAGGTATCAATGCTGCGGAAGAACAGCAGAAGAAACTGGCTTCCAAGCCTTTCGAATATGCGGAAAAGCTGGAATCCGAAGCTCGCGAATACAGCGTCAAGACCCTTCGCACCCGTTACTATGGTTATAGCGAGAACCTGTTCGAGCAACTGCGTAGCCTGAACAGCCGTTTCAGCAGCTTTGCCGCCGATCTGGTTGCCAAGCTCGAGAAAGAAGCGGCTGAAGGCGCAGATGCCGTTGCCGACGCAGCGGACGATGTGACCAGCGTTGCCCAGTCAACCAAGGCCACTGCCCAGGCCAAGAAGCCGGCTGCACGCAAAACCACAGCCCGCAAGAGCACCAGCACTGCCAAGAAGACTCCTGCTACTGCCTGATTGGCAGTCGGGGTTTTCTGGAAGCAAAAGAAAAGGTCACCCTCGTGGTGACCTTTTCGTGTCCGTATCCCGTCCTGACAGCTATTGCCCTGCGTCATCGGGATCGAGCGGAACGGTTCGTTCCTCGCCCGTAATTTCCTCAAGTCTCTCGATATCAGCCTCGAACCGCTCACGCAACGCTTTTATATCGGCATTTTGTGAGTTGATTTCCCGTTCGATGTCGCGAATCTGGGCTTCAAGCCGCCGAATCTTTTCCAGTGTGGCTTCCGGTATGTCGCGACCGGAACGTTCGAGGTTAGCAGCCCGGCTCTGCTCGCTGTCGAGCTGACTGACAATCACCGAAATGTTGCCCCTTTTGAGCTGGTTCAGTCCCTGCAACTCACGAATCTTCCGGTGCATGGCGCGCACGGCTTCGTCGGGGTGGCTGTAACGTTCCAGGAGTTTGCGGTCGAGTTCGCGCTGGCGTGCCGCTTCCTCCTGGCGTTGCTCTTCGGCTTCCCTGGCAGCGATTTCCTCTTCAGTGGGCGCGGGGTCAATCGTTTCAATGACCCGGCCATTACTGTTGAGGATGTCGTAGCCCCGCTCTGTGGCTTCCTGGGGAATGGTATTACTGATGACGACCTGGCCGTTTTCATCCGTATAACGGTACATCGTCGCTTCTGCAATCGAGGCAGACATCAGAGTCGCCACAGCAGTTACAGCGATTGAAAACCTGGTCAGACGGTTCATGATTAAAGTCTGGTGCTCCGCTAAAAACGAATGGTGTCAGGAAGCATAACAAAAGCTGAACGATAAGCCATGCCCGGTTTCAGACCCCGTACTTATCCCGGTAGGCAGCAACTTTCTCAGCATGCTTCTCGAACCCGGGACTGGCTTGCAGGTAGTCAAGCACCTGTTCAAGCCTGATAATGCTGACCACAGGAATGCCAAACTCCTCTTTGACTTCCTGGATGGCAGATAGTTCTCCGGCGCCCCGTTCCTGGCGGTCCAGGGCGATCAGCACGCCGGCTGGTTCTGCTCCGGCACTGCGAATCAGTTCCATGGATTCACGGATGGCGGTGCCAGCTGTGATGACATCGTCAACAATCAGCACTTTACCCTGCAGCGGGGCACCCACGATGTTGCCACCCTCACCGTGTTCCTTCTTTTCTTTTCGGTTGAAGGCAAACGGCTTGTTGTTGCCCTCAGAGGCCAGCGCCATGGCGGTGACCGTCGCCAACGGTATGCCCTTATAGGCAGGCCCGAAAATAATGTCATAATCCAGCCCACTACGCTGGAGCGCGGCGGCATAAGCCTTGCTTAACTCAAGCAGATCCTCCCCGGTATTGAAGAGCCCCGCGTTGAAAAAATAGGGGCTGGTGCGACCGGATTTAAGCGTAAACTCGCCGAAGCGAAGAACGTTGCGGCGAATGGCGAATTCAATGAACTGTTGCTGATAGTCGTGCATGACAAGGCTTCTGGCGGGTTGGATCTTTAATTAACGCGTAAAACCGGTATCATACACACAAACCGAATCAGGGAACACGTATGCGGGTAGTAACAATCAGCGTCAACGGTCTGGCCCAGGCTGTTGAAAAAGGTTTCTTTGAATGGCTGGCCAGGCAGGACGCTGACGTGGTCTGTGTTCAGGACCACCGCATGCGGGCCTACGAGGTCGAGGACTACAACCTGATCCCGGAGGGCTACGAAGCCTATTTCATCGACGGCGAGCGCAACGAGGACGGTGGTGTCGGCATCTACACCCGTCACTTCCCGAAAGCAATCATGTACGGTTTCGCCAATGAGCAAGCCGACCGCGAGGGCCGCTTCATTCAGGCGGATTTCGACAAGGTATCCGTTGCCTGCGTTCTCTCTCCCTGCGCCCTGGGTCGGGAAGAGGAGCCGATTGGCGAAGATGACCTGACCGTACTCGACCACAAAGACGACTTTATGGAAGCCTTTGGCCTCCATATGCAGAAAACCCTGCGCAAGCGCCGCCAGTTCATCTTCTGCGCCAACCTGCAGACAGCCCACCACGTAACCGACGCCAGCCCGCTATACCACAAGCTGGACTTCTCCGGTTTTCTGCCCCATGAGCGGGCATGGCTGGATCGCCTGTTTGATGAAATGGGCTGTGTTGATGCATTCCGTGATATTAACAAGCAGAGCAACCAGTACACCTGGTGGCCCGAGCAGGCGGAGGGGTCCCGCAGGAACGCCGGTATCCGTGTGGATTACCAGTTGCTGACACCGGGCATCCGCAAGACCATCCGCGACGGCTGGATCGACGACAGCACCCGATTCTCCGATCACGCGCCGGTGATCATGGATTACGATATCGAGATTGGATTGTAAATTTTGGAGTAAGCGGTCTCGGGGAGATGGGCCTTCCCGGACACGCTACAAGCACATCCCTGTGCGCTCGACTCCGGCCATCCCTGGCCGGAGACGGTCCGGGAAGGCCCATCTCCCCAAGTCCACCCAGACTCCAGAGTTAACCGCAAACCGTAGGTCGGATTAGGCGAAGCCGTAATCCGACAATCAAGCATTGGCTCTAAGCTTCCAAAGCCGCCTTCTGCGCCTCAAACAACTGCGAAATGCCCAACTTGGCCAGCTTCAACATCCCATCCAGCTCTTCCTGCTCAAAAGGCGCACCCTCTGCAGTTCCCTGAATCTCAATGAAACCACCCTGGTCGGTCATGATTACATTCATGTCGGTTTCGGCTTCGGAATCCTCTGGATAATCCAGGTCCAGCACCGGCGTGCCCTTGTAGACACCCACGGAAAACGCCGCAATCATCTGCTTCAGCGGCGACTTCTTCAGTCGACCTTCTTTCACCAGATGGTTCAGCGCGTCGACAAGCGCCACACAGCCACCGGTAATGGCCGCCGTGCGAGTGCCGCCGTCAGCCTGGATGACGTCACAGTCGATGGTGATGGAATGCTCGCCCAGGGCGCTCAGGTCCACGGCGGCGCGCAGGGAGCGGCCGATCAGGCGCTGGATTTCCACGGTACGGCCACCCTGTTTGCCGCGTGCGGCTTCCCGGCCCATACGGCTGCCAGTGGAGCGGGGCAGCATGCCGTACTCGGCGGTGATCCAGCCCTTGCCTTCACCGCGCAGGAAGGGTGGAACCTTGTTCTCGATTGAGGCGGTGCAGATCACCTTGGTGTCGCCGAATTCCACCAGCACGGAACCTTCGGCGTGGCGGGTGTAGTGGCGCGTGATGCGAATATCGCGGGATTGTTCCGGCGTTCTTCCGCTCGGTCTCATAATCATTCCTGGTATCAGTGGTGAGTGTCCGGGGTGATCGCCCGGTCGATTGCAATATCGAAAGATTGCGGAGTATAACACGCAGTCTGGGGCGTCTGTTCGATGTTGGGGCAGTCGGCCTGCTAAACTGAAATTCTGCTTCTTCCCAAACGCGGAGTCACCATGATCAGAAGTATGACGGCCTTTGCCCGCCAGGATACCCAGGAAGACTGGGGAACGCTCACCTGTGAAATTCGCACGGTAAACCATCGCTACCTGGAGCCGTCCTTCCGTTTGCCGGAGGCGCTCCGGGAGCTGGAGAACAGTTTTCGCGAACAACTGCGCAAGCAACTGCGGCGCGGCAAGGTGGATGTGGCCCTTCGGCTTCAAACGACGGAATCCGCGGCCCAGGGGTTCGAGATCGACGAGGACGTGGCTCATGCCGTAAATGAGGCGGCCAATCACATCAACAAGATGCTGGATAACCCCGCGCACATTAGTGCCCTGGATATCCTCAAGTGGCCAGGAGTGCTGGCCTCAACCGAGCAGGATTTCGGTCCGGCCCGCAAGGCGGCGGGGGAGTTGTTTGAACGCACGGTGAGTGAGCTGGTGACGGTCAGGGAACGTGAGGGGGAGCGCCTGCGGCCATTGTTTGAGGACCGGCTGACCACCATGGGCAAACTGGTTGCTGAAGTGCGGGAGCGGATGCCGGAATTGATCCGTGCCCAGGAAGAGCACCTGAAAAATCGCTTCGAACAGGCAAAGGTCGAGATCGACCCGGATCGCATTGCCCAGGAGATGGTGATGCTGGCCCAGAAAAGTGATGTGGCCGAAGAGCTCGACCGACTGGACGCTCATATCACAGAAGTCTCGGAAACCCTCCGGGGCGACGATGCCATCGGCCGGCGGCTGGATTTCCTGATGCAGGAGCTCAACCGTGAGGCCAACACCCTCAGCAGCAAAAGCATCGACGCCCGGGTAACCAGGGCTGCCGTCGACCTGAAAGTGCTCATTGAGCAAATGCGGGAGCAGGTCCAGAACCTGGAGTAGTACCCGTTGGATGCGAGGGCCGCGTAAACGCCGTATAATCCCGCCTTCATCATTGTGGTGCTCGGGTTGTCCCGCGCCAGTTGTAACCCCGTCAAGGCCCGGAGTTGTTTGCCCCATGAGCCAGGAATCAGAACAAGGCACGCTTTACGTGATTTCCGCCCCCTCGGGTGCCGGTAAAACCAGCCTGGTGGCAGAAATGCTGAAGCAGGACGAGAAACTGGGCGTTTCCGTGTCTCACACCACCCGGGCCATGCGCAAGGGTGAGCAGGACGGCGTTAACTACCACTTCGTCAGCCGCGAGGAATTCGAGGCGATGATTAACCGTGGCGAGTTTCTGGAGCATGCGGATGTTTTCGGGAATTACTACGGCACTTCCCAGGTCTGGGTGAAGCAGACATTGGCCACGGGCCAGGATGTCATCCTGGAAATCGACTGGCAGGGCGCGGAGCAGGTGCGCCATCTGATACCGGACTGCGTTAGTATCTTTATTGTGCCGCCTTCGCCGGAGGCATTGTACGAGCGCCTGAATGGCCGTGGAACGGATGCACCGGCGGTGGTGGAGCGGCGCCTGAATGAGGCTGCGGACGAATGCAGCCACGCGGTGGAGTTCGACTACCTGGTGGTCAACGACGAATTCAACGTTGCGCTGGACGATCTGCTGTCGATTGTTCGCTGCCATCGGCTGCGTATGCAGGCCCAACAGGTCAGGCATTCCGGATTGCTGACCAGGCTGTCCGAGCGCCACTGAAGGTCGAGTTTTACCTGTATACAAATTGAGCCGGTCGCATTACACTACGCGGTCTGCTGAAATCAGTCATTTTTGCTATTGTCGGGGATGTTATGGCACGAGTTACCGTTGAAGATTGCCTTGAAAACGTTGATAACCGGTTCCAGCTGGTTATGCTGGCCACCAAGCGCGCCCGCCAGATCGCAACCAAGGGCTTTGAGCCACTGGTCGCCGAAGAGAACGACAAGCCAACCGTTATTGCCCTGCGCGAAATCGCCGAAGGCAAGATCACTCGCGATCTTCTCAATGAGGATGACGACGAGTAAGGTTGATAGAGTGCTGGAGACGGGAATATTTTCCAGTAACCCGTTTAAGGCATTGAAATCTGTTCTTTCGGTTTTATAGTGTATCTATAGACATGACCGGAAGAACGTCGGAAGGACCCGAATGCATGCATTCGGGTTTTTTTATCCCTGACATTTATGATTCCCACGGAGGCGCGGTGTCGGCAGAGGCAACGGTTGATGTGCTGGCCAATGAACTCAGCACCTATCTTGATACCAATCGCATCAACCAGGTGCGAAGAGCCTACTATTATGCCGAACAGGCCCACGAAGGGCAGATGCGCAAAAGCGGTGACCGTTACATTACCCACCCCCTGGCGGTTGCCCGTATCCTCGCTGGCCTGAAGCTGGACCACCAGAGCCTGATGGCGGCCATGCTCCACGATGTTATTGAAGATACCGGTATCCCCAAGGATGCGTTGTCAGAGCAGTTTGGCGAGGATGTGGCGGAGTTGGTGGATGGCGTCAGTAAGCTGACCCAGATTGAATTCCGTTCCCGTGCCGAGGCCCAGGCCGAAAACTTCCAGAAGATGACCCTGGCCATGGCGCGTGATATTCGCGTGATCCTGGTCAAACTGGCGGACCGCCTGCACAACATGCGCACCCTGGGGCCCATGCCCTACGAGAAACGCCAGCGCATTGCCAACGAAACCCTGGATATCTACGCGCCGATTGCCAACCGGCTGGGCATGCACTCCATCTGCACCGAGCTGGAAGACCTGGGGTTTTCCTCGCTATACCCGATGCGGTCGAAATACATCTCCAAGGCCGTGGCGAAGCTACGGGGCAGTCACCGGGAAATCATCGACGATATCCGTGGCAAGCTGCAGGAAAAACTGGAGGAGCGCAGCCTGCCAGGCCGGATACTGGGCCGGGAAAAACACCTGAACAGCATCTACAACAAGATGAAGTTCAAGCAGAAGTCCTTCCATGAAATCATGGACGTGTACGCCTTCCGCATCATCACCGACACCGAAGACGACTGCTACCGCATCCTTGGTGCCGTGCACAGTCTCTACAAGCCGCTGCCAGGGCGTTTCAAGGACTACATCGCCATGCCCAAGGCCAATGGCTACCAGTCCCTGCACACCACGCTGTTTGGCATGCATGTGAATATCGAAATCCAGATCCGCACCGAGGAGATGGAGCACATTGCCAACAATGGTATTGCGGCCCATTGGATGTACAAGAATGAGCCTTCCAGTGTCACCAGCGTTAATCAGTCACGGGTGGACCGCTGGGTGCAGGGCCTGATGGAAATGCGGGAGCGTGCGGACGACTCCCTGGAGTTCATTGAGCACGTGAAGGTGGACCTGTTCCCGGACGAGATCTATGTGTTTACGCCCAAGGGCAAGATCATGGAGTTGCCCAGCGGTGCCACACCGGTGGATTTCGCCTACGCCATCCATACCGACATCGGTAACGCTTGTGTGGCTTGCCGCATAAACCGCAATCTCGGCTCCCTGAGCCAGCCCCTGCAAAGCGGCCAGACCGTCGAGATCATTACCGCACCCGGTGCGCGGCCAAATCCCGCGTGGCTAAGCTTCGTGGTCACCGGCAAGGCTCGCAGCAGTATTCGCCACGTCCTCAAGAATCAGAAGCGGGCCGAATCCCTGGATCTGGGCAAGACCCTGCTCAAGAAATCCCTCAAGGGCTTCGGAACCAGTTTGTCGAAGATCGGTGAACAACAGGTCCAGGCGGTGGTCAGCCACAACCAGGTGGACAGTTTCGAGGACCTGATCAGCGACATCGGCCTTGGCAACCGCATGGCCTATCTGGTGGCCCGTCAACTGGTCAGCGGCAGCACTGAGGACGAAGCCTCGGACACCGCATCAGCGCCGATCATGGACAAGGCCGACAACAGCCCGGTCACCATTCGTGGCACCGAGGGCCTGTTGGTTCGGTTTGCGAGCTGCTGCAAGCCCATTCCCGGTGACCCTGTCGTTGGTATCATGGACTCCGGCAACGGCATGGTGATTCACTCGGATACCTGCTCCCGGTTGCCGGAAGGCGGTGAGGGAAGAGCGCGACTGACTCACCTGAAGTGGGCCAAGGACATTGCCAACGAATTTTCCGTTGAGCTGCGGGTAGAACTCGAGCGCCAGCGTGGGGTGATTGCGGAACTTGCCAATGCCGTTGCCATGGCAGACGGCAACATTGAGCGCATCAACGTGGAAGAACAGAACGCCAAGCTGGGCATTGTCAGCCTGGTGGTGCATGTGAACGGGCGCCGGCACCTTGCCAGGGTTATGCGGCGGATCCGGAATATTCGCGCTGTTACCCATATCAATCGGGTAAGGCACTGAAACGGTCGCTGGTCAGCAGGCCAGGGGCACGACGTTTGGCCTGTTGACACGCCAGCCACACAAGGGCGACGATTGGCGTTTTGAAAAAGAGGGTCCCAAGGTCATGACCAATAAATCCATAATACAGACTGAAAATGCGCCACAGGCCATTGGTACATACTCCCAGGCAGTGAAAGCGGGAGATACCGTATACCTGTCAGGACAGATTCCGCTGGTGCCGGAGACCATGGAAGTGGTCGCGGGTGATTTCGCCGCCAAGACCCGCCAGGTGTTCGAGAACCTGAAAGCGGTCTGCGAGGCCAGTGGCGGTGAGCTCAAGGACATCGTCAAACTCAACATCTACATGACGGACCTGAGCAATTTCGCAACGGTAAACGAGATCATGGCCACCTACTTCCAGGAGCCCTACCCGGCGCGTGCAGCCGTGGGTGTGGCCGCCTTGCCGAAGGGCGTGCCGGTAGAGATGGAAGCGGTGATGGTGCTGAGCTGATAACAGCCCGGTCTTCCAGGAAAGGCGGCTTGCGGGCCGCCTTTTTTATGACTGCCCCGCTTACCCTTCCTCCAGGCGGTCCGCAATCATTTCGCGGTAGCCGGCCCTGAAGTCGGGGTAACGAAAACGAAAGCCGGTATCCAGAAGCCGCTGATTGCTGCATCGTTTACTGCCGGCACGACCGCCTATGCGGGCATCGGGCTCGGGGGGCTCGCAGGGCAACTGCTCCCGCACCCAGGCCACCACCTCATCGAGCCTCACCGGCTCACAGTCGCTGGCGAGGTAACACGGATCCAGTGATGCTCCAGCCAATGCACGGTTTACCAGGTGACACACCGCCGCCACGGCGTCGGCCTCGTGAATGCGGTTACTGAACGGAGCGGGCGACGCCGGGTCCATCCGGCCGTTCACGACCGCCTCCAGAAACTGCTTTCGCGTGGGCCCGTAAATACCGCTGAACCTTACAATTGTCGCGGGATTGCCACTGTTCAGGGCCGTCTGCTCGCCTTCAAGGATCATCTGGCCGCTGAACCGGGCGGGCTCTGTGGGACTGGTCTCGTCAACCCAGGAGTCGTCGTTCTGGGAGTAGACGCTGCTGCTGCTCACGAAAATCAGGCGTTCGAGTGGCTGGGAGCCAAGGGCGGAGACAAGATTCTCGAGGCCACGAACATAGGCGTTGCGGTAGCCCTCCTCATCGTAACTGGAGGGCGTCAGGCAATAGATCACAATATCGACACCGTCTGGCAATACCGATGCTACCTGCTCCCGGTGCATCAGGTCAGCGCCAAGGGGTCGAACCCCTTGGGGAACCCGGGCCGGGTCGCGCCGTAAGCCAAATACATCGGCTTGCCGGGAAAGCCGCTCTGCTATCGCTCCGCCGAGTTTGCCGCAACCAGCCACCAGTATTCGAGGCGTTTGTTTGTGTTCAGTGATTGCCATAGACAATATCAATCCTTATGCTTTGGCTAATAAATTAACGGAACGTTTAAGCGATCTCTGACCTGGACGAATTCTGACCGGAGCCCATCATGACTCTCACCGAGTTAAGATACGTTGTTACCCTTGCCCGGGAAAGGCATTTTGGCCGCGCCGCCGAGCGCTGCCATGTCAGCCAGCCGACTCTCAGTGTGGCCGTCAAGAAGCTGGAGGATGAGTTGGGCATCCCGCTGTTTGAACGCAGCAAGAACAGCATCCGGGTTACCGAAACCGGCAAGCGTATCATCGACCAGGCCCAGCGGGTTCTGGACCAGGTGGGCGTTATCCGCGATATGGCGCAGGACGGCAAGAACCAGCTTAACGCGCCCCTCAAGGTGGGTGCCATCTACACCATCGGCCCCTACCTGTTCCCGCATCTGCTGCCGGAATTGCGCCGGGCGGCACCGGACATGCCGCTCTACATTGAGGAAAACTACACCGCGACCCTGCGCCAGAAGCTGCGCCAGTCAGACCTCGACGCCATCATCATCGCGCTGCCGTTTGAAGAGCCCGAGGTAGTCACCCTGCCGCTCTATGACGAGCCCTTTGTGGTGCTCCTGCCGGGAGGTCACCCGCTGACCAGGCGTGAGAGCCTGACAGCGGAAGAGTTGGCGCAGGAGCAGTTGCTGCTGCTCGGTCCGGGCCACTGTTTCCGCGACCAGGTGCTGGAGTCCTGCCCACCGCTGGTGGAGGCGGTCACCCGTAATCCCAGTGCCGCCGCTCCCTCGCTGGTAACCGAAGGCAGTTCACTGGAAACCATTCGCCATATGGTCGCCTCCGGCCTGGGTATCACCGTTCTGCCTTTGTCTGCGGCAACGGCCATGCAATATGACGAGAGCATCCTCGCGGTCAGGCCCTTCGCGGCGCCGGTGCCCTACCGTACGGTGGCGTTGGCCTGGCGAGTCACCTTTCCGAGACCAAAGGCGATTGATGTGCTGTCGCTGGCGGCCAGCCAGTGCCGGGTGATCGAGAAAGCGAAGATTGAAACCCCGGCTGCGGCCGCAACCGCCTGAGCCGGGATATGACATCACTGGATGACATCCCTGTTACCACCCTGAAGGGCGTTGGTAGTGCCCTGGCGGAAAAGCTGTCGAAACTGGGCATCCAATCGCTCCAGGACCTGCTGTTCCATCTGCCGCATCGATATGAGGACCGCACTCGTGTTATTCCCATGGGGAATCTCCGTATCGGCGATGTCGGGGTAGTGGAAGGCGAGGTGATGAAAACCGACTTGGTCATGGGCCGGCGCCGCAGCCTGCAGGTGACCCTGAAGGATAATAGCGGTTTCCTGGTCATGCGTTTCTTCCACTTCAACGCCGCCCAGAAGAACCAACTGACCGAAGGGGTGCGAGTGCGCTGCTTTGGTGAAGTTCGGCCGGGGCGTGCCGGTTACGAATTCTATCACCCGGAGTACCAGGTCAACCCCCCGCCGATGCCGGCGCAAGGCGAAGCCACCCTTACGCCGGTCTACCCCCTGACTGAGGGCATCCAGCAGCCAAGGGTCCGCAGTCTGTGCCAGCAGGCCCTGGGTTACCTGAAACGCTATCCCATTCGGGAATGGTTGCCCGCGGAGTTGTTGGCAAGCTATCAACTGCCGGGCATCACTGAGGCGGTGGGGCTGGTGCATTCACCGCCGGCCAACGCTCCAGTCCACCTGCTGATGGAAGGGCGCCACCCGGCCCAGCAGCGACTGGTGATGGAGGAGTTACTTGCCCACCAACTCAGCCTGCTGCAGGTACGCCAGCAGGTTCAGGCCCGGGAAGCCTTGCCATTGCTTCCCACCGGCGACCTGCCGGAACGCTTTCTCGATCTTCTTCCGTTCAGCCTCACCGGTGCCCAGCGTCAGGTGATGAGCGAGATCCGCCAGGACCTCAGCCAGCCGGTTCCCATGTTGCGGCTGGTGCAGGGGGACGTGGGCTCCGGCAAAACCGTGGTGGCGGCGCTTGCGGCCCTGCAGACGATCGGGGCCGGTGCCCAGGTGGCCCTGATGGCGCCCACTGAAATTCTTGCAGAACAGCATTATCAGAACTTCCGCGGCTGGCTGGAGCCGCTGGGCATTCGCCTGGCGTGGCTGTCGGGAAAGATCAAGGGCAAGGCGAGAAAGGAAGCCCTGGAGGCGGTTGGCAGCGGTGAGGCCGCCGTGGTTATCGGCACCCATGCCCTGTTTCAGGAAGACGTTGCCTTCAGCCGCCTGGCGCTGGTGATTGTGGATGAGCAGCACCGGTTCGGCGTGCACCAGCGGCTGGCCTTGCGGGAGAAGGGTGTTGGCGGCACCATGGCACCACACCAACTGATTATGACAGCAACCCCGATTCCACGTACGCTGGCCATGAGTGCCTATGCGGATCTGGATACCTCGGTGATTGACGAGTTGCCACCCGGCCGTAAGCCCATTGAAACCATCGCGATTCCCGACAGCCGGCGTGACGATGTCACCGATCGGGTACGGAAGGCCTGCAAGGAGGGCCGCCAGGCGTACTGGGTGTGTACACTGATTGAGGAATCCGAGGCGTTGCAGTGCCAGGCGGCGGAAGTGACGGCAGAGGAACTGGCGGAACGGCTGCCGGACCTGAAGGTGGGCCTTGTCCACGGCCGCCTGAAAGCGGCCGAAAAAGCGGCGGTTATGGAGCAGTTCAAGAACGGCGAACTGGACCTGCTTGTGGCGACCACCGTTATCGAGGTGGGCGTGGATGTACCCAATGCCTCGCTGATCATCATCGAGAACCCGGAGCGCCTGGGGCTGGCGCAATTACACCAGTTGCGGGGCCGGGTTGGCCGGGGCGAAGAGGCCAGTTTCTGTGTGCTGATGTACCACCCACCGCTGTCACTGAATGGCAAGGCGCGCCTGCAGGCCCTGCGAGACAGCCAGGACGGCTTCGTGATCGCCGAAAAAGATCTGGAAATACGTGGGCCGGGAGAAGTGTTGGGCACTCGCCAGACCGGCATGATGCAGTTCCGGTTGGCGGACTTTGATCGGGACAAAGGCTGGATCGAGCCGATCCGTGAAATGGCGCCCTCCCTGATGAAACAGCCGGCGTTGGTCAATGGCCTGATCCGCCGCTGGCTGGGTGAGCGAATTCGCTACGGCGACGTATAAGAACTGTTTGCGCTGGTGCCAGAAGCATGCGGAAACCGGTCTCAGGTCAAAGTCGGGTCGCTGTTTGTGCCCTATACTGAGTGAAACCAATGTGTCCAACGGGGCACCGTCTACATTTTGGGAGAAACTTATGGAGCTACCTGTCGCAGTCAGGCAGGCACTGGGTGAATCTGCTGCCGGCGTTTCCCTGAGGGATGTGAGCCAGGCCCGGGACAATGAACTGTTGCGAATGGTGTTGCTCACTGACGAACAAGGAAACCTCCAGGCGATTTGCCGCCAGGATGACCTGCTGGATATCAATGCCCTGAACAAACAGCTGGGGCGGGACCTGCGCGTGATGAAGCGGCGGGAACAGGTACGGGTACGGGAGCGTTCCGGCCTGACAGAACTGCCGGCATTGCCGTCCCTCACGGGCTGGCCAACCGTTGTTGATGAGCGGGTTGATGAGCTGGTGTCCGTTGCGCTGGTTCTTGGCGACCAGAACCTTTGCATGGTCATGCCCGGGGAGGAATTCCGGACTATAACGGTTGCCGCTGACCGCCAATCGTTTGCGGTGGCGCGGGACTCCATCGCGGTGAATCTCAACAGCCCCGAGAAGGACCGGGACCAACTGCACTCCGCCATTCGCCGGTTTACCACTTTGCGTATCCAGCAGCGACTGGAAGACACGCTGGAACTGCCTCCCCTGCCGGAAACCGCCCAACGCATCATCCACCTGCGGGTCAACCCCAATGCCGTAATGGGCGACCTGGTTGACGTAGTGGAAAGTGATCCCAGCCTGGCAGCTCAGGTGGTGAGCTGGGCGTCATCGTCGTTTTATGCCGCGGCGGGGCAGGTGCGTTCGGTTCATGATGCCGTCTCAAGAATCCTGGGGTTCGATCTGGTGATGAACCTGGCTATGGGCCTGTCCCTGGGCCGCGCCCTCAAACAGCCCCAGGACCACCCTGAAGGCTACGTGGATTATTGGCAGCAGGCGATATGGCAGGCGCAGTCGGCGGGCATCCTGGCCAGTATGATGCCCCGTGGCGAGCGCCCGGTATTTGGCCTGGCCTACCTGTCCGGGCTACTGCACAATTTTGGTTACCTGGTGCTGGCGCAGGTGTTCCCGCCCCACTTCAAGCTGGTTTGCCGCTCTCTGGAAGCCAATCCCCATATTGATTCGTCACTGATTGAGCATTTCCTGCTGGGCGTGACCCGTGAGCAGATTGCGGCTGAGCTGATGCAGAATTGGGGCATGCCAGACGAAGTCAACCTGGCGATCCGCAACCAGAAGAACCCGGACTACGATGGTCCTCACGCGGTTTACAGCAAACTGCTGTGGCTGGGCCGACAATTGCTGACCAGGCGTGGTGTGGCGCTGGGGGGAACCGGGGAGGAGGTGTCGGATGAGTTCTATGAATCCCTCGGGCTGAACAGGAAGAAGGTGGAAGAGCAGTTTGACGAGCTTGTGCATAGCAAGGACAGCATCATGGCCATGGCAGGGATGATGAATCAGTAACCACCTGCCACCAGATTTCTCCAGCCCCGCAAAAAAGCCGGCCCTAAGGCCGGCAAGCTCACCCGCTTGTTGCAGATCAAACCAAACGTGTTCAGGAGAAAACAACGAGAACCGTTGCAGGGTCAGTATTGGCAACGTCCTGTTCTAAACTTAGCCAATATGGAAGGAAATAAAAGCCAGTCATGTTGGGGTTTGGTTAGTGAGCAAGGCGTCAGATTTTCGTAGTATCTGAAGAGGTTGATTTGTAAAGCTAATCGTGGTTGTGGTGACGAAAACCGATTACAAACTGTTACAAAAATACTTGGAAAGCTCCAGTGGGCCGGCTTTGAGACACAGTCTAGAACTGATGATGACGAAGGGCCGTTGCAGCCCGTCGAATGGCATCGGCGTGCTTTTCCTCAACCGCCAGCCGCTCCCTGTCCATTTTTTCCACAAAGCGGGTTTCGGTTTCCTGGCGCGCACGGTGGGTGGGCATGTGCTGGATCTGATCATGCACCTCCTGGAAGACCCGGAAGGGTGATTGCGCCAGCAGTTCCGGGGCCACGTGATCCAGCAGTCCCTTGATCCTCAGGCAGGCTTCGGAATACTCGATCTGGTCCTCCTCCACCGCCATGGACAATACCCGGATACTTTCTATCATGCTGCCTCGGCGTTCTTTCTGGAAGGCCTCGGTTTTCTCCTGCCGTTTTTTGCTGTCCTGCAGGGTGCGGAACTGGCGGGCAATAAAGGCCGCGAGCAATGCGATGGCCAGCAGGCCGGCGACGATCAATGTCCATTGGAGCCACTGAGGCATAGAGTTCTCCCTTGAGGGGGTCGGGCCCGTTTTCGTTGGTGGTCTGCGCGCCAGGCTTTCACAGTAACAGATTGTCCATTAAGTACGGATGTACCCACGAGCAGATCTGTTTCCTGGTCGCTCAGTACATCGTTAATGCTGGCGCCAGCATGGGCAACGGCCACACTCTGGCCAGTGCCCGACCGGTGGTGGCCCCAGCCATGGGGCACGGAGACCACGCCCGCCATAATATCCTCGGTGATCTCCACCGGTAATACGATCTGGCCGGATGCTGAACCAACCTCTGCCGAGTCACCGGTCTGCAGGCCACAACGGGCGGCATCTTTCGGGTTGATCATCAGGGTACAGCGCTCTTTGCCCTTAACCAACCGCTGGCTATTGTGCATCCAGGAATTGTTGCTGCGCACGTGCCGGCGCCCGATCAGTAACAGGCTGTCGACGGGTGTGGCAGACAGCAGCGAGTGCAGGCGTTCCAGGTCCTGCAGGTAACGGCGGGGGGCCAGGTTCACCTTGCCGTCACGGGTGAACAGCCGGCCGGGCATACAAGGCCGCAGTGGTCCCAGGTCCACACCATTGGGTAGCTCCTTGAGGGCATTGATTGAAAGTCCCTTGGGCAGGTCCTGCCAGTGTCGGTTCAGCGGGCTGAGTTTCGCCAGGCCCTGCAGTGGGTGACGCTTCGGGAGAATGTCCATCACCAGGTCGATCGCGGGCTGGGCCAGGCCACGTGCTGGCCCGATATCGGTGCCATAAGGCCCCGAGCGCAACATCAGGTCAAGGATCGGGTCCGGCCCGATCTGCTTGAACGCGCGCCAGCCCATTTCCGCGCGCAGGGGCAGGCGGCCGCCTTTTCTTTTCTTCTCCAGGCGGTGCGCCAGTTCCAGCAATATCTGCCAGTCGTGGCGGGTGTCCTTGCCGGCATCGAACAGGGCAGGGCTGTATTTGGCGGTGTTGCGAACCGCGAACATGCTGAAAATCAGGTCGTAATGGCTGCGCTCAAGTCCCGCTGTCGGCGGGAGAATAACGTCCGCGTGGCGCGTGGTTTCGTTCAGGTAGTAATCTACCGACACCATGAAATCCAGCCCGCTGAAAGCTTCGTCGAGACGGCCACCGTTGGGGCTCGAGAGTACCGGGTTGCCCGCCACCGTCACAAACGCGCGTATCTGGCCCTCACCCGGTGTCAGAATCTCATCGGCCATGGTGCTGGAGGGGTATTCACCCCCGAACTCCGGCAGTTTCTTCACCCGGCTGAACCGTTTGCCAAAATGCCCGTTCTGGCCAGACATGGCGCCCAGCGCGACAAGGTCAATGGCGGGCTGCGTGAACATCACACCGCCGGTGCTATCCAGCTTTCCGGTCAGGATATTGAGCACATAGGCAAGCCAGGTGGCAACGCCGCCAAAGGCCTGGGTGCTGGTGCCCATGCGGGTGTAGAGGGCGGCTCGCTGCGTGGTGGCGAGCTGGCGGGCCAGGTTGCGGATGTCTGCGGCGGGCATGCCGGTATGCTCACTGACGGCTTCCGGTGTGAAGCTCATGGCGGCCAGGCGCACCAGGTCCACATCTTTGGTAAAGGGTTCCGCGTGGCCCAGGTTGACCAGGTTTTCCTCGAACAGGGTGTGCACCATCGCCATCAGCAACAGGGCGTCGGTCCCCGGGCGGATAAAATGGAACTCGTCCGCCAGTTTGCCGGTTTCGGTGCGGCGTGGGTCGACCACCACCATCCTGCCGCCGCGGCCCTTGAGGGCTTTGAGGCGGCCCCGGAAATCCGGTACCGTCATCAGGCTGCCGTTGGAGGCCATGGGGTTGGCGCCAATGCAGATAAACAGGTCGGTGCGGTCGATGTCTGGGATGGGGAACAGGATCTGGTGGCCAAACATCTCCAGGCTTGCCAGCATATGGGGCAACTGGTCGTTGGAGGTGGCGGAGAAACGGTTCTGGGTGCCCAAAGCCCGGAGAAACGGCGTTGTCGCGACCAGGGAGCCGTGGTTATGTACGTTCGGGTTGCCCAGGTAGGCACCGATGCTGTTGCGGCCGTGTTCCTTGCGCACGCTGTGCAGGCGGTCTGCCACCAGATCAAAGGCTTCGTTCCATTCCATTTCCTGCCAGCCATCGCTAGTGCGGCGTACCGGTTTGCGCAGCCGCTCCGGATCTTCATGGAGGTCCTGCAGGGCGACGGCCTTGGGGCAGATGTGGCCATGGCTTAACGGGTCGTCTTCGTCGCCCTTGATGGAGGTGATATGGCCATCCCTGACCTCAATCGCCACGCCGCACATGGCTTCGCACAGGTGACAGGTACGATAGTGGGTGCCGTTTTCCATGGGGTCTCTCCGGTCTTTTTATTAACTGTGTGCATTGGCAAGCGGGCAGGGTATTCCGAAACACGCTTTGAATACGTCCCTGTACGCTCGGGCTCCGCCATCCATGGCTCCGCACGGTTTCGGAACCCCGTCCCCGCTTGGCCCCGGATTTTGGAGTTGGTTTCAACAGGCAACCAGATTAGCAGGAAATGGCTGGGAGGGGAAAACCGCTTTCAGGTTCTTCCGGCCACAAAAAAGGCCAGCCCGAGGGCTGGCCATGAGTAGCGGAGCCTGAAGTTAGTACTCTGCTGGAATTTCCTTGATGGGGTTGGAGATGAAGTTGAGGTAAACACCACCGACAGGAATTTCGAGGGGGATATTTCCAAGACTCTCGATATTGACCGTCAGTGGCACGCGATTCGTGTTTCTTTGCTCTATCTGCATTCTGCCATCGTCAAAGAAATTGATATCGCCTTCCAGAGCGAGGGTGAACGGCTTGCTGTACAAATCGTGTGGTCCACCGATGGGCGGTTCCAGAAGTGGCGCATCGAGCTGAAGGCGGGCTTCGGTCCTGAATTCGGTCTGGCCCTCATCGTTCTCGACAATAATGCCTTCCACCAGCCCCTGCGGGTTTTCTTCGGAAGTCTCTTCGGCATAACGCATGCGAAGAATTTGCGGGCCGGTGGGCTCCTCCAGCGTAATCAGGCCTGCTATCCGCAGATAAACGGAGGTAGACGTTGTGGCCAGCATCGTTGGATACAGGAGAACTCTAACGCCGGTCTGCTCTCCCGTGTCCGGGTCTATGTAGGGGCCGATAACCTCGGTGTTCAGCCCGTAGGTCTGGTAGATGAACTTGTTCTCGGGGCAGTCAGCTCCTTCCGCCGGGCATCCCACTCTTGCTGGGGTGGACATAAGCAGAATCGTCGCATTACCTGCTGATTTCAGTTTTGCCGCGTTGGCCGATGGCAGGTATTCGTTGGAATTGTTCGGATCCACTTCATGATCGAACGGCTCCAGGCAGTCTTGCGAGCCCAGCGAATCACAGTCAACCACGTAGTTTGAGTTTGTATCCCGGATCGGCAGGTTCCGTAAGGGTGTAAACACGGTATCAAGCGCTTCACTGCCCCGGAAATAGATGTCCATGTCCGGGCCGCCTACGTCTTCAGGGTTCACCAGAAGGTCGGTTTGCAGGGCAAGACCGTTGGCACCACAGATGAAGTTTTCAGTGCCGGTCTGGCATTCGCCGCCGGCCGTGGATCTCATCCTGTAGCGGTAAAGGCTGTCGATTTCCCAGGGCTCATCCGGGTAAAACCGGATACGTTGATTGTTCTTCTCCAGGCGACCGGAGACAGGTTCGATAGCGGTGCCGCTTTCGTCCACCTTCTCAACCACAAAGGTTTCGCCGCTGCGGATGGAGTCGAGGTTCATGGACTGGGAGAAAACCACCACAATGGGGCGATCTTCCGGCATGGTGGTTACCGGCAGTTCGTCGCCGCGAGGGCCGTCGGGTGCGGCATCCACACATTGTCCATGGCTGCCCTGGCTCAGGTTAACTCCGGTTGTTACACAGGGGTACCCCGGATAAGTCGTCAATGCCAAGGGTGCTGTCTGGGGAACCGAGTCGCCACCCAGGTTCGGCAGGGCGAACGCCAGGTCCTGCGGTGTGGCACCGTTGCCGGCAAGGTCGGTCAGGGAGTTGCTGATTTGTACGGTGTAGTCAACGCCATGCTCCAAACCGCCGGCCGGGTTCAATACCAGGGCAGTGCCGTCGAGCTTGGCATCCAGTGATCCATCGCCTACGGTCAGCGGTGTTCCTGCTGCATCCAGGGTGATGCCGTCGGCAATGGTGTCGTTATCCAGCGGCTCGTCAAAATTCAGCACGATCGGGTCGCCCGGGCGCTGCATCTGGTCACGATCACCCGGGAAGGCATCGTCGGGGCCCGGCATCCAGCTGACCAACTGCGGGCCGGTGTTATCCGCCAGTTCCTCGTCGCGCTGTTCGGCGGCATCCAGTGCGGATTCGGAATCCGTCGAGGCTTCGATGCGGAAGGCGATGGTGGAGTCGGTGTATTCCTGGCCCAGCAGGTTGGGTTCAACCATGCCGATGGCGTCGATGGTCAGTACACCGTCTTCCACAATCGCGATACCGGTGAGCTCCACGCCCAGCAGGTCCTGGGACAGGGCTGCGTTTGGCTGCGCCTCCTCCGTGTTCATGGATACATCCATGAACAGTTTGACGTGGCGCGGGGCGTTCATGCTGTCCGTGTAGGGGTTGGGCATCAGGTAACCGGTTGCATCCGACAGCATGGTGACCTTGATGTCGCCGGTGCGCTGAATCTCTCCGGTGGCCGGGTCGATAACCGGCACGGTGCCGTTGATTCGTACGTCCAGGCTGCTGCTGGTCAGCAAGCTGCCCTTGGGCACACGGAGCGGTAGCGGCTCGTCGGCCTCGAACGCCGGAGCGTAGGCAAGCTCTGCGAACAGGTCGCCGGTTTGCTGGGACGGCCCGGCATTACCCTGCAGTACGGAATTGAGAGTAATGCCGTTAATGATCTGACCGTTCAGTCGGGATTTGCGAGCGTTGGCTGCGCTCTCACCGGCGTTCAGCCCGGAATCCACCACTTCCTGGAACAGCACAACGGTCGGGCTGGTATCCCGTGGTGTGACGGCTTCACTGAAGTTGTCCAAAGTCGCGCCATGAAGGCTTGGCAGGTTGCGGACCGACACGGTGTAGGTCTCACCTGCGGTGAGTACGTCTTCCTCGCGGCCGCAGCGTTCCTTTGAGTCGGCCAGGCAGGGGTCGATGGTGATATTCCTGCCCTTGACGATGACCGTGGCGGGTACGATTTCGTCATTGCTGTTCGTGATTTCGATGACACCGCCGTGTGCTTTCCAATCCGGGTGCACGGCCTGCGTCATATGCAGGCGGAACGTGGAGAAGTTCATGGGCTGGAAGACACCGCCCTCGGACGGAATCATCTGCGCGACCGTGAATTCCGGGCTGAGGTTGTCCAGCCCGGCGATGCCGCTGAAAGCGCCTCGCGTTGAAAACTGCACACCGTCCGGGCCGAAGGCGTTGGGGTTGGCGATGGTACGGCCACCTTCCGCCTGCAATGACTCGGTGAATTCAATCGTGTAGTCGGTTCCGGGGCTGAGTTTGGCCTGTGGGGATAGAGTCAGGCTGCGCCCGCCATCCACGCTCTCGGCCGTGAAGCTCAGGTCGGTGTTTCCATCGGTGATGCGTATTTTGCTGGCGACATCATTGTCAGACAGCGCATGGGAGAAGCGCAGGACCATGTCCGCCATGGGGCTGACATTGCTCTGGCCATCCGCCGGGTAGGAATAAACAACCTCCCCCGGGGTTTGGGGGTCGTTGATGGTCTGTTCATCACCCCCGCCGCATGCAGCAAGCAGTGCGGCGGGAATCAGTGCCAGTGTGTTGTTGTACTTCATGGCAAACCTCTCCTCAGAACTTCAGGGTGATGGAGCCGCTGATTACATGGATATCACCGTCGGCAGTTGCCTGCTGTTCGTTACCGTCATAATCGACGATGGTGAAATCCCGGTCCTGCAACTGCTGGTACTGGTAACCGATGTCCAGCCGTACCGGGTAGGCCAACACGCGCGTGCGCTCGTAAGTGGCGCTGATACCAAGTCCTGCCACGATCTTGTCGGTGTCCAGATAGTTCAGCTCCGGATTGCGAGTGGTTTTGAGGGGAGACTCCTCATAGGCCAGCCCGCCCCGAACGGCAAAGTGACGGCTGAGTTGGTACTCGGCGCCAATACGGGGCACCAGAATGTCATCAAAACGAATTCGATTGGCGGCGCTGACACTCTCCTGATCCTTGATAGTGTCGCCAGTGAATTCGTCTTCCAGTTCCGACCAGTTCTGTTGCTCGATGCTGCCACCGACACGCCAGCCGTCACCCTTGTATTGAGTACCGATGGCAAAGGTCTCCGGCTGGAAGGAGTCGATGGTTGCAACCGCAAGGCTCAGGCCCGGGTCGGGAATGGTCTGGGTAACGATGATGTTGGAATCAACGGACGTCGACGCAGACGATTTGGTGCGATATGTCACCGCGCTTTCCCAGCCGTCGAGGAAACAGTCGCTCTCCGGGCAGAAGGTATCACCCCACTTGATGGTGGTGCCGAGAATAGACTTCAGCGAAGGCTCTGCGTTGACCGCCAGCCGCTCACGGCTGGTTTCACCACCAAGCGTTGAAACGGCATCCAGTTGAGCCGCCGCTTCCAGGGTGACGCGCACCGAGAAGCCGCCCGAAATGCCCCGCCAGAGTGGGGTAGCACCACCAATGTTCAGGAACAGGGGTTCCTTACCGTATTGCAGGTACTGGCCGGTTTCAGAGGTTTCCGAGGAGAACGCCAGCATCTCCTTGCCATACTTCTCAACGCCGGCGATGAACCCCAGGTAAATCGGGTGGTCGAAGCGGGTAAGGGACGCCAGGTTGGTTTTCATGCCAATCAGGACATGCTGGCTCGGTGAGTCGGAAACGACATCGCCGTCTGCATCGGAGCGGCTGGAGCGCAACTCCTGCTCCGCGTGAAGAATGCCGCCGGTCAGCTCACCACGCTCGTCACTGGTCAGATAGGACGGGTTGTAATAGGTGGCTGATACCTGATCGTTGAACATCGACAGGGATTGGGCGGTGGCCACATCCACAGGCATCACACCGTAGGTTGTACCGATGTTGCCCATGCTGGCAGAGGCGTTCAATGAAAAGCCGGCCGAGGCGGCTGCAACGGCGAGTGTTATCGCACGCAGGGAATAACGGGAGGTTGAAACCATAAAACACACTCCATTCGTTTGTCTTTGTTATTGACCTTCGCCGAGCCCCCGGAGCCGGGTGACAGGGCTGACAACCATTGTTGGTACATCTGTTCGAAAAGCAGTGTAGTGTTCTTGTCTTATCGGGACGTTGGCTTTTGTGACAGCTTTCGATGTCGGAATGACCACTTGCTGAACAAAGATGGTTTAAAAATGAAGGAAATACAGAGTCTTATCAGGCCTGATGATGTTTTGTTTCGTTACGAAGAGTTGTGAACTGTTACAAGTTTTCGGGAAGGGTAATAAAAAGGCTCCCCGTGGGGAGCCTTGAAGTACTGATCTATCTGTATAAAACTTTGACGTTTTAGCTGGTGCGGTTTTTCCGGCGGGCCAGCGTAAGCCCGATAATGCCAAGGCCCAGCAACGCAAGTGTACCTGGCTCGGGAACCTGAACGGAATTCTTGCCATAGAGGTTCATGTGTGAGAGCCCGTCGCCGCCATCAAGTGGCAGATTGAAGGCCCAGTTGCCTGACGAGACACCCGGGACGAGCTCATAAACAAACCAGTTGTCTGGTTGATTTCCGCCGCCAAATTTGAAACCAAGAGCAATAGTGCCAAAATCGCCCCAAAGGCTGCTGTCGAACTCCCAGGTACCTGTTCCATTGCTCCCCGCGTACTCGAGGCTGTACATGGTCGTTGGGTTGGATGCGCCTTCGGACTTCTCAATGAACTGGTAGTCAGTTCCAACACCGCTCAGGAACGGGTCTTGAACAGCATTGTCTCCCTGGATATTTCCCAGTCCGGAATCCAGGCAAGCGGACGCTTGCGAATCATCCATGGACATGTGATTAATGGTTGGATCACTGCAAATGATCGGCGCTGCCATGGCCGTGCCAGACAGCATGAGCCCTGAAGACAGTGTTGCTATCATCAGCGACCAAAGCTTTGTTCTCGTATTCATCATCCTTACTCCCGGTGAATATTCCTTACTGCGGGATGCAAGAAGCATGAACAATGCCACTACCAGAAACTGCTTTTTTAACAGCTATATGGTTGAGGCGTCCGCCTAGTGATCCGTCGTTGGTGTAAATAAAGCTGACGCGGCTCCGAAGTCCGCTTTCGTAGAGCCTCAACTGTTCAATACAGACAGTACCTTCTGAGCATGCTCCGCCGTTTCACTGCCGAGGCTTGTCAGGTAACCGCCATCCTTCTGAGTAATCAGTCCCTTCTGGTGCAGACGTTCAGCCGCAGTCACCATCTCTGGCGCCGCCGAATGCTGGTGAACCTTAATGCCTTCCTGCGCGGAAGACAGGTCGAACATGGCAAGCAGATTGAGTTCATCAATGTGGTCGGAAGAGAAGGGCATAATGCTTTCCTTGTGTTATTTTTAATGGCCTTGGTGTAGTTGTATACGAAGCCACGGTATTCGGCAAAAATGATTTCTGAATGAATCACCCCACCACAATGGAGACAGGGATGTATACCCTTCATATTGCCAACAAGAACTACTCGTCATGGTCGTTACGGCCCTGGGTCCTGATGAAGGAACTGGGCATTGATTTCAATGAACAGCTTATTGTGTTCGGTGACGAACCCACCTGGCAGGCATACAGGCGCCTGAGCCCCAGCGGCAAGGTACCCTGCCTGATCGACCAGGGAACAACTGTCTGGGACTCACTGGCGATCACCGAATACCTGGGGGAACACCATGAGGGTGTCTGGCCCGCGGATACCAGGGCCCGTGCCTGGGCCCGCTGTGCTGCCGCTGAAATGCATTCCGGTTTCCAACCACTACGGGAACTTTGCAGCATGAACGTAGGCCTGCGTATCCGCATGAACACCATCAGTGAGGGCCTGCAAAAGGATATCGACCGCATCGACAGCCTGTGGTCCCACGGCCTGCAGCAATTTGGTGGCCCCTTCCTTGCCGGCGAACGGTTTACCGCCGTGGACGCATTCTTCGCCCCCGTGGTATTCCGGGTACGCACCTACGGGCTGGATCTGAGCGATGACCCCGCTGCCTACGTCGATAGAATTCTCGCGTTAGCGAGCATGCAGCAGTGGGAAGCCGACGCCCTGGCAGAACCCTGGCGGGACACCGTGCATGAGGATGTCGCGTTCACCGTTGGAACCCTGCTGGCAGATCACCGACAATAATTATTTTGCTTAATTGCAGCGAGGAAACACCAGGCATGATCAGTTGGGAAGACTTTGAGAACGTAGAACTGCGAATCGGCACTATCATCGAAGTGAGCGAATTCCTGGAAGCCCGCAAACCGGCGTACAAGCTGAAAGTTGATTTCGGCCCGGAGGTGGGCATCCGCAAATCCAGCGCACAGATTACAGACCTGTACGACACCGAGTCGCTACTGGGTAAGCAGGTGCTTGCCGTGACCAATTTCCCGCCCAAACAGATTGGGCCGTTTCGTTCCGAGTGTCTGGTGACAGGTATTAAGACGGAGGAGGGTGCAATAACGCTGGTTAGTCCCGATCATGAGGTCAGTAACGGGCAGAGACTAATTTAAGGACTGGGGGGAGTGGTGGGCCCACCTGGACTCGAACCAGGGACCAAAGGATTATGAGAGCCTTGTAGCGGGTATTTGTAGCACCACATAAAACCACAATTCCCGTTAAAACAGATAGTTCCGTAAGTTCAGAACCACAGGAAACCACAGATAAACGCTAGCGTGTCGACAGTTTGTTGACACCTAGTCGTCACTATCTCCAGGACCTTTCCAGTTGGGCGCATTCCGATACTTTTCCGCGAAAGATCTTTTGCTCCCTGATCCCCCAGGGAAAGGTTTCTGTACCCTTTTTAAGCTTTGCATCCAGCCGCGTTCGTAGGCATTGAATTTATCTGAGCCAGGCGGGTACGGGTTGGCATAGTGCCCTTTCTGGGTGAAGTAGTCGTCCTTGCCTTGACGGATGATGTCTTCATGATCCATTTAGTGAGATCTCCGTTTTCGGTCATCAATACCGCTTGATAGTTTGCAAGATAGTCACCCATGAACTTACCTGTAAAGTGATGCGACAAGTTCTTGGGGGAATCATGCCTTTTTACGTCATCAATCGTAACGCCCAATTGGATACAAATGATCGCGAAGTACATGAGGATAATTGCGGGTGGATCAAGAACTCCGATAACCTAGAACAACTCGGTTTTCACACCACTTGCCACAGTGCAGTAGATGAGGCAAAACGCAGGGGCTATTTTAGTGCAGATGGCTGCCTTTATTGCTCCAGTCCTTGTCATAATAGTTGATAACTAGTTGAAAGGCGTAAGCCATGTGCGGACGCTACAACGTAATCGACGACCCAAAAGTCCAGGATCTACTCGAAATCCTGGGCATTCCCATACGCGTCCAAACCCGCCTCAACATAGCACCAGGTGCAAAAGGCCAGATCGTCTACGAGACAACCCAGGGCAGAACCCTGGAAGACGCTATCTGGTCACTACTCATCGAACCCAAACCCGACGGCAGCGGCTACCGCCCCTCACCCAAATACAGCACCTTCAACGCCCGATCGGGAAGCCTCGGAACCAGCCCGCTCTGGAAAAAACGGTTTCACTCTCAGCGGGCTATTATTCCGGCCAGTGGCTTCCATGAATGGACCGGAGAAAAAGGGCATAAACAGTGCTACAACATCCATCCAGTTAACGGCGCTATCGCCTTTGCTGGCCTATACGAGCTTTGGGACTTCCAAGGCGACATAGTCCCATCATTACCTTGCCATCACACCCCAGGTTCAGCCACATCCACCCAAAGAGCATTCCCCTGATGCTTAAACCGGAAGACTTCGACATGTGGCTCGACCCACACCTGACCAACACAGACCCACTCCAACACCTGCTGAAAACCAGCATCAGGGAACCGTTATTAGTAGAGCCAATAAAGTCACCAGCGAACCTGGAGAAAGCGGAGGAGGGTGAAAGGATCGAAGCGGACGTAGCGTAACCAGGAAATACGGTGTAAGCGTTCTCTCACACTACTTTAAGACAAGTCCTCTAAGAATCAACACCAGGAACAGTAAACTGGCATCGAGCTGTTTGGTCAGGAAGACCGGAGCTCACCGCCGGCAAGGATGTCTGGCAAGCGCGACACCTGCATAGTGGTGTGACTTCAGCGAGAGTTCTGACATGATCTTCAAAAGTGGTCTTTTACTCATAAAACTCTTCTTGGTCGATAGCCTCTTCCCTTTTTTGCTCAGAGGGTTCTTTCGATGTAGTAACAGGCTTGGTGGAATAAACACCTTTCCGTCCGGGGACAGAGAAAACGGCATCTTTCTGAGCCATCCGGTAAAGCTTCGAAGTCATGCTTGTGCGCTTGTGGATCTCTCCTGTTTCTTTGTAGAGTGCCACAATGATCTTGTCTAGAGAGGCCATTCCACCATTTTCATCGATTATTTTCTGAATCTTAAAATCTAGCTTGTCTGATTCAGAAAAGCTCAGTTCTTGGAGGAGTTCTTCTGGCAGGCCTTCGACGTCTTCATAATTTAGCTCAATCTGAGGGGAGTCAAGAGGTGCGGAGCCGCTAGATCCATCCAGCTGTTTCTGGAGAGTCAGTAAATCGTCATACAAGTCGCTAAACTTTTTGGCTGAGCCCAAATGTAGGTTTTTTCTGTACTCTTTGTTGCCAAATTTTTCGGCAAGCTTTTCTTGGATCTGAATTTGTTCCTTGACAAAATCCAAGTGCTTCTCAATAATATCGGTCACAGACTTAGCTCCAGAGCTGAGTTTACAACAGGAGGCTCTCAAGCTTATATCGAGAACCCCGTCATATTATGTGGCGGTAGGCGAGGGATTCGAACCCTCGGAGGTGGGTCTAGCACCTCTTCCGATTATAAGTCGGACGCTTTAAGCCGCTCAGCCAGCCTACCTGTACAACCCGGTAACCGGGATTTTGCTTATAAGATAGGGCTGCCTTGAGAGGTGGCCCTTTCTTATTATTAACTATACATAAGATGCGGGGTTGTTGCAACCCTTCTCAGTAAAATTATTTGATCTCTCTGCTATTAACTTTTGTGACCCGTCACGGAAGTCTCAGTATTACAATTCCCGGGTTTTCCCGCATTTCCCGCATTTCCCGCATTTCCCGCATTTCCCGCATTTCCCGCATTTCCCGCATTTCCGCTATTTCCCCGCATTCCCTCCCCATTGAAGCCTTTGTTCCTCACCACTATCATTTTTCGCATTACACTCCCTTTCCCGTGCAGCTAGTATTATCTCGCTTTCCTGTCATTCCTACTGCATTGCTTTCAGCTTCTCCGATCGTTACTAATTCACGGTCCATCGCTACATCACTATTCTATTCGTCCAACGAATCGTGGCCTCGTTCGTCAATGCAAAACGATCCAATTACCTATTAATGCCCGCATCTTTGGGGAGGGCACATTAGCTTGTAGAGCCTTTGAATTCGGAAATATCGGGAGTCAGACTGTTGATCGGGGGGCAGGTATGCGTAATGAAGCGAGTTTGACATTAATGTCAATCTACCACCGGTGGATGGCTGGGAGCTTATCTATGGAAGTGCTTTCTTTTGCTGAGGCTTGATTCTCCTATTTTATGCTCGGTTGTAGTTTTCCTATAACCATGCCTGAAACCGTCACCACACACTTCGACGGCCAGCCCTTTTATTTTTATCGTTCCCCTCGTCGGTCTCCATACCAGGAACTGGCGATTCTTGCCGCCAGGCTGAAACCTATCCTGTTTTCAGGCTGTGTTCTCTTCTAGCAACTTCTGTTTCGGGATCGATCTGACCGCATGATTCGTCGGTCTTGCCGGTCATAAGCCAAAGCGTGTACTTCGGCCAGGTCTGACAAACCCTCTCCAGTAGATCCCCTCTCGGTATTCGCCCTGTTTGCTCCATCCCTTCGAGCGTTTTTTTCGCAACGCCAATGATCTCGCAGAACTCGGCTCTTCCGCTCGTCTCGGCCTCACGAATCAGTCGAACTTTTTTCGCTAATTCGCTTGACATGTACTTAGTTCCAAGTATCCTTAGAAATAAGGTGTGCCCATATATAAGGTCACCATAAATGAGTGTGTAATTCAGTGTAGCAGAGTGCAAAACAGTGGACGAGCAAAAACAAATCATCTTGCTAGCAACCCCGGTCATGACCCAGGACCGCTACGCCCAGCTGACCGGGCTCACGGAAGGGCAGGTCAGGGGCCAGATCGAAAAGGGCCACCTACCATCCCTAAAGATTGGCCGGGTTCGCATGGTCAACATCGCCGCACTGTCCCAGCAGGCGATGGACAAGGAGGATTGGCAATGACCCCGGCCCTCCGTCAGCGCAAACAGCAAAGCATCCAGTCCGTCGTCAATGTCGCCGTGCACCTCTACAACACCGGCGAATGGGATGCCTACTGCGACAGCATCACCAAACTGCTGGGCATGGCCGACGCCTTCAACGAGCTCGACAACGACCTGTTCAACTTCGCCATGGACTGCGTCAACGCCCTGAGCCGCTTCACGCTCCAGAGCACCGTCACCGATTTTAACACCTGGGCCGCCACCCACGCGGCCGAACACGTGAGGGCACAGGCATGACACACCGGAACCCGAACCCCAGTTTTGCCTTCCAGGGTCCAAGCCCGTCCTCTGCACTCACCCCGGATGCCCTGGAAGGCCTTTTAGACACCCTCCTGCAGCGCCTCAACCACCTGCAGGACGTTCGCACCGACTACCCGTGCGACTACCTGGCCCGCTGCAAAGCCGGCTTTACCGACGCCCTGATCCACGAACTGGAAGCCAGCAACCACCACAGCCCGGCCTTCGATCGCCTGATCCAACTGCGCGACGCCTGGGACTGCGGAACCCTGGACCTTCCCAACGTCACGGAGACCGACCTATGAGCCACATCCCCCCGAGAAAAACCAAACCCGACGACAAGGAACGCCGCTTCTACGTCAGCGCCCCAAGCTCCTGTTACCTCCAGCTGCAACAGGAAGCCGTCCAGAGGGGAACAGATCTCTGGACCCTCGGTGGTGCGGTCCTGCGCTCCTGGCTAGAGGCCGGCTGCCCGGATCTTGGCTTTCAGGCCCAACCCCCTGAACAGCCTTCGAGTCCGCCCCCGTCATCGTCACCACTCGCGCACGATCAGGGGGCCGGACAGTGAGCGCTGCAAGGCTGGCGCGCAGCGCCAGGGCCAAAGGCCCCCTGGCCTTGTGGCGGTCACTGGCTGGTCCACAGTGCGCACAAAGAGTGGTGAGGATGTCGGGGGAGGACGGCCGCCCCTTGATTCCGAGCCATGAGCACAAGAGGCAAGCGGAGCGCGGCAGGCGACAGGGATCGTCACCCGTAAGGGTGGGCACCTTAGTGCCCAGGAGCGCAGCGAGTAGAGCCCGCCCCGGAAGGGGTCGCATCACCCAGTTTTAAACCGCCCGGAGCACCCGGGATTCACAACCCAAGCAACAGCAACACGAAACCAAAACCAGAGGACAAACACCATGGAAAACTACCTGAACCTGATGATCATCGGCGCCACCCGCTACGACATCGACGGCAACCGAGGCGGCTCCCTGTGGGCTTACTCCCCGGCAGAGGCTGACGACGACAACCGCGTCGGCAACGAAGTCATGAAAATCGCCTGCGACTGGAAACACATCGACCAGCTGCGCAACCACGCCGAACGCCTGCCGGCCATGTTCACCGTCAAAGCCCAGATGAAAGCCGGGCAGGGCGGGAAGATCACCTTCAAGGCCCTGGACATGAAACCCCAGGACGTCACCAAGAAAACCGCGTAACCGGAAAAGGAGACTGACCGGTGAGCAAAGCAATCCTGTGTGACGGCGACTGGACACTCACAGCTACTGGCTGGGACTGCACCGGCGCCATCACCCAGGTGGTGTACACGGCCCCCGTCGAGTACACCCCGGCAATGATCGCCGAGGCCATCTTCCATGGCTTCAGCGTGACCTTGCCCTTAATGGCGGTCGCATGGGGCGGCCGTCAACTCCTGAAAATGCTGAAGTGAGGTAATGCCATGAAAAAGCACCTGATTACCCTGGCCGCAATGGCCTTCACCCTGGTAGCCGGCCCCGCCGCTGCCGCCGACTGGTCCACCATGACCGGCGGCCTGGACTTCTCCGGTGAAATCACCGGCGTCATCGCCGTGGTCGGTGTCCTGGCCGGCTTCTACGTGGTCCGCAAAGGCGGCCGCCTCCTGCTGAGCATGATCAAGTAGGAGAGCACCAATGGCAGAGCTATGGGATTGGACATTCTTCATGATGGGGGCCGCACTATGCGTCTATCTGTTCAAGGATGTCTGATCCTGTGGCTCTGCCTCCTTTCAACCGAAGCCTTCTCGGCCTGGGATTATCAATACGGCCGGGACCAGTATCGTTATGGAACCGCCCGCGAATCCTGTGAAGCCTGGCTGACCGACGTCGGCCAGTCCTACGACCATATCGACATGCACGACCCCAGCGAACCCAATGCCGAAGGCCGCTACTCGCAAGGTTGTACCGCTAAGGACCAGTTCGACCGCTTTCTGGCCCAAGTCACCAACTACTACAAGCCCGAACAATGCAACGAAGCTTGGCAACACGAAAAGAACCCCATCACCGGTGAACAACCCCTCGAAACCTGTACCTGCGCGAACGGCTGGGAAGACGCCGGCGAAGACCAGAACCCCCGCTGCCAACTCCCGGACCAGACGCCCGAAGAATGCAAGGAAAACGGCCAGGTGCATAACCCCAGCAACGGCCTGTGCGAACTGGAATGCGAACACGGCCAACTGAACGGCGCCTGCCTGCCGCCGCCCGAAGAACCCAACGAGTGCAACAGCGACAGCCCCGACTACCGCGGCCAGATCGTCCAGGGCTACGGCAAGAGCCCCATCAACTTCTGCGGCGACATCGACCAGTGCTCCGGCGACAAGCCTGGACAGATCGGCCTGGTGAATGGCGAGCTACGCTGCATCGCCGAAGACTACGGCGTCCCCAAGTGCAAAGGTGACTCCATCAGCGTGGTCGATGACTACGGCTTCGTCTGCGAGCCCCTGACCAACAAACCTGAAGAGCCGGAAGAAGAAGAGAACCCACCCAACACCGACACCGACGGGGACGGCGAACCCGACGAATACCAGCGCGAGAACGACCCCGACGCCGTCAACAAGGGTCTCGACAAAGTCGTTGACGCCATCAACGAAGGCAACCGCAAAACCGACACCTCCAACCAACACCTGGGCAACATCGAAAACGCCGTCAAGGACATCGCCAATAACGTCGGCGCCTTAAAGCAAATGGGCGAAAACGGAGAACTTGGCGGCGGTGGAGGCGGTGGCTCCGGAGGTGGCGGCGAAGGCCTCAAGAACGACCAGGGCGAGGATTACCTCAGCGACCTGGCTGACATCAAAGAAAATACCAAGAACACCGCCGACGGCATCGCCGACCTGAACGAACAGTTCGAGGCGCCTGACGAGGGGTTCAACACCGAAGGCCTGCTCGGCATACCGACACTGACCGAAACCGCATCAAGTTTCAGTTCCGCCGTTCTCGGCCATGAACTGATCCAGTCCGTCAGCGGCCTGACAGACATCCCATCGCAAACCACCTGCCCGGTCTGGACCATCCCGGCCACCGATTACTGGCAGGCCATACCGATGAACATCCACTGCGACATCCTGGAAGAATATCGGGGCACCTTCTCCGTGATCTTCATGTTCTTCTGGACCGGCATCGCCATCTACGCATTCCTGAGGGCTTGATCATGAGTGACATACTCCAATCCGTGATTGATTTCTGGATCGAAGTGGTTCTTCTCGTGCCGAGAATCATCTTCTGGGCCGCGTTCGAGGTATTGGAGCTGGCGCTCGACATGCTGCCGCCCATCGACATCGTGGACCCTCAAACGCTCAGCTCCGGCTTCACCGGCGACATGCTGTACTTCCTCACCATCATGGAATTCCAGTACGGACTCGGTGCGGTCACCTCCGCCCTGGTTGCCCGGTTCCTGCTCCGTCGCATCCCGTTTATAGGCTAAGTCATGTCCATTGTCGGATACGCCGGCCTGCCAGGATCGGGCAAAAGCTACGGCGTCGTCGAGAACGTCGTCATCCCCGCCCTGGAATCCGGCCGCCACATCATCACCAACATCCCGCTCAAGCTCGGCCGACTCTCGGACGATTTCCCCAAAGGGCGGGTCACCCTGTTCGACAACAAAGACGCCGAAGACGACCCCGGCTTCTTCGACCTGGAACGCCACCCCGCCGGCGTCATCTGGATCATCGACGAAGCCTGGCGCTTCTGGAAGAGCGGCATGAAAGCCACCAACATCCCCCAGCACGAAAAGGAGTTCTTCACCGAACACCGCCACAACGTCGGCGAGGACGGCCGCACCAACGAAATCGTCCTGGTCACCCAGGACCTGGCCCAGCTCTGCGCCTTTGTCCGGGGCCTGGTGGAAGAAACCTACCGCGCCGTCAAACTGACCGCCATCGGCCAGAAGAACAAGTATCGAGTGGATGTCTACATGGGCGCCGCCACCGGCCAGAAACCCGGCAAACCCATGCGCCAGCTCTACGGCAGCTACAAGCCGGACATCTACCAGTACTACAAGAGCCACACCAGGAACAAAACCGACTTCGCCGCCGGCATGGAAGAGAAAGCCGACGACCGCGCCAACGTCCTCAAGCACCCGCTGATCAAGTTCGGTGTCCCGGCTGCCATCCTGATCATGGCGTTCGGCGTCATGAAAGTCGTGGCCTACTTCAGCACCGGCGAACCCGACACCGAGCCAACACCCGATACACCAACACAACAATCATCAGCGCAAACCGTCCGAACCGCCGACAACACCAGCGCGCGGATACAACCATCCACCCGAGTCCGGGCAACCTCCAACCAGGAAGCCCGCGCCACCCACCAGGTGGCTTTTGAAATCGAACCCGGCTGGCTGCCGGTCTCCGACAAGTGGCGCATCGTCGGCAAGGTCAACGGCGTGTACTGGATCTGGGGCGAGAATGGCACCCGCAAGATCCACAGCCGCATCTGCGCCAAATTCCAGCGCACCGGCGAACCCTACTGCGTCATCGAGGGCAAGCTGGTGACCTACTACAGCTACAAGGAACCCCAGCGCGAAGGGGAACGGACCGAAAGAAGGAGTTACCTGGACACCACATCAACGGAAGGCGACGGCGCGTGAGTGCGAGCGGAGCGACCACCACGCGCCGCGCCAGCGGCAGAGACGTCCCTGTAACACGTCTCATGGAAAACGACGACAGTCGATTTATGACCACAGACAACCACAGAAGGCCACAGATGAAAATCAAAGACTTTGAACGCATGGACATCACCACCGGGGAAATCGGAAAAGGGGATCTGTTTGTGGGTCCCGAAGGTCAGCAAGTGAACCTCCAAAACGTCAACGTCCTCTGGACCGGTGTCGATACCGTAAGACAACTCTTCGAGGGACGATTGAAACCCGAACCCCTGGCCGAAATCGTCACCGCCTACGAATCCAGCTTCGACGCCACCATCACCGTCAGAAACATACCCTTCCGCGTCCAGTCCGGCAGGCGAGGGGGCTTTAAGTACATCCTGCAAAACCGGGAATACGGCTTAACGATCCTGCTCCAGAACTTCTACGCCGAAGCCGACAGCCAGGGCACGCACGTCAAGATCGAAACCTCCCCCAGGTGGCTCTATGAACGTTCCAGCCACCAGATCCACGACGAACTGACCGAATGGGGTATGCACTTCCTCAAGGGCATCAAACCGGTCGGTATCGCCTTACACCTGGCCGTGGATTTCCAGGGCTGGGAACCACCCCAGGACTTCGCCCAACACTTCGTCACCCGTGCAAGAACCATCAGCGTCCACAACGGCATCAGCGACCTGCATTTCAAAGGCCTGGAAGGCAGTACCGTCAACGGACGGGGCGAAACCTACACCTTCGGCAAGGCCAACAGCCTCCAGGTGTGCCTGTACGACAAATCCAAGGAAGTGGACGTCTCCGACAAGCGCGCCTTCATGGAAGGCATCTGGGAATGTGCGGTCAATGAACAATCCTTTCCGGACACCTGCTATGACCCTGAAAAGCCTGTCTGGCGCCTGGAAATAAGATTTCATCACCGCATCGTGAATGAGATCTCCCAGGGCACCCCCGGCATGAAACCGATTTACACCTACATGGATGCTGTCCCGCACCTCACCGGCCTGTGGCAGTACGCCCTTCAGGGCAACCGCTACGAGGTGAAACGGGAATGGGTCCACCCCATCTGGACCAAACTCCGCGAAGACATCGGCTTCGGCTACTCGGCACCCGACCTGATGTACAAACGCGTAAAAAAGGAACCCGGTTGCGGCAACGAAAAGAACGTCTCCCTGGCCTTCGGCAATCTGCTGAGCATATATGCCCGCAACCGGTTTAACGCACGCCAGGCCTGGGATTGCCTCAAGAAATCCGGCCTATGGGAGGATCTCTGCGCCTACTACCGACGACGGGAGATCTATGAAAACGAGCTGTTCCAGCTCGTCCAGGATGGACTCACAAAACGACGACTGCTGACAAAGGTGGCGGCATGATCAGGAAGCTACCATCGGGACGGTGGCAGGTAGACATACAACCAGGTGGCCGAGGCCAGAAGCGCGTCAGGAAATCGTTTGATTCGAAAGCCGATGCTCAACGGTTCGAGCGTTGGGTGATGGCTCGTAACGATGCCGGGGATGAGTGGAACCCGAAAAAAGACAGGCGAACGCTCCTGGAGCTCATCGACCTTTGGTATCTGCATCACGGGCACGCGCTGAAAGACGGGGAATCGAGAAAGCGAAAACTGGTCGCCATCTGCGAAAAGCTCGGGTATCCAAGGGCTGCACAGGTAACCTCGGGAGACTTTGCCGCTTACCGGCTTGTCCGCATCCAGGAAGGCATGTCACCCAACACCCTCAACCACGAACAGGCCTACCTGACAGCCGTATACAACGAACTGATACGCCAGGGCCTATGGAATGGTGAGAACCCTCTGGCAAAGCTCAGGCGGCTAAAGATCGACCAGACAGAACTGGCCTTTCTGGACCAGGAACAAATCACCCGGCTCCTGGATGAATGCAAGGCATCTTCCAATCCATCGGTTTACTACGTGGCTATTCTCGCGCTCTCCACGGGTGCACGTTGGTCAGAAGCGGAAAGCGTAATCCAGGCGAACTTCACCCCGTACAGAGTGACCTACAACGCCACTAAGTCCGGCAAGAGTCGGTCGGTCCCGCTTTCCAAAGAGATCTACAACCAGGTCATCGAAGAGCTGCCATTTCAATCCTGCTACAGCGCCTTCAGGTCAGCATTGGAAAGGGCGGAAATAACATTGCCGAAAGGCCAGTTAACCCACATCTGCCGGCATACCTTCGCCAGCCATTTTGTGATGAATGGTGGCCACATACTCACGCTTCAGAGGGTCCTGGGTCATTCAGATTTAAAGCTGACAATGCGGTATGCGCACTTGGCACCGGACTACCTGAATGAGGTCACAGAGAAAGGGCCGTTAGCCTGAATGATTGGTTCAGGCTGCGGTTTTATCGAGCCCGCGCTTGTAGTGCCGTGTTTGGAAGGGGAGCAGGGCTTTCATAAACGGACGCAGATCGTAATCCAAGCCCCAGGACCGTGCCAGACCATCGACCCGTTCCCGAGACACACGTTCAGGCAGGTTTGCCTTTGCCTCAGAGGCAACGGCCTGTAATTCCTTCTTCTGCGCGGCACTAAGGCAGTTGAACCGGGATAAGCGGTCAACGAGGTAGCCAGCCAGGCGCCGCTCTTCCAGGGGTAACCCCGAAAGCGTAGGGACATAACCCTGGTGCCAGACCTCAAGGGCTGCTTTTACAACCTCTTGGTCTGTCACACGGTTGAGTCCTTTGTGTGCGACGTTGAGTAAGGAATTCATAAAAGATCCATGTTGATCACTTTGTATACGTTTTTATAACGTGAGTGATATTCCCTGTCAATCTATCCATGTTGCCGGGGAAGTACTTACGGGCCTCTTCAGCCCTGTATTTGAAGTCATCGATGGACAGCCCGTGATCAAACAGCGTGTGTATATCATCGATGTCCTGGTCGCCATAGCGCCCGAGTTTTGAGACGGCCAGGTCCACTTTCTGAACCAGGTAGACCCAGATCGGTGAGTCTTCCTCGTTGCGGTTCAGCCAAATGGCGTCTTCCTGGTAATCCTCATGCAACGGTGCGAGGGTCGGAGTGAAATTCGGATCGAATACGATAGATGAAGGACCGGTTTCCGGATCGTCAAAGAAGACTTCATCCAGGGCAAGGACCAGCTCATCCGGCGAAATCCTCTCCATCGCTTCAAGCTCTATATCCAGGTCACTGCTACCACGAGCGTTTGTGTGGAGATGGAGAGCACACCCGCCGAAAATATACGCCTTACAGCTACCAGGCTTGGCCCCTCGATCTTCCAGGAAGTCAGCCAGGTTATCGAACATTTCAAAAATGGCTTTCGCCATCGGTGTGTCAGTGTAGATTTCGCTCATGGGTTCCTCCGGCATTACAGCCGGAAAGCATAACAGAACCTTGGTGGCGGATCGTCTCTGGCAACAACAGAAAAAGAGCCGTTGACGTTTGGTTGACACCTGAGCTGGTGTTGACGGTTTGGGGAGGCGTAAGTTATTGATAAATGGTGGGCCCACCTGGACTCGAACCAGGGACCAAAGGATTATGAGTCCTCTGCTCTAACCAACTGAGCTATAGGCCCTTTCGTCAGCGGATGCTGCTTAAAGGATTGCTTTTCGGGGTGTTGCTTCCGGAAGGGAGCAACAAAGCGGGCGCCATTATACCGGTGAGGGATGGCGCCCGCTACTGTTGTGGTGTTATCCGTTGCCCTGGTCGTCAATGAAGCCGCGCAGGTGGTCGGAGCGGGAAGGATGGCGCAGTTTGCGCAGGGCCTTGGCTTCGATCTGGCGGATTCGCTCACGGGTTACGTCGAACTGTTTACCCACTTCTTCCAGGGTGTGGTCGGTGTTCATTTCGATACCGAAGCGCATGCGCAGCACCTTGGACTCGCGCGCGGTCAGGCCGGAGAGCACGGAGCGGGTGGCTTCGCGCAGGCCTTCGGCGGTGGCGGAGTCGACGGGCGACAGGGCCTGGATGTCTTCAATGAAGTCGCCCAGGTGGCTGTCTTCGTCATCACCGATCGGGGTTTCCATGGAGATCGGTTCCTTGGCGATCTTCAATACCTTACGGATCTTGTCCTCGGGCATTTCCATGCGCTCGCCGAGCTCTTCCGGGGTGGGCTCGCGGCCCATCTCCTGCAGCATCTGGCGGGAGATGCGGTTGAGCTTGTTGATGGTTTCGATCATGTGCACCGGAATACGGATGGTGCGGGCCTGGTCCGCGATGGAGCGGGTGATGGCCTGACGAATCCACCAGGTGGCGTAGGTGGAGAACTTGTAGCCACGGCGGTACTCGAACTTGTCGACGGCCTTCATCAGGCCGATGTTGCCTTCCTGGATCAGGTCCAGGAACTGCAGGCCGCGGTTGGTGTACTTCTTTGCAATGGAGATAACCAGACGCAGGTTGGCTTCCACCATTTCCTTCTTGGCACGGCGGGCCTTGGCTTCACCGATGGAAACGCGGCGGTTGATTTCCTTGATGTCGGAAACGTCCAGGTCCACTTCGGTCTGGATGTTGGCAATACGCTTCTGCAGGCGGACGATTTCGTCGATGCGCTCGGCAATCAGCGGTGCGTAGGGCTTCTTGCCCTTGGACATCTTCTCGGCCCAGTCCAGGCTGGTTTCGTTGCCCGGGAACGACTTGATGAAATCCTTGCGCGGCATCTTGCACTCGCGCACACAGATTTTCATGATGGCGCGCTCGTTTTCACGCACCAGGTCGTTGGTGGAGCGGACCACGTTGACCAGTTCGTCAAACGCCTTGTTGCCGAGCTTGAAGGGTGCGAACACCTGGCCCAGCTCGTTCAGGGCTTCTTGGGTTTTCTTGTGACCACGGCCGTATTTGGCCAGGCACGCGTCGGCGGCATCAAGCTTTTCTTTCAACAGCTCGAAGCGCAGGCGGGTTTCTTCCGGATCCGGACCGCTCTCGGTTTCTTCTTCGCTGTCGTCACCGTCATCGTCGTCGGATGAATCGTCGGAGCTGCTTGACGTGTCCGGGGTATTGTCTTCGTCCATGAACGGCTCGGCGCCGTCCGGGTCGAGGAAGCCGGAGACGATGTCGCTGAGGCGGCCTTCGTTTTCGATGATGCGGTCGTAGGCCTGGATAACGGTGCCGGTGATGCCGGGGAAGTGCGCAACGGCTGCCATCACATCGCGGATACCTTCCTCGATGCGCTTGGCAATGACGATCTCGCCTTCACGGGTCAGCAGCTCCACGGTGCCCATTTCCCGCATGTACATGCGGACCGGGTCGGTGGTGCGGCCGGCGTCGGATTCAACGGCAGCGAGTGCGGCGGCGGCTTCGGCGGCAGCGGCTTCGTCTGCGGTGGAATCGCCGTCGGTCATCAGCAGCGTGTCTGCGTCCGGTGCAACTTCAGACACCTGAATGCCCATGTCGTTGATCATGCGAATGATGTCTTCGACCTGGTCCGGGTCAGCAATGTCTTCCGGGAGGTGGTCGTTTACCTCGGCGTAAGTCAGGTAACCTTGTTCCTTGCCTCGTGCAATGAGGTCTTTAAGACGTGATTTCTGCGAATTGCCTGACATAGACACCCTGTGAACTCGCTGGTAAAAGGAAAAAAGTGAAACAGCCATTATAGCTGTCGCTCGGTTGCTCTGCCACCGGATGGTTAGATGGTGATCAACACTGCAAGTTTCAAGTGCAGTGCCGTTTCCGGCTGCAGTTATTGCGGTTTATGGCCCGCCGGCCCTGTATTCCTGGCGTTGCTCAGTCGTCGTTCTGGCCGGTCAGCGCCTTCAGTTCCTGCCGCTCTTCGGCGGTAAGGTCTGCAAGGCTGCGTTTTTCCGACAGCAACGACGCCAAACGCTGTTTGCGTGCCACTTCCCGGTTCGGGTTCAGCATTTCCCGGGCGCCTGCCAGGGTCTGTTCCCGGGCCGGCACATGTTCAATACCGTCGAACAGGTTGTAGAACTGTTCCCTGGCACGGTTGTCCGTTGCCAGTTGGCGGACCAGGGAGCGCCGGTCTTTAATGGCGTTCTCCAGAATCCAGCCTGCAAAATGGCCGGCCTGCCGGTACTGGCGGCTGCTCCTGCACAGTTCCGTCATTTCACTGGCCATGTCCGGCGCTTCCAGCAGGGCCAGGCAAAGCTGGGTATCCTTGCTGAGTTTTACGTCAATCCGTTGTTCCTGTACCCGGCGCTCGCCGTAGCGGCCCCTGTCGTTCTGCTGGCGGCGGCTTTGCCAGTCACCCCGGTTGTTGCCACACAGCCGCAGCATCTCGTGCCACATGGCATCCCTGAGAGTGCTCCGGGGCATTTTCTTCAGCAGCGGTTCTACCCGCGCCTTCAGCTCGCCCCGGTCTTCCGGCAGCGACAGGTCCAGCCCTTCGCTCTGCCGGTTGAACAGGTAGCGGGAGAGCGGCGTGGCGCCGTCTATGCGCTTCTGGAAAGCCTCCGCGCCTTCCTTGCGCACCAGTGTGTCCGGGTCTTCGCCGTCCGGCATCATCAGGAACTGCAGATGCAGGCCGTCGGTCAGCAACTCCAGGGCGTTTTCCATGGCCTTGTCTGCGGCCCGGTAACCGGCCTGGTCGCCATCGAAGCAGAACACCAGGTGCCGTACCTGTTTCAGCAGGGCGGACAGGCTGTCCTGGTTGGTGGCGGTACCGAGTGTCGCCACCGCAAAGTGAATGCCGTTCTGCGCCAAGGCAATGACATCCATATAGCCTTCCACCACCAGCAGCCTGTCGAGTTGGCGGATTGACTGTTTGGCCTCATAAAGGCCGTAAATTTCGCGGCTTTTATGAAATACATCAGACTCCGGAGAGTTGATGTACTTGGCCTTGTCGTCACCCAGGGTGCGCCCGCCAAAGGCGATGGTCCGGCCGCGGCTGTTGCGGATCGGGAACATCACCCGGTTGCGGAACAGGTCCCGGGGCCGCCCGTAACGGTCGGAGACGGTGCCGGTTTCTACCAGCGGCCCCTGCAGGTCCTTGCTGGCGCTGTCGAACAGCGCCGTTCCCGTGCCGGGCGCATAGCCCAACTGGTATTGTTCAATAATGCTGTCGTCCAGGCCCCTCTGCTTGAGGTAGTCCCGGGCGAATTCGCCTTGCTGGCCCTTCAGGGCGGACTGATAGAAGCTACTGGCATAGTCCAGGGCGTCCGTCAGTGTTCGCGCCTGCTGCATTTCCTGGCGCGCGCTCTGGTCGTAGGGCACTTCCATGCCGGCACGCCGGGCCAGCTCTTCCACGGCGTCGGTAAACCCGAGACCGTCAAACTCGCGGACAAAGCTGATGGCATCGCCATGGGCGCCACAGCCAAAGCAGTGGTAAAAGCCCTTGTCCGGCCGAACGTTGAAAGACGGCGTTTTCTCATCATGGAAAGGGCAGCGGGCCTTGTAGTTTCCGCCGGCCTTTTTCAGGGTGATGCGTGATCCGATCAGCTCGGCCAGGTCAATCCGGTCGAGCAGGTCTTCAACGAAGCGTTGTGGGATCAGTCCACTCATGATGTCTCCGGTCGCGCGAAAAGTGCCGGGGCTGGAAGTACAGCCAAAAATGCCGCCGAAGCCAGGCCTCGGCGGCATTTTGGTATCGCTCTGTGCAGCCTGTGGCTTTACAGGCGATTATAGGCTTGCAGTCAAGCGGCGTCCGGGTAAAGCTTAGTACAGACGCTCGAACTTGCGCTGTTCCCGCTGAAGCTTCTTGAGATGACGCTTGACGGCTGCAGCTGCCTTGCGCTTGCGCACGGCTGTCGGCTTCTCGTAGTGCTCACGGCGACGTACTTCCGACAGAACACCTGCTTTTTCGCAGGAGCGCTTGAAGCGACGAAGGGCTACGTCAAACGGTTCATTCTCTTTCACTTTAACAGCTGGCATTCGAAAATCACCTACCTGATTGATTCGGTTTCTGTTTTGTCTGATCGACCTGTCTGTCAAATCGACTCGATACCTGGTCAGATTGGCTAAAACTCGACCAGTGCTTATTTAAGGCCGGCAATGATAGCCCCTGCCCATGGCCAAGGTCAATGTTTGTTCGATGAAACTGACGGAGGGTTTCGGGTTTCTGCTAAAATGCTCCGCTGACTTTCACCAACGAAGAGTTGTGGCCCTTATTTATGCTGATTCTCGGTATTGAAACCTCCTGTGATGAAACCGGCGTTGCCCTGTATGACAGCGAGAACGGGCTGCTGGCGCACGCGCTGTTCAGCCAGATTCACATGCATGCGGACTACGGCGGGGTCGTGCCGGAGCTGGCCTCCCGCGATCACGTCCGCAAGCTGTTGCCGTTGTGTGACCAGGTGCTGGCAGACGCCGGCAAGGTTCGTGGCGATATCGGGGGAATTGCTTACACGGCTGGCCCCGGCCTCGTGGGCGCGCTGATGGTGGGCGGCTCGGTGGCCCACGCCCTGGGATTTGCCCTGGGGGTGCCGGTGTTGGGTGTTCACCATATGGAAGGCCATCTGTTGGCACCGATGCTGGAGGACAATCCGCCGGCGTTTCCCTTCGTGGCTCTGTTGGTGTCGGGTGGGCATACGCAACTGGTGCTGGTGAAGGGCATTGGTGAATATGAAATGCTGGGTGAATCCGTGGACGACGCCGCTGGTGAAGCTTTCGATAAAACCGCCAAGATGCTGGGCCTGGATTATCCCGGTGGGCCGAGGGTGGCTGCGCTGGCGGAGAAGGGCACGCCGGGGCGCTATCGTTTTCCGCGCCCGATGACGGACCGGCCCGGGCTGGATTTCAGCTTCAGCGGCCTGAAAACCTTTACCCTCAATACCGTGACCGCTGCGGAAAGCGCTGGCGGGCTGGATGAGCAGACCCGTGCCGATATTGCCCTGGCCTTCGAGGCCGCCGTGGTGGATACGCTCACCATCAAGTGTCGCCGCGCCCTGGAGCAGACTGGCTGTAAACGGCTGGTGATTGCCGGCGGTGTGAGCGCCAACAAACGGCTGCGGGCGGGGCTGGAGAAGATGACCGAAAAACTCCGTGCCGGCGTGTTCTACGCGCGCCCCGAGTTCTGTACCGATAACGGCGCCATGATTGCCTATGCCGGTTGCCAGCGTATGAAAGCCGGCCAGCAGGATGGCGACCGGATCGTGGCGGTGCCACGCTGGCCGATGAACACCCTGCCGCCGGTGGGTGAGCCGCGGGCGAATGGCCTTGTAGACTAGAAGCCAGGCTCCCGGCCCTGGGCCATACGGATCAGGTTGTTGCGGTGACGTACCACGATCAGTATGGCCAGAAGGCCAAACAGCGGCAGTGTATCCGGTTCAATCAGCGCACTGATGATCGGGCCGCTGATGATCGCAACGATGGAAGCCAGCGCGGAGATTTTCCAGCGCCACATGACAACTGCCCAGATGGCCGCCAGCATCAGCGTGGTCACCGGCGCCAGTGCCAACCCCGCCCCCAGTGCCGTCGCCACGCCTTTTCCACCCTTGAAGCGATAGAACAGTGGAATCATGTGCCCCGTTACCGCGCACAGGGCCACCATGGCCTGGGAGAGAATCGTCAGGTCCGCCTGGTGGGCAAGCCACACGGGTATCCATCCCTTGGCCGCATCCAGAAACAACGTCAGTGCCGCCGGTGGCCATCCGCCAGTACGATAAACGTTTGTGGCGCCGGGGTTGCCGGAGCCCAGGGCGCGTGGATCCGGCAGGTGCCAGGCGCGGCATACCGGCAGTGCAAACAGCACCGAGCCCGCCAGGTAGGCCAGGGCGCAGAGCAGGACTGTCAGTACCGGATCGCTCAGATAATTCATCGGCGGTGTTCGCTGGCAAAGTGAAAAAGACGCAAAGACGCGTACTGGTCATTTATGAGAAAATGCCGGCCCCGCGACGTAGCAGGTCGGAATTTACACAGTATCCGCTGCCTGCACGTTATTCAATCAGCAAAGAGTGTAAGTCGGGGAGTGCCCTACGTTGACAGATAGTGTACTGATCGAAGGTCTGGCGGTTGAAGCGATTATCGGCGTGTACGACTGGGAGCGGGAGGTCAGCCAGAGGTTGCTGGTGGATCTGGAGATGGCCTGGGACAATCGGGTACCTGCAGCCTCGGACGATGTTAGTGATGCACTGGACTACGCAATGGTCAGTGAGCGGATTTCGGCTTATCTGGTCCAGGCGCAACCACAACTGCTGGAAACCGCCGCTGAGGGCATCGCCAGCCTGTTGCAGGACGAGTTCGGCGTGCGCTGGTTGCGCCTGACCCTTCGCAAGCCCGGTGTTGTGCCGACTGCGGCAGCCGTTGGTGTAAAGATTGAACGGGGGGGCCGCTGATGGCACGGGTATATGTCAGTATCGGCAGTAACATTGACCGCGAGCGTTACATCACGGCGGCGCTGGATGCCCTGGATGGCTGGTTTGATGAGCTGATCATTTCTTCCGTCTATGAGAGCGAATCCGTTGGCTTTGACGGTTCGCCCTTTTACAACCTGGTGGTGGGCATAGACACTGGGCTGAGCGTGGCGGATCTGTCAGCCCGCTTCAAGCAACTGGAAGCGGATAACGGCCGTCGGCGGGATGTACCGAAATTCAGCCCCAGAACCCTGGACCTGGACATACTGACCTACGATAACGAGGTGGGCCGGGTCGATGGCGTGGAACTGCCACGGGGCGAGATTCTGAAAAACGCTTTTGTGCTGCGACCACTGGCGGAAATTGCGCCGGCTGATATTCATCCGGTCTGCGGCGAACGTTACGACGCGCTCTGGCGTACCTATGACCGCGACCAGAAACTCTGGCCGGTGGATTTCACCTGGCGGGGCCGGTTGATTTCCCGGGCCGCTGCCAGATAGGTCACCAGCCTTTCCTCAGGAGGAGTGGTGTGAACGGAACAGCCGGATCAGGTTGTCCGTAGAGCTGTCGCTGGGCTCGGAGCCTTCGGCGGTGTCTACGGTAAGACGGTCCAGGATGCCCTTACCCATCTGTTTACCCAGCTCTACGCCCCACTGGTCGAACGAATCCACGTCCCAGATAATGCCCTGCACGAAGGTGCGGTGCTCGTAGAGCGCAATCAGGGCACCTACGGTTTCCGGTGTCGACTTGTCCATCAGCAGGGTATTGCTGGGCTTGTTGCCGGGGATGACCTTATGGGGCGCCAGCTTGTCGATTTCCTCGGGGCTCATGCCTTCGGCTTTCAATTCGGCTTTTGCTTCGTTCAGGTTCTTGCCGGACATCAGCGCCCGCGACTGGCTCAGGCAGTTGGCGAACAGGGTCACGTGGTGGCTGGCTACTTGGTTGTGGGTTTCCAGGGGGATAATGAAGTCCGCCGGAATCAGCCGGGTGCCCTGGTGCAGTAACTGGTGGAAGGCGTGCTGACCGTTGGCGCCCACGCCGCCCCAGATTATCGGGCCACTCTGATAGGTCAGTGGTTCACCCTCCTGGGTGACGCTTTTGCCGTTACTTTCCATATCCAGCTGTTGCAGGTGTGCGGGCAGGCTGCGCAGGTAATGGTCGTAGGGCAGAATGGTATAAGTCTCGGCGCCCCAGAAGTTATTGTACCAGAGCCCCAGCATGGCCATCACCGCCGGCAGGTTCTGTTCAAGCGGCGTGTTGCGGAAGTGCTGGTCCATGGCGTTGGCGCCGGACAGCAGGGCACGGAAATTGTCCATGCCGATAGTCAGTGCCACAGGCAGGCCGATGGCAGACCATAGCGAGTAGCGCCCGCCAACCCAATCCCACATCGGGAAGATATTATCCTCGGCAATACCGAAGTTGACCGCTTCCGGCGTGTTGGCGGTCACCGCCACGAAGTGCTTGGCGACCTGGTCCTGGCTGCCACCGTTGTTCAGGAACCATTCTCTGGCCACCTTGCTGTTCTCCAGGGTTTCCTGGGTGCGGAAGGATTTGGACTGGATCAGGAACAGGGTGGTCTCCGGGTTTACCCGTCGCAGTACCTCGGCAATCTGGGTGCCGTCAATATTGGCCACGTAGTGGCAGTTCAACTGGCCGTGCCAGTAGGGGCGCAGGGCTTCCGATACCAGTTTGGGGCCGAGGAAGGAACCGCCAATGCCAATGCTGACAACATCGGTAAAGGCCTTGCCGGTATGGCCCTGCCATCGCTTGCTGAGCACGTCATCCACGAACTGCGCCATGCGGTTCAGTGTGGTTTCCACTTCCGGCGTAATATTGGTGCCGTCCACATGAAGGGGGGCACCACTGGTATCTCGAAGGGCGACATGCAACGCCGGACGCTTTTCCGTGACGTTGATGTGGTCGCCACGAAACATCGCTTCGATACGCTCCGGTACACCACAACCCCTGGCCAGCGCCATCAGCTTTGTCACGGTGTCGGCAGTCATGCGGTTGCGGGAATAGTCCAGTGACAGGCCTCCGCCGCTGATAAAGAAACGACTGGCCCGGCTCGGGTCATCACGGAACATGTCCCGCATGTGGGTGTTTTCCAGTTCCGTCTTATGGCTTGTCAGCGCCTGCCACTCGGGCCGGCTGGTGAGTGGAACAGAGCCCTGGGACATAATGGAATCCTTTCTGTCAGTGGGTGGATGTCTAGCGTGTGATAGACAGGTTGTCGATCAGCCGTGTGGTGCCCAGAAAGGCCGCCACCAGCAGCGTCAGTTCGGTATCGTCGGTGTTGGCCGGTTTCAGGGTCAGGCTGTTGGCGATGTTGAAGTAATCCGGGCGCAGGCCCGCTTCAGCCAGCGCCTTGTTGGCTTCCGCTTCCAGTGTGTGGAAGTCGGTGCGGCCCCGCCTGATCTGCTCGGCAGTTTGCTGGAGCGTGCGGTACAGGACGGGGGCCACGGCGCGCTGCTGTTCCGTCAGGTAGCCGTTGCGGGAACTCTTGGCCAGGCCGTCTTTTTCGCGAACAGTGGGGGCGCCAATTACCTCCACGGGTATCATCAGGTCGCGTGCGAGCTTGCGTATAACCGCCAACTGCTGGAAGTCCTTTTCACCAAACACTGCGATATCCGGGTGGACCATGTTGAACAGTTTGGTGACAACCGTGGCTACGCCCTCAAAGTGCCCGGGCCGGCTGGCGCCGCAGTGACCCTCGCTGACCTCTGGAACGACGATCCGTGTATGGCGTGCCAGCCCCTCGGGGTATATCTCATCATTGGAGGGGGCAAACACCAGGGTGCTTCCTGCCGCTTCCAGGCGCTCCTGGTCTTCAATCAATGTGCGTGGATAGGTGTCCAGGTCTTCGGCAGCGCCAAATTGCATGGGGTTCACGAAGATACTGGTTACGACAATGTCGGCGGCCTCCCGGGCCTTGCGTACCAGTGAGATATGGCCCTCGTGCAGGTTGCCCATGGTCGGCACCAGTCCTATGCGCTTGCCCTGCTGGCGATAGCTGCGAAGCATGGCACGGAGTTCTTTCAGTGTATGTACGGTTCTCATGCCTTGAACGTATGCTCCTCGGCGGGGAATGAGCGGTCGCGAACGGCGGCCACGTAAGCTTCAATGGCACCTTTGACGGAACCGGACTCCGCCAGGAAGTCCTTCACGAAGCGCGGTTTGCGGCCGGTGGTCATACCCAGCATATCGTGGACAACCAGCACCTGACCGTCTGTGTCCGCACCGGCGCCGATACCAATCACCGGTGCCTGGACGGCCTGGGTGATACGGGCTGCCAATGGCGCGGGTACGCACTCCAGCAGAATGACATCCGCTCCGGCGGCGACCAGTTCACACGCGTGTTCGATCATTAACTCGGCGTGCTTTTCATCCCGGCCCTGTACCTTGTAGCCGCCAAACTTGTTGACGAATTGTGGGGTCAGGCCCAGATGGGCACACACGGGAACGCCGCGCTCACTGAGGGCATGGATGGTGTCTTTCATCCAGTCGGTGCCTTCCAGCTTGACCATATGGGCCCCGGCGCGCATCAGTTCGGCGGCGTTCTCAAGGGCGGCTTCGGTGGTGCCATAGGTCATGAACGGCATGTCCGCCATGATCAGCGAGCCGCGGTTGCCCTTGGCCACGGACGACACGTGGTACACCATCTGGTCCATGGTGACGGGCAGGGTGCTGTCGTGCCCCTGAAGTACCATGCCGAGGGAGTCGCCAATCAGGATGACATCAACGCCGGCTTCACTGACGATTTGAGCAAAGGTGGCATCGTAGGATGTCAGAACGGAGAAGGCTTCGCCCTTCTGCTTGTAGTCACGCAGAGTATTGATGGTAACAGCCATAGGATCCTTGCCTTGTGGGTGGATGGGCCAGACCGGGCCGGGGGGTGTGCCGGCATTCAGGCCTTTAGGGTAATCCGGGGGTGTGTTCGTGGCAATAGCCGCACGCTGAGCCGTTGGTTTCAGCCGGGCGGGAAGGGCGCCCGCGCCACCGGATTGAGTTTTCTCAGGTTGTTATCCGGGCATTGTTGTCGCAGTTGCGCAACGGTGCGGCCATCCGGCAGTGTCAGCCCGGGCTCAAGGTCCAGAAGCGGTTGCAAAACAAAGTCGCGGTTGGCGAGTTCCGCATGGGGAACGGTCAGGCGTTCGCTGGAGATGGCTTCATTGCCATACAGGAGCAGATCCAGGTCCAGCGTTCTTGGTCCCCAGTGCTGTACCCGCTCGCGGCCATGGGCTTTTTCAATGGCCTGCAGTTGGTCCAGCAGTTCCAGGGCGGAGAGCTCCGTGCGCAACCAGGCCGCGCCGTTTACGAAATCGGGCTGGTCCTGTGGGCCAACCGGTTTGCTGCTGTAGAAGGGGGATTGCGCCACCAGTTCTGTTTTCGGCAGCGCCGCCAGTCGGGCCACAGCTCCAGCCAGTTGCGCGGAAGGGTCGGCCTGGTTGCTGCCGAGCCCAACGAAAGCATTCGTGGCCGCCATGGTCAGGCCTTTTTTGCCGGTTTCTTGCGGCGACGCTTCTTGGGGCCATCACTGCCGAGCTGGGTTAACATGCGCTCCTGGCCACGCTCATCCGCTTCCTGGAACTCGGTCCACCACTGGCCCAGCCCCGGTTCGATTTCGCCGGATTCCTCCCGTACCAGCAGGAAGTCATAGGCCGCCCGGAAGCGGGGGTGTGACATGGTCGCGAAGGCACGCTTACCCTGGCGTCGGGGCAGGCGCATCTGCAGTTCCCAGATTTCCTTCATGGGGCCGGAGAAGCGTTTGGGAATAGAGGTGGCCTGAACCTGGCGGCTGATAACCTTGGCAATGGCCAGGTGCAGGGCCGGCTGTACCGGCTCGCCATTATCCTGGCGTTTGCGCCATTCCGCCTGTAGGGCGGGCCAGAGCATGGCTGCAAACAGGAAATAAGGCGTTACCGATTTGCCCTGGGCGATGCGGGCATCGGTGTTGCGCAGGGCTTTGCGGATCAGCTCGTCCGGTTCGCCGTTGTTGATGGCCTGTACGGTTTCCGGGAACAGGGGCGCCAGCAGGTTGTACTCGCTGAGCAGGTCGTAGGTGGCTTCACCATAACCGGCGGAGAACAGTTTCAGCACTTCCTCGAACAGCCTGGCTGGCGGGATGTGTGTCAGCAGTGGTGCAAGCTCCCGGATCGGGGCCTCGGTTTCCGGTTCAATATCGAAGCCCAGCTTGGCCGCGAAACGCACGGCGCGAAGCATTCGCACGGGGTCTTCCCGGTAGCGGGTTTCCGGGTCGCCAATCAGTCGCATCTGGCGGTTTTTCAGGTCTTCAATGCCGTTGGCAAAATCCACCACTGTGAAGTCGCGTATACAGTAGTAAAGGGCGTTAACGGTGAAGTCCCGGCGCAGGGCGTCTTCCTCCTGATTGCCGTAGACGTTGTCCCGCAGCAACAGGCCATGCTCGCTGGTCCTGCGATCATCATCGTCGTCATCGTCTTCCGCTTCGGCAGCGTTGCCACGAAAGGTGGTGACCTCGATGACTTCGCGGCCGAACAGCACGTGGACGATGCGGAAGCGCCGGCCAATCAGCCTGGAATTGCGGAACAGGCCATGCACCTCTTCCGGGGTGGCGTCGGTGGCGATGTCGAAGTCTTTGGGCTTGCCGCCAAGCAGGATGTCGCGAACGCCGCCGCCGACCAGATAGGCTTCGTAACCGGCGTTGTTGAGCCGGCTGAGTACCTTTTTCGCCGGCTCGCTGATTGCCGAGCGGGAGACGTTGTGCTGGTCCCGAGGGATTTCCTGGCGTTGATAGGTACGGGCTTTTTTCTTCCCGTTTCCTGATACGTATGACAATAGTCGTTTAAGCATTGAATTCCGTTATTGCGCTGAGCAAAAGCGAGAGTTTAACGGTTTAGGCGGGATTTGCACACGTTTGGCGCCATAAGCTGACGAAAACAACCGGTGGAAAGGCGAAAACGGCGGGGTTGGAAAACCGTTGGGCCAGATAATCAAAAGGCGGATCCGTTTGCACGAACCCGCCCTGAAAGCGTTGACGATCTGCATTGTTTTTGTTTTTACCGGGATTTTTCTTCGTTTTTCTACCCCACTGTCAATCCCCAAATACAGGGACCTCAGTAGCGCAAACGGAAAGCTTTGAATACATAGAGCAGTCAGAGACATCGGGCGAGTCATTGGGTAAATGCAGTGCCGCCTGGAAGACGATTCTTCTCTACATCTACAACTCACACGTGCCGTGGGACCACTAAAAAGCAAAGTACCCAAAACACTCAGTTCGCTCACGTTCTGTTTTTGTTTTTGTTACCGAACGTCTTCTACAGCTTTTTGTTCTTGTTGTTGGCGCTGCGTCGTCACTGTTGTTTTTGTTGTTGTGCGCCCTATAGAGTGCAGTCCGTGTGCCAGTTTTTGAAAATTGTTTATTAACAGAAGGTTAGTATTTTTAGGTCTTGTTGCGGGGGCGGTCGTAAGACTTAAGTGTTACTGAGGTCGCGTTTTTTAGATCCTGGGTGTTACCGTCAGGAACACAGGGTAACAACTGAGCGCAAATTCACACTTTTTCCGGTAACACCCCGCGCGCATTACCGGAAACACATCAGTTCCCGGAGCTTTTCTTGCGTGGTATGCCCAGGCGCTGCCGGCGTTCCCACAGGGATTTGCGGCTGATGCCCAACTTCTGGGCCAGCTCGGTTTCGCTCATGCGGTCCTGGTTTTCCAGCACGAAATGCTGAAAGTAGTCTTCGAGGGACAGGTCGCTGGTGGCTTCCGCTTCCCGGGAACGGGGCTGTTCGTTGTTACCGTCCACCAGGGTTTCCGGAATATTGACGTCGCCACCTTCACCATCCAGGTCCAGCAGTGAGGGGGTGATCAGGTCGTTGTCACAGAGGATGGTCGCCCGCTCAATGGCGTTCTCCAATTCCCTTACGTTACCGGGCCAGCGGTGCCGTTCCAGTGTGCGCATGGCTTCCGGAGTCAGGTTCAGGCCGGGCTTACCCATTTTTTCGCCCTGGCGTTGCAGGAAGCGCTGGGCCAGGCCAAGGATGTCCGCCTGCCGCTCCCGCAGTGGCGGTATGCGAACCTGCATCACGTTCAGGCGGTAAAAAAGGTCTTCGCGGAAATCACCGGTTCGGGTCATCGCCTTCAGATTGCGGTGAGTGGCGGCGATCATGCGTACGTCTACCTGGCGGCTCTGGGTGGAGCCCACTTTGCGAATCTCTCCCTCCTGGAGTACACGCAGTAGGCGCGCCTGGGCCTCAGCGGGCAGTTCGCCGATTTCGTCCAGAAACAGGCTGCCACCGTCCGCCGCCTCAATCAGGCCGGTACGGGCTGACACCGCGCCGGTAAACGACCCCTTCTCATGGCCGAACAACTCGGACTCGATCAGGCTCTCGGGAATAGCGGCGCAGTTCACGGAGATTAACGGGCGGGTCGCTCGCGGGCTCATCAGGTGGAGCGCGCGCGCGGCAAGCTCCTTACCTGTCCCGGACTCGCCCTGGATCAGCACGGTGGTTTCTGTTGGCGCCACTTTGCGGATCAGGGTGAAAACCTTCTGCATGGCTTCGCAATGGCCATACATAATGCTGGCCGGGTCGCTGTCCGGATCACTGGCGGTACCACGCTCCATGGTATCAGGGCCGGAAACGGCGGTCTGGGTTGTCCTGGCCAGGATGCCTTCCACAGCCTCAAGCATTTCATCATGGTCGAACGGCTTGGCAATGTATTCCACGGCGCCCATCTTCATGGAGTCCACGGCGGAACGGAGGCTGGCGTAGCTGGTCATGATCAGCACTGGCGTGTCCGGTGCGCGCCGTATCAGCTCGGTGCCCGGTGCGCCCGGAAGCCGCAGGTCGGAAATGATCAGGTCAAAGTCGCCGGGGTCGTGGTTGTCTTCGGCCTCCTCCACCGAACCGGCGTCGGCGACCTCATAGCCGGCATGTTGAAGCAGCTTGCGAACCGCTGAACGTATAATCTCTTCATCTTCTACAATCAGAATGCGAGGCATAACAGTTTTACGACCCTTCGTTCTGGCTGATGGTGTTTCCGGTGTCCGGCTCGTAGGCCGGCAACCTCATACGCACGCGGGTTCCGCGGCCGGAGCCGGCATCAGCCGGACTGTCCACCTGAATGTTGCCGTAGTGCTCTTCAATGATGCTGTACACCAGCGATAATCCCAGGCCGGTTCCCTTGTTGGGGGCCTTGGTGGTGTAAAAAGGCTCGAAAATATGGTCCAGCTGTTCTTTCGGGATGCCGGAACCTTCGTCGGTGACCTCGATAATAGCGGAGTAGCCGTCACGGTTTCCACTGATACGGACTTCTCCACCAATGGGGGAGGCGTCGCGGGCATTGGCCAGCAGGTTGATAAACACCTGTACCAGCCGCTGTTCATCCCCCAGGATCAGCAGGCCGTCCGGGCAGTCGTTGCGGTAATGAATACCCATACCTTTGTCACTGAGGGACAGCAGATTGATGGATTCGTCCACGCAGCGGCGTATGTCCACTGGCTCGTAACGATTGGCGTGGGCATGGTTGCCGGTACGGGCAAAATTCATCAGCGACTGCAGGATGGTGGAAATGCGCCGTGTCTGTTGCTGGATCTGGTCAGCGGTGGACAGGATGTCCGGGTCGTCGGTTTCCAGCTTCAGGTTCTGCGCCAGAGAGGAAATGCCGGTAACCGGGTTACCGATCTCATGGGCTACGCCGGCAGCCAGCCGGCCCACGGAGGCCAGGCGCTCGCTGTGCATCAGTTCGTCTTCCAGCAGGCGGGTTTCGGTCTGGTCTTCCACCAGGATAATGCTGCCGCCCTCGGTGTGGTCGGGGCCGCTGAGCGTCGCCTTGTGCAGGTTAAGCCAGTGGGGCCGGCCCTTCAGGTCGAGGCGGTGCTTGTAGCGGTGAAGATCTTCGCCAATATTGAAATCATCCAGCAGCAGGTGCCAGTGCTCCGGTAAAGCCATCAGCCGGGCACCCACCACATCATCAGCGGTAATGCCGGTAAGTTCCTCCATGGCGTTGTTCCACATCAGTATCTCGCCATCATCACCCACCGAGCAGGCGGGGATGGGCAGGTTCTGCAGGGTCTGCCGATAATGGCGGCGCAGGTTGTCCAGTTCCCCCGCCAGCCCGGTCAGGCGGTTCTGGTAGTCCCCCAGTGCCCGTTCGACATAACGGATATCCTGGGCGGTGCCGCCACTGGCCATGGGCTTGTAGCCAAGGTGCCGTTTGACCAGGTCGCGGGCAACCGCGGGGCCCAGCAGCCCGGAAAGGTTCACCTCCACGCGGTCTCGCAGGCGCCGGAGTTGGTAAGGCCGATATTCCACGTTGGGTAGCTTGAGTTGGGTGAGGGCCTTTTCCACTTCCCGTCGTGCAACACCGAACCCTAACGGCACGGCGAGTTGGCGGATAAAATCGGCAGACGACGTTGCCAGCAGTTCTCTGCGTTGGGGGCGGGAAAGCGCACCCAGGGAGCAGGCCTGGGCCGCGCCGATTTCCTCGGCAGTGCTGCTGCTCAGTACCGATATCAGTGTAAAGATGGTCACGTTAACCGTGAGGCTGACGAAGGTGAAGATGTGCCAGTTGCTGTAATCGGGTACCAGGGGTGCCCCGATGAAATCCAGCAGGTTGGCGGTATGGGAGAAGGGCAGCACCAGCGTGACCACCCAGATCACCAGGCCTGAGATCAGCCCGGCAATCAGGCCGCGACGATTACCTTCCGGCCAGTAGATAACCCCAAGGGCGCCCGGCAGTAACTGAAGCATACCCGACAGTGAAATGGCGCCGAGGATCGACAGGTCCAGGTTCTTGCCCAGGGTTTCGTGGAACAGCAGCGCGGCAAAAATGATCGCGGCAATAAGCAGACGCTTGACCCATTTCAGCCAATGATAGATGTCGCCGTGGTCTTTTGGCGTCCGCAGTGGAAGTACGGCGTGGTTCAATACCATGCCCGCCAGGGCCAGGGTGCTGACGATCATCAGGCCGCTGGCGGCAGACAGGCCGGCAATGTACATCATCAGTGTCAGTGCCGGGCTGCCCAGGGCCTGGGCGGTGCCGATGGCGTAGAAATCCGGGCCTGTGGTGGCAGTCAACGCCTGGCCGCCCCAGAGAATCAGCGGAATTGGCAGGCCAAGCAGCAGCAGGTACAGAGGCAGGCCCCAGCTGGCTTTGGCCAGGGCCTTGGGTGACGGGTTTTCGCTGAAAGTCATGTGGTACATGTGGGGAAGCACCAGGGCGCCAGCGAACGACATCAGCATCAGCGCCCGCCAACTGCCGTCATCGATGCTCATGGTCATGGTACTGACCGGCGTGCTCTGGTCTGCCAGCCAGGTTTCCAGCCCTGCCATGCCACCGAACACGCTGAACAGGATCACTCCGCCCAGGGTCAGCAGGGAGAACAGCTTGACCAGGGAGTCGAAGGCGATGGCCAGCACCAGGCCCTGGTGGTTCTCCGAACCCTGGCTGCGCCGTGTCCCGAACAGCATGGCGAACAGCACCACGATGATGCTGAACAGCACGCTGATCAGCCGGGGTGATGTGTCGGGTGCCAACAGGCTGGCGGACGTTGATACCGCCTGGATCTGCATGCTCAGCAGGGCCAGGATGGCGGTACCGGAACAAATGGTGACCAGGGTGCCCGCCCACTGGCTTCGATACCGGTAGGCAAACAGGTCGGCCAGGGAGGTGAGCTGGTAGGCCCGGCCAATCCTCATGACCGGGTTGAGCAATACCGGTGCCAGCAGGAAGGCGCCACTGATGCCCAGATAGTAGGCCAGGAAGCCAAAGCCGGATTCTGCGGCCATACCCACTGCGGCATAGACTGCCCAGATACCAGCGTACACGCCGAGGCTCAGGGTGTAGACCAGCGGATGCCTGACCCAACTGCGGGGCAGCGCGCCCTTTTCGGTGATCCAGGCGATGCCGAACAGCAGGATCAGGTACAGCAGGCTGGCCAGTAACAGGCCGGGTGCACTAAAACTCATTGGGGTCCCGTCGCCATTCCAGCCAGAAGCCAATGGCAATCAGGCCGGCCCAGATAACATAGGGGCTGTACCAGGCATTCCCCGGTGACGTCCACCAGTCAAGAATGTTGGGCGAGAATATGTAGATGGCCAGAACCAGAAGGAAGACCAGACGGTAGATATACATCAGGCATGATATCCGCACTGTCGTTTGTGGAAGGTTTATAACACGTCGTTCACCGGGCTGTCAGGTGAATCCGCTCCGGTGCCCAGTTGGCTGCTGCCCGGTCGAGCAGGGTACCGATGTCTGATGCTCCTGCCAACAAACGTTGGTTCTGGCCAAGGGCCGCCAGGGCCTGTTTCAGGTTGTCTTCTGCAATCCTGTCGTCCAGTGCCGGGGCGTGGTTCTGCTTGCTGAGCTTCTGGCCGGCGTCATTGAGGACGACCGGAATATGCATCCAGTGTGGCGGGTTGGCTCCCAGGGCACGGTAGATCTGCTGTTGCTGCGCCGTCATGTCCAGCAGGTCAGAGCCCCGGACCACATGGGTGATCCCCTGGTCTATGTCATCGGCCACCACCGCCAGTTGGTAAGCATAAAAACCTTCCTTGCGCAGGATAACCGGATCGTCCAGTTCGGCGCGTACCTGTTGCATCTGTGGGCCCAGTAACTGGTCATGCCATTCGCTTTGTTCGTCCCGAAGAAGAAAACGGACAGCGAACGGCTGGTCCCCGAGCCTGGTGTGGCCTTCACGGCAGTGTTGTGGGTGCCGGCCATCATGTTCCCGAAGTTGTTTGCGTGAACAGGTGCAGCGGTAGGCCAGGCCCTGGTCCAGCAGCTGGTCGATCAGTGTGTGGTAGTGGGCGTGGTGTTCAGACTGGAAGCGAACCGGCTCGTCGGAGCGCAGGCCGTGGGCATCAAGGCTTGCCAGTATTCGCTGGGTGGCTTCCGGGGATTCCCTCAGGGGGTCAAGGTCCTCAATCCGCACCAGCCAGGTGCCACCGCGGCTGCGGGCTTCCAGGTAACTGGCAACGGCGGCGACCAGCGAGCCGAAATGGAGTGGCCCGGTCGGGGACGGTGCAAACCGGCCGCGATAGTGGGAATCAGTCATGGCAGACGGATGCCGGCCCCGGTTGAGGAGCCGACACACTCAGAGGCGTGAGATCAGATGCCAGTCTGGCGCTCGCGGATTTCTGCGAGGGTCTTGCAGTCGATGCACAGTGTTGCGGTCGGGCGTGCTTCAAGGCGGCGGATGCCGATTTCAACGCCACACTGGTCGCAGAACCCGTAGTCGTCCTTGTCGATGCGGTCGATGGTCTGGTCAATCTTCTTGATCAGCTTGCGCTCGCGGTCACGGGTGCGCAGTTCCAGGCTGAATTCCTCTTCCTGGGTTGCACGGTCGCTGGGATCCGCGTAATTTGCCGCGTCTTCCTGCATGTGGTGCATTGTGCGGTCCACTTCTTCCATCAGCTCCTGCTTCCACTGCAGCAGCAGATTCTTGAAGTGCTCCAGCATCTCAGCACTCATGTAATCTTCACCCTTCTTCATTTCATAAGGGGTGAAGTTGGTAAAACGTTCGCGTGGTTGTTCTGCAGTCGTTGCCATTGAACCCGGCCTCATGTTTGTACTTCGCAAGAACGCTTTATTTCCGGCGGCCAGCGAATACCGGCCGGTTGTACCCTGGAAAAAGCATTCGTCCTGAAACGGGAATTTGCGGAAAATAGCAGATTAGTCACAGGGGTGCCAGCCTTGTGATGCCTACTTTTGCATGGAGACCAAAATGAAGTTGCCCGCACCACTGATCGAAGGCCGTCTGATACGGCGCTATAAGCGGTTCTTGGCCGATATTCTGTTATCGGACGGCAGTGAGGTAGTTGCCCATTGCCCGAACACCGGCTCCATGCTGGGGTGCCAGCCGGCGGATGCTCGGGTCTGGCTGAGTACCAGTGATAATCCGAAGCGCAAACTGAAATACACCTGGGAGTTGGTTGAAACGGCGCCGGGGGAGGTGGCCTGCATCAATACCTCGCGGCCGAACGCCCAGGCCCGTGAAACCATTGAACTGGGCGGTATCCCGGAGTTGGCGGGCTATGGTACCTGCAGGGCGGAAGTGCGGTACGGCGCGGAAAAAAGCCGGATTGACCTGCACCTGTCTGGCCACAGCAGCCTTGCCGATGCCTGGGTCGAAGTGAAAAACGTCACCTTGTGTGAGAGCGGCTTGGGTTACTTTCCGGATGCCGTGACCACCCGGGGCCAGAAGCACTTGCGGGAATTGATGGCCCAGGCGAGGGCTGGCGATCGTGCGGTTTTGCTGTTTGTGGTCAATCACACGGGCATCGAGAGCGTTCGGCCGGCTGACCATATCGACAGCGCCTATGGCGAGCTGCTGCGTGAGGCGGCGGCGGCGGGGGTTGAGTTGCTGGCCTACCGGGCGGCACTGTCCGGCCCGGAAGGGCCGGATGGAGATATCTCGCTGGCAGAAGCCGTGCCGGTTATTCTGGAAGCCTGACCGCTAATGCGAAGGCGCCCTCCGCCCTTTGGGGCTCAATCAGGAGTCGGGCAGGCCGAAATGCTGGCGGATGCGGTCGGCGACGGCTTCGGCCACGTGTTCCTGGTCGGTATGCAGATGAACGGTGTGAGCTTTTTCCTCGGTGGTGAGGGGCTCAAACCAGGTTTCCTGCTCTTCCAATAATTCCTCGGTGGCCTCGGAGGCATCGCCCGAGCGTTTGCGAATCCATTCCTTGCGACTTTCCAGTGGTGCCTCGCAGTGAATCAGTGCAAACGGCATCCCTCGGCTCTCGGCAACGTCTGTCAGTAACTCGCGTTCTGCCTGTTTCAGGCAGGCTGCGTCGACAATGACTGGCATGCCGCTGGTCAGCAACTCGCCAGCGAGTTCCGCCAGGCGCTGATAGGTGCGCTGGTTGGCGTCCTTGGTGTACAACTTTTCACCGGTTGCCGACTTGCTCTGGTCCAACGGGCCCAGGCCGAAAAGCCGCTTGCGCTCAACGTCCGAGCGCAGCCGGATCAGCCCCAGTTCCGCAGCCATGGAGGCGCTGACACAGGATTTGCCACTGGCGGACAGCCCTGTGGTGGCCAACAGGTAGGGGTTGGGGATGGCGCTGTAGTCTTCAGCCAGTTGCACGTAGTCGCGATAGCGCTGCATCAGGCCTTCACGGTCTGCGTCGGTCAGCGACGGATTGCCCATGGTGAACAGGGTAATCTTGGCACGCACCATGGCGCGGTAGGCCTTATACAGCGGCAACAGCGGCAGGGCCTCAAAGTCGCCCCGGTATTCCAGGTAGGTGTTCAGTACCAGGTTGGCCAGTTCCGGTTCGCGGCGGGACTCCAGGTCCATCAGCAGGAAGGCCAGGTCATTGATAACGTCGATCCAGCGGAAGGGCTCACTGAATTCAATGCAGTCGAACACCGTGACTTCGCCCTCGTAGACCGTGATGTTCGCCAGGTGCAGGTCGCCATGACACTCGCGGACAAAACCGCCCTCGTAACGCTGTGCAATCAGTGCAGACTGTCGTTCGAAGGTGGTGCGGGTCCACTGCTCCAGGTTGTCCAGTTGCAGCAGCAGCGCCTCGTCGTCGAGCATGGGCCGAATCTGGTCGAAGTTTTCCTGCATGGCCGCCTGCACCGCGTCCGGTGTTCCAAGGGGTTTGCCCGGGGTGACAGGTGGCTGCTTTTCATGGAAATCCGCCGCCTGATGGGCCAGGCTGGTGAGAAGTTCCGGCGTCAGTTTGCTGTTTTCCTGTCGTACATCGAACAGTTCGTTCTGGTCGAACTGGCGCATGCGAATGGCGTACTCGAACGCCTCGCCCTCGCCGCCGATCTCCGGAGCATCTGCCGAACCGGTGATGGGTAACACCTCAAGGTACAGGTTCTCCGCAAGGCGTCGGTTCAGGCGCAGTTCTTCCTCACAAAAACGCTGACGCCGCTCCAACGTTGAGAAATCCAGAAAGCCAAAATCCATGGGCTTTTTGATTTTGTAGGCAAAATCGCCAGTCAGGATAACCCAGGAGATATGCGTCTCGATAACCTGAAAGTCTTTCACCGGATGGTCATACAGCGCCGGATCCTGCAGTGCCAGAATCAGGTTGTCGGAAGTTGCATCGCTCACGGTTCTCTCCTTGGGTTCCTTGAACTCATTGATTTCTATCGCCGCTATCATAACGAGCATAACGGGCAGATTACAGAAATAACACACGGATGATCTGCCTCACCGCGCCCCGGATTCGTTATAATCCGGCCATGAAAAAATCTGCTTCTCCCCGCAAGTCTCCGAAGAAAAGTGCCCGCAAGGGAAAGTCTACCCGCAGGCCCTGGTTCTGGCGGCTGTTTCTGCGTGTATTTTTCGTTGGCATAGTTCTGCTGGCCGGCTGGACGGTCTACCTTGATGCCGTGGTGACCTCCCGTTTTGAAGGCCGCCGCTTTGAAGTGCCATCGCGGGTCTATGCCAGGCCGCTGGAGCTATACGACGGCGCCAGTGTCAGCTCGGGCGCGCTCCAGCGGGAGCTTGAGCTCTCTGGCTATCGTGCCGGTGATGGTAACCAGGCAGGCACCTATCGGCGGAATGGCGGTCATTTCATCATCAGTACCCGGGGCTTCCTGTTTACCGATGGATTAGAGCCTCGCAGGCGCCTGTCCCTGACTATTTACGGAGACCGGATTCAGGATTTCCGGGTGCTTTCCGGTGACCCGTCGCCGATTGTGCGCCTGGAGCCGGCCCAGATCGGCGGCATTTATCCGGCTCACAAGGAAGACCGGGTGCTGGTGCAACTGGCTGACGTGCCGAACCTCTTCACCGACGCATTGCTGGCGGTCGAGGATCGCAATTTTCACGACCATTTAGGCATTGCTCCGCTGTCCATCGCCCGGGCAATGCTCGCCAATATCCGGGCCGGCGAGATAGTGCAGGGCGGCAGCACGCTGACCCAGCAACTGGTGAAAAACTTCTTCCTGACGAGAGAGCAGACGTTGTTGCGAAAGGGCAACGAAGCGTTGATGTCACTGTTGCTGGAACTGCATTACGAGAAGAGCGATATACTGGAAACCTATCTTAACGAGGTCTACGTAGGGCAGGCGGGAACCCGGGCCATCCACGGGTTTGGTCTGGCCAGCCAGTTCTACTTCGGGGAGTCCATTCGAGATCTGGAGGCCCATCAGATTGCGTTACTGGTGGGACTGGTAAAGGGGCCGAGCTACTATAATCCCCGCCGCCATCCCGAGCGCGCGCTTTCACGCCGCAACCTGGTGATTGACGTGATGGCTGAAACCGGCCTCATTGTCGAAGAAGAGGCCGCCAGGGCACGTGCACAGCCGCTTGGTGTGACGAACCGGGCTTCCTATTCGGAAAACCGGTACCCGGCCTACATCGACCTGGTTCGTCGCCACCTGGCAAGGGATTACAAGCAGGAAGACCTGCAAAGTGAAGGGCTGCGCATATTCACCACGCTAAACCCGGCGATCCAGTATGCAGCGGAATTTTCCGTCAGGGATATGCTCAACCGGATGGAGGGCGGTTCCGATGCCACTCTGGAATCCGCCATGGTGGTGACCTCCCGTGACAGTGGTGAGGTGCTGGCCCTGGTGGGCGGTCGCGATCCCAAATACGCCGGTTTCAATCGCGCCGTGGATGCGAGCCGTCCCATCGGTTCGCTGATCAAGCCCTTTGTTTATCTGACAGCATTGCAGCAACCGGACCGCTATACCCTGATCACGCCGGTTGAGGACAAGGGGTTCTCTCTTGTGTTCGATGACGGGCGCCGATGGGAGCCTCAAAACTATGATAAAGAAGAGCGAGGCCAGGTGCCGCTGCATGAGGCGCTGTCCCACTCCTATAATCTACCTACCGTGCGTGTGGGGCTGGACGTGGGTATCGATTCAGTGAAGTCCACCCTGCAGGGTTTTGGCGTTACCGGGGGGATTTCCGAGTACCCGTCAATGTTGCTGGGCTCCGTTTCCATGACGCCAGTAACCGTTGCCCAGATCTACCAGGGGCTGGCAACCTCCGGCTTCAACACGCCGCTGAGGACCATACGGCAGGTCACCGATGCGGAAGGCGAGGCCCTGTCCCGTTACAGTTTGAAAGTGGATCAGGTTGCCGACCCCGCAGCGGTGCATCTGGTGCAGTACGTGATGCAGGAAACCATGCAGGAGGGAACCGGGCGCTCGGCATACCGCACAGTACCCAGAGAGCTGACCCTTGCAGGCAAGACCGGAACCACCGATGATGGCCGCGATTCCTGGTTTGCCGGTTTCAGCGGGGACCTTCTTGCGGTCACCTGGGTTGGCAGGGACGACAACGGGCCCACCTCATTGACCGGCGCCACTGGTGCGCTACCAGTCTGGTCACGGTTTATGAGTCAGGTTCCGCAACACGGATTTTCGCCGGTGGTGCCGGATGGCGTGGAGTACCACTGGGTCAATCCCGAAGAAGTCGCCCTGACCGACGAACATTGTGAAAATGCACGCCTTATGCCGTTTATCACCGGCAGTGAGCCCGATGTGGAGGTTTCCTGCAGCGGTAACCTTGAGCGGCGGATACGGGGCTGGTTTGAAGGACTGTTTCAATGAAAGTGAATGCGTTCAGACATGCAGGATTGATTGCCGTGGCAATCACGGTGGCCGGCTGTGCTTCCGGCCCCGGTGGTGGTTCCATCTATGTGCCTGCTGGTGGGGAGCACTCGCGTGATGAGGCGCCTCAGCCGCCACAGACGAGTGAAAGGGGTGATGAGCCAAGGGTGGAGCGCAAAAGCGAGCAGCCCGAAGAACCCATGCGTCAGCCGGAACACAGCACACCGAGTTATCAGGATGAAGGCGATGCGCTCTCTCCAGCCGCCAGGAGCCTTATCCGGCGTGCGGACGGCCTGATGGCATCCGGCGACACCCAGGCGGCGGTTGCTCAACTGGAGCGGGCGCAGCGAATTTCTCCGCGCTCGGCGCAAGTCTACTTCAAGCTGTCCCAGGCATACGTGGCGCTGGATCAGTTGGGTTCGGCGGAGCAATTTACCCTGAAAGGACTATCGCTGGCAGGTAGTGATTCCTCCCTTCAGCGCGCAGGGTGGTTGCTGCTGGCGGATATTCGGCGAGCCAGAGGGAACGTTGCGGGGGCGGATCAGGCTGAAGCGCGGGCGTCTGCCTTGTAGATTTTACTGACCGTGGCTGAAATGGCCGGGACCGCTAAGAGGCAGTCCCGGCAAGGTTCTGAAAACCTTACAGCTGTACCTGGAGTTCGAAGTCGGCTGTTGTTGTTTCGTCGGCTACAACAGTGACATTCTGAGCGCCTGCAAAGTTTATGTTGTCGTCTGATGGCTCTTCCTGATCATTTTCGATCACATCATTACCACATGTATAGCTGACGGTGTAATCGCCCGCCGGGATGAACGCCGCTGTGTAGGTGTAGTCGCTGTTTTCCCTGACTGGAACAGCAACCAACGGCTCGTTCGCGCTGCCGATATCATCCGGCTGGGAGTTTGCGCCTTCATGGACGTAAACGTTGCCTGCAAATTCCGGGGTCAGCGCATCACCACACTCCTCGGTAATCAGTTCGCCAGCGACTGTTCCCGTGATAATACCGGTTTCGGAGTTGTCGACAAGCCTGAGTACTGGCTTGAGGCGGTAGCTGTTCTGCCCCACCGGGTTAACCAGTGATTTGCGCACATCGAAGTCAATGGTAAAGCTGACTTCTCCCCCGGCAGGTACTGTAAAGCCTGACGTTTGAACGCCCCTGGCAGACGGGGTGGTAAGCTGGTGAATGCCTCCATCAACAACAACGGTGTTGTCGTCGCCCAGCTCGATCCGCATCCAGTTGTAGCCGCCTGCCGGGACCTCCTCATTGGTAATCAGGCTTTCAAAGGCGCCACCTTGCAGATCCAGGAGGTTGATCGGCTCAGGGAATTCCAGTTCAAACCTGCGGCGCTCACCATCCGAGGGTTGCAGCACCAGCGCCGTTACCTCGATATTGACTTCCTGCGCGCTGTCCACCGGCGCGTCGGTCAACCCAACGCTTACGCTGCCCGTTTCACCTGAGGCGATGCTGCCGCTGCTTCCGTCACCACCGCAAGCCGCCAGTGCACCGCTGAAACCAATTACTGTCAGGTATCTGAGAGACTGATTCATTACAAACCTCCATTGTGAAGATGTCGGCCGGTCAGAAGAGTGTTATATGGCCACAAACCCCAAACGTCCGGGATTCGCCAAAAGTTCCACTCGTTCTGTTAACCTTTGCTCATGTCGAGAGTTGCCCTGGCTATTGGTGGGCCCAACCAATACTTTGCCTCTGGTTGTGTTATAAACTGCCGTTTCTTTTTGGCGACTAAACAAACATATGAGTACCGGTTTTGGCATTACTTCCCTTTAAATCCTCCCGGCCCACGCGGTTTGAGAAACTGGTTCAGCCCCACCTGGAGCCCATGTACCGTTTTGCTTTCCGGTTGGCGGGCCAACAGCAGGACGCAGAGGACCTGGTGCAGGATGTGGTGGTCAAACTTTACCCCCGCCTTGACGAACTGGAATCGATTGAGCAACTGCGGCCGTGGCTTAACCGGGTGCTGTACCGGCATTTTATTGACCAGGTGCGGCGCAAGGGGCGGCGTGCGGATCGACTGGTCAGCGACGTAGCCGAGCCGGACCAGCAAGCTAGGTTCCTCGATTCTTATGCGGCAGATGTCCCCGAGCTCGTCGACCAGATCAGTGCGGAGCGCCTGAAGCCCGTTATGGACTCTGTCATCCGGGAGCTATCGCCGGATCAGCGCACTCTAATGCTGCTTCACGATGTGGACGGCTGGAGTCAGGATGACATCGCACGTGTACTTGAAATACCGGTTGGTACTGTGAAATCGAGGATTCATCGTTGCCGGGCAGCACTCAAGAAAAAACTGCTGGAAAAGCCGGAACTTTTCCAGCAGGCCGGGCGTGTGGAACAATGAGGTGATGGAAATGCTTTGTAACGAGTGCAAAGAAAACTTGCGATCCTGGCTCAGGAACGAACTCTCTGCGGCGCAGACTGATCGTATTGAGCGGCATATTGCCCTATGTGAGGGCTGTTCCATCGCCGCATACAACGAAAAAGCGATCCACAACTCGTTGCAGGATAGTCAGGCTGTGCCTGCTCCATCCTCTGATTTTGAGGAGCGGGTTTTAGCGGCAGCCACCGGAAGAAATGGAGAGACCCGCGGTGGTGCGTCCAGCCATGTCTGGAGTTTACCCCTGGCTGGCGGTGCCGTCGCAGCTACCCTGGTTATCGGTATTGCATTGGGCTTCGGGTGGAAATCAGGCCTGGAGCCTGAAGCTGATCCGGCGCTTTTCGGAGCGGAGCAGGTGGGCAGTAGCAAGAGCCCGATAGTTGAGCCCGTTGCTCGCAATGTCCGGCTTGCATTCAGCTCCAGGGAGGCCCTGGAAGGGGTTACCCTGACGGTGGAATTGCCCCCCCATGTGGAGGTTTCCAGTTACCCCGGCCATCAAAGGCTGAGCTGGAAAGTGGATTTGGATAAAGGCGAGAATGTGGTGAACCTGCCGCTAAACATACTGTTTCCTGGCGAGGGCGATCTGGTTGCTCATCTCGACGACGGCCGCAGAACGAAGACATTTCGAGCCAGCCTTGATGGCCCTGCAGTGAATGGGGACCCGGAGCCTTCATCATGACCTCCGGAATTTGGCGTAAGATTGTTGTTGGTGGCTGCCTTGGATTGCTGTTGGCAGCGCCTTCCCTGGGCGTTGCCAACGATGACCTGGATGTGACCATGCGAATGGTCACAGACGATGATGACCTGACAGAATCCGTCGTCCGCGAGATAAAACTGCGTGAACCGGTTGCCCTTGGACGCCGAGGGGACAAGGCAGGCGAACAACCCTCGGATAAGGCTTATAAGGCGCAGGGAAGTGCTCGTGAAGCGGCCCGATCTGCGGCAGAGCGCGCCCGGGAGGTTCGCGAAAGGAACAAGCATCGCGGGCGCCCGGAGGTGCCGGGTAAGCCAGCCAAGGCCGAACGCCCCGAACCGCCTGGATTGGACTGACCCGGGCACTTATCTTCATTGTAATTTCCCCCTTGCGACGAATCACGTCGTCCCTTGCTATACTCGCGGTTTTGTCGGCCTCGTGTCTGACGGTTTGTCGGCGCGGGCATCGACCACCACAGTGTATCTCCGGAGCATGGTTTGCGGCGTTCAAGGTTTGCCACATTTTTTATCGGACTGATGGTCTTTGCCGGTGTTTCATTGGCAAAGGAGCCAGTCAGGGATCCGCGATTTGAGGCCGGCGTTGAGGCGTTCAATGAGGGTAAGTTGGCAGAGGCCCGGGTTCATTTTGAGCGAGCCAGGGCCGGCGGTCTGAACACCCCGTCGCTGCTATACAATCTCGGCGTTGTCTACTTCCATCTCGGGCAATATAAGTCGGCGGAAGCTGTTTTCGTGGAATTGCTGGGCACGCCCCATGCGCCTTTGGCCCGCTACAACCTCGGACTGGTAAAGCGGGAATTGGGACAGGACCTGGAATCCCGTCAATGGTTTGAACAGGCCGCCGGCCCGGATTCGCCGGATAAAGTGCAGGCGCTGGCTCATCGCCAACTTGATGGGGCTGCAGTGAAATCCCCATTCGATAATGTCCGTGGCAATGGGTATCTTTCGGCGGCTGGCGGTTATGACGATAATATCGCAGGAACACCGGATGATGCGTCGAGTAATCAGGCCGGTGGGTTTGCGGATCTGCTCGCTGCCGGGAATGTTCACATCGGCACTGGGGCCGTGGGCCTGCATGGTGTTGCCTACACTCGTCAATATCCCAGCAACCCGGCATTTGACAACAGTTATCTCAGCACCGGCGTGTCCTGGTTGAGCGGTGTTGGGCCGGGGGAATTAACGTCTACCCTGAGCCTGGCCAGTTCCTGGTTTGGGGGAGATGCCCTTGAGCGTGAAGTGCGGGTCGATGCTGTTTATCGCCCTGACCAATGCGTTTTCAGTTCCATGTTGTCCGGGATTGAATGCAGTGCGAGTGGTTCGATTTCCACCATCAAAGGAGGAAATGGTTACAGCGCCTATGACGGGGAAATGTTGCGGTTGGGTGCCAGCGCCGAGAAGGGCTTGGGGAACTGGGTGTTGAATGGCCAGTATCGGTTCGAGGTCAACGATCGCGAGGACCTGACGACACAGCAGGAATTCTTTAGTGTGTCACCTTTGCGCAATCTGGTGTCGGCCGAAGCCCGTTATTATCTGTCAGGCCGGTTTTCCCTGGGGGGCAGGGCCGATGTCCGTTATTCCCGCTACAAGGATGATCATCGGTTGGTCTCGGGTGCGAATGTTGTCGCTGAACGCCGGACAGACAATCGCCTGCGAGGTGTATTGTTGGCGGAGTACAGCCTGACACGCCAATGGCTTTTACTGGCGGAATGGAGCACGTTGAACAACCGCAGTACGATTGAACGATATGATTACAGCCGCCGTGAAGTCATGGTCGGTATTGAGGCGGTGTTTTGAGGCTCATGGCGGGGAGTCCCATTCCCGGCCATGTTGCCCTGAAATCAGAGGCCGGCGTTCCTGAGCCGATTGGCTTGCTGTTGGAACACGGTCTTTGGATCGGTCTCGAACAGGCTATGCAGGCCAAGGGCCTGGTTTACCTCGTCCAGATGGTTCATGAAATAGTTATCGCGAATCACCTTTCCGAAATGGTTGCTACAGCGGCCCACCAGGCCGTCGTTGGCGCTGAATGTAAACGCCAGGCTGGTGGTTCCCAGAAGTACATCTGACGGATCCAGCGCATTGGTCAGTACGCCGGTACCGCCCCAGGAGTAGAAGCGCACACCGTTATTGGAATAGGCGCCTTCACCACAGGCACTGGCCGGAACGCCCGCTGGCGCGAAGTTGTTGAATTCAGCACTGCCTGCTGTGGTCAGTGAATACAGGCTGGACTGGAGATCCTGGTTATAGCCACCACCGGAGAGCAAGTCGATCAGGCCGCCCAGTGCGTTACCCAGTGATGCGGCCAGGCTTTCCGCCGGTGATCCGTAAATCAGGTCCGCCACCGGCGAACCTTTGTGTGGCGAGCCCACGGAAGTCACTGATGCCACCAGGTCCGGCCTTACGCGGGCCACGTATCGCGCGGTGGGCCCACCATGGCTGTGGCCAATCAGGTTCACCTTACCGTGCACAGCCGCGATTGAGGCAATCTGGGGAAGTAATGCCTCACCCCGGGCAATCGTGCTGTCCAGTGCGGGTACCTGGGTGGTGTAAACATCAGCACCGTACTTGCGCAGGTCTTCGGCAATGCCGTACCAGTAATCGACACCGGCAATCGAGTCGAAGCCGAACATGCCGTGAACCAGTACCACGGGGTAGCGGGTGTCGGTGTAGTTGGATGGGGTGGAATCCCACCACCAGGCCATTGAGGGCGCCGACCATGCCAGAGTAACCAGCATGGCCATTGCCTTGATCCATTGTTTCATTGTTGCACCTACAGTTTGCTGTTGTATTTGTTGTCAAACTGCGGCTCGACCTAACAGGTTGTGCCGATTACTGCTTTGCAGGCAGCCCAAGGCAGTACTGCATGGCTTCCGTGCGCTGACTTCTGTCTTGTGATTGTTAGATGGTCGCAGTCAGTGCATCTCTTGGTAGAGATCTGACCATAATTTGACCGGGGGTGTGTTAAGTCAACGGCAGGAGGGGCCTGACTGCTCCGGGTTTCTGGAAGTGTGACAGGGGTCACTGGCGTGGCCCCGAAAGACATGCTTTTGATGCTGACATTCTTCCCGGGGCCTGAGATTGGCTCTGCGTTATCGGCGCAGGTTCAGAGTGTGGCCATGACCCGGCGCGCGGCTTCTATGGTCTGGTGAATGTCGTCATCGGTCAGGGCGGCACTGGTGAAGCCGGCCTCGAAGGCAGATGGCGCCAGGTAGACGCCCTCCTTGAGCATGCCCTGGAAGAACTTCTTGAAGCGCTCCGCATCACAGGCCATCACCTGGTCGAAGCGGGTAATGGTGGGTGCATCGGTAAAGAAGAAGCCGAACATGGCGCCGGCACTTTGTACCGCCAGGGGAATGCCGGTGCTGTCCGCCGCTTCCTTGAGCCCGTCACGAACGGCATTGGTCTTTTGGGTCAACCGGTCGTGGAAGCCGGGTTCGGAAATGGCGTTCAGTGTTGCCAGCCCGGCGCACATGGCGAGCGGGTTGCCGCTGAGTGTGCCGGCCTGGTAAACCGGCCCCAGAGGCGAGATATGCTCCATGATTGCCCGCTTGCCGCCGAAAGCGCCCACCGGCAGGCCGCCACCAATCACTTTGCCCAGCGCCGTCAGATCCGGAGTTACGCCATAGAAGCCCTGAGCGCCACCCAGGGAGACCCGGAAGCCGGTCATGACCTCATCGAAAATCAGTACGGTGCCATGCTCGTCACAGACTTCCCGCAGGCCTTCCAGGAAGCCCGGCACCGGCGGGATGCAGTTCATGTTGCCGGCCACCGGCTCAACGATGATGGCGGCAATCTCGTCACCCATTCTGGCGAAGGTTTCCCGTACGCTATCGATATCGTTGAAGGTCAGGGTCAGCGTGTGTTCTGCGAGGCTTGCAGGAATGCCCGGTGAATTGGGTACCCCCAGGGTAAGGGCGCCAGAGCCGGCTTTCACCAGCAGGGAATCCACGTGGCCGTGGTAGCAGCCCTCGAACTTCACGATCTTGTCCCGGCCGGTATAACCCCGGGCCAGGCGCACCGCACTCATGGTCGCTTCGGTGCCGGAATTGACCATACGTACCAGGTCAATGGATGGCACCAGCTCGCAGACTTTCTTGGCCATCTCGGTTTCGATGGCGGTTGGCGCGCCGTAGCCGATGCCCTGGTCCACCTGGGCGTGGAGTGCATCCTTGATGGTCTGGTTGCCGTGGCCAAGGATCATGGGGCCCCAGGAGCCAATGTAGTCGATGTAGCGGCGGTCGTCTTCATCGAACAGATAGGCACCTTCAGCGTGCTTGAAAAACAGCGGTGTACCGCCGACTCCCTTGAAGGCCCTGACCGGGGAGTTGACCCCTCCGGGAATGTATTTCTGAGCCTGCTCGAATAGGGTTTCGGACTGGGTCATGGTTCAGGACTCCTGATGTGCGGAAGATGAAAAAAGTGGGTGATGGGACGCGAACAACCGGGTAAACCGGCGTGCACGCTCTTCAATGGTGGCAACGTCGCCATCGAACAGGCCGCCAACAACCGCCAGCAGGTCGGCACCGGCGCGGATCAGGCCCTCGCCGTTGTCCGCGGTGATGCCTCCGATCGCGGTCACCGGCTTGCCAAAGCGCCTCGCCCGGGCCAGTACTGAGGGTTCGGCAATGGGTGCGTCAGGCTTAGTGGTTGAGTTGAAGAAACGTCCAAACGCCAGGTAGTCGGCGCCGTCAGTGTCAGCGCTGGATGCCAGGGCAAGGTCGGCGTGACAGGTCGCACCGATGATCGCCTGTTCGCCAAGTAACCGCCTGGCCGCAGCCAGGGAGCCATCGGATTGTCCCAGATGTACGCCTGCGGCGCCGCAGCGCCTGGCCAGTTCGGGGTCATCGTTAATAATCAGCGGTACGTGGGCATTGTGACACAGGGCAGCCAGGTCCTGCGCCTGTTTGAGTCGCTCCGTTTGTGGTGCACTCTTTTCCCTGTATTGTACCAGCACCGCGCCACCCCGGAGGGCAGCTTCAACGGACGCCAGCAGCCGGTCGCCGGGTAGTAACTGACTGTCGGTAATCGCGTAGAGGCCGGGGCGTAGCCCCTTCGCAATGGCTCGGGTGTTGAAGGTGCCGGAAGGCGTCAGCTCTGCCATGGGATACCCCGGTCGGGTACCGGTTGGCCATGACCGACCCGCAACGCGTGCCGGATGGCGTGCAGCACATAATTCTGTGCCTGGGAAATCGATGCTCGGGCTGACAGGCCGGACGCCCTGCCGGCGGCGATTGAGGCCGCCAGGGTGCATCCGGTGCCGTGATACTCACCTCCAATGCGTTCCACGTAAAAGTGGGAAGGTTCCTCGTTCTGATGGTAGAGCGTGTTGATGATGTCTTCGCCTTTACCATGGCCACCCGTGGCCAGGACCGATTGGCAGCCGGTGTTCAAAAGATTGCGGACTGCTCTTTCCGGGTCTTCGCTGGCTCCCAGTAACGCCAGTTCGATGCTGTTCGGCGTGATCATCTCCGCATGACGGAACAGGCGCTCTTTCATGCGCGCAATCAGTGCCTCGTCAGCCAGATCGCCGCCGCCGGCGGCCTTGATCACCGGGTCGGTAATCAGCGGAATATCCGGATGTGCGCTAAGAAAATCCACCAATACATCCACCACCTCGGCGTTGCCGAGTGCACCGGTTTTGATGGCGTGGATAGGGGAGTCTGCCGCCAGGCATTCCAGTTGCTGGCGAACAATATCAGGGTCCGTTGCGGTGGCGTTGTAGACATTGCGGGTGTCCTGCACTGTCAAGCAGGAAAGTACTGGCAGGGGATGGCAGCCCAAGGCGGTGACAGCCTGTATATCTGCCTGTATGCCGGCGCCGCCAGAAGGGTCCAGGCCAGAAATAATCAGAACGTGAGGACGGCTTTGAAGGTTGATAGTCGGGCTCCTCAGAACGGTTTTACAACAGCAAGAATGACAACGGCAACCAGCACCAGAACCGGAAGTTCGTTGAACCAGCGATAGAACACGTGGCTGCGGGTGTTCTGGTCGTCACGGAACACTTTCACCAAGTGGCCACAATAGAAGTGGTAGCCAATCAACAGCACGACCAGAAGCAGTTTGGCGTGCAGCCAGCCCTGGCTCATGTAGCCCTCGACATTGTAACTGATCAGCCATAGACCAAAAACTACCGTTGCTACCATGGAGGGTGTGGTGATCCCGCGATAGAGCTTGCGCTCCATGATTTTAAAGCGTTGTCGGCCGGGCTCATCCTCGCAGGCAGCATGATAGACAAACAGCCGTGGCAGGTAAAAGATGCCGGCGAACCAGCACACCATGGCAATAATATGCAGGGCTTTGACCCAAAGCATCCATTAACTCCGTCGGTATTGGTAATAGCTCTCAATGTCCGATTTCAGCACAATGCCGTAAACGCGCTGGATCATCGGGGCCACGTGACGCTGCACGTAGAGGGCTTCTACGTTGGTCTGGTCGAATTCGTTCAATGCTTCTTCCAGGGTAGCCTGGTACTGTACTGGTGCGATGTCCCGGCGATTGGCGGGGATTTCCATCAGGTCGATCTGTTCCGGTGTCGTTTCTTCTTCGGTGTCCTCCGCCGGTGCTTTGGTGTCTTCCATATAACGTGCCAGATCGACCGCCGGCAACAGACCGGTTGGGCCGCTGCTGCCTTCCACCACCAGCCACTTCGGTTCGGACTTGAGAATCTTCCTGGCTTCATCACGTGACAGAAATCGCTCTGTGCGCAGTATATTGCGGTCCATGATGGCGCCGACGGACACTCGCCTTAGCGCCTGGATGACCGGCGAGTTCTGGTAACTCAGGCCCTGGCTCTTAAGTATGGTCAGAAACAATGACTTTTTCCCAAAGGCTTCGCTGGTCACCAGGCTAGCAGTAGTTATGATCAGCATACCAGGAAGGATGATATGCGGGTTCCTCGTCAGTTCCATCAGAGCCATGAGAGCCGCCAGTGGCGCCTGGAGTACCGCTCCCATCATCGCTCCCATGCCCAGCATGGCATAGAAACCGACCGATGATGCTGTATCCGGGAATACGTGGGCGCCAATCAGGCCCATGGCGCCCCCCAGAGTTGCACCCATAAAGAGGGTGGGGCCGATAACGCCGCTAGGCATGCCAAGGCCAAGGGTAATGGAGGTGATCAGAAGCTTGGCAACGCCGGCGCCGAGCAACAGCCAGAAGGGTAATTGATTGTCGATGGTGAACTGTACCGTGTCATAACCGATGCCCATGACCTCCGGTACTAAAATGGCGAAAGGCACCATGAGAAGCCCGGCGATGGTGAGTCGCAGTAGTACCGGGCGGTGGTGATGCCGGCCGGTTGTATCGACCAGTTGAATGAACGCCGCCGCCGCAACCCCGATGATAATGGCGATGGCGATAATCCAGGGAATTTCGAGAAGGGAATTCATGGTCAGCGGCGGCACACTGAACGCGGGTTCTGAGCCGTAGGCGGCCTGGGTGACGACTGCTGCGGTTACCGACGCCAGGATAATGGGCGTAAAACCGGCGATGGTGTATTCCATCATGACCACTTCCATGGCAAAAATAACGCCTGAAATGGGGGTGTTGAAAGAGGCGGAAATTGCAGCAGCACAGCCGCAGGCAACCAGGGTTCGGATGCTGTTGTTGGGCAGTCGCATCCATTGGCCCATCAGGCTGGAGAATGCGGCACCAAGGTGCACAGCCGGGCCTTCCCGGCCGGCGGACTGGCCGGTGACAACGGTGCCGACACCGGTGACGAACTGGACAAGGGCGCTGCGGACTGAAATGTAGCCCTGGTGGTAGTTCAGGCGCTCCATGATGTGCACGATGCCGACCTTACGATCATGGGTTGCCAGGTTGTGCATCAGTAGGCCCAAGGCAACGGCGCCTGCAAGTGGCAGGACGGCTCGAGTAAGAATGTCCAGTTCCTCAAAAGATTCGGAACCATCGCCTGGCAGGAAATATTCAAGTGGCCATTCGATGGCAAGGCGAAAAGCCAGGATCACACCGCCGGTAAACAAACCGGATAGAAGCCCCAGGACAGCCAGCTGCGGTAGCGCATCGACACCGGAAAGCCGGCGGCGGAAAACCGGGATCAGGTTCTCGGTGGTCTTTTTCCAGAGTTTACGCATGAACGCCGGCTTTCCAGAGATGAATGTTTTCCTGACGATATTGTAACCAGCGCCGGTGGGGCTGCAATAAGTCATTGGTTTATCATGTTAGACTATGTGGGTTTCGAGAACCCGATTTGAGCTGGAGAAACTGGTGATAAAAGTAGGCATTGTAGGTGGAACCGGTTATACCGGTGTTGAGCTTCTGAGGATTCTTTCGGTTCACCCGGATGTGACGGTGAGTTGTATTACATCGCGCTCGGAGGCAGGCATGCCGGTCGCTGATATGTTCCCGAACCTGCGCGGTCACTATGACCTTGCTTTTTCCGAGCCGGACGTGAAAACCCTGGCAGCCTGTGACCTGGTTTTTTTCGCCACGCCTCATGGGGTGGCCATGCGCATGATGCCGGAACTGATGGCTGCCGGAGCCCGCGTCGTGGATTTGTCGGCTGATTTTCGCCTGAAGGACCTTGATGTCTGGGCGACCTGGTATGGCATGCCCCACGAGAGTCCCGAATGGGCCGAGAAGGCAATTTATGGCTTGCCAGAGGTGGTGCGGGACCAGATCCGCACCGCACAGTTGGTCGCCAACCCGGGCTGTTATCCCACCGCCGTTCAACTGGGTTTCCTGCCACTGCTGGAAAACGGGCTGGTCGATCCGTCCAGGCTGATTGCCGATGCCAAGTCAGGTGCCAGTGGTGCCGGGCGGCAAGGCAAGATTGGTATGCTGCACGGTGAAGTAGGCGAGAGCTTCAAAGCCTATGGCGCTTCGGGGCATCGTCATCTCCCGGAAATTCGTCAGGGCCTGTCGCAGGCGGCTGGTAGCGGTGTCGGTGTCACCTTCGTGCCGCACCTGGTTCCTATGGTCCGGGGGATCGAAGCCACACTATACGCAGAGCTTCGTAACCCGGCGGACTTTGACCGTCTTCAGGCACTGTTTGAGGACCGGTTCCGGGATGAGCCTTTTGTAGATGTGATGCCATTTGGCAGCCACCCGGAAACCCGCAGTGTCCGTGGTGCCAACAACTGCCGTATGGCTCTTCACCGGCAGGAGCAGAGCAGCATTGTTATTGTTTCCTCGGTCATTGATAACCTTGTCAAAGGTGCCGCAGGGCAGGCGGTCCAGAACATGAACATCATGTTTGACCTCAAGGAAACGCTCGGGCTGGAAGCGCCCGCGCTGCTACCATAGGCTTGACCGGTGAGTGAATCCAGAAGACCTGCTGAAGAATACGTTGTCATCCGGCATCGCCCGGGGTATCGGTTGCGCCGTAGCTTGATATTGCTGGCGTTTTCTATCATCGCCGCAGTGCTGGGGTATGTTACGGGCATGGCCCAGGGTGGATTCCGTTTTTCAACCGCCGAAGAGTCCCGTGATCGGCTGGAAGAGCAGGTTGAAGATCTTCGGGAGCAAAACCGGAAGGCCAGTCAGCAACTGATCAACCTTGAGCGAGGGCGAACCATTGATGCCCAGGCGCTTAACCAGGCGCGAAGAGCCATCGTGGACCTGGAAACACAGATTGCCTCACTGAAAGCAGACCTGACATTCTATAAAAACATCATGGCACCCTCGGAAACCAGCAAGGGACTGCAGGTCGACCGTTTCACGATGCAGCAGGGGCGCCAGGACGATACGTATGGCTTCAAGCTGGTGTTGACCCAGATTGGTGACAACAAGAGCTATATTTCGGGTGTGGTTGCAGTGAATGTTATCGGTATGCGGAACAAAGAGAAGGAAGTCATCGCCCTGCGCGATCTGTCTGAGGATATTGACGATCTGGGCGTAAAGTTCCGCTTCCGGTACTTTCAGGATATCGAGGGTCTTTTGCGAGTGCCGGATGGTTTTGAACCGATTGAGCTGCAGGTAGTAGCACGTGCTGAAGGCAAAAAATCTTCCCAGGCCGAACGAACTTTTGATTGGAATGAATTGACGGAGAACTGACATGCTTGGCAAAAAGAAGCAGAAACCACGGCGCCCCACGGGGCATTTCGATACCTTGGTTTCATCCCGCACGACAGTTGAGGGAGACGTGCATTTCTCCGGCGGGCTGCATGTGGATGGAACCATTCGCGGCCGGGTTATTGCGGAGGAAGGTGGCGACGCGGTGTTAAGGGTGTCTGAAGTCGGCTCTGTTGAGGGAGACATCGTTGCCCCCCATGTGATCGTTAACGGTACGGTTCACGGCGATGTATATGCATCGACGCACCTTGAACTGGCTGAGAAAGCCTCCATTCATGGTAATGTCTATTACAATCTTATCGAGATGGCCATGGGGGCTTCGGTTAACGGAAGCCTGGTTCACCAGAATGAACCAGTGGGCCTGCTGGGTCGCGATAAACGCGCTGAAACCGAGCGTGTCACCGAGGCTGACGATTCGCTAGGGCAGGGTGAGGCCGAAGTGCCGAGCAGGAATAGTTGATTGTTTTAGTCAGGAATATGATAATCAGGTCAGATCTATTTTTGGCAAACCGGAGGCGGACTTGAGTGTAGTTCAGCAACAAGCAGTCACACCGCTGTTTTTCAGTGACAGTGCGGTATCCAAAGTGCGCGAACTGGTTGAGGAGGAGGGCAATTCCGATCTCAAGCTTCGTGTGTTTGTGACCGGTGGTGGCTGTTCCGGTTTCCAGTATGGCTTCTCATTTGATGAGGCTCAGGATGAAGAAGACACCATCATTGAAAGGGATGGTGTGATGTTGCTGGTGGATCCCATGAGTTACCAGTACCTGGTTGGGGCAACCGTGGACTATCAGGAAGGGCTGCAGGGCTCCCAGTTTGTGGTGCAGAACCCCAATGCCAGTTCTACCTGTGGTTGTGGCAGTTCCTTCTCTATCTGACGCGCGCCATCAGACGTAGTAGACCGCACCCAGAATTCTCTTCCCTCTTGCACCGGTCACTTCTGGAAGATTGCCCGGCTTGCCGGACAACGTCTGGCTTGCGAGCCAGGCAAAGGCGGCCGGTTCCACCCACTGCGGGTCCAGGCCCAAGTCCGCAGTTGACGCAATTCGGGCCGGGCCGCATGTGCGTTGCAGTGCCCCCATCAAAGCTCGGTTCTTTGCTCCGCCTCCACACGCGAAAATCGTCATGCCCGTAGCCTGCGGCAGTTGTTGGGCTACAGATACGGCTGTCAGCTCAAGTAGGCTCCTCTGTACGTCGGCGCCGGAAAGTTCCGAGTGACGGCGCAATTGGGTCTTGATCCACTCCAGATTGAATTTTTCCGTGCCCGTGCTCTTTGGCGGCTGGCGTAAAAAATAGGCATCCGAGAGCATATCGCCTAGCAGAGCCTGATTTACCTCGCCTTCTTCCGCCCAGCTTCCATCCTTGTCAAAAGCGCGGCCTGTCTGGTCCAGACACCAGGCATCCATCAGTGCGTTGGCAGGACCAGTGTCGAAACCGGTAACGGGCTCATTCTTGTCTGCAGGCAAGTGGGTAATATTGGCGATGCCACCAAGATTGAGGATGCATCGGTCTTCACCTGCGACGCTGAAGAACGTTTTGTGAAATGCCGGAACAAGTGGGGCGCCTTCGCCACCGGCGGCCAGGTCTCGCCTTCTGAAGTCAGCAACAGTGGTTACGCCAGTTCGCTCAGCGATAATGGTGGGGTCACCGATCTGCAGGGAAAAGGGAGTTGCACTGTCGGGGTGGTGTCGCAATGTCTGGCCATGGCTGCCGATGGCTGTGACAGAAGAGGCCTGGAAACCGGATTTCTCAATCACCGTTGCCGCTGCCAGGGCGAATAGTGAACCTACCGTGTGATCCAGCTCTCCGATGTCGTCCGGCGTACCCCTGTTCTGGCTCAGATTGAACAGCCGTTGGCGTATATCGTCCGGGTAGGGGGTGGTATGGGTGTTGTGGACCTGGATTTTCTGGCCATCAAATGACACCAGTATGGCGTCAATACCATCCATACTGGTGCCGGACATGAGTCCAATCCAGGTTTTCATGTTTTACTCGTCTGCGGCCAGCGCCAGATGCTGGTAGTCCTGGCGGAACAGTTCAAGCTTGGCAACTCGCTGATTGGCAAATTTTTTGAAGCGGGCCATTTCTGACTTGGGAACCGGTTTGGCATCCGGAAGTTTCACTGTCCGCGAATTTCTCGGGGCGCCATTCACCCTGAATTCATAATGCAGGTGGGGCCCTGTCACCATTCCTGATGAGCCAACATGCCCGACGGTGTCGCCCTGTTTGACGCGCGTGCCTGCCTTGATGCCCTTGCCAAGGCGGCTCATGTGCGCATAAAGCGTGGTTATGTTGTCGCCGTGCTTGAGGATAACGGTGCGGCCGTAGCCACCTTTCCAGCCGGCGAACTGGACCCTGCCGTGGCCGGCTGCCTTGATCGGCGTTCCCGGAGGCGCAGCGTAGTCCGTGCCTTCGTGTGGGCGAACCACATCCAGCACTGGATGACGACGCTGCAGGTTGAAGGAAGAGGATACCCGGGCATTAATGGGTGTTCTCAGGAACGCCTTGCGCATACTGCTACCGTCCGGGCTGTAATAGTCAGTGTCGCCATTGCTGTCTGTATACTGCAGGGCAATGACTTCTTTCCCCTGGTTTACAAAACGGGCAGAAAGAATGTCGCCGGTGTCGAATTTCTCACCGTCCAGATACAGCTCTTCGTAAACCACCTCAAATCGGTCGCCTTTACGAACGTCATAAACGAAGTCGATGTTCCATCCGAAGATGCCAGCCAGTTCCATGGAGAGCCTGTCGGTTATTCCCGCTTCGCGGGCTGCGACATAAAGCGAACCGTCAATAACGCCCGAGGCAAACGCGGGTTTCACATCAGGCTCGCGTACAATGGTTTCTCCGGTGAAGCCACCTTCGGTCCTCTCTACGTGGAGGGTTTCAAGGAGATTGCGCTGAAGGTCAATGGCCGAGAGTTCGCCTGCGTCATCAGTTGCGAAGGCGATGGTTTCACCCGCATAGAGCTTTTGCAGTTTGTCGGCCTCGCCGTCGCCATGGATAACGGACAGCATAATGCCATCGTTAAAGCCGGCCTTGTTGAACAGAGACGACAGGGTGTCACCAGACTTTATTTTGTATTCCTGCCATTGCAGCTCAGGCTCGCTGACTTCCGCCATGGCTGCCGCGGTATCAAGCGCCTCGGGTAATTGGGGCGCATCGCCGAAAGATGCGATTTCAGGCGACGCCGCTTCCCTGTTGTCTGTTACCTTGCTGGCTGCTGCTTTTTCGGTCTGGCCGGGAGAAGGAGAGGCTGACTCTGTGGCGGTGCCTTCATCGAGATCCAGTGCATAGGCCATTCTGTTAGCCTCTACATTGGCACTGGGGCTCATCAGAATAGCAGCCACGACAACAACACTGGTCGCAGCAGCAATGGTGATATGGGTTTTTGGAAACATTTTTAGCACGTGTCGCATCCGTTTTAATCGGTATTCCGGTAGGTTGTACTACCTAATTAAAGCTGTTGTTCAAGTATAGTCCAACAGATTACCGTATAAAATGCGCTCAGGACAGCATCAAACATTACCGTTACTGGCATGCTAGCCGGATTTCTCAGGCCGGGATTGTTATAATCCCCGGCCTTAAATGCGCGGCTTTGTTCGAAAACTGAGCAGGTACACTTTAACAGGGGTGCCGGTAACGCACAGATTTCTTTTGTAGATGTCTGTAACTGTCTCCCGGCCCCAATGATCAGAATTGAGGATGTGTGGTACATGGCATCTATTGATGAGGCGCTGGCCCTAGTCAAGCGCGGTATGGACGAGTTGATCCCCGAGGAAGGGCTGATTGAGAAACTTCGGGAGGGGCGCCCTCTTCGAATAAAGGCCGGGTTTGATCCCACGGCTCCGGATCTCCATCTTGGGCATACCGTCCTGATTAACAAGTTGCGTCAGTTCCAGGACCTGGGGCATGAGGTGATCTTCCTTATAGGAGATTTCACCGGAATGATCGGTGACCCCACGGGCAAGAGCGCAACCCGGCCTCCCCTGACGGAAGAGCAGGTTGCCGCCAACGCCATTACCTATAAAGAGCAGGTGTTCAAGATTCTGGATCGGGAAAAGACCCGGGTGGTCTTCAACTCCGACTGGATGAGCAAGCTCTCCGCTGCAGACATGATTCGCCTGGCAGGGCAGTACACGGTGGCCCGGATGCTGGAGCGGGATGATTTTACCAAGCGCTACCGGGCCGAACAGCCCATCGCCATCCATGAGTTCCTTTACCCGCTGGTACAGGGATACGACTCGGTGGCACTCGAGGCAGATGTGGAGTTGGGTGGTACTGACCAGAAGTTCAATCTACTGATGGGGAGAATTCTCCAGAAGCAATATGGTCAGACGCCCCAGGTTGTCCTGACAATGCCACTGCTGGAAGGGCTGGACGGTGTCCAGAAGATGTCGAAGTCATTGGGCAACTATGTGGGTGTTAATGACTCGCCGGGCGAAATGTACACCAAGCTGCTGTCCATGCCGGATGGTCTGCTGTGGCGTTACTTTGAGCTGTTGAGCTTCCGGCCGCTGGCGGAAGTGGAGGAATTCCATGCCGCTGTGGATAATGGCGTCAATCCCCAGGAGTACAAGAAGCTACTGGCGGAAGAGATCATTACCCGTTTCCATAACGCCGAAGCGGCCGCGACCGCCCACAAGTCGGCGGGCAACCGCGTTGGCCTTGGCGAGATTCCAGAGAATGTGCCTACAGTTGAGGTGTTCCTGGGCGGGCGCAATGAGCTGCATATCGTGTCTTTGCTGAAAGAGGCAAATCTGGCGAGCAATGGTAAGGCTGCCAAGGATGTGTTCGGTCGCGGCGCTGTGTATATCAATGGTGAGCAGGTAACGGATGAGCGGATGTTTGCGGCCGGTGATGACTGCGTAGTCCAGGCTGGTAAAAAGAAGATTGCCCGTGTTCTGGTCAAGGATTGAACGGAATCAGGGGTTTTTGAGAAAATTCTGAAAACCTCGTTGACACTTCAAGTGAGCTCTGTAGAATACGCATCTCTCTCGAGGGGCACGCCGGTAAGGCGGGCCGGAAATCGAAAGACAACCGTTTGAATTGATTGAAGATTTCGAGTGTTCAAATTCTTCAGAAAGCGGTTGACAAGGCGGTGATTCGATGTAGAATACGCCACCTTGATCGGGCAAGCCCCGACTGCTCTTTAAAAAGTTGA
>NZ_JANCMW010000039.1 GCF_029207565.1 Marinobacter iranensis | reverse complement strand
CCCCTGCGGCGCTTCCACGGCGTGGTCAACGAATTCGCCCGGGGCGACACCGGCCACCGCCGCACCCGCTACGACGTCATCGTCCAGCCCCCGTTGTGGCGTTTGGGCCTGATGCACAACAGCCGCATCTTCCAGACCCAGAGTACGGATGCCATCGTGCGCACCCTGCTGGAAGAGCGAGGCCTCATCGATACCGTGTTTGACCTCAAGCGCACCCCCGAGGAACGGGAATACTGCGTCCAGCACCGGGAAAGCGACCTGGACTTCCTGGGCCGCCTGGCCGCCGAAGAGGGCTGGCACTACCGGTTCAACCACGGCGATGTGGAAGGCAACGACCAGCCCGCCCTGATCATCGCCGACCACCACGGCGATGCCCCCCGGCTCGACCCGGTGGAATACAACGGCAAGGCCGGTGGCAGTAGCCGCCAGAGCGCCGTCTTCCAGTTCCGCTACCAGGAACGGATCCGGGCCGCCTCCGTGGCCATGAAGGACTACACCTTCA
>NZ_JANCMW010000395.1 GCF_029207565.1 Marinobacter iranensis | reverse complement strand
GGAACTTGCGCGGAACGGGCGTGAACTCGGGCAAGGGCGGCCGCGTCTCGCGCGGCACCGGCGTGCGGTTCTGCATGTCCTCCTCCTCGAATCGCCAACCGGCAAGCATGTACCGGAAGCGAGATCGTGTAGGACAGCCTTTCTGTTCCATATTTGTTCCATACCGGATGCGTTGCGGCGCCCAGCTCAGGGCACCAGCAACGGACGCATCCTCGGCACCGCGACCGCGAGTTCGTCC
>NZ_JANCMW010000394.1 GCF_029207565.1 Marinobacter iranensis | reverse complement strand
ATCCGTGTTTATGGTGTTGGAACCGATCGCGGCGAAGCCGGTGCCGCTGCTGATATTGGCGTTTGCGTTGACGGTGTTGGTGCCGCCGACCACGCCGGTGCCCTGGAACACCACGCCGGAGCTCGGGCGCGTCGAGTTGCCGATCGCGGCGCCCACCGTCACGGTGCTGCTCTGGCCGGTCAGGGCGGCATTCACCTGGATGCCGGTGCTGCCGCCATTGATCGTGCCGCCCGCGGTG
>NZ_JANCMW010000393.1 GCF_029207565.1 Marinobacter iranensis | reverse complement strand
CGGGCTCGAAGCAGCCCGCGGACGGCCGCCACCACGCGCTCGGGATGCCACATGATGTCGACGGCCGAGACCCGGAGGGTCGTGAAACCGAGCTCTGCCAACGCGAGGTCTCGCGCACGGTCGATCCGGTACGCCTCTGGTCCGAGGTGGTATGCCTCGCTGTCGCACTCGATCACGAGCCAGCCGTCCACCAAGAGATCCACCCTGCCGACGCCGGCGATGCGCACCTGCACCTGCA
>NZ_JANCMW010000392.1 GCF_029207565.1 Marinobacter iranensis | reverse complement strand
CTACGCCGGCGGCAAGCTTATCCTGACGCTGCCGATCTCGCTGGTCCTGGCCGTCGTCCTGAATAAGGCGTTCCGCGGCAGGCAGCTGCTCCGGGCGAGTTACTTCTTGCCGACGATCATCAGCGCCTCCGTCATGTCCATCGTCTTCTTCATTATTTTCAACGCTTACAACGGCATGGCCAATCAGTTCCTGATGAAATACCATCTGATCTCTTCCCCGATCAACTGGCTGGGCGCGG
>NZ_JANCMW010000391.1 GCF_029207565.1 Marinobacter iranensis | reverse complement strand
GCGAAGCCTTCGGTCTTCGAGGCATCGAGCCGCTGGTAGAAGAGCCGTTCGAGAAAGCTCCCGACAGCGCTGTCATCTTTCCGGTCGGCCGGCACGAAATGGTCGAGCGCCTCGCGGGCGAATGCACGGAAGCCGGTATCGTCGTAATCCGAACGTGCGGTGCCGGTGATGGTCAGCCCTTCGGGCAGCAATCCGTCGGCGTGAAGACCATAAAGGGAGGGGAGCAGCATCCGCTGGGA
>NZ_JANCMW010000390.1 GCF_029207565.1 Marinobacter iranensis | reverse complement strand
ACCGCTTATTCGAAGGGCTCGCCCACGGGGACGCCCCCGACGAAGACCTGGCGCCGCTCGACGGGGCGAATCTCCACGCGCCCCGCCGGATAGCCGGCCGCGATCTGCGCGCGCTGCTCCGCGCTCGGCACGAAGCGATCGCCGGCATCCTTCCATGCGCCGTCCGCCAGCACGAAACGATCGCCGCCGCCGCAATAGGTGGCGATTCTCCGGGCCTTGCCGTCCTTGTCCAGCATCCC
>NZ_JANCMW010000389.1 GCF_029207565.1 Marinobacter iranensis | reverse complement strand
AAACGTTCGCAGCACGAGCTACAAGCACTGGCAGCAGTATCTGGGCGTCGAGAACCGCTGCCTTGTCCCGGTGACGAGCTTTGCCGAGCCGAGCCCTACCCCAGGCGACAAAGATCCTGAGACGGGTATCCAACGGAACTTCTGGTTCGCCCGCGGCGAAGATCGGCCGCTGTTCTTCTTCGCAGGCGTATGGACGCCATGGCATGGGGTCAGGAAGGTCAAGGACGGGCCACAGAATT
>NZ_JANCMW010000388.1 GCF_029207565.1 Marinobacter iranensis | reverse complement strand
GCTTCGGGGAGGCCTTGCAGAGTCTCGACGCCCGGGCCGTCGAAACGGATGCCGCACGCCGGACGGCGGCGGTCTGGACGGGCTCCGGCGCGATCCTCCGCGTCCCCGCGAACGGCGAGTACACCGAGCTCGACACCCGCTCGGGCATGACGAAGCCGTCGATCGACACCGAAGGCTACATCTGGACGGTGCCTCGGGACCAGCCGGAGGAGGTCGTCGCGTACGGTCCCGACGGTACC
>NZ_JANCMW010000387.1 GCF_029207565.1 Marinobacter iranensis | reverse complement strand
GTCAGTATTATCGTGCCCGTGTACAACGTCGCGGGATATTTGCCGAGATGTTTGGATTCCCTGATCGGACAAACGTTAAGCGACATCGAGATCATTCTGGTCGACGACGGATCGACGGACCGTTCCGCCGACATTCTGGCGCGTTATGCCGAGGCGGACGAGCGGGTCCGGGTGATCCGCCAGGCCAACCAAGGACAAGGGGGCGCGAGAAACACGGGGCTCGATGCGGCTTCCGGGGA
>NZ_JANCMW010000386.1 GCF_029207565.1 Marinobacter iranensis | reverse complement strand
AGCGCTGTGACGTTGGCGCGGGCCACGTCGTCGACGTGGACGAAGTCGCGTACCTGCCCGCCGTCCTCGAAGACCTGCGGCCGCTCGCCCCGCTCGAGGGACGAGCGGAACATCGCCGCGACCCCGGAGTAGGGGGTGTCGCGCGGCATGCCAGGGCCGTAGACGTTGTGGTAGCGCAGGGCCACCGCGCCGGCGCCGGCCTGGCGCACCCACGACGAGGCGTAGTGCTCCTGGGCGAG
>NZ_JANCMW010000038.1 GCF_029207565.1 Marinobacter iranensis | reverse complement strand
GCCGGCGTGGCGATTACCTATTCCTCCAACTCGAAGGAATTCATCAGCAACCCGGTTTCCCGCGTCAGCCAGGCTCTGGACGGGTATGTGCTTCCATACTTGGGGGGCCAGACTGAAAAGCCGCAGAGCACGGCGCTTGAGTTTGGCGTTTATGGCTTCACCCCTGAGGACATCAAGGAATCGGAGATCGACCGGAGCGATCGTCCATACAGCAGCCTGGTCTACCTGTCCTCGAGCCAGAGTTATCAAACCCCGGGAGCCGATTCGGGTTGGACGACATCGATGACCGTTGGCGTGCTGGGACTGGATGTTTTCAAATCCGGTCAGAATGCAGTCCACAAGGTTGTCGGTAGCGAACGTGCGAGAGGTTGGGGGCACCAGATTTCGAACGGGGGGGAGCCGACTTTCCGGTATTCAGCGGCTTATCATCAGTATCTGGATGCCAGCCAGCCGAATCAGCAGTTCAAAGTGACGTATTTCGGATCGGTCGGATACCTGACCGAGTTAGGTGCGGCATTGGTTTTCAGGGATGGCCTGATTTCATCACCCGATAACCGCTTCAATCCCGAATTGATGGCTTATGGTGAACGGGCGCC
>NZ_JANCMW010000385.1 GCF_029207565.1 Marinobacter iranensis | reverse complement strand
CGACGACCAGCTGGGCCAGGTCTTCGCGCACGACATCCGCGCCGCCGGCGTCGATTTCGACACCGCGGTGCGCCCCGGCCAGCCCGCCACCGCGCGCTGCCTGATCTTCGTCACGCCCGACGGGCAGCGCACGATGAACACCTTTCTCGGCGCCTCGCAGTTCCTGCCGGCCGCCGCGCTCGACGAGCAGCTGATCGCCAATGGCGCGATCCTGTATCTCGAGGGCTATCTGTGGGATCC
>NZ_JANCMW010000384.1 GCF_029207565.1 Marinobacter iranensis | reverse complement strand
CCGGCCGGCGATCCCGCGTTCACGATGAAATACACCGTCAACACCGTCATGCTGCTTGGCGTGCTCGTCCTGACCGCCTTGGCCTGCCGCCAGCTACGCGCCGCCAGAGGCGACCATTCTCAGGCGCGATAAATCCACTGTTCCGGGATACGCACGGAGATCTCCTCGCCGGCCTCGATCACACCGGGCTTTTCCACCCAGGCGACCAGCCCGCGCAAGCGTTTCGCCACCTTGGGGAAC
>NZ_JANCMW010000383.1 GCF_029207565.1 Marinobacter iranensis | reverse complement strand
TCAGCAGTGGCGTCACGCTGCCCGGCACCGACGGAGAGAAGCCCTATGCCGGCGGCGAAGTGAACACGATCCGCAACTGCGCGGTCTGGGGGGCGTACAAGCTGATCACGCAGGATGACGGCGATCTCTGCCCGCTTTCCGCGGCGCATGCGACGACGATCGACACGTGCGACCTCCAGGCGGGCCATCACCTCCTTGTCCAGGAGAGCCGCTATGCCACCGGCAATGCATGGCGGGGCA
>NZ_JANCMW010000382.1 GCF_029207565.1 Marinobacter iranensis | reverse complement strand
AAGGGCATCGATCTTCGGGTCTGCCATGTTGGCCTTGGTCACCAGGTTTGCGCCGGTGTCAACGAATGTCTCGACCTTCTCGCCCTTGGACACGGCAAGCGCAGTCTTCACGCCGTCATAGCCCATGCGATACGGATCCTGGACGACGAGGCCGGCGAGAACGCCTTCCTTGAGGAAGCCGACGGTCTTTTCATCCGAGTCAAAACCGATGACCTTGATCTTGTCGCCGAGCTTGTTTTC
>NZ_JANCMW010000381.1 GCF_029207565.1 Marinobacter iranensis | reverse complement strand
CCCTGCGCCTCTTCGAGCTGCTTGGCGAGCGACGGGATCGTGCCATAGCTGAGCTCGCTCATGCGGGCGAGATCGCCGGCGCGCTGCGCCTGCTCCAGCTCGATCTTGGCGGCCTCGAGCTGTTCCTTCAGCTTCGATTCGCCGGCGATCTTGTCCTTCTCGGCCTGCCAGCGCGACGTCAGGCCCGCCGATTGCTGCTCGAGATTGGCCAGTTCCGCCTCGAGATTGGCCAGCCGGTCG
>NZ_JANCMW010000380.1 GCF_029207565.1 Marinobacter iranensis | reverse complement strand
AGCTGGGGTCGGGGGAGATGAAGCAGCTTTTCACGCCAAAGGCGGCCCCTGTGGGAAACATGGTGCGCGCCGGGTCCGGAGCGCGCACGGCATTCCGACCCCTCAGGTGGCAATGGCTCGCGGCCCTGATCGGATTGCTCCCCGATATCGCTTCGCTGTCGAACGGCCTCTGGCGCAAGGCGCATGCCCTGGTGCTGGCGCTGTCGACTGCCCTGATCCTGTTGTCGCCGGTCGCCGTCC
>NZ_JANCMW010000379.1 GCF_029207565.1 Marinobacter iranensis | reverse complement strand
ATGCGCCGGTCGGCACGCACGAGACGCTTCTGGCCTATCTCGTGCGGCGTTTGCTGGAGAATGGCGCCAACTCCTCCTTCGTGAATCGCATCGCGGATTCCGAAATTCCCGTTTCGGAGCTGGTCGCGGACCCCGTCGAGACGGTGCGCGCGATGCCCGATCCGGGCGCGCATCACGACAGGATCGCGCTCCCCGCGACGCTCTATCCGGACCGCCGCAATTCGGACGGCATCGATCTGAG
>NZ_JANCMW010000378.1 GCF_029207565.1 Marinobacter iranensis | reverse complement strand
AGCCCTCGCCCGACGGTCTCGCTCAGGCGTTCACGATCGGCGCCGACCACATCGGCAACGACTCGGTCGCCCTCGTCCTCGGCGACAACCTCCTCTACGGCCCGGGTCTCGGTTCGCAGCTGCAGCAGCACCGGAACGTCGACGGCGGCGCCGTCTTCGCCTACTACGTCGCCGAGCCGAACGCCTACGGCGTGGTCGAGTTCGACGGCGACGGCAAGGCCATCTCGCTCGAAGAGAAGCC
>NZ_JANCMW010000377.1 GCF_029207565.1 Marinobacter iranensis | reverse complement strand
CGAGGATCCCGGCATTGATCGTATCGCCGGCTCCCACCGTGTCGACAACCTTGACCGGCTCTGCCGGCACCGAAACGACATGTTTTCTCGAGAAAGCCACCACGCCCTTGGCGCCTTGCGTCACCACCATCAGGCTGGGCCCCAGTCCAAGCCAGCGCGCCGCAACGTCTCCGAGGCTGCCTGTCTCGCCGAACCAGTCCAGGTCCTCGTCGGAGAGCTTGACGATGTCGGCGAGCGCAAG
>NZ_JANCMW010000376.1 GCF_029207565.1 Marinobacter iranensis | reverse complement strand
AAGGCGGAGCAGGACAATTTCCAGGAGGCAAACAAGCTGCTGGACAATGCCGAGGCGCTCCAGCCCTCGCTGAAACCGCAGCTCGACCGGTTCCGCGGCCAGATCGCCAGGGTGCATGCGCTCGCGTCACAGGCGATCGCACTCGGCCAGCGCGACGACGATGCCGGCGCCAAGGCGAAGCTCGCCGAGATGGATCCGCTGATCATCGACCTTTCGGCCCAGATGGCGAAATTCAACGACG
>NZ_JANCMW010000037.1 GCF_029207565.1 Marinobacter iranensis | reverse complement strand
GGCGTTAGCAGCTACAGCGTCCTTCCAGATCTTGCGGAGTGAGTAAAAAAGGGATAATTTGTACTCATGGATGAATTTGAATTCGACGAAGCCAAAAGCCAGGCCAATCTGGACAAGCACGGTATCGATTTCGTTGCTGCCCAAGGGCTGTGGAAAGATCCATACCTACTGGAGATCCGCGCAAAATCAGAGGATGAGCAGAGGTTTTTGCTGATAGGCAAGATTGGTGAAAAGCACTGGTCGGCTGTCGTCACGTACAGGGATGCTCGTATTCGTCTGATTTCAGTCAGACGTTCCCGCAAGAAGGAGGTTGAGCTCTATGAAAGCTAAAGACTTCGATAAAAAATTTGAGGAAGGTCAGGAAGATATTGTTGATGACCTGGACCTGTCGTCTGCTCGTCGCGTTAATCAGGAACAAAAGCGAATCAACGTCGACTTCCCGGCTTGGGTTGTGGAGTCGTTGGACCGTGAGGCTGCGCGCTATGGAGTTACCCGCCAATCGATCATCAAGGTGTGGCTGGTGGAGCGTCTTCAGGCAGAATCTGCTAACAAGCCGCTCAATGGTGACGCCGCAGGCGGCGCACATTAGCGGAGCGTT
>NZ_JANCMW010000375.1 GCF_029207565.1 Marinobacter iranensis | reverse complement strand
CGGCTTGGGAGCGCCGGGGAAGGTCTTGGTCATGTCCTTCATGACGAAGGCGTATTGGGCGGCCACGTGGCGGTCTCCGTTCGCAGGTCTGGATATGCAGGAAGTTCGGGCGCGATGTAGCGACGGGACGGGGAAATGGCAACGCAGGGGGCATGCGCTTGCGATGTCGGATCCCCTGCCGTGGTCTTCGCGGAGCGGCCTGGCGCGGTCGCGGCGGCGCGCGCCCGGAAACGCGGCGGAA
>NZ_JANCMW010000374.1 GCF_029207565.1 Marinobacter iranensis | reverse complement strand
CCGGCTATAACGGTGTCGCGGCGCTGGGCGCGCTGCTGCTGCCGGGCATCGGCGAGCGGCTCGGCCGTCGCGCCACGCATGCGCTTTGCCTGGCGTTCGGCGCCGCGGGGCTGCTCGGCTTCCTGCTCGTCGCGGATCCGGTGGTGCTCTGGCTGCCGACCATCGGCGTCGGGCTCGCCTGGGCGGCGATCCTGTCCATGCCCTATGCCATGCTCGCCGGCAGCGTGCCGCCGGGCAAGGC
>NZ_JANCMW010000373.1 GCF_029207565.1 Marinobacter iranensis | reverse complement strand
AAAAATGAAACGACCAAGATGGATGACTTAAAAGCCAAGGCGATTGCTATTGGTGAAGAGCTATTACAGAAAGGCGAAAAGATTCTGAATGAGCTAAAAAATGGCAAGTCTGAAGTCAAGCAGAATGATGATATAGATGATTCCAAACAGGCTGCGCATAAAGATGAAAAATCAGACCAGCAACATGGCAATAATGGTCAAGATCAGCAGGATCGTATGACGCATCTAAAAGATGAAGCCTT
>NZ_JANCMW010000372.1 GCF_029207565.1 Marinobacter iranensis | reverse complement strand
AGATTGATGCCGCCGGGGGTGTGCAACTCTTCGGCGTCCAGGCGCAGCCACACGGCAAATTCATGGCCGACCTTGGCCCGTATGGCCGCGATGATTTGCAGCAACAGCCGGGCGCGGTTTTCCAGCGTGCCGCCGTATTCGTCTTCACGCTGGTTGTAATAGCCCGACAAGAAGCCGGCGATGATGTAGCCGTGGGCCGCGTGGATCTCCACACCGTCGAAACCGGCGCGCCTGGCGCGATC
>NZ_JANCMW010000371.1 GCF_029207565.1 Marinobacter iranensis | reverse complement strand
GACCAATATCAGACTAAGCTGCTGACCGCGCTGCAAAGCGGCAAGGACCTGCCGGATATCTTCGACCTGGAGCGCGGCTACATCGGCAAGTTTATCGACTCCAAGTTCCTGGCCGACCTGTCCGCGATGGGCGGCGAAGACCTCGTCAAGGACTACGTGCCTTACGTGCAAGGACTCGGGCGTTCCTCCGACGGCAAGCTGAAGGCGATCTCCGATCATTCCTCTCCGGGCGGCTTCTGGTA
>NZ_JANCMW010000370.1 GCF_029207565.1 Marinobacter iranensis | reverse complement strand
ATGTTCATACGTTCGGTCGCCTCGTGGCGGCGATCCATAGGTCCCTCGGCGCTGATGATCGGAGGTTCTTAGAGAGTTTTGAGGCCGGAGACCCGGAGTGGGACGCCTTCCCATTGCCAGCGCTTCGCGAGCTGCCCGCTCCTCAATTCAAGTTGGTAAACATCCGCAAATTTCGAAAGGCACAGCCGGAACGGCACGCAGCGGGTCTCATCGCGCTGGAAGCAGCTTTCGAGAAATAGCAC
>NZ_JANCMW010000369.1 GCF_029207565.1 Marinobacter iranensis | reverse complement strand
GACTTCTCGTCGATCGCCTTGACGTCGATTACCAACACCGCGGCATAGGTTGCCTGCTGCGTCGAGAGCGAGATACGCGAGCCGGGATCGATGCCGCGGAAACTGCGCACGCCATCCGCATCTTGCGCCCCAGGCCTGCCGGTCTGGTCGAGCTCCTCGGACACCCGCCAGGCGCGCACCGGCCCCTCGTCAAGGGCGGTGCGCTTGTCGTCATAGGCAAGGTCGCGGAAGAAGCCGTGATA
>NZ_JANCMW010000368.1 GCF_029207565.1 Marinobacter iranensis | reverse complement strand
CATCCAATCTCCTCGCGTCCGATGGGCGCGAGGAGGCCCCCGACGACAGGAGTGCGGCGCAACCGGTGGAGGGCCCGGATCCGTCGCGGCCCGATGGGGCGATGCCATGGGCTTGATGATCGGCGATCATCTTTGAGGCATGGCTGTCGGTCGATGCCATGAGGGGGAACTTTGCAGCGATGAGCACCGATAACCGGATCAGGAACATCGTCGTCGTGGGGGGCGGCAGCGCCGGCTGGATGG
>NZ_JANCMW010000367.1 GCF_029207565.1 Marinobacter iranensis | reverse complement strand
CTGGGCCTGCTCGCCGGGCTCTATCGGTTGCGGGATCCCTATGCACAGGGCGGGGACCAAGCCTATCGGATCTCGCGCGCGATGGGGATGGGCAGGCCGCGCTAGCGGGCTTCACCGGCAGAGCAGGGGGATGCTATATCGGTGGCAGGCCCGATTTCACGGGAATGCGATGGGAGTGAATGGCGTGCGCATGGTCCTGATCGGTTTCGCTCTGGCGATCGTCGCCACCGGCACGGCGCAGGC
>NZ_JANCMW010000366.1 GCF_029207565.1 Marinobacter iranensis | reverse complement strand
CGACGCTGATGCTGCTGGTCGCGGCGCTCCACCACACCCTCCGCGACGACGATCCGACCCTCGCCGCCGAACTCGAGGCGGTGCTGGTGCGTCACGGCGAGCCGGCGCGGACGAAGCTGCGTCCCCACCGCGCCTGGGCGGACGTCTTCGAGAGCGTCGTGCTCGACCGCCGCTCCCCCGCCGACACCGACCGCGTGTCGCGCTTCGACGACAACTACGCGTTCTTCCGGAGCCAGATCCGGC
>NZ_JANCMW010000036.1 GCF_029207565.1 Marinobacter iranensis | reverse complement strand
AGTCTGGCGCGCTTTATCGAGGACTCGCTGAGGCTCACAGTGAATACACGAAAGAGTGCGGTAGACCGGCCCTGGAAGCGGAGCTTCCTGGGCTTCACCCTCAGCCGGAAAGGGCAACGCTTGAAGGTGGCTAGCAAAGCCATCACGAAGCTGAAAACCCAAATCCGGATACTGAGCCGCCGAACACGGGGCCACTCACTGGCCCAGGTGATCGCAGACCTGAAAGAGACCCTGCTTGGTTGGAAAGCGTACTTCGACGCAGCCGAAGTACTGAGCCCGCTGCGGGACCTGGACAAGTGGATACGGCGGAGAATGAGAAGTTACGTGTGGAAGCAATGGGGCCGAAAGGGGTATCGTGAACTGAGAAAGCGGGGTGTCTCGGTCGAGCTGGCCTGGAACACTGCGAAATCAGCCCATGGGCCGTGGCGGCTGAGTCATTCGCCGGCACTACGGCAAGCCTTACCGGCCCGGTTGTTCCGGAGCTATGGACTGCCGGAGTTGGCAGTACGGTAAAGGGTTGAATCAAGTCACTGAATCGCCGTGGTACGTGATCCGTATGCCCGGTGATGTGGGAGGAGGGGCATCGTGAGGTGCCTCCCTATCCCGATTA
>NZ_JANCMW010000365.1 GCF_029207565.1 Marinobacter iranensis | reverse complement strand
CGGCTCCTCGGTCACGACGACGGCGTCGGCGGTCCGCATGCCGTACTCGAAGCGGACGTTCGCGCGCGCGAACAGCGGCAGCAGGTCCTCCCAGGCGAGCGGCGGCAGGATGAGCAGCCGGTCCATCGCGAAGGCCGTGCCGCCGGGAGCCGCGCGGAAGGCGTCGCGATAGGCGGCCTCGCTGCGCGCGACGACGATGAGCTTGTCGACGATCGCGCGGTCCTCGGGCTTGAAGACGTGGAC
>NZ_JANCMW010000364.1 GCF_029207565.1 Marinobacter iranensis | reverse complement strand
GACCACCTTGATGCTCGCGAGCCAGAACTCGACCTCCCCGAAGGTGCGCACCGAGATGACGTTGGTGCCGACGAAGATCGCGATGAGGATGAGCGACCAGGCCCAGGACGGCAGCGCCGGGAGCCACGTGTGGAGCGTCTCGCCGCCGAGCACCGCCTCGTAGGCGAGGACCCCGACCCAGAAGTACCAGTACAGCCAGCCCACGAGGTACGCCGCCCAGTCGCCGAGACCGACGCGGGCGTA
>NZ_JANCMW010000363.1 GCF_029207565.1 Marinobacter iranensis | reverse complement strand
AGGCGTAGAGCCGATAAAATGCATGCGTGACGCCATCGCCGGGAAGCGGGGCACGCACCGCCTTTGGAAACTCGGTTAGAACCGCGTGCACCCGCATTGCGATTTCGGTTCGACGCGCCACCCAGCCCGACAACCGGCGGAGCTGGAGGCGGCCGATCGTCGCCTGCATCTCCAGCATACGCCAGTTCGTGCCGAGGCTTTCGTGCACCCAGCGGAACCCCGGAGGGTGCTGGCGCTCATAGAC
>NZ_JANCMW010000362.1 GCF_029207565.1 Marinobacter iranensis | reverse complement strand
ACCGCCGCCAGCGCGGCCGGGACGATAGCCGCCGGCACGTCCTGCGGCGCCACGAAATGCTGCGCGCCGATGCCGAGCGCGGCCAGGCCCCAGACCCAGGCATGGAGCGCGATCCGCCATGGATTGCGGCGACGGAAGCGCGTGGCCAGCGCGCGCGGGATCGGCACGCGCGTCGCCAGCTCGCCGTGGATGCGCGCGCGCAATCGGCGCAGGTCGCGGCGGAAGCGATAGAGCTGCCAGATCG
>NZ_JANCMW010000361.1 GCF_029207565.1 Marinobacter iranensis | reverse complement strand
ATCGCCAAATGGTTCCGCGCGCTGGCCGATGCGGCCGAGGACAAGTCGGACGAAGTGAAGCGCGGTACCGAGACCGTGCGGATCAACCAGACCGGCGCTAAGCCCCTGCTCACCTCCGCCACGGGCAAGCCGCTGAAGATCGGCGTGCCGGGCAAGGGCAAGGATTTCGAAGTGGTCGGCATCCCGCTCGGCCAGCCCGGCTTCTACATCGTCGAGCTCGCCAGCCCGCGGCTCGGCGAGGCGCT
>NZ_JANCMW010000360.1 GCF_029207565.1 Marinobacter iranensis | reverse complement strand
GAGATGAACAGGTCCGCGCCCAGCTTGCGCGCCAGGCCATAGCGCTCCTGGAGCACCAGGAAGCGATCGTCCTCGCGGGTGAGCGCCACGCGCACCCGGCCCGAGGCGATGAGCGCGTCCCTGATCGCCAGCGCGGCCTTGAGCGTGAGGTCCTTCTCGCGCAGGCCGCTCGCGCCGATCGCGCCGGGATCGTGCCCGCCATGGCCGGCGTCGATCACCACCAGCGGGCGGTCGGACGCGCCATA
>NZ_JANCMW010000359.1 GCF_029207565.1 Marinobacter iranensis | reverse complement strand
GGAAGCAGAGGAAGCGAGTGAGCAAGTAAGGAGGCCGTTGTGGCCGGACACAAGGCACACAGGCAGCAGCTGCGCATTATCGAAGAGCGTGTGAACACCAAGAACGCCGACGAAGACTTCCCGGCGGAGGAAGAACTCAAGCACGCGTCAAAGCAGCGTGAGGAAGCGGAAAGTGCCGCCGATCTTCGTAATGCGCGCGTGAAATCCACGAATGGCGAGAAGCAAAAGCCTCGGAAAGAGAAGTA
>NZ_JANCMW010000358.1 GCF_029207565.1 Marinobacter iranensis | reverse complement strand
AGGCGGGCATCCATCTGCTCTTTGTCAGCCATACGCCTTCGCTTGTCCGCGAGACGGTGCAGACGATCGAGCAGGCCGTGCAATCCGGCGAACTGCCGATCGAGACGTTGGACCGCGCGGTGGACAAAGTGCTGTATTATAAAGCGAAGTATGCATCGGCCGCCGGCGCGCCGCCGCTTTCCGTCGTCGGCAGCGAAGCGCACCCCAAGGAAGTCGCGGCGATCGGCGACGCGAGTATCTGCGTCG
>NZ_JANCMW010000357.1 GCF_029207565.1 Marinobacter iranensis | reverse complement strand
CCGCGATGGGTGTCGTCCTCTTCCGGGAAGAAGCGGCTGGTGCGCAGCACGACGCAATTGAGCCCGTCGTTCAGCCAGGCCAGCCGGCAGAGCTGCTCGGCGGCGAGCTTGGTGACTCCATAGATGTTGCGGGGTTCGATCGGACCCGAATCCTCGTCGAGCCAGGTCGCCGCGCCCCCGGCCTCGTCGCGGATCGCCTGGCTGATCATCAGCGAGGTAGTGGAGGTGAAGACGAACCGGTCGTGC
>NZ_JANCMW010000035.1 GCF_029207565.1 Marinobacter iranensis | reverse complement strand
GGTAATCCCCCCGAAAAAAAGCGGTTTTCAAAAGTAGAATTTTCCGTAAGCTAAACGCAGGGAGATTCTGCATGAAGAAGTCACGTTTTTCCGACAGCCAGATCCTGTCGATACTCAAGCAAGCCGAGAACGGCGTACCGGTTCCAGAGCTGTGCCGTGAACATGGCATGAGCAGCGCCAGCTTTTACAAATGGCGCGCCAAGTTCGGCGGCATGGATGCATCGATGATGGCCCGCCTGAAAGAACTGGAGGATGAAAACCGCCGGCTCAAGAAGATGTACGCTGAGGAACGCATCAAGGCTGAGATCCGTAAGGAAGCGCTTGAGGGAAAGTTGTAAAGCCATCTCACCGCCGCGAGATGGCGACAAGCGCGGTTGAGAGGCACGGTATCAGCATACGGCTGGCATGCGACGCCTTGGGCATCAGCGAGACCTGCTACCGGTACCAGGCAAAGCTCAGCGACGAAAATGCCGAGATCGCTGACTGGTTGGTCCGGTTGACCCATAACCAGAGGAACTGGGGTTTTGGCCTGTGCTTTTTGCACCTTCGAAACGTCAAAGGGTTTGGCTGGAATCACAAACGGGTTTACCGGATTTACCGGGAGCTGGAATTGAATCTGCGTATCAAGCCCAAGAAGCGCCTGGTTCGTGAAAAGCCGGAGCCATTGGCTGTGCCGGAAATGATCAATGACAGTTGGTCGATGGACTTCATGCACGACCAGCTCAACGACGGACGCAGTTACCGGCTGCTGAATGTGATCGATGACTTTAACCGCGAGGGGCTCGGCATCGAAGTGGACTTCTCGCTTCCGGCAGAGCGGGTTATCCGATCACTGGAGCAGATCATTGAATGGCGGGGTAAACCGCGTTCTATCCGCTGTGACAACGGACCTGAGTACATCAGCGGAAAGCTATCAGCCTGGGCCGAAAAACGAGAGATCACGCTGGCGTTTATCCAGCCTGGCAAACCCCAGCAGAATGCTTATATCGAACGTTACAACCGAACGGTCCGTTACGATTGGCTGGCACAGTACCTGTTCGACAGCACCGAAGAAGTCCAGGATTATGCCACCCGCTGGCTCTGGCACTACAATCACGAACGACCCAATATGGGACTCGGAGG
>NZ_JANCMW010000356.1 GCF_029207565.1 Marinobacter iranensis | reverse complement strand
ATAGCGGCTTGACGTTGCGCACCTTCCTCAGGTCCTTGCCGATATCGCTGCCGCGCCAGGCTTCCTCATAGGAAATCAGCTCGTCGTTGGCGCGGCCGGCGGCAATGGCCTCCGCGACGTGTTCGGCCGCGAGCATGCCGGACAGCACGGCATTGTGCGAGCCCTTGATGCGCGGAACGTTGACGAGGCCCGCGGCACAGCCCAGGAGCGCGCCACCCGGGAAGGACATCTTTGGCACAGACTGAT
>NZ_JANCMW010000355.1 GCF_029207565.1 Marinobacter iranensis | reverse complement strand
GACCTTGCGCGGATCGAAATATCTGTTGGTCAGCAGATAGTCCTGGATCACCGTCTCGCGCGGCACGTCGAGCGCGGTGAGGACCAGCGCGGCGGCCACGCCGGTGCGGTCCTTGCCCGCGGTGCAGTTGAACGCCAGCGGCGCCCGCCCGGCGAGCAGTTCGCCGAACATGCGGCGATACTGGCCGTTGAACTGCTTCAGCAGCTGCGGATAGGTCGCGGTCATCGTCGCCCTGGCTTCGGCTGC
>NZ_JANCMW010000354.1 GCF_029207565.1 Marinobacter iranensis | reverse complement strand
AATCAAGGGTGCGCGGACCTTCGCAGTCTGCGTGCCCTTGATTTGGCAGCGCGCCGCCCAGCCACGCGCGTCATGAACGGGAGCGGCCTTCTGCGAAACCCAACGCTCCGCCGCTTTTTCTACAAGCTCTCGCTCGAATTGCTGCGCGCCGCTTTCTTCTTCCTGCGACTGGGCTTGAAGAATGAGGCGCGTCTGCTCGTGCGCGCGTCTCAATGGGCCAGGCACACGGCTTCCGGTCGCCGCCGC
>NZ_JANCMW010000353.1 GCF_029207565.1 Marinobacter iranensis | reverse complement strand
CAATCGCCTGTTCTACCTGGCGCTGGCGCCCGAGCTGTTCGGCACCGTCTCCCGGAACCTTCGCGACGGCGGCATGTTGGAGAGCGCGGGCTGGCACAGGCTGGTCATCGAAAAGCCGTTCGGCTACGACTATCCGTCCGCGTCCAAGTTGAACGAAGAGATCCGGCACGTTTTCCGGGAGGACGAAGTATTCCGCATCGACCATTACCTGGGCAAGGAAATGGTGCAGAACATCGAAGTCATTCG
>NZ_JANCMW010000352.1 GCF_029207565.1 Marinobacter iranensis | reverse complement strand
CGTGCCGTTCGTGACGCTGCAGTCCACCGATCCCGACGCGGGCCACTCCGTCGCCGTCGACCAGGTCGCGGGCGCCCGATTGGCCACACGCCACCTGATCGAACTGGGCCATCGCTCGATCTACCACCTCGCGGGGCCGCAGGACTGGATGGAGGCGGAGGCCCGCATGACGGGCTTCCTCGAGGAGATCAGCGCGTGGGACATCGCCACGACCGCGCCGATCCTGGGGGACTGGACCGCCGACTTC
>NZ_JANCMW010000351.1 GCF_029207565.1 Marinobacter iranensis | reverse complement strand
GATCGTTCGGAGGCACGCAGCGAGCAATGGGCGCAAGAGATCCGGCTGAATTCATCCTTTGACGGACCGCTCAACTTCAATCTCGGCGCCAATTACCTGTCCTATGAGACCACCGAGAATTATTACGTCTTCAGCAACCTCTTCACCATCGCCGCGCTGTCCGAGGGCCCGTATTGCGACGCCAAGGGCGTCGGCTGCGCCTATATCGACCCGAACCCCATCGACAAGATCAATGGCGAGGGGCACA
>NZ_JANCMW010000350.1 GCF_029207565.1 Marinobacter iranensis | reverse complement strand
AGTCCAAGCCGACGAACTCGGAGTTCATCGCGATGGTGGCCGACAAGCTTCGTATCGAGCACAAGGTGAGCTAGGAAACGGGGCGAAATTAAGCGAAATCGATCTGTTCGCGTTCTTCGGGAAACGCCGCTTCATCGTCGGATGCTTGCCGCCGACGGTGAAAGCGGCGTTTTTTTGGTCGACACTGCTGGGATACGATGGTAAGATAGGCCTGTTGTGTCCAATTGGTGAACGCGAGAAGATATCC
>NZ_JANCMW010000349.1 GCF_029207565.1 Marinobacter iranensis | reverse complement strand
GGTGAAAATGCCGATGCCGCCCCGCGCCGGCACGGCAGCGCGCTTGGCGGGGACGACGCGATCGACCCGGCTGGTCTGCGCCTGAATCGCCGGCGCGAGCAGGAGCCCGGCAGCGCAGAGCGCTCCCAGTGCAATTCCCGTCCTCGTCCTTCCGACTCGCATCGTCATGAATCCCTAGATGATGTCGCCTACCATGATTCGGAACCATGGTTCCACCGGTGGCACAAATTTCGTGACGGTGTTGCAC
>NZ_JANCMW010000348.1 GCF_029207565.1 Marinobacter iranensis | reverse complement strand
CACGATGCGGGGCATCGTGCCGAAGGGCGTCGCCGCCCCGGCAGGATTGAGGATCGATATCTCGCTGCCCACCGTGGCCCCCAGCGATTCCGCCAGGCGCGAGCCGATCGCGACCTGCTCTCCGCCCGGCTTCAGGCTCTTGAGCGATCCGACGACCTCCTTGCCCTTCAGCGTGGGGTTGCTGAGGATGTCCTCCATTCGCATGCCGCGCAGCTGGATGAATTCGGCCCGGCCATTATAGGTGGCG
>NZ_JANCMW010000347.1 GCF_029207565.1 Marinobacter iranensis | reverse complement strand
ACTTCTAGTCGTTATGGTATTCGCTTTAGCCTTGTCGGCTTGCAGCGGAAACAATAACGATGCACAATCAAGCAGTTCGTCCTCAGCTGCGCCGAGCGGCACGTCCGAGAATGCGAGCCAGCCAAATAAGCCCGCCTTGGACGAAGTCACGTTGAAGATGATTCTGCTTGGGGACAAACCTGCCGATGCGGATCTCGTGTATCAAGAATTAAGCAAGATGGCCAAGAAAGATATCAATGCCAATATC
>NZ_JANCMW010000034.1 GCF_029207565.1 Marinobacter iranensis | reverse complement strand
TTTCTAGTGTTCCGTCTGGGTAATCCGTTTATTTATTATCAATAACACTCAGCTTTGCTCGCGCCACTGAAGTCATAATCGATTCTGCACTCTTGTGCCAGCGAAACGGCTTGGCCAGTTTCTCGTTATGAGTCTTGATAAAGCGGCGAATCACCGTCTTGAGTTCGCCCACACTGGTAAAAATGCCACGGTACAAAGCGCGGCGTTCCAGTTGACCAAACCAGCCCTCCACGGCATTCAGCCATGAGGCGCTGGTTGGTGTGAAGTGAAGCTTGAACCGGGGATGTTTCTCCAGCCAGGCTTTCACCTCTGGTGTTTTATGAGTCGAGCTGTTGTCCAAAATCAGATGAAGGTCCTGCTCTTTCGGTGTTTCTCGATCAATTTGTCGTAGAAAGTCGAGAAACTCTTTGGCGCGATGACGTTGTGTGATTCGCCCAATCACCTCGCCGTTCAGGATATTCAGAGCTGCGTATAAGCTGGTCGTGCCGTGTCTCTTGTAATCATGAGTGCGACGCTCGATTTGGCCGGGTTTCAATTGCAGCTTTGGCTGAGTGCGATCCAGTGCCTGGATCTGCGTTTTCTCATCAACAGACAGCACCAGCGCGTTGTCCGGCGGATTCAGGTACAAACCAACAACATCGAAAACCTTTTCGGCAAAGTCCGGATCATTGCTTATTTTGAAAGTTTTCAGCCGGTGCGGTTTCAGGTCAGCGGCTTTCCAGATCTGATGCACTTGCCATCGGCTGACACCCGCATATTCCGCCATCAACCGGACGCTCCAGTGAGTAGATTCCTTGGGCAGCTTTTTTACCGTGTCATCAAGAATTGATTTAACCTTTTTCTGATCCAGCTTTCTGGGTTGCCCGGGTCTTGGAGCATCCTGGAGGCCGCTTAGGCCTTGTTCGATGTAACGATTACGCCACTTGAATACCGTGGGCGTGCTGGTTTCCAGTCGCTCAGCCACTTCTTTGGGTGACTCACCGGCATTCAGGGCCAAAACGATCCGTGCTCGCTGAACGAGACTCTGACTCAGCGTGCTTGTTCGAAGCCAACTTTCGAGTTCCAGTTGATCGTTTACCGCAAGGTTAAAGGATGCTGGTTTCCTGGCCAAAACAGAGTCTCCAAACTCGTGAATAACAGCTCGAATTATAGCACATTTACGATAAGGAATTACCCGGACGGAACACTAG
>NZ_JANCMW010000346.1 GCF_029207565.1 Marinobacter iranensis | reverse complement strand
CGCGCCCGACAATTCCGGCTCGATCTTCGCGGGCCAGGGCGCGATCATCGATCTGGGGGCGGACATGGACGCGGTGAGCAAGCCGCGCGCCTTCCAGTTCATGGAATGGGGCGAGAGCGGCGCGCGTGCCGCGGGCGGCAGCCGGCCGGCCGCCTATGCCGCGCTCCGGAACGTGCTGTTCGAAGTGCGCGACTATATCCGTGCGCCCGGCAGTTATGTCGATCGCGGCAAGGATGCCTTCCTCACCC
>NZ_JANCMW010000345.1 GCF_029207565.1 Marinobacter iranensis | reverse complement strand
ATGACCGTCGAGAGCGTGCGCGCCTGGCTTGCCGAACATGCGCCGGATCTCGTCCTGATCGAGCAGGCGGCAAGCACCGCCACGGTGGCGGAGGCGGCGGCGACGCTTGGTGTCGAGCCCGGGCGCATCGCCAAGACGCTGGCGCTGCGGGTGGGCGATGGCGTCGTGCTCGTCGTCGCGCGCGGCGATGCGCGGCTCGACAATCCCAAGATCAAGGCCGAGTTCGCCGGCCGCGCCTCGATGCTCGG
>NZ_JANCMW010000344.1 GCF_029207565.1 Marinobacter iranensis | reverse complement strand
TGAATCTCCCGCGCAAAAAAGACCTTTGCTTACGGCCTGCAGCCGCGAGCGAAGGTCTTTTCTTCCTCTTTGCGCTTAGATAAAGTAGAAAGCGACGCCGAGCATGATATAGACGAGAAGCAGCAGTTTGCCTTCGTACCAGGTCGTTGAGCCGTCGCGGGATACCGAGGTCGTGATCAGCGCCGCCACGGCGATCGCCGCGATCTCGACGGTGGTGAAGATCAAGTCCATCTGCTCCGTGAACAGCA
>NZ_JANCMW010000343.1 GCF_029207565.1 Marinobacter iranensis | reverse complement strand
ACGACGAGCTGGCCGAGGCGCTCGGCACCATCGCGCGTTCGGGTACGCGCGCGTTCCTGGAGCGCATCGAAGCAGGCAAGGCGGCGGAAGACACGCAGCTTATCGGCCAGTTCGGCGTCGGTTTCTATTCTGCATTCATGGTGGCTGACCGGGTCGACGTGATCAGCCGGCAGGCCGGCAGCAGCGAGGCCTTTCGCTGGTCATCCGATGGCAAGGGCACCTATGAAATCGCGCCGGTACCCCTCAAGG
>NZ_JANCMW010000342.1 GCF_029207565.1 Marinobacter iranensis | reverse complement strand
AAAAGGTGTGGCTCTCGATCGCTGAGCGCCGGCTGCGCCCGGGCGTGCAGCTCAAGGAAGGCCAAATGGCCGCGATCTTCGACGTCAGCCGCGCGCGCATCCGGCAAGCGCTGGCCGCGCTCGAGCGCGAGGGTCTTGTGACGATCATCCCCAATCGCGGCGCTTTCGTGTGCCAGCCGACCGTGGATGAGGCGAGGGACGTCTTCACCATTCGTCGTTCTGTCGAAAGCCGCGTCGTCGCCCGCATCG
>NZ_JANCMW010000341.1 GCF_029207565.1 Marinobacter iranensis | reverse complement strand
ATCCGCATCCGAAGCGTTGGAACCGGCACTGGCTGTGCTTGAAGCCGGTGAGGTTGTCGCCATTCCGACCGAGACCGTCTATGGCCTCGCCGGGGACGCCACCAACGGCCGGGCGGTTGCCCGCATCTTCGAAGCCAAGGGGCGGCCACGATTCAACCCGCTCATCGCCCATGTCGCGGATATGGCGATGGCGGAGCGGATCGCGATTTTCGACCCGTTGTCACGCAAGCTGGCCGAGGCCTTCTGGCC
>NZ_JANCMW010000340.1 GCF_029207565.1 Marinobacter iranensis | reverse complement strand
CTGGAGAAACGCAGCCATCGGATGCGGCCGGCAGCGCGGATCGAGATTGGGCGGCGGCGCGCAGTTCAGCCCGTCACCCTTCGCGCCGGCCACGAACATGTCGCGGAAACGCGGCGTCGTCAGCGACCACACCGAGTCGCCGGAAGCCGGCACATAGGCGTCGACATAGACCAAAGCCTTTATCGGCGACGGCTCCGCGTCGGCCGCGCCGCTCACGATCATGCCGCCATAGGACTGCCCGACGAGGAC
>NZ_JANCMW010000339.1 GCF_029207565.1 Marinobacter iranensis | reverse complement strand
AGAGGATAATAGACCGCCGTGCCCCGCTTCCCTCTCCCAGAGTCGGCAATGGATCGACGGACCCTGCTGAAGTCGCTGCAATCAGGCCTGGTCGCGTCCGCGGCATCGGTCGTGCTTCCCTCGCATGTGTTCGCAGCGGAGAAGAAGGACAAGCGCCCGATCGCCCTGCTGCTGCCGCTCACGGGCCCGCGAGCGCGGCTGGGCCTTAGCATGCGCCAGGCGGCGTTGCTCGCGGAAAACAGCGCCTAT
>NZ_JANCMW010000338.1 GCF_029207565.1 Marinobacter iranensis | reverse complement strand
GGCCGCAATGCCTCGGACGCGCTGGCCGAACGGGCCGCCACGCTCGCCGATGCCGCGCTCGCCACCGGCTTCGAAGCCGCCGCGGCCGCGCAGCATGCGCTGCTCGAGCGCTTCTGGGCCGCCGCAGACCTCGCCATTGCCGGAGAGCCGCGCCTGGCCGCGACCCTGCGCGCCAACCTCTTCCATCTCTTCGCCTCGGCGGGGCGCGACGGCCGTTCGAGCGCCGCGGCCAAGGGCCTGACCGGCGAA
>NZ_JANCMW010000337.1 GCF_029207565.1 Marinobacter iranensis | reverse complement strand
AAGCGCGCCCGCTGTCCTGGATAGCGCGCATATTGGCGACATCCACGGCGCGTTCGGCACCATCCGGCAGCACGACACCGGTGTACGAAAGACTTGGCGGGCTAGGCTGGCGACCTTGATGGCAATCGTCGGCCCGGGACTGATTGTCATGGTCGGCGACAATGATGCCGGCGCTTTTGGAACCTATACGCAGGCAGGTCAGAACTACGGCACCTCTCTGCTGTGGACGTTGATGCTCTTGATCCCGGT
>NZ_JANCMW010000033.1 GCF_029207565.1 Marinobacter iranensis | reverse complement strand
TCATGCAGAATCTCCCTGCGTTTAGCTTACGGAAAATTCTACTTTTGAAAACCGCTTTTTTTCGGGGGGATTACCCTTCAAGCTCGGGCTGCGAGTCCAGGAAACCGCGCTTTTACAGATCAAAGACGTTGCCGAACTCGGCCCTGACACTTCTGGCCAGCGTTCGTTCAAGCTCAAAGAAATCCTGGCGTTGCCTGCGGCTTACACTAAAGGTGCCGATACGCTAGCGATAATTGGTAACGTCAGGATTTCTACGATAGCGCCAATTTCATGATCTGAGGTGAGTAGTTGAGCTAGCATAAATGAGTAGCCAAGCCGCCCAACCGAACAACACACCTAATAGAGTTGGTGACATTGAGCAAATGAACTTTTGGAGTGTGCAGTGAAGCTGCTTCATAAGATTGCAATCATACTCCTGCTTTTAAAGTGTCGAGATTTTCTGAAATGTCGCTGGACAACGTACTCAATATTTTTGGTGATTTTCCAACCGGGCTTCACTCGATCAGCGCTTCATTTAGTTCGGCAATGGAAATAATCTGTTCTCTTTTAATCGGGAGTCCTTCTTTATATTTGATCGGTATTTCGGTATTTCGGTATTCGTTACGAGGAGATGTTTCACACCCTCTATCTTTTCAATACCCAGCCTTTTGGAAACCAAGTCCCTGTTCAAGTTCACCCATTCAACACGCCTTAAGTGCTTAGAAAGCTCATCTTTCTCTTCGCCTCTAAACCGATTACAAATATCTGCGATCTCCGAAACCGTCTTGGCCATCTGGAGGTTCTTGCATTCAATCAAGGTTACGACGTCGCCTTTTATTCCCACTACATCAACGTCTCCAAGTTCGGGTTTTCCAAAGGTTCTCATGTCCAGTTCTCTGACTGTTCGAAACCATTTTCAGTCAGCGTTTGCGCAACTACTTCATTAAACCAGAGACCTCGCTCCCCGGTTTTCTTACCCACGTAGCTCTGCATAGCTTTTGACGAAAAGAAACTTGGAATGAACAGGCCATCTCTTGCTAGATCAAGAAAATAGCCAATTCCTTGTCTGAGAAGGAATGCGCTTGATAAATACCGATTCCCGCCAACCGGGATCATGGGTCGGCAGAGACAGCTCAATCTCCGTTTAAATTTCCACGGAGCGATATCCTTGAATTCGTTGTAGTGGTCAACTAATCCCGGACAGTATTTTAAGGTTTTCCTCAGCCGCAACCGGCGAAATGCCGTCGTTGAAT
>NZ_JANCMW010000336.1 GCF_029207565.1 Marinobacter iranensis | reverse complement strand
ATAAGCAGCGACGAGGGGGTCCGCATCGGAAGCCCTTCGTCCGAAGGAGGAGCGAACGCGATGAAGCGCGCGATCCGAAGGGCGGGACGCTGGCTGCTTGCCTTGACGCTCGCGGCGAGCGGCGCGGGCTGCGCCAAGGGCGGGGATCCGGCGCCTGAACTGCCCGCCCGCACGTACGCCAATCCGATCTCGCTGCCGGACGAATGGGGCGAGTACGGGCTCGGCGATCCGTTCGTGTTCAAATACGAC
>NZ_JANCMW010000335.1 GCF_029207565.1 Marinobacter iranensis | reverse complement strand
CCTCGAACAGGACCATGTCCTTGTTCTGGTGATCGAGCACCACCCCGAGCAGCTTGTAATCGAGCCCGTTCACCGAATGGTACATGGCCGTGCAGTGGCGCTCCGCCGAGACGCCGCACACGGTCATCCACCAGCGGCCGCCGACCAGGCTGATCCGGGCATCCTCCACCCCATAGTCCATGAAGCTGGCGGAGGGCTGGATCGCCTTGTCGTAATGGACCTTCACGATCCGGGCAGCGTCGGGGCTCAG
>NZ_JANCMW010000334.1 GCF_029207565.1 Marinobacter iranensis | reverse complement strand
ATCCTTCGTCAACGGAAACAGTTACGCCGATCCGGAGCAGGAGGTGATCAGCCGCTGGCGCATTGAGCAGTGCAGCGAACTGAGCGCGGTGAGTGCCTCCTTTGTACTGTCCACACCGACGGAAACGGATGGCGCTGTTTTTCCGGGACGTATCATGCTGGCCAACACCTGCACCTGGACCTATCGCGGTGACGAGTGCGGTTATAGCGGTCCGGCTGTCGCGGATGAATATGACCAGCCAACGTCCGAT
>NZ_JANCMW010000333.1 GCF_029207565.1 Marinobacter iranensis | reverse complement strand
GAGCAGGGTCTGGCTGATGCCGTCGGACGTGTCGCGCACGCGCGCTTCCGAATAGAGCGCGGCGCTCTCCCATTCGAAGCCGAGCGCCTTGAACCGCAGGCCGCCGAGCAGGCGATATTGGGTGTTGAGCACATCGACATGGTTGGGGCCGACATCGGCGAAATTGTAGCTCGACAGCGTGATCGCCTGGCCGGCCGCCGCGGCGTTGATGCCGGGCAGGCGGTTGGGGCTGCCGACCGGGCCGAACGGA
>NZ_JANCMW010000332.1 GCF_029207565.1 Marinobacter iranensis | reverse complement strand
CGGCGAGCATCAGCAGGGCGGCGCCGGCGGCGCCCAATACGCGAACGATCATGTCTTGCCCAAACCCCATAGCGGCAGTGCTTGCAAGCCCCGGACTATCAGATCATGGCTGCGGATACCATGAGCAGGATAATTCAGGCCCTTGCGCCTTTGCTACTGATCGTCTCGGGCTGCAGCGGCGCCGCGGACGAACCGCCGCTCGCCGGTGCCCGCATCGGCGGCCCCTTCACGCTGACCGATCCGGACGGCA
>NZ_JANCMW010000331.1 GCF_029207565.1 Marinobacter iranensis | reverse complement strand
ATGCTCCCCTCGCCGCAGGCGATGCGGGAGGGGCTGCTCGAGGCGATCGGAGCGGATGCCGACGGTTTCGCGGCGGCATCCGATGAATCCGCGTGGGTCGCCCTGCGCGTCCGCTACCGGCGGATCGTCGCGCTCATCGCGGCGTACGATCTCGCCGCGCCCGACGCGACCGACGTCCTGCCCGAGGTGGCGGCCGCTCTCGCCGACGCCGCCGGCGCCGCCCTCGACGCGTCGCTGTGCGCGGCGCGGA
>NZ_JANCMW010000330.1 GCF_029207565.1 Marinobacter iranensis | reverse complement strand
ATCCAGCACGGCACGATCGCCGGCCGCAAGGTCGAGATCGAGGCCGGCCAGGCCGCCCAGAACCGGCCCGGCGCGCCGACCAACCAGAACGGCATCGTCGAATGGCCGCTGGTGTTCGTGCCGCTGCCCAACCTCGGCAACGACCAGTGGAAGATCACGCTGAGCTGACGCTCGGCACAGAGGAGAACCGACCCATGTTCAATGTTGACTCCAGCCCGACCTTCACCCGCACGGTGAAGGTAAAGGTTCC
>NZ_JANCMW010000329.1 GCF_029207565.1 Marinobacter iranensis | reverse complement strand
AAAAACAGCATTCCGGTCCGAAGCTCCGTCGTCTCCGAGTTCAAGGCGCAATACCCGCTGTTCGAGGCTTACGACAAGAACTCCGCCTACATGTTCTCCTTCACGGGCAACGTGCCGGGCTACAGCGAGCTGAGGCAGGTGCTCTATCCGGAGCTGCAGGCGATGTACATCGGCGAGAAGTCCCCCGAAGAGGCAGTCAAGGACTATCAAACGAAGGGGAACGAGGTCATCCAGAAGGCAAGAGCCAACT
>NZ_JANCMW010000328.1 GCF_029207565.1 Marinobacter iranensis | reverse complement strand
CATGATCCGCCGCCAGCGGCAGCCCGAGCGTCTGGGTATAGAAGGCCTTGGCGATGGCGATGTCCCGGCAGGGGAGGATCGCGTGGCTGCTATGGTCCTTGAGCATGGGATATTCACTCCAGATCGGCACGGGCGTTCAGGCCCTGGCTTCCTCGGGATAGGGCAGGATGAACTTGCCGCTGGGATCGGCGGTATAGCTGGTCTGGGTGGGATAGGGGATCGAGATGCCTTCCGCGGCGAACCGGCGCAG
>NZ_JANCMW010000327.1 GCF_029207565.1 Marinobacter iranensis | reverse complement strand
CGCCCGAATAGGCGAGCACGACGCGGTTGATCTTGTCCGACATGGGCGACTCCAAAGGATGTGCGGGGAAACGGCGTGCGCCTTACGGGCGCGGGACCGCTTCCGCAAGTTCTGTAGCTGGGGCATGCTCCCCGGCATCGACTCGGGAGGGGCAGATGGCCGAGCTCAAGACCAGGGCAACGGAGATTCAGGTCGCCGACTTCATCGCCGCAGTGCCCGATGCGACGCGCCGCGCGGATGCCGAGGCGGTC
>NZ_JANCMW010000032.1 GCF_029207565.1 Marinobacter iranensis | reverse complement strand
GTTGTAGTGGTCAACTAATCCCGGACAGTATTTTAAGGTTTTCCTCAGCCGCAACCGGCGAAATGCCGTCGTTGAATGCGTGAGGTCGTTGCCGGTTGTAGTATTCCATCAGATAGCCACCAACATCTTTTTTAGCCTCAGGTAGGTTCCGGTATCCCAAGGCCGGTATCCACTCAGATTTCAGACTCCGGAACAGTCTCTCCATCGGTGCGTTGTCCCAGCAGTTGCCACGTCGGCTCATGCTTTGTGTCATTCGATAGCGCCAGAGCCTCTGGCGGAACTTACGGCTGGCATACTGGCTTCCCTGATCCGAGTGGAACATGACCTTCTCTGGCCGACCACGCTGTTCCCAGGCGTGATCCAGAGCTTTTACAACCAGGTCCGCATCCGGACTGGATGACATCGCCCAACCAACAACGCGTCGGGCATACAGATCCAGCACGACAGCCAGATAACTCCACCGCTGGCCGCTCCATACATAGGTGATGTCACCACACCACGCCTGATTGGGCTGGTCTACCGTAAACTCACGAGCCAGATGGTTCGGAATATCCGGCCGCTCAACGGTGGCCTGCTTGTAAGCATGAGGGCCTGGCTGCTTACAGATTAGCCCCAGCTCACTCATCAGTCTTCGAACCTTGAAGCGGCCGATGACAACGCCTTCTTCACTGAGCAGGCCTTTGATTGTCCGGCTTCCGGCGGAACTGCGGCTCTTGGTAAACAGGCGGTTTACCTGAGCCTTCAGGGCCAAACGCTCCACATCCACATGGTTTCGCCGTTGACGGTACTCGTAATAGCTGGAACGACTGATATCAAACGCATTGCAGACCATTTCAACGGGCATTCGCTCACTCAACTGGTCTATCAGCGCGTACGATTCATGTCGTCCGACATCAAGAGAGCGGTAGCCTTTTTTAGTATGTCTTTCTCCTGCTCAAGGCGCTTGCAGCGGGCTTCCAGCTCCTGAATACGGCGCTGCTCCGGGGTTAACGCCTTGCCCTTCGGGGTGACACCGTCACGCTCCTCGGTCAGTTGGTTAACCCAGCGCCGGATAGCGCTTTCACCAATTCCCAGGGACACGCTCGCCTGGGGAATCGTGTAACCTTGATCCAGCACCAAGCTGGCTGCTTCCTGTTTGAACTCAGGAGAAAAAGAACGTCGCTTTCTGGTCATCAGACACCTCGTTTATGGTGGTGATATTACCACCTACGTTGGTGTCCGGAATCATTGAACCACTACA
>NZ_JANCMW010000326.1 GCF_029207565.1 Marinobacter iranensis | reverse complement strand
ATAATAAGTCGGAACCGAATTCGCGCTACCAGCCAGGGCCGGGAAAGGCGGCTTGGCGTTGAACACGTTGTCGACAATCAGCTTCAGGCCGAACTGGTCGTTCACCTTGGTTCCGACCGTGGCATTGAACAGCCACCAATCGCTCACGCCCATGATGTTGCGGGCATTGGGCGCTTCGTCGACGTCAAACTTGCCCTTGCCGTAATACTGGGCCTGGATGAGCGCGTTGAAGTCCTTGCTCTCATAGGTGA
>NZ_JANCMW010000325.1 GCF_029207565.1 Marinobacter iranensis | reverse complement strand
CGCCTTGGCGAAAGACGCCGGGGTCACGGTGGTACAGGCCGCCTTCATGACCGGCATCGTGTGGGCGTTGCCTTCGATGGTCGTCCTCGTGGGCGCCATTGTATCGGGTGTTGCGCTGCCGGCCGCGATGTTTGCGGTGACGTTGTCTGCCATACGCCTGATGCCGATGGTGATGGCTCTCGTGCCCGAGATGCGCGCCAGGAAAAGCCGGCAATGGGTGCTCTATCTGCTCTCGCATTTCGTGGCCGTGA
>NZ_JANCMW010000324.1 GCF_029207565.1 Marinobacter iranensis | reverse complement strand
AGCGATGTAAATCCGCTAAATTACGGATGTGCTCCGCAACAATTGATCAAGCGGCGGCCTTACGGCGTTCCGCCATTTCCTCGTTGAGCATTTCGGCCAGCAGGAAGGCAAGTTCCAGGCTCTGTCCCGCATTGAGACGTGGGTCGCAATGGGTGTGGTAGCGATCGGCGAGGCCCTGTTCGGTGATGTCGATCGCGCCGCCGGTGCATTCGGTGACGTTCTGCCCCGTCATCTCCGCATGGATGCCGCCC
>NZ_JANCMW010000323.1 GCF_029207565.1 Marinobacter iranensis | reverse complement strand
ACCCCGGTTTACCAGCCCGCGTGGCAATCATCTCCGGGGGCATGGGTGCCCCCTCCGGCAAGTCCGTGTCGGGGCAGTCAATAACGAAGAGTCGTTTCCCCACCCCAATCTGGTTCGCGGATAACCCCACCCCGCCGCTCGCCGCCAGTGTATCCACCATGTCGGCAATAAGCGTGCGGAGTTCGGGCGTCACCCCCGCGCTAAGATCAACCAGCTCAGTGGGATTATGCAGCACGGGGTCACCGGCAATA
>NZ_JANCMW010000322.1 GCF_029207565.1 Marinobacter iranensis | reverse complement strand
GGTCCGCGGTCGCGAGTTCGACGACATCTACGACCTCATCGGCATCCGGATCATGGTGAACACGGTCCGCGACTGCTACGCCGTGCTCGGCGCGATCCACGCGCGGTGGACCCCGATCCCCGGGCGGTTCAAGGACTACATCGCCACGCCGAAGTTCAACCTCTACCAGTCCCTCCACACGACCGTGATCGGTCCCGGCGGGCGCACGGTCGAGATCCAGATCCGCACCCACGAGATGCACCAGCAGGCCGA
>NZ_JANCMW010000321.1 GCF_029207565.1 Marinobacter iranensis | reverse complement strand
AATACGCATTAATGGCTGGCGTTCCTGCACGTAGAATTGGTTGGGTTTCGAAAACCGGCGAAATCCTGGACGAAACGCTGCGCTGCCCAAGAACTGGTGAACAGTACATATTAACAGCGGATGGTATCTTGGAACCAGCTAAGCAATAGTAATAATCTGGCTCGATGATTTTATGGAATATTATGGCTTTGGGACAGCAAGGACCCGCCAGCGATAGCCTGGTGAGATGTTAGAGGCTGCTCCCAGTTGAAT
>NZ_JANCMW010000320.1 GCF_029207565.1 Marinobacter iranensis | reverse complement strand
AGCCCCGACGCCGAGCACCGCATTCCCCTCGCCGCGGTCACCGGCAGCTTCGCGCTGCGCTCGGCGGTATTTTCCTATGGCGATCCCAATGACCCGCCCGCGCTGACCGTGCCCAGCCTCGACATCATGGCCGGCGAGAAGGTGGCGCTGCTGGGCCGCAACGGCGCCGGCAAGTCGACCCTGCTCCAGGGCCTGTCGGGCATGCTCCAGCCGGTCTCCGGCGAAGTCCTGCTCGACGATCTCGCGCTGCAC
>NZ_JANCMW010000319.1 GCF_029207565.1 Marinobacter iranensis | reverse complement strand
GAAGCTGTGGGTATAACCTGCCCAGACTTCGGCAAGCAGAATGTTAAGGTCATTACCATCCAGTTCATGGTCCGAATTCCGGAACTGGCCCTGCAGAAAAGCGTTATACGCGCGGGCTTTGACTGACATACCGCCCCAGAAGTAATTTTCCCGTCCACCAGGGGCCGACACCCCGGGCGCCCGTTCACCATAAGCCATCAATTCGGGATTGAAGCGGTTATCGGGTGATGAAATCAGGCCATCCCTGAAAAC
>NZ_JANCMW010000318.1 GCF_029207565.1 Marinobacter iranensis | reverse complement strand
CGTGCCGGCGGAGATGGACGGCGTGCCCGGCATCAGCTTTGCCGGCATCGCGCCGGGCGAGACCTTCACCTATCGCTTCGAGGTCCGCCAGAGCGGAACCTACTGGTATCACGCTCACACGCTCGCCGAGCAGACGGGACTCTATGGAGCGATCATCGTGGAGCCAAAACAGGTGCCGACGGCGCGGGCGCCCGATCGCGACTATTGCATCGTGCTCAGCGACTGGTCGGACGAGCCGCCGCTGCAGATCTTC
>NZ_JANCMW010000317.1 GCF_029207565.1 Marinobacter iranensis | reverse complement strand
AACGAGGTGACCAACCCCAACGCACTGGACTCGATCCGGGAGGGCTCGCAGGCGATCTTCACCAACGTCGCCCACAACCCCACGACGGGCGAGGTGTGGTGGGAGGGCAAGTCCCCGAAGCCGCCGACCGACGTGAAGGGCTGGCTCGACTGGACCGGCGCACCACTGGCCGACCGCAAGGACAACGACACGGCCGCGTGGGCGCACCCCAACAGCCGCTTCACCACGACCTTGGCCAACGTCCCCAACATCG
>NZ_JANCMW010000031.1 GCF_029207565.1 Marinobacter iranensis | reverse complement strand
CGTGTGTGCCGGGCATGGCACAGAACTAGGGAGGTGAAAGTCCTCCTGCCAGGTGTTCGCAGAGCCGAAGGCTAGGAGAAGGGCAAGGGCGTCATCGCGAGGTGGGGTCTGGAGGAAGCCCAATCCAAAGCGGCGGGGCGACGAACAGGAACCCGATACGAGGTGTGGTACATCCGGGGCGAGCGGGCACGTGACCGCGAAGCCCTCCTTCTGCGACCGGGATGTGCTTTATAAATCGGGCGTTCACGCCGTGAAAGCTCTGTGCCTTACCCCGGGAGGTCTGCCACGTGTGGACGGACCCACTGAGAGACGAGCGATCGCCTCTGATCGCGTGGTAGAAATCAGCCGAGGGCATAGTAGGTTCGCCCGTGAACCGAAGGCCCGAACAGAGACAGGAGTCGAGTGTCCGTGCAGGGAAACGGGATGGCATCCGCAAAGCAGCTTGCGCTGCCCCTGGAGCAACCAGGGGATGAACCCGTTGCCGGAAAGCGGGAAAGCTCGCACTCCGTTCAACCCTCACCGTGGATGGCGCGTGTATTGAGCAGGGACAACCTCAATGGCGCCCTGAAACAGGTACGACGTAACAAGGGAGCGCCGGGCATCGACGGCATGACCGTGGATGAGCTGCCGGATTATTTGCGCCAACACTGGCCGGAGATCCGGCAGCAGTTGCTCCAACAGACCTACCGACCAAAACCGGTACGGCGGGTCACCATCCCCAAAGCCAACGGCGGTTCCCGCCCTCTGGGTATCCCGACGGTGCTGGATCGCTTTATCCAGCAGGCGCTTGCCCAGGTTATCCAGCAGGATTGGGAACCCCGCTTCCACCCACACAGCTATGGCTTCCGTCCGGGACGCTCTGCTCATCAAGCGGTCCGATACGGACAGCACTGCGCTCGGGAAGGCCGTAACTGGGTGGTGGATCTGGACCTGGAAGCCTTCTTTGACCGGGTAAACCACGATCGCTTGATGGCACGGCTGAAACGGCACACGCCGGACCGGCCGCTGCTGAGGCTGATCAACCGGTACCTGAAGGCAGGCGTCCAGATCAACCACCACAAAGAGCCCACACCCGAGGGCGTGCCGCAAGGCGGGCCACTGTCTCCGGTGTTGGCGAACGTGGTGCTGGATGAACTGGATTGGGAGCTGGAGCGGCGCAACCTGCGCTTCGCCCGCTACGCAGATGATTGCCAGATCTACGTTGGTAGTCGCCGTGCAGGAGAGCGGGTGATGGTGAGTC
>NZ_JANCMW010000316.1 GCF_029207565.1 Marinobacter iranensis | reverse complement strand
ACACCGGGTCGTTCAGATCGGCATAGTCGGCGAACGCCGTGCCGACCGCCGCATCGGCCGGCAGCTCGATGATGCCGTCATGGTCGTCGCCCAGCTCGAGCTCACGCGTCGAGCACATCATGCCGTTCGATTCGACCCCGCGCACCGCGGCGACCTTCAGCGCCATGCCGTTCGCCGGCACCACCGCGCCCGGGGTGCCGAGAACGCCGACCAGGCCCGCGCGCGCATTGGGGGCGCCGCAGACGACCTGCAG
>NZ_JANCMW010000315.1 GCF_029207565.1 Marinobacter iranensis | reverse complement strand
CGTTGAGCAGATAGACGGTGTCGCACTTCTCCGCCTCGTCGAGATAGGCGGTGGACCAGAGCACGCCGATGCCCTGCCCCGTCAGATCCCCCACCATGCTCCAGAGCTCGCGGCGGCTGATCGGATCGACGCCGACGCCGGGCTCGTCGAGCAGCAGCACCCTGGGCGTCTTCACCAGCGCGCAGGCAAGGCCCAGCTTCTGCTTCATGCCGCCCGAAAGCTTGCCCGCCAGCCGGTCCTGGAAGCGGGCCAG
>NZ_JANCMW010000314.1 GCF_029207565.1 Marinobacter iranensis | reverse complement strand
AATTCCTGTCTTCGAATTGGCAGGTGGAAATGATGATCTGACCTGGCGGGGTAAGAGTATTTGTTCGGACTGATGGCTAGATGGGTGCAGTCATCATATGAGGTCTTTAGGTGCACTCCGATTAAATTCAAAACCTCTTCAGCCGCAGCGAAAATCTCGATTTTATTGCTTACGTCCCGATGATGAAAAATCCTGTTTCGCGCGGCGCGTACCTTGCCGAATTTCTCCCGAAAATTGGCCATGCCATTCGGCT
>NZ_JANCMW010000313.1 GCF_029207565.1 Marinobacter iranensis | reverse complement strand
AAAACGGGATTATGAGCTGCCGTTGCGATCGCCTTATGGAACAAAGCGTTCTGTTGGAAATAGACACGGCCCGCCCGTACCTCGCGCTCAACGGCCTTGTGCTGTTTCTGCAACTCCGCCAGATCCTCGGCCGTAGCACGCCGTGCGGCAAATTCTGCGGCCTTGGTCTCAAGCGCTTCTCGAACGTCGAAAAGATCCAGCAACGCGCGCCGATTAAGCTGCTCGACGTCGACGTTGCGTCTGATGGAAGCAA
>NZ_JANCMW010000312.1 GCF_029207565.1 Marinobacter iranensis | reverse complement strand
GCATAGGCGCCGTAATGGGTCTCGCCGACACCCCAGCCGTTCAGGATCACGCGATCGCCCTTGCGCCAGTCGGGGTTGTCGGAGGAAAGCACCGTGCCTGCGAAGTCGATACCCGGAACCAGCGGCCAGCGTCGCACCACGGGCGCCTTGCCGGTGATCGCCAATCCGTCCTTGTAGTTCACCGTCGTGGCATCGACAGCGACGGTGACGTCGCCTTCCATCAGATCGGCTTCGGTCAGCTCGGTAACCGTTA
>NZ_JANCMW010000311.1 GCF_029207565.1 Marinobacter iranensis | reverse complement strand
CACCGCCACACCGTGCGCACGCGCCTCGCCGCCGCGGAACGCGTACTCGGCGTCGACCTCTCGTCGTTCGCCGGGCGCGCCGAGCTGTGGGCGGCGCTGCAGCTCGGGGGGTGACACCGACGGCGGAGATCCGGTCGGACACGCCGCGGAACGGATGCCGCACCACGGCGCGTCGCGAGGATCTCCGCCGTTCGGCCCGGCGGCGGCCTCACTCCGGCGCGTGCGCCTCGAGGAACTCGTACAGGTCGGTCGTG
>NZ_JANCMW010000310.1 GCF_029207565.1 Marinobacter iranensis | reverse complement strand
AAGCCGGCGTAGGGCGTCGGCTCCGACACCCCCAGCCGCGCGTCGAAGCGTTCGGCGAACTCGTCGAGGATCGACGACGCGGATGCCGGGACCACGATCACGACGTCGTCGTCGACGCTCCCGAAGAACAGCCCGCCGTGGCGCTCCTCGGCGCGCAGCTCCAGCAGGTCGAGCAGTGCGTCCGCGCGGCGACCGGCGGCATCCGTCACCGCCACGACGACCGGCGCGGGCGGCAGGGCGCCCCAGACGTCCCT
>NZ_JANCMW010000309.1 GCF_029207565.1 Marinobacter iranensis | reverse complement strand
CGGCGACGTGATCGCGGCCGAATGCCGCGGCACCATGCCGGCGGCGTTGCGCTATGACCGGGATGGGCTGGCGGTGACGCGCGCCGCACTGCCGGCCGGGGCGTATCTCGGGCGGCTGGCGACGCTTCCGCGCGACGCGATCGGCAAGGGGACTCCGCTGACCCTGCGCTCGGCGGCCGGCCCGGTGACGGTCGAGCGCGCGGTGACCACGATGCAGTCCGGCCGCTCGGGCGCGCGCCTGTTCGTGCGCGACG
>NZ_JANCMW010000308.1 GCF_029207565.1 Marinobacter iranensis | reverse complement strand
AGGGTGGTGACACCCAGGATCTGGGTCTCGCCACGCTGGAAGATCGCCGAGCCGTGGACGCGCGGGATGACCTGCACCTCGGCGTCGAGCGGACGGATGTCGGCGAGCCCACGACCGTCCATGCGGACACCCTCGGAGAGGATGCGACCGCGGACGACGACCTTCGTCACGGACTTGTAGGCGGCGGAGAACTCGATCGGCGCGCCGGCGGGCAGCTGCTCCGCCTCGACGGCGGCGATGAGCTCGGCCTTGAC
>NZ_JANCMW010000307.1 GCF_029207565.1 Marinobacter iranensis | reverse complement strand
AGAATCAGACAAAACAATTGTCCGAGATGTCATTGAATATCTAAAAAAAGAAGCTGCATTACCAACTGAGAAAATAGTGGATGTAGCAGGTGGCGCTGGACGCTATCTAGCGATGTCAAAAGAAGCAACTACATATGAATTGATAGATTTTTCGGATGAAATGTTGAAGTTTGCTACTGAAGAAGCAGCTAGATTGGGGAGGGAAAACATTCATCTAACGAAACAGACTTTTTCTGAATTTCTGGAAAATGGAA
>NZ_JANCMW010000030.1 GCF_029207565.1 Marinobacter iranensis | reverse complement strand
ATCGCCGTGGTACGTGATCCGTATGCCCGGTGATGTGGGAGGAGGGGCATCGTGAGGTGCCTCCCTATCCCGATTATGCGCTTTGACACCTGATACGTTACAGGGTACATTCAAGGAATGATTCGAAGCTTCAAACACAAGGGCTTGGCAAAATTCTTCAAGTCCGGCAGCACTGCAGGGATTCAGGCCGCTCACGCGAAGAGGCTTCGGCTCATTCTCGGTAGATTGAATGCAGCGGCGAATGCCAAAGATATGGACTTACCCGGTCTTCGTTTGCACGAACTCTCTGGCAATCGGGCCGGAATCTGGTCAGTGACAGTCAGTGGTAACTGGCGAGTAACCTTCCGGTTCGAAGACGGAGATGCCGAGATTGTGAACTACGAGGATTATCACTGAGGTACCGCCAATGTTAATGCACAACCCTCCGCACCCGGGTGAAGTACTGCGAGAGCTTTGTCTTGAGCCCCTTGGCCTCACTGTCACGGCGGCGGCAGAGGCATTGGGCGTTAGCCGCAAAACGCTGAGTGCCGTGTTGAATGGCAAGGCCGGTATCAGTCCCGAAATGGCGGTCCGGCTCTCTATTGCTTTCGATACTTCGGCAGAAAGCTGGCTGAATCAGCAGTCCCAATATGAACTCTGGCATGCTGAACAACATCGCAAAGAGCTCAACGTGAAGAAGCTTGTTGCAGCCTGAATCAGCACATAACCATGCCATGCACCGGATGCCAAAACCTCCGCTTCGCTGCGGTTCTGTCACCGGTGATGGCGGGCGTTAGGGCTTACTGCGCCCCAGCCAATAGCCAGGTTTTCGGGAGTGGTGAGCAACGGCAATGACTACAGCTTCTTCTGGCAGTTCAATGGCGACTATATCGTATGGGAAGCGCTCCAGAATCAGGCGCCTTACACCGGTATCACCGGCTTCTTCGGGGAGAGTTGATAAGGGGATGAAGTTTTCTTCAATAACGTCGATGGCAGCATCAACAGCAGCAAAAAACTCGGCCCCGAGTCCAGCTTGCTCATATTCATACCATGCTGCTGCCTCTATAGCTTCCTGCGAGGCCTCTTCCAGTATCCTTGCCGTTCGCACTGTTACTGGCCTAGCCTCGCTCTCATCTTTGATCGAAATTCTTCACGGCTGAGCAGCGTGGCTTTTCCGCTTTTGACTTTGGATACACGGCGAACAATTTCATCGTTCCAGGCCTGCTCGACCGAGTCGTCATGGGGGCCGTCCAGGCTCATTATTAACTCCCGAGCCAGCGCTGCACGCTCCGACTCGGAGAGAGTCGAAATCTGGGAGCGTAGGTGGTCTAATGTTTCGGTAGTCATGATGCCTCCGCGAATGGCGATACGATTATGCTATCCCGATTCAAAGGCCCTAACAAGGCCAGGCACGGCGACGCCTACTGCATTGCGGCTTCGCCTCCATTCCGTAGCCGCGCGTGCTGGCTGGCGTTAGCTGTGATTGCCACACCTGAATAGTGATACTATAGTGTCACTATTAGTCTGATTCAGGGTTAGCCCATGAAAGTTGAGCTTGTTACGAACCTCAAGCGCCAGGCCACAAAGATTCTGGCAGATCTGCACTTGTCTAAAGAGCCGATACTGATCACGGAGCATGGTCAGCCATCCGCATACCTTGTCGATGTGCAGGATTACGAGTTTATGCAGCGCCGACTTGAGCTGCTTGAGGGGCTCTCACGGGGAGAGCGTGCTGTACTTGAGGGAAGAACGTACAGCCAAAGTGAGGCCAGGGAGAAAATGAGTAAATGGCTGAAGTAATCTGGACCGAGCCTGCCCTTCAAGAACTGGATGCCATCGCTGAGTACATTGCTCTGGATAATCCTGCTGCCGCAAGTCATCTGGTCCAGGAGGTTTTCGATAAGACCGAACGTTTGGAAGATTTTCCCCAGTCCGGACGGATTCCTACGGAGCTCCCTAATTCGGTATACAGGGAGGTAGTGGTTCCACCGTGCCGCATTTTTTATCGTGAGGATGAGAAGCGAGTTCTCATTCTCTATGTCATGCGAGAGGAGCGGCAGCTTCGGGCGTACATGCTTGGGAACAGCTAACCAGGCGCGTCACTCGGATGCCTTTGTCTCCGCTTCGCTACGTCAAAGTCACCGGTGCGCTTGGGCGTTAGCAGCTACAGCGTCCTTCCAGATCTTGCGGAGTGAGTAAAAAAGGGATAATTTGTACTCATGGATGAATT
>NZ_JANCMW010000306.1 GCF_029207565.1 Marinobacter iranensis | reverse complement strand
ACGAGCTGGCGCCGATCCCTGATGAGCGGTGTCCGATCTCACGAGAACCTCAACTCCACCCAGCCGTCAGCACAAGACGGCCAGCAACGCTAGTCAATCGGGGTAGCGACGGTCGCCTCCCACAGCTCGCCAGCCGGGAGTACGGCGTCTTCCAACGGTGCCGCCCGCACGCCCACGAACCCCGCGCCTGCATCGACACCGACTAGGTGTGCTGTTCAGGGAGGTTGTTGTCGATCCTGCTGATGGGTGGGGCT
>NZ_JANCMW010000305.1 GCF_029207565.1 Marinobacter iranensis | reverse complement strand
CCTTGCCGACAGTGCGCTTGCCGCCAGGCGACGCCTGCGACGGGTCGAGCAGGTCTTTGCCCTTTCAATCGAAGCGTTCCGGGCGCCGCTCGAGCATTATGACGCAGCGCTCGAAACACTCTGGGGCGACGAGCATGAAGCAGCGGCTTTGCGTGGCCTGCGCACACTTCTTGCAGGCGGGACGAGTGAACGGCGCAACTACCAGGCACCGGTGAGCTTCCGCATCGTGCCGCGGGTCCTCGGCCAGGCACACC
>NZ_JANCMW010000304.1 GCF_029207565.1 Marinobacter iranensis | reverse complement strand
CTATCTCGCGGCCGATCTAGCGATCGGCGCGAAGCCGTCGCGCCCTGACTTCGTCGGGCTGATCTATGGCGGTTTGCGCACCCCTGTCCCAGCAGATGCGCCCCCGGCGTTCATCGCCGGCGCTGCCGACGATGAGTATCAGCCGAACGATCCCATATTGCTCTATTCGGCTTGGCGACGAGCCGGAGCAGCCGCAGAGCTGCATCTGTACGAGCGCGGCGGGCACGGGTTCGATCTGCGTCCTCAGGGCACGAC
>NZ_JANCMW010000303.1 GCF_029207565.1 Marinobacter iranensis | reverse complement strand
CGAGGCCGCACCGAGCCGGGTGATCGCCGTCCGGTTCTCGGCCACCGACTGGGCCGACGGCGGCTGGGGCGTCGAAGAGACGGCGACGGTCGCCGCGTGGGTCGGTGAGCGGGGCGCGAGCGTCATCGACATCTCCACCGGCGGCCTCGTCGCGCACCAGCGCATCACGACCGGTCCCGGCTACCAGGTGCCGTTCGCGGCCACGGTGCGCGAGCGCACCGGACTCCTCGTCACGGCGGTGGGCGAGATCCTCGA
>NZ_JANCMW010000302.1 GCF_029207565.1 Marinobacter iranensis | reverse complement strand
CCACATGGGCCGGATCCTGCGCGTCCAGATAATAGCTATGCAGGAAGTAGAAGCCCCTCGACGCATCGACCCGATCGAACAACGAGGCTCGCGGCGCGATCGCGATATCGTTCCAACCCATATGGGGCAGCTTGGGCGCAGCGCTGAGCAGGCTGGTGTCGATCTTGCGAACGCGGCCGGGAATCCAGCCCAGGCCAGGCAGCTGGCCCTCCTCGCTCCCGTCGGCGAGCAAATGCATGCCGACGCAAATCCCCA
>NZ_JANCMW010000301.1 GCF_029207565.1 Marinobacter iranensis | reverse complement strand
AAATACGGCCTATATGGCCTCCGTTTGTTCTTTATACCGCCCGTGTTATAATACAAGCTAGCAAAGGGGGCCCTTCGTTTGGATCCGAACCGACCGATTAGCCGTAGCACGTTCTTGAAATTAAGTACAAGGTGGCTTGCGGGATTGCTGGCCGCTCCAATAGCCGGATTTAGTTATTCAAGATGGCTTGAGCCGAAATGGATGGAGACCAACTACATTCAACTTCCTTATACAAGTCTTCCCCGAGCCTTTCAT
>NZ_JANCMW010000300.1 GCF_029207565.1 Marinobacter iranensis | reverse complement strand
CCGACGGCAACCACCACCAGCTGGCTCGTGGTCTCGGCGCCCGCCGTGGCGGTCACTTCATATTCGCCCGGGCGCAGGCCGGTGAGCGTGTAGCCGCCATTCGCATCGCCGGTCGCGCGCCAGGTCTGGTTGGTGGCGGTGCTGCGCGCGGTCACCTGCGCGCCGGCCGCGCCCTTGCCGTCGGCGCCGATCACCTGGCCGCGCACGCTGGCGGTGCTCACCTGCGCCGACGCCATGGTCGGCAGCAACACCGCG
>NZ_JANCMW010000299.1 GCF_029207565.1 Marinobacter iranensis | reverse complement strand
AGCACCAGCCCCATGGCGAGCAGCTTGGGGACGAAGGTGAGCGTGGTTTCCTGGATCTGCGTCAGCGCCTGGAGCAGGCCGATGACGGTGCCCACGATCAGCGAGGTCAGCAGCAGCGGACCCGCGATGGTGAGCACCAGCATCAGCGCGCTCTGCGCCAGTGCGAGGACCTGCGACGGCAGCATCGCGCCTAGATCTGCATCCGCATGATGTCGGAATAGGCGTTCACCACGCGGTCGCGCACGGCCACCATGG
>NZ_JANCMW010000298.1 GCF_029207565.1 Marinobacter iranensis | reverse complement strand
GACCGTGCGTCGGGCGCCAGTAGGCTGCCGCCGTGCAGATCTGGCGAGACGTCGACGACGTGCCGGCCGACCTCGGCCGCACGGTGGTCAGCATCGGCAACTTCGACGGCGTGCACCTGGGCCACGCCCACGTGCTGCGCGAGGCCCGTGAGACCGCCGAGCGCCTCGACGTCGACACGGTGGTCGCGGTCACCTTCGACCCACACCCGATGGCGGTGCTCCGACCCGAGCACGCGCCGCCGACGCTGACCTCCA
>NZ_JANCMW010000297.1 GCF_029207565.1 Marinobacter iranensis | reverse complement strand
ATTCCTGCAGGCGGCCTTTCTCGGTCGCGCCGATATCCTTGCGCAGGAAAGGCACACCGGCAAAGGCGCCTTCATCGGGGCCTGGCAGGGTTTCGGCATCCGCATAGAACTCGACCACGGCATTGATGGCCGGATCCACCTTCTCGAAGGCCTGCCGGGCGAGCGCCGCAAGCTCGGCCGCAGTCACCTCGCCGCGCTGGACGAGCCCGGCAAGGCCGGTGGCATCATGGTTCGCATATTCGGCAAGATTCATGGG
>NZ_JANCMW010000002.1 GCF_029207565.1 Marinobacter iranensis | reverse complement strand
CAGAGTCTCCAAACTCGTGAATAACAGCTCGAATTATAGCACATTTACGATAAGGAATTACCCGGACGGAACACTAGGTAATCATACAGTCAGATATTTTCTAATAAGATCATCAGTTAACTCATTGATCTAACCCTTAGCGACCCGCCTTCCCCGGTCAAGAACCGCGAACCTATATGCATACTTCCGCACAAACGGCAACTTCTGTTCCGCCAGTAACACCGTCCGTCCACCCTCTTCGATCAGCCTGCGAATAACCTCCCACGTCTGCGCCCCAATAGTCGGCTGAATCCCCTCACCGGCTCATCCAGAATCAGCAGCCTAGCTCAATCACCAGCGCCCGGCCGAATCAGCAGCCTGGCTCAATCACCAGCGCCCGGCCAGTGGCCAGTTGCTGTTGCTGCCCACCGGAAAGATCGCCGCCTCTGCGGTTTTTCATTTCCTTCAGCACCGGAGAACGGCTCATACACCCGCTCGGAGATTTTATTACTGCCATCTGTCCCGGTTTTTTTTGTTTACCCTAGGGACGCCACCTCATCGGATGAGCCTGTTTGAGAACTCCGGCTTCATTCCAATCCTCCCAGCCGGTAAACGGAATCGGAGATTCATCACCCAGAGCGGACAGCCGCTGCGCCCACTCTGCTTTCTGCTGTTCAAGCTGCGCCCTGAAGGCGCCCTCCTGCTGGTACTGAATACCTCCGCCCTGAACGCCATAGCTCACCTGGGGCGCCAGAACATCAAACCCAACGTAATAAAGGGAGGAGTGCATTGGCCACAACCACTCCACCATATTGCCCGCCCGACCGAAGGGCATGAACGCTTGTTCCGGGGAGCCGGCGGTTACGGAGCACACTGCCTTTTTGCCGCTGAAATGGCCACGATCGTACCTCTGGCTTCCGGAATAGATCCCCCCGTAGACCAACACCCGGTCGAACCAGCCCTTGAGGATTGCAGGTTGCGCATGCCACCACAGAGGAAACTGGAAAATGACGAGATCTGCCCATTCCAGCCGGGCAATTTCACGCTGAACGTCTGAGGGCAGTCGCCCACGATCATAGTGTGCCCGCTGCTCGGTCAAAGGCGCGAAGTAGTTCTCGTCAACCCGGTCCACATAATTGGTCGCGCGTTCAACCGGATCAAAGCCCTCCCGGTAAAGGTCGTCGAGTTCGACCACATGGCCCGCCGACTGGAAGCGCTTTGCCGCGACATCCGCCAGTCCACCATTGAACGAGGCCCGCTCAGGATGAGCCAGCACAATCAACACATTCATAACCTGCCACTCCTGTTGCATCCTTTTAACAACAGCCTAAGCTGTTAATAAATGCACAGGAATTCCGAAATACTGAGAGTTTCATTTGCATGGATGAACAGTCTATGCGCTTCCCCAGGCTCGTCCAGAATCAGCAGCCTGGGCTCAACCACCAGCGCGGCTAGCGATCTTACGCAGCAGCCAGAAATGCCCCCGTAGCCGCAACCACACCACCCAGTGTTTGGCCAAATCGACTATCCGCTTTCATCATTACAGCCCCTAGACCACGCCCAACAGACGTCAGCACCAAGGTCGCGATGGAGAACCCCGTCAGATAAGCAGCGAGCGTCGCCCCAGCCGGCATCTCAGCCCCATGAGCAAACCCATGAAACACCATAAACGCCGCAACCAGTGAACCACCCACGGCGGTCGGCAGCTTGGCCATGGTCGCAATCAGAATACCCGCCAGTATCACGGACAGGGAGATGCCGGTTTCAACGCCGGGCAAACTCATTCCACCCCAGGCAATGCCTGCGCCCAGCACCATCCCGCCAATCACAAACAGCGGCGTAATCTGCTTCATGGTGCTGCTCTGGCGCACGCTCCAGAAGCCAATGGCGGCCATGGCCAGCAGGTGGTCCAGGCCCAGCATGGGATGCAGCAGGCCTCTGAGGAAACCGCTTTCGGCGTGGGTGCCGTGGCCGGTGTGGGCGGCTGCGGTGGTGGCGGCGAGTAGCAGGCCTGCGGCCATGAGGAGTTTGGTGGTCTGTTTCATGGTGTTTTTCCTTGTGTTGCTGAATTCGGTGTTTGTGGTTCGGTATCAGGCGGTTTCGGCCACTTTGTTCCGGCGCCGTTCCGGCAGCATGCCGCGCTCGAGGATGAAGCTGATGATGGTTTCCAGCCCTACTCCGTCGTACAGGTTGGTGAATACGAAGGGGCGTTCGCCGCGCATTTTTTTGCTGTCGCGGTCCATTACCTCCAGGGAGGCGTGTACCTGTTCGGCGATGTCGATTTTGTTGATGATCAGCAGGTCGGATTTGGTGATGCCGGGGCCGCCTTTGCGGGGGATTTTGTCGCCGGCGGATACGTCGATGACGTAGAGGGTCAGGTCCGACAGTTCGGGGCTGAAGGTGGCGGAAAGGTTGTCGCCGCCGGATTCGACCAGTACCAGTTCCAGGTTGGGGTGTCGGCTTTGCAGGTCGTCGATGGCTGCGAGGTTCATGGAGGCGTCTTCGCGTATGGCTGTGTGGGGGCAACCGCCGGTTTCCACGCCGAGGATGCGGTCGGCTGGGAGGGCATCGTGTTTCAGGAGGAAGTCGGCATCCTCTCTGGTGTAGATGTCGTTGGTGACGACGGCTATGTCGTAGTGGTCTTTCAGGGCTTTGCACAGTTGGCGCAGCAGCGCTGTTTTACCGGAACCTACCGGGCCACCAACTCCAATTCTCAGGCAATGTGTCATTGTTTTATCTCCTTAGCTTCTGAATAACCGTGAATACTGTGTTTCGTGTTGGGCACTACCAAGCGCGAGGCCCGGGATGATCGGGCCCAATTCGTCATCGTTCATCTGCAATGCCGCGTCCACCGCTTCCACCAACTTTGGCCGCAGCTGTTCGGTCAGCCGTTGGGCGGCGGTGTGGCCCAGGGGCATGGCTTTGCAGGCGACGGCCAGTTGGTTTTCCAGCCAGGCCCAGGCGAAGCCGAGTAATGTTTGACGAACCGGTACCTTTCGCAGGGTGGCGCCCCAGGCGAATAGGGTGACGTAGCCGGGTTCTTCGGGCATCAGGTCTGCCGGGGGCAGCAGTTCAAGGCTGCCCAGCAGGCGGACGAGTGCGGCGCCCAGGCGCAGGTCTTCGTCGCTGAGTTCGGCGGTTTCCCTTGTGGCGTGTAGCCAGGCGTTCCAGTCCGCCAGGGCGGTTTGGTCCTGTTCAGCCCAGGCACGTTGCAGGCGGGCCAGCAGGGGGAGTTCGCAGCGGGTCAGGCCGTCTTCCAGTACGCCTTCCAGCCAGTCGCCCAGTTGCTGTTCGTTGTTCACCCAGCCCAGTTCGAAGGCGCTTTCCAGGCCCTGGGACCAGGCAAAGGCGCCAATCGGCAGTGCGGGGCTGACCAGTTGCATCAGGCCCAGCAGGGCGAGGTCGTCTACCTGGGTCTGGGGCATGTCAGCTGGCATGTCCGTGGCCCTTGTGGTGCGCGTGGCTGTGGGAATGGCTATGGGATTCGCTGTGCGAGTCGCTATGCGAATGCCCCTGCCCTGCCTGTGCGTAGGCGCCCGGTTCGGGGTCGAAGGGGGCCTGGTGGTGAATCAGGGTCGCGCCCAGGCGTTCGGCCAGTTCTTCCAGTACGTGGTCTGGTGGGAAGCGTACCCAGCCTGTTTTTCCATCGGTAGCGGTGTCTTCGGTGCCGATTGCAAGGGAGACGTGGCGGTTGCCGAGGTGGTAGCACAGTCTTGCCAGGGGCAGGCCGGGTTCGATTCGGGCGGTGACAACGGGTTCGTCGGCGGCGCGTATGCGGATGATTTCGCCGCTTTCAGCCTGCAGGCAGGCACCATCCCGCAGTACCGGGCCGCGGTCCAGGAACAGGCCGACGTCGTAGCCGGTGTCGGTTTTGGCGCGCAGGCGGCCGCGCATGCGCAGTTCGAAGGGCAGTGTGAGGTGGTCGTGGATTTCGCTGGATTCCACCGCGTCTACCCGTTGTGTCAGTTCAAGCATGTTCGTCTCCTCAGGTCGCGAAGCTGTCCTTAAAACAGCCTTGAGCTGTATTGATTAAAAAAGGTGATACAGCTGCGCCAGTGGCAGTTCGGTGGCGGGCTCGCAGGTGAGCAGTTCGCCATCGGCGTGTACTTCGTAGGTTTGCGGGTCCACCGTCAGGTGCGGGCAGGCGACGTTGAGTTTGAGGTCGCCCTTGCGAACACCGCGTACGTTTTTGCAGGCGGAGAGGGTGCTGTTCAGCCCCAGTTCTTTGCCAATGCCCGCGTCCAGTGCGGCCTGGCTGACAAAGCTCAAACGAGTAGCGCTGGCCGCGCGCCCGAGAGCGCCGAACATCATTCGATAATGCACCGGTTGCGGCGTGGGGATGGAGGCGTTGGGGTCGCCCATGGGGGCGGCTGCAATCATGCCACCTTTGAGGATGAGCGCGGGCTTTACGCCAAAGAAGGCCGGGTCCCACAGCACCAGGTCCGCCAGCTTGCCCACTTCCACGGAACCCACTTCGTGAGCAATGCCGTGGGTGATGGCGGGGTTGATGGTGTATTTGGCGATGTAGCGTTTGGCGCGCAGGTTGTCGGCGCCCAGTTGTTCGTCTTCCGGCAGCAGGCCGCGCTGGACTTTCATTTTGTGGGCGGTCTGCCAGGTGCGGCACACCACTTCCCCGACCCGGCCCATGGCCTGGGAGTCGGAGGCGATCATGCTGATCACGCCCATGTCCTGGAGGATGTCTTCGGCGGCGATGGTCTCGCGGCGGATGCGGGAGTCGGCGAAGGCCACGTCTTCCGGGATGTTGGGGTCCAGGTGGTGGCAGACCATCAGCATGTCGAGGTGTTCGTCGATGGTGTTGACGGTGTACGGCCGTGTGGGGTTGGTGGAGGACGGCAGTACGTAGTCTTTGGAGCAGGCGGTGATGATGTCGGGGGCATGGCCGCCGCCGGCGCCTTCGGTGTGGTAGGTGTGGATGCACCGGCCCTTGAAGGCGGCGAGGGTGTCTTCCACGAAGCCGGATTCATTGAGGGTGTCGGTGTGGATGGCGATCTGGACGTCGAACTTGTCCGCAACGGTCAGGCAGTTGTCGATGGAGGCGGGTGTGGTGCCCCAGTCTTCGTGGAGTTTGAGGCCCATGGCGCCGGCTTTGAGTTGCAGTTCCAGGGCTTCCGGCAGGCTGGCGTTGCCTTTGCCGAGGAAGCCGATGTTCATGGGCATGTCGTCGACGGCCTGGAGCATTTTGCCGATGTGCCAGGGGCCGGGGGTGCAGGTGGTGGCGTTGCTGCCTGTGGCCGGGCCGGTGCCGCCGCCGAGCATGGTGGTGATGCCGCTCATGAGGGCTTCTTCGATGAGCTGGGGGCAGATAAAGTGGATGTGGGCGTCGAGGCCGCCAGCGGTGAGGATTTTGCCTTCGCCGGCGATGATTTCGGTGCCGGGGCCGATGACGATGGTTACGTCTGGCTGGGTGTCGGGGTTGCCGGCTTTGCCGATGGCGGCGATCCTGCCGTTTTGGAGGCCGACGTCGGCTTTGACGATGCCCCACCAGTCGAGTATCAGGGCGTTGGTGATGACGGTGTCCATGACGGTGTCGTCGGCGCGTTGGCTTTGGCCCATGCCGTCTCTGATGACTTTGCCGCCGCCGAATTTGACTTCGTCGCCGTAGTGGGTGGCGTCGCTTTCGACCTGGATCCACAGTTCGGTGTCGCCTAGCCTTACGCGGTCGCCGGTGGTGGGGCCGTACATGTCGGCATAAGCCTGCCTTGTTATTTTCATTGTTTAGCCTCCAACTTGCCCATGACTTCCTGGCGGAAACCGTAAATTTCTCGGTTGCCGGCGAATGGGATAAGGGTCACTTCTCGCGTTTGGCCGGGTTCGAAGCGGATGGCGGTGCCAGCGGCGACGTCGAGGCGGTAGCCCCTGGCTTTAGCCCGGTCGAAGTCCAGTGCGGGGTTGGTTTCGGCGAAGTGGTAGTGGGAACCCACCTGGATCGGGCGGTCGCCGGTGTTGCCGACTTCGATGGTGATGCGTTGGCGGCCTTCGCAGAGTTCGATGTCGCCGTCTTTGAGGTCGTATTCTCCGGGGATCATGGCCAACTCCTTAGACAATCGGGTTGTGGACGGTGACGAGTTTGGTGCCGTCGGGGAAGGTGGCTTCTACCTGGACTTCGTCGACCATTTCGGCCACGCCTTCCATGACGTCGTCGCGGGTGAGGATTTCGGTGCCGGCGGTCATCATTTCAGCCACGGTGCGGCCTTCGCGGGCGCCTTCCATGATTTCGGCGCTGATTAGGGCGACGGCCTCGGGGTAGTTGAGTTTCAGGCCTTTGGCCTTGCGGCGTTCGGCTAACAGGGCTGCTGTGAAGAGGAGCAGTTTGTCTTTGTCTCTTGGGGTTAGTTCCATTTTTTGTTCTCCTCGTATTTTGGAGTTCTTCGGCAGGAGGGAAGGTGCTTCCCTCCTGGCTTGTCTGAATTCTGAGTTTGTTTGTCGGATTACGCTTCGCTAATCCGACCTACGGTTTGTTTCCATCGAGTTGGTGCGTTATCTCGAATGTCTGCTGAACAGGGCGGGTGGGTCCGTTCGGGGATGTGAAAAACATGGATGTTTTTCTCAAGCGTCCATGGACGGATTTACAGCGTGCCCCGAACGGACCCACCCGCCCTGTTCCCGCACACAAGCTCAGGTCAGCCATATCCGAGGCACCACCGCAGGCTGACCAATCAGTAAAGGCCGCAGTAACTCCCAAGCCTGCTGGCAAATCGCCCAGGCTTCGTTACGTTCATTGCCCAGGTACCGCAATAACACCACGCCGCGCCGGCGGGTGATGGCCCAGTGGGCAGAGGCTGGTAGTTGCTCGCGGATGGCTTCTATGGCGCCGGCTTCGTCTTCCAGGCCGACTGCCCATAAGGTGGCCTGAACGGTGGCGCCGCCCTGGCCCCATTTGCCCTGGAAGCGGGCGTGGGTGGGGTCCAGGAGTTGGCGTTCCAGCCATAGGGGCTTGTCGTTCATGGTCAGGGTGAAGCGTTGCTCCATGTGGCCGGTGACGAAGGGCAGGTTGCTGGCCGGGCGGCCGAGGGCGAGGATTTCCCAGCCCAGGCATTTGGCGCCGGTTTCCAGTTCGATGGTGGTGCTCTGTTCGCCCCGGGAGCCGTTGAAGCCGAGGGTTTCCTGGGGCAGGTATTCCAGGATGCCGCCATTGGCTACTTTCAGGTTTGTATGCTGCGCCCAGGCGACGCCGTTGCTATCGGCTTTGTAGAGTTTGGCCGCGGCCGGTGTGGTCACCAGGGTGTGGGCGCCGCTGCCAACCGACACATTGATGTTCAGGGCGTCGCCGCTGACCAGGCCGCCGGGTGGGTGCAGCAGGTACACGTGGCAGCAGCCGGTTTTGCCTTCCGGGTAGAACGGGCGCTGCACCCGTAATGGCCCCTTGAACCGGGTGCGGGTCATGCGGGTGATTTGCGCGCCCTGTTCCTGCCTGGCTTCGAAGGCCAAGTCCAGGGTGGCAGCCCAGCGCCGGGCCGCGTCGAAGCGGTGGCCGGAGTCGTGGGCCCCGGAGTTGTAGGCCTGAGGGGCGGCGTTGATGGCGATGGATTCGTAGGCTGTCATACGGTCAGGTGTTTCTTGATGAGTTCGTCAGACAGTTCGGCAATTTCCCCCTCTGCCACGCGGCGGCCTCGGTCCATGATGGCGAAGCGGTCGGCGTATTTGCGAGCGAAGGGGAGTTTCTGCTCCACCAGCAACACCGTCAGGCCGTCTTCCTCGATCAGCCGGCGGATGACTTCGCCGATCTGGGCGACGATGTTGGGCTGGATGCCTTCGCCGGGTTCGTCGAGGATCAGCAGCCGGGGCTCGATCACCAGGGCGCGGCCGATGGCGAGCTGTTGCTGCTGGCCACCGGACAGGTCGCCGCCGCGGCGGTTTTTCATTTCCTTGAGCACGGGGAACAGCTCGTAGATGCGCTCGGGGATTTTCTTGCTGCCGTCCTTGCGCACGGCCAGGCCGGTGCGCAGGTTTTCCTCCACGGTCAGCAGCGGGAATATCTGCCGGCCCTGGGGCACGTAACCGATGCCCAGGCGGGAGCGTTCTTCCAGTTTCTGTTTGGTCAGCTCGGTGCTGCCATCAAACAGGATGCTGCCGTTACTGGTGGTTTCCTCGCCCATCACGCATTTCATCAGGGTGGTTTTGCCCACGCCGTTGCGGCCCATCACGCAGGTGCACTGGCCTTTGGGTACGTCCAGGTCCAGATCCCAGAGCGTGTGGCTTTCGCCGTAGAACTGGTTCAGCTTTTCGATCCTGAGCATTACGCCTCCTCCCCGAGATACACCTTGATCACTTCCGGGTCGTTGGAGACCTGGTCCATGCTGCCTTCCGCCAGCACGCTGCCCTGGTGCAATACCGTCACCTTGCGGGCGATGGAGCGCACGAAGCCCATGTCGTGTTCCACCACCACAACGGACTGTTTACCGGCCAGGCTGGTGAGCAACTCGGCGGTGCGTTCCATTTCCTGTTCGGTCATGCCGGCCACGGGTTCGTCCACCAGCAGCAGGCGCGGTTTCTGCATCAGCAGCATGCCGATTTCCAGCCACTGTTTCTGGCCATGGGAGAGGATGCCGGCCAACTGGTCCCGCAGGTTTTCCAAGCCGATGGTCTCCAGCACTTCGTCAATCCGGTCGCGGTATTCGGCTTTCATCACTGCCCGCAGGGTGGGAATCACCCGCTTGTCGGTGGCCATGGCCAGTTCGAGGTTTTCGAACACGGTCAGGGCCTCGAACACGGTGGGCTTCTGGAACTTGCGGCCGATGCCGAGGCTGGCGATTTCCGGTTCGTTCATGGTCAGCAGGTTGTGGCGGCTGCCGAACCAGACCGAGCCGGTGTCCGGGGCGGTTTTGCCGGTGATGATGTCCATCATGGTGGTCTTACCGGCGCCGTTGGGCCCGATGATGCAGCGCAGTTCGCCGTCGTCGATGGTGAGGTTGAGGTTGTTGATGGCCCTGAAGCCGTCGAAGCTCACGTTGACGTCTTCCAGGTACAGGATCGGCCCGTGGCGAACGTCCACCGGGGACGCCACCGGGGTCAGGAATTCGAAGACGCGATCGCGATTGGATAGCTCCTGGATAATGCTCATGCCGTCGCCTCCCGGGTGGTGGCTGTGTCTGGGTCGTCGGTTCCGGAGTCGTCATCCTTGCCTTTACGGCGGCTGGCCAGCAGGCCGGCGATGCCCTTGGGCAGAAACACGGTCACCAGTACGAACAGGCCACCGAGGGCGAACAGCCAGGCGTCTGGCATGACGCCGGTGAACACGGTTTTGGCGTAGTTCACCAGGATGGCACCGATCACCGCGCCGTAGAGGGTTGCGCGGCCTCCCAGGGCCACCCACACCACGATTTCAATGGAGAACAGCGGCGAGAACTCGCTGGGGTTGATGATGCCCACTTGCGGCACGTACAGCGCCCCGGCCACACCCGCCAGCATGGCGGAGACTACGAACACGAACAGCTGCACCCGGTCCACCCGGTAACCCAGGAAACGGGCGCGGGCTTCGGCGTCGCGGCAGGCGATGCTGACCCGGCCGAGCTTGCTGGCCACGATGGCGCGGCAAATCACGTAGCCGATGGCCAGCGCCACACCGGTGGCAATGAACAGCCCCAGGCGGGTGGCGTCGGTGCGCAGGTTGAAGCCCAGGAGGTCGCGGAAGTCGGTCAGGCCGTTATTGCCGCCAAAGCCCATTTCGTTGCGGAAAAAGGCCAGCATCAATGCAAAGGTCAGCGCCTGGGTGATGATGGAGAGGTATACCCCGGTCACCCGCGAGCGGAACGCGAGGAAACCGAACACCAGCGCAAGCAGGCCCGGCGCCAGCAGCACCATGATGAAGGCGAACCAGGCCATGTCGAAACCCAGCCAGTACCAGGGCAGTTCCTGCCAGTTCAGGAACACCATGAAGTCCGGCAGGATGGGATCGCCGTAGGTGCCGCGATCGCCGATCTGGCGCATCAGGTACATGCCCATGGCGTAGCCGCCGAGGGCAAAGAAGGCGCCATGGCCCAGGCTGAGGATACCGAGATAACCCCACACCAGGTCCACCGCCACCGCCAGCAGTGCGTAGCACAGGTATTTGCCCAGCAGGGTGACGGTGTAGCTGCTGACATGCAGCGCGCTGCCCTCCGGCGTGGCCAGGTGCAGTACCACCACCACAATCATGGCGATGGAGAGAATGCCCAGGAAAAGCTGGGTCGAACGTTCCTGAAAAGGTCGTGTCAGCCACATATCAGATCAACCCTCCGCTGCACGGCCCTTTTGCGGGAAGAGTCCGCGCGGGCGTTTCTGGATGAACAGGATAATGAAGACCAGCACGATGATCTTCGCGAGTACGGCACCGGCCCAGGGTTCAAGCAACTGGTTGATGGTGCCCAGCGACAGCCCGGCAATGAGCGTGCCCCACAGGTTGCCCACGCCACCAAACACCACCACCATGAAGGAGTCGATGATGTAGTTCTGGCCCAGGTTGGGGCCCACGTTGGTGAGCTGGGAAAGCGCCACACCGGCCAGGCCGGCAACGCCGGAGCCGAGGGCGAAGGTCATGATGTCCACCCGCGTGGCGCGGATGCCCATGGAGCGGGCCATGTTGCGGTTCTGGGTGACAGCGCGCACTTCCAGGCCGAGACGGGTTCTGCGCATGATCATCATCAGCGCGGCGAAGACGATCAGCGCGAAGGCCAGTACGTACAGGCGATTGAGCGTCAGCGACAGGGCGTCGTTGATCACCAGCGAGCCACTCATCCACTCCGGCGTGACCACGGTGCGGTTCTGGGGCGAGATCACGGTGCGCACCAGTTGCTGCAGGATGAGGCTGATGCCGAAGGTGGCCAGCAGGGTTTCCAAAGGGCGACCCTTGAGGAACTGGATGACGCTGCGCTCGATGATGATGCCGGCGGTGGCGGCCACCAGGAAGCCGGCGGGAATCGAGAGAATCAGCGCCAGGCCGGGCTGGCCTGGCAGCAGTTGCTGCATGCCCCAGGTGGTATAGGCGCCCAGCATGATCAGTTCGCCGTGGGCCATGTTGATCACGCCCATCACACCAAAAGTGATGGCCAGGCCGATGGCGGCCAGTACCAGAACCGAGCCGAGGCTGAGGCCGAAATACAGGGTCTCTGCGGCGCGGTTGAGTTTGAGTTTCTGTTCGATGGTGCCCAGCGCCTGCTGGGCCTTTGTGGCCAGTGCCGGGTCATCGCCCCGGACAGCGTCGTTCAGGGCGGCGCGGGCACGGGGGTGCAGGCTGCCGGCCAGTACGTCGACGCCCTCCAGGTTGCCCTCGCCCACCCGGTAAATGGCCAGGGCTTCTTCAATGCGGTTGCGCACGCGGGCGCTCTCTTCCAGTTCCAGCCGCGCTTCCAGCGGCTCGACCAGCGAGGCGTTCACTTTGCCCATCATGTCCTGTGCGGAAGCTTCACGCACGTCCGGGTCTGTGGCGCTCAGGTCCAGCATGGCAAGTATGCCCTCAAGCTGGCCCCGTATGGCGTTGTTGATGGCGACCCTGTCCAGCTCGCGGCGGGACATGTCGCCCATGTTCTCTCCGGTCAGCGGGTTGGCGATTTCCCAGTCCCGGCCCCGGTTGTTCAAAACGACAACAACCTGGCCGGTGTTTTTTACCCGGCTCAGGCGGTTATTTCCGTAGGCTTCGAGCCAGCCCCGAGCTCTTGGATCACCGCTGCTGACGATGGCGTTAATGGCCTCTTCCACGTTGCTGGCTGGCGCTTCGGCAAGGTCGATCAGCAGTTGCCTGCCAGGATCGTCTTCCTGTGCGGCTGCGGGGAGCGACAACACGGAAACCAGGGCAATAAGCAGCAATGTGAGCGATCGAATGATGCTCATGAGTGTGTCCTGTCTGTTGAAAGCGGGTTGCGGGGCGAGAACCGGGGGCAGCATGGCCACCCCCGGGGTCTGCCTGTATTGCTATGTCTAGTGCTATGCCTTACTCAGCCGCAGCCGCCATTTGCCCGGCGGAAGCACCGCAACTGCCGGTTTTGGTGTTGAAGGTTCCGCAGAACAGCGGCTTGCGCCAGTCGGCGACCATGTCCCGTGAACCGGGCAGGTAGTCAGACCAGGCATCGCCAGCCACGGTGGACGGAGTTTCCCAGACCACGGAGAACTGGCCGTTGTCCTGGATTTCGCCAATCAGCACCGGCTTGGTGATGTGGTGGTTGGGCATCATGGCGGCGTAGCCACCGGTGAGGTTGGGCACGGTTACACCGATGATGGCGTCTTTAACCGCGTCCACGTCCGTAGTGCCGGCTTTCTTGACCGCTTCGATGTACATGTTGAAGCCGATGTAGTGGGCTTCCATCGGGTCGTTGGTGACGGCTTCGTCGTTACCGGTGTGCTCGATCCACTGGTCGATGAAGTCGTAGTTGGCATCGCTGTCCACGCTCATGAAGTAGTTCCAGGCAGCCAGGTGGCCAACCAGCGGGCCGGTGTCGATACCGGAGAGCTCCTGTTCACCCACAGAGAAGGCGACAACCGGAATGTCAGAGGCAGAGATGCCCTGGTTGCCCAGCTCGCGATAGAAAGGCACGTTGGCGTCGCCGTTGATGGTGGAGACCACCGCAGTCTTCTTGCCGGCGGAGCCGAAACGCTTTATGTCAGACACAATGTTCTGCCAGTCGGAGTGCCCGAACGGCGTGTAGTTGATCATGATGTCTTCCTTGGCCACGCCCTGGTCCATCAGGTAGGTCTCAAGGATTTTGTTGGTGGTGCGCGGGTAGACGTAGTCGGTACCGGCCAGTACCCAGCGCTCCACACCGATGTTGTTCATCAGGTAGTTCACTGCGGGAATCGCCTGCTGGTTGGGCGCGGCGCCGGTGTAGAAGACGTTCTCGGAAGACTCCTCACCTTCGTACTGGACCGGGTAGAACAGCAGGCCGTTCAGCTCTTCCACTACCGGCAGTACCGATTTACGGGACACCGAGGTCCAGTTGCCGAAGATGACGTCGACTTTTTCCTGGGCCAGCAGTTCACGGGCCTTTTCAGCAAACAGCGGCCAGTTGGAGGCAGGGTCAACCACCACCGCTTCCAGTTGGCGGCCCAGAACACCACCTTCGGCGTTCTGCTTTTCGATGAGCATTTCAACGGTGTCTTTCAGGACCGTTTCACTGATGGCCATGGTGCCGGAAAGGGAGTGAAGGATACCGACCTTGATCGGGTCTTCGGCGGCCATTGCATTAAGGGAGACAGAGAGGGCCAGCGCTGAGAGGCCAAGTTTCACGTGTTTTCTAATAGTCATGTTGTGCGTCCTTTTTTACGGGTTGGTTCGTGCCATTCGCTTTGGATAAACGCTCTGCTCCCACTGCATCTGTCGTTCCAGCTTTCACCAATACCAATACAAAACAGTGACTTATCTAGTATACAAGCTGGCAACCGACGCCTTTCCCATACCCTGAAGCCTGAAAATCTCCCGTTTCCTGGCCTTTTTCTGGTGCGCCCGCACATCGATGGTGCGCCCTGAAAATGTCCTCTTTCTGGGCAAAAATTTCTATCTAGCTGTTTTTATTGCGTATTTTTTAATTGCTCCCGAATGGCACGGGCGTTGCCATTACTCATGTATACAAGTTGATAACGCACATGAGGAAAGGCGATGCCCGCAACACTCGGATGGACCATTGAGGACTGGCGGAAGGCTTACCAGTCGGGCATTACGCCCGATGAACTGATTGGTGAACTGGTAGCCAGCCTGGATGCAACGGACAACGCATGGATTGCACTGTTAAGTGGCAGCGGCCTTCAAACTGCCCTTTCCGAGTTGGCAGCCACCCTTGATAAAGTGGAAGGCGATATCGCACGCCTGCCGCTTTACGGCGTTCCGTTCGCCGCCAAGGACAACATCGACGCCATCGGGTTCGATACCACCGCCGCCTGCCCGGCCTTCGCCTACACGCCAACCGCTGATGCCACGGTGATTGCCCGGCTCAAGGCCGCCGGCGCGGTGCTGGTTGGCAAGACCAACCTGGATCAATTTGCGACCGGCCTGGTGGGCACCCGCTCGCCTTATGGTGCGGTTGCCAACGCGTTTGACCCGGCCATTATCAGCGGCGGCTCCAGTTCCGGCTCGGCCTCCGTGGTCGCCCGGGGCCTGGTGCCCTTTGCCCTGGGTACGGACACCGCCGGCTCCGGCCGTGTGCCCGCAGGGCTTAACAACCTGGTGGGCCTGAAACCCACGAAAGGACGCTTCAGCATCCATGGCATTGTGCCCGCCTGCCGGTCCCTGGACTGTGTGTCCATCCTGTCCCTGAGCCTGAACGACGCCGGCACCGTGGCGGGAGTGATGGCGGGCCATGATCCGGACGACGCGTTTTCCCGGTCGCAACCAAAGGCGCTGCCCATGGACGCACCGGCAATCCGTCGGCCCGGCCCCATCCGGCGGCTGGGCATTCCCCGGCAGGCGCAGTTCTTCGGCGATCAACAGGCGGAAGCTGCCTGGAACACCCTCCTGACCGAGTGGCGCAAGCAAGCGGTGGAACTGGTGCCCGTGGACTTCGGCCCACTGCTGGAACTGGCCGCCCTGCTCTACGACGGGCCCTGGATTGCCGAACGCCATGCCGCCATAGAGCCCTTTATGGCCAGCCACGGCAACGACATGAACGAGGTGGTGCGGGGTATCATCGGCAATACCGCAAACTTCAGCGCTAGCGATACCTTCAAGGCCCAGTACCGTAAGGAAGAACTGCTGAAACAGATCGACGGCCTGCTGGCAGAGGTAGACGCCCTGCTGGTGCCCACAGCCCCGACGGCGCCGGCCATCGAGGCGGTCAATGCCGACCCGGTAACCCTCAACAGCCAGCTCGGCACCTACACCAATTTCGTGAACCTGGCGGACTTCAGCGCGCTGGCAACACCGGCCGGCTTCCGGGGCGACGGCCTGCCTTTCGGCGTGACGTTGATCAGCGGCGCCTGGAAAGACGCGGAATTACAGGCCCTGGCCGCGCAGTGGCTGAATGCTCATCCCACCCCCTTGGGGGCAACCGATCGCCCCCGCCGGGAAGAAACCGTGGTTCACGGTTCGGCGGTACCAACGGTAAAGGTCGCCGTGGTCGGTGCGCACCTGTCCGGCATGCCCCTGAATACCCAACTGGTGGAGCGCCACGCCACCTTGCTGGAGCAGACCACCACCTCCCCCAACTACCGGCTTTATGCCCTGCCCAACACCGCGCCGCCCAAGCCAGGCCTGAAACGGGTGGACGCAGGCGGCGAGGACATCATTGTGGAAGTCTGGGAGATGGCCGCTTCCGAGTTTGGCTCGTTTGTGGACCTGATTCCCGCGCCCCTGGGCATCGGCAATGTGGAGCTGGCCGATGGCCGCTGGGTCAACGGCTTTATCTGCGAAGGCTACGGCTTTGATGGCGCCCGTGACGTGACCGGGTTTGGTGGCTGGCGAGCCTATATCACCGCCCTCAAGACCGCCCAGGCATAAGGAGTTTGCAGACCATGTTCCGCAAAGTACTGATCGCCAACCGTGGCGAAATCGCCGTTCGAACCCTTCGCACTCTCAAGGCCATGGGCGTGGCCAGCGTGGCGGTGCATTCCCATGAAGACCGCCACAGCCTGCATGTGACTACGGCGGACGAGGCGGTGGCCCTGACCGGGAACGGAGCCAGCGAAACATACCTGGACAAGTCGCAGATACTCGCCGCGGCCAAAAAGACCGGTGCCCAAGCCATCATCCCCGGCTATGGTTTTTTATCGGAAAATGCCGACTTCGCGGAAACCTGCGAGGCCGAAGGCATCGCGTTCATCGGCCCCACCCCCACCCAGATGCGCGAGTTCGGCCTGAAACACCGGGCGCGGGAACTGGCGGAAGCCGCCGGCGTGCCCCTGGCCCCGGGCAGTGGCCTGTTGGATAGCCTGGGCGAAGCAGTAACCGTCGCCGACAGGCTGGGCTACCCGGTGATGCTGAAAAGCACCGCCGGTGGTGGCGGCATCGGGCTCACCCGCTGCAACAGCGAAGCCGAACTGCGGGGCGCCTTTGAAACCGTGCGCCGCCAGGGCCAGAGCTTTTTTAATGACAGTGGCGTGTTCCTGGAGCGCTTCATCGCCCGCGCCCGCCATGTGGAGGTGCAGATATTCGGGGATGGCGAAGGCAACGTGGTTGCCCTGGGCGAGCGGGACTGTTCCCTGCAGCGCCGCAACCAGAAAGTGGTGGAGGAAACCCCGGCCCCGAACCTGCCGGCCGCCACCCGCCAGAAGATGCTGGATGCGGCCGTGTCTCTCAGCCAGTCAGTGAACTACCGTTCCGCCGGCACCGTGGAATACATCTACGACTCCGACCGGGACGAGTTCTATTTCCTGGAAGTGAATACCCGCTTACAGGTTGAGCACCCGGTCACGGAGTCTGTCACCGGCCTAGACCTGATCGAGTGGATGCTGAAGATCGCCGCGGGCGAAAGCCCGGATCTGGCCAGTTTTGAGCCGGAGCTGAACGGCGCCTCCATGGAAGTGCGCATCTACGCCGAAGACCCGCTGAAGGACTTCCAGCCCTCCCCCGGTGAACTGACCGATGTGCACTGGCTGGAAGACGGCGTGCGAATCGATACCTGGGTGGAGAACGGCAGCGAGGTGTCCGCCCACTACGACCCGATGATTGCCAAGCTGATCGTGCACGGCAAAGACCGCGCCGAGGCCCTGGCCAAACTCAAAACCGCCCTGGCCGAAACCCGGCTGATGGGCATTGCAACCAACCTGGATTACCTGCGCCAGGTGGTGGCCCAGCAGAGCTTTGCGGATGGCATTGTCTCCACCCGCGCGCTGGAGAGCTTCGAGTTCAAACCCTCGGTGGCCGAGGTCGTGAAACCCGGCACCTACACCACCGTGCAGGATTACCCCGGCCGCGTGGGTTACTGGAACATCGGCGTGCCGCCCAGTGGCCCGATGGACGACTACGCCTTCCGTATTGCCAACCGTATTGTGGGCAACCATCACGAGGCGGCGGGCCTGGAAGCCACGTTGATCGGCCCCAGCCTGAAGTTCCACAAGGACTCGGTGGTGGCCCTGACCGGTGCGCTGACCGAAGCAACGCTGGACAACAGGCCGGTCGAGTTCTGGAAACCCATTACCGTGAAAGCCGGCCAGGTTCTGGCGGTGGGCAAGGCTATCAAGGGCTGCCGCACCTACCTGGCGGTTCGCGGCGGGTTCGATGTTCCTGTCTATCTGGGCAGCCGCTCCACCTTCGCCCTCGGCCAGTTCGGCGGCCACGGCGGGCGGGCGCTACGGCCAGGGGACATGCTCGGCCTCAGCCAGATCGCCCTGCCCGCCTGCACCACAACAGCGCCAACTCACGACCCGGCCCCGGCGGACCCGGACCTGATTCCCGAGCTCTCTCCAGACAATCGGGGCCACTGGGAAATCGGCGTGCTCTACGGCCCCCACGGCGCCCCGGATTTCTTCACCGAAAAGTCCATCGAGACATTCCTCGAGCAGGACTGGGAAGTGCACTACAACTCCAACCGCCTGGGCATCCGCCTGAATGGCCCCAAACCGGAATTCACCCGCGAAGACGGCGGCGAGGCGGGCCTGCACCCTTCCAACATCCACGACTGCGAATACGCCATCGGCTCCATCAACTTCACCGGCGACATGCCCGTGATACTGACCAGAGACGGCCCCAGCCTGGGCGGCTTCGTGTGCCCGGTAACCATCGCGAAGGCGGAGCTGTGGAAAGTCGGCCAGGTAAAGCCCGGTGATACCATTCGCTTCGTCGCCATTGATAACGACACCGCCGTAAAACTCTCCGAACGCCAGGAGCTGGCGATCAAGAGCCTGATGGCGCCGCCGATGCCGGAGCTGGTGGCACCCGATTTGGCGCCACTCAATGGCCTGTCGGCCACCATCCTCGCCCACCTGGAGGAAACCGACGGCCGCCCGGAAGTCACCTACCGCCAGGCCGGCGACCAGCACATCCTGCTGGAATACGGCCCCAACGTGATGGACCTGGGCGTACGCATGCGCATTCACGCCCTGATGGAAGCCATCGCCGACGTGCAACCCAACGGACTGCTGGAACTGTCCCCAGGCGTGCGCTCCCTGCAGCTACGATACGACGCCCGTATCCTGCCGCAAGAAGCATTGATGACCTACCTGCTGGATCTGGAAGGCACCTTGCCGCCCACCGACGAACTGAAAGTCCGCAGCCGCGTCATCCATCTGCCCATGGCCTTCGAAGACAGTGCCACCCTCGAAGCTGTCGACAAATACCGCCAGTCCGTCCGCGACACCGCACCGTGGCTGCCCAACAACGTCGACTTCATGCAACGCATCAACGGCCTGCCCAGCCGGGAGAATGTGCGAGATGTGCTGTTCTCGGCAAGATACCTTGTCCTGGGCCTGGGCGATGTCTACCTCGGCGCCCCCTGTGCGGTGCCGCTGGACCCAAGGCATCGTTTGCTGACGTCCAAATACAACCCGGCCAGAACCTACACCGCCGAAGGCACCGTAGGCATCGGCGGCGTGTACATGTGCATCTACGGCATGGGCTCCCCCGGCGGTTACCAGCTCGTCGGCCGCACCCTGCCGATCTGGAACAAATACCTGAAAAACCCCCAGTTCGCCGAAGACGCCCCCTGGCTGCTGCGGTTCTTCGACCAGGTGTGCTACTACCCGGTATCCGAAGCCGAACTGGACGACATGAGAGACCAGTTCCGCGCCGGCCAGCTGGAAGTAAAAATCGAAGAAGAAACCTTCGACCTCAAATCCCATCAGGCCTTTCTGGATGCCAACGCCGAATCCATCGCCGAGTTCCGTGAATGGCAACAAGCGGCCTACGCCAAGGAAGTCGCCCTGTGGAAAGACAGTGAAGCCGAAGAGCTGGATAAACTGGCCAAGGCCCCGCCGAAGGCGGATGCCTCCAGCCTGGAGAAATTCGGCGAACTGGTCAGCGCGGAGATCGCCGGCAATATCTGGAAGTGCCTGGTGAAACCGGGTGATACAGTGGCCGAGGGTGATCCATTGGTGATTGTGGAGGCCATGAAAATGGAGTTCGAAATAAACGCGACGCTTGCTGGGCAGATCAGCGCCCTGCATGTTGAGCCCGGTATAGCCGTTACTCCCGGTGAGCCTTTATTGAGTATTAAAGTCTGACTTGGGAGTTTGATGGTTTACTGCACTGCTCGCTTATTGGGTGGTGGGTCGATGGGGGAAGGGGTGTACCAGACACGCCGTGAACCCATCCATGGGGGCTTGAGCGCAGCATCCCTGCTGCGCACAGTCTGGTACACCCCTTCCCCCACCGACCGGCCAACGAATGGTGCATGCAACGTTGAAAACAGAAATTGCAGCGCTTCTCTAAGGGCCAGCTAAAAGCGTGAGGCCTGAACACTTGCAGGCACCGGGAGTCGGGGCCGGATGTTGGGAGGGGCTATTCAAAAGTGTGCGCAGCAGGGATGCTGCGCTCAAGTCCCCATGGATGGGTTCACGACGTCTTTTGAATAGCCCCTCCCAACAGCCGGCCCCAGCGCCCATGCACCACACCAAGAGGCCACCCGCAAATAGAGGGATAAAGGGAAAAAATGGCAACAAACACCAAAAGAAAAGAGTCCATGGCAGACAGGGTTTACGAAGCCCTGAAGGACGACATCTTTGAGTTTCGGCTGATCCCCGGTGACAAATTCAGCGAGGGCGATGTCGGAACACGCCTGAATGCCAGCCGAACCCCCGTGCGGGAAGCCCTGTATCGACTGCAACGGGAAGGCTTCGTCGAAGTGCTGTTCCGCAGCGGTTGGCAGGTGAAGCCCTTCGACTTCCAACAGGTCGAAGAACTCTACGACCTGCGCATCACCCTCGAACGGGCCGCGATGCACAAGATCTGTCAGTTACAGGAAATGCCACAGACCGTCAGAACCCTCACCGCCATCTGGAACCCCGACCACCCCTCCGAACGGGCCGTCGGCAGCACCGTGCGGGCGCTGGACGAAAGCTTCCACTGCGACCTGGTAGGTGCCGCCGGCAACCGCGAGATGACCCGAATTCACCGGGAAATCACCGACCGCCTGCGAATCATCCGCCGGCTGGACTTTACCCGCGATGACCGGATTGATGCCACCTACCGGGAACACGCCGAAATACTCGAGGCCATCCGGGCCGGCCATGCAGTGGATGCAGCGGACCGGTTAACACGCCATATCCGCATCAGCCAGAAGGCCGTGCGTGAAATCACCATGGAAAAGATCCGCGAAGCGGCAGAAGCCCATCAATCCTGGTCAAGGAATAGCCAGGAATCCCCGTAAAAACTTGAACTTAGGTTCATTTTTGGCAAATCGGACCAGATTACAAATCTGTAAGAGATATCGCACAGACCACGGAGCGAATGTCCCATTTCTTGAGAACGACTCCCATGTAGAATAGTCAGCGTCAGGGATGAGAAGCCGGCACGGAAAGCAGGCTCAGGGAAGATAACTCCAGGGATCAGGAGTTGCCCAGGGAACAGGGCGTACAGGGATGATACACAGGGACGACGCGTACAGGATGTTCGCAGCCTGAAGGATCAGGCATGGGGTCAGCCACGGACTCAGGAATACACGGAATGTGTTCCTGTCCGTGCACTTCCCCATCTTACCGTTCCATTCGTCTACTCCTGCCAGCTCCGCCGCTTTTACGTCCTGACGAATAATCAGAAACGTAAATTCATTCTCAGGAGCAATATCAATGAAACGCACCCCTTTTTTGGCCACGATGGTCCTTCTGTTCAGCCTGTTCGCCGGTTTCGCCCACGCTGAACCCGCTGTCATCAACATCAACACCGCCGACATCGAAACCCTGGCCAGCCTCAACGGCATCGGACAGAGCAAGGCCGAAGCCATCGTGGCTTATCGCGATGCCAATGGTCCTTTCGAGTCCAGCAACGACTTGACCAACGTCAAGGGCATTGGCGAGCGCACGGTTGCCAAGAACGCCGAAAGAATGGTGGCCAAGTAACCGAAGAGAAAGGGCGGCCCTCAGCCGCTCTCTCTTAGTGGTGATTTTCAAACAATCAGGCTGTGCAACTCAGGTTTTGAACCGAGATACCAACTGGGTCAGGCTAAGGTTGAGTTCTGCCTGGTTCGTGCAAAGCTCATCAACGTTCTTCGAAGTACCTGTAACCTCGTTGGCTGAATCATTGATAGCAACGATGTTGCGATTAATGTCTTCGGTGACAGAGTGCTGTTCTTCTGCAGCGCTGGCCGTTTGGGTGGACACATCACGGATACGCTCCACAGCCTTTTCTATACGTTGGAACGCTTCCAGGGCCTCGCTGGACAGGGCAACCGCTGAGGACGATTCCTGAACGCTCAGGGTCATCGCTGAAGAAACCTTTTGGGTACGACTAATAAGATTGCCCAATATCTGGTTAACCTCCTCTGTCGATGCTTGTGTGCGTTTCGCCAGGTTCCGGACCTCATCGGCCACGACTGCAAAACCACGTCCTTGATCACCTGCCCGCGCAGCTTCAATTGCTGCGTTCAGGGCGAGCAGGTTGGTTTGTTCCGCAATATCCTGAATCGTGGACAGGATGCCATTAATGTTACCGGTCTCTTTTTCCAGTTCTGTGATCACCTCGCTGGACTCGCTGATTCTCTTGCCAAGCGTCTCGACGCTATCAGCATTTCGGTTTATCACCTCTTTACCGGACAGCGTAGCCTCCAGGCCATCATCTGAGAGTGAAGCGGTATCAACACAGTTAGTTGCAACTTCGTTAGCTGATGCAGCCATCTGAGTCACAGCGGTTACGATCTGCTCAATGGCAGCCAACTGCCGTGACGCACTCTCAGAAAGTTCTACAGATTCAGAGTTAGTCCTGGTCGATACGTTCTCCATGTTTTCAGCGGTCGACTTGATGTCGTGAATCATCTGTCGCGTTGATTCAATGAAGCGATTGAACCACTCAGCCAGTTCACCAACCTCATCTTTGGAGTCGACCTGAATGCGGGTTGTTAAATCGCCTTCCCCTTCGGCAATGGTTTTCAGGTTGTCTTTGACGAGATTAATGGGTGTGATAATCCGGTTGGCAATGTAAATGCCCAGAATACCGAAGACTACAACCAGAATCGAGCTGATGATGGCCGTGGTCTGCCCAACGTCTACTGCGCCTTCAAGGATCTCCCTTGTCTGTTTGAAACCGATAAACTTCCAGCCCAATTCTGGCGACTCACGCACGTTAGCCATATAGTCGACACCATCAATGGTTACGTCGATAACACCGGCCTCGGTTTCCGATATTGTCGAGAAATAATCGGCCTCCATATCCTTCAGCGCTTTAAAGTTGTTGTCAGGGTTACCACCATCAACCAGAACTTTGCCGTTCCCCTGAACGATCATGAGGTAACCGGTTTCGCCCAGTTCGATTTCCTTGACCATATCCGTGAGCGATTTGAGAGATACATCGAGCGCGACCACACCCTCAAACTGACCGGCGCTGTTCTTGAAAGCTTTCAGTACCGAAACATAGACAGCATCATCTGGCTCCCAGTAATAGCCGTCTCGGCGCACGAGTTCGAAATTGCCGTCTTTAGCCATATCAAACCAGGGTCTTTCACGTGCATCCCAGTCGCCATACTCCGCCGTCCCCGGCCATTCCAGATAACCCCCGTGTTTGTCGCCCATATAAACGTATCCGAGCATGGGATTGTTTTCGCCGATACTGCTGAACAGGTTGAAGATCGCTTCCTCTCGCCCACCCTGTTGTCGGGCGACAATACTGGGTTTGCGTGGCTCTCCGAAGTAAGTTGATATATCGCCAGCCTTGGCGTTGGTGACCATAGGCTCGTCCGCCAGGAACGACACCTGATAACCCATAACGTCGAAAAAATTACGGAACGAATTATCTACGATGGCAATGTTTGCAGAAGTGGTTCTGATAAAATCAGTTTCAGCCTGCTCAATCGCATTTCGAACTGTCAGTGATGAGATGATCAGCACAGGCAGGAGAGTGGTTACCAATAGAGCGGTTACTAACTTCGCTTTTAGCTTCATGTCCTACCTATCAAACGAATACGCTACTTAGTCCGTGGGACCCGACACGAGAACACTTTGCTCGGGCTCGGCCAGCCTTGCCATGCTTCCCGGCTAAAAAACAACCAACCTGGACGTCTCGAAAAATCGACAGGCTAACTAAAATGATCGGCTTGGCTTCTACAAACTTTAACCGTCTTTTTTCAGGGCCTGAGGCTCGTATAGCTAATGCCGTGCCTATAGCTAATGCCGTGCCCGAAAAAGAGACTCATCCGGCGCCATGTCGTTGCGCACAGCGTCGCGAATGCTTTCGTCGATCTGTTTGCTGTTCAGGTCATGCAAACCGCAATTGGCGAGCGCCCTCCGGACCATGACACTTTGCCCGAGGTATTCGTAGAGCACGCGGGCGCAACACGGCATTCGTTCGCTGTTGTCTGATACCCCGATTTTCAGCCCGGTTAGCCGGGTAACCCGGTTACGAAAACTGGGGAAGAGTCCGCCGTATTGCCCGGGTTGCGGAGTTCCTGGTTCCGATCATGGCTGGCAGCTATCTGCTGATCACGGCGGCCGTACTTGCCCTGAATATTGAGCACATTCCGGATTCTTCATGCTGATGCTCTGGACAATATCATCACCTCGCTGATTCTGGCGTCCTCGTCGGAGGTCGCGGAAGTATGCCTGTACTTCCGCGGCAACCTGCTCAGGGGCAACCGGGCGCGAAAACTGAAAACCAGTGAACTGGATGCATTTGAGTCCCCGAACGCGCCCCTGCTTGGCCGGGGTGGCATCGACCTGCAACTACGCCACGACCTTTTGCTCCCGCCCGGAAAGCCCGATTTTCAGGTGCCCACGTTTGATCCCGGGGCAGTGGTAGTCCTCACTCTGTACCCGGGCATCTCAACCGCGCTTGTTGAGGCAGCCCTGGCACTACCAGAGTTGAAGGGGCTGATTATCCACACATTTGGTGCTGGCCACAGGCTACTCCGGCAGGTCGCTCCGCGATCAGCTCCAGTAACCTATGAGAGGTGACTCCAGCCCTCTGTCGCCGGGAGGCCGTTACTGACTTTGTGCCCCTAAAGTCGGCTGGCAACACCAGCTCCGGCGCCCTATTATTGATTGTCACAGACAACAATAACCTCAAGCGGTCGCACTATGGTTGATCCCATCAAGGTTTACCCGGCGAAACCTTCCAAAGTCTATTTCTACGGCACCTGTCTGGTGGACATGTTCTACCCGGACGCAGGCATGGCCGGCATCCAGTTGCTGGAACGGGAAGGCATTGAAGTGATCTACCCCGAGGACCAGACCTGCTGCGGCCAGCCCGCCTACACCTCCGGCTACCATGACGAAGCCCGCGCCGTTGCCCGCGCCCAACTTGGGCTGTTCCCGGAAGACTGGCCTATCGTAGTGCCCTCCGGTTCCTGTGGCGGCATGATGCGCAAGCACTACCCCGCGCTGTTCAAAGACACCGCCGATGATGTGAAAGCCGCCGAAATTGCGGGGCGGATATGGGAGCTGACAGACTTCCTGGTGAACGTTTGCCACATCAAACTGGAAGACCTGGGTGAACCCACCACCGTGGCCATGCACACCTCCTGCTCTGCCCGCCGGGAAATGGGTGTGGCGGAAGTCGGCCCGAAACTGCTGGGGCAACTGAAGAACGTGAACCTGGTGGAACAGGTGCGGGCCGAGGAATGCTGCGGCTTTGGCGGCACCTTCGCGGTGCGCCACCCGGAGATTTCCGGGGCCATGGTGAGTGAAAAAGTGGACACACTGGTGAACACCGGCGCCAGGGAATTCGTCACCACCGATTGCGGCTGCCTGATGAACATTGCCGGTTATGCCGAGAAAAACCAGAAGCCGGTGACTGGCCAGCACATTCTGAGTTTCCTCTGGGAACGCACCAACGGCGATGGGGGCAAACACTCATGAGCGAAACAACACATCACTCAGCCCACCACATCGATGTAAAGGAGTTCCACCCACGCGCCCGGGCGGCCATCCACAACCCACAGATTCGCCAGAACTTCCGCAAGGCGATGGACGGACTGATGACCAAGCGCAAGTCCGCATTCGAGGGCTGGGACCTGGAAACCCTGCGGGATCTGGGCGCCAATATCCGCATGCGGGCGCTGGCCAATCTGCCGGACCTGCTGGAACAGCTGGAACAGAAACTGACCGAAAACGGCGTCACCGTACACTGGGCTGCCGATGGCGACGAGGCCTGCGAGATTGTGCGGGACATTTGCCTGGCCCGGGACGCCAAGAGCGTGATCAAGGGCAAGTCCATGGTGTCCGAGGAAATGGAGCTGAACCATTACCTGGAGGATCAGGGCATCGAGGCCCTGGAGTCGGACCTTGGCGAATACATCGTGCAACTGGCCGAGGAAACGCCGTCCCACATCATCATGCCGGCGATCCACAAGAACACAACCGAGATTTCCCAGTTGCTGCACGACAAGACCGGCACCGACCTGTCCAACGATGTGGAGTACCTGACCGCCAATGCCCGCCTGCAACTGAGGGAAAAGTTCCGCAATGCGGATGTGGGGATCTCGGGTGTGAACTTTGCCGTTGCCGAAACCGGCACCCTCTGCCTGGTGGAAAACGAAGGCAACGGGCGCATGACCACTACCGTGCCTCCGTGCCATATCGCGGTGACTGGCATCGAGAAGGTGGTGCCCAAACTGGAAGACGTAACCGCCCTGCTGGCGTTGCTGACCCGCTCCGCCACCGGCCAGCACATCACCACCTATTTCAATATGATTTCCGGCCCCCGCAAAGCCGATGAGCTGGACGGGCCGGAAGAGGTTCACCTTGTGCTGGTGGACAATGGCCGCTCCACCATCTACCAGGACGATGAACTGCTGGACACCCTGCGCTGCATCCGCTGTGGCGCCTGCATGAACCATTGCCCGGTCTACACCCGTGTTGGTGGCCATGCCTACGGCACCACCTATCCCGGCCCTATCGGTAAGATCCTGATGCCCCACATGGTGGGCCTGGACGAAGGACGGCACCTGCCCACGGCTTCAAGCCTGTGCGGTGCCTGTGGCGAGGTCTGCCCGGTGAAAATACCCATTCCAGACCTGCTGGTGCGCCTGCGCCAGGAGGCCGTGGACGGTGACAAACTGCACCCGGCCAAGGTTCGCGGCCATGGCGCCAAGCGCGGCACAGTGGAAGCCATGATCTGGAAAGGCTGGAGCTGGATGCATGCCCGCCCCGGCCTGTACCGGTTGGGCACCGCCTTGGGCGCACGCTTCCGCAAGCTGCAACCGGGCAAGCTCGGTGGTTGGACGCAATACCGCACGGCGCCGAAACTGGCCGCCAAAACCCTCCACGAACGGATGAAGGAGCGCAGCCAGTGAGTTCCCGTGATGCCATCCTGCAACGCCTGCGCCACCGCACCGGCGGCGAACTGACTGCTCCGGAATGCGATTTTTCGGTACTCAACCGGCCTGACTGGAGTACGGCTGAAAAGCTCGATATGTTCGAGCGGACCATTGAGTCCGTCCATGGCGAAGTGCATCGCACCACCGAATCCGGCTGGATTGACCGGCTGGCAGAAATCCTGCAAACCCGTGGCGCCCAGACTCTGCTGATCGCCAAAGAACACGAGATCGGCAAGGCGCTGAAAAACGCCACGGAAAATCGTGAAGACCTGCCACAGCTGCTGGTTTACGACGAGGCGATCGACAGCTGGCAGGAAACGCTGTTCAATGATGTGGATGCCGGCATTACCTCCACCCGTGGCGGTATTGCCGAGACCGGGTCGCTGATCCTGTGGCCGTCGGTGGATGAACCGCGGCTGATGAGCCTGGTGCCCCCCATCCATATTGCGGTGCTGAAAGCCAGTGAGCTGTACACCACCTTCCATGATGCCATGCAATCCCAGAACTGGGCCGCTGGCATGCCAACCAATGCGCTGTTAGTCTCCGGTCCTTCGAAGACCGCTGATATTGAGCAGACCCTTGCCTACGGTGTCCACGGTCCCAAGGAACTCATCGTACTGGTTATTGAATGATTCGAGGCGCATTACTGATCGCCCTGGCTGCCCTGCTCTGGGCGACCACGGGTATTGTGGCGAAATTCCTGTTTACCGGCACCGAGCTGCAGGCGGTGACCCTTGGCTTCCTGCGCCTGGTGGTGGCACTGCCGTTTTTCTTCACACTGATGCGCAGGGAGCAGCAGGCGCTAGCCCGCAGCTCCGCACCCTTACCGAAGCTGACCCGCAAGGCACTGGTTCCACTGGTCGCCCTGGGGTTCTTCCAGGCCGTCTATCAGGGCAGTTACCTGTTGGCCGTGGATATGACCGGCGCGGGCATTGCCACGCTGATTGCCCTGTGCCTGGCACCGGTGTTGGTGGCCATCATGGCGGCACCGCTGCTGGGCGAGAAGCCCGGGCTGGTCACCGTACTGGCCCTGGCAGCGGCCATTGCCGGCACCGCCATGCTAGTGGTCAGTGATATGGACAGCGCCGGCCGGCTGCGCCTGGGTGGCATCCTGGTGGCGGTTCTGGCGGCTTTTGTGTACGCCGGTTTCACGCTCACCAGCCGACATACCTCTACAGGCACCCCGGTTTTCACCACGGCGTTTATCTGTTTCTCTACCGCAGCGCTGATCCTGTTGCCCGCGGTGGCGGCTATCGGCGGCTTCAAGGGGTTGCACACTCTGGGAATCGGGCAATGGCTGATGGTGGCTTATATCGGCATTGTGCCAACCTGTCTGGGGTATGTGAGTTTCTTCAGCGGCATGAAAACAACACCGGCGACGCTGTCCAGCATCATCGTGACCCTGGAGCCGTTGTTCGTGGCGTTGCTTGCCTGGATGATCCTGGGGGAGGAACTGGGTGTGATCGGCATCGCCGGCGCGCTGATTCTGACGGCGGCGGTGATTGTGGCATCAAGAAGCAGTGCCGGGAACCGGGCCGACACTGCCTGATACAGCTTATTACGCTTCTTCCGCTTCCCGGCGCTGCTTTTCAAGCATGTTCGGCTGCAGGATTTCGATCCAGTAGCCGTCCGGGTCCTTGATAAACGCCAGGCCTTTCATCTTGCCCTCGTCGGGCTTCTTGACGAAAACCACACCCAGGTTTTCAAGGCGCTCACAGGCGTTGTAGACATCCGGCACGGCAAAGCCGATGTGGCCGAAGCCCTGGGGTTCGTCGTTGCCGTTGTGGTAGCTGAAGTCTTCCTCGTTTTCGGTACCCCAGTTGTGGGTCAGTTCCAGCATGGCTTCGCGGCCAAAGATGAAGGTGGTGCGGTGGCCGTCGTCGTTGGGGACCATGTTGGCCTGGCGGTCATCGAGGTAGGCGAGGAAGTAGAGGGTGAATTTCATTTCCGGGAAGTCGAGTTTTCTGACGAGGCGCATGCCCATTACCCGGGTGTAGAAGTCCAATGAGCGCTCTGGGTCTTTGATGCGCATCATGGTCTGGTTGAAGACGTAGCCTTCGGTTTCGGGGACTGGTGCTTCGTGCAGGCCTGGGGCTTGTTCGAAGTGCTTGGGCATGGGGTGCTCCCTTTTATGCGTTCAGTATTCAGATTTTATACTTGCGTGCGTTAGGGGGATATTTCAAGGGTTGGTTTTTAAACCAACTGGTGTTCTTCTCCTTCGTAATACGCTTCCACTCTCGGGTTCATCACCTTTTTCCACAGCGGCGGGATCATTGCCAGGACGACCATGGCGGCGTAGCCGGCGGGGAGCTGGGGCGCTATCTCGTGGTGGCGGAGAACCTGGTAGCGGCGTTTGGCCCAGGCGTGGTGGTCGCTGTGGCGTTGGAGGTGGAATAGGAAAACGTTGGTGAGGAAGTAGTTGGAGTTCCAGCTGTGTTCCGGGCCGGTGCGTTCGTAGCGGCCGTTTTCGAGTTTGCGGCGGTGGAGGCCATAGTGTTCGAGGTAGTTGACGATTTCCAGCAGGTTGAGGGCGATGAAGCTCTGGCCCAGGAAGAAGGCGGCGCCGAGCCAGCCGAAGGTGATGGTGAAGGCGACAAGTGCCAGGGCGCTTATGCTGTACCACCAGATGAGTTCGTTGCGCCAGTTGAGGGCTTTGTGGCCTTTTTTGTGCAGGCGTTTGGCTTCCAGTTTCCAGGCGTTCATGAAGTTGCGGGTGTAGGCCTGGGGCAGGAAGTTGTAGAGGGACTGGTTGTAGCGTGACGACGAGGCGTCTTCCGGGGTGGAGACGTGCACGTGGTGGCCGCGCAGGTGTTCGACTTTGAAGCCGGCGTAGCAGACCAGTGACAGCAGGAGGCCGCCGGCCCAGGTTTCGAGTTTGCCGTCTTTGTGGATGAGTTCGTGGGCGACGTTGATGCCCAGGCCACCGACGATGCCGATGGAGAAGATCCAGCCGATGCTGCCGGCCACGCTGAACAGGCCGGACGCCAGCACCACCATGCTCCATATCAGCAGCACCGCGAAGGCGGCGACCCAGCCCAGGGTGATGAATTTGTAGAAGACTTCGGTGTTCATGCGGGGCGTGTCCACTTCCTCGTCCGGGTTAAGGGCATCTTTGCCCAGCAGCAGGTCGAGGATGGGGATGATGCCGAACACTACAACGGGAACGCCCCAGGCGAACAGGTTTATCCATCCGGTGGCCTGCCCGGCCGCCAGCAACAGGGGTGGCAGCGCCAGGGGCAGCATGGCGATCAGGTAGCTGTATTTCTTGAGCGTCAGCAGCACCTTCCGGCGTGCGGATTCGGTGCCCAGGGTCAATGGTTTGGTACTCACGGGTCTTCCCTCATTGGCTGTGCATTGGATCTTGGCGATCGCCTGTTGTCGACTGCATTATTGTTCTACAATATTGCAGACGTCAAGTGTAGAGGGATATTTTTAGCCTAAAAATGCTTCCCGTTTGAGGCCGTATTTCTGCATCTTTTCGTTGAGCGTCCGGCGCGGCAGGTCGAGCACCTCCATCACCATTTTGATACTGCCGTTGTGGTGGCTCAACTCGGCGCTGATCAGAGCCTTTTCCACCTGCTCCAGGCGGTCACTGAGCGAGCCCTCCCCGGAAAATGCGGATGAGCGGTTGCTCTGCCCAAGCTGCAGCAGGTCCGATACCGATATGCCGTTGAAGCTGCGGGTCAGCAGGTAGCGTTCGGCGGTGTGTTTAAGCTCGCGGACGTTGCCGGGCCATTGGTGCAGTTCCAGGGCCAGGACGTCCTCGTAGTTGAGTGCGGGCACCTCCAGTTGATTGTTCCTGCCCGCTTCCCGCAGGAAGTGGGCGAACAAGGCCGGTACGTCGTCAATACGGTCCCGCAGGGCCGGCAGGTAGATGTCGGCGACCATCAGCCGGTAATACAGGTCTTCCCGGAAATGCCCTGCCCTGGCGGCTTCCCGCAGGTCTTCCTTGGTTGCTGAGATAATGCGGACGTTGATCGGGATGGGCGCATGGGAGCCAACCCTCACCACTTCGCGTTCCTGCAGCACCCTTAATAACTTGATCTGGAACGACATCGGCATGCTTTCGATTTCATCAAGAAACAGGGTGCCCTCGTGGGCCGCTTCGAAATAGCCAATGCGTCGTTTCTGGGCGCCGGTGAACGCCCCCGCTTCGTGGCCAAACAGTTCACTTTCCAGCAGGCTTTCCGGTATGGCCCCGACATTAATGGCCACAAACGGCTGATCTTTTCGGATACTCAGTGCATGTAGACTTCTCGCCACCAGTTCCTTGCCGGTGCCGGTTTCCCCGGAAATAACCACGTCGGCGTTGACCCGGGCCAGCGCCTGTACATGCTGCCTGAGGGTTTGCGTTGGCGCCGACTCACCAATGATGACAGACGCCAGCCACTCCTCTTCCCTGGCGGTGGCGTGTTGTGGCTGTGTCGCCAGGGTGACCTGACGTTGCTGGCAGGCCCTCTTGATCAACTCCACCAGGCGGTCCTGCTTGTAGGGCTTCTCGATAAAGTCGTAGGCGCCCAGTTTCATGGCTTCCACGGCCTGGGCAATCCCGCCGTGGCCGGTAATCAGGATCACCGGAATACCCGGGTCAATCGCCTGCAGCAGGCTCATGCCGTCCATGCCAGGCATGCGGATATCGCTGACGACAACGCCGCGAAAGTCGCTGGTCAGCATTGGCAAGGCATCGCGGGCATCACTGAAGGTGGTGACGTCGAGGTCCGCCAGCGTCAGCAGTTGTTCCAATGACTCCAGTACGGTGGGTTCATCATCAATCACCACGGCATGGGTTATGTCTTTCATGAATGATTCTCCCTTTTTTCGGCACTGGCGATCGGCAGTATCAAGGAAAAACAGGTGCCTTTCCCAGGACGACTGCTGACGGTCAGTTCCGCGCCTATATCACAGGCCAGGCTGTAGCTGATCGCCAACCCCAAACCGAGCCCTTTTCCCATCGGCTTGGTGGTGAAAAAAGGTTCGAAAACGTGGCTCAACTGCTCATCGCCCATGCCGGGACCGTTGTCTTCAATACTCAGCGAAACTTTCCCGGGCGATGTTTCCAGTTCGATCAGCCGAATATCGATGCGGGCATCGGCCTGGCCGTCGAGCGCGTCCACTGCGTTGGTCAGCAGGTTGACGATGATCTGCTCAAGCACCATCGCGTTGGCCCGAACCTGGTAATCGCAAGGCAATGATTGATGACATTCCACCTGTTCGCTTGCCAGCCTCTGGCCCAGTAACTCCAGAGCATAATGGACCGGCGCCTGCAAAGAGACAAACGCGCTGCCGGTATTACGCTTGCCGGAGAAAATGCGTAGTTGGCGGGAGAGCTTTGAGAGACGTGCCACCAGGCCCTCGATCTTGAGGAAGTTTTCGTTAACCGATTCGATCTTGTTTCGCGCCAACAGCATTTGGCTGCTGGCAACGAAATTCGACAAAGCGGTGATCGGCTGGTTGATTTCATGGGCGATGGCCGCCGACATCCGCCCCAACGCGGCCAGTTTCTGATTCTGCGCCAACTCGGCCTGCGCCTCTTCCAGGTCCCGCGTCCGCTCCTGGACCCGATGTTCCAGCACCCTATTCGCCTCCTGAAGCGCCTGCTGCGCTGCGGTCAATTCCGTGACGTCCTGGACGGTGAGAATAAACTCGTTGTGCTCACCCACACGGATCGGGTTCAGTGTGTACAGGATGGGGAAGCGGTTGCCATCGGAGCTGACACCTTCGGCGCGCGAAGAGCCATTTCCTGCCTCTTCCGGGTGCCATGGCTGAATCAACTCAGAGGGGTCGCTGAAGGTGTCGTCACTGCCAAGCCTGAAGAGTCTTCGAGCGCGTTCGTTCAGGTACAGGGGCCTGAACCGGTCATCCAGGTTCAGCAAACCCACATCGGTATTCTGGATGATGGCCCGCTGGTGCGATTCACGCTCGGCGGTAAGGCGGGCAAGCGCGTTTTGGGCATGGGTACGGCGGCGGCGCTCGCGATAGAACAGGCTGCCCACAGCAAGACCGGCGTAGAGCAAAACAGTCATGCTCTGCTTCCACTGCACCTGGGTTTGTACCTCGGCCAGCGGCATCCGGTGGTGCATTTGCCAAGGGTAACCCGGAATGGACGACCCGAATACCAACTGCGGCCCGTCGGCATTCAGGTCCAACGTGGACCAGTCGTCCGATTGCCATTCGGTTACCCGTTTTAGGGGTGTTATAGGGCCGTTGCCATACTGACGGGTTTCAGCCAGTTCGGACTTCACCTCGTCCGAGAGCGGCTGCAGCGTGGTGTAATGCCACTTGGCACTGGACGCCAGGAATATGATACCTCGCTTGTCGGTGACCCATACCGCGTCACCGGAGGCCTTCCAGCTCTGCTCCAGTTTTCGCAGGTCTATCTTCACCACGATGACGCCCTGCGTCTTTCCAGACTCGGCATAGACCGGCGCCGATAGAAACAGCCCCGGAATGCCAGAGGTAGCCCCAACGGCAAAATAGAAACCGGGAGCACCAGCCAGGGCGTCACGAAAGTACGGACGGAAGCCATAGTTCATGCCCACGAAACTGTCTTCCGTGGTGTAGTTACTGGAGTAGTGGGTTGTGCCATCCGGATCCATCAGGAAAATCTCATCGGACCCCGCTTTGCGATTGATCTGCTCCAGTAGCCTGGAGGTCGGGAAACCGCCAGGCGACGGTGCCTCGCCCTCCTCAAGGGAACCCAGACTGTTGACGATGCGGGGATCGGATGCCAGAACCCGGGGCAGGTACAGGTGACGGTCGATGGTGGCCAGCAGCGAGGTTTTATAGGCGCCCAGACGTTGCAGCGAGTCGGCTTTGGCCTGGTTGATTTCATAGCGCATCAACCACGGATGGGTGAAAAACAGTGCCAGAGCCAACGAAAACAACCCGACAAACAACCAGAACGGCAAAGACCGAAAAGCCGGGTAACGTCGGCGAGACGGCTGCTTACCTGAAGGCATCATCTAGGCCGAAGAGGCTCGGGTAGCGTTATAGCCACTCTGGCCCTGATGACGTTGCGTAAAGTTGATAGCCAGCAACACCAGCATTGTCACAACACCCGCCACCTCCACGTAAAAGTCGGGATAGAAAATCGCTATAACCGCACCGCTTAACAGGATTCGCATCCACACTTTCATGTAGGTAAACAGGAAACCTTCAAGCGCCGCCGCAAAGGCCGTCAGGGCGAGCATGGCGATGAATCCGTTCCAGAGAACCAGATGCAGCGGGCCGCCTTCTATGATCACGGGGTTGAACACCATGAACAGCGGAATGAGGTACAGGCCCTTGGCGAACTTCCAGGCCTGGACGCTGGTCTCCATGGTTTTACTGCCCGCAATCGCCGCCCCCGCGAACGCCGCCAACGCCACAGGGGGCGTGACGTTGGAGTCCTGGGAGTACCAGAACACCAGCAGGTGGGCCACCAGCAGCGGAATGCCGAACTCATTGGTCAACGCCGGCCCTACGAGCACGATTAACACGATGTAGCTGGCGGTAACCGGCAGCCCCAGGCCCAGGATCAGGCTTGCGATGACCACCAGTAACAGCGCCAGCAGGATGTTGCCGTCGGAAAAGGCAATCATCATCGAGGAGAACTTCAGGCCCAGGCCCGTCAGGCCGACGACGGCAACCACGATGCCGGCGATGGCGCAGGCAATGCTGACGGGAACCGCGTTGCGTGCGCCCAGCTCCAGCCCCTGCAAAAGCTTTATGACGCCCTCCCGGAGCGCATGCTTCATGGCCTTTACCAACTGGTTTTCCGCCCTGCCTTGCTTATAGGCGACGCACAGGCCATTCAGCCCGGCAATGCCTATAATGCCGACCACGGCATAGAAACCAACGCGCATGGGAGAGATGCCCAACACCAGCAGGTACACCAACATGATGATCGGCAACAGGAAGTACCAGCCAGAGGCCATCACATCCTTGACCTGGGGAAGCTCGTTGGCGGGCAGGCCCTTCATGCCCTGCTTCACTGCGCAGATGTGGACCAGCAGGTACACCGTGGCAAAGTAAAGCAGGGCCGGAAACACGCTGACCTTGACGATTTCCAGATACGGTACCCGGGTGTATTCAGCGATCAGGAAGGCGCCTGCGCCCATCAACGGGGGCATTATCTGGCCACCCGTGCTGGCGGCGGCTTCGATACCACCGGCCTGGGCAGGCCGGAAGCCCAGCTTTTTCATCAGCGGGATGGTAAACGCGCCCGTGGTGACCACGTTGGCGATGGCGCTGCCGGAGATAGAGCCCATACTGGCCGATGCCAGCACCGCGGCCTTGGCGGGCCCGCCGCGCTGGCGACCGGTCGCGGCAAAGGCCAGGTCGATAAAGAATCGGCCAGCGCCGGTGACTTCCAGCATGGCGCCGAACAGCACAAAGATGAAAACAAACGTTGCCGCAACACCCAGCGGCAAGCCGAGAATGCCTTCCTGCCCAAGGTACAACTGGGCACCGATACGATCCAGGGTATAACCTCGATGGCTGAGGATGCCAGGCAACCATTCCCCAAGCCACGACAGCGACCCACGCTGGCCACTCATCGCGTAGAGGATGGCCACCAGTCCAATCACGGTAAGACCGGTACCCACTGCGCGGCGACTGGCCTCCAGCAGGGTAATGCTGCAGACCCAGGCCATGACAATATCGGTCTGATTCCAGAACCCCGCCCTGCTGGTAATCTCGTCCAGAAACCAGACCAGGTAGAACCCGGAGGCGGCGGACGCAATCAGCAGGCCGGTGTCGATCAGTGCCGTTATCGGGCCACGGGGCTTACCCGGGCGAGGCCCGAACAGCAGGAAGCACAGCATCATTACCAGCGCCAGGTGGATGCCCCGCTGATAGAACAACCCGAGGGGCTGGATACCCGCGCTGTAGAGCTGAAAAAGCGACAGGCCGATACCGACCAGGGCAATAAGCCAGAGTAAGGGTCTGGGCCCGCTTATTCTGGTCGGCTGCCAATCGCCATTGGTTTTCAGGAAGATGGCGGTTTCTTGACTCATTGAAGCTGTTTTCCTGTATCGCCTGTGGGCTGCACTCGAATCTCGACGAGTGTGTCTGCTGCCAGACGACTGAGACTCACCAACCGCGAACCCACCTCTATACGGTGATTCACCGAGGGGGCACCAACGCGCAGCCAGAGGTGATTGTCGGGTATGGGTACCTGCATATCGACGATGCGGTAACCCTGCTTGTCATCAGACTTCAATGTTCCCCGCCCACTGGTGTAGCCCAGGCCGGCTGCGAAGTCTGGTGTGTGACTGCTGTCCAGCATCAGTTGGCCGTCCTTCATCCGGAAGCAGTCGGTAACCGGGAAGCCCTGCACCGAATGGTTCCAGACCAGACACCAGCGCCCTGTCTCAGGCAGACTGATCTCGACCAGGGTGGTCTGGCTGGAATCCGAAACGGACAACTGCCATGGCGAGTTGCTTTGAGCGCTGACTGCCATGGGTAACAGCACCCATGGCAGTGATCGCGCCAGACAACCCGCCAGGGAACCCATGCGCCGAAAGGTCATGGCAGTGAGTTCCCGGTTACTCGCGCAGTTTGTCCGGCACTGTTGCGCCGACTTCCTCGTAATAGCGAATGGCACCCGGATGGAGCGGGATGGGTGTGGATTCAAGGCTGAACTCCACCGTGGTGTCGTCGGCGGCCGGGTGAATCGCCCGCAGATCCTCCACTTTCTCGAACAGCAGCTTGGTGATCTGGTAGGCCAGTTCATCCGACATGGCGTTATTCACCGTGAGGACATTTGGAATACCAATCGTTGAAATGGCGGTATCCACACCCTCATAAGCACCGGCACGTAACTCATATGGCGCAAACACAGGCACGTCGGCTCTGGCGTTGGCGATTTCCTCCTCGGAGAGGGAGATCAGAGAGATATCGCGGGTGGTGGCCAGGCTGACGATGGAACTCGTTGGCGGGCCCACGCTCCAGAAGCCAGCGTCGATGTCGCCATCACGCAGGGCATCTGCGGATTCGTTGAAGTTCAGGTTGCGAACCTCAAAGTCGTCGAAGCTCAGGCCATTTGCTTCCAGTAGTGACCTGGCGTTGACTTCGGTACCGCTACCGGGCGCACCGACGGACACCGTTTTTCCCGCCAGGTCCGCCAACGAGGTAATTCCGGAATCCGCCAACGTCACGATCTGAACCGCATTCGGATAGAGCGAGGCAATGGCCAGCACATCCAGCTTATTGCCATTGAAGCGTTCACCGCCGTTATAGGCCTGATGCACGGTATCGGCCAACGCTATGGCCAAGTCGGAATCCTGGCGGTGGACCAGCCCCATGTTTTCAACCGAGGCACCCGTGACTTCGGCAACCGCGCTGTAACCCTCAATGTGGTTGCTGATCAACTCGGCAAGCCCACCACCCAAGGGGTAGTAGGTGCCGCCAGTGCCACCAGTGGCGATGGAGAGATTGGTATCCGCCTGTGCGGGAGAAACACCGATCAGCGCGGATGCGCCCAGTGCAAGGAATAGCTTACGCATGTTGTTCACCTCGTTTTTGTTTGAATAGCGTCGGTACACATGGTGCCCGTTGACGTATCTACGGGTCTGCAGCATGCATGCCAATAAACAGAGTCCCATAAATAGCGAGCTGCAGGCCAGCTGGAAAAAAGTATAGGCGGAATTCCGCCGATAGGGCGAGAGACCGATAAGCGGAATTCCGCCTATTGCCGAAGCGCTCAACCTCAAGCATGGGAGCTACGAGGCTCCAAACTCTTTGACCTGGGATACAAAGTCGCTGAAGCGGGTTCCCTGAATCAGAACGTGTTCTTTCAGGCATCGCTCGGCTTCGTGTTCATTACCACTTTCTATGGCTTCAAAGATTTTCCGATGCTCTTCAACCGACGTTGACACCCGGTTGCGGGCTTGCAACTGGAGGCGGCGATAAGGCTTCAGCCGCTGTTTGAGTTGTCGTGTTTCCGCGGCCAGGAAAGTGTTGTGGCTTGCCGCGTAAATGCAGCCGTGGAACTCTTCGTTTTCGTAGTAGTAATCGTCCGGGTCAGCCATGACAGCCGGGTCCTGGCAGCGCATCAGTGCCGCCCGCAACGCTTCCAGTTCCAATGGCTGAATTCTCCTGGCCGCCAGCCGGCCGCACATGCCCTCCAGCTCCGCCATGACTTCAAACATCTCGATCAACTGATCAAAGCCCACCTTGGCGACAAAGGTGCCTTTTTTCGGTTTCACCGTTACAAGGCCACTGACCTCCAACTGCTGAACGGCTTCACGAATAGGTGTTCTCGAAACCCCATACTGGCGGGCGAGCGCATCGTGATCCAGCTGTTCGCCCGGCAAGAGGCGGCCATTGATAATGTCTTCTTCAAGGGAGTCTTTCAGCTTCTGGGTCGTCGAGCGTTTCATTGTTGGTTTGCCTGGTCAGGATAGAAAAGCTGGATAGTCTTACTTTAGTCGATATCTGTTGACAAGTGTATATATCAAGACTAATGATATATATATCAGGATACCCTGATTAATACTACAACAACAATTATGGAGATAAGATGATGAAAATGCCCTTCGCAAAACTCGCCATCGCGGCCTCCCTGTCGGTGTTTGTTGTCGGTGCCGCTGCGGCGGATACCGTACTCCGTGTTTCCCACCAATTTCCCGGCGGCAAGGGAGACGTGCGGGACGAAATGGTCCAGCTCATGGCCCGTGAAGTGGCTGCAGCCGATGTCGGACTGGAGCTCCAGATTTATCCGGGCCAATCCCTGTTCAAAGCCAAGGAACAATGGGGTGCACTGGTTCGTGGCCGGGTTGACATGATTTCATTGCCGCTGGACTACGCCAGTGGTCGTCATCCTGAGTTCTCAGCAACCCTGATGCCCGGCCTGGTTCGCAGCCACGAACGTGCCCAGCGCCTGAATGACTCCGAATTCATGGATATGATCAAGAAAGTCATTAACGACGCTGGCGCCCGGGTCCTGGCCGATGCATGGCTGGCGGGAGGTTTCGCCTCGAACATGCAGTGCATTACCTCGCCAGACACCGTGCAGGGGCAAACGCTCCGAGCCGCCGGCCCGGCGTTTGATGAAATGCTGGCCACTGCGGGCGCGTCCATTGCTTCCATGCCGTCGTCCGAGATCTACACCGCCATGCAGACAGGCGTTCTCGATGGTGCCAATACGTCGTCCGGTTCCTTCGTCTCCTACCGCATCTACGAACAGGTCTCCTGCCTGACCGCACCAGGTAAGAATGCCCTGTGGTTCATGTATGAGCCCGTTCTTATTTCCGAGCGCAGCTGGAACAGCCTGAATGCCGAGCAGCAAGCGGCACTTACTGAGGCCGGTCAGAACGCGGAAGAGTATTTCGCCAGGGAGGCGGCGGGCCTTGACCAGAAGCTGGTAGACGTGTTTTCCGAGAATGGCGTTGAGGTTGTTCAGATGACACCGGAGAACTATCAGGCCTGGTTGGACATCGCCAAGGAGAGTTCCTACAAGACTTTCGCGGAAAACGTTCCTGGCGGGCAGGCCCTGATCGATGCCGCGCTTGCCGTCGAGTAACACCTGCGTTGTTGGCTTTCCACCCTCGCTACCCTGCTCAGGCTTTCGACTGGGCAGGGTAAGCACAACTTCTCCCGGGGTTCAGTTATGTCCCAAACTTCCAGTTATCGACGAGCTTCAGAGCAAGGCCTGTTTGGCGGGTATATCCGCTGCGTGGACGCGGTGTCTGTGGCTGTCGCCGTCGTGGCAGGTGCTCTGCTTGCGCTCGGTGTCCTGTCTGTCGTCCACATGGTGTTTGTCCGTTATGTGATGGGTGAGAGCACTATCTGGCAAACCGAGTTCACCACCTTCGCGATCACCGCGTCCATGTTGCTGGGCACGCCTTATGTGCTGAAAACCGGCGGCCACGTTGCGGTAACTGTGCTGCCCGATGCGCTGCAAGGCCTTCCCAGGCGCCTGATGCGCCTGTCAGCCTCCCTGGTTGGGCTGGCTTTCTGCCTGGCCCTGACTTACGGCTGTTGGTACTACTTTTACGAAGCCTTCACCCTTGAGTGGACCACAGGCACTGTCTGGAATCCGCCGTTGTGGCCTGCAATCCTGCCGGTGGCCGTGGGTGCCTCGCTGTTGTCGCTGCAGTACGTGGCGGAAATCCTGCGGGGGGAGACCTGACATGGACCCGGTAACAAGCGGTATTCTCGTTGTAGTGGTTCTGCTGGTGCTGATGGCCATTGGCACTCCGATTGCCTTTGCCCTCGGCGCCGTGTCGCTGGGAGCCCTGGTCCTCGACCGGGGAATGGGTGAACTGATCTACTTTGGTGAAACCTTTTACGGGAACGTTGCCACTTTCGGCTTCGTTGCCATCCCCATGTTCATTCTGATGGGTGCTGCGGTGGCCTCTTCGCCAACAGGACGAGACCTTTATCGCTCTCTTGATCTGTGGATGGGCAAACTGCCAGGCGGGCTGGCGATTTCCAACATTGCGGCCTGCTCAATCTTTGCAGCGCTGTCAGGCTCGTCGCCGGCCACCAGCGCGGCCATCGGAAAGCTCGGTATTCCCGAGATGCGCAAGCGGGGTTATCCGGATGGTGTTGCCGCCGGCTGTATCGCCGCCGGGGGCACACTTGGCATTCTGATCCCCCCGTCGGTCACCATGATTGTCTATGGTATCTCTACCGAAACTTCCATAGGCCGCCTGTTCATTGCCGGAGCAATTCCCGGGCTGATGCTGGCAGCCCTGTTCATGATCTGGACCCTGATCGCCTGCAAGCTTGCGGGTGGTTACAACAGCCCGAACCCCGTGGCCCAGGCGGCGGCCCAGATCAAGGAAAACGTTGAAGGTAATATCAAGGCGCTGGTGCGTGTACTGCCCTTCCTGCTGGTGGTCATGGGCATCCTGTTTGCACTCTATGGCGGGGTGGCAACACCCTCTGAGGCGGCGGGGGTTGGCGCTTTCCTGTGCCTCGTGCTGGCCATTGTGGTGTATCGCATGTGGCAGGTAAAACCGGTCGGCAATATCATGCGCGACGCCCTGCGCGAAAGCGTGATGATCATGCTGATCATTGCCACCGCCGAAATCTTTGCCTTCGCCCTGTCCTCTCTCTTCATTACCCAGACCGTGGCCGGAGCCATTGCCGACCTTGAGGTGAATCGCTGGGTATTGATGGGTGTGATCAACGTTTTCCTGCTGGTGGCCGGATTCTTCCTGCCTCCGGTGGCGGTCATTGTGATGGCGGCCCCCATTCTGTTGCCGATCATTGTCGCGGCGAACTTCGACCCTTACTGGTTTGCAGTCATCCTGACCATCAACCTGGAGATCGGCCTGATTACGCCGCCGGTGGGTCTCAACCTGTTCATCATAAAGGGAATTGCACCTGACATAGCGCTCAGGGACATCCTGCTGGGGAGCCTGCCCTACGCCCTGTGCATGATTCTGGGCATCGTGCTGCTTTGCTTTTTCCCGCAAATCGCCTTGTGGTTACCGAACCTGATCATGGGTGCGGGTTCCTGAGGCCGAGACAAAGGTTATCACTATGAACATGAGTTTCCTGCAAGAGCTGTTCAGCAGCATCACCCAGCGTGACAAGATGCAGCGCAGGTTTGGTTCAAAGAAGGCCAGTTATGATCACACCGACCTGGAGGCTGCGTGCCACGAGCTTCTGAACAGCGACGGCGAGGCCGCGAGTATTGTCATGGCCAGCCGGGCCCTGGATATTTACCAGTCCCTGGATGACGAGAACAAGCGCAGCTTCTTCTGCGCGCTGGCGAAGAATTTTGCCGCCGCCCCGGACAGGATCGATGAAGCCTACCGGGTCTACAGGAGTGACCGGTCCAACCAGCACCTGGCAGAGTTGTTTAAGGTCTGCGAGCCACACCGGCAGGAACTGTTCCGGCGGCTCAACCTGACTCAGGGAGCCACCTACGAGCTGGTGAAGATGCGGCAGGATTTTTTAGCGCTGATGGAGGGCCACAAGGATTATGAGCCGATCAACGCGGACTTCGTTCACCTGTTTGGCTCCTGGTTCAACCGTGGCTTCCTGGTATTAAGGCGCATCGACTGGACAACCCCGGCCTCCATCCTGGAGAAAATCATCCGTTACGAGGCCGTGCACAAGATTCAGGGCTGGGATGACCTGCGGCGCCGGCTGGACGCCCGGGACCGGCGTTGCTTCGGTTTCTTCCATCCGGCGATCGGTGATGAACCGCTGATCTTTGTGGAAGTGGCCCTGACCAGGGGGATTCCCGATAAGGTCCAACCCATCCTTGCGCACGGCCAATACGACATTGAAGCCCCCGAGCTTGCCGATTCCGCGGCGTTTTACGGTATCAGTAACTGCCAGGCCGGCCTCCGGGGCATTTCCTTCGGTAACTTCCTGATTAAACAGGTGGTGCAGGAACTGAAGCAGGAACTCCCCAACCTGAAGAACTTTGTGACCCTGTCGCCGTTACCCCTGTTTCGGAGCTGGCTGGAGAGAACCTACCCGCCGGATTCCGGTTTGCTGACGCCGGAGGCCGAGACAGTGCTCGGTCATCTGGACGACCCGGATTGGGTCAATCAGCCGGAATTGGCGGAACGCCTCAGTGAGGTTGTTCGCCCCCTGGCAGCCCGCTACCTGTTGAAGGAAAAGAACGGTGACAACCTGCCGCTGAATCCCGTGGCCCGGTTCCACCTGGGTAATGGCGCTGAACTGCACCGCATCAACTGGCTTGGCGATGTTTCTGACAACGGCATAAAACAGTCCGCCAGCCTGATGGTGAATTACCTTTATGTGCTCGAAAACATTGAGCGCAACAACGAAAAATACACCACCAATGGTGAGATCGTCTGTTCCTCCAGCGTGCGTGAACTGAGCAAGCTCGGCAGGAAACTGTTCCAGGGAGAACTCAAGAAATGAACCATAATCTGTTCGATAGCTTTGCCACCAGAATGCAGGCTCGGGGCGCCGCGAATTTCATTACCACGCCTGAGGGCAAGGAATACTCCTACGCTGATGCGCTGGCAGGAACCGAGCGTATTGCCGGCGCTTTACAACACCTTGGAGTCAAGCCGGGTGACCGGGTTGCCGCGCAGGTCGACAAGAGCCCCGAAGCCATTCTTCTGTACCTGGCAACCCTACGCGTAGGGGGTGTCTACCTGCCCCTCAATACCGGTTACACCCCTGATGAGATCGGTTATTTCCTGGGAGACGCCGAGCCGGCCGTGTTTGTGTGCCAACCCCAGGCCCTGGAGGCGGCAAAAGCCATTGCGGCTGAAACCGGGTGCCCGTGCGTCGAGACCCTTGGCGCGAAAGCGGATGGATCGCTGATGGACCAGGCGGCAAAGGCGGAAGCCTTTACTGGCATTGCGCAGCGCAACGAGGATGACCTGTCTGCCATCCTCTACACCTCGGGTACGACCGGCCGCTCCAAGGGGGCCATGCTCACCCACAAGAACCTGGGCTCCAACTGCACGACCCTGGCGGAGGCCTGGCGCTTTACCGAGAAAGACCGCCTGATCCATGCGTTGCCCATCTTCCATACCCACGGCCTGTTCGTGGCCTGCAACGTTGTTCTGATTGCCGGGGCCAGCCTGTACTTCATGTCGAAGTTTGATGTCGACACCATCATCGCCGCCATGCCAAAAGGCACATCGATGATGGGGGTGCCAACCTTTTATACGCGGCTGCTACAGGATGACCGCCTGACACCGGAACTGACCGCGAACATGCGGCTGTTCACCTCCGGTTCGGCGCCGCTGACAGCGGAAACCCACCAGCAATTCCAGCAGCGTACCGGCCATGCCATTCTTGAGCGCTACGGCATGACTGAAACCAACATGAATACTTCAAACCCCTATGATGGCGAACGAGTTGCCGGCACCGTGGGTATGCCACTTCCAGGCGTGGAAATCCGCATCACCAATTCGGAAACCGGTGACCACGAGCCGTTGCCCCAGGGAGAGATCGGCATGCTGGAGGTGCGCGGGCCCAACGTTTTCAAGGGCTACTGGCGTATGCCGGAAAAGACCAGGGCGGAGCTGCTTGACGATGGGTTCTTTGTCACCGGTGACCTGGCCCTGGTCGACGAGCGCGGATATGTCCAGATTGTCGGACGCGATAAGGACCTGGTGATTTCCGGCGGCTTCAACGTTTACCCGAAAGAGGTGGAGCAGATCATCGATGCCCTGCCGGAGGTGTCGGAGTCCGCGGTTATTGGCGTGCCGCATCCGGATTTCGGAGAGGGCGTAACGGCCGTTGTGGTCCTGGCGCCCGGCCAGTCACTGGCCGAGAAGGATGTCATCGACGCGCTTTCCGGCCACTTGGCCAAGTACAAACAGCCGAAGCGGGTTTTCTTCGTGGACGCCCTGCCCCGCAATACCATGGGCAAGGTCCAGAAAAAGCAGTTGCGTGACCAGTACAAAGATACCTATCAGGACGCTTGATGTAACATGGTGCTACTTTTATATCCGGAAGATCAAAAGGCTAGCTAAACCATGGATTTCCAGGTACCCAACACCCTTGCCGAGCAGATTGCCAATTACCTGGCCGAGCGTATCATGACCGGCCGGATCAGGCCCGGGGAGCGTTTGCATGAGGCCACCACGGCCAACGAACTGAAGGTAAGCCGGGCCTCGGTGAAAGAAGCGCTGTACACCCTGGAGCGCTGGCACCTGATTGAGATCACCCCACGCAAGGGCGCATCCGCCACCAAGCTGGACGCGGCGCATGCGTCTGAGCTTTACGACGTGTACATGCACTTGCTGATCATGCTGGCGCGACGCCTGTGTGAGCGTTGGCAGGAGGGCGACAAGGCGGGGTTGTTGGGGGCGGTTGAGCAGGTAACCAGCCAGATGCAGCGGAAGGACGCCAATATCACGGCGATTGTGGAGGCCAGTTTCGGGGTGATGGACGTGTGCTGTGAGGTGGTGGGCAATCCCTACCTCACCGAGGCGTTGACGAACTTCAAGCCCGCCGTCAGCCGGGCCTACTACCTGAGCGCGGATCGTTACCGGCAGGATCTGGACCGCACCGGCCGATTTTTCACCAACCTGACGAAAGCCATTCTTGCGCGGGATGCTGATGAATCCGAGGCCCTGGTGGCTGAGTTCGGCGCCCACCAGAAGGAACTGATTCAGCAGGCTCTGGCCCCTTCGGCCTGACCGAGTCTGTGACCCAACTCACAGACACCTGTTGCTATCCCACCTATCGTAACAGTTTGTAACAATAATAATCGGGGCCACCATGATACGTCGAAACGCCCGCACGCGCCTGGAGCAATTCAAACCCGCCCTGCGCGGGTTCTTCACCCTGAGCCTTGCCGCCAGCCTGTCGCTGCCTGTTATGGCGGATTTCCGGCCGCTGGATGACACCACCTTGGGTGAAGTCACCGGCCAGACCGGTGTCACCATCGAGATGGAAACCAAAATCGAGATGGACCGCCTGAGCTGGACCGACGAAGGCTCGCTGAACGTCAACGGCATTCGCCTGTCCGGGCAGAACAACACGGTTCTGGACAACCTCAAGATCACCCTGGATATCGCCGGGCAGGATGAAGTCCTCACACACGGCTTCTCTGAGATCGCCCGCCGTGCCGACGCCGGCCTGCTGGATACGTCCAATCCGGATGTGGCCGACGCCCTCGCCCGCTATGCCGTGGGTGGTGGTTATGGCAAGCAGTTCGACAGCGGTGACCTGGTGATTCACCTGGGTGCTACAGACTACGACGACCCCACCAGCCTGGACGATTACCTGCAGGCGGTAGACTTTGAACTGGCCGTCGACAGCGTTGAGGCCACCGGCTCCGGCGGTACCGCCAGCCTGTTCTCCAACATCATGCTCCAGGGTTATATCGGCCCCACGGACCTGGTGATCCGCAACCAGGGCAGCAATACCCGCACCCTGACCAACGGCAACGTGGTATCGGGTTCGGAGCTGCAGTTGGACACCCACTTCGAGATCACCGACGGCAGCCTGGATTGGGATGCGGCCGACGTGATCCTGCTGTTCAACTTTGCTGCGGTTGGCATCGAAGGGTTGCAGATCCACAACCGCCGGGGCGATGACACCCTGGGCCACTTCGGTATGGCCAGCGCCACCGCAAAACTCTCCCGGGGCACCAGTGCGGCCTCTGGCAAGGAAGGGCTGTCCATTCACGATGTGGACTTCCGGGCCGACATCGATATGCCGGTGTTCAAGGTGGGCGGCACCAGCATCGGTTCCGTGCAGTTCACGGATTTTGCCATTAAAAACACCACCATGATGGTGTATGGCCACTAGCAGGACACTGGACAAGCCCCCCGCTACAAACAGTAAACTGCCCGTCTCTTAACGGCGGGCAGTCCATGACCAATATCCCGGAGCAAGATTACCAACAGCGCGCGTCCTGGCGCAGGCTGACTGTTTTCAGCCTGATGTTTATTGCCATGACGGCAGCCGGGCTTTATGCCGTGTACGACCAGTTTGCCGGGCGTAGCATTACTTTTGACGAGCGGCTGGTTTCGCCACAAGCGATTGTTTCCATTATTGCCCTGATGGTGGTCTACTTTACGACCGACGGGCTGCGGCTGCACTTTACCCTGCGGGCGTTGGGGCACCGCTTGCCATTTGTCGTGATTTTCCGGCTGGTATTCATCAACCTGTTTTTCTCCAATGTGACGCCCATGGCCACCGGTGGCGGCTTTGCGCAGATCTGGTACCTGCAGCATCACGGGGTGCCGGTGGGCCGCGCCACGGCGGCGACGACCATCCGCACTGTGATTGCGGTGATTTTTATCTTTTCCCTTACGCCCGTTTTCCTGCTCACCCTCGACGCCCTGGACAACCAGCCCCTGGTGGGTGAGCTGGGGCCGATACTGGCGGTGCTGATCCTGCTCTACCTCGGCTTTTTCATGGTAGTGCTGTTCCGCACCCGCTGGCTCATCGCGCCACTGGGACGACTGCTGAGCGTATTGCACCACTTTCATCTGATCGGTGAGCGCCGGCATCAACGCTGGCAATTCAAGGCCAAACGCGAAATGCTGCGCTTCTCCCACAGCTTTGGCGATTATCTCAACGGCCCGAAACGGTTCGTTGTACTGTCGGTGTTGTTCACCTTTGTGTTCCTGCTCAGCCTGTTCAGTTTTCCGGCACTACTGATATCGGCACTGGATTACGAGGTAGACTACCTTGTGAGCACGGGCCTGCTGGTGGTGACCACCTTTGTGATGTACTTTTCACCAACACCCGGAGCGTCCGGCATTTCGGAAGGGATATTTGGCAGTTTCTTCCGCGACATACTGACGGCTAATCACCTGGTGCTGGTGACCATCAGTTGGCGATTCATCACCATTTACCTGGGCATGATTGCGGGCCTTGTGATCCTGCAGCGGGAACTGGTGAGGAACAGGAAGGAATCTTCATGAAACGCCACCACCCGTTAAAATTGCTGTTCTACATCAACCTGGCGATTGTTGTTTTGTTGGTTGGGTACAAGGCCTACCTGAACCTGTTCGAGCCGAATTTCGAGGCTCTGCACACGGATCAGGTGGCCCGAATTCACGACAATCTGGCCGGTGGTGGCGGCTTCAGCTTTGCGGTCGTGGGCAACATCAACAACTCCGTCGGTGTCTTTGAAGACCGTATGATCCCGGCGCTCAACGAAGCCGACCTGGACTTTATGGTTTCCGCCGGCAACGCCGTCAGCGGGGGTGGTGAAGACAAGTACCGGGCCATCCAGGGCACCCTGTCCCACCTGGATATCCCCTACCTGCTTACGTTCGGCGAGAATGAATACGAGAACTTTGGCAGTTATCGGTTTTACGACCATTTCGGCCCGCACTTTTTCAGCATCAAGGCAGGCGGCGCCCGGCTGATTTTCCTGGACAGTACCGGCAAGACACCCTGGCAGTGGCAGATTCGCTGGCTTGACGACCTGTTAAACCAGGAAACCAACGGCCTGCGATTTCTGTTTATCGGCCACCCTTTGCTGAAACCTTCACAGGAAGCCCCCTTCGAACAGGACGATGATTTCCTACAACCCCCGGAGTTTCGAAAAGCACTGCTTGATGCCATCGCCAGGCATGATGTGGATATGGTGTTTTCCGCAAACCTGTCCCTGTATGCGGACCAGGTCCAGCGCGACACGCGCTTCATTACTACCGGCGGGGCCGGAGGGCTGGTGCTCAATGATGATACCAGTTTCTATCACTACGTGCGGGTGGACGTGAGCGAAGATGGCGAGATCAGCCATTCACTGGAGCGGCTGGAAGCCGGCCAACACCCGGTGCTGAGCACGCTGGAATCCCTGTGGTTCTTTATCTACTCCCTGTTCTACGTTGGCTATGTGAACTTCATCCTGTTGGTAGCTGTGTTCGTGCTGATCAGTATCAAGCTCTATACCGCCATTTTCGTGGCGAAGGACTACTACCCGGACTACGACCTGGACCCCCAGCCCTGGCTGTCCCGCCCCTTGCGGGTTGCAATGTTCACCAACAATTACCTGCCATTCATCGGTGGCGTGCCCATTTCCATCGAACGTCTGCGAAAAGGACTGGAAACCCTGGGCGATGTCATCCTCATCGTGTGCCCGCGATACCGGGACCAGCCACAGCAGGAAAGCAATGTGATTCGGGTTCCGTCCCTTCTGGCCATGGGTGAGAAGCGGGAATTCCGGCTGGCCAATATTTTCCTGGCGCGTATCCGGAAGCAGCTGCGGGTATTCAAACCGGACATCATCCACCTGCACCACCCCATCTGGCTGGGATCGCTGGGGCTGTTTGTGGCCCGGCGTCTCAAGGTGCCGGCGGTGTACACCTACCACACCCGACTGGAGCACTACGCACATTTCGTACCCCTGCCGGGTAACCTGTTCCGCAACCTGATCTCCCATGAGTTAATCAAACACTTCGCCAATAAATGCGACAGCGTTATCGTGCCTACCTACTCCACCGAGGAGTACCTGCGCATGATCGGGGTCAAGAGCCCCACGTTCGTGCAGCCGACAGGCATTGAATACCAGAAATTCCAGGAAGTGGATGATGGTGATGTCCGCAAACTGCGGGAATCCCTGAACATCGGTGATGAAACCGTGTTTGTCAGCGTCTCGCGCCTGTCCAACGAAAAGAACATCGACTTCATGATCGACGCCATCGACGAGCTGCACCAGCGCACCGAGCGGCCTTTCCGCTTCCTGATGATTGGTGAAGGCCACCAGCATGAGCGCCTGCAGCAGCGTATCGATGAACTGGGGCTGCAGGACTGCTTTACACTGGTTGGCTCCGTTCCACCGGACGATATGGCCACCTGGTATCACCTTGGCGATGTCTTCCTGTTTGCCTCGAAATCGGAAACCCAGGGCATGGTGATCCTGGAAGCCATGGCCGCCGGTCTTCCGGTAGTGGCCGTTCGCTCCAGTGGTATTGAGGACGTGGTTCGCCACGGCCATAACGGATTCAAGACACCGGAGAAGCAGGACCAGTGGTGTGAGCGAGTGCAACAGTTGCTGGAAGATGAGCCACTGCGCAAGGAGCTGGCCGCCCATGCCCTGGAGTTCGCGGCGGACTATTCCGTGGAGCAGTTTGCCCGGGACATGCGGCAAATCTACGCCCTTACCCTGGCGCGATCATCCTCCCGGTGACCAGTCAAAAGCCTCTCATTCAACACCCGACTTTCCACACCAGAGATGATCGGTTTAGACTGGAAAAACGTACCTAAGAGGTACTTTTTAATCCGGAGAAAGACTGTGACTGGCATCCCCGTTGGTATCAGCACCTGCCTGCTGGGCAAGGAAGTCCGCCATGATGGTGGCCACAAGCATTCCCGCTTCTGCACCCAGGTGCTTTCCCGCCATTTCGAATTCCGTTCCATCTGCCCGGAGCTGGAAGCGGGGCTGGGTGTACCCCGGCCCGCCATACATCTGCGTGAATACCAGGATGGCCTGAAGCTGATCGAAACCAAAGGCACGGCAGACCATACCGACGCCATGCAGGGGTTTATCGACCAGGTGATCCCCACCCTGGCAGACCTGCGGGGCTACATCCTGATGGCGAAGTCCCCGAGCTGTGGCATGGAGCGTATCAAGGTGCACAATGAAGACGGCAATGTGACCCGCCGCGACGGCCGGGGCCTGTTTGCCGACGCCCTGATGCGTCACTACCCGCTGATGCCGGTGGAGGAAGAAGGCCGGTTGAACGACGACACGCTGCGGGAGAACTTCATTGAGCGGGTGTTCGCCTACGATGACTGGATGCAGAACGTGGCCGGTGACAATCTCACGGCCCGTGCCCTGATCGAATTCCATACCCGCCACAAGTTCCAGTTACTGGCTCATTCCGAAAAGATTTACCGCCAGTTGGGCCCCATGCTCGGGGACCTGAAATCTGAGCCCCTGAAGGACATTGCGGACCGATACATTGCCTTGTTCATGGACGCGATGACCCAGCGGGTCAGCCGGGGCTCCCACGTGAACGCCATGCAGCACCTGATGGGCTATCTACGGGATTCCATGGCGGATGAGGACAGGAAGGTCTTGATGGAGCAGGTCGAGGCCTACCACCGGGGCGAGGTTCCCCTGGTGGTGCCGATGACCCTGCTGCGGATGGCCCAGCGGCGGGAACCGGTGGACTACCTTCACAGCCAGAAGTACCTGACCCCCTATCCGGATGAGTTGGGGCTCAGGAACCGGGTTTAGTGCCCGGTCAGAACCCGTACAGCAATGACACTGAAACCTGGGTGTCGGTATCGTCGGCACCTGCCGGCTCGTCGGAAACATGCTGGACCAGGTACGCGGCCTTCATCGAAAGGTTACCCACCACCGTGGCCTGTATGGACGTCTCGGACTCACTGATGGTGTTGTTCTCCGACAGACCAATTTCGGTGCTCAGCTTCTGACGAAACAGTGCATTTTCTGAGAGAGCATAATCGAACTTGCCTGCCAGCCGGGCGATGGCTTCTTCTTCCTCCTGGTTTCCGTCTGCTTCCGGTTCCTCCAGTCGATTGAACCGGTAACCGCCACCGACAGACAGGTCAAGAAAAGACCGCTCGCCGCGCTGCCAGACCCGGTTACCGTAACCGGTGGTCAGCGATGACTGGAAGTCATATCCGGAAAAACGGTCGTCTTCATAAGCCCCTCGCACGAACCAGTATTGGCTGCCCTCGAACTTGTAATCAGACTGCACTTCAGCGCTGTATTTTTCCGCCGTTGTAGTGTCGTCTGATTCGGAGTAGGTTGAGCGGAAATCACCGGTGTTCCGCCACTCTGCCACCTCGTGAGTCAACCCGAGACGACCATTGATGTTGGTTTCCTCCGTGTTGCCGGAGGTAATCAGTACACCAACTTCCCCCTCACCTTCCCAGTCATCAAACTCGTCACCAATCTCACTCGGCGATACCGCCAGCGCCATCGGCGATACCGCCAGTGCGACGATGGCCAGGGTTGCTCTGAACTGCATGGAATCTCCTTGTTTCCTGTCAGGATTTCGCGCGGCGCTCCCCCATGGCACTTTTGCGGGCCTGTTGCTCGCGCTCAGCCTTTTTCCGGGCCTTGCGCTCAGCTATGATGCGCGCCGCTTCGCCACCCACATGGGTTTCACCGCGCTGTTCCGCCAGTCGCATCTGCCGCTCACGCTCCGCAAAACGGGATTTCTGCTCGTCCGTCAGCGAATCAATACAGCGGTGACAACTCACACCCTGTTCATACTCCGGGCGCTGCTTGTCCTCCTCGGTGATCGGCCGGCGGCAGGCATGGCACTGGTCATACTCGCCCCGCTCCAGTTTGTGGTTCACCGTGACCCGGTCATCGAATACAAAGCACTCCCCGTGCCACAGGCTTTGTGATTCCGGGACTTCTTCAAGATACCGGAGGATGCCCCCCTTCAGGTGATACACCTCATCGAACCCCTGCGCCTTCAGGAAGGCCGTAGATTTCTCGCAGCGAATACCGCCGGTACAGAACATGGCCACCTTCTTGTGCTTCGAAGGATCCATGTTTTCCTTCACGTACCCGGGGAACTCGCGGAATGTGTCCGTGGCCGGGTTCCTGGCGTTCCGGAAAGTGCCAATCTCCACTTCGTACTGGTTACGGGTGTCTACCACCAATACGTCCGGATCAGAGATGAGATCATTCCACTCCTTCGGGTCCACATAGGTGCCCACGATCCGTTTCGGGTCAATACCTTCCACACCCATGGTGACAATCTCTTTTTTCAGCTTCACTTTGGTGCGCTTGAAGGGCTGGATATCCACGAAGGATTCCTTGTAGTCGATGCCTTCAAACCGTTCATCGGCATCCAGCCAGTTGCGGACGGCATCGACACCCTCGCGGCTGCCGGCAATGGTGCCGTTGATGCCTTCACCGGCCAGCAGCAACGTGCCGTGTACGTCTGTCTCAAGCATCATGTCCAGCAGCGGCTGGCGAAGGGCTTTGTAATCATTCAGGACTGCGAACTTGTAGAGCGCGCAGACAACAACATCCTGGCTCATGTGTCTGGTTTCTCCTGCGGGCCGGACCGTAAATCCGGAGCATGGTTGATAATCGCCAACGGGCGCGAGGGTGCCATTCTAACGAATCCGGGCGAGGGAGAGTATTACGGGGAATTACGAAGAATTATGAATAGGGCCCGGCACCCACAAGGGCACCGGGAAATAAGGCGGTGGTTCAGAACAGAACAGCAAAACCGACGGAAATACCGGAGACTTCCCCGCCGTCCTTGTCGATGTACTGCATGTACTCGCCGTTAACCCGGAAGTCCTTGTTGATGTCCAGGTTGGCACCCACACCGAACGAAATGTCCGATTCGGATGCAGACGCGCTGGCGGACCCACCAGGGCCGCTAGCCGATGCGGTCAGCTCGCCCTTGGTGGCACCAATAATGGCGTAGGGGTAAACGGGGCTTTCGTTGGGAAGACCCAGTACCAGATAGCCACCGACCAGGTAATCCAGCTCAAGGTCCAGAGACACACCGTTGGCACTCATCGAGTCGTCTGCAACGCCGAAACCGGCGCGAATCTCGGCAGCCAGGTACGGATTGATCTGGACCCCGGCCTTGCTCACCAGCGCACCAAGATCGAATTCTTCGGAAATACCGTCTTCTTCGTAGGTTACAAAGGCGTAGTTGAGGCCAACATAACCACCTTCCAGAGAGTCCTGTGCAGAAGCGACCGATGCGAATGATGCCAGCGCTGCGAAGGCAGACCCCAAAATAATCCTGTTCTTCATTGTTTGCTCCTTGATGGAGGCCTGCCCCCGAGGCCTCAACTGCTTGCGTTTATCCATCGATTTCCAGGGCACATGAATAATAATTCATTTTTCCGCGAGATTCCCTGCCCCCCAACAAAAAACTCCCGCATTGCGGGAGTTTTTCGGACCATCTATTGGCTCATTGTCTATTTCGAATCAGCCAGCTCGCGTTCAACCATGGCCGACAGTTGCCCCCAACCCGGGCGGGTCAGGCGAACATTGTCGACCAGCACTGTTGGTGTGCTGGTTACCCGGAGTTGCATTGCCACGCGCCGGCTTTGTTCAATTTCCTCAACATGCAGATCCGTGGTCATGCAACGACGAAAGCGACGCTCATCAAGCCCCAGATCTTCAGCATAGCGGCTGAAGGTATCCACCGGGCTGTCTGACCCGCTCCATTCCGTCTGCATATCGAACAGCTTGTCGTGCATGGCCCAATAGCCGTCCTGGTCACCGGCACAACGTGCTGCCTGGGCGGCGGGCATGGCGTTGTCGTGTTGCTGAAGCGGCAGGTCAAAATACACAAAGCGCACCTTGCCTGCGTCGACATATTCCTGCTTTAGCTGCTGGCTGGCCTCTGAAAACCGGGCGCAGGCCGGGCATTGGTAGTCGGCGAATTCCCGCACCACCACCGGGGCGTCCTCGTCACCCACGGATACACCAAAACGGTCAAGCTGGGCGGGAAACGGATCGGCGTTGGGGCCTGCCACCGGAAGTTCATCCGAGGTGGGGGTCGGGCTTGCGGTGAGAAAGAAAATGCCAACCGCCACAAACACAAGCACGATGACACCAAGGCCGATATAGAGCGGCTTGCGATCTCTCTTCCTTTGGGGCGGCGGCGCGCCGGTCTCTTTTCTTCTTTTTGCTTCGCCCATGATAGAGCTCCTTGTTGTTTATTCGTTTCTGATCATTTTCAGGCGGTGGTGAGCACGCTAAGATCCCTTATACCGTACATAAGTTCCAACAAAAATTAAGGAATTCTCATGGCGTTACCCGAATCACTGAAGAACTCGCTAAGCCTCCCGCTGGTGGCAGCCCCCATGTTCCTGATCTCCGGCCCGGAGATGGCGCTTACCTGCTGCAAACAGGGTATCGTCGGCAGCTTCCCCGCCCTGAACCAGCGCACCAGCGAAGGCTTCGAAGAGTGGGTGATTCAGATGAACGAGGGCCTGAAGGACTTCCGGGAAACCCACCCGGACCAGACCGTTGCGCCTTACGCCGTCAACCTGATTGTTCACCGCACCAACCCCCGCTGGGAAGCCGACCTGGAGTTGTGTGTAAAGCACCAGGTGCCGATTGTGATCACGTCCCTTGGCGCCGCCACCAAAGTGACTGAAGCCGTGCATGGTTACGGCGGCCTGGTGTTCCACGACGTCACCAACCAAAAGCACGCACGCAAAGCGGCAGAAGCAGGGGTGGACGGCATTATCGCGGTTTCCGCGGGCGCGGGAGGCCACGCCGGCACCGTCAACCCCTTCGTACTGGTGCACGAAATCCGCGAGGTGTTTGACGGGATCATCCTGCTCGCGGGCGGGCTTTCAAAGGGGGAGGACATACTGGCAGCCCTGGCCATGGGCGCAGACCTTTGCTACATGGGCACGCGGTTTATCAACACCACCGAGTCCCGGGCTGAGGCGGCCTACCAGAACATGATCATCGAAGCGGTGTCCGGTGACATCATCCACACACCGGCGGTTTCAGGCATTCCGGCGAACTTCATGCGCCAAAGCCTGGAAGCAGCCGGCTACCCCATGGACAAACTGAACCAGGTGGGCAAACTCGACTATGGCGAAAAACTCAAGCCGGTGGATGACGAAGCCAAGGCCTGGAAAACCGTCTGGTCCGCCGGCCAGGGCGTGAGCCAGATCACCGATGTTGTTACCGTCAGCGATCTGGTGGGGCGGCTTGTTAGCGAATACCGGGAAGCCCGTTCCCGGCTTTGCGAATAGAGTCTCCGAAGGCAACCTATACCCGGAAATGGGAAGCCTTGCCCTGCAAGGTTTCCAGCATTTCCCCGATATGCCCACTGGCCTGGTCGGAGCGCTCAATAGCTTCCACGGTTTCCCCGGAAAGGCGGGCAATATCGGTAACGCTGACGCTGACCTCACTGGCATTCTTTCCCTGCTCTTCGGCAACCGCCGAAATCTCCAGTGCCCGGCTCTGAAGGCTACCGAGCAGTTGGTTGATCTGGTCAAAGTGCTCATCGGCGCGACGGAATTCGGCGGAGGATTCCGCCACCTGCCCGGAGACCTCGCCAATCACGGTCACCGCCTGACGGCTACCCTGTTGGAGACGATCAATAATGCCCTGAATTTCGGTAGTGGATTTCTGGGTTCGGCTGGCGAGGGTACGCACTTCATCCGCAACCACTGCAAACCCGCGCCCGGACTCACCGGCCCTCGCCGCTTCAATGGCGGCGTTCAGCGCCAGGAGATTGGTCTGTTCCGCAATCGCCCCGATCACCGAAAGCACGGAATCGATTTCCGTACTCTGGTTATTCAACTCATTCACCGCCGCTACCGCCTGCTCAACATGAGTGACCACCTGGTCCAGGCGGGCCCGCACTTCGCGTGAGATTTTAGCCGTTGCTTCACTCTCAGCGTTCACATTGCGAACGGAACCGGCCACTTCCTGAATACTGTCGGCCACCTCAGCGATGCTCCCGGACATCGCTGACATGGTATCCGACACCTCGGCAACCTCCTGTTGCTGGCGATTGACCGCCGATACCGCATCGCGGCTGATCTGCCCCTGTTCCCGGGCTTTGTCGGCGGCCGATTCGGCGGAGGATTTGACGTCCGACACCAGCTCCTGGATGCGGGCGATGAACTGATTCATGCCCCGGGCCATTTCCGTCAGCTCGTCGCGGCCCTTGAGGGAGACCCGACGAGTCAGGTCCGCCTCGCCATCGGCAATGTCCCAAATGGCTGAACTCAACCGCAACACGCGGGGCAACAGGCCACCACCAAGCACCGCTGCCACCAGGATAATCAGAATCACAACGGAACCGATGGCAAGGAACGACAGGTTGGAGGACAGGCTGCCAGCTTCACGGTCCAGCGCTTCAACGGTGTTGTCAATCCGCGACTGGGTATCGGCCCCCATGCTGGCGAGCTGTTGCTGCAGGCGCTGGTTGACCTGCCCGGTTTCCGCTTCCAGGGTCTGGCGCAGGGCGTCGATGCTGCCGGTAATGGTTGCGCTGAACTCTTCCTCAAGGGCGGCAAGATCCCGGTTAATACCCTCCAGGGACAACCCCATCCGAAGCTGACCGATGGCGGTGCCCTGGGGTTTGATGTCGGCGGTGATAATGACCACGTTCGGGTCACGGCTTGCCGCATCAAGGACCCGATTTGCCGCACCACGGCCTTCGCCCTGCTCCATTAAGGTGCGCACCCGGTCATCGGTGCGGTCGACGTAACGGGTCAGTCGCTCCCCGTACTGGTCGTAGTAGACCGCAAACAGAACCGACTCCCGCGCATCGGCCAGTTCAATGAGATCGGTCAGGCGGGGCACGTCCCGGTCCCAGATCAGCGGCGCGGCCACGGCGGCCATGACTTCCGCCAATCCCTGGGCTTCGGACATGACGGCTGATCGGACGTTCTCGGCAACCCGTTCCTGCTGGGCGGTTTGCTGACGGGTTAATTCACCGGACAGTTCCTCGGTGGTCCTCTGCTGCATGAGCTGCAGGCGATTGCGGACATCTTCGCGGGTATCGCTAAAGGATTCACTGACTTCGCGACTGCTGGCTTCAAGGGCGGACCCGGCGGTATCCACCAGGCCTTCCACCTGGTTCGAAATCAGCCACTGGCTCATCACTACCTGTACCACCCCAGCGATGATCAGTATCAGGAAAACAGGTCTCAGCAACCGGCTGGTTACCAGTGCCTTCAGGAAACGAGGGGCCATACGGACTCCGTCAACACATGTGTATCACACATCCCGGGGCGGGACTCTGCCTGCCCGGCCATGCCTATGGTTGACTATAGAGCATAACCCGGACCAAGGAGTGACGTGTTTATGTACCGATTTTGTAATGGAAGGGTGAAATTTCGGGAAATGGGTCGCTTCGCAGCTATTGTGGGTGATAGCGCCGGGAGCCCTCGCGGGCGCCCGGCTGCGGTTGAGCTAGAGTCGGTGATTAATCATCGTCGTCTTCTTCGAGTTCGATTTCTTCGGCCAGGAAGTTTCCATTACTGGGCTCCTCATATTCCACCTCGATAAGAGGGCGTTCCCCGTTGTCCACTCGGTCTTGCAAGTTGTCATAAGTGGTATCATCAAACTCCGTCCCGGCATTAATGTCGATACTCACACCCAACACGTTAATGGCAAAAAGGTCGATGCTTCTCAAGCGACCAACCAGTTCAAATCCGCCATCAGCATTTTCCTCATCAACCTGGACTTTGAACGCTTCAAGGTAGATATCACCCTCAGTAGTGGTTCGCTCGATACCGCTGACTTCAACCTCTTCAGGACCACCCAGGTCCAGGAAATCAACGTTTCGATCATCCTCGCCAACGATAGCCGTCAGAGGTGTCACCTGAACCAGGACACCACCAATACGGAGGGTTTGCTCACTGGAGTTGACACTGTTGACCGCCACACGACCTTCAACTTCCGACTCGCCTTCACGCAACGCAATCTCTTCGGCTTCTACTGTCCCATCCCCCAGGAAAGCGCCCTCAACCTGAATGAGCAGATCGGGTTCAAGGTCCGAACTGGACAAGCCATCATCAAACTCTGTATCGCCGGTTATGCGAATAGTCAGACCGTTGATCTCAAAAGTATTCTCAGATGGATCGAACGCGGCACTCACCGGACCGGCGAATTCGATGTCGTCGTCATCGCCCTTGCGGTACCTGCGGAGATCGTCCTCCTCAATTTCGCGGGCCCACAGCACATTACCGTTAAAGTTGCCTTCAACCTCAACAAACGGATTACTGGCAAGCTCGGAGATGTCGATGCCCTCAAATGTCGTGTCTTCGGGATCACACTCAACGGTAATACTTCCAATTGTGAATGTGCACATATCGGGATCGAAGTTACTTATCCTGCCTTCAACTTCGATCTCGTTTTCTGAATCAAACGTTACAGATGACGAATCAGGTCGGACCCGAACCAGGCTCGCCCGGAACTCTCCGTTCGGTAACCTCCAGGCGCTGACCCTAACGAAATCATCGTCTGCAAGATCATTAACGCTTTTGCCTTTTATCACAGTTTGATTATCAATATGGACAACGAGCCCATATATGTTGAACGCGGCAGTCTTGGTTGCTGGATCCCAGGGCTCCGCAACGATGATTTCCCCCCTCAGCGTGTCGTCATACTCGACGAGATCAGCCGTGCCCTGACCATCATCCCGCCATTCACCATCAATCCGAAGGATCATGCCTTCATCAAGGTCGCCCTCAAAGTCGATACCGTCATCGCTCTGGACGTGGCCATTCAGGTCACCGGTATCAAACCGAACCCCATTAACAAACACGCTTCCGAATCCGGAAACCGGCCCCACACTGGAACCCGTACCACGAATACCACCATCCGCAATATCAATGCCGCCGCTGCCAGCGCCTCCACAGGCAGCGAGAACTCCCATGGCCAGTGTGCTCAACGAAAGACGGGTAGGTGATTGGATGGATTTTGGATTCATTCGTGTTTCTCCCTGGCCGGCAAAGTGGCCAACAGTTTTTTACAGGAAATCGTTACGACGTCTGCGTGGGGTCCTGCCGTACTTCCCCCGTTCTTCCGCTACGGAGAACGTATCACCCTCGTATGGCAATCCGGGTACATAGGCGCTGCGGCGTAGTAACAGGCAGCCGCTTTCATGCTGTTCCACGATGCCCTTGCGAAGCAGTTCGTTAAAAACCACAGCCGGCGCCAGATCGCGACTCACCTGGCCAACAAGGTTAATAAACCCTGCTTCTTCCGAACCGGCCATGGGCAGCAGTGTTGGCTCGTTATTGGCGTCCAGAAACCGTTTGCTGCTGATCCAGTGCCAGACCACCTCCCTGGCACTGGCGGATAAAAGCGTTCTCACCAGCTCGGTTAACTGCCAGCAATGCTCGGTTCGCGAACAGACTCCCGGATTTGTCATTTCTGTTCTCCATTGACGTCTGGCTGAACCGGGTCTTCAAAGTAAAAAATACCCACTCCGGTTCGTACCGCATCCCCCGTGGTCTTGCCTTTGCCGTGGCTGGCAATGTCCCGGTCATGGGGGCCCAGCCACTTATCGAGCTGTTCCAACATCGTCTGGGACTGCTGCGCTGCGTATTGGCGCCAGCGCACCATGACTTCCGGGGGTATGTTGTTGTACACCAGTGTTCTCTGAAACAGGGGCTGACTGTTTTCCTCCCTCCTCACGAGATTGTGATCAATGGTCGCTATAAGATCTGATACGTCCTCACCGAAGATCTGGAGCATTTCTTCGCTATCACCCGCAGGGACATAGGCCCTTTGGCGCAATACCAGCTCTCCTGAATCCCCGGATGCCACAACACCTACCCGCTCCAACTCTTCCAGCACTGCTCGCGGCGTCATATCGCCGCTGTAGCGCCTGACCAGCTCGCTGAAGCTGAGCGGGCCGTCGAATGGCAAATCCACCGGCTCGCCTTCGCTGGTCTGGAAGGCCGGGTCATGAACCCAGCCCGAAACCACCCGGGACGCCCGGTTTTCCTGCCTTTTGCCAGCCGTTCCGTGGTGCTCCCCCGCCAGGATTTCCCGCTGTTTCTTCACTTCCTTGCGGGTGAGGCCCGTCATCACCGCTGCGCGGGAATCCGTAGGCTTCTTGCGTTGGTCGGAGAAGTCTTCCATGGCGGCATCCACATAGGCGCGCTTAACGAGCTCCGCGAACTCAGCAAACGGAATACCGTTGCGGAGCAGCAGGCGTGCCATGGGGCGCAGAATGCGATACAGCGCCCGATGCAGGGGATTGGTGTTGGAATTTTTCATGTTTGGGATTGTATTCCCATAGCGACATCAAAAGCCAGAATGCCAGGCCGGCGCCAGCCGACCCGGCACGACCGTCTATTGATCAGTCATCATCGTCGTCTTCGACTTCGACATCATCTGTCAACTCGTACTGACCGCCGCCGGTTTGGCGATACCCGACTTCAACGTTGTCGCCAACCCGCGCGCCAGAAAGGCTGTATCCATTCAGAAGGATCTCGAGGTTCATGATGGTGATGGAATCTGAACCAACGGCGTTCACCCTCGCTTCAAGTTCATAATCGTCATCATCATCGTCGTCTTCACGTTCGATGCGGAATGCCTCGAGGAAGCCTCCATCGGTGTTACGCTGGCGGCCTTCAATCTCCAGGTAATCACCGACTCTCAGGCTCTCGATATCCTGGACCCTGCTTCGGCGATCACCGTCATCGTCGTCCTCAATCAGGCTGTTGACCGTGAGTTGCACGCGCACACCGCTTACGATCAGGGATTCATTGCCGAGATCGATGGATTCGATACGGCCGTCCAGTTCGGCATCCGACTCGCGGCCCTCAATGTCCTCAGCCACCAGGACACCGTTGCGGAAGTCGCCTTCAACTTTGACAAACAGACCATCGGCCAGGCTGCTTTCGCGGATATCATCAAACTCGGTGCCGCCGTTTATCTGCACCGGTATGCCATTGAGGGAAAACCGACGGTTTGAGGCATCGTAGTCGTAGACGCTGCCTGAAATCTCGACATCGTCATCGTCGTCGAACCGGTCGTCCTTGTCCTCGATTTCTTCAGCGATGATGATGCCGCCGCTGAGACGCCCTTCCACTTCAACCACAATGCCATCGGCAAGGTCGTCCAGGGAGAAGTCATCGTCTCCTTGAGCGCTTGTGTAGTCGATCTGGAAGCCGTTGATGGTGAAGGTTTCCGCGCTTGTGTCCAGGTTGGCGACGACGCCTTCGATTTCCACTTCGTTGTCATCGTCAAAATCCACCCCGATGGCACGGGCACCCACATAACTGGCGCGGAAACTGCCATCTTCCAGCCGCCAGGCACTGACGCGTACCCGATAGCCTCCCGGGTTGCTCGCAATTGCGGTAGGCGTGGCACCATGAAAGACCGTCCTGCCATCCAGTTCAATATTCTGGCCAAGCATGGTGAGGGTTCCGGTGCGCGCGACGTCGTCCCAGCTCATGCCGGAGATCGGTCCTCGCAGTGTATCGTCGTAGTGGACCCGGTCTGCCCGGCCCTCGCCACGGTCGTCCCAGTCGCCCTCGACCCTGAGTATCATGCCTTTCTCAAGCTGATCCTCCCGCTCTATCCCGTCATCGCTGTCGACACTGCCACTGGTTTCAAAACGGGTGCCATTGACATACACACTGCCAAAGCCGGTGACCGCACCAACACTGGTGCCGGAAGACGTGGAGTCACTGGCGGACGACCCCGAACCACCACCGCCACAGGCCACCAGGGAGCTCGCAATTGCACCGGTTATGGCGAGTTTGATTGCTGCTGCCAAAGGATTGCGCTTCATCGTTCTTCTCCTTCCTGTTCTTTCCGTAGACCCGGCAACGGGGCGCAGCCGGCTGGTACCACTTTTTATATTGGGATTATTTTCCCAAATTTGTAATTGGGAATTTATTCCCATTCTTTACTGTTGTCCAGTTTTCGAACATGAAGTTTTTGTGAACTTTCCGGTCTATCAGGCGTAAGCTTCTGAACACACGAATGAAAACAGGTGAGAAACAATGTTGGGATTTTTGAAGGGCGATCCGAAGAAAAAGCTACAAAAGGAATATGAGGCGAAGCTTCAGAAGGCGTTGCACGCCCAGCGCAACGGCGACCTGCGCACCCATGGCACACTGATGGAAGAAGCGGAAAAGATTTACGCGGAACTGCAGAAATTAGAGAAGGAGTAGGTTTTTAGCCTGGCAGGTGGGTTGGCTGGCATACCCCTGTTCAAAACACGCCCGTAAATACGTCCATGTAGGGCTCGGTCGCGCCATCCCTGGCGCTCCACGGTTTTGAACAGGGGTATGCCAGCCAACCTTCTGACTATGGTTCGCCTAAAAACTGCCGGAGTTGTCGGTTTAGACGATCGACTTCACGTCGCATTTCCTGGACCTCATCTAGGAGCTCCAGGGACATGGCGAGGCCCGGCAGGTTCATTTTCAGATCGCGCTGCAGACGCTGAGCCTTGCGCAGACGGGCCAGGGCTTCGAGATCGAATTGCCATTGGCGCGCTTCCGGAGATTCCTCTACCGGGGCGATCACGCCGAAGTTCACCAGCTTGATAACGAACTCCGCATGGCAATCCCCACGCTCGCAGACCTCCCGCAAGGTAAACGTAGCGGTTGGCTCCACCAGTTCGACACTCAGAATGCGGTCTTTGTCAGCCATTCTTCATCTCCCGCTTACACGTGCAACTTGCTGCGTGGATTGAATCCCTTTTCAGCTTCGGCCAACTGCTTGTAGAGTTCCTCGGCTTCTTCAGAGTGCTGTTCGGGCATTACGATCTGCAACACCACTAGCTGGTCGCCAGGATGCTTACCGGGCAACCCCTTACCTTTGAGCCGTAGTTTACGACCGCTGGAAGAGCCCTTGGGCACTTTCAGGTTCACCTTGGAGCCCACTGTCGGAACATTGACCGAGGCACCGAGGGCGGCTTCCCAGGGTGCGATGGGAACCGTGATCAGTATATCCCGGCCTTCGACCGTGAACAGGGGGTGTGGTGCGTATTCCACCTCGATAAACAGGTCGCCATTCTCCGCGCCACCAACACCCGGAGCGCCCTGACCTTTCAGGCGGATATGCTGCCCTTCTTTCATGCCAGCGGGAATTTTCACGTTCAGGGTTTTCTGGCGTGGTACTACCCGGCCGCTGGCGTCCGGTTCATGAACGTTGAACGACACCTGCTTCTCGCAACCGTGGAAGGCCTCTTCCAGGAACAATGCCAGCCGGGCGTGAACGTCTTCACCCCGCATGCGCATGGAGTGGCGCGCGCCACCAAAGCCACCCCCAAAGCCCGAACCAAAACCTGCGCCTGCGCGGCGGCCTCCGCCGAAGATTTCCTCAAAGAAGTCACTGAACTGCCCCGCATCGGCCTCGGTGTATCCACCACCCCCAAAGCCAGATGCACTCTGCCATCCGGGAGGCGGCTGGAACGACCCGTCTTTCCGGGCACCGTACTTCTTCAGTTCGTCGTATTCGGCCCGTTTTTCGGGGTCTTTCAATACTTCATAGGCCTCGCCGACGTCTTTGAACTTGTCGGAGGCGTTCTCTTCCTTGCTGACATCCGGATGGTATTTCCGGGCCAGCTTGCGATAGGCCTTTTTGATGTCCTCGGGGGAGGCAGACTCGCTCACACCGAGTACGGCGTAATAGTCTTTGAAGTCCATTCTTTTCCTCACACCTGTTTGGATGGCTGGGCATTTTTTGCCCGGTTGTTACCACTATATTTGATGAGTGAGGGGAAATTACAAGGTGGGGGTGTCTCAGAATTGATACGCATCAGTTGTTGGCTGTGGTCCGGGGGGTCAATCTGGGCACCTAGCCTTTGGGTGGTGCGGGTAGCGCGAAGGCGGGGCTCTCTTCCGGGACACGCTGTAAATACATCCATGTACGCTCGACAAAAACATCCATGTTTTTGACGTTCCCGGAAGAGAGCATCGCCTTCGCTTGTTCTGAACCTTCAGATATTTCTGGCTCTGCAAGTATCTGAGATGGCGATATGCGATATCACCGAGGTATCTCAAGCACTGGTGGGAGGGACTGCTCAGAAATGTGGAGCGCCAGGGATGGCGCGACCAAGCCCTACATGGACGTATTTACGGGCGTTTTCTGGGCCGTCCCTCCCACCAGTGCAAGCCCGCCAGGCCAGCAGGCTACAAAGGAGAGGCAAACTCCAAAGCTTACCTAACCTTCGGATCCAGCTCACCAGAGGCATAACGCTCAAACATGCGTTCAAGGTTAACCGGTTTGATCTTGCTGGCGTTTCCGGCGGTTCCGAAGGCTTCATAGCGGGCAACGCAGACTTCAGTCATCGCCTTCATGGTTTCCTTCAGGAACTTGCGGGGGTCGAATTCGGCCGGGTTCTGGGCCAGGAAGCGGCGGGTTGCACCAGTGCTGGCCAGGCGCAGGTCGGTGTCGATGTTGACCTTGCGAACGCCGTGTTTGATGCCTTCAACGATTTCTTCAACCGGTACACCGTAGGTTTCCGGAATCTCACCGCCGTATTCGTTGATGATCTTAAGCCACTCCTGGGGTACAGAGCTGGAGCCGTGCATGACCAGGTGGGTGTCCGGGATGCGGGCGTGGATGGCTTTGATCTGGTCGATGGCCAGGATGTCACCGGTCGGCGGACGGGTGAACTTGTAGGCGCCGTGGCTGGTGCCGATGGCGATGGCCAGGGCGTCCACGTGGGTTTTCTGGACGAAATCCGCGGCTTCTTCGGGATCGGTCAGCATCTGGCTGTGGTCCAGGGTGCCTTCGGCACCAATGCCGTCCTCTTCACCGGCCTGGCCGGTTTCCAGAGAGCCGAGGCAGCCCAGCTCGCCTTCTACAGATACGCCACAGGCATGGGCCATTTCTACGGTACGGCGGGTGACGTCGACGTTGTATTCGTAGTCGGTCGGGGTTTTGCCGTCTTCACCCAGGGAACCATCCATCATCACGGAGCTGAAGCCCAACTGGATGGAGCGCTGGCACACGGATGGGCTGGTGCCGTGATCCTGGTGCATGACCACAGGGATGTGCGGAAACTCTTCAATGGCCGCGAGAATCAAATGGCGAAGGAAGGGAGCGCCAGCGTATTTCCTTGCGCCTGCGGAGGCCTGGACAATCACCGGGGAGTCGGTTTTGTCAGCCGCTTCCATGATGGCGCGCATCTGCTCCAGGTTGTTCACGTTGTAGGCCGGCACGCCGTAGCCGTGCTCAGCGGCGTGATCCAGCAGTTGCCGCATCGAAATCAGGGCCATTGGGGTTGTCTCCTTGGTTTATTAAATGTCTTTGGCAGACTTCTTGGCTTGGAGTCTGCTACGGAGGGCCGGTAAGCCCGTTTTCGGAACACGCTGTGAATACGTCCATGTACGCTCGACAAAAACATCCATGTTTTTGACGGTTCCGAAAACGGGCTTACCGGCCCTCCTCGCGATTCAACTGTTTGCTATGCGCCGCGTTCTTCCAGTACGGCGACTGCCGGTAGGGTTTTACCTTCCACGAATTCCAGGAAAGCACCGCCGCCGGTGGAAATGTACGAAATTTTGTCACTCACACCGTACTTGTCAACGGCAGCAACGGTATCACCACCGCCAGCCAGGGAGAAGGCGTCGCTTTCGGCAATCGCTTTCGCCAGTGACTGGGTGCCGTTGCCGAACTGGTCGAATTCGAATACGCCCACCGGGCCGTTCCACAGGATGGTTTTGGAGGACTTCAGCAGGTCTGCGAATTTGGAGGCGGTTTCCGGGCCGACGTCGAGGATCATGTCCTCGTCAGTCACGTCGTCGATGTTCTTGACGGTGGCTTCGGCAGTCTCCGCGAATTCGCTGGCAACCACGACATCCACCGGCAGCGGGATTTCAACACGGGAGGCGATTTCCCGGGCGGTGTCGATCAGGTCGTGTTCGCACAGGGATTTGCCCACCGGGTGGCCGGCAGCGGCCAGGAAGGTGTTGGCGATGCCGCCACCGACGATGATGGAGTCGCAGACTTTTTCAAGGGCGTTGAGTACGTCCAGCTTGGTGGATACTTTGGAACCGCCGACGATGGCCACTACCGGTTTGGCCGGGTTATCCAGGGCTTTGCCGAGGGCTTCCAGTTCCGCCGCCAGCAGCGGGCCTGCGCAGGCTTCAGGGGCGAAGCGGGCGACGCCATGGGTGGAGGCCTGGGCGCGGTGGGCAGTGCCGAAGGCGTCCATGACGTATACATCGCACAGGGCGGCGTACTTTTTCGAGAGTTCTTCGTCGTCTTTCTTTTCGCCCTTGTTAAAGCGGACGTTTTCAAACAGCACCACTTCGCCGTCGGCCACTTCAACGCCGTCCAGGTAATCGGTGATCAGTCGTACGTCCTGGCCCAGCAGTTTACCGAGGTGTTCAGCGACCGGCTTCATGGAGGAGGCTTCGTCGTAAACGCCTTCTTCCGGGCGGCCGAGGTGTGACATCAGCATCACCCGGCCGCCGGCGTCTCTGGCGGCCTTGATGGTGGGCAGTGATGCGCGGATGCGGGCGTCGCTGGATACTTCGCCGTTCTTTACCGGTACGTTGAGGTCTTCGCGAATCAGTACCCGCTTACCTGCGAGGTCCAGATCGGTCATTCGTTTGATAGTCATTACATTCTTCCCTTGTTCGGATCTTGTGCACTTGAATCGGGTCTGGGTGTCGGATTACGGCTTCGCCTAATCCGACCTACAGGTAGTGAACCGTAGGTCGGATAGAACGAAGTGAAATCCGACAATCAGCCACCGGATTTCTTCAACCAGCAATGGCTGACGTCCAGCATCCGATTTGCGAACCCCCACTCGTTATCAAACCAGCAAAGCACCTTTACCATGGTGCCGCCGGTTACACGCGTCTGGCCTCCGTCCACGATGCCGGAGTGGGCGTCGTGGTTAAAATCGGAGCTGGCCAGAAGCTCGTCGGTGTAGCCCAGAATGTGTTTCAACGGGCCGTGGGCGGCGCTTTTTAATAGGTTATTCACCGCCTCCACCGAGGTGTTTTCGCGCACGTTCACCACCATATCGATGGCCGACACGTTCATCGTGGGCACGCGCATGGCCACGGAGCTGAACCTGCCTTCCATATGGGGAAGCAGGCGCTCAATGCCTTTGGCCAGGCCAGTGTCCACGGGAACGATGTTGTGCAGAGCGCTGCGGGTGCGGCGCAGGTCCTGGTGATGGTAGGCGTCGATCACCGGCTGGTCGTTCATCGCGGCGTGGATGGTGGTGGTGGTGCCCTGTTCCACACCCAGCGCGTCGTCGAGAACCTGAATAACCGGTACCAGACAGTTGGTGGTGCAAGACGCCGCCGCCACGATACGGTCCGCTGCGGTCAGTTGGTCCTGGTTTACACCGTAAACCACCGTACGGTCTACATCGGACTCCGCTGGCTGTGAAAACAGCAGCCGCGCAGCACCGGCCTTCAGGTGCTGCTCCGCGGTCGCCCGGTCGCTGAAGGCCCCGGAACATTCCAATACCAGGTCCACGCCCAGTTCACCCCAGGGCAAATCCGAGGCATCCGCATGGCGGAGCACCCGGATTCGGTCACCATTAACCAGCAGCGAGTCGCCCTCAACGGAAATGTCACCCTGGAATCGTCCATGGGTGGAGTCATAGCGGGTCAGGTGCGCAATGGTGTCGATATCCGCCAGTTCGTTAATCGCGACCACCTGCAGATGATCGCGAAAACGGTTCTCGTAAAGTGCACGCAGGACACACTGGCCGATACGGCCGTATCCATTGATGGCGATGCGATACGGTGCGGCAGTGTTCATCAGGCTTCCAGCAACTCCCCGGCCACGGCGAGTACGTTGTCGACGGTAAAGCCGAACTCCTTGAAGAGCTCGCCCGCTGGCGCGGATTCACCGAAGGTGCTCATGCCCACCACGCGGCCGTCCAGGCCAACGTACTTGTACCAGTAGTCTTCAATGGCGGCCTCAATGGCAACGCGGTTGGTCACTTCCAGCGGCAGCACTTCCTGCTTGTAGGCAGCGCTCTGGGCGTCAAAGGTGTTGGTGGACGGCATGGACACCACGCGGACCTTGTTGCCGGTCTCGCGCAACGCCTCTGCGGCGTCCTGGGCCAGTCCCACTTCCCCGCCGGTGGCGATGAGAATCAGGTCCGGTGTACCTTCGCTGTCAGACAGGATGTAACCGCCCTTGGCGATGTTGGCCAACTGCGCTGCATCGCGCTGCTGGTGCGGCAGGCCCTGACGGGAGAACACCAGGGCGGTGGGGCCGTCGGTGCGTTCGAGGGCCGATTTCCAGGCCACCGCTGATTCCACGGCATCCGCCGGGCGCCAGGTGCTCATGTTCGGCGTGGTGCGCAGGCTGGCCAACTGCTCGATGGGCTGGTGCGTGGGGCCGTCTTCACCCAGGCCGATGGAGTCGTGGGTGAACACATAGATGGAGCGCTGTTTCATCAACGCGGCCATGCGCACGGCGTTGCGGCAGTACTCCATAAAGATCAGGAAGGTGGCGCCGTAGGGCACGAAGCCACCGTGCAGGGCAACGCCGTTCATGATGGCAGCCATACCGAACTCGCGAACACCGTAGTAAACGTAGTTACCGCTGGCATCCTCTTTGGTCAGCGGCTTGCTGCCATTCCAGATGGTGAGGTTGGAGCCGGCCAGGTCGGCGGAGCCGCCCAGCAGTTCCGGCAGCAACGGGCCGAAGGCGTTCAGGGTGTTCTGGGAAGCCTTGCGGCTGGCAATTGTCTCGCCCTTTTCCTGACATTCCTGGATATAGGCCTGGGCCTTTTCGGAAAAGTCCGCCGGCAATTCACCGGCCATGCGGCGCTTAAGCTCAACCGCCAATTCCGGCTCGGCCTTCTCGTAGGAAGCGAAAGCCTGCTCCCACTCGGCCTGCGCGGCTGCGCCCTTCTCGCGGGCATCCCAGGCGCCATAGATTTCCGAAGGAATCTCGAAGGCACCGTGGTTCCAGCCCAGCTTTTCACGGGTCAGGGCGACTTCGTCTTCGCCAAGCGCAGCGCCGTGACAGGCTTCAGTGCCCTGCTTGTTGGGGGAACCGAAACCGATAATGGTCTTGCAGCAGATCAGGGTCGGCTGGGTGGTGTTGGCCCGGGCCGCTTCGATGGCGCTGCGGACCGCTTCAGGGTCATGACCGTCGATCGCGGGAATGACCTGCCAGCCGTAGGATTCGAAACGCTTGGGGGTGTCGTCGGTAAACCAGCCGTCCACTTCACCGTCGATGGAAATGCCGTTGTCGTCATAGAACATGATCAACTTGCCCAGGCCCAGTGTGCCCGCCAGGGAAGACACTTCGTGGGAGATGCCTTCCATCAGGCAGCCATCGCCCAGGAAGGCGTAGGTGTAGTGATCAACAATATTGTGGCCCGGACGGTTGAACTGTTCCGCCAGGGTTTTCTCCGCCAGCGCAAACCCCACCGCATTGGCAATGCCCTGCCCCAGCGGGCCGGTGGTGGTCTCAATGCCTGGCGTATAGCCATACTCCGGGTGCCCGGGCGTTTTGGAATGCAGTTGGCGGAAGTTCTTGATGTCGTCAATGGAGACGTCATAGCCGCTCAGGTGCAGCAGGGAATACTGCAGCATGGAGCCATGGCCGTTGGACAGCACAAAACGGTCGCGGTTGGCCCATTTGGGGTTGGCCGGGTTATGGCTGAGGAAATCATTCCAGAGGACCTCGGCGATGTCCGCCATACCCATGGGGGCGCCCGGGTGGCCGGATTTGGCTTTCTGAACCGCATCCATGCTCAGCGCGCGAATGGCGTTGGCGAGATCTGTGCGAGACGGCATTGACGTTTCTCCAGTTTTTGGTCGGCAAAGGTGAACTGATAAAAAGAAGGCGCGTATTTTCGCCGATTAGTGACCATCGGGGCAAATCGGCGTCGCGCTTTTTATGGCTCATTTTAATGCCGGCTTTTTTGTACTGAAATTTTGGCTGATTTATCAAACAGATCTAACGCTATATCAATTTATTTTGATATAGATATTGATTGACCGGCCGGACATCCCTAAACTTTCCTCCTATGACATCCATGACCACGCACGCAAACGACCTGTCCTCCGTGGACGCCCTGGCACCGATCTTCAAGGCGAGCGGCGACCCGTTGCGCCTGGAGATCCTGCGTGTGTTACGCCGCGACACCTTCGGCGTGCTGGAGCTCAGCCAACTGTTCGATATGCGCCAGTCCGGCATGAGCCACCATTTGAAAGTGATGCACAAGGCCGGGCTGCTGGAGCCCCAGCGCGAGGGCAACGCCATCTTCTATCGTCGCCCCCTGAACTTGGAAAGCGACAAGCTAACGGACCAGACCATCCGTCAGGTGTTTGAAACCGTCGACCGCATCCCTCTGCCGGAGCACCTGCAGGGAAAAATCGAGGCCATCCGCAACCAGCGCGCTGACCAGTCCCAGGCCTTTTTTGCCCGCTACGCGGAGAAATTCCGCGAGCAGCAGGAACTGATTGCCGCCTTTGAGTTGTACGCCGAGCCCGTGGCAAACCTGATCCGCAATCGCTCCACCCGGCACGACTGGAAAACCGCCCTGGAAATCGGTCCCGGCGAGGGCGCGTTCCTGCCGGTGCTGTCGAAGATCTGCGAGCACGTAGTAGCACTTGATAACTCCCGCGACATGCTCGCCAAGGCCACACGCACCTGCATCGACGAGCGCCTGAACAACGTCGACCTGATTGAAGGCGTTACCGATAACCTGCTGGCCCGGGGCGACGATTTCGACTTGGTGGTGGCCAACATGGTGCTGCATCACGTCCCCAGCCCTGCGGACATTTTCCTGGACGCGTCAGCCCTGATGAAGACGGGTGGCTGCCTGGTCATCAGCGACCTATGCAGCCATGACCAGGACTGGGCGAAGGAAGCCTGTGGTGACCTGTGGCTGGGCTTCGAGCCGGAAGAACTCACCAGTTGGGCCGCCGATGCAGGCCTGGTCGCCGGCGAGTCACTGTTTATCGGCCTGCGCAACGGATTCCAGGTGCAGGTAAGAGAATTCTGGAAGAACTCAGAGGCCACCTGAGGACAGAAATTAAAACTGTATCAATTTTTTTTGATATAGAATTATGCAGGCTCAGAAAACTGATTTACGATACCGACATCAACACAGCCGGCAAAAACCAAAGTCCCAACGCCGGCCCGAATTTGCAACGCTCACAGAGGAGCAACCCTATGTCTGATTACAGCGTCTTTACCTCCGAATCGGTCTCTGAAGGCCACCCTGACAAACTGGCAGACCAGATTTCCGATGCCGTACTCGACGCCATCCTCGTGGACGACCCCCATGCACGGGTTGCCTGTGAAACCATGGTAAAAACCGGCGTTGCCATTATCGGCGGGGAAATCACCACCAGCTCCTGGGTTGACCTGGAAGACCTGGTCCGTGAGGTGATCAAGGACATCGGCTACACCTCTTCCAATGTGGGCTACGACGGCGACACCTGCGGCATCATTAACATCATCGGCAAGCAATCCGTGGACATCGCCCAGGGCGTCGACCGCAAGAAGCCGGAAGACCAGGGCGCCGGCGACCAGGGCTTGATGTTCGGCTACGCCAGCAACGAAACCGACGTGCTGATGCCGGCCCCCATCACCTTCTCGCACCGCCTCGTCCAGCGCCAGGCCGAAGCCCGCAAGAGCGGCCTGCTGCCATGGCTGCGCCCCGACGCGAAAAGCCAGGTCACCTGCCGCTACGAAAACGGCAAGGTAACCGGCATCGATGCCGTGGTGCTGTCCACCCAGCACGACGAAGACGTCACCCAGGCAGACCTGAAAGAAGCCGTGATGGAGCTGATCGTTAAGCACGCGCTGCCGGAGGAACTGCTGCATAAAGACACCCAGTTCCACATCAACCCGACCGGCAAGTTCGTGATCGGCGGCCCGGTAGGCGACTGTGGCCTGACCGGCCGTAAGATCATCGTCGACACCTACGGCGGCATGGCCCGCCATGGCGGCGGCGCTTTCTCCGGCAAGGACCCGTCCAAGGTGGACCGCTCCGCGGCCTACGCCGGCCGTTATGTGGCCAAGAACATTGTTGCCGCCGGCCTGGCGGAGAAGTGCGAGATTCAGGTGTCCTACGCCATCGGTGTGGCGCAGCCAACGTCGATCTCTTTAAACACCTTCGGCACCGGCAAGATCAGCGACGACAAGATCATCAAACTGGTTCGCGAGCATTTCGACCTGCGGCCGTACGCAATCACCAACATGCTGGACCTGCTGCACCCGATGTACCGGGCAACCGCGGCCTATGGCCACTTCGGTCGCGAGCCGGCGGAGATGACGGTTGGCGGTAAGACGTTTACCTCGTTCCCATGGGAGAAGACGGACCGGGCGGCTCTTCTCAAGGATGCCGCTGGTATTTAAGGGTTCGTTTGACTTGGGTTAGCCCGCTACTGATGGGGGTGGCGGCGCTGAGGGACCCCCTTCATGGACACGCTACAAGCACGTCCGTGTGCGCTTGGGGTCGGCCATCCTTGGCCTCCCACAGTCCATGAAGGGGGTCCCTCACCACCGCTTCGCATCTGGTGAGGGCTTCTCGAAATAGGCGGGATAGAGGTTTTGTCTCCAGCATTGCTTTCAACGGAGACAGTTTTTAACGCCAGATCGAGGGCCGTGGTCGTACAAAGACGGCCATCACCAAAATTTAAACGAGGCGGTGGGGGGATTCTCTCCCCGGAATGTGGGAGGCCATGGATGGCCGACCCCAAGCGCACATGGATGTGCTCGTAGCGTTTCCGGGGAGAGAATCCCCCCACCGCCGACACACCGAATTGAGAGGCCACGGAAACAACCACCGAGGCTAAAGAAACGACAGGAGCAACACCATGAGCACTCCAGCAGAAAAACTGAACCAATCCGATGACTTCAAGGTCCGTGATATTTCGCTGGCGGCCTGGGGCCGTAAGGAAATCAACATCGCCGAGGGCGAAATGCCCGCCCTGATGAAGCTCCGTGAGAAGTACAAAACCGAGCAGCCGCTGAAAGGCGCCAACATCATGGGCTGTATCCACATGACCATCCAGACCGCCGTACTGATTGAAACACTGATCGAACTCGGCGCCAACGTACGCTGGTCATCGTGCAACATCTTCTCCACCCAGGACCAGGCCGCAGCCGCCATGGCCGAGCGTGGCGTACCCGTGTTCGCGTGGAAAGGCGAAACCGACGAAGAGTACGACTGGTGTCTCGAGCGCACCGTTGGTGCCGACGTGGAAGGCTGGGAACCCAACATGATCCTGGATGACGGCGGCGACCTGACTGCCCTGCTCCATGAAAAATATCCCGAAGTGCTGGCCAAGTGCCATGGCGTGACCGAGGAAACCACCACCGGCGTACATCGCCTGCAGGAAATGATGCGTGACGGCAAGCTCAAGGTGCCGGCCATCAACGTCAACGATGCGGTGACCAAGTCCAAGAACGACAACAAGTACGGCTGCCGCCACAGCCTGAACGACGCCATCAAGCGCGCCACCGACCACCTCATGGCCGGCAAGAAAGCGCTGGTGATTGGCTATGGTGATGTGGGCAAGGGTTCTGCGGCCTCCCTGCGCCAGGAAGGCATGATCGTCAAGATCACCGAGGCCGACCCGATCTGTGCCATGCAGGCGTGCATGGATGGCTTCGAGGTAGTGTCCCCATACCTGGACGGTGTAAACACCGGCACCGAAGCGGGCGTGGACAAGGCGCTGCTGCAGAACACCGACCTGCTGGTGACCACCACCGGCAACATGAATGTGTGTGACGCCAACATGCTCAAGGCCATCAAGAGCGGTGCCGTGGTGTGCAACATCGGCCACTTCGACAACGAAATCGACACCGCCTATATGCGCAAGAACTGGGAGTGGGACGAGGTCAAACCGCAGGTGCACGTGGTGTATCGCGACAAGGCCACCAACGACCACCTGATCCTGCTGTCCGAAGGCCGCCTGGTGAACCTCGGTAACGCCACCGGCCACCCGTCGCGGATCATGGACGGCTCATTCGCCAACCAGGTGCTGGCGCAAATGCACCTGTTCGAGCGCAAGTTTGCCGATCTTCCGGAGGACGCCCGCGAGAAGGGTATCTATGTTCAGGTTCTGCCCAAGCAGCTGGATGAGGAAGTGGCCCGTGCCATGGTGGAAGGCTTTGGTGGCGTGATCACCAAAATGACACCGGAGCAGGCGAAATACATTGGTGTACCGGTCGAAGGCCCGTACAAGCCGGAAAGTTACAAGTACTGATCAGGTAGTAGCAGCATGGAAACCCAGAAACAGTTCAAACGCCGCTTCAGCTTTGAGTTTTTCCCGCCCAAGACCGACAAGGGTTGGGAAAAACTGCAGGGCGTGCGCAATACGCTGGCCGATGTTGACCCGGATTTTTTCTCGGTCACCTTCGGCGCTGGCGGCTCCACCCGGGACCGCACCGTAAAGACGGTGCTGGACCTGCATAAACGGGGTGTCTCCACGGCACCACACCTGTCCTGCGTGGGCGCCACCCGCGACAGCATTGCGGAACTGCTGGATATTTACCGTGAAAACGGCATCAACCGCATCGTCGCCCTGCGGGGCGACATGCCCTCCGGTATGGGGGCGGCGGGTGAACTGCGCTACGCCAATGAGCTGGTGAGCTTCATCCGTGAGCACAGCGGCGATACCTTCAATATTGAAGTGGCAGCCTACCCGGAGTTTCATCCCCAGGCCCGAACCGCGGAAGATGACCTGAAGAACTTCGCCCGCAAGGTCGAAGCCGGCGCCAACAGTGCTATCACCCAGTACTTCTTCAACGCGGACAGCTACTTCTACTTTATTGACCGGCTGGAAAAATTGGGCGTCACCATCCCGGTGGTGCCGGGCATCATGCCCATCGTCAACTTCTCCAACCTGACCCGTTTCTCCGACATGTGCGGTGCGGAAATCCCCCGTTGGATCCGCAAGCAGTTGGAAGCCTACGGCGACGACAGCGACAGCATCCGCAAGTTCGGAGAGGAAGTGGTTACCCGCATGTGTGAAAAACTGCTTGCCGCCGGTGCGCCCGGGCTGCACTTCTATACCCTGAACCAGGCTGAGCCCAGTGTCAGTATCTGGAAGAATCTGGGTATTGGGGAGCGGGAGAAGATTGCTTTTTGATGAGCCCGCTTGTGTCGGATTACGGCCCTGCGGGCCTAATCCGACCTACAGTTCTAATCCGACCTGCATTCTGCAATCTCTCCAGCTACCGTAGGTCGGATTAGGCGAAGCCGTAATCCGACACCCCCCGACGAACTCCCCTCCTCCAACCATTTGATTTTCTGCATTTCTCCGGTTAATGGTCTAGAGTATAAAGGTTGCAGTTCCACAAACCGCCCCCGGAAAGAACCGGCTTGATCAGCCTGCATTTCCGGAGCACTTCACCAGGTGCACGGGCAACAAAAGTAAAAACAGGAGATTGTATGAGCACCAAATGGCTTAAAACGGTTGGCGCAAGTCTGGCATTCACCGTTGCAGCAGGAACCGTCAACGCCGAGACCCTGCGCGTTGTCACCGACCCCAGCTTCGTTCCTTTCGAAATGATGGATCAGGAAACTGGCGAGATGATCGGGTTCGACATGGAGATCATCCGCGAAGTAGCAGACCGTGCCGGCTTTGAGATCGACCTGAACACCATGGACTTCAACGGCATCATCCCTGCCTTGCAGACAGGCAACGTGGACATCGCCATTGCCGGTATCACCATCACCGAGGAACGTGAGGAAATCGTTGATTTCTCTAACCCCTATTACGACTCCGGCCTGCGGATTATGGTGCGCCAGGACAACGAGAAGGTTGAGGAAATTTCCGACCTCGAAGGTAAGAAAATCGGCACCAAAATCGGTAGCACCAGTTACGACTATCTGATGAAAACCCTGGATGAAGACGACGGTGTCACCCCGTATCCGGGCAGCTCGGACATGTACATGGCCCTGATGTCAGGCGCTGTTGACGCCGTTTTTTACGACGCGCCCAACGTTGGCTACTTCGCCAAAACCCGAGGCGAAGGTAAGGTAAAAACCGTTGGCAAGCTTTACGAAGGCCAGCAGTACGGCATTGCCCTGAAAGATGGCAGTGAGTGGGTGGATGACGTTAACGAAGCCCTGGCGTCCATCAAGGAAGACGGCACCTACAAGGAAATCTACGAGAAGTGGTTCGGCCCCATGCCGGAAGACATGTAAAACTGAAGACCACAGCCGGGGCGCACAACGCCCCGGCTGGCAACTCCCCACGCAACGGAGACATCCACTGTGGAATTCCAGTTTCAGTTTGACTGGCAAGCAGCCATTAACTCGATTCCCTACCTGCTTAAAGGTGTTCCCTACACCCTTCTGATTTCCTTTGGCGGCCTTGCCATCGGCTTTGTGCTCGGTATCATTTTCGGTTTGCTGAGTATCAATAAGAAGTGGTTCTTTCGCTGGCCCGCCACGGCCTATATCGAAATCTTTCGCGGCACCCCGATTCTCGTGCAGGTGCTGTTCATCTTCTACGGTTTACCCGACCTGATAGGCGGCCCCATCGACCCGCTGACCGCCGGCATCGCGGCCATTGCACTGAACTCCGGTGCCTATATCTCCGAAGTTGTGCGGGGCGGCGTACAGTCCATCGACAAGGGCCAGACCGAAGCGGGCCTTTCCCTTGGGCTGTCGCGTTCCCAGACCTTCTGGTCGATTATCTGGCCCCAGGCCTTCCGCCGCATGATCCCGCCACTGGGAAATCAGGCGATCGTGAGCATCAAGGACACCTCACTGTTCTCGGTGATCGGTGTGGGTGAACTGGTTCGTCAGGGCCAGGTGTATATCGCCAACACCTTTACCGCCTTCGAGGTCTACTTCGTGGTGGCTATAATGTACCTCGCGATTACCCTCTCCCTCTCTCTCGTGCTCCGCCTCATAGAGCGGCGCGGACTGGCTTCTGTCTGAAGGATAGGTACCCATGACACAGATCGTGCATATGCGGGGCATGAACAAGTACTTCGGTACCCTGCATGTCCTCAAGGAAATTGACCTGACCGTTGAAGCCGGCGAAGTGGTGGTGGTTATCGGCGCCAGTGGCTCCGGCAAATCCACCCTGATCCGCTGCGTCAACGGCCTGGAAGAGTTCGAGTCCGGCAAACTGGTGGTGGACGGCAATGAGCTGGCGCCGAAAAGCGGCAACCCGAAAGCCCTGGCCGAAATCCGCAAGGAAGTGGGAATGGTGTTCCAGCAGTTCAACCTCTTCCCGCACCTGACGGTAAAGAAGAACATCATGCTGGCGCCCATGAAGGTCAAGGACGCCTCCCAGACCACCGCCAACGCCACCGCGGAACGGCTATTGAACCGCGTGGGCATCGGCAGCCAGGCTGACAAGTACCCCAGCCAGCTCTCCGGCGGCCAGCAACAGCGGGTAGCCATTGCCCGCGCCCTGGCCATGGAACCACGACTGATGCTGTTCGACGAGCCCACCTCGGCACTGGACCCGGAAATGATCGGCGAAGTGCTGGACGTGATGCGGGAACTGGCCAAGGAAGGCATGACCATGATGGTGGTCACCCACGAAATGGGCTTCGCCCGGGAAGTGGCCGACCGCGTGATCTACATCCACGAAGGCCAGATTGTCGAGGAAGGCAAGCCCGCGGATGTGTTCGACAACCCGCAGAATGAACGCACCCAGGCATTCCTGAGCCGGGTTTTGGCGCACTGATATCGCCCCGCCTTTTGGTCTAAAGCAACTGGCGGGTGATCCTGTACTCCTTCTCGATTTTGGTATGGGAATCATCCGCCAGAAACCGCGCAATCTTCTTGCCCAGTAACGGCACTTCGCACCAGACGTTCAGAGTCACGTAATTTATGCACGCCTGATCAGTGCCCTGCAGTCGCATATTGCCCTTGATCTTCGCTGGCACCCCCTCAATCCGCACCCGGAATTCGCAGTGCCATTCGCCGTCGTCCTTGCGGAACCAGTGTTCCTCCTGGCGCACCCGGCTCCACTCCCTGTGAAAACTGGAGAGAATGCCGGGCACCTCGGTGGAAGCCATCATTTCCCGCTCCACCACCACCTTTGCGGACAGCTCATCGCGGGTCAGTTCCGGTATCCGCACATTGCGAGAACCCAGCCGCTGGTTTTTCTCCTGGATGTGGGCTTCGTCGAAGAAGGCACCCAGCACCCGGTCCAGGCCGGCATCGTAAGAATGTCTCAGTTCCAGTTCCATAAAGGCCTCCGTAAAAGAATGGCCTGATTGTGGGCGATGAGCACTGTAGGCACATTGGCCCGCCGGTCGTTGGCAGTTGGCATAGTGGTCAGCGGCCGCTGTTAACTGTAATATCCGCACTGGTTAACAGCCGACTATTTATCGGAATCTGACAGAACCCGACCGTCTGACGGAGACTTATCATGCGCAATGCTGACCTCGTCGCCCGCGGCCTCAAATCCGTATGGCACCCTTGCACCCAGATGAAAGACCATGAAGGAGCCGTGCCGCTGGTTCCGATCAAACGGGGTGAAGGCGTTTGGCTGGAGGATTTTGAGGGCAACCGTTTCATCGACGCCGTGAGTTCCTGGTGGGTTAACCTGTTTGGTCACGCCAACCCCAGAATCAACGCCGCAATTCAGGAACAGATTGGCCAGTTGGAGCACGTCATCCTCGCCGGGTTTACCCACGAGCCCGTGGTGAATCTGTCCGAACGGCTGATCGAAGTCACGCCGGAAGGCCTCAACAAGTGCTTTTACGCCGACAACGGCTCGTCGGCGATCGAAGCGGCGCTCAAGATGAGTTTCCATTACTGGAAAAACCACGGCAAACCCGGCAAGAAAAACTTCGTCAACCTGAGCAACAGCTATCACGGAGAAACCCTGGGCGCCCTGGCCCTGGGTGATGTGGCGCTCTACAAGGACACCTATCAACCGTTATTGATGGAAGTACTGACGGCGCCCTCCCCGGATGCCTTCAACAAAGAACCGGGTGAGACCGACGAGGCATACGCCCTGCGACAGTTCGAGGCCATGGACGCACTACTGGCGGAAAAACACGACGAAATCTGCGCCGTGGTCGTCGAGCCCCTGATCCAGTGCGCCGGTGGCATGCGCATGCACCACCCCATTTACCACACCAAACTGCGCGAAGCCTGCGACCGCTATGGTGTGCACCTGATCGCTGACGAAATCGCGGTGGGCTTCGGCCGCACCGGCACCCTGTTCGCCTGCGAGCAGTCCGGCATCACCCCGGACTTCATGTGCCTGTCCAAGGGCCTGACCGCCGGCTACCTGCCGCTGTCCGTGGTGCTCACCACCGATAATGTCTACAACGCCTTCTACGACGACTACGAAACCCTGAAGGCTTTCCTGCACAGCCACAGCTACACCGGCAACCCCATCGGCTGCGCTGTCGCTCTGGCGACCCTGGACATTTTCCGCGACGACAAGGTGATCGAAAACAACAAACGCCTGAGCACCTGCATGGCAGACTCAGTGGCCCACCTGGCAGACCACCCCAACGTGGGCGACATCCGTCAGCACGGCATGACCCTGGCCGTGGAAATGGTGAAGAACAAAGCCAACAAAGAGCCCTTCCCCTGGCAGGAGCGCCGCGGCATCCGCGTATACCAGCACGCCCTCACCCGCCAGTCACTGCTGCGGCCCCTGGGCAACGTGGTGTACTTCATGCCACCCTACGTCATCACCGAAGAACAGATCCGCCATCTGGCCCAGGTGGCTACAGAAGGCATCGAAATCGCAGTACGGGACTGACGGAAACCACCAATGCGCATCCCCCGAATCTACACCGACTCCCCCCTGAGCGAGGGGGCCCCGGCCGAACTGGACGACAGCGCGGCGCAACATGTTGGCCGCGTACTGCGCATGCAGAATGGCCAGGAACTGCTGCTGTTCAACGGTGATGGCAATGACTACCCCGCCAGCATCACAAACGCCGGGAAAAAACGGGTGGAAGTCCGGATCGGAACGCCGGTGGAAAACACCACCGAATCCCCACTGGACATCGTCCTCGGCCAGGCCCTCTCCAAGGGCGACCGAATGGACTTCGCGGTACAGAAAGCCGTGGAAATGGGCGTCACCTGCATCGTGCCCCTAACCACCGAACGCTGCGACGTAAAACTCAAAGGCGACCGTGAAGACAAACGCCTGCGCCACTGGCAATCCGTTGCCACCAGCGCCGCCGAACAATGCGGCCGCGCCCGGGTGCCGGAAATACTGCCGGTCATGACACTGACGGAATGGTTCGACCACACCGGAGATTGCGACCTGCGCCTGGTCCTCCACCACCGCACCGAACAGTCCCTGGACACCCTGGCCAAACCCGCCCGAATCGCCCTGATGATCGGCCCCGAAGGCGGCCTCAGCCCCGAAGAAATCACCGCCGCCGAAACCGCCGGCTTCCTCCCCGTCGCCCTCGGCCCGCGTGTTTTACGAACAGAAACCGCCCCGGTCGCCGCCATGGCCTTGTGCCAATGGTTGTGGGGAGACATCGGAAGCTGACAGATTCCGACCGTGCCGCCGTCCCAAGCTGGCAGCCAAGTCATTGACAGAAGCGGCGACTGACAACATGATCGCTTTCAAATTGCGACGGCTCAAGGCTGTCGAACTGAAAAGGCCAAAAGCTGTTGAAGACATCTCCGTGGTTTGGGCTGGTTTACGGGGAGGGTTCTCCAAAACTGTGCGGAGCCATGGATGGCGGAGCCGAGCGTACAGGGATGTATTCACAGCGTGTTTCAGAAACGCCCACCCGTGCGCTCAGGCACCCAAGCAAAAACCATAAAGAAACTGCGAGTACCGGATGACAAGCCTGCTAAGCACCCCAGAATTCTGGCAATACCTCAGTATCCCGGTCATTGCCGCCCTGATTGGCTGGACCACCAACTGGCTCGCCATCAAAATGACCTTCTATCCCCTGGAGTTCATCGGCAAACCCCCACTACTGGGCTGGCAAGGCATCATCCCCTCCAAAGCCCGCAAAATGGCCGCCATCAGCGTCGACGCCACCATCTCCAAAATCGGCACCGTACGGGAAATCTTCCAGCAGATCGACCCCGACGTACTCGCCGCCCACATCATCTGCACCGTCGAACCCCGTACCGAAGAATACGTCGACGAACTCATGCTGCGGGAATACCCCACCTTCTGGGAAAACCTGCCATCCTCCGCCAGAAACATGGTCTACGACCGGGTAAGAAAGTCCACCCCGCAACTGGTGGACAACCTGGTAGGCGACGTATCCGACAACATCGAAGACCTGCTCGACATCAAAAGCATGGTTATCGAACGCCTGGCCAAGGACAAACGCCTGCTGAACCGGATCTTCATAGAATGCGGCGAAGTGGAATTCCGCTTCATCATCAACTCCGGCTTCTACTTCGGTTTCCTCTTCGGACTGGTGCAAATGACCGTCTGGTACTACTACCAGAGCTGGTGGGTACTGCCCTTCTTCGGCCTGATGGTGGGCTGGGCCACCAACTGGATTGCACTCAACGTGATCTTCCGCCCGCTGCACGAGAAAAAAATCGGGCCATTCCGGCTGCAGGGGCTGTTCCTCAAGCGCCAACAGAAAGTGGCCGAATCCTTCTGCCACATCGTGACCCATGAAATCCTCACCGTCGGCAATATCATCAACGCCATACTGGAAGGCCCGAAAGGCGGTCGCGCTCGCAACATGGTCAAGAAACACATCAAGCCCCTGGTGGATGAAACCGCCGGCATGGGCAAAGCCCTGACCCAGATGGCCTTTGGCCCCACCGGGTTCGCCACCTTGAAAAACCAGGTGGGCCAGAAGGCCATCGATATTTCGCAGACCTCGTTCAACAACCCCGTGTTCGAAACAGACCGGGCGCGGGCTGTGGAGAGCATCATGGTTGAACGCATGATCGCCCTCTCCTCCGAGGAATTCCAGGACCTACTGCGCCCCTGTTTCCAGGAAGATGAGATCAAACTGATACTGGTCGGCGCCTTCCTGGGGTTCGCTGCCGGTGTCTGCCAACTGGTCTTTGTGTTCGGCGGCTCGGTTTTCTGATTTTTAGTGCCGGAAACCCGGTAGTTATAGCGGTTTGCACTGGGAATAACCGACACTGCGCTCTATACTCGCGGTATACGGGTGTGTATTTCCCGGCGACTATTCTTTTCCCGGAGGCATCGGATGCCAGGCTTTCTCTCCTGGATTTCAAGGTTACTCTCTTCCGACGAGCCAGCAATCGTATCAGCACCCGAATCCCGCTTGCTCAACCCGGTTGCTTCCGCCATGGACAACCCGGATACAGACCCGGCCCTGGTCGACCAGTTGGAAGAGCACCTGTTTTGCTGGTTGCTGGACTCACCCCCCGCAGCATTACGCTCGGAGACGGGGCAATGGGAGAGCATACTGGGAAAGCTGCGCTGGCGGATTGTCAACCAGGAGTTGGACGAACTGCCGCGCCAGCCGATGACCCTGCCAATGCTGATGCGGGCCCTCTCCGATGATAAATCGGACCGCCACCACCTGACCGAGATCATCCTCAACGACCCGGCGCTGACCGACCAGTTGCTGCAGATTGCCAACAGCCCTTACTTCCGCCCCGGCGACCAGTCCATCGACTCGGTGGATCAGGCGGTTTTTATCCTGGGCCTGGACGGCATTCGCAATGTTATTTCCGCGGCCATCATGCGCCCGATGATGGCCGCACGAAACAGCCGAGAAGCCCTCTTTGCCCAGCGTGTATGGCGCTGGGGCCTCACCTGTGCGCGCAGTGCGGAACTGATTGCGAAGATTCAGGGCCAGGATACCAGTGTCTATTTTATGGCGGGGTTGCTGCCAGCGCTCTCTTACATCACCCTCCGGCGAGAGCTGCAGCGATTGTGCAGGGCGGTACCGGGAATGACAGAGCCACCTCCCTCGCTGATCCACGACGCGCTCTCCCGCTATCAGTGGGCCACGTCACAACTACTGGCCACTGAATGGAACCTTCCGCCCAAATACCATGCCCAGTTGCTGGCGGCGGAGCGGCCCGCTCCGAAGCAAAAGCACACACCGCTGAACGACGGCATTATTATCGGAACCCGGGAAGTGTTGCGCCACGCTCACCAGCGCAACATGCCGGAGGAAGATGTGCTGCGGATTATCCACCTCTCCGGTGAACAGTTCACCCGGGTACGCCGGGTCATTCTCGATATCCTGGAGGCCGGGGCCAAAACCCGCGCCTAGCGTCCCGCGGGACCGTTCTCCTTTTCATGCTTCAGCAATTCGGCAAAGGAAACCGATTCGTCTTCCGGAGCACGGGCCATCAGGCTGCGGGGCACCACATAGGGCAGCCGGTCCGCCACCCGGTCCTCATCGTGGCGAATGGCCTGCAGCACGCTGCCAATGGTAATCCGATCCAGCGACTGGCCGGGTGCCAGGCAATCGCCATTGCGCCCCGCCAGTGTCAGCAGGCGTGCGCGTATCAGCTTGTCACTGATTCCACGGGTGACCTCACCTGGCACCCTGAGTTGCTGCTCCACCTCCTCCTGCTGAGGCGCCGGCCGGCCCTCGCTGAATGGCTTTGCCACCAGCCACATCAGCGCCAGGCCGGTTTTTTCCTGCAGTTCCGGCGACAATCTCACCTGGCTGCGCTTGGCCACCGCCCCGGGATTCTGCAGATAAAACGCAATGCTGGAGCCCAACAGCAGGATGATCCAGTTCAGATAGAGCCAGATCAGCAGAATGATGCCGATGGCGAAGCTGGAATAGATCGCTGCGTACTTGGCGGAGCCGGCCACAAAGGAGGCGAACAGCATACCCGCAGCCTGCCAGGAAATCCCAGCCACCAGGCCACCGATAAAGGCGTAACGAAGCTTCACCCGGGTATTGGGAATAAACACGTACACAAAGGTGAACGCCCCGACCACCAGCATGAACGGGGTGAAACGGGTAGCGAAGATGATCATGGAACCGAAAGGTTCGATTTCCATCAGCGCCTGCACAAACGCGGACGAGAAGATCGTGGCACTGATACCGATGGCCGACACCATCAATAACGGGCCCACCATGATAACGCTGAGGTAATTGCTGAAGCGCTGGGCCATGGAGCGCATATCCGGCACCCGCCAAATCATGTTGAAGGAGCGCTCGATCTTCTGCACCAACGACACAACGGTATAAACCAGCAATGCCAGGCCCACGGAGCCCAAAACCCCTACCTTCATATTGTCTACGAACCCCAGAATCTGATCGGCAATCTCCACACCCTGGGGGCCCATGGGCTGAAAGAACTGGAACAGAAAAGGCTCCATGCGCTGATGCACGCCCAGGGCCTTGAGCACCGAAAAGCTCAGCGCCAGCAGCGGCACGATGCTCAGCAGGGTGGTATACACCAGACTCATGGCGTGAAGGGTCAGGTTGCCGGCGATAATATCCCGCACCAGTGCATAGGCGGTGCGCCCAGCCTTATAGAGCCAGGTCCATGGCCATGTCTGTGGTGGATTGGGATTGGCCAGAATCCAGGTTTCAGCTTCGCTAAGCCGGTTTTTAAATTGGAATGAAGCCACACAACGTCCTGTTTGCCAGTGTTTTGTACAGATTATCAGTCAGATACCAAATCACAACAAAGTATGGCGTATTGTGTGGCTTTTACTAGCGGTTTCGGTTCCGTTGAAAACAGTCCTCAGTTCGTCACATAGTGCCGTCGTGTCCAGCCCCGCATTTCATCCAGGCGTTCAAGCCGGCCGGCAGCTTCGTCCAACGTGGATGTGACCGGATAGTCCCCTTCCAGCATGCCGGCAAAGCGGATCGTCATCAGGTCCCAGAAGCGTTTCATCTCGGGAATATTGGGCATGATTTCGCCGCGGCTGGCCGAACGGAAGGTGTGATCGATGAATGGATCTTCACTGAGGGTTTTCACCACATCCAAATGAGCAACAGCACCCAAGGGTTTGTCGTCGTTAACGGCGTGCAGGCCACTCTCTGTCAGCAGGTAGCCCTCCATAAACTGGCGGGCCAATTCGTGGTTGGTTGAAACCGCACTGATCCCGGCGGCGAGCACACCCACAAAAGGCTTGCCCGGCTCACCGGTAACCGTGGGCACATCGGCAATGCCCACGTTGATGCCGGCATCCCGTATCTCACTCCAGGCCCAGGGGCCGTTGATGATCATGGCGGTTTCACCGGCCTTGAAGCCGTCCATCATGGCGCCATAATTTGCATCCTTCGCCAGCACGCCGGAATCCAGCAGGTCCTTGATACCCGCCACGGCACTGATAGCGCCATCTGTGTCCACGCCCACATCGGACAGGTCATAAACCTGATTCTCGAGGCCAAAACTGTAGCCACCTGAACCGGCGAACACCGGCCAGGAAAAGTACACGTTCTTGTAGTCCCAGGAGATGGCCTCGATACCCTGGGCACTGAGCCGTTGATGCGCGGTTTTCACGCCTTCCAGGGTAGCGGGTGGCGTTGGCACCAGATCCTTGTTGTAGAGCAGGCTGACAACCTCCATTGCAATCGGATAGCCATACACCCGCTCACCCACGGAAACAGCCTGCCAGGCAAACGGGGCGATGGCGTTACGAACCTGCTCAGAGGGTTCAATGGGCCGCAGATGCCCCTCGTTGATCCAACTGCCAAAGCGGTCGTGGGGCCAGATCACGATATCCGGCGCCTTGGAGGAATAACCGTAGTGGTCGTACTCGGAGGTGAGATCCTCCGGGGTCTCAACGGACACCGGGATGCCGGTTTCCGCCTCGAAGCGCCGGCCAACCTCGGCCAGCCCCTCGTAACCCTTGTCGGAGTTGATCCAGATAAGCAGTTCGCCGCGCTCGAAAGCAAGAGCCGGTGCAGAGAAGAGAGCAGAAGAAAGCGCAAGCGCCAGGATGGGTCTGAACATGAGTATCGCCCTGTTGTTATTGTTTGAGCGTTGTGGAAACGCATGCCCTCATTTGGGGCATTCCACAGGCAGTTTAAGCAACAGGGAACGGCAGCCGCGTCATACGGCTGCCAACTTTTCAGGGGTGAGAGAGGGGGCGTACCCGGAAAAAGCGCCAGATAATCAGACAGCCGAAGCAAGATTACGCGACGTAATATCCACGATCCTCTGCCGAGCCTCACGGCTCGCCCACGCCGAATGTGGCGTCACAATCAGATTGGGAATGTCGCCCGCCAGCAGCGGGTTACCGTTGCGAGGCGGCTCCTCCGTCAGCACATCAAAACCGGCACCGCCAATGGTTCCGGCCCGCAGGGCATCGGCCAGCGCCTGTTCGTCCACCAGGCCGCCACGGCTGGTGTTGATCAACAGCGCGTCCTTTTTCATCCTCTTCAGTTCCCGGGCGCCGATCATATTCCGGGTCTCATCCGTGAGCAGGCAATGCAGCGACAGCACATCCACTTGAGGCAGCAGCTCATCCATGGGAATCCGGGGATAGCCATCCACCTCCCCGGCAGCCTGCCCGGGCCTGGCTCCGAGCAAAATATTCATTCCAAATGCCTTTGCCCGTTCAACCACCCCCTGGCCGAGATCGCCGTAACCGACAACCCCCAGCGTACGCCCTTCCAGCTCCAGGATCGGATGGTCCATCAGGCAGAACATCGAGCTCTGTTCCCAACGCCCGGCACGCACATCCTTGTCGTAATCCACCAACCGCGTGGCCAATGCCAGAATAAGCGCCATGGTGTGCTGCGCCACGGTAGACCGCCCGTAGTTGGTCACGTTCATCACCGTCACACCATGGGCTTTCGCTGCTTCCTGATCGATGTTATTCAACCCGGTGGCCACCACGGCAACCGTCTTCAGTTCCGGGCAGGCCTCGAAATGCTCCCGCGACAGCACCACCTTGTTCACCAGCACCGTATCGAAGCCACGGATACGCTCCGTCACCTGCTCCGGCGATGTTCGCGGGTGTTTCACCATGTCACCGGTTACCGCCTCAATCGGCGACAGGTCGACATCGTTACCCAGTGTGTCTGCATCCAGAAATACGGCTTTCATTGATCGATCCTTATTTACGAGATTTGTGGAAGGTCGCATCCAGGCCCTGCACCCAAGCAATGCTTCCAATACCAACCAACAGCCCCCAAGATTAAGTTAGACTGGATAAAACCTCCAATTGGCGAAAAGGGGAACACTCATGGAACACCAGTTCTGGCACGAACGCTGGGCCAAGAAAGAAATCGGCTTCCACGAAGGCACCGTCAACCAGTACCTCCACGACCACTGGCCCGAACTCGCCGGCAACGGCACCGGTGCTGTCTTCGTTCCCCTGTGCGGCAAAGCCCACGACATGTGGTGGCTCCACGACCGAGGCCACCCCGTCATCGGTGTGGAACTGAGCGAAGTCGCCTGCAAGGATTTCTTCGAAGAAGGCGGTGAAAAAGCCAAAGTTCACCCCGGCGAACCCTTCATCACCTTCAAACACGACGACCTGGAACTCTGGTGCGGAGACTTCTTTCAACTGGTGCCGGAAGACCTTAAACACGTGCGCCTGGTGTACGACCGCGCCGCCCTCATCGCCCTGCCGCCCCATATGCGACAGGACTATGTCGACCACCTGACCGCCGTCATTCCGGACGACACCCGCATCCTGCTGATCACCCTGGATTACGACACCGACATCAAGGGCCCTCCCTTTAACGTCAGTGACAAAGAGGTCCGGGAACGTTACTCAGCTGATTACGATATCGAACATATCCTCACCAACACACTGGCGAAAGATCACCCATTTACCAAGCGCAAAGGCCTGGCCGGAGCCACTGAGAGCGTGTTCCGGCTCAGGAAACGCTGATACACAATTTAATGAACCTTAACGCTTTTACCCCTGTCCAAGTGCCGAAGCTTGAACTAAGCTCAAAGTAACCAGACCGACATAATCGCTTCAGCGTAAATCGGTCTGGTACTCCCTATACTTCCATCCACAACCATAACGACCGTCCGGGGCGGCGGATCCAACAGCAACGGGGATATTGCGTGAACTAAAAGCTGTCTTTCAAACAGTTAGAGAGCAAGCGAGGGGCCATCTATGAGCATCATGCAGCACTTCAAAGACCGGTATGAAGCAACTCAGGAAGAAGAATACACTCTTGAGGAATACCTGGAGATCTGCAAAAAGGACCCGGCGGCATACGCCACTGCCTCAGAAAGGATGTTATTGGCAATCGGCGAGCCGGAACATATCGACACATCTCGTGACTCCCGGCTGTCACGTATCTTTTCCAACAAAGTCATCAAGCGTTACCCGGAATTCTCCGAATTCTATGGCATGGAAGAGGCCGTGGAAAACATTGTCTCCTTCTTCCGCCATGCCGCCCAGGGCCTGGAAGAGAAGAAGCAGATCCTTTACCTGCTCGGCCCCGTCGGTGGCGGCAAGTCCTCGCTGGCTGAAAAGCTCAAGTCACTGATGCAGAAAGTCCCCTTCTACGCCATCAAGGGGTCTCCGGTAAATGAGTCCCCGCTTGGCCTGTTCGATCCGGCCGAAGACGCCAGTATCCTGGAGGAGGAGTACGGCATACCTCCCCGCTATCTCAAGTCCATCATGTCGCCCTGGGCGGTGAAACGCCTACACGAATACGGCGGCGACATCAGCCAGTTCCGTGTGGTGAAGAAGTACCCGTCAGTTCTGGACCAGATCGGCGTTTCCAAGACCGAACCGGGGGACGACAACAACCAGGACATTTCCGCACTGGTTGGCAAGGTGAACATCCGCATGCTGGAGGATTATTCCCAGGATGACCCGGACGCCTACAGCTTCAGCGGTGGCCTGTGCAAGGCGAACCAGGGCCTGATGGAATTCGTGGAGATGTTCAAGGCCCCCATCAAGGTTCTGCACCCGTTGCTGACCGCCACCCAGGAAGGCAACTACAACACCACCGAGGGCATGGGCTCCGTGCCCTTCGACGGCATCATCCTGGCCCACTCCAACGAGTCCGAGTGGCAGACCTTCCGTAACAACAAGCACAACGAGGCCTTCCTTGACCGGGTTTACATCGTCAAGGTGCCCTACTGCGTGCGCGTGACCGAAGAGATTGATATCTATCGCAAACTGCTGCGCGACAGCTCCCTGTCCGGCGCCCCCTGTGCTCCGGACACCCTCGACATGCTGGCCCAGTTCTCCATCCTGTCCCGCCTCAAGGAGCCGGAAAACTCCAGCATCTTCTCGAAGATGCGGGTGTACGACGGCCAGAACATCAAGGACACCGACCCCAAGGCCAAGTCGATCCAGGAATACCGGGATTCAGCCGGCGTGAACGAAGGCATGGATGGGCTGTCGACCCGTTTCGCATTCAAGATTCTCTCAAAGGTCTTCAACTTTGATACCACGGAAGTGGCCGCCAACCCGGTTCACCTGCTCTACGTACTGGAAAAGCAGATAGAACAGGAGCAGTTCCAGGCCGAGACCCACGACCGCTACCTGCGGTTTATCAAGGAGTTCCTGGCGCCCCACTACGTCGAGTTTATCGGCAAGGAAATCCAGACAGCGTATCTGGAAAGCTACAGCGAATACGGCCAGAACCTGTTTGATCGCTACGTGACCTATGCCGATTTCTGGATACAGGACCAGGAATACCGCGACCCGGAAACCGGGGAAATCCTCGACCGTTCGGCCATTAACGACGAACTGGAAAAAATCGAGAAACCGGCGGGCATCAGCAACCCGAAAGACTTCCGCAACGAGGTGGTCAACTTCGTGCTGCGGGCGCGGGCGAACAATCAGGGGCGCAACCCGTCCTGGCTCAGCTACGAGAAGCTGCGCAGCGTGATCGAGAAGAAGATGTTCTCCAACACCGAGGATCTGCTGCCGGTCATTTCCTTCAATCCGAAGGCCAGCCAGGAGGATCAGAACAAGCACAAGCAGTTCGTCGAGCGTATGGTCGATCGAGGCTACACGGAAAAACAGGTCCGCCTCCTTGCGGAATGGTACCTGCGGGTTCGTAAGTCTCAATAAGTCAGCCCTGATGCGCTGAACTGGAGTGAAACTATGGGTATGACCCACGTAGTCGACCGGCGACTTAACGGGAAAAACAAGAGTGCGGTAAACCGGGAACGTTTCCTGCGCCGCTACCGCCATCATATAAAGAAGGCGGTGGCGGAGGCGGTTCACCGGCGCTCTATTACCGACATTGAACGCGGCGAGAACGTCAGTATTCCCTCACGGGATACTGATGAGCCGATTTTCCATCATGGCCAGGGCGGCAAGCGGGAAATGGTCCACCCGGGCAACAAGGAGTTTGTGACCGGCGATACCGTGCCCAAGCCCCCGAGTGGCGGCGGTCAGGGCCAGGGGCGAGGCCAGGCCAGCCCGGATGGCGAAGGCATGGACGAATTTGCTTTCCAGATCACCCAGGAGGAGTTTCTGGACTTCCTGTTTGATGATCTGGAACTGCCCAATCTCGCCCGCAAGAAACTGAAAGACACCGAGGCGTTCAAGTACGTTCGCTCCGGTTTTTCAACCCAGGGTATCCCGGCCAAACTGGATGTGGTCCGATCCCTGCGTGGTGCCCATGCGCGGCGGCTTGGGCTCAGTGGCGCACGCCGCAAAAAGATCCGTCGGATGGAGGAAGAGCTCGCCGCCCTGAAGAGCGCACCGGAGGATCTGGACCCGGCCTTCAGCCATGAGGACCAGATCAAGGCCCTGGAAGATGAAATCGCCGATCTCAAGGCCAATGTCCGGCGCATTCCGTTCATTGACGAGATTGACCTGCGTTACCGCCAGCATGTGAAGAAGCCCCAACCGGCTACCAGTGCTGTCATGTTCTGCCTGATGGACGTGTCCGGGTCGATGACCCAGATGCACAAGGACATCGCCAAACGCTTCTTTATCCTGCTGTACCTGTTCCTCAAGAAGAATTACAAGAAGATCGAAGTGGTGTTCATCCGCCACCACACCAGCGCCAAGGAGGTGGACGAAGAGGAGTTCTTCTACTCCCGCGAAACCGGGGGCACCATCGTATCCAGTGCCCTCAAACTGATGCACAAGATCATTGAATCCCGCTACTCCCCAGCGGAGTGGAACATCTACGCCGCCCAGGCCTCGGACGGTGACAACTGGAACGATGATTCCCCCATTTGCAGCAAACTGCTGGCCGACAGCATCCTGCCGCTGGTGCAGTACTACGCCTATGTGGAAATCACGCCCCAGGATCACCAGATGCTCTGGTACGAGTACGAAAAAATCCAGGAACGCTTCCCCCAGAGCTTCGCACTGCAGCAGATCGCCGACCCCGGTGAAATCTATCCGGTCTTCCGACAGTTGTTCGAGAGGAAAGCCGCATGACCGACACCATCGACAGACCCAACGAGCCGAGAACCCGGGAACCGATTTCCACCAGTTCCGAGTGGACGTTCCCGCTGATTGAAAAGTACGACGAGGAAATCGCCAAATGCGCGGCGGAGTTCGGGCTGGACACCTACCCCAACCAGGTGGAGGTGATCAGCGCGGAGCAGATGATGGACGCCTACAGCTCGGTGGGCATGCCGGTGGGTTACCATCACTGGTCGTTCGGCAAGCAGTTCCTGTCCACCTCCAAGGGTTACCAGAGAGGCCAGATGGGGCTGGCCTATGAGATCGTGATCAACTCCAACCCCTGCATCGCCTACCTTATGGAAGAGAACACCCTGCCAATGCAGGCGTTGGTGATTGCCCACGCGTCCTACGGCCACAACTCCTTCTTCAAGGGCAACTACCTGTTCCGCACCTGGACGGATGCCAGCGCGATCATCGATTACCTGGTGTTCGCCCGCAACTACGTATCCGAGTGCGAGGAACGCTACGGGCTGGATGCGGTGGAAGAAATACTGGATTCCTGCCACGCCCTGATGAACTACGGGGTGGACCGCTACAAGCGCCCGGCGCCTATTTCCGCCGCGGAGGAACTGCGCAGGCAGAAGGAACGGGAGGAATACCAGCAGCGCAGGCTCAATGACCTCTGGCGAACCATCCCCAAAATGGGCGAGGACGACGACCCGGTGAAACGCAAGAAGCGCTATCCGGAAGAGCCACAGGAAAACATTCTCTATTTCATCGAAAAAAACGCACCGCTGCTGGAAACCTGGCAGCGGGAAGTTATCCGCATCGTTCGCAAACTGGGGCAATACTTTTACCCGCAACGCCAGACCCAGGTGATGAATGAAGGCTGGGCCTCCTTCTGGCACTATACCCTGCTGCACCGGATGTACGACAAGGGGCTGGTGAACGACGGCTTCATGATGGAATTCCTGCAGAGCCACACGGCGGTGGTCTATCAGCCGCCTTTTGACAGCCCCTGGTATTCGGGTATCAACCCCTACACCCTGGGCTTCTCGATCTTCACCGACCTGCGGCGAATCTGCGAAAACCCGACTGATGAGGACCGCGAGTGGTTCCCGGACATCGCCGGCTCGGACTGGCTGGAAACCCTGCATTTCGCCATGAAGAACTTCAAGGATGAAAGCTTTATCCAGCAGTTCCTGTCCCCCAAGGTGATGCGGGACCTGAAGCTCTTCGCCATCCAGAACGACGATGAGGAAGATGTATACCGCATCACCGCCATTCACGACGAGCCGGGCTACCGTACCCTGCGGGAAAAGCTGGCACGGCAGTACAACCTGAGCTACCGCGAGCCCAACATCCAGGTGTGGAACGTGGACGTCCGGGGCGATCGGTCACTGACCCTGCGCCACATTCCTGTGGACCGGGTACCACTGGGTGACGACACGGACGAGGTGCTACGCCATGTCCATCGGCTGTGGGGCTTTGATGTGCATTTGGAAAGCGTGGACAACGGTACCGTCGTGGACGAAAGCCATTGCCCGCCCAAGGAGATGGACGACGAGTAGGCATAACACCCACAACCCGGCCACATGCCTTTAGAACGACCACTCCAGCCCGGCATAGAAGGTTCTGCCGGGCGCGGGCTCATAATAGCCGCGCTCTTCCACCGGCCGATCAGCATTGGCATTGATGCGGATGTTGCTGAAGTAATCCTCGTCCAGCAGGTTGCGGATACCACCGTACAGACTCACGCTCTGACTGCCGAAACGAACGGTGTCACCAGCCCGAATCCCCAGCAGCCAGTAATCGCTGACCTTCGTCTGGTTGCTGTTTTCGGCGTAGAGATCGCCCACGTACTGCCACTCCAGGGCTGCAAACCGCTGGCCATCGCCGCGCCATTCCACTTCCGTCACCCACTGCTCGCGGGGTAATCCGGGCAGGCGGTTGCCATCAACATTGTTGCCCTGTTCGTCGGTAAAGTCCTTGAGTTCGTAATCCGCCAGGGTCACCGCGCTGGTTACCCGCCAGGTATACGAGATGTCCCATTTCAGGCCGAGTTCAATCCCGTTGCGTTCCGTGCGCCCGGCATTTTCATAGAAGGTACGGTTGTCGATTTCATAGGGCAGGATCTCATCATCGACCCTTATTGAGAACAACGCCAGATCGTAACTCAGGCCTTCCCCCAGTCCACCGCGTACACCCACTTCCCGGTTCAGTGCCTGCTGTGGCTCGATGCCCGGATTGAATCCGCCGCTACCGTCGGGGTTGGCAAATTCAGTGAACGTGGGTGCTTCGAACGCAGTGCCCACCGTGGCGTAAAACTGCTGGCGTGGAGCCGATCGATAGCTGACTCCCGCGAAACCGCTGAATTCCCGATAGGTACGGCTTCCGGAATCGTCTCCGTCAACCAGCCGCTGGTCATCCACGGAGAGCCGCAGTCGGTCGAACCGGGTTCCGAGTGACAGGTTGAAACGGTCCGTCAGGGCCAGATCCCCCTGGGCAAACACGGCTGCGGTAGTACCATTCTGGGTTTCTTCCTGAGTTTGCCCGGTGACATTGCCGTCGAACGACACCGAATAACGACGGCGGTCATCAACCTGGCGATGGAGATCAGCGCCCACTACCCAGGTCAGCGGCAGCCCTGCCAGTTCACTGCCCTGCTGGTAATCCGTGCTGATTCCGTAGAACTGGCGGTCATAGGCAATCTGGCTGGGGCCGGGAAACGGTAGCTGCTGGGAAAAATCACGACGGGTAAAAAATGTGCTCACAGTAAGGTCCCCGGCGGCAGCAGAAGATGTTTCGTAAAGCAGCCCGAGAGTCTGCTGGTCCACATCCTGCCCGGCATCAAGCCGTTCTGCGTTGGCCGTCGCCTGGCGCCGGTCCTGTTCCACCTCAGCGGCGGTGAGGCCGGCAGGGTCCTCGGCTTTCGGGGTGTGCAATGCATTGAATGTAGCTGTCAGCCGCTGGCCCTCTCCCCATTCATGGGACAGGCGGCCATTGAACAGGCCTTTTTCAACCTCGCTCTGGTCACGGTAACCGTTGTAGTTGAGCCAGGACAGGGTCGCGATACCGTGAGTATTCTCGCCGTGGCTTCCGTTGGCCTGCACCGTGGTCTTGTAATAGTCATTGCTTCCCACGTCCTGGCGCAGCCGCGCCCCCGGCGGCAGGTCATCTCCCCTGGCGGTGGTGATATCAATTACGCCGCCAGACGCGTTGCCGTACTGAACCGACGATGGCCCGCGAATCACCTCAATGCGCTGCGCTGAATCCAGGTCCACTGCGTCAATCTGGGACTGCCCGTCCGGCAGGGTGTAGGGAATACCATCCACCTGGATACGGATACCGCGAATACCGAAAGGCGCCCGGGCGCCAAAGCCACGGGTGGACAGACGCAGGTTCTGGGCAAAGTTATAGCGGTTCTGGAAAAACAGACCGGGGACGGTATCCAGGGATTCATCCAGTTGAAGCCGTTGCTGGCCTTCCTGGATTTCCGGTGTGTCTGTGACGGAAACCGCAGCGGGTGTATCGTAGAGATCCCTTTCCAGCCGGGGCGATGTCACCGTGATGACGGTTTCAGGGGACTCCCCGCTTTGCTGCGCACTGGCGATGTCTGATGTAAAAGCAATTGCCAACGCTGAGCAGGCCACTACCGGCATCCTGAAAAAAGCCACCTTACCTCCTGTTTCACTGTATCCCGATCAGATCCACCAGCCATGGCACGATCAAGGCCGTCGCAAAGGCCGACAAGGCCATCGCCAGCCCGGAGAAAGCGCCCATCTGGGAGCTTACCTGAAAGGCCCGGGCTGTACCGATACCATGGGCCGCCACACCCATGGCGATGCCTTTCACGCTGTCGTCGGTGATACGCATCCATTCAAACAGTTTGGTACCCAGCACGGCACCCACAATCCCGGTCGCCACCACCAGCACTGCGGTCAGGGACGGGATGCCACCGATGGTTTCGGAAATACCCATGGCCACCGGGGCCGTTGCGGATTTCGGCGCCAGGGACATCTGAATTTCCGTGGAGCCACCCAGCAGCCATGCCAGGCCGATGGAGCTTCCCGCCGCGATCACCACGCCACAAACCAGGGAAATGGTCACCGGCAGCCAGAGCTGGCGCAGCCGGGAGAACTGCTGATACAGGGGCACCGCCAGCGCCACTGTTGCCGGGCCCAACAGGAAGTGGACGAACTGGCCACCTTCAAAATATTCCTCATAGGAAGTGCCAGTGATCAGCAGCAGCGCAATCAGCATGGCCACCGAGGTCACCACCGGGTTGGCCAGCGGGCTGGAGTTGGACTTCAGGTACAGGCGGTAGGCAAGGCCATAGGCCACCAGCGTTATGGTCAACCCCAGCAGTGGCGACGCGGAAAGGTAAACCCAGATATCCCGGATGGCCGGCTCATTCATCCCTTTGCCCTCCTTCATGCTCCGGCCGGGCAAACCACCGTGAGGTTACCTGCATGATACCGGCGGTTGCGACCATGGTAATAACCGTGGAGAAAAACAACGCCAGCGTGATCGGCACCCACTCATCCGCAATGCGGCCAAAGTGGGCCATCATGCCGACACCGGCAGGCACAAACAGCAGGGACAAATGGCTGAGCAAGGCGGTTGAAGCGTTCTGCAGGGGTTCCGGCGTGTTGCCCCGGATCATCAGGGTCAGGAACAGCATCACCATACCCAACACCGGCCCGGGAATGGGCAGCACAAGGAGGCGCACGGTGATTTCCCCCACCAACTGGTACACCAGCAGCAAGGTCATTCCATTGAGAAAATTCATGGCAACAGCTCCGGACAATAACAACAGCTCAAGTCAGGAGCATAGCCACTAAGCGCCGTTGTGCCTACCCGGCCTTGGTCTCGGGGATTGGCTGGGCAATGGTCGTTAGCGGGATGATTTTCCGGCCATAGGCCGCCAACAGGAATCCGATCGGGAACATCAGAACGCCGTATACCGCGGCCGGAATCGACATGGCGCTGGACTCCAGCAACGTCAGGGTTACCAACAAGGCAATGGTGCCGTTCTTGATGCCAAGTTCCACGGCAACAGCGATGGACTCGCGCTGTGTCAGGCCTGTCGCGCGCCCCGCCAGGAGCCCAAGGAAGATACCCGCCAGGTTCAGCAGCAAGGTTGCGGGGCCAGCCTGACGGAGCAGATCCCAGATCTGGTCACGTACACCCCAGACCAGTCCCACCACCAACAGTGCCAGCACAACACCGCCGAACACGCTCACCGCACTCTCGGCACGACGGGACAATTCCGGCGCCCGGCTGCGAAAGACCATGCCAACAGCAACCGGGAACAACACGATACCAATCAGCATGCCAACGGTTCTGCCCACGGGCAGGGTAATGGACTCTCCTTCACCGGCGTAAAACTGGAGCGCGTAATTGGTGAACAACGGCAGTGTAACAATAGTGATCAGGCTGGCTGACACCGTCAGCACAATCGACAGGGCGATATTTCCCCGCGACAACAATACAAACAGGTTGGAGGTAGTGCCTCCGGGGCAGGCTGCAATGATCACAAGGCCCACAGCGATGGCAGGCGAAAGACCCAACATGGAGGCAATGGCGAAGGCAATCAGGGGCATCAGCAGTATCTGGGCAACGGTACCCACAATCATGCCTTTCGGAAAAACCGCCACTTGGCGAAAGTCCCTGACGGTCAGGGTCATACCGATACCGATCATGATGATAAACAGGGCGATCGGCAGCCCCGCAGAGATCAGTGGACTCGATTCCACAGTGCCTCCAAGGATTATTGTTGTAATGAACTCAGCCAGCTAAAGAAAATAGCACAAGCCACGAATAAAGAGTGAATATGGATTCGCAACAACATGTAATCCAGTAATGAAATCAGTACGAAAGACAGCAATCACAAAAACCGGGCCTGGGCACTGTTCGTCGTGTGATTACTGCTGTTGTTGCGTATACTTGCGAACAACAACTATGCGAATCCAAACGCATCGGACGACATGCAGTTTGGCAGGACAATCAGCAAGAGGACGAGCAATGAAACGCCTGGGAACACTGGACGCATCATGGCTGGCAGTGGAATCGGAAGACACTCCGATGCACGTCGGCACTCTGCAGATTTTTTCACTACCGGAAGATGCGCCGGAGACGTTTCTCAGGGATATGCTGACCCGTATGAAGGCAGACGCCGACGTGGCACCGCCCTGGTGTTACAAGCTGGCTTTTTCCGGCTTTCTGGGACGCCTGGTTGCACCTTCCTGGAAGGTCGACAGGAAACTGGACCTGGATTACCACGTTCGCCATTCAGCGTTGCCACGCCCCGGCAGCGAGCGTGAGCTGGGCATTCTGGTGTCGCGACTGCACTCCAATCCGCTGGACTTCTCCCGCCCCCTGTGGGAATGCCACATTATCGAGGGCCTGGAGAACAACCGCTTTGCCCTCTACACCAAGATGCACCATTCAATGATCGACGGCATCAGCGGCGTTCGGCTGATGCAGCGGGTATTGAGCAAAGACCCCCACGAGATCAACATGCTGCCGCCCTGGTCGGTGCGGCCGGAGCGCACCCGTGGCAGCAAGACCGATACCGAGGCCAGCATTCCCGCCGCGTTCTCCCAGGCCATGGACGCCCTCAAACTACAGGCCGACATGGCGCCACGGCTGTGGGATGCCATGAACCGGCTGATCCAGTCAGCGAGACACCCGGAAGACGGCCTGACAGCCCCGTTTGCGGGCCCGCTGTCTTCTCTCAACCACCGCGTCACCGGCCAGCGACGGTTCGCCACTCAGCATTACCAACTGGAGCGCATCAAAAAGGTAGCCCAGGCCTCCAACGCTTCCCTGAACGACATCGTGCTGTATCTGTGCGGCACGGCCTTGCGACGGTTCCTGCTGGAACAGGATGGCCTGCCGGATACACCACTGACCGCAGGCATCCCGGTTAATATCCGTCCGTCGGATGACCAGGGTACCGGCACCCAGATCAGTTTCATGATCGCCTCACTGGCAACGGACGAAGCTGATCCGCTGGCGCGGCTGAAAAACATCAAGCAGTCTACCCGCCGGGCCAAGCAGCACCTGCAGAAGTTACCTCGGAAGGCCCTGACGCAATACACCATGCTGTTGATGTCGCCCTACATCCTGCAGCTGATGTCCGGCCTGGGCGGGCGAATGAGGCCGGTATTCAACGTGACCATTTCCAATGTGCCAGGGCCGGAACAAACGCTTTACTATGAAGGCGCGCGGCTGGAAGCCATGTATCCAGTGTCACTGATTGCCCATGGCGGCGCTCTTAACATCACCTGCCTGAGTTATGCGGGTTCGCTGAACTTTGGCTTTACGGGCTGCCGCGACACGCTGCCCAGCATGCAGAAGCTGGCGGTGTATACCGGTGAGGCTTTGGACGAACTTGAAGCATTGCTTTTGCCACCCAACCCCGAAGCCCGCAAGGCAGTGCGGAAAAAGGTCGCAACAGCGAAAAAGTGACCAGGAACTAGGACGGACGGCTGTTCCAGTGCGCCGCGCCCACGAAAATCAATTGTAGAAAACGGGCGGTACGCTGCCTGACTTGTTCTTCCTGGCACTCATCCTCGGGTGAAATGCCCAGGATGTCGGTGAGACTGAAGGCCACGCTGCGCACTATCAGGTCGCAAGTCATGTCCAGGTCGGCATCGCTCAGGTGTTCGGCCACCTTTAACCGTCGCAGGTCGTTAGCCAGTTCGCTGGCAAAATAGCGCATCTCGCTGCGAATACCTTCCTGCACTGCCCGGCTTTCCCCCGCCAGTCCCTGGGCCATGAACATGAAGAAGCTGCGATTGTTCTGGGCATGGGAAATAAAAATACCCACCGACTCATCAATCAGCTTGTCAGCCTGCAACACATTGGCACGGGCTTCCCGCATCATGCGCCGCAGCACCAACCCCAACTCATCCACCAGTTGCAGCCCCAGATCGTCCATATTGCGGAAATGCCGATAGAAGGAGGTGGGCACCACACCGGCCTGACGGGTAACTTCCCGAATGCCCAGGCTGGCAAAATGCCGTCCCTTACCGACCAGGGCCAGCGCCGCATTCATCAGTTTTTCTCGGGTTTCGCCCGGCTTACGTCGTTGTTTGTCTGCCATCGCCCTGATACAGCTCGCCTGTTGCCCCCAAGTCAACAAGTGTACACATCCATAAAGCAAAAATAACCCGAACTTGTCATTAGAGGACAATGATTTTTGTCTGATTGCTGCCCTGGACTTACGTGTGTACAGTCGTACACATAAGTGAACACTTGTACACATCAGTACCATCACATCGGTACCTGGGAGAGCGATCATGATATCCGTACTGGAAAAGTCACCAACACTGCACTGGCTGGGCAGGCAGCTTTTTAACCGGGACGACCCGGCTGCCTTTTTCGACCCCCTGCTGGAGCGCATCAATCCCATGTGGGTGCAGCAGTACATACCAGCCAGGGTGTCTGCCATCTACAATGAAACAGCAGACACCAAGACCTTTGTGCTGGCGCCCGCCAAACGCTGGCAAGGGTTCGAGGCCGGGCAGCACGTCAATATCGGTATCGATATTGATGGTATCCGCCGCAACCGCACTTTCAGTCTGTCCAGCTCACCGATCCAGTGGCGCACCGATGGCACTGTCACCCTGACCATCAAGCGTCTGCCTGGCGGACTGGTTACGAACTGGATGCACGATCATCTGGAGACCGGCGCGGTGATTGGCCTGGGTGAAGCGTTTGGGGATTTCCACGTTCCCGAGCCCCAGGAGCCGGCCCTGTACATTGCCGGCGGCAGCGGTATCACACCGGTGCTGAGCCAGCTGGAAACCATGGCGGCATCGGACTACCGCGCCCCGGTAACCCTGCTGTATTTCGTACGCACCCAGGCCGACGTGATTGCAGCGGAAAAACTGCACGCACTCACCGGGCGCTGGCCGGCCTTCACCCTGAAGGTGTATGCCACCAGCGAGACAGAAACGCCACAGTTTCTCAGCGACCAGCACCTGGACGAAGTGCCCGGGCTGTCCGCAAGGCGATGCTATCTCTGTGGGCCGAAGGGGCTTATGGACCTGGCAAATGACCTGCTGTATCGCCGAGGCATCACTGACGACCGCATTCACAGCACCTTTTTCTCGGCGCCAGCCGCCAACCTGGATACCGATACGCTGGGTGGCGCGGTGCACTTTGAGCGCAGCAATCTGGATGTGTCGTCCGAAGGTGATGCGGTGTTGCTGGAGATTGCCGAAGCCGCGAAGCTGTCGCCCCGCTACGGCTGCCGCATGGGCATCTGCCACCAGTGCAGCTGCCGCAAGACCAGCGGCACCGTGGTCAACCGCCTGACCGGAAAGGCGTCCGGGCCGGGAGAGGAAACCATTCAGCTTTGTGTGTCTGTTCCCAGCGGGCCGGTGTCCATTGATATCTGACCGGCCCCGCCACAACGCCTGAACCCATTAGTCGCGGTGCCGGCTTGACGGCACTGCAAGGAGTACACCATGAAGACGATGACCGAAACACAACTGAAAGAACTGGAACAGGACCTGGACACCATTCGTGACCAGGTAATCGCCGACCTGGGTGAACGGGATGCCCGTTATATCCGCCGGATCGTGCGCCTGCACCGGTCCCTGGAAGTCGGTGGCCGGGTGCTGATGCCATTCGGGTTTATTCCGCCGGTATTCGTCGCGGCTACCGCAGCACTGGGCATTTCCAAAATCATCGAAAACATGGAAATCGGCCACAACGTGATGCACGGTCAGTACGACTGGATGAACGACCCCTCACTCCACTCCCAGACCTATGAGTGGGACACGGTGTGCACCGGCGATTCCTGGCGTCGCACCCACAACTACGAGCACCACACCTACACCAACATTATCGGCAAGGACCGGGACTACGGTTACGCCCTGCTACGGCTGAGCGATGACGACAAGTGGAAGCCGGCCCACAGCCTGCAGTTCATCAACTACATCCTGCTGAGTGTGCTGTTCCAGTGGGGTGTGGGGCTGCACGAGCTGGAATCCGAGCGGATCCGTCGTCGGGAAATTTCGGTAAAAGAGAAAATCCCGTTCCTGAAGGACTTCTTCCGCAAGGGTGGACGCCAGGCATTCAAGGACTATGTGTTCTTTCCGCTGATTACCTTTCCGGTAGCTCCGGTGGTGTTGGCCGGTAACATCGGCGCCAACCTGATCCGCAACCTGTGGTCGTCCACCGTCATTTTCTGTGGCCACTTTACCCAGGACGCGGAAACCTTTACCGAGGAAGAGTGCGAAGGAGAAAGCAAGGGCCACTGGTACCTGCGCCAACTGACTGGCTCCAGCAACTTTACCGGCAGCAAGTGGGTACACGTGCTGAGTGGACACCTGAGCTATCAGGTGGAACACCACATCTTCCCGGACCTGCCGGCTCACCGGTACCCGGAAATCTCCGAGCAGGTACAGGCCGTATGCAGGAAGCACGGTATTCCCTACAACACCGGCACCTTTGCCAAGCAGTATTCAACAGTGCTTAAGCGGATTTTCGGGTATTCCCTGCCCGACCGCATGCGCAACAGACTGTTGCCGGAGTTCAGTAGTGCAGGCGTTCAGTAATGAGTCCCGCCAGCCTGGCCAGCCATCAGAAAGGTGGCTGGTCGGCTTCACGCGATCTGTAACAGCCTGAGCAGTTGGGGACGATGCTGGTCCTGGATCACATCGGCCAGAGTATATTTGTCCAGTGTTTCGAGGAACGCTGTCAGCGCTTCGCCTAACATCGACTTCAAACCACACACGGGTGTAATCCGACAGGCATTCTTTGACGAGAAACATTCAACGATATTGAGGTCCTGCTCGGTTTCCCGTACAAGAATGCCAACATTGATGTCTGCAGGCGCCATCTGCAAACGCATACCGCCCTTCTTGCCCCTGACAGTCTCGATGTAGCCCTTTTTGTTGAGCTGGTGAACCACTTTCATCAGGTGATTCTTGGAGATGTCATAGCTGTCGGCAATTTCCTGGATGGTCGCCAGCTCGTCACCCTGCACCGCAAGGTAGATCAGCACACGCAGGGAATAATCAGTGTATCGGGTGATGTGCATTCAGTACTCCAGTCATTCAGTACTCCAGTCATTCAGTACAATCGTCAATAGGAAGGGCGTGTCAGCAGGTAACCGGCACTGCCACACAAACACACCCCCGCCACTGCCAGAACCACTCCGGATGCCCCCATCGCAAACAGGATACCCCAGCTAATCGCCATCATGGTGCAGGCCATAACCTTGGCGCGTACCGGCACCGAACGGTTTTCACGCCAGCGGTCAATCGCCGGGCCAAAACGGGGATGCCCCTCCAACCATGCTGCAAAGGCCGGCGAGCCCTTACTGGCAAAAAATGCCGCCAGCAGGACAAACGGGGTAGTCGGCAACAACGGTAGAAACACACCGATAGCGGCTAGTCCGACAGCTATATACGCAAGAATCCGAAAACCGGTTTTGCCGAAGAACTCGGACATGAAAAGGGTTCCAGTGCCGTTCATATTGACATCCAGTTTACCGGCATTCAGTGGACAGGTCTTCCCAGGCGACTGAGAAACACCAATCGAGCGACGTACGCTACCTTGATACCGACGGCAAACAGCAAGGTCCCAATGTGTGCAAGGATTTGCCAGCCCATGGCCAGCCAGTCGGCGAGGGGGTAGGCCAACAATACCGTGACCACCAACCCCAGGGCAGAGCAGAGGATCGCTGAGTTGGCATAAAACAGAAACCTTTCCATACATCACCAATTAAATATATTTTTAATACATCTTTATGCTAGATCGGAAAACGGTATCGGTCAAGTGTAGGGAAACTACCTACATCCATGGTGGTATATGGACTACCCATTCTATTTCGGCTCTCCCCATTTACATCTTTTAAATTAAAGATGTATTATTTTTAAATCTTTTAACCAGAGAGGAAATTGCCATGGCCAAATACCGCCGCCTATGGTTTCTATTGATTGCCATCGTGGGGGTCACCTTCACGTTACTGGGGTACTTCGGCGCGGAGGTATACCGCGCCGCGCCGCCCATTCCGGACCAGGTTGTATCCGCCAATGGCGAGACCCTGATGACCGAGGAGAGCATTCTTGATGGCCAGACTGCCTGGCAGTCCGTCGGTGGTATGCAACTGGGTTCCATCTGGGGCCACGGCGCCTACCAGGCGCCGGACTGGACCGCGGACTGGCTGCACCGGGAACTGGAAACCTGGCTGGAGATTGCTGCCCGGGAAGAGTACGGGCAGGACTGGCACAGCCTCAGCGGGCAGGAGCAGAACGCCCTGCAGTACGACCTGAAGACTGAGTACCGCACCAACACCTACGACGACGCCACCGGCACCCTGCATCTGTCCGAACGCAGGACCGCCGCCATTGCGGAGACCGCCGACTACTACAGCCGACTGTTCAGCGACGCGCCGGAGCTTCAGTCCACTCGTGAAAACTACGCCATGAAGGAAAACACCCTGCCCAGCGCTGAGCGTCGCGAGCGGATGACCGAGTTCTTCTTCTGGACTGCGTGGGCCGCCGCCACAGAGCGCCCGAACAGTGACGTCACCTACACCAACAACTGGCCCCATGAACCACTGATCGACAACAAGCCCAGCGCGGAGAACGTGGTCTGGTCGTTAATCAGCGTGGTCCTGCTGATTGCCGGCGTCGGCGGCCTGATCTGGGCCTGGGCCTTCCTGCGCAAAGAAGATGAGGAGCCAGAAGCCCCGATCAAGGATCCGCTCAGTTCCGTTGGACTTACGCCCTCCCAGAAGGCACTGGGCAAATACCTGTTGCTGGTGGTTGGCCTGTTCACCTTCCAGGTGATGCTCGGCGGCTTTACCGCGCACTATACGGTGGAAGGTCAGAGCTTCTACGGCATCAACACCTCCGAATGGTTCCCCTACTCCCTGATGCGCACCTGGCACATCCAGGCCGCCATGTTCTGGATCGCCACCGGCTTCCTGGCCGCCGGCCTGTTCCTCGCCCCCATTATCAATGGCGGCAAGGACCCGAAATTCCAGAAACTGGGTGTTGACGTACTGTTCTGGGCGCTAGTGGCTGTGGTTGCCGGCTCGTTTATTGGCAACTTCTTTGCCATCAATCAGATCATGCCCGCTGACCTCAGCTTTATGCTGGGCCATCAGGGTTACGAGTATGTGGACCTTGGCCGCCTCTGGCAGATCGGCAAGTTCCTCGGCATCGTGTTCTGGCTGGTGCTGATGCTTCGCGGCATTGTTCCCGCCCTGCGCCAGCCCGGTGACAAGAATTTGCTGGCTCTTCTGACCGCCTCGGTGGTCGCCATCGGCCTGTTCTACGGAGCCGGCTTCTTCTACGGTGAGCGCACCCACATCTCCGTCATGGAATACTGGCGCTGGTGGATTGTCCACCTGTGGGTAGAAGGCTTCTTTGAAGTGTTCGCCACTACTGCCCTGGCTTTCATTTTCTGCAGCATGGGCCTGGTGTCACGCACCGTGGCTACGTCCGCCAGCCTGGCCTCCGCCAGCCTGTTCATGCTCGGTGGTGTACCGGGAACCTTCCACCACCTGTACTTCTCCGGCACCACCACACCGGTGATGGCGGTGGGCGCCACCTTTAGTGCCCTGGAAGTGGTACCGCTGGTGGTGCTTGGTTACGAGGCATGGGAGAACTGGCGCCTGAAGTCCCGCGCACCGTGGATGGAAAATATCCGCTGGCCGCTGACCTTCTTCGTGGCTGTTGCCTTCTGGAACATGTTGGGGGCCGGCGTACTCGGGTTCATGATCAACCCACCAATCGCGCTGTATTACATCCAGGGCCTGAACACCACGCCCACCCACGCCCACGCAGCTCTCTTTGGCGTCTACGGCTTTCTGGCCCTGGGCTTCGCACTGCTGATCCTGCGTTACATCCGCCCGCGCATCGTCTTTGACGAGCGACTTATGAAAGTGGGTTTCTGGTGGCTGAACATTGGCCTGGTACTGATGCTGTTCACCAGCCTGTTGCCGGTCGGCATCATCCAGTTCGTGGCCAGCGCCAGCGAGGGTCTGTGGTACGCACGCAGTGAAGCCTTCATGCAGAGCGATATCCTGCAAACCCTGCGCTGGGTCAGAACTATCGGCGATGTGGTCTTTATCGTCGGCGCCCTGGCGGTGACCTGGCAGGTCGTAAAGGGTGTTTTCTTCCCGGATCTGGAGCCGGTCGCCCTCGAAACGGGTGAACAAGGTACGGCCAGCGAGCTGAGCGCCTGATACAGCGGAGCCCGGGCCAGGGAAGGCCCGCCTACAGACAAAGAACGAGCTGTTGTTCAGCCGCATTGATGGTGCAAACTGAGAGGGAATACTCCCGCGGGGGTATCGGATTCGACAAGCTGATTTGCCATAATTGAGCTACACTCTCAAATGAGAGTTCATACAGCGAAGGACAGGAACGATTCCCATGCCCCACGCCAAGCTGACAGACCGATTTGGCCGTACCGTCAACTACGTGCGTCTGTCCGTTACTGACCGCTGCGATTTTCGCTGTGTTTACTGCATGGCGGAGGAAATGACTTTCCTGCCCCGCCAGCAGGTGCTGACTCTGGAAGAGATTGCCCGCGTGGCAAGAACCTTCGTTTCCCTGGGTACAGAGAAAATCCGCCTGACCGGTGGTGAACCGCTGGTGCGCAAGGATATTCTGGAGCTGGTGAAGGAAATTGGCAGCTACGGCCTGCGGGATTTTGCCATGACTACCAATGGCAGTCAGTTGCCGACCATGGCGAAGCCACTTCGCAAGGCCGGGCTAAAGCGACTGAACATCAGCCTGGATTCCCTGGATGCCGACAAGTTTCATCGCATTACCCGTACCGGCCGGCTGAGCCAGGTGCTGGATGGCATTGATGCCGCCAAAGACGCCGGCTTTGAGGGCATCAAGCTCAATACGGTGGTGATGAAAGGCGGCAATGATCAGGAAGTGCCGGAGCTGGTAGAGTTTGCCCGCAAGAAGAAGGTGGACATTACTTTTATCGAGGAAATGCCGCTGGGTGAAATCTCCGACCATGATCGTGGTGAGGTGCTGTGCACCAGTGATGAGGTTCGGGATATCATCAGCCAGCGCCATGAACTGGTCCCCACGCCTGAAGATTCAGGTGGCCCTGCGCGTTATTACCGCATGCCGGATAGTGATATCCGGATTGGTTTTATTTCTCCCCATTCCCACAATTTCTGTTCAACCTGTAACCGCGTTCGCGTAACGGTCGAAGGTCGTCTGCTGCTGTGTCTTGGCAATGAGCATTCGGTGGATCTGCGCCGTGTTCTGCGAGGCCATCCGGTGACCAATGACAAGCTGCGTGAAACCATCATTAATGCCATGGAGCTGAAGCCGGAGCGGCATCACTTTTCTACGGAGGGGGATGTTCAGATTCTTCGGTTTATGAATATGACTGGCGGTTAGGGCTGGTGCCCGGGACTTGGTTTACCTCGGAGTTAACGCCTGGAACTTCTAACTCGGAGTTAACGCCCGGAAGTGGGTGGGCCCTCCGGGATACGCTGTGAATACATCCCTGTACGCTCGACAAAAACATCCATGTTTTTGACGATCCCGGAAGGCCCACCCACTTCCGGGCTTATTCAGGTTTAGTGTTCGCCATCGTGATTACTGATTTCCATGCTGTGATCTGACATAGTCTGGCTCATATCCTGGGTTAGATGCTGCATGGTTACATCTTTGAACCCGACTACCTCTCCGCCATATTCATTGGCGAACTCTAGCGCTGAATTTTCCGATGCGAACGAAGCCAGGGTTGGCCCCATGGCGCCACTGCGCTCTGCCCCCACCACAAAGTATGCTTCACGTGCATCGATCAATGCGGTGTCGTCCGGACGTTCCCAGTCGGTTTGTGCCATGTCGTGGACGTAGAGGGAGTGGTCGCGTTTGGCATTCTCGGGCTGCAGTACCCAGGAGAACATGTCCCGGGTTGAACAGAACTTGCGCGTCGTCTGTTCCCTGGCGGTAATGGCCTGGCCTTTGGGCCCATCGAAGTTGGTGATTACCATGCCACACACATGGCATTCATCGCCGGATTCGAAATGGACCGGATCGGGCTTTGCAGTGGCCTGCTCTTCAGATTCAGAGCAGCCGGCCAGGAGCACGGCAAACACAACCACTGCAGACAATGCTTTAAAACTAACAGTACGCATGGAACTCTCCGGATCAGATTCGGCGGCGACGGAACAGGGCCCAGGCGCCAGCAAGGGGAATGACAAACCAGAGCACCAGGGCGAACCACAACCCGTTGGCGCCAATGGGCAGATCCGCACCGAGGCTCAGTACGCCGCTTAGCTGGGCGCCGTCGCCGAAGGCGACGATATTGAGCAGGCGGTAGATATCCGTGGGGTTCAGCATCAGCAGCCAGGGCAACAGTTCGGGGTTCAACTTGCCCTCGCTGGCCACCAGGGTGCCCAACAACATCAGGTCGAAGATCAGTACGAAGAAGAACCAGATACCGAGGGCCAGGCCTGCCGCTACGGGCTTTTCACTGACCCGCACGCTGATCATGTAGGCCAGTGCAATAAAACCCCAGCCCAGCAGGATGGTGGAGACGATAAACCGGAACATGGCGGCGGCCAGGGTACCGATGGCCACGTTGTCCACCAGCACGGCAATGGCAACCCCGGCGACGCCGAAACCGATCAGCGTGGCGAAGGCCAGGGTCAGACCATGGCCGAGGAATTTGCCGAACAGCAATTGACCACGGCTCAGCGGATAGGTCATCAGAAGAAGCAGCGTGCCGCCCTCTTCCTCGCCCACAATGGCGTCATAGGCCAGTAGCAGCGCGATCAGGGGAATCAGGAAGATGCCCAGGCTGGCGAGGCTGGCAATGGTGGCGGGTGTGGAGGCATAGCCCACCTGCCCCGAGGCCGCTGCACCAAACCAGGCAATGCCCAGGGCCAGGACAGCAAACACCAGCGCGATGGCAATCAACCAGCGGTTGCGCAGGCTGTCACTGAGTTCCTTGCGGGCGATGGTCCAGATGCTGTTCATTGGGCACCTCCACGATGGGCCAGACCACCGGAGCCGATAAAGTGCACGTACACATCCTCCAGTGTGGGCTGGTGAATACCCAGGTCCTGAACCTCGCCGGAATCCAGCAGCGCCTGTATCAGCGCCATTTTCTCAGGGGGGCGTACGTCCACCTGCAGGCGTCCGTTAGCGCTCCTGATCATCAGGCCGTTATCCGCTGAGGCAGCGACAATGGCTTTTTCCAGCGCCGGGATACCGTTAGCCGCTTCGAGGGACAGGGTCACCGGCATGTTCGTCTGCCGACGCAGGGAAGCCAGATCGCCCACAGCCTTCACGGCGCCATCGGTAAGGATTGCTGCCCGGTCGATGTAGGGTTCTACCCCAGGAAGCACATGGGAACACAGCACAATGCCGGTGCCCTCGTCCCGCAGTTTGCGCAACAACCTGTACAGGTCCGCCGTCGCCACCGGATCCAGACCCACCGTGGGCTCATCCAACATCAGCAGTTTCGGTTTACCCAGAAGCGCCTGGGCAAGCCCCAGACGTTGGCGCATGCCCTTCGAATAGGTCTTTACCCGCGCGTTCATGGCGTCACCAAGCCCCACCTGTTCCAGCAGCTCCGGCACCTGTTTCAGGGGAACGCCCTTCAGGCGGGCAAAATGATTCAGAATCTCCCGCCCCGTCAGTTGCGGGTAGAACATGACGTTCTCTGGTAGATAACCGATGTGCTGACTGACATGAGGATCACCGGCCTCGCCGCCGAGCACGGACACCTTGCCCCGGGTCGGCGTCATCAACCCCAGGATCAGCTTGATGCTGGTAGTTTTACCGGCGCCATTATGGCCAAACAGGCCCAGGATCTCACCGGGTTCCAGGCGCAGATCAACCCCGTGCAGTACCGGGGACTTATCGTAGCGGTAACTCACATTCTCAAGACGGAAACAGCTCATCAGGACTCCGGTTGTAACGATTCTGGCTGGCTCATCAGCGGGTGCGAGTCACTGACGCCTGCAGCTTTAACCACGGGAAACGCATCCTGCACCCAGCGCAGGGTATCCACCGCCGGACTGAACATCAGCACCTTGGCCTCCGGATAGGTCCACAGCAGCCGGTCCACATTGTCATTGGGCTCATAGGGCACATCGCCAATACCATCCTGGTCGCGATCCCACCCCAGATAGTCACTCCAGTAATTGCCTCGCCCCTTCTTCGACCACTCCTGGGTACGGGTGGCCACATACTTCACCTGACGCTGGTTGTTCACAAACGCATTATTGAACACCTCGTTGTCCTCCGAGCCCGCCGTCAAATGAATCCCGATATTGCTGTCTCGGAACACATTGTTTTCGAAAGTGTTGTACAACGAGTTATAGATAAACACAGCCTTACCCTCGGCCCCGGAAATCTCAACACCTGCTGTCTGCCCCTGAGACACTCCCGTCACCACATTGCCCCGCAGCTCCGAATTGGTAATGAAATTCATCAGAATGCCGTAATTCTCATCATTCTCGGACCGGTTATTGATCACCTTCAGATACTTACTCTGCATCAACGCATACCCGGTACGCGTCCCCCGGGTCACATTGCCCTCCAGCAGATTGTGCATCGAATACATGTAGTGAATGCCATAACGCAGATCCGTCATCACATTGTTGCGGATCTCATTGTTATTGGCCGTCTCGATGTAAATCGCATCCCGCGTCTGACTGATGTCATTCCCCTCAATCAGTGCCCCGGTGGTATTGAACAGATGAATCCCATTCCCCCGATCCTGGGAGCGGATACCGGCATCCCCACGAATGTGGTTATCCCGAACCGTCACATCCCTGGTCCCATCCAACCAGATCCCGAACGCCGGCCCATTCAAACGGTTACCCTCAACAACCGCCCCCCAAGCCTCCGGCGCCACAAAAATCCCCGCATCCAACTCATTCAGATCCTCTCCCCAGTTACGCACCTGGCAACCAGAAAGCGTCACCTCCTCAGCCAGGATATCGATAGCGTTACCTTCACCACCGCCGTCTATCACCGTATCGGCATGACACGACACCGTCACACCGGGCACCCGGAAATCCAGCGGCGGAAGTTGCTCGGGAGGCAGCTCAAAGACAGCACCGGGCTCCAGTGCATCAAGCTGTTCCTGCAGGCTCGCATGAGCGGTCAGCGATAACAGAGCGACTGCCAGGGCCACCCCATAACGCAAAAGTAGATACATCAAATTCTCTCTGGAAAGAAAAATATCCGAAGCATGCGCGCACCCAAGGCACGGCAAGCCAAGAGGAGACTGCTTTCCAAAACTGTGCGAAGCCATGGATGGCGGAGCCCAAGCGCCCCATGGATGGGCTTGAGCGTGTTTTGGAAAGCAGTCTCCTCTTGGTTTGCTTCTCCCAAGCCTTAAAGCTGGGCCCCGAAGGACCCAGCCAAAGGCCTGATCAGGCCTTCTCTACCAACATGCGACCCCCCATCTCCATGTGCAACGCATGACAGAACCAGTTGCAGTAGTACCAGTAAACCCCCGGCTTACCCGCCGTTAAGGTCACCGAAGATGTCTGCTGCGGACTGATCTCCATACTCACTCCGTGGTTCACCATACAGAACCCGTGAGTCACATCCTCAACCATATCCAGGTTGGTCACATACACCGTAACCTCATCCCCCTCCTTCACCTTGAACTCCGTCATCCCGTATTGCGGCGCCACGGAGGTCATGTAAACACGCACCTTGTTGCCGTCACGGATGACCTCATTGGCTCCCTCCAGGGTGATGCCATCCTTCTCAGCCTGCGCGCGAGCACTGGCGAACGAAGGGTCATCACGATCGTAAATCTTCTTCGTCTTGATCTGGTCGCGACGAATCAGGATACAGTCGTGTGGCTCCGCAAACGTCGGGCCATCATGAACCAGCTTCATCTCCTCACCGGAAATATCAATCAGCTGATCGTTCTCGGGATGCAGCGGCCCAACCGGCAGGAAACGGTCCTTGGAGAACTTCGACAGCACCACCAGCCACTTGCCATCCGCATCACGGGATTCCGTCAGTGACGCATGGTTGTGCCCGGGCTGGTAATGCACATCCAGTTTCTGGCGGATGTAATTGGTCTTCTCACCGTTGTAAGCCTTAATAGCGTCGGCAATGTTCCACTTGCACACCTGACTGTCGATAAACAGCGTGGTGTAGGCATTGCCACGACCATCAAAGGTGGTGTGCAGCGGCCCGAGGCCCAGCTCCGGCTCTGCAACAATGACATCGCGCAGCTCGATGTTGTCGTCAAAAATATCGTCCAGCTTGTCGATCTGAATAACGGAACAGGTCGGCGACAGCTTGCCATTGGCAATAAAGTACTTGCCATCCGGTGATGTGTTCAGACCGTGCGGGTTCTTCGGAACCGGAATGTAACGGGTCAGTTTAGAACCCTCGCGGCCGTCGACCACCGGCACGTCGGAGTCACCGACGGTCTTGAAGTCACCGTTCTTGACCGCCGCTTCGATACGCTCAATGTTGAACACCACAACCCAGTCCCGGTCGTTGCGCATGGTACCGGCGAGATCCACCGCTTTCTCCGAGTTGTAACAGGTGGAAGCGGCATACTTGCCAGTGTAGTCGGCGTCAGTGTTGTCCAGGTTGCCATCCACGATCACCTGCCAGGCCACCTCCATGGTGTCCGCATCAATGGCGCTGAACATGGTGTAGCTGTTCTCCAGGCTGTAGTCGCTGCCATCATTGGGATGTGGAATTACGAATTCCGCATTACAGAACACGTATTTGGTGCGAGGCACTTTCTGCAGCCGAAGGCCGTGAATGGCCTGCACGTTCGGCACATGGGTGATCTTGTCCGTCTTCATGATATCCAGGCGGATGCGGGCAACACGGCTGTTGGCCTTGTCGTTGATAAACAGGTACTTGCCGTCGTACCGGCCATCTTCCATGGAGATGTGGGGGTGGTGACAGTCACCGTTCAGGTAATTCTTGTCGTGGCCCAGCACGTCCTTGCTCTCGTTGGTGATGCCCCAGCCTGTGGCGGAATCCACGTTGAAAACCGGAATTCGCATCAGCTCCCGCATGGACGGCACACCGAGGACACGAACCTCACCCTGGTGCCCACCACTCCAGAAGCCGTAGTACTCGTCCAGCTCGCCAGGGGCGATATGGTATTTATTTTTGGCTTCCTTGACCGCAGCAGCCCATGACTCACGCGTCATTACCGCGCCACCGAGCCCCGTCGCGCCCATGGCGCCTGCCAATGCGGTTGCACCCAGGAACTTACGGCGACTCAGGCCGCTCTCTTCCAGTGCATCTTTGCCAAGTTCTTCTCTCTTTTTCATAGCGTCCAACTCCATTGTTGGTAATGGCGGTATTGCGTTTCGTTTTACTGCTTTTCCTATGTCACCTGGGTGACCGGTATCTGTTCCGGATGGCCCGGTGCGTTATGGCCACGGCGCTTGCCGCGGCGCTTTACGATCAGCGGTGGGCATTTGTTGTCGTTGAAGTAAGTCACCTGGCAGTCGAGGCAGTAGTGGCACTCCATGTAGTTGATCCTGCCATCCGGGTGAATGGCCTGAACCTCACACTCGTGTTCACACAGCCTGCAGGGATTTCCACATTCCTTGCGACGCTTCAACCAATCGAATACACGCAGCTTGGTTGGCAGCGCGAGGGCGGCTCCCAACGGGCACATGTAGCGGCAGAACACCTTGCGGGTGAACAAGTTGACCACAAGCAATAGCACCGCATAGGTAACAAAAGGCCAGCTACGGTCGAAACGAAGGGTGATGGCTGTTTTGAACGGCTCTACTTCCGCCAGTTGCTCGGCCGTAGACAGGGAATCCAGTGATACCCCGAATAGCCCCAGGAGAATGAGGTACTTGATGGCCCATAACCGTTCATGAACCGCAAAGGGCAGGTCATACTGGGGTACCTTCAGCTTGCGTGCTATCTCGTTGATCAGTTCCTGCAAGGCACCGAAGGGGCACAGCCAGCCGCAATAAACGGCCCGCCCCCATAGCAGAACGATGCCGGCAACAGCAGCCCATAACACAAACATGATCGGGTCGATCAGGAAGGTGTCCCAGCTAAAACCGCTGATCAGGCTGTGTACAAACGTCAACACGTTCACAATCGACAGTTGCCCCAGCGCGTACCAGCCAGTAAAGAACAAGGTGTAGGTGAGGAAGGCATGACGGATATAACGGATCAACCTGGGCCGGCTGGCCAGCCAGTCCTGGAAGAACAGGATCAGGAGCAGCGCAACGATACCCACGCCCAGGATCGCAACCTGGAACTGACGCTGATACCACACCTGCACCCACAAAGGCTGTGTTTCCAGCCATTCTTCCTCGGTCAGTTCGGTTTCTGGGCGAGTGTAATAATTCTCCGGCAGTTGGTATTCCAGCGGGAACACCGCAAACTCGCTATCGAGTGGTCCAGTCTGGCGTTTGACGGACAGCTCCAGCGACCAGGGTGTGCCCGGGTCAAAATTGTATTGTTGTCGGATGATGAAGATCGCCATTTCGGAAAAATCAGGCATCCCCTCGGCATAGACGTCGCTCAGACGGTGGTAGTCCATATCCCGAAAATTAAAGGTGTCTCCAAACTGACGAACCTGGATGCGATCAAAAATACCACCACGCACATAACCAGAGCCTTTGAAGGAATAGTCGCCGTTTGCCATCACCGCGATGGCGTGTTCACCCGCTTCCAGTTCGGACATCAGCCACTCGAACTGACTCTCACCAAGCAGGTTTTTGCCGATGGCTGGCACGTTCAGATACCCGGTGTAGAGATCGATCAGCGCCTCGTCTCGCTCGTCTGCCTCGGCTTCGTCAATGCCTTCGGCCTCGGTTCCCTCGAAGGCGTCGTCCACCTGCCCCCGAGTCAGAAGTAAACGGCGGATCGAGCCGTCTCCGGTCAACTCTTCCCAGCTTTTCTCCGTGAATTCACCGGTCCGGATTTCCGCTATCGGCGGTCTGGAGCCGCTTCCGCCTTCAACAAGCCCCAACTCCGCACCCACCCGGTGAGCTGTTTTCATGATGACTTCGTTGATCACCATCACCGTGACTGTAGCGCCCGACAGCCCGTCAACGGATACCCGAGTGTCTGATGACTGGCCACCCACGGTCACCCGCTGATCTGCAGCCAGGCCGGTGTACTGGTCGGTAAAGCCATCCAGCTTGCTCTCGGGAATACCCACCAGAAGGATGGGTTCGTCGTGGGCGATAACCCGTGTTGCCTTGATGGTGCCCTTGGTGTCCAGCACGACAATGGCGTTCACCGGCTTGCCCGAATAGGCCGGAGTCTGCACAAAATCCAGAGTCTGGTAGGCATACCCCAGAAGCTTTTCGCCACTGCGAAGTTCCTGGATGGCGCGGTTATCCTCCCGGGGTGATATGTCGTCGACGGAGGGAAAGGCTTTCTGGATGACCTGGCGGGCTGCCAGTGGCTCATATTCTTCTGGCGCCGCTGCCATTGCCGTCGTCACCGGTATTACAACCAGACAGATCATCAATGTGACAGCACGTTGGATAAAACTCACAATACTCCCCTGGGGATGTCCGCATGAATCGGGTAGCGACAGGGCAGACAGTAGTCGCCTGACGCTTTGGAATATTTGATATTTCTCACTGCTAACGGGCTGTTGCTAAAAAGCCAACCAAATAAACAAAAACTTCAAATGTATCTTTTAAAGCTTTCAGCCCAACGCTATCGCCTGGCCCTTGCGATCCAGGGGCAGGTAGTTTCCCAAGTGGCCCAGACGAATGGATTCCACCATCATGGTCAGCGGTTGTTGTGCTTCGTCAGTGGTGGGCTGCACACCGCCACGGCCAGACATGGCGGCGACAAACACCACGTCCCACATTTGTCCTGTTTGCCGGGATTCATCAACAAGCGCTCCGAAGTCAGTGACGTCGTCGAGCGCCTTGTCGACACACACCACCGGTACCAGGGCACCGCCCTCTCCGCTGGCAAAGGCAGCTTTTTCAGATTCCGAGGCGTCGTCAGGAAGCTCGGCACGGCAGAACACGAATAGCAGGCGCTGAGGTTCGGGTTCAGCATTGGCGGCGTTTAACAAATCGGTATAGCTGGAGATCATCGGACGTTTCCTGCCTCTATCATTTACTGGCTGATCTGAATCAGTCGAGCGGGGTCGGAGATGAACAGCCGGCTGCGGTTGACCCGGACCAGTCCGTTTGCTTTCAGGTTTGCCAGAATCCGCGAGAAGGTTTCCGGCTGCATCGCAAGCCGGGACGCGACCAGGCATTTAGGCAATGGCAGTTCCACTTCTCCGCCCTCGGAAGCTCCGTTGGGCAGTAGGTCAATCAGGTATCGGATCAGGCGGTCACGGGCGCTCTGCACGGTCATAATTTCCAGGTCATGAAATCGGGCCACGTTACGCCTGGCGTAATGGCGCAGCGCCGACTGGGTGTATTCGGGCTTTCTTTCCAGCAGATCCTGGTAAACCTTGACGGGTATCATCAGCACTTCGCTGGATTTGAGTGCTTCTGCGTAGCAGGCGTATCTGGCCGGCTCTGCGTAGATCATGACTTCGGCGAAGCAATCGCCGGGGGCAATGCTGTCCAGGGTGCGGTCTATGCCTGAGGCGTCGAGGCGGTATAGGCGCAGCCGCCCGGAGATCACGAAGAAGAAGTGGTGAGCGGGCATGTCCTGACGGTAGAGCAGTTGGTGGTGGCCAAGGCGCAGGCGTTTGGACTGCTGCAGCAGTGCCGTGAGGTCGTCGTCGCTCAGTGATGAGAAGAGTGCGTGCTGGCGCATGGGAGCCAGTCGGTCGTCTTCTTCGAAGAGTTTGTTGACGGCGACAAGTACTGGCTTGCTGTAGCGTGTTTCGGTGGTTTGTAAGAGTGCCATTTTGTTTGCCCCTGCATTAATAATGCATTTCATATCTGGTTTTATAGTAGTGGGGCTTGGGGGGAAAATCGCTCCCCCTATGGGGGTAGTTGGGTGGTTATTACTGAGTAATTGACTTACCTCAAAGAAGGGGGCTTGTTGCCTGGGTGCTGGCTCTCTTGTTTACTTGGGAGCACAGGCCAATGGGCCCCTTCTTCCCAAAACACGCTCAAGCACATCCATGTGGCGCTTGAGCTCCGCCATCCATGGCTCCGCACAGTTTTGGGAAGAAGGGGCCCATCGGCCTCCCAGTATTAGAGTTAACCTTTTCACTGCATCAGCGGCGAGTCGGGTATTTCCATATCTACACCCTCCACACCAGTTTCAGCGGCCAACACCTGCAGGTACTGTCGGAACGCTCGTCTGGTGACGCTTTCGCTCAGGTATTGCCGTATCTGGGGCTTAACGTGTTCGTAGGGCAGCTGTTCGCCGTCGATGTGTTGGTCGACGCGGACGAGGTGCCAGCCGTAGCGGGTTTCGATGAGTTCGGGGTTGAGGCCTTCCTGGAGGGACAGGACCGGGCGTTCGAATTCGTCGACGGTCTGGCCTTTGCTGATCTGGCCGAGGCTGCCGCCCTGGTGGCGGGATTCGCAGGCGGAGTATTGTTTGGCCAGTTCCGCAAACCGGGCACGACCGTCGAGTAAGGATGACAGCAGTTGGCGCCCTGCTTCTTCCTGGCGCATGCGCTCCTGGACGTCGTCCGGGGCGGCGGCGAGGAGGATGTGGCTGACGGCCATCAGGGTCGGGCTGCGGAAGCGGCCGGGGTTGGCGGCGTAGAAGCGTTCGCAGTCCTGTTCGCTGGGGTCAGGGACGTCGAGTTCCAGCTCCAGTACCCGGGCGATGCGGTCTTCTTCGTCGGCGATGTCGTCCAGGTTCAGGCGGCTGGCCTGTTGCAGGAGGAGTTCGCGGATGACGAGGCTTTTAGCCGCTTCGTGCCAGGCTTCGGCGACTTCTTCGGCCGGGTGGTGTTGCATTTCCCGGGCGATGTCGTCTTCGGCGATGAGGGTGTCACCCACGTAGACCGGCGGGAACTGGTTTCTGGGTTTTTCGGCGTTGCCTACTGGGATGAGTTGCATGGTTGCTTTCCTTTGAGCTGGTTGTCGGATTACGCTTCGCTAATCCGACCTACATTTGGGGCTTCAGGCTCGGGTAGGTCGGATTAGGCGAAGCCGTAATCCGACATCTTTTATGTCTCCCCCAATCACGCCCGCTTACGCACCACCTGGTACTTCCGCCCGAAATACTCCACCGGCACGCTCAACATGTGCACAAGCCGGGTGAACGGGAACAGCACGAAGATGGTCAGGCCGAGGAAGATGTGGGTTTTGTAGATCCAGTGCACGTCGGCGATATAACCCGCAACGCCACCCTGCAGCGTGACAATGCCCTGGGCCCAGGCCGAGAACTGGAGCATGGTGCTGCCGTCCAGATGTCCCATGGTGGGCAGAATGGTGAACAGGCCGAGCGCCAGTTGGATCACCAGAATCAGGATAATCATGTTGTCGGCGAAGGTGCTGCTGGCTTTCACCCGAGGGTCGGTCAGCCTCCGCCAGGCGAGCATGCCGCCACCGATGAGGGCCATCACGCCTGCAATACCACCAACAACAATAGCCATAACCTGCTTGGTGCCGGGGCTCATGAACGGCTCATAGACCGCATGAGGTGTCAGCAGGCCAACCAGGTGGCCGAAGAAGATCACCAGTACGCCCACATGGAACAGTACGCTGGCCATGACCATGTTTTTCTTGCGCAGCATCTGGCTGGAATGGGCTTTCCAGGTGAACTGACCATGGTCATAACGTGCCCAGGTGCCAATTACCAGAATAGCGATAGCAATGTAGGGGTAGACCCCGAACAACAGTGTATTGAGATAGGACATCATTTCAGTTTCCTCCCGCGCCTTCAGGCGCCTCCTGCCTGACGGGGCGTTGCGTCCGTCATCAACTGATCGCTCAGATGGATGGTCTGGGTCTGCTCCAGTTCGCGGCGGCGCTGACCAACAACACCGCCGGTGGCGCAGGAACTGCCCTGATCATCCACAAACTTCACCATTTCTTCCTCCCAGACCTTGTCCAGTGCTTCCGGGGTGTCGTCACGCTCTTCCGATGCCACAATCTGCGCCAGTTCCTGACGATTCGCTTGCCGGCCAGACAAAACCAGCAGCGAATCCATCAACACGTGGTAAAGGCTCTCCCGCTGATACAGCCTTTCACCCAGAAGGCCGAGGATGTGATGGATATCTTCCAGCCAGTTCCGAATTTCTTCCCATGGCCGGGTAGAGAGGTATTCAAGGAACAACGGCAGATAGTCCGGCAGTTCCCTGGCATCAATCTCCAGGCCATTGGTACGGTACTCCTCCATCAGGTCCACCATGGCCTGACCCCGGTCACGGGATTCGCCGTGTACGTGCTCGAACAACAGCAGGGATGTTGCCCTGCCCTTGTCGAAGGTGCCCACGTAGTTTTCCTGGATATCAAGAAGATCTCCGTCACATACCTGGTCAATACACCGCAGCAACTGCTCCTTGTTTTTCCGTGGCAGCCGGCCATCTTCAAGAACAACGGCTATCAACGCATCTTTCGAGGTCTGCAGTTCTTCGGTGGGGTACTCAAGAACCCTTGCGATTACTTTTAAAAGTTTCATCCTGATTTCCTCATTCCTGCAGCTGTTTCGGGTCAACCTGCTTCACGGTGGACAGTTTCTGCACCATGCTGGTGGTCTGCTTACGGCCACCGAACATGTTGAATTTACTGTCACCGTTACAGCCGTCGCCGAAGCTGAAACCGCAACCGCCGCGCTCGCCGTGGGCGGTAGCGTCAGGAAATGCTTCCTTTGCCAGTTCGCGATGGCTGGTGGGGATGACGAAGCGGTCCTCATAGTCCGCGATGGCCAGGTAGCGGTACATCTCATCCGCCTGGGCCTTGGTGAGTCCCGCTTCCTGTAACGCCCGCAGGTCTTCCCTGCCTTCCACGGTTTCGGCGCGCTTGTACAGGCGCATTGCCATGATGCGTTTGAGGGCCCGCACAATCGGCTTCTCATCCCCGGCGGTCAGCAGGTTGGCCAGGTATTTGACCGGAATCCGCAGGCTTTCGATCTTCGGCAGTACACCGTCAAACTCGACCTTGCCGGCTTCCGCCGCGGACTGGATCGGGCTCAGGGGTGGCACGTACCAGACCATGGGCAGGGTGCGGTATTCCGGGTGCAGCGGCAGGGCCAGTTTCCAGTCCACGGCCATTTTGTAGACCGGGCTGCGCTGGGCGGCCTCGATCACGTTCATCGGGATGCCGTCTTTCTTCGCCTGCTCGATAACCTTCGGGTCGTTCGGGTCCAGGAAGATTTCCAGCTGCTTTTCATAAAGCTCATGCTCGCCCGGCGTGCTGGCCACTTCCTCAATGCGGTCTGCGTCGTACAGCAGCACACCCAGGTAGCGGATACGACCGACGCAGGTCTCGGAACACACGGTGGGCATGCCGGCTTCGATCCGCGGGTAGCAGAAGATGCATTTCTCGGACTTGCCGGTCTTCCAGTTGAAGTAGATCTTCTTGTACGGGCAGCCGGAGACACACATCCGCCAGCCGCGGCATTTGTCCTGATCGATCAGCACGATGCCGTCTTCCTCACGCTTGTAGATGGCGCCGCTCGGGCAACTGGCGACACAGGCCGGGTTCAGGCAGTGCTCGCACAGGCGCGGCAGGTACATCATGAAGGTGTTTTCGAACTGGCCGTAGATGTCCGCCTGGACCTGATCGAAGTTCTTGTCCTTGCGTCGTTTGGCAAACTCGGTACCCAGGATTTCTTCCCAGTTGGGGCCCCATTCGATCTTCTGCATGCGCTGGCCGGAGATCAGCGAGCGCGGCCGGGCCACCGGCTGGTGCTTGCTGTCGCCGGCGGTATGCAGGTGCTGGTAATCGAAATCGAACGGCTCGTAGTAGTCGTCGATCTGCGGCAGGTCCGGGTTGGCGAAGATGTTCGCCAGCACCCGGAAACGGCCACCGATTTTCGGACGAATCTTGCCGGAGCTGTCGCGCATCCAGCCGCCCTTCCACTTGTCCTGATTCTCCCACTCTTTGGGGTAGCCGATACCGGGTTTGGTCTCGACGTTGTTGAACCAGGCGTATTCCATACCTTCACGGCTGGTCCATACGTTTTTGCAGGTCACTGAACAGGTGTGGCAACCGATGCACTTGTCCAGGTTCAGTACCATGCCGACTTGGGAACGGATCTTCATTTTACAGCCTCCTGAACAGTGTCATTGCCTTCGCCGTCGAGCCAGTCGACGTTGTGCATCTTGCGAACGACCACGAATTCATCGCGGTTGGAGCCCACGGTGCCGTAGTAGTTGAAACCGTAAGAATACTGCGCATAGCCACCGATCATGTGGGTCGGCTTCGGGCATACGCGGGTAACCGAGTTGTGGATACCGCCCCGGGTGCCGGTGATTTCCGAGCCCGGGATGTTCACAATCCGCTCCTGGGCGTGGTACATCATCACCATGCCGGGCATCACCCGCTGGCTCACCACCGCCCGGGCTGCAATGGCGCCATTGGCGTTGAACAGTTCAATCCAGTCGTTGTCCTCGATTTCCATCTCTTTGGCGTCGTCTTCGCTCAGCCAGACGATGGGGCCACCGCGGGACAGGGTCAGCATCAGCAGGTTGTCGCTGTAGGTGCTGTGGATGCCCCACTTCTGGTGCGGCGTGATCCAGTTCAGCGCTTTTTCGGGGTTGCCGTTACTGCGCTGGTTGATCATGTGGCTTACGGTTTTGGTGTTGATGGGCGGGCGATACACCAGCAGGCTCTCACCGAAGGCGCGCATCCACTCGTGATCCTGATAGAACTGCTGACGGCCCGTCAGGGTGCGCCAGGGGATCAGTTCATGCACGTTGGTATAACCGGCGTTGTAGGACACGTGCTCGTCTTCCAGGCCAGACCAAGTCGGGCTGGATATGATCTTGCGCGGTTGCGCAACGATGTCCCGGAAGCGGATTTTTTCCTCTTCCTTGTTCTTCGCCAAGTGGGTGTGATCAAGGCCGGTGAACTCGGACAGTGCCGCCCAGGCTTTTACCGCCACCTGGCCATTGGTTTCCGGTGCCAGGGAAAGGATGACCTCAGCGGCGTCGATGGCGCTTTCGATCTTCGGACGACCGGCGTTGGCACCCTCAAGATGCTTGTGGTTCAGGTCACCAAGGAACTTCACTTCCTTCTCAGTGTTCCAGTTGATGCCCTTGCCGCCGTTGCCCAGTTTGTCCATTAGCGGGCCCAGGGAGGTGAAGCGGGCGTAGGTGTTCGGGTAGTCCCGCTCCACGGTGATGAAGTTGGGCGCGGTTTTGCCTGGAATCAGGTCACATTCACCGCGCTTCCAGTCCTTCACATCGAACGGCTGGCCCAGCTCGGCTGGCGCGTCGTGCAACAGCGGCAGGGTGACCACATCTTTTTCGACACCCAGGTGGCCCTCGGTCGCCTTGGAGAACGCCTTGGCAATGCCCTTGTAGATCTCCCAGTCACTACGGGCTTCCCAGGCCGGATCGGTGGCCGCTGTCAACGGATGGATGAACGGGTGCATGTCGGAGGTGTTCAGGTCGTTCTTCTCGTACCAGGTCGCAGTCGGCAGAACGATGTCGGAATACAGACAGGTAGTGGACATACGGAAGTCCAGGGTTACCAGCAGATCGAGTTTGCCCTCCGGTGCCTCGTCATGCCACTTCACTTCTTTCGGCTTGGCGCCGCCCTCGTGGCCGAGATCCTTGCCCTGCAGGCCGCTTCTGGTACCGAGCAGGTACTTGAGCATGTACTCGTGGCCCTTACCGGAGGAACCCAGCAGGTTGGACCGCCATATGAACATATTGCGCGGGTGGTTCTGGGGCGCTTCCGGATCCTCACTGGCGAATGCCAGGGAGCCATCCTTCATGGACTGGGCCACATAGGCCGCCACTTCCATGCCGGCTTTTTCGGCCTCGGCCGCAATACCCAGCGGGTTACGGTTCAGTTGTGGCGCAGACGGCAGCCAGCCCATGCGCTCGGCGCGGACGTTGTAGTCGATCAGGCTGCCACTGAATCTGGACTTGTCCGCCAGCGGCGACAGGATCTCATCGACACCCAGTTTCTCGTAGCGCCACTGGCCGGAGTGAGCGTAGAAGAAGGACGTGGAATTCATGTGGCGCGGCGGACGCTGCCAGTCCAGGCCGAAGGCCAGGGGCTGCCAGCCAGTCTGCGGGCGCAGTTTTTCCTGGCCAACGTAGTGGGCCCAGCCGCCACCGCTCTGGCCGATACAGCCACATAGGATCAGCATGTTGATCAGGCCACGGTAGTTCATGTCCATGTGGTACCAGTGGTTCATACCGGCACCGACGATGACCATGGAACGGCCTTTGGTCTTGTCGGCGTTGTCGGCGAACTCACGGGCAATGCGGATCACTTTCTCGGCGGGAACGCCGGTGATCTTTTCCTGCCAGGCGGGAGTGTAGGGCTTCACTTCATCGTAAGACGTGGCGCCGTCATCGCCGCCCAGTCCACGGCTGATACCATAGTTGGCGACCATCAGGTCGAATACAGTAACAACGTGGCCCTCGCTGCCGTCAGCCAGTTGAACTGTGCGGCTGCCCAGTTTGTGGGTCAGGGTGTCGGAGATCTTCACGTGCTTGAAGTGGTCATGCTCGATACCGCCAAAGTACGGAAATGCAACATCCACCACTTCATCGTGCTTCTCGACCATCGACAACTGCAGCTCCACTTCGTTGCTGCTTGCAGTCTGCTTGAGGTTCCACTTGCCCTTTTCCCCCCAGCGGTAGCCGATGGAGCCATTGGGAGCAATCAACTGGTTGGTTTTCTCGTCGATGGCGATGGTTTTCCACTCGGGGTTGTTCTCTTCCCCAAGGCCGTCCACCAGATCACTGGCCCGCAGGAAGCGGCCGGGCACATAGCGGCCGTCCTCACGCTGCTCCAGCATGACCAGGTAGGGCATGTCGGTATAGCGGCGCACGTAGTCGGTGAAGTATTCGCTGGGCTTGTCGACGTGGAATTCTTTCAGGATCACATGGCCCATGGCCATACCCAGGGCAGCATCGGTACCTTGCTTGGGGTTCATCCACTCGTCAGACAGCTTGGAAACTTCGGCGTAATCCGGGGTAATGGCGACTGTTTTGGTGCCCTTGTAACGCACTTCGGTGAAGAAGTGGGCGTCCGGGGTACGGGTCTGGGGCACGTTGGAACCCCAGGCAATGATGTAGCCGGAGTTGTACCAGTCGGCGGATTCCGGCACGTCGGTCTGCTCACCCCAGGTTTGCGGGGAGGCCGGCGGCAGGTCGCAGTACCAGTCGTAGAAGCTCATGCACACGCCACCGATCATGGACAGGTAACGGCTGCCGGCTGCGTAGGACACCATGGACATGGCAGGAATCGGCGAGAAGCCGATGATGCGGTCAGGGCCGTACTGCTTCGCTGTGTAAACGTTCGAGGCGGCAATCAACTCGTTGACTTCGTCCCAGCTGGAACGCACAAAGCCGCCCATACCACGACGGGGCTTGTACTCGGCGGTCTTCTTGGGGTCTTCCACGATGGAAGCCCAGGCGTCCACCGGATCGTTGTGCTGCATCTTGGCGGAGCGCCAGAGCCTCATCAGATGCTTGCGCATCAGCGGGTACTTCAGGCGGTTGGCGCTGTACATGTACCAGGAGTAGCTGGCCCCACGGGGGCAGCCCCGGGGCTCATGGTTGGGCAGGTCCGGACGGGTGCGGGGGTAGTCAGTCTGCTGGGTTTCCCAGGTAACCAGACCGTTCTTGACGTAGATTTTCCAGCTGCAGGAACCGGTGCAGTTGACGCCGTGGGTGGAACGCACGATCTTGTCATGCTGCCAGCGCTGGCGGTAGCTGTCTTCCCATTCGCGACTTACATTGTGGGTTTCGCCGTGGCCGTTCGCAAACGGCTCGCGCTTCTTCCTGAAGTAATTCAGTTTGTCGATCAAATGACTCATGGTCTCTCTCCATCGGCCCGTGTGCCGGATCGTTCGTACGATTTGAGACCATTGTGTGGGAGAAAGACCCTGAAATCTGCGTGGTTACCCCGTCATAACCGGGCTCTACCACCCAGTGGGTAGAACGGTTATACACCCTTGTGTAACAGTGCCTGACGTTCCTGGCGACGATTGTCCAGAGCAAAAAGGAGCAAGCTGCCAGCCAACATCAGGAAAAGAATCATGAACATGGCGGTACCTACACCGACCCAATAGATCACTGCGCCGAAAAGCACCGGTAGCAGGAAGGCGACAAGGCAGGCACTGAACAACAACATACCTGCCGCCAAGCCCGCCGCCTCACGATTTTCCGCAATCACCATGCGTTGAAGGCTGCCCATGGCGCAACCCAGGGCCACGCCAAGCAATACGATGAAGAGCCTTTCCAGAAAAAGAGGCAGGTCAAGTTCCAGGGCGATGACCGACTCTATTCCACGAATCGATAACGTCATGGCGGGGTATGACAGTACAAACAAGGCCACAAGGCACGCAGCGAGCGACCTCGCTACCACACGGCCGGCACCATAGCGGTCCGACATCCCACCCCCTGCAATCTGGGCGAGGGCACCCGGAATCACGAACCACAACGCCAACCTGGCACCAGACCCCATGGTCAGCAAGAAACGGGACGACATGAAATCTGGCAGCCATAAAGCCAGAGAAAAAAAGCTTCCCGCCACCACACCAAAATACAGACACAGGCGCCATACCCGCATGTTTTCCAGGCGATGCAAAAGCTGCCTGGCCCCGGTTTCCACATCGGGATCACCAAGAGAATCGGAATCGTCGGTCAATAACATCAACAGGGTGACCACCAATAAAAGAACGACCAGATAGGCCAGCGGCACCCCCGTCCATGAGAATGCCTGCAGAATCAGGGGAACCAGGTAGTAGTTAAATCCGGCGCCCATTACTCCAGCACCAAATATCCCCAATACGAGCCCCATATGCCGGGGAGCAGCATGACGGGTTACAAACTGAAAGCCGGCACTGTAGAAGCCGCCCGCAAGGCCAAGGCCAACGGCAACCAGCAGGTACCCGGCCCAGGATTCCACAACCAACAATAACGCCATGCAGACGGCAAGCCCGAGCAGGCAGGCGATCATTACCCGTCTTGCCCCCAGCTTTTGTGCGGCGATTCCGGCTGGCACTGCCAGCAACGCCCCGGCCGCCATGGGCATTGCCAATAAAAGGCCAAGCTTCAGGCTGCCGAGCCCCAGGGCGTCCCTCAAATGCACGCCGGCCACGGCAAAGATGGTCCAGCAACCTGCAGCAACAACAAAGCCAGCTACCGCCGGCGGAAGCACTACTGCCAGCGAAGTCAATTTATCGTGATCGTCATCATCACGGGTGGAAAAAGGCTGCATGGCATTACCCTTCAAAAGCTGACTTTCAGTTTCATGTTTTGCCCTGCAAGGGGTCAAAGACTATGATGGGATATCGCCAATGGGGGTAATTAGGGGTAATTGACTATCCTCGAGGAGGTACACTCTGGATGGAAAACAGGCGAGAATTGCGCCGTTGCATGGCCCCAATGAAGAGACCAGATGACACGCAAAAGCCCTCTCGTTAAACGCATCGCCATAGTCGTCGGCGCCGTTGTACTGACAGCCATTGTCAGCATGGCGACGACCCTCGGGGTATCCCGCAGCATTGAGGGCAATGCCACGGCGATCAACCTTGCCGGTTCATTGCGCATGGGCGCCTATGAACTGCTGGCCCGTTCCGCGGCTGACCCGGCTGGCGACCAGTCCACTACGTTTACCAAAAGGCTGGATGCGTACGAAGCGCGCATGGACCACTCAGGATTCAGGCAGGCGATTCCCGATGCCAACGGCCACCCACTGGCAAAGCAGCACCAGGCAATGGAATTGCTATGGCAGGATGAACTCCGCCCGGCACTGATTGCCAATACCCCGAACAGCACCCGGGTGACAGCAGACCTGCTCACTATCACAGAGCGCTACGTGGCGGCAGTGGATGAACTGGTCAGTATGCTTGAGCATCGGACCGAAGCACGCATTGACTTGCTGCACCTGATCCAGGTCATCAGTCTGATCTTCTCCATACTGATTATTGTCGGGTTGTTTCTCGACCTGAAGAACCGTGTTCTGCATCCACTCCGCAAACTGGTGGATATCGCGGTTGCGGTAGGAGAACAGGATTTCTCACGCAAGGCCAACCTGAAAGGCTCGGATGAGCTGTCCAGGCTCGGCAGCGCTTTCGATCAGATGACCACCGAACTGGCCCAGAGCTACCGCGAACTGCGAGAAGAGGCCCGTGGTAAAACCCGCGAGTTGGAAAGAAGTCATGCCGCGCTGGAGTTGCTGCATTCCTCCAGTCGTTCCCTGTTCGCCAATCACGACCTTTGCAATGGCGCTATCCCCATGCTTCAGGACCTGGAGCAGTTGCTTGGCATCGGCCCCATCCGGCTGTTCCTCCATGACAAGAACTCCAGCGAGCCAGTGGAGGCCATTACCACCTCCACAAAGGAACGCCCGTTCTACTGCAAGGACCATCATTGCAATGCCTGCCTGGTAACACCGGAAGTGTTTGACGAACTGCCATCGGAAGACAACGACGGCCGAAGATTGCTGCTGCCAATTCGTACACCGGGGCAACTGCTGGGTACCCTGGAGGTATGGTATCCCGCCAGCAAGGGGCTGTCACAGACCGCGCGGCGCCTGCTGGAAACCCTGAGCGATCAGTTGGCGACCGCTATTTTCCTTGAACGCCAGATTACCGAGGAGCAGCAGCTTACCCTGGCGGAAGAACGCACCGTGATCGCCCGGGAACTCCACGACTCCCTGGCCCAGTCTCTGTCATACCTGAAGATGCAGGTAGCAAGACTGCGCCGTCTCCATATCACCGGGGAGCATGAAAAAATCCACGGTGAAATCCTTGAGGAACTCAGTACTGGGCTGAACAGTGCCTATCGTCAACTGCGGGAGCTGCTGACAACTTTCCGGTTGAAGCTGGATACCCCCGACCTGGCCACGGCCCTGCGCCAGACCGTGGAGGAATTCTCCGAACGGCTGGGCAGCGAGGTACAACTCGAATACCGCCTGCCGCCACAGACCCTTTCGCCCAACGAGGAAATCCATACCCTGCAGATCATCCGCGAAGGGCTGGCCAATGCGGTGAAACACTCCCAGGCGTCGGAAGTCCTGGTACGGGTGCTGTTTGAATCTCCCCGGGTAGTGGTCAAAATACTTGATAATGGTAAAGGATTGCCGGCCGGCGACCAGCCGGCACAGCACTATGGCCTCATCATCATGCAGGACAGGGCTCGCACCCTGGGTGGTAAGGCCAGCGTACACAACCGCGAGAGCGGCGGCGTGGAAGTGGCGCTGAGCTTTGTACCCAAGAGCCGGCACCTGATTACATCCGAAGCCGCCAGCGGCTAAGTATTGCAACACTACTTCATATAATGAGAGGAACCATGTCTGACTCACCAGCAAGCATTCTGTTGATTGACGACCACCCTTTGCTTCGTCAGGGCATAAAACAACTGATCGAGATGGAAGAGGACATGCTGGTGGCCGGCGAGGCCAGTAACGCGGCTGACGGCATCCGCCTGGCACAGGAACTGGAGCCAGACCTGATCCTGATGGACCTCAACATGCCGGAAATGAACGGCATTGAAGCCCTGAAAAAACTGCGCGAGGAGAGTGTGAGTTCCCGCATCGTCATGTTCACGGTTTCTGACCATGAAGACGACGTGGTAGCCGCCCTGAGAGCCGGTGCCGACGGTTACCTGCTCAAGGACATGGAACCCGAAGACATGATCCAGCAGTTACACCAGGCTGCCGTGGGCAAGATGGTCATTGGTGACCGGCTGACCACCCTGCTGGCCCAGGCACTTCGTTCCCAGAAACCGCAACAGGCTTCGCGCCCGGACTTCGACAGCCTGACCCCAAGGGAAAAGGATATCCTCCGCCTGATCGCCGAGGGCCTTTCCAACAAAATGATCGGCCGCAAACTCGATATCAGCGACGGTACGGTAAAAGTACACGTGAAGCACCTGCTGAAAAAGCTGAGTCTACGCTCACGGGTAGAGGTAGCCGTATGGGCGGTAGAGGAAGGCCTGCACAAGGGCTGAGTTATATCAAATTACTGACGCACGGTTTCCGTTACTCTGGACAGGTTTTCTGGCCGCCCGGAGTAACCCATGGTTTTATCAATTCCTGCTTTTTTACCTGCCAACAGCGCCCTGCTCGAACAATCGCTGGCGGTCCTGAAAGAATACCTGCCCTCACCCGTGCCAATGCTGGGTGTTATTGACCAGAACATTCCGATTCCCTTCAAGCAGATGGTCGCCGAAGCACCGCTTAATCACCTGTTTGCCGAAGCGATCGCTGAGGGTGAATTCGATGGTTTTGAGGGCCGCCGTATCCGATTCGAGATCAATGGTGGACAACCCGGCATCACTATCGGGTTCTGGGCTGACCGGCTGCGCGTTATTGATGGCCCGGGGGAGGCCATCATTCGTGGCTCGTTCGCAGCATTCAAAACTCTCGCGGAACGACGACAGGATCCGGATCAGCTTTTCTTCCAGCGGCGGCTGGTGATTGAGGGCAACACCGAACTCGGGCTGGGGCTGAAAAATCTACTAGACAGCCTCGAATGGAGCCTCATGCCTATTCCAAATTCCGGGATGTGTTATTTCCAAGGCACCTGACTATGGAGCCCCCAGATGTTTCAGGGGCTCTCTTTTTGCTCCAGATACTGCCGGTACACCCGGATGGAAGCCAACAGGCTTTCCCGATAGGCGGCACCATATCCATTACCTCCGGAATCAGCCTCACGAATGGCAGATTCATACTGACCGACGCCCTGCTCTGCAAAAGCACGGGCTGCCGGAATGCCGTCCCGGCTGACCACAAAGTCAATCCTGTCCCATTCTCGGCGTTCGGCGGAATTCATGCATTACCTCCTGAATTATCTCAACATTTTTTGCTTTGTTTCCCCGTACACAGCTCAGCGTCAGGAATGTCAGCGGGGAAACAGGCTTGCCGCCGCAATACCAGTTCGACCATCACTTGACTTATCTTCAAGAAGACAAATCAGCGCTCTGTTAACCTCAGGATACATGTTTTCTTCCCGAGGATTAGCAATGGCAGACGATCCCCGCAACCCTGACTGGGCCCCCCGGGCCGATGAGGTTCTGGGCGACCAGATATGGGCCTACGATACCATGCGCATTCAGTGTCCGGTTGCCTGGAGTGATTATCAGCACTGGACGCTATTCAGGCATGGCGATGTCATGCGGGTGCTGGAAGACCACCAGACATTCAGTAGTGCGGCATCCAGCCATCTGTCGGTCCCCAATGGCATGGATCCACCTGAACACACACCCTATCGAGAGGTAATCGAGCCCTATTTCTCGCATCAGTCAATGAGTGAATTCGAGCCAACCTGTCGGAGCATTGCCCGCAACCTCGTCAATAGCCTGCCCGCTGGTCAGCCGTTCGATATCATCGGAAAATTCAGCAGAGCCTTTGCCCTGCAGATACAGTGCGCTTTTATGGGGTGGCCCGACTCCCTTCACGAACCACTCCGTGAATGGGTACTGAAAAACCACCGTGCCACCCTCGCCCGTGACCGGCGAGCCATGGCAGAAGTTGCCCATGAGTTCGACGGCTATATTCACGACTTGCTGGAAGCCCGACGCCAGGCCGAAGCCAACGCCCCGAGAGACGTCACCACCTCGCTGATGGAAGAGACCGTCAATGGCCGCCCCATGACCGATGAAGAGCTCACAAGCCTTCTGCGGAACTGGACTGTCGGTGAGCTGGGCACGATCAGCGCCAGCGTATCGATTCTGCTGAGTTACCTGGCTGAACATCCGGACCTGAGACAGAGCCTTGCCAACGACACCCTTGCGTTGCCGGACGCTATCGATGAAATACTGCGTATGGACGCGCCGCTGATATCCAACCGCCGGATCACAACCCGGGACGTGGAGATTGGTGGAAGAAGGATTCCCGCGGGCGAGAAAATCACCATCCTGTGGGCATCCGCCAACCGTGACGAGAAGGTCTTCGGTGACCCGGATGCGTTTTGCCCACACAAGAACCGTGACCGGAATCTGCTTTATGGTACGGGCGTTCATGTCTGCCCTGGTGCACCGCTGGCCCGAATGGAACTCAGGGTTCTGATGGAAGAGTTTCTTTCCAGTGTCGACACCCTGGAGCCCGCGCCTGATGAATCACCCGAGCGGGCTGTTTTTCCGACCGGGGGCTTCAGTTATTTACCGATGCGTCTCAGCTTCATGAGCCGGGCGGGAAATTGACCAGCAGATTCGTGACATTAAAGGACTCCATGGTGATCCACGCCACAAACGCTCCATAGATCACCAGCAGGCTCCAGGACTCCGCGCGACTTACGATCATGTGCGTACGCATCATCAGGAACAGGATCACCGTTGCGAGGGTGAGGATTGCCATCATCGGCGCGGCCACCGAGTAGTTGATGACGGCCGTGCCTGCGATCAGAACCCCGATCGGAATGCAGCAGAGCAAATCGAAGATGTTACTGCCAAGCACGTTCGCGATGCTGGTAATGGCCTTGCCGTTGCGGGCGGCACGCACAGAGACAAAGGCATCCGGAACCGACGTGCCGGCAGCAACAATGGTGATACCCCAAAGGAAGCTGGGCGTGCCCAGAATATCACCAAAATTGACCGCGGCCCGCACCAGGCCTTCAACCCCCACCAGGATCAATGCCAAACCGGCAGCCAGCTTTCCCCACTCGCGTCCTGGCCGGATGTGGGAGACGTCGGCATCGGACTCGTAGTCCATGGTTTCCTGGTACTGCACAAACACGTAAATCACATAGAGCACCAGGGGCAAAAACGCGAAGCCTCGAGTCAGTTGCCCCTGAAGCTCGCCACCGGTGGATTCAACCGGGTTATAGATGACCGCGAACGAGAAGGTCAGCAACAGGGTTGCCACAGCGATCATGTAGAACTGGGCTTCCTTGTAGACAAGGTCGCGATTGGTGGCCAGTTGCTCCCTCGCCACAAGACCACTGAGGGCAGGAATTACCATGATGTTGAACAGGGCAGAGCCAACTATTGCCGCCACACCCAGTTCGAACTCGCCATGAACAAGGGTGGAGACAACGACGGTAGCCAACTCCGGAAAGCTCGAACCAACCGCAACGACAATGGCACCCTGTACAATCTCCGGCAGCCGATAGTACAGGGACAGCCGTTCACTGGCAGCTTCCAGCAGGCCGCTGCCTATCCAGACCACGGCAGTACCGACAACGGCAACTGCCACCCACACCAAAAGCTGAAGGATATGCCCTCCTTGCGACTTTAAACCCAATGTTCACCTGTCTTGGGGGTGCAGTTCGTCCTTTTCAACCGGGCATCAGAACCAGTCAGCCAACAGATTCCGCAACCTGATCCATCCCTGGCTTACCGTACCAGTAGCCATTGCACGGTGGTGCCTCCACCAACTGCAGCGGATCTGAATCCGGCGTTTCACCCCGGCGCACCTGATCATATCGCCTGACCACTTCATCCATACCCTGGAGCTCCGGGCTCAGGCGAACGGTGGACACCCCCATCCTTTCCATATCCGGCAGTTCCCGCATAAGGTCATAGCGGGAACCGGACAGGGTGGAAATACCGTTCAGGCGGAACAGCTCCCGGGATTCACGGGAACGCAACTCCATACCGTCCGGGTGCTGCAGGCAGCGAAACTCACAGTTGTCTTTTGGCAGGTTGTAATGGCGTGCCGTAAAGCAGCGCGATGACCAGGCGAGGGGCAGGAAACCCCAGGAAAAGACTTCCGAGGGCAGCTCCACCCCCTCCTGCTTCAGGCCGTCAATCAACTGACCAAGCGCCTCCCTGCCCAGCTCCACGGGCAGGTTCCAGCCCTGGAGCCCCTGCTTTGCCAGCACTTTCAATGTGGCAACATTGTAGACGTTCATGGAAGGGCCGGTAATAAACGGAACGTCATTGGAGATAGCCACCTGCAAGGCACTCTGGTCGTTGGCCTCCACCATGAATTCGTTCTGATCACAGATCCGCCACAGGCGGCGCAGGTCCGCTTCCGATTCAATCAGGGCCTGGGTCGAGAGCACCACCTCTTTACCGCAGGCTTTCAGGTCACGGGCCAGATCCAGCCAGTCATCCGGCTTCAGTTCCCGCCGGCGGGCGCACACGGCTTCACCCAGATAGATGGTATCCACCGGCCACTCGGCCGCTTTGCCATAGAAATCGAAAACCGTTTGTTTGGACCAGAACCACAGAATCGGGCCCAGGGATAGCTTCATCATGATCGGAAGAACCTTATTTCCACTTGCGATGGTAAGCGCCCAGGGTGGTCAGCCCACCCTCGGACAGGCCCGACAAGGTATTTTTCCAGGCCGGATCGACGGTGAAGGCCTCCGGCCCAGCGGCCAGGTGATCCAGTGCCTGGCGCCAGGTTCTGGCCACATCGGCAATGTAGGCGGGGCTGCGTTGGCGGCCTTCGATTTTCACCGCGCTGATGCCCAGCGCCTGCAGTTCCGGGAGCAGGTCCAGCGTATTCAGGCTGACCGGCTCTTCAATGGCGTGGTACACATGGCCCTCCACCTCGAAGCGTCCCTTGCACAGGGTTGGGTAGCCGGCGGATTCACCTTCGCCATAGCGGTCGATCAGCACCTCATTCAGTCGCGACTCAAGGCCCTGCGGGGTTTCCTGCCAGCGCACAGCCTTGGCGGGAGAGCAGGCACCACGGGTATTGGGGGATTCGTCCGTGAGATAGGAAGAAAGATAGCAGCGGCCTTCCGCCATGATGCACAGGCTACCAAAGGCAAACACCTCCAGTTCAACCGGGCTGTGTTTTGCCACACCACGCACCTGGTCCAGCGATAGCACCCGGGGTAACACGGCACGCCGAATGTCGAAGATGTCTTTGTAGAAAGCCAGTGCCTCGTAACTGGTGGCAGAGCCCTGAACCGACAGGTGTCGGGGCGTGTCGGGATAACGGTTGGCGGCGTAATCCAGCAGGCCCATATCAGCCAGGATAATGGCATCCACACCCAGACCAGCCGCGCGATCTACTGCCCCTTTCCACTGTTCCCAGCCATCCGGTTGTGGGTAGGTATTGATGGCGCAGAACACTCGGCTGCCACGCAGGTGGGCGTACTCAATACCTTCTGCGGCGCGTTTGTCGTTGAAGTTCAGCCCCGAAAACTGGCGGGCGTTGGTGCTGTCACGGAAGCCGAAGTAAACCGCATCAGCACCATTATCCACGGCAGTTTTCATAGCTGGCAGGCTGCCGGCCGGGCATACGAGTTCCATAGCTACTATCTCCGCTAGAACAAACAGCAGATAGCCTAACGGCAGGCTACCGAAGACACATTGATCATTGTCAGACTGGACTCATCCTAGCGGCCGAAGTGTTGCTGCATACCTCTTTGGACGTACTCTAGGCGGGATTACTTAGCTCCATTTTCACATACTCATATCATATACTTAACAATAGTTTACAAAGACTTAGCAGCCGAAAACTACCCCCATGACTACCTCCTCACGTGAATAGCTACGCGCGCGTGGCATCCGGAAAATGGCCACAAGTTTTAAACGTGAGACTCGACAATGAAGCTGATCAAAAACCTCTCCATGCGGGGCAAGCTCTTGACGCTGGTGGTACCGGCGCTGCCAGGCAATCAGCCTGGGAACTGGAGTTGGAGCGCCGCGGCAGCACCATCAGCGATGTTGTGGATGTGATCCGCCAGGTGGCGGACCAGACCAACCTGCTCGCCCTCAATACGGCCATCGAAGCCGCCCGGGCCGGTGAGCATGGCCGTGGCTTTGCGGTGGTCGCCGATGAAGTGCGAACCCTGGCACGGCAAACCCACGAGTCCACAACCAAAATTGAAGACATCATCAATGGCTTCAAGGACATCACGGACAGCGCCAGCCGCTCCATCATCGCGAGCCACAAACTGGCCAATGAGTTCAAGGTGCCCGCCTGAACAGCTTCCATAAGAAAGCCCGGCAACAGGTGCCGGGCTTTCAGGGTTCAGGCATTATTACTCAGATAGCCCGGTCAGATGAGATCCTCATCCGATTTCCGGGCTCTGCGAACGTCACGGGCTACGGCCCAGCAGATGACACCCAGCACAACAAACGTGATTGCCGGCCAGATCAGTATGTAGGTTCCATAAACCAGTTCGTTTGTCATTTTGCACCCTCCGGAATCATTGTGGCATCGTCTTCAATACCCGCGTCATCGTAGTCACCGACCCGCTTCTTGATCAGGTCGAAATCAAAACGCTCATTGCTGGTCAGCGTCATGGCGGTACAGACCACCGCACTGGCGCCATAGGCTGTCAGAGACGCCACCAGCACCATGTAATCCCGCAGGAAGCCGGTGGCGAAAATCAGCATGACAACAAGAGTGAGCGCCCCGGCCACAAGCCCGGCTGTCCGGCCAAGGAAGCCAAACACCATCATGCCTATGACCACCGCTCCACCAATAGACGCCAATGCTTCAAACGCCAGCACGGTGAATCCGGTCATTTCCAGCAACTCGAAGCGCGCGATGCAGAACAGTGCCATGGCCACCACCACAGACCAGGTAAAGGCCGCGTTGGTGACCCGATCCCAGTAACAACTGACGATTACCGGGAACACAATGGCCCCCCAGAGCGCGCCCACGAACACCAGCATCACCAGAATATCGAGCGAGAAACTGGCGAACACCAGCCCGGCCACCGTGGCGACAATCATGGTAATACGCCCGACCAACATCATCACTTTGGGGTTGGGGTTATTCTTGGCGATGTTCTTGCCATACACATCCGCCATCATGATGGTCGACAGTGCAGACAGGTCCGAGTCGGCTGTGGAAGACAGGGAGCCAATGACCAGAATGAAGAACAGGGCCACGAAGACGGGCGACAGATAAGTAGAAACCATCTGAGGGATCAGGTTGTTCATGTTGCCATCAATCGGTTCCATCCCCACGGACAAGGCCATCAGGCCAATCATGCCAAGGCCGATTACTATGGCGCCATAACCGATGGTGGCTGTTACGAACGTCGATTTAATGTGCTTTTCGCGAACCGCAAACAGCCGTTGGGAAATGGTCTGGTTGCCGATGGCATAAGCCAGAACCGCTACAAAGAAAGGCGCGCCCTGATTCATGATGGCGTCCACCGAGAACAGGCTCGCCTGTTCATTCGTCATAAGGCTCAGGCCGTCGACCATTACTTCCGTACCACCGGCAGAAAACAGCACGGCCGGAATGATAATGATGGCAACGGCCATCAACGCCACCAATTGGGCAAAGTCGGTAAACACCGATGCCCGGAAACCAGACGTCAGGGTATAAGCCAGCACACCGACACCGGCGACAATCACACCCGTTTCAAACGACAAAGGCGAAAGCACCGAGACCAGGGCACCGGCGGCCGTGAAGTTCACCATCAGGCTGATCACACTGCCCAGGATATTGGACCCCGCCAGAATCAACTGACTGGAGGCGCCGTGCCGTGCGTGAATCAGCTCGCCCAGGGTGTGGCCATTGGGTGCCAGTTTGCGGAACCGACGGCCAAACGGGTAGATGAACAGAATCATCAGAGCACCCCAGAGGCCGTAATGAATTGGCCCGGACACGCCGTAGGTATAGCCGGAGGTGGCAGCTGCATAGAAAGAAGCCGCCCAGATCCAGGTCGCGGTCATGCTGGCTGCGCCCATACCAAAACCGACATGGTGCCCTGCAACCATAAAGCCAGACGTGTCTTCCTTGTCTTTCCGGATCAGTAGCGTAAGCAAATAGGTACCGCCGTAAAAGGCGGCCAGTAGTAACAATACAGTGATTGTTGAAAATTCGGTAAAGCCAGTGTCGTTCAAATCATAACCTCTTTTTCAATACAACAAACAGCCGCCATTGGTCCGAATCGTCGGAAATTCGGCCATTAGGAAGCGGGAGTCGGAAAAATATCGCGCTCAGGCGGCAGCGTGGCCGTTCAGGCACGCTTGAAACGGAAGCCTCTGCACGAATTTGAGGTTGCTAAGGGAAGCTGAGGTGAGGCAAAAGCCCACAAAGATCTTTAGATGTCATGCTATTTTTCGTCCTCTGAACCAGAGCCATGGAAGGCCAGATGAGAGAGCGAAAGACAATACGCAACAACCCATCCGGAGTCCAGTTATTAGAGGACGAAATATTAGCATGCAACGCAGGTTGCTTATTTACAGACCGGCTCAGATGATTCGGGAGAACCGCTTGCTGGCGCCCTCCTTCCGGTAAAGATCAAAGATCTGACAGATGGCCCGAATCAGCAGCCGGCCGGCAGGCTGAACCTGGAGTACGTTACCGTCATCCGCGATCAGTTCATCCTGAATCATGGGCTTCAGGCGGTACAGTTCATCGGTAAAGTAACGGTCCAAATCTTCCTGCCATACCTCTGTGAACAGCTGGCGATCCAGCCGGAACTGGCAAATCAACTGGCCGATGACCCAGCGGCGAATGCGGTCGTCCTGGGTCAGGTTTACGCCCTTGGTGATGGCGAGTTGGCCGGCATCAATGGAGGCTTCCCAGGCTGGCAGATCATGGTTGTTCTGAAAGTACGCATCGTTGGCCTGGCCGATGGCGGACACGCCCAGTGACACTAGATCGCAATCAGAATGGGTGGTGTAACCCTGGAAGTTCCGGTGCAGGCGGCCTTCCCGCTGGGCCACTGCAAGACTGTCGTCCGGCTTCGCGAAATGGTCCATGCCGATGTATTCGTAGCCTGCCTCCAGCAACCGGTTGATGGTGTTGTGCAGGATGGTCAGCTTCTGCTGAGGTGTAGGCAACGTGTCCGCGACAATCCGCGTTTGGGGGTAGAATCGTTCCGGCAGGTGGGCGTAACTGAACACGGACAGGCGATCGGGGGACATCTCGATCACCGTCTCCAGTGTTTCGGCGAAGCTCTCAGGTGTCTGATGCGGCAGGCCGTAGATCAGGTCCAGGTTGATGGAGCGAAAGCCGATGTGGCGGGCTTCGTTCAGCACGGCTTCGGTCATGTCACGGGGCTGGATGCGGTTAACCGCTTTCTGCACCTTGGGATTCACATCCTGTACACCGAGGCTGATGCGGTTGAAGCCAAGATCCCAGAGTGTTTGCAGGGTGTCGTGGGCCACTTCACGCGGGTCTATCTCCACGCTGTAATCCCGATCGTCACCGGTCTGGAGATTGAACAGCTCGGCGTAACCGGCCATCAAGTGTTCCATGACGTCCTTTGGCAGGAAGGTGGGTGTGCCGCCACCCCAGTGGAGCTGTTTCACTGGTCTGTCCGCGCCGAACAGGCGGGACTGGATCGCAGCTTCCTTCAGCACCCGTTCCACATAGGGCATGGCTTTGTCGCGTTTCTTGGTGATGACTTTGTTGCAGGCGCAGTAGTAGCAGAGGTGCGCGCAGAACGGCAGGTGGGTGTAGAGCGACAGTGGCCGGCTGCTGGCTTTGCTGCGGGCGGCTGCTTTTACCATGTCTTCCACCGGGTAGTTCTGGTTGAATTCCACTGCGGTCGGGTAGGAGGTGTAGCGCGGGCCGCTGAGGTCGTAGCGGCGGATCAGCGCTTCGTCCCAGATGAATTCCGGGAGAGTGGATTCGGCGGGTGCAAGTGCGGGAATGGAAGCCATAGTCAAAACTCTGAACGTCGAAATGGTGGGCAAGCCAGGGATTGCTGCCAGTTTATAGAAGCTGTTTCCCTCGCATCTTGATGCGGATCAGCTCACCGGTACCTGGATTTTATCAAGCTTCTATCTGAACCACCCTTGGGCTGTTGGCGTACTCTTGATACCCCTTTTGGGGTGTATTTGGTGTTCGGCGCCCGGTAAGCGGAGGATGCCCCCGCCAAAATACGCTGTGGATACATCCCTGTACGCTCGGCCCCGCCATCCATGGCTCCGCACGATTTTGGCAGGGGCATCCTCCGCTTACCTCACTATGCTGCTCGCCTGCAAACCACATAACGGAGCACAACTTCTGCCATGCCCAACCTGATTCTGATTCTCGGCGACCAACTGACCACTGATATCAGCACCCTCGAAAACGCTGACCGGAAACGGGACAGGATCGTGATGGCAGAGGTCCATGACGAAGCCAGCTACACCAATCACCACAAGAAAAAACTGGTTCTGCTGTTCAGTGCCATGCGGCATTTTGCTCAACAACTGGAGGCCGATGGCTGGCAGGTTCACTATCAGTCCTACCACCCGGATAATGAGACGAAGAGTCTGGAGGCTGTTATCGCCACCCAGGTCAGAGAGACCGGGGCAGACAGAGTGATCACCACGGAATGTGGCGAGTGGCGGCTGCATGAGCAGATCAGTCAGTGGCATGAACGGCTTGGGATGCCGGTGGAAATCCGTCCCGATAGCCGCTTTATCGCCAGCAAGCAGGAGTTTGCAAATTGGGCGGAAGGACGAAAGCAGCTTCGAATGGAGTTCTTTTACCGGGAAATGCGACGAAAAACCGGTTTATTGATGACGCCGGATGGCAAGCCCGAGGGTGGGGAGTGGAATTTTGATGCGGATAACCGGCGCAAATGGACGGGCAAGCCGCCGGCACCGGCGCCTTTCCGGGTGGAGCCCGATGGGGTGACGCGGGAGGTGATTGATCTGGTGGAGCAGCATTTCGCGGATCACTTCGGTACCACGGAGGACTTTCACTTTGCGGTGACCCGTCAAGACGCGGAGCAGGCGCTGGATTACTTTATTGATTTCGCCCTGCCCTGTTTCGGCGACTTTCAGGACGCCATGTCCGATGGCGAGGACTGGCTGTTCCACTCCATTCTGTCGCCCTACATCAACTGTGGCCTGCTGGACCCATTGGCCGTCTGCGAGGCCGCTGCCCAGGCCTGGTATGCCGGGCGTGCACCGATCAATGCGGTGGAGGGGTTTGTCCGGCAGATTCTGGGTTGGCGGGAGTTTGTGCGGGGGATCTATTGGCTGAACATGCCGGGCTACGCGAAGGAAAACCGGCTCGGCAACACCCGCGCGCTGCCCTGGTTCTACTGGACGGGGGACACGAAAATGCGCTGCATGCACAAAGCCATTGATGCCACCCACCGCAACGCTTACGCCCACCATATCCAGCGGCTGATGGTGACTGGCAATTTTGCGTTGCTGGCGGGCATCAAGCCGGAAGAGATCTGTGACTGGTACCTGGCGGTATACGCAGATGCCTATGACTGGGTGGAGCTACCCAATGTGCTTGGCATGGTGATGCACGCTGATGGCGGTTACCTGGGTTCGAAGCCCTATGCGGCAAGCGGCAAGTACATCCAGCGGATGTCAGACCACTGCGCCAATTGCCATTACAAGGTGAACAAGGCTACGGAAGACGATGCCTGTCCGTTCAACGCCCTGTACTGGCATTTCATCGATCGCCATAGAGGCGATTTCGCCAACAATCCACGCATGGGCATGATGTACCGGAACTGGGACAAGCAGAAACCTGAAAGGCGGGAGGCTCTGCTCCAGCGTGCCAACGATTTACTGGCACGGCTGGAGCAGCTCTGAGGAAAGTTTCTTACTGAGCTTTTGTTACGGCCGGATGCGTTTCTCGCTTTCCGGGTCGAAGAACACGACCTTTCTCATGTCGAACATCAGGTCGGTCTCTTCGCCCCAGTTAACCGGGTGTTCGGCATCCAGCCGGCACTGGACATCGGTATCATTGAGGCGAATAACCGCGAGAACGTCAGGTCCGGTCGGTTCGGTGACTTCCACCGTGAACCTGCCCTCTGCCACCATCAGGTTATTTCTTTTCTGTTCGTCAGGCTGGCTTACGTGTTCCGGCCGGATGCCGAGTGCCACCCGCTTGCCGGCCCAGCTCTCCAGATAATCCGGCACGGGCAGGGACAGCGTGCGGCCATCGCTCCCTTCAACCGTCACAGTAAGGCCTGTCTCGGATTGCTCGATCGCCACGTCAATAAAGCTCATGGAGGGAGACCCCATAAAACCCGCCACAAACAGGTTTTCCGGGGTGTCGTAGACCTCCTTCGGTGTACCCAACTGCTGCAACTCACCGTCCTTGAGTACGGCAATCCGGTCTGCCAGGGTCATGGCCTCGATCTGGTCATGGGTGACGTACACAATGGTGGTTTTCAGGCGCTGGTGCAGCTTCTTGATCTCGGTACGCATTTCCACCCGCAGCTTGGCGTCCAGGTTAGAGAGCGGTTCATCGAACAGATAGATCTTCGGCCGCCTGGCCAGAGCACGGCCCATGGCCACCCGCTGCTGTTGCCCGCCGGAAAGCCGGGAGGGCTTTTTATCCAGCAAGGCGGATATCTGCAGCAGGTCGGCTACGCGCTCCACTTCCTGGCGGATTTCCTCTTTCGGCATGCCGCGGATCTTCAGCCCGAACGCAATGTTCTCGCGCACGGACATGGTGGGATACAGGGCGTACGACTGGAACACCATGGCGATATCCCGGTCCTTCGGCTCCATGCCCGATATGTCCTTGCCATCCACCACAATCGACCCACCGGTGATGGTTTCCAGGCCGGCAATACTGTTCATCAGCGTGGATTTGCCGCAGCCCGAGGGGCCGACGAGAGTCAGGAACTCACCGGATGCGATGTCAATGTTGATGCCCTTGAGGGTCTCGTCCAGGGCGCCTGCATAGGTTTTGCGGATATCCCGCAGTTCAAGTTGTGACATTGTTGCTCTACCCTTTAACCGAGCCGGCCGTCAGGCCGCGTATAAAGTACTTGCCTGCCACGATGTACACCACCAGTGTTGGCAGTGCGGCGATCATGGCGGCGGCCATATCCACGTTGTATTCCTTCACCCCGGTGGTGGTGTTCACCAGATTGTTCAGGGCTACCGTAATCGGCTGGCTGTCCCCGCTGGCGAAGACCACACCAAACAGAAAGTCGTTCCAGATCTGGGTGAACTGCCAGATCAGCGACACCATGAAAATCGGCGTGGACAAGGGCAGCAGGATGCGGAAGAAGATAGTGAAAAAGCCGGCGCCATCCAGCCGGGCCGCCTTCACCAGGGCATCAGGAATGGCCACGTAATAGTTGCGGAAAAACAGCGTGGTGAAAGCCACACCGTAAATCACGTGGACCAGCACCAGCCCGGCGGTGGTATTGGCCAGCCCCAGCTTGCCGAGAGTGGCCGCCATTGGCAGCAGCACAACCTGGAACGGCACAAAGCAGCCAAACAACAACATGCCGAACATCAGGTCCGACCCTCGGAACTTCCACTTGGACAACACGTAACCGTTGAAGGCACCCAGCAGTGTGGAAATCAGCACCGCCGGCACAGTCATCTTGAACGAATTCCAGAAGAACCCTTTAACGCCCTCACATTGCACACCGGTACAGGCTTCGGACCAGGCCTTGGTCCAGCCCACGGCCGTCCAGTCGGTCGGCAGCGCCAGCAGGTTGCCGGTACGAATATCCATGGGTGTCTTGAAGCTGGTGATCAGCATAATGATCAGTGGAATCAGGTATACCAGGCAAGCCAGGAGCAGCACCCCATAGATGGCAATGCGGCTGGGGCGAAAGCCGGTACGAACCACGTCAGTCATGGCGTTTCTCCCTCAGTTCGGAATACAGGTAAGGCACCAGCAGCGCGAGAATGGCACCCAGCATCAACATGGCGCTGGCAGAGCCCAGGCCCATCTGGCCACGGGTAAAGGTATGGGCGTACATGAATACTGCCGGCAGGTCAGTTGAATAGCCCGGCCCACCAGAGGTCATGGCCATCACCAGGTCAAAACTCTTGATGGCTATGTGGGCCAATACCATCACGGAACTGAAGAAAACCGGCCGCAGGGAGGGCAGGATGATTTTCCAGTAGATGACCGGCAGGCTGGCACCGTCAACCCGTGCAGCGCGAATGATGGATGAATCAACACCCCGCAGGCCGGCCAGAAACAGGGCCATAACAAAGCCGGAGGCCTGCCAGACGGCAGCCATCACAATGGTGTAGATGGCAAAATCGGAATCCACCAGCCAGTCGAAGCTGAACGAAGTCCAGCCCCAGTCATGCATCAGTTTTTCAAGCCCCAGGCTCGGATTCAGAATCCACCGCCAGACCGTGCCCGTTACAATCATCGACAGTGCCATTGGGTAGAGATAGATAGTCCTGATGGCGCCTTCCTGGCGGATGCGCTGGTCCAGAAAAATGGCCAGCACCACACCAATCAGCAAGCAAATGCCTATGAATAGCCCGCCAAAAATCGCAAGATTCCACGACGCGACTAACCAGCGTTCGCTCTCCATCAGCTTGGCGTATTGCTCAAGGCCGACGAATTCGTAACTGGGCAGAAAGCTGGAATTGGTAAACGACAACACGCCTGTCCACAGCATGTAGCCGTAGATACCAATGCCTACGAGAATAAAGGTTGGCGCCACCACCAGTTTGGGCAGCCAGCGCTGCAGGGCATCCATCAGCCCAGACGATGCCCTGGCCACCCCGGCAGGGCGACGTTGAGTGTGTTCCATGAAAAATTCCCCGAAAAAACCCGAAGGCCGCCCGCCGGGCGGCCTGGTGCGGCATTACATGGCGGACTGTATGGCGGCTGCCAGTTGGTCCGTGGTTTTTGCCGGGTCCGGGTTGTTGGAGTTGACGAAGTTGGTGACCACATCGAAGATCTGGCCCTGGATGTAGCTGGTGGTCGCCAGGCCATGGGAGAAGCTCGGCACCAGGCCGCCATCGTCTGCGCTGGACTTGAACGTCTCCATCGACGCCTGGGCACAGCTATCGAACGCGCCCATGTCCATGTCGGTACGAACCGGGATGGAGCCCTTGTTCTGATTGAACAGGGTCTGGAATTCAGGTTCCAGAATGGTGCGCGCCAGATCTTTTTGCGCTTTGACGTCCTCCTCCTCTGACAGCCTGAACATGGCGAAGGAATCCACGTTAAAGGTGAACTGGCCGGCCGTACCCGGAGCTGGGGCGCACAGATAGTCTTCACCTGGCGTCAGTCCCGCAGCGGTAAATTCACCCTTTGCCCAGTCACCCATGATCTGCATGGCAGCCTCACCGCGAATCACCATGCCAGTGGCCGTATTCCAGTCCCGTCCGGCGGCGTCGTCATCGACGTAGCTCATGACCTTGGCGAACTGTGCGAAGACCTCTTCCATCTTGTCGCTGTTAATCACGTCCATGTCATGGTCGACAAAGGCCTTGCGATAATCATCCGGGCCCAGCTCAGCGAGAGCCACGGCATCGAACACAGTGGCGTCCTGCCAGGGCTGGCCACCGTGCGCCAAGGGAATATAGCCCTCGGCCTTGAGCTTGTCGGCCACCTCGAAGAACTCGTCCAGTGTGGTAGGGACTTCAACGCCGGCATCTTCCATGACCTCCGGGTTCACCCACAACCAGTTCACCCGGTGCACGTTCACCGGCACCGCCACGTATTCACCTTCGTACTTCATGATGTCGGCGATCATTGGCGGAATGAGTTGGTCCCAGTTCTCGGATTCGGCAACGCTGTCCAGGCTGGTCAGAAAGCCCAGTTCCGCCCACTCACGAATATCCAGGCCCTTGATCTGGGCCGCAGCCGGCGGGTTACCGGAGACGGCGCGGGTTTTCAGCACGGTCATGGCGGCCTCGCCACCGCCACCGGCCACCGCAAAGTCCTTCCAGGTATGGCCCTGCTCTTCCATCATTTTTTTCAGGGCCGCCGCGGCCCGAGCTTCGCCACCGGCAGTCCACCAGTGCAGAACCTCGACTTCACCTGCCTGAACGGCCGCTGTTGGCATCAAGGCGGCAGAAACCGCCAGGGCTGTAAGATGACGCTTGAACGTTTTCATAAAGACTCCTTGTTTTTGTTGTGAAGACCCGATTCGATATCAGAACCAGATTTCCATCTGGGTTCCAAAGGTCCACTGGCTGCCGCCAAAGTCTTCCTGGCCCAGCGCATCGCCGCCGTCAAAACGGTTAAGCTCGTCGTCCCAGGTGGAGTAGCTGGCAAACACACGGATTTCCGGGCGGTTCCAAAATCCGCCTACTTGCGGCTTGAAGGTCGGTGCAACGGTGAAACGGGCATAGTCCCCATCCACGTCACCACGCCCTTCGTAGCCTTCGGCTTTCAGGTCCATCACCTGCCAGGAGGCCTCGTACTGCATCTCGAAGTTGGCGCCCAGTTCGTTCGCCAGGCGGGTGCTGAAGGTGAGCCACTGGTATTCGTCCCCTTCCACATAACGGTCCTTGCTGGTTTCCGCCAGGATCGCAGGGGCGATACGCCAGCGATCACCCAATCGGGTGGTGCCATAGGCAGCCACACGGGTACTGGCCGCGTCTTCGTGCAGGTTGCCATCGGCGCCGATGTTCTTGACTTCCGCACCCAGGCCTCGACCATGCAGCAGTGCTACCTTGAAACTACCGTCGGATACTCCGAAAAAGCTGTCGCCGTGATAGGCCAGCATAGTGTGCACACCGGTGTCGGCAGCTTCCATAACACCCCCGACCACACGCTCATCGTTATCCGCGGCGGACATGCCGTTGATCAGCCACTCGACATTGCCAAAATAGTTATTGGCAGTAAGGATCAGGTTGTCGGTGTCCGAGGTACCATCCGTGGTGCTGGGGTCGGAGGGAAAGTCCAGGAAGCTGCGTCCATACAGTGAGAAGTTGGATTTCATCGACTCACTGAAGGCCACATCGTAGATACCGGCACCGGTGCCCCCCAGGAAGACGATATCGCTGTCGAGCCAGTGGATATCAAAGTTAAGGTCCCGGTCAAAGCGCTTGCCGGCCCAGATGGAAGAATCCTCGAAAATGCCGGTGAAACTGGCCAGGTTGCTGAATTCCACGTAGGCCTGGCGCACGTTCAGGGCGCCATCCCCGGCGGTCCAGTCGTTGCTGGAAGTGGTGGAATCGGCAATCATCAGGCGGTAGTGGGCCTTGGTGCCGTTATCTGCCACGCTCTTGTAGTTGAGGATGGCTTCCAGGTATGTGTCCGGCTCGTTACCCAGACGCCCCACTGCCCCGCCAACGGAGCCAGCCGGTGTCAGGTAGGGGCCGCCTGGCGCACTTTTGCCATCGCTGTTGAGCAGCAATCCGGAGCGGGCGTAGGTGTTGAAGGAGAAACCCTGCTCGCCCCGCGCATGGGGTTCAACCTCTGCCAGTTGTTGTTCCAGGGCGGACAGGCGCTCTTCAACGCTTTCCTGGCCATGCGCCTGGCCGGCAATCAGTCCCAATGAAACCACACCTACGGCTGCCGTAAGCAGGTTGACAGGCTTGGCGCCCATGGTCAGGGCAGAACGACACGTTTTATTGGTATTCATGATGACTCCTTGTTTTTTTTGTATTAGCAATATCGGAGTCTATGGCAATAGTAGGAACAGGAACGTATCAAACTGAAAGACCGATGTAACACGATTGTTACATCGGTCTTTCAATCCCCAACCATCAATGCCGGGGGAGCGTAAGAGTCACGTCCAGGCCGCCGCCCGGCCAGTTGGCGATATCGAGGTCGCCCCCATGGCTCTGTGCAATATTGCGGGCAATACCGAGACCCAGGCCATGGCCTCGCCTGTGCTCCTGACCAAGTCGGTAGTAAGGCTCGAAAATCCGGTCAAGCTCTGCCTCGGGAATACCCGGGCCATAATCCCTTACATGGATGGTTAACTGTTCATGAGAATCTTCCACGCAGATGGTCGCCGCATTACCGTACTTGATGGCGTTGTCCACCAGATTTCCCAGGCAGCGCTTCAGCGCAAGGGGTTTGCCCCTGTAAGCAGCACATCCCCCCTCTACCACAACACGGGGGCTATCGCCCATATAGGCGTCCGCCATTCTGCGCAACATGCCATCAATATCCACCAGCTCTACGTTCTCATGGATGTCGGTGTCCTTCATGCTCTGCAGGGCCCCTTTCACCAGCAACTCCAACTCCTGAAGGTCGCTCTCGAGCCGCTCCCGCAGGTCTGCATCATCGATGAGATCAGCGCGCAGACGGAGCCTTGTTATCGGGGTTTTCAGATCATGGGAGATTGCGCGAAACAGTTGATCCCGGTCACTGATGTAATTTTGCAAGCGCCGGTGCATGGTATTGAAACCCCGAGTCACCGCCACAATTTCGGCACTGCCCTGCTCACGCAGTGGCGGCCGGTGCTCATCCAGAGGCAGATCCCGTGCCGCCCTGGCGAGCTTATGCAAGGGCCGGGTCTGGCGCCGCACCAGCCATGCCAGCACGGGAAATAAAACACCGATCATTACCAGGATAAAGACAATCTGCTGGCCAGGGATGCTTTCATCATCAAGTGATACATAGGGCGCCGGAAGCAACGAAGCGAGATATAACCATTCACCCGTGGCAACCTCCACCTGGGTTACCAGGACCGGTGGTTTGATGGGCTCCAGCGTCAGGGCATGGTGAGCCCAGGATTTCGGTAACGCATCCAGTGGCAATTGGGTATTCAGGATTCTCAGATCGTCAGGGTGGACAAACTCAACGTGCATGTTGATCGACTTACCCAGTCGGCTTTTGAGCACCGCCACCACTTCGTTTGTCACCAGTTGTTTGCGCTCACTGTCTGGCAGTGCGCGCATTTCGATGCGTTTGTCGTTAAGGGAGACAAAAAAGCGGGAGCCGCCCATATCCCTCAACTGGTCCAGTACGATATGCCGGTATTCCAGCGGCAGGGACTTGAAAAACTGTGCGGTTGCCGCCGCTGAAGAGGCGAGATTGCGGGTGGTATTGACCAGGCCTTCCACCTGCTGGGCCCTGAATGTGCCCACCCAGATCACGCTTGATACCACCTGGGCTACGCCCATTGCCAACAGTGTCAGCAGCAGGATGCGCCCCAGCAGTGACGACGGCACAAGGCGCCAGACCTTGCGCCCGGCCTCAACCGCTCCGACATTATTCCGCTCCATGGGTCACCGTTGCCGCCAGCAGATACCCCGCCCCACGCACTGTCTTGATTAGCCTGGGATTGCGGCCCCGGTCCCCCAGGCGCTGGCGCAGACGACTGACCGCCACATCCACCACTCGGTCCAGAGGCATGGATTCCCGCCCTCTTGTAACGCCGGAAATGGTGTCACGGTCCAGGACTTCATTCGGATGGGTGAGAAAGAGCTGCAGCAGCGCGAAGTCCGCGCCAGATAATGGAGCGGTTTCTCCCTGATCCGAGACTAGCTCATGGGCCAGGGTATCAAGCCGCCAGCGATCAAATCGCACAAACCGGGGATTGTCTGCCCGGGTAAAACTGCAGCGCCGCAATAGTGCCTTGACCCTGGCCTGCAACTCCCGGGCGCTGAACGGCTTGGCCAGGTAATCATCGGCACCGATTTCCAGGCCAACCACCCGGTCTGTTTCATCCGAGCTCGCGGTCAGCATGATGATAGGCACCTGCGAATGCTCTCGGATCTCCCGGCAAAGGGTAAAACCATCATCCCCCGGCAGCATGACGTCGAGAACAATCAGGTCTACCCGCGTCTCCGCCAGCAGGTGTCGCATGCCATCGCCCTCAGCAGCGGTCAGCACATCGTAGCCAACACGGGACAGGTGTTCATGCAGCAACTCGCGGATCGCATGATCGTCGTCCACGACGAGAATCGACGCTCTTACATCAGTCATTCACAGGCCTTTTTTGTTATTCATACTTGCAGGAACAGGTCCGGACTTTGTCAGTCAAAGTAAGGCAAAACTCCCGGGCGAATGCTAGTCTTCAATTGGTATTGTCAACAAAAAGGATGACACGGTCATCATGGATCTTCGGCCCCTGGCGCTGGGCATTTTAGGCACGTTTTCCATTTCCCTGTGCCACGCCCGGCCACCCTCACTCAACCTGTTTACCTTTGAGTCACCGCCTTACCAGGTGGCTGCCCGGACTGACGATGGTGTTGCCTACGTGGCTGGTGAGACCATAGATACTGTCAACTGCGCCGCCAGCCAGGCCGGGTGGTCAACGCGCATCCGGATCGCGCCGCAAAACAGGGCGGCACATTCATTACGCCGCAACCTGATCGACGGTTACTTTGCCATAGATCCTTCCACAGAGCTCGATACAACGGCAAAACAAAGCGACCCGGTGTCCCTTGAAAAATGGTATTTCTTCACCACACAACCCGGTCCAATTCCGGACACTGCTCGTATCGGCGTCGTTGACGGTAGCAACGAGAAAGCCTGGCTGGAAGCCAATGGTTATAACATTTTCATCAGTGTTTCATCACCAAGCCAGTTACCAGCCCTTCTCGAGCGTGGGCGAATCGATGCCGCACTGATGGACGAACGGGCCATGACAGGGCTGCATACCCCCGATGAGCCGGGCTACGGGGAACTGACTGCACATTTTCTACGCTACGCACCCCTGTATCTCTATATGAGTGAGAATTTCACGGCCAACAATCCGGATTTCCTTTCAACCTTTAACCGCTATCTACCCGCCTGCATGGAAGGCCAGGTTACCCTCTCTGCCGAGGAGGAAGTACGTATCAGGGCGCTGGCCGAACAGCTGTTCAGCGAAATTGACAGTATCCTCAACCTGCAGCAGGCCATTGATGCCGGCCCACGCATGGAAACCCTGACCGATGTGCTGACCTTCGACAGCAAATGGCAGGCGTTGGCACCGGATAAGGCAACCGAACTTGCAAACACCATCCTTGCATTGCCCGGTTCAAGAGCCCTGCACGCATGGAAGCTGACACACCGGGAACTGGTTACCGAGGCACTTTTAACGAATAACATGGGGACTCTCGCGGCCATAAGCCAGCTCACATCGGATTACTGGCAGGGCGATGAACCCAAATTCACTCAGGTACTGGAGAATATCCGGGCCGGGTTGGCGGGCCAGAATACAATTTTCATATCAGACATTCGCTACGACGCCTCCACCTCACGTTTCCAGATAACAGTCAGCGCGCCGGTGGGCCCGGTTTCAGACGGTGTTCCAAAAGGTATCCTTGCACTTGGACTGGATATTGAAAACGCACTGGTAAATCGCAAGAGTCACTGACTTCACGGCGGCCCGATCTCACAGGCCAGCACCAGTGCCCAGAACTCGGAAAAGTCATTGACCACCACATCCGGCTTGTCCGGGTGCTTGTGCGTGCCCGGGAAAATCCGGTTCAACCAGGGCAGATCCCATTGTGCCCCATTGAAGAACACCGCTGTCATACCGGCACGCTTGGCGGCAATCACGTCCGTGGTGCTGTCGCCCACGTACCACACGCTCGGGTCTGGCGGGTAATCCAGCTTCTGCACCGCCAGGTAAAGCTGGTCCGGATGAGGCTTTCTCAGGGGTGTGTCATCACCGCACACATCCACATCAAACAGGTGGGTCCAGCCGGTGTCTTCCACCGCAGCCAGTTCGTGCTCGAAAAACTCCCGGTCGCGATTGGTGATCACCCCCACCTGGATGCCAATGCGCCGCAGCCCCTCAAGCACCGCCCTCACCTTCGGTTCAAAGGCTTTCACCGTCCCGTAATGCTCCCGGTAGTGACGGTTGAACACCTTATGGGCGATCTGTTTTGCGTCCTGATCCTCACCAAACAGCACTTCAAAGATATCCGTGCGTGAAATTTTCCGGTCGGCGCGCACCTTGGGATGGAGTTTGGCAAATTCGCGCACGTAAGCCACTAACCGGGCATCTTCCGGTGTCTTGCTGTCTTCTGGTGCCAGCATACGGCTAACCAGACCGAGCTCCTCAAACTCCGGAAACATGTCGTCCACGGCGTGGTACATGGCGTCCAGGGTATCCACCAGCGTGGCGTGCCAGTCGAACAACATCACCGAAGGCCGGATCAGGCTGACGACAGCAGGATGCCAGTCCGGCTCAATCCGTGGCTGCGGTGGCTCGGGGCGCGGATATGGCCTGGGCCGGACTTCCGCCGGCGTTGCCCGAAAGGCGTCCGGCTGCTGCCTCTCCAGCAGTGCCAACAGGTTGATCAGATCCTCAAAGCTGTCGAGGATGGCTGCAGGGGCATCGCGATAACTGAACCAGCTGTCAATCCGCCCGGATTCCCAACAGGCGCCGTTGTAGAACACACCGGACACGCCGGCACGGTTGGCCGTGAGCATGTCCACATAACTGTCGCCCACATACCAGGCCCGTTCGTCGACCGGCAGGCCCAGCTTCTCAAGGACGCGTGTAATCACCTCCGGATCGGGTTTGTACTCCGTCACGTCATCGGCGCAGACGGTGGCATCGAAGAGATTCTGCCAACGCCCCTCGTCGACCATGGCCAGTTCCTTGTCGAGGAACTCCCGGTTGCGGTTGGTGGATACCGCCAGCCGGATGCCCATTTCCTTCAGGGCTGTCAGGTACTCGTAGGCGCCCTGCTGGAAAGGCCGCACCTTACCAAAATATTTCCTGTAGCAATTATTGTAAGCCTTGTGGGCAATCAGTTTTGCGTCTTTGTCATCACCAAAGATCGCGTTGAAGATATCAGTCCGGGAAACCCGCCGCTCAGCCAGGATGCGGGGGTGCAAACGCCGGAATATCCGGATATAACGCACCAGGCGAGCGTCATCGGATGTGCGGCATTTGTCTTCGGGCAGCAGCCTGTCCACCAGGCCCAGATCTTCCAGTTGCGGCAACATCTCTTCCATGGCACTGAACATGGCGTCGTGGGTGTCCACGAGGGTGCCATGCCAGTCAAACATCAGTACGGATGGTGCGGGCAATCCATCACTGAATCGGGCCATCGTCATTCCTCCGGAAACCCTCATGAACCACTTTCACGGCCATTACCGGGGCCTGTCCCCTTGGGCCTTCCTGCGCGAACTGCCCTGATATTTACTACAATTAGCCTATACGGAGGAATACCCCATGGCTACACTTGGAACCGAAAGCGTCATCAGCGTCCGCCACTGGAACGACACCCTGTTCAGTTTCCGGACCACCCGCGATCAGAGCCTGCGTTTTGAGAACGGCCACTTCGTGATGATCGGCCTACCGGTCGACGGCAAGCCGCTGCTCCGTGCCTACAGCATTGTCAGCGCCAACCATGAAGAGTATCTGGAGTTTCTCAGCATCAAGGTACCAAATGGCCCTTTGACCTCCCGTCTGCAGCATATCCAGGAAGGCGACTCGCTGTTTGTCAGCCGCAAGCCGGTGGGCACCCTGGTGATGCACGACCTCAATCCCGGCAAGAACCTCTATCTGTTTGGCACCGGTACGGGCCTGGCCCCGTTCATGAGCATTATTCGCGACCCGGAAACCTACGACCGTTTTGACAAGGTGGTACTGGTGCATTGCGTACGCGAAGTCAGCGAGCTGGCCTACCACGACTATCTGACCAGCGAGCTACCCGGCCACGAGTTCCTGGCGGAGATCATCGGCGACAAGCTGATCTACTACCCCACCGTGACCCGGGAGCCTTTCCGCAACGAAGGCCGCATTACCACCCTGATTGAATCCGGCCAGTTGGCCAAGGATACCGGCCTGCCGCAACTGAACGCAGACACCGACCGGGTCATGCTCTGCGGCAGCCCCGCCATGCTGAAAGACCTGTCCGCCATGCTCGACAGCCTCGGGTTTCAGGCCTCGCCCCAGCAGGGCGAGGCCGGCGACTACGTGATTGAACGCGCGTTCGTGGAACAATAACCGGAGATATGACCATGACCAATCCCGTTTCCTACCTGCCCGCTCATCAGCAGAAGCGCCAGCCTCCGGGCAAGACATGCCAAAAATCATAATGGAATAATCCGAGAGCCCCGATGCATTATTGGGGCTTTTTCGTAGTCTCGACCTGGGTGATACGGCCATTGCGCAAGGTGACAATCCGGCGAAACTGGCTCTTGCCGGTTTCATACAACCACTCTTCCACGGGCACCAGGGTTTTGGGCCGGTAATGGCCTACAGCCATTGATCCACGGCCAACCGTTTCCCAGGTCACCCGCCTGGAGATAGGTTCGCCGCAATAGGCCACCATTTCGAACTCACTGAGCCCATCCTGCAGTCGCACCGGGGAGCAGTCGCCTGCGCTGTCGCCTGCAAACCCATAACCCAGGCTGCTCTCACGCTTAAGCTCGCCATCACGGAACTCAAGACGGCGGATGAAGCCCTGAGGCCCGGGGTTGTAATACCAGTGCTCAACCTCGCCCACTACACCTACACCCGGAACGGTGGCGGTCGGATAGGTAGCCACATAGTCCGGCGCCCCGCACCGTTCTTCGACTTCCACCGGCCAGTCGCCGACATCCACCAGTGACGTTCCGCAGCGAAAGGCGCCGTTGGCGACACCCGGCAAGGCAGCCAGGCCCGGCAGCATCATGAGCATCAGCACTCTTATTGACAACGACACACGCATACCTTCCCTCCCGTTTATACACTCCTGACCTTCCATACTAGAAGGATGTAAACGAAACGGGCACCCGGGAATCGTAAAAAACACGTAAACGTTGACGTTTAGATCCTGAGTAGCGCAAGGAGCCCTGCCAATTGGACCGAGCTGGCAGCTGTCGTCACGGCAAAGCTCCCGGGTTACAGCATCTGGGGCAGAAACTGTTCGCGCCGGTCAATAACCTTACCAGCCACTATAAACACACCGTCACCCGTGTAGTGGAGGGTTTCCGGATACTCTGGTGAGGGCTCCGCTTTGGCATTGACCACTTCCCACACGAAAAAGCCATAGCGGTCCACCAGGCTGTCATCCACCAGCCGGCATTCGAAATTCGCGTAGCACTCGTTGACCAGTGGTGCCGCTACCTCCTCAGAGGTGCCGGCGGACAAGCCGAAATGATCAAACTTATCGATGGTAGCGCCGCTGGTATTGCCAATGCCAATCACCTGGTCGGTCAACTCAAACGTGGGGAGGTTAATCACACATTCACGGCTACGGCGAACCATCTCAAAACTGTGGTTGCCCGCAGAAATCATGCACCCGACCAGAGAAGGCGAAAAGGCCATGACAGTGTGCCATCCCATGGTCATGATGTTCCGCTGGCCCTCCCAGGCAGAGGAAACCAGTACAACGGGGCCTGGCTCAAGGTAACGCCGCACCTTATCCAGCGAAACACGTTTTTTCCGAATTGGTGATGTCATCCTCTGCCTCCTGAGCATGCTGTTCGTTGACCAGGGTCAGGCCTCCTTTTTGTCCATGTCTTCGTGCATGGCCTTGATATCCAGCAGTGAATCAATGTCACTGGCCTCAAGGGTTTCTTCCTCAAGCAGGGTGTTGGCCAACCGTTCCAGTTGCTCCCGGTTATCTTTCAGTCGTTTGTTCACTTCCTGTTCGATACTGGTGATCAGTTTCCTGACTTCGTCGTCAATTTTCTCCGCCGTTGCTTCGCTGAAGTCACGCTCGCGGGAGATTTCATGACCCAGGAATACCTCCTCCTGACTCGAGCTGACCGACATGGGGCCAATGACCTCACTCATACCCCAGCGGGAGACCATCCGGCGAGCCAGTTTGGTGGCCTGTTCGATGTCGTTCTCGGCTCCGCTGCTTACCTCATTGAAAATCAGCCGTTCAGACGCCCGCCCGCCCAGCATGACCGCGATACGGTCCCGGGCATAACTCGCTGTCATGTTCAGGCGCTCTTCATCCGGGGCCTGTTCGGTCAGGCCCAGGGCACGACCGCGGGGGATGATGGTGACCTTCTCCAGAGGGTCCGCCTTGGGAAACAGCAGGGCTGTCAGCGCATGGCCGGATTCGTGGAAGGCAATCACACGCTTCTCTTCATCGCTGAGGCTTTGCTCACGTTCAGCGCCCATCAACACCTTGTCCCGTGCCTGGTCAAAGTGCCGCATCCGCACGACCTTGCTATTGTCCCGGCCAGCGAACAGGGCAGCCTCATTGGCCAGGTTCTCCAGGTCGGCGCCGGCAAACCCGACCGTTCTGCGAGCCACGGCAGAGAGGTCCACATCGTCGTTCAGCGGCATGGTTCGGGTGTGGATATCCAGAATCATTTCACGGGCCCGCTTATGGGGGCGGTCCAGGGTGACCTTGCGGTCAAAACGACCAGGGCGCAGCAGGGCCGGGTCCAGCACATCGGGCCGGTTGGTGGCGGCAATCACCACCACGGCTTCATGGGCTGAAAAACCGTCCATTTCGGACAGGATCTGGTTCAGCGTCTGTTCACGTTCATCATGACCACCGCCAACACCCGCCCCGCGCGAGCGGCCGATGGCATCCAGTTCGTCAATGAAGATGATGGCAGGCGATTCCTTGCGGGCTTCCTCAAACATGTTGCGCACCCGGGATGCGCCCACCCCCACAAACATCTCAATGAATTCGGAACCGGAAATGGAGAAGAAGGGAACATTGGCCTCGCCGGCCACCGCCCTTGCCATCAGGGTTTTCCCGGTACCGGGTGCCCCTACCATCAGCAGGCCCCGGGGTAACTTGGCGCCCAGGCGCTGGTAGAAGGATGGGTTTTTCAGGTAATCCACAATCTCGGCCAGGTCTTTCTTGGCGCTGTCCGCACCGGCAATATCATGAAAGGTTTTGCGCGGCTCATCAACGCGGAACCGCCTGGCTTTGGATTTGCCCATGCTGAACAGCCCCCCGGCCTGCTGGCCGCCCATCTGACGCTGCATCCGTTGCCAGAAGAAAATAATCAGACCAATAATAATCAGCCAGGGCAGAAAGCTGACCAGCAGACGGGACAATATATCGGGACCCGACTCCTTGGCGGTGATGGGGACGCCGTTCTGCTCAAGCAGGTTGACTATTCCAGTGTCACCAACCTCGGGGATGTGGGTACGGAACACCTGTTGGCCCGTAGGGCTCTCTGAATCCCCGGCAGATTTCATCATCCCGGTTACCTTGTGGCCTTCAATGGTCACTTCCGCCACGTCCCCTGCCGTAACCCTATCCTTGAATTCGTTGTAGGTGATCTCCGAAGAGCCGGATTGCGATACCAACTGGATGACATAGAAAATCAGGAAAGCCAGCAACAGGAACTGCAACACCCGGCTCCACTGAGGTGGCTCATTCTGCTGCCCCGACTCGGACAACGGGTCAAGGGGCCTGCGCTGGTGTTGATCGTCCTGCGACTGGTGATCTCGACGCTCGGATCGCTGCTCGCCATTAGCCATGGGAAGCTCCTCGATTACGGATACTCTCATCCGGCCTGAACCGGTCTCCATGGTTATTCGCCAGGGTTTCCAGTGACTTCCGGACGTCATCCATGCCCCGCTCATGGGCATAGTTCATGGGGCCGCCACGGAAGGGGGCAAAGCCGGTACCGAAGATCATTGCCCCGTCCACCAGGGATTCATCCTCGATTACGCCCTCCCGCAGGCAGGCCATGCAGGCATTCAGCATGGGCAACAGTAGCCGGTCGAGGGTGTCGTCCGGGGCTGCCTTCGTTTTGTCCCGCTTGTCGGCCTTGCCTTTCTTCCACTGGTACAGGCCTTCTCCGGTTTTCTTGCCCAACTGGCCATCCTCAACCTTCTGTTTGAGCCAGTCCGGCGCCGGCGGCAACTCGGTATCCAGCCGGTCGCGCAACATGTTGGCCACGCTGAGGCAAATGTCCAGGCCAACCTGGTCGGCCAGCTCTATCGGCCCCATGGGCATGCCAAACTCTTCCGCCACCCGGTCGATGCTCTCGGCGGCAACGCCTTCATCCAGCATGACCATGGCTTCCACCAGGTAGGGAGTCAGTGCCCGATTCACCAGGAAGCCAGGCGCGGTATCGACCGGTGCCGGTAAGCGGTCAATCTGGCCAACAAAGGCCCGGGCACGGTTCAGCACGGTTTCATCGGCCTTGTCGTGCCTGACGACCTCAACCAGCGGCATCAGGGCTACCGGATTGAAGAAATGCAAACCAACCAGGCGCTGCGGGTCCTTGAGCTTCTCGCCCAGACTTTCGAGCGGAATACTGGAGGTATTGGTGGCCAGGATAGCGCCCTGTTTCAGTCGGGGTTCCACCTCTTCATAGATTTTCTGCTTGAGCTCAACCTTCTCGGGCACCGCCTCAATCACCAGGTCGGCGCGTTCAACGCCCTGGTTGGCGAAATCCGGTGTCAAGCGATCCAGGATATCCCGGCGCTGGGCTTCCGAGCGGTGTTTCTTCTCACACAGGCCGGACAGTTTTTTCACCGCTTCCGCCAACTTTTCCGTCTCCATATCAAAGAGGGTGACGCTCAAGCCCTGGAAGGCACACCAACCGGCGATATCAGCCCCCATCTCACCAGCACCGACGACGTGCACATGCTTGACCGGTTCCGCCCCGGTGCGGGTCAGGCCTTTCATTTTTTCACGCAGGAAGAACACCTTCACCAGGTTACGTGAGGTGTCGGTCATCATCAGCCTTGCGAATGAGTCGATTTCAGCCTTACGCATGGCAGGGCCGGAATCCCCGCCGTGGTCTTCCCACAACTCAATCAGTGCCTCAGGGGCGGGGTAATGCTGAGGGGGCGCCTTTTTGGCACTCTGCGAGCGCATCTGGCGGGTTTCCAGCTGCCTGGCCGGCTTGGTGGAAAGCACGCGGCCACGTATGCCATTGCTGCTCTGTTCAATATCGCCGGCAATCACCGCAGCAACAGCTGCTTCAACATGGCGCTCTTCCAATACCTGGTCCACCAGCCCCAGCTTTTTGGCCTTGCCATGGGGAGCTGTCTTGCCGGTCAGCATCATGGTCATGGCTTCAATGGGGTCCACCAGTTTGGTGAAACGGGCGGTACCGCCCAGGCCCGGATGCAGGCCCAGTTGCACTTCGGGGAATCCCAGTTTGGCGCCCGGAATGGCAAACCGGTAATCACACGCCAGGGCCAGTTCCAGGCCACCACCCAGGCAGGAGCCGTGGACAACCGCGATAGTGGGACACGACAATGCCTCAAACCGGTCAACCACTTCATGAGCCCGGGTCAGCTTTTCAGCCACCTCGGATTCTGACTTGAGCTCGGTGAATTCCGAGATATCCGCCCCGAGGCAAAAGCCTGTGGGCTTGGTGGAGCGCAATACCAGTCCCTTTGGTGGTTTGCTCTCAAGCTCTCCGACAATTTCGCCGAGCTCTTCAAGGACCCTGGCAGAAAGAACATTCGCTCCGGCATCCTTCTTGTCAAAGATCAGCCAGGCAACGTCATCGCTGCTCCGGTCAAGGTGCCAGTGCTGCCAGTTTCCAGTATTTTCTGCCTTCTCGGAGTTCTCGAATGGACCCCGGGCCATCTCACGGATGCTTAGTGCTTTCAGAATATGACCAGTCATAGCTTTCTCCTGAATCCTGTGGCTAGAGCGTTGGCGCTGTGACAGTCGTTACACGGCCTCAATCAGCATGGCTCCGGATTGACCACCACCAATACATTCGGTGGCAATGCCGCGCTTGACGCCCTTGCGGTGCAGGGCGTTCATCAGGTGCAGCACTATCCGGTTGCCGCTGGTGCCGACCGGATGGCCTATCGCCACGGCACCGCCATCGATGTTCAGGCGCTCGGGATCAAGTTTCCCCATGGGCTTGTCCAGCCCCAGGGCCACCTCGCAAAACTCCGGGTCGTCCCAGGCTTTGGTACAGGCCAGCACTTGTGCGGCAAACGCTTCGTTGATCTCCCACAAGTCGATATCATTCAAGTTGGCTTTGTGCCGTTTCAGCAGGGCGGTTGAACTGAGCACCGGGCCAAGTCCCATAATTTCTGGATCCAGGGCTGCCCATTCACTGTCCACGAGAACTGCTCTGGGCTTGAGGTTATGTTTTTTGACGGCCTCTTCGGATGCCAGCACCATCCAGGAAGCGCCGTCTGTCACCTGGGAGCTATTGCCAGGAGTAACCTGCCCGAACGGCGGCTCGAAGGCAGCCTTGAGCTTGGCCAGAGCTTCGGTGGATGTATCCGCCCGCACGCCATCATCGTGCCTGTACAGTTCGCCATCCTCAGATATCGCCGGCACGACCTCATCGTCGAGCCAACCTTCCTCCTGGGCCCGGGAAAGGCGCTGGTGACTTGTTACGGCATACTCATCGGCCTCTTGCCGGGTAATATTGAATTGCTGGGCCAATACCTCCGCCGTCTGCCCCATACTCAATCCGACAATCGGGTCCGTCAGCCCTTTGGCCAGGCTGATTTCAGGCTTGAACTCCTTCGGGCTGAACTGGGCCAACTGGCGGGCATAATCCCGGGGCGAAGACGCCGCATTCAGCCCCGCCAGCCACTCCACTGCCTCAGTTTGCAGAACCATAGGGGCATGGCTGAGAGCCTCAGTGCCACCAGCAAGAATCAGGTCACTGTCACCATCCCGAATGTACTTGTAGGCGGTATCAATGGACTGCATGCCGGAACCACAATTGATCTGCACCGTAAACGCGGGCATGGCTTCACCCATTCCCAGGCGCAGGGCAGCGATTCGTGCCGGGTTCATCTCTGAGGGCACCACATTGACACAGCCAAGAATCACCTGGTCGTAGGCATCGACCGGTATTGGCTGGCGCAGTAACAGCGGGCGCCCACACTGAACCGCGAGGTCGACCGGCGAAAATGGGCCGGGGCGCCCCCTGGCCTTCAGGAACGGGGTGCGCGCGCCATCCACCAGATAGACCCGGCGCGGCCCAGAATCCCGTTCTGGACTTGCGTTGTCGGTTGCAGTTTTCGAAGTGCTTCGCGTCATTGGAGCCTCTCCGTATGCTGATCCTGAAGTTCGGCAAACCTGGGTTTGCTCTCTCTCTCTGATCCGACTGGAAAGAACGGCTCGAAAGCTTTCCAAAACTGACGCCAACCTATACCAGCGTCCTACTACTACCGTGGCCTCATTGTTGAATGTTTCAAGGGCAGCGTCGTCAAGGGGGGGCGGTTGAAAAACATCCTATGGCCTCAAGGTCTAATGGCGTCAATGCAAAAAAGGAGGCATCCCATGACTCGTCCACAAGACCTGTTCCCCACTCGTCTTGAACGCAAGTTGGGCATGTTTGAGAGACTGGACCCCGTTGTACATACCCCTGAAGACCGACTCTCCGACGGCCCATTGTCCACAGGGCAGGTACGCGAATTTGATGAAAGAGGATTCCTGTTCTTTGACTCCTTCTTCTCCAAAGATGAAATGGACAAATTTATAAAGGAGTTAAAGGACTACGAGGAAGATGAAGACCTCAAGCTGTCCGAAGGGACGATTCTAGAACCCGGAAAAGAAGAAATACGGTCCATTTTCGGCATCCATGAAATATCCGAGCGCTTTGACCGGCTGACCCGGGACCCACAGTTGTTGGATATTGTGCGCCAACTGCTGGACAGCGAGGTTTACATCCACCAGTCGCGGATAAACTACAAACCCGGCTTCAAGGGCAAGGGATTCAACTGGCACTCCGATTTCGAAACCTGGCACAGTGAGGACGGCATGCCGCGTATGCGCAGCCTGAGCTGTTCCATCGTGATGACTGACAACAACGAGTTCAACGGCCCACTGATGCTGATCCCGGGTTCCCAGAAATACTTTATTCCCTGTGTTGGCCGTACACCGGAAGACAATTACAAGGAATCCCTCAAAACCCAGAATTTGGGCGTTCCGGACGCTGCCAGCCTGACCAGGCTGATGAACGAAAACTCAATAGAGGCGCCCAAGGGCCCGCCGGGTTCTCTGATCATATTCGAATGCAACACCCTGCATGGCTCCAACGTGAACATGTCGTGCTGGCCACGAAGCAACCTGTTTTTCGTGTACAACAGCGTTCACAATACGCTGGAGGAGCCGTATTGCGGTAACAAGCCCCGGCCCGAGTTCCTGGCTAACCGGAAACATCTGGATCCGTTGAAGCCGGCCCTGTGAGTCCAAGGTGCCAGCAAATACCCGAAAATAGCTCATTGGCGAGATAGGTCCGACCGCAGGCCGGTGGTAGCACTCCAGGTGAGAAACTGCTGGCCTCGTTCCGTTTCTGGATCGCCGTTTGGTGGGCTACCAATACAATATTTCCAGCCCTCTGACCGCGATTCGTGCCTGTTCACAACAGAGCCCGCATCTGCCCTTCCGGGGCAACCACGGAAATCAGCAATACTCTGAATAAGTTGTTCACGGTTGTTCTCCGTTTGATTCCTTTGCTGAAGGGAATCCTGGGGTCATTGTGAGTTGGTATCGTCCAGATTCAGGGTAAGGGGCAGATCAGCCGGTGCCAGGCAAACGCCTTCATCACTGCAGGCCTGTACCCGCACCGTCATGTCGAGCTTGCCGGCTTCCTTCAACATGGCTGTATGCTTTTCGTCGGGCAGTAGTCGAATGCTCGCGTCGTCGTCATAAACCTCAAGGGCGGTATCACCAAGCGTAATGTCGCTGACCCGGCCACGCGGATACTGCGTCGGAATGTCAAGCGACTGGCCGTTAACCGAAGAACTGGCGACGGTGGGAATCAGGAACTCCATGGACGCCGGGTTGGCATTCACGTGCCAGCCCGGTTCAATGTCCAGTGTCAGAACGATTTCACCGGTATCCCCTGCCAGTGCCTTGTTGCCTCCGGCAACGTTCAGGCGCACCTTGTCGGAAGAATCCGCCAACCCCGTTCGGGCACTGGGTGCTGGGGCTTCAGAACTGGCTCGCTCCGCCTGGGCGGAGTTGGTGGTATTTGCGGGATAGTTATTGATCAAAACGAATGCAGCCGCTCCCGCGATCAGTAAAATCGCTACGCTGGTCAGCAATACTTTGTGTCGAATCACCATGATTCGCCTCCAATGTCTAACGTTGTGAGTTTTCGGTGCGGTTGATAGCTTTGACCAGGCTGTCGGTGTCAAAGAGTCCCGTGAAACGGGCGATAACGGTGCCGTCACCGTCAATGACCGCTGCGAAAGGTAAAGCCAGCCCACCCGTCGCGGTTAACAATGCGTCCTTTTGGGGGTCACTCGCTGTCACATCGACCTGTATGGGCACCATGTTGGCCCGCCGCACGGCTTCAGCCACAGCGGGCTCCTGATACACCGTGCGCTCCAGCACTTTGCAGTTAATGCACCAGTCCGCCGTGAACTCCAGTAAATGGGGCGTGCCCCGGGCTCTTGTTTCCGCCAGAAGTTCCGGCGAGTAAGTACGCCAGGCAAGGTCGCCTTCGCTGGCGCCCGGTGGGGATGCAAATACCACCGCCACCGCAAGGGCAAGGCCTGCCGCCGTTGCGGCGATCACACGCACGGCGTTATTGCCCTGGATGAAGCGGCGGATGCCCCACCCCACAACCAGTGCCAGCCAGGCCCACCATAACCAGGGGTAAACCGCTTGTGGCACCAGGCTTGCGCTGAAAAAGACGGCTGCGGCCAGCAAAACCAGCGCGAGCACTTCACGAATGGCCAGTGTCCAGGGGCCTGCCTTGGGCAATCGACTCAGCCACTCGGGCTTGAGCATCAGTACCGCGTAGGGTAATGACAGCCCCAGCCCGATACTGCCAAATATCCCCATAATCACCGACGCCGGCTGGGTTACGGCAAAAGCCAGAACTCCCCCCAGGAAAGGCCCGGCGCAGGGTGCGGCCAAAACCGCGCTCAACAGCCCCGATACGAATGCCTCAAAGTAACGGCGGCCATGCGCCGAGGCGGCAAATGCCGGGACCGGGATGGGCAGATCCAGCCAGGTGACCACCGCAAACCCGACCATCAATGCAACAAGGACGCCGACGAATACCGTCGACTGGAACAACGTGCCCCAGTTCCACTGCAGCAGCGCGGTCAGGCCGCCCAGCGTCAGGAAAAAGGTGAGTGTTCCGGCCGTAAACGCCAGTGCCGCCAACACACGATGTGATCGCTGGCTGCCGGCCTCCCGCAGGATAGTCCGTACCTTGATGGGAATCGCAGGCAGAACGCAGGGCGTCAGGTTCAACAGCAATCCTGCCACAACCGCCATCATGATCTGGCCGGCGATAAGCAAAGAAGGAAGCGGATCCATTACTCAGTGATTCCCAGCATTCTACCCAGCGCTTCTTGCTCGGGCACGCCGGTCTGGCCTCGCCATTGGCCGCTCGAGTCTCTGAACAGTAGTCCAGGCGTTCCACTGAAACCCAATTCGGCCATCCACTGGCGGTGTTGTTCGAGCGACGCCTCAAGGTTCGCCGGTATGGGGGTGAGTTCGGAAATTCCGCGCCCGTTACCATTATTTCCGAAGTTCTCCTCGAACGCCTGAAGTGCTCCGGCCGGGTCCTCGGCATTCATGATTGCGGCGGAGAAGCCCAGGCTGGAGGGCTTGAGAAAACCAACCATGACCCAGTGCAACCTGACTTTCCCCTCTGATACCCAGCTCCGGGTCTGCTGCCAGAATTTGTGGCAGAAAATGCAATTGGGATCCGCGAATACGTAGACCTCGGGGGCCTCTTTACCACCCTCGCTCACCAGATGGGTATCCCGGGAAAGCTGCTCGGCAACCGAGGCATACGTCGGCTTCGGTATATAACGTGCAGTATATTCGCGGGTCAGATCGTTGCCGTCGCTCCCCAGGAGCGCGCCGGAAAAAGTGTAGTCACCGAGGCCATAGACTATTCCGGCTTTTCCGTCTCCGGTCTTTACAACATAACCGGTCACGCCCTCGGCTGGCGTGGAGAAGCGTTCAATCACCGTAAAACCGACTTTCTCCTGGAGCGCCTTGATTCCCGGATCCATCGTTGGTGACGCAGACGCGAGAACCGCAACCAAACTCAAAAAAAGTGCTATCGAAAGCTTACGGCAGAGCACGGCCATACCCCGCGCCGGGTGTTCCAAACAGAATGACATCACAGGTTCGCTCCCATCTTTATGTATTCATCAGACAATAAAAAACCGCCAGGAGTGGCTGACTACGTGGTGGCATACCGCTCAGGATCGAACGACAGGCGCTCGAAGCGGGAACCCCAGGCAATCAAAGGCTCAGGAAATTGCAGAATACTTGGGAGGAAAGGGGTCCGGCCCTGAAAGTAGACGGCCGGAATGTGAAAGATAGTCCCTGGGACAGAGGGAGGACGATAATATCGGCAAATCCGGAATTGCAGGTTTGCAGACATGGGAAGAAATACACGTGCTGCTACAACCACCCTGGGCCTGGAGCCCGGAGCAGTCAGATATCACCTGGGCATCCGGCAAAAGGACACAAGCCTCAGCCATGGGCTCCTCCCCAAAAGAGGTCGCAGCAAATCCCTGTGAAACAAGGAGGTGAGCTACGAGCAGCATGGCTGCCATTCCCAGAAACCGCTTCGTCATCGCATCAATATCCAGATTACAGAACAGCTAGTGTCTTTCACGTGTGGAGAAGCAAGGTGCACCATAACCCACATTAGTGGGGGTGCCAAGCAGGCAGTAACGACTCATCCTCGCATCACCACTCTTAATATTCCGTTAAGAAACTGGGACTGGAACTACACTCATAAGTTCCTACGAATTTCACTGCAGACACGCGTTCTTTCGACCCCGGCGGCGTCGGGCCAAAAGCAGCTTCGCGACAATCGGCAAAAGGGTAATACCACTGACGAGAACCAGGATTATCGTCAGCATCCCGGACTCGGTTGCCATGAGCAATTGACCATAACCTTAAAGTAAACTTTAAGATCAAGGATTTTTTCACTCATTGCCAGATATCGGCAGGCGCACCACACTCATTCAACATGTCCTGTATTCAATTATATGGGCAAGAATATGGAGACACCGCGATGAAGGTTTTCGAGAGGCTAACTATCCTGATGGCGGGACTTTTCCTGCCCCTCTTCGCTCTTGCCGACGAACCCGGGCGCATCGGAGAGGGCATGATGGGTGGCAACATGATGCAGGGCATGGGCGGTATGGGGATATTCATGATGATTATCATGATTCTTCTGGTTGTGCTCCTGATACTTGCGATTCTGGCACTGATCAAATATCTGAAGAACAAGTAATGAGCCGGAAAAGTGTCCATCGGCGCACAGTTCTTCAGGCCATGGCGGGCACCGGTATTCTTCTCACGCTGTCGCCTGGTTTTCTGCTTACCGGCTGTGACGGCGGGGTGAAAGCGACTGAATCGGGGGCGCTCGGCCTTGATTCAGAAGAATACGATGTTGAACTGAATCTTCGTGCCACATCCGACTCGGTGCCCATACTTCCTGGCGCACCCAGTGAGGTGTGGCGATACAGGGTGGAATTGCTGAAAGGCCCGGAAAGCACACTCTCCGAAAACCCGGACAGCTACCTGGGCCCAACAATCCGGCTACGCCGCGGCCAGACAGTGAAAATCCATATTCACAATGAGCTCCCGGAAGACACCACCGTGCACTGGCACGGACTTCATGTGCCGTCCGACGTAGACGGGCAACCAAGGCTGCCGATCCGCCCTGGCGAGACAATGACCGTTGGCTTCGAGGTGTTGGACCGGGCCGGACTGTTCTGGTACCACTCCCATGCTCACGGCGAGCAGGGCGGTCGCGTGGGATTTCAGAGTTACGCGGGGCTTGCCGGGCTCCTGATCGTGGAAGACGACGAAGAGTTGGGCCTCAAACTGCCAATTGGTGAGAATGAACTGTTACTGGTGCTCCAGGATCGGACCTTTACCGGCACCAACGAACTGGTATACCTCGACGGCGGCATGGGCGCCATGATGGATCGAATGCGTGGTTTTCTGGGAGATCAGATTCTGGTTAACGGAGCGCCCCCGGCGACGCGCAAGGTCGCCACGCGCCCATACAGAGTTCGAGTCCTCAACGGCTCCAATGCCCGCATCTACAAGCTGGCCTGGAGCGACGGGCGCCCGGTCACGATTATCGGAGCCGACGGCGGTCTTTTTGAGAACCCCGAAGACAAGCCCTATGCCACTCTGGCTCCGGCCCAAAGGCTTGATATCTGGGTGGATCTTTCCGATTCCCGGCTCGGCAGCACATTGGAGCTCATCAGTGGAAGTTATGAAGCTGGAATGATGGGCGGAATGGGAATGATGGGTAACTCCGGCCTGCCCGCCGGCAGCCAATTCAACCTGATGGCACTGAAGGTAACCGAATCGGTCGATACCGCCGAAACCCTCCCGGTGCAACTCGCTCTGGAGCGCAAAAGAATTCCGATAACCGACGCCACGCGAATCAGGCAGTTTGAACTAAGCCATGTGATGATGCAGGGGTTCGCAATTAACGGCCGGCGTTTTGACAGAACCAATGTGGCGGATGACGAAAGAGTCCGCCTGGGTGATACGGAAATCTGGGAATTCCGGAACCGCACACCAATGCCTCACCCCATGCATGTTCACGGTTTGCAGTTCAACGTTATCGGGCGCGATGCCAACGGCAATAGACGTGGCTGGAGTGGCCTGACCCAAGGCCTGGTGGACAGTGGCTGGCATGATACGGTTCTTGTAATGCCGGGTGAAACTGTTCAGTTCGCGATGAAGTTCGAGCGTTTCGATGGTCTCTACATCTACCACTGTCACAACATGGAACATGAAGACACCGGGATGATGCGTTATTTTCAGGTACAAGGCTAAGCGCTGGCACTAAAAAGCCACCAACGCCTTGGCCCTGTCAGTAAACCCACCAGCCCGCCCGGGCGGGCATCCAAATTCATTTTGTCCTTGTCCCCACAGCCCGTTTTAGTGAATTTGCCTTGCGGCTTCGGATATCGAGATAGTCGTGTCATCGAAATAAAAAACTGCTAGGATTTGTGGAACTGAAAGACGGGCTGTATGTCATAGCCACGTATCGTCACAGCTTGGTGTTTGAAATCAGGATGACTGCAACGAACCGCCAAATCATCTCCGTGCTGCTGTCACTACTTCTGGTGATAAGTGGGCCGGCGTTGGCCATCTCCAAAATGGCGGACGCTGCGGTAGCGGATTGTGGTTCCATGATGATGGATCAGGCTGAAAGCACCAGTTCCTCATCGGACACTGGAAGCCATTGTGTCTCAGCTCCTGATATGGCCTGCCCGAGTGCCAGTGGGCTGAGCCAATGTGGTATTAGCTTCGCTCTGTTGCTGGCAGATCACACCGGTTTTACTGATACCGGCTCCCAACCGGTCTTAAGCGCCCGCGCGGCTATCTACCAGGACCCTTTCCTGGCTTCTGTTACGCCCCCTCCAGAACATCACTCCTGAGTTTTAACCCGGATTTTCGCCCTTCGCGGCGAATTCATTAACGTCGATTCTTGCAACGTTAGTTATTAAAAAAGCCCCGTGCCTTCTTTCATTCGTCACGGGCCTTTCACTGGAGTGAATCAAATGCGCAATTCAAAGATCAAGCTCGCAATCACAGCGATTTTTCTGGCCGGTACCATTGGTACCTTCTCTGTATTTGCCCATGAGGGCGAAGGAAAAGGCATGATGTCCTCAGAAGGCATGGAAGAAATGGGCGGCATGATGGGGATGATGAACATGATGTCGGACATGTCTCCGGAGGATCGTAAAGCCATGACCGGTGCCTGCATGAAGATGATGCAGAGCCACGGCCGCGACCACATGGACGGCGCCACGAAAAATGAAGGCGCCGAAGCCAGTTAAGAGTTGGGGCAACGTCCCGAACTGACATCCATTGCCCGGGGGAGCCAAGGCGACCCCGGGCCTTGTGTTGCCTATTACCGAATCAAATCGAGGATTACCATGAAGCCCAACAAACTTGCCCTGTATACGGGTGTAGCCGCCATCGTTCTCTCCGCCGGCGCCACCACATTGGCAATCCAGGCCAGCGAGCCCACCCAGTCATCAGCCCCCCTGGCCTCCACTGGCGCGGCTGGCCCAGCTATCACAATCTACAAGAGCCCCAATTGCGGCTGCTGCCAGTCCTGGGCTGAGCACCTCGATGCCAATGGCTTTGAGACCACCATTGTAGAAACCGACAACCTTAACGAGATCAAGCAGCAGTATGACGTGCCGCGTGAAATGGCCTCTTGCCACACCGCACTGATCGGTGATCTGGTGATTGAGGGACATGTGCCAGCCGATGACATTGTGGCTTACCTGGAAAATCCCCAGTTCAATACAGTAGGGCTTTCAGTGCCCGGCATGGTTCAGGGCAGCCCCGGTATGGAAACCGGCAAGAAGGAGGATTATCAGGTTATCGCCTTCAGTGCCAACGGCCAGCAAAGTGTGTTCCGCGAACACAAAGATTATTGAGGGCGGTCCCATGAGAGCGATTGTTCATTCTCTGACCAGGGCAGCCTGGCACTTTTGCGCACTCACGATGGCAATTGTTCTGCCAGCGCTGGTTCACGCCCAACCTGCAGACGACGCCCAACCAGTTAAGGCCCTGACGACCAGCTCGTCAGGCGCCCTCCTGATGCTGCGGGACAGCAGCCTGTTTGCCGTAGAAGGCGGATCCTCCACCGAGATCACGCTACCGGCAACCGACCAGGGGGCTAAACCCACCTCCCTGACCAGAGGTGCGGATGGAAGCGTCTACCTCGCCGGTCCGGGCCTGGGCATGTGGCGTTATGACAGTGCCAGTGAGATCTGGCAGTCTCTCAACGACACCCTACCGAACCTCGGAGTTACTGCCTTGGCCGCTCACGCCACCCAGCCCGGAACTCTCTACGCATACCTTGGGAAGGACGGCATGTTCCGGTCCAGGGACGGCGGCACCGAGTGGGTAAAAGTGGACAGCGGTCCCCGGGAGCCGGTGCAGGCATTCCTGCATTCTGATATGCCCGGCAGCATGGAAAGTGGCTGGCTGTATGCGGGTACCACCCGCGGTGTCGCCCGCTCCATGGACTGTTTCTGCTTCTGGGGCGATGCGGGTGATCTGCGCGGCACGGTGTCTGCCATCAGCTATGATCCTGCGGCTCCGGAAAACGTTTATGCCGTGATCGAGGGGCAGCTTCATCACAGTGCCGACGGCGGCGAAACCTGGACAAGCCTTGAGATCCCCCAACCCGTGACTGCCCTTGCCTTCTCGCCGGCACAAGGACTTGTGGTGGGCACGGTAAACGGGAACCTGTTTGCCCGTGGCGCCGCTGGCGAATGGACGCCTGTCCATGATTAAGTGGATCAGCGCGCTGGCCTTGCTCATTGTGCCGGTCCTTGCTGGCGCCTCAGACGGGCCGGTGAGTGCGGACAATGCGCCGCCGGAAGTCCACCAGGGCCGCCAGGTTTATGAGCAGTACTGCGCCGCCTGCCATGGATGGCAGGGGGAAGGCGCGGATGACTGGAAAAAACCAAATGAAAAAGGCGAAATGCCCGCCCCGCCCCATGACGATACCGGTCACACCTGGCGTCACAGCGATGCCATGTTGTTCAAAATGATTGCCGAAGGATGGCGACACCCCTTCAATAAATCCGACCGGCTGACCATGCCGGCGTTCGGTGAAAGTCTGACGAACCAGGAAATAGGCGCAGTAATCGAGTACCTCAAGAGCCTCTGGACGGATGAACAACGGGAGTATCAAGCAAAAGAAAGCCAGTAACTCGGCTCGGCCGCTATCGACATTTCCAGTGCTGGGTGAGATTGACCACGAGTTCAGTGTTTCTGCCCAAGTTTAATCACCCTCAACCGCAGCGCATTCACAATCACGCTGACCGAAGACAGCGACATGGCGGCTGCCGCAAAAATCGGCGACAGCAGTATGCCGAAAAACGGATATAGAATACCCGCGGCAATGGGAACGCCGGCGGAATTGTAGATGAAGGCAAAAAACAGGTTCTGCCGGATATTGCGCATGGTCGCCAGGGACAGCCGACGCGCTTCCACAATACCCATCAGATCGCCTCGCAACAGGGTGATACCGGCGCTTTCGATAGCGACATCGGTACCGGTACCCATAGCCACACCCACATCGGCTGTTGCCAGGGCGGGCGCATCGTTAACGCCATCGCCAGCCATCACCACGATACGGCCCTCGTCTTTCAGGCGCTGGACGATCTTGCCCTTGTCTTCCGGCAGGACTTCTGCCTCCACTTCATCAATATGCAGTTTTCGGGCAACCGCCTCAGCCGACGTGCGGTTATCACCGGTCAGCATTACTACCCGGATGCCATCTTTCTGCAGGGCTGAAATGGCAGCTTCGGTGGTTTCCTTCACCGGGTCGGCGATGGCCAGCAGGCCGGCCACTTTGCCGTCGACGGCTGCAAAAATAACGGTGGCGCCATCCTTTCGAAGCTGATCTGCCTCAGATTCAAAGTTCGAGGCATCGACGCCTTCGGCTTCCATCAGCAGACGATTGCCAATCAGTACCTGCTGCCCCTCAATCTTGCCCGTCACGCCTTTGCCGTTCGGGGAATCGAAGCCTTCAGCGTCCGGCAGTTGCAAGTCCATCGCTTTGGCTTTGTCGAGAATGGCGTGGGCCAGCGGGTGTTCACTCCCCTTCTCCAGGCCGCCAGCAAACCGCATCAGCTCCTCCTCACTGACCCCCTCGGCCGTAACCAGCTTTGTTACTTGGGGTTTGCCTTCAGTCAGTGTGCCGGTTTTGTCCACCACCACCGTATCCACCTTCTCCATCCGCTCCAGAGCTTCCGCATCGCGGATCAGCACACCACTTTGGGCGCCCCGCCCGACCCCCACCATGATGGACATGGGGGTTGCCAGGCCCAGGGCACAGGGACAGGCAATGATCAATACGCTCACTGCGGCAATCAGGCCGAATGCCATAGGCGGTGTCGGTCCGAAGAATGACCAGGCAATAAAGGCGATAATGGCAATCACGATCACGGCCGGCACAAAATAACCCGCCACCTTGTCTGCCAGGCCCTGAATCGGTGCGCGGCTACGCTGGGCGCTGGCCACCATCTGCACGATCTGGGACAGCATGGTATCCCGGCCAACCTTGTCGGCGCGCATGATAAAGCTGCCCTGCTGGTTGATGCTGCCGCCGATTACCTGGTCGCCAGCCTTCTTGCTCACCGCCAGGGGCTCACCGGTCACCATGGACTCATCCACATTGGAGCTGCCCTCAAGCACCTCACCGTCCAGCGGCACCTTGTCCCCAGGGCGAACTCGTAGGCGGTCGCCAACCTTGACCTGGTCCAGCGACACATCGGACTCGCTGCCGTCGTCGTCCAGCTTCCTGGCCGTCGCGGGAGCCAGGTCCAGCAGAGCTTTTATGGCACCCGATGTTTTCTCCCGGGCTCGCAATTCCAGAACCTGCCCCAGTAACACCAGTACCACGATGACCGCTGCTGCTTCGAAATACACGGCAACCGAACCATCGTCCTGACGGAAGGCATCCGGGAAGACCTGGGGTGCCAGTGTCGCCACCAGGCTGTAGAGCAGCGCAACACCGGTACCAATGGCAATCAGTGTAAACATGTTCAGGTTGCGACTAACCACGGATTTCCAGCCACGAACAAAGAAAGGCCAGCCACACCAGAGAACCACAGGCGTTGCCAACACCAGCTGAATCCAGTTCGACGTCTGAGGGGCCACGATGTGATCGAGCCCAATGAGGTGCCCACCCATTTCAAGCATCAGTACTGGCAAGGTCAGAACCAGGCCGATCCAGAATCGGCGGGTCATGTCCGTAAGCTCTGCAGAGGGCCCGTCATCCAGGCTCACTTGCTCCGGTTCCAGAGCCATACCACAGATGGGGCAGTCTCCCGGTCCCTGCTGTCGAATTTCCGGATGCATGGGGCATGTGTACATAGTGCCCGGAGCTACCGGCTTTTGCTGCTTATGGTCTTCGCCCAGGTATTGTTCGGGGTTCTCATCGAAGCGGGATTTGCAACGTGACGAACAGAAGTACCAGGTTTTGCCGCCGTGCTGGCTTCGATGTTCCGCGGTATGCGGATCCACCGACATGCCGCAGACCGGATCCCTGGCGGTATGCTCGCCAGATCCCTCGTGGTCGTGATGGCCGTGGTGATGGGCGGGTTGGTGTTCAGACATTGCGGTCTCCCGTTTCCTGGAATTTTTTCAGAAAAATCTGCTCTGCAACCGAGATGGCAATCATCGCTACAACCGCTACGCCTATAACAAACGGATCGGTGTTCAGCTTAACCCAGACAAAGCCTCCAAGGACGAGCAAATCCAGCAGGATGGCCATAGCTGGCACCCACGCCTTGGCCTGCACGTCTTCACGCAAATAGCGAAGCACGCCCCAGTGGATGGCAATGTCCATAATCAGGTAGAACACAATGCCCAGTGCCGCGATGCGGGAGAGGTCGAAGAACGCCGTCAGGATAAGCCCCAGAACTACAGTGTAGACCAGCGTGTGCTTCTGGATGCTGCCCGGCATGCCAAAGTGACTGTGGGGCACCAACTTCATTTCGGTCAGCATGGCCAGCATGCGAGAAACCGCAAAAATACTGGCCAGAATACCGCCAGCAGTGGCCATCATGGCAATGGCTACCGTGAACCACACGGCGTATTCTCCAAGCGCCGGGCGCGCAGCGGCGGCAAGAGAGTAGTCCTGTGTCTCGATAATCTCAGCCAGTGACAGGTTGCTGGCAACGGCAAAACCGACCAACGTATAGATCACCACGCAAGCCGCAATAGAAATAATGATCGCCCGCCCTACGTTCCGCTTGGGGTCTATTACTTCGGAGCCGCTGTTGGTAATGGTGGTGAAGCCCTTGAAGGCCAGAATTCCAAGCGCGGTTGCGCCCAGGAAATTGCCCATTGTTCCGGCTTCTCCAGGGGCCGAGAAGTCAACTGATATGGAGTCGGCAACCCAGACACCCACCAGCCCGAAGATCAGTATGCCTCCGATTTTCAGGACGCCGATAAAAGAGGCCACACCCTGAATCATCCGGTTACCCAGCAGATTTATGAAAAACGCTGCCAGGATCAGTGACACACCGAGAATGGGCACCATGCGTCCACTTTCGTCACCACCGAAAAGCTGTATGGTGTAAGAGCCAAAGGTGCGGGCCAGAAAACTCTGGGCGATCACCATGGAGAAGTACATCAGCAAGGCATTAAATGCCGTTGGCAGCCGGTTTCCATAGGCCTTGTGCAGGTACATGCCGATGCCGCCGGCGGAAGGCCAGGCATTGGAGATCTTGATGTAGGAGTAAGCGCCGAAGCTGACAATCACGGCGGCGGCCAGAAAGGCCAGCGGGAAAAGAACGCCTGTCATCTGCGCCATCTGCCCGGTCAACGCAAAGATACCGGCGCCAATCATCACGCCGGTCCCTAGCATAACCGTCCCAGGAAGAGTCAGGCTGCCTTCCTGGTAGCGGGTGGTTCTGTCCTGATCCCTGGTCATTCAACCTCCCGTTATTGCAATATCAGAAAGAGAGCCTGGCGCCTACGACCGCAAACCAGTCTTCGGTACTGCCGCCTGAATCCCAGGCGAGATCGGCAGTATCTCCGTACTTACGCTCGTAAACCATGCCAACATAGGGGGAAAAGGAACGGGCGATCAGGTCGTAACTCAGCCTCAGCCCCACTTCGGTGGAATTAAGTCCCTTGCCGACGCCAATTTCCTGATCTTCAGAGAACGCCACGAGGCTTTCAAACGTTGCCGACGCAATCCAATAGTTGGTGATCAGCAATTCGTATTCCGCCTCAAAGTCCACCGACGCGTCGCCTTCATCGCTGACATAAAGATTGGTGTCCACCTCAAACCAGTAAGGTGCCAACCCGGTGAGGCCAAGCACGCTGTAAACCCGGTCCGGGCCTTCGGGGGTATCAATGCGAATCCCGGCCTTGGCGTCCCAGAAGTCATCCACCGGAACCTGTCCAACAAACTGGTTTTCCAGGGTTTCCCAGGCATTGTGGGCTTCCTCCCACTCGCCCTCGAACAACCAGCGGAACTTGAGTTCATCGGTGCCGTAGTATGCATCACCTTCAATAACCGCCAGCTCCTCGTCTGAATCACTGTAACGGTACTCGAATTTTTCCGCAGACACGCCCCAGAAGGTCCTGGCTGTCTGGGTTTTCTTGGCAGGATCTTCCTGAGCGACAGCGGGGGTTGCCAGTGCAGCCACCGCCAGGGACAGGCCACACATGGACACAGCCAAATGATTCATGATTCACCTCCCTGGTTCCCGCTTTGCTTGCCGTCAGCCACGGGACTGTCCGGACCACCCTCAACCACGATCTTGCGGAACATGCCGGAAGCCGCGTGATAAGACAGGTGACAGTGGAAAGCCCACTGACCCGGCGCATCCACTTCGGTTTCCATATACACGGTGGTGGCCGGGGCCACGCTGACCACGTGCTTCAAGGGGTTCCACTTGCCCTCACCCACCTCGAGAATCGACCACATGCCATGTAGGTGCATGGGGTGAGTCATCATGGTTTCATTGACGAATTTGAAGCGAACCCGTTCGCCGTATTGCAGCACGATGGGATCAGCATCCTCGTATTTGATGCCGTTGATACTCCACTCGTAACGCTCCATGTTGCCGGTCAGGCGCAGTTCGATTTCGCGGGTGGGCTCGCGATCTTCGTACAGCGGTTTTTGGGCTTTCAGGTCCTGGTATGACAGGAACTTGCCCCCGTTGGCAGCAGTAGGAATCAGGCCGCTGCCGTTGGCGTAAAAGGGATCTTCCGGCAGGCTGTCGCCGCCGTGGTCCATACCCTCCATATCACTGTGATCCATGCCCTTCATGTCTCCATGGTTCATATCTGTCATTTCGCCATGGTCCATGCCGTCCATATCACCGTGGTCCATCACGTGCCCGGCCATATCCGCCATGGTCAGCAGCGGGGCATCCCGCCGGTCCGGCACTTCCGCGGTCATGCCCTCTTCCGGCGCCAGGGTGCCCCGGGCGAAGCCGGAGCGGCCCATGGATTCCGCGAAAATGGTGTAGGCCTTCTCATCATTAATATGAACAATCACGTCGTAGGTTTCGGCCACACCTATGCGGAATTCGTCCACGTTCACCGGCTGCACGTTGTTACCGTCAGCCTGCACCACCGTCATTTCCAGCCCGGGAATCCGCACGTCGAAATAGGTCATGGCAGAAGAGTTGATAAAGCGAAGGCGCACCCGCTCACCCGGCTTGAACAGTCCGGTCCAGTTCTGATCCGGGCCCTTGCCGTTAATCAGCCCGGTGAAGCCCTGCACATCTTCAATATCCATCTTCATCATGCGCATATCGCCCCACATCATCCGGTCCCTGAGGGTGGCCATAAAGCCTTTCTCTCCGGATTCGTCAATAAAGTCACCCACCGTCTGCTGCTGGCGGTTGTAGTAATCCGCAGACATTTTCAGGTTACGCATGATGCGGTCACCGGAATGGGGGTGCTTGTCGGTGAGCTGTACCACGTATTCCCGATCGTAACGGTAGGGTTCACGGCCCTCAGGCTCGATCACGATCGCGCCATAGGCGCCGTTGGGTTCCTGAAAACCGGAATGGCTGTGGAACCAGTATGTGCCTGCCTGAACAATCGGGAATTGATAGGTGAAGGTTTCTCCAGGCTTGATGCCTGGGAAGCTGATGCCCGGCACGCCATCCTGCTCAAAGGGCAGAATCAGGCCGTGCCAGTGAATGGAGGTCATCTCGTCCAGGTTATTGGTGACATTGATCGTCACCTCCTCCCCTTCCCTGAACCGTAATACCGGCCCCGGGGAAGCACCGTTGTAACCGATGCCTTCCTTGACGAAATCGCCGGTGTCGATCTGGACCCGATCAACAGAAATATCGTACTCGCTGGCAAATACCTGGAACGGCATCAAGCCGGCAAGGACAACAGCCAGAATACATTTGTTCATTGCACAGACTCGCTTTCAGACTCACCTCGGACGCGCTCTTTAGCGGCAACCGTAGCCTCAAACTCAATGTCGCCATACATGCCCGCCTGATAGTGTCCGGGTACGTTGCAGGCAAACTCCAGATCAGCGGCTTTGGTAAAGGTCCAGACAATCTCCCTGGCTTCACCCGGCTCCAGCAGTACGCTGTTGGGATCGTCGTGCTTCATGGAATGGCCGTTGCCCATGTCCATTTCCATCATTTCGTGGTCGATGCGATCCCCTTTGAGCACGCCATGCTCTACCATCATCTGCATTTCTTCCTGGTGCGCCTCGTGCATGTCCGCAGTGCCGATGTTGAATTCGTGCACCAGGGCCCCCTCGTTCTTCACACGGAAGCGAATGGTTTCACCGGGTTTCACGGAGATGGACTCGGGCTCGTAATAGTTATCCAGCATGGTCACATCTATCGTGCGGGAAACGTCCTCTTCCTTGCCGGGTTCGCCTATGGCGTTGCCGCCGTGATGGCCATCGTGTTTGCCAGCAGCGTAGGCGCCGGAGGAAATTGCCAATACCATGGCAGGCAACAGTGCATTCTTGAGGAACTGATTCATCGATTTCTCCCGGAACTGATTTGACTATTGGATTCTGGCCCATACTCTGCCCCAGCAACCTGAATCCTTGCTGAATTTTCCGGTTAACACTTTTTCAGGTTACATTCAGCAAATGGCCGTACACTCAAGCAACTTCACGACGCAGGAACCTTCATGCGATTGCTTCTAGTGGAAGACGACGCCCTTATTGCCGATAGCCTGAACCGTCAACTGACCGCCGCCGGCTTCACCGTTGATGAAGCCGGCACCGCAAAACAGGCAGAACAGCTCGGTAAACAGGAAAACTACCGGGCGGTGGTGCTGGACTTGGGATTGCCTGACGGCAGCGGGCTGAACGTGCTCAAAAGCTGGCGTGCCGACAAACTGGCCATGCCGGTGCTGATCCTGACCGCCCGGGGCGACTGGCAGGACAAGGTGAATGGCCTCAAGGCGGGGGCGGATGATTACCTGGCTAAACCCTTCCAGACCGAGGAACTGCTGGCACGGTTGAACGCGCTGATTCGCCGCAGCGAAGGCCGGATAGAGTCAAAACTGACCGCCAGCGGTTTCGAACTGGATGAACACCGCCAGTGTTTGCAAACCCCCGATGGCCAGGAACATTCCCTGACGGGCACTGAGTTCCGCCTGCTGCGCTGCCTGATGAGCCGCCCGGGGCAGCTGTTCTCGAAAGAGCAATTGCTGGAGCAGCTTTACAACCTGAACGACAGCCCCAGCGACAATACCATTGAAGCGTATGTGCGCCGGTTACGGAAAATTGCCGGAGCCGATGCCATAACAACCCGTCGCGGCCAGGGGTATATCTTCAATGCCGTGGACTAACCCCCGCAGCTCCATCCGTAAAAGCCTGTTGACCCTGTTGCTGCCTGCCGCCATTGCGCTAATGGTGGCTGCCTGGATTGTTCACGGCTTGTTGCTGGAGCGAATGGCACGGGGGTTTGTGGAGAATCGCCTACAGGACGAAGTCGCCTTTCTGGAACATCAGTTACGGCAGTCGGGCCCCGAAGAAATCCGGGGCATCGCTGAGGGGGATTATTTTGAAGAAGTGTTCCACCATGCCTTCGCACTTCGCATCGGCAACCAGATTCACAGCTCACCGGAGCTGTGGACGCCAATGCTTGAACCATTATTGGCGGAAGCGCGAAGCGGATTTGTTCGCAAAACCAACCCCGGGACTGAAACAGCCATCGCGGACTTCCTGGCCTTTCGCAAGGCCCTGACCCTGGATGACGAAACGGTCGTCATTGTTGTGGCTGAGGATCTCAGCACCCTGCAACACAGCCAGCAAGAGCTGCACCTTTGGACTGCGGTGGTGTCTGGTATTCTGCTGGTTTTACTGTTGCTTGCCATCTGGTTAGCTATCCGGTTGTCGCTACGCTCCGTTGGCCGCCTTCAGCAAGGCCTCAAGTCTTTACAGACCGGAGCCAGTAATCGACTGGATATGGAAGCCCCGGCGGAGTTCCAACCACTGATCAGCCAGCTCAACCAGCTACTGGACACTCTCGACCAGAGGCTGGCTCGGTCCCGAGACGCCTTGGCCAACCTCTCCCACAGCGTCAAAACGCCCGTGGCTGCCATTCGCCAGGTTCTCGAAGACGACACACGCACCCTGGACCCGGGCATGCGACAACAACTGGCCCAACGGCTTTCCGACATCGACCGGCAGTTAGAGAGCGAAATGCGCCGCAGCCGGTTCGCCGGGCCCCAGGCGGGCATGGCTGCGCAACCCGTCAACCAGTCGCGGGACCTGCTTTGGATGTTGGGCCGACTACATCCCGACAAGAACTTCGAACTGGAGACCAAGCTGAGCCCGGACACTCGCTGGCCAATCGAAGAGCATGACCTGAATGAAATTCTTGGCAACCTGCTGGACAACGCCGGCAAATGGTCTCGCCGGAGTTCTGTGCTGTTCCTGTCCGACACCGGGGATCAGTTGATTGTTACCGTTGAAGACGATGGGCCAGGAGCAGACACTGACGAACTGTCAACATTGGGCAACCGCGGCGTGCGACTCGATGAACAGACCCCGGGGCATGGGTTGGGGCTGGCCATAGTCAGAGAGATTACAGAACGCTATGGTGGTAGCCTAGTGTTCGGTATTGCAGCAACAGGCGGGCTCACAGTCAAGGTACGAATACCCACAGGTAACAGACCATGAAGATCGGCGAAATTTCGAAGGCAACGGGCATTCCGGTGGAAACCATTCGCTACTACGAAAAAATCGGGCTGGTGCCGGAGCCTGAACGGCAAGCGAGTGGTTATCGGCACTACCGGCAAAGCCACCTTGACCGACTGCTTTTCATCAAACGCTGCCGCAACCTGGACATGGCCCAGGACGAAATCCGCGAACTGATCCGCCTTGCAGACCAGCCGGATGCGGACTGCAGCGAAGTGGACGCCCTGCTGGCTCGGCATCTCAACCATGTGCGCGAGCGCCTGCGGGAATTGGCCAACCTGGAAGACACCTTGCAACAACTCCAGAAAGCCTGTTCAGAGGGCCGCACCGTCAGCGAGTGCGGCATTCTGGGCGGATTGGCGGCAGAGCCTGTCGAAGAGCCTTCTGCCGGCGGCCACAACCATGTTCCGGGCACTCATCACCACACGCCGGGAACACGCTGAAACTTTCCCCCACGCCAGCGGTTGACTCTATAGTAGCTACAGGGTTTTAAATGGGCGCATTCTGATAACAGGAGGTATTCATGGCGTGTAGCTGCTCTGCTCCCGAACCCAAATCACCAGCCCCAGGCTTTCGCAAGGCCCTGTGGATTGCCCTGTGGGTCAACCTGATCATGTTTCTGGTAGAAGGTGCTGCCAGTCTTCAGTCCGGCTCCGTGTCGTTGCTGGCCGATGCCATCGACTTCTTTGGTGACAGCGCCAACTACCTGCTGTCGCTATCCGTGCTTTCCATGGGCATGCTCTGGCGTGGCCGGGCCGCCATGGTGAAAGGCATTACCATGGCGGTATTTGGTATTGCCGTGCTGGGCCGGGCAGTCTGGGTTGCTCAAAGCGGCATCACGCCGGAACCCATGACCATGGGAGCCATCGGTTTACTGGCCCTGCTGGCCAACGTCGGCGTTGCTATCATGCTGTTCAAATTCCGGGAAGGTGATTCCGACATGCGCTCAGTGTGGCTGTGTAGCCGCAACGACGCCATTGGCAATATCGCGGTGATGGTGGCTGCACTGGGGGTTTTCGGCACCGGTACCGCCTGGCCGGACCTGGCCGTGGCGACAGTGATGGGCGGCCTCGCCATTACGGCGGGCGTCAGCGTAGTGCGCCATGCCCGCAAGGATATTGAAGGTGCAAAACAGGCGTCAGTCAGCTCCGCCAGCCCGGAAATCCGATAACTCATACTGAAACTCATCATCAGCAATCATTTCGTGGCCGTCATCATCGATACCGCTGGGAAATCAGGGAATAACCAGCGCCACCATCACCGGAATAAAGGCCAGGGCGAACAGCGTACTCAGCAACGCCGTACCCGCAGCCTGTTTCGGAGCGGTATCCAGCAGCGTTGCGATCACCACGGTATTGGCCGCGATTGGCGTTATGGAGATCAGGAAAATCGCCTGGTAAACCGCCAGATTATAAATGCCGAAGAATTGCGCATCCAGCCACCAGAGCACCATCGCGGCTATGGGCCAGGACACAAACTTGCCGAAGAAAGCCAGGCCGGTAAAACGCGGATTGCCCGCCAGCCCACGAAAACTGAGGATGCCCATGCCGATAATCATCATGCCCAGGATGCTGTAGGCGCCGCGCAGGTTGTCGAACAGGGGTGTAAAAACCTCGGGAATGGAGAAGCCTGAAAGGTTCAGCATGACGGCCAGAACAAAGGCATAGACCGACGGCAGCCGCGCCACGCGAACCAGGGCGTCCTTCAGGCTGTAGCGCCCCCGGGCGGCCAGGTAAAAGCCCACGGAATTCTCAAACAGCGTGGTGCCCAGCATGCACACGATATAGAGCGCCAACCCCTCCTGGCCAAACAGCAACAGGGCCACCGGTATACCAAAATAGCCGGTGTTGCCCGTTCCCACAGACAGCGGAATAATACTGGCACTGCCGTCCGTAATAACGCGTTTTGCCACTGCCAGGTGAACCAGGCCAAGAACCGAGCACATGGTGAACGTCAGGAACGGCAACAGAATCACTTCCGTCGACAGGGGGGCTGCCATAACGCCCGAAAACACCACCGAAGGGGTCACAATATACAACATGATACCAGCAATATGCTTGCCACTGGCCTGGAGGTAACGGCCGGCAATCCAGCCCAGGGCAACCGTGACATACAAGGGAAGCAGTTTATAGAAAAGTGCGAGGGCTGCGGCCATGCAGATGCAGACTCCGATAGCAGGTAGGGGGAAGGAAGCGAGTTTAACACTGACCGGAATATTCATTCAGCCGCTAACGCAAACTGGTTTAATTTATTTTAAATATATCTATACAGGTGCCACACTGTGCTTAATGACTTCCCTGGGATGCGCCCATGAAACATGAACCGATTGCCAACACATCTTCATCACCATGCCTGCTGGCGGAAAAAAACCGAGATATCATCTGGCATGAGCCCGCGCCGGAGTCCCACGCGTTACTCAGCGGGCTCAGCCACTGCTTTGGCATTCACCTGAACAACGAAAGCGACCATCCAGACCAACGCTTTCTGAACAAACTTGGCGAGCTGTTCCAGAAATGCCGGATCGAAGCTGAAACCAACCTGGAACGCCATAACCGGCCGTGGGGCAATGTGTACCTGATACAACACGGGGTACTACGGCTGTTTCGGGAGTCACCGACGGGCAAGGTAGCTATTCACCATTTTTTCACCGAAGGGGACCTGATCTGGCCGGTTTTCGGCCGTAGCAGAACGTCACGGAATACCCTGTGTCTGACATCGGTAACCCCTGCGACTCTCTGGGTGGCCGATTTTTCGGCGTTCCGGGCAACTGTGCAGGCACGCGGGGGTGGTGCATGGGAGAAGTTCGCCATTGTGCTGACGGAGGAAGTCGCGGAGCTGACCAGTATGCGGGAGTTTCGAAAACACACAATGCCTGCAAAGGAGAGGTACGGACTATTGCTGGAGGAGTATCCCGAGCTGATCAAGCGGGTTCCGGACAATCAACTGGCGTCCTGGCTGGGCGTGGTCCCGGCGACCTTCTCCAGGCTGAAGAAGGCCACCGGTAACGGTTGAGCGATCGAATATCAGCCGAACAGTTTCACCGCCAATTCCGCAACATGCCTGCCCTGGTAACGGGCGATTTTCAGTTCCTTCTCACTGGGCTGGCGTGACCCGTCACTACCGGCGATCGTAGAGGCCCCGTAGGGGGTACCGCCGCTTACCTCCGACACATCAAAAAACTCCGGAATACCGTAGCCGAGCGGCACAATCACCATGCCGTGGTGAGCCAGGGTGGTCCAGAATGAACTGATGGTATGCTCCTGGCCGCCACCGGTGCCGGTTGAGGCAAACACACTGGCCAGCTTGCCATGGAGTTTGCCCTCCGCCCATAGTCCACCGGTTTGATCCAGGAACGTACGCATCTGCCCGGACATATTACCGAATCGTGTCGGTGTGCCGAAAATAACGGCGTCGTATTCCGGAAGCTCTTTAGGGTTGGCGACGGAAGCCGCCTGATCAGATTTACCGCCCGCTCCCAGGAATGCCTGATCAGACATGGTTTCGGGCACACGCTTGATGGTGACGTCTGCACCGCTGACTTCCCTGACACCTTCCGCCACTGTGTTTGCCATGGTTTCGATGTGACCATACATGGAATAATAAAGAACAAGTACCTTCGCCATAGTTCACGCTCCTTTATGTTTGCAGACAGCTGGTTTGCAACTAAGTAATGTGTTTAGGCTACCGTCTGAACAAGCATCGCAAAACCGGAAGATTTCAGTCAGCTTGTTCAGTTTTTCTGATCGATATTATAACCACGTCATATTCTAGCCATTGCGTACACCTGTACGCTGAAGTACCGTAGTGGCATGACAGACCCAGCCCGGAAAGTGATGCAAACCAATCCCCCGTCAACAGAATCCGTTCACCACCGAATTGAGGAATGGCTGAACATCGCTACCCATGGGCTAGGCGCTGTTCTCAGCGTAATAGGCACGGTTGTATTGATCGTAGCGGCGAGCCACATGGGGGACGTGTGGAAGATTGTCAGCTTCAGCATATTCGGTGCTTCGCTGGTACTACTCTACCTGGCGTCAGCGCTTTACCATGGTGCGCGACATCCACAGTTGCGTGCGCTGTTCAAAACCCTGGACCACTGTGCCATCTTTTTGCTGATAGCCGGCACCTATACGCCGTTCCTGCTGGTCAACATGCGCGGCGCCACAGGCTGGACCCTGTTTGCCATCATCTGGTCCCTGGCCATCACCGGCGTGGTACTGAAGGTTATCTTCAAGAACCGCTTCAAGCTCGCTCGGGTGGGCATCTATATTGCCATGGGCTGGCTGATTATTTTTGCCTCATCGGACCTGATAGCCAACCTTAGTGAAACCGCGCTTTACCTGACCATTGCTGGCGGGGTGGTGTATACCGCCGGCGTTGGTTTCTACCTGGCCGACCGCATTCCCTATATGCATGCGGTATGGCATCTGTTTGTGATTGGCGGCAGCGCCCTTCACTTTAGTGCGGTTTACTATGGAGTGCTCCCCTACCCGGTCTGATCAATAGGCCCAAACCATCGCCATCAGGATACCCCAGGCCAGCAACGATGCCGCCATCACCGTGTAGGTAGCGGACATGGCAACGACATCGTTGTCAGAACGGTGGCACAGGGAACGAATCCCTTGATAGATAAGGGCGCAGGAGAGGAACATGCCCACTGCTACAGCCATCACACTCACCGCCAATATCGGCACTAGCAGCGCCAGAGCAGACAACCACAAGGGTATGGGTGCAATTGTGGCTAACAGATAGGAGTCCTGATAGCTGATCTCCATATTGTGCCCGTCCAGAACCGCACGAATAAGCCAGCCCATAACGAAAAACGTCAGCAATTCCGCCAGGAACAGGATGGTCGTTATGAATCGCCATTCCTTGTCAGCAAACCCGGCCAGAAAAGCGTCGCCATAATGGGTGCCCGCGTAATAGAGCAACACAGGGGGCAGAAACGACATAGGCACAACCACCACCCATGCCAGGAAAGGAATCGAAAAATTCCGGCGTTTGAGCTCCAGCCACACTCCGTTGCCGGAAAAGGGCAATTGCAGTAATTGCGATATCATCATGGCCTACCCCTCACATCCTAACGTGGTCTTTTTGTATTAGCCGAGCCAGCCTACATGGTCAAGAACAGCCAATGACCTTGGACAAGCCAAGCCCTCCACCATCGGAAATGATTGGCTACCCCTATTGCACCAGATTTCCACGAAACTACTCCATTAGGCGTATAACCATTGTAACTTTATGATTTAAATAGGTTATAAGAACATTTCCATCATCCGGCCGCGCGTCTGAAAAACGAGAACCAGCCGGTCTTCCCTGTCCTTGACATTTATCACGATCAGATCCCGTCCTCCGTTTGCAGAATGGCTCCAATAGCCCTCAAGTCACCATCGCCGTGGCCTTGGGTCAGCAACTAAAGGAGCAGTTATCATGGCCAAAACCAACGCCGACATCGAACATTGGGATGTCGAGAACGAGGAGTTCTGGGAACAGGAAGGCAAGCGCATTGCGTCCCGCAACCTGTGGATTTCCATCCCCAGCCTACTGATGGGGTTTGCCATCTGGCTGATGTGGGGGATGATCACCACCCAGATGCAGAACCTGGGCTTTCCATTCACCATATCCCAGCTGTTCACGCTAAGCGCCATTGCCGGGCTTTCCGGTGCCACCTTGCGGATCCCGGCATCGTTCATGATCAAGATTGCCGGTGGCCGCAATACCGTTTTCCTGACCACCGCCCTGCTGATGATTCCCGCCCTGGGCACCGGCATCGCGCTGATGAACCCGAATACTCCGTTCATCGTCTTTCAGGCGCTGGCGCTACTATCCGGTATTGGTGGCGGCAACTTCGCCTGCTCCATGAGCAACATCAGTTCCTTCTACCCAAAGAGCAAACAGGGTTATGGCCTGGGTATGAACGCCGGGCTGGGTAACTTTGGTGTCACCACCATGCAGATTCTGATTCCCATGGTGATGACCGTTGGTGTCTTTGGCGCATTAGTGGGTGGGCCGATGGAGCTGCAAAGTCCCAGTGGCACATTGATTGGGAGAATCGAAGCTGGCACCAACACCTGGATACAGAACGCCGGCTTTATCTGGCTGGTGTTCCTTGTTCCCCTGGCCTTCGCGGGCTGGTGGGGCATGAATAATCTGCGCACCATTACACCGAACCCTGGCAGCCCTGTGTCAGCTTTCGGCAAGATTATCGGTCTTTACGGAGTCGGACTTGCCACTTCATTGGTCGGGGTTTACGCGCTTGGCATCCTGAATATGTGGTTAGCGTTACCTCTCACCATCGCCCTGACACTGGTTCTCCTGCGCCTGATTCCGGGAGACATCAAGCCCAACATCCAGAAGCAGTTTGCCATCTTCAGTAACAAGCACACCTGGTCCATGACCGTGCTGTACATTCTCACCTTCGGCTCATTCATTGGCTTCTCAGCGGCACTGCCACTGTCCATCAGCGTCATCTTCGGCAACATGATGGAAGTGGCCGCTGACGGCACCGTCACCCGTGTCACCAACCCGAATGCTCCCAGCGCTCTCACCTGGGCCTGGATCGGCCCCTTCGTGGGCGCCCTGATACGCCCTGTGGGTGGCTGGATCTCCGACAAGATGGGGGGCTCCATCGTCACCCAGATCATTTCGGTGATCATGGTGGTGGCTTCGGTGGCAACGGGCTACGTGATGATGCTGGCCTACAACTCAACAGACCCCGACAGCTACTTCGCGCTGTTCCTGATTCTGTTCATCGTTCTATTCGCCGCCAGTGGGATAGGTAATGGCTCCACCTTCCGCAGCATAGGTGTGATCTTCGACCAGCAGCAGAAAGGCCCGGTGCTCGGCTGGACCTCTGCCGTCGCTGCCTATGGCGCTTTCATAGCGCCCAGGGTGATGGGCCGGGAAATCCAGGCTGGCACACCGGAAGTGGCCATGTACGGCTTTGCTGTGTTCTACGCGGTGTGCCTGATGGTGAACTGGTGGTTCTATCTGCGAAAGAACGCCTACATCAAGAATCCGTGACGCCGACTTTATTGTTGTGCCACCAGAGGGAATTCATCATGGATAATAGTGTTACGAAGCCACAACAGTACCGGGCCCTGGGTATATCCACCTTTGCCTTCACGCTATGCTTTGCGGTCTGGACCATCTTTTCCATCATCGGCATCAGGATTCGCCAGGAATTCGGGCTGTCGGATACCGAACTGGGTCTGTTAATGGCGACACCGATCCTGACAGGCTCCATCAGCCGGCTTTTTCTGGGCATATGGACGGACCGCTACGGTGGCCGTTGGGTCTTTAGTGTGCTGATGCTGACAACGTCCGCCTGTGTTTACCTGCTAACCTTCGCTAACAGCTACCTCATGTTGTTGGTTGGAGCACTTGGGGTAGGCCTTGCCGGCGGCTCATTCATCGTTGGCGTCACCTACACCGCCGCCTGGTTTGAACGGGAACGCCAGGGCACGGCGCTGGGCATCTTCGGAGCCGGCAATGTGGGCGCCGCCGTCACCAATTTTGGCGCACCCTTTCTGCTCGTGGCTCTGGGGTGGCAGGGCACCGCACAGGTATACGCAACAGTGCTGGCAGTCATGGGAGTGCTATTCATCCTCCTCGCAAAGGAAGACCCTATGGCGAAGGAGCGCGCCAGCAAGCAATCACAATCCTTCCTTGAACAAATGGCGCCACTGAAGGACCTTCGGGTGTGGCGCTTTGCACTCTATTACTTCTTTGTGTTCGGCGCCTTTGTAGCCCTGGCTTTGTGGCTACCCCACTATCTCATCGGGGTTTACGGGCTGAACATCAAAACCGCGGGCATGATTGCCGCACTCTATACCATCCCCGCCTCCCTGTTTCGAATTCTCGGTGGCTGGATGTCGGATCGTTACGGTGCACGCCGGGTCATGTACTGGACGTTTATTGCATCCGTGGTCTGCACCTTCCTGCTCAGTTATCCACCGACCGAATACGTGGTACACGGCATTGATGGCGACATCCGCTTCTTCCTGGAGGTGGGCGTGATTCCCTTCGTGGTTCTCACCTTTGTGCTTGGCTTCTTTATGTCGCTGGGAAAGGCCGCCGTGTACAAGCATATTCCGGTGTACTACCCCAGCCATGTTGGCGCGGTCGGGGGCGTTGTCGGCATGATCGGCGGTTTCGGTGGATTCCTGCTACCGTTGATGTTTGGTGCGCTAAATGACATCACCGGAATCTGGCAAAGCAGCTTCATGCTGATGTTCGTGATTGTCGCTGCCGCCCTGGCCTGGATGCACTATGCCATCCGCACTGCCGAAAGAGTGGAATGGGCTGCCCGGGAAACCAAGACCGATTTGCCGGAACTGGCTTCACCTCAGTTGTTCTATCCGCTGAATAAACCTCCCAGTGACGGCTCCAGATCAACGGGCGACCAGCTACCCCTGAAACACGGCTAACCGTTCAAAGTTGATCCCTGCCAATGAAGCCCCCTACGAAACGGGGGCTTCTTGTCTATAATGCTAGCTTTGAATTGTCCGGGGGCACACCAATGGCCAAGTGGCTGGTAAAAACCGAACCATCTGAATGCAGCATCGATGATTTTGCGAAGGCAGAAAACCAGATCATTCCCTGGGACGGTGTTCGCAATTACCAGGCGCGCAATTTCCTGAAGGAGATGTCGGAGGGCGATGAGGTTTTTGTGTACCACTCCAGTTGCAGGCATATTGGTATTGCCGGGATCGTGAGGGTCGTCAAATCAAGTTACCCGGACCCCACCCAGTTCCGCGCCGATTCGCCCTATCATGATCCCAAAAGCACACGGGAAAATCCTCGCTGGCAGGCGGTGGATATGGCTTTCGTGAGAAAACTCGAGCGCCTCATACCATTGGACGGCATCAAGTCAATGCAGGGCCTGGAGGGCTTGCCGCTGATCAGGCGAGGCAACCGCCTGTCAGTCATGCCGGTCACCGAAGAGCAGTGGCGAATCATCCTCGCCAGCGCCTGAAACACAGTTCGCGCTATCCAACCCGGCCTACTCCCTTTAGAATTCAGGCTCCGCGATCTTTATGGAGCTGTTGTTTTCCATGTCACCCCAACCCAGTCCTGTAACCGGCTTCGAGCAACTGCGCCGCATTGAGTCCAGCCGGATATTCCAGAGCGTTGTTATCGGCATCATCATCCTGTCTGCCCTGACGATTGGCGCCAAAACCTATGAGCTGCCTTCGCTGGTGGAGGGCTCGCTGAGTGTGATGGACAATGCCATCACCATCTTCTTCCTGATAGAAATTCTGTTCCGGTTTGCCGCCTGCCCCAACAAGAAACGCTTTCTGATGGACGGCTGGAACCTGTTCGACACCCTGGTGGTGGTTGGCAGCCTGGTCCCGCTGGACAACTCCGACGCCGTTCTGTTGGGCCGCCTGTTGCGGGTGTTCAGGGTGCTGCGGCTGATTTCAGTGGTGCCGGAACTGCGCTTCCTGATCAACTCGCTGTTAAAAGCCATTCCCAGGATGGGTTACATCGCCCTGCTGATGTTCATTATCTTCTACATCTATGCCGCCATGGGCTCGATGTTCTTCGCGAGCGTAGATGAGAATCTTTGGGGCGATGTCGCCATCGCCATGCTCACCCTGTTCCGGGTAGCCACGTTCGAGGACTGGACGGACGTCATGTACGCCACTATGGAGCAGTACCCGCTCAGTTGGATCTACTACCTGACGTTCATCTTCCTGACGGCGTTCGTATTTCTGAACATGATGATCGGGGCAATTCTGGAAGTAATGAGCGAGGAGCAAAACGCCAAGCAGGCCCAACAGGCCCACGACGAGCGCGACGAGATTGCCCGCCAGTTGAAAGCGGTTCAGGAACAGCTACAGGAATTGACAAAGCAGATATCGGAGAGGTCCGGGGGCCGCTGACCCCCGGCTGCACAAGGGTCAGAAGGGTTTGGCCATAGCCAGGTGGAAAATGGCCATGATCTGGACCAGCGCCAATACTGAAGCAATAAGCCGTACCTGTAGGCTACGGGTTTCCTTCATAGCGAACACGCCAGCCACAATGTAGCCGACCAACAGGAAGATCTTCGCCGTCAGCCATCCGTGCACAAACGGCATCCAGGGCGTTACAAACAGCAGGCTGATCGCCGCCGCCAGCAGCACCGTGTCGTTGGCATGGGGAATCCAGCGCAACGGAGTCTTACGCCAGTCGGGCTTTCCCACGGCATCCAGAAGCAGGCGCAAAGCAAACAACACCACCGTCAGGTAGGCGGCGGTCATATGGACACTTTTCAGAATCAGGTAGCCACTCATAAATTAATCCATTGGGAATCAGATCGATAGCGGCATTGTACGCAAAAGTACCGCCTGATGGGTATGTTCTTCCTATAAACATTCATTTAATGTACACGTTATATTCAGGCAGCCAGTGGAGTCATTGTCATGCAGGCTATTCCCACAACCGACACCGCCGGGGGCGCAAGCATCCGCCAGCTGTTCGGCTACCCGTTCCGCATTTTCTTTCTCTCCATGACCATACTGGCCATGGTTGCTATCCCGGTGTGGGTACTGCAGGTCAGCGGCGCTATTCAGTTGCCGCTGGCCATACCGGGGTTGTTCTGGCACCAGCATGAAATGCTGTTCGGCTTTCTGTCTGCTGCCATCGCCGGCTTTCTGCTGACCGCCGTCTGCGTATGGACCCAAACCGAACGGACCCATGGCCTGCGCCTGGTTATGTTGTGGGGCATCTGGCTTGCAGGGCGGCTGTTACTGGCATTTGGCGCGGGCCTGCCGGATTGGCTGGTTCACGGAGTCAATCTCGCCTTCCTGCCTTTGGTGATGCTGGATGCCGGCTGGCGCATATGGCATGCCAGACAGAAACGGCAATTAATGATCCTGGCGGTCCTCGGATTGCTCTGGCTGATGCAGATCGGCTTTGCGACCCGGTTTGACCCGGCCTTCAGCTATGGCGCCCTGATCATGGCAATGGCGCTGATCAGCATTATTGGCGGCCGTATCACCCCGGCCTTCTCCGCCGGCTGGCTCCGTCAACGGGGGCTGGATGCCTCGCAGGTCAGGACGGTTCCGGCCCTGGACATGGCCGTGCTGTTCAACATGGCGCTGCTGGTGGCCTCTCTGGTGTCCGGATGGCAAACCGTGACAGCCGTTCTCGCCATGACCGCCGCCGTACTGATGGTGGTCCGGCTTGCTGGCTGGAAAGGCTGGCTGTTTCGCAAAGAGCCACTGTTATGGGTGCTGCACCTGTCCATTCTCTGGGTGCCGGTTGCACTGCTTCTGCTCGCCGGTTCCATTCTGGCGGGCTGGCCTGCCAGCGCCTGGACACACGCGGCCGGCACCGGTGCCGTTGGCTGTCTGATTCTGGGCGTTATTGCCCGGGTTTCTCTGGGCCACACCGGCCGCCCCCTGATTCTGCCACGAGGCATGGTCACGGCGTTTGTAATGATTCACCTGGCGGCACTTGTGCGTGTAGTGACTGCTTTCGATGTCATGCCCTGGCATGCGGGTGTGGGTATAAGCTCCCTCCTATGGGTGCTCGCTTTCGGTGTCTTCCTGGCCCGCTATACCCGGATACTGGCATCTCCACGGCCGGATGGCAGGGAAGGTTAGCCCCGCCCCGAATGAGAACGGCCGCAAAATTGTCGTCCCCGCATGCAAACTGCAACCAATGGTCAATAGCCTTAGCCGGAATAACAGCTAAAGTATAAGAAACCATTTTGTAACAGGGACAATGGCATTATGACCCCCGATCACTTTGACAAGGCGGATTTGATCGCCTGCGGGCACGGCACACTTTTTCCAGGAAAGATGCGGCTACCCATCGACGAAATGCTGATGATGGACCGTGTGACTCATTTCAGCGAAACCGATGGACTCTACGGCAAAGGCAGCATGGTGGCCGAGCTCGATATCAACCCGGACATGTGGTTCTTCAAGGTTCATTTTGTCGATGACCCTGTGATGCCCGGCTGCCTGGGCCTTGATGCCATGTGGCAACTGGTGGGCTTTTTCCTGGCGGCCACTGGGGGCGAAGGCAAGGGCCGCGCGCTTGGTTGCGGCGAAGTAAAGTTTACCGGCCAGGTGCTACCCACCAATAAGCTTGTGCGCTATCACCTTGATATCAAAAGGGTCATCCGCCGCAAGCTCACCATGGCAATCGCCGATGCCCGCATGGAAGTAGACGGCCGCGAGATATACACCGCCAAAGATCTGAAGGTTGGCATGTTCAATTCTACGGATGACTTTTAGGAGCCATTAAATGCGTCGTGTTGTTATTACAGGCATGGGGATTGTCTCCAGCCTCGGAACCAATCGAGACGAAGTGACCCGGTCTTTGCGGGATTCGATACCTGGCATCGGCTTCAGTCAGGAAGCCAAGGACAACGGTCTGCGCAGCCATGTGTGCGGCCGGATCGACCTGAACCTGCCAGAGCTGATCGACCGCAAACTGATGCGCTTCATGTGCCCCGCGTCTGGCTATACCTATCTGGCCATGAAGGAAGCCATTGAGCAGGCCGGTCTGACTGATGAGCAGATCCGCGCCAACTCAACCGGCGTGATTATGGGCGCCGGTGGTGCCTCAACGGTGGAGTTGATGGATGCGATTGATACCCATCGCGCCAAGGGCATCCGCCGGGTTGGGCCATATCGGGTGCCGCGCACCATGGGCAGCGCCATCAACGCCTCCCTGGCCACGGCTTTCGGTATTACCGGCGTTAACTACGGTATTACCTCAGCTTGTGCCACCAGTGCTCACTCCATCGGCCACGCTGGCGACCTGATTGCCCTCGGCCGCCAGGATGTGATGTTCGCCGGTGGTGGTGAAGATATCCACTGGACCCTGAGCCTGATGTTTGACGCCATGGGCGCGTTGTCCACCAAGTACAACGACACCCCCGGAAGAGCCTCCCGCACGTACGACAAGGACCGGGACGGCTTCGTAATCTCCGGTGGTGGTGGTGTATTGGTGCTGGAAGCCCTGGAACACGCGGAAGCACGTGGCGCCACCATCCTTGCCGAACTGGTCGGCTTCGGCGCAACGTCTGACGGCGCCGACATGGTGGCACCCAGCGGCGAAGGTGCTGTTCGCTGCATGCAACAGGCCATGAAGAACGTCGACGGCGAGATCAGCTACATCAACACCCACGGCACCAGTACGCCCGCCGGCGATGTGACCGAGCTGAAAGCGCTGAAGCAAACCTTTGGTGACAAGATACCGCCATTGAGCTCAACCAAGCCCCTGTGCGGCCATGCCTTGGGTGCGGCCGGCGTACATGAAGCCATATACAGCCTGATCATGCAGATGGACGGTTTCATTGCACCGTCCGCCAACATCGAAAATCTGGATGAAGGCGCGGAAGGCTACCCCATCGTACGGGAACGGCAGGACAACGTGGACCTGCCCCTGGTGATGAGCAACAGCTTCGGCTTCGGTGGCACCAACGGCACCCTGATTTTCAAGAAAGTCTGATCATCAGGTAGTGGAATACCGGGGCGGGCAAGCATTCGCCGCCCCGGTTGCCTACCCCTTCCTTAAGCCGCCCTTGAGCGGTAGGCACCCGGAGACTTACCCATCCAGCGCTTGAACGCGCGACTGAACGCACTGAGCTCCGAAAAACCCAGTTGCTCGGCAATTTCCACCAGGGACTTGCTGCGGTCCTTCAAGTAGGCCAACGCCCGCTCGCGCCGGATCTCTTCCAGCAGGGCAGCGAAGGTCAGATTCTCTTCCTTCAGCCTCTTGTGAAGCGTATGCCGGCTCATGTGTAGTTGGGAGGCAACGGCTTCCACCCCCACCCGACCACGCTCCAGATGTCCGGCAATCAACGAAGTCACTCGCGCACTGAACGGGGCCTTCGCTGCGAGGGGCTCCATCGGATCTGATTGCATGTTTCTGTCTCCTGATATCTCAATGCAGGCAACGAACACCCGCGGACGTCAGCGTACACATGTTAGCCGAAAATAACCACACTCAACCTTGAGCCGCATCAAGGGAACACACCATCCGATGAGGCAACATGGGTCGCTCCCAACTCTTCAAAACCAATGGCCTTTTCGGAGCCCCAATGCACACCCCAGAGCTGCTCGCCCCTGCCGGCACCGCCGAACACCTTGAAACCGCCTTTGCCTATGGCGCCGACGCAGAAGGCAAATCCTTTGACATCAACCTGATGAACCAACTGGAAGCCCTCTCAAACCGCGGCTACACCGAAGGCTTCCTCCGCCGCCACGTGTCCCAGGAATACCAGAACTACGAACAGGGCTCCTCCCTGAACGGCACTCAGCAGGTGGTCGGCACTATCACTGACGTGGATGACCGATGGCTGACCATCGACGTGAAAAACAAATTCGCCCCCGGTGACTCGCTGGAATTGATCACCTCAGCCGGCAACTTGCGGTTCAGCGCCGAAACCATGGAAGACCACAACGGTGAGACAATGGGATACGCGCCAGGTAGCGGCCATATCGCTCGCATCCCCAAACCCGACTCGCTGCCTGATTCGCTTGATTTCAGTTACCTGACCCGAATCCTGCCATCATCTACGTAGCAGCTTTTGAGTTTGTGGAGACCAGCAATTAGTCGAAGGCATCAGGCGGGGCTGGCTCCCAAAACCGTGCATTGCCAGGGATGGCAATGCCGAGCCCCCATGGATGGGTTCACGGCGTGTTTTGGGAGCCAGCCCCGCCTGATGCCATCCCCTTAGTGCCCCAACGACCGATTAAGGTATAATCACGACACGCGCAATTTAATACCTGACTATTTTACTCTGGTATTGTATACTCGCTCACCAGAAGAAACGGATTTTGCCCTTGGTTATCAACCGGGCAACACCAAATCCGTCACCCAAAAACCGATTGCAGGGCGTACCCACAAGATGGACGACCACTGCAACACCTGAACTTATGACATCCGCCAGGCAGCCCTGCACGAGACTACCGGCGACACCAGGGGCTGCAAGGCCCGAGATGAGAGAATACGGAGCGACGATCATGGCGACCACCGACAAAGAGGTGAACGAGCTGATCAAACGGGAATACGAACACGGTTTCGTAACAGACATCGAATCCGACACGTTCGAACCCGGCCTGAACGAAGACGTCATTGCCCGCCTTTCCGGTATCAAGAAAGAGCCGGAATGGATGCTGGAATGGCGCCTGAAAGCCTACCGTCGCTGGCTGGAAATGGACGAGCCGGACTGGGCCCACGTGGGTTATCCCAAGGTCGACTACAACTCGATCTCCTACTACTCCGCGCCCAAGCGCCCGGAAGACATGCCCCAGAGCCTGGACGAAGTGGACCCGGAACTGCTCAGAACCTACGAGAAACTGGGCATCCCCCTGCACGAGCGTGAAAAGCTGGCAGGTGTGGCCGTTGACGCCGTATTCGATTCCGTTTCCGTGGCCACCACTTTCAAGGAACCACTGGCCAAGGCCGGTGTGATTTTCTGCTCCATATCCGAGGCCATCCAGGACTACCCGGAACTGGTCAAAAAGTATTTGGGGTCCGTGGTTCCCGCTGGCGACAACTTCTTCGCCGGCCTGAACTCTGCAGTCTTCTCCGACGGCACCTTTGTTTACGTGCCCAAGGGCGTGCGCTGCCCCATGGAATTGTCCACCTACTTCCGCATCAACGCGGCCAACACCGGCCAGTTCGAGCGCACCCTGATCATTGCCGAAGACAGCAGCTACGTAAGCTACCTGGAAGGCTGCACCGCCCCTATGCGGGACGAGAACCAACTCCACGCCGCGGTGGTTGAACTGGTAGCCCTGGACGATGCGCAGATCAAATATTCCACCGTCCAGAACTGGTATCCGGGCGACGAGAACGGCAAGGGCGGCATTTTCAACTTCGTCACCAAGCGTGGCGCCGCCATCGGCAAGAACTCCAAGATCTCCTGGACCCAGGTCGAGACCGGTTCAGCCGTTACCTGGAAGTATCCCAGCTGCGTGCTGCGTGGTGACAACAGCGTGGGCGAGTTCTACTCGGTGGCGCTGACCAACAACTACCAGCAGGCCGACACTGGCACCAAGATGATTCACCTGGGCAAGAATACTTCCAGCACCATCATCTCCAAGGGTATTTCCGCTGGTAGAAGCTCCAACGCCTATCGCGGTCTGGTGAAGTTCGGCCCGGGTGCGGAAGGTGCGCGCAACTATACCCAGTGTGATTCGCTGCTGATCGGCGACCGCTGCGGCGCCCACACCTTCCCGTACATCGAGAGCAAGAACAAGTCGGCCATCGTCGAGCACGAGGCGACTACCTCCAAGGTCAGCGATGAGCAGATGTTCCTCTGCCGCCAGCGCGGTATCGACCCTGAGCAGGCCGTTTCCATGATTGTGAACGGCTTCTGTAAAGAGGTGTTCAAGGAGCTGCCGATGGAGTTCGCCGTTGAGGCTGGCAAGTTGCTTGAGGTTAGTCTTGAGGGGTCTGTTGGTTAACTGACTGGCCTGCTGACTTCTGCCCCTCCGATTCAGGTGGAGGTCAGCGAGCAGGTTGGCTGTTCCGAAACACGCCGTGAATACGTCCATGTAGGCTCCTAAAAAACATCCTTGTTTTTTAGGGTTTCGGAACAGCCAACCTGATCACTGACCCGGACTTTGAACGGGCACGAATACAGATCAGTCTGCCGAAGCACGTTAATTCGCTTCGGACGGCAAACACAAAAGTATGCGGAAGCCATCGGTCAGGCCCTTCCGGGATCGTCAAAAACATGGATGTTTTTGTCGAGCGTACATGGACGTATTCACAGCGTATCCCGGAAGGGCCTGCCCGAGGGCTGACTCCCCCACAGTTGGAAGTCAGCCCAAGGCACAAGAATTCAGACATCAGGAAGAGAGAAGCCATAAATGCTGAGCATCAAAAACCTGCACGCATCCGTTGAGGGGGAAGAAATCCTCAAGGGCATCAACCTGGAAATCAAGGCCGGGGAAGTCCATGCCATTATGGGCCCGAATGGCTCAGGTAAGAGTACCCTGTCCCAGGTGCTTGCAGGCAATGAGACGTTTGAGGTGACCGAAGGCGAAATTACCCTGAACGGCGAGAACCTGCTGGACCTGGAAACCGAAGAGCGCGCCCGCGAAGGCATTTTCCTGGCGTTCCAGTATCCGGTGGAGATCCCCGGTGTCAGCAACCTTCAGTTCCTGCGCACCGCCGTTAACGCCATGCGCACACACCGTGGCGAGCCGGAGATGAACGCGGCTGAGTTCATGAAGCTGGCGAAGGAGGTTTCAAAGCAGGTCGATCTTGATCCCGCCTTCCTCAAGCGCGGGGTTAACGAAGGCTTCTCCGGCGGCGAGAAGAAGCGTAACGAGATTCTCCAGGCCCTGTTGCTCCAGCCCAAACTGGCGATTCTGGATGAGACCGACTCAGGGCTTGATATCGACGCCCTGCAGGTGGTTTCCAAGGGCGTCAACGCACTGCGTGCGAAAGACCGCGCCATCCTGATGGTGACTCACTACCAGCGGCTGCTGAATCACATCGTGCCGGACCACGTACATGTTCTTGCCGGTGGCAAAATCGTCAAGTCCGGTGGGCGCGAGCTGGCCCTTGAGCTGGAAGAGCGCGGTTACGGCTGGCTCGGCGTGAAAGACGAAGAAGCCACTCCCAGTGCAGCCAGCTAAGGAGGCCGTGGAATGAAACCAGCACCAACGCTTTCCAGCGCCTTCCTTGAGCCGGGCGGGCAGTCACTGCCAGCACCGCTGCTTGAGCTGCGCGAACAACGGGGTACGGCACTGGTGGATATGCCATTGCCAACCCGCAAGACCGAGAACTGGAAGTACTCCAGCCGGCACCTGAAGCTGTCTGACGAACTGGCCTCAACCCTGCCCGCGACCGGCAAGGACGGCCTTAGTCTTTCTCTTCCGGGTTACCGGGTGGTCTTCCACAACGGCGTGATGATTCCGGAAGCCTCGGATTTTCCGGACCTCGACGGCATCCGCATTCAGCGCTTCGCCGACCTGGACGACGACGAGGCAGCCGGCCTCGCCGAACGCCTGGACAACACCCTCGACACCCGTGCGGTACAAATGGCCAGGTTGAACTCGGCGCGATTTGAAGACGGCCTGTACATCCAACTGGACAAAGAGGCCGTTCTCGACCAGCCGCTGTTCATCGTGCACGAAGTAACCGGCACCGCCTCAGGCTCTGCCTATCCCCGCATCTACGTGGATGCTGCGCGTCACAGCCAGATCACTGTGGTAGAGGAATACCTCTCCAGTGGCGCAGAACCGGTCATGGTGGATACCGTTACCGAATTCGTACTGGGAGACGGAGCCCAGGTCACGAATGTGCGGTTGGTGATGGAAGGCGAGAATGTACAACATATTGGTGCCACCGGTGTTCGCCAGGCTTCCAACTCCCGCTTTGAGAGCCATTGTGTAGGCTTTGGCGGACCACTGCGTCGCCACGACCTGATGGTTCGCCTGGAAGGCGAAGGTGGCGAGTGCAAATTGAACGGCGTGGTTGTTACCCAGGGCAAGCAGCACTACGACAACCATACGTCCATCGAGCACGTGGCCGCCCACTGCAACAGCGAGGAAACCTATCGCAACATCGCGGCGGACGAGTCCCACGCTGTGTTCAATGGTCGCATCCATATTCATGAGGATGCCCAGAAGTCGAACGCGAACATGAACAACAAGAACCTGTTGCTCTCCACCGGTGCCGAGATCGACACCAAGCCCGAGCTGGAAATTTACGCGGACGACGTCAAGTGTGCCCACGGCGCCACTATTGGTCAGTTAGACAAGATATCCCTGTTCTACCTGGTTTCCCGTGGTATCGGGCGCCGAGAGGCCAATACCCTTTTGACTATGGCCTTCATTAACGAACTTGTTGAACAGATTCCGGTTCAGGCAGTCAAAGATGCTGCCCAGCTCCGGCTGAATGATTTTTTTGACCAGACGTTTCAGGAGGCCTGACCGGTTATGACAGACCTTTCCATGGCAAACAAGGCTGGCACAGCGGCGTTTGACGTCGAAGCCATCCGCCGGGACTTTCCGATCCTTGATCAGCAGATCAACGGCAAGCCCCTTGTGTATCTGGACAACGGCGCTTCGTCACAGAAGCCCATCGCCGTGCTGGACGCCATGGATCGCTATTACCGGGAAATGCACTCCAACGTACACCGGGGCGCCCACACGTTAGGAGACCGTGCTACCAGCGCATTCGAAGGTGCTCGCGAGAAAGTTCGTGCCTTCCTGAACGCCGACAGCACCCGCGAGATCATCTGGACGCGGGGCACCACCGAAGCCATCAACGTGGTGGCCAACGGCCTGGCCCGTCGCCTGAAGCCGGGCGACGAGATTCTCGTCAGCCATATGGAGCACCACGCCAACATCGTGCCCTGGCAGATGGTGGCCGAACGCACGGGTGCGAAAGTGGTTCCCGTGCAGGTCACCCCGCAGGGTGAGTTGGACCTGGACTCGTTCAACAGTCTGCTTGGTGATCGCACCCGGGTACTGGCACTGACTCATGTCTCCAACGTACTGGGCACGGTGAATCCGATTGCCCCGCTGATTGAGCGGGCCAAGGCCCACGGCGTGATTACCGTGATCGACGGCGCCCAGGCAGTACCGCACTTCCAGCCGGATGTGCAGGCACTGGGCTGTGATTTCTATGTGTTCTCGTCCCACAAAATGTTCGGGCCGACAGGCGTTGGCGTGCTTTACGGCAAGGCCCAGTTGCTTGAGGAAATACCGCCGTTCCAGGGCGGCGGTGAGATGATCGAGCGGGTGTCCTTCGAACGCACCACCTGGAACGTGCTGCCCTACAAATTCGAGGCCGGCACACCGCCGGTTGCCGAGGCTATTGGTCTGGGAGCGGCCATCGACTACGTGGCGAGCCTGGACCGCAAGGGCATGGAGGCGGCGGAAGCCGCGCTTCTCACACGTGCCAACGAGTTGGTGGCGACCGTTCCGGGCATGGAAGTCATTGGTACCGCCAGCAACAAAATGCCGGTCATGTCCTTTAAAATCGCCGGCCTGCACCCCAGTGATATAGGCACATTGCTGGATCAGCAGGGCATCGCGATCCGTACCGGCCACCATTGCGCCATGCCGTTGATGGACTTTTACGGGGTTCCCGGTACAGCCAGGGCATCCTTTGCGTTTTATAATACACTGGAGGAAGTGGAACAATTATTCACTGCCCTGCAGAAAATTCAGCGTCTGTTTGCCTGATGGAGGTGGAAACATGACAGCCGAAGTCTTCACACCAACCGTGGCCGTCACCATGACGCCAACCGCGGTGAAACACGTACGCAAACAACTGGACAAGAAGCCCGAGGCGAAAGGTATCCGCCTGGCCATCAAGAAAAGTGGCTGTTCGGGCTTCAAGTATGAAACCCAGTGGGTGGAAGAAGCCGCTACGGACGACAAGGTATTTCACATCGACGGTGTGGATGTCTTCGTGAAGGAAGAACACCTGCCGCTGGTGAATGGCATTGAGATTGATTTTGTGACGGAAGGGGTGAATTCCCTGTTCCAGTTCCGGAATCCGAACGCGACCGCTGAATGCGGTTGTGGGGAGAGTTTTACGGTTGCCTGAAGCCGTTGCCTGAAACCCTAGTGTCGGATTACGGCTTCGCCTAATCCGACCTACAAGACTGACCAATGTAGGTCGGATTAAGCGAAGCGCAATCCGACAAAAGACAGAGAAAACGAGGCCCCAAAAGGCATGCAAGAACGGGAAGTGGTCCTGACCAAACGCGAAGTGGAGGCACGACTGGTGCCCACCGGAACGGAAATCATGATTCCGTCGGATACCTTCGTGACCATCACACAGTCATTGGGCGGCAGCTTTACCGTTGCCGTGAATGGCAACCTCGCTCGCATTGAAGGCCACAACGCCGACGCGCTGGGCAAGAAGCCCCTGGAAAGCAGCTTTGACACCCCCGAAGACGGCACCGTGAACGAAAACCAGGTCTGGGAAGCCATGCGCAACTGTTACGACCCGGAGATTCCGGTGAACGTGGTGGACCTGGGCCTGATTTACGAGTGCGAAGTCCAGAACGGCACTGAAGACGGCAACCATGTTTACGTCAAGATGACCCTCACCGCCGCCGGTTGCGGCATGGGCCCGGTGATCACTGAAGACGTCAAGACCAAGCTTGAGCATGTGCCCAATGTCGACAAGGTAACGGTTGAACTGACGTTCGACCCGCCCTGGAACAACGACATGCTCACCGACGAAGCCAAGCTTGAACTGGGGATGCTGTAATGACCGCCTCTGAACAGGAATTTATCAACAACCCGCTGGGCAAAGACACAACCCTGGAAGACGTGGTTGATGGCTTCGAATTCCTGGACGACTGGGAAGAGCGCTACGCGTTCATCATCGACCTGGGCAAGCAGCTACCGCCATTCCCGGATGACGAGCGTACGGAAGAGAATTACGTGCATGGCTGCCAGAGCCAGGTATGGCTGATTCACTATTACGATGAACAAAGCGGCAAGCTGTACCTGCTGATTGATTCCGATGCCATCATTGTTCGCGGCCTTGCCGCCATCATCCTGGTGGCACTGAACGGCAAATCCCCCAGGGATCTGCTGGCCACGGATATCGACGAGCTTTTCGAGCAGTTGGACCTGTTCCGCCACATCTCCCCAACCCGGGGTAACGGCCTTCGCGCCATGGTTGGAAAGATCCGGGACGTTGCGGCGGAAACCGCCGCAGCCTGACGTTCCCTACCAGACTATCGCCACATCATCCCGCTGGATATTGATCTGCCCGCCATAGATGGGAATGCTGCCGTTGCTGAAATCCGGGTGAACATTGTTCACCGTCATGGTGGTGCGGCTGTCCACAAGTTCCGGAGTGGCCCCGGGTGAGTCGAAGAAGCTGTTGCTGCGGTAGAGTTTCAGTTCATCACCCGGCCGCAGCCCGGCGGTGGCCCCGGAATCCAGCGTCACCTTGTTGCCGTCCACACGGGTTACCCGCGTAATAAAAGGCTGGCACGCCAGAGCACTGTTCACGGCGGAGGTCATGTCGTCCATCAGGCCGCCAACCGCACGGCCATAGCTGGTTTCCTGGAACCCGGCCGATCCGAACCCGTCAGAGGAACCTGGGCCCGCGTCCCAGCGGGCTTCAGTCGCGAAGCGCTGCTGGTAGATGGGTGATCCGCTGAAGCCGTCGTAAATCATCAGGTCTGCCACAAATCGCCGGTTCTGGTTTACCGCGCCAATCACCCGCTGCATGCGGTCGATAATGGAACTGCCCCAGGCGTCCGGGTCGGACACGCCCACATCACGAATTACGCCTGCAACCACAAACTGCACGCCCAGTTCCCGCGCCACCTCAATCACGTTGGTGAGGCGGTTATTGAATTTCTGCTGTGTCGGCGCATTCAGAAGATCACCGAACAGACTCTGAGTGGTGGCACCGAAAACCTGGAGATTGCCGCTTTCCCTGAGATCAGCCTGCAGCAGTTGCGGCAAGATTTCGCCGGCGTCGTCAATACGGCCGATCCTGGCCTGGTCCGGGTAGACCATTGGAAAGCCGGTCACGGCAACGCGTTTGCGGAGCTCTGACGCCTCGCCGGCCTGGCATTGACCACTCGCGGACATATCCGCGCGAACCGTCACGCGCAACAGATTCCCCCGGCGGTACTCATCCACCACTTCCACTGATTTTGCCCGCGCGGATGACGCCACCTGCAGGCGGGATTCGGTTACCACGCCGTTCTCCATGGTATCCCGGCTGCTGATCCTGGTCTCATACTGCAGGGATACATCCCGCAGCGCCGCCTTTTTGGCTTCCTGCCGGGCGCTGTCGACATCATTATTATGGATGGTCGCATGTCCGACGCCCTCCAGCACAACGGCCTGGGCGCCGGCGGATACCAGCAAAAGCAGCGCTGTGACAATGGAAATAGCCAACTTCATCGCAAATCGGTCTCTCAATCGAGGTAGTAAAGGGAGTCAACGCCCCGGCTCTGGATATCACCGGCGCTGTCGTTGCCCCTTGGCATCGGAATCGGGCAAAGGTCCTGCACTTCCGTGTCGGAAACGCGGGAGACACAGGCACGGAACCTGGGCTCCAACTTGAGTTCCATCACGGTCTCCACCACGCCGTCACTGTGTTCGTTCACCGCGACCATCTTGGCGCCACGAATATAGCTATCCACATAAGTGCGGAACATGTCGTTCTGAAGCACGAAGTCATTCACCGTCGAGCTGCCGTAGATTACCGTGCCATAGACCCGCTCCGCCAGATTTCGGTAGGCGTCCAACTGGGAGGCACGCCGGGCCAGCAGGCGTTTCCGGGTATTCAGTCGGTCCTTGGACACCTCTTCATAGGTGCCGAACCCGCTCACCCGCACCGTTATGGGGTCGAGCTCTGTTTGTTGCTGCGCTGCACCGGAATTACGGTGCTGGCCTACCGGAGCGCAGCCGATCAATGTCACCACCAATGCAGGTATCAGTATCCACCGCAGGGTCATGTTGGTTCTCCGAAAAACATCAAGTTACCTCACCCATGAAAAATTCACGCCAACCTTTGTAACTGGCTGAAATTCATAATCCAGCTCCCTTTTTCAGTCGTTCAGCGCCCGAAATGCGGCAATAATCCACCGCCATTTACAGTCCGAAAACAAACCGTTACCGCATCACCGGTGAGTCGCGGCAGCAACTGAATTAACCTGAACTGCACGTCATCTTTAATCAAATAATATCATTGCGTCATCAGGACCCATCATGACCGAAAACCGTCTGACCAAGCTTTCAATGGCCATCGGCCTTTCCATCGCGACAACCTCTGCCATGGCCAGCCCGCAAACCTTTATGCCCTCACGCTCCTTTGCCATGGGCGGCACCGGGGTTGCCGTTGCCCACCCGGCAGCAGCCGGCGCCTCCAACCCGGCCATGATGGCAGCAGACCATCACGACTGGTCCGACGACTTTGGCCTGATCCTTCCTTCCGTCAACGCACGGTTTGCTGACGAGGAAGAAACCATCGACCAGATCGATGACATTCAGGACACCATCGACCGCTTCGAAGAACTGGACAAAACCTCCAATCCGCAGGATGCACAGCAAGCGGCCGGCGACCTGAGACGGCAACTGAACAACTTCGACCGCGACACGGTCAGGATTGATGGTGGCCTGGGCATCGCACTGGCTGTACCGACCGACTCTTTCGCGGTTGGCTTCTTCACCAATGGCAATGTCCGGGCCACCGTACGTGGCGAGTTCGACGAGGACGACGAGCAGTTCCTGGCTGATCTGGAAAACGCAACCATTCCGGAACTGATCGCCGCCGACCTGGATCGTGACCTGGAATCCCGGGGCCGCATTCTTGCGTCTGCCGTTGCCGAGGTTGGCCTTTCCATCGCCACATCGATCGACCTGCAGAACGAATCCAGGCTGCATCTCGGCGTATCACCAAAATACGTCCAGCTTCGCACCTTCCAGTACACCGAGACCGTTTCCGGCTTCGAAGACGATGACTTCGACAGTGACGAGTACCAGACCGACAAGAGCGGATTCAACCTGGACGTTGGTGCGGCCTATGCGTTCGGTTCCCATAACCAATGGAACGCCGGTGTCGTAGTCAAGAACCTGATTCCGATGGAGCTGGATTCCGCCGCCAGCCGCCCCGACGAAGAAGAGCGGACCCTTGAGCTCAACCCGATGGCAACCGTCGGCATCGCGCACAAAGGTGACTTCCACGTACTGACCGCTGAGGTGGACCTGACCAAGAAGGAAGCCTTCGGCTACGAGGATGACACCCAGTGGGCTGCCCTCGGCGCGGAATTCGATGCCTTCCGTTACGCTCAGCTGCGCTTCGGCGTGCGCCAGAACCTGGCCAGCAACGACGACAACGACGGTATTGAGGAAGACACCCAGTTCACGGCCGGTATCGGCCTGTCACCGTTCGGCGCCCGTCTTGATATCGGCGCCCTGGTCAGCGATGCCGATCTCGGTGCAGCCATTGAGCTTGGTGCTGCGTTCTGAGCTGACCCGAAAGGCAATCCCCGAATGCCCGGCCCCGCGCCGGGCTTTTTTGTGGGCAGCCGGTTTGCCTGCAACCCCCCTTACCCTGATAATCCCCGGATCACCATCCCACAAGGAGCCATTCCCGATCCATGAAAACCTACCTGGTTGGCGGCGCAGTACGTGATGAACTTCTTGGCCTGCCGGTGAAAGACCGGGACTGGGTGGTCACCGGTGCTACACCGGAAGAAATGCTCCAACGGGGTTTCAAACAGGTGGGCGCGGATTTCCCCGTGTTCCTGCACCCGAAGTCCCGGGAAGAATACGCACTGGCACGAACGGAGCGGAAACAGGGCCGGGGCTACCACGGCTTTACCGTCTACAGCGCCCCGGACGTTACCCTGGAGGCGGACCTGAAACGCCGCGACCTGACCATCAACGCCATGGCGAAGTCCACCGCAGGCGAGATTGTGGACCCCTTTGGCGGTCGTGATGACCTCCGCGGCCGCAAACTGCGACACGTATCCGAGGCCTTCGCCGAAGACCCGCTGCGCATCCTGCGCACGGCGCGCTTCGCTGCCCGCCTGCAGCCCCAGGGTTTCAGCGTGGCGGATTCAACCATGGCACTGATGCGACAAATGGTCGACGACGGCGAAGTTGATCACCTGGTCCCGGAAAGGGTCTGGCAGGAAATCCAGCGGGCGCTCCATGAGAACGAACCCGGCACCTTCTTTGAGGTCCTGCGTGACTGCGGGGCCCTGGCAACCATCATTCCGGAACTGGAGCAGGGCGACACCTTCTCAGCGGCCATCGGTGCCCTACGTTGTGCGCACCGTGGTAACAGCGGAACCGATACCCGTTTCGCCGCATTGATGTCGCCACTGAAGCCTGCCGAAGCGGTCAATCGGGCCGCACAGCTGAAAGCCCCTAACGGCTGCCAGGACCTGGCCCGCCTCACCACCAGCCTGATACCACAGATCCGTGCCATGAAAGCCGGCAAGGCGGAAACGCTGTTGGGGGTTCTGGATGAAGCCGATGTCTGGCGCCGTTCGGACCGGTTTGCCGAACTCCTCAGCGCCCTGAAATGCGCCCTCCCTGACCCGGAACAGGTAAAACTGGGCTGGCTGGAATCAGCGCAACACGCGGCTACCGGCGTTCAGGCAAAAACACTGATGGAACAGGGCTTCAAGGGAAAAGAGCTGGGCGAAGCAATCCGCAACGAGCGGTTGCGGCGTATCTCTGCACTCAACCAGACACAGTAAGGTACCTCATGGCATCACCAACACCTGTAGTACTTATCACCGGAGCGGCACACCGGCTGGGTGCCCACATCGCCAGACACCTCCACCAGCGCGGCTGGAACCTGGTGATTCACTACCGCTCGCGGGAAATTGAAGCCAGTGCCCTTCGTAATGAGCTGAACAACATCAGGCCGGATTCCGCCGTCATTATCCAGGCTGATCTCTCCAGCCCGGGCCAGACAAAAATCCTGGCGAACCAGGCCGTCTCCGCCTGGGGTCGGCTTGATGGCCTGGTGAACAACGCCTCGGTGTTCTACCCCACCCCGACCCCGGAGGCCAGCGCCGACGACTGGAACACCATCATGAACACCAACCTGCGGGCGCCCTTTTTTCTTGGCCAGGCTTGCCTGCCCGCCCTCAAGAAATCCCGGGGCACCATCGTTAATATGATCGACATCTACAGCCAGCGCCCGCTGGCCAACCATCCGCTGTACTGCGCCAGCAAATCCGGCCTGGCATCATTAACGCGGTCCTGGGCCAAAGACCTGGCTCCGGAGGTACGCGTTAATGGCGTTTCCCCGGGAGCCATACTGTGGCCCGAGGGCGAGGCCACCATCGACGAGAATTATCAGCTAAGCATTCTGGCAAAAACGCCCCTGGCCCGCACCGGCTCACCGGATGACATCGCCGGCGCTATTGCCTTCTTCCTGTGTGATGCCCCTTTTGTAACCGGCCAGATCCTGTCGGTGGATGGCGGCCGCAGCCTCAATATGTAAGCGGATTACCCCCGCTCGCTTTGGCCTACCCCGGCTTTCCGATACAATGCATGCAGCTTTTCAAACCTGCCTGACAACCGGAGAGAACCCATGCGTGATGTTGTTATCGTAGCCGCCAAACGTACCGCCGTCGGCAGCTTCGGCGGAGGGCTTTCCAGCCTTCGTGCCGATCAGCTCGGCAGCGCTGTTATCAAGGCCCTGCTGGAAGAGTCCGGCGTTGTCGCCGACCAGGTCAACGAGGTGGTTCTGGGCCAGGTGCTGACAGCCGGCTGCGGCCAGAACCCGGCACGCCAGGCATCCATCAATGCGGGCATTCCCGCCTCGGTACCCGCCATGACCATCAACAAGGTGTGCGGCTCCGGCCTCAAGGCTGTGCACATGGCTGTGCAGGCCATCCGTTGCGGCGACGCCGAGCTGATGATCGCCGGCGGCCAGGAAAGCATGAGCCAGGCACCACACGTGCTACCCAACAGCCGCAACGGCCAGCGCATGGGCAACTGGAACATGGTGGACACCATGATTTCCGACGGCCTATGGGATGCCTTCAACGATTACCATATGGGCGTGACTGCGGAAAATATCGTGGAGAAATACGGCATCACCCGCGAAGAGCAGGATGAATTTGCCGCAGCCTCCCAGCAGAAAGCCGCCGCCGCAATAGACGCCGGTTACTTCGACAGCCAGATTGTTCCTATCACCATTCCCCAGCGCAAGGGCGACCCGCTGATCGTGAACAGGGACGAGGGCCCACGCGCGGGTGTTACCACCGAAAGCCTGGGCAAACTTCGCGGTGCGTTCAAAAAAGATGGAACCGTCACCGCCGGCAATGCGTCTTCCCTGAATGACGGCGCGGCTGCGGTGATTGTCTGCAGCGCCGACAAGGCCAAAGAGCTGGGGCTAGCGCCATTGGTCACCATCAGGGCCCATGCCAATGCGGGTGTCGATCCCACGATTATGGGCACCGGCCCGATTCCGGCCAGCCAGCGCTGCCTGAAATTGGCTGGCTGGTCAGTAGACGATCTGGACCTTGTGGAAGCCAACGAGGCCTTCGCGGCCCAGGCCATTTCCGTCAACCGGGACCTGGGCTGGGACACAGCGAAGGTCAACGTGAACGGCGGTGCCATTGCGCTGGGCCACCCCATCGGGGCGTCCGGTTGCCGGATCCTGGTCAGCCTGCTGCATGAGATGGCCCGCCGGGACGCGAAGAAGGGTCTGGCAACCCTGTGTATTGGCGGCGGCATGGGTGTTGCCTTGGCCGTGGAACGCTGATCACGTAATGCTGAACGTGGTGTTATTCGAGCCCGAGATACCGCCGAACACCGGCAATATCATCAGGCTCTGTGCCAACACCGGCTGCCGGCTGCATCTGATTGAACCCCTGGGCTTTACCCTGGAAGACAAGCAGATGCGGCGGGCTGGCCTGGACTACAGCGAATACGCCACGGTAACAGTGCATCCGGACTACCAGGCCTTTCTGGACACTGAACAACCTTTAAGGCTTTTCGGGCTGACCACCAAAGGCAGTCGTGGTTATCATGAAGTCACATACCAGAGCGGCGACTACCTGATGTTCGGCCCCGAAACCCGCGGGCTACCGTCAGACATCCGCGACGCCATGCCGGAGCCGCATCGCCTGAGAGTGCCCATGCGCCCGGAGAGTCGCAGCCTGAACCTGTCCAACACGGTGGCACTGGTGGTTTATGAAGCATGGAGGCAGTTTGGTTTTGAAGGGGCGCAGTAATCATCATTACCCGAGATGGCCCGTTTTAACCCTCGTACTCATACTGATAGCAGGCGATGCCTGGTCCAATGATGATGCGCAGGACACCCGGGTAATCACCACGCCCTCTACGACCTCAGAAGTCTCTGTGGTACTTGGCAAACAAATCGTCAGGCAACTCTATGACAGCTGCGGGCTGGACATACGTTACCTGGACGTTCCGGCCGCAAGGGCCGTGCTTATGGCGGAGAAAGGCCAATCAGACGGCGAACTCGCCCGCATTCCCATGGCAGTGAAGGAAAACGCTCCCTTACTCCCCCTTGATACCCCTATTGATGAGGCCCGCCTGGTTTCGGTGATTCTTAACGGCGACCCCAAACATTCAGAAGCCTCGCTGGAGGGAAAACGGATTGGCTTTCTCAACGGCTACCGGATGATAGCCTCGGTTTTGCCCGAGGATGTCACGCAAGTTGCCACCAGCGATACCTTTCAGTTAATCAACCTGCTGGAGCGCGGGAGGATTGACGTGGCACTGACCCTGGAATGGGACGCCCTGGCCGCCAAACGCAAGAACCCACGGCTGTCAATTGGCAAACCGCTGCTGAAAGCGCCCATATACCACTGGGTGCATAAGTCCCGGAAAGACGACATCCCCTGCCTCTCCCGGGCTCTGGAATCCATGAAGGCATCCGGCGATCTGGACCGGATAATCACTGACGGCATCGGGCCGGAGGCCGTCCAATAAAAAGCCCCGCCAACCTGAACAGTTGGCGGGGCTTTTGTCACCGTATGGGCGCGAGCAGTATCAGTGAGTCTGCTCTTCCTTCGCCTCTCCGGCGGCTTCTTCCTGCTTGCGCTTCAGTGCCTGGGCGTATATCGCGTCGAAGTTAACCGGCGCCAGCATCAGCGCCGGGAAGCTGCCCTTGCCGACCACACCATCAATGGCTTCCCGCGCATAGGGGAACAGGATGTTCGGGCAATAGGCGCCCAGCATCTGGCCAAGTTGCGGGCCTTCAATTCCCTTCACCAGGAAGACACCTGCCTGCTGGATCTCGACGATGTAGGCAACCTTGTCATCAACTTTTGCCGTCACCGTCAGGGACAGCACAACTTCATACTGGTTGTCGCTGACCTTGTTATGGGAGGTGTTCAGGTCCAGATTGACCTGCGGCTTCCACTGGTCCTGAAAGACCGCCGGGGAATTGGGAGACTCAAACGACAAATCCTTCACGTAAATACGCTGGAGCGCAAACTGGGGTTGAGTCTGGTTTTCGTTGCCTGCTGCGGCCTGCTGATTTTCAGCCATGTTCAATCCTTTCGTTCTCGGTAGGGGCAACCAGGGCCCGTTGTTATGTTAATGCTGCCGGAACAGTGTAGTGCCTGGCTCCGCCCGCTTATGTGAAACAGTGCGACAGTTTACCGTTCAGTTCAAGGCCCCGCAGGGCCGTTACTTCTTCACCAGCGGCAGGTTGTTGCCTTTCCAGTCGGCAACGCCACCATCCAGGCGAACCACGTTGGTGTAGCCTTCCGCATTCAGCTGCTTGACCGCCATCGCCGAATGTTGGCCCATCTTGTCCGCCACGATAATCTGCTTGTCCTTGAACTTCTTCAGTTCTGACGCACGGCTTTTGATACTATTAAGGGGAATATTGATTGCACCGGTAATCCGGCCCTCGTTAAAATCCTTGCGGTCACGGATATCGACGACGACAGCTTCGTCACGGTTAATCAGGTTCACGGCTCCCTGCGCCGAAATTTTCTTGCCGCCACGGCGTGACTCGAGCACAAGTATGGCCAGCAGGAAAGCGACAAACAGAGACACCAGAATGTAATGGTTAACCGCGAACTCGAACACCCTTTCCATGAAAACACCTTGCTGAATAGTTTGTGGCGGGATTATACACACCCTTCCCCACGGACAGAAGGTAACGAAACTGGCCGGCAGGTGCGAAAATGTTTAGAATCGATGTTCGTTTTAGTAAATTTACCAAACTACCATCGGATTAAGTGATGACTGCCACGCGTAAGCCTACCGCACTGATCATTCTTGATGGCTGGGGCCACCGCGACCCGGCTGAAGACAACGCCATCAGCAATGCCAACACGCCATGTTGGGATAAGCTCTGGAAAAATCAGCCGAAAACGCTCATTAATACATCCGGAATGTTTGTCGGCCTGCCCCAGGGACAGATGGGCAACTCCGAAGTTGGCCACATGAACCTGGGCGCCGGACGAGTGGTTTACCAGAGCCTGACGCGCATCGACAAAGATGTGGAAGAAGGTACTTTTACGGAAAACCCAGCGCTCTGCGCCGCCATCGACAAGGCTGTGGGCAGCGACCGCGCGGTACACCTGATGGGCCTGCTCTCTCCCGGCGGCGTTCACAGCCACGAGGACCACATACTGGCTGCCGCTGAAATGGCGGCGAAACGCGGCGCGAAAGAAGTCTATATCCACGCCTTCCTGGATGGCCGCGACATGCCACCCCGCAGCGCAAAAGCATCACTTGAGAAAGCCGCCTCCAAGCTGAAAAACCTCGGTGTGGGCCGCGTTGCCTCTATTGTTGGCCGCTACTACGCCATGGACCGCGACAATCGCTGGGACCGTGTGGAAGAAGCCTACAACGTCATGACCCTGGGTGAAGCAGAGTTCACCTTCGCCGACCCGGTAACCGCACTGGAACAGGCCTACGAGCGCGGTGAGAACGACGAGTTTGTGAAGGCCACCCGCATAAAAACCAGCGGCGATACGGAAGCCACCATCAACGACGGCGACATCGTGATATTCATGAACTTCCGTGCCGACCGTGCCCGGGAGATGACCCGCTGCTTCGTGGAAAAGGACTTCGACGGTTTTGATCGCCGCAAGCACCCGGAACTGGCGGACTTCGTGATGCTGACGGAGTACGCGGCCGACATTAAAACATCCTGCGCCTACCCGCCGGAACAACTGACCAACGGCCTCGGCGAATACGTTTCCAACCTCGGAAAAACCCAGCTGCGAATTGCTGAAACCGAAAAATACGCCCACGTCACCTTCTTCTTCAATGGTGGCCTGGAAACCCCATTCGAGGGCGAAGACCGCATCCTGGTGCCCTCCCCCAAGGTTGCCACCTACGACCTGCAGCCGGAAATGAGCGCGCCCGAGGTCACCGACAAACTGGTGGAAGCCATCAAGAGTGGCAAGTACGACCTGGTGGTCTGCAACTACGCCAACGGCGATATGGTGGGCCATACCGGCAAACTGGATGCCGCCATCAAGGCCGCAGAATGCATCGACCAGTGCGTTGCCCGTATTACCGAAGCACTGGAAGAAGTTGGCGGCGAAGCGCTGATCACTGCGGACCATGGTAACTGCGAGCAGATGACCGACCCCAATTCCGGTCAGGTGCATACCGCCCATACCATTGGCCCGGTGCCGCTGATCTACGTTGGCCCCCGCAAGGTGTCCCTCAAAGACGACGGCAGCCTCAGCGATGTGGCACCCACCCTGCTGAGCCTGATGAGCCTGAAACAACCGGCCGAAATGACCGGGCACAGCCTGGTGGAGATCGGTTGATTGCGCGACTGTGGCTGGTGCTGGCACTGCTTGCAGTCGCCACGCCAGCACTGGCGGAGCAACAGGTTACACCTGGCCAGATCGAAGACCTCAAGGAAGAGATCGCCGACATTGACGAGTGGCTGGCCGATGCCGAAGAAGACCGCTCGTCACTGGAGCGCCAGCTTTCCGGTATCGAGCAGGAAATCGGACGGCTCACCCGCGAACGCCGCGAACTCCGGGAACAGGCCAGGGAACAGCAACAGCGCCTGACCGAACTGGGCGAGGAAGAGGCCGAGCTCACCCGTGTACTGGAAAGCCAGCGCGACAGCCTGAAGATGCAGATCCGCGCCGCCTGGATGGAAGGCGACGCCCCTGCCGTGAAAGTCCTGCTCAACGAGATTGACCCGGACAAGATCGCCCGCACCATGACCTACTACGAGTACCTCAGCCGGGACACCATTGACCGCCTCGAAGCGTTCGCCGCCAATCTCCGCCAACTGAAAGAAACCCGGAAGCAGGTCAAGGCCGGGCGGCTGCGGCTGGCGGAACTGGAAGAAAACGTCGCCGACCGTCAGCAAAAACTCAGCAGCAGCAAAAAAGAGCGGGAACAGACCCTGGCAGCCCTGGAAGCAGACATCAGCGATCGCCGAGACGAGCGCAAGGAGCTGGAAGCGGACCGCAAACGGCTGGAAAAACTGCTGAAAGAGGTGGAAGAAGCCATTGCCAGTATTCCCACCCCCAATGAATCAGACCCGTTCGGATCACTCAGGGACAAGCTGCCCTGGCCAGCGGAAGGCAAGATTGCCAGCAGCTTCGGCGACAGCTATGCCAGCGGCAAACTCAGTTACAACGGCCTGCTGATCAACACCGCTGATGGAAGCGACGTAAAAGCGGTTCATTATGGCCGCGTCGTCTTTGCCAACTGGCTGCGTGGGTTCGGCCTGATCACCATCCTCGACCACGGCGATGGATACATGACCCTCTATGGCCATAGCAGCAGCCTGTTCACAAGCCCCGGAGACTGGGTCGAGGCAGGGGAAGCCATTGCCCAGGCCGGCCGCACAGGTGGCACTGATGAACCCGCGGTGTATTTCGAAGTTCGCCACAACGGTAAGCCGGACAACCCGCTGCGCTGGTTGGGCAACCGCTGAGCCTGATCGTGCTACCCTAAAGGGCTGACAAATCAGCCCGGTAACGCCATACTGTCCGGCAATGCTCAGGAACAAACCAGCCATCGGAACAACACAGGACATGTGAATGAGACGGGTAAGAAGTTTACACCACGCCGCAACCACACGCGCACTCGCCCTTGCTACCTGCTTAACCGCCTTGCCCGGCCTTGTTCACGCCCAGGAAGCCGATGAGGAAACCCGGCGCCTGCTCGAAGGTATCCAGCACGGGGAACAGGTGGAAATACAACTGCCTGATCCGGAAGAGCAACTGCCCCTGGACGACCTTCGCAAATTCGCTGAAGTGTTTGGCCGCATCAAGGACGCCTACGTGGAAGAGGTTGACGACAGCCAGCTTCTCGAAAGCGCCATTAAAGGCATGCTCTCGGACCTGGACCCCCATTCCACCTACCTGGCCCCGAAGGACTACGAACAGCTTGAAGAAAGCACCTCTGGCGAGTTCGGTGGCCTGGGTATTGAAGTGGGCATGGAAGATGGTTTTGTGAAGGTTATCTCGCCCATCGACGACACCCCTGCCCAGAAGGCTGGTGTGCAGGCAGGCGACCTGATCATCAAACTGGGTGACCAGCCGGTCAAGGGCATGTCGTTGGAAGAAGCCGTCAAACTGATGCGCGGCAAGCCGGGAACCGTCCTTACCCTCACCATTATGCGCGAGGGGGAATCGGCACCGATCGAGATTGATGTGGAACGGGACATTATCAAGGTCACCAGCATCAAGTCCCGCATTATCGAGAACGGCTATGGCTATGTACGGATTACCCAGTTCCAGGCGGATACCGGGGCCCAGTTTACCAAGGCACTTAAAGCCCTCGAAGAGGAGCATGGCAGCGAACTGGACGGCCTGGTTATTGACCTGCGTAACAACCCAGGCGGTATCCTGCAAGCTGCGGTAGAGTCCGCCGATGCTCTGCTGGATGAAGGCCTGATCGTTTATACCGAGGGCCGCATCCAGAGCTCACGCCTGCGCTTCAATGCCAAACCGGGCGAGGTGATGCCCGACACCCCCATCGTGGTCCTGATCAACGGCGGCTCTGCCTCCGCCTCGGAAATCCTCGCCGGTGCGCTGCAGGACCACCAGCGAGCGGTGGTGATGGGCACCCAGTCGTTTGGCAAGGGCAGCGTCCAGACCGTTATTCCGCTTGACGAAACCCACGCCATCAAGATGACTACTGCGCGCTACTACACTCCGGACGGCCGTTCCATCCAGGCCAAGGGCATCAAACCGGATATTGAAGTGAAGCCGGCACAGTTTACCGAGCTGGACAGCCAGCCGTTCTTCACCGAGGCGGACCTCAGCGGCCACCTTGAAGGCCAGGATGAAAGCCAGGGCGGAACCCAGAAAACGGAGGAAACAGAGCAGAACAAGAACACCTCACCTGCAAGCAGGGACTTCCAGCTACGCTCCGCTCTGAACCTTCTGAAAGGCCTGGGCATTCTCGGCAATCGCAACAAGCCCGAACAGGGAAGCGCGGATTGAAAGTTCTAGCTACGCTGATTGCAGCCGCACTGGCCGTTTCCCCGGTTGTTGCCGGGGAAAACGACCAGCGGGTTCCGCCCACCATTGCCATCATTATCGATGACATGGGGCACAACCTGGCTGAGGGGGAACGACTGATCGCCCTGGACCAGCCCATTACCCTGGCTTTCCTGCCCTACCGCAGGCATACCAACAGGTTGGCAGAGCTGGCGCACCGAAAGCACAAGGAAATCATGCTACACGCGCCCATGGCCAACACCCGCAATCTCGGCCTGGGCCCTGGCGGCCTGAGCCCGGACATGGACAAGAACAGCATGGCCTCAACCCTGCGCCGGGCCCTGCAATCCATTCCCCATGTCCAGGGCGTGAACAATCACATGGGCAGCCTGCTGACCCAACAGCTAGAGGCCATGGACTGGGTCATGTCCGAACTGGACCACTACCCGGTCTATTTCGTGGACAGCCGCACTATCGCCTCATCCATCGCCGGCGAAGTAGCCGCCGCCTATCAAATCCCCACCCTCACCCGGGATGTGTTCCTGGATCACGAGCAAACGGAAGAATTCGTGGACCGGCAGTTCCAACTTCTCATCAAACGGGCAAAGGAAAATGGCAGCGCCATCGGCATCGGCCACCCGCACAAGGTAACCGTGGATTATCTTGAAAAGCGATTGCCGGAGCTGGACGAACAGGGCATTGCCGTAGCCACCGTCAGCGGCGTGTGGGCCATGAGGAATGGCAACCGGCCGATGTTTGCAGAGGGAGAGAAACGGGCAATCCGGCCCACATTAGCAAATCAAAGTAGGTCGGATTAGCCAAAGCCGTAATCCGACAAACCAACTGCCAACCTAATCCCGAACCACAATCCCCTGAGCCTTCATAAACGCCTTGGCCTCCGGAATCGTATGCTGCCCAAAGTGAAAGATAGAAGCAGCCAGCACCGCATCCGCACGCCCTTCGGTCACACCATCCGCCAAATGCTGAAGCTCACCCACACCACCTGAAGCAATCACCGGCACCGACACCGCGTCACTGATCGCCCGAGTCAGCCCCAGATCAAATCCGACCTTGGTACCGTCCCGGTCCATGCTGGTCAGCAGCAACTCTCCGGCGCCCATGGCGGTCATCTTGCGGGCCCACTCCACGGCATCGAGCCCTGTAGGCTTACGGCCACCGTGGGTGAAAATCTCCCAGCGCGGTTCTTCACCTTCCCCACTGACACGCTTGGCATCAATGGCTACTACAATGCACTGGCTGCCAAAACGGCCAGCGGCTTCGCGGACGAATTCCGGGTTGAACACCGCAGCGGTGTTGATGGACACCTTGTCTGCGCCGGCATTCAGGAGCTTGCGAATGTCCTCAACGGTGCGCACACCGCCACCAACTGTCAGCGGAATGAATACTTCCGCAGCCATGCGCTCCACGGTTTCATAGGTGGTATCGCGGCTTTCATGGCTGGCGGTAATGTCCAGGAAGGTAATTTCGTCGGCGCCCTGTTCGTTGTATTTGCGGGCCACTTCCACCGGGTCGCCGGCGTCGCGGATATCAACAAAGTTCACGCCTTTTACAACGCGGCCTTTGTCGACGTCGAGGCAGGGGATGATGCGTTTTGCCAGAGCCATGATTCGTCTTACCCCTTCAGGCTGTCGCAGAAAGCCTGGGCTTCGGCTACGTCCAGTGTGCCTTCGTAGATGGCACGGCCGGTGATGGCGCCGAGAATGCCCTTGTCGGCCACGGTGGCCAGGCGCTTGAGGTCATCCATATTGGTGACGCCGCCGGAGGCGATGACAGGGATGCCGCCTTCTTCCGCCAGCGCCGCCGTGGCTTCCACGTTAACACCCTGCATCATGCCATCGCGACTGATATCCGTGTAGACGATGGCCTCAACGCCATCATTGGCAAAACGTCTGGCCAAATCGGTTGCCATCACTTCCGACACTTCCGCCCAGCCATCGGTGGCAACACGACCGTCTTTGGCATCGAGGCCTACAATGATATGGCCCGGGAATTTCTTGCACATCTCAGTGACGAATTCCGGTTCCTTGACGGCTTTGGTGCCAATGATGACCCATTGCACGCCAGCTTTGAGGTAGGCCTCAATGGTCTCGGCGGAGCGGATGCCGCCACCGATCTGGATGGGCAGGTCCGGGTATTTACGGGCGATGGCCTGGACGATTTCGCCGTTGACGGGTTCGCCGGCGAAGGCGCCGTTCAGGTCCACCAGGTGCAGGCGGCGGGCGCCGGCTTCAACCCAGCGGGTTGCCATATCTACGGGGTCGTCACCGAACACGGTGGAGTCGTCCATGCGGCCCTGGCGTAGTCTTACGCACTTGCCGTCTTTAAGGTCTATGGCCGGGATGATCAGCATGTTTTCTTTTCCTTTGGACTGGTTTTGGCTTGCTGCCAGCAGTGGAGTTTGATCGCCCGTGCCCCGCCGGAGCGGAGGCCCTGTTCGGGGCACGCTGTTGATACGTCCGTGTACGCTCGACAAAAACATCCATGTTTTTGACGTCCCCGAACAGGGCCTCCGCTCCGGCGAAGCACTACTTTACTATTTGCCTGCTAGCTTTTTCCGGTCCAGTTTGTGAAATTTTTCAGTAACTGCAGCCCCGCCCTTGCGCTTTTTTCCGGGTGGAACTGTGCTGCGAAAATGTTGTCTTTTGCCACAGTCGCAGCCAAATCGACTCCATAATGGCTGCGACCGGCGATGTCATCATTGCCTTCGGCTTCCACGTAATAGCTGTGCACAAAATAGAAACGATCGCCGTCTGCGATGTTATGCCAAAGCGGATGTTCGATGGTCTGGTATACCTCGTTCCAGCCCATGTGGGGCACTTTCAGGCGCTCGCCGTTTTCCACGAGGTTTTCACCGAAATACCGCACTTCTGATGGAAATAGGCCAATGCAATCAACACCGCCGTTTTCTTCGCTACGGGACATAATTGCCTGCATACCAACACAGATGCCCAGGAACGGTCGATCCTGCGACACCTCGCGCACCAGAGTGTCGATACCCAAGCGGCGGATTTCCGCCATGCAGTCACGGATTGCCCCAACACCGGGCAAGATCACCCGGTCGGCTTCACGGATTTTGTCAGCGTTGTCGGTGACCAGTACGGTGGTACCCGGGGCTACGTGCTCTACTGCCTTCTTGGCAGAGTGAAGATTGCCCATGCCGTAATCGATAATGGCAACGGTTTTCATCTGAAGAGAGACTTCCTGAATCGTGGTTTCAATCTTGAACTCTGGGGCCGCTTACAGCGACCCCTTGGTGGACGGTGTGATACCCGCCATGCGCTCGTCCATTTCGATGGCCATGCGCAGGGCGCGACCGAAGGCCTTGAACACGGTTTCGATCTGGTGATGGGTGTTCTTGCCCTTCAGGTTGTCGATGTGCAGGGTGACCATGGAGTGGTTTACAAAGCCCTGAAAGAACTCCGCAAACAGGTCCACGTCAAAGCCACCGACAGCGCCACGGGTGTAGGGCACATCCATCAGCAGGCCGGGGCGGCCGGACAGGTCGATCACCACGCGGGACAGCGCTTCGTCCAGCGGCACGTAGGCGTGGCCATAGCGGCGGATACCCTTCTTGTCGCCCACCGCCTGTTTGAAGGCCTGGCCCAGGGTGATGCCGATGTCTTCCACGGTGTGGTGGTCGTCAATGTGCAGGTCACCCTTGGAGACGATGTTCAGATCCACCAGCCCGTGGCGGGCAATCTGGTCCATCATGTGCTCAAGGAAGGGCACACCAGTGTCGAAGCTGGACTTGCCGGTGCCGTCGAGATCGATTTCAACGGTGATCTGTGTTTCCAGGGTATTTCTTTCTACCCGAGCCTTGCGTTCGGCCATGGGGACTCCAAAGTCATCAATCGGCACATGCCGGAAAAGTGTCTGCGCGCATTATACCTTCTATCGCTCTCCGCGTCCCGCAATGGCCTTTATGACAACGATAGCCGCAGGCATCAGAACGCTTTTTTCAGGTTGTTCATGTAGGTATCCACCAGGCTGTTGAACTCATGCTTGATTACCGGGCTGATGGCCAGCTTCAGCAGGCTCGGCAGCGGCACCGTCAGTTCGGCGCTGGTCTGGAATTTCACCGAGGTGGTGCTGTCGTCTTTCGCCTTTAGGGTCCAGGAGCCTTTTACTACACCGTTGCCCTCGCCTTTGACCGGCTCCCAGGTGATCTTACCGTTGTCCTTGTCGGCGAAATACTTGCACGCGTAGATGGACTGGATGGCATGCTTATCCACGCCTACCTTTTCCATCTCCCAGCGGTAGGTGTTGTCACCCAGGTCCACCAGGTTGTGCACCTTGGGAAAATGGCTTGCCGATGCCGGAACATCCGCCAGCAGCCCGAATACTTCGTCGTATCCGGCGGGCAGGTCCAGTTCCCGGTTCAGCTCTATAGAGACAGTAATAGCCACTGCTTGCTCCTTTTTATCGTTGTAAGATGCGCTTTATGTTGTTGTGCGAAAATAAGGTGTCTATTTTGGCTGATCACTAACGTATTGTCATACACTCAGGCTTTTATTTTGTTACCCCTGGGGTATCCTTGGGCTAATCAAAAGCCCAGTCACCGGACACGAATTAACGGAAGGATGCCAGAATCATGAAAGCTGTTCGTTATGTGGCTCTCGCCATTGTTGGCCTGCTCATTCTTGCGGTTGCTGCCGTCGCTATTGCGGTAGCCGTCATTGACCCGAACACCTACAAGCCACAAATAGAGAAAGTGGTTGAAGACAAAACCAACCTCGACCTGATCCTGGCGGGGGATATCGGCTGGTCCTTCATTCCGTTGGGGCTGGAGCTCAATGACGTTGAGGCAACCCTGGAAGACGAGCGACTGGTTCGCCTTGACCAACTGGTGGCACAGGTCAGCTTCTGGTCCCTGGTGACCATGTCGCCCCGGGTCGACACCTTCCTGCTGAGCGGACTGGACGCCAACCTGTCCGTTAACGAGGACGGTACCGGTAACTGGACCCGGATTATGCCGGAAGGCGAAGAACAGCCACAGCAGGAAGAGCCCGCGTCGGCCGAAGCCGCTGAAGAAACAGCGGAAGAGAGCACCGGCGGCGAGCCCCTGAATTTCAACGTGGAGAGCGTGGAAATCAATAATGCCCGCGTCCACTATGAAGACAAGGGCACAGGCCAGGCTTTTACCCTTGAGGATTTCACCGTTACCGCCAGCGAAATCACCCTGGGCTCCAGCTTCCCATTGAATGTTGCCTTCCGGTTTGCCACCAACCAGCCCCAGTTTGAAGTGCAGGGTGACATCAGTGCCCGACTGGCGGCGAATGAAGCGCTTAACGAATTTGGCGTATCCGGACTGGAAGCCGTCTTTGACATGAGTGGCGAGCCCTTTGGTGGCGAATCCGTACGTGCCGAGCTCGCTGGCTCCCTGGAAGCCAACCTGGAGAACGAAACCGCGACCCTCAACGGCTTTACCGCCAGCCTGGCAGACCTGACACTGAACACAGATCTGACGGTTAACGGTTTTGGTGACAAGCCGAAACTCGAGGGAAGCCTCAGCATCGACGAGTTCTCCCTCAAAGCCCTGCTGGCCGCCCTGGGCCAACCGGCGATTGAAACGGAAGACCCAGAAGTGATGAAGGCCATTGCCTTCTCAACCAACATCGGCGGCCCTGCCGGCACGGTGGAACTGAGCGACCTGACCATCAGCCTGGACGACACCACTTTCCAGGGTAGCGCCAGCTATGCCTTGGCCAACAGCGCCATTGGCCTGAACCTGCAGGGCGATGCCATCAACGCTGACCGTTACCTTCCTCCCGCCAGCGATGAAGAAGCCGCCACCGAGGAAGCACCACAAGGGGGCGGGTCAGCGGAAGAAGGCGACCTGCTGCCACTGGAAACCCTGCGATCACTGGTGCTGGACATTAACCTTGGCTTGGGTGAGCTGATTGTCAGCAACCTCACCATCAAGGAGATCAAATCGGTGATCACCGCACGCAACGGGGTACTGGAAGTGCAGGACTTCAGCGGCAAGCTGTACGACGGCTCCTTCGGCGCCAAAGTAACCCTGGACGCCCGCACCGACAATCCGAAGTGGGCCATAAGCTCAAAAGTCAACAACGTGCAGACCCTGCCGCTGCTGACCGACCTTGCCGAAGTGGATATGCTCGCTGGTGGCGCGAACCTGTCCGCGGATGTGAATACTACCGGCAACCGTATCTCCGCCCTGCGCAACAATGCCGGCGGCGAGATCAACTTCAACCTGGCGGAGGGCGAATTCACCCGCATGAACCTCACCCGCATGGCCTGCCAGGGAATTGCCATGGTCAACCAGGAAAGCCTTAGCACCTCGGATTGGGGCACCAGCACCCCGTTCAACGATATGAAAGGCACTCTGAAGATTGACGGCAACACCCTGAACAACACTGACCTGGTGGCTGCCCTCGCCGGCATGAGACTGGAAGGCGACGGCACCGTGGACCTGGCCGCCTCCAACCTCGATTATGAAATTGGCCTGCGCATCGTCGGTGAAATCCACCGGGACGAAGCCTGCCGGGTGACGGAGTATGTGGAAGACGTTGTGATTCCCGTTGAGTGCCGTGGCGACTTCGCCGAAGACCCGGCTGGCCTCTGCTCCTTTGACGGCTCCCGCTTCCGCGACACCCTGAAAACCATCGCCGCCAACGCCGCGAAAGCAAAAGCCCGTGAAGAAGTGGACGAGGCAAAAGCCAAAGCCGAAGAAAAGGTTTCCGAGAAACTGAAGGAAAAGCTGGGCGAGCAAGGCGGCGAGCAGGTAAAAGACGCCCTCAAGGGCCTATTCGGACAATGAGCGACGGTTTTGCCAACAAGCTGCTGGCCTGGTACGACGAAAACGGCAGGCACGACCTGCCCTGGCACCATGACCGCAACCCATACCGCGTATGGGTTTCGGAAATCATGCTGCAGCAGACCCAGGTCACTACCGTTATCCCCTACTTCGAAGCCTTCATGCAGCGCTTTCCGGATGTGAAGGCGCTGGCCTCCGCGCCGGTGGACGATGTGCTCAGCCACTGGTCCGGCCTTGGTTACTACGCCCGTGCCCGCAACCTGCAAAAGGCGGCCCAGCAAGTGGTTGAGAAACACGATGGGCAATTCCCCAGGGACCTGGAACAACTCCAGACTCTGCCCGGCATTGGCCGCTCGACCGCTGCGGCCATCCTCGCCCAGGCCTACCAGCAACGGGCCGCCATACTGGACGGCAACGTAAAACGAGTCCTGGCCCGCTACCACGCCATTGCGGGCTGGCCCGGCAAAACCAGCGTACTGCACCAACTCTGGGAGCGTGCGGAGGAGCACACGCCCGACGAACGCATCCGCGACTATACCCAGGCCATCATGGACCTGGGCGCCATGGTGTGCACCCGCAGCCGCCCGGCGTGCGAAAGCTGCCCTCTACAGGCCGGGTGCGAAGCCTACGCCAAAGGCGAAACCAGCCTCTACCCCGCCTCCAAGCCCAAGAAAGCCAAGCCCGAGAAAACCACCTGGATGGTGATACTGGAAGACCACGAAGGGCGTATCCTGCTGGAACGCAGGCCACCCAGCGGCATCTGGGGCGGGCTCTGGAGCCTGCCGGAACTGGACCCGGCCTACAGCCCGGAGGAACTGCCAGACGCCTGCGAACAGGCCTTCGGCTTCAACTGCGGTGAACCGGAGCTCACCAGCGGATTCCGCCACACCTTCAGCCACTACCACCTGCACATCCAGCCGGCACGGCTGACCGTCCACAGCCCCGCGCGAGTTAACGACGCAGAGAACCACCAATGGATCCACCGGGACCAAGCCCTCTCCCTGGGCCTGCCAGCCCCCATCCGTACCCTGCTAACAGCGCCGGAACAAACCGTTCTGCTTTGATCTGTTATCATCCCTGCAGATTCAGCAACACGACCTCCAAACAGGAGCAGACATGAGCCGCACCGTATTCTGTCGTAAATACCAGGAAGAACTCGAAGGCCTGGACTTTCCCCCCATGCCAGGCAAGAAAGGCGAAGACCTCTACGAGAACATCAGCAAGAAGGCTTGGGAAGAATGGCAGGCCCAGCAGACCATGCTGATCAACGAAAAGCACCTGAGCCTGATGGACCCCAACACCCGCAAGTACCTGCAGGCACAGATGGAACGCTTCTTCAACAACGAGCCGTTCGACAAGGCCGAGGGGTACGTACCGCCGGAGAAGTAGGCGCCCCCAACCTGCGGAAGCGCCTATGAAAATTTTCCCGGAACGGCCTTGACTCAGGCAACCTAAACCGGTTTAATAGCGCCCCGTTGCACAGCAGTACCGCAACGCGCCCGGATAGCTCAGTCGGTAGAGCAGGGGATTGAAAATCCCCGTGTCGGTGGTTCGATTCCGCCTCCGGGCACCACGAATTCAATAACTTAGCCCGCTTCTAGCGGGCTTTGTTGTTTATTGACCGTTCAAGATACTGTGGTGGCCCAGGATTTCAGCCCATATTGCGAAGCATATGCTTTGCTATAACCAGTTGCTGGATCTGCGACGTACCCTCATATAGGCGGAACAGGCGAACGTCGCGATAGAAACGTTCGACACAATATTCGCTGACGTACCCCGCGCCGCCGTGAATCTGCACCGCGCGATCCGCAACCCGGCCAACCATCTCGGTGCAATAGAGCTTGCAACTCGCCGCATTCATGGGCGCCGGCTCCCCGGCATCGCAGGAGCGCGCGGTCTCTTCAACCATGCATTTGCCGGCGTAATATTCCGTCTGACTGTCGGCAAGCATGGCCTGCACCAGCTGAAAGTTGGCGATCTCCGTTCCGAACTGCTTGCGCTGCAAAGCGTATGTCACGCTTTCATCGATCAGACGCTTGGCGGTTCCGACGCTCAGGGCGCTAATGTGCAGACGGCCGCGATCCAGCACTTTCATCGCAGTCTTGAATCCCTGCCCTTCCACACCGCCAATCAACGCCTCGGCCGGTACCCGGACGTTCTCGAAAATCACGTCACAGGTATGAGCCCCTTTTTGGCCCATCTTCTTGTCTGGCTTACCAAGGGAGATACCCGGAAGGTTGGCGTCCACCAGAAATGCCGACACCCCACGGCCACCTTCTTCACGGGTGCCCGTACGGGCCATCACCGTGAACACGCCAGCCCTGGGCGCATTGGTGATGTAGCGCTTGTTACCATTGATGATGTAATGGTCACCATCAAGACGGGCGGTGGTCGCGACCGAGCCAGCATCGGACCCGGCATCCGGCTCCGTCAGGGCAAACGAACCAATCAGCTCGCCACTGGCCATCAACGGCAGATACCTTGCTTTTTGCTCCTGGGTACCATCAATAACAATGCCTTGGGAACCAATGCCGACATTGGTTCCAAACATCGAACGGAACACCGGCGATGTGTACCCCATTTCCTGAATCACCGCGACTTCTTCGCTCATGGTCAGCCCAAGGCCTCCGAATTCCTCCGGTATGGAAAGCCCGAACAATCCCATGTCCTTCATTTCGTCAATGACGTCTTCAGGGATCCGGTCTTCCTCCGCAACCTGCATTTCCAGCGGAATCAGGCGATCACGCACGTACCGCCGCACGGTGTCTACAAACTGATTGAGAGTATCGCGATCAAGTGCCATAGCGGCCTCCGTAGTACAAGATTGTGCGGGGTGGATTGATTAAACAAACCGTCGTTCTAGGCGGCCCGATACCAGCACACACCCTGCGAATCGACAGAGCAGGTCACTTCACTGGTCTCCCACAGGTAGTTCAGGCACGCCTGGGCTTCGCCCGTGGCCAGACTGAAGATCAACGGATCGTCTTCGGCTATCGGTCTGGAAAATAACAGTCCGAACAGATCCACCACCCGCTTGGAACTTTCCCTGAGTGACTTCCGGAGCACTGCAAAGGAACGCTCCTGCTCGGCAATCAGGGCATCAATGCGTTCATGTAACCCGACAAAACATTCCTGGTGAGCGGGTAACACCAGAACATCATTGGGAATTTCCTCTTTCAACCAACGAAGAGACGCCAGCCAATCGGCCATGGGATTGGCGAGTGGCTCCATCGGGGTGACGGACACATTGGAGGAAATCCTCGGCAGCACCTGATCACCAGAAATCAGCAGCTTCAGTTCCTCACAATAGAAACAGGCATGCTCCGGCGAATGCCCGCTGCCTACCACAACCCGCCAATTGTGCCCGCCAATCTCATGGCTCTGCCCATGTTCCAGGCGATGGTATGCCCTGGGCAGTGGGAAGACCCGTTTTCCGAAATTGCCGTAATGACCGCTATAACTCCGGATCGCGGCAGCAGGCCACCCGGCGCTGCGATGAAAACTGGTGAAGTCCTCCGGCACCTTGTCATCATGGGACTGCGCTTCCAGGATCCGGCAAGTCATGTATTCCATGCGGGTCATCCAGAATTGCGCGGGCTGGAGATCGGCAAGCCAGCCTGCCATACCAACGTGGTCAGGGTGCATATGCGTAACGAATACCCGGTCAATGACCGAGTGCCCCGGGATTTGCCTAATCAACGAGGTCCAGGCAGATTCCGCTTCTGCGGTATACATCCCGGTATCAATCACCGACACGCCGTCATCATCCCTCAACAGCCAGATGTTAATGTGATCCAGCTTTCCGGGCATAGGGATTCTGCTCCAGAAGACATTCGGAGCAATCTCCACCAACTCACCATAATCGGGCACCCTTTCCAGGGGATGGGTTATTCCGCCACTGCCAGGAACAAACACAGGCTCACCTTCATGCAGTCTGGCCATGTCAGAAAGCCTCTGCCCGGGCGGCTTCCTGAAGCTGACGCCAGTTGATCTTGCCGGTACCGGACTTGGGTAGCTCGTCGATGATCTCAACAGCCGTCGGCACTTTGTAAGCCGCCATATTCTGTTTGCACCAGGCAATAATATCGTCACCGGTAAGAGCTACGCTGGCACTCGGTTTCAGGACCACGAGGGCCTTGGCCGTTTCTCCCCTTTTGGTGTCGGGTATACCGATGACGCAGGCTTCATGGATGTCGGGGTGGCTATACATAATGCTTTCTACCTCGGCCGGCCAGACTTTGAAGCCAGAGGCATTGATCATCCGCTTGAGACGATCCACCATGAAAAAATAACCCTCTTCGTCCATGTAGCCCAGATCTCCGGTGCGCAGGAAGTGCTTGCCATCCCGCTCCAGAAACGTCTTCTCTGTGGCTTCGGGGTTGTGCCAGTACTCCCGCATCACCTGGGGACCGTGCAGAACAATCTCCCCGGTCTCCCCCTGAGGTAGCTCCTCCAGCGTGCCCGGATTGACGATACGGGCATCGACATCAAAACTGGCGATCCCCAGACACTGTCGCTTGCCCCGCTCCACCGGGTTCCCCAGGATGAATGCAGCGGTTTCTGTCAGGCCATAGGCCTCGTTGTAGCTGATGTCGAACTCATCTTTAAGGCGCTTTGAAATGGCCTCGGGCATTGCGGCACCACCGCCCATCAGCCGGAACAGGCTGGAAATGTCATGGTTGGCCAAGTCCGGATTGGAGAAGAAGTCGACGATCATGGAGGGCGGAGCACTCCACATATTCACCCGGTGGCGCTCAACCAGTTTCAGTGCGGCATCCCGGTCCCAACGCTGCATGATCACTGCCGTCGAGCCGTTATAGATGGGTCCATTCATGCCGCCCTGCATGCCCAGGAAGTGGAACAGCGGCGCAATCGCCAGCGAGGAAAACGCCGGAGATCCGCCACGCCATACTGCCGACCCAGCCACCGAAGCCAGCACAGAACCATGAGTATGGACACACCCCTTGGGCTTGCCGGTGGTACCAGAGGTATACCCAATCACGCACAGGTCGTCGTGTTTACCCTCAAAAGGCGCCGGGTCCATCCCACGAGCCAGGGCGTCCCGCCAGAGGGTGACTCCCGGATCCGCCAGCTCCTGCCTTGGCGCCGTCACTGCGTCCGGAACAGACACGTCGGTGTGCTCCGTCAGATAATCCGAATAAGCAAGTACGATCAGGTGTTCAATATAACCCGACCTCAGCAACGGGCGGGCATGCTCACAGAGTTCCTGGGCGGCCAAAACAGTTCTTGCGCCACTGTCGGTCACACAATAGTGCAGCTCTTCCGCCAGGTTCATCGGGTTGACGGGCACAACCACAGCCTGCGCCCGCAGAATGGCGTAATAGGCAATCACGAATTGGGGGCAATTCTGTGAGTACAAGGCCACCCTGTCCCCGTGCCCTACCCCACACTCACGCTGAAGATACCCGGCCAGGTGTTCCACCTGCGTCAACAGCTCACCGTATGAAAGTGTCGAGTCATAAAATACGATGGCCGGCTTGTCCGGATAACGTGTTGCCGCGACTTCAAGGTTGTAATAAAGGCTGGTTTTCGGCACGTCGAGCGAACGTGGAAGGCCTTTGGGCCAGTATAGGTTCTGTTCCGGTGTCATCTTGTTCTCCTGTTACTTGCCCGGTTTTCGGATCAATGGCTATAAACTGCCGGTCTACCTATTGCGCCCTCTCCAATATGGTTTTCGCCATGGCGATTACAGGTGCATCCACCATTTGTCCATCCACCTTGAATGCTCCGTCACCGGACTTTGCCGCTTCCATGACCTTGGTTGCCCACTCTACTTGGTGCGCCTCCGGCGCAAAGCCGGACTGAACCGCGGCAATCTGCCTGGGGTGAATGCACAGCATCCCGGCAAACCCCATATTGCGGGCCCTGCGCGCCCGCATTGTCACCGCCTGTTCGTCGTCGAATACCGGGAATACCGTGTCGATCGGAGGCAGCAAGCCGGCGGCACGGGAGCACACCAGTATCTGGTAACGACACTGATCCAGGATTCTCTCCGCACCCTCGGTATTGCCTTCAATACCCAGATCATCACTCAGATCCAATCCGCCATAGCTCAAGCGCTCGACGGCTGGTGTCGCTGCAATGGTACTCAATGCCAGCAGCCCCTTGGCGGATTCAATCAGCGGAATAACCGGCTTGCCGGCGTGTGCGAGAGCCATAATATCTTCCGCTGATTCCGCTTTCGGCAGCATGATGCCAGCGACCTTTTCATGGCGGGCACACAGAGCAACGTCACTATCAAAGCCGTCGGTCCCCCTGCCATTGATTCGGACGTAAATCCCCGGGCCGTCGTGATGCATGAGGAAGTTCTCGAGAGACTCCCTCGCCACCGCCTTGGCATCGGGAGGAACGGAGTCCTCCAGATCCACGATCACTGCGCCGGCACCGCTGGCCAGCGCTTTTTCGATTCGCTCTGGCCTGGTTGCCGGCACAAAAAGCATGGTTTTCAATTTACGGTCTATCATTTCAGGGTCCTGTTGTCGTGTTCCTGCCAGCGCTCAGATCACGCCTCGCTGTTCCAGTTGACCAATTTGCTCCTCGCTGTATCCCAGTTCCGACAGAATGGCACGGCTATGCTCACCTATCTCAGGCACGGCGGATACCGCACCGGCAAACCAGAGGCCGGGCGACTTCAACGCCGGCACATCGCCCACCGGTGTTTCCACACTGATCCAGCGGTCCCGCGCTTGCAGTTGTGGATGCTTCCAGACCCGCTGCATATCATTCACCGACGCATTGGCGATGCCGGCGACATCCAGGCGCTTCACCACTTCCGCCAGTGACAGCCCTGAAAATACCTCCCGTATCAAACCACCCAACTCATCGCGATGGACGGACCTCTGGGGATTGGTGGCAAACCGGGGCTGCTCCGCCAGCTCTGGCTTTTGCAAAACCTGCTTGCAGAACTCCCGCCATTCCCGGTCATTCTGCAACCCCAGCATCACAGTCTCACCATCACCGACCGGAAAAGGTCCGTAGGGGAAAATCGTGGAATGGGATGAACCCGCCCGGGGCGGCGGCATTGCGTCATCAAAGCTGTAGTACATGGGATACCCCATCCACTCCACCAGACTCTCCAGCATCGATACGTCGATGTGGCTGCCTTTACCCGTCCTGCCCCGCAATAGTAGGGCCGACAGGATGTTGCTCTGGGCATACATGCCTGCGGCGATATCGGCCACCGAGCAACCGGCCTTTACCATGCCCTCAGGGTCCGGTGTGCCTGTCACCGAGAGGAACCCGCTCTCGCTCTGGATCAGCAAGTCATAGGCTTTCTTGTCCTGCAGGGGACCGCCGTGGCCGTAGCCAGAGATGTCACAGACAGTCAGCCGGGGATAACGCAGGTGAAGCTCCTCGAATGAGAGCCCCATCCTGGCCGCTGCCCCCGGAGCCAGGTTCTGAACCAGTACATCCGCGTCTGCCAGCAACTGGAACAAGACTTCCAGCCCCTCGGACGATTTCAGGTCCAGGCTCAGGCTCTCCTTGGAACGGTTGACCCACACAAAGTGCGACGACATCCCCTTGACCCGGTCATCGTACTGGCGCGCGAAATCCCCTGAACCCGGGCGTTCAACCTTGATCACCCGTGCCCCCTGCTCGGCAAGGTGCCGGGTACACAACGGAGCAGCGACCGCCTGCTCCAGAGATACGACGTTGGTTCCCTCCAGGGGAAGGACTCCGCTATTGTTATGGTTCACTTTCACTTCCCGAATGTCAGGTGTATCACTGTGGGGGTCAGAACGATCGCGGCAGTCCCAACAGATGCTCGGCAACGTAGGAAAAAATCATGTTGGTGGATATCGGCGCCACCTGATACAGGCGAGTCTCCCGGAACTTGCGTTCCACATCGTATTCGTTGGCGAAACCAAAGCCGCCGTGGGTCTGCAGACACACATTAGCCGCCTCCCAGGAGGCTTCCGCTGCCAGGTATTTGGCCATATTGGCGCTGGCACCGGCGGGGAGGCCATTGTCATATTCCTCACAGGCACGCCAGCGCATCAGGTCAGCCGCTTCAACATTGATATGAGCCTTGGCAATCGGGAACTGCACGCCCTGATTCTGCCCGATGGGGCGGCCGAACACTTCGCGGTCACTGGCATACTGCCGGGCCTTGTCGATGAACCAGCGGCCATCGCCAATGCACTCCGCGGCGATCAGGGTGCGCTCGGCATTGAGGCCATCAAGGATGTAACGGAAACCCTTGCCTTCTTCACCAATCAGGTTCTCAGCGGGAATTTCCAGATTGTCGAAGAAAAGCTCATTGGTTTCGTGATTCACCATATTGGCAATCGGCTGTACCGTCAGACCATTCCCTACGGCGTGATGCAGGTCCACGATAAAGATCGACATGCCCTCGGATTTGCGACGAACTTCTTCCAGCGGGGTGGTACGGGCCAGCAGGATCATCAGGTCGGAATGCTGAACCCGGGAGATCCACACCTTCTGACCATTCACCACATATTTGTCACCCTGACGAACGGCGGTTGTCTTGATCTTGGTGGTGTCGGTACCGGTCGTAGGCTCGGTCACCCCCATGGATTGCAGCCGCAACTCACCCGCGGCGATTTTCGGCAGGTATTTCTGTTTTTGCTCTTCGCTGCCATTACGCAACAACGTGAACATGTTGTACATCTGGCCATGCACGGTACCTGAATTGCCGCCAGCCCGGTTCACCTCTTCCAGGATCACCGAGGCTTCTGCCAGGCCCAGGCCCGAACCGCCATATTCCTCGGGAATCATCGCCGCCAGCCAGCCGGCTTCCGTCATCGCATTCACAAATTCTTCGGGGAACGCTTTGCGCTCGTCGATGCCTCGCCAATAGGCCGCATCAAAGTTCCCGCACAGTCCGCGCACGCCTTCTCGGATATCTTCGTACTTCTGCAGGGCAGGGTTGATCATTGGTTTTTCTCCTTGAATTCAATTTCACCTTGATGGGCAGGCCCGTCCTCATTCGCGGCCCATAGCTGAGCCTTACCCTGACCGACAATCTGCCCTTCAACATTGAAGGATTTGTTCACGGTCAGGGGGCGCAAGCCACGATACGACAGCCGCACCGGCGTCAGATCGGGATTGGCGTCGGTAAACGCCTGCACCATCAGCGTGGCAATCAGCGGCCCCTGGACCACCAGGTCGGGATAGCCCTCTTCCTGCGTGGTATAGGGCTTGTCGTAATGGATTCGGTGACCGTTAAAGGTCACCGCCGAGTAGCGGAACAGCAGCAATGGAGACGGAGTTATCCGGTTGCTCCACTGGGCATCGGGAACGGGCTGGTCCAGAGACAGTCTCGGGGCTGCCGGGGCCTTGTAGACGATGTCCTGTTCTTCACTCAGGCACAGCTCACCGTTCTGGTGGTACTCGTGCCGGACAGTGACAAACAGCAACTTCCCTGAACGCCCGTGTTTTTCATTCACCGAGTGGATAGTCGATGAACGTTCGGCGGAGCGGCCAATCACCAGGGGTTTGTGAAATTCGACACGACCACCGGCCCACATGCGGGTATTGCCATCGGATTTTGGCAAGAACCCACCCGGCGCTATGTGGCCATCGTGGCCAGTACCCGAAGGCGGAACGGGAATCTGAAAGAACGCCCAATGCCACAGCGGAGACAATTCGTCTCCAGCCCCTGGCATGGGCCGGTCCAGCATTGCGGCAATTCGAGCGGCCAGGGCTGAATCCAGGGCATCGACGCAGGTTTCCCGCTTACCAATCCAGTTTTCCGGAGCGTCTGACATCACACTTCCTCTATCAATACGGCTTCTAGTTTTTGGATATTTGTAATAATGCCGATATACGACAGAGGAGAGAATTCGATTTTGCACAAGGGTGCGTTTGGTTTCCATGAACACCCCGGTGGTTTAGACTGGGAATCCCTTTGTTAGCTTGCTGTCGAAACCTCATCATGCACTTTGATATTCCCGATTTACGCCTTTTTATCCACGTTGCAGAAGCCAGCAGTCTGACAAGCGGGGCCAAGCGTGCCAGCCTGTCAACGGCTGCGGCCAGCATGCGCATCAAATCCCTTGAGGGGCAGTTGGGAAGCCGGCTGTTCTATCGCGATAGTCAGGGCGTGGAACTGACCCCTGCGGGTCACGATCTGCTGGTTCATGCCAGGGCCATCATGCGGCAGGTTGACTACATCAAGGACGAGTTCTCCCAATACGCGGAAGGCGAGTCGGGGCATTTGCGGATTTTTGCCAACACCACGGCGGTGAGCGACTTCATGCCTGACGTCCTGGCGCGTTTTCTGGTGACCCGTCCGGGGGTCACTGTGGATCTTCAGGAGCGCCTGACGCACGATATCATTCGGGGAGTGATCGATGGCTCGACTGACCTGGGAGTAGTTGCCGGTCCGGTGAATGCAAACAAGAAGCTTGAGATCATCCCCTTCAGCGTCGACCGGCTGGTGGTTGTCACCCCTAAAGATCACGAACTGGCAGCACGCCGGACCATTTCGTTTCGGGAAACCCTCGACTACCCCCACATCGGTTTGCGTGAGGGCAGCACCCTGTTCAATTTTCTCAAGGAACAGGCCGGCGAAACCGGCTCACCCCTTCAGATGCGCATCCAGGTCTTTGGCTTCGAGTCTGCCTGCAGGATGGTCAGCCGCGGCGTGGGCATCGGCATCCTGCCCCGTTCCATCGCACACCGTTATGCCGATTTCCTCGACATCGCCACCATCGACCTGGAGGACGACTGGGCGGAGCGGGAACGCAGCCTGATTGTCCGCGAGCTGGATGCATTGCCAAGGTGCGGCAAGGAGTTGGTGGAGGAGATACGTTCGCAAATCAGCCTCACGACGACACCCTGACAATCGTCGACTTTATCTCCTTTAGTGTCCGGCTTTCTTCAGAATCAGCATGTCCGAAACGCCGTCCTGGACCACCTCGTCCTGCTCATTCACCAGCTGCAGCCGCCGATTCACCCTGCCGACGCGCTGACTGGTTCCTTCCTCAAAATCGAGGATGGTCAGCCGAAGTCTCAGCGTCATACCGACCGTTATCGGCTTGACGAACTTCCAGTCGCTGATGGACATCATGGCCACCGCCGACTTCTCGAAGATCCCCAGGGTGTGCATCATTCCCGTGGCTATCGCGATGCCATAGGCACCATGGACCAACCGCTCGCCAAAACGGGTTTTACTGGCGAAATGCTGATCACAATGTATTGGATTCCAGTCGCCGGAAAGCATCGAAAAGAATGTCATATCCGTTTCGGTGACGGTCCTTCCGCTGCTTTCGAAAACTTCCCCCTGCCTGAGATCTTCAAAATAAAGACTGTGATCCATTCTCACTCCCCAGAGCCCGTGGCCCGTCATGTTCTCGTGTAATCGTTCCTGAAAGACAATCAACCGCGCTCGAAGATGGCTGCGACACCTTGTCCACCGCCGACACACATTGTTTCGAGACCATAACGACAGTCTCGCCGTTTCATCTCATGCAGCAAACTGGTCATGATGCGAACACCGGTTGCTCCGATCGGGTGCCCGAGAGAGATTCCGGAACCGTTAACGTTGAGGCGGTCGTGGTCATCCCAGCCCCACTCCTTCAGGACTGCAAGCACTTGGCATGCGAAGGCTTCGTTCACCTCCACCAGTCCCATATCGTTAAAACCGAGACCAGTCTTTCGGAAGAGTTTTTCCACGGCAGGCACTGGACCGATACCCATAGTCGCGGGATGACAACCGACAGCAGCCCATCCCACCATAAAGGCCATTGGATCGAGATCAAGTTCAGCCAGTCGATCTTCCGCGACAATGAGGCAGGCGGCGGCTGCGTCACTCTGCTGGCTGGCATTCCCTGCAGTCACCGTCCCGCCCTCGATAATGGGTCTGAGGTTTGCGAGTGTTTCCACAGAAGTTCCGGGACGAATGCCTTCATCCCGCGAGAACAGGAGAGGATCCGCTTTGCGCTGGGGAATACTGAGCTGGACAACTTCTTCATCGAAGCGACCTTCATCCCAGGCGGCAGCCGCCCGCTGGTGACTGCGCGCGGCATAGGCATCGGCTTCCTCGCGGGAAATATGGTACTTCTCTGCCAGATTTTCTGCGGTTTCTATCATGCCGGAGATATAACCGAAACGATCCTCGGGCTGAGAGCGCTCACGGCCGCGGTCAAGACGGTCATGCATTGTGGAGGAGCCTGCTTTCTTTCCCCAGCGCATGTCGGTGGAGTAGTATTCAATATTGCTCATGCTTTCCACGCCACCGGCCACCACAACATCGCAGGCGCCGGACTCCACCATCATCACCGCATTAATAATGGCCTGCAGGCCACCGCCACAGCGACGATCCAGCTGCATCCCCGGCACATGCTCCGGTAACCCGGCCTGCAATGCAGCCCAACGGCCAACACAGGGAACTTCACTGTTGGCATAGGACTGCGCGATCACCACATCCTCGATCAGGGCAGGATCGATCGCTGACCGTTCGATGGTTTCCCTGACCACCGTAGCGATCAGATCCTCAACCGATACCGGCCTTAATGCCTTGCCAAATGCGCCCACACCGGTGCGCACCGGAGTAACAATGGCGGCTCGTCTTTTTTGCATGATGTCACCTCAGGGGGTCTTGTTGCTCAGGTAAAGGGTCTAAACCTTAGAATTACTCACTCAGCGCGCTTGGGTGCGTATTCATCGGAGTGACGCTCACCTCCATAAAGGGAAAGAGTGGCAGAGACGTCAACAGGTCGTGAAGCTCCTGGTTCGAGTCCACATCAAATACGCTTACGTTGGAATATTTGCCGGTTACCCGCCACAGGTGGGGCCACTTCCCCTGGCGTTGGATCTCCAAAGCGCGCTGCTTTTCTTCTTCCTTAATCCGCGCAAACTCGTCCGGAGCCAGGTGGGTGGGTGGGTTCACTTTCATCTGGACAAGAAATAGCATGGTTACTCTCCATGGGTTTTGTTGAGGGAGAAATCGATCTCGACTCCGGTCTGCCGCTGAACTTGCTCCTGGGTCAGCCCCGGAGCGATGTACAGAGCCTTCACTTTGCTTCCGTCCGGACTGGTTTCAAACGTTCCAATGTTGGTGTAGATGCGGGTCACACAGCCCAGCCCCGTCGGTGGATAGGTCAGCTCAGATACGATCTTGGGATTACCCTCCCGATCCACGTGATCCATCATCACGAAAGTCTGTCGGGCTCCGATGGCCAGATCCATGGCGCCACCAACCGCCGGCACTGCCTGGGGGTCACCGGTATGCCAGTTGGCCAGATCGCCACTGGCAGAAACCTGAAATGCTCCAAGTACACAAATGTCGAGATGACCACCACGCATCATCGAGAAGGAGTCTGCGTGGTGGAAAAAGGCCGCCCCGGGCAATAATTTGATGGGCACCTTGCCTGCATTAATCAAATCCGGATCCTGCTCACCTTCCGGCGCGTCTGTCCAGCGGCCCAGCACGCCATTTTCTGTGTGCAGTATGACCTCCTTCTCCTCGCCACCCAGGTGGTTGGCCACCAACGTGGGCAAACCGATACCCAGGTTCAGATAAGCACCTTCCGGTACGTCCGCAGCCACTCGCCCGGCCAGCGCCATTTTCTCTTCTGTATTCATTATTCACACCTTATACCGCTAACATGAAAGCGAGCTCAGACTTTGAAGAAATGATCCACATAGATACCCGGGGTCACGACAGCTTCCGGGTCCAGTTCACCTGCCGCCACCACATCACTGACTTCAACAATGGTGATATCCGCAGCCATGGCCATGACCGGTCCGAAGTTGCGAGCGGTCTTGTTGTAGGTGAGGTTACCGAATCGGTCTGCGGCCTTGGCCTTGATCAGGGCCACATCGACCTTTATCGGATGTTCCAGCACATAGTGAACACCCTCGATCTCGCGGGTTTCCTTTCCTTCGGCCAGGACTGTCCCATAACCAGTCGGAGTGAAAAATGCACCAATACCCGCACCTCTGGCGCGCAACCGTTCTGCCAGATTACCCTGAGGAACCAGTTCCAGTTCCAGCTTGCCACGACGATAGAGTTCCTCGAAAACCCAGGCATTCTTCATGCGGGGAAACGAGCAGACAATTTTGCTTACCTTGCCTGCCTTCAACAGCGCAGCAATGCCCTCTTCGTTCTGACCCGCATTGTTGCTGACTATCGTGAGGTTTTTTGCGTCACTGCGGGTAATCAGCGTATCGATCAGTACATTCGGAGAACCGGCCCCGCCAAAGCCCCCGATGGCTATGGTATTGCCATCCTTGATCCGGGAAATCGCTTCCCCCGGATCACTAATCTGTTTATTGATCATTGGTTGTCCTTTTCATTTCAAATAACAAATATTCAATTCAGAAGATTTATTTACTCAATTAACACTTAATTAACGATGTCAAAATGGTGCACAATCAACTCAGGGGCAGTTCAGGTATTTTACCGGGCCGCGAATATTGGCATACGCACTCAAAGTGGTGGCCCTATCCTGTTATTCAGGTTGGGTAATCCAGCGAGCGACTACCAGGTCGCCGGCTCAAACAGGAAGCCGTCACCCTGGCGACGTGCGTATCCGCAATACGGCGCGCCAAAGTGAACCGGCAGCAGCAGTGCAGACTGGTCAGCCGCTTCATTCAGCATTTTCAGACGGACTTCCCGTGCCTTTTCCGGCCAGATGCAATAACCAGAGTTGAATTCGGGCCGCATGATCTGCAGTGGGCTATGAAAAATATCACCACAAAATATTCCCACCTCACCCTTGGATTCCAGGCGGAAGGTTACCTGGCCCGGGCTATGACCTTCGGCAGGGTGCACTGTCAGACAGTCGGCGATTTCCTCGCCTGGACGCATCATTTTTGCCAGCCCCGCATCCACAACTGGCATTACGCTATCGAAAAAGGAGTCGCCAAACACGTCAATAACGCCTGGCTCTTTGTTCTTTCCTTCCTTGCAAAAGTTGAAATCATCCAGGGGAAAATAATAGGTCGCGTTTGGGAATGTGGGTACCCAGCGACCGTCCTGCCAAGTAGTGTTCCAGCCCACATGATCTGCATGCAGGTGGGTAATCACCACATGAGTGACCTCTTCAGGCGCTGCACCTGCCGCAACCAGCCACTCACGAACGAGGCCATTAAGCATATGCATGCGGGGGATACTTTCCCGGGGCTTGAAGTTACCTACGCCGGTATCGATTACAATAATGCTTGTGCCGGTCTGAACGATCCAGAATTGAATGGTGACTATCAGTTTACCCATATGGGGCACCCAATGGTTGGGCGCCATTTCACTCTCCAGCCGGTCGATATCGGCACGCTCTGCTTCTGGAAACAGAAAGGCTGGATCGTGGGTGGGACCTGAATACTCGATAACGTTGGTAACTTTGGCGTCACCGATCTTTCGAGTCTGAATCATAACTGTCACCTTTCATATTACTTGTAATAGTTATTTCAGTCGCTTAATTGAAATAACCACGAACATTCAATTAACGCTCAATATCTTTCAGCGGCAACAATTATGTCAATGCAAAAAAACCAAACCCACCCTTAACAATCCCTTAAAACGCCGACATTATGTCTTCAACATAATGCTATTAACCAAACATTAAAACTCACTAAACATATTATAAATAGACCACACCAGAAACTCTGATATTTTACTTTCGGTATCCCTCTACGAGGTCCAAACCTGAGCATCGGCACTTTCAACCCAGGGCCACGAGGACATTTTATGGCCAAACCCATCGAAATCCTTTAGCTTAACAATTGTGATTTCCGATAACCGGGGTAAAAATGGCTATAAAGTATGACCTGACGGATTTTCGGCTGTTCATCAAGATCGCCGAGTCCGAGAGCCTCTCCAGGGGCGCCGAGCAATGCCACATGTCTGTCCCCGCAGCCAGCAACCGCATCCGTAACCTGGAAGATCATCTCGGACTGAAGCTGCTACAACGAAATCCCCAGGGAGTGAAGCTTACCAACGAGGGTAAGGTCTACCTGCATCATGCGCGCAAAATCACCTCACAACTGGAAGTACTCAGTGGAGATCTCCAGGAATTTGCCCACGGCATCACCGGGCAGCTCAGGCTTCTCGCCAACACCACGGCCATCACCGAGTTGCTACCCAATATCCTGGGCGAGTACCTGCAGTCGCATCCCAACGTGCATGTTGAAATGAAAGAAAAGCTCAGCGAAGAGATCGTTCGTACGGTCAGGGAAGGCGGTGCAGATCTTGGCATTGTTTCAGGTAACGTTATAACCGCCGGCTTGCAAACCCTGCCTTTCGCCAGGAGCCGTCTGGTGGTGATCTGCCCAATGGATCATCCCATTGCCAAGTTCGACAATATTTGTTTTGAAGAATGCCTGCCCTATCCTCTGATCTCGCTACTGGAAGGCTCAGCCATTCACCAATTTCTGATGAAAGAAGCAGAAAAACTGCATGCAACGCTAAACATTCGTGTTCAGGTAGCGAGCTACGACGCCATCTATCGCATGGTGGCCGCCAACGTGGGTGTCGCGATTATTCCTGAGCTGGGATTTGCCCGCCACAAAGGCACCCGCAATATCAAACAGATCAAATTAACCGATAATTGGGCAGAGCGTAATTTCCAGCTCTGCGCGGAAAATTTCGAAGCCCTTCCAACTTTCGCCCGCGAATTCTGTGAAATCCTGCAGTCGCGATATCTGTAGACTGACGTTCAACATCAGATTAAGTGTTCACACTCCGGTCACGCCGGGCAGCCATTTCTCTCAGCTTCGCCCGTTGAATCTTGACGCCGTTGGCACTTTCAGTGACTGGGAAGGCGTCCAGGAACCAGATTCGTGCTGGCACCTTGAACGGGGCGATGATGTTCTTGAGCCAGGCAAGGACACCGTCAGCATCCACATTGCTATCCGGTTCAGCAATCACAAACGCCACACAGGACTGCACGCCGTCCACGTCCGACCCAATTACCTGAGCTTCGACAACACCCGGGCAGCCCCTCAACACATCTTCGATTTCTGACGGGTTTACCAGAAATCCACTCAGGCGGATCGCATCTCCCTGTCGGGTCTGGTAGACAAATGAACCATCTGTTCGCAGGTAGCCAATATCTCCGGTAGAGAAGAAACCATCCTGGTCGATGACCCCGGAGGTGGCACCCGGATCATTGAAATACCCCGAGAAATTACCTGTTGCGAGGATTTCCAGAATACCGTTCTGTTCCGATGCCAGTAACTCACCGGATTCGGTATCGCGAACCCTTAACTGTGCGTTCGGGTCGGCAGGAAATCCTCCCCCCCTGCACCGCTCCTGCGCGCTCTCTTGCCAAGCCTGTATTGAAAACAGGGCCTGTACCTCACTGGAGCCGTAGACACCTGCCAACGGGATGCCCCGGGCGTCTGCCAATCTGACAAGATCCTCTGCCCCCGTCTGGAACGCAGCAAAGCCACACACCTGGAGACTATCCAGCCTGGAGTCTTCAGGCATGGCATCAAGAATGCGCCGATACACCTCATCACTGCCAAACAAGTGGGTCAGTTGGTGTTTTCGGATAAGTTCAACGGCAGGTTTCGCTTCAAAGGTCTCCATTACCGCGATGGGTATGCCTGCCGCCAGCGCAGTAATCACCGGTACCAGCCCGAAGGTTCCGCAGAATGGCAGGGGAGCGAGCAGGCCAGCGCCGGGCTGATCGAACCGGAATGCCCGGGCCACGCAGTCAGCGTGGCTGGCAAGGGAACGCTGGGTGTGCATCACCAGTTTTGGCAGTTTCGTGGTGCCCGAGGTGGTGAACAGCATAGCCAGGTCGTTCTCGCTGGAGCTGTCAGCCATATCGGGCGCATTGGAGTCGTCCAGATCCGGGAACGGCAGCGTTGAACATCCGGCCAACTGCGGCATCTCTGCAGCTGGTTCAAGGACTGCAATGGCTTCGAGATCTGGTACGTCGCCCGACTCAACATCTTCCAGCAGGGTCTGAAAATCGATCTTCCGAAAGCGGGACTGCATGATCAGCATACGGGCTCCGGAAGCGGACAGGATATGCTGCAGTTCCGCCGTGCGGTAACGGGTATTCACCGCCACCAGTACCGCGCCGATGCGGGACAAACCCAGCATCAGCGCCAACCACTCCGGGCGGTTGACGAGCCATACTGCCACCCGGTCGCCTTGGCTAATCCCCTGCCCACGCAGCCAGGCAGCCGCTGAGCGCGCCATCCGATCCAACTCGGCATAGCTAATGTGACGATCACCCACCACCAGGGCACAAGCGTCTGGCGCCTGCTCCAGTTGCGTCGTCGTCAACGCGGTCAATGTCAGCTTCTTCGACATCAGTAGAGTTCCATCAGTTTCTTGTTGTCGCTCAGCTCATCCGGCAGGCCTTCCCACGTCATCTGCCCGGATTTCATCACCACTACCCGGTCGGAGATTTTCAGGGCTTCCTTGACGTTCTGTTCCACCAGCAGGATCGACATCCCGGTTTTCTGCTGCAGTTCGCGGATCGGACCGCAGAGATCCTGGAACAGCTTTGGCGCCAGGCCGATGGATGGCTCGTCCATCAACAAACAGCGAGGGCGACTGAGCAGCGCCCGGCCAATAGAGACCATCTGCTGCTGGCCACCCGACAAATTGCCGGCTCGGGTCCGATAAAACTTTTTCATAACCGGCAAAATCGACAGCACCCAATCGATTCTGTCCGTCCGATCTTTTTCCGGAACCCCGGCTGCCCACATGCCCAGGCTCATAGTTTCCTCCACGGTCATGTCGGGGAACACACCACGGCCTTCCGGCACCAGGGACATACCGGCCATGGTCATGGCCCGGGGCTCCGTGACTGCCGCCTTACCATTGAACACAATACGACCACCTTCGTGGGGCACCAGACCAAAAATGGATTTGAGCAGCGTGGATTTGCCCGCACCATTGTGACCGATCAGGCACAGCACTTCGTTGGCGTTGAGGTTAACATTGATGCCCGTCAGAACGGGGCGACCACCATAACCGACCACCAGATTCTCAACCTCGAGTATTTTGTCTGTCATGGTTATCTCTCCCCGAAGTAAATCGCGGCCAGAGCCGGGTCGTTCAGGATGGTTTCCGGCTCGCCATCCGCCAGCAATTTGCCCTGGTCGAGGAAAGCAATGCGGTCCGAAATGTTCACCACAATGTCCAGATTGTGCTCGATGATGCAGACGGTAATACCCTCTTTGACTTCTTCGCGAAGCAACCTCAGGAACAGGTTATAGGAGTTGGGATCAAGCCCGGATGCCGGCTCGTCCAGCAGCCACAAACGGGAATCCGTCGCCATGATCCGGGCAAGGCTCAGGAACTTGCGCTCCGCGTAGGCCAGGTCAAGCGCACGGGTGTGGCGCTTGTCAGTCAGCCCGGTTCTCTCGAGAATCTGGCTCACTTTGTCGTATCGCCTGGCCTTGCGGGATTTTCCACCCGGTTGCCAGAGCCAGGAACCCGGCTCCATCACGGTCAGGATGTTTTCTTCCACCGTCATGTGGGTAAACAGCCGAAGATCCTGAAAGGTCCTGGCAATCCCTTGCCTGGCAATTTTCCAGGGCGCCTTGCCAATGACCGATTCGCCCTGCCAGTGCACATTGCCTTCAGTGGGGGGGATATGCCCGGTAATCATATTGAACAGGGTGGTTTTACCGGCTCCGTTTGGGCCGACCAGAGTGGTGATGATGCCCGCCCGCAGATTCAGGGAAACATCATTAATTGCTTGCAGACCACCAAAGTTCTTACTCAGGTTACTGATCTCCAGCAACACATCCTGGTCATCCGTAGACCCTATAAAGCCGGAACCGGGAACAGGCTTTGCGGTCTCCTGAGCTATATTTAACTGCGTGCTCATTTGCTACCTCCCGGGTGTGAACTCACAATGCCGCCAGGGCGGAAAATCATCAGCAACACCATGGCCATGCCGTAAACCATCTGCTGAATGGACCCGATTTCGGTCTGAGGCAGGAATGACAAGTAAGTCAGGGCGCTGGGAATGAGCATCAGCAACGCCGCGCCCAACAGCGGACCTAGAATGGTGGCGGTGCCTCCAATAATGACCATAGCCATCACCAGCACCGAGGTATCCAGCATGAAGCTCTCGACATTGATAAAGCTCATGTAAAAGGCATAGAGTGCACCGGCAGCCGCTGCCAGCGACGAAGACAGTACAACGGAGAGAGTTTTGATCACCGTTATGTTCTTGCCAGACGCTAATGCGGCCGATTCACTGTCCCGCAATGCTTTGAGACTGCGGCCGAAGCTGGTGTGCACCAGAGTTCGGGTAATAACGATAATAGTTGCCAGGCAAATCAGGGACATCAGCAGGAACTGCCAGGGCTTATAAACCGGATAGCCAAACAGCTCCACAGCGGGAATCCCGATGACTCCACCAATACCCCCGGTAAAACTCTTCCATTCAGAGAACAGGGTGACGGCCAGCACCTGCAGCCCCAGGGAGGCTGCCACAAAGTATTCGCCCCGTACCCGCAGAGCGGGTAGCGCCAGCAGCAGGGACGTTACAGCGGCAGCACCCATGGCAACGGGTACTGCCACAAAAAACTCCGGGGTCACATTCATTGCCACCAGGGCTGCGGTATAGCCACCAATTCCAAAGAACACCGCATGCGCCAGAGAGAAGATACCGGCGTAGCCGATTATAAAATTCAGTGTGGTCGAAAGGATCGCGTAAACCGAGATCAGGACCAGCAAGTTCAGTATATAAGCCGTCATGTCAGCGCCTCACGAAACCGTCGCCCGCCCAAAGAAACCGGACGGTTTGAAAATGATGAAGAAGAACAGGATCGCGAAGGTCATGGCTTCGCTCCACTGGGTGCCCAGCTTCCACAACGCCAGGTTCTCTGCCACACCGATCAGCAGGCCGGCACAGGCAGCGCCACGGAGGCTGCCAATACCGCCTACAATGGTCGCGGCCAGGCTGATCAACATGACATGGTGGCCAACAGCCGGATTGATACCGGTACCAGCAGCCGTGAAGATGGCACCAGGCACCACCAGCAGGGAGCCAAGGGCAAAGGCGTAAGTGGACAGCCGACGGGGACTGAGCCCGAACATACGCACCAGCTCCGGATTCTCGCTCAGGGCTCGCAACCCCTTGCCCACAAAGGTACGGGTCAGGAAGAAATGCAGCGCCGCGAAGCAGACAATGGCAGACACGATGGCCAGCCCGTTGAGCGGCGACAGGTAGAGCCCCGGCATGACCTCCACAGAGTTGCTCAGGGGTGTGGCAACAGACATGAAGCCTCGCCCGAACACACTACCCAGCAGATTTTGCACCACAATACCGATACCAAAGGAGGCCACGAACACAGTGAAGAATGAACCTTCGTGGCGCTGAATCGGCGCGTACATCAAGCGATCCAGCAGCACACCGAACAGCACCGCACTGAATGCTGCCACCGCGACCGCAAAGGTCCAGTGCAAACCCAGCCCGGCCAACGCGAAGTGGAACAGGTACGCGGCAATAGCGAACGTGGCACCGTGGGCAAAATGGAATATCTTGGTAGAACCAAAGATCAGCGAAAAGCCGGCTGCTGTGAGGGCGTAGATCGCCCCCACCTGCAAACCGTTGGCAAGGAGTTGCAGAAACAGCATGACAGCCCCTTAGTCCGCAGCCTTGACAGAAACCACTTTCCCGCTGCCGGAGCCGTCCACCTTGAGCACCTGAATCGGTGCCAACAGGGTGCCATTCTCCTGGAAGGAAACCTCGCCACCGACCAGCTCAAAGGTATCTGTCGCCTTGCGCTGGGCCAGCAGATTGGCGCCCGTAATCTCTTTGCCCTGCTCCTCCAGAGCCTGAGCAAGAAGAGCAAACACTCTTACGGCGTTGTAGTAGTTGGCAATATAGGAGGTCGGGTTCTTGTTATGCTCCGCCCGGTAATCGTCTACAAAGCGTTTGGTGACCGGGTCTTCAGAGTCCCAGTCAATGCTCTGGGTCGTAAACAACGCCCCCTGGGCTTCTGCTTGCGCTTGCAGCTCAGGAACCGAGAACGCTGAGTAACTGGCAATCCGCGCCTTTACACCATTATCCCGCAACTGTTTAACGATCTGCAGTTGCTGGGATCCGTAGGAAGCCACATAGACCACATCCGGATTGCTGCTGCGAACCCGTGCCGCCACCCCGCTAAACTGTTGAGCTGAAGCAGCAATGGAATGAGACTCGACTAGCTCGGCACCCAGTGGAGGCAAGGTTTTTTCCAATTCGTTGAGAATCGACTCCCCAAGGGGATCGTCGACATACACCAGAGTAAACCGTTTATGACCCAGGTCTTCCACCGCATACCTGGCCAAGGCCCCCACTTCGTTGTTCGCCAGGGGAATAACGTTCCAGAAATAGTCACCCAACTCCGCCAGATCAGGGCCAACTCCACCACCATTTACCGCCACCGTCTGGCTGCGCCGGGCCAACGTGGAAATTGCCTTGGAGACCCCGGTGAAAGCCGAAAGCACATAGGGAACGCCCTCAACATTGACCAGCTTGTTCATCGCGACAACGCCCTGTTGGGGCAAGGCCTGGCTGTCCTCGTAAAGAATGTTCAGGTCACCTGTCAACACTCCGTCTTCGTTGACATGCCTGGCCGCCAACTCTGCGCCAGACATAAAAATGTCGCCGTAAGTGGCGTTAGGTCCACTGAGCGGAAAGACTGCACCTATTTCGATGCCATCTGCCTGAACTGACACAGCGGAAGCAAGCCCTATAGCGAAAGTAATGGAAAAAAGTGTCTTACGTAACATAAGCTGTCCTCGGAATTGTTGTTGTCCTGATCAAACCTACCACTGATTCAGCAACGCACAATTCGCCATTTATTAAGACCCCGTTAAGGCAATACAAATATGGGGCGGGCCCCAGTATCGACGCTTTCAGTTACTCTTGTCCGGGTCAGCTATTAAAGGAGCCAAATCATGAACTACCATCGCCTTGGAACCACTGGCATGAACGTCTCTGCACTGTGTCTCGGCACCATGACCTACGGCTCGCCGAAGTGGCGGGAATGGGTGTTGGACGAACAGGCCAGCCGGCCGTTTATAAAGCAGGCCCTGGATGCTGGCATCAACTTTTTTGATACCGCTGACATGTATTCGTTGGGGGAATCGGAGCGTGTTGTAGGCAAGGCATTACTGGATTACGCGTCGCGCGAAGACGTGGTTATTGCCACCAAGGTATTCAATCCCATGGGGAAAGGTCCTAACAACCGGGGCCTGTCGAGAAAACACATCATGGCCGCCATTGATAATTCACTGCAGCGCCTGGGAACCGACCACGTTGACCTCTATCAGATCCACCGCTGGGACTACCACACCCCCATCGAGGAAACCATGGAGGCGCTTCACGATATTGTGAAAGCTGGCAAGGCACGTTACATCGGCGCATCGTCCATGTTTGCCTGGCAATTTGCCAAGGCGCAGTTCACTGCCGAGAAGCATGGCTGGACCCGCTTTGTAACCATGCAGCCGATGTACAACCTGATCTATAGGGAAGAGGAGCGGGAAATGTTGCCGCAATGTGCCGACCAGGGCATCGGAGTGATTCCCTGGAGTCCGCTGGCCCGGGGTGTCCTGGCCGGAAAAACCGTCCAGGGCAAGGGCGGTAAAACCGCACGGGCGCGCACGGATGAGAATACCCGCAAATGGCACCTTGGCAGTGATGTTGACCAACCTGTCATCGCCGCCCTCCGTGAAGTGGCCGACAACCGCGGCACGTCCATGGCGCAGGTTGCGTTGGCGTGGGTACTAGCCAATCCCGTGGTCACTGCCCCCATCATCGGAGCCAGCACGCCGGGCCATATTGAAGAGGCACTTTCCGCTCTGGAACTGAAACTGAGCAAGGAAGAAAAAGCCTCTCTGGAGGCCCATTATGTGCCCCACAAGGTGGCCGGGCACGTCTGAAATAACGGCAAAGGCGGGAAATCCGAGTTCCCGTCGTCAGGCCATCACAACGGCAGCGTCAAAACCGCGCATACCAGACTGCTGGTCATCAGCGCCACCAGCGAGAACCTCAGGCTCCAGCCGTAGGACACCGTGTGAGCGTTGTAGCCCGTGCAACGCTCCAACAGCAGGGAGTTGGCGGAATACGGGGTGCCGGCAACGGTAATTCCCCAGCCGGTGACCATGCCCAGACCTAACCCCAACAACCCGTACACAGGCCAGATAGGCCCGAGAATGCTCCCTGACAAGGTTCCGGAAATAATAGGGTTAACGCCGATCGCACCACCGATAAAAAACAGCCAGGGTACGGCGATGGCTACCAACGGATAGGCCCAGACGGGCAGGCTGAAATCCATACCCAACCAGCTCAGGGCAAACGTCCCGATGATCCCACCCAGAAAAGACGAGCCTCCCATAATCACCAGCTCGTTATTCATGCCCGCCAGTGATGGCAATGACACCACACCATCGGCAACCCTGCGATAGAACAGACCAATGATGACGGCTGTCAGACAACTCAGAGTCACTGACTGGGAGTAGACCAGCCCCACCTTCGCGCTGAGCACAAACGCTCCCGCGCAGATCAGTGCAATAATGGCTACAAATCTGAACCAGGGAAACAACGCGGATTGTTCTGCCGTCGGAGCTATTGCCACATCCTCCAGGGGCGGTTCCTCCTCCCTAGTCAGGACACCGCTCACCAGGAACAAAATGGCGATTGGCAACCCCGCGGCGATCAACTTCCAGCTCGACAGGTCCGGCAAAAAGGTGACGGTCATCACAATGGATATCGACAGCGGTGAGGCCATGGGCGACGCACCGAAACCACGCACCACCGCACGTGCAGCATTACGAGCCAGGGCACTGTCGCCCTGCTCCTTAACCTGAACGCCGACCATGGTCGCCACCACCCCAACCGCCCCGAAGTTCAGTGGAACCGACAGCAATGCCGTACCGAAGGTCATACCCAGATAGCGAAACAGTGATTTACCGGCAAACAGGCTGCGGGAGATAACTTTCAGATCATTGGACTGCCCCAGAACGGCGGACAACAGCATCACCGTAATAATCAGGGCACCGATTCGTGCCATGTTGCCCGCGGCCTTGGGTAAAGCAGCAGGCTCATAAGACAAGGCCAACAGGGTAAAAACCAGGATCAAGAAGAACAACACCCGCCCTACGGCCCTCAGGTTTCCCCAGCCCAGCACAATCGAGAGACAGGCAAAAATGGTTGCTACAGCCGCATTGCCCGGAACGACGGTTGCTATACCGGTAAACAGAGTCAGATAGGCGAGAACGGAGCGCGATTGACTGTAACTGTCTGGATGGATAATCATGGGCGTTCAGGCTGGTGGCAACAACCGGGCACCAGTGAGCGCCTGCACGTCCGCAAAGGCGTTGTCTCTAGGTGGCATGGCGCATCACGACAAACAGCTTTCTGACGCCAACCGCGAGATCCATGGCGCCACCGACTGCAGGCGGGAACTTTTCATTGTCCGTCGCCCAATTGGCGATATCCCCGCCTGAAGAAACCTGGAAAGCACCCAGCACGACAATATCCAGATGACCGCCGCGCATCATCCCGACCTCGGCAATGGTTGTCTTCGCGGCCGACGCCATCATCGGATTAAAGTTCCTCGCCGCCGTGTTATAGGTCAGGTTCCCCCACGGATCCGCATATTCTGCCCGCACCAGTGCAAAATCAGCGTGCAACGGCATTTCAAGAACATAGCCCTTGCCATCAATAACCCGGGTTTCCTTCCCTTCTGCCAGGCTGGTGCCGTAACCGGTCGGCGTCAGGAACCCGCCGATCATAACGCTCACTCCATGCGGGATATCCGCAACAGCATCCCGGAAAGACGCTACCCGTTTATCAATCATCTTCACTCATCCTTTTACGGCTTTCAGGCTCAGTTCTTGTAAACGGGCGCCTTAGATGCTCCGAGAAAATGTTTGCCAAGATACATCACCGCTACCAACCCAAAACCAAGGACTTCAGTGACGATGTCCGGATAAATCATCAGTCCACCCGCAGCAAGTGCCATGATCCTCAAGGGCCAGCCAATAATTCCGACCCGATAAAGATAGCCTTCCATCGACGATGCAATTAACCAGATTGCAGCAATCGCGGTTCCTGCCGATAAGAGAATTCGCTCAATATCGCCTTGTAGAATAAGAGAAGGATTTACAACAAAGAGGAATGGCAGAATAAAAAGAATGCCCCCCAGCCGCATGGAATAGATGCCGGTCTTGGTCGCGTTGGAACCGGCCACCCCCGCAGCGGTTATAGCGGCAAGGGATACTGGTGGAGTGATATACGACAACATGCCCCAGTAAAGAATGAACAGGTGGCTGGCAATCGGGTTCAGGCCGGCTTCAACCAGAGCCGGTGCTAAAAGGATCGACAGGAAAATATAACAGGCACTAACAGTCATACCCATCCCAAGTATAAAGCTAGTGACTGCACCGGCAATCAACATCAGCGGTATACTGCCATCAGCGTAGAGCAGCAGCTCCCGCGAGAATGCGCCCGCCACTCCGGTGTAAGACAGCCCGCCAACAACCAACCCAATACCCGCCAGAATCGCCACCAGATTGGAAACATTGGTGGTCAAATCCCTAATAAAAGCTTTGGCACGAGTCCAGTTCAGGCGGTAGTCTCGCTTGAACAAGGCAACCCCGAACAGAACCAGCGAGGCATAGTAAGGCGCGTAGGCTTCAAGCCGCATCACCAGCAGCATATAGATCAGCATTATCAACGACAGTAGATAGGGCCAGCCCTCCTTCAGAGTTTCCTTAAGGGAAGGAATCTCGGATTCCGGCAAGCCCTTGAGGCCCCGGCGGGCGGCATAGTTATCGACCTGGAACAGTAGTGCCAGGTAAAAAAGCAAAGCCGGGAGGAAGGCTGCGATCATGATTTCCGCATAGGCCACACCAAGGAACGACGCCATGATAAAGGCAACCGCACCCATCACTGGCGGCATCAGAGTTCCCCCGGTGGATGCACACGCCTCCACCGCACCGGCATAGTGTGCCGGATAGCCGGTTTTTTTCATCGTCGGAATCGTGATGGGGCCGGTGGTAAGGATATTGGAAATAACACTGCCGGACAGACTGCCCAGAATGCCGCTGGACAACACCGATACCTTGGCCGGGCCGCCCCGGCTGCGTCCCATCAGCGCGGTAGCAAATTTCATGAAGAAGTCGCCTCCGCCGGTAATGGTGAGCATGGAGCCAAACACCACGAAGCCAATGACCAACTGCGCAACCACCTGCATGGGAATACCAATAATACTTTCCACGCCAATGACGTGAGCACGAAGAAGCTCCGGCAGCTCATACTGATTGCCCCAAAGAAAGCCGGGCATACTGTCTGCGTATAACGGATAGCTTCCAAAGAACAAAGACACGGCCAGCAGTGGCCACCCCCCGCAGCGACGCACCCCTTCAAGCACTAGCACCAGCAGAATGCCGGAGAATATCGTGGCTTCTATCGGTGCAAAATACTCCCAACCCATATTGATCATGGTCAGGCCGTGGTAGCCCAGATAGCCACAGGAGACCAGTGCCAACGTTGCAAGTCCCCAGTCGTACCAGGAGATCCGATTTCGGGCACCGGACCAAGCCGGAAAACAGAGGAAAGCCGCAGCCAGAAATATCCCGATCAGGTAATAAAGGTAGGAGTTTCCCAGTGGCTGGAAACCCAGAAACTTGAGATTAAAGGTCTGGTTGATCGCCATGAGCAACCCGATAGACCCAAGAGCCATTACTATCCAATATCCAACCCCACGCAGACGCCCCTTGCCAGAGCTTTGGGGTTGAGGAGTATTGTTTCGGGTATCAGCGCCTTGCGGAGAAGTCATGTTAGAAAATGCTCCGGAATTAAAATCGTGGGCAGCGGCACCTGCAAGGCACCGCCGCCCAAGTCATAACAAACAGCTAAACGATCAGAGCGCTCCGAGCGCTTTCTGGCGATGCTTTTCCCAGATCTTGGCAAACTCCTCGTCGCTCTTGCCTTCCCCTTCGGCAACGGCCTTCGGCCAAGCTTCCAGCAGCGCATTCAGGCGAGCAGTACGGGCATCGTTCCAGGCTTGATGCTCCTCCGTCCAGATGCCCTTCTCCTTCAGATAACGAATCGCACCCTCGTGGAAAGGCACATCAATGGCAGGAACACCCGACAGGTTGATATCCCAGCGAGGCATTGCCGCAGTGGCATCCTTGTACATCGGATAAGTCTCATCCACCGCCTTGAGCATGTTATACGCCTCATCGGCGGTAGTGTCGGCACGAACGGCGAGGACCGGATAACGGTAGGCCACGATGTTCACCGGGTTCTCCTTGCTAATGCCCGCACCGATGGTCTCGGTATAGGAGGCCATGAAGGGCGCCACTTCGCTGATTTTTTCCCAGGCTTCCTTGTCGTTCGGGTCCATGTTCAGCCAGCGAATCCCCCGCGGCGACTCGGCCAGCTCATAGACATGGCTCGGCGTGGTGGTGGTGCAGGAGGCGTCGGCCTCGTTTCGCGCCAGGGAGCTCATGGCGCTGGCGTAAGTGGGGAACATCACCGCATCCACGTCGTCCCGGGTCAGGCCGGCAAACGACAGGATGGCATCGCACTTCACGTTGATGGAGGGGTTACCCGCCACATAGGCGAAGCGGTGGCCTTTCAGTTCCTCCAGCGAATTGATATTGGCATCCTCGGCGGTAAAAATGCCGATGGACGAAGGCCGTCCGGCGATTGCCCGAAGGTTCTGCGGCCCCCAGCGGCGAGTCGAGAAATCATGCACCCCTTCCGCCGCAAAGAACGTTTCAGTCGCAAGAAAACCAACACTAGCACGGCCACTGAGCAAAGGCTGCAAGCGCCCTATCGCCGAACCGGAAGGCTGGATACGAATACGGGTGCCATACTCCTTGCCAAACGCATCCGCAATCGCAGAGGCTTCGGCATAACCGGCGGACCCGACATCATATGAGGACCAGGTCATGGTATCCGGAAGCTGGACATCAGCCGCATGAACAGAGGCGCTCACTCCTAATGCGAGAGCGGCGGAACACAGAGAAGCCGTCAGGGGCCGCACGAGACTTGCTGGACGAAAAATCATAGATGTCTCCCGATGTTATTGTTGTTTCGACGTTAACCTGCCAACACAAAAAAGCATCGACAGATGAGCTGCTATAAAAAATATATGCAGTTCGCATCAACCTAAACCCTCAACCAGAACAGGTCAACGATTTCCCTATTTGCTAGTAAACCATTATTTTATTGATGGTATGCCGTTTTTAGATACCTAGATTTGGCTAGGGTTTAGCGCCACCTGCTTCAGGAAACATACATCTTCATCCAATATTCGGCCCCCAATCAGATCCCCACTCCGAAGCGGTGTCGCACTGCAACCCTATACAATTAAGGTATAGATTCAATAGAAAATATGCTTTTCCATAAGAAGCACTAACTTGCTAACGTAGGCGCTCTACCGTTCAAGCGCTTTCCGGAGAACACCATGGTCCCTGCTAAACCTTCCATACCGCTGATCGACGCCGTCACCTCACGACGCTCTATCAGAGGCTTTCTTCCTGAGCCGGTGCCCAGGGAAATTCTTGAACATGTATTCGAGATAGCCCAGCAGGCTCCCTCGAACTGCAATACGCAACCCTGGAAGGCGTTTGTGGCTTCCGGCGAAACGAAAGAGAAGCTCCGCCAGAAATTTCTTGAACGTCAGAAAGACGCCGTTCCCGGCAACCCCGATTTCAGTTACGTTTCCCGCTTTGAAGGCGAGTACCGTACACGCCAGGTTGAATGCGCTGTTGCCCTGTATAACGAAATGGGCATCGCCAGGGACGACAAGGCGGGCCGGTTGCGGGCCGTCAGACGCAACTTCGAGCTCTTTGACGCTCCCCATATCGTCTTTCTCGGCATGGACCGGCAATTTGGCTCAACCATCGCACTGGATGTTGGCATTTACGCTCAGACCCTGATGCTCACCATGCAGGCATTCGGGATCAGCTCCTGCGCCATGGGCAGCATGCGCGCCTACCCTGACCTGGTGCGCGAAGCCTTTGAACTCGATGACCAGACGGGCATTCTGCTTGGCATCAGCTTCGGTTACGAAGACCCTGAGGTAGACGCCAACCGGACACGCACGACGCGGGAACTGATGGAAAATACCGTCACTTTTCGCGAGTAATCCGGAAGGATAACCGTGAGCACCATCGCGCTGAGTCGCCCCAGAACCACTGACATCACCCTGGTGAGCCGGAATCTGGCCACTGTGAGCCTGCTTACCATTTCGGCGTGCGCGATCATCAGGGAGCTATCTCCGGTTCAGTGGTCCAGCCCGGTGGCGGGTATCGCATTACTGTTGTTCGTGGTGCTGCAGTGGCCCCGGATCAACCTCACCTATCGGATATTTGCAATTCTCGCCCCGGCGCTCGCCACCAGTCTCTGGCTCGCGGAGATGATTGATGGCGCGACCGTGGCGGCGGGTTTGGACCGTGCGGCCTTTTTCACCTTCTTCCTGACCTCCCTGGCGGTATTGCGTGAATCAGCCAAGTCATCGTCTCTGGTTCGTCGTTGTGGCAGGGTACTGGTCAATCAGCCCCCGGGACGCCGATACCTGCTGATGTCCTTCGGCTCCCATCTGTTCAGTGTCATGTTGAACATCGGTGCCCTGAATGTGCTGGGCACGATGATTCGCCGTGCAATACGTCCGTCGTCCGACCCGGAAACCCAACGGATCGGAGGCATCCGCCGCCGCCGAATGCTTACGGCTACTCTGAGAGGTTTCTGCGGCGTTCCCTTGTGGGCTCCGACCTCTGTCACCATGCTGCTGGTCCTGTCCGGTATCCCCGACCTGACCTGGGAGCAATACGCTCCGCTGGGGTTACTCTGGACCCTGTTATTCATCCTCTGGGGAGCCATTCTTGACCGTTTCTCTTACCCCAAACCAAAGACTCACAGGGTCAGTGGCGGGGGGTTGGGTCAGCTGATCCCCCTGGTGTTCCTGGTGGCGCTGATTCCCGGGCTGGCCTATGTGCTGGCACAGATCACCGGCCTGCAGCTTTTCTCGACTCTGCTCATGTGCGCACCGGTTATCGGCATCATCTGGATCTGGGTCCAGTACCGGGGGCTCAGGACCAGGGTGAAAGGCGGGTTGCTGCTGCGTCGGGTGCGACGTTCCTTCCCGGAAACGTTTACCAACCAGCGCAATGAGGTTGTGCTGTTCACCTCCTCCGGTTTTATCGGGGTGATTCTGATTCCGTTAATTGATCCGGAAGCTGCCAGTGCTTTCCTCGTACAGGCGGACATCAGCAACGCCACACTGATGGTCTGCATATCCCTGATCATGCTTACGTTTTCGTTTATCGGCATCAATGCGATCATCACCGTTACGCTGATGCTCGGGGCACTCCAGCAGATACCCAATCTGGATATTTCCCCGTTGGTACAGGCATCCGTTATCGCCATTACCTGGGCCATTTTTGCGGGCGCCTCTCCGTTTACCGCGTCACTGCGTTTCATTTCCAGTTTCTCGGATGTCTCACCGATACGGTTTGGCATCGAATGGAATGGATGGTTCAGCGCCAGCGCGCTGGCCATCATGTATATAACCCTCTACGCCTTGCTATAACCCGGTGTGGACACAACATTCAGGAGCAATTTTCCATGGGTCTTCCAGACAACATCAAAGATAAGCTGACATTGCCAGTCCTGTGCTCTCCCATGTTCATTATCTCCAATCCGAAAATGGTGATCGAACAGTGCAAAAGCGGCGTTATCGGATCCTTCCCGGCACTGAATGCCCGCCCGGCCGAAAAGCTGGACGAGTGGCTAACGCAGATTGATGAGGAGCTGGCCGCGTACAAGGCCGCCAATCCCGACGCCAAGGTGGCGCCCTATGCGGTCAACCAGATTGCCCACCCCACCAATGACCGCCTTGAGCACGACACTCAGGTCTGCGTGAAACACAAGGTACCCATTATCATCACCAGCCTGCAGGCCAACCCGATGGTGATAGAAGCCGTTCACAGCTATGGCGGCCTGGTGTTCCACGACGTCACCAACATTCGTCACGCGAAAAAGGCCCTGAGCCTCGGCGTCGATGGCCTGATCCTGGTTACTGCCGGGGCCGGCGGGCACGCCGGCACCCTCAGTCCGTTCGCGCTGCTCTCGGAAATCCGCACCTTCTTCGACGGTCCGGTGATACTCGGCGGCGCCATTACCAAAGGCAACCATGTCCTCAGTGCCGAGGTCATGGGAGCGGACATGGCTTATATGGGGACTCGTTTCATCGCCACCGAAGAAGCCAATGCCGAGCCCTCCTACAAAGACATGATCCTCGAGTCATCCGCCTCCGACATCGTCTACACCAACCTCTTTACCGGGGTTCATGGCAACTACCTTCGCGGCAGCATAAAAAAGGCAGGGCTGGACCCTGATAACCTGCCCTCCTCAGACAAAAGCAAGATGAGCTTTGGCTCCGGAGGCGGCAGCAAGAGTAAAGCCTGGAAGGATATCTGGGGCGCAGGCCAGGGTGTTGGCGGGATTACCCAGTTAATGTCCGTGGCGGACACAGTCGGCAGGTTGCGTGATGAATACGAATCGGCCAAGGCACGGGTGACTGGAGAACAGTAAGCAGTTGGTTTGTCGGATTAGGCGAAGTCGTAATCCGACACCTAAAACTCAGGACCGCGTGAAGTTGCCCTCGCGGCGCTCTGTGACCGCTGCCATCCCTTCTTTATGGTCGTTGGTCCGGGCTAACCAGACTTGCTCGGCAAACTCGTGCTCCAGCCGGCTCTTGAGTTCCTCCACCAGCCCATGCCGCAGTGTTGCCCTGGTGGATTCCACCGCAAGGGGAGCACACTGGGCGATTTCTGTGGCCAGTGCGATGGCCTCCTCCCGCACCTGGTCCGCCGGTACCAGTAGGTCGGCCAGGCCGTACTCCAGCGCCTCCTCACCTTTGATCCGGCGACCGGTCAGCAGCATCAGATTGGCCCGTTGCTGGCCAATCAACCGAGGCAACACCAGGCTAATACCAAAGCCCGGGTGAATACCGAGTTTGACGAAGTTGGCAGCGAACCGTGTCTCCGGGCAAACCACACGAAAATCCGGCACCAGTGAAAGCCCCAGACCACCGCCAATCGCGGCGCCATGGATGGCACCCACCACCGGTTTTTTGCAAGCGTAAAGCCGCGCTGCGGCCTTATACAAAGTGATCGCACTGTTATCCGAATCCGCCTTGAACAGATCACTGCCGCTTGACGAAAAATCGGCGCCTGCGCAGAACGCTTTCCCCTGGGCTGCCAACACTATTGCACGGCATTGGCTGTCCTGCTCCAGAGACTCGAAGCATTCCGCAATGTGCTCTATCAGGCGGACATCAAAAAAATTCAAAGGTGGCCGGCGAATTTCCACCACGGCGACGTGGTCGTGCCACTCAATCGCAACATCATCAAACGATTTCATCGGTTCTCCCTGTCGTTTCTAACGGGACACAATATCCCAGACCTGACCAGCTTCCGCACGGCCATGACAGATGTCATTGGCCACACTCATGCCGATGCGTTCGGACCAGTAGAACTCCGACCCGTATTCCTCACGCCAGCTCCAGATGCGGCGGCTGTATTGCTGCAGCGGGTATTCAAAGCTGAAGCCCATGGCACCGTGGGACTGATGCGCCAATCGGGACACCGTAGCAGCGCCTTCAGAGGTCACCACCTTGGCGGTCGCCACTGGCAGAAAAGCCACGTTATCACCACTGAACGGTTCGTGGTGTTCCGACAGCATCCGGATCGCCTGCTCAACGGCGGCATTGGCCAGAGCGCATTCACCGGCGATGTCCGCCACTTTGTGCTGAATCGCCTGGAACTTGCCCAGGGGGCGACCAAACTGCTGCCGTTCCTTGACATACCCCACCGTCAACCCGGTTATCTTTTCAAAAGCGCCGGCGATCTGACTGGCTCGTACCAGGGCACAGAATTGCCTGAGTCCGTCTTCAGTCATGCCATCAACAACCGGGGAAAGCTGTACCGGGCTCGCACCCTCCATCGTCACCCTGGCCCGGGCCTCGCCTGCAAGGCTCTCACTTTCTTCTATGGCCAGATTATCGAAAGCAAACGTGGCAACCCTGACCAGCCCCTGGTCGGAAACGGGAACCACCAGCAGTGATCCGCTAACCACTCCCGGCGCATTGTTAACCACACCAGTGACAGTCCCGTTATCAACGACCGGCAGTTGACCACCGTCAAACACCAGGGCAGCCCAGGTGTCCGCTACCTCAAGCCCACTCTCGGCAAGCACAAGGTTGGCAACCATGGTGTCCACCAGCGGCACCGGAACGGCAAAGCTGGCAGCCTGACGAATCAGATTAAACCCCAGGGCGAGAGAGCCGCCCACACCACCGGCTTTCTCCGGTACCCAGGCCAATGGGAGGCCTGCCGCCATCACCGCATCATGCAATTTTCCCGGGGGCTCACCGATCTCCGCCTGGTTGACCACTTCGGCCCCACAATGATCGGAAAACAGCCTGTAGGCCGTATCAAGAATCAGTTGGTCTGTTTGCTCCATATCACATCCTCTGATTGATCATCAGTCATTCGGATTTTACGCAGGGTGGCTTACCTCAACCCCATGCCCCGGGCGACAATGCCCTTGAGCACCTCATTGGTTCCCCCGCGCAGGGTGAATGACGGTTGGCGCAACAGGCTATCGGAGAGGAGATACTGCAGCTCGTCACCGAAGTTCTGTTTTAGCTGGATTGGCCAGAACTCACGTAAACGCTCGATAATGTCCTGCTCCAGACGCGTCCCCAGGTCTTTCACCAGGGCCGCCTCCACATCGGGGGATTGCCCCTGCCCGAGCAAGGCCGCCACACCCAGTGACATTGCACGCAGTGCCCGGATACGGGCCAGTATGCTGCCGACAACCCTGGCCTGATGCCCTTCCATCGACGCAGCACCCTGCTGAATCGACTTTTCAAGGGCAACAAAGGTGCTCAGGAAACGTTCCGGCCCCGACCGTTCCAGCGCCAGTTCGCTGGTAATCTGCTTCCAGCCCTCACCGACCGAACCGAGTACGGCATCGTCGGCGACGAACACCTTCTCGAAATGACTTTCATTGAAGTGTTCCACGCCACTCATGTCGCGGATGCCGCGAACCGTTACTCCCGGGGAGTCCAACGGAACCAGGAATTGCGTCAGCCCCTCGTGACGCTTCTTTTCGTTCCGCTCTCCGGTGCGCGCCAATACCGTCATGTACTGGCAACTCTGGGCGCCGGAGGACCAGAGTTTGGTTCCCGTAATTTCCCAGCCACCTTCAACACGATGGGCACGGGTTCTAACCGAGGCGAGATCCGAACCGGATTCCGGCTCACTGAGCCCCAGTGCCACGAAACATTCGCCAGCGGCAATACGAGGCAGTATGGTCTGCTTCATTTCCTCGCTACCCGTTGCCAGGATCAGCGGACCGCTCTGACGATCGGCAATCCAGTGCGCATGGACCGGCGCGCCAGCAACCAGCAGCTCCTCGGTAATCACGTAACGGTGCAGTGCACTGAGTTCACGGCCACCATACTGTTTTGGCCATGTCACACCAATCCAGCCACGTTCTCCGAGTTTACGGCTGAATTCCGGATCGATACCCGCACACCAGCAGTCCGTGCCGGGGCGAAAGCTGCCATTGCGAATCTCTTCCTGCAGGAAAGAGCGGACATCCATACGAAGGCTATCGACACTGTCATCGATCGCGGGGGCGGGAAAGTTGAAACGGATACTGTCCATAATCACCACTCAGTTCACAGGAAATACGTCTTGAGAAGAAAGGTCACTCTGCGTCACCGGAAATCATTGTCCTGAGTTCCGATTTAAGGATCTTGTTGACTGCGGATACCGGGAGCGGCTGCTCCATAAAAGTCACGCCCGTGGGGCACTTGTAGTGGGCAATGCGCTCCCGGCAGTAACTGATAATATCGTCCTCACTCACCACCACATCATCGGTCAGCCTTACCACAGCGTGAACAGACTCCCCCCACTTTTCATGGGGCACACCGATAACGGCACATTCCCGGACATCAGGATGACGAGACAAGACATTCTCGATTTCTATCGGATAGACATTTTCCCCTCCGCTGACAATCATGTCCTTGATGCGGCCCACCAGGAACAAATAGCCGTCCTCATCCAGGTAACCACTGTCCCCGGTGTAGTACCAGCCATCCTGCAACACCGCCGCCGTCAACTCCGGCGCTCGCCAGTACCCTTTCATGATATTGGCGCCTTTTACGGCTATTTCTCCGACTTCACCCACACCGAGGGTCTGACGTTCCGCGTTTACGATCCGGACATGGTTATGGAAAACAGGCCGCCCGACGGACTCCAACCGTGGCAAACGGGTAGCCTCCAGGGAATGGTCATCACCGTTGAGCACCGTGACCACCGGAGAGGCTTCCGTCATACCATAGGACTGGGCGAAAGACACTCCGGGCAACCGCTTGAGCGCCCGCTCCAGTAGCGCTACCGGCATCGGCGCCGCACCGTAGGTGATCATCCGCAGGCTGGACAGATCGAACTCCGCAAATTGCGGGTGATCAACCATGAGTTGCAGCGTGGTGGGCACCAACTGCATGGTATTGATGCGGTATTGCTCCACCAACCCCATCATCTCCAGCACATCGAATTTGGAGAGGATGACCGTGTGGGTCCCCATCATGGTCGCGGTATAGACCCGCGAGCCGGCGGCAGTATGAAACATGGGGCCCGCGAGTAGATGCGTCTCCCTTTCAACCGTTTCATAGAGGGAAAGACCACCGAGCGCATTGGTGAACAGATTAATATGCGTCAGCATCACGCCCTTGGAACGCCCGGTCGTGCCGCCGGTGTAGAAGAGAATCAACGTATCGTCATTGCCACTGGGCTGCAGATCCGTCTTTTCTGAACTTGTCAGCAGGTCTTCATAGGACAGAAAACCATTCGGTGCATTGCCCTCTCCCGCATAGACAACGGCTTTCAACCAGGGACATTCCCGACTGATAGCCCTGGCCTGCTCAATGTGGTCACGGTCTGCCAACAGCACCGTTGGTTCTGCATCCTGAATACAATCGACCATCTCATCCACGGACAGGCGGAAGTTCACCGGCACCGTAATCGCACCGGCCATGGGGGAGGCGAAAAACAGCTCAAAGCACCAGTGGGAATTGAAACCAAGATAGGCCACCCGATGCCCCACACCGACACCCAAGCTTGCCAATGCCCAGGCCAGACACTGGCAACGTTTTTCAGTTTGTTCCCAGGTAAACGTCTGCCCTTCGTCAGTTACCGATGGACTGTCGGGCCACCGACCCGAAGCCTTCTCCAGCAGGCTTACCACGGACACCGCGTGGGCACTCTCAGATATCATAGTTCCACTTCCATTCATTCGTTGAAGACGAAACCGGTCAACCCTCATTACCCCATGCTGTTGGGAATCAGCAGGGAAATAATGGGGAACGAGACAAGCAGCCCCAGCACGATGAGATCCGCGACCAGGAACTTCATCACGCCGAAGAAAATGGTGTGAACCTTGATCTCCCTCGTCACCACGCTATTGATCACGAAGACATTCATACCCAGAGGCGGTGTCACCAGACCAATTTCCAGCAACTTGACCACAACCACGCCAAACCAGATCAGGTCCATACCCATGCCTTCCACCAGGGGGATCACAAAGGGCAGGGTCAGCAGCATGGTGCCAATGGAATCCAGGAACATGCCCAGTACCACATAAAGCAGCACGATGAAGAAGAGCACCATCCAGTTTTCCAGCCCGAGGCTCGCAACAAAGCCGACAAAGGCCCCGGTCACACCGGTAAGGGAGACAAAGGAGACAAAGATCTTGGCGCCAATGGCGATGAAGAACAGTGACGCGGACTGGAACGCCGTTTCCTTCATTGAGTTCAGGAAATCAGACCAGGTCAGGCGGCGTGACAGTACGCCAAACGACAGCGCAAACACCAGGCAAACCGCGGCTGCCTCAGTGGCGGTGAAAAAGCCGCCGTAGATACCACCGATGATGATGGTCATCAGCATCAGTGCCGGCCAGGCCTTGATTGCAGCTTTCAGCCGGTCACGACCGGTAAAGTTCAGATCTTTCGGGGCCGGGGCATCACCCGGTTTCAGCATGGCCCAGATAACGACCACAACAATAAAACCTGTAATCGTCAGGATGCCAGGCAAGACACCGGCCAGGAACAGCTTGTTTACCGACTGCTCCGTAAACATGCCATACAGAATAAACAGGACACTCGGAGGAATCAGGGAGCCCAAGGTGCCGCCCATGGCAACGGTTGAGGTTGCCAGTTGCTTGTTGTACCCAAAGCGCAGCATTTCAGGCACACAGATCCGTCCCATGGACGACGCGCAGGCAAGACTCGACCCGGTAATCGCGGAGAACCCGCCGCAACCAAACAATGACGCAATGGCCAGCCCTCCAGGCATTTTCGCCAGCCACACCCGGACCGCCTCATAAATATCGGTGGTAATTCTAGAGTGATAGGCAATGTGGCCGGCCGCAATAAAGAGCGGGATCATGCTCAGGGAGTAAGAGTGGATAAAGTCAAAGGCGTTGGACTCGATCAACGCCATCGCCGGGCGCAAACCGCGCTCGAGCATGAACTCACCACCGGGCCGCCAGGCATAGGCAATCAGCGAACACACGGAGGCCACACCAACCAGCACGTAGGCGATCGGCACCCGCATGATCATGAGACACAGTGCGGCAGCAAACCCCCAGCCACCGATTACGGATGCTTCCATCAGTCAGATACCTCATCAGTCATAACGATACGCCGGCTTTTGATCACCCCCAGGGCCTCGAGGGAATCGTAGATCGCCAGGTCAATCAGCCGGATGAAAAACAGGAAATACCCCAGGAAAAACATCGTATGTCCCGGCCATTTAGGCAGCTCCATCAAGCCGAAGAAATAGGCCCCTGATTCAAAGGCATCCACCATCGACAGGTATCCGGCATAGGTAATCGGGGCGACAGCAACCAGGCCGACCACTGCGGTTAATACATTAAGGATCTGCTGGAATTTAGGGCCAAGCCTCTGGGTAAAAATCTCCACCGAGATGAATCCACGACTGGCGGCGACAAACGCCAATGGCAGGATCAGCGCGCCTATCATCATTTCACCGACGATCACCACCTCATCCGGGATACCGGAAGTGGAGAACGTGCGTAACAGGACACTCGTGGTGATGATTGCGCACAGACCAAGAATGCAGATCACGCCGAACAGCAGGAATGCGTTTTCCAGCCAGGCCAGCGAACCTCTCGCGTAGCCCAGTGCCTTCCAGGAAACAGAAGACTGGTCGTGAAATGGCGTTCGTACAGTGCGCTCAGTGACGACCATGTACACCTCCGATAGGATTCCGCCCGTATCCGGGACAAATCCGTCTGATCAATGGGTTATTGTTGTTATCAGTTGAATTCAGGGGCAGGCACCTGCCGGCAGGCATGCTGACGGCAGGTTGCTCGCGGCCAATGTTGTGACATCAGCCCTTTTGCCAGGGATAGCCTTCCTCGTTGACTCTGGTTTGATATTTCTCCAGCAATCCCTGATATTCATCCCAGATAGCCTGGCCATCAAAGCCCGCTTTGTTCATATCCTCAATCCAGGCCTGGATATGCTTATCCGACTGGTCAAAGAGTTTGGCTCTCTCCTCATCGGACCACTCGATCACTTCCACCTTATTGCCCAGTTCCCCGGTGGGTAGCTTTTCAATCACTTCCTGACTTTCACTGATCACCGCCTGGGCATAGAAGTCGATCATGTTCGACCCGACCTGCCGGATCATGCTCTGCTGGTCAGCAGAAAGGTCATCCCACGTCCATTTATTCATGACCATCGCAAAGCCAGAAATCTGCCCCCAGTTCATCAGGGCGACACTGCTGGTGACCTCGGGGGTCTTGAATGCCTTCATGGCGTACAGATATCCGCCAGAGCAACTCACCAACCCTGTATCCAGCGCCTGATAAACCTCCGAGTAGGTGAAATTCACCAGATTGGCGCCGACATCATCGAGAATCTTCGCGTAGATCGCCGAAGCGCGAACTCTTTCCCCCTCGAAATCTTCCAGGGATTCCAGGCGCACGCCCTCAGTACACTCGAATTGCATCGGCGTGGTCGTGTAGTTTGTGATATACACAACGTCATTGTCAGAGAACGCCTGCTGTAGCTGCTGGTTAGTGGTCATCAGCTCGTACATGGCTCGCATGCCCACCCAGGGATCCGACTCAGGTACCGGGATGTCACCAACGCTCAACGCACGCATTTTCTGTGGTGCATAAGCTGCAAGCACGGTCCCCATATCCGCCGTACCGGCGGACACCCCGCCAAGAATGGCACTGTATTTCAGAAGTGCCCCACCCCAGTGAATGTCCAATGACATATCACCACCGGATGTCTCTTTCAGCTGATCGGCAAAATATTGCAACGCCTCGGCACGGGAACCACGGTTAGGCGTTGCCTCTGCGTACCGGAATGACATCTCGGCCACTGCCTGGCCGGCGGTCGCCAGCGAGAGCAGAGATCCAAAAGCGAAAGACTTCAGCATCTTGTTTACAAACATTTTATGTATCCTCTTTGCCTGCGCCGGGGTGACAGGGCCACCCTAGCGCTATCTACTGCAGCTGGGCACCGGAAGGTTCGACCAGATGCACCCCATATCCGAATCCGGTCAGCCCTCCCAGGGATAACCGCCTGTTTTGAGTTCATCCTGGTACTGTTTCAGCAACTCAATATATCTGGACCAGATCCTCTCACCGGAAAGCCCCATCTCATTTGCCTCGGCAATCCAGCTGTCGCGATACTTGAGTGTTGTATCCAGAATCTTCTGACGCTCTTCCTCAGCCATGCGGGTCACCGGGACCGTTTTGCCAAAGCTACCGTCGTTCAGTTTTCCCGCAACGTCATCGGATTCGGCAATCATGAGACGGGCGAAGTGATTGATCATATTGGAGCCGGCCTGCAGCATGATGTCCTGCTGCTCCTCGTTCAGTTCAGACCAGGTGTATTCATTCATTACGATGGCAAAGCCAAGGAGCTGCCCCCAGTCGACACGGGTGACTGTCTCAACCACTTCATAGGTCTTGTAGGCGCGCATGGTGTAGAAATAGCTGCCAAGACAATCCAGAAGCCCGGTATCGAGCCCCTGGTAGACCTCGCCAAAGGTCATTCCCACCATGTTGCCCCCGAGGTCCGCCAGCACATTGCTGTAGGTACCGGTGGCCCGAATACGCTTGCCCTCAATGTCATCAACCGTGCGGATCTGATTGCCCTCAGTGCATTCAAACTGAACGCCGGTGGTGCTGAAGTTACTCAGATAGACCAGGGATTTATCGGCGAGGGATTGTTTGAGCTCCGATTGGGTAGTCATCAGGTCGTACATCGCCCGCATGCCAACCCAGGGGTCGGAGTATTCGAGGGGAATATCACCGATGCCGAGCGCCTTGAGCTCCTGCGGCTCATAGGAAGACAGCACAGTGCCCAGATCGGCGCTGCCAGCGGACACGCCGTCCATCACGCCGCTCCATTTCAACAGAGCGCCGCCCCAGTGGATATCAATCTTGAGTTCACCAGAGGACAGCCGTTCGACTTCATCGGCAAAGAACTGGACAGCTGCCGCACGGGTGCCACGATTAGGCCCGCCCTCGGCGTATCGGAGTGTGATGTCGGCAGAGACTTGGGCGATACCAGCGAAGGTAAGAACTGATGCCGCCAGAAGTGACTTGATTGTAGATATCATTACATTGCTTCCCTATCCGGGTATTTGTTTTTGTTGGATTCAGCAACAGCAGCTGATTACCACAGCCCCAAACTAGCACCGGAAAGCAATATCAACAACGACCTATATTTTATACAACCTATACCCCAAATATATACCATGAAGCAGTCAGTCAGCTGGTACGCCCTCTTCCTTATCACCACCGAGCACATAACGAAGAGCACCCTGCCCAGTCGCTACAAGTCCCTCATCAGAGCTGATCCTGGCCTCTACAAAAAACATTTTCCGGCCGCGGCTGACCAGGTTGGCCTCAACCCTCAAACGCCCCTCTTTCACCGGGCTGATGAAGTGCGTGTTCATGGAAACCGTGATGCAACGTCGAACGTTGCCGGGAACCGAACAGTAAGTCCCGCACAGTCCCGCGGCGCTGTCCAGCAGAGACATGAAAACCCCACCGTGGACAAAACCATTACGGTTGAGATGTTTCTCGGTCATTTCCACATGAAGCACAGCCTTGTTGGGAGCCCATTCCGTCACGGTAAAACCAAGCACCTCACGGAAGCCGTTTATGCTTTCTGCTTCAAATTTCAGATTCTGGTTGTTGTTCGTAGTCATCAGCGCACCTGATCAGTCAAAGACATCTTTGGGCGGGATATTTCACCCTTTTATATACATTTGTTCATTCTGATAGTGATGGAGAATAGCAAACTAACCATCAGCCTACCGTGAACCCTCAAACTAACACCACGGATCTTTTGTAGCCTTTATATTTTGTCGATAGGCCCCATGCCGATCGGATATAAGGCATTTATGCAATCCATGGATATCCTGACAGTACCGCAGGCCAGCCCCAGACAGGGCCGGTTCTCTCAAGCCATCATTGTCAATAACGGGAATATCCATGGCGGACTTAATAAGTGAAATAACAAACCATGTTCTGATCATCACCCTGAATCGGCCAGACAAGCTGAACGCACTCAGCCCTGACATGCGTGAAGGACTCATCGGGTTACTTCAGGAACAGACGGACAATCCGTCCTGCCGGGCCGTTCTGATTCGTGGTAACGGTCGGGGCTTTTGCACCGGAGCCGATGTACAGCCGGAACAGATCCTCAAACGTCGCGAGCACATTGGTGAGGAGGTAGAAGCAGGGATTAATCGGATCATTCGTTTGATCACCAACCTTCCGGTACCGGTCATTGCAGCAGTGAACGGGCCAGCAGCGGGAGCCGGTGTCAGTCTTGCCCTGGCGGCAGACCTGATGCTGGTTAACCGGGACGCACGCTTCCATCTGTCGTTCGCCCGGATCGGCGCTGTCATGGACGGTGGTAGTTCGTGGTTTCTGACCCGCACCATTGGTGCCCGGCGAACAGCCTCCCTGGCCCTCACCGGAGGTAATTTCAATGCTGAACAGGCGCTGGAGTGGGGGCTGGCTTACCAGGTGGTGGATAATGATGAGCTACTGGACACAGCAACCACCCTGGCGCTGAAGCTGGCCTCCGGCCCGACTACAGCTCTGGCTCTGATCAAACACCAGATAGCGCAGGCGGAAACCCAGGATCTGGACAACACCCTCACTCTCGAGGCCCGATGCCAGCAGACTGCTTTCAATACGGATGACTTCGTTGAAGGCATCAGTGCACACCAGGAAAAGCGCAAGGCCAACTTTTGCGGCAATTGATCCCACTCCCCAAGGCAGGCCTTTTATGGGGCCTGCCTTGGGGGATCGAATGCTGGACAGTCAAATCTTTCGGCCCGCTTCCTGCCAATATTTATCACGCAGGCGACGCTTGAATATCTTGCCGGAGTCCTCCCGTGGCAGGTCTGAGCCGATTTCTATGGTTTTGGGCACCTTGAAGCCCGCCAGATGCTCACGGAGGTAGACCTTGACTTCCTCCACACAGATACCGTTAGCGCCTTCCGCTTCAACCACCGCCATCACCGATTCGCCAAACTCCTCGTCGGGAATCCCGAAGACCGCGCAATCCTTGATCCCAGGGTAGTTGTGCAGCACCGATTCGATTTCCGCCGGATAGATATTCACGCCACCGGAAATCACCATATCCTTGACCCGGTCGGCGATGAACAGGAAACCATCCTCATCCAGATAGCCCATGTCGCCCGAGGTAATGAAGCCATCCCGGTCGATTTCTGCCCGGGCTTCGGGTTTGCCGTGATAGGTGAAATCCAGCAACGGGAACCGGGAGTAGATCTCCCCCACGGTATTGGGGGGCAGGCGGTTGCCCTCTTCATCCAGTATCCGGATTTCCGCCTCCGGGACCGTCTTGCCCACACTGCCCGGTTTCGCGAGTGCTTGCTCAGAGTTACAGGCAACAACCGCACTGGATTCGGTGGAACCATAGAACTCGTTGATCACCGGCCCGAACCACTCGATCATCCTGCGTTTCACATCCGCCGGACAGGGCGCCGCCGCATGGATAATGAATTCCAGGGAGGACAGGTCATACCGGTTGCGCACCGTTTCAGGCAGTTTCAGCATGCGAATGAACATGATGGGGACCATAATGCCAGCCGTCAGTTTGTACTCCTCGATCAGCCCCAACACGCCCTCGGCGTCAAAGCGGGGAACGATCACTAACAGGTCACTGATCTTTGAAGCCTGCATGCTGTATCCGTTCGGTGCGCTGTGATAAAGCGGACCAGGCACCATACAGCGGGCGCTTGGCGCACAGCCGTAGACCCTGGAGCGAAAATCACGCATCTGTGCCGCGCCTTCCTGATCCAGCGTAACACGGCGCACGCCCTTGGGATGTCCAGTTGTGCCTGAGGTATACAGCATGGACGACGGCCCGGCCTGTGCCGGCTCGGCAATGGGCTCCTCGGCATCCAGCCAGGTCTGCCAGTCAGTCACGCCTTCCGGTACAGAGCACACGTCCGGTTCCAGACCAAACGCAGTCCGGATATCTTCGGGAGTTTCTACCACCAGGCACTGGACCTCACCAGGTATGGCATCATGGATCCGGCGCCACAGGTCGGCGTGGATCACGATCACCCTGGCACCGCAATCTTTGAGGATATATTCCAGCTCTTCCCCGGCCAGGTGCCAGTTAATAGGCACTCCGTAGGCTCCAACATAATTGGCTGCATGATTTGCCGTCAGGAAGGGAATATCATTGCGCATGAAAATGCCCACACAATCGCCCGGCTGCACGCCCATACGCTTGAAACCGTTGGCTGCCTGACGGATGTTGTGCTGGAACTGTTCATGAGTCAGGTGCCTGCTGCCGCAGACAATGCCTTTGAACGACGCCTTATCGATTGTTGTATTTGTCACTGCGTGTCTCCTGTGAACTTACTCGCTCCCCTTACCCGGCTCAGCGCCCGGTAAACTTCGGGGGTCTCTTTTCGTTGAATGCCCTGACACCCTCGACCCAGTCCTCGGCCATTGTGCTGTCGCCAAAGGTTTCGGCCTCCGACTGCAATTGTTCTTCCAGGGAATTGTCCGACGACTCCAGAATCAGCTTTTTGATGTTGCCGTAGGCCCGGGTAGGCCCCCTGGCCAGGCGCTCTGCCAGAGCCCGGGTTTCGGATTGCAGCTCTTCGGTAGCAACGACCCGGTTGATCAGGCCCATATCCAGGGCCTGCCCGGAGGTGAACCGGTCCCCGAGCAGCGCAATTTCCATAGCCTTCTTGGTGCCGACCAAACGTGGCAGATAATAGGAGGCGCCACCATCGGGACTACTGGCGATGTGGGAATAAGCCAGAGTAAAAAACGCATCCTCGGCGGCCACCACCAGATCACAACACAGCGCCAGGCTGACGCCGGCGCCGGCCGCCGCCCCGCGAACACTGGCAATAATGGGTTTGCGCAGGCGCCGCATGGTATACATGATGGCGTTGAGACCATGGATACGATTCACGAAGGTGAGTCGCCGCTCTTCCGGGGTAAGTTCGGTAAACCCCATGAACGATTTCACATCGCCACCGGCCAGGAAATGGTCACCAGCCCCCCGGAGGACCACGCAGCGCACATTGGTATCCGCCTCCATGGCCTGGAGCGTTTCAAGCAGTTGCTGCCGCATCTCGATCGAGAGCGCATTCCGGGCTTCCGGACGGTTCATGGTCAGATAGGCAACGTTGTTTTCTACTTCGTAGAGCAAGTGGGTCATTTTGTTATTGTCCTCCTGAGCAGGCTTTCCCGGTCCGACGGATCATCAACCGCACGCCGACTGCGCCCGCATTTCGTCAAGTTGATCAGAGCTGTACCCCACTTCGGCCAGTACCGTATCGGTATCGGCGCCGTAAGGTCGGGCAGCATGCTGAACAGCGGGAGCTGTGCGGCTGAACCTGGGCGCTGGCGCCGGCTGTTTGATACCGCCTACCTCCACGTAGGTCTGCCGCGCCAGGTTGTGGGGGTGATTCTGGGCTTCCTTCAGGTCAAGGACCGGTGCGAAGCAGATATCGGTCCCCTCCATCAGCTCACACCACTCATCCCGGGTTTTCTGCAGGAACACTTCCGCAATGGCCTGCTTGAGTTCGGGCCAGCGTGATCGGTCCATCTGCTGTGCAAACTCCTCACGTGGCAGTTCTGCCACTTCAAGCAGCTGATTGTAGAACTGGGGCTCGATGGATCCGATGGAGATGTATTTGCCGTCGCGGGTTTCATAGGTGTCGTAAAAGTGGGCGCCACCATCAAGACGGTTAGTGCCTCGCTCAAGGGAGTGGCGCCCCATCTCATAGGCCGTATTGAACATCGACATCAGCACGGCTGAGCCGTCGGTCATGGCGGCGTCGATGACCTGGCCCTTGCCCGAGGTCCTGGCTTCAAGTATCCCCGACACGATGCCCAATGCCAGGAACATACCGCCACCACCAAAGTCACCGACCAGATTAAGTGGCGGCACCGGCTTCTCTCCCGGACGGCCTATGGCGTGAAGCGCTCCGGTGAGGGAGATGTAGTTGATATCATGCCCGGCCGCCTGCGACATCGGGCCATACTGCCCCCACCCGGTCATCCGCCCGAATATCAGCTTCGGGTTACGCTCCAGGCACTGCTCGGGACCGATACCCAGTTTCTCGACCACCCCGGGGCGGAATCCTTCTAACAGGGCATCGGCACTTTCCACCAGTTTCAACAGGGCCTCGACACCGGCCTTGCTCTTGAGATTGAGGGAAATGGATCGTTTCCCCCTGCGACTGCAGTCCAGTGCAGGCTTTTCCGCTTTGGCACCCATACGTTCCACGCTGATGACTTCAGCGCCCAGATCTGCCAACACCATGCCGCAGAACGGACCAGGGCCGATGCCGGCCAATTCAATAATACGGACTCCATGTAGCGGTCCCATACAACACCTCCCACGCCACCCCCGGCAACCATGCCGGTCGATGATCTTGTTATGTTTAGTCAGACCCGGCCACAACCTTCTGGTCAAACAGCTTCGCGATCTCCGGCGCGGACAGGCCCAGGGTGTCGGCAAGAATTTCTTCAGTATGTTCACCCAGTTTTGGAGCCCGGCGTACCGGCTCCCGCTCCAGTGAGGTGAAATTCAGCGGGTGATCCGGCATCAGGTACTCCCCGATACCTGGCTGCTCCACCATCTGGAACAAAGGGTTGTCCGTCGAACAGTCAATATCCGATTCCACGGCTTCCTTGATGCTCTGGTACTTACCCCAACACGCACCGGCATTGTCCAGTTCATTTGCCACCTGACTGAATGGACGCTGTGCAAACCAGGGCTGGAACAGCTTGGTAATCTGCTCCCGCCCCTGATAACGGTCCCCTTCCTTGCGGAAATCGAGCCCCATCCGGGTTTGCAGTTCGTTGATTTCAGTTGCGGTGCCGGTCACCTCGACAAGCGCATGCCACTGGTTCGGGCTCACCCCGACCACCATCACCCGGTCGCCATCCTGACAGGCGAAATCGTGACCATAGGTACCGTAGATATCGTTGCCGATAGCGTCACGCTCGGTTCCATTGATCATCGCCTCGGCGATGTAACCGAGGTTGCCCAGCGTTGCCAGGGCAACATCCGCCAGGGCGATCGTCACCAACTGCCCCTCTCCGGTTTTCAGCCGATGACGCTCAGCCGTCAACAACCCCAGGGCAATCTGCTGTCCTGTGATCACGTCCCAGGCCGGCAATGGATTGTTCAACGGGGGAATCGACTTGCTCTTGCCCACACCGGTGATGGATGGAAAGCCCACCTTGCAGTTGACGGTATAATCCAAGGCCCCCTTCCCGTGACGGTCTCCCTTCAGGTTCAGGTAAATCAGATCATCCCGATAAGCCTTCAACCGCTCATAGGACAACCACCCCTTGGCCGGAAAGTTGGTCAGGAACATGCCAGCGTCTTCCCCCGGGGCGGTAATCAGCCGGGTCAATATTTCCTGGCCTTCCGGACGCCGGAAGTCCACGGCAATGGAACGTTTACCTTTATTCAGGCTGTGCCAGTAAAGACTTTTCTGGTCAGCGGTCACCGGCCAGCGGTTATAGTCAATGCCGCCACCAATAGGGTCGAAGCGGATGACATCGGCCCCCAGCTGTGCCAGCGTCATCCCACCTGATGGGGCTGCAACAAACGCGCTGCCTTCAACAACGCGGAATCCTGAAAGTATGCTCTGCATCAGCTGACCTCGGCATAGCCATTGTTGATCACCACCACATCGCGCTCGACGACACGACAGCGGAAGGCCACCTCATCACCGTTGCGCCAGATTTCCGTGCGAATGGTTTCACCGGGATAGACCGGTGATGAAAAACGCAGGCGGATGCGATGGAACCTGGCCGGATCGTAATCGCACAACGTCTTGAGAATGGCGTGTGTTGCTACACCGAAGGTACACAGGCCATGCAGTATGGGCGCCTTGAATCCGGCAGCCCTGGCCACTTCGGGTGAAGCATGCAAGGGGTTAAAGTCGCCGGATAATCGATAGATCAGTGCGGCCTGGGCGAGCGTGGGCAGCTCACACACCCGGTCTGGCTCTCGCTCGGGAATCGGGTCCGGCTTGGGAGATGCAACCGCCGGGCCGCCAAAACCGCCATCGCCACGGGCCAGGGTCGTGCTGACCAGCGTGCAAAGATCCTCTCCGGTGGCACTGTCACGCACCGTGCGCTCGGAAATGATCAACGCGCCCTTGCCTTCACCCTTGTCAATAATATCGGTGATTTTGGTGGTTGCCTCTACCTGCCCTGAGGCTGGCAGCGGCTTGTGCATGATCATTTCCTGACCGGCGTGCAGGATCTTGACCCAGTCAATACCGGTATCCGGTTCCTTCGCCCAGAACCCCGGATACGCCAACACATTGGCCTGGCTGGGAAGTGCCTTGAGGCCATCTTCATAAACAAATTTCAGGCAATCCTCATCCAGGGGATCAATACCCAGACCCACACCCAGTGCATAGAGAATCGTGTCCTTCTCGGTGTACTGATGCTTGAGGCATTCAAACTTACGATTCATCAGTTTGTCGTAATCAATGGCCACCGTTGCTCTCCTTTCCTGTTGCTATCGTTCCGCCCCTGCTCCAATCGGCAGATCAGAACAGGGTCTCTGGCGAGTTCAGCCGGATCAGAACGGATCCCAGTTGAAGACATCAGCGGAACGGCTCAATGGATAGAAATCGGCTTCAAAGGCCGGCAGCACACGATCCAGAACAGTTTCCGGAGTCCACCCCTCGGAGGTGTGGGCGGAACGGAACGGGCGCGGCTGACTGAACAGGAAGATCTCGTTGTTGCGAACACCAAAGATCTGGCCGGTAACGTTCTTCGCCTGGTCGCTGCACAGGGACACAGCCAGGGTAGCGATCTTGTCCGGAGTCATCTGCTGAATCTTGGCCACCCGGGCTTTCTGCTCTTCGCTGTCGGTCGGGATACTGCCGATCAGACGGCTCCAGGCAAAAGGTGCGATGCAGTTGGAGGTCACACCAAAACGCTGCATGTCCAGCGCCATGGATTTGGACAGGCCAACAACGCCCATCTTGGCCGCTGCATAGTTAGCCTGGCCGAAGTTACCGATCAGCCCGGAGGTGGAGGTCATATTGACGAAGGTACCACTGCCCTGCTCACGGAAGATTGGCGCCGCGGCGCGGCTGACGTTGAAAGTGCCCTTAAGGTGCACGGCCAGGACCGCATCGAAGTCTTCCTCGGTCATCTTGTGGAAGATCACGTCGCGGAGGTTACCGGCGTTGTTGATCACACCGTCAATGCGACCAAACGTATCAATGGCGGACTGGATGATCTTCTGACCGCCTTCCCATTCGGTCACACTGTCAAAGTTGGCGACCGCATCACCGCCAGCCGCCTTGATTTCGTCGACCACTTCCTGAGCCGGTGCGGCATCGTTACCGGAACCGTCAGCACTGCCGCCGATGTCGTTAACCACAACCTTCGCCCCGCTTTGCGCCAGCATCAGCGACGTTGCACGCCCAATACCACGGCCCGCGCCGGTGACGACGATGACTTTCCCTTCCAGAAGTTTACTGTTGCTCATGACACCCTCCTACAGGTCTCTTGTTTGATTCATCAATGTTGTTAAATACAATTTGCCGGCGTTCAGGCGTTAGCCACCAGGTTCCTGGCAATGACTTTCAGGGCCAGGGTCTCCTCCGCACCTTCGAAAATCGACAGCACGCGGGCATCCACGAAATAACGGCTGACGTCCGATTCTTCCGCGTACCCCATGCCGCCGTGAATCTGCATGGCTTCCCGGGTCACCCATTCCGCAGCCCGGCAGGTGAACAGCTTCACCAGACTGGCCTCCATCTGGCCCGCCCCTTCATCCATCATCCGAGCCACCGAGTAACTGAACTGGCGTGAGGCCGTCAGCGTGGCCATCATGCGACCCAGCTTCACCCGGGTCAGCTGGTAGTCACCCACGGCGTTTCCAAAGACCTTGCGCTCTCGGGAATAATCCAGAGCCTTCTCGAACGCGGCCTGCATCACCCCCGTGGCCCGGGCGGCGGTCTGGATGCGTCCGCCGGCAAAACCGGCCATGGTGAAATAGAAGCCCTTGCCCCGGCCCGCTTCCTCGCCAATCAGGTGATCGGACGGCACGAAGTAGTCCTCGAAGAACACGTCGTAGGAATGCATACCGCGGTAACCCAGAGTGGCAATGGCCTTGCCCGAGATGGTGCCGCCTCCGGGCTGGCGATGATCAAACCGGTGGCCCGGCGTTGCGGGCTTTTCCACCAGGAACAGACTCAGCCCCTTGTGCCCCAATGCCGGGTCGGGCTCGGTGCGAGCCATGGTGACCAACAGGCTGGCTTTGCCGGCGAAGGTGCACCAGGTCTTGCTGCCATTGAGAACCCAGCCACCATCGACCGGCGTCGCTTTCAGACCCAGCGAGGCCACATCGGACCCGTAGTTGGGCTCGGTAATGGCAATGGCGCAGAGTGTCTCGCCGGAGGCGATTCGGGGAAGCCAGGTCCCCTGCTGGGCCTGGGTACCCCCCTGCAGCAGGGCCTTGGCGGCAATTTCCGGGCGGGTGATCAGAGAACCGGCGCCACCCAGGGAGGCCTTGGACAACTCCTCCGTCACCACGATCATGCCGAGGCTGTCATCCCGGTCGTCCGGCTGCAGGCCGCCAAACCGTTCCGGAATGCTGATTCCGAAACAGCCCAGTTCAGCCGCTTGGTGGAGGATTTCATCCGGGATATCCAGGTCTTCCCGGTGGATTTTCTCGGCCAGGGGCGCAACAACGTCCGCACCAAAGCGGGCGAACATGTCACGCACCATTTCCTTGTCTTCGTTGAGCAGGGTCGGCAAGCGGGTGCTGCGGCGTTCGATGACCGTGGCGCCCACCGATGCCAGGAACTCGCCACTGCCATACACAGAGCGCAGTTCACGGATGTCGCTGTCAGCGTAGAGTGCCGACAGTTCCGCGATTTCCAGCCCCATATCGCCGGCACGGGCGATCAGCCGCTGGATCACGGAACTGACCGCTTCCGCGGAAAAGGCCAGCGCGGTGCTGACGGCAAACTCGTCTTCAGTCGCCGCGTCCGCTGCATAGCGGCACACCGCATCGGAAGCAGCGAGTTCCGCGGTACAGAAAGCCAGCTCGTAGCAGCTCAACTGGTGCTTATCCAACAGGTCGGAATCCAGCTTGCCGTTAACCATGGAAAACGACTTGAGGTTCTTCAGGCCCTGCTGAACATACGCCCGAACCTGACTGACACATCGGCCCGTCTGCTCCAGAGCTGCAACCTGTTCACTGACACTCATTACGACACCTTTCCGAATCTGGTTATTGAGGGACTGATCAAAGGGGCTCACCGGTGTGACCGGACACCCGGCCACACACCGGCACCTGCTTATTCGTAGCGACCTATGATGGAAATGCTGCAAATGTTCTGGTGAGGAAAGCCACCCAGGTTATGGTTCAGGGCAAGTCGGGGATCCTTGAGCTGACGGTCTCCGGCCCGACCCTGGAACTGCAGGTAGTTCTCATAGATCATTCGCATGCCCGAGGCGCCGATGGGGTGACCAAAGCATTTCAGGCCACCGTCAATCTGGCAGGGAATCCGGCCGTCGGCATCGAAGTCACCGTTAAGGACATCCCGAACTGCCTGTCCCTCATCGGACAATTGCAGATCTTCCATGGTGACCAGCTCGGTGATGGAGAAGCAGTCATGCACTTCGGTCATGCTGATTTCTTCCCGGGGCTTCCTGATACCCGCCTCGTCGTAGGCGCGCTGGGCCGCGATGCGCGTGGTCTTGATGTGCGAGCCGTCCCAGGTTTTGAAACCGGCTTCCTCGCCATTGGACACCGCCAATTGCAGGGCCTTGACCGACACCAGGTCTGCCTTGCCCAGGCGTTTGGCGATCTCCGGCGTGGTCACGATGGCGCAGGCAGCACCGTCACTGACGCCACAGCAATCGAACAGACCGATGGGCTCGGCAATATACGGCGCATTAATGGCCTGCTCTTCGGTGATCTCGCGCTGCAGGTGGGCCTTGGGGTTCTTGGCGCCATTGGCATGACTTTTCACGGAAACATGCGCCATGGCACGCTTCAGGTCAGCCTTGTCGACACCGTGCTTGGCGCGGTAACCGCTGGCCAGTTGGGCGAATGCCCCGGGTGCGGACAGGTTCGGCCAGTACATGTCGTTCTCAACACCGCGAGTACGCTGTGGCAGGCCGCCGTAACCCACGTCCTTGAGCTTCTCGACACCCAGCGCCAGCGCAATGTCACAGGCTCCGGAAGCGACCGCATAAACCGCACCACGAAAGGCTTCGGTACCGGTAGCGCACATATTCTCCACTTTAGTAGCGGGGATATTCGGCAACCGCAGGGCGATCGACAGCGGCATGGCGCTGGAGCCAACGTTGAATGCATCAATACCGGCGCCAAACCAGGCCATCTGGATCTGGTTTTTGTCGATGCCCGCGTCTGCCAGACCTTCCTCAAATGCCTCAACCATCAGATCCGCAGGGCTTGTGTCCCAGCGCTCACCGAACTTGCTGCAGCCCATTCCAAGGATCGCTACTTTATCTTTGATTCCACTAGCCATTGTCATTCACCTGTCTTAGCTGCGTAAGTTATTGCTGGACCGGAGTGGCTTTCCAGAAGTACTTCCGGAAGCCCCGCTGGTTATCGAACTGACGGATACGGAAATGCATCGACACCGGTACGCCGGTATCGATAGAGCCCGGCTCCACCTCGGTGAAGTCCATCATCAGACGACCACCGCCCTCGAACTCAACCAGGCCGAAATACGCAGGTGGGTTCCAGTCAAACGTCAGACGGTCAGCGGTCCAGGTCTTGACGCGGCCCTGTACGGCAGACATTGGATAATCGTCCTGACTGTCCAGTTCGCCGCATTCGGGGTTAACGCAATAGTTTTCCTTGGGGATCTGAATGGTGCCGCAGCTACGACATTGGCCACCCACGAAGCCAGTCAGCAAATCCTTGCGGCGGTACATGGCAGCGAGGTAGCTTTGCTTGTCCGTCTCACCACGCTTGCCGACCTCACGCTCTACCAGGTTGTTAAAGCTCAGGAAGCGGTTGTAGTTGGCGTCTTCACGGCGACGCGCCAGGGCGCCGGCAAAGCCGGTCTTCGGCTGTTTGTCTTTGATCTTGTCGGTGGCACGGAACAGAACCGCGTCGGTGCCCTGACCAAACCCGGTCACCAGGATAAGATCACCGGCAGCCGCTTTTTCCAGCGCGGCGGCCAGCAACAGGATCGGGTGAGCCACACCGGATACCCCCACGCTACCGATATGGTTGTCCACCAACGCTTCGGCAGAGATCCCCATCTTTTTGGCAACAGCGGCCGGCGTTTTGGCCTGATCCGACGCCAACACAAAGTGAGCAATGTCGGCGGTTTTCACACCCGTCTTTTCAAGCAGGCGGGACACCGCCTGGGGTACGCTCTTCATGTAACCTTCATCACGAATCCAGCGCTCTTCCCATTCATAATCGAGGGTCGAGTCCTCACCGCGGTAATGGTCGACGAAGTCAGTCACATAGGTTTCGCTGCCCAGGTATTCGGCAATAACTTCCTCGGCACCAACACCGAGTGCTGCAGCGCCATCACCCCAGAGCATTTCGGCACGCGAACCGCATTTGCTGCGCCGATGCTCCGACGCCACCAACAGCGCATTGCCGCTACCGCTGGCACCGGACTCCAGCATCGAGATCAACGCCGAGGTTCCCGCTCTCTGGGAGGCGGCAACATCCATCGTACGAAGCTGATCACCCAGATTCAGAGCCTGACTCACAACCACCGAGTTCTGGCGATCCAGGAACGGCAGAGTGGTAGACGCCAGGTACAGCGTATTGACGGATCCGGCATCCAGCGTTGACAGGCAGTCCTGACCAGCCTCGACAGCCATGGTGATGGTGTCCTCATCCCAGTTACAGACGCTGCGCTCGCCCTTGGCAAGGCCGCGAAGGCTGGGGTCAAACCAGTCGTTGGCATCGGCAATAGCCGCCTTGGACAAGCGGGTTCTGGGAATGTAGGCACCGTAGGCGGTTATACCAAACATGTGAATTCCTTCCTTTAGTTGTGCAATCTCAACAATCGTTGGTGGTGATCAAGAAGCTCTGCTGGCCGTTAAAGCGAGCGCCCGATCACCAGCTTCATGATTTCGGAGGTGCCGCCATAGATCCGACGGACGCGGGCATCCACAAACATGCGGGAAATCGGGTATTCGCGCATGTAGCCGTAGCCACCGAACAACTGCAGGCACTTATCGACAACCACCCCTTCGTTTTCGGTGGTCCAGAGCTTTGCCATGGCCCCCTCTTCCGGGGTCAACACACCTTCGTCACACTTCTTGATGCACTGATCGAGGTAGGCCCAACCCACTTCCAGATTGGTTTTCATATCGGCGAGCGTGAACTGGGTGTTCTGGAACTCGAAAATCGCCTTTCCGAACGCCTTGCGCTCCTTGACATAGCCCGTGGTGATGTCGAAAGCACGCTGGGCTTCGGCCTGTGCGCGACAGGCAATGGTGATTCGCTCACGGGGCAATTCCCGCATCATGATCCTGAAACCCTCACCTTCCTCGCCCACCAGGTTGCTGATGGGAACACGCACATCCTGGAAGAACATTTCAGAGGTATCGGCCGCCTTCTGACCGATCTTGTCGAGGTTGCGACCGCGGGAGAAACCGGCGCGGTCCGTTTCGACGATAATCAGGCTGATGCCACGGCCACCGGCACTGGGGTCCGTGGTACAGGCCACCAGGACAAAGTCACAGTTCTGGCCGTTGGTGATAAAGGTCTTCTGACCATTGATGACGTATTCATCGCCATCCCTGACGGCCGTGGTGCGAAGATTCTTCAGGTCGCTGCCAACTCCGGGCTCGGTCATACCGATGGCAGCAATTTTCTCCGCTGTCACCATCTTCGGCAGCCAGTACTTTTTCTGCTCTTCCGCACCGGCGCTCATCAAGTAATAGGCAACAATATCGGCCTGAACGGAGAAGCCGACACTGGCACCACCAACGGCGTAACCAGTTTCCTCGGAAAGCACCATGTTGTAGAGAAAGTCCGCACCCGGACCGCCGTACTCCTCCGGCACGCCACAACACAGAAAGCCGTTCTCCGCAGCCTTCTCCCAGAGACTGCGTGGCACCACACCCTCTTCTTCCCATTGCTCGATGTTGGGCTCCAGCTCAGCACGGAAAAAGCGGCGGACATTGTCACGAAACAGCTCATGGTCGCTGTTGTAGATTGATCGGTTCTGCATAATTTTATCCTCTTGGTGCAACAGGAAACCGTTGATGCAACCAACCGTAGCAGCAAGGGAAAACTACAACAATTATATACTTTTTATATGAGCCATCTTATAAAGGCATAGCTATAGTTAAAGGATAGCCACCAAGACTATTCCACAAATGTGGTATAGAGTATGACCAAGAGATACTTAATTGTTATGGAAGAGGGATAGCATGCCTTTCAACCTGAATATTGACTTGCGTCAACTGAATACCTTTCTTACGGTCGCCGACACTGGGAGTTTCAGCCGCGCATCCGAGAAGCTTTTCGTGGCACAACCAGCGCTGAGCCGACAGATCAGAATGCTCGAGGAGGCGCTGAACGTTGAGGTATTTGTCCGACACGGTCGGGGCGTGGTATTGACCGCCGCCGGCGAGCTACTTTACGAACGAGCCCGTGCCCTGCTGCAGAGCCTGGAAAGAACTCAGGCTGATGTGACTGCAGTAGCCGGCGAGGTTACCGGCCAGGTGACACTGGGGCTTTTGCCCACCGTGGCCCATACTTTTTCCGGGGCCACCATTGAGGAGTATCGCAAACGCTTCCCCCAGGTCACTCTTGCTGTAAAATCCGCCATGAGTGGCACACTGCAACAGATGGTGATGCAACACCGACTCAATCTTGCCATTACCTACAGCCACCACGGCAGCCAGAAGAATCTGCGCTACAGACCGTTGATCGAAGAGCGCTTCTACCTGATCTCCCCGCCTGACACCAAAGTCTCCAAACTCTCCGAGATCACGCTGGATGAGGTGATGGATCTGCCACTCGTGCTACCGGAGGAAAAACATGGATTGCGCGTACGAATGGAAAAAGAAGCGGCGGAGCGAAACAAAACCCTGAACCTGGCACTGGAAGTCAGCGCCTGGCCTATGCTGACGGATATGGTGAGGCGGGGACTGGGCTACACCATCCTTTCTTCAGCTGCGGTACACGACATGACAGAAAGATCCGAAGTCGTCGCTATCCCCATCACCTCCCCGGAGATCAGCAGAACCCTGGCGATCGTTACTCCAATGGATCTTCCCTCTTCCGTGGCCACTCTCAAGCTGGCGGAGATCATCATGCAGCAAGTGGCCATACAGGTGCAGACCGGAATCTGGAACGGAAAGTTGTTATTCGATCCAAAGGAGATTGGCAACACCCATAAAAGCCCGATACTGCAGGAGGATAGATAGAAAAACTGGATAGATAGAGCCTGACAATATCAGAACCCAGACAACAAGAATACAAAAAAGGCATAGGTAATATCGAATATAGATAATTGTTGAAGCGAATATCTACTGTTACTTTTCAAGCGCTACCTGACGTACAAGGATAATTTCAAGAAGGCGTCTGTCAGGGTACGCCTGTGTAGAACGTCGATATTCCAACAATAATCTTTGGAGATGAAGCCCTATGCCCAATAACAAATTATTCACAGCCATCAAACTGACTACAGCCACTGTAGCGCTGGGTGTCGCCGGACAAGCGGCCGCCATCGGATTTAACGCTGGCGATACAACCGTCGATATTTACGGCTATGCACGGCTCAACGCCTCCTACGATATTGATGAAGATATCAGCCGATCTAGTGGCACCCGTTCAGGTGATTTCAGTAAAGTGAACACTGGAGCAGCAGAGGACGATGAAGTTTCCGGCCATTTCGGCGCCGATGCCGTGCAGTCACGGCTGGGTGTTCGTACCACGCTCCCAAATGATTTAAAAATCACCGTTGAAGGTGATTTCCGGACCAGTACCAGCACTGTTCGCTTGCGCCATGCCTTCGGCCAGTACAAGAACTGGATTCTGGGTCAGACCTGGTCGAACCACACAGCCTTTACGGGTGCCACCTCAGTGTTGGAATTTGACGGCGTGGCAGGTAACGCAGGCCTTTACAGCCGCTCTACCCAGGTACGTTACACTACTGGCGGTTTGTCACTGTCAGCCGAAGACTCCAAGGCAAGCATTACTGACGGTACTGCGGCTGTAGGGACCAAACAAAGCATTCCGACCTTTACCGCACGCTACACTGGCAAGTCCGGGCCTCTGGCCTTTTCCACATCTGCCCTTATGCAGCAGGTTGGTTATGATACAGGAACCGAAGACGACGCGGCCATGGGCTTTGCTGTCTTCGGTTCCGCCAAATTCAATGTCACCGATACGGTCAGCATTCAGGGCAACGTCAACTATACCGACGGCGCCAACGGCTACCTGTGGCGCTCAGGCACCAACTACTATGGTGAAGATGCCTACCTGGACGCCGATGGCAATGTAGAAACCATTACCGGCTACAGTGCCAACCTGGGCACCAGCATCAAGGCCGGTCCGGGTACATTTAACGCTGTTTATGGCATGACCACCATGGACTGGGATGATGCAGTCGATGATGGCCTGGCCGTGGGTGACAAGCACGAAACCAACACCAACGCTTTCGTTAACTACCAGTGGAGCCCGGTGCAAAGCGTCAATCTTGGCGTTCAGTATGGGTACTTCGAAGTGGAGAAAGTAAACGGTGACGAAGGCGATGCAAGCCGGGTAATGTTCGCGGCCCAGTACAACTTCTGAGCAAGTAGCTGAAGAGAAACCACCCGGGCCCGACGGACCCGGGTACTGCAAACGCTGTACGGTTACCGGTCCCTCCGCAGTCCGAATTCCCCCTGACGTTACTGGAACCCGATTTATACCGTCAGTCGCAATGGCCGACCGCTTGAGTCTGCATCCGTACGGGAGCTCACCTGACTCTCTGCACACGAAACCGGCACCTGAAAACTGGAGAATTGGATGAAAGTTCTGGTCGCTGTAAAACGAGTTATCGACTACAACGTAAAGGTGCGCGTCAAGCCGGACAATACCGGCGTTGATCTCGCCAACGTCAAAATGGCAATGAACCCATTCTGCGAAATCGCTGTTGAAGAAGCGGTTCGTCTGAAGGAGAAGGGCGTTGCCAGTGAAATCGTGGTGGTCTCCATCGGCCCGAAGGCCTGCCAGGAGCAAATCCGTACAGCCCTGGCACTGGGTGCCGACCGTGGTATCCACATCGAAACCGACGAAGAGGTTCAGTCTCTCGAAGCGGCCAAGCTGCTCAAGAGCGTGGTCGAGAAGGAAGAGCCCAAGCTGGTCATTCTCGGCAAACAGTCCATCGATTCCGACAACAACCAGACCGGCCAGATGCTGGCTGCGCTGACTGGCATGGGCCAGGGCACCTTCGCTTCCGAGGTGGTTGTTGAGGGCGACAAGGTTAACGTGACCCGCGAAGTCGACGGCGGCCTGATGACCGTGGCCCTGAACCTGCCGGCGGTGGTGACCACCGACCTTCGCCTGAACGAGCCGCGTTACGCTTCTCTGCCAAACATCATGAAGGCCAAGAAGAAGCAGTTGGACTCCATGACCCCGGCTGACCTGGGTGTTGAGCTGGCTCCGCGCCTTTCTACCCTGAAGGTAGAGGCCCCGGCCTCTCGCCAGGCGGGCGTGAAGGTTGCTGATGTAGCTGAGCTGGTCGACAAACTGAAGAACGAAGCGAAGGTGATCTAAATGAGCATCCTTGTAATTGCTGAACATGACAACAGCGAGCTGAAGCAGGCCACCCTGAACGTTGTGGCCGCTGCCAAGGCCATCGGTGGCGACATCGACGTACTGGTTGCCGGCGAAAACTGCGGTGCCGTAGGCGAAGCAGCGGCGAAGGCCGAAGGTGTGAACAAGGTACTGGTTGCCGACAACGCCGTATATGGCCACTTCCTGGGTGAGAACCTGGGTGAGCTGGTTGCCGAGGTAGGTAAGAGCTATAGCCATATCCTGGCCGCCGCCGGCACCGTGGGTAAAGACTTCATGCCGCGCGTTGCTGCGCTGCTGGACGTTGCCCAGGTATCCGACATCATGCGTGTGGAGTCCGAAGACACCTTCGTTCGCCCGATCTACGCCGGTAACGCCATTGCCACGGTGAAATCCACCGACAGCATCAAGGTGATCACGGTTCGCCCGACGGCCTTTGATCCGGTGGCCGGTGAAGGCGGCTCCGCTGCGGTTGAGCAGTTGGACGTGGTCAAGGACGCGGGCCTGTCCGCCTTCGTGAACGAAGAGCTGGCCAAGTCTGACCGTCCGGACCTGGGAAGCGCGGGTATCGTGGTTTCCGGTGGTCGCGGTATGCAGAACGGCGACAACTTCAAGATGCTGGAGCAGGTGGCTGATCTGCTGGGTGCCGCTGTGGGTGCCTCCCGTGCCGCTGTCGATGCCGGCTTCGTGCCCAACGACATGCAGGTTGGCCAAACCGGTAAGATCGTTGCACCGCAACTGTACATCGCTGTTGGCATCTCCGGTGCCATCCAGCACCTGGCCGGTATGTCTGACTCCAAGGTGATCGTTGCGATCAACAAGGATGAGGAAGCGCCAATCTTCCAGGTGGCCGATTACGGCCTGGTTGCGGACCTGTTTGAAGCGGTTCCGCAGCTTGAGGAAGAGCTTCGAAAGGTCAAATAGCTGCTACCGATGCTAGATAGTGTTGTCGCTGCACAATTGTACGTCTGAGTTGACTCCACTGGTCACTCATTGTTGTGACCCCTTGGCCCTCTTCATCGAGGGCATTTTTTTAGTAGGAGTATTTGTTATGGAACGCGAATCGATGGAATTTGATGTTCTGACCGTCCGCGTCGCTGAGAAAGGTCCCGAACGCCTTTATGCCGAAGAACATGCACAACCACGGCAACTACATCATCAGCCTGGGCAAGCGCCTGATCCAGGATTTCAAGCTGGACGAAGGCAAGGATCCCCAGCACTACGGCATCGGCATCAAGAAACTGTGGGACATCGACCCGGCCCAGAACATTACCTGGGTAACGCCGGAAGGTGGCGGTGGTCCGAATTATCCGAATATGTAAATTTCCGCGGACACGATTAGAACTCTGTTATTGCCGCCCTACTTTTGCTCCACCGGCTTATAAGCCCGATACCCCTGCCCGCTTGCCCCCTTCTTCACCGTAAAATACTCAGACCTGTCGACCAGTAAATCAGAGAATTTCTTGGCCCCATAAGTTCTCGGATCAAAATCCGGGCGTGTGCGCTTGAGGAATGAGCCTGCGGCGGAGAAGGTTGCCCATCCCTGGTCGTCCTGGGTTTGCTCCCAGGCCCGTTTTAACAGTGCTACTTCCTCGGGGAGCTTTTCCTGCCTTTTCCGTGGGGTTTCAGATTTAGCGACCTCATCGGGCACGACTTCTTCCGGGTACTCCAGGTTCTCGGTAAACAGAAAATCGTCACAGGCGCTTCTAAACGAAACCGGCGTCTTTTTCTCGCCGAACCCGAATACGTATATCTCGGCCTCCCTGAGCCGGGAGGCCAGTTTGGTGAAGTCGCTGTCGCTGGAGACCAGGGCGAACGCATCGAACTTGGAAGAATAAAGCAGGTCCATCGCATCAATAATCATTGATGCATCAGTGGCGTTCTTGCCTTTGGTATAGGCAAATTGCTGGATGGGCTGGATCGCCAGTTCGTTGAGAACGGTTTTCCAGTTTTTGAGGCTGTCTATGGACCAGTCACCGTAGGCCCGCTTTACAACCACGTGGCCATGGGAAGAGAGCTCTTCAATGATAAGCGGCAACTTTGATAACTGGGCGTTGTCCGCATCGATCAATACCGCAATCTTCTTGTGTTGCTCAAGATCCTTCATGCAATTCGTCCCTGTCTACCAGCAAGTTTTGTGGGAAACATGGTATGCCCCGTGACCGGAAACCGAAGACTTCCGCAAAACAACCCTTCAGGCAGCCTTGCGGAAGTCCTCGATTCGTACCGCCTTATCACGCTTGCGCTTGTACTTGCTTTTGTCCTCCACTACCCGCATCTGGTATTTCGGGGTTTTCAGTTCACGCTGAACTGTGCTGTGTTGTGTGGGCTTCGCCCGTTTCTTAGCCATGTTGGATAACTCCCGGATTGGCTGGTTGTATGTTCGATAACTATACCATCTCCCCCAATGCTGTTCCCGGCACATCCGCACAACTGCTGAGATAACAACTTCCGCATTTGCGTCTAATATCCTCCCGAACCAGAATGACTTACATCATTAACCGCTGCCAACAGCACCACACATTCAGGGAACTACCCATGCTTCTTTCGTTTCTGGCTATCGCAGTCGGCCTGGCGCTTCTGGTGTGGAGTGCCGGCAAGTTTGTTGAGGGTTCGGCAGCAACAGCCGGGCACTTTGGCATGCCGCCGCTGTTGATCGGCATGGTGGTGGTTGGTTTCGGCACCTCGGCGCCGGAGATGGTGGTGTCCGCCCTGGCGGCTTCCCAGGGCAATCCGGGCCTGGCGTTGGGTAATGCCTATGGCTCGAACATTACCAACATCGCCCTGATCCTCGGTATCACCGCCCTGATGAGCCCGATCGCGGTACACTCTCAGGTGATGCGCAAGGAGCTGCCAATCCTTACGGCGGTGACGGCACTGGCTGCCTGGCAGTTGTGGGATGGCGAGTTGACGTTCGTGGATGCCCTGGTGCTGCTGGGTGTGTTTGTCCTCCTGATGGCCTGGTCCATCCGCCAGGGCATGACCCAGAAATCCGATGCCCTGGGCGCGGAGATTGCGGAGGAGATGATCCAGCGTTCCATGCCGCTTCGCAACGCGGTGCTTTGGCTGATTGCCGGCCTGTTGGTGCTGGTTGTCAGTTCGCGGATTCTGGTGTGGGGCGCGGTTGAGATTGCCCACGGCTTTGGGGTCAGCGACCTGATTATCGGCCTGACCATTGTGGCGGTGGGCACGTCCCTGCCGGAACTGGCGTCGTCTGTGATCGCCGCCCGCAAGGGTGAGCACGATATTGCCCTGGGCAATATTCTGGGCTCCAACCTGTTCAATACCCTGGCGGTTGTGGGCATTGCCGGCACCATCAGCCCGATGGTGGTGGCGCCGGAGGTGTTCTACCGGGATATCGCGGTGATGTCCGCCCTGACGTTGTCGCTATTCTTACTCGGCTACGGCTTCCGTGGTCCAGGGCGGATCAACCGCCTTGAAGGTGGCTTCCTGCTGGCCTGTTTCGTGGGTTACACGGCCTATCTGATCTCCACCACGTTCGCCTGACAGGCGAGCTCGCTGGGCGCTCAGCCAAGTATGCACTTTCGTGACAGCTTCTGGCTGACTTCCCGGCGCTGGCGCCGCAGGCGGTTGCCCTGGTCGTTGGAGTAGCCGGCTCGCAGTTGCTTCTGGATTCGTTCCAGCTTTTCCCGGTAATCCTCGCAGCGGGCGTCTTTGCGCTCGCGTTCACGGGCTTCCTGCTGGTCGGACATCGTCCGCTGGCCGGCATTGCTGCCTTCAAGGCTGCGACTCACTTGCTGGTTGATTTTGCTTACCCGCTTGCCCCGGGTGATGTTCTCCCGCATGGGGATCAGTGAGGGGTTCCTCAGTTCCACGCGTTTGTGTTCGCGTTCACTGGGTTTTATGTCGGTAAAATGAGCAACGCCCTGGTCGTCAATCCAGGTGTACATTTTCTCGGCTGCTGAAACGGCGGGGATGACGAGAAATATAAAGGCTACGGCCTGCCTCCATGGCATCGGTTTCCACTCCCTGTGGTTTGTTTAATGGCGCGGGCATTATAAACAAAACCACAGGCGAGTGAGAGGCCCGGGCCACAGATCAGGCGTCCAGTAGTTCAATCCAGTGCTGGACCGGTACCTGAGCCTTGGTTTCCAGGTGCATCTGGCAGCCGATGTTGGCGGTTACAATTCTGTCCGGGTTGTCCACGGTCAGTGCCTTGAGCTTGTTGTTCAGCAGGCGTTGGCTGAGCTCGGGCTGAAGGATGGAGTAAGTGCCCGCTGAACCGCAACACAGGTGCTTTTCCTTGGTTTCCGCCAGATCGATACCGGCCTTGCGCAGTACCTGGTCTACCACGCCGTTCTGCTGCATGGCATGTTGCAGGGTGCAGGGGCAGTGGAAGGCGACCTTGCCAGCGCCCTTGGGGACGTTCAGTTTTTCCAGGTCCTGTTTGAGCAGGAAGGCGCCAAGATCAATCGTCATGTCGCTGACCTTTTGCGCCTTGGCGGCGTAGACAGGGTCACTTTTCAATAGATGGCCATACTCCTGAACCATGGCGCCACAACCGGAGGCGGTCATGATGATGGCTTCGGCGCCGGCCTCAATGGCGGGCCACCAGGCGTCGATGTTGCGGCGCATGGCGTCCAGGGCCTTTTCGTGTTCGGAGAGGTGATGGTTCACCGCGCCGCAGCAGCCGGCTTCCGGTGCTTCCACCATGGTGATGCCAAGCCGGTCGAGTACCCTTGCGGCGGCGGCGTTGGTGTTGGGCGTGGCGGAGGGCTGAACGCAGCCGGCCAGGGCCAGTACGATGCGGTCGTGGCTGGCCGTCGGCCAGGGACTGGCCTGTTTCCTGGGCGGCACTTTGGTGCGCAGTACCGTCGGCAATACCGGGCGGAAGAACTGGCCCATGCGCAGCAGCAGGCCGAACAGCTGGCGGTTGGGGAGCACGCGCGCCAGTGACCAGCGTATCCAGCGTTCTTTGGGGGGCCGTGGCATTTCCTGTTCCATCAGGCCACGGCTGATGTCGATCAGGCGGCCGTATTTTACGCCGGAGGGGCAGGTGGTTTCGCAGCTGCGGCAGGTGAGGCAGCGGTCGAGATGTTCGCGGGATTTTTCGGTGATTTCTTCGCCTTCCAGGAACATTTTCATCAGGTAGATGCGGCCTCTTGGGCCGTCGCGTTCGTCGTTCAGTTCCTGGTACGTTGGGCAGGTGGCGGTGCAGAAGCCGCAGTGTACGCAGGCTCGCAGGATGGATTCGGCTTCCTGGCCTTCTGGGGTGTTGGCGAATCGTTGGACTAGGTTGGTTTGCATTGTTTACCTGCTATCAAACTTTGTGCATGAGCGGGTGAGGTAGGGGTATCTGAAATACGCTCAAGCCCTCCATGGGCGCTTGGGCTCCGCCATCCCTGGCTCCGCACAATTTCAGATACCCCTACCCCACCCGCTTTCAGATTTTGTGCTGGCCGCCTGACTGGAGTTCCGATGCGGAGCAGCTGGGACACCCCTTCCGAAACTGTGCGTAGCCATGGATGGCGGAGCCCAAGCGTCACATGGATGTGCCGAAGGAGCGGGTTTCGGAAGGGGTGTCCCAGCCGCTCTGCCAACTCCGAAATCACTATCATAGCCAGCTGTACAGTCGCCCGGGGTTAAAAATACCGTCCGGGTCGAATGACTTTTTCAGTCGTTGCTGGATTTCTTTTAGCGCCCGTGGCTGGTGGTGCATGACTTCATCCGTGCGGTCACCGCCCCGGAACAGGCTTACCTGGCCGCCGGCGCGTTTGGCCATGGTTTCCAGCCGGGCAATGTCGGCTTCGCCGCGGTACCAGCGCTGAGAGCCCGCCCAGTCGATCAACCAGGGGCCGTCGAGGTCCGGGTTGGCAGCGGTGGAGCCGACGGAGAAGCGCCACAATGGTTCATCACCGGCAAAGAAGTCGTGCTGCATGTGTTGTAGCTGTTGCCAGAACTGGTCGCCCTGCTCCATCACTTCGCCGGTCCATTTTTTGGCGGTGGCTTCCACGGCGGATTTGGCGCCGGCCAGGCGCAGGTAGACTTTGCCGTCTACCCAGGCGGCGCCTGTGATGGGTTTGGGTTCCTTCGCGCGGCTGTTCATGTAGTGGATGACGTCGTCCATCGGCATGTCCTGCACCAGGGTCAGGGACATGGCCGGTTTGGGCATGACTTTCAAGCTGATTTCGGTGATGGCGCCCAATGTGCCCATGGCGCCGGCCTGTAGCCGGGAGGTGTCGTAGCCGGCGACGTTTTTCATCACCTGGCCGCCGAAGCGCAGATGTTCGCCCCTGCCGTTAAGCAGGCGGATGCCCAGTACCTGGTCCCTCACCGAGCCGGACCATGGCCGTGCGGGGCCGGAGAGGTTGCAGGCCAGGGTACCACCGAGGGTGGAACCGTCACCGAACCTTGGGGGCTCGAAATGCAGGCACTGGCCTTCTTCGGCCAGGGTGGCTTCGATTTCCGCCAGGGAGGTGCCGGCGCGGGCGGTTAATATAAGCTCTACCGGGTGGTATTCGACGATGCCGGTGTGCTCAGCCAGTTTCAGGGTGCCGGCGTCTGTATCGGCGGCGCGGCCCATGAAGGCTTTGGTGCCACCACCTTCGATGTTGAGTTTCTGGCCCGTTTGTCGGGCCTGGAGAATCTGCTCCTTCAGCGTCTGCGAAATATCAGCCATGCGCAGCGTCCACCGTGTCGTGTTTGTGTTGCTTATATTCAAGCGAGCGGTATTCCTGGCAGAACCGCAGGGCGGGAACGCCCTTGCCGGGGTTGAGGATGCCGGCAGGGTCGAAGGCGGCCTTTACGTCGTGGAATTGCTGCAGCTCCTCGTCGTTGAACTGCACGGCCATCTGGCGGATTTTTTCCACACCAACGCCGTGCTCACCGGTGATACAGCCGCCCACTTCCACACATAGATTAAGGATGCTGCTGCCAAAGGCTTCGGTACGTTCGAACTCGCCGGGCACGTTGGCATCAAACAGGATCAGCGGGTGCAGGTTGCCATCGCCGGCGTGGAACACGTTGGCCACACGCAGATCGAATTCTTTCGACATTTTTTCCATTTCCAGCAGCACATGAGCCAGGTGCCGGCGGGGGATGGTGCCGTCCATGCAGTAGTAATCCGGGGAGATGCGGCCAACCGCCGGGAAGGCGGATTTGCGGCCCTTCCAGAGCAGCGCCCTCTCCTCCTCGCTCTGGGAGGTTTTTACCGAGGTGGCGCCCAGTTTGCGGAAGACGTTCTCGGCCTGCTCAATGTGCTCGTGTACCTCTTCTTCGGTGCCGTCCACTTCACACAATAGCAGCGCCTTGGCTTCACGCGGGTAACCAGCCTGTGCGAAATCGTCGGCCGCAATAATGGCGTAGCCGTCCATCATTTCCAGGCCGCCGGGAATAATGCCGTGGGAGATGATGCCACCCACGGCATCACCGGCTTTCTGCACACTGTCGAAGCCGGCCATCACCACCTGGGCAATTTCCGGTTTCGGCAGCAGTTTTACGGTCACCTCGGTGACAATTCCGAGCAAGCCCTCGGAACCGGTCATCAGCGCCAGAAGATCCATGCCACAGACGTCCAGGCCATCACTGCCAATGGTTACCCGCTCGCCCTCGGCGGTAATCATCTCAACGCTGAGGATGTTGTGAACCGTCAAACCGTATTTCAGGCAATGCACGCCGCCGGAATTTTCCGCCACGTTGCCGCCGATGGTGCAGGCAATCTGCGATGAGGGGTCCGGTCCGTAATAGAGACCGAACTGGGCAACCTCTTCACTAATGGCCAGATTACGAACACCCGGTTGCAGCCGCGCCGTCCGTGCTAATGGATCGATGTCCAGGATGCGGTTGAACTTGGCCAGGGACAGCACCACGCCTTCCTTGTGGGGCATGGCACCAGCGCTGAGGCCCGTTCCGGCACCGCGGGCAACCACAGGCACTTCGTGCTCGTTACAGATGCGCATCACCCGCTGCACCTGTTCGGCGGTTTCCGGAAGCACTACGAGCATGGGCATCTCGCAATACATGGACATGCCATCGCATTCGTAGGGCTTCATGGTTTCGTCATCGGTGATGACAAAGTCCGGGTCGATAAACGCGCGGAACTGTTCCGCCAGCTCCGCTCTGCTGATTTTCGGCTTGGTGGTCATAACGTTCTCATGAATGGATGGCTTCCTGTGTGACAGCCATCAACCACGTTTGGTTTCAAAGTAATCAATCCCCGCCTGGGCACAGTCCATGTCCTGCTGAGGCGTGCCCGAGCTGATACCAATACCGCCCACAACTTCACCATCGACGATCACCGGCAGGCCGCCGCCAACAGAACTGATACGCCCACCCACTTCGGTATGGATGCCGAATGCCAGCTTGCCGGGCACGTTGACGGCGTTGTAGTCGTGGGTCGCCTTCTTCGCGGCCGATGCGGTGAACGACTTGTCCTGGGCAATGGTCACGCTGGTGATCTTGCCGCCGTCCATGCGCTCAAACGCGATCAGGTTGCCAGACTCATCCGTGATGGCGATGCACATGGGCACGCCTATTTCCCGCGCCTTTTCCGCTGCGCCTTCAATCAATATTCTGGCGTCCGCCAGATCAAGCCGTTTAACCGTCAACATAAGTCATTACTCCTCATTTTTTAGCCATAAACCAGATTGGGTAGCCAGGTAACAACTCCCGGGATGAGCACACAGATAAACAACCCGAACGCCTGGATCGCCAAGAATACCAGAGACGATTTAAAGATAGTGCCCATGGTGATATCCGGCGGGCACACGCCCCGAATGTAAAACAGCGCGTAGCCGAAAGGCGGGCTGAGGAACGACATCTGCATGTTCACCAGGTAGAGCACACCAAACCACAGCACCACATCCTCACCCGGCACCGCCGGGAAGCCCAGCAGGCCGGGGAACTCCAGCGCCTCGACAATCGGGATGAAAATCGGCACCGCCAGCAGCAGGATACCAACCCAGTCAAGAAACATACCCAACACCACCAGCAGGACCATCAACAGCAGAAGGACAGCGTAGGGCGACAGGCCAATGCCCAGAATGGTTTCAGTGATGAAGTCCTGGCCGCCCTGCAGGATATAGAAGCCAACAAAGACCGACGCACCGAACATGATCCACAGCACCATGGCTGATGCCTTGGCGGTAGTTACCGATGCATCACGCAGTGTGGCAACAGAGAACACCTTGTGTTTCATGGCTACCAGGATCGCCCCGAAGGAGCCAATACCGGCAGCCTCCACCGGAGTGGCGACACCCCCGAACAGCAGGCCAAGCACCAGGAAGACCAGGAACAGCGGAGCGATCAGGTCTTTCAACAGCAGCAGCTTGTCTTTCAGCCCAATCCGCTCTTCCTCTGGTACTGGCGGCCCCAGCTTGGGGTTCAGCCAGGAACGGACGCCTACATAGGTCACATAGAGACTGGAGAGGATCAGGCCGGGAATGACCGAGCCCAGGTACAGCTCACCTACTGATTGCTGGGCCACCACCGCGTAAAGGATAGCCAGAATCGATGGCGGAATCAGGATGCCCAGCGTACCGCCAGCCATAATCGACCCGAGGGCGATCTGTTGGTCATACCCGCGTTTCAACATCGCCGGCAGTGCGATGATGCCCATGGTAACAACGGCCGCGCCGATAACACCGACCATTGCCGCCAGAATGGTGGAAGCAATGATGGTGGCAATAGCCAGGCCGCCGCCAAGGCCGCCCATCCATTTGTAGACCACGTTAAACATCTCTTCGATAAGGCCTGCCCGTTCCAGCATTGAGGCCATGAAGATGAACAGCGGTATTGCTGCCAAGTCCGAATTGGTCATCATCGGAAAGATCCGGCTGGGGATGATGTTCAGCATCATCGAATCGCCCACCAGATAGATGAACATTACGCCAAGGCCACCTGTGACGAACGCCAGGGGCAAGCCCATCATCAGCAGCACGGCCAGAGACCCGAACATGATGTAGGTCAGCGGGCCGATCTTCACATCCGACAACATCCCCGAGAGTTTGAACAGGAATTTCTCATCGCTGAAAGGGTCATAGAACAGGATGTTTATGACTTCCACCAGCATCACGAACGTAAGGGCAACCGTGGCAATGATCATCAGCCAGGTGCCAAGCTTTCCAGTCAGGGAGCCACGCCCCTGGTTGACCATGGTATCCGTGCTCATGCGTGTTGCTCCCGGCCAAGTTTGATAAATACCGCGATGTCCTTGATCAGTTTGGACAGACCAGCCAGGAACAGCAGTAACGATCCCAGCAGCATCACGCCTTTCACCGGCCAGTACTGAATGCCCCAGGTTTCAACAGTTCGTTCATCCATCGAGTAGGAGTTCTCGAAAAAGGTCCAGGAGGTGATCATTAACGCAATCGCGAACATGAAGAAGAATGTCGACGTGAAAATATCCATGCCCACACGACCCCGTACCGGCAGGAAGTTGTAAACCACGTCAACCCGCACATGGGCGCCATGGAGCAGCGCAAACGCACCGGCCAGCAGGTATTGCATGCCGAACAGCAGAAAGCTGGCTTCGTGTACCCAGATCGTAGGCTGGTTGAACAGGTAGCGCATGACCACTTCAAAGAAATAGAACACCACCGCGTTTACGGTCCAGAAGGAAATAAAGACACCGGATTTCTCGCTGATCCAGTCCACCGCCTTGGTGAACCAGTTACTGACGTCGCTGTAATCAACGCTTTTCTTCAGTTCCGCTTCAATTTGCTGAAGCTTTTCATTGGCCGCAGCATTTTTGTCGACGGCTTTAACGCCGCGCTGGGAAAGCCAACGATCCAGCGCCATCATGATCAGCGGCATTACCGCCAGCCAGCCCCAGTAAAACCAGTGAGGCATCACAAAGCCGAACGCACTCAGATCAGACATGTTTTATCACCTTTAATCACAGAGCGGGGAAGGCAGGGGATGTGCCGTCAGCGCACTCCCTGCCTTCCCCGTGATCAGTTTGTTATGGTTGTGCAGGCTTACATGCCTTTGATGTCTTCCTCGTCGATGTAGCCGACGGTCTCGTTCATCATGTACTCAAGCTGAATATCCAGTATCGCCCTGGCATCCTCGTTCTTGGCGGCCCAGTTGAACCAGATCGGGATAGCAGCCTTACGGAAGTCCTCGAGGTCTTGCTGGCTCAGGCGTGTCACCGTATCGCCATCAGCCTTGAACTTCTTCATCGCCTCAATGTTGCGTTTCTGGATGGTGAGGTAGTGCTTCTGGGAATAGTTGCGAACCTCGTCCTCAACCAACTGCTGCAGTTCCGGATCCAGTGCATTCCACGCCCGCAGGTTGACGGTCAGGTCCATCAGGTCCACCGGCTGGTAGATAGACATAACGCCTGGAGGGCCGAACATGATGTAGTCAGTCACCTGGGAAAAGCCAAGCTCATAGTTCACCGCAGGGCCGACGTAGTCAGCCGCATCGATGGTGCCCTTCTCCAACGCCGGGAAAATATCCGAGCCCGGCAGGCTCACCGTTGACACACCAAACTGCTGGAACACCTCGGCCACCATGCCGCCCGGTACACGCATCTTCATGCCTTCCATGTCTGCCAGGCTGTTAACCGGCTTCTTGGAGTGGATGATGTTGGCGTCGTGTTGAATCGGGCCGACGTAAAACAGGCCGAACTTCTCATAGATTTCGCGGGTTTTTTCCAGCATGCCCATGGAGTAGAACATGATGTCCCACTGGTGCGGCTGGTCAGGGCCGGCGGGGTAGGATGACAGGAAAACCGAGGCCGGAATCTTGCCGGACCAGTACAGGGTGAAGGGGTTCATGCCCTGCAGAACGCCGTTGCGAACTGCTTCAAAAAGAGCGTTGTTATCCGCTGCGACCGACTTGGCCGGGTACGGCTTGATGATCAGCTCGCCGCCGGATTTCTCTTCCATGCTGTTGGCCCATTCCTCGAACAGGTCATAACCGACGGTGCCAGCGTCCCATACTGACTGTATTTTCCAGGTGGTGGCAGCCATGGCCTGGCCAGCCCCCGCAAGCGCGATGCTACAGACGGTGGCCAGAGCAGCCGACCTCAGGAAGCCGCGCCTGGGGGCGATTTTTCCGGCCTGCGAATCCTGAGCAATATACTGCTCACTGTTGTTGTTGGTATTCATCGACACATCTCCGTTGACATTGTTTTTATCTGGGTCAGGTCAACGCCGGCAACAACCGGCATTGAATCGATATTCGTAGTCCTGCCCGGTTTAGTCCAGTGGATTGCCAACTGGTCAGACCAGTTTCGTAAATCGCAGATAGACGAATAGGCTGTAATGGGCCATATTTACTGGTCCCGAAAGGGATTCTTTAATTCGCAACACAATAAAAACAACTGGTCAGACCAGTGCATCCTTGCAGGTAGAACCATGGCGATCGCGCAGGAAATCTCCTATCGACTTGAACGACTGATCCTCGACGGCGGGTTGGCGCCGGAACAGAAAATGCCGTCAGAACGGCAACTGGCCACCAGGCTTGGCGTGTCCCGCGCCATCATCCGGGAAGCCCTGCACGAACTGCAGGGCCGTGGCGTGATTGAAACCCGGCACGGCAAGGGCTCGTTCGTGGCCCGAATCGTGCCCGGCAGCGAGGAGGATGGCGAGGACAGCCCGCTGTTGCAGATGTTCACCGGCCATCCGCGCACCCTGTATGACCTTCTGGAAGTTCGCGAGCAACTGGAGGGCCAGGCCGCCTATCTGGCGGCACAAAGGGCCACCACGCTGGATCTCCACCGTATTACCAAGGCTTACTCCGCCCTGGAACAGACCGACCCCCTGACCAACGCCCGCCCGGACCACAGTTTCCATCAAGCCATCGTGGAAGCCTCCCACAACCCGGTGCTGGTCCACGTACTCAATGGCCTCAAGAACCTGATGCTGTTGACCGTGGAGGCCTCCGTGGCGAACCTGAACCCACGGGAGGAGATGCGCAACAAGATCTCCCGACAGCACAAGAGGATCTACCAGGCGGTGATGGCAAGAAAACCCGAGGCAGCAAAGCGCATCGCCATGGCCCATGTGCGATTCGTCAGTGATGCCATGCGCACCATCGAACAACAGGGAACCGCCATCATTCGCGTTTCCTTCAATGCGTCGGCGTCGCCGGAAAAGGCATCACAACGGGCGTAATCGGCAAAAAGCTTGCATCAAACGTTCAATAATCCACAATTAACAGGCGGCATCTGTGGTGAAAGACAATAAAACCCTCCCCCCGGGGTATTGATTTCCACCACCACAGTCCGTAAAACTTGCGCCTTTGTTACATAGCCTCAGGAGCCACCTATGGCAGATTCAGCGCCTCTGATCTGCAAGGATATCCACAAGACCTTCGATCAACTGGAAGTCCTTAAGGGCATTTCACTGGAAACCAAAAAAGGTGACGTTGTATCCCTGATCGGCAGCTCCGGCTCCGGGAAGAGTACATTTCTGCGCTGCGTCAACATGCTGGAAACACCCACTTCCGGCGACATTATCGTGCACGGCGACCCGATTCGGTTCACAACCAACCGCAAGGGTGAGCGAATTCCCGCCGACAACAAGCAGGTGGAACTGATTCGCGCCCGGCTTTCCATGGTGTTCCAGAGCTTCAATCTCTGGTCCCATATGACCGTTCTTGAAAACATCATCGAAGCCCCCGTCCACGTCCTGAAAGTCCCCAAGAAAGAAGCCATCGAAAGAGCCGAAGCCTACCTGAACAAGGTCGGCATCTATGAACGCAAGGACTACTACCCGGCCCAGATGTCAGGCGGCCAGCAACAGCGGGCTGCCATCGCCCGGGCCCTGGCCATGGAGCCGGAAGTAATGCTGTTTGACGAACCCACCTCCGCGCTTGACCCTGAGCTCGTTGGCGAGGTTTTGAGGGTTATGCAGAACCTTGCGGAAGAAGGCAGAACCATGATCGTGGTCACCCACGAGATGTCTTTTGCACGGGATGTATCGTCCCAGGTCCTGTTCTTGCATCAGGGCGTGATCGAGGAGCAAGGCACACCGGACAAGGTCTTCGACAATCCGGACTCAGAACGAATGAAGCAGTTTCTGGCTCCCAACTTCTGATGTGCAGTGCTATCTTGAAACCATGTTTCCTTGCCGGGGCGGATCCGCTCCGTAAGAAAACACCAAAACCAGCAAAATAAGGCAGACCACTGCCGATAATAAAGCCCACAAGGCTGACTACTGGAGAAGTGACTCATGAGAAAACTGATTGTTGCAGCAAGCGTCGCCCTGGCCATGATGGCAGGTGTCGCCCACGCCCAGGAACGCAATCTTCGCATCGCCTTCGACGTGCCCTACGAGCCGTTCGAATACAAGGATGAAAACGGCGATCTGACCGGTTTTGAAGTGGAACTGGCCGAAGCCATGTGTGAAGAGATGAACGCCAACTGCGAATTCGTCATTCAGGCATGGGACGGCATGATTCCGGGCCTGCTGGCACGCAAGTTCGACCTGATCATGTCTTCCATGTCCATCACCCCGGAGCGCGCGGAGCAAGTCCTCTTCTCCGAGCCATATTACAACACCCCGGGTGGCTGGTTCGCACCTGAAGACTTCAACACCGACGTGACCGACATGGAAGCCATGGAAGGTATGACCGTTGGCGTACAGCGTGGCACCACCATGGACACCTTCGTGACCGAGGAAATGGGCGGTGTTGTATCCATCAAGCGCTACACCACCGCGGACGACATGGTCCTTGACCTGGAAGGCCAGCGCCTGGACGTAGTCTTTGTTGACTACCCAGTGGGCGAACAGACCGTCCTGAGCAAGGAAGGCTTCAAGGAAGTGGGTGAGCCGGTCAAGCTTGGCCAGGGTGTAGGCGTTGCCATGCGCAAGCGTGACAAGGAACTGGCCGAGGAAGTGAACGATGCCCTCGCCACCCTGAAGGAAAATGGTACCTACGATACCATCATGGAAAAGTACTTCGCATACGACGTCAAGATGTAAAACTGGCCCGGGGGCAGCCGTTTTGGCTGCTCCCGCTTACCGGATGTTCCCATGATTGACTTGAAAGGCTACGGGCCGGCCCTGCTGGATGGGGCTGTGGTCACCATTGAACTGGCCTTCCTTTCCCTTGCCCTCGCGTTGGTGCTTGGGCTGATTGGTGCCTCTGCCAAGCTATCCAAAAGCCGGGCAGCCATAGGGATTGCTACCACCTATACCACCCTGATCCGTGGCGTACCGGATCTGGTGATGATGCTCCTGTTTTACTACGGCGGTCAGGTGGCCGTTAACAACCTGTCTGATTATCTGTACAACGCCTACGGTGTGGACTTCTTTTTCCAGTTTGACCCGTTTATTTCCGGCGTAATCACCATTGGCCTGATCTTCGGCGCCTACATGGCGGAAACCTTCCGCGGTGCCTTCCTGGCCGTTGACAGTGGCCAGATTGAAGCGGCCCGGGCCTATGGCTTCAGCCGCTGGCGCACCTTCCACAGAATCATACTGCCGCAAATGCTGCGCCATGCCCTGCCCGGCATCGGCAACAACTGGCAGGTACTGCTGAAAACCACCGCGCTGGTATCCATCATCGGTCTTACCGATATGGTGCGCGTGGCCGAGGAAGCGGCCAAAGCCGAACGCATGCCGTTCCATTTCTTTATTCCGGTGGCGTTTGTCTACCTCAGCCTCACAGCCGGTTCCGAGCTGTTTATCAAGTGGCTCAACAAGCGCGCCAATGTTGGCGTGGTACAGGGGAGCTGAACCATGCCTGATTTTATCGCTGAACTACTCAACCGCAACGATATCTTTACCGCCTCGACCATCATGGAGTACTGGGGCGGGCTGGTTACCACCGTCCAGCTGGTCTTCCTGTCGCTGGTACTCGGCCTGGTCATTGCCATTCCGCTGGCAATCATGCGCACCTCGAAAAACCCGCTGATCAATGGCCCGGTGTGGTTCTACACCTACCTTTTCCGGGGCACGCCGCTACTGATCCAGCTGTACATTATTTACTACGGACTGGCCCAGATTGAGGGCATCCAGCAGACATTCTGGTGGGAGATCTTCCGTGGGGCCTTCTACCCTGCCCTGCTGGCATTCACCCTGAACACGGCTGCCTACACCACGGAGATCATCCGTGGCGCCATTGTGGCCACGCCCAGCGGCGAGATTGAGGCGGCAAAGGCCTATGGCATGAGCTGGGCCCTGCGGATGCGCCGGATTATCCTGCCGAGCGCGGCCAGACGGGGGGTACAGGCGTACTCCAATGAAGTTATTTTCATGCTTCACGCCAGTGCCATTGCCAGCGTGGTAACCCTGGTGGACCTGACCGGCGCGGCGCGGAATATTTATTCCCGGTTCTACGCGCCGTTTGATGCCTTTATCTTTGTGGCATTGGTGTACATGGCCCTGACCTTCATACTGGTATTTGCGTTCCGCAAACTGGAAAACTACCTGTTGCAGCATCAGCGGCCCGTCAGTGGCTGACATTCCAGTTTGTGGCCTGTTATAGCGGGAAGTTGCATGAACCTACAAGCACAGTTGTTCGGCCCTGACCTGGACTGGCTCTCCCACACGCTTGCACGGGCAGAGCACGTCTCGTCCGAAAAAATTGTTGTGCTGGATGATGGCGCAGGGCTGCAGCTGCAGGATTCCGGATTGCTCTACCTGGAACCGCCGGCGGATCGTCCCAACCCCAATAACGAATCACTGATCGTTTCCGCCGGCGTACACGGTAATGAAACGGCGCCCATTGAGGTTCTTAACAACCTGCTGAACGAGTTGCTGCACGGGAAGTGGCAGTTGGCCTGTCCGGCCCTGTTCATCCTCGGTAATCCGCCAGCAATGGATGCCGGCAAGCGGTTTCTTGATGCAAACCTCAACCGGCTGTTCGGGGGAGCTCACCGCAAGCCGGAATATCGGGGCCTTCCCGAGGCGGATCGTGCCCGGCTTCTGGAGAACGCCTGCAAGGCCTTCGCTGCAAAACATTCCACCAATCTGTGCCACTACGACCTGCACACAGCCATTCGCCCTTCCCTGCGGGAGAAGTTCGCACTCTACCCGTTTGTGGAGGGCAGGGACATTCCCGACGAGCAGGTTGATTTCCTGTTGGAAGCAGACGTGGAAACGCTGCTGTTGCAGCACCGCGAAGGCACCACCTTCGCCTCCTTTTCCTCGTCCGAACTGGGGGCGGAGAGCTTTACCGTGGAACTGGGCAAGGTGCGGCCATTCGGGCAGAACGACCTCAGCCGGTTCACCGGCATTGCCAACGCATTGCGCCGGCGCCTGCAAGGCGAGCCCCCACCAAAGCCTGATAGGGCCTCAGGGCAGATCACGGTGTTTGAAGTGGTGCACGAGATTCTGAACACCGGCGACAGCTTTCGCTTTCACGTGCCCGACGGTGTTGCCAACTTCACCATGTACGACCCCGGCACGGTGATCTGGGAAGACGACACCACCTGCTACAAGGTGGGCGACACGCCCGAAGGCATTGTCTTCCCGAACCGCGACGTGCCCGTGGGCCAGCGTGTGGGCCTGATGATCAGGCCCCGGAGCTAACCAGACGGAATACTAGGCCGGTGCGTTCTCCGGCTCCGCCACCTTGCAACTGATCACCCGGGTACAGACCGAGGGCACCACCAGCAATGTCAGTACGGTGGAGGCCAGCAACCCGGAAATGATGGCCCAGGCCATGGGTGGCCACAGGGTGGAGCTGGAGAACGCCAGTGGCAGTAGCCCGGCAACGGTGGTGGCCGTTGTCAGCAGGATGGGCCGGGTGCGCTGCTCCACCGCCTTGCGAACGGCATCACGAATGTCATCCCCTTTTTCCAGCTGCCGGTCCATCACATCCAGCAGTACGATGGCGTTGTTCACCACGATGCCCACCAGCGCGACCACACCCAACAGCGACTGAAAACCGAACGGCGAGCCGGAGAACACCAGCCCCGGGAAGATACCCACCGTTGCCAGCGGCACCGTCAGCAGGATAATCCCCACGCGGCGGAAAGAATTGAACTGTATCAACAGGAAGAACAGCAACAGCAGCACACCGATGGGCGCCGTGGTCAGCAACGCATTATTGGCATCACCGGAGCCCTCGGCATCACCGCCCATTTCCAGCCTTGTTCCCGGTGGCAACGGGTTGCTTGCAAGAGCCGCGTCCAGCCCTTCCAGGACCTGGCTGAAACTGTAACCGGTATGCAGGTTGGACCAGACGGTATTCATCCGGGTGCCATTGCGCTGGTACCGGGCGGCCGATTGCCACGAGGTTTCCACCGAAGCGATGGCAGACAGTGGCACCGCGTCGCCCTGATCATTGTAGATGTTCACCGACAACAGCCGTGGCAATGACAGGCTGGTGCCTTCGCGGGAACGCAGCACCAGAGGAATCGGGTCTTCCTCCTGGCGATACTGCTCCGCCACCACACCGAAGCTCTGGCCATACAGGCTTTGGGCAACATCGGCGCGGTCCAGGCCATAACGGGCGGCGCTGGCATCGTCCACATTGATGGCGATGCTGGGCACGCCGATATCCAGGTCGTGGCGGACATCCACAGTGCCTTCAACCCGGCGTAGCGCTGCAAACAGCTGTTCCGTTGCCTGGGCACGGGTTTCGTCGTTAGCGTGATACACCCGTACTTCCACCGGCGCTGCCCGTGGTGGCCCCTGGCCGAGGATACCCACGGTTACCTGCAGTTCGGGCATTTCCTGCCCGGCATAATCCCGTATCCACTGCACCAGGCCGGTGGTGTCTTCCAGGGTGGGTGTCGACACCACAATCCGCCCACGATTCGGGGCCTGGGGCTCCCGCTGCAGGTTGTAATAGAAGCTGGGGCCGGTAAAGCCGGTGAACCGGTGTACCAGCAACGCCTCCGGACGAGTACGAATGGCCCGTTCAAGATCCGCTGCCACGCTGGATGTGCGTTCCTGGTCAGTGCCCTCCGGCATATATAGCTCAACCACCACTTGCGGGCGATCCGCATTGGGAAAAAACTGCTGTTTCATGAAGGGCGTCAGCGACAGGCTGAACACCACCAGTGCCGTACCGGCAAGAATCAATGTACCGGGTCGCCTGGCTACCAGACTGCCCAGGTAGCGGGACAGGCCGATCAACCGGTCCTCCCGCGCATCCGCCTTGCGGGGCTTCAGGAAGCGGGCCGCCAGCAGGGGCACGGCGGAAACCGCCAGCAAGTAGCTGACCGACAGGGTAAGCATGATCATCACCGGCACACCGCGGGTAAAATCCGCCGTTCCACCCTTGGACAGCAGCAACGGCATGAATGCCGCTATGGTGGTGCCCGTGGAGGCTCCCAGCGGGCCTGCAAGTTCCCGTACTGACCGCTTCAGGGCGTCCAGCCGGCGCATGCCGTCGTCCAGGTACCCCTGGATGCTCTCCACAATCACGATGGCGTTATCAATCAGGATGCCCAGGGAGATCACCATGCCGATCACCGCAATCTGGTGCAGCACTCCGCCACCCAGGTCGTAGAGGCCGATACTGATCAGCGCCACCATGGGCAGGATCGACGCCACCAGGATGCCCATGCGGATACCCATGCCGGTGAACACCACCGCCACAATGATGATGACCGACATCACCAGGCTCCAGGCCAGGTTATCCAGGCGCTCTTCCACTTTGTCGGGCTGGAAGAACATCTCGCGGATCTCGTAAGGCGCGAATTCGTCACGGATCAGCGACAACCGCTCCCGCACACGTTCGCCGAAACGGATGGCATCGGTACTGCCCTCTTCCATGATCATCGACACCAGGACTACCCGTTCACCGTCGTACCAGGCTTCCGGCTGCCGGGGCTCGGCGGGGCCACGCCACACCTCCGCTGCTGCGGCCAGGGGCACCTGTGAACCGTCCGGCAACTCAATCGGCGTGGCACGAATGGCATCCACGCTGGTGAACTCACTGTTGGGCAACACCGACAGGCGGCGGCCGTCCGAGACCACAAACCCCCCGGGTATGGTCTGGTTGCGGCGTGAAAGGGTGTCCAACACCCGTGCGGGTGAAATGCCCAACCGATACATGGCGGCATCGTCCAGTGCCAGGGTGATCTGTTCGTCGGCGTCGCCGTCCAGCTCAATGCGGGATACACCGGGAATATCCGCCAGGTTCTGTTTTAACCGCTCGGCAACGTCACTCAGTTCCGTTACCGAACCGGAACCACCAACGGCCAGTATGATGGCGGGAATATCGATCAGGCGGTCATCAAGCACCATCTGGCCGACATCATCCGGGAAATCCAGCCGCGCCCGGTCCATCGCCTGGCGCACCCGGTCCCAGGCCGAGTCGGTATCGTAGATGGTATCGTTCAGGCGCACGTTGAACACCGCTACCCCCGTGCGAGCAGTGGCCTTGGTGAAATCCACTTCCTCCACCTGGCGAAGCTCATCCGACAATGGCTGCAGCACCAGCCGTTCAACCGCTTCGGCACTGGCGCCAGGGTAGTTGATGGTGATCAGGCCGGCACGGTAGGGAAAGGATGGGTCTTCCTGGCGGGGCATGGTGCTGTAGGCAGCAATACCCAAAAGGCACAGCATGGTGACCACCATGCCCAGCAAGCGCTGGAAATTAAGCAGGCGCACTGACATTAGTGCACCTCCACGGCATCACCGTCGGAAATACGGGTCATGCCTGCGAACACCACCTGGTCACCGGCGGTAAGGTCGGTTGCGTCCACCACCACACGCTCGCCGATAATCCGCTGAACCGTTACTGGCACCCGGTGGGCAATGCCATCCGCAATACGAAACACACTGGCGCCACCGTTGGATTTCATCACCGCCAGCAGCGGCACAGTAGTGGCAACGGTTTCGCGGGGTGTAATGCCCACCTCCACCGGCTCGCCCGGCTCCAGCGTGTCCGCCGGCAGGCTCACCAGCACCGGATGAAGCTCTCCGCGAACACCACCGGACTGGGCAATCTCCACAATAGAGCCGGTTACCGGCGCACGGTTGCGGTCCTGCACCGACCATACGGGCAGCAGTTGCGACAGCGCCACATGGTTGAGCATGTAGGCGGGTACTCGCACCTCCACCTCACGGCCTTCCGGTGAAGACAGTCGCATCACCGGTTGCCCCGACGCCACAAACTCATCCCGCTCCACCAGCAGGGCTTCCACCCGGCCATCGAACGGTGCCCTCAGTTCACTCTCCCGCAACAATCGCGTCGCCTCTGCCAGCGACGCTTCCGCCGTTGCCACACTGGCCTTCAGGCTATCGCGCCGGGAGGCCAGTTGTTCCAGCCCCTGCTCCGACACCACACCGCGTTCGTGCAACTGGCGGGAACGCTCCCATTCCCGTCTGGCCTGGTCATACTGGGTTTTGAGTTCTTCCAGCCGCGCGGCGGCGGAATCCCGGGCCGGCTCCAGGGCCGGGTTGTAAACCCGCCCCAGCAGGTCGCCGGCTTTCACGGCCTGCCCCAACTCCACCGCCCGTTCACGCAGAGTACCGCTTACCTGGAATGTCAGCGTCGCTCGCTGGGCCGCCCGCACAATACCGGAGAAACGCAGTGATACACCTTCCGTCTGGCCGCCGGTCACCTCGGCAGCACGCACCGTCACCGGGGCAATGCCCCTGTCCGGAGCCGGCTCACTGGATTTACAGCCACTGACAAGCAAGATTGCAACGGCCGCGAGGGAAACGATAGCGGAGCGCCGGGTAGTGTTCATTGAGAAGTCCTCTCTTCCATCTTCACGATGTGTTATTGCTCGTCCATCCGGTGGACAAAAATTTATTATTAGACATAATGTCATTCTTTGACAATTTGTCAATAACCAGCTTTGATCGTATACCATGTATCATGAGAGCGCAGTTTCAATAATCCGGAAGCCCCTATGAGTGAGCCGTTAAAAACCCGTAGAGAGAAAGAAAAGCAGGCCAGGTACGACGCCATCCTGGACGCTGCGGAACTGGTGTTTTCGGAGAAGGGCTACGAGCGCACGTCCATGGACGACATCGCCCGCACGGCCGCGCTCAGCCGCGCACTGCTGTATGTGTACTTCAAGGACAAGGCGGCGATCCAGCGCGGCATCATGCTGCGCGCTGGCCACAGCCTGTGCCAACGCTTCGAGGACGCCCGCCAGACGGCGGATACCGGGCTGGCTCAGATTACGGCCATGGGGAATGCCTATTACCAGTTCTACCGTGAGCAGCCGGATTATTTCTCGGCGCTGACAACAGCCTCAACGGCCATGGCGGAGGCGGATGACGAGTTGGCGGGAGAGATGTTCTGCTGCAAGGCCCAGACCATGGACCTGATGGTGGGTGCGATAAACCTGGGGCTGGAAGACGGCACCATGAACCGCGACCGCATCCATGACCCAGTGGAGACGGCGCTATACCTTCGTGGCGCGCTGCACGGCGTGATCATGCTGTGCCAGAGCGAAATGGCCGAGAGTGGCCTGGAGGGTGGTTTTCCCGCGGAGTCGCTGATTCGTCACACCATGGAGATGCTGACTTCCTCGATCGCCTCTTAATGGGGCTCGCCTGTTAATTTTGGAGATACCGCGGCGGTGGGGAGGCTTCCCCAAAACACGCCCGTAAATACGTCCCTGTAGGGCTCGGTCGCGCCATCCCTGGCGCTCCACGGTTTTGGGGAAGCCTCCCCACCGCCGCTCGCTCAACCACAGATACGTAGGTCGGATTAGCGAAGCGTAATCCGACAAAAATCACTCAAAGCTGAAAGTCGTATATGGACCCAAGCCCCAGAATCCCCGTCAGCTCATCAAGCGCCTTGCGAACCTCCTCCAGCAACATCGGGTCACCCAGGTCACCCTGCGACAGTTCCTCCCGGTAATGCGCCTCCACCCAGGTTGTCAGCCGCTCATATAGCGCATCGGTAAGCAATACCCCATGATGCATGGCCTTGAGTTCGTCGTCGTTCAACACCACCCGCAACCGCAAACACGCCGGCCCGCCGCCGTTGCGCATGGACTGTTTGACGTCGAAAACCTCCACCGAGGTAATCGGGCCTGCGTCTTGCACCAGTTCATCAAGATAGCGACTGACCGAGGCAATTTCCCGGCACTCTCCCGGCACTGCCAGCATCATGCCATCCGGTGTGTTCAGTAACTGGCTGTTGAACAGGTACGAGGCTACGGCGTCTTCCAGCGGCACCTGTTCACTGCTCACCCGCACCGCTTCCAGTTCCGCACCGGTCAGGCGGGAGCGGATGTTGGCCAGGACGGTTTCTTCCTCCAGGAACGCCAGTTCGTGGTAGAACAGGGTATTGCCATTGCCTACCGCGATAACGTCATTGTGGAAGACGCCGGCGTCGATGGCCTCGGGGTTCTGCTGGGCGAAGACCACATGGCTGTCTTTCAGGCCGTGCAGCCGGGCGATGGCCTGGGAGGCTTCCAGGGTCTGGCGGGCGGGATAGAGTTTGGGGGCCGGGGCCTTTTCGTTGAAGGCAATCTGGCCGTAAACAAACAGTTCCACGCCCGGTTCGCCGTAACCCGCGCACAAGCGGGTGTGGTTGGCCGCACCTTCGTCGCCGAACTGGCTGACTGATGGCAAGGACGGGTGGTGGGCAAACCAGGATTCATCCGCAAAGATGGATTTCAGGGCCCGGCCAGTTACACGATGCTCAATGGACCGGTGGAACTTGGCGCTCAGGTTGGCCGGGGTGAAGTGTACACGGTGATCAGCCGTGTCCGCGCTCGGCGAGACCGTCGCGGCATTGGCCGTCCACATGGTCGACGCCGAGGAGGCAGCTGCCAGGATGGAAGGGCTCTGGTCAGCAGCGGCGCGGAGGATGTCGCTGTCCGAGCCACTGAAACCCAGTGCCCGCAAGGTGGGAATGTGTGGGCGCTCATGAGGCGGAAGCACCCCCTGCACGAAGCCACGGTCCGCCAACCGTTTCATCTTGGCCAACCCCTGCAACGCTGCTTCCTTGGGGTTGGACACCGAGCGAACGTTGGACTTGGAGGCCACGTTGCCCCACGACAACCCGGCGTAGTTGTGGGTCGGCCCTACCAGGCCATCAAAGTTGGCTTCTACCGCGTGCTTGGCCATGTCTTGTTTTCCATCAATCGAAATTTAATCCTGGTGCAAGGCTTTCCGGCACTTCACTCTTCTTCGCTTCCAGCGAGGCCATGGGCCAGGCGCAGTAATCAGCGGCGTAATAGGCGCTGGGGCGATGATTGCCGCTGGCGCCAACACCGCCGAACGGAGCCGCACTGCTGGCGCCGGTCAATGGACGGTTCCAGTTTACGATGCCGGCACGCACTTCGTCGGCCAACCGCTCATAGAGTTTGTGGTCATCGGTCAGGATACCGGCAGATAGCCCGTAACGGGTGTTGTTGGCCAACTCCAGGGCCTCGTCAAAGCTCTTGTACCGGTAAACCGTCAGCAGCGGCCCAAAGAACTCCTCATCCACCAGGTCCAGGCCGGTGGCATCCACGATACCCGGCGACAGCAGGCCGGTGCCTTCCCGCAGCCGTTTCATTTCCAGTAGCGACTTGCCACCTTGCTCCAGCAGGCTCTTCTGGGCCGCCAGCAGCTTATCGGCCGCCTCCGACGAGATCACCGAGCCCATGAACGGTTGCGGGTCAGCGTCGAAATCACCCACCTTTATGCGGCTGACCACTTCAGTGAAACGTTCCAGGAACTGGTCACCCTTGGTGCCTTTGGGCACCAGCAGACGGCGGGCGCAGGTGCAACGCTGGCCGGCAGACAAGAAGGCAGACTGCAGCGCATGGTGCACGGCGCCATCCACGTCATGGATGTTCTGTACGATCAGCGGGTTATTGCCGCCCATTTCCAATGCCAGGATTTTCTCGGGCTGGCCGCCAAACTGTTTATGTAGCAAATGCCCGACAGTGGAGCTGCCGGTAAAGAACAGCCCGTCCACGCCGGGGTGTGAGGACAGGGATTTGCCAGTTGACGCCGCCCCCTGAACCAGGTTAATCACGCCCGGGGGAATACCGGCCTTTTCCCAGAGCTTAACAGTCACTTCGGCGACACCGGGGGTCAGCTCGCTGGGCTTGAACACCACGGTATTGCCCGCCAGCAAAGCCGGTACGATGTGGCCATTGGGCAGGTGCCCCGGAAAATTATACGGGCCGAAGACGGCCACCACGCCATGGGGGCGATGCCGCAATACAGCGTGGCCACCGGCAACGTCGGACTCGGAATGGCCGGTGCGGTCATGATAGGCATTGACGGATATTCCAATCTTGCCAATCATCGCCGCCACTTCGGTGCGGGATTCCCACAGGGGCTTGCCCGTTTCCGATCCGATCTGGTGCGCCAACTCCTCCTTGTGCTCTTCCAGCAGTTTACCAAACTTCTCCACCAGTGCCTGGCGCTCACTGAACGGGCGCTTGCGCCAGTCAACAAACGCATTGCGGGCCTCTCGCACGGCGGCGTCCACGTCCTCGATGCTGGCGCTGACGCCATCCCAGATCGTGTCACCGGTAACCGGCTGGAGGGATTCGAAAAAGTCGCCATGGCCTTCCAGCCAGAGTCCGTCAATAAACAGTTGGCCTGTCAGGTTTGCCATAATCATTACCTCCTTCCGGTATCTTTCAATGGGGCTAGCCGCACACGGTCGCCGGACTCCACTTCCAGCACCTCCGCCACTTCAGCCGGGACACTGACAGTATCGAGCCCGATACACTCGGCCGGTATGGTGGTTACCCGAAAGTCCCGGAACGAGCGGTTGGATATCATCACCTGCTCTTCCGCCGGCACGTTCATATCCAGCGGCTTCTTGCGGATCATGACATGGCGGCTGATGCCCTCGCGCACGGTGCGGACGTTGTGAATGAATGCCTCAACCACCGGGCCACCGTCGAAGATGTCCACCATGCCATTGAAGTTGAATCCTTCCGCCTGCAGCATTTTAAGCGCAGGCGCGGTGTTCTCGTGTACCTGGCCAATCACTGCCCGGGCCGCATCTGGCAGCATGGGCAGGTAAATGGGGTATTTCGGCATCAGTTCCGCAATAAACGATTTGTTGCCAAGGCCTGACAGCATGTCTGCCTCGCTGAATTCCATGTCAAAGAACTTGCTGCCCAGGGCATCCCACAATGGGCTCTGGCCGTTGTCGTCCGACACGCCCCGCATCTCGGCAAACACCTTCTCGGAAAAATGTTTCCTGAAATCGTCCAGGTACATGAAACGGCAGCGGGACAGCAACAGGCCGGTTCCACCACCCCGGTGGGAACTCGACAGCAGCAGCGAACAGATCTCGGTGGTGTCCGTCATGTCGTTGGACAAATGCAACGTGGGCGTGCGTACATGCACATCCAACTCGCGGGATGCATTCACGGTAACGCTGAGCCGGTAATTGTAGAACACCTCGTCCAGGCCAACCCGGGCCTGTATACCGCTGATACCCACACACCGCTTCAATTCAGTGTCTTCCAGGGCAAACAGGTAGAGCCCCGCTTCCGGGGCGCAGCGCTGGTTGAAGGTTTCCCGGGCATGGTTGATTTTCTTCGTTAGCAGTTCCCGGTCCGCGGGCAAGGTGGTCAGCCCCTTACCGGCCCCCTCCGCCATCGCGTAAAGGGCGTCCAGATCGTTTTCCTGCAAGGGTCGGATTACCAGCATTCCGGCCTCCTGTCTGTGATTGCCCTGCTCATAACGGCGTAATCCTTACCTTGTCACCGGAACTCCTGCCCAGGCATTCCCAGGTTTTTAGCGGCACCTTCACTTCGCCCTGAAGGCTCTCGGTGAGCGTGGTCAATGTGCAGCGAAAGCCTTCACCCTCACCCCCGGAAATCAGGCACAGCTCGCCGTCGTCGGTATTGGCAGCATGCAAGGTTTTCGGGTGGCTGGTGACAACAGACTTGAGTGCGTCGGTGCGGGCTTCCAGAACCGGCCCGGCATCAAAGATATCGAGATAACACCCTCCCCGGAACCCTTCCTGCTGAAGCAGTTTGAAGGTTGCACGGGTTTGGGTATGGGGCTGCCCCAAGGCTTCCCGGGCAGCCTGGCTCAATAAGGTGACATAGATCGGGTTGGGTGGCATGAGTTCTGCAATAAAGGTTTTGCTCAGCAGACCGGAATACTGATCCGCGGTTTCAAAATCCATGTTAAAGAAGTGCCGCCCCAGACTGTCCCAGAAGGGAACCTTGCCGTCGTCGGTTTGTACCCCCTGTATTTCCACGACAACCTGGTCCGTGAACAGTTCACGATGGCTCGCAATGAACAACATCCTGGCCCGGGACAGCAGCTCAAACGCATCGCTACCGCGCAACTCGGGTGTAATCGTGAATGAGCACAGCAGAGTGTGGTCCGTCAGCGCATGGGAGGGGTACAGGACTTCCACCCGGCGGGAAGTGCCCAACTCATGGGACGCATGGATAAGCGCGTCCTGCCGGTAATTATAGAAGGGTTGGCCATTGCCCGCCCGGGCGTCAATCCCGGACACACCCTGAACTTTGCCAGTGCTGGCTTCTTCCAGCACAAACAGGAACCGTTTAGGCTCGTCGGCCTTGTTCGTGCCGGCAAAGGAACGGGCGGATTGTTCAATCTTGGCGGACAGCGCGTCCTCTTTTTTGGGCAGGGTGGATGACATCCGGGGGCCCTGGCCCCCGGCGATGTCGAGTATGTCGTTCAGGTCACCCGGCTGAGCCGGACGTACCAGCCACATAGGCGGCTCCCCTATTAATGTCTGTGGTTAATGTCCTTGCCTGACGCCTGCTATTTGCCACAAACCTTTTTCACGCCAGCCTCAAACCGTGCCAGCGCTTCGTCAATATCCGGCTCCGGAATAATCAGTGACGGCGCCAGTCGCACCACGTTGGGGCCGGCAATCAACACCATCACGCCCTCATTCAGACCGGCGTTGAGGAATTCCTTGGCCTTGCCCTTCCACTCGTCAGTCAATACGCAACCGAGCAGCAGGCCGGAACCGCGAACTTCGCTGAAAATGCCATAGCGCTCACCGATGTCCATCATGCCTTTGCGCAGGTGGTCGGAACGGGCCGCAACACCCTTGAGGATGTCCGGCTGGCTGACGGTGTCAATCACCCTTTGGGCAACGGCACACGCCAGCGCATTGCCGCCGTATGTGCTGCCATGGGTGCCAACACCCAGACTTTTGGCAACTTTCTGAGTGGTGAGCATGGCCGCCACCGGGAATCCACCACCGAGGCCCTTGGCCGTGGAGAGGATATCCGGCGTGACATCGTACATCTGATAGGCGTAAAGGTGGCCGGTACGGCCAACGCCGGACTGGACCTCGTCAAACACCAGCAGGGCATCGTTCTCGTCGCAGAGCTGGCGCAGGCCCTTCAGGAACTCAGGATCGCCAGGCATTACCCCGCCCTCGCCCTGGATAGGCTCCACCACCACGGCGCAGGTCTTGTCTTTGGAGATCAGTTTTCTGACCGATTCCAGATCATTGAAGTCGGCATGGTGAATCCCCCCCGGCGACGGCTCGAAACCTTCGAGATACTTGGGTTGCCCCCCTACGCTGACGGTGAACAACGTGCGCCCGTGGAAAGAGCTCTTAAAGGAAATGATTTCGTTCTTATCCGGGCCGAAATGCTCCCAGGCATACCGACGGGCCAGTTTGAACGCGGCCTCGTTGGCCTCGCCACCGGAGTTGGCGAAGAACACACGTTCGGCGAAAGTGAGGTCGCACAGGGTTTTGGCCAGCCGCAGCGCGGGCTCGTTGGTCATCACGTTGGACAGGTGCCAGATCTTCTCGGCCTGTTCCATCAACGCGCCCACCAGGCCCGGATGAGAGTGTCCGAGACAGGTCACGGCAATGCCGCCCGCCAGGTCCACATATTCCTTACCTTCCTGGTCCCACACGTGGGAGCCTTCGCCCCTCACCGGGATCACCGAGCCCGGTGCGTAGTTGGGGACCATTACTTCATCGAACAATTCACGGCTGACAGGTTCTCTGTTCATCGGTGTCTCTCAAACAAAAACATGAAAAGATACGTTTAATCATACGCCACTCAGGGCATGAGCACATCCGGCGCGCCCACCGCATCCAGTTCCAGAACCTTCAGCGACCGACCATCCTGCCCCATCAGGGCCTTGACCACCAGTTTGTAGGAATCCAGGTCAAAATTGACGGCCTGGCCCCGCAACGACAGATCTTCCAGCTCATCCATTCCATGCAGCGTTGCAACGTGCATCCAGTTATAGACCACCAGGATATCGGTCCTGCCGGTTTTGTCGTTGTGCTCCACCACACCCACGGGGCCTTTCCAGGGCCAGGTTTTCAGGCGCAGCCCGTGGAACGCGATCTGTACCCTCAGGTTGTACTTCACCACATCCTCGCCACCGTCACAGGCGCCCTTGCAGCGGCCGAGGGAACGCTGGAAGCAAGGGCCGTCGTCATCCGGCTCCAGCCCCAGCAACTTGTTGCACAGGTCGTTCTTTGCGGCGATGCCACTGAGCGCTTTCTCGGCGTCCTTTTTACTGCGAAACAGACCAAAATAGTCGCCCAGCCGGTGTGGTTCAATCTCCCACACCAGACGCGCCTGCAAATAGCCCGACGCGTTCTCCGTCAGCTCAATACTCACTAGGTTCTTGGCCGCCCGGGAGCGCCGGTTAAACAGCGGCTTCAACTGCTTTATCTGCTTTAATTCAAGCAGTAACGCGCCCAGCTCGCCAGCGGTTTCTGTCCAGTCCACCCGCCGCAGGCTCTCGGACATGCGGATGCCACGGCTGGAATTGTGATCACCAGAGAAGTGAGAGGCCACACGCTGGGCGATGTTAGTACTTTTACCTACGTATAGAAGCACGTCGTTTTCGCCATAGAACCGATAGACCCCGGGCCCGCGCGGAAGATCCTGAAGCATATCCGTGGGCAGATTGGAGGGAATGCTCGGCCGCTGGAGCAGATCACGGATCGCCACCTCCATGGCATCGCTTCCTTTCTCCGTCAGTGCACGATCAAAGAACGCCATCATCGCGGAGACATCCCCCAGCGCACGGTGGCGCTGAACCTGCCCAAGGCCGTGGCGCTCAATCAGGGCATCCATATTGTGACGGCGGAAGCCAGGATACAGCTTGCGTGACAGCTTCACGGTGCAGAGCACCTTTGCTGAAAACAGCAAACCCAGGCGCCGGAACTCGGCTTTAATAAAGCCGTAATCAAAACGGGCGTTGTGGGCAACAAAAATAGTGTCCTTCAACTGGCCCTCCAATTCCCCGGCAATGTCCGCAAATACCGGCGCATCCGCCACCATGGCATTGGAGATGCCGGTCAGGCTCTGGATGAACGAGGAAATCCGCGTTTCCGGATTGACCAGCGTCTGCCACTCGCCCACGACCTGCCCGGAACGCCAGAAACGGATACCAATCTCCGTAATCCGGTCATGGGAGGCATTGCCGCCAGTGGTCTCAATATCGAGAAAAGCGAAAGTGGCAGAGCCAAGAATTTGAAAATTTTTCGTCATGGGAGATAGGTACGCAAAGCCCGAAATAGCCGATGTTCTGCCCTACTGGCGCGGGGAAATAAACACAATCCTCAAAAAGTTCCCCTAACCCACCGATTTCGTTGTATAGACATTCGTCTAATTAATGCAAGAATTTATTTGAAATGTCATGGATTCGTAACTACTTTGAAATGGGTCCAACAAAAATAAGTGTGGAGACAACAAAGATGCAAAGCAACAAACTGAGAATGGCAATTCGATCAACGGCTGCGGTAGCAATTCTGGGGGTAGCTGCGCAGGCAAATGCAATCAGCTTTGAAACTGGTGGCTACCAAACCGACATCTACGGCTATGGCCGCCTCAACGCTTCCTACGATATTGACAGCAACCAGGCGCTGAGCACTCGCTCTGGTTCCTACGATGGCCTTGTAAACAACGACGATGCAGCCGACGGCCACTTCGGCGCTGACGCATTCCAGAGCCGGATTGGCCTGAAAACCGTAACACCGGAAGGCGTTACAGTTAATGTGGAAGGTGACTTCCGCGGCGGCGGTGGCGGTTCGCTTCGTCTGCGCCATGCCTATGGTGAGTACAATGGCGTCCTGATGGGCCAGACCTGGTCTAACTTCACAAGCTTTGTAGGTAACACCTCGACGCTGGACTTCGACTCTCTGCCAGGCCTTGCCGGTTATCAGGGTCGTGTAGCTCAGGCTCGTTACACCACTGGTCCTCTGTCGTTCTCTCTTGAGGATCCGCAGAACTCTCTGCTTGATCCCACAGGCGCTTCCACAGACACAAAAGATGGCCTTCCAGCGATCACTGCTCGCCTGCAAGACTCTCAGGGCGGCCTGTCATACTCCGCTGCCATTCTTGCGCATCAAGTCGGTTACGACACTGGCACGGAAGACGAGAGCTCAATGGGGTTCGCCACCTTCGGTGCGCTGAAGATGGCTCTGAGCGATATGATCACCATCCAGGGTACACTGTCCTACACTGATGGTGCTAACAGCTTCCTGTACCGCTCAGGTGACAACTTCGGTGCTGCAAGCGCCTATGTTGACCCAGCATCTGGTGATGTGGAAACCATCTCCGGTTACGGCGGTTCGGTTGGCGCGGGCTTTAACCTTGGCGGTGGTCGCAGCATCAACGTTGGCTACGGCATGGTCGAAGTTGACTGGGATGATGCTGAAGATGACGGTGTAGCCGTTGGAGACCAGAGCGAATCCAACTCTGCTGTCATGGCCAACTACCAGTGGACTCCGGTCAAAAACGTCATGATGGGCGTTGAATACCAGTTCCTGAAACGTGAAAACGTCAGTGGCGACGACGGCGACGCAAGCCGCCTGCTGTTTGCCGCTCAGTACAACTTCTAAACCTTTTAGAAGTTAACTCTACAGAGACCCCGGCTTCGGCCGGGGTTTTTGTTTGTGGCCACAAGAACTACTCCCGCGCCCACGCCTGCAACAACGCAAAATCCCGCTCATCCTCCAGCACCACATTCCCCGGCTCGCCGATATGGCGGCGATCCATCATCACGCTCCCGGTAATAGAAAGCCCCGTGCCGCCCTCGGCCCATGTCCGGTAGAGCCGTGGCAGATCCCTTCGTCACACGGTTATCCATCGTACCCAGGGTTTCACTCATGGCGGACTTGGCAAAGCGATTGGAAGTCACCGCCCCGTTTTTCAGGGTCAGTGGCTGGGAAAGAAGTTCGACGCCGTTCATTGATCGGCCTCCGTAGGATGCCTGAGTTGTCTGAAGGCGAGCCCCGATCATGGAGACAAACAGAAGCGCTGCATTGGCCGGAATGCCGAGAAAAATCCAGTTACCAACAAGTCTGCAGCAGAAACAAGTGGAGGATGGCGATATCACAGAAGGTAAAACAAGCGAGGCCGGTAAGGTTACTCAGAACCGTGGAGCGCCAAGGATGGCGCGACCGAGCCCTACAGGGACGTATTCACGGGCGTGTTCTGAATAACCTTACCGGCCTCGCGACCGCCCCATAACCCGCAGGCTACAAAGGCGGCCATACACCGAAGTCAAAGAAGAAGAGAGCGAATATCCCCCAACAACTGACTCAACAGGGAAGTAAACCGGGCCGCATCCGCCCCGTTCACCGCCCGGTGATCATAAGACAGCGACAACGGCAGCATCAGGCGCGGCTGGAAAGCCTTGCCGTCCCAGACCGGCTTCATCGCCGCCTTGGAGACACCAAGAATCGCCACCTCCGGCGTATTCACAATCGGCGTAAACGCCGTGCCACCGATACCACCCAAGCTGGTGATGGTAAAGCAGGCACCCTGCATCTCCGCCGGCTTCAGCTGCTTGTCCCGGGCCTTCTGGGCCAGGTCCGCGCTTTCCGCGGCGAGCTCCCAAAGCCCCTTCTTGTCCACATCCTTGATCACCGGCACCATCAGCCCGTGAGGCGTGTCCACCGCAATCCCGATGTGAATGTACTGCTTGCGGATCACTTCCTTGCGGCCCATGTCCAGCGACACATTGAACTGCGGCAACTCCGCCAGCGCCGTGGCACAGGCCTTCAGCATGAACGGAAGCGGTGTCATTTTCACACCTTTCTTCTCGCCCGCCGCTTTCTGCGACTTGCGGAAGTCTTCCATGTCGGTGATGTCCGCATCCTCAAACTGGGTCACGTGAGGCACGTTCAGCCAGCTGCGTTGCATGTTGTTGGCCGTGGCGAACATCATCCGCGACATGGATTCGCGTTCAATCTCACCAAACTGGCTGAAGTCCGGCAGTTTCACACCGGGAATACCGGCACCGCCACCAGCCACTGTGCTGCCCTGCTGCGTCTGCTGCAGCTGGCTCTTCACATAGGCCTGCACATCATCCTTGAGGATGCGGTTTTTCGGGCCAGAGCCCTTGATAAGGGTCAGATCCGCGCCAAACTCACGAGCGAGCTTGCGTACCGCCGGGCCGGCGTGAACCTTGGTGCCCGGCGTGGGCGGCTCATAGGTAGTTGACGGTTGCGCCGGCTTTGGTTCAGCGCTCTTGCCCTTGGGCTCGGCCTTGCCTTCCTGCCTGTCGTCACCCGAAGACTTTTCTGAACCAGACGACGCTGCTTCCTCGTCGCCCTCTTCACCGCCTTCTTCCACAACCGTCATTTCGACCAGATCGAGACCTTCGGAGATCTTGTCACCTTCGGCCACCAGAACCTTGCCGATCTTGCCAGCGTATGGAGACGGGATCTCCATGGTGGCCTTGTCGGATTCCACGGTGACCAGCGCGTCGTCAACTTCAACCTCGTCGCCCTCGCTGACGTTGATCTCGATCACCGGTACGTTGTCGAAACCATCCAGCGCTGGCACCTGCACGGTTTCCTTGCGGGAACCGCCGGTTTTTTTCGGCGCGGGCTTTTTCTCTTCCGCCTTGCCTTCGGACTTGGCTTCAGCCTCCTCATCCTTGCCGGAGCTGGCTTCTTCCTCGGAACCGGAGTCCTTGTCGTCATCCGACCCACCGGCGTCGCCGCTGGCCTCCATCATGCCAACAACGTCGCCTTCCTTGACCTTGTCACCCACCTTGACGGTGATCTTGGTGATCTTGCCGGCACCGGGCGACGGCAATTCCACCGACGCCTTGTCGGATTCCACCGTCAGTATCGGATCTTCTTCCTCAACCGAATCCCCCTTGCTGACGAGCACTTCAATAACCTCGACCTCGTCTGCACCGCCGAGATCCGGAACCTTGATTTCCTGTTCACTCATGGCGGTCTCCTTAGCTCAGCACCGGGTTCGTTTTGTTGCGATCGATTCCGTACTTGCGCATAGCCTCGAGAACCACGTCATTCTTGACTTCACCGTCCCGTGCCAGAGCCGCCAGCGCGGTCACCGCCACGTAGTAGCGGTCCACCTCGAAGTGGCTCCGCAGTTTTTCGCGGGTATCACTGCGGCCAAAGCCATCGGTGCCCAGGGTCAGGTAGGTTTTCGGAATGTAGGCACGCACCTGCTCGGACAACAGCTTGATGTAGTCCGTGGAAGACACCACCGGCCCCTGCTGGTTCTCCAGGCACTGAGTGATGTACGACTTCTTGGGCGTGTCGTCCGGATGCAGGCGATTCCAGCGTTCAATGTGCAGGCCGTCCCGGGCCAGTTCGTTAAAGCTGGTCACGCTCCAGACATCACTGGCCACGCCAAAGTCGTCCTTCAGCAGTTCTGCGGCGGCACGCACTTCGTTGAGGATAGCGCCGGAGCCCAGCAGCTGAACCCGTGGGGTTTTCTTGCGTCCCTTGGTTTCGACGGAATCCAGCAGGTACATACCCTTGATGATGCCGTCTTCCACCTTCTTGCCTTTCGGCATGGCGGGCTGCTCGTAGTTTTCGTTCTCGATGGTCAGGTAGTAGAAGACGTTCTGGTTGTCTTCAAACATCTCCTTGATGCCATGCTGAACCACCACCGCCATCTCGTAACCGTAAGCCGGGTCGTAGGCCTTACAGCTGGGGATGGTCTGCGCCAGGATATGGCTGTGGCCGTCCTGGTGCTGCAGGCCTTCACCATTGAGCGTGGTACGCCCGGCGGTGCCACCCACCAGGAAACCACGGGCCTGGATATCACCAGATGCCCAGGCCAGGTCGCCAACACGCTGGAAGCCGAACATGGAGTAGAAGATGTAGAACGGTATCAACGGGAAGTTGTTGGTGCTGTAGGAGGTCGCTGCCGCCATCCAGGCCGCCATGGAACCATCCTCGTTGATCCCTTCCTCAAGGACCTGACCTTTCTTGTCTTCCTTGTAGTACATGATCTGGTCACGGTCTTCCGGTACGTACTTCTGGCCTTCCGACGTGTAGATACCAAGCTGGCGGAACATGCCTTCCATACCAAAGGTACGGGCTTCGTCCGGTATGATCGGAACCACACGCTTACCGATACGCTTGTCCTTGGTCAGGGCCGTCAGCAGGCGCACGAACGCCATGGTGGTGGAGATCTCACGGCCATTGGAGCCTTCCAGCAGGTTCTTGAAGGTATCCAGCGGCGGTGTCTGCAGCGGCTGGCAGTCCTTGCGGCGCTTGGGATAGAAACCGCCCAGCTCCTGCCGGCGCTTGTTCATGTAAACGATTTCCGGGCTGTCCGGCGCCGGCCGGTAGTACGGCACGTCCTTCAGTTCTTCGTCCTTCAGCGGCACTGCAAAACGGTCGCGGAAGGCCTTGAGCTGCTCGATATCGAGCTTCTTCAGGGAGTGCGCGGTGTTCTGGGCTTCGCCCGCCTTGCCAAATCCATAGCCCTTGATGGTGTGGGCCAGGATGACCGTCGGCCGCCCGCCATTGTTGTGGATGGCGTGGTGATAGGCGGCATAAACCTTGTAGGGGTCGTGACCACCGCGGTTGAGTTTGTTGATGTCCTCGTCGGTGAGATTTTCCACCATCTTGGACAGCTCCGGGTACTTACCGAAGAAGTGCTTGCGAGTGTATGCCGGGCCGTTGCTCTTGAAGTTCTGCAGGTCGCCGTCCACGGCTTCGTCCATAACACGCTGCATCAGGCCGTCCTGGTCTTTCTCGAACAGCGGATCCCACATGCGGCCCCAGACGACTTTCAACACGTTCCAGCCGGCCCCCCGGAACACACCTTCCAGTTCCTGGATAATCTTGCCATTGCCCCGTACAGGGCCGTCCAGGCGCTGCAGGTTGCAGTTAACCACGAAGATGAGGTTGCTGAGATTCTCGCGGCCGGCCACAGAGATGGAGCCCAGGGTTTCCGGCTCGTCGCACTCACCGTCACCGACAAAGCACCACACCTTGCGGTCGCCCATGTCGATCAGCTCGCGGCTGTGCAGGTACTTCATCACGTGGGCCTGATAGATGGCCTGGATCGGGCCCAGGCCCATGGAAACCGTGGGGAACTGCCAGTAGTCCGGCATCAGCCAGGGGTGCGGGTAGGACGACAGGCCGTCGCCGTCAACCTCTTCCCTATACTTGTCCAGTTGCTCTTCGTCAAAGCGGCCTTCCAGGTAAGAGCGGGCGTAAATGCCAGGCGAGGAGTGGCCCTGGAAATACACCAAGTCCGATTCCCGTTTCTCGTCACCGCCGTGGAAGAAGTAGTTAAAGCCGACATCGTACAGCGTGGCTGCCGAGGAGAATGAAGACACATGCCCGCCCAGTTCACCCGGGCGCTGATTGGCCCGCAGTACCATGGCCATGGCGTTCCAGCGGATCAGCGAGCGAATACGTCGCTCCATGAACAGGTCACCCGGCATACGGGCTTCCTGGGTCACCGGGATGGAATTGCGGAACGGCGTGGTAATGGAATACGGCAACTCGGTGCCGTCGCGGCTGGCTCGTTCGGAGAGCCTTTCCAAAATGTACTTGGCGCGATCAACGCCCTCCTGTTCGATCAGAGACTCCAGCGCATCCAGCCATTCACTGGTCTCTATGGGATCATCGTCCTGGTACATCAAACCTCCCCTTGGCATAAAAAGTGCGGCGCGTGCCACGATCAGCAGCTGAGCGCCTTGCAGTATCGATAAGCTGCGATGGAATGCAGAACGTTTTATTGTGGGTATTCGCCTGTCAGTTACCTTGAACAAGCATAGAACACGATTGCCAGTTTTACTGCCTGAAGCGCCCTTGCTTCATCTGGCTTTTGGCCTGGCAGAGCCAGACAGCAATCTCGTACCGGCCGAACCATCCCGAATATCTCGTAGTATTTTTACTACATTTCGGGGTGTAAATTCAATTCTTGAGGAAATTCCACGAAAGCCTGCCGGACTATTTCGGTTACTTACGCAAGAATGGCGCCTTTTTCTTCCTCAAACAAGCATGTTCAGACCAATGTCGTAGGTTTCCTATCAAACCCGAAAACGTTAATACGCTAAAAGAATAACGGCCAGAAGATTCACCCAAAGACTGAACGGCGGCCATTATTATCATTTATTTTCAATGAGTTGAAGCGCCAACAAACAGCCTCACCATGACATCTTTGATTAGACCTGAAAATAATTTTAGATTTATGTATACTCGCCTGCCCGTTTTTTAACCAGCGGAGCGGTGGCGAGCCCCACTCTCCCGAATTTGGCGCATAACTAAAGAGGGCGATCTATGAACTCCATCGTCACGTTCCCGAACCGCATCCCCACGGCAGAGTTCGAAGAGCGGCGTTTCAAGGTCTACACAGACCGCCAGCTCGACAAGATCGACGTTATCCAGAATCTCCCCGAAGAGACACTGTTTGAAATGAAGGTGGTGGCCAGCGTGCTGCCCTTCCGCGTTAACGAGTACGTGATCAACGAACTGATCGATTGGAACAAGGTTCCGAACGATCCGCTCTACCAACTCGTCTTCCCCCAAAAGGGTATGCTGAAGGATGAGCATTACGAGCGCATGGCAAAGCTGCACCGGGAAGGTGCCGACAAGAAAGAGATCCAGGCGGTGGCGAAGGAGATTCGCGACGAGCTGAACCCACACCCCGCCGGCCAGATGGAAATGAACATGCCGGAACTGAACGGCGAAATTCTGGACGGCGTTCAGCACAAATACCGGGAAACCGTGCTCTTCTTTCCTGCCCAGGGCCAGACCTGCCACTCCTACTGCACTTTCTGTTTCCGCTGGGCGCAGTTCGTGGGTGACAAGGACCTGAAGATGGCCAGCACCGAAGCGGAAAAGCTCCACGGCTATCTGCAGGAGCACACCGAAGTCAGCGACCTGCTGGTGACCGGCGGCGACCCCATGGTGATGAAAACCAAGAACCTGGTGCAGTATCTGGAACCGCTGCTGCAGCCGGAGTTTGACCACATTCAGACCATCCGCATCGGCACCAAGGCCCTCACCTTCTGGCCGTACCGTTTCGTGACCGACAAGGACGCGGACGAACTGATCGACCTGTTCGCCCGCCTGGTGGACGCCGGCAAGCACGTTGCCATCATGGCCCACTACAACCATTGGCAGGAAATCACCACCGATATCGCGGAAGAGGCCATTCGTCGCCTGCGCGCCACCGGTGCCGAAATCCGCGCCCAGGGCCCGTTGATCAAGCATGTGAATGACAATGCCGACGACTGGGCAAAGCTGTGGGACAAGGAAGTGCAGTTGGGCATCATCCCCTACTACATGTTTGTGGAGCGGGACACCGGTGCCAAGAACTACTTTGAGGTACCGTTGGTAGAGGCATTCAACATCTACCGCGAGGCCATGAAGCAGGTCTCCGGCCTGGCCCGTACCGCCCGTGGTCCGTCAATGAGTGCCGGCCCGGGTAAGGTTGAGGTGCAGGGCATCACCGAGATACACGGCGAGAAAGTGTTCGTGCTCCGGTTCATCCAGGCCCGCAACCCGGACTGGGTGCAGCAGCCCTTCTTTGCCAAGTACAGTGAAACGGCTACCTGGCTACATGAGCTGGAACCGGCCCTTGGGGAAGAGAAGTTTTTCTTTGAGGATGAGTATGAAGAGATGAAAAAGGGTAACGGTTAACCGCCATCTTTGATTCAGCGGCCCCCGACGGGGCCGCACCGCCCCGTACCCTGTGGCAAGGAGGCACCCAATGATCAGACAACACACCCTTCGTTTCTGACTACTGCTATGGCAACCGGCTGAAGATTTACTCTGGAAATGCCCACGGCGCCCTGGGCGAAATGACTCGCAGGCTGACTGCCAACCAGTCACTCACGGAAACGCTCGGGCTCGACCAGACCGCTGCCTGCCTGGTGATAATGCGATCCTGCCAGTCCGACACCGGGCTCCACATTGGCCGGGCACTGCCCTCTCGCATAATCGATGGCGGCCACTACAGCGCTCTATCGTCGATCTGGGATTGACTCCAGCCTGATAGACACCGACACAGATTATGTAATTGAAGGCTGCTCCGAGAGTGATTGCGCACCCGTAATCATTCAATCGGACCTTAAGCGAGTATTTCTGGTGTCCAGCCGCGTTTATTGCAATGAGAGACTGTGACGACGGAAGCTACCGGAGGCTGTTGCCACGATGACGCCCTCATCACTTATTAGCTCCGCTTCTGAGAAGAAGATTCTCCTCCCCCCACCTACCCTCCGGGCCCTGGCTATGAGGCACCCCCTTGTAGCCTTAACCATAAAGTGAACTGTGAGAGATACAGTCGCTGCACGCACCTCTTCTGACTCGGAGTTTGAATAAGAGCCACTGTACCCACAGGCCACGTCTAATAGCGTCGCAATGACACCGCCCTGTAACGAACCTTGGGTATTCAGATGATGAGGGGCAATTTCCAGCTCCCACTCACAGAGCCCGTCCTCCCATTTTCTAAGATGCGCTCCGAGCAACGCTAGAAAAGGATTGTCGAGCATTGTGAATACCTATTATGCTTCAGTTGGTATTAAAACGGGCAGTGCATCAGCTCCGGATGCACATTTACGCCCTTGGCAGGAGCCGAAGAGACTACTCTTCTGCATCAATTTCCTTGAATACTTCTACCACCGCCTTTTGAGCATCCAAGGCTGCCGGTGCTCCACAGTATATTGCCACTTGTAGGACCACCTCTCGGATCTCTTCACGAGTAACACCATTATTCAGGGCTCCTCTGAGGTGAATTCGCATCTCATTCGGACGATTCAGAGCAGCCAACATCGCGAGGTTCAGGAAACTGCGAGTGCGGCGATCGAGTTGGGGGCGACCCCATACTTCACCCCAGCACCATTCCGTAATCAGTTTTTGCAAAGGCGCAGTCATATCATCTGCAGCGGCCACTGAGCGATTGACATAGGCATCACCCAGAACTTCACGCCGGATTTGCAGACCTTTTTCAAACAACTCACCCTGGAACTCTGGACGATTAGACATCATTCACCTCCTTAACATCACGAAAATATTGGCTAGGGTACTGGCATGCCGGAAAACGCCAGGCAGCTATGCAACTTCATACCTTTCCGGGCAGTCATCCCATGGACCCATCCTGGTTGCATTGTATTACTGTATTATTGTATGTTGCAAGAAAGAGGGAAATGCTGCCTCATTTAATCGGTAGCTCGAAAATCCTTCCGTCCAGTCGATACTTGGTATAAACAGTGTGCGCCTCACGCCTTGAGGCCGTAATCACAATAAAGGGCGTTTTTATGAACAATCACGCGACCTCATCCAGCAGTAACCCCGCGCCGTTTGAGCTTTACGCGATTCGCTATGCCAACCATAGCAACCGGAAATCCAGCGACAACATGATCGGCGGGGATCTTCACGAGGAAGGCTCGGACCTTGACTACTTTGTTTGGGTAGCGCGGCGTGCTGGCGAGGTTTTTCTGATCGATACAGGCTTCGGGAGAGAAGCGGCAGCCCAGAGAGGGCGCACCCTACTTCAAACCCCCGCAGAAGCGGTCGCGCTGCTCGGAATCGATGCTGCCGAAATCAGGCACGTGATACTAACCCACCTTCATTACGATCATGCTGGAACTCTTTCCGACTTTCCTGCCGCCCAATTTCATGTGCAGGACAGCGAAGCAGCCTTTGCTACCGGTCGGTGCATGTGCCACGACTTTCTCCGGGCCCCCTACGATGTCGAGGACGTGGTTTCTTTTATCCGCCATGTATACGCTGACAGAGTCAAGTTCCACGACTCGGATGTCGAGTTAGCCGAGGGCTTGTCCCTTCATCGAGTCGGAGGGCATACAGCGGGCATGCAAATGGTTCGGGTCTGGACGAAGCGGGGCTGGGTGGTGCTCGCTTCAGATGCATCACACCTCTACGCTAATTTCCAGAGTCGTAAAGCTTTCCCGGCGGTTTACCACTTGGGAGAACTTCTGGAAGGATATGGCGCAATGGACCGCTTGGCCGATAGTGCGGACCACATCATTCCGGGGCACGACCCCCTTGTCATGCGTCTTTACCCTACCCCTTCGCCAGATATGGAAGGTGTAATTGTGAGCCTCGATGTGGAGCCTGAAAAGCTATGACTCTGAAAGGAAAGTGCGCCCTGGTAACAGGTTCAAACTCAGGGCTGGGATACGCGGTCGCTGACAGTCTGGCAGCTGCAGGGGCGAATATCGTCCTGCACGGTCTGTGCCTGGACGAAGAAGGCGAGCGCACGGCTCATCAATTAGCAGAGACCCATGGCCTAGACGCCATTTATGTTCGCGCGGACCTGCGGCACGTCTCGGAAATCGAAAAGATGGTGGCCACAATAAAGGATCGTTTTGGTTCCATCGACATCCTTGTAAACAATGCGGTGATGCGCCATTTCTCCCCGATCGAAGAATTCACAGCGGAAGATTGGAATGACTCCATCGCCGTTAACCTGTCGGCTGCTTTTCACCTCTCCCGTCTCTCTATCCCTGGGATGAAGGCAGGGAACTGGGGACGCATAATTCACATGGCATCCATATACAGTGAACGCGGTGCGGAAAATCGCGTTGATTATGTCACCACTAAAACCGGGCTACTGGGAATGACGCGTGCCATGGCAGTTGAGCTGGCTCAGACCGCCATAACATGCAACGCAGTGTGTCCGGGAACGGTAGCCACGCCAGCTATCAATGAACGCATAAGGGAGATTGCTCGAGATAAAGGCGTGGCGGTTGCCGAGTCTGAGCAGGAGTACCTGGCGACACGAAATCCTACCGGACGGTTTGTTGCTGCGGAAGGAGTAGGCGCATTGATAGCGTTTCTTTGTAGCCCTCAGGCCGCGGATATAACCGGAGCGTCACTACCCATTGATGGTGGTTGGCTCGCGAAATAACTACTTGTTATGGGAACAATCGTATGAGACTGGAAGGTAAAACCTGCCTAATAACTGGCGCAGCAGGCGGCATCGGACTAGCCATGAGTCGGGCGTTTATAGCCGAAGGTGCGCACGTTGTAATGACTGACCTTGCCAGCTCTCAACTGGAGCAGCAAGCTCAGGAACTTCTCGCAGCTGATGCCACGGGTGCAACAGACCGTTTGCTGGCACTGGTGATGGACGTGACAGATCCGGCGTCCATCAAGTCAGTCTACAACGCTCTGGTGGAGAAAAAATGGCCTGTGAACGTACTTGTCAACAATGCCGCAGTTATCACGGTAGGCAACCTACTCAACACGTCGAACGAGGACCTCAACCGCGTTTTCAAAGTCAACGTGGAAGGTCTACTCAATGTCACCCGAGCCTTTCTGCCGGCAATGATAAGCGCAGGGAGTGGCAACGTATTGAATATGGCGTCGCTGGCGGCTGTTCGCGCCATGCACGACCGGTTTGCCTACGGGGCCTCCAAAGCTTCAATCCAGATGATGACGCGCTCCATTGCGGTAGACTTCGTCAGCCAGGGCATTCGCGCCAATTGCATATTGCCCGCCCGCGTTCATACAGATTTTATCGAGGGATATATCGAGCAGTATTATCCCGGAGAAGAGGAATCCCGCATGGAGGAGTATTCCAGATACCAGCCTATCGGCCGGATGATCAAGCCGGAGGAGGTGGCGCACGCAGCCGTATATCTCTGTTCTGATGAGTCCGCAATGGTTACGGGTACAAGCATGCTGATCGATGGCGGTGTTATGGCAGGTGACAACTAGGCCTGACTCGCCGTAAGCTCCACACATGCTCAGCGTTGGCATGGCTGGCTCCAAAATAATCTGGAGCCGGCCATAAGATAAGCCGGCGAGATTGCACTTCAGTGTCGGATATTTCTTGGCAGCTTATAAACCCTCTATTCCTCCTAGACACAGATACTTTATTTCCAGGTAGTCTTCAATGCCATACCGGGAGCCTTCACGGCCCAGTCCTGAGGACTTTATGCCGCCAAAAGGTGCCACTTCGGTGGAAATAAGGCCTGTGTTGATGCCGACCATCCCATATTCCAGAGCCTCAGCCACACGGAACACACGGCCAAGATCACGAGCGTAGAAATATGAGGCCAGCCCAAACTCAGTGTTGTTGGACATGGCAACCACTTCTGCCTCGTCCTTGAATCGAAATAATGGTGCGAGCGGACCAAATGTTTCTTCCTTGGCGACCAACGCAGAAGCCGGCACGTCAGCAAGAATGGTTGGCTCGAAGAAACAGCCTCCCAGGGCGTGGGGTTTGCCACCAGTGACCAGTCTGGCTCCTTTGTTCAGAGCATCATCAATGTGCTCCTGTATTTTTGCGAGTGCCTTCTGGTCAATCAGTGGCCCGGCAGTGACGCCTTCCTCCAGGCCATTGCCAACCTTCAGCTTGGCCACAGCCAACTTCAGCTTTTCAGTAAACGCCTCGAATACACTATCCTGCACATAGAGGCGGTTTGCGCAGACGCAGGTCTGGCCATTATTGCGGTATTTGGAGACTAGGGCGCCCTCGACTGCAGCGTCCAGATCAGCATCTTCAAAGACGATAAACGGCGCATTCCCCCCCAATTCGAGAGAAACCTTTTTGATGTCTTGACTGCACTCGGCCATCAACTGACGACCTATATCCGTCGATCCGGTGAATGATAGTTTGCGCACAATCGGATTGCCGGTCAGTTCTTGACCAATATCCCCTGCGCTTCCGGTCACAACATTCAGAACGCCTCTGGGGATACCGGCACGCTCTGCCAGCTCGACCAAAGCCAATGCAGAGAGCGGTGTTTGCGATGCCGGCTTGAGCACCATGGTGCACCCCGCAGCCAGCGCCGGACCAGCCTTCCGGGTGATCATTGCGGCCGGAAAGTTCCACGGCGTAATCGCCGCCGTAACCCCGATTGGCTGTTTGATCACGATCAGCCTTTTGTCCGACTGATGGCCGGGAATGGTATCGCCATAAACTCGCTTGGCTTCCTCAGCAAACCACTCGATAAAAGAGGCTGCGTAGCTGATTTCACCTTTGGCTTCGGCCAACGGCTTGCCCTGCTCCAGAGTCATCAGTAAGGCAAGATCATCCTGATTTTCCGTGAGAAGCTCGAACCAGCGGCGCAATTTATTCGAGCGCTCCTTGGCGGTAAGCCGCCTCCAATCAGGGAGGGCTCGATTGGCCGCGCCAATGGCACGACTCGTTTCGGTCGCGCCCATCCTGGGTACGCTGCCGATGATCTCTCCGGTAGCAGGATTGCTGACTTCGATAGTCTGCCCGGTGTCGGCATCCAGCCAGGTGCCGTCAATGTATGCTTGCTGGCGAAAAAGCTTGGAATCTTCAAGTTTCATTGCGGTTTCCTTATCAGTAAGGCCAAGCGGCGCGTCTGGTCAGGCAGACCCGCGAAAAGGTTTAGGTCGGCGAGGTATTCTTCATAGTCGAGCTAAGGCCATAATCTCTGAAACATCCTTGATCTGATCAAGCCGCCAGATCGCATCTATAATGGGCTCCGGGTCCACCCCGGAACGACCGTAAACAATCAGGTCGCGAAGTTTCTCCTCAATGTCCCTGTCGCTCAGAGGATACTCTGCATCCCCACGAGCGTGCTTAACAGTCGCTTCCAAAACGGTATCGTCGGTATACACTGCAATCACGTGCGCAGCCCCCACCATGGCCGCATCATCGACGACAACTTTCACTTTTTTGCGCAACCAGAGGACGTCTTTTCGATTCACCGCTTCGTCAGAAAACTCGTTCAGGCTAGAGGCCTTGTAGAGTAAACAGACCGCAGCAGCATGCTGAGCGCTTACCTGGGCCTCGCGCCCAGTTTCGACCGTCGGACGATCAGCGCGCTCACGAAGCAATGAATGACCGCTGATTGTCACACTTTGAATCCGGCTCGCATCAAAATCCGGAGCATTTGCTATTTCCAGACAGGCCTCGATGACGGGATTGAGCACCACTCCACATGGATAGGGCTTATAGGTGTTTCTTGATAGTTCCCAGTTGCTACCAAGATTTTCCACCAGGGCAGGCAAGTTTGGTGAATCAGACGTTACCTTCAAGAACCCTCGCTCACCTTCAAGAGGCCTGCCTGGGCCTTCTACGCCGTTACCGGCCATCAAAGCGGCCGACAGGCCATTCCGCGCCGCGTTGCCGACGCCGACGCTCTTCGCCATGCTCCCCAGCGTCTCCACAAGACCGCTTGATTGAGCAGAGGCGTTTCCCAGTGCCCAGACCATCCGCTCCTTATCCAGCCCGAGAATCTTGCCCGTCGCAGCAGCGGCACCAAACACGCCACAAGTCGAAGTGATATGCCAGCCCCGCTTGTAGTGACCAGGGGAGATAGCATTCCCTAACCTACACTCCAATTCCACACCCAGAATAAATGCCTCAAGTAGACGACGACCGGAAAAAGGCCGGTGCTCACCCAGTGCAAACAACGCTGGCGAAACAGGCGCTGTGGGATGAATAATGGTGCCAGGGTGAGTGTCGTCGAAGTCGAAGACGTTGGTACTGACTGCGTTCAGAAAGGCAGCCGTAAGCACGTCAAAACGCTCCTTCCGACCTGTGAGGCTCGCCTGGGGCCGCCCCGAAAACCCGCTGAGCGTCTTGACCAATCTCTCCATAGCGGCATCACTGCAGCCTGCAAAGGCCGTTGCGAAACCATTTAGAATAGAACGTTTCGCCTCGTGGATCAGAGCCTCGGGCATTTCATCCAATCGCGCCGAGACGAGAAACTGAGCAAGATATCTGGAAGTGTGACTTTGCTCTTCGTTACCCGCCCTCTCCGTGCCTATCTTCATAGCCTGACCTTTCAGCTGTTTTCTGGCTTGGCGTTTGCCCCGCGAACTTTAATTCCGGCCCATTCCTCGACAGGCTGAATGATTGAGGTCATGTCAGCCTGGGGGCCGAGCTTGGCCTTCGTTATTTTCAACATCTCCCGAACAGCAGAACCAACTACCATAGGCACACCCAGAGCCTCGCTTTGTTCGAGGCAGAGCCGCGCATCCTTGACGGATAGGTCGAGAGCAAAACCGAAATCGAAACTGCGGGTAAGTACAAATTTCGGAATCTTGGTCAGGCTCGCATTGCTCTGACCGCTGCTGGCATTGAAGACATCAACCATGACATCAGGGTTGAGCCCGGCCTTCGTACCCAGCACAAGAGCTTCTGAAGTTATCGCCAACGCTGTGACCGAAACCAGATTGTTGATGACTTTAATCATTTGACCCATACCAGGTTCCGGCCCGACGAGGAAGGAATTTCCCAACACCTTCAACACATCACCAACATTCTCGACAACCGAGGGGTCACCGGAGGCCATCAGCGCAAGGGTTCCTTTCTCTGCACCGCCGACACCGCCGCTCACGGGACAGTCTATGGACTTGATGCCCTTGCTCGACAGACCTTCCGCCAATGCCCTGGCGCCTTCGGGTCCGGTTGTTGAAAGATCAATCACGGTTTTCTGAGTGTCAGAATCCACTCCATAAACAATGCCGTTCTCCCCAAAAGCAACGGCGTCCACGATGTCGGGGGTGGGCAGGGACAGCAAAATAACTTCGCTGTTAGTGGCAACTTCTGCGGGATTTTCAGCACCAGTTGCCCCCTCTTTAACCAAGGACTTCACTGCCTCTGCGTTGGGATCAAAGACAACCACGGAGTACCCAGCCTGAATGAGTCTTCTAGCCATTGGCATACCCATGCGACCAATGCCTATAAAGCCCAGTTTTGGTAACGACATACTATTTGCTCCTGCAAATTTGAGGGTTTAGTAAATTAATCGTTCATCTTTTCAGGAAGCCAAAGCACGACTTCAGGGAAGAAGTAGAGAAAGACGATGAAACTCAACATAATCAACACAAAGGGAACTACACCAAGGACAATTTCTTTTAATGGCACGGAATCACTAAGGCCGCGGAGAATGAACAGAATGATCCCCACCGGGGGCGTTACCAGCCCGATTTCGATGAGCAGCACCAGAACCACACCGAACCATATAGGGTCGAAGCCAAGGGAAATCACTATGGGATAGGTGACGGCAAGCGTCATCAGCATCATGGAAATAGACTCAATGATCGTCCCCAATGCCAGATACACTCCACCAATTGCCAGCATTACTACCCAAGGGGCCAGATTCGAGCCCTGCACGTACTCAACCATTTCCCTGGGCAGTTGTAGAAAATCGAATACCCAACTGAATATTGCCGCACCAACGACAATCAGCATAATGAATGCCGTCACCTGGACGGTTTCCAGTGCCGTCTCGTAGACAAGCTTTACCGTGAGCTTCTTACGTTGGAGGCATAACAGCATCGCGATAAGCGCACCCACGCCTCCGGCTTCAGTAGGGGTCGCGATGCCCGCATACAGGGACCCCAGCACTGCGGTAATCAGGATCAGGAATGGAAGAAGCTTACCCAGAGACGCGACTTTCTCTCCCAGGCGACGAGACTCTTCTTTTGGCGCGGCACCTGGAACAAAGACTGACCACACAAGCACAGTAGTAATGAAAAGGCCTATGAGTATTGCACCCGGCACCATGCCCGCGAGAAACAGTTGGGTGATGGAAACCCCGACCACGTTCCCGTATATGATCATTGCAATACTGGGGGGGATAAGAATGCCCAGTGTGGCCCCTGCAGCAACTACTCCGTAGGTGAGGCGGGCACTATATCCTCGACGCATCATTTCGGGCGCAGCCACTTGGCCAAGCGTGGCGGCTGTTGCCAGGCTGGAACCTGACACTGCTGCAAATACCGCAGACGCACCGACACTCGCATTAGCAAGCCCGCCCGGCATACGGCCAAACCAGCAAGTCATGGTGTCGAAAAGATCGCTCGTAACCCCGCTTCGAATCAAGAAGTGCCCCATTAGCACAAACATTGGGATTGCGGTAAGCGTAAACGTATTAATGCTGGTCCACGACCGATCTGCCAGCATTGCCAAGTTGGGAGACGAAAAAAGTAGCAGCAGCCCAAGTAGACCAACGACCCCCATCGCGAGCCCCACCCGGACACCAGCCAAAAGTAACAACAGAAGACTCCCCACCAACAACAATCCGACTGACAACTTGCTGGTGTCACCAAGTGCGTAGTAGAGGAGGCCAAGCGCAAGATAAGATAAAGCAAAGACTGACGCGATCCGTAATCCGCTCCAGGCCCAGGCACACGCAAAGAGGGCGACAAAGATACTCACCAGACCAAGGGTAAGCCCACTCTCAAATAGCTCAATCCGTTCATTGCCGATGAGCAAGAGGCCGGCAACCAGAACCAGACTTATGAGGGGAACAATCCATTGTTCAAACATTGAGCGAGGCGGGCGCAGACGAAAGATTTCGCCCAGAATGGAAACTGCAAATAGGATAAGACCGAGACTTACGGCCAGTTCGGGGATCCACTGCGGGGTAGCCAACAGGCCCCAATCCCTGGTGCCATTGACATATTCCCTGTAATTGAACTTCGCCATCTGCCAGGCCGCGACCCCCACAAAAAACAGTGAGATCCAACAAGCGGAAAGCTCCACCTGCGTTCGTCGTGGCCCATCCAGCCGACTAACCAGAATCTCGACCTGAACGTGGCTACCACTTCGCTGTGCCACTGACAGCCCCAAGAAAGCGATTGCAACAAAAATGTAAGTCGCAATCTCAATGCTCCAAGAGGTTGGGGAATTGAAGAAATAACGCGAAATCACCTCGAAGCAAATAATTCCGGTCATAATGAGAAGACCGGCAGCGCTTATAATTCCAGCCAGGCTGCATAGCCCGTCAATACTGCGCGAGATAGGATGCGGGGAGTCAGTTGGCTCCCGTTTTTCTAGGGTTTCACTTTCGTGCGGTACTGCATCCAGATAACTGTGGGGCATCTTGCTTTCTCCCATAACTCTCGCCCATGTTGACGGCTCTGTGCGGAGCATTGGGCAGCCAAATACAAACTCGTCAGCCCAAGCCTATTATTAGTATTCTATTGACGAACTCTTTGTCATATTGTATTACGGTACTACGCCTTGGTGCAAGCAAGTGGTTCTTATTCGGAATCCCGCGAGCATCAGGATAGCGTTCAGATAATCCGGAGGAAAAAACAATGACAATGCAATGCGTAACAAGTTTTTCATTTGCCAGAAAAATCATGGGCCAGACTCTGGCGGCCGCCCTTGTAGCAGGGTCTTTTTCGATGCCAGCTGTCGCTGAAGAGGCAGAATATGAATTCACTATGGGGGCGATCGTATCCCCGGGCGACATCTATGGAAAAATGACGACAAGCGTCCCGGAGCGGGTTGCAAGGGCGACTAATGGCAAAGTCGAAGTAACTGTGAGCGACTCGCTGATCGCTGCGTCACAAGTCGCCTCAGCTGTGCGAGACGGTCGCCTCCCCATGTCAGCTGCTCTTCATACCTATCTGGCTGGCGATGAGCCCCGCATGGGTATCTTCAACCTGCCTGGTTTGATCGAAAATATCGACGATTACCAGAAAGTGCGTAATGCCTTCTGGGCCGAGGATGTAGCCCGAATCTGGGACGAATCCTGGAACGCAAAGGTCTTCGCCGAAGGTGCGTGGTGCAATACCCGACTTTTCTCCAAGACGCCCATCCATTCAGTTGAAGACTTTAAAGGAAAAAGACTTCGTGTCCACAACCCACAGACTGCCAGCCTGATTGAGTCGCTGGGCGGCAAAGGTACGCCGATGCCAATGACAGAAATTGTGCCCGCATTGGAGCGTGGCGTTATTGACGGTGTATTCACGTCTGCCTGTGTAGGCGGAACAATGGACATCTGGCGCGAAGCTCCCCATGTACAGGATTGGGGAATCGCTCCCGTTACCGGCTGGGCTATTCTGATGAATAAGGATGAGTGGGAGAAGCTCCCCTCAGACATTCAGGAGCAGATCCAAGGTGCAATGGACGAACTGCAGAAAGAAGCCTTCGGCGGGTATAAAGACTTTGTGCAGAAAGCAATGGATCAGATGGAGGAAGACGGCGCCAAAGTCTGGAGCGCTTCAGAGAAAGAGCGAGCTGAGCTGAACCAGGAAAAGTACACTCAAGGCGCGTACGATTCTTGGTATCAGAGAGCGGAAGAAGTTGGCTTTGACGGTCCCGCTTATGTGCAAAAAATCCGGGATGTATTGGACAAGTAGCAGGCATTGGTCTTGCTTTTGTTGAGCAAATGACCTCAACCACGCCCGAGGTTATGGTAATATGCGGCGTGGTTGAGCTTGTAAAATATCTTCAGATTAAATACAGATAATCCGACCGATGTGTGACCCATTTGAGCCTCTCTCATGAATGAAGCGCCCAATTTCCGAGTAGTGCGCTCTGCAGCACCGCTCCGACATAGTGTGACTGAAAATATACGCAACGCGATTGCAGTAGGACATTTTCAACCTGGCGAACGGCTTCCCGAACGGGAGCTCTGCGAAATGATTGGTGTGAGCCGAACGTTAGTGCGAGAGGCTCTGCGCCAACTGGAGTCTGAAGGTCTGATTCACATTATTCCCCATCGCGGCCCGGTGGTTGCGACCCTGACGGTAACCCAGGCGAAAGGAATCTATGCAGTCAGGACAGAATTGGAAGGCCTCGCAAGCGAACTGTTTGCTGAGCATGCATCTGATGCTCAGAGATCAGCCTTGAAGAACGCTTTTGAGGAACTGAAGATAGCACTAACTGAAAGCGGCCCGATTGACCGGCTCAAAGCCAAAAACCACTTTTACGACTGTTTGATAGAGGGTTCAGGCAACGAAGCGCTGGGGGATACCCTACGCATGCTAAACTCTCGAGTGACTTTGCTGCGGGCGACTTCTCTGAAAACAGCAGGTAGAACCCAAAAAAGCATTGAAGAATTAGAAAAGCTTATGGAAGCGCTATCTTCCAGGGATGCGTCAGCCGCCCGCAAAGCTGCCGCTCTCCATGTGAAAAACGCGGCTGCAGCGGCGCTCGCGCAACTGAGTAACAGCTAGCGCACGTTATCACTGGCAGATTTCACCGCCTGGGATTTAGGGAGAAGTTTCGGCGTTGGAGAGTACCCGTCGGGTTTCGCCTTTGGCTCTACCCGACCTACGATTGCAGTGGCCCTGACAGATCGGTCAGTGCATAAGGGTATAAAGCTTGCGCCGATAGGTGCGCACATCCGGGTTGTTGTTACCCAGCTTGTCAAACAGCTCAATCAGTGTGGTTTTCGCCACTTCGTCCTTATACTTGCTGTCCACCTGCATCAGTCGAATCAACAGCTCCATGGCTTTGGCGTTGTTCTCCTGCAGGATGTGGTGCAGCGCCAAAAGGTGCAGGGCGTTGGGATCTTTCGGGTCTTTATCGAGAGAATCTTCCAACTCCTTGATCGGCGGCAGTTCGGCTGAGGCCCGGAGGAATTTGATGCGTGCCGCCAGCTGTTTGGCCTGGTGCTGCATTTTCTCTTCCGGCGGCAGGCTTTCCAGCACCTGTTCGGCGGTTTCCAGGTCGCCCAGCTCGGCCTTCAGTTGAGCCAGGTCAATCAGCACTTTCAGGTCTTCCGGGTTGTTCCGGTTCATCTCGGTGAGGACCGCCAGGGCCGCCTCCACGTCGCCTTCTTCCCAGAGACGGTGAGCCTTGTCGTAAGGCGCCTCTTCGTCTTCCGGTATTTCAATGTGCTTGTCGAGGACCTTGCGGATTTCGCTCTCCTGCAACGCGCCATTGAAGCCATCAACCGCCTGGCCGTCTTTCACCAGGATCACGGTGGGCAGGCTGCGCACGCCCAGGCTACCGGTCAGTTGCTGCTGCTCGTCAGCGTTGACCTTGGCCAGCAGGAATCCGCCTTTGTACTCATCCGCCAGCTTTTCCAGAAGCGGCATCAACTGCTTGCAGGGCGCACACCACTCTGCCCATACATCAATCAGCACGGGTGTTCGGGACGAAGCTTCCATCACATCCTGCTGGAAGTTCTCCATCGTGGCTTCAAAAACGTACGGCGAGTTACTCATGGATGGCACCTGAAAGTGGGTTCCTGAAATGTTGTTAACGGATTGTTGTTGGTAGTGGGGGCTGGAGGCCGAAATTCAAGGTTTCCCCGTTATTCTGCAGCAATCCACGCAAATACCTCTCCTTGCCTTGAAATAATGGCCGGCGCCGCTACATAGGCAGTAGGCCCGGGAGCACAGTTCCCCGGATCAACACCCCCCGGAGGATGCTTGCACGGTATGAACGACGACAACCGCGACGACACTTTTGAAGCACCCGAAGAAGACCCGACCGAATACATCGGCAAGGACGAGAACAGCAAGAGCCTGGTACTGCCAAAACAGCAGATGCCCCGGCGCATGTACGTTCTGCCTGTGTCCAACCGGCCGTTCTTCCCCGCCCAGGTGCAGCCGATAGTGGTTAACCAGAACCCCTGGCAGGAAACTCTCAAACGCGTGGGCGAGACCGACCACAAGGTGCTGGGCATCTGCTTTGTGGAGGACACCGACCCCGAGCAAGGCATCCCGGGTAGTGAAGAGCTGGAAACCGTCGGCTGTGCCGTGCGGGTTCACCATGCCCAGGGAGACAACGGCAAGGTTCAGTTCATTGCCCAGGGCCTGCAACGCTTCCGCATTACCCAATGGCTCCGGCGCCGGCCGCCCTATCTGGTGGAGGTGGAGTACCCGGAAGAACCGGAAGAGGCTGCCGATGAACTAAAAGCCTACACCCTTGCGATCATCAGCTCCATCAAGGAACTGCTGCGCACCAACCCGCTCTACGGCGAGGAAGTGAAGCAGTATCTGTCCCGTTTCGGACCAGACGACAGTTCTCCACTGGCCGATTTCGGCGCCTCCATGACCAGTGCTCCGGGAAACGAGCTGCAGGAAGTGCTGAATACCGTGCCCCTGCTGCGGCGCATGGAGAAAGTGCTGCTGCTGATGGCCAAAGAGCAGGAAGTTGCCCGCCTGCAGGCGGAAATCAGTGAGGAAGTGAACGACAAGGTGCAGAAGCACCAACGTGAGTTTTTCCTGAAGGAACAGCTTAAGGTGATTCAGCGAGAGCTGGGCATGGCCAAGGACGACAAAACCGCCGATGCCGAGCGTTTCCGCGAGCGCATGGAAAAACTCAACCCGCCGGAGCAGGTACAGGAACGCTTTGACGATGAGCTCCAGAAACTCCAGGTGCTGGAACAGGGTTCACCGGAATACGGCGTTACCCGCAACTACCTCGACTGGCTGACACAGGTGCCCTGGGGCGTAACGTCGGAAGACCATTTCGACCTGGCCGAGGCCCGCTGCATCCTGAATCGCGACCATGATGGCCTGGAAGACGTGAAAGACCGCATCGTCGAGTTCCTGGCAGAAGGCACCTTCAAAGGCGAAGTCAGCGGCTCCATCCTGCTGCTGGTAGGCCCGCCCGGCGTGGGCAAGACCTCCATAGGGCACTCCGTGGCCGATGCCCTTGGCCGCCAGTTCTACCGTTTCAGTGTGGGCGGCATGCGCGACGAAGCCGAAATCAAGGGCCACCGCCGCACCTACATAGGCGCCATGCCCGGCAAATTCGTGCAGGCCCTGAAAGACTCGAAGGTGTCGAACCCGGTGATCATGCTGGATGAAATCGACAAGATCGGCGCCTCCTTCCAGGGCGACCCGGCCTCCGCATTGCTGGAAACCCTGGACCCCGAACAGAACCGGGAATTCCTGGACCACTATCTGGATGTACGCATGGACCTGTCCAAGGTCCTGTTCATCTGTACTGCCAACCAGCTCGACACCATTCCCCGGCCCCTGCTGGACCGCATGGACGTAATCCGCCTGTCTGGCTACATCGCCGAGGAAAAGCTCGCCATCGCCAAGCACTTCCTGATGCCGCGGCTACTCAAGCGGGCCGGCCTGCTGAAGAAGCAGATGAACATCACTGACGCCGCCATCAAACAGATCATCGAAGGCTACGCCCGGGAAGCCGGTGTTCGTAGCCTGGAAAAACTGCTGCACAAAGTCATCCGCAAGGGCATCGTGCGATTGCTGGAAAACCCGGACCAGCCGGTGAAAGTCGGCGTGCCGGATCTGCAAACCTACCTGGGGCAGCCGGCGTTCCGGAAGGAAAAATCCCTGAAAGGCACCGGCGTGGTAACAGGCCTGGCCTGGACCGCCATGGGCGGCGCCACCCTCAGTATTGAAGCCTCGCGCATCCACAGCACCCAACGCGGTTTCAAACTCACCGGGCAGTTGGGTGACGTGATGAAGGAGTCCGCCGAAATCGCCTACAGCTACGTGTCCTCAAATCTGAAACGATTCAAGGGCGACCCGACCTTCTTCGACAAATCCTTTGTGCACCTGCACGTCCCCGAAGGTGCCACCCCCAAGGACGGCCCCAGCGCCGGCGTCACCATGGCCACCGCCCTGCTGTCCATCGCCCGCCGGGAAGCGCCACAACAGAACCTCGCCATGACCGGCGAACTGACTCTGACCGGCCAGGTGCTCCCGGTCGGCGGCATCCGCGAAAAAGTCATCGCCGCCCGCAGGCAGAAAATCAGCAACCTGATTCTGCCGGAGGCCAACCGGGGGGATTATGAGGAGTTGCCGGAGTACCTTAAAGAAGGGCTGACCGTTAATTTTGCCAAGCAATACAGCGATGTGTTTCAGGTGTGTTTCGGGAACAAGCCGAAGAAGGGGGCTTCGGTGCATTGATTGAATCAGGGGGGATTATGGGGCCTGGTTGTCGGATTACGGCCCTGTGGGCCTAATCCGACCTACGCGGGAGTTATCGACCTGGGGAGTTGTAGGTCGGGTTAGCCGAAGGCGTAACCCGACAAATCCCGGACCGACGAACAAAGCCGGAATCGGTCCCGGGGCGGGGGTACCTTTTCTGCCAGAAAAAGGTGTCCGAGCGAAGCGAGTTCTTTTTCCAAAGAAAAGGTACCCCCGCCCCGGGACCAGCCCCATAGCTCAGGCTTTAGCCTTCCACCCATCCTCACGAAGCACAGGCCCCACATCCAGCACCGGCGACGCATCAATGTCGTCGGCATCCATCATATTGGCCACTCGCTGCAACGCAGCCAGAATCATCGTCTGCTCCCACTCCGCCAGGCTTTGGAACTTCTTGATAAAATCCTCCTGCAACGGCTGCGGCGCACGGGCCAGAATGTCCGCGCCCTCCTCCGTCAGGTGCGCGTGCACCTTGCGCTTGTCCTGGGTGTTGCGAACGCGGTAGACCAGCTTGCGATGCTCCAACCGGTCCAGAATCGTGGTCACGGTAGCCTGGCTCAGGCTCACCTTGTCGGCAATAGTCCCGATGGTGACCTCGCCCAGATCACGGATGCTGCGCATAATCAGCAATTGCGGGCCGGTCAGCCCCGCATGCTTGCTCAGGCGTTTGGAATGCAGGTCCGTTGCCCGAATCACCCGGCGCAACGCCACCAAAACCTCTTCATAATTGTTCAACGCACCACTCCGCTTCATAGTCGTCAGATTATTTATACCACTAACTATTAGAGGTCTTTGCTCCAATTATTGCAAGCAGCAGCCTCCACTCGCCAACCACAATCCCGGAACACCTATTGCGCTGACCTGCCAGCGCTTTTACGAATTTCAGCATTTTTTCCGCCAACCACTATGCTAAGGTCACCACCTTGTTGAATTTCCGCAAAACGGACATCGCCTGATGAATACCCGAGTACAGAATACCTTCCCGCACACCCCTTCCCGGAAACGCCTGACAACAGTCCTCGCTTCATGCCTGATGGCACTGTTTTTCAGTGCCGGAACCATGGCCCAGGAACCCGGCGAAAATCTCACAGCCGAGGACGTCCAGCAGCGAATCGACACTGCGGAAAAGCCCATGTACACGCCGTTCGTTGAGCTGTACCTGCTGGAGGAAACCAAGGCGCTGCGCAAGGAAATGATGAACACCCGGGCCGAGCTGATCGAGAAAGTGGTGGACAAGGAACTCTCGGTGGCCGACAAGACCATGTCCTACGCTACCGACACCGTCACCTACTTCTTCTACCTGATCGCTGGCGCCACTTCCATTCTGGTGGTCATAGGCTGGAACTCCATTCGCGACATGCGCAATCAGCTCACCAGCCTGGCCGAGAAGCGGGTCAACGAACTGGTGGTGGAGTATGAGAAGCGCCTGGAGTTCATTGAAGACCAGCTCAGGCAGAAATCTGACATCATCCACCAGAACCAGGCCGAGATTGAGCGCACCAACGAAGTGCATTCCCTGTGGCTGAAAGCCAGTCAGGAAACCTCCCAGCAGAACAAGATCTCCGCTTACGACACCATTCTGGATCTTCGCCCGGACGACGTGGAAGCACTCAGCTATAAAGCCGATGCGGTGCTGGAGATGCAAGAGCCTCTGTGGGCGATCAGCCTCTGCCAGCGTGCCCTTAAGCTGGCACCTGAAAACGGCCATGCCCACTATCAACTGGCTTGCGCCTATGCTGAGATAGGCCGCTGGGATGACGCCGTGTCGACGCTGCAAAAGGCGATTAATATTTCCGAGGCCTATAAGGATGACGCTTCTGTCGACCCCAGCTTTGAACAACTAAGGGATCACGAAAGCTTCCGGAAACTGATTTTCCCGGAGAACGAGGAGCAGCCCGACACCTGAAGCGACAGGTCGGCACGCCCTTTGCTGCATCCTCACGGAGAGAGCCGCAGTCGACATTCAAGCTCACTCACTGCATCTGCGTGCTTGACAAGGTGGCAGGTGTGGTGTTTGTTTACATCGCTGAGACCATAAGAAAAACCCTGACACAAAACAGGACAGACCCAATGAGAACACCAGTCAAGAAACTCGTAACCGCTATTGGTACTTCCATCGCTGTAATGGGCGCCGGCCAGGCCGCTGCCGAAATAGAAATAGGTATCGCGGGGCCCATGACCGGCCCCGTTGCCCAGTACGGTGATATGCAATTTTCCGGTGCCCGCATGGCGATCGAACAGATCAATGCCGATGGCGGTGTCATGGGAGAGAAACTCGTCGGCGTTGAGTATGACGACGTATGTGACCCCAAACAGGCCGTAACTGTTGCCAACAACATGGTGAACGATGGCGTGCGGTTTGTGGTCGGACACCTTTGCTCCAGCTCGACCCAGCCGGCTTCCGACATCTATGAGGATGAAGGCATCCTGATGGTGACCCCTGCCTCCACCAGCCCGGCCATTACCGAGCGTGGTTACGAATTGGTGTTCCGCACCATCGGCCTGGACAGCATGCAAGGCCCGGTGGCCGGCAACTATCTGGCCAGCCTGAACCCGGAGCGTGTTGCCGTTATTCACGATAAGCAGCAGTACGGTGAAGGCATTGCCACCGCCGTGCGTGACACCCTGAAGGACAAGGGCGTGGAAATCGCCATGTTTGAAGGTATCACTGCTGGCAGCAAGGACTTCTCCTCGCTGGTGAGCAAGCTGAAACAGGCCGATGTCGATTACGTCTATTACGGCGGCTACCATCCCGAGCTGGGTCTGATTCTGCGCCAGGCACGTCAGGCTGAACTGGACGCCATCTTCATGGGTCCGGAAGGCGTTGGCAACAAGGACATCAACACCATTGCCGGCGAAGCTGCCGAGGGCCTGCTGGTAACTCTCCCGCCCGCGTTCGACCAGAAAGAAGCAAACCAGGAACTGGTTGAGGCGTTCGAAGCGAAGGGTGAAGACCCCTCCGGCCCGTTCGTACTGACCTCTTACACCGCTGTTCAACTAATTGCCGAAGGCATCGAGAAGGCGGAATCAACCGATCCATTTGAAGTGGCCGAAGCCCTCCGCAACGGCACGTTCGAGACACCCATCGGAACCGTGGAATACAACGAAGCCGGTGATATGAAGTCGTTCGAGTTTGTCGTTTACGAATGGCATTCAGATGGAAGTAAAACTCCGGTAAACTAAGCCCCAATCGTTAACAAACGGTAATACTGAGAGCACCTTCTCACCGCGATCCGGGAGAAGGTGTTTTTCTAGGCTCCTGTTGATCCTTTCCCGTTGCCGGGCTGGTTATCCCACGCCCTGGTGATGCGGTCGTTGAGGGAGCAGGCTTTCGGAGTTACACACAATGTCAGAAGCTTCACTGTATTTCATCCAGCAGCTCGTCAACGGGCTGACGATTGGCAGCACCTATGCGCTGATCGCCATCGGCTACACGATGGTTTACGGCATCATCGGCATGATCAACTTTGCCCATGGTGAGATCTACATGATCGGTGCTTACACCGCACTGATTGCCATCACCGGCCTGGCGACTCTCGGCGTTTCCTGGCTGCCCCTGATACTCATCGTCGCCCTGGTGTGTGCGGTGATTGTCTCAAGTGCCATGGGATGGGCTGTGGAACGGGCGGCCTACCGGCCGGTTCGAGGCCGCCACCGGCTGATCCCGCTGATTTCCGCCATCGGTATGTCTATTTTCCTGCAGAATTATGTCCACCTGGCGCAGGGTTCCCGCAACATCGGCTTTCCATTAATGATTCAGGGCGGTTTTGACTTTGGCGGCGATGACACGTTCCGGGGTTCGATTTCCTATATGCAGATGACAATCTTCGTCACCACATTGATCTGCATGACTGCCCTGTCGCTGTTTATATCCAGATCCCGTATTGGCCGCGCCTGCCGTGCGGTATCCCAGGACCTGGGCATGGCGAACCTGCTGGGCATCGACACCAACCGTATCATTGCCGCCACCTTTGTGATTGGCGCCGCCCTGGCGGCGGTGGCCGGGCTGTTATTGGGCATGTACTACGGCTCTATCGATCCGCTGTTTGGTTTTATCGCCGGCCTGAAAGCGTTCACCGCCGCGGTCCTGGGAGGTATCGGAAGCATTCCCGGCGCCATGCTGGGGGGGCTTATCCTGGGCGTTTCCGAGAGCATGACCTCCGGCTACATCAGTGGTGCGTACAAGGACGTTGTGTCCTTTGGCCTGCTCATTCTGATTCTGCTGTTCAAACCCACCGGCCTGCTCGGCAAACCGGAGGTTGAGAAGATCTGATGATTGCCAATAATCTGAAACACGCGCTTTTTTGCGCAGTTATTACGCTGGTTATCTCCTACCCTATCCTGGGCTTCAACTTAGTAGCCAGGGGTGTCGACATCACCCTGACCGGTGCGGACGCTACAACCCTGGTAATGGTTGCCTTGGCTGCGCTCATCGTCTTCGGATTCCAGTTGTTCCGGGACCGGATTGTAGGCACGATCACCGACATCACCAGGCCCGGTTTCGGCACCCATAAAGAACCCATGGAAGAAAACAGGCGCGCCCGGATTGAATCCTGGGTGCTCACCGGCATTCTGGTACTGGCGCTGTTCTGGCCGTTCTTTGTTTCCCGGGGCTCGGTTGATCTGGCGACTCTGGTGCTGATCTACATCATGCTGGCCCTCGGCCTGAATGTGGTGGTGGGTCTCGCCGGCCTGCTGGACCTGGGTTATGTTGCCTTCTACGCAGTCGGTGCCTACACCTTTGCCCTGCTCTCCGAGTACCTCGGCGTGTCGTTCTGGATGGCCCTGCCGATTGGTGCCTTGCTGGCCGCTTTGTTCGGCCTGTTACTGGGCTTTCCTGTGCTGCGACTGAGGGGCGACTATCTGGCTATCGTTACGCTCGGGTTTGGCGAGATCATCCGCATTCTGCTGAACAACATGACCAACCTGACCGGTGGGCCCAATGGCATCGGTGGTATTCCGGAGCCGACTTTGTTCGGTATGGAGTTTGGCCGCCGCGTCAAAGAGGAAGGCAACACGTCTTTCCATGAAACCTTCGGCATAGCCTACAGCAGCGAGCACAAGGTGATCTTCCTGTACCTGATTGCCCTGGTGCTGGCAGTGATAACCGCCCTGGTCATTCGCCGCCTGATGCGCATGCCGGTCGGTCGCGCCTGGGAAGCCCTTCGTGAGGATGAAATCGCGGCCAAATCCCTGGGATTGAGTCGCACTGCGGTAAAACTGTCTGCCTTCACCATCGGCGCCTTCTTTGCCGGCTTCGCCGGTACGGTGTTCGCCTCCAAGCAGGGCTTCATAAGCCCGGAATCGTTTGTGTTCCTCGAGTCGGCCATCATTCTGGCCATTGTGGTGCTCGGCGGCATGGGGTCTCAGATGGGGGTTATTCTTGCCGCCATTGCCGTCACCATCCTGCCCGAACTGGCGCGCGAATTCTCCGAGTACCGGATGCTGATTTTCGGCGCAGCCATGGTATTGATGATGGTCTGGCGTCCCCAGGGCTTGATGCCCATGCGACGCATCCACATCGAACTGAAAAAGCAGGAGTGACGGATAATGCTTGAAGTACAGAATCTGTCGATGCGCTTTGGCGGGCTCCTGGCAGTGGATCAGGTGTCGCTGGACGTCAACGAACACGAGATTGTCGCGATTATCGGCCCCAACGGCGCCGGAAAAACAACGGTATTCAATTGCATGAGCGGCTTTTACAAGCCGACCGGCGGTAAGATTCTCTTCCAGGGCAAGGAAATTCAGGGCACACCTGATTACAAGATTTCCCGCCTCGGGCTGGTAAGGACCTTTCAGCACGTGCGCCTGTTCAGCCGCATGACGGTGGTGGAAAACCTGCTGGTGGCCCAACATCGCCACCTCAACACCAACTTGCTCTCGGGCATACTGAACACCCCCAACTACCGGGAGAAAGAACAGAAGTCACTGGACCGCGCCGCTTACTGGCTTGATCGGGTAGGGCTGACCGATATGGCGAATCGCGAAGCGGGCAATCTGGCTTATGGTCAGCAGCGCCGCCTCGAAATCGCCCGCTGCATGGTCACCGAGCCCAGGCTGCTGATGCTGGACGAGCCCGCCGCCGGGCTTAATCCGGCTGAAACCAAGGACCTGAACCGGTTGATCATCAGCCTGAAGGAAGACTACAACGTCTCGGTGGTGCTGATTGAACATGATATGAGCCTGGTGATGGATATCTCCGACCGCATCAATGTGATCAACCAGGGCCGCCCCCTGGCCAGCGGCACACCGGACGAGATTCGCCGAAACGATGACGTCATCAAAGCCTATCTGGGTGAGGCCTGAGGAAAAACCATGCTTGTACTAGAAGATGTCCATACCCATTACGGCAAGATTGAGGCGCTTCACGGTGTCTCGGTTGAAGTAAAGAAAGGTGAGATTGTCTCCCTGATCGGCGCCAATGGCGCCGGAAAAACCACGCTGCTGATGACCGTCTGTGGCAATCCCCAGGCCACGTCCGGCCGGGTTATTCTCCAGGGACGTGATATCACCCGGGACCTGACGTCAAATATCATGCGCTCCGGTATATCCATTGTGCCGGAAGGCAGGCGCGTATTCTCCGGCCTGACGGTTGAGGAAAACCTCCACATGGGTGGCTTTTTCAACACCAAGTCGGAAATCCGCAAGAGCCAGGAGCACGTCTACGAACTGTTTCCGCGCCTGAAAGAACGGGAGCACCAGCGCGCCGGCACCATGTCCGGTGGTGAGCAGCAGATGCTCGCCATCGGCCGGGCGCTGATGAGCAAACCGAACATGATCATCCTGGACGAGCCCTCGTTGGGGCTGGCACCACTGGTGATCAAGCAGATTTTCGAGATCATCGGGAAGCTGCGTGAGGAAGGTATTACCGTGTTCCTGGTGGAACAGAACGCCCACCAGGCCCTTAACCTGGCCGACCGTGGCTACGTGCTGGAAACCGGACGCATTCGGCTTCACGACACGGGGAAGAACCTGTTGGCCAACCCGGATGTGCAAAACGCCTATCTTGGCGGTTGATCAGGAAATGGCCCGATCAAAGGGTGGGCCCCTGAACGCAAAAAGCCGGAACATGCTGACATGCTCCGGCTTTTTTGTACCACCTGGCGTTAATCAGGGAATTACTTAACGCTTTTGATGGTGCCCTTGTAACCTTCAACGGATACGTTGATGGTTCCAAATACTACGTAGTCGTCCTTCTGGACGGTGTAGCGCGGAGCGACAATCACGTCAGCACCGGATTCCTGAATCGCATTGTAGGCGGCCGCTGCCTTAACAGCCTCAACGGGGTTCGGCAGCGCGAAAGGCAGGGCACTTCCGCCGTTTCCACCGGCAGAGTATGCAACGCCATCAGCGTATTCAGTCTCAGCACCCAGGGTAAAGAACAGAACCTTGGTAGCTGAGGATTGACCGGTGATTTTCTCGCCTACTTCGATGTCGGCTTTAACGTCGGTAGCAACGGAGCCGGACAGGGGCAGGGAGGGAGCACTGGTGTTCAGCGAGGAACAGCCAGTCAGTGCGCCGGCGAAAATCAGTGATGATGCGACAAGAACTTTTTTCAAAACTCAATCTCCATGTGTTGTGTATAAGCCTTCATGGCCGCGCGCACTATACCCAAACTGCTGCTATATAACAAGATCATTGCAAATGAGCATTTTTTAGCCGATTTAGAAATATGAACACATGATCACACTTTGACTTTGTGGGCCAAATCAATCACTCAGCGCCTTTGTAATTTGCCTTTCTCATATATGAACTATACTCAGAGTCAACGGTCGACCTGTCTCCACGGGAAATCAGTCAGGGCCGTTAGCGCGCCAGCCCGGGACCCTCTCAGGCAACAGTGGCGCGTTTGCGACGACAGCTAAACAAACAAGGAGTGGATTAATGAAAAAACTCATCGCAGGTGCACTGCTTATGGGTGCTTCTACCCTGGCCTTCGCTCAGCCCGGTTGTGGCGTTGGTGCCATGATCTGGAAAGGACAGTCTGGTATTGCCCCCCACGTTTTGGCCGCAACCACCAACGGTACCTTTGGTAACCAGACCTTTGGTATGACCACTGGTACCCTCGGTTGCCAGACCAACCAGTCTGTACAATCCATGGCCATGTACATGGACAGCAACATTGACAAGGTTGCCCGCGACATGTCCCGTGGCTCCGGCGAAAACCTGGACACCCTGGCAGTACTGCTGGGCGTTGACGAAGCGGATCGTGATTCGTTCCGCAAAGTCCTCCAGGACAACTTTGCAACCATCTTCCCGTCGTCTGACACCACGTCTGGCGAAGCGGTTGATGCGATTGTAGCCCTGCTGGAAAAGGATGAAACGCTGAGCAAGTATGTAGCAGCCTGATCCTCCAGCCCGAAAAAGGATCTTATGCGCCAGGGACGGCGCAACGGCTTCCAGGCCATCCACCCGTCGTTCAACCCGGAATTGACTGACCATCCATGCGCACTTCGCTTCGGTTCGCGCTGGCCTTCTTCTGGCTGGCATCAGCTTCAAACGTACATGCCACCCAGCTTCCAGACACCGGAAACCTCCATCAACACCCCGCATGGCTGACGCTGCTTCACTATCAGCCCGATCGCTTCGGTGACGGCCATACAGGCCAGGCGGACGATGACCGCTTCTACCTTAGTGACAACGGCAAAACCTCACCAAAGGCAGAACTTGAAGCGACCCTGAAAGCCATCACCCAGCCAGGCGGCGGGAACAATCATGCCCGCTGCCGCTTCCCCGCGCGGGACCGCTGGCTGAGGGAACAGCTGGACCTGCCACAACAACCTGCAGACTGCCCGTCCTTTGAGAAGTGGATCGAAGAGCTGAACACCGAAACCGTGACACTGGTGTTTGCAGCGTCCTACCTGAACAGTCCGTCGTCCATGTTCGGCCATACCTTCCTGCGCCTGGATCCGCCTCAGAAAGACGAGGAAACCAACCTGATCCTGGCCAACACCATTTCCTACGCCGCCGACGCGGCCGCCCACGACAGCGAAATCCTGTTTGCCTATAAAGGCATTTTTGGCGGCTATCCGGGCATTACCTCGATCCAGCCTTACTACGAAAAAATCCGCCTGTATTCCGACATCGAGCACCGGGATTTGTGGGAATACAAACTCAACCTCACCCAGGCGGAAGTGGACATGATGCTGGCCCACACCTGGGAGATACGTGATCGCAATTTCGACTACTACTTCTTCGACGAGAATTGCGCCTACCGGCTGCTGGCACTGATCGACGTGGCCCGCCCCGGCACCGACCTGCTGGACGAAGTCGGAACCCATGCCATTCCCTCAGATACCGTCCGGTGGGTGGTGGATAAAGGCTTGGTAGAGGAGGTTTATTACCGCCCCTCCGCGGCAACCAGTGTCAGCCACAGCATCGACTCCCTGCCCGACGACCACCAGACGCTGGCCGCCGCCATCGCCAACGGGTATGTGGCGGCGGACGCCCCGGAAGTGAGAGCCTTGGGCGATAACGAACAGGCACGGGTGCTGGATACCACCTACGACTACGTTCGCTACCAGAGCGAGGCCGAAGGCTGGCCCCGTGAGCACGCGGCACCCCTCTCCCACGACCTGCTACGGCAACGCAGCCAGATCCGTGGGGTAGCTGCACAGGACGGCCCGCCTGAACCAGCCATCCGTGACGACCAGGGGCACGGCACCTTCCGCGCCAGCGTCAGCGGTGGGCGCATGAATGAACGCAACTTTACCGAACTGACACTTCGCCCCGCCTACCACGATGTGCTGGACCCGCCCGCAGGCTACCGGGGCGGCGCCCAGCTCCAGTTTCTGCGCCTGGACGCCCGCCTGTACACCGACAACGATGAACTGCAGATAGAACAACTGACCGGCGTGGAAATCCGCTCCCTCTCGCCTCGCAACCAGTTCTTTTCGCCGCTGTCCTGGCAGGTGGGCTTCGGCGGCCGCCGCACCGACACTGAAGCCGACCGCGTATTCACCCCTTACCTGGAGGGCGGCGCAGGTGGAAGCTGGCTGCTTGCCAGCGGCACCCAGGCTTTCGCCATGGCCACCGCCGACCTGGAAATCGACGACGACCTGCGACGCGGCTACGACGCCGCCCCCGGTGCTGACCTGGGCATACTCCACCAGAACAACCAGTTCAGCCTCCTCGGCGGCGTGAAAACCAAAGCCTGGATCGTCAGCAGCCAACACCGCCAGGACCAGGCCTACCTGGAGGGAAACTGGCACTTCGGACGGGACTTCAGCCTGTTCGGAAAATTCAGCCGTGAAGACCACTACGACAGGTACCGCAGCACATGGCAACTCGGACTCCACGCGTACTTCTGAGAACACTGGCCGGCATCACAGCCGCATTCACCCTGCTCCTGCAGACCGGCTGCAGCAGTGTGTTCTTCTATCCCGACCAGGTCACCTACATCACCCCGGACCGCCTGAACCTCGAATACGAAGACGTCTTTCTTGATACCCCGGACGGAGAAACCCTCCACGGGTGGTGGCTGCCCGCGCAATCCGACCCGAAAGGCACCGTCTACTTCCTCCACGGCAACGCCCAAAACATCAGCAGCCACATCATGAACGTCGCCTGGCTGCCTGAGAAGCGCTACAACGTGTTTCTGATCGACTACCGGGGATATGGCCGCTCCACCGGCGCACCAGACATAGAGGGCACCCTGCACGACGCAGAGGCCGGTCTTCGGTGGCTGATCGACCGCCCGGATGTTCAAAACCAGCCCCTGTTCCTGCTGGGCCAGAGCCTGGGCGGTGCACTGGGAACCGCCCTGGCCAGCGAGTGGGTCAAACGAGGCGAACAACCGCCCCTGGACGGTGTGATTCTCGACGGCACCTTCTCCGGCTTCCGCGCCATTGCCCGGGAGAAACTGGGCAATTTCTGGCTCACCTGGCCGTTGCAGTTTCCACTAAGCTGGACCATTACCGACGAGTATGAAGCCACTGAAATGATCGGTGACATCAGCCCTGTGCCGGTGATGGTGATTCACAGTGAGCGGGACGGGATTATTCCGTTTCATCATGGGGAGCGGCTGTATGAGGCGGCGGCGGAGCCCAAGCGATTTTTGCAGACAGATACGCCCCATGCGTCGACGTTTGTGATTCCGGGGTATCAGGCGGCGGTATTGGGGTTTATGGATGCTAATGGTGAATAGGGGGGCTGGGTTGTCGGATTACGGCTTCGCCTAATCCGGCCTACGGGTAGGCGCTTCACTGAATTTAGAGGCCTGGAGATAAAAAACCCGCCAAACTCGAGAGAGCGGCGGGTTTTTTGTCGGATTACGCCTGCGGCTAATCCGACCTACGGGTTGGTGCAACCCGCAGGATCAAGGGTTACAGCGCGGAGACTACAGTGCAGAGAGATCCGTGGGCTGCTCGCCTTCCTTTACTTCCTTCATGGACAGTTTTACGCGTCCACGGTTATCCACATCCAGTACCTTGACCAGAACTTCCTGGCCTTCGCTGAGCTCGTCGGTGACGTTCTCGATGCGACGCTCGGAGATCTGGGAGATGTGCACCAGACCATCCTTGCCGGGCAGGATGTTGACGAAGGCACCGAAGTCCACGATGCGCTCAACGCGGCCACTGTAGATGGCGCCCACTTCGATTTCAGCAGTGATTTCCATCACCCGCTTCATCGCGGCGTTGGCTGCCTCCTGGTTGTCGGCGTAGATCTTCACGTTGCCATCGTCATCCAGATCGATGGAGGCACCAGTCTCGTCACAGATAGAACGGATCACGGAACCACCCTTGCCGATAACGTCACGGATTTTCTCCGGATTGATCTTGATGGTGGTAATGCTCGGCGCGCGGCTGGAAAGCTCTTTGCGAGGCGCGGAAATCACCTTCGCCATTTCACCCAGGATATGCAGGCGTGCTGCGTTGGCCTGGTCCAGGGCAATTTCCATGATCTCGTCGGTGATGCCCTGAATCTTGATATCCATCTGCAGCGCAGTGATACCTTCAGAAGTACCCGCTACCTTGAAGTCCATATCGCCGAGGTGATCCTCATCACCCAGGATGTCGGTCAGAACCGCGAACTTGTCGCCTTCCTTGACCAGACCCATGGCAATACCGGCAACCGGAGCCTTGATGGGCACACCCGCATCCATCAGCGCCAGGCTGGAACCACAGACAGACGCCATGGAGCTGGAACCGTTGGATTCGGTGATCTCGGACACCGCACGGATGGTGTACGGGAATTCTTCCATGGTGGGCATAACCGCAGCCACACCACGCTTCGCCAGACGGCCGTGGCCGACTTCACGACGACCCGGCGTACCAACACGGCCGGCTTCGCCAACGGAGTACGGAGGGAAGTTGTAGTGGAACAGGAACGGGTCCTTGCGCTCACCTTCCAGGGCATCAATGATCTGCATGTCGCGGGCGGTACCCAGCGTGGTCGTCACGATGGCCTGGGTTTCGCCACGGGTGAACAGGGCAGAACCGTGGGTGCTGGGCAGAACGCCAACTTCCACTTCGATGGGACGGACAGTCTTGTTGTCGCGGCCGTCGATACGTGGCTTGCCATCGATAACCTGCTTGCGAACGATGGTCTTCTCGACCTTGCCGAAGTACTTCTTGACGTCATCCGCGGAAGGCTGGCCTTCTTCTTCACCCGCTAGTTTCTCAACCAGCGCGCTCTTGATCTCGCCCAGACGTGCATAACGCTCCATCTTGTCGCGGATGCTGTAAGCTTCTTCGATAGCACCAGCCGCTTCGGCGTTCACGGCATTCAGCAGCTCGGTGTTTTCCGGCTCTGGCTGCCAGTCCCAGCGAGGCTTGCCCACTTCAGCGGCAAGTTCCTTGATGGCGGTAATCGCTGTCTGCATTTCCTGGTGGCCATAAAGGACGGCACCCAGCATCTGGTCTTCAACAAGGCCCTTGGCTTCCGACTCAACCATCAGAACCGCATCCTCGGTACCGGCAACAACCATGTCCAGCAGGGAGGTTTCCAGCTCTTCGAAGGTCGGGTTCAGGAAATAGCCACGCTCATTGGTGTAAGCCACGCGCGACGCACCGATAGGACCATCAAAGGGAATACCGGAGATGGACAGGGCTGCAGAAGCGGCAAGCATGGCAGCGATATCCGGGTCCTGGTTTTTGCTGGATGACATCACCGTGGTGATGACCTGGGTTTCGTTCATGAACCCTTTGGGGAACAGCGGACGAATCGGACGGTCGATCAGGCGGGATGTCAGGGTTTCTTTCTCGGACGGACGGCCTTCACGCTTGAAGAAACCACCCGGAATTTTGCCTACCGCGTAGGTTTTCTCGAAGTAGTTGACGGTCAACGGGAAGAACGGCTGGCCAGGCTTGGCTTCCTTGGCAGCCACCACGGTACCCAGTACCGAGATGTCGTCCACGGTAACCAGAACGGAACCGGTGGCCTGACGGGCAATACGCCCAGTCTCAATGGTGACGGTCTTGCCGCCGAGTTCAAACGATTTTTTTACGGGATTAAGATCCACGGTAACTCCTGAAATCATCATTTCAATTGGTTGGCCCGGACAATCCGCCCCTGCGAATTATCCGCTATAACTGCAACATCGTCTGAAGTGATGAACTGAAGGGTAGCCCGTCTGAAAGCTAACAGGCTGTTGTAAAACCCCGGGCAGGGAACTGCATCTCCTGAGGCCGGGCTTTTCAACAACCTGCTATCAATTTCAGCTTTCCGTTACGACAGGGAGTTCCTTCAGGGTTCACTGACAGACACGATGCAGGGGAGAAGCACAACCGGCGAGGCTATATGCCCCGCCGGCCGTTAAGTACAACCGGACTAGCGACGCAGGTTCAGACGCTGGATCAGTTCCAGGTAGCGATCTGCGTTTTTACGCTTCAGGTAGTCCAGCAGTTTACGACGCTGGTTAACCATCCGGATAAGACCACGGCGGGAATGGTGATCCTGCTTGTTGGTCTTGAAGTGATCCTGCAGCTTGTTGATGTTGTGGCTCAACAGTGCAACCTGAACTTCAGGAGAACCGGTATCGCCATCACCCTGCTGAAAATCCTTAACGATCTGTGCTTTCTCGTCGGCAGAAAGTGCCATAACTCACCTCATTGTCGCGATGCTATCGAATTCGGCCGAACCACGCATCTCTACAGCCCGGCTAATCAGCTGCAACCCGTCATAAGACGGTTGTCAGCTACTCTTCACCAGACGGCGAGGCACCAGTTTGGTGACCTCCCCTTCCGGGAATCCTTCCGCCAGCCCAACAAAACGTCCGCTGCCATAGAGGCGAACAAACCCTTCGGCTGGCTGACCGGATATTCTAACTGGTTGTCCGTTCAATATCGATACCAGTGAACTTCCTTCCAGTTCCTGTTCCGGAAACATCGACAGCGCCGCGTCCGGGGCCACCAGCAGGCCATCCAGACTCTCACCCTGTTCACGCATGGATTCCAGGGCACTGACCTCGACAGCATCCGCCAGTGTGAACCCCGAAGCCATGGTGCGCCGCAGTGCCGTTACATGGGCACCACAGCCAAGCGCCTCGCCAATGTCTTCAACCAGCGAACGGATATAGGTGCCTTTGGTGCAACTCACCGCAATGTCGATCTCGGTCTCCCGCACATCCAGCAGTTTCAGCTCGTAGATGGTAACGGGACGGGACGGGCGCTCCACTTCAATGCCTTCCCGCGCGTATTCATAGAGCGGGCGGCCCTTGTGCTTGAGCGCGGAGTACATGGAGGGCACCTGCTGGATATCGCCACGAAACCGGTCGAGGACCGGCTCCAGGGCTTCGGCATCCAGCCCCGAAGGCACCGGTTTTTCAGCAACGACTGCGCCCTCGCTGTCCCCCGTTTCCGTCCGCACACCCAGGCGCGCAGTAGCGATGTAAGCCTTGTCGCTGTCCAGCATCATCTGGGAGAACTTGGTGGCTTCGCCAAAACACAACGGCAGCACACCGGTGGCCAGCGGGTCCAGGGCGCCGGTATGGCCGGCCTTGGCCGCACCAAACAGACGCTTCACCTGCTGCAGGATACCATTGGATGTAATATCCATCGGCTTGTCGATCACCAGGATGCCGTTTACGTCACGGCCTTTGCGACGTCGGCTCAAGCGTCCCGCTCCGGATCATCGGAAGAACGGTCGTCACCAGCTTCATCATCACGATCGACCGCTGGCTTGTCGCCAACGGCTTCGCGAATCAGATTATCCATGTGGCGGCTGTGCCCAAGCAGCGAATCGAAATGGAAACGCAGCTGGGGCGTTACCCGCAACTTCATGGCGCGGCCAACCTGCCCACGGAGGAATCCGGACGCCTTGTTCAACACCGCCAGGGAGTCCTTCACCTGCGGCGACTCCTCGGTCAGTTCCTCGGTGGTGAGCAGGGACACGTAGATATCTGCGTAGCCCAGATCACGGCTTACCTTGACGGCATTGACCGTCACCATGCCCACCCGCGGATCTTTGACCTCCCGCTGGATGAGCTGGGCCAGCTCACGCTGCATCTGATCGCCGATGCGATCTATTCGGCTGAACTCTCTTGGCATCAGGCTTCCCTTAATCTCAAGCGCATCACGCGCCGGTAGACTCAAGCTTGCGCTCGACCCGGACGCGATCGAACACCTCGATCTGGTCACCGACTTTCACGTCGTAACCCTTAACGCCGATACCACACTCCATGCCGTTACGGACTTCAGGTACGTCATCCTTGAAGCGGCGCAGGGATTCCAGCTCGCCTTCAAAGATCACCACGTTGTCACGCAGGACACGAATCGGCTTGTTACGGTAAACGTTACCCTCGATCACCATGCAACCGGCCACCTGGCCAAACTTCGGTGAACGGAACACATCACGCACATCGGCGATACCCACGATATCCTCGCGGAATTCCGGTGCCAGCATGCCGGTCAGGGCCGCCTTCACATCATCAATCAGGTTGTAGATGATGCTGTAGTAGCGCAGATCCAGACCTTCCTGTTCCACCAGGCGCTTGGACGCGGTATCGGCACGCACGTTGAAGCCGAAGATAACCGCATTGGTCGCCATGGCCAGGCTCACGTCTGTCTCGGCAATACCACCGACGCCGGAGGACACAATCTTGACCTGCACTTCGTCGTTGCCCAGGTCCTGGAGCGATTTGGTAATGGCTTCCAGGGAACCACGAACGTCGGTCTTGAGGACCACGTTGAGGGTTTTGACCTCGTCCTTGCCCATGTTCTCGAACAGGTTCTCGAGCTTGGCTGCCTGCTGTCTGTGCAGGCGCTGCTCACGCTCGCGGGCCTGGCGGAATTCCGCCAGTTCCTTGGCCTTCTTCTCGTCGGCAACCGCGAAGAACTCATCGCCGGCATTCGGCGTGCCGTTCAGGCCCAGGATTTCCACCGGAATGGAAGGCCCGGCCTCTCTGACCTGCTTGCCGGCTTCATCGGTCATGGCGCGAACCTTGCCGAAGAAGGAGCCAGCCACAACCATTTCGCCCTGGCGCAGCGTACCATTCTGGACCAGTACGGTGGCCACAGAGCCACGACCGCGTTCCAGGCTGGATTCGACAACCACACCCTTGGCTGGCGCATCCGGAGAGGCCTCCAGCTCAAGGATTTCGGCCTGCAGCAGCAGCGCTTCAAGCAGGTCATCGATGCCGTCACCGGTGTGGGCGGATACCGGGATAAACTGGACGTCACCGCCCCAGTCTTCCGGAATCACTTCCATACCGGCCAGTTCGGTCTTGATGCGGTCCGGATCGGCCGCTTCCTTATCCATTTTGTTAATGGCAACAACAATGGGCACGCCAGCGGAGCGGGCATGCTGCACCGCTTCCTTGGTCTGGGGCATCACGCCGTCGTCAGCCGCCACCACCAGGATAACAATATCGGTGCACTGGGCGCCCCGTGCACGCATGGCCGTAAAGGCGGCGTGGCCCGGGGTATCCAGGAAGGACACCATGCCGTGGTCGGTTTGCACGTGGTAAGCACCGATATGCTGGGTGATACCACCGGACTCACCGGAAGCCACCTTGGTGCGCCGGATGTAATCCAGCAGCGAGGTCTTACCATGGTCAACGTGGCCCATAACACTGACCACCGGTGCACGCTTGCTCTTTTCCTTGCCCTCGAAGGCGAATTCGCTCAGAACTTCTTCCTCGAACGCATCCTCGCTGACGGTGTTGGGCTTGTGGCCAAGCTCTTCGGTGACCAGCACGGCGGTTTCCTGGTCGAGAGCCTGATTGATTGTCGCCATTACCCCCATGCCCATCAGTTTCTTGATGACGTCAGCTGACTTGACGGCCATCCGCTGGGCAAGATCACCCACTGTGATCGTTTCGGGAATATCGACTTCTCGTACCATTGGCTTGGTCGGCCTCTCAAAAGCATGACGCTTTTCTTTGGGTTTCTTTTTCGCACGAAGTGGCTTGCGCAGCGTGGTGTCTTCTTCCTCTTCATTGATAATCAGAGGTTCTTCCACCGGACGGCTACGGGGCCCACGATGTCCTGCGGACTTCTTCTTGGGCTTGCCTTCTTCCGGCTCGTCACCGCGCTCTCGGGCCTTCTCTTTCTTCTTCTTCGGCTTACGATCCTTGCCCTCGCCTTCTTCAGGCGGCGGGATCGGCATATCTTCCGGCGCGGGCACCGGTGATGGTTCCGGCTCGGCAGCTGTTTCCGGCTTTTCTTTCTCTTCCGGCTTGTCTTCAGCAACCGGCGCTTCCGCCGGCGACTCGGAAACCGGCGTTTCCGTCTTCGGAGCTTCGGCAGACTGTGCCTGCTCAGCCGCTACACTCGGCGCTTCTTCCGGTGCTGCGGGAGCCTGCTCAGCAGCTTCTTCCTGCTTCGCCGCTTCCGGCTCCAGCTCGGCGCGTTTGATATACGTACGGCGCTTGCGAACCTCAACATTGACCGTTTTGGCACGGCCCGCTTTCAGCGTGGTTGTTGTCTTGCGCTTGAGAGTGATCTTTTTCGGTTCGGCTTCACTCTCACCGTGATTCTTTCTCAGATAGGTCAGCAACTGTTGCTTCTCATCACTGGTAACAGAATCTTCTTCGGAGCGGGCTTTCAGGCCAGCCTCCACGATCTGTCGCAGCAAACGATCCACGGGAGCGCCTACATCTGCGGCCAGTTGTTTTACCGTTACATCAGCCATACTGGTCCTCCTCCCGATTAAGCCTGGTCTTCAAACCAGGGGGCGCGTGCAGCCATAATCAACTGGCCGGCACGCTCTTCTTCCATTCCTTCAATGTCGAGCAGATCATCAACTGACTGCTCCGCAAGATCCTCCATGGTACGGATACCCATACCGGCCAGCTTGAAGGCCAGGCCGCGCTCCATACCGTCCATTGCGAGAAGATCTTCCGCGGGCTCTGCGCCCTCAAGCGCCTCTTCACTGGCCAGGGCCTGATTCAGCAGGGCATCCTTGGCACGGCGACGCAATTCGGTGACGGTCTCTTCGTCAAAACCGTCAATAGCGAGCATCTCCTCCATGGGGATGTACGCCACTTCCTCAATGGAAGTAAATCCTTCCTCGATGAGAACGCCCGCAAACTCCTCGTCCACATCCAGATTGCTGGTGAAGTGCTCCAGCAGTGAATTATATTCCTGCTCCTGGCGCTCACCCGCTTCTTCCTCGGTCATGACGTTCAGCGTCCAACCGGTCAGGTCCGTCGCCAGGCGCACATTCTGTCCGTTACGGCCAATGGCCTGGGCCAGGTTATCCTCGGCAACCGCCACTTCCATGGTGTGACGGTCTTCGTCCATCACGATGGAAGCCACTTCCGCCGGCGCCATGGCGTTGATAACCAGTTGCGCGGGGTTGTCGTCCCAGAGCACGATATCAACGCGCTCGCCACCCAGCTCATTGGAAACCGCCTGCACCCGTGAACCGCGCATGCCAACACAGGCACCCACCGGATCAATCCGGCGGTCGTTGGTTTTAACCGCGATTTTGGCGCGGGAACCGGGATCGCGGGCAGCGCCACGGATTTCGATCAGCTCCTCGGCAATCTCCGGCACTTCAATGCGGAACAGCTCGATCAGCATCTGCGAATCGGTACGGCTCAGAATCAGCTGCGGGCCACGATGATCGGTGCGGATTTCCTGCAGCAGCGAACGTACCCGGTCACCCATGCGGAATGTCTCGCGGGGGATCAGGTGTTCACGGGGCAGCAGGGCCTCGGCGTTGGCTCCCAGATCCACGATGACGTTGTCCCGTGTCACTTTCTTTACGGTACCGGAGACCAACTCACCGACGCGGTCACGATAGCTGTCAACAATCTTGGTGCGCTCGGCTTCCCGTACTTTCTGGAAGATGATCTGTTTGGCTGCCTGGGCACCGATACGCCCGAAAGCAACGGATTCCACCTTCTCTTCGTGGATATCACCCGGCCTCAGATCCTTGTCGATCTCTTCGGCTTCCTGCATGGTCAGTTCAGTGCCAAGTGCAGGAACGGCATCGTTATCAACCACCAGCCAGCGACGGAAAGTCTCGTATTCGCCGGTGCGGCGATCGATGGAAACGCGAATATCCGCTTCCTCGTCGTCGTAGCGTTTTTTGGCAGCGGTGGCGAGCGCCAGCTCGATTGCTTCAAAGATCACATCCTTCTCGACACCCTTTTCGTTCGAGACGGATTCAACCACCAGCAAGATCTCTTTACTCATTGGATTGCCCTGCCCTTAAAAATAAACTTTGCGTCCACTGACTTACTCAAATACCGGAACGATGTTGGCTTTCTCGATGCTATCGAATGGCAGCAGGTATTCGTGATCATCAACAACCACGACAACGTCCTCGCCTTCAACACCCTTGATCAGGCCCTGAAATTTGCGACGCCCTTCAAATGCCATCCGTAATTTGATCTGGACCTGGTGGCCGGCAAATGCCTCATACTGCTCCAGACGGAACAACGGCCTGTCCATGCCCGGAGAGGAAACCTCCAGGGTATATTCGGTCTGGATGGGATCCTCCACATCCATTACGCCGCTCGCCTGGCGGCTGACTTTTTCACAGTCCTCAATGCCGATACCGTTCTCGGCATCGTCAATAAAAATTCTCAACAGGGAATGGTGTCCCTGGGAGCGAAATTCAATGCCCCAAAACTCGTAACCCAGGCCTTCCACAATGGGCCTGAGCATTTCTTCCAGCTGCTTCAACTTTGCTGACAAGGCGATCCTGTCTCCGTTACTCGATTTTCCGACCCCAAAAACAAAAAAAGGGCTGTTGATCAGCCCTTTTTATGCACCAGGGCCTGATGCGCCAGGCCCCTTAATCAAAAAGCCCCTGGAAAGTGGGGCTCTTTGTTGCAAGAACTCACAGGAGATAACCACAGTAAAAAATCCCCTGCTGACAGACACCTGGCCTGCCAAGAACCGGCAGGGCAAACAATGCCCGGAGCCTGCTCCAATATCCGCCGGAGTATAGAGACGCCGGCTTTGCTGGTCAAGGACTGACCAAAAAAAACGGCCTGGTAAATCCAAGCCGTTTTTCTTCTAGTATGGTGCCCAGGGCCGGACTCGAACCGGCACGGCTTTCGCCACTACCCCCTCAAGATAGCGTGTCTACCAGTTCCACCACCTGGGCAACAACCTTACTCGAGCTCGGGGAGGGCATCACCCTCTTCCCCGCGCCCGGCTTCGCCTTCAGTCGCTGATTCGCTCTCGGCCTGGCCGGCATCGGAACTGGACTCCTGAACAACAGGAATACCGGCTTCCCCAGCCACTTCGGCACGTTGCTTGGCGAATACAGCCAGCGAAAAACTTGTTACAAAAAACACAATGGCCAGCAAGGTTGTTGCGCGAGTCAGGAAGTTGCTGCTGCCCTCACTGCCAAACACCGTCTGGGAGGCACCGCCACCAAACGCGGCGCCAGCATTTGCACCCTTACCCTGCTGGAGCAGGACCAGCGTCACCAGCGTCACCGCAATGAGCACGTGCAGAACGACTACCAGTGTTTCGACCCAATCCATAATGTCTCTCTAATAACCTAATGACTCGCTAATAACCCAGTAACTCGCGCTAATGACTTTCGCGAACCTTTAACTTTCAGTATTTACCCGGCAGGGCCCGGCAAATACTCACAAAATCTTTTGCGCTCAACGATGCGCCACCTATCAGGCCGCCATCAATGTCCGGCTGAGCAAAAAGCGCCGCAGCATTATCCGCTTTTACACTGCCGCCGTAAAGCAGGGATACCTCATCCGCCGGAGCCCCAAGGGACATCAATACGGCGCGGATGCTGGCATGCATGGCCTGAGCGTCTTCAGTGGTGGCGGTTTTTCCGGTCCCTATGGCCCATACTGGTTCATAGGCTACCACAACCTGCTGCCACTGCTCTGCGCCGACGTCCGCCACTGCCTTCCGAACCTGCGCAGATACCACTTCCTCAGCCTTGCCGGCCTCGCGCTCTTCCAGGGTTTCACCAACGCAGATGACTGCGCCCAACCCCGAAGCCAAAGCCCTATCGACCTTGGCCGCAACCTGACTATCGGTTTCGCCGAACAACTGCCTACGCTCGGAGTGGCCCACCAGCGTATAGCTGCAACCGGCATCCCTGGCCATTCCCGCGGCTATTTCCCCGGTATAGGCGCCTGAATCCCAGCAGGCAACATTCTGGACGCCAACAGCAATCTGGCTGCCTGCAAGTGCGACAACATCGCTGACATACAGGGCGGGAGGAATAATAACAACCTCCACACCATTATCAAGCGGTGCCAACTCTGACCGGACTTGTCCGACCAGGCTACTCACAAGGTCTTTCGACCCGTTCATTTTCCAGTTTCCGGCGACGATCTTACGGCGCATAAAAAACCCCTGAATCAAGGGAGGGCGAACTATACAGCAGTCTTTTACGGCAGACAACTGCCCTCGGGTACAAAATCAGGCCCTGGAATTTTCCACGACAACAGCAAGTTCCTCGGCAATCTTCACGATTTCCGATTCATCCTGCCCTTCCGTCATTACCCGGATCAGGGGTTCCGTGCCCGACGCCCGCAACAGCACACGGCCGCCGCCACCGAGCCTGGCTTCCGCCGCTTCGATAGCAGTGACAATATCGTGACGTCCGAGAGGATCAAACCGCTGGCCTACCCGCACATTTATCATTTTCTGGGGTAGCTTGCTCATTCCACGGCGAAGATCCGCCAACGGGCTGCCCGCACGGCTGATGGCCAACAACACCTGCAAGGCCGACACGATGCCATCACCGGTGCTGGTACAGTCACGAATCACCATATGGCCGGAACCCTCGCCGCCAAGCAGCCAACCCCTGTCAATCAGCCGCTCCATCACGTAGCGATCACCCACCTTGGCACGCTCGAAATCGATACCCCGGTCCCTCAGGGCCAGCTCGACCCCCAGGTTGGTCATCAGCGTACCCACAACGCCGCCCTTCAGGGTGCCGGCGGCGTGGCGCTGGGCGGCAATCACGTAAAGCAACTCATCGCCATCCACTTCCGAGCCATCGCGATCCACCATCAGGACCCGGTCGCCGTCACCGTCAAAGGCAATCCCCAGGTCAGCCTGCTTTTCCAGAACTGCCTTGCTCAGGGAACCCAGATGGGTGGACCCGACATTGAGATTAATATTCAGGCCATCCGGGTCTGCGCCAACCACGGAAATTTTCGCACCCAACTCACGGAAAACCTTGGGGGCAACGTGGTAGGTCGCACCATGGGCGCAATCCAGCACAATGTGCAGACCTTCCAGGGAGAACTCGTTGGGCACGGTGCTCTTGCAGAACTCCACATAACGGCCGGGGGCATCGTCCACCCGGAACGCCTTGCCCAGCTCCTTGGAACCACAGACTTCAATGGGCCTGTCGAGCCAGTGTTCAATTTCTGCTTCCAGGGCATCATCCAGCTTGGTACCGGCCGGCGAGAAAAACTTGATGCCATTGTCATGATGCGGGTTGTGGGAAGCGCTGATCACAATACCCGCCGAGGCCCGAAAGGTTCGGGTGAGATAGGCAATGGCCGGAGTGGGCATGGGGCCGAGCAGTTTCACATCTACTCCGGCCGCCGACAGGCCTGCCTCCAGGGCAGACTCGAACATGTAACCCGACAGGCGCGTGTCCTTGCCGATCAGCACGCTGTTGCGCTGGCCGTCACGCTTAAAGGCCTGCCCGGCAGCCCAACCCAGGTGCAACATGAATTCCGGTGTAATGGGATATTCGCCGACCCGCCCCCGGATACCGTCCGTGCCGAAGTATTTTCTGTCGCTCATCGTCCAGCTTCCTCCATTGCCGTTACCAGTTTGACGGCATCGACTGTTTCCCTGACATCGTGGACGCGAATAATGGATGCGCCCTTCATGGCGGATATTGTCGCGGCAGCGAGACTTGCGGGCAAGCGTTCACTGACTTCACGGCCGGTTATATGGCCCAGCATGCTCTTGCGGGAAAGCCCCACCAACACCGGATGACCCAGTAACTGCAGCTGTTCCAGAGAGGCCAGCAGCTGTAAATTATGCTGCACGGATTTGCCGAAACCGAAACCCGGATCCAGGATGATGTTGTCGGGCCGCACTCCGGCTTTTTCAACAACCCGCATCCGCTCGGTAAGGAACGAGCTGACTTCCCGGCGCACATTTCGGTAACGCGGGTCATCCTGCATGGAATCCGGCTCACCCTGAATATGCATCACACACACCGGGATATCCGCTCTGGCGACTTCCTCGGGCGCGCCATCCCTCTGCAACGCCCTGACGTCGTTAATCATGCCGGCTCCCAACTTTGCCGCCTCAGCCATAACCCGGGGCGAACTTGTATCGACCGACACGATGACGTCAATCTCGCGGGCAATCGCCTCGACTACCGGGCAAACCCGTTCAAGTTCTTCCTCGACGGGCACCGGGGTTGCACCCGGTCGAGTGGACTCACCGCCGACATCGATGAAAACCGCGCCATCCGCCGCCATTTCGCGAGCCCTGGCCAATGCAGCGTCCACCTGATTGAACTGGCCGCCGTCGGAAAACGAGTCCGGCGTTACATTGAGGATTCCCATCACATGGCAGAGGGACATATCCAGCGCCCTGCCCGCAAAGTTCATCTGCATAAGCAACCCTTTGTGCAACCTGAAAAACAAACGCCGCCCCGGCAGGGGCGGCGTTCAATCGTCGATAAGCTCTGGCCCGGAACTACCCAGGGTCAGTGTTCACCGGCCGGGCGACCAACACCGGGCTGGCGTCCGTCATCCGAACCTTTTGGAGCAGGCGCCTGCTCCGGCTCGTCGGCTGGTACGCCGCCGGAGGGCCCACTGTCACCCCACCCTTTCGGCGGACGGGGCTCGCGACCTTCCATGATGTCATCAATCTGGAAACGATCAATGGTCTCATACTTCATCAGGGCGTCGGCCATCAAGTCGAGCTTGTCGCGGTTATCGATCAACAACTGACGGGCCTTCTCGTAGCAGCTGTCGATGATGTTGCGGACCTCCTCATCAATACGCTGCGCCGTTTCCGGAGAGTAGACGGTCTGCGCCTGCCCCGCCGAACGACCGAGGAAAGGCTCTTCGGTATCAGTGTCGTACTGCAGCGGCCCGAGCTTCTCCGACAGCCCCCAGCGGGTGACCATGTTACGCGCCAGACTGGTTGCCCGCTCGATATCATTGGAGGCACCAGTGGTGACGCCATCGAAACCAAGGGTCAGCTCTTCGGCAATACGGCCACCGAACAGGCTGCAGATAGAGCTGATCAGGAACCGCTTGCTGTGGCTGTACTTGTCTTCCTCGGGCAGGAACATGGTGACACCCAATGCCCGCCCACGGGGAATGATGCTGACCTTATAGACCGGGTCGTGCTCCGGCACAAGGCGACCAACAATGGCATGACCGGACTCGTGATAAGCGGTGTTACGCTTCTCTTTCTCACTCATCACCATGGACTTACGTTCAGCGCCCATCATGATCTTGTCCTTGGCGAGCTCAAACTCCTCCATGGAAACCAACCGCTGGTTACGCCGGGCAGCAAACAGGGCCGCCTCGTTCACCAGGTTAGCCAGATCGGCACCGGAGAAGCCGGGCGTACCACGAGCAATCAGTATCGGCTCCACGCCATCGGCCAGAGGCACTTTCTTCATGTGCACCTTAAGGATCTGCTCACGGCCGATAATGTCGGGCAGACCAACCACCACCTGGCGGTCAAAACGGCCCGGGCGCAACAATGCCGGGTCCAGCACATCTGGCCGGTTCGTCGCGGCGATTACGATAACGCCTTCGTTGCCTTCGAAACCGTCCATCTCGACCAGCAACTGGTTCAGGGTCTGCTCACGCTCGTCGTGACCACCACCCATGCCGGCACCACGATGGCGACCGACCGCATCGATCTCATCGATAAAGATAATGCAGGGGCTCTGCTTCTTGGCCTGCTCGAACATGTCACGAACGCGGGACGCACCCACACCCACGAACATTTCCACAAAGTCCGAACCGGAGATGGAGAAGAACGGCACCTTGGCCTCGCCGGCAATCGCCTTGGCGAGCAGGGTCTTACCGGTACCCGGCTGCCCCACCATCAGAACGCCCTTGGGAATGCTGCCGCCAAGACGCTGGAACTTGCTGGGATCCCGCAGGAAATCCACCAGCTCCTTGACGTCTTCCTTGGCTTCATCCACACCGGCGACATCGCCGAAGGTGGTCTTGATCTGATCCTCGCTCATCAGGCGGGCCTTGCTCTTGCCAAAGGACATGGGCCCTTTGCCGCCACCACCCCCCTGCATCTGTCGCATGAAGAACACGAACAGCGCAATGATGATAAGTATCGGGAAGGCAGCCACCAGCAATTGGGTCCAGAGGCTTTGGCGCTCCGGTTCCTTGCCGATGACTTCCACGTTGTTGGCCAGAAGGTCATCCATCAGTTTGTTGTCGGACACCTGTGGACGCACTGTCTGGAACTGGGAGCCGTCACCACGGACACCCTGAACCTGCAGACCGTCAATGGTGACCTGACGGACCTGTCCGTCCTGCACCATTTCCACAAACTGCGAATAATTGACCTGTTGTCCGCTGGTGGTGGGAGTAAAATTCTGAAACACCATCAGCAGTACGGCGGCTATAATCAGCCAGAGAACCAGATTTTTTGCCATATCGTTCAAGGATCATCACCTGTGAATTGAAGGATCGCCCCGTCAGGAGAAAGCCTTTTCTGACACCTTACACCAATTGTACGCCCGTCCACCAGAATCGGCCTATCCGTATCGACCACGGCAGGGGTGTCAATCCCCATGGCCACTTCCGTCCTGCGGGCGGGTCAGCCCTTAAATCCCTTGCACACCTGATAGATCTCCCTGGATCGTGCCCGGGAGGAGTCAGGCTTCCTGCTGACAACGGTGCCAAAACTTTTACGCATCTCAGCCAGCAGGGCATCAAATCCCTCACCCTGAAACACCTTGGCGACAAACACACCACCCGGCTTCAATACCTGCTGCGCCATATCCAGCGCCAGCTCCACCAAGCCCATGGCATTGGGAATATCCACTGCCGCCATACCACTCATATTGGGTGCCATATCTGAAATTACAACGTCAGCACGGCGATCACCCAGCAAATCCAGCAATTCGTCCAGTACCGACTGCTCGGTAAAATCCCCTTGAACAAACTCCACACCCGCAATCGGACTCATCTCCAGGATATCGCTGGCGACAACCACACCCTTGTCGCCAACCCGCTCGACGGCCACCTGGGACCACCCACCCGGGGCAGCACCCAGGTCCACAACCACCTGCCCGGGCCGGAACAGCCGGTCTTTGTCATCAAGCTCAATCAACTTGTAACTGGCCCGTGAGCGATAACCGTCTTCCCGGGACTTTTTGACCCAGACGTCATCAAAATGTTCCTTCAGCCAGCGATCACTGGTTTTCGAACGGGCCAAGACCTACCTCCATAAAGCGTTACAACCACCGGCCCGATAATGCAGGTACGTGGTAACTGCCATTTCACCGGCCAGACGATCTGTTACAATCCCGCGATTATACGGAATTGGCGAGCGTTTCGCCGCTGACGTTTTATTAATCGTACCCATAAAGAGATTACATAATGAGCCTTTCGCCGGAACAGCGCCGGGAATACCGGGGCATCGCCCATAACCTGAAGCCAGTCATTATTGTCGGCGACAAGGGCCTGACAGAAGGGCTTCAGGAAGAACTCGAGCGGGCCCTAAACGACCACGAGCTGATCAAGATCAAGGTGGCCAGCCAGGACCGCGAAACCCGCCAGGAAGCAGTCGCCGCCCTGTGCGAGGCGTCAGGTGCGGAGCTGGTGCAGACCATCGGCAAAATCGCCGTCATCCTGCGCCGGGCGAAGAAGCCCAATCCCAAACTGTCCAACCTGTTGCGCCAAAAAAGCTGACGCGCGCACCCTGACGACAGCAAGCACCATGCAAAAAGCCGGCTGGGTTTCCACAGCCGGCTTTTTTATTGGCAGCATCAGCCCGGTTCGGAGCTCAGATGTGCTCTACCTGCTCAATCTCGTACTCAACGGTACCGGAGGGCACGCGCACGGCAACAACGTCACCTTCGCTCTTGCCCACCAGAGCCCGGGCAATGGGAGAGGAAATCGACAGTTTGCCTGCCTTGATATCCGCCTCGTCCTCACCAACGATCTGATAACTGACCTGCTCGTCCGTATCCACGTTGAGCAGACGTATCGTGGTGCCGAAAATCACCTTGCCGGTGTTCTCGATGGTGTTGACGTCGATCACCTGGGCCGCGGACAGTTTGCCCTCGATCTCCTGGATGCGGCCTTCGATAAAGCTCTGCTGCTCGCGGGCGGCATGGTATTCGGCGTTCTCTTTCAGGTCGCCGTGTTCACGGGCGTCGGAAATAGCCGCGATCACCCGGGGACGATCTTCGGACTTCAGTTTCTGAAGCTCCTCGCGGAGGCGGATCTCGCCCGCTTTTGTCATGGGTACTCTGTCAGCCATAGTCTTACTTTCCTGCGTGTAGATCCTGGAGACGACGAACAGTGCGTTCAGGGCCAAACTTGATGGCCCTGCAGAAGGCTTCGCCGCCCGCCAGTGTCGTTGTATAGGTTACCTTGGTCTGCAGGGCCGACTGGCGAATCTGTGCCGAGTCGGAAATCGCCTTGCGACCTTCGGTCGTGTTGATAATCAGTTGAACCTGGCCATTCTTAATGGCGTCCACAATGTGCGGGCGGCCCTCACGAACCTTGTTCACCCGGTCTACGGTGATGCCGGCTTCCTTCAGCGCCTTGGCGGTACCGGTGGTGGCGATCACCTTGAAACCGGCGTCGACCAGATCCTGCGCCACCTTGGCGGCGCCGGGCTTATCCACGTCCCGCACGGACATGAAGGCTGTGCCCTTGGCCGGCAGCCGCTCACCGGAGGCCAGGGCCGCCTTGGCGAAGGCTTCGTCGAAGCTGTCACCAATGCCCATCACCTCACCAGTGGACTTCATTTCCGGCCCCAGGATGGGGTCCACCGCCGGGAACTTGTTGAACGGGAACACCGACTCCTTAACGGAATAGTAGGTCGGTACGATTTCCCGGGTGAAGCCCTGCTCCGCCAGTGACTTACCGGCCATGCAACGGGCCGCGACCTTGGCCAGGGACACACCAATGGCCTTGGACACGAATGGCACGGTACGGGAAGCCCGGGGGTTCACCTCGATCACGTAGATCTGGCCGCCCTGCCACGCCAGTTGCACGTTCATCAGGCCGATCACGTCCAGCTCGATGGCCATCTTGCGGACGGCTTCGCGCATTTCGTCCTGCACGTCTTTGGGCAGCGTGTAAGGTGGCAGGGAGCAGGCGGAATCACCGGAGTGCACGCCGGCCTGCTCAATGTGCTGCATGATACCGCCAATCACCACGTCCTTACCGTCACTGATGGCGTCAATGTCCACCTCAATGGCGGCATTCAGGAAGTGATCCAGCAATACCGGGCTGTCGTTGGAAACCAGCACCGCATTGCGCATGTAGCGAACCAGCTCATCCTCATCGTAGACAATTTCCATGGCACGGCCACCCAGCACGTAGGACGGGCGAACCACCAGCGGGTAACCGATCTCGCGAGCCGCCAGGATACCTTCCTCGTGGCTGCGCACGGTGGCGTTTTCCGGCTGGACCAGGCCCAGGCGGCCGATCATCTGCTGGAAACGCTCCCGGTCTTCGGCGCGATCAATGGCGTCCGGGCTGGTACCGATGATGGGCACACCCGCCGCTTCCAGGCCTCGGGCCAGTTTCAGCGGCGTCTGGCCGCCGTACTGGACGATCACACCCTTGGGTTTTTCCACGTGGATGATTTCCAGCACGTCTTCCAGGGTGATCGGCTCAAAATAGAGACGGTCGGAGGTGTCGTAGTCGGTGGAGACCGTTTCCGGGTTGCAGTTGATCATGATGGTTTCATAGCCATCGTCGCGCATGGCCAGCGCAGCATGAACACAGCAGTAATCAAACTCAATGCCCTGGCCGATGCGGTTGGGGCCGCCGCCGATAACCACGATCTTCTCACGGTCGGAGGCGTCCGCCTCGCACTCTTCCTCATAGGAGGAGTACATGTAGGCAGTGGAAGAGGCGAATTCCGCGGCGCAGGTGTCCACCCGCTTGTAGACCGGGCGAATGTTCAGGTCATGGCGCAGCTTGCGCAGGCTGACTTCTGAAATGCTCAGCAGCTTGGCCAAACGGGCATCGGAGAAGCCTTTGCGCTTGAGGCGGAACAGGGTATCGCGATCAATGTCTGCCTTGCCGGCGGACTTCAGGGCGGTCTCTTCGCGGATCAGGTCCTCGATCTGAACCAGATACCAGGGGTCGACATGGGTGTTATTGAACACTTCGTCGACGGTCATGCCCGCACGGAACGCATCGCCGATGTACCACAGGCGCTCGGCGCCGGGCACGTTCAGCTCCTGGGTCAGGGTTTCCTGGCCGTCAGTGGTGCTCAGGTCCACCTTCTCTTCAAAGCCGTCGGAACCCACTTCCAGGCCGCGCATGGCTTTCTGCAGGGACTCCTGGAACGTCCGCCCGATGGCCATCACCTCACCCACGGATTTCATCTGGGTGGTCAGGCGGGCGTCGGCCTGGGGGAACTTTTCAAAGGTGAAACGCGGAATCTTGGTGACCACGTAGTCGATGCTGGGCTCGAACGAGGCCGGGGTCACGCCACCGGTGATTTCGTTGCGCAGCTCATCGAGGGTGTAACCCACCGCCAGCTTGGCTGCCACCTTGGCAATCGGGAAGCCGGTGGCCTTGGAGGCCAGGGCCGAGGAGCGGGACACCCGCGGGTTCATCTCGATGACGACCATGCGGCCGGTATCCGGGTTTACGCCAAACTGTACGTTGGAGCCGCCGGTTTCCACGCCGATCTCACGCAGCACCGCCAGTGAGGCATTCCGCATGATCTGGTATTCCTTGTCCGTCAGCGTCTGCGCCGGCGCCACGGTGATTGAGTCACCGGTGTGCACGCCCATCGCGTCAAAGTTCTCGATGGCGCAGACGATGATGCAGTTGTCGTTCTTGTCGCGGACAACTTCCATCTCATACTCTTTCCAGCCGATCAGGGATTCGTCGATCAGCAGCTCATTCGTCGGCGACAGGTCCAGGCCACGGGTACAGATTTCCTCAAACTCGTCGCGGTTGTAGGCAATACCGCCCCCGGAGCCACCCATGGTGAACGACGGCCGGATGATGCACGGGAAGCCGATGTCATCGGCCACTTCCCAGGCTTCCGCCATGGAGTGGGCGATGGTGGCGCGCGGGCACTCCAGGCCGATTTTCCTCATGGCCTTATCGAAACGGTCGCGGTCTTCGGCCTTGTCGATGGTGTCGGCGTTGGCGCCAATCATTTCCACGCCGTGCTCCGCCAGTACGCCGTGCTTTTCAAGGTCCAGCGCGCAGTTCAGGGCCGTCTGGCCACCCATGGTGGGCAGCAGTGCGTCCGGCTGCTCTTTCTCAATGATCTTGGCGACGGTTTTCCAGGTGATGGGCTCAATGTAGGTGGCATCCGCCATCACCGGGTCGGTCATGATGGTGGCCGGGTTGGAGTTCACCAGGATAACCCGGTAGCCCTCTTCCCGCAGGGCCTTGCAAGCCTGGGCTCCGGAGTAGTCGAACTCGCAGGCCTGCCCGATCACGATGGGGCCGGCGCCCAGGATCAGAATGCTTTTAATGTCGGTACGCTTTGGCATCAACGTGCCTCCATCAGGCGGATAAATTCATCAAACAGCGGCGCCACATCGTGGGGGCCGGGGCTGGCTTCCGGATGGCCCTGGAAGCTGAAGGCCGGCTTGTCGGTGCGGCGAATCCCCTGCAGGGAGCCGTCGAACAGGGATTTGTGGGTGGCCCGCAGATTGTCCGGCAGGCTGGTCTCATCCACCGCAAAGCCGTGGTTCTGGCTGGTGATCATTACGGTACCGTCGGCGATGTTCTGTACCGGGTGGTTGGCACCGTGGTGGCCATGCCCCATCTTGATGGATTTGGCACCACTGGCCAGGGCCAGTAACTGGTGGCCAAGGCAGATGCCGAACACCGGAATGTCGGTTTCCAGTACTTCGCGGATGGCGTTGATGGCGTAGTCGCAGGGCTCCGGGTCGCCAGGGCCATTGGACAGGAAAATGCCATCAGGATTCATCGCCAGCACTTCAGACGCCGGCGTCTGGGCCGGCACCACGGTAATGTCGCAGCCCCGGCCTGCCAGCATACGCAGGATGTTGAGCTTTACGCCGTAGTCCCAGGCGACGACCTTGAACTTCGATTCAGTGCGCTCGCCGTAGCCGCTTTCGATGTTCCACTCGCTCTGGCTCCAGGTCCAGGTTTTTGCCGAGGTTACTTCTTTCGCCAGGTCCATGCCCTTCAGCCCGGGGAAAGCGTTGGCCAGTTCCAGCGCGCGCTCAGCGGTGGCGTCCGCGCCGGCAACCACCGCGCCGTTCTGGGAGCCCTTGTCCCGCAGGATGCGGGTGAGGCGGCGGGTGTCGATGTCGGCAATGCCCACGATGTTGTTGGCGCGCAGGTAGTCCTGCAGCGAGCCGGTACTGCGCCAGTTGCTCACCAGCAAAGGCAGGTCGCGGATAATCAGGCCGGCGACCTGGACGCGATCTGACTCGATGTCTTCTTCGTTCACACCGGTGTTGCCGATGTGGGGGTAGGTGAGGGTTACAATCTGGCGGGAGTAGGACGGGTCGGTCAGGATTTCCTGGTAACCGGTCATGGCGGTGTTGAACACTACTTCGCCGCTGGTTTCCCCTTCAGCGCCAATGGCGGTGCCGTAAAACAGGCTTCCGTCTGCGAGTGCAAGGATGGCTGGTGTACTCAAGGCTTGTATCCTCATCGAGTGGCGTACAGGTTCGTCACGAACAGGAACGCAAGCGCAAATTCAGGTCGCAAAAAAGCGAGAGGGAGTTGAACTCCGTCCCGCTTTTTCTATAGAGCGTTGTCAAAGCTACGCTTGGTGCAGTTAAACCGCCTTATTGTAAGAAATATGGGGCTTTGTGTCCATGCGAAATCTCGCTTGTCGCTACATGCAGCACCGGCTATTGGCTGGGGCACCTTCCCCGGGAAACGCCACAAGCACATCCATGTGCGCTTGACTTCGGCCGTCCCTGGCCGAAGACATTCCCGGGCAAGGCACCCCAGCCAACAGCCTCAGAGTTCGCCTGCAACTAACGTAGGTCGGAGTCCAGCCACCGTAGGTCGGATTAGAGGCGCCAGCCTCGTAATCCGACAACCCAGCTCAAACCAACCCCCCTACTTCAACCCCAACACATCCTGCATGTCGTAGAGCCCGGCAGGCTTGCCATCCAACCACAAAGCCGCCCGCATCGCCCCCTTGGCAAACGTCATCCGACTGCTCGCCTTATGGGTGATTTCAATACGCTCGCCTTCTGTGGCGAACATCACGGTGTGGTCACCCACCACATCGCCAGCACGGATGGTTTCAAAACCAATTTCCTTGCGGGTGCGTTCGCCGGTAAAGCCTTCCCGGCCGTAGACGGCGCATTCCTTGAGGTCGCGGCCGAGGGCGTCGGCGACGACTTCGCCCATGCGCAGGGCGGTGCCGGAGGGGGCGTCTTTTTTGTGGCGGTGGTGGGCTTCGATGATTTCCACATCATAGTCGTCACCCAGCGCCGCGGCGGCGGTGCGCAGCAGGTTGAGGGTGACGTTGACGCCCACGCTCATGTTGGGGGCAACCACTATGGGCGTTTTTTCAGCAGCGAGGGCAAGCTGTTCTTTTTCGGCGTCGGTCATGCCGGTGGTGCCGATAACAATCATCTTGCCGTTGGTTCTGCAGAACTCGGTGTTTTCCAGGGTCAGGTCCGGGAAGGTGAAGTCGATGAGTACGTCGAACTCGTCCTTCACGTCGGCCAGGCTGCCGGCCATTTTGATGCCGGTTTTGCCGATGCCGGTCATTTCACCGGCGTCGGCGCCGATGAGGCTGCTGCCTGGCTCGACAATGGCAGCGCCAAGCTCGAGGCCCTCGGTACCGTCAACGGCTTCGATCAGCACTTTTCCCATGCGCCCTGCGGCGCCGATGATTGCTACCCTCATCTCGTCTGCCCTCAGAATTTCATTTCGTCGAAGAAGCTTTTCACGCCTTCAAACCAGGAGGTTTTTTTCGGGCCGTGCTGGTTGCCGCCGCCACTGTCCAGTGTCTGCTGGAATTCTTCCAGGAGTTCTTTCTGGCGTTTGGTGAGATTGACGGGGGTTTCCACCGCAACGCGGCACAGCAGATCACCGGAGGGACCACCACGAACAGGGCTGACACCCTTGTTACGCAGGCGGAACAGCTTGCCGGTCTGTGTCTCCGGTGGAATTTTCAGTTTCACGCGGCCGTCGAGTGTGGGTACTTCAAGCTCGCCGCCAAGTGCGGCATCCACAATGCTGATGGGCACTTCGCAGTAGAGATTGCGACCGTCACGGGTAAAGATGGAGTGCTCACGAACGGCAATCTGTACATACAGATCGCCGGAAGGCCCGCCTTCGACACCCATCTCGCCCTCGCCGGAGAGGCGAATGCGGTCACCAGTGTCTACGCCGGGAGGCACTTTAACGGACAGTGTTTTCTCTTCCTGTACGCGGCCGGCACCGTGGCATTTTTTGCATGGGTTCTTGATGATCTTGCCGGAGCCACGACAGGTCGGGCAGGCCTGCTGCACGGTGAAGAAACCCTGCTGCATCCGCACCTGACCCATGCCGTTGCAGGTGCCACAGGCTTCCGGACGGGAACCCTTCTCGGCACCGGTGCCGTCGCAGGTATTACATTCGGTATGACCGGGAATACGGATCTGGACGGTTTTACCTTTTACGGCTTCTTCCAGGTCCAGCTCCAGAGTGTAGCGGAGGTCGGCGCCGCGAGTGGTACGGCCGCGGCCGCCACCGCCGAAGATATCGCCGAACACATCGCCGAAGATGTCGGAGAAGCTGGCACCGCCACCGCCTCCGAATCCGCCGCCGGCAGACCCATCAACGCCAGCGTGGCCAAACTGGTCGTAGGCCGCGCGCTTGGAAGAATCAGACAGTATTTCATAAGCTTCGCTGGCTTCCTTGAACTTATGATCGGCGTCCTCATCATCCGGATTACGGTCAGGATGGTACTTCATTGCAAGCTTGCGGTAGGCTCGCTTGATCTCTTTTTCATCCGCTTCCCGGGACACCCCGAGAATCTCGTAATAATCGCGTTTGGCCATGCTCTAAAACCCTGTTGGTAAAACGAGGAAAACGCGGGAGAGCTCCCGCGTTTTCCAACTGCCTGAAGTACTTCAGATTTATCGCTTGTCGTCGTCTTTGACTTCTTCAAACTCGGCATCAACGGCGTCATCACCAGTACCGGACTTGGCGTTTTCTTCGCCACCGGCCTGCTGCCCCTGTTCTGCCTGATCCGCGTACATCTTCTGGGCCATTTCGGAAGACGCTTCTGTCAGTTTCTGGGTCTTGGCCTCAATCTCGTCCTTGTCGGAACCGGCCAGTGCTTCCTCAAGCTCCTTGATCGAAGCCTCAATGGACTCCTTCTCGCTGTCGCTTACCTTGTCACCGGCATCCTTCAGGGTCTTGCGAACGGTGTGAACCATCGCGTCGCCCTGGTTACGGGCCTGGACCAGTTCCTCGAACTTGCGGTCCTCGTCGGCATTGGCCTCGGCATCACGGACCATCTTCTCGATTTCATCGTCGTTCAGGCCTGAAGAAGCCTTGATTACGATGGACTGCTCCTTGCCAGTAGCCTTGTCTTTGGCAGACACGTTCAGGATACCGTTGGCATCGATATCGAAGGTAACCTCGATCTGCGGCGTGCCACGCGGTGCCGGCGGGATGTCGGCAAGGTCGAAACGACCCAGTGACTTGTTCTGTGCCGCCTGCTTGCGCTCACCCTGGACCACGTGAATGGTCACGGCAGTCTGGTTATCCTCGGCTGTCGAGAACGTCTGCGACTTCTTGGTCGGGATCGTGGTGTTCTTCTCGATCAGCGATGTGGCCACACCACCCATGGTTTCGATGCCCAGGGTCAGCGGTGTTACGTCCAGCAGAAGAACGTCTTTCACATCACCGGAAAGCACGGCCGCCTGGATGGCAGCACCCATGGCTACGGCTTCGTCCGGGTTCACATCCTTGCGCGCTTCCTTACCGAAGAAGTTCTTGACCTTCTCCTGAACCAGCGGCATGCGGGTCTGGCCACCGACAAGGATCACCTCGTCGATTTCACCGATCTTGGCACCGGAATCTTCCAGCGCGGTGCGGCACGGCGCAAGGCTGCGTTCAATCAGGTCTTCTACCAGCGACTCCAGCTTGGCACGGGTCACTTTCACGTTCATGTGCTTGGGACCGCTGGCATCCGCCGTTACGTACGGCAGGTTGACGTCGGTCTGCTGGCTGCTGGACAGCTCGATCTTGGCCTTCTCGGCAGCTTCTTTCAGGCGCTGCATGGCCAGTGAGTCGCCGCGCAGGTCGATACCGCTGTCCTTCTTGAACTGATCGGCCAGGTATTCGATCAGCTTCATGTCGAAGTCTTCACCACCCAGGAAGGTGTCGCCGTTGGTGGCCAGTACTTCAAACTGGTGCTCACCGTCCACATCGGCAATCTCGATGATGGAAATATCGAAGGTACCACCACCCAGGTCGTACACGGCCACGGTGCGGTCGCCGCTCTTCCTGTCCAGGCCGTAGGCCAGGGCAGCCGCCGTCGGCTCGTTGATGATGCGCTTCACATCCAGGCCGGCGATCTTGCCTGCGTCTTTAGTGGCCTGGCGCTGGCTGTCGTTGAAGTAAGCCGGCACGGTGATAACAGCCTCGGTCACTTTCTCGCCCAGGTAGTCTTCGGCGGTCTTCTTCATCTTCTTGATGATTTCCGCGGATACCTGCGGCGGTGCCATCTTCTCACCCTTCACCTCTACCCACGCATCACCGTTGTCGGCCTTGGCGATCTTGTAGGGCACCATCTTGATGTCCTTCTGGACCACGTCGTCTTCGAAACGACGACCGATCAGGCGCTTGATGGCGTACAGGGTGTTGTTCGGATTGGTGACCGCCTGACGCTTGGCGGACTGGCCGACCAGCGTTTCGCCGTCTTCGGTGTAGGCGACAATAGACGGGGTGGTGCGATCACCTTCGGCGTTTTCAATAACCTTGACCTTGTCACCATCCATGATGGCTACACAGGAGTTTGTGGTTCCCAGGTCGATACCAATGATCTTACTCATGCAAATACTCCAATTCGGTTGTTCAATTCAGTTCCGGCTATGTCCAGAGCTTTTCCGGGAAACCCGGTGCGCCGCCTGTTTACTGGCTATATTGGCGCGTTAATCTGCTTTTCAAGCCTGTTCGTCGATTTTTGGTGCATCCTCGGCTTTGGCAACCACTACCATCGCGGGACGAACCAGGCGCTCGTTCAGTGTGTAGCCCTTCTGGACCACAGCCACAACGCTGTTGGGCTCGGCATCAGGCGCCGGCACCATCGACATGGCCTCGTGCAGTTGGGGATCGAACGGCTCACCCACCGGGTTAAGCTGCACGACGTTGAACTTGGCGAGGCTGTTCATGAACAGGTTCAGGGTCATCTCGACCCCTTCACGTATCGAAGCCACCAGTTCGCCGGCGTCTTCATGCCCTTCGGTACTCTCAACCGCCTTCTCAAGGCTATCCGCTACCGGCAGGAGTTCCTTCACAAACTTCTCCAGCGCAAACTTGTGGGCCTTTTCCACATCGATCTCGGCGCGACGGCGAACATTCTGCATCTCCGCCTTGGAGCGCAACATCTGCTCCTGGAACTCCTGAGCCTGCGCCTTCAGAGCCTCGATTTCGCCTTCCGGGGTATTGTCAGAGCCTTCTTCGCCAGCCCCTTCCTCTTCCGGAACTTCTTCCGCGGCGTCTCTCAGCTCTTCTTCAACCTGTTCGTTACGATTTTCGTCAGCGCTCATGACTACTCCTGCTTGATCGTCGGCGGCCAGACGACCGGCCGGTTATCTATGGTTCCCGGCCGCCGTGGACCGGGTAAAACGTGTTTGCGAACGGATATGGGGCCCGTATCGGATGTTTCAACCGTTGAGAGCCTTATTCATTCACAAATTCATCCTCAGATGTTTGCAAACCAGAAAAACCCTGTATATATTCACAGTCACTGTATGTAATCACAGTATTCAGGAATCGAGCGGAGGAATTCTGCATGCTCACACAGCTCACCGTTTCCAATTACGCCATTGCCGAGCGGGTTGAACTGCAATTCGGCAAGGGCATGACGGCACTCACCGGGGAAACCGGTGCCGGCAAATCCATTGTCCTGGATGCCCTTGGCCTCGCCATGGGCGGTCGCGCCGACGCCGGTGCCGTCCGCCATGGCGCCAAGCGGGCCGACATCACTGCAACCTTCGATGTGTCCCGCATTGCCGAGGCCCGGCAATGGCTGGAAGACCATGAGCTGGATGACGACAACGAATGCATCCTCCGCCGCGTGATCAGCAAGGATGGCCGCTCTCGCGCCTATATCAACGGCCAGCCCTGCCCCCTCGCCCACCTGAAGGACCTGGGCAGCGCCCTGATGGACATCCACAGCCAGCATCAGCACCAATCACTGCTGCGCAAGGAAACCCATCGCAAATTGCTGGACGAGTTTGCCGGTGTGGAAACACTGGGTGAACAGACCCGGGAGGCCTGGAAAATCTGGCACAAGACCCGCCAGCGGCTGACCGAGCGCCAACAGAATGCGGATGAGGCTGAGGCCCGCCTGCAACTGCTGCGCTACCAGGTGGAAGAGCTGGACCGGCTGGCGCTGGAAGAGGGCGAACAGGCGGAACTGGAGAAAGAGCAGGAACAGCTCAGCCATGCGGATACCGTTCTGCATAACAGCCACCAGGCCAACCTGCTGTGCACGGAAGATGACGGCAGCGCAGCAGCACTGGTGCGTCAGGCGTTGCAGCAGCTGGAACAACTGCCCGTGGGAGTACCGGCGCTGGCAGAAACCATCCAGATGCTCAACGAAGCCCAGATCCAGATCACCGAGGCCGGCGACAACCTGCGCCACTTCGTCGAAGATTACGATGCGGACCCGGCCAGGCTGGCCGAGGTGGAAGAACGCCTGAGCGCCATTTACCAGATGGCCCGCAAACACCGAATAACTCCGGAAGCCCTGTCTGAATTCCACCAGGCCCTGAGTGCCGAGCTGGCCTCACTGGACGACGGCGAAGGCAGTGTTGAAAAGCTGGAAGCTGAACTGGAAGAACAACGGGCCCGGTTTAACGAGCTGGCCTCCGGGCTGTCAGAAGCCCGCCAACAGGCAGCGGCCAACCTGGACCAACGGATCGCGGAAGAGCTGGCGCAGCTGAGCATGCCAGCCGTTCAGTTTGTCACCCACCTGAACCGCAACAAGGGCGACGAGCCGGCACCCCATGGCCTGGAAGACATAGAGTTCCTGGTCAGCGCCAACCCCGGGCAGCCGGCACGGCCATTGGCGAAAGTGGCATCAGGCGGTGAACTCTCACGCATCAGCCTGGCTATCCAGGTTGTGGTTGCCCAAACCTCCACCACACCGACCCTCGTCTTTGACGAAGTAGACGTAGGCATCGGCGGCGGAACTGCTGAAGTGGTTGGTCGCTTGCTGAGGAGTCTGGGCAACAACGGGCAAGTTCTGTGCGTGACGCACCTGGCCCAGGTGGCGGCACAGTGCCATCAGCACCTGTTCGTCAGCAAGTTTACGGAAGCAGATGCTACCTACTCGAAGATAGAGTCACTGGACGACAACGGCAGGGTCAGCGAAGTGGCACGGATGCTCGGCGGGGTGGATATGACCGAACACACCATTGCCCATGCCCACGAAATGTTCACCAAGGGCCAGGCAACGCACCACTGACGAATTGAAAGGCTAAGCGTATTCCCCTCTCGATCCTGAGAGTTGTTGGGGCGGGCTAAACACCCGCCCCCTTTTTTTCTCTTCGATTCCCGGCCTTAACAAGCCCCCAATATTCAGGATTTGATGGGTTTGACGTAGAGAATCAGGCTGTGGTCCACAATTTCGTAACCGCGCTCTTTCGCGATTTTCTGCTGCCGCTCTTCGATAACGTCGTCAACGAATTCGATCACTTCACCGGTCTGGGTACAGACCATGTGGTCGTGATGATCGTCGCCGGCCATTTCGAACACAGCGTGCCCGCCTTCAAAATTGTGGCGCAGAACCAGGCCAGCTGCCTCAAACTGGGTCAGCACCCGGTACACAGTTGCCAGGCCCACGTCATCACCCTGTTCGAGGAGCTTTTTGTACACATCCTCAGCACTGAGGTGATGCTCCTCGGAATTCTCCAGGATATTGAAGATCTTCACTCTCGGCAGAGTAACTTTAAGACCGACTTTTCGTAATTCGGTGTTTTCGGATGACATGTTACGATTCACTCTTTGGTGTGCCTCACGGCTTCCGGTATGATGAAGCCGCATGTTAACGGTCAGACCGTGTCACACCTGCCCCTGGCAGGCGATTTCAAGATAGAGGATTTCCCCCGGCGATGCAAAAGCTCACAGCTCTCATTCTAACTCTCATCATGGCTGGCTGTGTTTTCCCAGGCGTATACAAGATCAACGTACAGCAGGGAAACATACTGACCGACGAAGAGCTGACTTCACTGGCCGAGGGTATGTCCCGCAGCCAGGTCCATTCCCTGCTGGGAACACCCTTGATGACAAACCCCGCAGATCCTTCCCGGGAGTACTACGTGTACACCTTCCAGCGCAGCGGTGGTGACATCAAGGAGCAACGGGTCATCGTTTACTATGATAACGACCAGTACTCACATTACGAAGCCCAATTGCTGGAAGAAACCCCCGCCTACTGAGCCGACATCAGCCCTTCTTCTTTGCCCGGTTGAGCCGGGCCTGCTTCGGGTCGATCTTCAGCGGCCGGTATATCTCAACCCGGTCGCCGTCCCTCAGCTCATGGTCTGAAGGGTTCTTGATCACCTTGCCGAAGATCCCCATGTCGTCGTTTTCCGGGTCCACCTCCGGAAACACAGCAGCAATGCCAGAGCGCTTCACAGCCTCGACAGCGGTGGTACCCTCATCCACATCCAGGCTGATGATTTCCTGCCTGTCCGGCCGGGCAAAAGCAACCTCCACACGGATCATGGGGTACCTCCGAGATACACCTGGTCCGCACGGCGGCAGAAAGCATCCACCATGGTTGTCGCCGCCTGGTTGAACACTGGCCCGAACGTCATCCTCGACAGCGATCCGGAGAACTCGAACTCCAACGTGAGCACCACTTTGCAGGCATGGTCATCCAGTGGTTTAAAGTGCCAGCGGCCAGTGAGATTACGGAAGGGCCCGTCCACCAGGCTCATTTCAATGGTGTGCGGCAGGTACAACTGGTTGCGTGTTGTCAGCCGGTGCCTGATACCGCCCTTGGCGATATCCATGGACGCCATGATTTCACTGTCTGTCTGTTCATGTATTTCGGTGTCGGCGCACCAGGGAAGAAAATCGGGATATCTGGCAACATCATTGACCAGGTGAAACATGCGTTCCGCGGAGTGCATGACCAGCGCAGTTTTATCGATCTGATGGGGCATTGGAACCGGATGTCCTGATTACAAACTCACTTGAATATAAAGCCCTGTTACGGGCGGCACCCTCACGAAGGCCAACAATGTCAGACACTATGATAAAGGATATCGTCGTTATTGGGGTCATTTTCCTGCCCCTCCTGACCATTCTCCCCGCTTTCCCCGCTTTCCCCGCTTTCCCCGCTCGGTCTCGCTTCAGGCGCTTCTTCAACGTCTGGCTCATCGGCCGCGCCATGCCCATCTCCTGAACTGGATGCCTCTGGCGCAACCAATTCAGGCGCCAGCACTTCCGAATGCCCGCACCAGAAGGCGTTACTGCCGTTATCACACAGTGCCACCAGGGATGTAGCCGTGTACTGAAGGCCGATATAGGTCACCACCAACGGGAGAACCAGCCGCATCACCCAGAACCAGATCCGGCCAAACAGCCGCGGTGCTTTACCCAGCATGGTAAAGGTCAGGTTGCGGGTAAGGCACCAGCCGGCAAATACTGAAATCAGAATACTCACCAGCGGAATCATCAGCCCACCGGTAATCAGCTCCAGCCAACGGAACAGTGTGCCGCCAGCGAAGCGCTCCTCGGCCCAGAGATTGAACGACAACAACGAACCGAGCCCCGCCAGCCAGACCGCGCAGCCCATCAGGAACGCCGACCAGCCCCTCGGCGCGCCCGTCCACTCCCGGAACCAGCCAACCACCGGTTCCAGCAGCGAGAGCGACGTCGTCCACACGATCATGACGATCACCAGAAACACAGCGGCAATCAGAAACTGGCTCCCCGGGAACTCCGACAGCGCCACCGGCAGGGACAGGAACAGCAACCCGAACCCGCGCTCCCCTTCCATGGAGTGACCGCCGGGAGCCAACGAATAGATCGCCAGCCCGGCAGCGATGGCAATCAGGGTATCCATCAGCACCACAGCCAGAACCGAACGCTTCAGGCGGGTACCCGCCGGCGTATAGGCCCCGAACAGTGTCCACACCCCCATACCAAGGCCGAGGGTGAAAAATGCATGGAACAGGGCGGCGCGCAGGCTGCCCAGGGTAACGTCGGCCGGATGGAAGCTCAGCATGAAATCCGACGCGCTACGGAATTCACCACCCCAGGCCGCCAGGCCACAAAGCATCAGCAGAATCAGTATCATTGCCGGCGCCACTACCCGCACCGCCCGTTCGACGCCGTCAACCACGCCCTGCATCGACACCCACACCACCAGCACCATAAAGAAGCCGTGCCAGCCCATGAATACCCGGTAGTCGCCCGGGTCCGACACCAGCGCGGAGAGAATGCCCGCCGCCTCGGTTTCTTCAGCCCCGATAAACCGCCCCATGGCACCGTAGAACACATAGGCCAGCGCGATGGCACCGAAAACAGCGGTAAAGGACAGCACCAGAAACGCCGCCAGAACACCCAGCCGGCCGGCCCAGATCCAGCCGCGGGAGCACCCTGCACGGCGAACATAACCGTCCATCGCCAGCACCAGACCGTGCCGGGCGTACCGCCCCATGGCGGATTCCGTGACCATCAATGGCAGGGTAACCAGCAGCAGGCAGACCAGGTACAGGAGAATAAACAGCCCACCACCGTGCTTGCCGGCCAGATAGGGAAACTGCCACACATTCGCCAGGCCGAAGGTTGCCCCCGTCGCGGCCCAGAAGAAAGTGGTTGGCCGGGTCCACGACCCGATTGGTGTTTCGTATGGTGTAGGCATTCCGTTCCCTGACGACATCTGAGCGCACATTGTAGCGGAGGAATTACAACCCATACGACCATCGACTCAGTCAATCGCGCCGATTTCGTGACCGGTCTGGCACTCCTGGGCTACAATGCGCCCTTTTCCGGCCTGAATACGCCCGGTAAATTCCTTGTCCGACTCCGGATCATCGATTCATGAGCAAGAAGAAACCCGGCGCACCGAGCGCCACCATTGCCCTGAACAAAAAGGCAAAACACGAATACCATATTGAGGAACGCTTCGAGGCGGGCCTGGCACTGCTCGGCTGGGAAGTGAAATCCATCCGCGCCGGCAAAGCGCAACTGACCGATGCCTACGTATTGCTGAAGGACGGCGAGGCCTGGTTGCTGGGTTCCCACATCATCCCCCTGAGCACAGCCTCCACCCATGTTATTGCGGACCCGACCCGAACCCGCAAACTGCTGCTGCACGCCAAGGAAATCGCCAAAATTGTGGGTAAGGTGAACCAGGCCGGGTATACCTGCATTCCACTGGCCATGTACTGGAAAAAGAACAAGGTGAAGTGCGAGATTGCCCTGGTGAAAGGCAAGAAGCTCTTCGACAAGCGCGCCACTGAGAAAGAGCGTGACTGGAACCGCCAGAAACAGCGCATCCTCCGCGAAACCAACGTCTGACCGGCCGGGCTCGGGCCCGGCATGATGCGTCGCCATTTATGTCGCATCTGCATCCTCTTTTCGCCCCTTCCTGATCGTCCTATACTCGTTCCTTTCCCCACACGCACTATCCGCACATCGACAGCGGCCACCCAGGGACAGACGGGAACCAAAGGGAGCGCAAGATGACTCGCAGACAAACATCCATGTCCGCAGTAGATCGCTCATGGCTACGCATGGAATGCCCCGAGAACCCCATGATGATTTCGGCGGTGCTGGTATTTGAACAGCCCATCGCCCTGAAACGCCTCAAACGCACACTGGACGAGCGCTTTCTGACCTTCCGCCGCTTTCGCCAACGCGTCGTTACCGAAGGCGACCGCACGTACTGGCAGGACGACCCGCTTTTCCATATCGACAACCACATCCACGTAATTGCCCTGCCAGGGAACGGAGGCAAGCAGGAACTGCAGGCCCTGACCAGCGACCTCACCAGCACGTCCCTGGATTTCCGGCGGCCGCTCTGGCAAATCCACTACATCGAAAACTATCAGGGCGGTTGTGCCCTGCTGGTACGCATCCACCACTGCATAGCCGATGGCATCTCGCTGGTTCGGGTACTGCTCTCGCTGACAGACAGCTCCCCGGAACCACGACTCAGTACGGTATCAACCTCAAGCCATCCCACAGTCCGGCCGCCCGCGGGTTTGCGCCAGCTTTTCAGCCGTGCCCTGCACAACGGACAAACCGCCATTGAGCAGGCAGGGCTGTTCCTTAAATCCATCCGCAACGAGCCGGATTACCCGATCAAGCTGATCAGTGCCGCCGGCAACATCGCCGTCGACCTGCTCAAACTCGGGCTTACACCAGCGGAACCCGACACCTGCCTGAAAACACCCCTGAGTGGGCGCAAACGCGTGGCCTGGGCCGACCCCCTGAGCCTGGCCGAGGTTAAGGTGTGTGCCAGGGCACTGCGGGGTACGGCCAACGATGTCCTGCTATGTGCCGCGGCCGGTGCCCTGCAACGACACTTCGTCGCCTCCGGAGAAGTCACACCGGAGTGCGGTATACGTGTTGCCGTACCGTTCAACCTGCGCCCGATGAGGCAACCGATAGAAACCCTGGGTAACCAGTTCGGCCTGGTACTGGTAACCCTGCCCGTGGAAGAGACTGACCCAGTGATGCGATTCCGCCAGGTACAGGAAAACATGAACCGGCTGAAGCGCTCCTACCAGGCCCAGGTCACCTACAGCCTGCTGGACCTGTTCGGGCGTGGCCCCGATGTGCTGGAGCGGCGCGCACTCTCCATGCTCAGCAACAAGGCCTCGGCGGTGCTTACTAACGTACCTGGCCCCAGGGAACCGGTTTACCTGGCCGGCGCCAAGCTTACCCAGCCCATGTTCTGGGTTCCACAAAGCGGCAATATCGGCATTGGCATGAGCATTTTCAGTTACGCAGGCACCGTGCAGTTCGGCATCACCATCGACAAAAACATCAAGGCCGACCCGGCCGAGGTAATAGGCCATTTTCGCAACAGCTTTGCCGAACTCCTGGACGCTGCCCTCCACAACAGCGAACAGGAAACCGCCCTCGCGGTGGGCTGATAGGTACAACTGCCCAACGCGCGGCACAAAACAAAACCAGTTAAGCCTTGAAGTTGGCGGAAGCAGCCACATATACTGTCGGTAAGGGGACGACATGGCTTCGACGCCGGTGGCGAACCCTTGGGTGCATGTCGAGATGGCAGCGAATCTCGTTAATCCAAAGCTGCAACGCAATAGTCGCAAACGACGAAAACTACGCACTAGCAGCGTAAGCTGCTAGTCGTCCTGACCGGGTCGCCCGTAGCCCGGAAGCAACATCTCAGGACGTCATCGCTTACGGGATGCTCCGTTTTCCAGAGTTCACTGGCTAACGGCTAAGATTTAAAGAACTCGGTTCTTGCACCCTGGCTCTCGGGTCGCTTGAACTTAAATCAATAGAGAGACGCTAAACATGTAGACCTCAAGGCTGAGTACTGGCGGACGCGGGTTCAATTCCCGCCGTCTCCACCAACCAAGAGTTTCAGGAGGTCCATCGAGATCCACCGAAACGCCCCAAAGCCCCGGAAACGGGGCTTTTTATTGCCTGACGAATTCGAACTGGCGAGCCTTTGTTATCAATCTCCTGATTCAACCGAAGGCTTTCTTTCCTTCACTGTTATCAGGATCGTGGTGGTTATCATCGCCACTCAGAGCTCGCATATCCGCCGACTTCTCGCGCAGAATGCGACGTTTCTCTGCATCCGCAAAGCGTTTCAACACTTGGCGAATCAACGGTTGATATCCAATCCCGTTAATTTCAGCGATATTCTTAAAGTCTTCTATCAGTGATTTCTGAAGACGAATCGAAATCATCTGAAGGCCTGTTGCATTGTTCAGAGCCTTTTCATCGATCGGTTCTGCAACAGTGGCATATTCTTCATCTCTACCAAGTGAACCGTCTACCCAGGCATCTTCAGTATCCTGGACTGTCTTCATTTTGTCGCTCATATCTAATTTCACTATGCTTATAGAACTTTGATCGCCATCACACGCCAACATTAACTGGAGAAGCGGCTTGGACATCCTCCTTAATGTTGTATATACAAAATATATACATCGGCACAAACAGAATCAAGGTGCCGAATAAGTGTCCACGGTGTTGCAACTCTGAATGGCCTGCACGACGTGCGATGTTGTAACTATCTGTTTCCAGTATCAGGATTACACGTGATGGAAAGAAACCACGACGACCCCACCAACATGCAACAACTCCTGAACCAGATCCGCGAGTCGGCGGGCAGTTCCGGGCAGGTGTCAGTGAACGATATCCTCAATGGCGTGGGTGAGCGTTCCTTCGGGCCGGTGGTGCTGGTGGCGGGGTTAATCACCCTTGCGCCGCTGATTGGCGATATTCCGGGGGTGCCTACAATACTCGGAATGATTGTGGTGTTGACCTTGGGGCAGCTGTTGTTCCGGCGCCGGTCCATCTGGTTGCCGTCGTGGATTTCGCAGCGCTCCGTTCCGCAGGAAAAGCTGTTGAAGGGAATTGACTGGCTGCACAAGCCGGCGCGGTTTCTGGACCGGTGGACAGGGCCACGGCTTATGTTTCTGGTGGACGGGCCGGGGCTCTATATTATGGCGATTATCTGTATGGCGGTGGCCATGGCCATGCCGGCGATGGAGGTGGTGCCGTTCAGTGCCAATGGCGCAGGGGCGGCGCTGATGGCGTTCGGGCTGGCGATTGTGGCCCGGGACGGACTGCTGGCGATTGTGGCGACGTCGCTCACTTTGGTGACCGGCTGGTTTGTAATAACCAGTCTGGCGGGATAATGCTGCAACGATCGTTCTGCATAGAAAAAAGGGCCGTCCGATGGCCCAAAGATGCAGTGGAGCAGGAGCTCCCGTAGTCGCTTTCAGTGACTAACACATCCTCAGTACATCAGAACAATATGACAGTGATATGACGGCTGGTTATCGACCACTACCTTCAAGGTCCTCGAAAAACGCCCGGGTGCGCTCTCTGATTTCGTCCAGTCTGGCGTCCCATTCCCGCTGGTAGTCTTTGAAGGCGTCGTCACTCAGCCGCGAAAACCGGGCCCCTGCCTCCGCCAATGCGCGGGAACTGTCTGCAAAAGCATCAAAGTCCGGCTCATCCAGCCTGTCGCTGCTCTGGTCAAGGTCTGCAGCGGTTTGCTGCAAGGCACTGCGGTCTCTGGCGGGGGCCTGCTGGTTGTTCTGCAGGGCCTCTTCAATGGATTTTTCCAGTTCTTCCATAAATCCCTGCAGGGCACGGCCGTAGTCTTCCATGGCCTGCTCTGCCCGGCGGCGGGTCTGCTCGGAATAGGCCTCGAACTCGCGGGCCATGGCGTCCATCTCGCGGGCGAGGTCGTCGGAGGACTGCCCGAAGGTGGCGGTCAGGCGCTCGCCCAGCTTGTTGATCTCGCCCACCAGACCGTCAAAAGGCGAGGGGTTCATGATGGCCTCGCCGGTGCGGTCGTAGTCCACCAGCCAGTCACCATTCAGTTCCACAAGATAGGTCGTCACTTCCCGGCGCTCGCCGGAGGCTCCGTTTTCGGAGGGCAAACGGGTCACGATTGTGGCTTCGCGTTCATCGATAATTACCCGCCCGAAGTCCGGTACGGTGTCAAACCACTCGCGGTCATAGCCGTCGAAATCGGAAGGGTCAGCAAGGGTCGACAGCTCAGCGATGGCGTCGGCATCGTTCTCCGCCATGGCCTGCCAGAACTCCGCCGCCACTTCCTGAGGGGTTTCCGGTTTACTGCACCCGGCAACCACTACGACGACCAGCGCCAATAGCGCCAGCTTGAACCACGAGTTATTCATCCACCCACCCCTCAAACGCATAACTGATTTCAATTCAGGGCGAATGATACTACAGCGGTTACAGGTTGCAGGTCAGTTTTACCAATTCTTCATCAAACACACGGCGGTTTTCGCTGTAGTCCACGGGCACCTCGATCAGGTGTACGCCGCCGGCGGTCAGTGCGCTCTTCAGTGTGGGCCGCAGGTCTTCGGTGCGGCTGATTCGGTGGCCGGTGGCGCCATAGGCATCAGCGTATTTCACGAAGTCCGGGTTGTTGTAATCAAGCCCGAAGTTCTCGAAGCCTTCCTGGGCCTGCTTCCATTTGATCATGCCGTAGGCGTTGTCGTTGATGATCAGTATCACCAGGTTGAGCTTCAGCCGTACGGCGGTTTCCAACTCCTGGCTGTTCATCATGAAGCCACCGTCGCCGCACACGGCCACTACCTTCAGGTGCGGGTACAGCATGGCCGCCATCATGGCACTGGGCAGGCCGGCGCCCATGGACGCCAGGGCGTTGTCCAGCAGCACGGTGTTGTTGTCGTAAGCCGGGTAGTTGCGGGCGAACCAGAGTTTGTACATGCCGTTGTCGAGGGCGATGATGCCGTCCTCCGGCATGACCTGACGCACGTCGTGGACAATGCGCTGGGGAATCACCGGGAAGCGGCCGTCATCGATTCTCTCGGCCAGATGGCTGTCCACCGAGGCTTTCACTTCCATAAACCGGCTGAAGTCGTGGGTAGAGCACTGGCCACAGCGTTCAGCCAGATATTCCACGCTGTTGGCGATATCCCCCACCACTTCATGTTGCGGGAAGTAGACCGGGTCCACATCCGCGGCGCTGAAGTTTACATGGATAACCTGCTTGCCCCCGGGCTTCATGAAGAACGGGGGCTTCTCGACCACATCATGTCCTACGTTAATCACCAGGTCGGCATGGTCAATGGCGCAGTGTACGAAGTCGCCGGTAGAGAGGGCGGCGTTGCCCAGGTAGCGGGGATGGCGCTCGTCCACCACCCCCTTGCCCATCTGGGTGGTGAAGAAGGGAATGCCGGTCGAATTCACCAGATGGATCAGGGCCTGGGATACCCGTTTCCGGTTGGCGCCGGCGCCAATCATGATCAGCGGATGCCTGGCCTTGCTGATCATGTCGCAGGCGGTGTCCAGGCTCTTGGCGCTGGCGGTGGGTCGGCGGGCGTCACTGGGCTGGAAAATGTGGGTGTCGGCCTCGGCCACTTCCGAGGCTATATCCTCCGGCAATTCCAGGTGGACCGCACCGGGGCGTTCCTCCGCTGCGAGCCGGAACGCCTCCCGCAATTTGGCGGGGATGGTGTTGGCATTGCTGATCTGGCGGGTGTACTTGGTAAGCGGGCGCATCAGATCCACCACGTCCAGGATCTGGAACAGGCCCTGTTTTGATGACTTGATGGGTTTCTGCCCCGAGATCATCATCATGGGCATGGCGCCAAGCTGGGCGTAGGCCGCGGCCGTTACCAGATTGGTGGCACCAGGGCCGAGGGTAGACAGGCAAACGCCCACCCGGCCAGTCAGGCGCCCGTAAGTGGCGGCCATAAAGCCCGCCGCCTGTTCGTGGCGGTTGAGAATCAGCTCAATGCTGGATTCACGCAAGGCCTCCAGAAGGTCCAGGTTTTCTTCACCCGGTACCGCGAAGATGTAGCGAACTCCTTCGTTTTCCAGGGCACGAACAAACAATTCGGCACCATTTCGGCGATTACTGGCCTCTGCGGTCATCCTCTCTCCTGTTCTGGCTTGGCTGGCTAATTATCCGTCCCGCGGGGGTTCCGCCTGCAATGAATCGGCAGGCAGCCTGTCCCTGCCCCAACTACGGTGAACACGGCTGATAACCCGTTCCAGTTCCTCCTCACCCACTTCCGCAGGCTCGCCCCGCTCAAGGGGGTCGAAGTGGAAAATGTACAGCCGCGAGGCAAACTGTTCAAAGGGTAGTGACGCCTCACCAAACCGTTCACCCTTCCTGGCTGTGCTGACCACCACTTCGTCGCCCCAGTTCTGGCCACTGTCGTTATTGGGGTTGAAGAAATACACCCGCATAACGTCGTCCGGGTCCAGCGTTACCCGGAGTATAGTGATGGCATGCCAGCCGATAAACCTTGCAGCGCTGTCGGTAACCGCTACGCCCGCAGGCTGCGGGTGGATCAACGGCTGGTTGCCGTTGTAATAGGGATGGTAACTGGCGTAGAAGTGCCGCAGGAAGTTTTCCAGGTCATCCAGTTGGCCGGTGGCCACATCCACATTGATGCGGAATCCACGGCCGGCCGACCAGCCGTGGAACTCCGGGTTCACCCATTGGTGGGGATCGCCCTGCCTGCCAACACACAGCCGGCCCATTTCCGCGTAGATCCTGTCCAGATGCGGCACCACAACCAGCGACACCGGGTCCAGATCCAGCGTCACTTCAGAGGCAACACCGCCCTGGCTGGCGGCGGAGGAAACCGGCTGGCCTTCGAAATGCATGATGATCTCGTTGTCCCGCGCGGCCCAGGCCACCATCTGTAACAAGTAGTCCGGGTCGTTGTAGGCCCACATTGACAGCGCACGCGCCGACTGGCAGGTGGGGTTATTGCCCTGCCCCACACCAAGAGGCTGGCCCAGCATATTCAGCACGCCCTGAGTCAGCCAGGCCTTGGGTTGGGGTTGGTAGCCGTAGGCCAGTTGGATTCGCTCGCGCGCCTCGGGACAGATGGATAAACGCGCCTGCCGCCAGAGCGCTGGTGCCACCGGTGGTTGGTAAAGAATACCCCGCTCCAGCAGCAGTGACAGGCCATAGAGGCCTTGTGCCGTTTCCGGATATACGCCTTCGGTGACCAGCTCGTGAACCAGGTCCTTGTAGCACAACAGGCAGTCGCGGCCCGTGCTGGAAAGGCCCAGTGCCTCGGTCAGCATGGAATCCTGCTTTTCCAGGATGTAACGCACAAACGAGGCGTGATAGGGCGACACCAGGCCGGTATCGTGCATGGAGCGGGCAAAGCCGGTGGCCTCACTTTGCAGGGCCACCGAATCCATGGACTGCAGCCGTTCTTCATAAACCGGAATGCCAGGGTCTTCGCGACAGGCCTGGGTCGGCCCGTAAAGGCTTGAAATCAGGCGTTCCGCACCCTGCCCGGCACCGCCCATATCCACACTCGGGTCAACCCGGCACAGGGCAATCTGGGTGATCATCTGGCGCACACTGGTCACCTGGATCGGCCGTTGCTGCAGAATCCGCCAGATTTCGTCAATGAGCTGGTCAATCACATGCTCGTAGCCGATTCGTCCGGCAATATGCTGCACCACCGCACGGCTGATCAACGCCAGCTTGCCCTGTTCACGCTCCGCTTCTCCGGATTCGCCGAACAGCATGTTCAGATTGATCGCCAATACCTGGGTCAGGTAATGGTGCGCCTGTTCCGCCGACACCGATTCGTGCAGGTAGTCACCGTGGGCAACGGCCAGCAAACGCAGTTCGCTGAGCGCTTCGATAATCACGGTATCGGTGTGTGGGCTTTGCAGGGAGAAGGTGGTCAGTGACGGTAAAAGGATGGAGGGGTCTGCCCAGTCGGTTCCGAGGAACACACCGGCATTTTCAAGCCATTCAGCGCGTTCCTGAACCGCAGAGCAGCCCCCCGGCTGGAGCAGCACCCGGCGAACGATATCGAACAACCGGGGCAACTTGCCGGGTTTGGCAAAGGCGCGACTCTCATCAAGAGCCTTTATGGCATCATCCAGTCGCTGTACCAGCTTATCGAAATTGACGACAGGTGCCGGGTTTCCAGCGTCGGAGTTGCTCAAACTGTCTTCCTCAGGGTCTGGACCAGACCCGTTGTTGTTAATTCCTTCCGGAATTATACATAGAAATCCAGTTCTTCCTGATGTTTCAGCAAATCTCTCATCACATAAGGGTCTTCACCGAAGAAGTAAATCAGGCCCCAGTGCGTGCCAAACGCGGTACGCTTGGTGACTGTTTCCTCCAGCGGCGGCGTCAGTTCGTGAGACTCGAAGTAATCGTGATTCTCGGTCTCCTCCGGCATTTCCAGCTTGCTGACCACCCGGCGGCGCGGATAGACACCGAAACAACCGGCATAGCCCTTGGCATCCACCACCTCTTTCGGGAAGAAGGCCTTAACCTCTTCGTCGGTGGTTTTCGGGTCGAACGTCATGATCAGTGCCTGATAGGCGTTGAAGCCGTAGGCACGCTCAAGCAGCTCGAACACCTTGAAGCCCGGCGGCCGATAGGCCACTTCACCGAAGTACATGGTGCTGTCGCTGGTGACGAAGTACTCGGGGTGGATAAACCCGAACTCGATATCGAATGTCTTGATCAGTTTCTCGATCTCACCGGTAATCTGCGCCCGGTACCGTTCCAGGTCCGGTGTAGCCGGCACGAATACGGAATAGCCCAGAGTGACGTACTCCGAGATGTTCAGGAACGCCACCTTGCCGTTGTGAATCCAGGCTTCAACCGCGAATTCCCAACCGTCCAGGTGGGACTCCATCAGCACCGGAAACTCTTCGTCGGGGATGGTATCGACTTCGTCCGGGGTGCGGATAACCCGGTGTCCAAGACAGCCGGCCTTGTCGAAGGCCTTCAGGTGGATCGGGTCGTTGGGGTCACCGTCGAGCTTCAGCAGCGTCTGGTTGACGCGCTTGAGGAAGCGGATGACGTCTTCCCGGTCGTGGGCCTCCTCGAAGATACCGACGCGGATACCGCCCAACTGGGCGCGACGTTTCATCAAGGCCTTGTCCCGCAACAGCATGGATTGACCAAACAGCTTCGGTTGGTCCATCAGCACCGAGTTGATGGCACCGGCCCACTCGACCGTTTCCTCGAAAAGCGGGATCGCCACATTCACGCCCATTTCGTTGAGCGTCTGCGCAATTTCAACAGAGCGGTCATTCAGGCGTTCGAAGTTCCAGGGAACATAGGGAATGTCATGTTCCTTGCAGTAGGCCTCAGCCCAATCAGGGGCGACCACCACGTAGCGGCGGTCAAACTTGTCCGCGGCCTCGACCGCGCTCAGACTCCAGCCCAGGAGTGCGACATAGCCTTTATTCGAATCGAACTTGTGCTCGCTCATATGCGTTCTCCTTTGGGGGGGTGTACTTATAACCTAACGCTTTGAGTGCAAATCGCAACCAAACTTGGCGCCCGAAATGCCAAAAGCGCTGGCAGGACGGGCGATTAGGCCAGTGCTGGCAGCGCTTCCGATTCGCTTAGATCGTTTGGGTATATCACCCCAGTTTCAGGGTTGAGAGCGTTCGTTCCCGCACTTTATTGAGTAATTGCTCATCATCCACCAGCGACTGGCCGTAGGAAGGCACCATGACTTTCATGCGTTCCTTCCATTCCGGTGTCTTGATACGCTCCGGGAAACAGCGTTCGATCACATCTATCATGGCGTGAGCTGCGGTCGAGGCCCCCGGTGATGCCCCCAGAAGGGCCGCCAGGGTGCCGTCTTTCGCTGCCACGATTTCGGTACCAAATTCCAGCTTACCGCCGCCATCCGGTGATTTCTTGATGATCTGCACCCGCTGGCCGGCGTCCTGCAGGCGCCAGTCTTCCTCGCGAGCATCCGGGAAGTAATTGCGCAGGGAGGCCACGCGGTCGCTGTGGGACTGGAATACTTCGCCGATAAGATAGCGCGTCAGGTCCATGTTGGTTCGGCTCACGGAGAGCATGGGGAAAAGGTTGGTGGACCTGACCGAGCCGAACAGGTCAAACACGGAGCCCTGTTTGAGAAAACGCGTGGTGAAGCCGGCAAAGGGACCAAACAGCAAAGCCGGCTCGCCATTGATGATGCGGGTATCCAGATGCGGCACCGACATCGGTGGTGCGCCAATCGGCGCCTTGCCGTATACCTTGGAGTGATGTTGCTCGACGATTTCCGGCTTCTGGCAAACCAGCCACTGACCGCTGACCGGGAAGCCGCCATAGCCCTTCGATTCATCGATGTTGGACTTCTGCAGCATTGGCAGCGCGCCGCCGCCGGCACCGAGGAACACGAAGCCGGCTTCCAACTTGGTCAGCTCACCGGTTTTCTGGTTTTTCACGCGAACCTTCCAGCGGCCGTTGTCACGCTTGGCGAGATAGTGCACGGGGCTGCTCAGCATCAGTTCAAAGTTGGGGGTGGATTCCAGGAACTTCACCATGCTGCGGGTCAGCGAACCGAAATCAACGTCGGAACCATGCCTGATCCGTGTAGCGGCCACCCGCTGCATGGGGTCACGGTTGTTGACGATCAGTGGCATCCACTCTTCCAGATCCCGCGGGGATTCGGTGTACTCCATTTCGCGGAACAGGTGGTGGGCACTGAGCTTTTCGTAACGACGCTTGAGGAACTTCACACCGTCCTCGCCCCAGACAAAGCTCTGGTGTGGCGTGCGGTTGATAAAGGATTTGGGGTCCGACAGGATGCCCTGCTCAACCATGTGGGACCAGAATTGCAGCGAGACTTCAAACGAGGCATTGATTTTCAAAGCCCGCTCGATAGCGACGTCACCATCTTCGGTTTCCGGAGTGTAATTCAGCTCGCAGTAGCCGGCGTGCCCGGTACCTGCGTTGTTCCATCCGTCGGTGCTTTCATGGGCCACGTGATCAAGACGCTCCACCATGACGATGTCCAGGGAAGGATCCAGCTGCCTGAGCATCATGCCGAGGGTAGCGCTCATGACGCCACCGCCGACCAGCACTACATCTGCCTGTCTAACGGCCATTGGTTATCACCCTAGCTAGTTTAAAACCTGTTGCCCGTCCACGATCAGCAGAGGGGCCTTGGAAGTTGTGGCGCGATTATCCTGCTTTTTACCCGGATAATAAATTGCGATTACCAACTGATAGCCAACGTCCTGATTTTATTTGCGAACAGTGGCCGTGAGTGGGTCAAACGTTTAAAATGCGCCGGCCGGACGTGCTTTCTCTCATTCTCGCGTCTGCGGTCAACGATATCACCGCCACTTTAGTCTCATACTGTGCGGCTTACACCATCAGGGCATCTTTCTATGCTATCGGCAATTGCAGCAATCATCGCTGGTCTGGTTCTTCTTGTCTGGAGCGCAGACCGATTCATTGAAGGCGCGGCCGCCACCGCCAAACATCTGGGCATGCCATCGCTGCTGATCGGCATGGTGATTATCGGGTTCGGCACTTCCGCCCCGGAACTGGCAGTGTCAGCCATGGCCGCGCTTGATGGCAACCCGGGGCTGGCACTGGGCAACGCCTATGGCTCGAACATAACCAATATCGCGGTGATCGTCGGCCTTACTGCTGTGATCGCTCCGATTGCGGTCCATTCCCAGGTGATCCGCAAGGAACTTCCGCTACTCCTGGTACTGACGGCCATCGCCGGTTACCAGCTGATTGATGGCCAACTGAGCAGGCTCGACGGCTGGGTGCTGCTTGGTGTATTCGCAGCCGTCATGGGCTGGTCTATCTACCAGGGGATTCAAGGCAAGGGAGATTCGTTGATCGGCGAGACCGACTCGGAGCTGGTTGCTCATCCAATGCCGCTGAAAATCGCACTGATGTGGCTGGTAGTAGGTCTGGTTTTACTGTTGGTGAGCTCTCGCATGCTGGTCTGGGGGGCGGTGTTCATTGCCCAGAGCCTGGGCGTCAGCGACCTGATCATCGGGTTGACGATTGTGGCCATTGGCACCTCGCTACCGGAACTGGCGTCCGCGCTGGCGGCAGTGAAGAAAAACGAGCACGACCTGATCCTTGGCAACATCGTGGGATCGGGCATTTTCAATACCCTGGCGGTTGTCGGCCTGGCCGCGACTATCGAGCCATTGGCCGTTGATATGGAAGTACTCTACCGCGACTGGACGCTGATGACGGCCCTGACAATAGGCCTGCTGGTGATGAGTTTTGGCCTTACCGGCAAATCCCGGACCATCGGGCGGCCCGACGGTCTGTTACTTCTGCTCGTGTACGTTGGCTACGCCAGCTATCTGGCATCCACCGTTATCCGCTGAACACCGCGGGTAAGGCAGCCTAGGCCTGGTTTTCCCGGAACACCATTGCCACCGAGTTCAGGCAGTAGCGTTGCCCGGTTGGTGGAGGCCCGTCGGGAAACACGTGCCCGAGATGGCTGTCGCAGCGCGGGCAACGGATTTCCGTGCGGGTCATGCCCATGCTGGTATCTTCGATATAGCGGATATGGTCGGTATCGAACGGCTGGAAAAAGCTGGGCCAGCCGGTGCCGGAATCAAACTTGGAGTCGGAGCTGAACAGCGGCAACTCACACAGCCGGCAGTAATAAACGCCGGCATTCTTGTTATCGAGCAGGGTACCGCAGAAAGGCCGCTCGGTGCCGTGATCCAGCAACACACGGCGCTCTTCGTCAGTCAGGCCCGCAGCCTTTTCGTCCACCTGTTGTGGTGTCAATGGGGTCAGGTCGTAACCTGCAGCAGAAACGCTCATAGCAGCCTCCTCAGGCAATATTGTTGTCGGTGTAGCCAGGCTTCAACTGGTCACCGAACGTATCCACAAGCTTTTCCATCTTTGGTGCCGCAACAGCCATGATATAGGGCTGGTAGGGGTTCCGGGCGGCAAAGTTCTGGTGGTAGTCCTCCGCCGGGTAGAAGGCTTCCAGCGGCTCCAGGGTCGTCACTACCGGGTTGTCGTAGACACCCGACACATCCAGTTGACGGATGTAGGCTTCCGCCACCCGTTTCTGTTCTTCGGTTTCATAGAAAATGGAGGAACGGTATTGGGTGCCACGGTCATTGCCCTGACGGTTAAGCTGGGTCGGGTCATGGGCAACGGAGAAAAACACCTTCAGGATTTCCCCGAAGCTGACCGTTTGCGGGTCGTAATGGACATCCACCACTTCGGCGTGGCCAGTCTGGCCGCTGCAGACCGCATCGTAATTGGCGGTATCCGCGCTGCCGCCGGCGTAGCCGGATTCCACCCTGCTGACGCCGTTAACAGCCAGGAAAACGGCTTCCACACACCAGAAACAGCCACCACCAAGCACCACCCGCTGCTCACGGTCACTGCTGGCGGGTAAATCGTTCTCCGGGTCCGGAAAGCGGCTTTTCGGTACGTTCAGGCCTGGAATATTGCAGGATGTCGACATATCTGCCTCTGAGTCTCATTACCGTTAATTCACGTGCAAGTGTGGCCTTCCTGACGGGTTTTAGCTACCCCCTGATAGTCTCATCAAAAAATCAGCAGGCCCACCAGCGCACTGCCGGGTGCCACCAGCCACACAGGCACTCGCCAAACCGCCAGCGACACCCAGGCCAACAGCACAAATGCTATCCCGCCAGCGCTATGTACGGCGGAGGTCCAGACCGGATCATACAGTGCCGCCAGCAGGAGCCCGACAACACCCGCATTCACGCCAGCCAGGGCCGCCCTGGCAACCTCATGGCTACGAATATAGGACCACAGGGGTAGACCGGCAAACACCAGCAGGGTTCCTGGCAGGAATACGGCAATAACGGCCACGGCAGCACCAGCCCAACTACCCTCAATTCCACCAAGAAATGCAGAGAAGGAAAACAGGGGCCCCGGCATGGCCTGGGCCACACCGTATCCGGCGAGGAAAGTGTCCGCCGACATCTGTCCGGATGCCACAAAGCCCTCCTGCAGCCAGGGCAACACGACATGCCCGCCACCAAACACCAGGGCCCCGGCACGATACAGCTCCGCCCCGAGCCAACCCAGCGAGCCTGAGCTCAGTGGCAGGAAGGCCAGCACCAACAGCACTGAAAAAACGACAAGGAATACCATCGGGCGGCGGGTCTGAACCGGTACGGTCAACGCGTCTTCTGACTGCTTCTGCGGCAGCTTGATGACTGCACCCGCCACACCGGCGGCGAGCAGTGCAAGGATTTGCATCCAGGTTGCGCCCACCGTGAGCAGAACAGCCGCCACCAATACGGCAATGGACCGGCGCGGGCCGTCCGGGCAAAGGTTCTGGCCCATCTGCCAGACCGCCTGGGCGACAACCGCCACCACAAACAGCTTGAGGCCGGTGATCCATCCACCCTCCCCGGCACCCGGCCACAGGCCAAGGCCGAGGGCAAACAGCGCCATCAACAGCGCCGATGGCAATGTAAAGCCCAGCCAGGCCGCTGCGGCGCCACTGTACCCGCGTTGCAGAAACCCAAGGGTTAACCCCACCTGGCTGGATGCCGGCCCCGGCAACAACTGGCACAGTGCAACCACCTCGCCGTAGGCGGAGTCCGACAACCATCGGCGGCGCTTTACAAACTCGTCGTGAAAGAACCCCAGGTGGGCAGCCGGGCCACCGAATGAGATCAGGCCAAGGCGCAGAAACAACAGGAAAATGTGCCGGGTGGGCAATGCCCCGGCGTAGGCGTCCTTGGTCATGGAACTCTCTGGCTGTGACAGCGTGAATTAAGAATAATGAACATTATGACTTCCCGGTTGCATCACTCCCAGACCCAACCATAATGAAGGGACGGGTTGACCGGATCGTGACAGGTAATGTTTCTAACAACCAACAGGATCAGCAATGACCGCCCGGGCCCATACACCAGAAAATCAGGATGAACTCCTGGAGTATCGCCTGAGCCTCCGCCTTGGCCCGGTGCACGCACGCCAGCGCCTCGGCATTGAGCGGGAAGCGGAGGCCCGCGTTTTCGGCCCGGACCGGCATTCCTTTCACCTGGAAAATATCACCTCAGCGCCACGGTTTATCAGCGCCTGCCTCAAACTGGCCGGGCTGTTCCGGCGGGGCCAGGACAACAGCCGCCGGCTGGATACGGTCCACAACTGTTTTCATGTCACCGACCTGCCCCCTGCGTTTGAAGGCTACCAGATCCTGCACCTGACGGACCTCCATGTGGATATGGACGAGGCCAACCTGCAGGCGGTCATCCGCCAGATCGAACCCCTTGAGTACGATGTGTGCGTGCTCACCGGTGATTACCGGCGCCTTACCTGGGGCCCAATCGACAACGCCATGGAGGGTATGGGCAGGCTGCGGGATGCCATCCGCGGGAAGGCTTACGCGGTTCTGGGCAACCATGACAGTGTCCGCATGGTACCGGGCCTTGAGGACATGGGTTACCACCTGCTGATGAATGAGCATGTCGAGCTCCAACAGGCAGACGATAAGCTGTACCTGGCCGGTGTCGACGACGCTCATTTCTACAAGGTCCACAACCTGCACAGGGCTGGTGACCACATACCGGCCGGCGGTGTGAGCATCCTGCTCAGCCATACGCCGGAGATCTGGCGCGAAGCCGCCCATGCAGGCTATGACCTCTTTCTGTGTGGCCATACTCATGGCGGGCAGATCTGTCTTCCAGGGGGCGTGCCCGTTACCCTGGATTCCGACTGCCCGAGGGAGCTCGGTCGTGGATACTGGCGACGAAATGGTATGCAGGGCTATACCTCACCGGGTGCCGGCACCTCCGTGGTCAATGTGCGCCTGAACTGCCCGCCGGAAGTCACCATACACACCCTCACCCGGGGTCCCGACTGATTCCCCGGCTCAGTGCGGCTGGTGGCGGATGCCGAGCCGAAACAGCAACGGCGACAACAGAATATTGGAAAGGGTAAAAAGCGCTACTACAGCGGCAACGATGTAGCCGTTAAGCTCTAGCCACAGCCACGCCAGTATCATTGGCAGCAGCGCTTCGGGGATCTGGTCAAGCCCGATTGCCCGGGCGCTGGAGGCAAGCCCGGCACGGCGTTTTATGAAACTGCTGATCATGTCCCCAACCAGCCCCAGCAATCCAAACACCATTCCAAACAGCAGACCCATTCCTGTAATCAATGCAAACAGGCCGCAAGCCAGCATTCCGGACACAATGCCGCGCCAGGTTTTGCTGGTTCCCAGCAGCGGCCGACCATCACGCCACAGCCTGCCGCCGTCAACTGGGGCGGACCAGCGACGGCCAAACAGCCGGGCGGCAACAACCGGTGTCCCGTTTGCCAGCACCAGCATCACGAAGAGCTCGAGAGAAATCAGCAAACTGCTCAGTCTCCGTCAGGGCCGCCCGTCAGGCGGATGATGTCAGGAAATGCCGCCTTTGGTCAGTTTCAGCGGGTCCATCAACTCCTCCAGCTGGTTACGGCCAAGGCCACTGCGCTCTTCCGCCACATCGATCACTGGCCGCCCGGTCTGATAGGCCTCCCTGGCAATGTCCGAAGCCAGGTTGTAACCGATTTCCGGGTTCAGCGCGGTGACCAGTACCGGATTCTTGCCAACCGCCGCGTTCAGGTGATCGGCATTCACAGTGAAATCCCGGATCGCCTTCTCGCCAAGTATGGTGGATGCGTTGGTGAGCAGATCGATCATGTCCAGCAGGTTGGCGCCCACCAACGGCAGCATCACGTTCAACTGGAAGTTGCCAGACTGACCTGCCATGGCAACAGCACTGTCCAGCCCCATCACCTGGGCCCCGACCATGGCCACGGACTCTGGAATCACCGGGTTGACCTTGCCCGGCATGATGCTGCTGCCTGGCTGCAGGGCCGGCAGGCTGATTTCAGCCAGGCCGTGAATGGGCCCGCTGTTCATCCACCGCAGGTCATTGGCAATCTTGGTCAGCACAATGGCCAGTCCCCGAAGCTGGGACGACAGGGCTACCGGCGCATCTATGGCACTCTGCCCCACAAACTTGTGTTCGAGTGAACGGAACTGATAGCCGGTGTTGGACTTGAGGAATTTAACGAACTGCTCCGGAAACTCATGCAGCGCATTCACGCCGGTGCCGACCGCGGTCCCGCCCTGAGGCACGGCCAGCAATTCATCAGCTACGGCCTCAAGCCGCTTTTCAACGGCCAGCAATTGCTCACGCCAGGTTCTCAGTTCTTGCCCCAGGGTAACCGGCATGGCGTCCATGAGGTGGGTGCGACCGGTCTTGACCTGATCCGCGAACAGGGCCTCACGCTCATAGATAATGCCGCAGAGGTGGGTCAGAGCGGGAATCAGCCGTTCGTGAACACCCGCAACCGCACTGACATGGATCGCCGTCGGGATCACGTCATTGGAGCTCTGGCTCATGTTGACGTGATCGTTGGGGTGAATCTCGACATCATCCTGGCCGGCCAGGGTCGCGATGACCTCGTTCACATTCATATTGGTACTGGTACCCGAGCCGGTCTGGTAGCGGTCAATGGGAAACTGGTCTGCAAATTCACCATTAACCAGCCGGTCACCAGCCGCCACAATCGCATCCCGCAGGTCATTATCCAGCAGGCCAAGGCTGGCGTTGGCGTCCGCAGCCGCCTGTTTCACCCGCACCACCGCCGCAATGAACGCCGGAGGCATCGGCAGGCCGCTAACCGGGAAATTTTCCACCGCCCTCTGGGTCTGGGCTCCCCACAGGGCATCTTCGGGAACTCGTACTTCGCCCAGGCTGTCTTTTTCGGTCCTGAAATTAGTCATGACATCCTCCTATTTGGCCACCAGTGGGCATTACCCATTTGGCGGGGACTTCAACCTGACATGGTCGCAAATGCCGGTAACCCGATCAAAATTCAGGATCAGGGTATGGACCGTGTTGGTGTAGGTATCGTGCAGGTGAAACTTGAAACGGTGCTGCTTCTCACCCTGCAGGAAGCCGTCGTACTCCCTTACCAGTTCACGAACGTCGCCGCCCTCGTCCCTGGACCAGGTGGCATTGAAGGGCCCGAGGACGGCACCGCCAGACAGGCATACAGTCACTTCGTGATTGGTAAGGGCGTTTTCGGGAACGGACATGGCACACTCTCCTGACAAAACGATGATTGGCAGAATAAAGTGTAGACCGTCATTTCAAACCTTGGTTCATGGATGCAACGAGACTGGAGATAAGTGCTCGCAGGCGGTTGGGCTTTACCGGCTTGTTGAGAACGGGCAGGTACTGGGCGCTGATGAGTTTGCGCGTTTCGTCACTGCGGTCCGCGGTAATGATGGCCGCTGGTATGTCACCGCCAAAGTGGTGCCGAACGGTATGCACTGCCTGGCAACCGGTCAGGTTCTCATCCAGGTGGAAATCCGCAAGGATGATGTCGGTACCGGTACAGTGCTCAATGGCCTCGGTAGCGCTTCCCGCTGTTTCCACCTCGCAACCCCATCGCTCCAGCAGCGCCCGCATGCTTTCCTGCACCGGTTCTTCGTTATCGATCACCAGCACGCGAAGGCCTTCGAAGGACGCCGGGGCTATTGCGGTGGCCTCCTTGCCAAAGCCGCCGGCAGGGGCTTCGGTGACTGTAGTGAGGGGAATCAGGACACTGAAGCAGGAGCCCCTGCCATGGTGTGAATCCACCCGGATGTCACAGTCCAGTACCCTTACCATACGCTCGACAATGGCCAGCCCCAGGCCCACACCCTGGCGGCTGCCGCCCTTGGGCAATATCTGGTGAAACTCCCGGAAGATATCCTCGAGCTTTTCCCGCTCGATGCCCACGCCGGTATCCCACACCCCGATCTCCAGATTCGAACCACGCTTGCGAGCCGCAAACAGCACACCGCCCTCAGAGGTATAGCGAAAGGCATTGCTGAGCAGGTTTCTGAGTACCCGCGTCAGCATTCTTGGGTCCGTGCACACATGGCCGGTCCCCGCCCGTACGCGAAAGTTCAGTTCCGCATTTTCCGCCACCAACTCGAATTCCTGGGCCAGGCCCCGCATCAGCTCGCCAATCTCGGTATCGACAAAATCCGGCTGCATGGCTTTCTGGTCCAGTTTGGAGATATCCAGCAGATCCGCCAGTAGGTCCTCGGCGCTCTCCAGCGACCTCTGCACGCGCCGCACCAGGCGGTTTTCATCCGCCGGCAGTTTGCTGTCCATCAGGGCAGACACCAGCAGGCGGGCGGCGTTCAGGGGTTGCAACAGGTCATGGCTGGCAGCCGCCAGGTATTTGTCCTTGCTCTCATTGGCTTCCCGGGCAGCATCCACCGCCACCACCAGTTCCCGCTCTACCTTTTCCCGTTGTTCGATCTGGTACCGCAACACCACGTTGGCGTTCTGCAGCTCGTCGGTGCGCTCCTCCACGCGGCGCTCCAGATCGGCGTTCAACTGGCGCAGTTTTTCCCGCGCCTGGTGACGTTCGGTAATGTCGGCAACAAACGCCTCCACCACTTCCGGGCCCAGGTCCGGGCGCCGCAACAGTGTGATCGCCACCTGCACCGGCGTGTTGTCCGCACGCCGCAGCCGGGTTTCCCGGGCGCTGAGGCTGCCGTTGTCCAACAGCTCCTGGCGGATGGCATCAAACTCGCCGGAACTGCAGAACAGCTGCTCACGCAAGCGTATGACTCCGGTTATCAGGGCATCGGCGCTTTCATAACCGCAGATACGGGCCATGGCAGGGTTGGCGGCCACAAAACCGCCCCTGAGATTGGCCTGGAAAATTCCATGAAGGGCGTTCTCAAACAGCCACTTGTAACGGTTGCGCTCCTTTTCCAGTTCATCGATCCGTTCCTGCAACGCCGGGTAGTAATTCTTGCGTACCGACTGACTGCCAAGACCAAGCAGGTCATCGATATCGTAATCGGCGTCACTGGAATCAGAGGGCTTCTTCATAAACGACTTCGACATCCCGGCGGGAGGATTTGCGGGGATTGGTGAGGATGCAGGGATCCTGCAATGCAAACCCCGACAGATAGGGAATATCGGAGGTGGTCACCCCCAGCTTACCGAGCTTCGCTTCCAGGCCCACCGCCTGTTTCAGAGTAATGATCCGTTCCATCAGTCGCCGCTTGATCACCGGTTTTGACATGCCGCGGGTATCGATATCCATGGCTTCGGCCACTCTCTGGAAGCGGTCTTCGGCTGAGGTGTAGTTATAGGCCACCACATGTTCCAGCAGCAACGCATTGCAGAGGCCATGGGGCAAATCAAGGAAGCCACCCAGGCTGTGGGACATGGCGTGAACCGCGCCCAGTATGGCATTGGAGAACGCCAGCCCTGCCTGCATCGAGGCCAGCATGATCTGCTCCCGCAGGTGCACGTTTGCCGTATTCAGCACCAGTGGCTCCAGGTTGCGATTGATCAGCCGGATTGCTTCCAGTGCGTTGGTGTCAGTGAGCGGCCCGCTGCCGGTGGAAACATAGGCCTCGATCGCGTGCACCATGGCATCAACCCCGGTGCAGGCGGTCAGGTAGGCGTCCATGGTTTCCGTCACTTCCGGGTCAATCAGCGATACGTCCGGCACCACCGCCTTGCTGATGATGGAGAACTTGAAGCGACGGTTAGGGTCGGAAATGATCGCAAACTGGGACACGTCGGCGGACGTGCCGGCGGTGGTGGGAATCAGGATCATCGGCGGCGATGGCGAGGTGATGGTATCCACCCCTTCGAACTCAAGGATATTCCGGCCATGGGCGCTGACGATACCAATACCCTTGGCGCAATCCATGGGGCTGCCGCCGCCGATGGCGACGATCACGTCACACTCGTTGGACCGGTAGAGCTCTGCCCCGGCCATGACTTCCTCCACCTTCGGGTTGGCGGAAACACCGGTAAAGAGCGTGACACGAAGGCCCGCCGTCACCAGGATGTCCATGATTTCCGCCACCCAGCCGGCCTTCTCCACGCCGGGGTCCGATACCAGGAACACGTGCCGGGCACCGAAGTTGCTGGCGAAGTTGGCCACTGCCTTGCGGGAGCCGGCACCAAAAACGATTTCGGGGGAAACAAACTTGCGCAGAGCGGAAATATCGTAGCTCATGGGCGTTCTCTTCAGCGTTGCCGTTGTTGTTATATAGGGCTCAAGTTTACCTGAACTGCTAACCGCCATCATCGCACTTTTGGCTATTCCGCTGATAGAACGCCAGTAGGTTCCTGAGCAGCGAAACCTGATTGTGACGTTGCCGGAAACCGTGCCCTTCTTCCTCGAACCACCAGAGTTCAACGGCCTGGCCATTCCGTTCAAGCTCCCCCACCATCGCCCGGGTTTGCTCGGGTACCACCACCCGGTCCTGCCCTCCCTGGAAGAATATCATCGGCCTGCGAATGCGATGCGACTGCCGCACCGGCGTGCGCTCATGCCAGCGCTCGGGAAACTGCTCCGGCGAGCCCAGCAGCCAGTCGAGGTAGCCCGATTCGAATCGGTGTGTCAGCTCCCGCAAACGAGCCGGATCACTGACTCCAAACAGGCTGGCCCCGGCCCGGAAGCGCTGGCTGTGGGTCATGGCCATCAAGGCCGTGTAACCACCGGAGCTACGGCCCTGGATAAACAGCCGCCGGGCGTCAGCCTTGCCAACGGCTGCGAGGTAGTCTGCGGCTCGCTCCATGTCCTCCACATCCGCCTGTCCCCAGTTACCGGCCAGCGCCATACGAAAATGGCGGCCAAACCCGGAACTGCCGCGGTAGTTGACCTCCGCCACGGCAAACCCGTGATGGCACCAGAACTGAACCTGTGGATGGAATACCGGCCAGGCCGTCGATGTGGGCCCACCATGGGCGATCAGGATCGTTGGCGGTGGATCGCTTTCGGACCAGCCTTCAACGGGCGGATACCAGAACCCGCCCACCTCTTCGCTCACACCCTTCGATGGCGGAACCTGAAAGGCTTCAGGGGCAATGATTGGCACATCAGGGAACGGCGTTTCATTACCCGCAAGAATGCGGACCTGGGCAGTTGCAACGTCCACTGCCAATATCGAGTCAAGCCGGGTCGCCGACCGGGCGATGCAATATAGCTGGTCGTTTTGGACCACAAGATGGCGAAAGTCGGTAAAGTCCGGGGCAATCTTTCCGGGCGATGAGCCAGCGGGCCGCTTCAGCCATAGTTCCCCGACCCCGTCCATGTAACGCACCCGGGCCCAGCCATCCTGACCAAGCTCGCAGTAATGGCGCTCGCCCAGTTGCCAGGGCGCACTGGCGTGATCCGCCGCTGTCGTGTCCAGACAGGTCCAGTTGGCCTGGCCGTCTTCGAAAGAAACTCGCCATGGCTGCCACCAGCCCTCGTGATCCGACAACACGTGCAGTTTTTCACCGTCGAACACCGGCTGCTGGACACTGCCCTCAGCGGGTGTCGGCCAGCAACGGGTGTGAACCAACGTGCCGTCCTCATCAACATCCGCGACCCAGAGAACAGACCTCACCCAGGGCACATCCGGTAGCGACCAGCACACCCAGGCCATCTGCTTACCGCTGGCAGACAGCGCCGGCGCACTGTAAAAATCCTCGCTGTCGTGTAGCGGCAAAACCTCGTTGTGGTCCCGGACTGCCACCAACTGCTGGCGTCCCGCGCATTCACGTACTGCCAGGACACGATGATGACAAGCGTCCCACACCAGCCCGCCAAAGCTGGCGTCCGGGTCCTGCGTTACCGCTTTTGTGATGCCGGTTTCCGGATCGATACGATGAATCTGTTGTTGGGACGCCTCAACCGCAAACGCGGCGTCCGGCCCGGCGCATAAGGCGCCACCGCCATAACCATTAACCTGGCTGCGAATAGCGAAATCCGGGGCAGTCACCCATTGAGGGTTTTCTTTACCTGCCTTCCGGAGCAGGTTGTTGCCACTGTCCGGATCAAACTCCAGCCAGAAAACACCTGCCCGTGATGCCGTTAGCGGCCCTCTCTGGGTTAATGCAGCGGAGGCCTGCTCTGCCGAAAGCGGTGAAAACCGTGACGTATCCGAAGCGTCAGCCCCTGAAGAACAACCGGGAGTTGTTGGCGTTGCGATAGGTCAGCTCCTCCAGCCCGGCAGTGGCGTGGTCCGCCGCCTTGCGGGCGGCAAGGATGCGGTCATGGTGGGGCGATTTGCTGCATACCGGGTCGGCGTTGTCGGCATTGCCGGTCAGCAGGTAGGCCTGGCAACGGCAGCCGCCAAAGTCCTTGTCTTTTTCATCGCAGGAGCGGCAGGGCTCCGGCATCCAGCTGTCTCCCCGGTAGTGATTGAAACCCGGGCTGTCATACCAGATGGAGTGTAACGAGGATTCCCGCACATTGGGAAATTCGATGGGCAGCAGTCGAGCGCTGTGGCACGGCAAGGCGGCGCCATCTGGGGCAACGGTAAGGAACAGGCTGCCCCAGCCGTTCATGCAGGCTTTTGGGCGCTCTTCGTAGTAGTCCGGTGTGACGAAAATCAGCTTCATGGCCGAGCCACTCTCAGCCAACCGCTCGCGATACGCATTCACTTCGGCCTCGGCGGTTTGTAACTGCGCCTTTGAGGGCATCAGCCCTTCGCGGTTCTGGAAAGCCCAGCCGTAATACTGGCAGGTGGCCAGCTCCACATAGTCCGCACCCAGCCGCTCGCAGAGGCTGATGATATCGCCCATCTGGTGGATGTTGTGGCGGTGGATCACGAAGTTGAGCACCATGGGGTAGCCCGCTTCCTTCACGGCCCGGGCCATGGCCAGCTTTTGGTCGAAGGCCTTGCGGGAACCAGCAACGGCGTTGTTCAGCTCCGGGTCCGAGGCCTGGAAGCTCACCTGGATGTGGTCCAGGCCGGCATCGCGGAAGGCTTTCACCTTGGCCTCGGTGAGCCCCAGCCCGGAGGTGATCAGGTTGGTGTAGTACCCCAGTTGCCGGGCCTCCGCGATCAGCTCCGGTAAATCTGGGCGCACCAGCGGTTCGCCACCGGAAAACCCCAGTTGCGCCGCGCCCATTTCACGCCCCTGGCGCAGCACCCGCACCCACTCCTCGGTGGTCAGTTCCTGCTCGGTCTGGGCGAAATCCAGCGGGTTGGAGCAGTAAGGGCATTGCAGCGGACAACGGTAGGTCAGCTCCGCCAGCAACCACAGTGGCGGGCCGATACCGGGGCGATCACCGGCGGGCATGGCGTGATGGCCGTTCATGTGAACAGTATCCAGTGTTGTTGTTCGGCGTCTTTCAGGAAGTCACCGACATCCTCCGCCAGCGACCCCGCCTCCGGGAACTGCTGCTCCAGGGTCTCCACTATGTCCGCCACCGTGCGCTGCCCGTCCACTTCCTTCAGCACCGCACCGGCGCTGTCGTTCAGCCGCACCATGCCCTCCGGATACAGCAACACATGGGCATTCTGGGCCGGCTCCCACTGGAAGCGGAAGCCCGGGCGCAGGCGAGGTGTCTGTTCCATGGCCAACGTCATCACAGCCCTCGGTGCCACACGGGCTGGTCGGTGACGGTATGATACGGTGGCGTCCGGTGCTGATAAGCCATAGTCAGGGCATCCAACATCGACCATAAGATATCCAGTTTGAATTGAAGGATTTCCAGGGCACGGGCCTGCTGTGCCGCCGTGGTGAAATGATCCAGGGTTATGCTGAGCCCGTGCTCCACGTCGCGGCGTGCTTCCGACAGGCGCTTACGGAAATAGGTATAGCCATCGGTCCTGATCCAGGGGTAATGCTGCGGCCAGCTGTCGAGCCGGGACTGGTGGATCTCCGGCGCAAACAGCTCCGTTAATGATGAACAGGCCGCTTCCTGCCAGGTGGCCCGGCGGGCAAAGTTCAGGTAGGCATCCACCGCAAAGCGTACTCCGGGCAGCACATGGCGCTGGTCGACCACATCCTCGCGGGACAGTCCCACCGCTTCGGCCAGGCTCAGCCAGGCCTCGATACCACCCTCGTCGTCACTGTGGCCGTCATGATCCAGCACCCGCTGCAGCCAAAGCCTGCGTACCGACGCATCCGGGCAGTTGGCCATGATGGCGGCATCCTTGCGGGGAATATTGATCTGGTAGTAGTAACGGTTGGCCACCCAGCCCCGGATCTGTTCCGGCGTGCAATCACCGCCGTACATGGCTTTATGGTACGGGTGATGAATGTGGTAATACTGGCCCTTGGCGCGCAGGGCCTGCTCGAAGTCCCTGCGGTTCATCACCGGGGTCGCGATTGCGTTCATGTGGGCACCGCCATGTCCAGATGCATTCCGTCAAAAGATACCTCAATGCCGTGTTTTGCCAGCACGGCCCGCTCGGGCGAGTCTTCGTCCAGAATGGGGTTGGTGTTATTGATGTGGATAAGGATCTTCCGGCGGGCCGGCATGGTATCCAGCACTTCGATCATTCCGCCGGGACCACTCTGGGCCAGGTGTCCCATCTCCTGCCCGGTTCGCGTACCCACTTCGCAACGCAGCATTTCGTCATCGTGCCATACGGTGCCATCCACCAGCAGGGTATCGGCCTTACGCATCCATTGCAGGATCTGTTCATTCGGCTGACCCAGGCCCGGCGCGTACATCGCCGTTTCGCCGCTGCGGGTGTCTTCTATGAACAACCCGATATTGTCTCCAGGATGTGGGTTGTTCCTGCGCGGCGAATAAGGCGGCGCGTTACTCAGCAACGGAATGGCCGTCAAGCGCAGGGATGGCGCGCAGGGAATGGTGAAGGACTGCTGATCGGTACAGGGCACCTCATGCCACTGGGGGCCACCGTTCCAGTGCGAAAGCATGCGGAACAGCGGGAAGCCGGTACTGAGGTCTTCATGAACCCGGGCCGTGCACCAGACATCCAGCGGCAATCCTTCACGCAGCATCAGCAGGCCGGTGGTGTGATCCACCTGACTGTCGATCAGCAGCACGGCACCGATGCCGGTATCACGCAAGGCGCGGGCGGGCTGCATGGCATCGAAAGAGGCCAGTTGGGCACGAATATCCGGGGAGGCATTACACAGAATCCAGTTGACGCCATCGTCACTGATAGCAACGGACGACTGGGTACGGGCGCTGGCGTTCAGGGCGCCTTTACGGAAACCGTCACAATTGTCGCAGTTGCAGTTCCACTGGGGAAAGCCACCTCCGGCCGCGGAACCGAGTATACGAATCTGCATGAGGAAGACTCCTGAAGCAAAACGGCCAGCGCATCGTGGCTGGCCATCTCTTCTCAGCGGTTGGCGAAGTACATGGTGACTTCGAAGCCGATCCGCAGGTCTTCATAGGCTGGTTTGGTCCACATGATGCTTTCCTCTTGTGATGATTGTTGTGGCATTCAGGATCCGTTAGCCGGCTTTCCGGTAACTCACTCTCAATCCTACCCAGTCTCTGGAGGGGCAAATATGGTACTTTGGCACTGATTTTTGGCCGATCCGGGTGCGGGAATTCATCCTTTCGGACCATCCCTGGATGCCGGCACGGAAACAAAAAAAGGCCCTGGGAAGGGCCTGAAGAATGGCAGGAAAACCCATACACCCCGGCCAGTCACCGGGAAAAATGTGCACATCCGTGTGCTTGCTCGCCACCGGGCCCGTGTGGGTAGGCCCGGGCACAACAGTCATTGCCTTGCCGGGCTCAGAAGAAACCCAGCGGGTTGATGTCGTAGCTGACCAGCAGGTTCTTGGTCTGCTGGTAATGGTCCAGTGCCATCTTGTGGTTCTCGCGGCCAACACCGGACTTCTTGTAACCACCAAAGGCGGCATGAGCCGGGTACTGGTGGTAACAGTTGGTCCACACACGGCCTGCCTGGATGGCGCGGCCCATGCGATAGGCACGGTTGATGTCGCGGGTCCACAGGCCGGCGCCCAGACCAAACTCGGTGTCGTTGGCAATGGCCAGGGCTTCTTCCTCGTCCTTGAAGGTGGTGACACCCACCACCGGGCCGAAGATTTCCTCCTGGAACACACGCATGTTGTTCTTGCCTTTAAACAGCGTGGGCTGAATATAGAAGCCGTTGTTGTAATCACCTTCCATTTCCTCACGACCGCCGCCGGTCAGCACTTCCGCGCCTTCCTGCTTGCCGATCTCGAGGTAGGACATGATCTTGTCGAACTGCTCCTTGCTGGCCTGGGCGCCCACCTGTACATCGGTATCCAGCGGGTTACCGCGCTTGATAGACTTGGTGCGTTCGATAACCTTGGCCATGAACTCGTCGTACATGTCTTCCTGCACCAGGGCACGGGACGGACAGGTACAGACTTCGCCCTGGTTGAAGAACGCCAGCACCAGGCCTTCCACGCACTTGTCGATGAACTCCGGCTCGGCCTTCATCACATCGGAGAAATAGATGTTGGGGGACTTGCCGCCCAGTTCCACGGTGGACGGAATGATGTTCTCGGCAGCGCACTTGAGAATATGAGCACCCACCGGCGTGGAGCCAGTGAACGCAATCTTGGCGATGCGCTTGCTGGTGGCCAGGGCCTGGCCGGCTTCGATGCCGTAACCGTTGACGATGTTGACCACACCCGGTGGCAGCAGGTCGCCGATCAGGTCCATCAGGATCAGGATACTGGCCGGTGTCTGCTCGGCCGGCTTCATCACTGTGCAGTTACCTGCTGCAAGGCAGGGAGCCAGCTTCCAGACTGCCATCAGCAGCGGAAAGTTCCAGGGAATGATCTGGCCCACGACGCCTAGTGGCTCGTGGTAGTGATAGGCAACGGTGTTGTTGTCGATGGAGCTGGACGTGTCTTCCTGGGCGCGGATACAGCCGGCGAAGTAACGGAAGTGGTCCACCGCCAACGGCAGGTCGGCGTTGATGGTTTCACGTACGGCCTTGCCGTTGTCCCAGGTTTCGGCAACTGCGAGCATCTCAATGTTCTGCTCAATGCGATCGGCAATTTTCAACAGGATGTTGGAGCGCTCGGTGGTCGAGGTCTTGCCCCAGGCCGACGCGGCCTTGTGGGCGGCGTCCAGGGCCAGATCGATATCTTCGGCCTGGGAGCGGGGAATTTCACAGATCACATCACCGGTCACCGGGGTGATGTTTTCAAAATACTGGCCTTTGACAGGGGCGACCCACTCGCCGCCGATGTAGTTCTCGTAACGGGGTTTGAAGGAGACGACGGAGCCTTCCTTACCGGGTTGTGCGTAGATCATGGTCTCGACCTCTTGTTGTGTTTGTCGCAGGACAACGCGGCCTTGCGCGTTTACCCATTCAATGTAGACCCCAGCACCGGATAGTTGAATGATTCGATGGAGGTGAAAAACTCCTCCCTTGGTAGTAGATGGCATAAGGGCCGCGGCAGCACTGCGTTCAGTGCCGGGAAACTGTGGCGATTAACAATTGCCCATCAATCCCGCTCGCCGATGCGCAAAGGCCAGGTACCGGAGGACGCTGCCAGTTATCGCGGTGCCAGGGCGTGGAGATGGGAAATAACCACCTGTTCGGCGGTTTCCACCACCTCCGGAGGGAATTCCCCCTCCAGGCCGAGGCGGCGGAGCAGTGGAAAGCGAGCGACCAGGAAGAAGACGATCTGGCCCATCACCGTGTGGGCCTCAATAATCACCCGACGTTCGTCGGGTGACCGGTCCATCACGACCGCAATCAGGCGGGTCAGGTGGATGTGGACCCGTTCGAAGGTTTCCTCGTAGAGGATATCGAAGGCCGCGGTTGGGTTGGCCTGTTCCCGGATCACCAGCATGAGCCAGCGGCGGGCTTCCGGGGCTTCTGCGAACTGGTGAACCATACGCCGGACAATGATTTCCAGTTGAGCCAGCGCCTGGCCGCGATCAAGCGTATCTGGAGTGGATTGGTCGCCCTGGAAACCGAAAACTTCCCTCATACGCCGGGCGATATGCCGGGCGATCGCCAGGTAAAGACCCGTTTTGTTGTCGAAGTAATAGGCGATGGACCCGATATTGGAACCGGCAGCTTCAGCGATCATACGGGTGGTCGTGCCTTTGAAGCCGTATTGGCCAAACAGGTCCATGCCGGCCAGAATCAGTTTATAGGCGGTTTCATCCTCGAGCCTGCCCGGTTCGTTTGCCACAGCCATCCCCTCAATGCACTAGGTTGTCTCGGTTACTGTGGGCATCTTCCCTGATTCGCGGGCAAAAAAGTAGGTGTACAAGACCGGCACCACGCCCAGGCTCATCACGGTTCCCAGGCCCAGGCCGAAAGCCATGGCACTGGCCATGGCGTAGAACAGCGGGTCTTTGCCGATGATCAGCGGCAACAGTCCGAGGATGGTGGTGGCTGCGGACATAACAATGGGCCGCAGCCGCCGGACCGAGGCCCGGATTACCGCCTCGCGTAGGGAGAGCCCGGCGCTTCGGCGTTCACGGTCGATCCGTTCAATAAGCACGATGGCATTGTTGATGATGATACCCGCCAGGCTGTAGATCCCCAGCAGGACCATGAATCCGAAATCCGCCCGCAACACCAGCAGGCCAACCGATACCCCAAGTACTACCAGCGGAATCGTGACCACGATCAGCAGTGGGCGTTTGTAGGAGTTGAACTGCGCCACCAGCAGGATCAGGATCAAACCCAGGCACAGCGGCAGGTTGGCCTGCATTGCCGCCTGCCCTTCGGCGGACTGGACCACCACGCCATTAAACTCAATCCAGTGCCCTGGCGGCAAAGAGGCTTCCAGGGATTCCAGGGCCGGGGCAATGTGCGGCACCATATCCTCGGCGGTCAGGGCATCATTTCGTCCTTCGATGGTAATGGCCCGCACCAGATCGTGCCGGTCGATCCGGTAGTAGCCGTCATCCAGCCTGATTTGCGCCACTTGGTTCAGGGGAACGCCCGGTCCGCTGCCGCTCATGGGATAGACCATCAGAGATTTCAGTCGCTCCAACCGCATTCTGACATCCTGCGGGTAGCGCAACACAATGGGCACCAACGTGTCACCCTGCCGCAGCTGGCTAAGCGGATGGCCGTCGACGGCGCCTTTTAACGAGCTGGCAATGTCGGCGGACGTGACCCCGGCGCGATCGGCCTGGGCCTGATTCACCTGGATGCGCAATGACGGGATGCGCGCTTCCCAACTCTGCCGGACATCCCTGGCTCCCGGCATTGAACGGAGCTCCGCCGCCACTTTGGCGGCAGTGTCGTACAACACCTCCCGGTCCGGGCCCTTGACCAGGATCTCCAACAGGTTGGAATCCGACGGCCCGAGGAACATTCGGGTTACCTGTGAGGAAAGTTGTGGGAACTCCCGGGCCAGCAGTCGCCTTACAGCGTTCATTACCGGCGCCACCTGGTCCCGCTTTGCCACATTCAGCACCAGGAAACCCTTGTTCGGCGCAGGATCAATGGGCGTCAATGACAGCACAAACCTGGGCCCACCAAATCCAGCGTACGCCGCCACCCCGGTGAGCCGATCACCCAGGGATTCGGTGAGCGCCCGGCTGACCGCCTGAACCTGCTGATCCGTTGTGGAGGGTGCGGTGTCTGATGGCAGGTTCAGGTAGACCAGTACCTGTCGACGATCGGAATCGGGGAAGAACTTCTTGGGCACAACCTGCATCAATCCAATGCCCAGCGCCAGCAAAGCCACCACCACCGCCAGGAACAGCGGGCGATGACGCAGGCAGCGCCTGAGCACTGTCTCGTAGCCACTGGACATAGTCTTGAACAGGCGGTCCGACAGCGCCGCCGGCGCCAGATCATCCTGGCCCGATACATCCGACCGATGATCCTCTGGGCGCTTCATAAACCGGTGACACCAGATCGGCACCACCGTCAGCGATAGCAGCCAGGAGGTCAGCAACGACAGCGCAATCACCAGGGATATCGACCGGGTGTACTCCCCAGCCACATGCTCAGCCAGCATCAGTGGCAGGAATACAAGGATGGTGGTCAGCGTGGAGGACAGCAGAGGCATGGCCAGTTCGCCCCCGGTCTGCTTCAACGCAGCCTCGCGGGACAGCCCCTCGGCCAACCGGACCTTGAAGTCCTCTGCAACCACGATCGCGTTGTCCACCAACAACCCCAGGGCGATCACCAGGGTCGCAAGGCTCATGCGCTGCAGGGTCATGTCGGCGAGGCCCATCAATGCCAGGGTCACCAGCATCACCGCCGGCACGGTTGAGCCGACGATCAGGCCGGTACGAACACCCAGGAACAGCACCACCACCGCCAGCACAATGGCCAGGGTCTGTACCACACTGAGGCTGACGCCATAGACCGCATTGGCCACCTGGTCCGCCTGGAAAGTCATGATATCCAGGACATAGCCCGCCGGCAGACTGGCCTCGATGTCAGCCAGGCGTGCCTTTATTGCAGCGCCGTAGTCCAACACGCTGTAACCATCGGCCATGGATATGGCGAAAACGATGGCGCGTTCGCCGTTGTGGTAAGCGGTGTTGGTGGGAGGGTCGAGGTACCCCCGGGTTACCGCCCCCAGGTCTCCCAGGCGGATGCTGCCCCCATCGGGCAAGCGGATGTCTGCCGCCCGCAAGGCATCCAGATCCGGGAATTCCCCGGAGACCTGTAACGCCAGCCGCTGTTCACCGGATTCCATAACACCTGCCGGTGACAGTACATTGCGATCGCTGAGCTGAGAGGCCAGTCGCACCGGTGTCAGCCCCAGGGTGGCAAGGCGGGAGTCGCTGATATCAATGTAGATACGCTCCGGCTGTACACCGAGCAACGCCACCTTGCGGGTCCCCTCCACGCCATACAGCCGGGCCTGCACATGCTCGGCAATCTGCAACTGCTCGGCCTGACTGAACTGGTTTGAGGTGAGCGCTGCGGTGACCACTGCCACGTCACCGAAATCGTCGTTCAGGACCGGTGCCTCGGTGCCCTCTGGCAACTGGCTGCGGGCGTCGTCCACCTTCTGGCGAACGTCATCCCATATCTGCGCCAGATTGAAGTAGCGATCCTGGATCTCGACATGAATCAACGATTGGCCGCGAAGGGAGGTGGACCGTATGTGTTCCACTTCTGAGACCTGGCGAATCCGGGTTTCCAGCGGCTTGGTGATCCATTCCTCCACCTGCTCGGCGGGCAGTCCGGCGTAGCGGGTGCTGACCACAGCCTCACGGACGGTAATACCGGGATCTTCCCGGGTGGGTAGAGAGACGTAACTGAAGGCGCCAAACAGCATGGCGGCCACCACGGCCAGCAGGACGACCGGGCGGTAACGGAAAGCGAGCTGGGACAGATTCATGCTCACCTCAATGGAGCCGCTGCGGGCCCTGGCCCAAAACGCTGACCCGCTCCCCCACTGAAACGAATTCAACGCCGCGAGCGACTATCCGTTCCCCGACCCTGAATTCGCCGGTAACCACGGCAACGCCATTCTCCACAGAGTGCACCGTCACGGTCACCGGTCGCAGTTGGTTGGCGTCGTCCAGCCGCAGAACCTGAGGTTTGCTGTTCGCCGGGTACACCAGGGATGTCAGTGGCACCTGGAAAGCACCCGCAGGTGTCGCTGCGTTATCGGCGGCAGCCATTTCGAAGGTGATTTCAGCCGTCATGCCGGAACGGAGCCCGGGCACTGGCCCGGTTACGCGGAGTATGACCGGGTATTGATTCGCGGAAGACGCAGACGTCCCGATGTGTTGTACCCGGGCCGTCGCCTGGGCTGCATCCAGGGCGGGCACTGTCACTGTCTGTTGGCTTTGCGGTTGAATCCGGCCGATCAAATTCTCCGGAACATGGGTCAACACATCAAAACCGCCATCGCTCGAGACCAGGCCCAGGACCACCTGGTTTGCTGTCACCCGTTGCCCGGGCTCGGCGCTCCGACGGGCGACCGTACCGCTGAACGGAGCCTGGAGAGATGTTTGTTTCAGATCCCGCCGGGCCAGTTTCCGGGACGCCACGGCGGAATTCACCCGGGCCCGGGCGCCAGCCACTGCCGCCTCTGCGTTATCAAGCGTCGCCTGGCTGGTGTGGCCGCCCTGCCGCAGCGCTATCAGCCGCTGCAGTTCTCGCTGGGCATCGGCAAGGCCAATTCGGGCCTCCTCCTCGGCTGCCTGGCTGCGCTCATACGCCAGCCGGTAACGGCCGCCATCAAGCCTGGCCAACGTGTCACCCTGCTGAAACGTATCACCGACCTCCAGGCCCAGGTGTTCCACCTGGCCAGGCACCTCAAAACTCAGCGTGGTTTCCTGGTTAGGCCGGATGCGGCCCGGCAAAGTAACGCGGGAAACTGAACGGGCCAGCTGCACCGTCGCCACGTCTACAAGGCGTGGAGCAGACGGGGCATCCGGAGCTTCGTGGGCCGGGGAACATCCGACCACGAGAAGCATCGCAAAGACCCCGGTTGCCTTCCGGTAGAGCTTACCGGCGCTCACCCGCCAGGATAGCTTTGTGTTCCGATGCTGCAGTCTTCCCTTAGTCATTTCCACTAGTCATTTCCACTGCCACCCCGCAGTTTAATCATTTGATTAAAGCATCATATAATCATTTGATTAAGCCTGAAAGGCCTTGCAGTGAACGTTGTGCTTTCGGGAAGGGCTACTGCCATTGAAAATCTGGGGAGGAAAAGCCAGGGGCCGCCCGGAGGCAGCCCCTGTCAGACCGATAGAGCATCGGACATGGCGTTGTCGGATCAGTTGCTGGCAACACGATCCTTCGGCAGCTTGAAGGTCCAGACCATGCCACCCTGGTTAAAGTCCTTCACCACCTTGGCCACTTCACCACCCCAAAGCGGAACCGCGCCGCCCCAGCCTGAAGCCACGGAGACATACTGCTCACCGTCCATGGTCCAGGTGACTGGTGTGCCCACAACGCCGGAACCGGTGTTGAACTTGTACAACTCCTCACCGGTCTTGGCGTCAAAGGCCTTCAGATAGCCTTCCGGTGTACCGGTAAAGACGAGGTTACCGGCCGTTGTCATCACGCCACCCCAAAGCGGAGCGGTGTTTTCATAGCGCCAGACTTCCTCGCCGGTTTTGGGATCCATCGCACGCAGTACGCCGATATATTCTTCATTTGCCGGCTTGATGGTAAAGCCCGCACCCAGGAAGGCAGCGCCTTTCTTGTAGGAAACCGGCTCGTTCCAGATATCCATCGACCACTCATTGGACGGTACGTAGAACAGGCCGGTTTCCTGGCTGAACGCCATTGGCATCCAGTTCTTGCCACCGAGGAATGCAGGCTGCGCTACCACTACTTCACCCTTGTTTCCTTCCATGGCGGAAGGATCACCCGGGCGACCGCCCTCCGCGAAGATGGGGCGACCAGTCTCCGGATCCAGACCTTCGGCCCAGGTAATCTTGTCCACAAACGGGAAGCCACGAATGAAATCGCCATTCTCACGATTCAGTACGTAGAAGAAGCCGTTGCGGTCAGCGGTTGCCGCGGCTTTGATGGTCTTGCCGTTTTCCTGGTAGTTGAAGGAAATCAGCTCGTTCACACCGTCGTAATCCCAGCCATCGTGGGGCGTGGTCTGGAAGTGCCACTTGATACGGCCATCATCCGGATCAATCGCCAGACGTGAGGAAGAGAACAAGTTGTCGCCGGGGCGCAGGTGGGAGTTCCAGGGGGCCGGGTTGCCCGTTCCAAAGAACAGCGAATCGGTGTCCGGGTCATAGGTGCCACCCAGCCAAGGGGCCGCCCCGCCGTTTTTCCACATATCACCAGGCCAGGTCTGGCCGGGCTTGCCACCAGAAATACCGGCCTCGACGGCCTTGCCATCTTTGTAGACGTACCCCATGTGGCCCTCGACGGTCGGACGCGTCCAGACCAGCTCACCCGTATTTGCGTCATAGGCTTCCACCTTGCCGACAATACCGAATTCACCACCGGAAACCCCGGTAATCACTTTGCCCTTGACCACAATGGGCGCGGCGGTAATGGCATAACCAGCCTGATAGTCGGCCACCTTCTTGATCCACATTGGCTTGCCAGTGTCTTTATTCAGGGCGACCAGTTTGGCGTCGAGGGTACCGAAGATAACTTTGTCGTCGTACAGGGCAACACCCCGGTTAACCACGTCACAGCAGGGCATGATGCCGTCTGGCAGGCGCGCGTCATACTGCCAGATTTCCTCGCCGGTCCTGGCATCGATGGCATACACACGGGAATAGGAGGCGGTTACGTACATCACACCGTCCTTGATCAGCGGCTGGGACTCCTGACCACGCATTTTCTCGCTGCCAAAGGAAAATGCCCAAACTGGCTGAAGGTGCTGCACATTGTTGGTATTGAGGTCGTCAATAATGCTGTACCGCTGACCCTGGGTGCCCATGCCGTAGCTGACGATGTCCCCGGGGGTTTTGTGATCGTTCATGATGTCTTCGTCGGTAACCGCATGGGCCCCGTACGACACCGCCAGCGCAAGGGCGCTGGTGGCAATGCGAATCCCGAACTTGTTTGTTCTCATGTTGCGCTCTCCAATTCTCTTGTTGTCGGTTCTCTTGTTTCCGTTTTTGGGCGAACCGGGAACTTTTCCCGCCTCTGTGGAGATTCTTCGCTCTGGCGCAAAAACCAACAATTACCCCCCGGCACTGGTTTTCTCATCACTTGGTATTACTACTTTCCCAAGCAGGGCCCGCGAGGGCATCGTTAGGGCTGGCCCTCGGCTTTTGCCAATGCTTCGTCGCTGAGAAATTCCCGGTAGTACTGGGGAACGCCGTAGCGGAGGCCCAACTCCGAGAACAGGGATTGCATCTCACCGGATTTGACCATCTCACTGATAATGGCTTCGATCGCATAGCCCAACTGGCGATGGGTATGCTTGATGGCCATACCCACATCCCAGACCTGCTTGCCGATGCCGGGGAAGCCATTGCCCGCCAGCCGGAATTCCTCGTTTTCCGGGTGCCCCAGTTCATGGTCGATCTCTGCGCGCATACCCATGACGGCGCTGACCGTGCCCTCACGCATGGCTTCGAAAGCCTTGCGCACATTGGGGTAATGTCTGACCTGGTCCCGCATGCGGCCTTGCAGCCCGGAGCTCAGGTAAAAGTCCGGCAGGGTGTCGATCTCCACGCCGATGGGGTGGTACTGGAACTTAGCAACGGTGTCGACGCCATCAAGCGTTTCCGGGTTGAAGGCAATCTGCCAGGTTTCCTGCTGATACGGGCCAAACAGCACCACTTGCTCATTGATGTATTCGCCGGTGGAATCCTGCATGTACGCATACTGCTTGTCGTAGGGTACGCGCATCATCACGTCGGCCAGTCGGCGCTTGGCCAGGTAATGCCCCTTCCAGACGTTGTTCCGCAGGTCGTCACCCAGGCTTTCGTCGGGAACAATCCAGTGCACCTTGAATTCAACACCCATTTCCTCCGCAATCCGCTTGCCGACCTCCACATCGATTCCCCGGGGCTCGCCATCCACCTGGTACGAATACGGCGGGAAGTTCTCGTAGACACCCACTTTCAGGTAACCGGACTCCCGGATAATGTCGTAGGTTCGCTCCGCCGGGCGGTTGAGCAGCGGATCGCCGTCGTCAATTTCCTGTGCAAAGGCGACCTGACAGAGCAACATCAGTACGAGGATACGGGACAGTACTTTCATTGATTTCTCCCCAACGACGTCAGGCCGGCACAGGGCCGGCCCGGGTTCAGGCTTCCAATCGTGATATGCGGAACCATTATTCCGGCTTGGGCAGGGACTCCACATAGGTCCTTATGGCCCATATGGCATTCTGATCCAGGGTTTTCTTCCAGGCGGGCATGCCACGGTCGGTGCCATTAAGTACACGGTTGACGTAGTACTCGTCATCCCACTCGGTCAGTTCCCGCAGATCCGGCGTCAGGCCACCGGACATGGCGCGGATACCATGGCAGCCGGCGCAGTTACCGGCGTAGGCACTCTCACCCACTTCTATCGCCTGGGCGTTGTGCTCACCGTATTCGTTGCCCTTCCGGAAGGGGTTTTCGGAACGCACCTCGTCGCCCAACTCAGGAAGATTACCGGTGTCCACCTCCTGTGGGGTCACATTGCCATGAGCCATTACCAGACCGGCAACTCCGAATAGGACAGCTGCCAGCAGCGTGCTAAGTGAAAAGGACGTGGTCATTGTTGCTACCTCTGTTTTTGAATCCCCGTGCGTTGGCTATTGGTTTTATCGGACGCCAACCTGCTTATCCCCAGTCTAGGAACACCACTGCCCGATCCGAATGCCACTTTGGGGGTTTTGGCTTAGTTCCTTGGTAGTAGACGCGAGGTGTCGAGGAGGAAATCTCATCCTTTAGTACCGACAGATTCCTACTTTCTGAATATTTCGGCGGGTATAGGGCTTCTCTATCCTCGAGAGAAGGACAACAAGAACGGAGATTATCTATGCCACATCGCTACCTCAAAGCCTTTACCGGCCTGCTCGCTGCCACTGTGCTTTCCAACAGTGCCCTGGCGGAGCCGCTTGAGGTGGGCATTGGCTACATTCAGTGGATTCCGGACCAGGGTCCGGTCCTCTCCAATGTCATCCCGGAACCGGAGGACGCCGGCCTGAAAGGCGCAGAACTGGCGTTACAGGACAACAGCACCACCGGCAAGTTCCTTGGTCAGACCTACACACTAGAGAGTACGGTCGCCGACTCCGGGGAAGCCGCCATCGCCGCTTTCGACAGCATGCGTAGAAAGGGTGTGGGTCTGTTCGTGGTGAACGCCCCGGCGCAGACACTGAAGGCGATCACCGCCAGCGCGAACGAAGAAACGCTGATCTTCAACGCAGGCGCCAAGGACGACGAGCTCCGCACTAACGGATGCCACGCCAACATGCTGCATACCATGCCCAGTTACGCCATGCTCACCGACGCCCTCGGCCAGTGGCTGAACCAGCGGCGTTGGGACGAAGTGTTCCTGATTACCGGACCCACCGAGGCAGACAAGGGCTGGGCCGATGCCTTCCGTCGCGCTGCCAAACGATTCGGCCTGGAGATTGTGGAGGACAAGCCATGGACCTTTGATGCCGATCTGCGCCGGACAGCCTCGAAAGAACTGCCCCTGTTTACCCAGGCCAGCGATTACGATGCCGTCGTCGTGGCCGATGTTCGCGGTGATTTCGGCGAGTACGTGCCATTCAACACCTGGCTGCCACGACCGGTTGTCGGAACGCAAGGTATGTCACCGGTGGCCTGGCACCGGGTGGTGGAGAGCTGGGGCGCGGCACAGCTGCAGAACCGTTTCCGTGAACTGGCCGGCCGCGATATGAACAGTGAGGACTACGCCGCCTGGGCCGCCATTCGCTCCATCGGCATCGCAGTAACCGACCTGGGTAACGCCAACCCTGACGCAATCCGAAGCTTCCTGTTCAGCGACAAATTCCAGTTGGCCGCGTTCAAGGGCCGCAAACTCACCTACCGCGACTGGAATGGCCAACTGCGACAGCCCATTCCCCTGGTTCATCCCCGGGGACTGGTTGCCCGGGCACCTTTTGAAGGCTTCCTTCACCCCAACACCGAAATGGACACGCTCGGCTTCGACAGGCCGGAAAGCGAATGTCGGATTAACGGCTGATCGCTTCCGCGGCAGCGCCCAAAAACAAGAAGGAGTTCCACCATGATATCCCTGTTCAAGCACACCGCCCTGGCCACCATGATCGGCCTGTCGACCCCGGCACTGGCCAGCCTGGCCTATGTTTCCAATGAAAAGGACAACACCCTGTCGGTGATCGACACTGATTCCATGGAAGTGGTCGACACTATTGATGTCGGCGCCCGCCCTCGCGGTATCCTGTTGTCCAAGGACTACACCAAGCTCTACATCTGCGCCAGCGACGACGACACCGTACAGGTGCTGGACCTGGCTACTCGCAAGATCATCGACACCCTGCCTTCCGGTGAAGACCCGGAGCAGTTCGCCCTGCACCCCAACAACAAGCACCTGTACATCTCCAATGAAGACGACGCCATCGTGACGGTGGTGGATGTGACCAATAAAGATGTGCTCGCCCAGATCAATGTGGGTATCGAGCCGGAAGGCATGGCCGTCAGCCCGGATGGAAAGTGGGCGGTGAACACCAGTGAAACCACCAGCATGCTGCACTGGATCAACACCGAGACCTTCGAGATCGAGAAGAACATCGTGGTGGGCCAGCGGCCCCGCCATGTGGAGTTCAGCAAGGACAGCAAGATCGCCTGGGCTTCGGCGGAAATCGGCGGCACCGTGCACATCATTGATGTGGGCAACCTGGAGCAGATCCACGAAATGTCCTTCAAGGTGCCCGGCGTGAACCAGGATCGTGTGCAGCCTGTGGGCATCGAACTGACGGACGACGGTAAGTACGCCTTTGTGGCGCTCGGCCCCTCCAATCACGTTGCCGTGGTGGATGCCCAGACCTACGAAGTGCTGGACTACCTGCTGGTAGGCAGCCGCGTCTGGCAACTGGACCTGGATAAGGACCAGAAGCACCTGTTCACCACCAACGGTGTGTCCGGAGATGTCTCGGTCATCGATGTGGCAGAGCTGAAGGTGATCAAATCCATCAAGGTAGGCCGCTACCCCTGGGGTGTGGTCGTCGATCCAACTTCATGACTATTGAAGCCAGGAATATCAGCTTTCGCTACGGCGACAAGCCGGTGCTCCAGGAGGTCAGCTTCGCGCTGACCTCGGGCTGTTTTCATGCGCTCCTGGGGCCCAATGGCGCTGGTAAGTCAACACTGTTCGGTTTGCTGACCCGGCTTCTTGCCCTTCAGCAGGGAGAGCTCCTTCTGGCGAGGCAATCGCTGAAGAAGCAACCCTCCCGGGCCATGCGGCAGATTGGCGTGGTGTTCCAGCAGAATGCCCTGGATCTGGACCTGACGGTTCGCCAGAACCTGCAGTATCACGCAGCACTGCACGGTTTATCCCGCAAGGAGGCCCGGGTGCGTGGCGACCGGGAACTGGCGCGTTTTGAACTGCTGGAGCGGGCAAACGAGCCGGTCCGGAAACTCAACGGCGGCCACCGCCGGCGGGTGGAAATTGCCCGTGCGCTGCTCCATGAGCCCTCTCTGTTACTGCTCGACGAGCCCACGGTTGGGCTGGATGTGGCCAGCCGCAGAGGATTGAACGAGCATGTTCGCGCGCTCTGTGACGAAGTGGGGCTGACGGCTCTGTGGGCTACTCACCTGATTGAGGAAGTTCGCCAGGACGACCGGGTGTTGATCCTGCATGAAGGAAAACTGTTGGCCGACGGAGTGGGTCATGATATCTGCAAAACCAAGGGCACGCGCGACCTGGCAGAAACCTTCCATACCCTGACCGGAGCCGGATAACCATGAAAGCTGCTCACTATTGGCATTGCTTTGTCGGCATCCAGACCCGGGAGTGGTTACGCTTCTGGCAACAGCGCACCCGCTTCGCCAGCGCCCTGGTACGGCCGCTGCTGTGGCTGGTGGTGTTTGCCGCCGGCTTCCGGGCGGTACTGGGTATTTCCATCATCCCGCCCTACCAGACCTACATCACCTACGAGACCTACATCGCCCCCGGCCTGTGCGGAATGATCATCCTGTTCAACAGCATGCAGGGTGCGTTATCCATGGTGTACGACCGGGAGCTCGGCAGTATGCGGGTGCTGCTGATGAGCCCTCTGCCCCGTCCTTTTTTACTGGTGACCAAGTTGCTGTCCATGGGGGTGGTGTCGGTTGGGCAAGTGTACGTGTTCCTGCTGCTGGCACTGCTCGTAGATGTAGAACCGCCGCTTTGGGGCTACCTTGCCGTACTGCCGGCGCTGGTGTTGACCAGTCTTATGCTGGGAGCATTGGGCCTGCTGATCGCTACCTGGATCAAACAACTGGAGAACTTTGCAGGGGTGATGAACTTTGTCATTTTCCCGATGTTCTTTATGTCATCGGCGCTGTACCCGCTGTGGAAAATGAACGAAGCCAGCCCCTGGCTGTACTGGATCTGCCAGTTCAACCCGTTCACCCACGCGGTGGAGGCGATCCGGTTTTCCCTTTATCTGGAGTGGAATCCGGTGGCCTTTGGCATCACCTCTGGTGTGACGGTCGTTCTTGCCCTTTTGGCGACTGCGGGGTTTCGGCCTCAGAGGACTAGAATACTTGGCACCAAGCCTGCCTAATCGAGGGGAAGTCAGCAAGCTTGGTACCGAGATTTATTTTTGGCGACCTACCAACCTTCCGTTGGAATGCCATGCTCTTTTAGGTAGTCACCGTGCTTTTCCAGGTAATTTCGGGTGCCTACCTCAAAATCGTCTGGATCACCTGGCCCCTCTGAGGCCTGCATACGCATTACCTCGACCTCGTTCCCGATCTGGTTCATGATCCAGACCACCACGGTGCCTCCGGGTGCCAGGCCAATGGCCATGGTGTGGCGAGGTCCCGACCGCACGTCCACTTGCGTCTTGTACGTTGCTGGCTCCCGCATGCGATCCTGCAGGTCGGGCGGTACCTTGATCAACTTGACGTAGTACTTCTGCTCAGCAAAGGAAAACCAGTGAATGAGGATCAACTCGGGAAAGGGGTCAACCCCAACGCTTGACCCACTGGGGCCTCGCGGTCCCTTCCAGCAGCAACTTACGTAGCCTACGGGCTGACGCCAACTTCGTTCTCCAGTCTTCTCAAGGAACAGGCCCACGCCCCAAATATCATAATGCTTGGGGGCTACTACTTTTATTCCCCAGGGGATGCTCTCCTTAGTCGAGGTAGCGCAGCCGCTAACTAGTAGGACCATTGCGGCAATACCGATAGCCAATACCCTCCAGATCATCATTTCCCCTCCCTCTGAGGATATACGAGGCGCTCCCCAGACGACGTAGGCGCGTGAGGGAACAACACCCTCAACTTAGCCGGCAATCCCCCTATTTGTGCCTCAATACTGTTGTAGTTTGCCGAGCGATGGATGTAGCGCTGAAGTAATAGGTCCAGATCTTCGGCGCCGAGAGATGGCACCTCATTCCCCTCGGTAACCTGCTCCAAAATATGTAACAAGATCGGTTCCAGCTCTGCAGGTAGAGTATTTTCAGCTCTCCTGATGTCAACGTCTCGGAAAGGTACGTTACTCTCAGTTGCCATGTGGTGCATCAACCTCAATGCTACCTGCGAATACTCTCCGCGCACTTGGCGCAACATCCGCAACACCAGCTCTACGCTGCCATCTGGTACTGGATGGTCATTTCGCATGGTAACGATTTCCAGTCGCGCAGCTCCTTTAGAACCCAAGTCTGTCGGCCACGCTTGCAACCGATCCGACTGCTGCACCGGCAAGTTATAGGGGCCAATCCAGCCCTCCGCCGCCACTTGGTCCCTCTGAGTTTCCAGATTGTCCCACTGTAAGGTTTTTTCCGGCCAGCGCAGCCGGTTTCGAGGTACCTGGAGACGAGGACTCAGCAGCACTTCTTCCCTCTGGCTGTCTCTGTAGCCACCACCAATATCTGAGTGAGCGCCCGGCAGTGTGATCTCCCTGAAGTTTGCTGGAAGACTGCCATCCTTATTTCTCAGACTATTCAGGGCAAAGGCTTTACGGTTCTCATGAGCAGCAGTCAGGTGTACCGCATTGCCTACCTTATCCGGGTCCAAGTACAGTCGTATCGGATGGTTCCGGTCGTTGTGCGCGAGCAGGTCACCAGACGCTGGGTTAACGATGGCCGCTACAGAATCAAATAAACCAACGAAGCGTATTTCCACCTTTTCTGGCCAGAGAACACCGTTCTCTGCAAGCACTCTCGACAGCAGGCCATTTTGCTTCTGATTGATCTCATAGGCTACGTGGCGTGCAGCAGCCGCTCCGCGACTGAAACCAAAAAGATCAACAGTCAGTCTATCGATGGTCTGGCCTTGCAGATCTTCTTTGATCAGTATGGCCAGTCGCGAGAAGGCGTGGTTTACCTGTTGGATGACTCCCGCCTCCCCCATGCCTGTAGCTGCGCTATACCATCTATCGCTATCACCAGTTTTTGTGCCCGCACCAGGGGCATATACCTGGCGCCGATAGACTATTTTCCCATCGGACTCCAGCTCACCTTCAGCATACAGATCTCGCAGCTTAGCCACATTGCTAAGGCCATTGGCATAACTGTCCCCCATCATCAAGCGAATACGCCACTCGCACTCCTCCCGACTAATATCATCGTTTTCATAGGGAATCAGACAATCCTGCTCCAGCTGTTCGGCAAAAGACCGTGCATTGGCGGCGTTGTTCATGGTGCCGTCGGTAAATATCCCAACTTCCAGATGCACTTTGCGAGAGGAAGCCTTGGGCGGATCGGTTTGGGCGCCGCCGGTTGCAGGTGCAGTCGCAACATTCAGCGGCGCCACCGAGGCAGCGGCTCCCAGTGGCAAGCTCAGGCGATGATCCTCCGCCCCGCCTTGCGCCTCCTGTGCTGATCGCTGCCACTGCCGATAGTTCGCCGAAAACAGGCTTGTTCCCAAACCACCGATGCCCTGGGGTTCATAATGGCGGAGCTGTTCCTGGCTAATCTCACAAGCGTTCAGTTCCGCTACGGCCTTTTTTATGTCGTAGGGGGAACCCATCCCACTGTCGCTGACCTGCCAGTGCCCTCCGGCGGGCAGGCTGTCGTCCGGTTGCCAGATCACCATAGGGGACAAGGGCCTGTCAGACCCGGTATAAACAAGCATCAGCCTGCCATCGCTGACCGCCTGGCAGACGGTCTCGGCCAGGTTGTGGCCGGCACCGGTTCTGGCTCCCAATTCCGATGCCATGCGCGAGCGGACACCGCCATCGTTTTGCACAAGACCTCTGGCCATACTGGCGGCGATAAAGGGGGATTCAATGCGGGGAAGGTGGTAGGCCTTCAGGTCCCAAAGCGGAACCAAGTCCATAAAGCCCATCGTCAGCACTCCTTGTTGACGGTAAGAAACAAGCTGGCCATGTTAGCCGATGTTTCACAAGGACAACAATTCAGCTGTCACGACTCTGTCATTAAACCATGTCGAATCCCTCGGAGTTTCGCAGCTTGCCAAGAAGCTCATTGATCAAGCGAGGTTCGCCAACCGCATCATCCCACTGCAACTGCGCGGGCCTGCCATCCAGGTACCATAGGCGGTTCGCCAGAATCTCGGCATCTCCTCCATCATGGGTCACGCAAATCATGGCCATCCGGGGATGAGCATCCATAATTCCGGCAATCAGTGCTTTCAGTTCCCCTGCCATCACCGGATCAAGCGACGCAAATGGCTCATCCAACAACAGCAGGTCGGGTTTCACGGCAAGGCAGCGGGCAAGCGCGGCCCTGCGGGCCATACCGAGGGAAAGTTGATCAGGCAAGTAGTGGCTGTAGTCTTTCAAACCCACACTGGCCAAGTGATCATCCGCTTCCGCCGTAGTTGCACCCGCCAGTTGGAGGTTGGCGTTGAGAGTCCGCCAGGGCAACAGCCGATGTTCCTGAAACAGATAGCCAACCCTGAGTTTGTCTCGACCGATGATCGCCTTCGGTGGAATTGTTTTATCCAGCCCGGCAATGGCGTTCAACAATGTGGTTTTGCCAATGCCCGACGGCCCCAACAGGCAGATGCGATCCCCCCGCTCTATCGTGGCAAAGACCTCTCCCAACACGGGCTGCCCAAAGCTGCGGCCGGCGATCTGCAGCTCAAGCATGGGCGGCCTCCGGCTGGCGCCAGCGGCTGGACCGCCGTTCGAGGGGCTGCAGGATAGCCAGCTCGATGAGTTGGACCACGGCAATGAACGCCAGACTGTAGGCAAGGATGGCAGCCACGTCGAAAACCTGAAAGGCCATGTGCAGTTGGAAGCCAACGCCGCTGGAACGGCCAAGCAGTTCGACCACCAGAACAATTTTCCAGATCAATGCCAGACCGCCACGGGTGGCGGCCATCAGGTAGGGAAACAGTTGCGGCACCCAGACGTCGCGGAAGCGTTGCCAGCGGGTGAATTCGTAGACGGTGGCCATTTCCTCCAGGCGGTAGTCAAGGCTTCGTGCCCCTTCACGGACGGTCACCGCAACATTGGGAACCTTGTTGATAACCACGGCCATCACGGCAGCCACTTCCACCAGGCCGAACCAGACGTACATCAGGATAATGGTGACCAGCGCCGGCAGGTTGAGCATTAACACCAGCAGGGGATCGAACAGGGCGTTGGTGGTTCGTGAGCGGCCCATGACGAGCCCGATGACCGTGCCCAGAAGCATGGCAAGAATAAACGCCACAACAACACGCCCGAGGGTGGCACCCAGATGGTGCCAGAGTTCGCCCGAGGCGGATTCCCGTATCAGGGTGTCGAGCACGTTCAAGGGGGTGGGTAGCAACGGTGATTTGAGCCACCAGGCAATCAAGGCCCAGAGCAGGACAAACGACGGCAGGACCACCCAGTAGCTCCAGGCCGGCGGGCGACCGGAGAAGGTGTTCACGGCCGCCTCCGGTAGAACAGATCCTCTGGCATCAGGTGGTTCGAGTCGGCACCGGTGAGCTGCAGCAACCGATGCAGGTCCGCTATGCGCTGATCGGTCTGCGGCGCCGGTGTGCCTGCTATAAAACCCTCTCGCAGTGCGTGGAAAACGCCCGTCTCCGGGCTGCCCATGAGCGGTCTCAGTCGTTGCCAGTGTGATTCGCCTTCCGCCAGTTCCGCTTTTGCCTGTCGCAGGGAGGTCGCAAAGCGATCCAACAGCGGGCCATGGTTATCCGCCCAGGCCGCCGGAAACACGTAGCCCAGAACCGGCAAGTTCCGGTCCAGATCCAGGGCGGTGAGCAGGTCTGCCATACCGAACGCGGAGCGCCAGCCGCCCTCACCCCGCAGGCGGGCGGCAAAATGCCAGTAGGTGACGATCACGTCCACCTGTCCCCGTCTCAGGGCCTGGCTCAGCAGCGGTGGTGCGGCAAACTGCACCTCGGCGGATTCAGCCAGGCTGATCCCTTGCTGCCCGGCGACCTTCTGGAGCAGTACCCAGCCTTTGCTGTCCGGCCCGCCAGCAACGCCGATACGCTTGCCGGCAAGATCCGCCACAGAGCGAATCCCGGAGTTTTCCGCCACCACAATATCGCCGATCTGGGACGAAAAAGGCACGTAAAGGTAGGGCGTGCCGGCCTGAAACCGGGACTGCGTCCACAGCAGGTCGGCCACGGCGCCATTCACCGATCCGCTGGTCACCGCCAGCCGGGACGCCGGGAGGTTGGCCACCAGTGTCAGTTCAAGGCGGTAACCGTTCTCGTGATCCAGCCCCCGGTGCAGGATGTGGTCCAGCTCCCAGTGAGCGGTGCCAAACTGCAACACGCTGACGGAAAGCACCGGCAGTTTTGAGGAGTCTTCGTCATTGCCGTAGGCGGGGCTGATCAGCACAGAAAGGACCAGCAACGCGGTAACCATCACCCTGGCAAGCCTGGCGGTAACGGAAAAGGATTGAGAAACGGGCTTTGTTATTGGTTGTTGGCTCATTCCTCCACGATACGAAGCCGGCCGCCAGGCAAGAATAGTACTTTGGTGCCTGTTTTTTGGTGCGATGGTCGCATTCAACCCAGGACGCAGATAGCGTGTAATGCAATCATCACAATAATAAACAGAGGATCGATCCGGACCCCGGAAATCCCTGTAACAGGAGGCCGCCATGCTGAATGAGCTCGAAGCCGCACTCTCTTCCGAAAAGCGTTATCATGTTTCGGAACCCGTCCCCGATAACGACAACAAACAGGTGGATCCGTCCATGGAGCCGGCTTATAAAATCCTGATTGCCGATGACCACCCGCTGTTTCGCGAAGCGATCAGCAGTGTGATCGCGACAGGTTTTGAGGGCAGTGAAATCATCGAAACCGCCGATCTCGACAGTGCCCTGGACATTACCCGCGAAAACGATGACCTGGACCTGATCCTGCTGGACCTGAACATGCCGGGAATGCACGGCCTCAATGGCCTGATCACCCTGCGGAATGAGGCACCCACCATTCCCGTGGTGATTGTGTCAGCGGAGGAAGACAAGCAGGTGGTGTTGCAGGCCATTACTTATGGCGCCTGCGGTTTCATTACCAAATCCTCGCCACGGGCCCAGATGACCGAGGCGATCCAGCAGATCCTCAACGGCAATGTGTACCTGCCTTCGGACATTATCCGCACCGGCAAGGAAAGCAACACCCGCCGCAGCCGACATGAAGACAACCCGATTTCCCCGGAACTGCTGAACTCCCTCACCCGCCGTCAGTTGCTGGTGCTGGAGCGAATGTCCAAGGGGGAGTCCAACAAGCAGATTGCCTACAACCTGAACATCGCCGAAACCACGGTGAAAGCCCATGTGTCGGCGATTCTGCGTAAGCTTGGGGTTCATAACCGGGTACAGGCGATTCTTTCCGCCAGTGATGTGGATTTCAGTCAGTATTTGAAGCGGTAGGATTTTCTTTACGCTAGCTGGTTTGTCGGATTACGCCTTCGGCTAATCCGACCTACGTTTCTCGATTCTACTCCCTGTAGGTCGGATTAGGCGAAGCCGCAATCCGACAATTTCCAAAGACCTTTCACCCTCGCAACAAATGATTCAACGCACTCCGCAACTTCAGCGGCTTTACCGGCTTGTTCATCAACACATACCCCAACTCGCGGATGTGCTGCTTTAATTCGTTGGTGTAATTGGCGGTAATCATCACCACCGGCGCCGGGCACTGCCGGCGGTCGTTGATGTTGGCCACCACATCCACCCCGTTCTCGTCATTATCCAGGTGATAATCCGCCAGGATCAGGTCCACGGGGCTTTTGGCCGGGTCCAGCTGGCGCTCAAGGTCATCCAGGGAAACGGCGGACACCACCTGGCAGTCCCAGCCTTCCAGCAGCGTTTGCATGCCCTGGCAGATGGCGTGGTCGTTATCAATCACCCAGATCCTCGTACCGCCCAGGCCGCTGTGGTTTGAAACCTCCCGGCTGCCATCCTTTGCCGGGCGCCGGGGCTGCAGTCGCCCAATCGGAACTTTCACGCTGAACACGGAACCCTTGCCCTCCACGGAGGAGACAGTCACCTCGTGGCCGAGTATTCGCGAAATCTTGTCCACAATGGCCAGCCCCAGACCAAGCCCCTTGTCCGGTTGTGAGCCGGTGGGGCGGATGCGCTTGAACTCCTGGAAGATCTCGGTCAGCTTGTCCTCGGGGATACCAGGGCCGGTGTCCCACACCTGCAGCAGCACGTGATCAGCCTGCCGGCGGCACCCCAGCAGGATGCGCCCCTCGCCGGTGTAACGGATGGCATTGGTGAGGAAGTTGCGGAGGATCCGTGCCAGTAGCTGGGAGTCTGACTCCACCACTGCCGACGAAGGCACAAAGTCCAGGGTCAGCCCTTCCGCCATCGCCATCTGGCGGAATTCCCGGGCGATGTTGTTGAGCAGGTCACGCAGATCAAAGGCCATGATATCCGGTTTGATCACGCCGGCGTCCAGTTTGGAGATATCCACCAGGGTACCCAGCAGGTTTTCCACGTCGTCCAGGGAGGTACTGACCGACCTGACCAGCCCTTCGGCCTTGGGACCGAACGAATGCTCCAGCAAGGCGCTGGTGAACAGGCGGGCCGCATTCAGCGGCTGCAGCAGGTCATGGCTGACCGCCGCCAGGAATTTGGTCTTGGACAGGTTGGCACGCTCGGCGTCCATCTTGGCGTCACGCAGCCGGGCCTCGACCGCTGCCCGCTCGCTGATCTCCTGCCGCAATTGGTTATTCAGGCCAGTCAGGGCCGCCGTGCGCTCCTTGACACGCCGTTCCAGGTTGTCATAGGCCTGTTCCAGCGCCAGGGCGGTTTTGCGGCGGTCTGTGATATCGCGGATCAGCACGAAGAAACCGGTTACCTGCCCTTCCACGTCCACGTTGGGCACATAGGCACGGAGCATGTAGCGGGTCTCGCCGGTGTCGTTGGTCTCCTCGAACTCGAAGTTGACGCTATGGCCTTTCAACACCCGCTGGACATGGGGCAACAGACGCTGATAAAGCTCCGGCTGGTGAACGTTTTCCAGGTGCTTGCCCAACGGAGACTCGCCATTTCGGCCGTACCAGGCTTCGTAGACCTTGTTGCAGAACTGCACGGTCATGTCCGCGCCGACGTAGGCGATCAATGCGGGCACATGGTCCGTCACCACGCGAATCCAGCGTTCGCTCTCTTCCAGCGCCTTGATGCGGCGGGCCATTTCGCTGTTCTTGACGTCGGTGATGTCGGAGTAGAGAACGACCAGCCCACCTTCACGGGTGGACCTTTCCGTCATCTGTACCCAGCGGCCATTGGACAACAGGAAGACCGCCCCCTCAGAGGAGGCATTGACGTGTTCCTCAATAATCAGCCCGGAACTGACCGCACGGGCCTTTACTTCGGCGATTGAGGTCCCTGCCGGCGGCACCTCAAGGCCGGAGTGCTTCCAGTAGCTGCGGAACCGGCTGTTACACTGGATCAGTCGGTGCTGGTGATCGAAAAGCACAAAGCCGTCGGCGATACTTTCGATGGCATCAACCAAACGCTGGCGGGTGGTTTCGGCTTCTTCGCGGGCACGATTCAGGGCCTTGTTGCTGCCCTTGAGCTCGTCCATGGTCTGGTTGAGTGCTTCGGTACGCTCACGCACCTGCTCCGCCAGCACCACCGAGTGCTCAAACACCGCGTAAGGCTCGGGTTTGTGGGCCGACCCGGATTCCACCCGCACAATCAGGGCATCGCGGATTTTCCTGAGACGTTCGTTCTCCGCCTCCAGTTGGGCGATGCGCTGGTCCCTGCTGTCTTCAGGGCCAGCGTCAGTTGTGGCTGTAACCGGCATCAGGCTGACCAATCACCACCCCCGTGAACGTCTGGTTGATATGCATGCCATCGAACTGCTCGCCGTAGGTGTTGAAGCCGATGACCTTGTGGTGACGGAGAAAGTCAGACACCTCGTCCACCACACCGGTCAGTTCCGCTTCCAGGCGACGCAGGAAGCAGTCACAGCCAATGGTGACCAGGGGCGGGCCAACCACCCGCTCGGAGGCTTCAATCTGAGTTCGGACACTGTCCAGCAGGGAGGCCGGCTCCATGGCCGTCATCACGATGCCGGTTTCCACCGCGCAATAGAAAGTCAGACTCTTGTCGGCATTCACCCGCTGCACCGACCGCACGAAATAGTGGCCACCGATCCTTACTCCCATGGGGCGCAGGGCAAAGACCTTGCGGTCCAGTTCATCGACTGTCACGCCCACGGCGCGGGCATAGGCTTCCGCAGCCGGTTCCGCATTCAGTTCATAGACCGTGCGGCTCTTGGCATCGGCATGGGTAACCACCAGTTTCTCGTTGCGAGCCTTCATGTGGTGGGTGGAAAACACCCGGAAATCCAGCGGTGTATTCACCAGCATCACCGTAGCCGCACCGGTGTGGAACTGGCCGTCAAAGAACACGTGGGTATTGGCCAGGCGCTCGTCGTCACCGGCGGAACCGCCAAACTGCGGGATCGTGCCCAGGGCGGCATTCAGGGTGGCCAGCACCAGCTCTTCCCGGCTCGACAAACCGTCCAGCAGGGTAATGGCGAAGGTATTGCCCTTGATCGGCGCCAGGTGGGCATCGCGGCAGGTGGACAGCAAGCCGTCGATCACACCCTGGGCGTCCTGCAGGGTAAAGCTCTCGAGCTCACTGATCAGCGCACAGTCGATGGAGAAATAGCGGCGATCAAAGCCGATGGCGGTAATACAGCCCCGGCCGTAACCCTCTGGCGTGATCTCCCCTGCGGACGTGCAACCGCTGACCCGCACTCCGTCGAATACGTGCTCCAGGGCAATGCCAAGACGCCCCAGATCATACTCCGCGGAACAGAAGAACAGCACACAGCCCAGGTTTTCATGGCTGAGCTGGCTGGCAAGGTTGGTAGCTGCCAGCATGGGATCACGAACATTGGAACTGGCTACCCGGACGGCAGGCAGTGTGGTGGCTGGCTTCATGGACGCACGCTCCGAAACCGGATGGCTTTCCACCGATTTTACGGGATCTGCAAACGGAGCCAATGCGACTTCAGTGCTTTTAATAGGCGCGCCGAAATGATCATAAGCCATTGATTAAAAACCTCCCTGCATCAAAGCTCAGAAACACCCGGGTAACGCTGCCCACCAAACCGACACTTTAGTCGTAGCCTGATAAGACCGGAGCAGCCGATTCCTGGCCGGCCACCCCGGGTTTACTCACGGATATCCGGTCAGAACGTGACCACCGCGCCCAGGGCCAGAGTGTCGGCCTCGGTGATGGTTGCACCGCTGGTGCGGTTGTTGTCTTCGTACATGTTGTACTCGGCAACCAGCTTGAAGTTGCTGTTTACATCGTGGAAGAAGCCAACGGTGGTGTTCTCGGTTTCCAGGTCCAGAATCTCGGCGTCGGTTTCACCGTACGACAGTACCACCCGGTTCGGGCCGAAAGTGTAGGAGCCCTGCACCAGGAAGCCGTCGGCGTCGTCTTCGGTCACCGCCCCGTTCACGATCAGCACCGGGTTGTCACCCTCGGACGTAAAACCGGAAGCCGACAGAGCGAACCCGGCTACGGAAGCCTTCAGGCCGTATCCAACGCCCTGTGAGGTTACCGATGTGGCGCCATTCTCTGACTTCTGGTAGCGCCCGTTGACCCAGCCTGTCAGCGACACGTCGTTGAGGTTGGCGTTATAGGTAACTTCGGATTCGAATCGTGGCGCTGAATTCTCGTCCGCGGCCGTACCGCTTACCGTGTTGGCGGGATCGAGAATGGCCGCAGCCACCTTCAGCCCGCCCATGTCCGGCGTACGATAGGTGATTTGCGCGCTAGGTGTGGGATAGGGATAGCCGGCGCGGATGTTGCCGAAAGACACCCCGCCCGGTGCCGCACCCGGGGACCCGAAGCCCATCAGGATTTCGTCAAGGAAGATGTTGGAACGGGCGTAGAGGCCAAAGTCCTTACCGATCAGCACCTGACCGAAATCGCCATCGACTGTGGCGTAAAACTGACGTACGTCGATCGCGGTATCGGTGGGCGCGTCCAGGCTGTCGTTAATGGTGGTCCAGAAGGATGACCGGCCGCCCAGTGTCAGGTCGCCCATCTCCTTGCTGAAATTGAACCCGATGGTGTTGGGCAGGAACCCCATCTTGATGCGTGAGTCACTGGTGTCAGCAATGTCGTCATCACGGTTCACATAGAACGCGTTGAAATAGCCATCCACCGAGAAGGTGGTGCCGTCGTCGTTGTACAGTTCCACCGCCGCATTGGCGCCTGCGCTGGCGCCCATGGCTGCTGCGAGTGCCAATACCAGCCCTGACTTTCTGAAATTGTTGTTGTTCATAAACTCCCCCGGTTTTAATTGAATTCAGGCGCACTCTCTCGCCTGAATTCAATGGTCGACGAAGCAGCAGGGATGGAAAATGCGCCAAGGGGGCAGGTTTTCTGATCTTTTAGGAGGCTGTGGAAACAGAACTTTGGGATTAATACCCGTCAGACGGGGAAAAGCTCCAGCTCCTGCAGGCAGTCGCCCAGGAAGGTTTCAGGGTCGGCCATAACAGCTTCGTCAGCGACGACACCGAACTGGATCTGGCCGGCATAGCTGACAATGCTGACCCCCAGCCCGATATCGCCGGCCTGGGGCACCCAGAACATCTGCTCGAGGATGCGGCAGCCGGCCAGATAGCGTTCATCGTGGGTACCGGGAACGTTGGACACCACCGCACTGGCCTTACGGTAGAACAGGTCCGCCACCAGCTGGCGCCAGGCTTCGGGAATCAATGGTGCGCTGCCGGTCAAGGCCCAGGACAGGCCGGGCTGCCAGCTCTTCTTGAGCTTGCGGGTTTCATGCTTGATGCGAAACAGCCGCTCCAGCGAGCTTTCACCGTCCACCGGCAACGGCACGAACACGGTTCCGAAGTAATTACCCAGGGTGCCTGGTTCGGGTTTTATGTCCTCTGGCAGACGGCTGCGGATATCCACCGGCACCGCGGCGTGGAGCACTGCCTCATCCATGTCGGTATCGTTCGCGACCAGCCGTTTGCGGACAGCCGAGGCCACACAACTGAGCAGCACATCGTTGATGGTGACACCGGTGACCGTGGCAATGCGCCGAAAGCGCTCGAGTGCCACCGGCTGCGACCAGCGGCACTGGCGCCGGCCCAACAGCGACCGTTTGAGGGACGAGTCGGTATCTTCCGGTTCCACCAGGAACTGACTGAGCTCATTCACCAGTTTCAGGCTTTTCCAAGTCGCCCGTTCCAGGGCGTTTCGGCCGGCCGTTCCGCCATTGCGGGGAATGTCACCACCCTGCGACGCTTCGCCCTGCGGCATCTCACTGGCCGTCAGCTCGCGCAACCAGGCGTTGGCGGCACGCCCCCATCGCCCGATATCGGCCTGTTCAGGCGCACCGTAAAGTACGGGCGCCTGTTGCGGTGAGGGCGGGCACAAGCGCTCGAATATGCCCAGCAGGGAGAGGCCGTCGGCATAACAGTGGTGCATGCGCAGAAGGAGAGCGGCGCCGCCCTCGGCATCGGGAAGCAGCCAGAATTTCCAGAGCGGACGATACGTGGGCAGGGGTTGGTTCAACCGGGCCGATACCCAGTCCTGTAATGCCTGCCGGTCAAAGCCGCCAGGGACCACTTCAAGGTGATGATGAAGAGAGAACACCGGGTCCTCCTCCCACCACCAGCCGGGCGCACGGCGAACCGGCATAAAGTGGAAACGTTCCCAGGCCAGCCAGTAAATGCGCAGGAATTCCAAAAACCGAGCCGCCGTCAACCCTTCCACCCGCAGCATGACCGTGATGGTCATGGGGTTTTCCGGGCGTTCCAGGGCCAGCCAGGCTGAATCCACAGGCAACAGCAGATGCGATTCCTTTTGACTCAAACCTGTCGGTCCCCGGGTAATTGCAGCAAGAAATGGAAAGATGACCCGGCATTGTGCCAGACAAGCCCTGATGGCTCCATACAAGGTCCCGCGCCACGAACTTACAAAAAGTTACACGGACGCAACCTATCACCTCTATACTGGGAATAAGGCTTGATGAAATGGTTATTAGGCGCCAGATAAGCCTTGCCGCCCTGTTCGCCAAAAGTCTATTGGCCGTGGCTCAGCGTAAAATAGGTAGCCAGTGCCAATACCTACGGAGTCAGAAGGCGGTACAACTGATAGTACCAGCACCCACACAGACCAATAAAAGGCAGGCAGCAGGTGCTGGAGGAGAGCAGTCATGAAAGCGAGCCATGTACGCAAACTGATAAAACCGATTGATAGCGCCTACTCGGAGATGTTCTCTGGGCGTGTCTACCGAGTCGGTACTGGTGCCGTTTCCGTCCGCAACCACAGCGGCAAGGCAGAGCAGACCGTCATCGGTGTACACGGTTTCCTTGAAAATCACTGCTACTTCACCCAGGCCTACGAAGCGCCCACCACCGAACTGATCCTGTTGACCTGTAGCAACTACCACATTCCGGTCAACGGCGTAACACCCGAGTCTCCGGACTGGGAAGTGCCCATCAAGCATCTGGACGGCACTATTGAGTACGACGCCTGCATTCTCAACCAGGCGCTGGCGAACCTGCCCGGCACCGACAATATTCGCGTACACGGTCATTCTCGAGGTGGCGCGGTAATCCTGGAGGCCATCAAGCAATGGCCGGAGCTGTACGATAACGTCGAGGTGATACTGGAAGCGCCGGTATTGCCCAACGGCCGTCTCTCCGCCCTGGTAACAGCCGTACTGGAACCGGTGAGCCATGGCATGTGGCCCTGGCTGATCCGCCTGATCAACAGCGCCCCCTCATCGGCCTATGGCCAGACCTTCTTCGGCAAGATGAACCCGCGCAAGAAGCAGTTGCTGGGCAAGCTGTTCTCTGCCACCAAGGATCACCTGACCATTGTTCGCAACATCGAAAACCTGATGGCGTGGATGGAGCGGACAGACACCAGCGTTTACGACAAGGTTCGTTACGGCACCTTCCTGATCCCCGCGGTGGACCGTATCCTGGATCGCCAGTCAATGCTGGCCAGCGCGCGCCAGAGCCCGACCACCATGCGCATTGTCGAAACCGAGGCGCCCAGCCACTTCATTACCCTCGACAGCAAGGAATGGGTACCCGGGTTTGAGACCCTGCCCACAGCTGCCGAGAGTTAATACGGCTGCACCAGAGTGCCGGCTCCGCTAAACTGGCCTGCTTCTATCGCCGGTCCAGTGGAGCCACACCACCATGTATCGTGAGCGCCTTGTCGCCACCAACGTCCATTCCGACAGTGCCCGTCGGTTGCAGCAACTGTTGCTGGCGTATCATGATTTCCGGCAGCACAAGGCCGCCCATCCCCTGCTGGAACACACCTTCCTGATTGCTCAGTGGCAGGCCGAGCGGCTGAAAGCCACCCACGCCGATCTTTACCAACACCCCGGCTATCGCACCGGCCTGGAATTCCTGCTCACCGATCTCTACGCCCCGGCCGGCATGACCCGGCGCGACGACAACATCGACCGGGTCTTCCCGAAAATGGTGAAGTGGTTACCGGACAACCTGCTGGACACCTTCGCCGGGCTGGTGGAGCTGAACCTGATTACCCAGCAGCTGGACCTGGAACTGGCCGAACTCTGCCACTGTCACGACCTTTCCCCCACGACACTGACCACAGAGGACTACTGCCAGCTTTTCCGCAGCAGCCAGCACATGCAGCAGCGCGAGCGGCAGATCGCCCTGGTGGCGGAAGTAGGGCACCAACTGGACCGCTACGTGCGCAACCGCACCCTCGGCTGGCTGCTCTCAATGAGCCGGGCACCCGCGGAGATGGCAGACCTGAGCGACCTTCACAGCTTCCTGCACCGGGGCTACTCCGCCTTTCGCAGAATGGATGACGTGGAACGACTGATCGACCGCCTGGTTACGCGGGAGAGGAAGGTAATGGACAACATCCTGAACGGCCACCCTGAGCCGTTTGCCCTGCCGGATGACCTTTAAGCAAAATAAGAGGCTCAGGCCTTCAGAATCTGATCCAACTGGGAATGGATTTCCTGCTCGATCCGGGATTTAAAAGGCCGCAGCATCATCCCCAGCTCGAGGTGGACGTGGAGATCGCTGTCATTAATGTTCAGGTGACCCTTCACCCCACTGCGCTTGAACTTCAGGTGATCCCCTTCCCACTGATAGTTCACATCGAATTGCTTCGACAGATCCTGGGCCAGTGTTTCAGCCGCCTGGCGTGCGTGCTCTTTATCAAGGGAGTGGGCGCGATGAACGTCAATAACGGACATGGATCAGGTTTCTCCGGGAATTAAGAAGGTTTTACAGTGTAAGGCGGCATTAAACTTGTAGCCACCCCCGCAGGCGTTAGAATACGGGGTTCAGATTCTGACAGGACCCAGCCATGAGCGAGCAACAATCGTCTGCCAACCAGCCGCAACCAGAGACGCCAAAAGACGAGGTCACCCACTTTGGCTTCCGCAATGTGCCGAAAAGCCAGAAAGCGGGCCAGGTGGCGGAAGTCTTCCACTCCGTGGCGGGCAAGTACGACCTGATGAACGACCTCATGTCCATGGGAATCCACCGCCTCTGGAAGCGCTTCACCATTGAGCTTTCCGGCGTACGCAAAGGCCATCAGGTGCTCGACATCGCCGGCGGTACCGGCGACCTCACCATGAAGTTCTCCGACCTGGTCGGCCCTGCTGGCAAAGTCGTGCTGGCCGACATCAACGCCTCCATGCTGCAGGTTGGCCGCGGCCGACTGATGGATCGCGGCTACGCTGGCAACATTGAATACGTCCAGGCGGACGCCGAACACCTGCCATTCCTGGACAACAGTTTCAACGCCGTCAGTATTGCGTTCGGCCTGCGTAACGTCACCGACAAGGATCAGGCCCTGCGGGATATGACCCGCGTATTGAAGCCCGGCGGCAAGGTGATGGTGCTGGAGTTTTCCAAACCCAAAAACCCTTTGCTCAGCAAGGCGTACGATGTCTACTCGTTCAACGCCCTGCCATTGATGGGCCAGTTGATCGCCGGTGATTCCAACAGCTATCAATACCTTGCCGAATCCATCCGCATGCATCCGGATCAGGACACGCTCAAGTCGATGATGGAAGAGGCCGGCCTGGTGAACTGCAAGTACTACAATATGACCGGCGGCGTGGTCGCCCTGCACGTGGGAATCAAGCCCTGATGTTTCCCGGCCCTACCTCGCTGTCCGCCGTTACCGCCATCATCGAGCGCGCGCTCAACCGCGCCCTGGAACTGGACCCGGCCGGAAAGCAGGCACTGATGTCGGCGCTCACGGGGCCGGTACAGTTTTCGCTGGACGGGCTCGGTCTGACACTGGTGTTGCAACAGGCCGCGGGCCGGGTTCAGGTGGCCAGCCAGCCTTCAGAGGCACCGGCGCTGGTACTGTCTGGCCGGCCCATGGCCTTCGCCGCGCTGGCAACCGGTGATGACCAGGTATTCAGCGAAGGACGCATTCAGGTGACCGGCGACACCGCACTGGCGCACCAGTTCCAGCGGGCCATCGACCAGCTCAATCCGGACTGGGAGGCCGCCATGGCTGCCTACATTGGCGATGTACCCGCACACTTTGTCGGCCAGCGCATTCGCGGCGCCGTACGCTGGAGCCGGCAGGCCTTCGCCTCCCTGAATGCCAATATCGAAGAGTATATTCACGAGGAAAGCCGCAGCCTGCCCGGGCGCCGGGAACTGGAAGCCACCTTCACGGATATCGACCAGTTGAACCTACAAACCGAACGCCTGGAAGCCCGAATCGAGCGACTGGAAAAACCCAATCAACAAGACCAACCGGAGACGCCGTGACGCGCCTGCAACGCCTGTTCCGCATTGCCTGGGTCTTCTGCCGTTACCGGCTGGATATCTTTCTGCCGTTGGCGGAACTGCCGCTCCCGCTGAAGCTGTTTTTCCTGCTGGCACCCTGGCACCTGTTTCCCCAGCCGAAGCTCGACCGGGGTGATCGGTTGCGTCTGGCCTTTGAAGAACTGGGGCCAGTGTTCGTCAAGTTCGGCCAGATTCTCTCCACACGGCGGGACCTGCTGCCGGACGACATGGCGCTCTCCCTCAAGAATCTGCAGGACCGGGTGCCTCCCTTCCCCGGCGAGGTGGCCCAGGGCATTATCGAAAAATCCCTCGGTGCGCCGGTGGCGGAACTGTTCGCCGAGTTCTCCCGGGAGCCCATGGCCTCCGCCTCGGTGGCGCAGGTTCATGCCGCCACCCTCCGTGATGGCCGACAGGTGGTGGTAAAAGTCATACGCCCTGACATCGAACGTGTCATCCGTCAGGATCTGGCACTGATGTACATGATGGCCCGGTTGCTGGAGCGCTACTGGTCCGAAGGCCGGCGGCTGCACCCGGTGGATGTGGTGGCGGACTACGACTCCACCATTCACGACGAACTGGACCAGCAGCGGGAAGCCGCCAACGCCAGCCAGTTGCGGCGGAATTTCGAGAATTCATCGCTGATTTACATTCCCTCCATCGACTGGGATTACACCCGCAAGTCGGTGCTGGTGATGGAGCGTATCCACGGCATCCCCATCGCGGATATTCCGGCGCTGAAGGAAGCCGGTGTGGACCTGAAGGTACTGGCGGAGAAAGGCGTTGAAATCTTCTTCACCCAGGTTTTCCGCGACAGCTTCTTCCACGCCGACATGCACCCCGGCAATATTTTCGTGGACGTCAGCAACCCGGCGGACCCGAAGTACATTGCCATCGACTTCGGCATCGTCGGCACCCTGGCACCGGACGACCAGAGCTACCTGGCCCGCAACCTGCTGGCGTTCTTCCGCCGCGACTACCGCCAGGTGGCGGAATTGCACATCCAGTCCGGCTGGGTACCACCGGATACCCGGGTCAACGAATTCGAGGCCGCCATCCGCACCGTTTGCGAACCCATTTTCGAGAAACCGCTGAAGGATATCTCTTTTGGCCATTTCCTGTTGCGACTGTTCCAGACTGCCCGACGCTTCAACATGGAGGTGCAGCCGCAACTGGTACTGCTGCAGAAAACCCTGTTGAATGTGGAAGGCCTGGGGCGCCAGCTTTATCCGGACCTGGACCTGTGGAGCACTGCGCAACCCTTCCTGGAAACCTGGATGCGCAAGCGCATCGGCCCTTCCGGCCTGATCAAGTCGCTGCAATCACACCTGCCGGCGTGGCTGGAGCAGTCGCCTGAAATGCCGCAACTGGTCCATGATGCGCTGGTACAACTGCGCAATTCGGGCTCCAACGACCAGCCCAGCCGCGCTACACTGGAGCTTATTGCCGAAAACCGGGCCCGGGCCGACCGGCGCTGGCGCAGGGGGCTGGCCGCGGCGGCATTGGCTGGAGTGGCCTGGCTGAGCATCGACCACGACCTTGCCACCATCGCCCAGACCATGCCGGCTCACGGCTGGGCCCTGCTGGCCGCGGCTGCCTGGCTGATTGCCGGCAGCGTACGCAAAAACTGACGGACGTCATACAAATGCAAGATTCAGAAGCTACAGTCGGGGCGCCTGACTGGTTGGACGAAATACGCTGGAACGCGGACGGGCTGGTGCCCGCCATTGCCCAAGATGCCGCCACCGGTGATATCCTGATGATGGCCTGGATGAACGCCGAGTCTCTCAGGCTGACCGCCGAGGAAGGCCAGGCCGTGTATTGGTCCCGGTCACGGGGAAAGCTGTGGCGCAAGGGTGAAACCTCGGGCCACCAGCAGGTAATCTCGGAAATTCGGCTGGACTGCGATGAAGACGTGATTCTTCTCAAGGTTGAGCAGAAAGGCGGCATTGCCTGCCACACCGGCCGCCGCAGCTGCTTCTATCGAAGGCTGGAAAACGCCAAATGGACAAGCGTGGACCCGGTGCTCCGGGACCCTCACGCGATCTACGGGCACAAACAGGGAGGTAGCAACGATGAGTGACATTCTCGAACAACTGGCCCAGGTACTGGAAGCCCGCAAGGAAGCCGATCCGGAAACCTCCTACGTTGCCAGCCTGCACCAGAAGGGCCTCAACAAGATCCTGGAAAAGGTGGGCGAAGAGTGCACCGAGACATTGCTTGCCGCCAAGGACGCGGAGCATTCCGGCGAAACCCGGGACGTGGTCTACGAGACCGCCGACCTCTGGTTCCACAGTATGGTAATGCTGTCCCGGCTCGGCCTGGGCCCCAAGGATGTCATCGATGAGCTGGCCAGTCGCTTTGACCTGTCAGGCCTTGAAGAAAAAGCCTCCCGGGACCAATAACGGGGATACCTCTGAAGAGGGTTTCCGGAAGGCCCCGGATGTGGCGTACAATCAAACGTAACAGAAACATTTAGACGAGGGTCCCGGCATGGGCATCAGTATCTGGCAACTCCTAATCGTACTTGGCATTGTTATCCTTTTATTCGGAACCAAAAAGCTCCGCAACATCGGCAGTGACCTGGGCGGCGCCATTCGTGGTTTCAAGAAGTCCATGAGCGATGAAGACAAAAAGGATGCAGACCCGGACGCCATTGAAGAAGATGTCGACGCAAAGGCTCACGAGGCCCGCGCCGAAGAAAAACCACGGGACAAGTCCCACAGCTGAGACGGGCTGAATGTTTGATATCGGCTTTGTCGAGCTGCTGATCTGCGGCGTCATCGCGTTACTGGTTCTCGGCCCCGAGCGGCTGCCGACAGCGGCCCGGGCAGCCGGGCGCTGGATTGGCGGTGCCCGGCGCATGGTCAGCCAGTTTTCCTCGGAGCTCGACCGCCAGCTCAAGGCGGAAGAGCTGCGGGAAGAGTTGCGCAAGGCCGGCGACATTGGCCTGGACGATGTCCAGAAGTCGGTCCGTGGCGCACTGGATGAGGCCAAGAAGTACGAACACATGGTCCTCTCCGACGACGAAAAGCCCAAAACCCGGCCGGCACCCGCCACCCGGCGTGTCGCCGAACCGGAAGAACCCGAGCTCGACCCGGAGGAGGACCCGACCTCGGCCAACGGCTCCGGCCATGCCTCCATAGACGCGGACAACCCTGACGACCCGAAACCACAGGACAGCTCGCCGGAACACCGTTCATGACCACCCAGCCCGACGGCAAAAACACCCGCAGCCCGGACGACTCACAACCGGAAATGCCACTGATCGAGCATTTGCTGGAGCTGCGCAACCGCCTGCTGAAAATGGTACTGGCGGTGATCATCTGTTTTGCCGCTATCTACCCGTTCGCCAACGAGCTCTACCTGCTGGTCTCACAACCCCTGCGAGATCTTCTGCCGGTCGGTCAGACCATGATCGCAACCGACATCACCTCGCCTTTCTTCGCGCCACTGAAACTCGCCCTGGTGCTGGCGGTCTTCGTGGCGATACCGGTGATTCTCTACCAGCTCTGGAGTTTTATCGCGCCGGGCCTGTATGCCCATGAGAAGAAACTGGCGTTTCCGCTGCTGTTCACTTCGGTCATCCTGTTCTATCTGGGTGCGGCGTTTGCCTATTTCGTGGTGTTTCCCCTGGTCTTCGGTTTCTTCACCGCCATCGGCCCTGAAGGCATTGTCGAGTTACCGGATATCAACAGTTACCTGAATTTCGTGCTGAAAATGTTCTTCGCCTTCGGCGTCGCCTTCGAAATACCCATCGCCACCATCCTGCTGATCCTGACCGGAGCCACCACCCCTGAGGACCTTGCGGAAAAGCGCCCCTACATCGTGGTGGGCTGCTTTGTGATTGGCATGCTGCTGACCCCGCCGGACATCATCTCGCAGACCCTGCTGGCCGTGCCCATGTGGCTGCTGTTCGAACTGGGCATCCTGTTTGGTCGCCTGGCCAGGCGCGAAGTGGAAGACCCGGACACCGGGGAAGTCTCCGACGAATGAACCTGGCGTTGCTGTTCGACGATGACTTTGTCGCCGCCAACCGGGCGCTGCTGACCGGGCGCCGGTTGTCACACCTGCATTCCGTGTTGAAAGTGGCAGAAGGGGATCTGATTCCGGTGGGCCGGGTGAATGGCGATATCGGCACCGGCCGCATCCTGCAGCTCACCGATGCCCAGGCTGTCGTCGAGGTTGAACTGACCGACCCGCCGCCATCACCACTGCCACTGACCCTGATTATGGCCATGCCGCGGCCGAAAATGTTCCGCCGGGTACTACAGACCTGCGCCACCCTGGGCGTCAAGGACATCTGGCTGATCAACGCCTACAAGGTGGAGAAAAGCTTCTGGCAGACCCCCTGGCTGTCGGAGGAAAACCTGCGGGAGAACATGGTGCTCGGCCTGGAGCAGGCCAGGGACACGCTCCTGCCCCGGGTTCATATCCGCAAGTTGTTCAAGCCGTTTGTGGAAGATGAGCTACCGACACTGCTGCAAAACACCCGTGCGCTGGTTGCCCACCCTGGCGCCGGCACGCCCTGCCCGGCCCATATCAATGGCCCGACCAGCCTCTGCATCGGCCCGGAGGGCGGCTTTATTCCCTACGAAGTGGACAAACTGGTCGAGGCCGGCTGCGAAGCGGTGCACCTTGGCAGCCGGATCCTCAGGGTGGAAACGGCGGTTCCGGTACTGGTCAGCCGCCTGTTTGATGCCTGCGGGTAGCTCAGGCTGAACGACTTTGCCAGAACTTCACAACGGGCGTGATCACCGCCACCAGTAATGCGCCCACCGCAACACCGAACAGGCCGTCGGCAACGACCGGGATGATGGCCTGGGCAACGCCACCGACACCTTCCGCAAAGTGGTGAATGGCCTCGTACACCGGAGGCAACCCGTGGGTGAGAATGCCGCCGCCCACCAGGAACATCGCAATGGTGCCCAGTACAGACAGGGTTTTCATCATCCAGGGTGCCAGCCAAAGGATAGCTTCTCCCACTCGCTGTGCGAACGGGCTCTCTTTTTTACTCAAGTACAGGCCACCGTCATCCAGTTTCACGATGCCAGCCACCAGCCCGTAGACACCGATGGTTATCATCACGGCCACCACCGTCAGCACCAGAAACTGCATACCAATACCCTGGCTGCTTACCGTTCCAAGCGTGATCGCGATGATTTCAGCGGACAGGATAAAGTCGGTACGAATCGCCCCTTTGATCTTGTCTTTCTCGACGGACTTCATATCTGCACCAGGGTCCTTCAGGGCTTCGTGCAGCTCTGCCTTGTGCTGCTCACCTTCCTGTTTGTGCAGGAACCGATGGGCGAGCTTCTCAAAGCCCTCAAAACAGAGAAAGGCACCGCCCAGCATCAACAGGGGAATCACCAACCAAGGCACAAAGAAACTGATGGCGAGCGCGCCCGGAACCAGAATGGCCTTGTTGACCATCGAGCCCTTCGCCACCGCCCAGACAACGGGAATTTCCCGGGCGGGCTTCACACCGGTGACCTGCTGGGCATTGAGGGCAAGGTCATCCCCCAGTACACCGGCGGTTTTCTTGGTGGCCGCCTTGGTCATCAACGCCACGTCGTCCAGGACCGTGGCAATATCATCAATCAATACAAGAAGACTGCTAGCAGCCATGACGCATTCCTTTGAGGTTTAACTAACTGGGTAACAACCGCTGCAAGCCACCATCAGGTATCCAGCCCCATGGCTTCAGCGGCAATGCGGTTCTTGATCGGACCGAGCTGGTTCAGCCAGCGCATTCCGGTATTGCGTAGCCAGCGTACGGTCAGTTCATCCCGGCCGAACAGCTGCTTGAAGCCTTCCATGGCCGCCATCATCGCGAGGTTTTCACCTTTGCGGCGACGCTGGTAACGGGCCAGGGTCAGCTCATTATCAGGATCTATACCGGCCTTTCTGGCCTGCGCCAGCTCATCCAATAACGCACGAACATCACCATAGCCCAGATTTGCCCCCTGCCCGGCCAAGGGATGGATGGTATGGGCAGCATCGCCCACCAGGGCAAATCCGGTGGCGATGTAATCCTTGGCATGGCGCTGGCGCAGAGGAAAAGCGTAACGCCGCGAGACCACTTCCACCGCCCCCAACTCGCGCTCGATCGCGCTTTCAAGTTCTGCCCTGAAGGCGCTGTCGCCCAGCGCCATCAGGCGGCGAGCTTCTTCGGTGTCCTGGGACCACACGATCGAGCAGAAATGCTCATCGCCGGATTCCGTCAGCAACGGCAGGAACGCCAGTGGCCCGGTTGGGGAAAAGCGCTGCCAGGCGGTAAAGCGATGACTCTGGGCGGTCCGCACCGTGCAGACAATCGCCTGCTGGCCATAATCCCATTCGCGGGTGGGCAACCCCACCCACTGGCGCAGGCGGGAATGAGCACCATCGGCCGCCACTACAAGCCTTGCACCCAGGGACTGGCCGTTTTCAAGCCGGACACCACGGGCGTCTTCGTCCTGCCACCAGCCGGTGACTCTGACACCATCAATCAGCCCAACGCTGCTATCGGCCAGAGCAGAAAACAGCGCCCGCACAATACGAGGGTTTTCGATAATGGTGCCCAACGCCGGAGCCCTGAGCTCTGCCGCTTCAAACTGAATGCGCCCGGTGCCATCGCCATCCCACACGATCATGGTCTGGTAAGGGCAATGGCGGCCGGCCGTTATCGCCCCCCACACGCCCAGTTGTTCGAGCAGGCGCTGACTGGCCACCGAAATCGCACTGACGCGGGGATCAAAACCGTCCACATCCGTGGCTTCGGCCGGTGCCTGCAACAGCGTCTCGCGCTCGCTGCCTTCCACCAGACCCACGTTCCAGCCCTGCCGTGACAGCCCCAGCGCCAGGGCGGAACCTACCATGCCACCGCCCACCACCAGGATGTCGAAATGAGCCTGCTCAGTCATGGTTGCCAGGTTCCGTAGAAAGGGTTCCGGGCGTGCGAATGTCGGCCCTGCGACCACCCATACCCATGGCCTGGCGGGCAAACCAGCGCTTGGCGCCGGGCAGGAGGTCCAGCCCCATCAGCCCAGCGTCACGGGCAGTGGTCACCAGGGGAAGGTGATTACCAAAGAGCTGAATCAGGGAGTCGGAAAACCGCACGGTTTGCTGCCAGTCCTGGCGATGACGGGCCTGATAGTCTTTCAGCACCGGCAGGCTACCCAGGGGCAGCTCCCGCTGGGTGGCCACCCGGAACTGCTCCACCAGGGCCATCAGCCCACGCAGGGCGAGGTTAAAGCCCTGCCCGGCAACCGGGTGCAGGGTATGCGCCGCATTGCCCACCAGCACAACGCCGGGGCGAACGGACTCATCCACGGTTTTCAGGGTCAGTGGGTAATGGCTGCATTCGCCAATGCGGGTAAACCGCCCCAAGCGCCAGCCAAACCGCTGTTGCAGGCGCTGACATTTGTCGTCGTCGCTGAGGGCCAGGAGATCGTCCAGGGCATGGTTGTCGAGTGTCCACACCAGGGCAGCGGTATTTCCCGCACGGGTCGGTGAACCATGGGGCAGCAGTGCCATCGGGCCGGCGTCTGTGAATCGTTCGTACGCAGTGTAGTCATGGCTGTGGGAAGTGGAAACATTGGCGATCAGCGCATGCTGGTCGTAAGCCTGTTCATTAACCCGGAAACCCAGCTTTTCCCGCAACCCGGAACGACCGCCGTCAGCCACCACCAGGCACCGGGCACTAAGTTCTCGTTGGCCTGACTCGGCGCCCAGCGTGACACGGACGCCACCCGGCAAGGGCTGCATGTCCGTCACTTCTGCTGGCGCTTCCCAGACCACTCCGGTCTTCAGCAGTTCCCGCATCAGGCACAACCCCATCCAGCGATTGTCCGCTACGTAACCGAGGGCTTCCTGGTGATGATCGGCCGCGTTCAGGCGCGTGGCACCAAAATGGCCACGATCCGATACGTGGATATGGCGGATAGGTGTTGCGTGTTCCGACAACCGTTGCCACAGCCCCAGTTCTTCAAAGATCAGCCGCGATCCCCAGGCCAGCGCAGTGGAGCGGGCGTCGTAGCTGGGCTGGTAGCTGTCCGGCAGTGCATCCGGCGACAGCGGAAACGCCTCAACCACGGTCACCCGCAGTTGCGGCAGGGTTCGCGCCATCGCCAGTGCCAGCGTGGCTCCCGCCAGCCCGCCACCGGCGATGATGATGTCGGTATCGTGCTGGTTCACGGTCAGTCGGCCATCAGCGCTTCGATCTCGGGGATGGTTTTGGGGGCGGTGTCGGTCAGTATCCGGCAGCCTTCCTTTGTCACTACCACATCATCTTCGATGCGGATGCCGATACCGCGCCATTTCTCATCCACGTCGGTGTTGTCTGGCGCTATGTACAGCCCGGGCTCAACGGTCAATGCCATACCTGGCTCCAACTGGCGCCAGGCGTCGCCTACCTTGTAGTCGCCGACATCGTGCACATCCATCCCCAGCCAGTGTCCGGTGCGGTGCATGAAGAAGGGCCTGAATGCCTGCTCCTCAATAGCCTGCTCCACGGTGGTGTTCTTCAGCAGGCCCAGATCAATCAGTCCCTGGGTCAGCACTTTCAGCGCGGCCTGGTGGGGGTGGTCCCAGTGATTGCCCGGGCGCACTTCTTCAATGGCCGCGTATTGTGCCGCCAATACAACCTCGTACAGGGCCTTCTGTTCATTGCTGAACTTGCCGTTCACCGGGAAGGTACGGGTGATGTCAGAGGCGTAACACTCCAGTTCGCAGCCCGCATCGATCAGCACCAGGTCCCCTTCCTGCAGCGGGGCGCTGTTCTCGATGTAGTGCAGTACGCAAGCGTTCTGGCCGCCGCCCACAATGGACGGATAGGCCGTGGAACGGGCACCGTTTTCCATGAAGGTATGGATCAGTTCCGCCTCCAGGCTGTACTCGTAGCCGCCCTTTCGTGCACGCTTCATGGCCCGCTTGTGGGCCTCGCAGCTGATTTCGCCCGCCTTGGCCATCACCTTGATTTCAGCAGCGCTCTTGTACAGCCGCAGGTCATGGAGCAGGTGCTCCAGGGCAACAAATTCCCCGGGCGGATGAGCCCCGGTACGCACCTTGCTGCGGATAACCTTGACCCAGTCCATCACTTTGGCATCGAAATTGTGGTCCTTGCCCAGCGGGTAGTACACCCGGCTACGGCCTTCGATCATGCCCGGCAGGATGTCGTCGATATCGGAAATCGGAAAGGCATCATCCAGGCCGAATGTCTCAATGGCGCCCTCGGGGCCGGCCAGAAAACCGTCCCAGAGTTCTTTTTCCGGGTTCCGCTCCTTGCAGAAAAGCACGGATTCGCCATGCTCGCGACCCGGAATCAGCACCACAACCGCTTCCGGTTCGCCGAACCCGGTCAGGTAATGGAAATCGCTGTCCTGGCGAAACGGATGCAGCACGTCCCGGTTGCGCACCCGCTCCGGCGCGGCCGGCAGGATGGCAATACTGTCTGGCGCCATCCGCTCCATCAGCCGGCGCCGGCGATCGTTGAATTCCTTGATGGGTATCAGTGAGGCCATGCTTTCTCCCACATTTCGTAACGTAACTCAGTGCAGCGTCGGGGTATTCGGTGACGGCTTTTCCGGTGGGTTGAACTCGGTAAACACCGCAAGCGCACCCAGCCTTACGTATTCGACAATTTCCATCAGCTGCTGTTCGCTCTCATCATCCGGCTCGTCATCGTCGGCAACCTGGCTGATGGCCACCAGGTCTTCAATCAGCTCGCGGATCTCGTCCGGCGCCTCTCCCAGCGACTGGCCGGCGGAGAGCGCCATACCCTCGAGAAAGCCACGCACCCAGGACGTGAGTGCTTCCAGACGTTGCTCAATGGCGTAATCGTCATCAGGCAGCAAGGGCTGAAAACTCATATCGGTGGCCTTGAGCAACTCCAGCGTCTGGCTATAGGCAGACGCCATGAATTCCCGTAGATCGTCCGATTCGTCGGTTGCGGTCCGGGGCAGGCCCATGTGCTCACAAACCATGGACAGCCACTCCTCTTCCTCTATACGGGCGCCAGCGGCAAGCCGGCCACATAGAACTCCGTGAAGCTCGGACGGATGGCTGAAAGCCTTGTGAGCGGTAAACACGTTTGCCCAGCGCTCGAAGGCCACGGCTCGGGCGTTGGAGGTGTCGGTTTCGGACATGAAACGGGACGGTCCTGTATCGATGAGTGAAGGCCCTATCCTAGCATTCAGCCGCGGTTAAGGCACTTGCCCTCTTGATTCCGGACGCGGAAAGAGTAAATTATGTTATAACATACCAAAACCAACGAGAGTACAGCCTTATGCCTATTCCAATGCCCGCCTTCCCCGGCCGTCCACGCCCATTGCTGGCACTGGGCTGCCTGTTTGCAACCGGCTTCCTGGCGGCGCCCGCGCTTGCCGCCGACAACCCCGGTGCCCATGAACACGGCCACGCCCGGTTGCAGATGGCGGTGGAGGAGAACCGCATTGATCTGATGTTCAACTCACCGGCCTTTAACCTCGCCGGATTTGAACATGAAGCCCGCACAGGGGGCGAGAAAAGCCAGTTGGCAGACATCAACCGTTGGCTGGAAACCACCCCACTGGTCAGCACACCGGCCGCCGACTGCCGCGTAACGGCTGCGGCTGTTGAACTGGGAGGGCACATGGAAGCCCATGGCGAGGATGACCATGATGATCACCACGATCACGACGAAGACCACCACGATCATGGCGGACATGAACAGGGGAAAACCACGCACCGGGAATACGATGTGTCCCAGCAACTGGAATGCGGCCGCATCGGGGCTAGCCAGGAATTCACATCCGCACTGATGGACAGGTTCCAGGCCATGGAGGAACTCACCGTTGAGTGGGTGAGCCCTTCCGGTCAGGGGAGCGCCCGGCTGACGCCCTCAACCCGGACATTCACCGTTAACGAATGAACGCATCACGCCCTGCAATGGCCCTATTCTTCGTAGGGCGTGACGTTTTCCGCAACGATGGAGTATGAGGACGAGGCGATATCGTTCTCGATCCTCTCAATTTGCAGCGTGCCCTCAATCCACACCGGATCGTAGAGTGCTTCCAGCTTGAAGCCCTTTTTGTACTTCACGTGGATGATCTGATTCGGTGGCGGGGGCGGCACATGGATACAGGCGCCGTAGTAAGGCACCAGGAAGAACTCGAGAATGCGCATATCCTCGGTGGTTTTCAGTGGCACCACAAAGCCCGGAATCCGGCCGGAGCGGCCCTCCATTTCCGGCACCACACGGCCGGTCATGATCTCGTCCGGCAGCGTGGTGGGCCCATCACCTTCGTGGGTGACTTCTGGCATATTTTCGAGCAGATTGAGATCCTCCGCGGGCATCAGCTCCAGCCAGTCGATCTCAGCGGTGGCTTCCTTGGCGCTGGCTGTTGTGACCATACTCAGCGCTGCGGTGAACACCAGGGCAATAACTACAGACAGCGGCACCGCAAGTCGCTTACGCTGTCCGGCGACTTTAAGATTGTGAACCATAAAACGGATTACTCCTGAAACAATGCAGGAATCATACACCGGATGACCAATGCCTGACATGACCAGCAAGACAGACTGGCCGGAGGATCATTCCCCAACCCCACGGCAAGCCCTTCATCTCAGCAACCTGAGCTTTCGCTGGGACCAGACCCAGCCACCAATCAGCTACCCGGATATGACGCTGAACAGCGGTGAGCACCTGTTCCTGCGAGGCCCCAGTGGCAGCGGCAAGAGCACACTTCTGAGCCTTCTGGGTGGCTTGATTGTGCCTGCAACCGGCGAACTGACACTGCTGGGCACAGAGCTGTCCCGCTTGACCAATGGCCAGCGGGACCGTTTCAGGGCCGACCACATGGGCGTCATCTTCCAGCAGTTCAACCTCGTGCCCTACCTGACCACACTGGACAACGTTATGCTGCCCTGCCGGCTTTCCCGTAAGCGCCGCTCGCGAGCCCTGCCCACGCCACGGGAAGAGGCGGAATCCCTGCTGACCGCCCTGGGTATTCCACAGAGCCACTGGCACCGACGTGTCACCGGCCTCAGCGTCGGCCAACAGCAACGGGTGGCCGCCGCGCGGGCACTGACCGGGGCCCCGGAACTGATCCTGGCGGACGAACCCACCTCCGCCCTGGACTCCTACAACCGCGACCGTTTTATCGAGTTGCTGCTCGGGTTGGCGGCGGAAAAGCGCTCATCCGTTGTATTTGTCAGCCATGACCAGAGCCTGGCGGAACGGTTTGACCACCAGTTGGCCCTGGAGGTGGCCCCATGACGATCCGGCTGGCGTTCTCATTGGCCATGGCAAGCCTGTGGTACCGGCGCAGGGTGCTGGCTCTGGTCACCCTCACCCTGACACTCAGCATCACCCTGTTGCTGGGCGTTCAATACCTGCGCACCGAGGTCAAACAGTCGTTCACCAATACCATTTCGGGTACGGATCTGATCGTGGGGGCACGAAGCGGTCAGTTAAACCTGCTTCTGTACACCATTTTCCACATCGGCGATGCCACCAATAACATTCGCTGGAGCACCTACCAACAGCTGCGGGAAGACCAGCGCATTGGCTGGCTGGTACCCATTTCCCTGGGAGACAGCTATCGCGGGCACCGGGTGGTCGGTACCAATGAGCAATTCCCGGAACATTTTCGCTATGGCAGGGACCAGCAGCCCGAACTGGCTGAAGGTGAATGGTTTGGCGATATTTTCGAAGTAGTACTCGGAGCCCAGGTGGCCCGCAAGCACGGCCACCAACTTGGTGATGACATCATTCTCTCCCATGGCGGCGGCAAGACCAGCTTTTCCAACCACAAGGACACCCCGTTCACGGCCACCGGCATACTCGCACCAACCGGCACACCGGTTGACCAGGCCGTTTACGTCAGCCTGGAAGGCCTGGAAGCCATCCATATCGGCTGGGAATCCGGCGTCGCTATTCCGGGGCGGACCGTCACCCCGGAGCAGGCCAGGGAGCGCAACCTGACGCCGGACGCCATCACCGCCGCGCTGGTGGGTATTGACCGCAAGGTTCTGACCTTTCAGGTGCAACGCCAGATCAACGAGTCACAGCTCGAACCCCTGTCGGCCATTCTTCCGGGGGTAGCGCTCAGCGAGTTGTGGCGGATCATGGGCCAGTTTGAAAAAGCCCTGCTGGGCATTACCGGCTTTGTGGTGGTGACCAGCCTGATCGGGCTCGTTGCGGTATTGCTCACCCTGCAGGTACAAAGAAGACAGGAAATCGCGATTCTCCGGGCCACCGGCGCCTCACCCATGCTGATTGCCGCACTGCACGTGATCGAATGTGTGATACTGGCGGTGGCGGCCTGCGGGCTTGCGGTGCTCGCCGGGGCGGCCGGCATTGCCGGGCTCAGCCCCTGGTTGCTGGAAACCTGGGGCATCCAGGTCGGCCTGCGCCCACTGAACACGACGGAATGGCTGATCATCGCCTGCGTGCCCCTGGCGTCACTGATTGTGGGCCTGATTCCGGCCCTCCAGGCCTGGCGTGGCAGCCGCAAGCAGGGGTTGGGCCATGTGGTGCCGGAGTGACGGAGGTCACGCATCACGGGCCATGACATCCCTGTAAATTGACCAGCTTGCAGTCCACACTTATAGTTAGTTCACTTCTTTGATACAGGCGTTGGACGACTCATGGAACAGTCCGAACTACAGGCATTGGCGGACAAACTCGACAGGCTGATTGAACACTGTCGCAAACTGGAACGTGACAACGCGATGCTGCGCGAGCTGCAGGACGACTGGAACCGCGAGCGGGCGCAGCTCATGCACAAGAATGATCTTGCCAAAAACAAGATCGAAGCCATGATAGGCCGCCTCCGGGCCCTGGAGCACCATTGATGCCAAAGCAGCCGACAACCGTCGAAGTCAAGATTCTCGACAAGGAATACCTGGTCGCCTGCCCGGAAGAAGAGCAGGAGGCCCTGCTCCGCTCCGCCAGGCACCTGGACATAAAAATGCGGGAAATCCGTGCCAGCGGCAAAGTGTTTGGCACCGAGCGTATCGCCGTGATGGCAGCCCTGAACATCACCCATGAAATGCTTGAGCGCGACACCATGTCAGACGCCTCCAGCTCGATCCTCAACGCCATGGACGAAAAGCTGGATACGGCACTGGGTGAGTCTTCCGGTAACTGAGCATTACGAAAGGATCCGATTCAGGTGTTGCAATCAGCCCCGGCAATGCCCGTATAATAAAAACAACTTCCTGGGCTGTTCGCTGGTCGGATTCGTCCTCGAGCCGATGCGCACTACCCAGGTGGCTACTCTAGGGCATTGTGAGCACGTCCCCTCACGGGGAAAGCCTAATATGTCACAGCGGCCACCGACCTTGAACTTTGGGTTCAAGGGCCACATCCGATAACGGCAGCCCGGGAAGCTTATTTTGACCAACGTTATCTCCCCCCAGCCTTTTGAAGACCAACCTGACCTATTATCGCGCCGTAATCTCCGTAAAGCCCTTCGGCAAAAGCGTCGCTCCCTGTCCGTGGAAGAGCAACAGGCTGCTGCTGACCAGCTAGCGCTGAACCTGTTGAAGCATCCGGACCTTTACCGGGCCCGCCACGTTGCGGTCTACCTGCCCAACGACGGTGAGATTGATCCCCAGGTTTACATCCACATGGCCCGCCGGCGGGGTATTCGCTTTTATCTGCCGGTGCTGCATCCGGTTCATCGAGGCAGGCTGGTATTCAGCCCCTACACCGACGGCACAACGCTGACGGCTAACCGTTTTGGCATTCCGGAGCCCCCCTTTCACAAGGGCCTGGAGCGGCCGCCATGGGCGCTGGATGCGGTGTTGTTTCCACTGGTGGGTTTTGATGGTTTCGGTGGCCGGCTTGGAATGGGCGGAGGATTTTACGATCGCACGTTTGCGTTCACGCGGATCCGGCCACGGCTGGCGCCCAAGCTGATCGGGCTGGCCCATGAATGTCAGAAGGTACCGGAATTACCGCTGGAGCCCTGGGATATTCCCCTGCACAGTGTGGTTACTGACAGGAAACGTTATCGAGTAACAGTGAGGAAGTCGTTGTAAGGTTCAGTCACGAACGGAAGACACTGTAACGGCTTCGCTCCCGGAAGCTGTTGGCTCATCGTCAGACGCCTGAAGCGAAGTGAAGCCAGTGATAATAAGGCCAACGGCAAAAATCAGCGCAACCGTCCGGATAATGTCAGGCTTGCGGCCCATGGGAGAGTCTCCGGCATTAAAGAGAGTAAAATCGATCTAAATCAGAAAGCTATTCTTGTTTTCAAGAATCAGACGAAAGACTAACACCTATCTTGTATTTTACAATTTTTCACAGGTTAAATTTACGTAAGCTTTGAGCAGGCATTCCGGCCTGGGTGCGGGAGGCCTTCCAAAACACGCTCAAGCACATCCCTGTGGCGCTTGAGCTCCGCCATCCATGGCTCCGCACAGTTTTGGAAGGCCTCCCGCACCCAAGCCTAATCCGCGTTATTCAGACTTGCTGTTACCGGCTCCCAAAAACAATTGATAAGCCTCGTTATCAGTCATGTTTTCGTAGCGGAAACCGACCTTGTCGAGCATTTTCTCGAAATCTTTTACTTCGTCGTCTTCCACCTGCGCGCCCAGCAAGACACGACTGTAGGCCGCGCCATGGTTGCGGTAGTGGAACATGGAGATGTTCCAGCGGGTGCCGAGTGACATGAGGAATTTCAGCAAAGCACCCGGGCGTTCCGGAAACTCGAACTGGAAGACCTTTTCGTTGGTGATGCTCGGCGCGTGCCCACCCACCATATGGCGAATATGCTGCTTGGCCAGATCGCTGTCGGTCAGGTCGATTACCGAGTAACCGGTTTCCCGCAGGTCCTGGATCAGGTCTTCGCGGCCGTGGCCGCCGGCCTGGATCTGGATGCCTACAAAGATCGTGGCATTGGTGGCATCGGCGTAGCGGTAGTTGAACTCGGTGATGCTGCGCTTGTGCAGGGCGTTGATAAACGTCTTGAACGCCCCCGGTTTCTCCGGAATGGTCACCGCCAGGATGGCTTCGCGTTTTTCACCGATTTCCGTGCGCTCCGAGATGTAACGCAGGCGGTCGAAGTTCATATTGGCGCCACTGAGGGTGGCCACCAGGTTTTCGTTCTCGATCTGCTCACGCTCGATGTACTTCTTGATGCCCGCCACACCCAGCGCACCGGCCGGTTCGGCGATGGAGCGGGTGTCTTCGAACACGTCCTTGATAGCAGCGCAAATTTCGTCGGTGGAGACGGTGATCACCTCGTCCACGTGGTCCTTGCAGATTTCCCACGGGTACTTGCCGATCTGCTTGACCGCCACGCCATCTGCGAAGATGCCCACTTCGTCCAGCACTACCCGCTTACCGGCCTTCATCGCCGCCTGCAGGCAGTTGGAGTCTTCCGGCTCAACACCGATTACCTTGATCTCCGGGCGCAGATATTTGATGTAGGCGGCCATGCCGGCAATCAGCCCACCGCCACCCACGCAGATAAAGATGGCATGGATGGGCTTACTGAACTGCCACATGATTTCCATGGCCACTGTGCCCTGCCCGGCGATCACGTCGGGGTCGTCGTAGGGCGGGATGTAGGTGTAGCCGTGCTTCTGGATCAGTTCCTGGGCATGGGCTGCGGCTTCATCAAAGGCATCCCCTCTCAGAACCACCTTGGCACCATGGTCACGCACCGAACGTACTTTAATTTCCGGCGTGGTCTGGGGCATCACAATCACGGCCTTGATGCCCAGTTTCTTGGCAGCCAGGGCCACGCCCTGGGCATGGTTGCCTGCTGAGGCGCAAATAACGCCCTTGGCTTTCTGCTCCTCGGAGAGCTGTGCAATCCGGTTGTAGGCGCCACGAATCTTGAAAGAAAACACCGGCTGAAGGTCTTCGCGCTTGAGCAGAATGTTGTTGCCAAAGCGCTTGGAGAGGCTGCGGGCCTCGGTCAGCGGGGTCTCGATGGCCACGTCGTAGACACGGGCATCGAGGATTTTCTTTATGTAGCGTTGCGGCATGGTTCCGTCCGGATGTTGGTGTTTTGTTGGAAAAACCAACAGTGTAGAAACTTTGCCGGGGTTCCGTCTATAAGCAGGTCGCCCGGAAGGGCTATAATGACGGCCATTGTGACCATTTCCCGCAAAAAACCGGAGTTCCTCAATGAATCAGGACGAACTGAAGAAAGCCGTCGCCCAGGCCGCACTGGACTATATAAGGCCCCATCTGGACCAGGACAGTGTTATCGGTGTCGGCACCGGAAGCACGGCCAATTGCTTTATCGACCTGCTGGCGAACATACGCAATGACTTCGACGGTGCCGTTGCCAGTTCCGATGCCACCGCAGAGCGGTTGAAGAGTCACGGCATTCCGGTGTACGACCTGAACAGTGCCGCGCCGCTTGAGTTCTATGTGGACGGCGCGGATGAAACCAATGAAAACCTGGAGCTCATCAAAGGCGGCGGCGGTGCCCTCACCCGCGAGAAAATCGTGGCGGCGGTGTCCAAGACGTTTATTTGTATTGCTGATGAGTCCAAGAAGGTGGATGTCCTGGGCACATTTCCGCTTCCGGTGGAGGTGGTGCCCATGGCCCGCAGCCATGTTGGTCGCGAAATCGTGAAGCTGGGGGGCGATCCGGTTTATCGCGAGGGTTTTACCACCGACAACGGCAATATCATCCTGGATATCCACAACCTGGATATTTCACGTCCTATCCAGGTGGAAGAGAAACTGAATAACATTGTGGGCATTGTCACCAATGGCCTGTTTGCTCGGCGACCTGCGGATTTGTTGTTGCTCGGTACCAAAGACGGAGTGAAAAGCATCTCCCGCGAGGACGGCTAGCTCCGGGAAGCCGTGAAGAGGCAGGGGTGTCAGGGGCACGCTGTGAATACATCCATGTACGCTCGACAAAAACATCCATGTCTTTGACGTCCCCTGACACCCCTGCCTCTTCACGGCCCCAACTCTTTTCGGGCCTCAATAAACCAAGCGCTTGCTTGGTTTCTCACTTTAGGTGAGACTGCTTTTATGAGTTTTGATCACAGGGAGCCTTACCGTGTCCGATTATTTCAACGATACCCATGAGCAAGTTCGCCAGAGCGCCCGACAGTTTGTTGCCACTCACATTCTGCCTAACATAGACGACTGGGAGGAAGCCGGTGAGTTTCCCCGTGAACTCTACAAGAAAGCCGGGGATGCCGGGCTGCTTGGGGTCGGCTTTCCGGAAAGTCTCGGTGGCGTTGGAGAAGGCGATATATTCATGAAGGTCGCCATTTCCGAGGAACTGATGCGTTCCACTTCCGGAGGCCTGGTGGCCGGCCTGGGGTCGCTGGACATTGGCCTACCGCCGGTGGCGAAATGGGCACGGTCGGAGGTGAAGGAAGCCATCGTGCCGCCTGTGCTCCGTGGCGAGAAAATCGCCGCCCTGGCCGTCACCGAACCCGGTGGCGGTTCTGATGTGGCCAATATCAAGACACGGGCCGTCAAAGATGGCGATTACTACATCGTCAACGGCAGCAAGACCTTTATCACCAGCGGCATGCGGGCCGACCATTACACCGTTGCTGTGCGCACCGGCGGTGAAGGGCATGGTGGTATCAGCCTACTGCTGATCGACCGTGACATGCCGGGCTTTTCCACCGGCAAGAAGCTCAAGAAAATGGGATGGTGGGCCAGTGACACTGCAGAGCTGTTCTTTGAAGACTGCCGGGTACCCGCTAACCGCCTGATCGGCGCCGAGAACGCTGGCTTTATTGCCATCATGAGCAACTTCCTGTTCGAGCGCCTGAGCCTGTCCATCATGGCCTACATGACCGCCGAAATCGCCCTGGAAGCCTCCATGGCCTGGGCCGGGCAGCGGGAGGCGTTTGGCAGGCCGGTGAACAAGTTCCAGGTCACCCGCCACAAACTGGTGGATATGGCCACACAGGTGGATGTGGCGCGGGAATACACCTATCGCTGTGCAGCGCTGATGCAGGCGGGCAAGAACCCGATCAAGCAGGTGGCCATGGCGAAAAACTTTGCGGTGGAAGTTTGCGAGAAAGTGACCCGCGAAGCGGTGCAGATTCATGGTGGTATGGGGTATATGCGGGAATCGGTGGTTGAGCGGCTTTACCGGGATGGGAAGATCCTGTCGATTGGTGGTGGTACCGATGAGATTATGAAGGAGTTGATTGGGAAACAGATGGGGTTGTAGTGGTTTGGTGTTGTCGGATTACGGCTTCGCCTAATCCGACCTACATGGAAGTACTTGCGGCGTGTTTTGGATGGTGGCCCCGATAGCCGGCATGCACCAAAGCAGGGGCGAGACCAACGTTTAGTTTCGATCCACACTATTGTCCCGTATAATTGCGCCCACTTTTTAAACGCAGTTAAACGCACTTCAGAAAGGATCGCTCATGAACTTCGACCATATCCCTGCTGGCAAGAACCCGCCGGAAGACATCTACGTCGCCATCGAAATCCCTTCCAACAGCTCCCCGGTCAAGTACGAGCTGGACAAGGACATGGGTGCACTGTTGGTAGACCGGTTCATGGCCACCCCCATGTTCTACCCGGCCAACTACGGCTTCATCCCCCACACCCTGGCCGACGATGGCGACCCGATTGACGTATTGGTGGTCACTCCCTATCCGGTACAGGCCGGTTCCGTTATCCGCTGCCGCCCGGTTGGCGTCCTGAATATGGAAGACGAAGCGGGTGGTGACGCCAAACTGGTCGCCGTTCCTCACGACAAACTCACCAAGAGTTACACCGACGTGAAAGACGTGGACGACCTGCCGCAACTGCTCCGCGACCAGATCCAGCACTTCTTCGAGAACTACAAAACGCTTGAACCGGGCAAGTGGGTCAAGGTACAGGGCTGGGCCAATGCCGCAGAAGCCAGGAAGGCTATTGAAGCGGCCGTTAACGCCTACAAAGGCTGACACCAGCGTTTTCAGGTGACCATAAAAAAACCGGGCTCAATTCAAATGTGGCCCGGTTTTTTTATGGTGCAATGTTTCCCTGGCATCAGCCTCGGGTCAGCAAATCGCGCATGTCACTGATTGCAGCGCTAGCGCGGGACAGATACGCTGCCATGGTCAGTGAATGGTTGGCAAGCACACCGAAACCGCTGCCGTTCAGGATCACGGGGCTCCACATCTCTCCCTGGGTGCCTTCCAGCTCGATAATGATCTGCTTGGCACTGGCAAGGGCATTCTTGTCGCTCAGCACCTTGCGGAAATCCACCTCGATCGCCCGGAAGATATGCAACAGGGCCCAGGCGCTTCCGCGGGCTTCATAGAACACGTCGTCGATTTTCGTCCAGGAGGTTTTAACCTCCTCACCCATTACATCTTCCGACAACGGATCTCCCGGGTTGATATTGGAAACTGCGTCAGACACAGACGCCTTGCCGACACTCTCACCCAACGTACGGGAAAGACTGCCGAGCCGGGTTTCCAGGTCCGCCAGCCAGTTGGCCAAATTGTCCGCCCTGGCAAAGAACTGCGCATTGGGCTGATCCGGGCGCGACAGGCGGTCCAGATAGCTGTGGAGGGCCTGGATGCCACGACGGTATTCCGCCTCGGTGGACGGGATAGCCCAGCTACCGCTGTCGAAGTGGAACTGAGGTTCTGCGATCGTCAGGTCGGGGTCTTCGGCGGATTGGCTCTGGGAACGGCTGATGTCCTTGCGCATGGCGCGGGAAAAATCGCGAAGCTGCACGAGTACGCCATATTCCCAATTGGGCATGTTATCCAGCCAGAGCCCCGGCGGGAAAATATCGTTGGAAACATATCCCCCGGGCTTGTCTAGAAGGGTTTCCGCCACTCGAATCATGGTCACCGTGGTTGCGAAGCCCGTCACCGGTTCACGCTGCATTTCGTCAGCCACGGTACGCGTGTGATCGCGTACTGAAAAAACATCCGGTTCACTGCTCCAGATCATACCCAGAACCATCGCGACAAGCAGGTAAACAACAACAACGGCCAGTATAAATTTGCTGACAACCCCGCCGCTACCGGAGTAATCCCGAAGGTCGTCTTTGCGATCACTGAAATATTGTCTGATTTTTCCTGGCATCGGTTTTCAGTTCCCCTGTCTATCATTAATCCCGGATGCGATCCGTCTGCGCACTTCGAATACCATGAAGCAACGGCAACGTTTATGCAATTTGCGGCGCTATGGCGCCTGGCCACTATCCACTGCCTCGAACGGCCGCCCCAGATGGTACCCCATTGCTCCATCGATACCGATACCCTGTAGTGTCGAATACTCACTGGCGGTCTCAACACCGGTCACGTATACCCGTACGCCACGGCTTTTGGCGATGGTGGTCACGGATTCCAGATAGAAGCGGTTATCATCGTGGGTATCGATATCGTGAACAAAGCTGTTATCAATACGCAAAGCCTGGAACCTCAGATTTCTCAGGTAGCTGAAAGGCACACCGCCAACCCCGAACCGGTCAACCAGCACAGGCACCTTCAGTCGATTCAATGCTCGCACCAGAAGCCCCACGGCCGTGCGGTGATGATGAATAGCCTGTTCGGAAATGCCAATCTGCAATCGGCAGCGTTCCTTTCCCGCAGCAGAAAGCCGCTCCAGGAGCTCCTGACGGAACGTTTCACTGGCCACGGAACCCATCCCCAGGCTCATCGCCAGGCTGGCTTCCGGCTGCAGACGCAGCAACGTGAGGGAACGCACGAGAACCCAGCGGTCAATGTCCGGGATCATGCCAAACCGCTCGGCCATGGGCACAAAAGCACCCGCCTTGATCCAGCCATCAACGGTTTTTATACGGGAAAACACCTGATGGAACAGCACCTGGTCATCGCTGGCCCTGACCATGGGTTGTAGCCAAAGCGACAGCCGCTCCCGGGCAATCGCCTCTTCGATAATGGACCGCCACTCTTCGCTGTCATGGTGCTCGGGCCGGTCGAGATCGGCAGCGTGACAGGTAGACCCCTGTTCAGCCTGAACCTGGCGGAGCGCCTCGTCAGCCGCTGATATCAGGTCGCGAACTGTGCGGTTTTCTGCTGCCTGGGCAATACCGGCATGAACGGAAACGTCCATTGGCGCGGACATTTCCGAGTATATGCCATCCAGTTCCTCCACCAACTGGCGACACCATATCACCCCATCAGCTCGGGAAACCCCGGGCAGGAAGACAGCAAAACCCGCCCCCGTCATCCTCCCTGCGAACGAATCACCATGGCGGCGAACAAAGGCTTCCAGCGCGTCGGCGACACGGATCAGCAGGCGGTCGGCCTCTTCCCGGCCGTAACTCTGGTTATACTCAGCAAACTCCTCCAACTGGAGAGTAAAAAGGACACCGGGAGCGGCCCGCTCCTCCGATTCCACCTCGACCTTAAGTCTCTGTTCGAATGCCCTGCGGCTGGCGAGACCAGTGAGGCTGTCTTCATTGTTCACCTTGCGCAGGTGCTGGATAAGCTTGGCCTGCCCCTCAAACAGTCGGCCAAGGTCATCCGCCATCTGGTTCATGGCGAGAGTCACCTGATTCAGTTCCCGGGTGGAGGTAAGATTGACCCTGCGCCGGAAGTCGCGTTTACCAAGGGCCCGGGCCTGCTTCTCGACCGCGCTGAGCGGGCGCATCAGGCGGGTTACCATCCAGAACAGCCCGACCAGGCCCAGGCCGCCAATCAGCGCCGAACCGGCCACCATACGGACCGTTACAGCCCAAAGGTCTTCATAGGCCCTGCCAGGGTGGCTCACCACCCGCACCTTGCCAAGCTGACTCCAGCCACGCACCACTTCCGCCTCACCTGCCGGCAGAGGCAGGTCCGCCAGCGCGACAAACCAGTCAGGCACATCCACCTCACGCAGTGACGTTTCACGCCCGGCCACGTCCTCACCCTGATTGTTCATGTACACCACGGAAAGATAGCGGCCACTGTCGAACACCGCATCAATCAATGAGGCGGAAGCCACCGGGTCCCTCCCATCGATGGCATTGGAAAGCGATAGCCCGATGGCTGTGGCGCCATCCCGGGCATGGCCCTGAAGCTGATTCGACATGTAATCCCGGAACCGGTCAAAGCTGACGCTGGCCGCAGCAATCAGTACCAGCAGCAACAGGCCGCTGGTAAACAGCAACAACAGGCTACGCAGGGTGATCGCACCCCGCTGACGGGAGATCTCTGTTGTTTTTTGCGTCCATGCCATCACTGGCAGCTCCTGTCTGAAGCAACGATTGCCGGGGGTCCGATGTGACCTGCCCCGCAGAGTTGACAAACATTTACATAGAGTCACCTACGCCGACAACATTAAACACTATAGACTCTGCAAAAAGACTAATGTTGAAAAGATCTGCCTGTACCGGAAGCGGGCGGCTCAGAACGAGAAAAACACAGGCTGGAGCACAATGAACGACGAAAGCCAGAAAGACAAACTCAGGCAGCATTTCGCTCGCCGTGTTACCACCCAGGCGCGCGTTGTCCTGGATACATGGCAGAAGATCCACGAAGATACCAGCCAGTCTGCCGCGTTCAGGGACGATTTTTCCAGGGCCGCCGACAAGCTGGTTCGCTACGCAAAGCGCTTCGAAATGGAAAGCCATGCTGACTCCGGGCAGCGGGTGTTTGACCTGATCGGTGAGTGGCCAGACGGCGAGAGACTGCCCGAAAGCCTTGATCGCAAACTGCAGGACGCCATTGAGCAGATTTCCCGCTGTACGCTCCGGCGTACCGACCAGGAGGCGAGTGAAGCGCCCCAGCAGTATCGCCGCACCCCGGTTTACATTGCACTGGCCAGCGAGGAAATGGCCAGCCGGCTGATCCGCCAACTGGAGTTCTTCGGCTTCCGTGCATCCGCGTTCCACACTGCCGAAAGACTGATCGAAGCCTGCGCGCTCCACAAACCTGAAACCATCCTGATGGACGTAAACTACGGTGGCGAGCCTCTGAGCGGTATCGCCACGATAGAGCGCCTTCAGGAACGCCATGACACGCCCATCCCAATCATTTTCATGAGTGATGAGGACGGTACGATCGAAACCCGCCTTCGGGCATCCCGCTGTGGCGGCGAGGAGTTCTTCTATCCGGCGGTGGACCCCGGCCAGCTGATCGAGAAGATCGAGACCTACACCCACGGCAACACGGTGGAACCCTACAAGGTACTGGTGCTGGATGACTCCCGCGCCCAGGCCAAGTTCATGGAAACGGTCCTGAAAAAGGCCGGAATGAACGCCCACATCATCACCGACCCCATGGACATCATTCGTGCTCTGGAGTCGTTTTCGCCCGAGATCATCATCCTCGACATGTACATGCCAGGCTGCACCGGCATGGAGATTGCGCGTGTGATCCGCCAGCAGGATCGTTTTCACAGCGTGCCGATCATCTATCTGTCCGCGGAAGAAGACGTTACCAAGCAGCTTCATGCCATGAGCCTGGGCGGTGATGACTTCCTGACCAAACCCATTGATCCGAAACACCTGATTTCCACCATCCACAACCGTGGCCGGCGTGCCCGCTCTTTGCTGGCGCTGATGATCCGCGACAGCCTGACGGGCCTGTTCAATCATACCCACACCCTGCACCTGCTTGATCAGGAGATTGTCCGGGCAAGGCAGAAGGACCAGCAACTCTGCTTTGCGATGATCGACATCGACTACTTCAAAAAGGTTAACGACACCTTCGGCCACCCCATCGGTGACCGGGTGTTGCGCAGCCTGTCCATGTTCCTGAAGCAGCGTCTGCGCAAGACCGATCACATCGGCCGCTATGGCGGTGAGGAATTTGCCATCATCCTGCCGGACACCCGCGAGAGCGACGCCCGCAACGTACTGAACGAAATCCGCGAGCGCTTCTCGGAACTGCTGCAACCCGCCGGCGACCGCGAGTTCAATGTCACCTTCAGTTGCGGCGTTGCCGCCTGGAGAGGTGACACCTCCCAGGCCCTGTGCGAACGGGCAGACAAGGCCCTGTACCGGTCCAAGGCAGAAGGCAGGAACTGCGTGACAGCCGCCGGCGACTGAAACCGACGCCAATCGACGGCCCCGCCCCGCACTCGGGGCCGTTTTATGAAACCAACGTCTTATAGCACTCATCATCACCCTTCACGACAATGGCCCTGCTAACGACAGCGATTGCTTTTGCGGTGCCAGATACTTTTCGACACATACCGGAATGTCAAAAAGTGTTGATCTGAAGACCTCAAGAACGCACCATTGGTGGAAAATGTCGCTAAATTCGGCGATCCTGTAAATAAAGTCAGCAAGGCAGACGAAATCATGTCGACCATACTCGTACTTCATGGCCCCAACCTGAATATGTTGGGAACCCGCGAGCCGGAGGTCTATGGCCACGAGTCGTTGGCGGACATTGACGACCGTTTGCACCAGAAAGCCGCCGAAGATGGCCATCACCTGCTACATTTACAGTCAAACGCGGAATATGAACTGATTGAACGAATACATGAAGCCAAATCAGAGGGGGTTGATTTCATCATCTTCAACCCGGCGGCATTCACCCACACCAGTGTTGCACTGCGGGATGCCATCCTCGCCTCGGGCATTCCGTTTATTGAGGTTCATCTTTCCAACGTGCATGCGCGGGAAGCGTTCCGCCATCACTCTTACTTTTCTGATATCGCCGACGGCGTTATCTGCGGGCTGGGCAGCCTGGGGTACGACCTTGCACTCGAAGCCGCCCTGCAACGAATTCATCGATAGAACTGATTAAAACGGGATCGGACTGACTATGGACATTCGCAAGATCAAGAAGCTTATCGAGCTGCTGGAGGAATCCGACGTCGAGGAACTGGAGATTCACGAGGGTGATGATTCGGTTCGTATTTCTCGTCGTCGCGAACAATTGGCTGCGCCGCAATACATGGCACAGTACCCGTCTCCGGCACCGCAGCCTGCATCAGCCCCGCAGCCGTCAGCGTCTGCCGCCGATGAGCCCGCCAAGCCGGCTGAGCCTTCAGGGCACGCTGTCAAGTCGCCGATGGTGGGCACGTTCTACCGCTCGCCTTCGCCTACTGCCAAGGCCTTCGTGGAAGTTGGGCAGTCGGTGAAAGCCGGCGACGTGGTGTGCATCGTCGAAGCCATGAAGATGATGAACCAGATCGAGGCGGACAAGAGCGGTACCATCTCCGAGATTCTGGTAGAGAACGGGCAGCCGGTCGAGTTTGACCAGCCACTGATCATCATTTCCTGAACCCGGTGATACCCTCATGGCTATGTTAGAAAAAGTTCTGATCGCAAATCGCGGCGAGATCGCCCTGCGCATCCTGCGCGCCTGCAAGGAACTGGGAATCAAGACGGTGGCCGTCCATTCCCAGGTGGATCGTGACCTGATGCATGTGCGCCTGGCTGACGAATCGGTCTGTATCGGCCCCAACAGCGCCGCTGACAGCTACCTGAACATTCCCACGATTATCAGTGCGGCAGAAGTCACCGACTCCGTCGGCATTCATCCCGGTTACGGTTTTCTTGCCGAAAACGCGGACTTTGCCGAGCAGGTGGAAAAAAGCGGCTTCCGTTTTATCGGCCCCCGGGCTGAAACCATCCGCCTGATGGGCAACAAGGTCTCTGCCATCAACTCCATGATCGAAGCCGGCGTTCCCACGGTTCCCGGTTCCGATGGCCCGCTGACAGACGACGATGAGCGCACTCTGGAGGTTGCCCGTAAAATCGGCTACCCGGTGATCATCAAGGCGGCATCCGGTGGTGGTGGTCGCGGCATGCAGGTCGTTCACTCTGAGGCAGCCCTGCTGAAAAGCGTGCAGATTACCCAGAGCGAAGCCAAGAATTCCTTTGGCGATGCCACTGTTTACCTTGAGAAGTATCTCGAGCGCCCGCGCCACGTGGAGGTCCAGGTTCTGGCAGACACCCATGGCAACGTGATCCACCTCGGAGACCGGGACTGCTCCATGCAGCGCCGGCACCAGAAAGTACTGGAAGAAGCGCCTGCGCCGAACATTGATCCGGAAGCCCGGGAAGTTACCCTGAAGGCCTGTGTCGATGCCTGCAAGAAGATCGGCTACGTGGGAGCCGGCACCTTCGAGTTCCTGTACCAGGACGGCGCCTTTTACTTCATCGAGATGAACACCCGGGTACAGGTGGAGCATCCGGTGTCGGAGATGGTGACCGGTGTCGATATCGTTCGCGAGCAGTTGCGTATTGCCAGTGGCCTGCCCCTGCAATACACCCAGGACCAGATAAAGATTTCCGGTCACGCCCTGGAGTGCCGCATCAATGCCGAAGACCCGCAAACCTTCGTACCCAGTCCGGGCAAGGTCAAGCATTTCCACGCTCCTGGCGGCAACGGTATCCGTGTGGACTCGCATCTTTACAGTGGCTACACAGTGCCCCCGTTCTACGATTCCATGGTGGCAAAGTTGATCACCTGGGGTGACGATCGGGAAATTGCCCGCCGCCGCATGAAGAACGCGTTGGACGAACTGGTGGTTGAAGGCATCAAGACCAATCAGGCGCTGCACCGGAAACTGGTGCGCGATGGCGGTTTCAAACAGGTAGACTTCACCATTCATTATCTGGAAAAGCTGATACGGGACTAACCCGTACAGTGGATTCGTCTACCCAACAGGACACCTACATGCCCTGGATACAATTACAGATCCCGGCTGATCCCGATAACGCGGACCAGCTCGAGGATCTGCTTATGGAGATGGGCGCTGAAGCCGTCTCCATGGAAGATGCCGCAGACCAGCCCCTGTACGAGCCCGACCCTGGCACAACACCGCTCTGGCACCAGACCAGCGTAACGGGCCTGTTCGGATCCGAGCGTGACATTGAAGAGCTGTGCGCTGCCGTCAAGGATACCTGGCACCAGCAGACCCAGCAGTCTCTGCCGGAGATTGAGGTTACCCTTGTGGAAGACAAGGACTGGGAGCGGGAGTGGATGGACAACTTCAAGCCGCTGCGATTCGGTGACCGGCTGTGGATCGTACCCAGTTGGCACGACGCTCCCGACCCGCACGCCGCCAACCTGCTGCTTGACCCAGGCCTGGCGTTTGGCACCGGGACCCACCCCACCACGGCCCTGTGCCTGGAATGGCTTGATGGCCAGGATGTGGAGTCACAGCAAGTGATCGACTATGGTTGCGGCTCGGGCATTCTAGGCCTCGCGGCCCTTTTGCTGGGCGCGGACCATGTCATTGGTGTCGATACCGACCTCCAGGCACTGGAAGCCAGCCGCGAAAACGCACGCCGCAACAAGGTGGAAGAAGACCGGCTGGATCTGTTCCTGCCCGGCGACGAACCCGATACCATGGCTGATATCATGCTGGCCAACATACTGGCCCAGCCGTTGATAGGTCTCGCGCCGAGGCTGGCGGCAAAGGTGAAACCGGGTGGCGATATTGTGTTGTCGGGAATACTCTCCAACCAGGCCCGCGAAGTCATGGAAGCCTACGAGCCCTGGTTTATCATGGACGAGCCGGAACAGCGCGAGGAATGGATACGGCTCACAGGACGGCGCAACGACAGGTGACGAATTCTGCCGAACCTACTAAACTCCGTGACTCGTAGCGACGCCGCTTACAGGAATGAAGCATGACCCAGAGCAGCCTGCAGACACGATGCCCAAAATGTGAAACCCGGTTTCGGGTAACCGACGCACAGCTAAGCGTAGCTGGCGGTAAAGTGCGCTGCGGCAACTGCATGGCGGTGTTTAATGCCGTCGAACACCAGATCAGTGACAGCATGTCTGGCAGCTCTGGTAAAAAGGACGCGGCCCCGGCGCCTGAAAAGCAAGACAAGCCTTCAGATCAGAGCTTTACCCCGGACGACGACCTGATTTTTGCCGACAACCCCGAAGAGGACGCCGCCGAGGGCCCCTACGCCGGCACCAGGCTGACCTTTTCCGACGATGAACTGAGCGACAGCTTCCGGACCGTTGACGAACGCAGCAGTGGCACCTTCGAAACGGACGATGGCGACGAGCCGCAGGAAAAGATAGACGAAAGCTGGGCCGAGGCCATGTTGTCGGAAGAAGACGACACCAGGCGCAAACCGGAACGCCAGGCGGAACAACCTCAGGAGCCAGTGACGCCTGAAGAACCACCCGCGCCACCGCAAGAGGAATGGGCAGAAAGCGACGCCCCCCCTCACCATGCCGAAGCCTCGCCAGAGGAACACGAGGAACTGAGCCTGGAGCCTGCCGACACCGACGGTTTCTATGTGGATGAGCCCCGGTCGCCATCCTTCGACTATGACGCCGGCCCTGTGACCGACAACGAGCCACTCGTCGCCAGCTCCCCCTACAACAACCTTCGCAGGGAACCGGTATCGGTTGCAGGCAATGGCAGCGGTCGCCTCAGAACCGCCCTTTGGACTTTTATTGTTCTTGCCCTGATTGGTGTTCTGGTAGCCCAGGTAACCTGGTTCCAGTTTGACCGCCTGTCGTCAATACCGGAACTGCGCCCCTTCTATGAGCAGGGCTGCGAGATTGCCGGTTGTGAGTTGAAGCCACTGGTGGATGTGGATGCCATACAGAGCCGCAAACTGGTGGTGAGAACCAACCCCGACAACCGGAGCCAACTGGTGGTCGATGCCGTCATCATCAATCGTGCAGCCTTTGAACAGCCGTTCCCCGCCATTGCTCTCACGTTCTCCAACCTGAACGGTGATGTGGTGGCGCAGAGTGTCTTTACCCCGGACGAATACCTGGCCGGCGAAGGCCGCAGCCTCGAAGCGATGCCAACGGATACCCCGGTCAGAATTGTCATCAATATCCGGGACCCCGGTAAGGACGCTGTAAACTACAATATTGCCTTCCGCGCCCACCGGGAGTAAGCGAGTCCTCACTCGTCAAACAGCGGGGACCGCCACCGAATAGACTGAAAGTCAACCAGAAAGGACGAAAAATAATCAATTTTTTCATGACTTCGCCCCTTCAATAGCATCTCTCCCAGCGGTATCATTACCGCCCTTCGGATCAAGATCGGTTACTTATTGAGCAACCGTTCAGTTCCGACGTTCGCTTAACCCGCTGTGACACGGACTCAGATCATGCTGCCAACGGCAAAAATCGGGCCGTACACCCTGCCCAATCCGTTGATCGTTGCGCCCATGGCCGGTGTAACCGATCGCCCCTTTCGCCTGCTTTGCCGGCGTATGGGAGCAGGGCTGGCAGTCTCTGAAATGGTCATTGCGGACAGCAAACTCTGGCACACGCGCAAGTCACAAACGCGCATGAACCATGAGGGTGAACCCGAGCCCCGGTCGGTGCAGATCGCCGGTGGCGACCCCGAGATGCTGGCCAACGCCGCCAGGCTGAACGCCAAGTTCGGCGCCCAGATCATCGACATCAATATGGGGTGCCCGGCGAAGAAGGTGTGTAACAAGGCTGCCGGTTCGGCGCTGATGAAAGATGAGGGACTGGTGCGGGATATCCTGAAAGCGGTTGTGGCCGCCGTGGACATTCCGGTGACCCTCAAAATGCGCACGGGCTGGGACCGGGAGCACCGGAACGCGCCGCTGATCGCCCGTATGGCGGAAGACGCCGGTATCCAGGCGCTGGCGATCCACGGCCGCACCCGCGCCGATGCCTACAAGGGCGAAGCCGAGTACGACACCATCGCGGAGGTGAAGTCCCGGGTCGGCATACCGGTGTTTGCCAACGGCGACATCAACTCGCCGGAGCAGGCACAACGTGTGCTGGCGCATACCAGCGCCGATGGTTTGCTGATTGGCCGCGGAGCCCAGGGGCGACCCTGGATCTTCCGGGAAATCCTGCATTTCCTGGAAACCGGCAGACATCTGCCCGAGCCGCCGGTGGACGAGGTGGAACAGGTGTTAAGCGAACACCTGCAAGCCTTGCACGGGTTCTACGGCGAAACCATGGGCGTGCGCATTGCCAGAAAACATGTCGGCTGGTATCTCCAGTCCCATGACGAGGACAAACAGTTCAGAAAACGCTTCAACGCCATTGATTGCGCGATGGAGCAGAAAGACAGCATTCAACAGTACTTTGCAGGCTTACGAAATGGAGAGGTATTCGCAGCATGACCGCTGAGACTTTGGCTAAAGACAACCTGACCCCACCCGCCAACGATGATATCCATCAGTTGCAAACGGTGAACAGCAGCGGCAACACCGTTACCCTGCGCGACAGCGTGGAAGTTGCCCTGAAAAACTATTTTGCCCAGCTTGATGGTGCCCCGGTCACCGAGGTTTACCAACTGGTGCTGTCCGAGGTGGAAGCACCGCTGCTGGAGCAGGTGATGAAGTACACCCGCAACAACCAGACCAAGGCATCGACGATGCTCGGCCTGAACCGCGGCACCCTGCGCAAGAAGCTCAAGCAGTACGGTCTGCTATAATCCAGCTACCCGATTGAAACGAGGGCCTCCCGGACACCATTCGCGAGGCCTTCATTCGTTCATACCCAGCAGAAATAAGTGACCCATGGCAAATCAGGCTAATACCCCCGTCCGTCGCGCGCTGATCAGCGTGTCTGATAAAACCGGTATCGTTGAGTTCGGTCGCGCACTGACTGATCGCGGCATCGAATTGCTCTCCACCGGTGGCACCTTCCGGTTATTACAGGAAAACCAGGTGCCGGTCACCGAAGTCAGTGACTACACCGGTTTCCCCGAAATGATGGATGGCCGTGTGAAAACCCTACACCCGAAAATCCACGGTGGCATTCTCGGGCGACGCGGTACCGACGATGCGGTGATGGCAGAGCACAATATCAACGCCATCGACATGGTGATCGTGAACCTCTATCCCTTCGAGGAAGCCGTTGCCAAACCGGACTGCGACCTGGCCACAGCCATCGAGAACATCGATATTGGCGGGCCCACCATGGTCCGCGCTGCCGCCAAGAACCACAACGACGTGACAATTGTGGTCAATGCCTCTGATTACAGCCGGGTGCTGAAAGAACTGGAAACCAACGAAGGCCAACTGACCTACAAGACCCGCTTCGACCTCGCCGTAAAGGCGTTTGAGCACACCGCCGGGTATGATGGCGCGATTGCCAACTACCTGGGTGGCCGCACCGCCGACAACGACAACGCCGACTTTCCCCGCACCTTCAATGCCCAGTTCGTGAAGGTTCAGGATATGCGCTATGGTGAGAACCCGCACCAGCGTGCTGCCTTCTACACTGAACGCAATCCCCGGGAAGCCTGTATTGCCACTGCCAAGCAGCTGCAAGGTAAGGAACTGTCCTACAACAACGTGGCCGATACCGACGCCGCGCTGGAGTGTGTGAAGCCTTTCGCCGATCCCGCCTGCGTTATTGTCAAGCACGCCAACCCCTGCGGCGTGGCCATTGGCGCGGATATCCGTCAGGCCTACGACCTGGCATTCGCCACCGACCCCACCTCCGCGTTTGGTGGCATCATTGCCTTCAACCGCGAACTGGACGCTGAAACCGCGAAAGCCATCATCGACCGCCAGTTTGTAGAAGTGATCATCGCCCCGACCATCGCACCAGAAGCGGCGGAACTGCTATCCGCCAAGAAGAATGTCCGCCTGCTGGCCTGTGGCGAGTTCGATGGCGAACGTGCCAGATCCATTGACTACAAGCGCGTAACAGGCGGCCTGCTGGTTCAGGATCGTGACCTGGGCATGGTAGCCATGGAAGACGTCAAGGTTGTTTCCGACCGCCAGCCTTCCGAGCAGGAACTGAACGACCTGCTGTTTGCCTGGGAAGTGGCCAAGTACGTCAAATCCAACGCCATCGTTTACGCCAAGGCCGGACGCACCATCGGCGTGGGTGCCGGGCAGATGAGCCGCGTGTACAGTGCGAAGATCGCCGGCATCAAGGCAGCCGATGAAGGTCTGGAGGTGAAGGGTTCGGTTATGGCTTCAGACGCCTTCTTCCCGTTCCGGGATGGCATCGACGCCGCCGCCAACGCTGGCATTACCGCCGTGATTCAACCCGGTGGCTCCATGCGTGACCAGGAAGTGATCGACGCTGCTAACCAGCATGGTATTGCCATGGTGTTTACTGGGATGCGTCATTTCAGGCATTGATTGGAGTTGGGCTCTTGTCGGATTACGCCTTTGGCTAATCCGACCTACATTGGCTTGAGACTTGAACCGTAGGTCGGATTAGCCGCAGGCGTAATCCGACAACCAGGAAAACGACTATGAACATTCTCGTAATTGGCTCTGGCGGCCGCGAACACGCCCTGGCCTGGAAAGCGGCCCAGTCCCCGGACGCAGACCGGGTGTTTGTCGCGCCGGGTAATGCCGGCACCGCCCGGGAACCGGGCCTGGAAAACATCAATATCGACGTGATGGATCTCAAGGGCCTGGCGGACTTTGCCGCTGCCAATAACGTGGGCCTGACCATTGTCGGCCCGGAAGCCCCGCTGGTGGCGGGCATTGTGGACCTGTTCGAAGAACGCGGCCTGCGGGTGTTTGGCCCCAGCGCCGGCGCTGCACAGCTGGAAGGCTCCAAAGCCTTCAGCAAGGACTTCCTCGATCGCCAGAAGATCCCCACCGCCGCCTATGCCAATTTCACCGATGTTGACCAGGCCCTGGCCTACGTTCGCAAGCAGAACGCCCCCATCGTCGTCAAAGCCGATGGTCTGGCCGCGGGTAAGGGCGTGATCGTAGCGATGACCCTGGAGGAAGCAGAAGACGCCATTCGCGATATGCTGGCCGGCAACGCCTTTGGTGATGCGGGCAGCCGCGTGGTCGTCGAGGAATTCCTGGATGGTGAGGAAGCCAGCTTCATCGTGATGGTGGATGGCGAGCACGTATTGCCCATGGCCACATCCCAGGACCACAAGCGCGTGGGCGATGGCGATACCGGCCCCAACACCGGTGGCATGGGTGCCTACTCCCCGGCTCCGGTGGTTACGCCTGACATCCACCAGCGCATCATGGACGAGGTGATTTACCCCACTGTTCGAGGCATGGCAGCCGAAGGCCATCCCTACAAGGGCTTCCTGTACGCCGGCCTGATGATCGACAGCCAGGGCGCGCCCAAAGTGATCGAGTTCAACTGCCGCTTTGGCGACCCGGAAACCCAGCCCATCATGCTGCGCATGAAATCCGACCTGGTCGAACTCTGCGACGCCGCCATCAATGGCAAACTCGACCAGTGCAGCTCGGACTGGGACGACCGTCCCGCCGTAGGCATTGTGCTGGCTGCGGGCGGCTATCCCGGCAGCTACAACAAAGGGGATGTTATCTCAGGGCTACCTGAGACAGATACAGACGGTGAGAAGGTGTTCCATGCAGGAACCCGCCTCAACGGTGAGCAGGTTGTTACCAATGGCGGTCGCGTGCTGTGCGCCACTGCTCTCGGGCAGAGCGTTACTGAAGCCCAGCAACGCGCCTATGATGTGGCTGCAAGGATCCAGTGGGAAGGCGCCTTCTGCCGCAAGGACATCGCTTATCGGGCCATTGTCCGGGAAAGCTCCGCCAGCAACTGATGCCGGAATAACACCAAAAAAGCCCGGCGAACCGGGCTTTTTTGGTGTTTGATACCCTTGGGTCAAGTCAGAAAACCAGGAGCCGCTCAAGCGCCTCACGAATACCTTCCGGAATCGCAACAGCGCGATTCTGTTCTCGGTCAACAAACACGTGAACAACCTGGCCAAGCGCAACCGGCTCCGCATCACCGTTCTTGAACAGGCCAAGCTCGTAGGTCACTGAGCTGTTTCCAATCTTGAGAACCCTGAGCCCTGCGTCCAGTGCGTCCGGATACGCCACCGGGCTTTTAAACTGACAACTGGAGCTGACAACGTACCCAACCACCGGCGCATTATTGATGTCCAGCCCGCCAACCTCAATCAGGTACCGGTTGATGGTCGTGTCAAAGTAGGAGTAATAAGTCACGTTGTTCACATGCCCATAGATATCATTGTCCATCCACCGGGTAGTGATCGGGTACAGGACACCAAACTCATCTCGTTCCACAGATTTCTCCGATTAGCAGTTTCATTGCATTTTGACCTAATCAAACAGCACAACCTGACGAACGGCCTTACCAGAAGCCAGTTTCTCAAACCCTTCGTTGATTTCCTCCAGCGTCAGGGTATCACTCAGTAATCTGTCCACCGGCAACTTGCCCTGGCGGAACAGAGTGACATAACGGGCAAGGTCGCGAACCGGCACACAACTACCCACATAGCTACCCTTGAGGGTGCGTTCCTCCGCAACCAGACTGACCTGCTGGATGGACACTTTCTTTTCCGGGTGGGCCAGGCCACCGGTGACTGTAGTACCACCACGGCGAGTGATCTGATAGGCAAACTCCAGCGCCTTTTCAGATCCGGCCATCTCGATTGCGCAATCAACCCCGCCATTGGTCAGGGCCCTGACCTTTTCGACACAACCCTCTTCACTTGAATTGAAAGCGTGGGTGGCACCAAGCTCTTTGGCCAACGCCAGTTTGCTGTCATCCAGATCTGTGGCAATCACTTCACCGGCACCGGCCACCAGCGCTCCCAACACGCTATTCAGACCAACACCACCCAAGCCAATGACAGCGACCGTCTGGCCTGCCTTGATATCTGCTGAATTGATCGCTGCCCCCACACCCGTCAATACGGCACAACCAAACAGGGCCGCGTGATGCAGGGGCAGGCCGGCATCAACCTTGACCAGCGAATCCCGTGACACCACCGCGTAATCTGCAAAGGCAGATACTCCCAGGTGGTGGTTAACCGGAGTGCCATCCGCCCGATGCAGACGGTGCTCGCCACTGACCAAAGTACCGGCGTTGTTGGTTTTTGCCGCTGGCTCACACAGGGCCGGGCGTCCCTCCGCACAGGGTGCGCAGTGGCCACAGCTGGGCACAAATACCGCGACTACATGATCGCCAACTTCCAGATCGCGGACGCCATTACCAATCTCCTTAACAATGCCGGCCGCTTCGTGGCCCAGCGCCATGGGCACCGGCCGGGGGCGGTTGCCATCAATAACCGAGAGATCGGAATGGCACAGGCCGGCAGCCTTTATCTGGACCAGTACCTCGTTGTCACCGGGTGGAGACAGTTCCAGTTCCTCAATGATCAGGGGCCTTGTGTCCTGGTACGGGCGCTCCGCCCCGATCGCTTGCAAAACGGCGGCTCGAATTTTCATGATGACGACCTCGTGACGATTGTTATTGGCAAACGGTAACCAGAATAGATGCTTTGATAGATTTCACAAACACTCGCATCGATCCTCAAGCGGAATACAGGAAACCTTCGGCGCGGGGCTGGAACAATCGTCGGTTCGTGTGGGGAATATGACCATTGCCTACCTGAGCAATACCCAGCCGGAATCTTCAAATATGACAGCGAGCTGGTAAGTCTGGTCATGGAAGGCGACAACCCCCCTGATCCCTGCCGAAGAGGGCGATTTCAAGCGCCTGATCGACTTTGCCCTGGAAAAGAAGCCTTTCGTTCCCTGGCCCATTTACGACGTAATGGAAGAGAAGGCCATAGCCAACCGCGACGTCAACGAAGTGATCTTCGAAGCCATTACCCGGATTGAGGCACCAGAAGAATCCGCTCACTTGTTCCGCGAGTTTCTTGCCAGTACGTTTTGACTACACGGCCAGCCGGAAACACGGTAGCCTTGCCATAGCCTTGTTTCCTGACCGTGAACTGACTTATGCCTGAAGCAATATGGATATCCTTTGCCTTTGGCCTTGGCCTACTGGTCAAGACCGTTGGCCTGCCACCCCTGGTGGGCTACCTGGCTGCCGGATTCGTACTGAGCGGGCTCTCCGCCGTTACCAGCGTTGCCATTGAAGCAACCGATGTTCTGGAACACATTGCTCACCTCGGCGTTTTACTGCTGTTATTTACCGTCGGCCTGAAGCTTAAACTGCGCTCGATTTTCAGCTCGGAAGTCATCGGCGGTAGCCTGCTGCATTTCGGCATCACCTGCGCGGTATTCACGCCCGGCCTGCACCTGCTCATGGACATTGACTGGCAAACAGCCTTCCTGCTGGCCATTGCGCTTTCCTTTTCCAGCACCGTGCTGGCCGCCAAGGTACTGGAAGGCAAACGCGAACTGAGGGCATTTCATGGCCGTGTTGCCATCGGCATCCTGATCATGCAGGACCTGATTGCACTGGTGGTTATGAGCCTGGCTGCGGGCCAGTCCCCGTCCCAGTGGGCGCTGATTGTGTTCGGCCTGCCGCTGCTGAGGCCACTACTGTTCAAACTGATGGATGCCAGCGGCCACGATGAACTCCTGGTTCTCCTCGGGCTGCTACTGGCCCTCGTGCTTGGTGGGCTCGGCTTTGAAGCTGTCGGCTTGAGCTCGGAACTTGGTGCCCTGGTATTTGGTGCCATGCTGGCCAACCATCCCCGCTCCCAGGAACTGGCCAAATCCCTCTGGAGCGTGAAGGAAGTTTTCCTTGTGGGATTCTTCCTGCAGATCGGCATCGGTGGTCTGCCGGATAGCGAGGCCCTGCTGTTTGCGGCTGTCGCCCTGCTGGTTGTGCCACTCAAAGGCATGCTGTTTTTCTTCCTGCTACTGGCCTTTCGCCTACGCGCCCGCAGCAGCTTCCTGAGCGCCCTGTCGCTGACCAACTACAGTGAGTTCGGCCTTATTGTGGCCAGTGTCGCACTGCCGGAATGGCTCGTTCCCCTGGCCATCACGGTGGCAGTCTCGTTCGTGGTTTCCGCCCCGATTAACCGGCTTTCGCATACGGTCTACGAACGGTTCAGCGCACGCCTGGCACCCTTTGAAAGTAAACGCCGCCATCCCGACGAGCAACCAATATCCCTGGGCAGTACGAAAATCCTGGTTATGGGCATGGGGCGAACGGGCACCGCTGCCTATGACCAGCTCACACATGACGAGCCGCTGACCATGGCGCTTGACTCAGACCCTGCAAAGGTGGACAAACACCAGAAGGAAGGTCGGAATGTGGTTTTTGGCGACGGGGAAGACATCTCCTTCTGGCAGGGCCTGCACATGCCGGCAGTTGAGGCCGTTATACTTGCGATGGGTGATATCGAAGGTAAGCTGATCGCAGCCAGGAACCTGAGAAAAAAAGGTTTCGCCGGCTATATTGTGGCGCACACCCTGTACGCCGATGAAGCAGAACGGATTCGCGAAGCCGGGGCCAATGAGGCTTACCTGACGATGAGCGAAACCGGTGTTGCCCTGGCAAGCCAGGTACTACACCGTAACGACCGGGCACCATCACTAATGGAGAGTGCGAAAACCTGATGCATGAACTCATGACACCGGACAACAGCATGATGACCCAGATGACATCACTGCACGAGGAGCGTCTGGATTTCGTGTTCCGAACCCTGAAGTCAACCGGTGCCAGGCGAGTGCTGGATCTGGGCTGCGGTTCCGGCTCCCTGCTCTATCGCATGCTGGCCGATAAACAGTTCGACCAGATTACCGGGCTGGAAGATTCCGGTGTGTCGCTTCAACAGGCCCGTTCCGTGCTCACAGACTATCTGAGCGAGGAGAATCCCAGAATCCGCCTGGTCCGTGGATCCTACGCTGAAAGCAACCCTGACCTGGCGGGCTACGAAGCCGCCGCCATGGTGGAAACCATCGAACATGTGAGACCGGAACAGCTTTCACGGGTCGAGCGGGCCGTGTTCGGCGAATATCGGCCCGGTTGTCTGTTTATGACCACCCCCAACCGGGAATACAACCCGCTTTTCGACCTGGCACCCGGGGAGTTCCGCGAGGAGGACCACAAGTTCGAGTGGGACCGGATTAAATTCCAACGTTGGGCCCGGGGGGTGGCGGATCGTAATGGCTACAACGTTCGCTTTGGTGGTATCGGAGAGTTTGTGCCTGATGTCGGTCACCCGACCCAGACAGCTTTCTTTACCCGCTGCGACTGATCAGCGGACTCTGCGCCAGGCACTAAGTTCGGCAATGGTGTGCTGGAACTTGCGGCGGGTTTCCCGGATCACGAACGGCACGTCCTGCGGCGGCTGTATCTCTTCAAAGTGGTGCGCCAGGATTTCTTTCATTCCCTGGTAAACCGTATAGGGCTTGCCATTGCGTTCATAACCGCCTATCCAGTTGGCAATTGGGGTGAATTCCTCCATCAGCGTGTAGGGCGAACTGATGACCAGGGTGCCGCCCGGCACCAGATGCTGGTGAATGCTCCCCAGAAAGGCACCCGGATCCTGCAGCCGATCGATCAGGTTGCCAGCAAAGACCAGGTCGTAGTCCACATGTTCCGGCCCCAGGTGACTGGCGTCACCTGTCGCGAATGATACCTTTGCAGCAGACCTGTCCAGCCCCAGCGCCTTCAGGCTCACGTTTACACGCTCCCCCAGCTCTCCCTCATCACGGCGGAAGTAATCGATCTCACCGGTTTTCTGGAGGGTGGTCGCAGCATCAACAAACCGGCGGGAAAGATCCACACCCACCACACTGTCAAAGACCCGGCCCAGCTCAAGGGCGGTGCGGCCAACCGCACAGCCCAGGTCCAGCGCGCGCCGCCTGTCCCGGCCGGCCATCAGTTCCTGGCAGATACCAGCACAGCGGGCCGGATAGTTCCCCACTCCGAAATGGCTTTCACCAAAATGGAACCCCAGGTACTGCCCCAGCAATTCGTCGGTTTCATATACGTTCATGTGGTGGTCCTCACTGAGTACCGGATGCTGAATGGGAGAGTGCACAGGTACGGAACCCGGTATAGACATCGTTGCGAAGGGGCAGGTAAGCCTGCCGGTAAGTACCACGAATGAGGCAGGACGATGTCGCACATCCTCCGCCTCGGGTCACCTTGTGGTCGCCAAACTGTAAGGTCGACATGAAGGGGTACATATCAATTTTGAAGCCGTCATAGGGAAAAAACTGGCTGCTGGTCCATTCCCAGACGCCACCTATCATCTGCCGACAGCTGGAACGGCTCTCGCCTGCCGGGTAGTCCCACACTGGCTGCTGCGCCATATGTATAGCGTCCAGATCCGCGTGTTCCGGCGTTGGGTGCTGGTTTCCCCAAGGGAAACAGTAGAAATCCCGGCCACTCAGGTTACCCAGCGCTGCCGCTTCCCACTCCACTTCCGTGGGCAAACGCCGGCCAGCCCACTGACAATAGGCCTCGGCTTCCCAGAAACTGACGTGGGTCACGGGTGCATCCAGGTTCAGAGGCTGCCAACGGTCAAACACGCGCTCCTGCCATTCGCCCTCATGCCAGCGCCAATACAGTGGATGACGGGGCTCCCGAAGCATCGGCTGGGAACTGCCATGCACCAGGGAGATGTCGGTTTCCGTACCCAGCCACTTACGACCGCCAAAAGACCAGAGTTCCGGGCGTTTGTAGCCGTTGTCGTCAACGAACGACAAGAACTCGCGGTTCGAAACCAGGGTACGGGAGATGGCAAACGGCTCCACCCGGACCTCGAAGCGTGGCTTTTCCGCATCGAAGGCAAAGTCCGTGGTGGCATAACTGGTCGACTCACCGGGCATACCGATCTGGTAGTGTCCTCCGGGGATATGCGCATCACCGGTCACCGGCTGTCCACTGCCCTGTCGGGCACCGATAAAGCCAGGCGGCGCCGGCAAGCCTACCGTCTGCCGACACCACGTCATCGACTCGATGTGCATGTTCTGGTGATAAATGGCGTAGCGATAGAGGTATAGCGCTTCGTCGGTCAGCGGCTGCTGCTGAATACGCGAAGCCACCCGGTCGTAGATGATGTTGAAGTACTGCAGGGTTTTCTCACGGCCCGGGAAAAACTCGTGGCTCCAGCGATCACCATGATCAATGTGGAAGGAATCCCAGAGGTCGTCCATCGAGGGGTCGTAACTGGGAGTGCCGTCCAGCAGGTTAAATACGAAGACCTCATAAAAAAAGCTTGCGTGCCCCATTTCCCAAAGCGGTGGATTCACACCTGGGTGATAGGGAACATCAAGTTGCTCGTCACTGAGGGAAGTGACCAGTTCAAGCGTGCGCTGGCGGGTGGCTTCCAACTCGGCCAGCAGCTCTGTCTTCTGTGCCTGTTCGCTCTGCGTCATGGCGGCTCCGTTGATTGCCAGTCATAGCTATAACCAGCATAACAGAGAGAAAGGCCTCGGGAACTATCCCCAGACAAGTAGGATGACAGGCACCGCGACGGCCGTTACCAGTATCGACAACGGCAACCCCAATCGCCAGTAATCGCCAAACCGGTAGCCGCCCGGCTCCATCACCAGTGCATTGGACTGGTGGCCTATCGGTGTCAGGAAGGCGCAGGAAGCCCCCACGGCAACCGCCATAAGCACGGCGTCGGAGGCCATTCCCAGCTCTGCGGAGAGGCTCAGCGCAATGGGCGCAACCAGAATAGCGGCCGCTGCGTTATTGACCACGTTGGACAACAGCATGGTTCCTGTCAGTACCATCGCCAGAACCGCTGCCGGGGCAAGCCTGTCGCCAAATACCAACATCTGGCCAGCGATCAGTTCTGCGCCACCGGTGGTTTCCATTGCCTGGCCCACAGGAATCATGGCAGCCAGCAGTACAATCACAGACCAGTCGATGGCCTTGTAGGCGCCGGGGGCATCGATCAGTTTTGTCAGAACCATGGCAACGGCCCCCGCCACCAGCGCCACTGGCGCCGACAGCCAGCCACTGACTATGGCCACAATACTGGTGACGAAGATACCCGCTGCAAGCAGGGTCTTGCGGGGCGACCCCAGACGCAAACCCCGTTCCGCCAGCGGCAGGCAACCTAGGCTGGAAAGGGTACTGGTCAGCGTGTCCTCAAAGCCTTGAACCAGCAGGATATCGCCGGCATTGAAATGAATGTCCCCCAGGCGCCGTTTCAGCCGGTGTCCCTGCCTGGCAACGGCGACAATGTTCAGGCCATGGCGTTCCCGCAGGTTGAGGCGATTGGCGGTCTGCCCAACCAGCGAAGACTCGGGTGTGACCACCGCCTCGGTCAATTGTACCTCGCCTTCGTTCAAATCCTTTTTCCGGTTTTTCCGATCTTTTTTGTCCTCGTCGGTTTTCGATTCATCTTCGTCCTGGCTGCCAAGCTCCAGGCCAGTCTTGTCGAGAAATGTCTGCAAGCTCTCGGTGTCGGACTCCACCAACAGCAGGTCATTTTCCTTCAGAACCTTGTAGGTGGAAGGTGCGAGCTGGCGTTTGTCATCACGGATAAGCGCCAACACCACCACATCTCTGTCTTCCCCGCTTTCGGCCAGCAGGTTATGGAGTGTGGCGCCAGCGTGGGGAGACCCTTCGGGAATCTTCAGTTCAGTCAGGTAGTCGCCAACACTGAAAAGCTTGTCGTCACCGCCGCTGTCGTCACCTCGCCTGGGCGTCAGCCGCCATCCCACCAGGGTAATAAAAGCAATACCGGCAAGGGTAATCGCTGCGCCCACCGGCGCGAAGTCAAATAACCCGAATGAGTCCGCGCCTTCCCGGTAGCTGGCAATGATGATGTTCGGAGGTGTACCGATAAGTGTCATGGTGCCGCCAAGCAGCGAACCAAAGGCAAGCGGCATCAGCAGAAGCGAGGGCGAGCGCCCCGCCTCCCTGGACATCCATACCGCTACCGGCATCAACAGCGCCAGGGCGCCCACGTTGTTAATGAACCCGGAACAAAGCGCAACCACACCGGTCAGCGTGAGGATCTGCAGGGTGGGACGATGCCCCACCTTGCCCAGCAACCGGGCAATATTGTCCACCACGCCGCCATTGACCAAGCCCTGGCTGATCACCAAAACCGCTGCAACCGTTACCACGGCCGGGTGACCAAAGCCGGCAAACAGGTCTTCGGTGGGTATCAATCCGGCAACGGCGATTGCCAGCAATGCCAGCATGGCAACCACATCAAACCGCAGCCGGTTCCAGACGAACAGGGCCAGCGTGGCGGCCAGCACTGCGAATACAATTCCCTGTTCTGTGGTCAAATCCTGAATCCCCGTTTTCCTGATTGACGGTTTACTGTCGGTTTAACATACGTTTTTTGTGCCCGACGTCATGCATATAACATGAATATCTGGTAACTTTTGCCCTGAAGCTGCATTTTGTGGGCTTTGCGCAAGCTTCAATCAAATCGGGTGACATGAACACCCCATCAGGGAACAACAGGCACAAGGGACGTCATGACCAAGGAACTCTACAACGAACTCTACCAGATAACGTTCGCCGGGCAGATTCTCGACGGCTTCAGTGAGGCAGAAGTCAGGGACAATGTAAAAGCCCTGTTCCGGATATCCGACGAGCGCACCGCAAGCCTTTTTTCCGGGGCCCCGCAAACTCTTAAATCCAGGCTGAGCCTTGCAGACGCTCAGATCTACCATGAACGGCTTACAAAAGCTGGTGCCCAGGTACAGATTTCAGCCCAGACTGCCCCCGCAGCTACACCAGAGCGAGATACAGGTACCGCTCCGCCACCTGCTTCACCGGAATCTCGGCAGCGCAACACCGACGCAACCGGACCATTGCAGGAAACACCGCTGGAATTCACCGGCAGCGGCCGCGAATACTTCGGCATCTGGATCGTCAACATCCTGCTGACCATTGTCACGCTGGGCATCTACTCCGCCTGGGCCACGGTGCGCAACAATCAATACTTCTACGGCAACACCCGGATGGATGGCGCCAGCTTCCAGTACCTGGCAAGCCCCATCACCATACTCAAGGGCCGGCTGATTGCGCTGGCCGTCCTGGTTGCCTACGTGGTGCTTTCGGATCTGTATGTGGAGGCCGCCGTGGTCTTCGCCATTGTGTTTATACCCCTGGTGCCCTGGATCATGGTGCGCTCGCTCCGGTTCAATGCCGTCAACAGCGCCTACCGCAACATCCGTTTCGGCTTCCAGGGCAGCTATGGCCAGGCCTTTATGGTGGCCTTCGTGTGGCCACTGCTGAACTTGCTGACCTTGCTGCTGCTTACCCCCCTGGTGATGAAAAAAACCCATGAGTTCATTGCCAACGGCAGCTGCTATGGCACCACGGAATTCCAACTGAAAGCAGAAACCGGTATGTACTACCGCTTCTTCGGGAAAGGACTGCTCATCGCTATTGCCTTTGGCGTTGCTGCCTTCCTGGCAATGCGCTACGTTGGCTTTACTGTCGGTTCGATTATTGCGGCTGTTGGCTACCTGACTCTGTTTGGCTATTTTATGGCCGGCATTGCCAACCTCTTCCTCAACTCTGTCCATCTCGACAGCCACAACTTTGAGTCCCGGCTGCAGCCCCCGCAGATGGTCTGGATTTTCCTGTCCAACAGTTTCCTCGTGGTCATCACCCTCGGCCTGTTCACTCCCTGGGCCAAAGTGCGTATGGCCCGGTATCGCGCAGCCTGCACGTCCATGCTGGTCAGCGGCGACCTGAATCACTTCGTGGCAGCCGAACAGAACCGCACCAGCGCGCTGGGTCAGGAACTGGGAGATGCCTTTGATGTCGACTTCGCCGCTATCTGAAGTCACTCTCGAAGGCCAATTCTACTCGGGTAACGACTCCAGCCGACGGAGCGCAGTAATGCGCTCCGTCGCTGATGTGATCGTCCTCGACGCCGGCGATACCCGCCTGCGCTTCACTCCCGATGAGGTCGAGATATCGCCACGAATCGGCAACACGCCACGCTATCTCTACCTGCCTGACGACGGGGTCTTCGAAACCGAGGACAACGACGGTGTGGATCAGCTTGGCCGGCGATTCCGCCATGGCCGTGGCAGCCGGTTGCTTCACGCGCTGGAGAACCATCTGGGCCTGATTCTGGTGGCTGTGGCGGTCACCATCGCGGCTACCGGCGGTGCCTTTGTCTGGGGGGTGCCCTGGGCCGCCCAGGCCGTGGCAAATGCACTTCCGGACACCATTGCCGAACAGGTGGGCGAATCCACACTCAGTACCCTCGACCGCACCTGGCTTGCCCCCTCTGAACTCCCGAGGGAGCGCCAGCAGGCGCTGCAGGCACATTTCCAGCCATTGTTGAGCCCCGTTGAAGGCCAGTATCTGAAGGTCATTTTCCGATCTTCCCCCGCCATCGGCGCCAACGCCATGGCCCTGCCGGACGGCACGCTGATTTTCACGGACGATCTGGTAAACCTGGCTGGGGACGACAATGAACTCACCGCCATTCTCGCCCACGAGATTGGTCACGTCGCCCACCGCCACGGTATGAAGGGGATGGTGCAGTCATCCCTCACCTTCTGGCTGATCGTAATGATGACCGGTGACCTGTCTGCCTTCTCCGATGCCACGGTGGTGGTGCCTGCCATACTAATGAGTCTGTCCTACTCCCGTGACATGGAGTGGGAGGCAGACACCTACGCCCTGGAAACCCTGATCGAGAACGGCATAGACCCGATCCACTTCGCCAACATCATGGAACGACTGATGGCCGCCCATGGTGAGGAAGATGAGCCGGAAACCGCTGAGGACAGCAGCCGATGGGACACTCTTCGCGACATGCTGTCCAGCCATCCGGTGACCGGGGAGCGCATTGAACGCTTTAAACAGAACCCCTGAGCGGTATAGTAGCGGTACATCCATGACGGGAGACAACTCCATGCCACCCAAAGCCGCCAGGCCGGTTTCGGCCTCTGCCATCGACAAGCATGTCTACAAGGTTTTCCCGAACGACATGAACTCTCACCAGACGGTATTCGGCGGCATGATCATGGCCAAGTGCGATCGCCTGGCCCTGGTGGTGGCGGAACGCCATTCCGGGCGTGTCTGTGTCACGGCCGCCGTGGATTCCATTCACTTCCGCGCCCCCGCCAAGGGCAACGACACCCTGTTGTTCAGCCTCGCCCTCAACCGCAGTTGGGGATCATCCATGGAAATTGGAGCCCGGGTGGAAGCGGAAAACAGCTACACCGGGGAATGCCGCCACATACTCTCGGCGTTCTTTACCTTCGTGGCGCTGGACGAGAACGACAAGCCCATCGATGTGCCCGGGGTAGAGCCGGAAACGGAAGACCAGAAACGTCGCTTCAAGAATGCAGAAATCCGCCGGAAGGGCCGCCTGGAAACCCGCAAGAAGCTGAGCGAGTACTGAATTGTGTCGGCATATTTTACAGGGATCATTCTGCGACACAGCTCTCATTTCCTAACCCTCTGAAACAACCGCAACTATTAAAACTGGCACACAATCTGAGTACTTATCAGAAGAATTTCCGCCTGTTTACCCAGCCGTTAGCGGTCACAGGGCAGTGACTGGAGCAAGCCGTTCCAGCCTTAGCAGAATCCAATGAACGTTTAGCAGTCCGTTTTCCCGGCACGAACTCAAGGAGAGTTGCCATGATGGAAAAACGACCGCTCGTTTGGTTGTCGGCAGAATACTCCGGTTTTGCAACGCAAGCTGCCGAACTGCGGGAATGGCGTTTGATTCCCATAGCCATTGACACCGAGCTAGGCAAAGGGGATATTCGCAGCGACAGTACCTGGGTTGGCGTATTTGATGTCAGCGAACTTTCCAGTGACCAGTTGGCGGTAGCAAGCAGTTGGCTGGAAGCACTCCGGGTCGAACACTGGGTTGCCGTTCTTGACTCCGGTCAGGTTGATAACCCGGAAGTCTGCAGCCTTATCAACCGCTACTGCGAGGATTACCACACCTTACCGATCCAATCTGAGCGGCTCCACGGGATACTAGGCCATCTGTGGGGCATGTCTGAACTCCATGCCAGAACTCCACACAGCACCCCCCTCAGTTACCACGATTTTGCCCTGGAAGGCGAATCCCCTGCCATCAGACATACAAGGGAACTGCTTGGCAAGTTCGCCCACACCGAAGAGCCTGTGCTGATCTATGGAGAGAATGGTACCGGTAAGGAAACAGCCGCAAAGTTTATTCATAACAACTCAGCGCGAAGGCACAAACCCCTGGTCGTCATCAACTGCGCAGCTTTGCCCCCTTCCCTGACTCAGAACGAGCTTTTCGGCCATGAAAAAGGCTCATTCACTCATGCCATGAGTGCACAAAAGGGCAGAATTGAAACCGCCGACGGTGGCACGCTGTTGCTCGTCGGCGTTGACGAGCTCACCCCGGAGCAACAATCGGCCATTCTGCGTTTTCTTCAGGAAGGCCAGATCGAACGTATCGGTGGCTGTCGCACCATAGAGGTGGATGCCCGGCTGATCGCCACCAGCACCAGCCCCCTGGAGCAGTTGGTAGCCTCTGGCCGTTTTCGCAGTGATGTGTTTTACCGACTCGGCAGCCTGCACGTATTACTGCCGCCTCTGCGGGAGCGCAAAGAGGACATTCTTCCGCTGGCTAACCGGATACTCTCGGCAGCGCCTTCATCCGCGGGGCCCAGACGCCTGGCTGACACCACCAAAATCTGTCTGGGCAAACACCCTTGGCCCGGCAATCTCAGAGAACTGCAGAACCGAATGCGTCAGGCCTTGCTGCTTGGGGAGAGCCTTGTCATTGAGCCAGGCGATATGGGCTTTGGGCGAACACCTGCCAACGATCAAAGCCGAAGCCAGGAGCTATCCCTGGATGCCTTCCGTTCCCAGGCGGACCGCCAGGCAATCTCTGTAAGCCTGGCACTGGCCCAGAATAATATTTCCGCCGCAGCACGACTGCTCAATATTTCGAGAGTCTCGTTTTACCGGCTGATGGACAAGCATCAGGTCCCTCACAGAACGTCCGTCTCGTCTTCTAAGAGTGATTAAAGGAGATTTTACATGGCTACAAGAATGTTCTGGCTCGTTCCTTTATTAACGGCAGCAGCGCCCATACTCACAGAAGCCGCACAGGCGGACAGGGACGCAGGTAGCACGTCGATAACAGCGCCTGAGGAGGCGCACGACCCGGCGACCGACATCGCATCAATTACCGCAGATCGGGGCATCGTTACCCGGCCGGGCAGGTTTACTATTGAGCCATCCTTCTCACATGCCCACAGCAACTCAACGGCGGTCGCAGTGGAAGGTTATACGGTGATACCTGCCCTACTCATCGGGCTGATCAATATTTCAGAAATCCAGCGAGATATTTTTGTCGGCGCGATGTCACTCAAGTACGGCTTCACCAGCAAGCTCGAAGCGGCGGTCCGTGTACCCTACCTCAGCATCAACGAGGACCTGAGGGAACGTGAGGTTTTTCAGGGCACACCGGTGGACACTCTGCGCGAGTCCTCAGGCGAAGGCCTGGGTGATGTTGAACTCTCGGCTCGCTACCAGTTAACCGATGGCTGGGATGGCTGGCCCTACATAATTGGCGCAATGCGGGTGAAAGCGCCAACCGGGGAAGGCCCCTACGATGTCGACCAGAGAGTCATCCGGGATAATCAGGGCAACCCGATTGGTATTGAACTGAAGAATCGGCCGACCGGTTCCGGTTTCTGGTCATTCGAACCCGGCTTTTCGTTCATCTACCCAACGGACCCCGCCGTGTTATTCGGAAACCTGAGTTACGTCTGGACCCTCAAAGAGGAGCAGGGATTCGAAAACGGGGGCACGGTAGATCCCGGTGACATAGTCCGCTTCGGCTTCGGGATGGGGTTCGCTTTCAACGACCGCACCTCCTTTAGCCTGGGCTACGACCACTCGGTCATCCGGAAAACAACGTTCGAGAGGAATAACGACATTTTTGCATCCAACTTTGATCGGATTCAGATCGGATCACTGTCGTTCGGCCTGTCGCAAAGGCTGACGCGGTCCACAAGCCTGAGCCTGACGGTGAGCGTAGGGGTTACAGAAAACGCGCCCAATAGCGAAATTACTCTCAAGCTCCCCATCAGCCTTTAGGGAGGGGCATCAGCGACCAAGCAACTGGACCAACTGATCACTGAACCGTGCCGGGAACTGAGCACCGGCACCCAGATTGTTCAACTCAATGTTCAGTTGATGCATATTCTGTATCACGGTGCTATCAAGACTGTTCTGAACCACTGTCATCCAGCCATTAGGCCCAGCCATACTACTGGATACCCGAGCGCCACCACTCTGGTTTGCGCTTATAACCTCGAGCACTGTTTCCGTATGATGACCCACCAAACGGTCGTTGACGGCCTGGTTCAGATTGGGAATGGTTAAACGATTGATCACCAGGGTGTCACCGTTAATACCAACAATCTGCTCCAGTCCAATGCTGATTTCCAGGTTATCCATCAGGAAGCCGCCCCGGTAATCAGCCAGCTCCGAATCACTCAGGGGCTCAACCCCCAGCGTCAGTTCTGCCCGGACAGACGGAGATAACGTTGCAAATGAAACTGCTAATAGAGCTATAGCTGGCATCCGGACCATCATCATCACCATTCCCTTGAGGAGGGCCAGTAAGGCAACGTGTGCCCGAGAGAAGGCCCGCCAAGACCTTTCTGTATTGGCGCCCTGGCCACCTGAGGCCAATGTCCGTCGCCAAGAAAGCCGTCTCGCCCCTGTTCAAGATGGCTGCGGATAATAAAGGCGGTGCCGTTCCAGTACTCACTGAACTTTGCGTAGGAAAAAATCTTCAATCCTCGCGCCGGGTCCCCCACCAGGACCTCATCATCACTGATCCCCTTGATCAGAACGAAATGCCGGAAACCATCAATGTTCAGCAACACAATCATGGGTAAGCGCACTTTCTCCTGGAGGCCGGTCAACGGCATGCGAAAACCATCGGCCTGGTACCCTCTGGCCTCCAGATAGTGCTTCATATCAAGCATGGAAAAGCCTTCCTGGCGCACCTTCTTTTCGTCTGCCAACGCGAGCATTTCGATAAAAACATCGTGCTCTGTTACCTGATCTTCGTAGTGAAAGGACAATAAGGAAGCAACGGCTGCGGAGCCGCAACTGAAGTCGTATTGCTGGCGCATGACGCTGTCAAACCGCCGATTCTCAAAACTGTTTACGGTTAGCCGGAAATCACCGCCTATACCCGGCACCGTTACCGAGCCCGTTGAGCCGGCAAAGGCGGCGGACCATAGCAGCCCGGCACTCGCGCAGATCGCAACAAGAACCTTCTTGGCCATGGCCCACCTCCGTTAGTGATTAATCAGTATATTGATCTGGGTACTGTCCTGAATGACCACCTGGTTACCGGTATTCTGGATAACCGTGGCAACCCCGCTCATGTTGCCGAACGCGTTGTCGGAAATACTGTTATCGCCAGTGACAACATTACCCGACAGCAGGTTATCGGACACATTCGCATTTTGCTGGTTATCGTTAATCTGCCACTGCACCGGGATTCCCTGGCGACCGCTTGAATCCGCCAACTGATCTGCCGACAACGGCGTGGCATCCATCCACTCCTCGGCCGACACCAATCCCGTTGCCCCGAGCATTAACGCCAGCAAGGCAGCCTTCAGTTTCCATCTGATGACATAACCCATGGCAGTTCTCCTGGAATTACCGGGCCACACCCGCAACAAGCAGATGCAGCCAGGATTCCTTACTGGGTGCCGCCACCGCCACCACCGGTGGACAGGTTGGACATTACACTGACATTAGCCTGTGTAACGCTGCCGTTGCCTGCATTCTGGGCAAATGCCCCGACGCCGGTGTAGTTGGCTGATCCACCGGAGATTTCGTTGCGGTTACGAGCTTCGGTATAGGAAGCTCTGCCATTGGCATCGCCGTATGTGGTCGAAGTTCCCGATACACTGCCGTCCAGGTCAGCGTTGTTCAGGAACACATCCAGATCAAGCGCCAGGGAGTTATCGGAACTGTCATTGCCACTGTCAGACACGGTGGTGTTACCACTGTCCGCAACGTTGGTAGAATTGTCGGAACTGTCGTTTCCGCTATCCGCTACATTGATGGAATTGTCGGAATTGTCATTCCCACTATCCGCCACATCGGTATTACCGCTATCCGATACGTTAGTGGAATTGTCGGAATTGTCGTTTCCGCTATCCGCGACGTTGGTGGAGTTATCCGAGCTATCCGTGGAGTTGTCATTTGCGCTATCCGCAACGCTGATAGAGTTATCAGAGTTGTCGTTTGCGCTGTCCGCCACGTTAGTGGAATTGTCGGAGCTATCCGTGGAGTTATCGTTTCCACTGTCGGCTATCTTGAACGAATCGGCAACATCGGTGCTGTTGTCTGAACTATTCGAGTTGTCGGAGTTGTTGGAATTGTCATTACCCGAGTCGGTATTGCCGGAATGGTCGTTGTTGGCAGTGGAGGTATCGTCCGCGTTGGTATTCGGATCGCCATCACCTCCCTGGTCAGCATAGGCAAAACCGGAAACACCCAGACTCATTGCGATGGCAGCTGCTAGCAAACTTTTCCTGGTATCCATGATGTCGTTTCCTTTTCGATTATTGGTTTTTAGAGGGATCCGCCCCAAACCGCTAGCCTTCGGTAAGCCAAGGTTCAGACCCGCCAGATAAGCAGAGCGATTCCCGTGCCAGCATCAACAAGAAAATTACAACTCACTGTTTTATATAAATTTTCGCATTACCAAAAAAACAGAGCCGCACTCACGGAGGGATGAAACTGTTTCAGGAATGAAACAGAGCTGGTGGGGGAAAATATCAAACAGACTATTTATGGTGTGATTTCAGCAACCTGAGTGAAAACGTTACTGTAAAAAAAACAAAACCCCGCGCAAGGCGGGGTTTCGAGATCTTCTGAAGCGAGCCTTTCAGCCCTCTCCAGTGACAACCGAACCGTTGCTTAGAACTGGTTCATGGTGTTGTCTTTACCGCCAGCCTTCAGGGCTGCGTCACCCGCGAAGAACTCCTTGTGGTCATCGCCGATGTTGGAACCGGCCATGTCCTGGTGCTTCACAGTCGCGATGCCCTGACGGATTTCCTTGCGCTGAACACCAGCAACGTAGGCCAGCATGCCTTCGTCACCGAAGTAGCCCTTGGCCAGGTTGTCGGTAGACAGGGCCGCGGTGTGGTACGTCGGCAGGGTGATCAGGTGGTGGAAGATACCGGCTTCACGGGCACCGTCACGCTGGAAGTTGGCCGTCCACTGGTCAGCCAGCTTGCCAAGTTCGGTTTCGTCGTACTTGGCGTTCATCAGGTCGGCACGCTCGTAAGCAAATACGTCCTTGCCTTCCTCCTTCCAGGCATCGAATACCTGCTGACGGAAGTTCAGGGTCCAGTTGAACGACGGGCTGTTGTTGTAGACCAGCTTGGCGTCGGGCACAACTTCCCGGATACGGTTAACCATGCTGGCGATCTGGCCAACGTGGGGCTTCTCGGTCTCGATCCACAGCAGGTCCGCGCCGTTCTGCAGGCTGGTGATACAGTCCAGGACCACACGGTCTTCACCAGTACCCGGCTTGAACTGGAACAGGCCGGAAGGCAGACGCTTGGGCTTCATCAGCTTGCCATCAGACTTGATCACAACGTCACCGTTGTTGATGTCTTCCGGCTTCTCGATGTAGTCACCGTCCAGGAAGCTGTTGTACTGGTCGCCCAGGTCACCTGGCTCTTCAGTAACAGCCAGCTTCTGGGTCAGGCCGGCGCCCAGGGAATCGGTACGGGCAACGATAACACCGTCGTCCACACCCAGCTCAAGGAACGCCAGACGAACAGCGTTGATTTTGGACAGGAAGTCGGCATGGGGAACGGTCACCTTGCCGTCCTGGTGGCCACATTGCTTCTCGTCGGACACCTGGTTTTCGATCTGGATGCAGCAGGCACCGGCTTCAATCATCTGCTTGGCCAGCAGGTAGGTCGCCTCGGCGTTACCAAAACCAGCGTCGATGTCGGCAATAATCGGCACGATGTGGGTTTCGTGGTTGTCGATCTGCTTGATCAGCTCGTCAGCCTTGGCGTTGTCGCCAGCCTGCTGGGCTTCTTCCAGGGCACGGAACAGGTGGTTCAGTTCCCATGCATCCGCCTGACGCAGGAAGGTGTACAGCTCTTCGATCAGGCCGGAAACAGCCGTCTTCTCGTGCATGGACTGGTCAGGCAGCGGACCGAACTCGGAACGCAGGGCCGCAACCATCCAGCCGGACAAGTACAGGTAACGGCGCTTGGTGTTACCGAAGTGCTTCTTGATGGAGATCATCTTCTGCTGGCCGATAAAGCCGTGCCAGCAACCCAGTGACTGAGTGTACTGGGAGGTGTCTTTATCGTAGTTCGCCATGTCTTCGCGCATGATTTTTGCGGTGTACTTGGCGATGTCCAGGCCAGTCTTGAATTTGTTCTGGGCGCGCATGCGGGCCGCGTGCTCGGGCTTGATGGCGTTCCAGGTCGGGTTTTGCTTCAGAAGGGAAGCAATGGCGTCAACGTCGTTTGCGTATGGCATGATCTCAGTCCTGTCTTCTAAGGTATGAGGTGCTCTTTTATAAAGTAAAAGCGACTTCAGCGAGCCAGCGTCCGTTCAAAAAACAACCAGACAGCTGACATTGACAGTTACTTTAGTGCGTTTGATTTTATAATTGAAATTTATATTATCTATATTCGGCATTTTTTTCATGAATGGGCAGAGCTGTCCGTCATGTACTGCATAAAACCACGAGGCGGTCGCCTGCCTGCAGGTCTAGGTACTCGCTCCGAGGGGGGCTGAGCTTCACATGGTGGCCACGCTCATCGGGCTGGTTACGCCAGATCCCCAGCGCTACCTCACCGCTTTCCGCCACCACTTTTTCCAGCAGTTGAAAGTCTGTACTGGCCGGCAGCGGGTAATCATGGGGGGGCCGGAACTGTATCTCGGCCCCGCCCACCGTAAACAGCTCATCCAGCACCACCCTCAGCTCACGCCGTAACGCTACCTGTGCGAGAACGTGGCTGACAATCATCGGGCTGATGATCATTTCACTCTGGTGGCCGGCCAGCAGGTGACGGTTGTCAGGATCGCTCAACTCCATGATCAGTTGGGGCCGCCGGCCACCCTCACTCAGCAGGTCTTCAAGCTGCAGGTAACCGACCATTGCACGGGCGTCCGCCTCTTCACCGGATGCCAGGCGGTCACTGCTCAGCAGCATGATGGAATCGTAATTAAGGGGAGCCACACGCCTCAGCTCGCCCTCCACCATATAATCCGCCTCGACGTGACGACAGATCACGTCCCGCTGCTCACCCAGGTAACGGTCTATTTCCTGCTGGCGCTCACGGGCTGACACGACAGAGACGATGTCCACCTCGAACCGCAGCTGGCTGTAACTGGAGAACTCGCTGATCAGGCTTGGCACGCGGCGATTCCAGCCCAGCACCAGAACCCGGTGGACCTGCCCGGAGGCGACAACGGGACGGCTGACAGGCTGCCCGCGATTAATCACCGGCAAAGCGGGGGCCTTGGGATCCGGTTCGGTTTCAGCATAGTCCCGCGCCAGCATCACAACCCGGTCTTCAGCGGCGATCAGGGTGTCCGACGGAGCCGGCATTTGTATATTCCAGCCCTTGCCCGCCGGCTTCAGGATACCCAGCACAATCACCCGGGGCCGTTGCGATGCCAGTTCCGCAAGGGTATGACCCGCCAGGGAGTCGCCACCACGGATGTAGGTTTCGCAGCCCTCCCCGGCGGTAAGCAGCTCATTGTAGATCTCCGACAGGCCCGGATGCAGGATGTTCTGAACCATCAGCCTGCTGATGGTGGCATCGCCGGCAACCACTTCCATCTCGCCGGGATAGGCCCGCTCAATGACCGGGTGTTTGCGTACATCCTGGATCTCGGCAACGACAAAAGGCAGCGGCGCCCCCAGGTGCCGCGCCTGTGCGGCGATGGACAGCAGGGCCTTCACCGTTTCCACATCCGACGTTACCAGGCTTCCGGCCTCATGGGCCGCACTGGGCACAATAACCGCAGAGGCATCCAGGCAGGCCACCCGTTGCAGTGCATCGGGCTGGATAGCAGCACCGGAACGGAGAATGATCTGGCGCGCCTTGCGGCCGATTCCGGGTTCATTGCGCAGCTCGTGTACTTGGGCCGCGGAGGCGGTTTCGGAGAGCACCACCAGCCGCAACCGGTTGGTGTCGTGTTTTTCCAGGAATCGCCGCATACGGCCGGAAGAGCCCAGCAGCTCTCCCAGCAGGGGCAGCGTCTGGCTGGTCCAGCCCAGTACCACGATATGGTTTCTCAGGGTGACCGGCGTCAGCCCCCGTTCCAGGTCCGTCATCTTGGCGATCAACCAGCGCGTCAGGATGGCCACCAGCGTACCCATGAACACCACATAGCCACTGATCGTCAGGATGGTGGATACCAGCCGTTGCCAGTTACCCACATCATCACCCAGATAGCCTGGGTCCGTCAGCCGCAGGAAGGCCCACCAGATGGCATCGCCCACATCCTCGAAAGGCGCGCCAAAGGGAATCACCAGCAGGCCACCCACCAGGGAAATCATCCCGATGAAGACACCCACCACCAATAACTGAAAACCGGCGCCTTTAACCAGTTGGCGTTCTACAATGAATTTAACGCGGTCGACAAAACGGAAGGGGAGCATGATCGTCCTTATTGAACAAGCCGGAAATGACCGTAGCATAGCGTATCAGGCAGCAACGATACGTTTAAAAGTTGGACCCGTATCAACAACCTCGCCAGGGGCTGCCCATGCGTAGCGTCCTCAAGATCATTATTGGCACGGTTGCCCTGCTACCGGTAGGATCGGCCGCCGAGATCAACCACCTGCCGCAACCCTGGCGTCAGGACGCGGTTGTTCTGGGGGCGGACGAAACGGCCGATGTGGAACGCTACCTCCATGAGCTGTCGTTTGCCCATAGCCAACGTGCCCCTTCTGCCATTGAAAACGGTATACGTGGAACCGGTGGCAGCGTGGGTACCCGGCGCCTGTATATGGACTTCCGCTTCCGCCAGGATTTCGCCTTCAACGAAGATCGTCAGAGATTCCTGCTGGACATCCAGCGCAGTGAAGACTTTGACGGCAGTTATGATCGCCAACTCGTGGGGTTTCGCCACCAACTCACCGGTGCTACCGAAGTCTGGCTACAGGGTGATGTGTTTGCCGACAAGTCCCTTGCCGATATTTACCTCAGCGGCCGACACACCTTTGACAACGAATCATGGTTCCACGGCAGCTGGATCCTGCCAGACCACTATTTCAACGACAAAACCCGTAGCAACGATTCGTTTGTGGACCCTGCCCAAAGCTTTTTCCTCCAGTGGCACCGGCCTGCCGAGCAACAGCAAAGTGGCACTACCGCTTCCGTCACTTACTCTCCACCCTCTACCTTCGACAGTCGAAGTGAAGGCCTGGTGGTGGAAAACGAAACCGTCCGGGGTGCGCTGAGCCACCAACACCGGCGCGGCGACTGGCAGCTCCGAATGTCCTTGAGCGGCGAACATACCCGCCGCCATTACAACCTGGACGAACTTGCTGGTGGCATACCCACCAGACGCGACCACATATGGATTGAAACGGAAGCGGTCTACGACAACCACCGCCTGCAACCCGGCATCGGACTTCACTATTTCTACCTGAGAGAACAGGGGTATACGGGGCGTAACCTGGATGAAATCGTGGATCTGCGCCGGAGAGAACCCATGTTGTCGGGGCATTTCAGGGTGCCCCTGACCCCATCCGCTAGCCTGCGGCCGGCGATCTACCTGAGCACCCCGGACATTGACCAGTCCTACTCGGAAAGCGGCGACGAGAACCACCGGGGGTTTACTGGCAAATTTGCATTACCCTTCGAGATCCTGCTGTCCAGGGAAGACAATGCGATTCTTACGCTCGCGCCAACCTTCTACCTTCACAAGCCTGCTTTTGGCGGTGGCAACCTCCAGTTGCACTGGCCTATGTGAGGGTGAGTTGGCCTTCAGCTTTGACCGCCTCATCAAGCGTTGGATAGAACCGAACCACGCCCTCCTCCGGCTTCACCCCCGCCCTGGCCAGCGTACGTAACGGCTGGAACTGCAGGTCATCGATAACCACTTGCGTGCCGTCTGCCCGGCAGGTGTTGATCAGTTTGTTCAGGGCAGACAGGCCGCCAGCATCCAGAATCGTCACCCCATCCATGTAGAGAATAAACCCGCGGGCGCTGGCCGACAGCTGCGCCAACTCCCCGAAGATCCGGTCAGCCGCTGCGAAGAACAGGGGGCCGTTGATCTTGAACACCTGCCAACCCTCCGGCAGGCCCGCCCCCGCAACCCGTTTGCCACCGGTAATGTCCGTCACCCGGGTCATCTGGGCCATTTCCCGCATGAACAGCACCGCCGCCAGCAGGATGCCGGTGGTGATGGCAATCACCATATCCAGCAGAACGGTCAGCGAAAAGCAGGTAATGAACACCAGTATGTCGCTACGCGGAGCCGTTTTCAGCAGGTGGAATGATTTCGGCGCCTCGCTCATGTTCCAGGCCACCATCACCAACAATGCCGCCATGGCAGCCATCGGCAGGTAGGCCAGTAACGGCGCCAGCGACACCAGCGCCAGCAACACCACCAAAGCGTGCACCATGGCGGAAACCGGCGATTCCGCTCCGGCGCGATAGTTGGCCGCGGAACGGGCAATGGCGGCTGTCGCCGTGATACCGCCGAAAAACGGCGTGATGACATTGCCGATGCCCTGCCCCAGCAGTTCGCTGTTGGCACTGTGGCGCTTGCCCGTCATGCCATCCAGCACCACGGCACACAGCAGCGACTCAATCGCTCCCAGCATGGCAATGGCAAAGGCAGCCGGCAACAGGTCCCGGACCATGGACCAGCTTATGCCCAGGGGCTCGCCACTGGCGCCTGGCCGGTTCCAGGGCCAGGCAAACTCCGGCAGAAAGGGCGGAATACCGGCCCCCACTGAGCCGTCCGCCAGCAGGTAACTGAATCGGGAGCCAATGGTTTCTATCGCAGCGCCATTGGCATTCAGTACCAGTGCCAGCAGGCTGCCAATCACCACTGCAGGCAAATGGGGTGGCACCGGGGTTTTCAGGCGGGGCCACAGCAACATCACAGCCAGCGTGGTTATTGCGACCAGCGTGGTTATGCCATCCAACCCCGGCAGCGCCTGGCCAACGGCTGCGAGCTTGTCCCAGTAATGTTCCGGCATTTGTTCAATGGCGAGCCCGAAAAAGTCCTTCACCTGCAGCGTGACGATCACCACCGCAATGCCACCGGTGAAACCAAGGGTGACGGCTTCGGGAATGTATTCGATGAAGCGGCCCAGGCGCATGAACGCCATCACAATCAGCAGCACACCGGACATCAGCGATGCCAGCAGCAAGCCACCAAGGCCGTACGTCTGGGCAATGGGATAAAGAATGACAACAAAAGCAGCGGTGGGGCCGGAAATGCTGAAACGACTGCCACCGGTCAGTGCAATCACAAACCCGGCAATGAAGGCTGTGTAGAGGCCGTACTGTGGCGGTACGCCACTGGCAATTGCCAGTGCCATCGCCAGGGAAATGGCGATAATTCCCACCGTCATCCCCGCCATTACATCGCGGCCAAGACGCCTTGTGGTGTAGCGCTCGTCAAAACAGGCCTCGCGGAAGGCGTGGGCGAGTCGCAGGGAAAACAGGTAGGCACGATGGGGCATTACAGCAGACCTCCGGGAACGAAATGGCGAGCATTATAGCCGCTTCGTATAAAAAGGGGCTCCGCCCACAACAGGGAATACGTCTACATTGCCGTCAGGTTATTGACTTATCGCAATTATAAATTACAATCATTATCATTCGTATTTGTGAGTAAGGTAAGATGAGCTTCCAAGGAATCCGGCCACATCATTTCCCCGCAGTCTGCTGCGCCCTTGTCGTCTGTTCATTTTATGGCGCTTTCAGGCCCGCGGAGGCGGCCCTGAAAGGCGCCAGCGGCACCCTGTACCTCGACGAGATCGTGGTGACCGGTACCCGCAACCCACGGAAAGTGAGCGACACACCCGTTCGTACCGAAGTGGTCTCACGGGAGGAAATTCGCGACACCCATGCCCGCACCGTCAAGGACGCGCTACAGAATGTACCTGGACTCTTGCTTCGACAGATCCACGGCAAGGCAGGCTATGAGGTATGGATGCAGGGGTTCAACGCTGACCGCGTGCTGGTACTGATCGACGGCCTGCCGCTGACGACCACCACGGGCTCCTCCGTGGACGTCACCCAGCTCGACACGCTGGATATCGAACGGATCGAGGTAGTGAAAGGGGCCGTGTCGGCCCAATACGGCAGTTCCGCCATGGGCGGCGTGGTCAACATCATTACTCGCCCGATTGCCGAAGGCGCCGGTGGTGAATTCACGGTGGACGGCGGTACCTACGGTGACCAGAACCCGAGCGGTGAATCCCTCGATTTTTCAAAGCGTAGTGGCCAGGCCAGCCTTTCGCTAGGAGGAGAAACCGTACGCTGGCGGCTGACGGCAAGCCAGCGGGAAACCGACGGCATCGATCCGGAACCGGAAACCTGGGCGCGCCCCGGCGATGCCGTGGAACGCACCAATATTGCCAATCGCCTGGAGTGGCTACCCGCCGACGGCCATCGAATATACGCCCAGTTGGGGTACTTCCGGGAGGATGCGGAGTCACATTACGTGGAAGCGAATCCCGGCAACCCTCTCAATGCGGGCAAGAACGAAATGGCCGAACGCCTGCGTGGCGCGCTGATTGGGCAGCACAAACCTGCCGGCGGCCCAGAGTGGAACTGGAGCCTGCTACACGAAAATCTCGAAAACCTCACCGACAAATATACGGCCAACAGTCGCTTCGACTTCCGTGACGCCACCCATACGGTTTCCAGGGCCGCGGGTTGGACCCGGTTCGAGCCGTTCGCCACCAACCAGTTGCAACTGGGCATCGACCTCAACCACAACAGCCTCGAACAGTACAACGACGGGAATACAGAACTGACCAAGGACGGCGATATCACCCGAAACGGTAAGGAGTTCTGGTTTCAGAACACCTGGTTTGCAGGCAACAACTGGGAGTGGGTCATGGGCATGAGGTACCAGAACGATTCCGATTTCGGCAGCCACACAGCCCCCAAGATCAACGCCCGCTACGATCTGTTCAAGGACACATCCACCAATATATACCTTCGAGGTGGCTGGGGCATTGGCTACCGGGTTCCCAACCTGAAAGAGCGCCATTATATCTTCGACCACAGCCAGCTCGGCTACATCGTAAACGGCGACTCGACACTGGAACCGGAAGAATCCGACAGCTACCAGCTAGGTCTGGGAATCACCTTCACCAACAAGGCCTGGCTGGAAGTTAATGGCTTCTACAACGAGGTTGATCAGTTAATTCAGACACAGGTGGACACCGAGGCCACTGCGGGTCGCAACGATGGCATTCAGGTATTCCGGTACGCCAACGTGGAGCACGCCCGAACTCAAGGCGCCGAAGTCACCGCGGGCTGGCAAATACGTCCCGGCTGGAAGGTTTCAGCCAGTTACACCTACCTCGAAACCGAAGACCTGGAAACCGGCGAGCAGCTACCCCGACGCCCAAGACATCAAGGACAGTTCTCCATCGACGGCCAGGCGCCCCTGTCGGGCATGAGTTGGCTGGCCCGCGTTCGCAGCCAGAGTGACGAAGTCGTGGACGCCGAAATCGATGCCAGCTCGCCTGCCTTCACCACCCTGGACCTGAAACTCAACCAGGACATCGGCCAACACCTGCGCCTGTTTACCGGCATCAACAACGTCACCGACGCCCAACGCAATTTCAACGACGCCAGTGACTTCGGTCCTGTGTCCGGCCGCTTTATCTACGTCGGCCTGACACTGGGCTTCGGCAACAACCTGTAGCACTACTCATTCAAAAGGAACAGAACCATGAACCGTTCATCATCACTTCTTTCAATGGCCGTCGCCAGCGTACTGCTTTCCGCCTGTGGCGGCGGGAGCAGCAACGACATCTCTGATTCCGACGATAACGGCGGCGGTAACGGCCTGCCGGACAACGTCAGCACCCAGCAGATCAATGCCAGCAGCAGCGATACTGCCGCCTATATGAATCTTGAAACCGGTGAAGTGCTGACGATGACCGACGAAGAGGCCGCCGCCTCCAGCGACTGGCACCTGGCGTTCAAACGCAACAATATCCAGCTCAACAGCGGTGCTTCCGGTCCCGGCCAGGTTGCTGGCGCAGTCGCCGCCGACCAGGCGGACTTCTATACCAGCAGCGGCGAACCCAACGGTAGCGTTTTCCTGAATGCCACGGCCAACAGCGAGCTGGAGCACCTTCTGGCTCCGATGTCGGAACCCTCAAGCTGGACCAGTGATGCAGTAGTCAGCCAGTTTGGTGATGACTGGTACATTTACAACTTCAGCAACGGCAACATGACCGCGAACCCAGACAACGGTTGGCTGGTGCGCTCCGCCGAAGGCGACAGTTACGCCCGCATGCAGGTCAACGGTCTCGATTTCCCGACGCGAGCCGGCGAGGGCGTCAAGAGCTTCCAGATCGACTTTGACGTACAGCCGGCGGCCCAGGCCACCTTCACCTTCACCGCCACCTTTAGCGGCAGCATCCCGGGAACCGGCGGCGAGCTCTGCTTCGACTTCGACAGCGACGCCACGGTTAGCTGCGACACCGCCACCTGGGATGTCAAACTCGGCTTCGTCGATCGGGATTTCTACCTGCGCACCAACAGCGGTCCTTCCGGCGACGGCGATGGCGGCGCGTTCGGCCCTTTTGAATGGACCGAACTGGAAACCTACACCAATGCCACGGTCTCCGACGGCGGCGTCGACATCACCCATCATTACGAGGCCGACTCCAGCGGCGGCATCTTCACAAATTCCTTGTGGTACGCCTACAGCCTGCAGGGCAACCACAAGCTCTGGCCCAACTATCGCGTGTACCTGATCGACACCGACAGCACCGATGACGCATCGCCCATCTACGCTATGCAGGTCACTGGCTACTACAACGACAGCGGCGACAGCGGTCACCCAGCCATTCGCTGGACGCCCGTCGAACTGACCACAGCGAACTGAAGAGACCAGACCCATGGCAACCGAAACCACCGTTATGTCACCGAGGGATCAACTGGCTCAGCGCTGGGCGGACCTTCGTGAGGACAACCCGAAACTGCGCATCCGTCAGGCTGCCAACGAGTTACAGGTCAGTGAACTGGAACTGCTGCTCTGCCGCGAACCGGAGGATGTCCGCCCCCTGAAGCCCGAATTTTCGGCACTGCTGGAAGCGATGGAAAGCGTAGGCGAGGTCATGATCCTGTCCCGCAACGAACCCGTGGTGCATGAAGTCACCGGCACCTTCAAGGACTTCCACACCTCCAGCTCCGGGGCCATGGGGCTGGCGGTCGGGCAGATGGACGTTCGCGTCTTCTTCCGGAATTGGCACTTTGGCTACCAGGTTCAGGAACAGGTCCGTTCCGGGCTGCGGGAAAGCCTGCAGTTTTTCGATGCCCACGGCCAGGCTATCCAGAAAATCTACCGCACCGACAATACCGACGCTGAAAGCTGGCAGGTATTAATCGGCCAGTTCCTGGCGGACGCCAGCACCACGCCCGATATCCAGCCACCTCGCGCACCCCTGAAACGTGCCGACAGGCAGGAGATTAACGCCGAAGCCCTGCGCCAGGACTGGGCCAGCCTGAAGGATGTCCACCACTTCAATGCCATGCTCAAGCGGCATTCCGTTGATCGGCTGACGGCACTGGAACTGGTCGGTCCCACCTACGCCAGGCGACTGGACAGTGGCAGCAACGAGACAATGGCCCTCGAGCAGAACGCTTTGGGCCACCTGTTGACGCTTGTGCAGAAAAGCCAGTGCCCAATCATGGTGTTTGTCGGCAACCCCGGCATTGTCCAGATCCATACCGGCCCGGTCGGGCGGGTGGTGCCCACCGGCCCCTGGCTGAACATCCTCGACCCGGCGTTCAACCTCCACGCCAACGTGGCGTCGATCCAGCAGTGGTGGCGGGTACAACGGCCCAGCAGCGACGGCCCGGTGACCTCCCTGGAGGGTTACGACGCCAACGGCGAACTGGTCATCACCCTGTTTGGCGCCCGCAAACCCGGCCAGCCCGAGAGCCCCCAGTGGCAACGTGAAATGCGAACCCTGGAGAGCCAGCTATGCGGTTGATTACAGCCCTGTTCTGCGCCTGCGCGATGACCGCCGCCCAGGCGCAGGAAAGCAGGATCATCAGTGCCGATGGCGCCATCACTGAAACCATCATCGTCCTGGGGGCCGGCGAACTGCTCGCAGGCGTGGATACCACCAGCCACTACCCGCCGGAGGCCATCGCCAAACTGCCAAAAGTGGGTTACCTGCGGGCGCTGCCGGTGGAGGGCGTGCTTTCACTGAGACCCACCCGGTTGATTACCACCGAGGAGGCCGGCCCCAGACAGACCCTCGACCGCATTGCGGCTGCCGGTGTCGATGTGGTGCAGTTGCCCGTCGCCAGGGACGTAGCGTCAGCACTGGCGAGGATTCGCCGTGTGGGTGAACTGGTGGATCGTGAAGCACAGGCGGACAACCTTACCCGGCAGATTGCGGATGAGATCGAGACCCTGAAACAGGACATGGCCGGCAAGCCCCGCGCCCGGGTGCTGATCCTGCTGGCCGCCGGCGACCACGGCGTCATGCTAGCCGGAAAGGACACCGCGGCCCATGCCCTGCTCCAGTCCCTGGGACTGCAAAGTGCCCTGTCGGATGTCAGCGGCTACAAACCCGCCAGCCGCGAAGCGTTGCTCGCCTCCGACCCGGACGCCATTGTCATAGCCGAGGCCCGCCCCGGTCAGTTCCGGCAGGAGGAGTGGCCCGAGCTGACACAGCTCAGGGCCTGGAAACATGGCAACCGGGTAACCGCCAACGCCATGATGCTGCTGGGCTTCGGCCCTCGCCTGGCGGAGGCCCTGCAGACCGTCGCCGCCACTGTTCCCGATGAAACAGCGCTCAGCGATGCGGGGCCCGGCGCCCATGCACACTGAAGACGTGCGTCGCCTGCAGGCACCGATCGGCTATGGCGCACTGCTTGCCCTGATTGCCGGCGCCGCCGTACTGGCGATATCCAGTGGTGCCTATCCGGTGACCGTTGCAGACCTGGCGCGGATGATCACCGGCAACGTGGCAAACGACAGCACTGCGCAATTTGTGCTGTGGGAAGTCCGCCTGCCCCGTTTGCTGCTGGGGTTGCTCACCGGTGCGGTACTGGCGGTTTCCGGCGCCCTGTTGCAGGGACTTTTCCGTAACCCGCTGGCCGACCCCGGATTGATCGGCGTGTCCAGCGGAGCTGCACTGGCGGCAGTGGCGGTGATTGTACTTGGCGGTAGCGGCCTGGCCGGCTGGACAGCCCTCACCGGGCGCTGGGCGCTTCCCCTGGCCGCGTTCATAGGCGGTACCGTGACCACGCTGCTGGCCTGGCGCATCGCCCACCGCCAGGGCCAGACCAGCGTCGCCCTGCTGCTACTGGCGGGCATCGCCATCAACGCCATTGCCGGCGCCGGAACCGGCCTGCTGACCTACCATGCCGACGACAACGCCCTGCGTTCACTGACGTTCTGGACCATGGGCAGTCTGGCCCATGCCCAATGGCAGGATCTCTGGATGGCCGGCCCCTGGATGCTGGTAACCCTCATCATCGCGCCCCTGCTGGCGCGCCCTTTGGACGCATTCCTGCTCGGCGAACCGGTGGCGGGCCATCTTGGCTACTCCACCGCCTGGGTGAAACGAGGGGCCATTCTGCTGGTTGCGCTGGGGGTGGGCGCAGCAGTAGCCGTAACCGGGCTGATCGGGTTTGTCGGGCTGGTGGTGCCACACCTACTTCGTCAGCTATTCGGGGCCGGGCATCGCCTGCTATTGCCAGCCTGTGCGCTTGGCGGCGGTGCGTTGCTGGTCATAGCGGATTGCCTGGCCAGGGTTATCGTTGCTCCGGCGGAATTGCCCATTGGGCTGGTCATGGCGCTGCTCGGCGGTCCGTTTTTCCTTGCCCTGCTAATGCGTAACCGTTTTTCCTGAGGCCCTTATGCATCAGAAGCCGCTGTTGAACGTGAACAATCTCGACCTCTGGCTTGCCAAGCAGCAAATCCTCGACGACATCAGTCTGTCGCTTACCCAGGGTGAGCTAGTGGCACTCCTCGGCCCCAACGGCGCTGGCAAGTCAACGCTGATACGGGCCCTGGCGGGGGAAGTCCGCGTGCCAGCACAGACTGTACGCTTCGACGGCAAAGATATGAACCAGTGGTCCAGGGCCGCGCTCGCCCGTCACCGCGCGGTTATGCCCCAGAAAGTCGACCTGCAGTTCCCGATGACGGTGGAAGAGGTCGTTGCCCTGGGACGCCCACGGGAGAACCCCACGCAACGCCGGCGCATTATCCGTGCCTTGCTGGCACGGTTGGATATCACCCACCTGGAAACCCGGCTTGTTCCCACCCTGTCCGGTGGTGAGCAGCAACGGGTCCAATTGGCACGTGTGCTGGCACAGGTCTGGGACCGGCCAGACCCTCGCCTGCTCCTGCTGGACGAGTGTACCTCGGCTCTTGACCCGGCACACCAGCAACAGGTGTTCCAGCAACTACGCCAATTGGCCAGCGAAGGGTTCGGGTTATTGGTGGCAGTCCACGATCTGAACCTGGCAGCCCAGTACGCAGACCGGCTGGTGCTGATGAAAGCCGGAAAGATCTTCGCCGAAGGACCGCCGGCCTCGGTGCTGACAGAGCAACACCTGCGGGAAGTGTACGGGCTTGAGTCGCGGGTGGAACTGTTACCGGAGGGCTACCCCCTGGTGATTCCCCAACGGCCGCGAACTGGCCACCCGACCGACTTAGGCGGGCAGCCGTTACCCTGGGAACGATTGACTGGCGTGGAATACCGTCGCATCGTATAGGCTCCGACAAGCTCCTCATTCCCGCCCCAACGGGGTAACCAGGTTAGCGGCTTCCTATGTCCCACGCCTCCATCGTATTTTCCGTTCTGGCAATCCCATTTATTGCGGGCTGCTCCCTGCTGACACCCGTGCCGGAGCAGGACCCACCGCAAACCTACTACCACGCCCCCGTGGTGGACGCCGCCTCCGGCACACCGGTATCACTACCCCAACTGGCAGAGCGCCTTGCAGACCAGGACGTGGTGGTGATTGGCGAGTACCACGGCCACCAGGGCGCGCACCTGTTGCAGTCCCGGCTGCAGGCGCACCTATATCGGCACCGCCCTGACCAGGTATTGACCATGGAACAATTCGATGTGGATCAACAACCGGTTCTGGACCAGTACCTGAATGGCGAAATCGGAGAGGAGGAACTGATTGCAGACGCTGGCGCCTGGCCGAACTACCAGCACGCCTACCGCCCCCTGGTGGAATTTGCCCGGCACAGGAACCTGCCGGTGATCGCCGCGAACGCGCCCGCCGGCATTGTGCGTTGCGTAGGACGCAACGGCACCGATTACCTGGATTCCCTGCCCGAAGAACACAAGCGCTTCCTTCCCGAGTCGCCCTTTGCCGGCAACGAGGCGTATCGGGAAAAGTTCTTGGGTGTAATGGGCGGCAGGCACGGTTCCGCAGACGATGAACGAATGCAGAACACCTACAACGCCCAGTTGCTGCGGGACAACACCATGGCAAGCCGGATACTGGAAGCACGGGAAAGTCACCCCGGGCATCAGGTGATTCACCTCACGGGTACCTTCCACAGCGAGGAACGCCTGGGCACCGTAGCATCCCTGCTGCAGCGCGAGCCTGGCCTGTCGGTAACCGTCATCAGCCCGGTGTTCATGGGACAACCTGCCGGGCAACACGGCCGTGAACTACCGGTTGCCAACAACCGGCGTAAAGGGGACTACCTGTATTTCCTGTTGCCCCTTCCCGAGGAATACCGGGACGAGGAGCGCGGGCGCGAGGCAATGATGGAGCAATTCCGGAACGCCCCCAAGACAACCTGCAAGTAAAGCCTGTCGGGCAGCAGGCCGGGAAATGGCTTACGGCCCGATTGTCGACAGACAGCGACTAAAGACCTGCTCGTCGGAGGCTCCGAACAACACAAAGCGCACCCGCTTTACGTTCTCCAGCCGCGGCAGGACCTGTTTTACCGTATTCATGGCCACCTCGGCCGCGCCTTCCACAGGATACCCGAAGGCACCTGCCGAAATCGCCGGAAACGCAATGGATTCAACGGCCTTGCTGTCCGCCAGCTCCAGCGCATTGCGATAGCACTCCGCCAGCCACTGGTCAGACGGCTCATCAACGCCATAAACCGGCCCCAGGCAGTGGATGACGTATTGGTTCGGCAGGTTATGGGCGCTTGAGATAACGGCTTCACCGGGCCGGATTGGCGCCATGGGCTGGCACTCCTCCGCCAGCCCCGGTCCCGCAGCGGAATGGATCGCGCCGGCAACGCCGCCACCGGGCATCAGTTGTGCGTTGGCCGCATTGACCACCACCTCAATATCGTCCTGGCGGGTAATATCACCGCGAACGCATTCCACGGTTTTTCCATTCAGTTCAACCTGTGCCATGGGAGCCTCCCCAGCCATCGACTCAGCGGCGCCGTTTCAGCGAGCGGTTGATGATGATGGTCTCCGGCTCGCTGTGACCTGCGATTGCTGCCAGCGCACGGTCCAGCGTCGCCTCGGCAATGGCCTCATGTTTCTGTGGTAATGAGTGAACCCTGACCGGCAGGAAATCCAGCAGCCGGTCATCCCCGAAGGTAGCCATTCTGAGCGACTGCGGCAAGCCATCCGGCTGTTCAAGAAGAACATCAAGAACGCCCTGCATCAGCGTGTAGGAGCCGGTGATCAGCGCATCGGGCAGCCCCTGTTCCGCCAGCACCCGGCGCATCAGATCAGCGCCGGATGCCCGGTCGTAGTGGGCGCCGCTGTAGACAGCCCATCGGCCACTGCGATTCTGCGCCACATCCTCGAAGCCCTCGCGGCGTTCGCGGGTCATGGCCAGCGCTGGCAAGGCATCAAGCCACACCACCGATCCGCTACCCGGCTCCAGCACGGATCGGGTCAGTGCGGCTGCACCCTTGCGGTTATCGCTGACCACGCAACTGATCACGCCCGGCGACTGGGCCCGGTCCACCGCAATCACCGGCAAGTCATCCTGTTGCAATCGCTGGTAGAAGGGATCATCCGGCGCCAAGGCGCTGGCGACAATCAGGGCATCGCACCGCCTGGCTTTCAGGGACCGTGCCAACTCGCGCTCGGTTTCCGGGTCATCCCCGGAGCCGGCAATCAGCAACTGATAGCCCCGGGCACGGGCGCCCTGCTCCAGCAGCTTGGCCAGGCGGGCGTAACTGGCGTTTTCCAGGTCCGGCAGGATAAATCCCAGGGTGCGACTTGCCCCGCCACGCAGCGCCGCAGCCTGGGGGTCAATCTGGAAGTGATTGTCCCGGGCGACAGCCAACACCTTATCGATCGTCGCCTGCTTGATTCTGCGGGCCGGCCCCTGGCCATTGATGACATAGCTGGCAGTCGTGCGGGACACCCCCGCCAGACGGGCAAGTTCTGCAAGGGTCATAGGGCCAAATCCTCCTGGGCACAGATTGCTTGATTTCTGATCAGATCTGTTTCATGATTCATTCTATGTTTGCTGACACGATTCAGCAACCCGAATTTGCACTGGCATTGGCCCCCCTCAACCGCCAATGCCGAGATCACACAACAACAAGGCGAGGCTAAACCCCATGCTGACGCTAACAGCCAATGATATCCGCCTGGGCTGCACTGCCACCGACTGGCAGGACGCCCTTACCCAGGCCAGCCAGGACCTGCAGGAAGCGGGCCGGATCACCCCCGATTACCACGCAGGCATGCTGGCAAGGGAGCAACAGTCCTCCACCGTTCTTGGCAACGGCATTGCTATTCCCCACGGCACACCGGAAAGCCGTGATGCCGTCACCAGCACCGGCATCCGGGTGTTGCAGTTTCCGAAGGGAGTCACCTGGCACGACAACGCCACGGTGACTGTACTGGTCGCCATTGCGGCCCAGTCAGACGAACATCTGGATATCCTGCGCCACCTGACCCGCGTGCTGGACAAGCCGGGCCTGGCGCGGAAACTGGCCGAAGCCGACGACGCCGAGGCGTTGGTTACCCTGTTATCGAAGGAACCGGTAGTCCCCAAATGCGACGCCCAGACCCTGTGCCTGGGCGTGAACACCCGGGCCACCAGCGAACTGGCCATGAGCGCCGCCGCCCGACTCCAGGGCCTGGGCTGTGTCGACTCCGCGTTCATGAAGGAAATTGTCAGTCAACCGCCGGTTGGCCTTGGCCAGGGCTTCTGGCTGGTTCACCACAGCATCGGCAGCATCAGGCCAGCGCTGGCACTGGCTACCCCCAAAGAGCCCAGTGACGAACTTGCTGGCGTTTTCTGCCTGGCAGGCCCCGGCGACGATTGTCGGGAACTGCTGGAACGCATCGATAATTTCCTGGCCCAGAATACCCCCCTGGAAAGCCAGTCCGTGGACGCCGTGCTGTCACGGCTTTCCGGCGAACAGGCCAATGCGGTCAGCGAGCGGGTAAGGCTGCTGAATACCCACGGCCTTCACGCCCGGCCCGCCAAACAACTGGTTCAGGAAGCCCGGCAACACAACGCCGATATCCGCATCCGCCTGGCAGAGGGCGACGGCAATTCCGTCTCCGCCATCAGTCTCACGCGCATCATCGGCCTCGGCGCCCGGCGGGGGCAGACCCTGATCATCTCCGCAACCGGCGACGACGCAGAACAGGCGGTAAAGGCGGTTTGCCAGGCCATCAGCGACGGGCTTGGGGAAACAGTATCCCCACTGCGACATCACGAGAGCCAGCCGGAGTCAGCGGAGCCGGAATCCGCACCAGAGCCGTTGGCCGACGACGAGCCCCTGAAAGCCGTGGCCGCCTCACCCGGCCTGGCACTGGCACCGGCCTTCGTGATGCGCCAGCCAACCCTGGACTACCCCGCCACCGCCAGCGATGCCAATGAGCAGACTGCACGCCTTGGCCGCGCCATCGATGAAGCCGATGGCCAACTGCGCACGCTGATTCGCCAGGCCGAAGGCGGAGAGGCGGCGCCTATACTGTCGGTACATGTGGAAATGCTGCAGGACGACGATCTTTACCAGGCCGCCCTGGAAGCCATCAACGAAGGTGCTTCCGCCGAGGCCGGCTGGTGGCGGGCGATTGATACCGCAGCCCGGGCCCAGGAGGCCCTGGCCGACCGGCTGCTTGCGGAACGGGCAGCAGACTTGCGGGATGTTGGCCGACGCGTGCTGGCCAACCTCTGTGGGGTGGCCATGCCCACGCCGCCGGATGAACCCTATGTGCTGGTGGCGGACGACCTTGGCCCATCCGACGTGGCAAGGCTGGATACCCAGCGGGTTCGTGGCCTGATTACAGCCCGTGGCGGCGCCACGTCCCACAGCGCCATTCTGGCCCGTGCGCTGGGACTGCCCGCCGTGGTCGGGGCCGGAAACCGTATCCTGACCATCAGCGATGGCACCGACCTTGTGGTTGACGGTGAGCGCGGCTGCCTGGTACCCAACCCAGGCGCCGAGCGCCGCGACCGCATCAACCGCCGGCTGGATCAGCTCACCCGCCTGCAGGCACAGGCCCATGAATGCCGCAATGAGCCGGCCACCACCACCGATGGCCACACCATCGACGTCTGCGCTAACCTCGGAAATACCGCCCACACACCGGACGCCGTGGACCGGGGCGCCGATGGCATTGGCCTGCTGCGCACCGAGTTCATCTTCATGGAGCACCCGGAAGCGCCGGACCTGGACACCCAGGTGAAGGAATACCGCCACGCCTTCGACGCCCTCGACGGCCTGCCGCTGGTGGCACGCACCCTGGACGTGGGCGGTGACAAGCCACTGGACTACTGGCCTCTGCCCCACGAGGACAACCCGTTCCTCGGGCTGCGTGGCATTCGCCTGTCGCTGACCCGTCCGGAAATACTGGAAACCCAGATCCGTGCGCTACTGACGGCGGCCGACAACCGCCCGCTGCGGATCATGTTTCCCATGGTCAAGGACCTGGAAGAGTTCCGCGCGGCCAAGGCCATTGTCGAGCGGGTACGCGCCGAAATTCCCTGCCAGGGCCTGCAGGTGGGCGTGATGATTGAAGTGCCTTCCTGTGCCCTGCTGGCTCACACCCTGGCGCCGGAAGTGGATTTCTTCTCGGTAGGCACCAATGACCTCACCCAGTACACCCTGGCGATTGATCGCGGCCATGGCCAGCTCTCGGCTGAATCCGACGGCCTGCATCCGTCGGTACTGCAACTGATCCGCATGACGGTGGAAGCCGCCCACGCCCACCAGCGCTGGGTGGGTATCTGCGGCGAACTGGCTTCCGACCCCCAGGCCATTCCGGTATTACTGGGCCTGGATGTGGATGAATTGTCGGTCACCAGCCGTCGGGTGCCCTTGGTGAAAGCCTGCATTCGCGGTTTGAGCCGGGAACACGCCCGTGAGCAGGCGAAACTGGCCCTGGGCAAAGCCACCGCAGCCGAGGTGCGCGACGCCCTGGAGACGCTGTAATGGCACGCATACTCACCATCACCCTGAATCCGGCGCTGGACCTGAACGTTGAAACCGGCACGTTTAACCCGGGTAGCGTAAACCGCTCACGGACCACACGCCTGGATGCAGCCGGCAAAGGCATCAACCTTGGCCGGGTGCTGGCCCGGCTTGGTCACACCGTAACCGTGTCCGGCCTGCTGGGCGAGATCAACGCAGCCCCCTTCGAGCGCCTGTTCGCATCCGAAACTCTCGAAGACCGTTTTATCCGCGTTCCCGGCCAGAACCGCATCAATGTAAAGATCGCCGAAGACGGCGGCCGGGTAACGGATCTGAACGGCCCGGGATTCGATGTCTCCCCGGAGGCACTTGGCCGGCTTAAAGCCCGTCTTGACGAGCTGCTGACTGACTATAACGCCGTTGTCATTGCCGGCAGCCTGCCCGGCGGCTTCCCGACCGATGCCCTGGCTGAACTGATCAGCCTGGTGCGGGCAGCCCATATTCCCGTATGGCTGGACACCAGCGGCCCGGCCCTGAAAGCCGGGCTTGAGGCATTGCCAGACGGTATCAAGCCCAACGTGGATGAACTGGCCGAGTGGGCTGGCCGCCCGCTGGGAAGCCTGGATGCCATCGCCGAAGCGGCCCGCTCGCTCCAGGCCACTGGCATTGCCGATGTGGTGATCTCCATGGGAGAAGAAGGCGTGCTCTGGCTGTCACCGCAGGGCAACTGGCTGGCCTCACCGCCCCGGGTGACCGTCACCAGCACGGTTTGCGCCGGCGACACGCTGCTGGCTGGCATGATCCACGGACTTCTCGAACACCACCATCCTGAACAGGTGTTGTCTACGGCCACGGCGCTATCCGCGGAATGTGTACGCCACGTTGGCGTTGGCGACCCGCAGGCCGACGACTTCACCCAACTGATCCAGAACACCCGCGTCACTCTCTTCACCCCCTGGCCCGGGCAAAACAACAACGGGGAGATACCATTATGAAACTGATCATCGTTACTGCCTGCCCCCAGGGCGTTGCCACCAGCTTCCTGGCGGCCCGGGCCTTGGAACGTGCGGCACAGCAGAAAGGCTGGGAGACCAGCACCGACATTCGCAATCCGCAGCAAGAGGCGCCTGCCCTGTCCGAAGACGTCATCGCTTCGGCGGATCTGGTGATTGCCGCGACGGGAACACCGACGGATCTGAACGCCTATGCCGGCAAGCGCCTCTACCAGATTCAGGTAACGGCCGCTCTGCCAGATCCGGCGGCAGTGCTTGATCAGGCAGAAGAACTGGCCGAGCCCTACCAACCATCTGAGACATCCGAACCGGAAGTCGCTGCCCCTGACTCCGCCGGCAAGCGCATTGTCGCCGTCACCGCCTGCCCCACCGGTGTTGCCCACACCTTCATGGCGGCAGAGGCTCTGACCGGTGCCGCCACGGCAGCGGGCCACCAGATACGGGTGGAAACCCAGGGCTCCGTGGGCGCCCAGGACCCGCTGACCGCGGAAGAAATCGAGGCGGCGGATGTGGTGATCCTGGCCTGCGATATCGAGGTGGACCCCAGCCGCTTTGCCGGCAAGCCCCTATGGCGCACCTCCACCGGTAATGCCCTGAAAAAGCCAGGGCCAACCATTGATGAGGCATTGGCCAATGCCACCGTCGAGGAAGGCTGGAAGAAAGCGGCCTCAGCGGGAGGTGGCGAGAAACACGGCCCCTACAAGCACCTGCTGACCGGCGTGTCCTTCATGCTGCCCATGGTGGTGGCCGGTGGCCTGCTGATCGCCCTGTCGTTTGTGTTCGGCATTGATGCCTTTGAAGAGGAAGGCACCCTGGCCGCAGCACTGATGCAGATTGGCGGCGGTACCGCCTTCCAACTGATGATCCCGCTGCTGGCCGGTTATATCGCCTGGTCCATCGCTGACCGGCCTGGCCTGGCGCCGGGTATGATTGGCGGTTACCTGGCGAGCACCCTTGGTGCCGGTTTTCTTGGTGGCATTATTGCCGGTTTCCTGGCCGGCTACGTCGCCCGCTTCATCAGCCAGAAGCTGCCGATGCCGGAGAGCATCGAATCCCTCAAACCCATCCTGATCATCCCGCTACTGGCCAGCCTGGTGACGGGCCTGGGTATGATCTATGTGATCGGTGAGCCCGCCGCTGCGCTTATGGATGCACTGACCGGCTTCCTGGAGGGCATGGGCACCACCAACGCCATCCTGCTGGGCGGCATTCTCGGCGCCATGATGTGCTTTGACCTGGGCGGGCCGGTGAACAAGGCCGCCTACACCTTTGGCGTGGGCCTGCTGTCGGAAGGCAGCGGTGGCTCGGCCCCCATGGCGGCGATCATGGCCGCTGGCATGGTGCCGGCCATCGGCATGGGTGTGGCCAGCTTTGTGGCACGCGCCAAGTTTGCCGAAGCCGAACGGCAGGCCGGGCGGGCGTCGTTTGTGCTGGGGCTGTGCTTTATCTCCGAAGGCGCTATCCCCTTCATGGCCAAGGACCCGCTGCGGGTGATTCCGGTGTGCATGGTGGGTGGTGCTATCACTGGTGCGCTGTCCATGCTGTTCGCCGTCAAACTCATGGCGCCCCACGGCGGCCTGTTCGTACTTGCCATTCCCAATGCGGTGAGCGCGGTGCTGCCCTATGTGGCGGCCATTGCCATTGGCTCGCTGGTGATCGGATTTGGTTACGCGATGGTCAAGACTGGCAAGGCCGAGGTGGCTGCGACCACGCCCTGAGCATACCTCTATCCGGGGGCGCTTGACGCCCCCGGCATTTGCGGCGATTGTATCCACCAGATCCCCACACAAGGACGCCGTGATGAAACTCCTGTCTACCCTGATCCTGGCAATTGCTGCCATTGTCTCAGCCTCCCTCATCGCCGACGGACTAACCGGGCTACGTACCGGCGACCGTTTCGTCACCGTCAAGGGCGTTGCGGAACGGGAGGTGCAGGCGGACCTGGCACTCTGGCCCCTGCGTTTTGTGGCTACAGGCGACAGTCTGGACGAGGCCCGTGAAAAAGCCCACAGCAGCCGCGAAACCATCATGGCCTTTCTCAAGCTCCAGGCCATCGATACCGAAGCCGTGGAACTGCAACGCCTGGACGTCACCGACACCCGCGCCAACCCTTACCAGGACACCGGAAACGGCCAGAAATTCATCATCAACCAGACCCTGATGGTCCGCAGTGACAACATTGATCGCATCCGCCAGGCCGCCCAATCCGTCGGTGAACTGGTGGATTCCGGTGTAATCCTGTCATCCGACTACGGCCCGGCCGGGCCCACTTACCTGTTCAACAGGCTCAATGACATCAAGCCGGAGATGATTGCCGAGGCCACCGCCTCTGCCCGCGAAGCTGCCGCACAGTTCGCCAGGGACGCAAAAACCGAACTGGGGGACCTGCGACGGGCCAACCAGGGCGTGTTCCAGATCCTGGCCAGGGACCAGGCACCGGGTATCAGCGAAGGACAGCAGCCGGTTAAAACCGTCCGGGTGGTGACCACCGTGGAATACTACCTCAACTAGCTGACCGCCCCGGTTACTGGGTTTGCACCATTTCATCGGTGACCTGATACGCTCCGGCCAACCAATGCAGGATTTCCCTCGCCGCCGGATGATCAAAGTGACGGTAGCATTCGGTCAGCGCCTGGCGACGCTCATCACTGATCCTGTGCAGCCCCGTGTCCTGCAATACAAGCAGGTCGGCCGCTACCTGCCGTGCCAGTTCCTTTCCCAGAACCTCTTCCGCGGCCCGCTGGAATGCGCGGCCGTATTGGTAGCCCGGCCCATGCTCGTAGCTGCGTGCCAGCGTAATAGCCGGGATCGTTGTCAGGATTGGCTGTAACGCAGGATTGATGGCGTGCCCTGCCAGGTACTGACTGTTGGCCGCAGGCCGGCCGGTAAACCCGCGCAGGTGCAGGTGGCGGGACATGCGGTCACCGTCGTTCACCGGGTAGTTGTCCCACAGCACCGGTTTGCGCCCCAGGGCCTCCGAAACGCGTTGCAGGTGCCCCGGTGATATTTCCCGGGAACAGACTTCCTCCCCCGTCCAGAAAACCTGAACAGACGGATCCAGCGCCTTGCCCAGGTCCTCCAGGTAGTGGTCGGGGCGCTGGCCAAACACCCGATCCAGAACCGGATCATCGGAATAATAGCTGGGGCAGACCGTCAACCGATCGGCACCACTGCGCTCGGCCACCCAGTGAATGATGTCCGCCTGGCGCCCCGCCAACTCCGGCGTGCCGCTTTTCATGTCATCAAACAGGATTGCCAGATCCGTGATACCCAGGCGATCAAAGGCCGCCAGCTTTTGCGCCAGCGCCGTTTGCGCCGCACCGTCAAAGTTGTTGAACACCTCGAACGGGCTCAGGCCGATACCGAACCGCACGCCCTGGTCGCGGCAGAAGCGGGCAAAGTCAGCCAGTTCCCTGGCCTCGGAATCAGGATGAGGCTCATTCCAGCGGCGTCGGAGAAAAACATCCGCCTTGGGCGCGTACCAGTAGTTGCGGTAGCCGTGGGGCGCAAGCGATTGCACCACCTGCCGGCGCTCCTGCCAATTCCAGAGCGGGCCATAGAAGCCTTCAATGATTCCCAGAGGAGGTTGGTCTGACATTGGTTTTTCCATTTTACCGGTGCAGGTGCAGACTGTGTTTTGCTGAGGTTATCGCATCAGTCTGCAGGGGTCACCGGACAAGTGCACGAATGTTCGCTAAACTTTCTTTATTGCCAACTAATCAGATGCCCCCGGGGCATGTCGGCCAAGGAGCTTATCGAATGGATATAAAAACCTTTGAAGACCTGATTGAATGGGCCCGCCAACTTCATGGCCACCTGTCCCGGTGCCTGTCCGAGAGCTCCACGGAGAACCAGGGGGAGCGTGCAAGAGCGTTGCTCGCGTACTTGGCGGATCACGAGTCTGAGCTTGAACGAATTACGGCGGAGTTTGAGAAGCAGGCGGAGACCAAGGCACTAAAAACAAGACTCTATGATTACCTGAACAGCGAACACCATCCCATCAAGACCCACCGCACCTGCGACGGACACTACGACGACCTGGACTTTGACGGCATCGTCCGTGAAATCTTCGACTTTCACGATCAGCTTATAGACCTCTACGACAGCCTGGCCGGCAAGGCAGAAATACCTGAGGCAAAAGAACTGGTAGAGTCGCTTCGCGCCATGGAGGAGCACGAAGCCATGAGGCTGGCGAGACAGATTGGCATGATGGACGACGTATGATGATTAACCGCCTGGCTCACGCGCCGGTTTGGAACGGTTAATCACTACTGTGCCGCTTCATCTACCTGAAATAGTCCAAATGTGTTCCCTTCAGGATCGACGAAGTACCCCTGCCAACAAGCCCCTGGAACTGCAAACTTTGGCAGCGCAATCAATCCGCCCAATCGCTCAACTTGGGCGGCAGCCTTATCAAAAGCCGGAACTTCCATTGAACAAACATACGCATTCGTCCCACACTCACTCGGTGGCATAGCTCCAGGGCGCTCCAGCAAACCTCCGTGAATGCCTTCCGTTTCGATCCGCCAGTAAGGAATCGGCAGGCCTTCCTGCTTCACAAACTTCCAGCCGAACACGCCTTGGTAGAAGGGAATTAGCGCCTCTGGATCAGTCGCCTGGATCTCAAAATACGCAACCGTATTCATTACTGGCCTCCTATTGTTCTAACGCCAGCGGCAGGGGAGCGACGCCAGAAGTCTCCCTTGACCGCACTTATTACACATTGACTGAGTACTTGAGGTCACGCGCTTCATCTCCAGTCATACCTCGAAACCCCCAGCAGCAAGCTGGCTGTTCCTTTATTGTCACTTCGACGTCCGCGGGTGAAATGCCAACCTCCGACTCATATCTCAATTCAAATATTCCTCAAAACTAGGTAGAAAACCCCTTCAGGTCAACGGCTTCCCAATAATTTCTTTCCGGGTCAACCAAGCAAAAATAGTCGTCACGGTTACTATCCCCGCCTAACGGCTATTAGCCCAAGCAACTGATTTAAAATAGAATTAAGCAGTTGGTAGATTGGCTACCCAGTTCATGGTCGCGGCGACCATTTTTCCGGTTGCCAGTGTTCTTCGACCAACATAAACTGTACGTACATACAGTATTTTGGGCCCAATGATGAAAACGCGCGCGACACCGCTCAATCCACAGAACCGCTTCCAGCCCATTGCTACCGACCGCCAATACGATGACGGCTGGTACCGGGACCCCGCCGACGATACCTGCCCGGATTCCCTGGCAACGGAAGTGGTGGATGAGCAGGTACGCACGATTATCAGCCGGAACCAGTCACCGGATATCCCGTTTGACCAGTCCATTAATCCGTATCGTGGCTGCGAACACGCCTGTATCTACTGTTTCGCGAGGCCCACCCACGCTTACTGGGACATGTCGCCTGGGCTGGACTTCGAAACCCGGCTGATCGCCAAGCCCAATGCCGCGGACCAGTTGCGCAGGGAGCTGGACAAGCCCGGTTACCGGGTCTCTCCCATTGCCCTGGGCATGAACACCGATGCCTATCAGCCGATTGAAAAACAACGGGAAATTACCCGGGATATCCTGAAGGTGCTGGCTGAGTATCGCCATCCGGTGTCGATTATCACCAAAGGTGCGCTGATCCTGCGTGATCTGGACCTGTTATCGGAACTGGCAGACCAGGGCCTTTGTTCCGTCCGGGTCAGCCTGACCACACTGGACAACACCCTGAAACGCCAGATGGAGCCCCGGACCGCAGCGCCGGCCACACGTCTGAAAATCATTCGTGAACTGACTGCTGCCGGGGTACCAAACGGTATTATTCTTGGCCCGGTGATTCCCTTCATTAATGACCATGAAATTGAGGCGATACTGGAGGCCGCCGCTGGTGCCGGCGCCCAACGGGCAAGCTGGATCATGCTGCGCTTACCCCTGGAGTTGGATGAACTGTTCCAGGACTGGCTTCAGCGACATTTCCCGCAGCGCGCCGGGCACGTGATGGCCCGTATCCAGGATCTCAGAGGGGGCAAGAGTTACCAGTCCCGGTGGGGCGAAAGAATGACCGGTACAGGCCCCTATGCAGAGCTGGTGCGGCAACGCTTCAACAGGAAAGCCAGAAGTCTGGGCCTGGGTCGACATGAAGCCGAACCACTGCGCACCGATCTGTTCCAGCGGCCCGATGGCGAGCAGATGCCTCTTTTCTGAAAGCAAGCCGCACCAAGGGAGTGCAACCCCCGGAAAGTGCTAAGACCTATGTCTTAGAGAAAGTGGTTTTTCGTTCCGTTGGCTGTCGATTATTGCTAACTTGGCCTAGAGTAGAGAGTTACTCATCCCGAAAACGGGAGAGGCTCTTACCACAACAACGACAAAAGAGGCTAGAAGAGCAATGAAGATCCGTTCTGTTCTATCCGCGGCTGTGCTGGCTATAGCAACTACCTTTGCTTCCACACAGACCCTCGCCCAAGACACCTACACCCTGCGCCTGGCAGAAACCTGGGGCCCCAACTTCCCGATTTTCGGTGATACCACAAAACGGTTCGCGGAAAACGTCGAGAAGATGTCCAATGGCCGTCTGAAGGTCCGTATTGATTCCGCAAACAAGCACAAGGCGCCGTTCGGCGTGTTTGATATGGTCAAGGCCGGCCAGTACGACATGGGCCACTCCGCGTCCTACTACTGGAAAGGCAAGGTCCCCAACACCCTGTTCTTCACCAGCATGCCGTTCGGCATGAACGCCATGGAACAATACGCCTGGTTCTACCACGGCGGTGGCATGGAACTGATGCAGGAGGTCTACGAACCTCACAATATGCTGTCGTTCCCGGGCGGTAACACCGGCGTCCAGATGGGCGGTTGGTTCCGTAAGGAAATCAATTCGCTGGAAGACCTGCAAGGCCTGAAGATGCGTATCCCCGGCTTTGCCGGTGAAGTATTCGCGGAAGTAGGCGTTAACCCAACCAACATTCCACCGGGCGAGCTTTACACCGCGTTGGAACGCAATACCATTGATGCCGTCGAATGGGTAGGCCCTGCGCTGGACCTTCGCCTTGGTTTCCAGCAAATCGCTGACTACTACTACACCGGTTGGCATGAGCCCGCCACGGAACTGCAGTTCCTGGTGAACAAGAAGGTGTGGGAAGAATTGCCTGCCGACTTGCGGGAAATCATGCGCGTAGCCATGCGCACAGCTTCCTACGACATGTTGGTTCACTCCCAGCACGCAAACGCGGAAGCCTGGGCCAACATCAAGGAAGAGTACCCGAACGTACAGATCAAGAAGTTCCCGCAGGAAATCTTCCAGGCAATGCACGAGGCCAACGAGAAACTACTGAAAGAAGCGGCGGCAAACGATGAGCAAGCCGCAAGGATTGTAGAGTCCCAACAGGAATATCTTGAAAAGAGCCGGGCCTACACGGACATTTCCGAGCGGGCCTATCTCAACACAATGGCAGAAGTCGAGTAACATATCGGCAGTAACTGAGCCGGGATCGCTCTAAAGGTGGTCCCGGTTTTGTCGTTTATAGCAATCGGAAATCGCCAGTTCGCTGGCGGAGGACAATCAATGCGTTGGATTATCAAGCTGGACGAGGGCCTGTCATGGCTGTCCATTTTTTGTGGCTGGGTGGCCTGTGCCGCAATGATACTGATGGCAGGCAACGTCTTCTACGATGTGGTGGCCCGCTACGCTTTCAATGAAGTTTCGATCGGTATGCAGGAGATGGAGTGGCACCTGTACTCAGTGGTGTTCCTGCTTGGGATCCCTTACGCACTGCGCACGGACGGCCATGTTCGGGTAGACGTTTTCTACACTCGCTGGAGTGACAAAACCAAGGCCTGGGTCAACATGGTCGGGGCTGTCATTTTTGTCATTCCCTTCTCCTACCTCATCTGGAACTACGGTTATGATTTTGCCCTTGAATCTTACCGGATGGGCGAAGGCAGTGGTGACCCGGGCGGCCTGCCCCATCGATGGATTATAAAGAGTGTGATTCCGGTATCCGCGGTCTTTACCGGCATTGCCGGGGTCAACATGGTGACCTTCGCCCTGCGGGTCCTGTCCGGTGAGAAGACCTACGAACCCAAGCACAGCGCGGAGGGCCTCGCATGATCGGTATGATTATGTTTTTAGCCGCCCTCATCATGCTGATGGTAGGTTTTCCGGTTGCCTTTACCTTTGGTGGCGTCGCCCTGTTTTTCGGCATCTTCGCCGAAGGCATGGATCTTTTCGCTTTCATGCCCTATCGCATCATGAGCGTGATGCAAAACACGGTGCTTATGGCGGTTCCGCTCTTTATCTTCATGGGCGTGGTCCTACAGCGTACAAGGCTGGCCGAGCAGCTACTGACCTCCATGGGCCGACTGTTCGGGGGGCTGCCCGGGGGGCTGGCCATTTCGACCATTCTGGTAGGTGCCCTGCTCGCGGCTTCAACAGGCGTGGTCGGCGCCAGTGTGGTTGCCATGGGCCTGATCTCGCTGCCGGTGATGCTCGCCCACGATTACGACAAACGGCTTGCTACAGGGACCATCTGTGCCGCCGGCACTCTGGGCCAGATTGTTCCACCTTCGATCATCCTGATTATTCTTGGTGATGTCCTGGGCCTTCCCGTAGGGGACCTGTTCAAGGCCGCGGTGATTCCGGGCGTGGTCCTGGTCGGCCTTTACATCTTCTATATTCTGGTGCTGACCCGCTTCCAGCCGCAAATGGCACCCGCCATGCCGGACGACAGTGGCCTGTCCCGTAAAAAGGAAATCTTCGCGGCCCTGCTGGCGATTATTCCTCCCCTGGCACTGATTGTGGTTGTCCTTGGCTCCATCTTCGCCGGCATTGCCACACCGACGGAATCTTCCGCACTTGGCGGTATCGGCGCCATCGTGCTGGCGATCATCTACCGCCAGTTTTCATTCAAGATGGTGTGGGATTCATCGAAGGATACCGTCAAAGTCACCGCCATGGTGTTCGCCATTCTGGTGGGTGCAACCGCGTTCTCCATGGTCTTCAGCTATACCGGCGGCGATTACCTGCTGGAAGAGTGGCTGCTGCAGCTTCCCGGCGAGAAGTGGGGCTTCATTATCCTGGCCATGCTGGTGATCCTGGTGCTGGGTTTCTTCATCGACTTTGTGGAAATCTCGTTCATCATCGTGCCGATTCTGGCTCCGGTGGCGGAGGCCATGGGCATCAACATGCTGTGGTTCGCCATTCTGATTGCCATGAACCTGCAAACCAGCTTCCTGACCCCCCCATTCGGGTTCAGTCTGTTCTATCTCAAAGGAGTGTCGCCCCCCGGGGTACGAACCACGGATATCTACAAAGGGGTGTTGCCGTTTATCCTGATGCAGATACTGGTTCTGGCGATGATTGTCATCTTCCCCGAATGGTTTGGAATGAGTTCAACCTACTGACATCAGTCAGAATACCGGGGCCAGGAGGCCCCGGTATGTCATATTTTTAACCCCTCCTATGGATACCATAGCCCCCTTTTAATTTTCCCGGGATATGACAAACCACGCTTGTTTTCTATACTAACAAGGAAACAGGCGATTCTCAGTTGTGAGATCGGGACGCGCCCTGATGCTGAATTACTTTGACCAGCGGCGAAAGGGAGACATGGACCCATGAATCAAAGTACCGCCCGGAAGACCTCTGCGACTACCGACGATCATCAGGAGGACAGGCCTCACGTTCTGACACTGCCTTTGGAAGACCAGCAGGCAGACCGGGAACCCCATAGCTATGAACGCTGGCTGCTTGCCAAACTGATGCGCATGGCGGGTTCCCCGCCGGTTAGGTTCCAGCTATGGAACGATGAATTCGTAGGGCCCGAGGTAGGCCAGGCCCGCTTTACACTAAGACTGACGGACCCCAAGGCCCTGTATGCCCTGGTCACCAACCCTAACCTTGCATTTGGTGACCTATACAGTGCCGGGCGCCTTCAGGTGGAGGGCGACCTGTCGGATCTGATGGAGGCGCTTTACCGCTCCCTGCACAACGCACGGCAACAATGGCCCAGGTGGCTCGAGGCACTGTGGCGCAACCATAATCCACGCCCAACCGGTGTCTCCGAGGCCAGGGAAAATATTCACCACCACTATGACCTGGGCAACGAGTTTTACCAGCTCTGGTTGGACCAGGCTGAAATGCAGTACACCTGTGCCTACTATGAAACTCCCGAGCTGACCCTGGAACAGGCGCAACTGGCCAAACTGGAGCACGTTTGCCGCAAACTGAGACTGAAGCCGGGAATGACAGTTGTTGAAGCAGGCTGTGGCTGGGGTGGCCTGGCTCGCTACATGGCCCGCAACTACGGCGTAAAGGTTCACTCCTACAACATCTCGAAAGAACAACTGACTTACGCCCGGGAAGAAGCCAGGCGCCAGCAGTTGGACCACCTGATTGATTACGTCGAGGACGATTACCGCAATATCAGCGGGCAATACGATGCGTTTGTGTCCATCGGCATGCTTGAGCACGTCGGCAAGGACAACTACCAGGCCCTGTCAGAGTTGATTCGGCGTTCCCTCAAACCCAACGGTATCGCACTGCTGCACAGTATCGGCCGCAACCGCCCCATGCTGATGAACGCCTGGATCGAGAAACGTATTTTCCCGGGCGCCTATCCGCCCAGCATCTCCGAGTTTATGGGCATTTGTGAGCACGGTGGCTTCTCCGTGATGGATGTCGAGAACCTGAGATTGCACTATGCCCAGACCCTGACCCACTGGATGGAGCGGTTCAGGAACAACATGGACAAGGTAACCGGAATGTACGATGAGCACTTTGTCCGCGCCTGGGAGATGTACCTCGCCGGGTCGATAGCGGCCTTCCGGACTGGATCACTGCAGCTGTTCCAGGTGGTCTTTACCCACGGCGAGAACAATCAGCTACCACAAAGCCGTAAAGACATTTACAGGTCCCCCGCCGCCCCGGAGGCGTACTGATGGAATACTATGATCTGATCATCGTTGGCGCCGGGCCTGCAGGATCAACCCTTGCCCATGCGCTGCAGGACAGCGGCAAACGCATCCTGGTTATCGACAAACAGGACTTCCCAAGGGACAAGACCTGTGCCGGCTGGGTCACGCCAGCGGTGATGCAAAGCCTGCATATTGATACCGATGATTACGGCTCCAGACACACCCTTCAGCCTATCCAGCAATTCCGGATCGGCATGATGGGGCAACCGGCCGTGGAAAACGACCACGGCGAAGTTGTCAGCTATGGCATCCGGCGTTGCGAGTTCGATGCCTACCTGCTGAACCGGGTCACAGCGCCGAAACAACTGAAAACGCCGGTCAAGTCCATCGTGCGCCGGGATGGCAACTGGGTGATCAACGACACCTGGGAGGCGCCTCTGGTTGTGGGCGCAGGTGGCCATTTCTGCCCGGTGGCGAAGTTGCTTGGAGAGGGCCCCGGAAGCCATGAGACTGTGGTTGCGGCCAAGGAAGTCGAGTTCGAGATGACACCCCGGCAGGCCGAGACCTGCGAGGCCCGCGGTGATACTCCCGAGCTCTGGTTCTGCCGCGACCTCAAGGGCTATGCCTGGGTGTTCCGCAAGGGTAATTTCCTCAATATCGGCCTTGGCCGGGAAGACAATCACAAACTGACAGAGCACCTGCACGCATTCGTCGACGAAATGAAGTCCGAAGGGCGCATACCGTCGGACTTGCCGGGCAGGTTCAAAGGCCATGCCTACCTCCTCTATGCCCATGCGGAAAGGCCCCTGGCCGACGATGGCCTGTTACTGATAGGTGATGCCGCCGGGCTGGCCTACACCCAGAGTGGCGAAGGCATCCGCCCGGCCATCGAATCCGCGCTGATGGCCGCGGACATTATCCGGGATCGGGAGGACTACTCCGCCCAGTCACTGCAAGCCTATGGCGAAGCCATCGCGAAACGTTTTGGCAACCGCGCAGTGGCCCAGGACAACGGCTGGCAGGTGCCGGATTGGGTCAAGATGCCACTGGCCAGCACCCTGATGCGGTCGCACTGGTTTACCCGCAAGGTGGTCACCGAGAAATGGTTCCTGCATCAGCAGGTGCCACCGCTTGAAGCTTTTGCTCACGGCTGACCAGGTACAAGAAAGCCCGGGTGGACACTTACCTACCCGGGCTCGCACTTACACCAGCGGAATCAATCCGAAGAGAGTTCGATAACGTCAATACCAAACAATGTTGTCGTACCACTCACCTCATTTCCGACCGCAAGCATGGGCTTGCTATTGGGGCTGTCACTCGCAGTGATGAAGGCAAGGCCCTCTGGCCCGAGGTCGCCGGCCATCCCGTTTTCGAGATCCGCCTGTGATGCAGAGAAATCACGGTTGTTGATGTACTGGACGAACTCCGGATTCTGGGGATTGGTTACGTTATAGACCATGATGCCACCTACCCGCTCAAGACCAATGAACGCAAAGGTCTGGCCATTGATGGTGCCAACGGTAACGGCCTCGGGCTCTGGTCCCTTGTCGTCGGAGCGGTTATCGAACGAGTTTTCGTCGTTGTTGCCGTTAAAGTTGTCCGGAATCAGGCTGGCAGTGATGCGTTCGAATTCGCTACCGCTGTCGAAAACCCGTTCACCGGTTTCGGACCAGATCGAGAAGGAGCGGGCACCGAATGCATAGAGTTCGCTGTAGACACAGGTACCCTCTACGTAGCTCTTGTCATATTCGCCATCAACGAGGGTGACATTGGTCGGATCACTGGGAGCGCAGGAGTCACCAAAACCGAGGGTTGAGGTAACGTTCAGACGCCCCAGGTTGGCGTCTTCCTGCAACTCGGCGGCATTGGGAAATGCCGTGGCATCCAGCACCAGATCAGCAATGCGGAACTCTTCGCTGAAGCCATCGTAATCCCGGGAATCCCCCTCGTTGGCCGTAATGTAATAGGTTTTGCCATTGAAGCCGTAACTTGTGATGGCATCAGGTTGATAGACACCCTTCACCGGCCAGTTGCGGATGTTGATGCGGTTGTCGTCGTTGCTGGCATCCAGCTCGTTACCAATGATGCTGTGGTCCTTGAAGCCCAGCGGAATGATCGCGGTGATTTCCCCGGCGGCAATGTCCAGCTCTGCAACGGCATTGGCTTCCTGCAGCGCCACCCAGGCTTTTTCATTGTCGATGGATACCGCAATGTATTCCGGCTCCATGTCCTGGGCCAGCGTAGCGCCCGGCCCGAACACCCTGAGCCCCTGTTCCATCAGTTCGGCCTGCTGGCTGTTAAACCCGGCAAATCCGGCTGTGGTCGCGGTAGCCGATGCCACACCATTGGAAAGATCAATGATGCTGACCGAGCCTTCCGGGTCAACGCTATAGTCAGCGCTGGGCTCGCCCTCGTTCGCTACCAGCAGGGCCTGGCCATCCCGGGTAAATGTCAGCATATCCGGCAGGGCACCGACTTCAATCTCGCCTACCTTATTCAGGTCGGTACTGTTATAGAACACCACCTTGCCGTTGTCCTGTTTGACGTTCGCTTCAATCGCAACCGCCACGAGGTCGTCGTAGATTGCCACACTGTTTGCAGAAGCCCCTTCGGCAGTGGCATCAATGGTACTCAATTTGACCGGCATCTCCGGGCCCTGAATGTCCAGAACATCCACTGTGGAGTCGTTGGCATTGATGACAAACAGGCGCTGGTTGGCCGGGTCGTGAGCTACGATTTCAGCTGCGCTCTCATCGAAAGCACCGCTTTCATAGGTGCCGAGAACATTCAGCTCGATCAAAGTCTGGCTGGTACCGGGCGTACCCGCACTGCCATCGTCGCCGTCGTCACCATCACAGGCAGTCAGGCCGAGAGCGGACGTTAGAATTGCTGCGGTAAGGAGTGATTTCCGAAATTCCATGCTTGCCTCTTCTTCTGTCGTTACACGTGTGGTTGTCAACGACACTTTATGGAGAAGAGGTGACAGAAATGCGTCACTTTGAAGTCAGGCATGTTTAACGAGTATTTCACGGGCAAAAAATGGCGACCTGAAGGTCGCCATTTCTTCACAGAGGCTGCCGTCCTTACTGCCCCAGATAGCTCCGGTACATCCACACCGTTTTTTCTTGCTGTGAGATGTAGTCACTCATCAGCGCCACGGTACCTTCGTCGTCAGCCTCGCCAGCCAGGTGCAACAATTCACGTTGCTTACCGATCAGCTTGGCGAAGCTTTCAACGATGTTTTCCACCGCGTCCTTGCCGTCGGCGACGTCCTTGCGCTCAGGGACTTCGGATTTCTCGATATAAGTGCTGTAGGCGTGCGCCGGGCGGTGCCCCAGTGTCAGTACCCGCTCTGCGATCTCGTCGATTTTCAGTAGCAGGTCGTCATAGAGCTCCTCGAACTTGGCATGCAGCTCGAAGAAATTATCGCCCTTGATGTTCCAGTGATAGCCACGGACGTTCATGTAGAAGATCTGGTAATTGGAGAGAAGATCGTTCAACGCGCCCGCCAGTTTCTGGGTCTTTTCAGTGTCCAAACCAATGAAGTTCTTGCTCATAACATGTCTCCTTGACAGTTATCTGAATGTACTAATTACAGTTTAACCAGGGATCATCAATAGATAAAGATTAGTTATTTAATCTTTACGATAGCTATCAGCAATCAAAATTTCCACCAATCAATAGCTGATTACTATCGAAATTCTTCATACAATTTATTTAACAACGATTATCAATTGCGGTTGAATGAAGCCTTAGTCATAACACACACGGAGCTGAGCATGAGTACCCTGAAGATGTTTCTCCATGACCATGGTTCAAAGGGTGACAACTCGTTGCTAAAGACGATCACATTTGCCATCACGCACTTCATCGTGGCATTTACCGTTGCTTATCTCCTGACCGGCGACATCCTGATAGGAAGCCTGATTGCCATGGTCGAACCGGCCATTAACACCGTCGCCTATTTCTTCCATGAAAAGATATGGGCGCGCAGGCAGCAGATTGCAAGGGCTAGCCGCCTGGACCACAATCGAGGCATTGCTCAATCGGTTGTGGGCCAATATCCAGTTTGCGATTGAGATCACGCAGGGCGGTGCGCACGCCTTCCTCAATCACCGGGTGGTAGAAGGGCATATCCAGCATTTCGCTCACCGTCATGTGCCTCTGCAGTGCCCAGGCCAGCAGGTGGCCAATATGCTCTGCTGCGGGGCCAAACATTTCCGCTCCCAGGAACAGGCCGCTCCCCCGCTCGCCGTATACATGGAGCAAGCCCTTATTGGCACCAATGACGCGGCTTCTGCCCTGCTCTTCAAACGAGACTTCGCCAACGGCATAACCTCCCTTGCACCGCTCATTGACCTCCTTGAGGGTCATGCCTACGGTGGCGATCTGCGGATCGGTAAACACAATGCCCAGCGGCACCCTGCGCAGTCCGGCCCGCACATCGGGGAATCGAGCGGCATTGTCGCCGGCAATACGCCCCTCGTCGGCTGCTTCATGAAGCAGCGGTATCTCGTTGTTGGCGTCCCCGGCGATGAAGATATGGCTGTCACCGCACTGGAGCGTGTAACGGTCGAACAATGGCGAACCATGGTCGTCCTGGGTAATGTCCGCATTCTGGATATCCAGGCTATCCACATTCGGGCGTCGACCAGTCGCTGCCAGCACGTAATCGAAGGTTTCCGTGACATCACCACGGTCGGGGTCCTTAAAGCGAATATTGACGCCGTCATCGGTTCTTTCCACAGACCGTACTTTGGAGTCCGCGTCCAGGGGGAACTCCTCATTAAAGGTTTTCAGTGCGTAGTGACGGATAGCCTCCTCCTGGAGCGGGCCAACGCCGCCGTTGACACCGAACATGCGCACACGTACACCCAGCCGGCTGAGCGCCTGCCCAAGCTCAAGGCCAATAATGCCGGGACCAAACACCGCAACGGAACCTGGCAGGTCCTCCCACTCGAAGATGTCATCATTCACCACCAGCCTGTCCTTGGCGTCCTTGAGAAAACCAGGGATGTTCGGCCGGGAACCCGTGGCAATGACCACCCGGGCGGCGGCGACTTCCACGTTATCGCCCACTACGATGCGATGGGGCGACAGGAACCGGGCCTGGCCGCGGATGCGATGCGCCTCCGGGAAGCCTTCCACCGCCTCCAGCACGAAACTCACAAACCGGTCGCGTTCCTTGCGAACCCGCTCCATGACCGCCTTGCCGTCAATGCGGATATCGCCGGGGTGGACACCAAAAGTCGGCGCCTTGTGCAGGTGATGAGCGCTGTCTGCCGCCGCAATCAAAAGCTTGCTGGGCATACAGCCGACCCTGGCACAGGTCGTCCCGTAGGCACCTCCCTCGATCATCACCACATTCTCTATATGCTTTCGGGCAGCGCGATAGGCGCCCATGCCAGCCGTACCAGCTCCGATGACAGCAACATCCACCTTGCGTTTTTCCACGTCTACAACTCCTGGCCCGCCTGTAATTTTCATGGTTCTGCCTGAGTATAGGAGTGAATTCAGGGAACGGTTCAGTTCCAGATTAAAGAAATAGTTGCATACAGCACAGGACTTTTTAAACCACTCCTTCTAGACTGACGTCCTGCCCCGCAGCTTCCCCGGAGACCCACAGGCATGCACAACTACTGGCCAGAATTCATAACCGTCGCCCTCGTCCACTTCCTGGCCGTTGCCAGCCCCGGCCCCGACTTCGCCGTGATGCTCCGCCAGGCCATGTGTCAAAGCCGCCGCAATGCTCTGTTAACTGCCTTTGGCATCGGCACGGGCATACTCATTCATGTGGGCTATTCCCTGCTCGGCATCGGCCTGATCATCCAGCAGTCCCTGGTGCTGTTTAGCATTCTCAAGGTTGTCGGCGCCCTGTACCTCACCTGGATTGCAATACAGTGTCTGCGCTCGAAAGCCGGAGGCGTTCATGTGGAGACCGCGAATGGAGAGCAGCAATCCGGGCTGGCAGCCTTTCGACTGGGCTTTCTTACCAACACCCTGAACCCGAAGGCGACACTGTTCTTCGTTTCACTCTTTTCTGTGATTATCAGCCCGGGCACCCCGATTGCCATCCAGTCCGCCTACGGAATCTACATGGCGGTAGCAACGGGCCTATGGTTTATGGCGGTAGCGGTGTTTTTCACACTGCCTCAGATTCGCAAGGGTTTTAACCGATTTGGTTACTGGCTGGACAGATTGATGGGAGGCGTGTTGCTGTTGCTTGCCGGGCAGTTGCTGTTCTCAACGGTTTCCGGAGAAGGAAGCATTCAGGGAAAAGAATAAGCTGTAGAACTCCGGGAAAACCGACCAAGCTTTGGGCGCCGGTCTGTAGGCCTCTTCCAGAACCCTGGAGCGCCAGGGATGGCGCGACCGAGCCCTACAGGGACGTATTTACGGGCGTGTTCTGGAAGAGGCCTACGGACCGGTGCATGCACCAGAGTCTGTTTCACAGGCCTCGCAACAATTCTTCCGTTTGCTTCCAGCCAATACAGGGATCCGTCAAGGAACACCCGTAAATCAGATCGTCGCTGTCATTCTGGCGGCCCTCTTCCAGAAAGCTTTCCAGCATCAAGCCGACAATACTCGCATTACCAGCACGCTTCTGGCTCATCACTTCCCTCGCAATCTCCAGCTGTCGCGACGACTGCTTCTGCGCATTGTCATGGCTGCAATCGACCATGACCGAGGCGGAAACGCCCGCATCAGATAAGTCTTCTATTGCTTCACCGATACTTTCCTCATCGTAGTTAGTGATGCCCCGTCCGCCGCGCAGTACAAGATGAGTATCGGGATTGCCTTCCGTTGTAATCATCGCTGGCATGCCAGTACTGCTGACACCAAAGCGATGATGAGAATGAGCCGCTGATTTCATGGCGTTGATAGCCACGCCAATACTGCCGTCGGTGCCGTTCTTGAATCCCGTTGGCATCGGCAGGCCACTGACCATTTCACGGTGAATCTGGGACTCGGTGGTGCGCGCGCCAATGGCGGTCCAGCTCACCAGGTCGCCGAGATAGTCCATGGCGAAGGGGCTGAGGGCTTCGGTGGCCAATGGCAGGCCCATGTCTGAAAGATTCAACAGCAGGCGCCGGGAACGCAGCAAGCCTTCGTTGAGGTCACCGGTGCCGGTGCGCTCGGGATCGTAGAGTAGGCCTTTCCATCCTACGGTGGTACGGGGTTTTTCGAGGTAGGCACGCATCACAATCAGGAAACGGTCACTGACGTCGTCCGCCAGCTTTTTCAACTTTTCACCATACTCCAGAGCAGCCACTTCATCGTGTATGGAGCAGGGGCCAATCACCACCAGCGTTCTGGCGTCCTCACCGTGCAGCACCCGGCGAATGGCATCCCGGTGTTGGCGAATCCGTGCCTGCACATGGGCGGATACTGGCAGGCTGGCCCGAAGCTCCTCCGGCGTGGGCAGCGGCACTTCCCGGATTACCGGCCCGGCTCCTGGTGGCTGGCTGGTTTCGTTCAGTGTCTCGATGTTCAGCGACATGTTCATGGTCAGTGTTCCCGTTTCCCTGTGTCAGAATCAAAAAAGCCCCGGCTGGGCTACCAGTCGGGGCTTTTTGAGTCCGGTGGCAGCCTGGGTTCCTGCCGGGCTGCCTTCCTCGTTATTCGGTCGATGAAGATCTTATGGGCGGCCCGGGCTCTGGCTAAAATAGCCATAACCAAACCACCAAAAAAACACAGCAGCGACCGCCGCCATCGGTTTTTCACCGAAAGCTTGCAGAACATTCAATTGACAGGTCGTGTGTGTCGTCTTCATGCTTTCCAATATATATCCCCGGTTTCCGGCTTTGCAACCCGTAAATCCGGATTTTTGCAGAATTTGCGGTCACACGCGCCGCGGAGTCATCCATGCGTACCACTGACGTCCGACCTTTTATAGTCTTTTTATCGCTGGTGTTGCTGCTCTTTTCCGGTTTTGTTGCGGCAGTGCCAGAGGCTCGCACCTACCAGATGGGGCAGCGCTCCGCGGACAGTGTTGCCCGACAGATTCGTGAACTGTATCCCGAGGGGCAGGTATCCATTACCGCCCGGGGCCAGCAGATGGTTGTGCGTGGTGAGCCGGATGTGCTGGATGAGATCGGCATGCTGGTGGAAACCATGGATGTGGCGCCAGCGCAGATGCGTATTACCGTCCGCTCCCGCAGCAATGTCGATGCAAAAAGTGGCGGGGGCGGTGTGTCAATCAACAACAATCAGGTCAGTGTCCAGGCTGAACGCAAGGTCACCACCACACGCCGCAATCAGGAGCGCACATTGATTGTGCAGGACGGGCAGTCCGCACACATCACATCCGGTCAGGTCCGTACCGTCCCCGTCGTCATCCGCGGCGGCCGCAATCCGGCCGCTTTTCTGGACCAGATCGAAACCCGAAGTGGTTTTCTGGTCAGCCCACAGGTTATCTCCGATCAGGCCATCGAGTTGAACATTGTCTCTTTCGAGGAAGAGCCGGAAGGTAACCTGCCTGGCTACGAAACCGAAGCACTGATGACGATTCGCCGGGTGGAGCCCGGTCAATGGGTGGAGCTTGGCAGCACCCGCCAGCGTAGGGCAGGCGAGCAATCCGGTATCACCTACCAGACGGGTGGCAACAGCCGCGAGAACCAGACGTTTGAAGTGAGGGTAGAGGTACTCTGATGCCGATCAGGCCCGTTTTTTGAGTAGCACGCTTTTGGCCTCGTTGATCTTGGCCGCCAGATAGTCATTGCCACCCCGATCCGGGTGGAGTTTCTGAATCAGCCGCCGGTGTGCCTGGATGATATCGTCTTCAGCACAATCCCGGGCAACACCCAGAATCTCGCAGGCTTCCTTTAGGGACATATTGCCTGAACTGGTTGCTGTCTGACGTTGGTCACCAGCGTTTTCCTGATAGCCGCCATCGCGATTCCCGGGCTGCCCGAACACCCGGCCGATCACGGGAGCAAATTTGAGTAGCGCTGGCAACTTCCTCAAAAGAGGCAACAGGGCGGCAACGGCCGCAGTCAGCACATGCACTCGTCCGGTCAGCACCATAAAAAGGAGCAACGCGGCACCTGCCACCAGAAGAATTTTCCAGGTGGCGGCCTTTTTCTTTTCAGGGGTTAACACACCCCACTGTTTCAGGATAATGAATACGGCAACGGTCAGGGCAATACCGAGAATCCAGTGCATTCGCCAATCCTTATTGATGCCGGGTTCGTATTCCTGTCACGAACCTGTGGCAGATTTGCACAAGGCGATGCCTCGGGAGGCGGGTTTCAAAGGGTCGGCACCCGGTCCCGAGAGCGCAGTAATTATACGCATTTTCACTGACAAATCAGTGACAGCGCCCCTTAGGCTTGTATAGGATGCTATTCTTTATGGTTTATTGACGAGACCTAGGCAACACAGCCCCGGCGCGCCGGACAACTCCGTCCCTAAACAGGGATCAGGAGCCTGCAAAGCTAACACGACTACCTGTAACGGACATACGACCCAGGACCTGAATTATGCGCACTGCCTCCCGCTTCCTGATTGTAATCATCTTTCTCGGCGTCGTGCTTGGCGGCATCTTTGGTTACAAATTCTATCAATTTGGCCAGATGCAAGAACAGATGTCCCAGCCCCAGCCGCCCACACAAATCTCCGCAACCAAAGCTCGCACCGAAAGCTGGAGACCCGCGATCAAGGCAGTGGGCAGCGTCGAAGCTGTGAACGGCATTGAGGTGGCGAATGAAGTTCCTGGCGTCATTGAAGATATCAACTTTGAATCCGGCGACGAGATAAAGCAAGGCGATGTGCTGATTCGCCTGAACGCGGAGATCGACGAAGCGGCGTTGCGTACCCGCCGGGCCGAAGCGCAACTGGCGGAGCAGGAATTCCAGCGGGTATCCGATTTGCTTCCAAAGCGGGCTGTTTCCCAGTCTCAGTATGACGAAGCCAAGGCTAACTTTGATGCGGCCAGGGCACGGGTGAACGAGGCCGAGGCGCAACTGAGCAAAAAGGTTATCCGGGCGCCGTTCGACGGCACCCTCGGTATCAGGATGGTGGACCAGGGCGAGTATATTGCCACTGGAACTCCGATTGTAGAGGTCAACATGCTGGACCCGATTTACGTTGACTACACCCTGTCTGAAAAGGATCTGCCGAAAGTGGCGACAGGCTACCCGGTGGTAGCCACCGTGGCGGCTGTTCCTGAGCAGACATTTGAAGGCAAGGTCAGCGCCATTAATACCTCGGTCAACCCCGAAACCCGCACCGTTCGGATTCGCGCCACCCTCGACAACCCTGAAAACCAATTGCGCCCCGGTATGTTCGCAACGATCCAGACCCTGCAACCGAACGACAACAAGGTAGTCACAGTGCCGCGCACGGCGATTTCCTACAACACCTATGGCGACTTTGTGTTCGTGGTAGAAGAGAACGACAACGGCGATTTGACTGTCAATCGCCGCACCATCACCACCGGGGAAACCCGTGATACCCGTGCGGCTGTGCTCTCCGGCCTGGAGGCAGGTGAAACAGTGGTTTCCAAGGGGCTGCTTCGTCTGAGCGCCGGCCAGAAGGTCGAGATCCAGAAAGACGAGCAACCGCAGGAGGCGTCTGAGTAATGCGATTCACCGACATTTTTATCCACCGCCCGGTCCTTGCGACGGTGGTCAGCCTGCTCATACTCCTGCTGGGCGCCCGGGCTGCCATGGAAATGGAAATCCGGCAGTACCCGGAACTGGAAAGCACCACGGTAACCGTGACCACGGCGTACCCAGGTGCCAGTTCGGACCTGATCAAGGGCTTCATCACCACGCCCCTGCAACAGGCGATTGCCGAAGCCAGTGGCATTGACTACCTGACCTCCACCAGCTCCCAGGGCACCTCCACCATTGAAGCCAAGATGGAGCTGAACTACGACGCCAACGCAGCGCTTGCGGAAATCCAAGCCAAGGTGGCCAGCCAGCGTAACGTTCTACCCGCTGAGGCCCAGGATCCGGTCATCACGTCCACCACCGGGGACTCTACGGCGCTGATGTACATCGCCTTTTACAGTGAGGAACTGGCGGTTCCGCAGATCACCGACTATCTGACCCGGGTGGTACAGCCCAAACTCCAGGCGCTGTCCGGTGTCGGCAAGGCAGACCTGCTGGGCCGGACGTTTGCCTTGCGGGTATGGCTGGATCCGGAGCGACTGGCAGCCGTGGACATGACGCCCCAGGAGGTGATCGCCAAGCTCCGCGCCAACAACTACCAGGCCGCGGTTGGCAACACCAAGGGCACCTACACCGAAATCAGCATGACCAGCGACACCGACGTTGCCGATCCGGACAAGTTTCGTAATCTGGTGGTCAAGCAGTTCGAAGGCTCCCAGATCCGCCTGCAGGACATCGCCCGGGTTGAACTGGGCTCCCAGACCTATGACCAGTTGGCGCTGTACAAAGGCCAACCGGCTACGTACGTAGCCATCGAACTGGCACCGGGCGCCAACCCTCTGACCGTGGCCGGGCTGGTGAAAGCCGAGCTGCCAGGCATCCGCAGCCAACTGCCGTCGGGTCTGAAAGCACGCCTGGCCTATGACGCCTCGGACTTTATCGAAGACTCCATCAACGAGGTCATCAAGACCCTGTTGGAAGCCCTGGTGATTGTACTGGTGGTGGTGTTCCTGTGTCTGGGCTCCATGCGGGCGGCCATCGTGCCCTCGGTGGCAGTGCCCCTATCCCTGATCGGTGGCGCTTTCATCATGCTGGCGTTTGGTTTCTCGCTGAACCTGCTGACCCTGCTATCCATGGTGCTGGCCATCGGCCTCGTGGTGGATGACGCCATCATTGTGGTGGAAAACGTCCACCGCCACATTGAGGAAGGTGAATCCCGTTTCCAGGCTGCCATTAACGGTGCCCGGGAAATGGCCGTACCCATTATCGCCATGACCACCACCCTGGTGGCGGTGTATGCCCCGATCGGCTTTATGGGCGGCCTGGTCGGCTCCCTGTTCACCGAGTTTGCCTTCACCCTGGCAGGGGCTGTGGTGATCTCAGGCATCGTCGCCCTGACCCTGTCACCGATGCTGTCGGGCATGGTGCTCAAACCCCATGGCAACCCGGGCCGGTTCGAGCAGTTGGTGGAGCGAACCTTTAACGGATTGTCAGGCGCCTACAAGTCTGCTCTGTCCTCGCTGATGCAGACCAAGTCCGTGGTGGTGTTCTTTGCGGTGGTGGTGTTGGGCTCGATCTATTTCATGGTGATGATGAGCCAGAGCGAGCTGGCCCCGACGGAAGACCAGGGTATCCTGTTCTACCAGGGGCTCGGGCCGCAGACATCGACCCTGAAGTACCTCCAGGAACATGGCGACGAAGTCCAGAACCGCATGTCTACCGTGCCGGGCTACGAAGAAGACTTCATGATCATCGGCATTACCAGCCCGAACGCCGTCTTTGGTGGCTTCAAGATGGCACCCTGGAGCGAGCGTGAGACGTCCCAATTTGAAGTACAGCCCTTGCTGGCCGCCGAGCTGAGCAAGGTGACCGGCCTGCAAACGGCAGTGTTCCCCCGTCCGTCCCTGCCTGGTTCTGGTGGCGGCCTGCCATTCCAGTTCGTGATCACCACCGGCAACAGTTACGAACAACTGGACCAGGTGGCGGATCAGTTGCTGGGCAAAGCCATGGGCAGTGGCAACTTCATGTTCCTGCAGAAATCCATCAACTTCGACCGGCCCATTACCCGCATCAAAGTGGATCGGGATCGCGTCGCGGACCTGGGCCTGTCCATGCAGGACATCGGCCAGACCCTGTCGAGCATGCTCGGTGGCGGTTATATCAACCGCTTCAATATGGAAGGCCGGTCGTACCAGGTGATTCCCCAGGTCGATCAGCAATACCGGCTGGATGAGCAGAAGCTGAACGAATATCAGATCCGCGCCGATAACGGTGAACTGGTGCCGCTCGGCAGCGTGGTCAGCTTCACTCACGACGTCGAGCCATCCAACCGGACCCAGTTCAACCAGTTGAACTCCCTGACACTGCAAGGGGTTGTCATGCCAGGGGTGGCCGCGGGTACCGCCATGGATTACATGGAGAAGACCGCGGAGGAGGTGTTCCCCCAGGGCTTCAGTTACGATTACACCGGCCAGAGCCGGCAGTTGGCCACCCAGGGCAGCGCCCTGATGGTGACCTTCTTCCTGTCGCTGCTGGTTATCTACCTGGTGCTGGCGGCCCAGTTCGAGAGCTGGCGGGATCCGTTTATCATTCTGGTCTCGGTGCCCATGTCGGTGGCCGGTGCCATGGCGTTCATCGTGCTCGGCTTCGCCACCATGAACATCTACACCCAGGTGGGCCTGATCACGCTGATCGGGGTGGTCTCCAAGAACGGCATCCTGATTGTTGAGTTCGCCAACCAGTTGCAGAAGGAGCGCGGGCTGAACAAGGTCGAGGCAGTGATTGAAGCCGCCGCCATCCGTTTGCGGCCCATCATCATGACCTCCCTGGCCCTGATCTTTGCCATGGTGCCACTGCTGATTGCCATCGGCCCCGGCGCGGAAAGCCGTTTCGCCATTGGCCTGACCATCAGTGCGGGCCTCGGTATCGGCACCCTGTTCACCATTTTCGTATTGCCCGCCTTCTATATTCTGCTGGGTCGTGACCACCACGGCTCCGCTGCGGAGGCATACGGCAATGGTGACAATGGAACGACGGCTCACGCCCAGTGACTCTGGGAACGCTGTTCTGGCTGTTCGTGGCCGGCTTCGCCACCTGGTATTGGTGGCGGGCCAAGGCCATCAAGGACTTTGTGCTAGAGGCTGCCAGAAACTACTGCAAGAAAATGGATGTCATGCTGCTGGACGACGCCGTTTACCTCCGCGGCTTGTGGTTCAAGCGCGATGACAATGGCCGCATACGGGTGTGGCGCCGTTTCCTGTTTGACTTCACGTCAACGGGTGACGAGCGCTACGTCGGCCGCATCATCATGCTGGGCCAACGTATCATCCATATGGAACTCGAACCCCACCGTTTCGGCCCGGACTTCTAGCTTCCGTATACATAACCCCATTTCCACGACAGACTCCCTCCCCCAAATGGGCGATTCTTACTCCTGCCCCAATCACAAATAATCCCCAACGCATTGGCGACAAAAAGCTACCCAGAAGGTGGCGGACGCAGCGCGGGGAATCATTCCTCCCGGCAGCTATGTGGAGGGAGGCGCTGGCACCAACGAGGACGTGTGGACCAACTGGACGGATATCACCGATCCGTTTCCGGGTGTCACCTCACTGGCCTTCGGCAATGAACCAAATGATGGCCTGGTCGGCGAATGTTCCACCAAGATGGGTAACGTGATCGGCACCCACTACGACATGAACCATGTGGACGCCATCAACCACCTGTTTGGCGCTCGTTCCTGGCGAACTAATCCGGTCTCGCTCTATCGCAGCCAAGCCAACCGCCTGAAGAATCGCGGGCTGTTGTTACCCTCGTTTCCCAGGCTGGATTCATCGCCCGGTTCTTGTGGGACCGGTGCCGGGCAATGATGGCCTTTGCCTGGGCAGGATACGGATCATGAACAACAAAGACAGACTGAACGCAAAAGCCATGCCCCCTGAAAAGATTGAGGAGGCACCGGCAACCTATCAAACACCGGAAAGTCTTAGCAAAGAACCATTCGCCAAGTCCCTTGCGGGAACCAATATCGACGGCAGCCTTCGGGCCGGCGGATTCCGGCAACGGGCGCATTTCCTGGATCGCCAGATGCGCAATGCCTCGAAGCTGCAGGCTGAGCAGGAAAATCATCGCAAGACCCGTCTCATCACGGTAGCCAGCCCCACTGTGTGCCTGGCAGGCCATGCAACTGGTTGCTGAAACCTGTCGCGAGCAGTCGTACCACCCAGGGGTCGAGGTAAAGGCGCACAGGCCTGGCACCGGTAGCCCGATCTTCTCAAGCTCGGCAAACAGGGAGATGAAAACAGAAACCGACCGTTTGCTGTTTAACACTTTTGAAGCAGGCTATCAGAGGGGCCGTGCAGCAACGCTGGCGAATCGCTATACTTGGTTAATGAAACCTTTCCCGAGTTTGGATCATGACACTGATGTCTAGACGTTTTTTGGCACCTTTACTCTCAGTGTTGATACCGGTCCTGGCCCATGCCGAGCTTCCCGTCCTGAAGGTTGTCACCTCAGACTACCCGCCTTACCAGTATCTGGAAGACGGTAAAGTCAAAGGTACCCACACAGAGATCTTACGCAACGTATTGTCGAAAATGGGGTATCACCCCGACATACGGATTGTGCCCTGGGCCCGGGCCGAAGCCAGCACCCGTGCCGGATCGTCCGACATGATCTACTCCCTGACCCATTCGCAGGACCGGGCTCGTCACTACTACTTTACCGATCCCATCAGCGAGGCACGCGACGTATTTTTCAAGCTTTCCGGCCGCGACCTTCAATGGCAGGAACTGGACGACCTGGCGGGCCTGCGGATCGGACTGTCCGCCTCCTACAGTTACGACCCGACATTCATGGACTGGCTGGCTGCCGGCAATGCCCGGGTTGTACCGATCAGTCAGGAGTCCCCCGAACTCACGGGGCTCAGAATGACGGCCTATGGCAGGATCGACCTGTTTATCTGCGAAGAAACCGTGTGCCGCCACCTGATTGACAAGCACATCGCAACCCATCCTGAACTTGAAAATGTAGTGGCGATGCCGGAAACCGTTGGTTCAGTGAGAGGGTTCAGGGCAGCGTTTTCCCGGCGGCACCCGGAAGGCGAAGAACTCCGCGACGAATTCAACCGGGTGCTGAGCGAGCTGAAATCCGGCGCTTCCAGCCAGCGTCCGTGAGCTGCCTGCGGCAATCACCTACCGACGAAAACCCACAGGCACCCAAAGGTTTCCTATACTGCGGTTTGAACCCCTCAACCAACAGACCGGAACCATGGACATCCAGACTGATCATCGCTACGCCATTAACCTTAACGTACGGGGCATCCAGCCCTCCGCTACGCTGCGCATCAACGAACTCAGCAATCAGCTCCGCTCCGAAGGGCGCGATATTATCAAACTGGGGCTGGGCCAATCGCCGTTCCCGGTACCCGAGCGGGTGGTCGAGGCGCTGCGGGAGCACGCCCATGAAAAGGACTATCTCCCGGTAAAGGGTCTGAAGTCACTACGGGAGGCCATTGCCGGCTATATCAACCGCAGTGAGCGCATGCGATTTACCTGGGAGGACGTGCTGATCGGCCCGGGCTCCAAGGAACTGCTGTTCATGCTGCAACTGGCCTATTACGGCGACCTGCTGATTCCCCGCCCGAGTTGGGTTTCCTATGCGCCCCAGGCCCGAATCATTGGCCGCTCGGTGCACTGGCTGCCCACCCATGCGGAAAACAACTGGCAACTGACAGCGGAAGAGCTCGACATCATCTGCCGCGACGACCCGTCACGCCCGCGCATACTGATCATGAACTACCCGTCCAACCCCACCGGCTGCACCTACACGGATGATCAGTTGCTTGCCATCGCCAACGTCGCCCGCAAGTACAAGCTGATCCTGCTGTCGGACGAGATCTATGGCGAAGTCCACTTTGAGGGCCGGCACAAGTCCATTGCCCGCTATTACCCCGAAGGCACCATCATCAGTACCGGCCTCAGCAAATGGGCCGGCGCCGGTGGCTGGCGCCTGGGCACGTTTATTTTCCCGTCGGAACTGCGGCCACTGCAGGACGCCATGGCCATTATCGCCAGCGAAACCTACACCGCCACCAGCGCACCGATCCAGCACGCCGCCATTGCCGCGTTTACCGGTGGCGACGACCTGGAGGAGTATCTGAAGCAGTCGCGCCGGGTATTGAAAGTGGTGGGTGAATACCTGCACCGCCGGCTCACGGAAATGGGCGCCGTGGTGCAAAAGCCGGAGGGCGCCTTCTACCTGTTCCCGGATTTCTCCAACTTCCGCGAGGCTCTCGCCCGTCGCGACATCAAGACCAGCCAGGCCCTTTGTCAGTCGCTGCTGGAAAACACCGGTGTGGCCATCCTGCCAGCCAGTGATTTCGGCTTCGTGCCGGACCACCTGGCTGCGCGCCTGGCCTTCGTCGACTTCGACGGTGCCGAAGCCCTGAAGCTGGCAGGAAACGACTATTCCGGACAGGACCTGGACGACGACTTCGTCAAACAGGCCTGCCCACGGCTGGTAAAGGCCATGGACAAGATGGAACAGTGGTTCACCGGCCTGTAACCAGAGCATGTTAGACTGGTGCCCTCATTTGATGATTGGAGGGCACCACCTTGTCTGACCCTGAAGCCATTGCCACCATTGCGGATTTCACCGAAGACCTGGCCCTGAAGGCCGGCGAACTGGTCAAACGCGAACGTGACCAGAACACCCTCCGCACGAACTACAAGCAACAGACAGAACTGGTCACCCATGCCGACGTAATGGCGGATGAAATGATCACCGGGGCGATTCGCGAGCGCTTCCCCGGTCATCGCATCCTTTCCGAAGAAACCATGCCGGATCTGAGCCAGGCTGAAGAACTGGACACCCCGCTGTGGATCATCGACCCCATCGACGGTACCGTGAATTACGCCTATGGCCACCCGCAGGTGGCGGTGTCCATTGCTTACGCAGAGAAAGGACGGGTCCAGGTAGGCGTGGTGCATGCGCCGTTTTCCGGCGAAACCTTCCGTGCCACACGGGGTGCTGGCGCCACACTGAATGGCAACCCCATCAAACACAGCGCCGCCACGGTGCCCAGGAATTCCCTGTTTGCCACCGGTTTCCCCTATACCAAGGACAGCCTGGAACCGCTGCTAAACCGACTTGGGGCCATGATTCACAACTGCCGGGACCTGCGCCGCATCGGCTCCGCGGCACTGGACATTTGCTGGGTGGCCTGTGGCCGACTGGATATCTACTACGAGAACGTCAGCCCCTGGGATTTCGCGGCCGCACGGCTGATTGCGCTGGAAGCCGGCGCAACAGCCGGGCATTTCAGTGAGGTGCCGGATGGCTATCCGGCCGATCTGTGGGGGCGGGATATCCTGATTTCGGCGCCGGCGGTATGGGAACCGGTGCGGGAAATTCTACGGAAGGCCTCCGGCTATAAATGATTAAAACGTAGAACCGTAGGTCGGATTAGGCAAAGCCGTAATCCGACAAACCAGTTCGAACGATGGCACATAATTGTCGGATTACGGGCGGCTGCCCCAGACTGCTTCGGCCACGAGCCCCCAGGCCTCATCGAAATCACTGGACGGCAACCGGGCAAACGAAGACCGGATAAACCGCTGCACCCTGCCCTCGACAAACACCAGCACAAAATCCGCGCCCCGGGCCGAACTGGTCCGTGGCCGCAAGCCCTGACGAATCTCACCCTCTTTCAGTGCCTGCCGCACCTGGGTTTCCAGGCGTTCGAAAAACTGCGAGGCGCGCTTGCGCAGGGCGTCATTTTCGCCCATCAGCGCATCTCCGGTCAGAACCGTGCACAGCCCCGGATTGCGTTCGGCAAACACCAGCACCAGATGCACCAGTTGTTGCAGGCGAACGCGAACGTCTTCCTGTTCCTGCAGGATAACCTGGCAACGAGAAAACACCGCTTCTTCGGCAAACTCGATCAGCGCCTCGAACATCTTTCGCTTACTGGGGAAATGCCGGTATAAGGCCGCCTCTGTAACCCCGACGGATTTAGCCAGGCCGGCGGTGGTGATACGTGCTCCCGGATCTTTCTCCAGAAGCTCTACGAGGGCATGAAGAATCGCTTCACGGCGACTGATTTTTTGTTCTGTCATGACAGGACTGCAGCGCTCTGTTTATTTGCGGAATTTGGGTACAGGCGGGCGCGTCCATTCGGGACCGTAAAAACAGGGACGTTTTTTACGAGCCTACAGGAACGCATTCACGGCGTGTCCCGAATGGACGCGCCCGCCTGTACTGGCACCATCAGCTGAAATTCTGGACCAGATCAGAAGAAAGTACCATCAATGGGGGAAGACGCACTGGCATAGAGCTTCTTGGGCATACGGCCCGCCAGGTAGGCATCGCGGCCGGACTCAATAGCAAGGCGCATGGCTTTGGCCATGCGAATAGGGTCCTGGGCCTGGGCGATGGCGGTGTTCATAAGCACACCGTCACAACCGAGCTCCATCGCCAATGTCGCATCAGACGCAGTGCCAACACCCGCATCCACCAGTACCGGTACGTTGGCGTTTTCGACAATCAGGCGGATGTTGTAACGGTTCTGGATACCCAGGCCGGAGCCAATGGGTGCACCCAGGGGCATGATGGCGATACAGCCCATTTCTTCAAGACGCTTGGCCAGCAAGGGGTCGTCGGAACAATACACCATTACCTGGAAACCATCCCGGATCAGCTCTTCCGCTGCCACCAGGGTTTCGGTCATGTTCGGATACAGCGTCTTTTCCTCGCCTAACACTTCCAGTTTGACCAGGTTGTGGCCATCCAGCAGTTCACGGGCCAGCTTGCAGGTACGCACGGCGTCCTTCGCGGTGTAACAGCCAGCGGTGTTCGGCAACATGGTATAGCGCTCCGGAGATACCGCATCCAGCAGGCTGGGCTCATCCGGGTTCTGGCCAAGGTTGGTGCGCCGTACGGCAAAGGTGACGATCTCCGCACCACTGGCCTCGATCGCGTGGCCGGTTTCGGCCATGTCCCGATACTTGCCGGTACCTACCAACAGGCGGGACTGATAAACCCGGCCGGCAATCTCAAGCGGCTTATCTTCGGGAAGTGATCTTTCGGAACTGTCACTCATGCTGAATACCTGAACTCGTCAATGAAATCGTGAATAAACGGTCGCTACCGGAAAAAACGGCATCAACCACCACCAATGGCGTGAACCACCTCTACCCTGTCGCCCTCGCTCAGGCTGAAATCAGGGTGCTGGCTGCGGGGAACGATGTCTTCGTTCACTTCCACGGCAAAGCGCTTGCCAACCAGCGCCATGCGTTCTATCAGTACCGCAACGGTGGCTTCTTCTGGAAGCTCCATGGCGTCACCATTGACCTGAACCTGCATAACCTTACCTGCCTTGAAGAACTGTCTCTAACGTCTGAATCCCGCGATTGCGACCAGTACCCAACCCACCATGAAACCAATGCCGCCAACCGGAGTTACCGGCCCCACCCAGCGAATGTCCGTCAGTACCAGCAAATACAGGCTGCCACTGAACAACAGGATGCCGGCGACAAAAAAACCGGTTGCGATACCGAGCAGGCGCCGTGACACGCCTGCAACCGGTAGGATCGCAACCAGGATTAACGCCAGTGAGTGGTATATCTGATATGTGACGGCGGTCTGGAAAACTTCAAGGCCCCGCCCGTCAATCACACCGCGCAAGCCATGGGCCCCGAAGGCTCCGGCCATCACCGCCAGGAGTGCAAACAGGGCACCGCCCACCAGGGGCGCGCGCAGGAGTTCTACGTGTCTAGCAGTCACAATGGATCTTTTCTCCGGTGTCGAGATTCATCAGGGTGAGCTTACCGCCCCAGACGCAACCAGTATCCAGCCCGAAGTACCGCGTGCTTTCGGTCTGGCCTTCGAGGGCCGCCCAATGGCCGAATACAACGCGTACATCATCGTTGCGCGGAAAGCGAAACCAGGGAGCAAACCCGTCCGGAGCCGATGCAGCCGCCTCCTTGGCGGCAAGCTCCAGGGTACCGTCCTCGGCAATAAAGCGCATGCGGGTGAAATAATTGGTGATGACCCGCCAGCGGTCCATACCGGCAAGTTGCGGATCCCAGCGCTCAGGCTGGTTGCCGTACATGTGGGCGAAGTAGTCCGGCGCACCCGGCCCGCGAATAACCTCTTCCACTTCCCGGCTATAACTGACCGCCTGCTCCACCGTCCAGATATGAGGCAGGCCGGCATGGACCATAACCAGGTTGCGATCAGCGTCGTGGATACACAGGTTCTGTTGCCTCAGCCAGTCGAACAGGTGCCCATGATCCGGCGCTTCGAGAATGTCGGAAAGGGTATCCTTGTTCTTGAGGGCATGGCCTCCAAGGGCCACGGCCAGCAGGTGTAAATCGTGATTGCCAAGCACCACCACCGCGGAGCTACCCAGGCTCTCAACGTAGCGCAGGGTTTCCAGGGAGGACGGGCCACGGTTGATCAGGTCACCGGCCACCCAGAGCCGGTCCCGTGACGGAGAGAAATCCACCTTCGCGAGTACGTCCAGAAGGCGTTCATAGCAGCCCTGAATGTCGCCGATGGCGTAATCAGTCATTGCTTACTTACCTCGTCGGCACTGTGACTTTCGGGTTTGCTGCCCGCCAGCAGGTCAGCGATGGCAACATAGTCCACCAGGCCGAGGTTCTCCGGGCGCAGTCCGTCGTTGATGCCGATGCTGTTGAGTTGCTCCACCGAGACCATGCTGGCCAGGGCCTTTCTCAGCGTCTTGCGGCGGGCGCTGAAGGCGGTCCGTACCACCGCCTGCAACAGTTTGTAGTCTTTCGCCGGGTGCGGCAACGCCTTGTGGGGCACCAGTCGAACGATGGCGGAATCCACTTTTGGTGCCGGGCGGAAGGCTCCCGACCCCACCTCAAACAGCGGCTGCACGCGGCAGAAGTACTGGGCCATGATACCCAGTCGGCCGTAGTTGTTGTCGCCGGGCACCGCCGCCAGCCGCTGCACCACTTCTTTCTGCAGCATGAAGTGCATGTCCTGCACCACGCCGGAGTGACCCAGCAGGTGGAAAATCAGCGGGGTGGAAATATTGTACGGCAGGTTGCCGATGATTCTCAGGGGCTTCTCGTCCACCAACTGACCAAAATCAAACTTCAGGGCATCGGCTTCGTGGATGCGGAAGTTGGGGTAATTGAAGAACTTGGTCCTGAGCACAGGGATCAGATCCCGATCCAGCTCAACCACCTGGAGGTTGGGGTTTACGGCAAGCATTTCTTCGGTGAGGGCACCAAGGCCCGGGCCGATCTCCACAAGGGCATCATCCGGCTTGGGATGGATGGCGCGGATGATGCGCTCGATCACCCCAGGGTCGTGGAGGAAGTTCTGGCCAAAACGTTTTCTGGCCTGGTGGCCGTGCTTATTGCTCACTCGTTGCTGTCTCTTTTTGCTGATCTTGCCATTTGCTCGCCCACCCTGATTGCTGTTTGCAGGCTGCCTGCATCCGCCTTGCCGGTGCCGGCCAGGTCCAGGGCGGTACCATGGTCAACGGAGGTGCGGACGATGGGAAGGCCGAGGGTTATGTTTACAGCCCGGCCAAAACCCTGAAACTTGAGTACCGGCAGGCCCTGATCGTGGTACATGGCCAAAACGGCGTCGGCGTTGTCCAGCCAGTGCGGAGTGAACAGGGTGTCTGCCGGTAAGGGGCCGGTCAGGTTGATGCCTTCCTGACGGAGTTTGTCCAGGGTGGGTTCTATCACTTCGATTTCTTCCCGGCCCAGATGCCCGCCTTCGCCGGCGTGGGGATTGAGGCCGGCGACGAGGATTCTGGGGTGGTCGATGCCGAAGAATTTGCGCAAATCAGTGTCGAGGATACGGGTAACCTGAGCCAGGCGTTCCGGAGTGATAGCGGCGGAGACGTCCTTCAGGGGCAAGTGAGTGGTAACCAATGCGACCCGGAGTTCGTCGGTGGCCAGCATCATGACCACCCGCTCAACGCCGCAGAGTTCCTGCAGGAACTCGGTGTGGCCGCTGAAGGCAATGCCTGCGTTGTTGATGACGCCCTTGTGGACCGGCGCGGTGACCATGCCGTCAAAAATGCCGTCCAGGCAGCCCTGGGCAGCGGTGCGCAGGGTTTCCAGTACGTAGGCACTGTTTGCCGGGTCGAGCCGGCCCGCATCGGTAGACGCCAGGCCATCAATGGTCATAACGGAAAGCCGGCCCGCTTCAGTCGCGGCCTGCGCTCCCGGCGCCCAGTCTTCCAGTGTCACCTCCAGCCCCAGCTGTTTTGCCTGCACCTGTAACAGCCGCTTACAGGCCACCACCACAATACCGGGCTGGCGCTTCTCCAGGGCCAGTTGCAGGCAGAGCTCGGGGCCAATGCCCGCAGGTTCGCCCGCTGTTAATGCAAGGGTGACCGGCCGTGTCATGACTCGTTGCTTGCTCCGTAGCCGCTCTTGAATTCCACAAACGCCTCGTCGCGGATTTCCCTCAGCCAGTTCTGCAGCTCGGTATCAAACTTGCGACGGTAGATGGCCTGCCGTGCCTCGGACTCCCTGACTTCGCCACTGATGTCCTGCTGACGACGGTCCTGAACTTCCAGTATGTGCCAGCCGAACTGGGAGCGGAACGGGCCTTTGATCTCGCCCACCTCGGCTTCCATCATGGCCTGCTCGAATTCCGGCACCATCTGCCCGGGGCTGACCCAGCCAAGGTTCCCGCCATCAGAGCCGGAAACAGGGTCGTCCGAGTGCTCCCTGGCTATGGCCGCGAAATCGGCACCGTTCTTGATTTGCCGGTAGAGCTCGCGAATGGTTTCTTCGGCCTGGGCTTCCGACACGGTTTCTGATGTGCGAACCAGTATGTGACGGACTTTCGACTGTTCGATAACCTGCGCTTTGTCACCGCCGCGACGGTCCATCACCATCACCAGATGGAAACCGCTGTTGTTCCGCAGCACGGGTGATACCGTTCCGGGCTCCAGATCCGGCACCACATCGGCAACCAGTGATGGCAACTGGTTTTCAGCACGCCAACCCATGTTGCCCCCATCGAGGGCATTGCTGGCATCGGACTCGGCGACAGCAACCGATCTGAAATCCCGGCCCTCCGCGATTTCTTCGCGCAATGTCTCTACTTTCTCGCGGGCAGCGCTGACCTCTTCCTCGTCGTTAAAGTCGTCCACTTCGATGAGGATATGGGCAAGTTCGTATTCCGCGTTGCTGCGACCCTGACCCGCCGTGGCCTCAAGATAATTCTCTACTTCCCGATCCGTTACCCGCACCCGGTTGCCAACCTGCCGTTGCTGTACCCGGCTGGTGATCATTTCGTTGCGGATCTGCTCCCGCGCCTCGCGATAGGTAACGCCTTCCTGGGCCAATTGTTCCTCAAACTGGGCCAGGGTCATGTTGTTGCGCTGGGCAATGGAGGCCATGGTTTCGTTCAGCTCGTTGTCGCTGATGCGCATACCGGCCCTGTCTGCCATTTGTAGCTGGATCGACTCGCTGATCAGTTGCTCCAGCACCCGGTCCTCCAGAATATCCCGGGGTGGCAAGCCGGTTCCCTGTGCCTGCAGGCGACCGGTAATGGTGCTGATTCGTGCTTCCAGCTCGGACTGCAGAATAACGTCGTCATTGACGACCGCCACCACCTGGTCGAGGAGTTTGCGGTCGGCCTGCGCAGTTGCGGAAACCATCACAACCATCAGTGCCAATAGTGTTTGTGCGCAATGGCGAAGGTTCGCCTTCATAGTCACCTCTGTATGGAAAAATACTGCCTGTCACCCCGGCACCCGATGCCTGAACCATCAGGCATCAGCGGCCACCGAAACGGCGACGTTCCCTTTCGTCAAAGCCATAGATGGCCTCGGATATCTGGTCGGACGATCCGCCACTGCCTCCCAGCCCCTTGAGCTGGATCTGGAACAGCATGCGACTCTCGAGTTCTTCGTCGTCCGTCAGGTAATTCTGGTGCACCAACTGCACGCTCCAGCAACAATTATTGTATTCCAGCCCGGCCAGGGAACCGACGGTGCGGTCGAGCTGTGAATCGTATACCCAGCGGCCGATCAGACTAACACGGTCTGTGACAGGAAAAACGCCCCCGATATCCGACTGTTCAAATTCATTTCGCCGGTAGGTGTGGCCCACGCTGGCCAGGTAACGGTAATCGTCGGAGTGGAAAACCAGTTGGCTGCGACCTTCCTGGGTCTTGCTGGTATCCGGTTCCCACAGACCGGAGGTACGGATTTCCAGACCGTTCACCGGGCGCAGAACCATTTCGCCGGCGAGCGGGGAGTCACTGGCATCCGAGGCGCCCTCACCATCCAGAGTTACCTCGCGGTCATCATAGTAGTGAACCTGGCCGATGCTGAAGCGGGCGCGCTCAGCGCCGGTCAGCAGGTCGTTAAAGCGGCTGGTCAAGGCCACGGTCAGTTGATTGCTGTCGCCCACCCGGTCACCGCCGCTGAACCGATTGCGCTGGAAAAGCTGGTCGAAACTGAACGAACGGATGGCAGTATCAAAGTCCGGAATGTAGGACTGGTCAGCGTCCGCGTCAGCCCAGGCATAGTAAAGCCTGGGCTCCAGGGTCTGGTTATAGGGGATGTCAAACACACTGGACTGGCGGTCGAAATACAGCCCGGAATCCCACTCCGCAACCGGCACGGTGCGATCGAAACCTGGGTCACGCGCGGTGTAGTCTTCCAGTTCATAACGGGTGTAATCAACGCTCACGGAAGGCCTGGCGTAACCCCAGAGCGCCCGCATCGGCAGCGCGAGTTCGGGAATGGCCCGCAGGCGCTGGCCGTTGGCCCGGTCGAACCCGGTCAGGTCGGCGTTGTCACGGTAGAAATAGGTGTACTGGCTTTCCAGCGACATTTCCGCCAGGCCTGCGTCAGTGGTGGCGCCGTACACCACTTCCGGCAACTGGGAATAGGGAACATTTTCGTCGGCAATGAAATCGCTGAGGGTCTGGTAACCACTGAGGTAGGTCTCGAAATACTGGGATGAATCCCGGTATCGAACACCACCGCGGCGGCGCAGGTGAGTCTCGCGATTGATCTCGAGATTCCGGTTGAGATCGCTGAGGTAGTCGTCATCGCTGACCACGGAATAATCGCCATAACCGGTCCAGCCATAGCCGAAGGCCGCGCGGGTACTGAAGTCCAGGCCCCAGCGTTCTCCATCTTCACCCGGGAACTCCCGCTCATACTCCGAATCGTTGCCGGCGTAGCCTATCTGCAATACCGACTCGCCCAAACTGCTGAGATAGCGCCCCTCAGCCTCGGTGAACAGCCCGCGCCCATGGATATATTGCGGCGTGACAGTGGCGTCGTAATGTGGTGCCAGGTTGAGGTAGTAGGGCACCGACAGGAAGGCTCCGCTACCGGCATTGGAAGTCCCGAAAGATGGGTAAAGGAAGCCGGTCTTGCGACGGTCATCAATGGGGAAGCTGGCGTAGGGCCAGTAAAACACCGGGATATCACTGATCTCGAGGCGCACGTGCTTGGCCGTGCCCACACCTTCACCCTGATCCAGGTGGATGTCCGAGGCCACAATGGACCAGTCGTTGTTGTTCGGGGCGCAGGTGGTCAATGAGCCCTGCCGGATCCGCACCTGGTCTTCCGCCGTGCGGGAAAGTTGCCCGGCAGAGCCACGCATTTCCGGGCCGTGCAGAAGGAAGGTCGCGGTATTGATGTCCACCCGGCCGCTGTTAACGTCATAGTCAGCGCGCTCGCCGGTCAACAGGAAGCCGTCACCACGGCTGGTCATCGGGCCCTTGATGGCCACTGCCCCGGTGGCCTGGTTGTAGCGGGCTTCAGAGCCCGTAACCCTGAAGCCCGACTGCTGCAGGCGAACGTCCCCTCGCAGGAACAGTTCATTGTCCACTTCATACCGGGCATTGAGCCCGCTGGCCTGCAGGGGCGCCTGGCCAGCATCCGCCGCCGGGTCATTAGTGCCCTCCGGCACAGCGGAAGGCAGGTAACCCCCTTCACAGAAATCCGGCAGGGAGCGACGAACATCGTCAGGCAGTTCCGATTTCGGCCGCCAGTCAATCTCGGCAGCCGACGGCGCTGCCTGGGCGAAAATCTCTGGCGTCGCCACCACCATGGAGCAACCCGCAACGGACGCAAGCAGCCGCGTTATACGGTGCCGCAACCGGGGTGTTGGCTTTCGCAGCTTCCTTGATGGGGCTGGCACGATGAGCGGGTTCCTGTCCAGAATGGATTCGCGGCTTTCGGAGACTATTCAACAGCGGCCTAGTTTACACGGCGCTCTTTGCCTTGTTAACGGAAACCGGTCATTGCTGCAAAACCGATTTACCGTCTCTATACTGATCTGCTAACTTTCGGCCATGAGCCCGCAGGTTCATTTCAGCCAAGACACCTATAAATTCTGAGCCAGGAAACCAGCCAATCCCATGGATACCCGCCTGACAATGCTCACCCAGTGGGTCAGAGACCTTCCCGGTTTTGACCAGGCAACACCCGAGCCGGTATCCGGGGACGCAAGCTTTCGCCGTTATTTCCGCGTCAGCGGTGATCCGCATGGTACCGGTTCACAGCCCTACATTGTGATGGACGCACCTCCGGAGCACGAAGACTGTCAGCCTTTTGTGGCCATTGCCCATCACTGGCGCAGCCTGGATATCGCCGTGCCGGATGTTGTCCATGAGGATCTGACCCGGGGGTTCCTGTTGCTGGAAGACTTCGGTGACACCCTGATGCTCGGCGCGCTCAATCAAAGCAATGCTGACCAACTGTACGGCGCGGCCATGGACGAGCTGGTGCGCATACAGCAGGCGGGGGACACTTCGGATTATCCGCTGCCAGCCTACGACACCGCCCTCCTGGATCGCGAAATGGCCCTGTTTCCCGACTGGCTGCTGACCCGGAAACTGGGGCTGGCCCTTTCCAACGGCGAACGCGCACTGCTGGACACCACATTTGCTTTCCTGCGGGAAAGCGCCCTCGCACAGCCGGACGTGGCGGTACACCGCGACTACCACTCCCGCAACCTGCTGGTGCGCCCCGGCACCGACAGGCCCGGTGTGATCGACTTCCAGGATGCCGTGCGCGGCCCGATCACCTATGACCTGGTGTCACTGCTTAAAGACTGCTACATCCGCTGGCCCGAGGCACGCATCAGCCAGTGGGCCGAGCACTTCCGGGTACTCAGTGCCGAAGCCGGCCTGCACAAGTCGGACCGGGATACCTTCCGCCAATGGCTGGAACTCATGGGCATGCAACGCCACCTGAAAGCAGCGGGCATCTTTGCCAGGCTGGCGATCCGGGACGGAAAGACCGGGTTCCTGAAGGACGTTCCCCGCACGGTCGGCTACCTGGTGGAGGCCAGCAGCAGACAGGCCGCCCTGCGCCACTTCCATGAGTGGCTGACCGACACCGTAGTGCCCGCCATAGAAGAACAGATAGGCCCAGTGGAGACATCCGGCCAGTGAAAGCCATGATCCTCGCGGCCGGCAAGGGCGAGCGCATGCGGCCGCTGACACTGACAACCCCGAAGCCGCTCCTTCCCGCCGGCGGCAAGCCGCTGATCGTGCACCACCTGGAACGGCTGAAGGCAGCCGGTTTCCGGCAACTGGTGATCAACCACGCCTGGCTGGGCAAGCAGATTGAGGAGGAACTGGGCAATGGCGACGCCTTCGGACTGTCCATCGAGTACTCACGGGAAAACGAACCGCTGGAAACCGCGGGCGGCATAGTGCACGCCCTTCCCCTGCTGACTCGCGCCGGCGATGACTGGTTCGTGGTGATCAACGGCGATATCTGGTGCGACTTCAATCCGGCACAACTGACCCCGCCCGACAATGCCGACGCCCTGCTGGTAATGACCGGGAACCCGGAACACCATCCGGCTGGCGATTTCTGCCTGCACCCGGACGGCACGGTGACCGAAGGTGGGCCGGATATGTTGACCTTTACCGGTATCAGCCTGCTTAATCGCAACCTGTTTGAAGGGTTGGTACCGGGCGCCCGGAAACTGGCCCCCATCCTGCGTAAGGCTATGTCCCGGAAACGCGTGAGAGGCCTGCACCACACCGGCGCCTGGATGGACATCGGTACTCCGGAACGGCTTCGGGAGCTGGATCGGAAGCTCAGGGACGAGGGGTTGAGCCATGACTTCTGATTCCAGGGACAACAGCCTTCCCGCACGCATGGAGGCCGAATTCAGCGAACTGCTCGGGGAACTGTCGGCCTGCGGCCACCAGGCAAATGAGCTATTGGTAAGAACCCGGCTGCCGCGCTGGTGCCGCCGGAGCCTGTTCTTTTTCCTGGGCTACATTGCCAAGTCGGAAGGCCGGGTGACGGAAAAAGACATCGGTTTTGCTGAAACCCTGATGAAGGCGCTGAAACTGTCCGGTCGCCAGCGCCGCAAGGCCATTGGCAGCTTCCGTAAGGGCAAGTCCGCCGAGCGCATCCCCGCCCTGAAAGCCCTGGGATTGAAGCTGACCCACAGGCTCTGGCCTTCCCCCGCGCTGCGTGTTGCTATCTGCCTTTGCCATGCGGCGCAGTTGCAGGGTCGCCCCGAAAAACCCAGACGCTATCGCTGCGAAGACGCCATCGACCAGATGGGCCTGCCGATCCGTGTCAGCGATGACATTCTTGAAAGCTACGCCTGCAAGGTCTGGATCACCGAACCGGAAAGCCAGCCCCGACCCTCCACCTTCGAGCAGGCCTGTCAGCTCCTCGGTGTTACCCGACGCGACAGCCGGGAGGTTATCAAGCGGGCCTATCGCAAGAAAGTATCGGAGTGCCATCCCGACAAACTGGCGCAGCAGAAGCTAAGCCCCGCTGAACTGGCCCGGGCCAAGGACCGGCTGCTGAGATACCAGCAAGCGTGGGAACTGATCAGCCAGCGCCTTTCGGTTTGAATCCAACGTTTTGAATTCGGAGTCAAGCTTGCTAGACTCCGCAGACACGATTCAAAAGCAGGCTCAAGGACCAGCGGCCTGCAAGACCCACTGAAAAGGAGCATTCCCATGGGCAAGAAACTCGTCCTCCTCGGAGACATCGGAACCGACCACAACGGTTTTCCTCCTACCCCGGTGATTACCGGCAGCGCCACCGTACTGCTGGACGGCAAACCCGTCGCCCGGCTCGGCGACCAGCTCGCCATGCATTCCAAACCCAAGCATCCCCCGCATCCCCGTGCCATTGTCGCAGGCAGCCCGACGGTGATGATCGAAGGCAAACCGGCAGCACTGACTGGCGATGCCATCAGTTGTGGCGGTGTGGTTATCGGGTCATCCAGTGCCGTGGGTGGCTAAGCCCTCCTAACGGTCGGGCTCAAGCCAGGCCGAGATGCGATTAGCCAGGGCTGGCGCCTCTCGGGGCTCCGGCTGCGAGGACATTGCTACCGGCTGCCGGGAATAACCCGCAACCTCGGCGCGCTTCAATGCAGCCTCGCGCTGTCGTGGTGACCGGGTACCGGTGCCGCCAGATTCCGGCGGCCGGCGAGAACTGTGCAACTCCAGCACCTTCAGTGTTCCAGCCCCGGCAAGCCATTCAGCCAGAGCCCTTGAATCACCCTGGTCGAATTCCGGCGCAATCCAGATCAACGCCGACACATCGCCGCTACCCGTTGCAGCGGCCATCCGCGTCACGTGGCCCGCCGCCCGGCCGATGCCGGCGACCGCTATCCGGCCATAGCCACGATCGACCAGATTGCTGACCGCCACTGCCAGGGATTTCTGGACCCGGGTTCGATACTGGTTCGCCAGCTCCTCCACATCCACGCTGTCCATCACATCAATCATCACTGACTCGCTCTCGTCCGCAGGCTCGTTGCCGGTTTCTTCGGCTTGCGACCCAGGCAACTCCGCCTCTTCCGGAATGGCACGTGCCTGTAGCCTTCGCGCTTGCTGGATCGCATAGGGCGGCGCCTCCAGCCCCAGTGTCATTACTGCCCAGCCATCCCGCGCCATGGGCTGGCGCAGAGCGCGGGCCAGCCCCGACGCCGGAGACTGCCCCTCATTGGCAAGGACCAGCAGAGCTCCTTTCGCCGGCGTACTGGCTTCCGGCTCAAACAGGGCCAGTACCCGGTCCTCTTCCGGTGGCTCCAGCCACACGGCCGCCTCTGGCCAGTTTCTGGCAATCGACCCCGAATCAAGGCCGGTTGATATCATCGCCCTTTCAACGGCCGCCGCGGCAGGCTTTTCACTTTCCTGGCCAGCCGTTTCCGCGTTTTTGTCCCGCGCGTCTTCCGGCGCCTGCGCCAATGCGGACGAGAGCCCGAAAACCGCCATGCTGGCCAGGATTACCAGGAAACGCATCACCGGTTTTTCAAACCATTTGCTCACAGGCTGTCACTCTTTCCGTGCGAAAAATCACCATCAAGCTGGTAGACTAGCAGTTTTTGCGGCCCAGCAGCCTTTTGTAGAGGGAACCGCTGTACGCGCCATCATCGAGACCATTATCAATACGTTCAAGAGAGCCGTCATGAACCCTTACCAGATTGCCCCGTCCATCCTGTCTGCCGATTTTGCCCGACTGGGCGAGGAAGTCGATAATGTACTGGCCGCAGGCGCCGACATTGTCCATTTCGACGTGATGGACAACCACTACGTACCCAACCTCACCATCGGCCCCATGGTCTGCGAAGCCTTACGCAAGCACGGCGTTACCGCACCCATCGACGTGCACTTGATGGTATCCCCGGTGGACGACCTGATCCGCATGTTTATCGATGCCGGCGCCAGCTACATCACCTTCCACCCGGAAGCGTCGAACCACATTGACCGCTCCCTGCAACTGATTCGCGAAGGCGGCTGCAAGGCCGGCCTGGTGTTCAACCCGGCCACTCCGCTGCACTACATCGACCATGTAATGGACAAGCTGGACATGATCCTGCTGATGTCCGTGAACCCCGGTTTTGGCGGCCAGAAATTCATTCCCGGCACCCTCGACAAGCTGCGTGAAGCCCGCAAACGCATTGATGCCAGTGGCCGCAATATTCGCCTGGAAATCGACGGTGGCGTGAAAACCGACAACATCCGCGAGATCGCCGAAGCCGGTGCCGACACCTTTGTAGCCGGCTCCGCCATCTTCAACACCGACGACTACAAGGCCACCATCGACAGGATGCGAGCAGAACTGGAAATGGCCCGAAAAGGCCTGAACCAATGAGTCTGGCGGGCCTGTTCAGCCAGCGCTGGCCGGGGGTTGCCCTGTTCGACCTGGACGGCACCCTGGTAGACAGCGCCCCCGACCTGGCGGCGGCCATCGACGCCATGCTGGAACAATTGGGGCGCCGTAAAGCCGGCATCGACAATGTGCGCCAGTGGGTGGGCAATGGCGCCAGTGTGCTGGTTCGCCGCTCCCTGGCAGGCCAGGCGGACTGGGAGCCAGCCAGCCCAAAGGACGACGCCCTGTTCAACGATGCCATGGCCATGTTCTACCACGCCTATGAAAACCTAAACGGCCAACACTCGGTACTCTTTGACGGTGTCGAAGAGTGCCTGGCCAGGCTGGCGGATTATGGCTGCCGCATGGGCATTGTCACCAACAAGCCGGAACAGTTCGTGGCGCCGCTGTTGGAGCAGATGGGCATCGAGCACTGGTTCGATATCAGCATCGGCGGTGACACCCTTCCGGTACGCAAGCCGGACCCGCAACCGTTGATCCACGCCATGACAGAACTCGGCGGCACCCGGGGCACCACGGTGATGGTGGGGGACTCGGTCACCGACATCAGCGCCGCCCTGGCTGCAGGCATACCGTCGGTGGCGGTACGCTACGGCTACAATTACGGCGCACCGGTGGATTCGCTGGGAGCGGACGCAGTTGTTGATTCCCTGGCCCAGCTTTTGTAATCTCACAGGATATTGATTTGAAACCTTCAATTCGGGAGATTCCTGCCGTGCAGGGACTGAGTCTGATTACAGCGCAGGGCATACTGACAACCCGCGCAACACGATGGTGGCGATGGCGCATCGGCTGAATGCCGCCCGAAAGTCCACCATACAGATCAGATTTCAGGAATCGTTACCATGACACCCGAGCAATTCGCCGAGCTCGCCAAGGCCGGCTTTAATCGTATCCCCGTCTATCGCGAAGTCCTCGCCGACCTGGACACGCCCCTGAGCACCTATTTCAAGCTGGCCAGTGGCCCCTATTCCTACCTGTTCGAGTCCGTCCAGGGCGGCGAAAAATGGGGCCGCTACTCCATCATCGGCCTGCCCAGCCGTGAAATTCTCAAGGTTTACGACCACAACATCACCATCACCCGCGACGGTAAGGTGGTAGAGGAAACCACGGCGGACGATCCGCTTACGTTTGTCGAAGAATACCAGGCCCGCTTCAACGCGCCGGACCTGGACGACCTGCCCCGCTTCAACGGTGGCCTGGTGGGCTATTTCGGCTACGACACCGTGCGCTACATTGAAAAGCGTCTGCGCAGGAGCTGTCCCCCGGACAAGATCGGCACGCCCGACATTCTGCTGATGGTGTCTGATGAAGTGGTGGTGTTCGACAACCTGCGCGGCAAACTGCACCTGATCGTTCACGCCGATCCCAACCGGGAGGGCGCCTACGAGGAAGCACTGCAACGCATCGATGACCTGGAATCGCGCCTGCACCGGCAAACCGCCAACGCGCCCCGCACCCCGGAGCACCTGCGCGGCAAGACGGTGGACGAGAGCGACTTCATCTCCGGCTTCAACCAGGAAAAATTCGAAGCAGCCGTGGGCAGGATCAAGGAATACGTGCTGGATGGTGACGTGATGCAGACCGTCATCTCCCAGCGCATGTCCATCCCGTTCGAGGCACCACCCCTGAACCTGTACCGTTCACTGCGGGTGCTGAACCCTTCCCCCTACATGTATTTCCTGGACCTGGACGACTTCCATATTGTCGGCTCGTCACCGGAAATCCTGGCACGGGTGGAAGACGAGGAAGTCACCGTGCGGCCCATCGCCGGCACCCGCAAACGCGGCGCCACCGATGCCGAGGACAGGGCCCTGGAAGCCGAACTGCTGGCGGACCCCAAGGAGATTGCCGAGCACCTGATGCTGATCGACCTGGGCCGCAACGACGCCGGCCGGGTATCGGAAACCGGTACCGTGAAACTGACCGACAAGATGATCGTGGAGCGCTACTCCCACGTCATGCACATTGTCTCCAACGTGACCGGTCGCCTGAAGGAGAACACGAGTTGCCTGGATGTCTTGCGGGCCACCCTGCCCGCCGGCACCCTGAGCGGCGCCCCCAAGATCCGCGCCATGGAAATCATCGACGAGCTGGAGCCGGTGAAACGGGGTGTCTACGGCGGCGCCGTGGGCTACCTGTCGTTCAACGGCAACATGGACACCGCCATTGCCATCCGCACGGCCGTGATCAAGGACAACACCCTGCACATCCAGGCCGGTGCCGGCGTGGTGGCGGACTCGGTGCCCCGCCTCGAGTGGAAGGAAACCATGAACAAGGGCCGCGCGATCTTCCGCGCTGTCGCCATGACCTACAACGATTTCGACCACTGAGGCGGAGGATAAGATTATGTTGCTGATGATCGATAACTACGATTCCTTCACCTACAACGTGGTGCAATACCTGGCGGAGCTGGGTGCGGATGTTCATGTGTACCGCAACGACGAAATCACGGTAGAGGAAATCGAGGCCCTGAAGCCGGAGCGCCTGGTAATCTCCCCTGGGCCTTGTACGCCCAACGAAGCGGGCATTTCCATGGCCGCCATCCGCCATTTTGCCGGCAAGCTGCCCATCCTGGGCGTATGCCTGGGGCACCAGGCCATCGGGCAGGTGTACGGCGGCGATGTCATCCGCGCCGGGCGTGTAATGCATGGCAAGGTGTCACCAGTGTTTCACAAGGACGAAGGCGTGTTCCGTGGTCTGAGCAATCCGCTGAAGGCGACCCGCTACCATAGCCTGGTGATCGACAAGGAAACGCTGCCGGATTGTCTGGAGGTGACTGCCTGGACCCGGAATGATGACGGCTCTGTTGAGGAAATCATGGGCGTTCGGCACAAGACGTTGCCCATCGAAGGCGTACAGTTCCATCCAGAGTCTATTATGACTGAGCAGGGGCACGAGTTGTTGCGGAACTTTCTGCGGAGTTAGTTTTGTTGGGTGGCCTCTGGGGCCTGGTTCTGATTCCGGGCAGTGAGGGGGAGAGGGTTCCCCAAACACGCCTCAAGACGTCCCTGTACGGCTCGGGCTCCGCCATCCATGGCTCCGCACGGTTTTGGGAACCCTCTCCCCCTCACTGCCCTCTTGGCAGGCTGTTCCAGCGTGTTCTCCACGCGGAGCTGGAAAAGCGAAAATGAGCTCTGGGGTGCCAAGCACTGGATAAGCCCTCACCGAGGCTTAAAAGGAGATGGCTGGGGTGGCCACTTCACAAAACGTGCGGAGCCATGGATGGCGGAGCCCGAGCCGCACAAGGATGTCTTGAGGCGCTTTTGGGAAGTGGCCACCCCAGCCATCGACCAAACACCCTAGCTAGAGGGCCGACCCAACAACAGACCCTACACCCGACAAGAACTTGCTAAGCTAGACACAAACACAGAAGACAAGAAGCAGACCAACCCAAGGGGCCCACGAATGGACATGAAAGAAGCACTCAACCGCATTGCCTCGAACCTGGACCTGTCCACCGAGGAAATGAAGGACGTTATGCGCATCGTCATGAAGGGCGAAGCCACCGATGCGCAGATCGGAGCTTTTCTGATGGGCCTGCGCCTGAAGAGTGAGACCATCGACGAGATCACCGGTGCCACCGAAGTCATGCGCGAGTTGGCAACCGGGGTAACGGTCAACGCCGAGCCACTGGTGGACATCGTCGGCACTGGTGGCGACGGGGCCAACCTGTTTAACGTATCCACCGCCGCCTCGTTTGTGGTGGCAGCGGCGGGCGGTTTTGTCGCCAAACATGGCAACCGCGCTGTGTCCTCCAAAAGTGGCAGCGCCGATCTGCTCGAGAAGCTGGGCATCAACCTGCAGATGGCTCCCGAGGAAGTTGCCCGCTGCGTGGAACAGATCGGTGTGGGCTTCATGTTCGCACCGGCCCATCATGGCGCCATGAAACACGCCATCGGCCCGCGCAAGGAACTGGGTTGCCGTACGATCTTCAACATCCTCGGCCCCATGACCAACCCGGCCAGTGTCAAGCGCCAGTTGATCGGTGTGTTCACCAAGGAACTGTGCCGCCCTATGGCGGAGGTTCTGTACCGCCTGGGCGCCGAACATATCATGGTTGTGCATTCCAAAGACGGCCTGGACGAGATCAGCCTGGCCAGCTCCACGCACGTGGCTGAGCTGAAAAACGGCGAGGTCACCGAGTACGACATCACCCCGGAAGATCTGGGCATCAAGAGCCAGGCTCTGGTCGGACTGACCGTGGATACTGCCGAGGATTCACTGAAACTGATCCGCGCCGCCTTCGGCCGTGGTCACGACGAAATGGCCGAAAAGGCCCGTGACCTGATCGCCCTGAATGCCGGCGCGGCTATTTATGTGGCGGGCCTGGCGAAGACACCGGCTGAGGGCGTAGAGATGGCACTGGACGCCATGGGCTCCGGCCTTGCCGCCGGCAAGATGTCTGAGTTGGCTGACTTTTCGCAGTGCTTCTAATACCGGCCTGCCAGCGTTGCAGCCGGACGATCCGGTGGGGAGGCCCTTCCAAAACACGCCCGTGAATACATCCCTGTAGGGCTTGACGTCAGCCATCCATGGCTGACGACAGTTTTGGAAGGGCCTCCCCACCGGCTCTCGCACACTTTTTACGGGCTTGATATGACTGACAGACATTTGGATAAGACTCCTACCATTCTGAGGAAAATCGTTGACCGGAAGTGGGAGGAAATTGATGAACGCAAGCGCAAGATTTCTATTGGCGACCTGAAAGCCATGGCTGGCGACCAGCCGCCAGCACGGGGTTTTGCGGACGCCTTACGCCATCGCGTCGAACAACGGACGCCAGCGGTCATTGCCGAGATAAAAAAAGCTTCCCCCAGCAAAGGCATTCTCCGCGATCCGTTTGTTCCTGAAGCTATCGCCGAAAGCTACGAGAAAGGCGGTGCCGCCTGCCTGTCAGTGCTCACTGACAAGGACTTCTTCCAGGGCCATGAGGACTTCCTGAGAGCCGCCCGCAACGCCTGTAGCCTGCCGGTGATCCGCAAGGACTTCATGGTAGCGCCGTATCAGGTCTACGAAAGCCGGGCCATTGGCGCCGACTGCATCCTGCTGATCGCCGCCTGCCTGACCAGGGACCAGATGCAGGAACTGGAAGGCATAGCCCATGAAATCGGGTTGGACGTTCTGGTGGAAGTGCACGATGGCGAGGAACTCGACGACGCCCTCACCCTGTCTACGCCGCTAGTGGGTATCAACAACCGCAACCTGCACACCTTTGATGTCTCGCTGGACACCACCTTCGACCTGCACGAGCGAATTTCCTCAGAGCGGCTAACCATTACCGAAAGCGGCATCATGACCCGGGCCGATGTGGAGACCATGACCGACTGCGGCATCTATGGCTTTCTCGTTGGCGAATCCTTTATGAGATCCGAAGATCCTGGAATGAAACTGCGGGAGATGTTTTTTTAGATAGCTAACTCTCAAAGCCGGACCAAGTGAGCGGACACGTCGGGCCAAAATCGTGCGGAGCCATGGATGGCGGAGCCGAGCGTACAGGGAAGTATTCACAGCGTATTTTGGCCCGACGTGTCCGCTCACTTGAGCACCCATCAATCCGAGGCTAGAGCCTCCTGCAACAACGCCAGCAAGTGCGCCGGCATGCCTTCAGCCAACTTCAGGGCAGCCTCATGCCCCCGCGGAGACATCTTGCCCCAGGTACGGCGAACAATGCGCAGCCATTTTTCCCGGTCGTAGTCGGCCTTCTGTTCATAGAACTCCGCAAAATAGCGCTCCAGGAACACCATACAGGCCACATCTTCCAATAACTGGGTATCCTCGTCCTTACGCAACTCCCGCTTGGTGAGGACGGTTTCGACCCGCTCACACTCTTCTTGCGGGTAACCGCACTCCGCCATGATCTCCGCCGCCCGGCGACCATGCATCCGGCCACAGGCCTGGCGCCATTCATAATAGGCCTTACGGCCTTCCGGAAAATCGCTGCGGGGTATGGTCCAGCGCTCTATGTGCTGGGCCCGGCAGGCAATCTGCATGCGCTCCGAGGGTTGCGACTCGAGCTCGAACAGCCAGCGCGTCATGTGCTGGCTGTAGGCATACTCCTTGGGCAAGAGCTGCCCGTTGACCTCCTCGATATTGGGGTCGGCCCGGTTGGCGGCATCGATTTTTTCCAGGGCACAGGCCAGTTGGGTCGGTTGTGTCATTGGCTCATACCTGGGCGGATGGGCGTTGCTTGATGCGATCGTACCAGGCCTGGAGGATAGATTGTTCCGGCTTGATGCGGATGTCCACCACGCGCGCAAAGGCCACCGTAGTAAAGGCGTTGATATCGGCTGCGGTAAACCGATCGCAACAGATGTATTCCCTGCCCTCCAGATGCTTGTTGAGGAAGTGCATGAATTTTTCCACGGTGGTACGGCATTCCTCGCCCCACTCCTTGATCGGATTCATGCGGTCCTTGAAGTAGCCGCTGGTATGCTGGAAACACATGCCGGTGGGCAGGAAAAAGGAAAATTCGATCCAGCGCAGCCATTGCTCTACCTGGGCCTTCTCGAGTGGTGTATCTCCCAGCAGCGTGGGCGCGTCCGGATAGCTTTCCTCGAAATAGCGGCAAATGGCCATGGTTTCGGAGATGCAGGTGCCGTCATCCAGCTCCATCACCGGCACTTTTTTCATGGGGTTTTTGGCGGCGTATTCCGGAGTCAGGTTCTCGCCTTTCTGGAGGTCAATCTCGACAAACTCGGCTTTGTCCAGCAAGCCCTTTTCGGACATGAACATGCGAACCCGGCGGGGATTCGGGGCGGTTTTGGTTTCGAGAATTCTCATTGTTATTGGCTCCATACATCATCATGGGTGGACGGTCGTAAATCGTATAGAAGACTGACGCGGAACAACGGTTGCGTCAAGCAACCGCAATCACTCGGGTAACCAGTTTTTTATCTGGTGGATAATCCACTCCGGGTCGTCCAGAGGCAGGTCATGGCCGGCTGAGGGATGGACTTTCAGCGTCCATTGCCAGCGTTGCTCAAGCACTTCGCTGCAGGTCCAGTGTACAATCCGGTCGCCCCGGCTCGCCAACAGGAGCGCATCCGGCAGTGGCCGCTGAGGCAGGGGCTTGAAGGATGCGGCCGATTTCAATTGGGCGTAGGCATTGCCAATGCCGACCGGCCGCTGGCGCTGAATGCTGTACCAGTGTTTCGTGGTGTCGAGGCTGACCGGCCGGTTACAGGTCAGCCGCAGGATATCCGCCTCGCGATCAAACAGTTCACGACGGGCCAGCAGGCGCGCAATGCGGGGCCAGGCACCCGGCCTCATCCTGCGCCAGGGTGGGCTGAACCCGGAACTGGTGTTGATCAGCACCAGGTTCTGGATTTCACCCTCAGGCGCATGCTGGGACCAGTCCAGGGCCACCATGCCCCCCATGGACAACCCCAACAGGCTGTAAGGTGCCGGAATATGGCTTACGCTGTGGCGGACCTTGTCGCGGATGGCCGCAATATTGTCAGGGCTGGGGTCCTTGTAATGCACTCCCGTTCCAGGGAGGTCAACCAGGTGAAACCGATGGCCCGGAAAGGCCTCTTCCAGCATGCGGGGAAATGCTCCCCAGTGAGACTGTTCCCGGGTCAGTCCTCGTAACAGAATCCAATGCATCGTCAGTGATGGTCCCTGTACCAATGGGCGATGGCGGCTTCTCTGAGCATGGACTCCTCATCCGCTCGCGGCAACCAGTTTTCGTGATTTGCGGCGGCGCTGACCAGGAAATCGATAAAGGTCAGGTGGCTTCGCAGCACCCTGCGATGTCGGTGTGGAACCAGCGGATTGAAAAAGCCATCCAGACGCAGCAGCTGTCGCGGGCGTTTCTTGATCCAGCGCCAGGAGCCCAGCTCCAGTGTAAGGGGAATGAACGCTCCCTCACCACTGCGGTTTATTCTTTTGTAAAAATAATCCCACAGATCACCGTGGGTCAGATAGTGGCGGGACTGGGGCTCGAAGCGATAATTGTGCTCCGGCCATGCCTGTTCCCAAATCAGTTTCAGAGCCATCACCGACGCAATCCGCCGCATGGGGCGGCGGCGATAAGCATAGGGAAACCAGATCTGGTCCTGCCAGCCAAAGCCTGAATGACAGTCCAGCGCAACACTGAAGGGCCGGCCAGGCAACAGTTCCGAGATCACCGACTCCAGTGCCTGGTTCTCCGCTTCCATGCCCTGTTCCGGATCGCCAATGAACCAAGGCAGGCGTGGAGAGAATCGCTGCCCGCCCAGCAGGAAGGCACTGCGGTCCTGGGCTGTGATGGGTGCGTTGCGCATCAGATCGACCCCGTTGGGATTGCTGCGCTGATTCAGGTACATGCCGCCCGGGTTGAGTATCGGCAACAGGGTAACCCGAACCTTCTTCAGCAAAGCCTGAAGGTGCCCGTCCCACGAAATACGGGCCAGCAGGTTGCGTAGCCAGGCCATCACCACCTCACTCCCGATGCGTTCGAGCCCATGTACGCCACCCACCAGTAAAACCACTGGTGCGTCAGGCGAGTCGCTACCCAGATCGACCCGGTAGATCGGCAGGTCTATTTCTTTCAGCGCAACCCGCGCAAGCGTATCCACGGAAACCTGCCCCGGGGCTTCCGCCAGCAGACGTTCCAGGCGAACCATCTCCGGCAGAAAGGTTCGAAGCAGGTGCCGTTGACGGCTGTCCCGCCGGGACTGTTCGGCCGGCACGGCAGAATGGGGGGTCAGTTCGCGCAATTCAGTCATGGAGTTCTCCGGTCTCAGACAACCCTTCAAACTACCGCTGAATTGCTTCAGTTCGTTGACAGTGGGAGCGGAAATGCAGAAAAGCATATACATTTCTTGGCGACATTTTTACATGAATGGCTTGTAACTCACGCTCAGGGCGTTACTCTTGAATATACGTAGTAGCCGAGGTCAACGCATTTGTCTTGCCCTTTGAATGCGCAGTATCAACAAGGCGTTTTCACTTCTCGAGAGGTCTTCCGGACCACTCCAGCGGATCTTTTTCCGCGTATTTCCAAAACCCATAAGGAGAACCAATCATGCGAAAGCTAACGCCAGTCGCGCTGCTTTGCGCGATGTCCGTTCCTGCACTTGCCCAGGCCGACTGCGGTGAAGTCTCAATCACCGAGATGGGCTGGGCTTCCAACGCCGTCGTGACCGGCGTCGCCAAGTTCCTCATGGAACAGGGTTATGGATGCGATGTAACGGTCGTTCCTTCCGATACAGTTCCGGCCGTGACGTCCGTTGCCGAAAACGGTGAACCGGATATCGTGACCGAACTGTGGCTCAACTCTGCCGGCGAGGCTTACCTGGAACTGGAAGAACAGGGCAAGATCGAGCGCGTGGCCGAAGTACTGGATCCGGGCGGTGTTGAAGGCTGGTGGATTCCGACTTACCTGGCCGAGAAGCACCCGGAGTTGACCACCATCGAAGGGGTCATGGAAAATCCCGAGCTGGTGGGAAGCCGCTTTAACAATTGTCCGAGTGGATGGGGATGCCGCGTAGTCAGTGACAACCTGATCGACGCTCTCGATCTGGAAAGCTCCGGCATTGAAGTGTTCAACCATGGTTCCGGTGAGACCCTGGCCTCGTCCATGGCTTCGGCGGTTCAGTCGAAAGAGCCCTGGTTCGGCTACTACTGGGGACCGACAGTGCCGCTTGGCAAGTACGACATGACCCGCGTTGACCTGGGTGAGTACAAGCCTGAGGTCCACACCCGCAACCAGACACAGAATGTGGAAAATCCGGGCGTTTCGGAGTTCCCGGCGGCCACGATCCTCACATCCGTGACCACCGACTTCAAAGAGCGTGAGCCGGAAGTGGCAGAGATGCTCAGCCACATGACATTCAAGACGTCCACCATGAGCCAACTGTTGGCCTGGATGGATTCCAATAACGCCTCTGCAGAAGAAGCGGCGGTGTATTTCTTGAATAATAACAGCGACGAGTGGTCAACCTGGCTGAACGACTCAGCCAAAGAACGCCTGGCTACAGTATTGGGAGATTAACCTCCTACCTACCCTGACAAGGTCGGGCATCCCGGCCCTGTCAGCTCCGATACCGGAGAACTCGAACGAGCTTCAACCACTTGAATGCGACGGGGAACCGACCACCCATGGCCACCTACGATTTCATATTTTCATCACTGGGGCTGACAGATTGGTGCGCAGAAGGCCAAAGTGACGCGCCCATGTCGATGGAGTCGCTATTGCAGAGAACCAAGGGAACGGGCGGCGAACCCGAATCTCTCTGGGATACCCCTTTTCCCTCCATGGACGCACTCAACGAATCCTGCGCGGCTTTTCCGCAATCCCGGGATCTGACAAAGGGTCTTGAAGAGGGCTTCCTGTCCATAAAAGACAGTTTGAGCGTTGTTCTGGATCCTTTGACCCAGCCTCTTAGCTGGGCTTTGGACGGCACTCTCTACGGCATGCTGAATGCTCCCTGGTGGATTGTCATACCACTGTTGCTCGCCGTGGTTTTCTTTGTCACAAAGTCCTGGAAACTGGTCGGTTTTGTCGCGGGAAGCCTGTTTCTGCTGGCCTTCATCGACTACTACCGATACGCAATGGAGACGCTGTCAATCATCTTTGTCTGCGCCTTCATCTGCGTGCTGTTTGGCGTGCCCATCGGTATAGCCATGTCCCGCAGCGACATGATGCAACGCCTGACCATTCCCGTGCTCGACATGCTGCAGACACTGCCACCCTTTGTGTATTTGATCCCGCTGATTTTCCTGTTCAGCGTAACCGAGTCCAAACTGTACGGTATTGCCATCATCCTCTACGCCATCGTTCCGGTAATCCGCCTTACCAATCTGGGCATCCGTCTGGTGGACAAGGACGTGATCGAGGCCGCTGACGCCTTTGGCATGACCAGCCAACAAAAGCTCTTCAAGGTCCAGATCCCCCTGGCACTACCCAACATCATGGCCGGGGTGAACCAGACCATCATGATGAGCCTGGCCATGGTTGTCATCGCCTCCCTGGTATCAGCACCGGGGCTCGGGGTTCTGGTACTCCAGGGCATCCGCAACCTGGAGCTGGGTGTCGGGCTGGTTGCCGGCCTTGGCATCGTAATTCTGGCGGTGATCCTTGACCGGGTAACCAAGGCCTCACTGGCGCGTATCAACGCCTCACAGAAACAGTAAGGGAGCAAATTGTGGACCGGGATATCAAGATTTCCATCCGGAACCTCTACAAGATTTTCGGCCCCATCCCCGACGTTGCCCTCGCGTATGTGCGCAGGGGCATGGGGAAAGCGGAGCTGCTGGAAAAGCACAACCATGTGCTTGGCCTCCAGGATATCAACGTGGACATTCATGAAGGCGAAATCACCGTCATAATGGGACTGTCCGGTTCCGGCAAGTCCACCCTCATTCGTCACCTCAACCGGTTGATTGAACCCACGGCCGGCGAAATCAAGGTAGACGGCAAAAACGTTCTCGATTACGACGAAAACAGATTGAGAAACTTACGCCGGGAACATATGTCGATGGTCTTCCAGAAGTTTGCCCTGCTCCCCCACAAGACCGTGCTGGAAAACGCCGGCATGGCTCTGCTGGTTCGGGGCTACACAGTGCAGGACTTTGAGGGAGAAGCAAAGAAATGGCTTGCCCGGGTGGGTCTGGAAGGCAATGAAAACCAATATCCACATCAGCTTTCAGGTGGCATGCAACAGCGCGTGGGTATCGCCCGGGCGCTGGCATCAAACTCCCCCGTTATGCTGATGGATGAGGCCTTCTCGGCACTGGACCCGCTAATTCGCTCCGACATGCAGGATCTGCTGTTGGAACTGCAGGACGAACTCAAGAAAACCGTCGTGTTCATCACCCATGACCTGGACGAGGCACTGAAGCTGGCGGATCACCTGGTTATCCTCAAGGAGGGGCATATCGTCCAACAGGGTGAGCCCCAGGAAATTCTGATGCATCCCAATGATCCATACATCACCGACTTCATCAGCGACATCAACCGCGCCCGTGTTCTCAGGGCTCATTCCGTGATGAAGAAAACCACCGAGCCTCCCACCGACTGCGCCGGAGACATTTCGGACCGAGACAACCTCGAATCGGTCATCGCACGGTCGGAGGGTGACACCAACCTCACCTACCGGGTAGTCAGGAAAGGCAAGCAGGTGGGCGTCCTCGACATGAAGGAGCTCGTCAAAGCACTAGTACCGATCGAGTCCGCGGAAGGTGAGACCCGTAGTCGCTACTGAATAATGTCTGCCGGAACGACGGGTGACAGTTGGATGACAGCGCTGTTGATTAGCGACTATGATTAAAGGGTCGCCGTAGCTTCGCGGTGCCCAAGACAATGATCATGCCCAGATTGGCATTAGCGTTCGTTGCCGTACTTCTGCTGTACGGCTGCTCCCCTCCTGATAACGACAGTGCACCGTCAGCCAGTGCTCCGGAGGTTTCCGCCGATCAGGACCTTTCTGACGCTGTTTCCAGCGATACCACACAGCCACGAACGATTATTATTGCCGCCGACCCCTGGTGCCCCCACAACTGTGAAGCGGGAAGCGATCACGAGGGGTACATGGTGGATATAGCCCGCGAGGTCCTGGGTGAGGCCGGCTACACCGTGGAGTACGTCAACATAAGCTGGGCCAGGGCACTTCAGATGACAAGGGAAGGCCAACTGGACGCCGTTGTCGGTGCATTCATCACCGATGCTCCGGATTTCGTGTTCCCGGATACACCCCAGGGGCGTTCCATCATTGCTCTGTTCACCCACCCGGATAATCGCTGGACCTACAACGGACTGGACTCCCTGGCCAACCAGAAGCTGCTGGTGATCAACGGTTACTCCTACACCAGTGAACTGGATCGTTACATTGAAGAACACCAGGCCAATCAGGACAGGATCTGGGTGATCTCCGGCCCTTCCCCACTGGATCGTGCGATCTATCTGCTGGACCAGGACCGTACCGACATTTTTGTCGAAGATGTCTACGTAATGGCCTGGTGGGCCAGCAATAGCAATGGCGCCATAAACCCGCCCCGTCAGGCGGGGCTGATCAGCGAAAGTGAAGCGTTTGTGGCATTTTCCCCGGAACGGGAAGATGCAGCAGAACTGGCAGAACTGCTTTCGAAAGGGACCCGACAACTTTTAGCCAGTGGCCGGGTCCAGGAGATTCTGGACAATTACGGGCTCAGTCCGTGGCCTGAAACGCCCTGATCAGGCGCCCGTCACCTGTACTCAACACCAGTTCACCGCGCCTGCCAATATCGAAGCGCTGAACCTCTCCCAGTAGTGACAGGAACCGATTTTCCTGGTTCATCAGCGCCGGTGCACAGGCTTTCTTTGTGGACGCCATCCGGGTAAACCCGATGCCTTCACCGGTCAGGTTCCAACCACCGCTGAATTGATTGCAGGAAGCACGCCCCGCCACGCGATTATCTTCCTGGAAGTTCAGAGTAACCCGGGAACTGTCGATAATGCCGCGGCCACCGATGTCTTCAACGACCCATTCCGTCCCCCGAAGTAACTGCTCGGGATCACCCCCGCAGCCCCGAAATTCCTCGCCGTTTATGGACAGGCGCACCTGGCGTGGATAGGGCATGCCACTCATGGAATCGCGGCAAAGCTGGGCCGCGGCCTTGAGTGATACCCGGATGCCATCGCCTTCGGCCTCAAACGTGCGTGCCGTGGCGCTTCGCTCTGTCACCTCATAGCGCAGGGCAACCGTCTCCTCGTCCATCCGCTCCAGCACCAGTTGTCCCGGCTCCAGGATCACCCGCCAGAACGGCTCGTTCCCCCTGGCGACAAACGGCTTTTTAACATCACCTGGAGCAAAACACAGGGGCAGCTTCAGATCGCAGGCGGCGGTACCAGCAGCCTGATTTTCGTTATTGCTGTCGTCGGCGGTGGACGCGCAGCCAGCCAGCAGCCCAATGACTGCCAGCGTCAGCGGAAGTAATGCAGCGATTCCTTTCATTGTCTGTTCCTCATTCCATGTGATTCCGTTTTCAAAAATTGTTGTGTCGCCCGCCGATTTTAAAGCAGAGCCGTTACCATTTCCCACGTTAAAGCATTACGCTTAGGCCATAAAAACTCCCGGGAGCACCCTACGTCATGGCGATAAAACTCTACCAGTTTGCAATTTCACATTACTGCGAAAAGGTTCGCTGGGCGCTGGATTACAAAGGGCTGAGCTACGAGGCCATCAGCCTTCTGCCCGGCCAGCACGTCAACACCATCCGCAAACTGACCGGTAAGGACTCGTCGGTGCCGGTGCTGGACCACGACGGCCACCGGACCCAGGGATCGAAAGCGATCATCGACTACCTGGACGATACGTTTCCCGAGAACCCGCTGACACCGGCCGACCCGCAAGCCCGTGAAACAGCCTTGGCCTGGGAGCAACGACTGGACGACGAGGCCGGCCCGGCGGTGCGTTGTTACTCTTACCACCACTTCCTGAAGCGCCCCAAGGTGGTTGTCCCCATGCTGGCAGCGGGCACCCCCTTCTACAATCGGATTCTGCTGAAACTGGCCTTCAGCCGCGTGGACGAGATTATGCGCAAGTGGATGAAGATCAATGAGAAGACGGCGGAGCGATCGCGGGAAACCATGGAAGCCTATCTCACCGAACTGGCCGACGCCTACCAGCAAAAGCCCTTTCTTGCCGGTGACAGCTTTTCCCGTGCCGACCTCGCCGCCGCTGCGCTGTTCGCCCCCATGTTCCAGCCGGAACAGTACCCGGTACCCTGGCCCAAGCCGGCGAAAATTCCCAAGGATATCCAGGTCTGGCTGGAGCAGTGGCAGCCGCAGATCCAGCCGCTGGCGAAGATCTACGCCACTAATCGCTGAGCCATTGGCGCCGCTCCCTGCCGGGAGAATTGCCGGTCCAGCGGCGATAGGCCCGGGTAAAGGCACTCTGCTCGGAGAAGCCCAGCAAAAGTGCAATGTCGGTCAGTGTCAGTGATGGATCCTCGAGGTACTGCCGGGCCAGTTGCTCGCGGCTGCGGTCCAGCCACTGTTGCCAGCTTAGCCGGTGCCGGGTCAGCCGCCGCTGCAGTGTGCGCGGTGACATGTGCATGGCGCTGGCCGCACGCTTGAGCGTGGGTTCGCCGTCAGAAAGCAGCTTCAGTAACACCTGTTGCAACTGGCGGTCGGTACCGGAGCCCTCTCCTGAACTTTCAGGCAATGCCCGCAACAATGCCCGGGCCTGCCGGTCCAGCAGCTCCCGCAACGTCGGGTCTCTCCTGGGCATGGGCAGGCTGAGGCAATGCAGCGGAAAACGCACCCGTACGTGGCTGTCGTTCCAGGTGACCGGGCAGCCGAAGAAGGCTTCATACGCCCTCGCGGATTTCGCATCAGCGTGCTCCAGGAAACTCACCGCCGAAGGTGGAGGTGGCTGGTCGATCTGGCGCCGCATGAAGGTCACCAATGCTGCTATCGCTGTTCCATCCGCCTGTTGGCCCAGTTCGTTGTCCGAGGGTGGCCAGCGCATCTCGGCCTGGTCGCCGACAACCTCGATCTCCGCAAGGCTGGCGCCGTAGAACAGGGTTTCGTATCGCTGATAGGCCAGCATGGCTTCACCGAGGGTATCGGACGCCAGCACCAGATAACCCAACACACCCACATGGGCCGGGAGGACACAGGCGCCAACCTCCAGCTCCGGGGCCACACGGCCTGGAACCAGTGCCATCCCTTGCGCCAGCAGATCCCGCCACACCGGTACCGGCACGCTGTCCTGGGCAGACCAACGCGCCAGCGCCATCCGTAACGGGCCCGCATCCAGCCCCTCCCGGTCCAGCCAGTCGGACAACAACCCGGTCCAGGCACCGGTTACCCGCATTACCCTGGCCACTGTTCACTCTTTATCACTTACTAAGCCTCCACTGTCATTGGCGTCGATAATCAATACTGTGGCGTTAATTGTCAATTTTTTCACTGCCCATCGGAGCAAAATATACGCACACCAACAACCACAATACGGTTAGACCATGGCTTTGATGGACATGATGATGGCAGTTCTTGAAGGCAGCGGGCTGTTGCCACTCTGGAACGCCCTGGCTCCCCGGCTGGCCCTGGATGAACGCCAACTGATCTTCGTGGTGGCCACACCGGTGTTTATTGCAGTGACCCTCTGGGAATACCTCCGCATTCACCATGACCCCACGCGGATGAATGTGCCGGAAGCCATACGCAACTTTGCCCTGGGGGCCGGATACCAGTTCACCGAACTGCTGTTCGCCGGCCTGATTGCCTTTCCCGTTTATGCGTTCCTCTACCACCACCGGATCCTGGACCTGGAACTGAATTGGGCAACAGGTTTCCTGACGTTCCTGGGAGTGGACTTCTGCTTCTACTGGATGCACCGCTCCAGCCATCGTGTACGCTGGTTCTGGGCCGCCCATGTGGTGCACCATTCCTCGGAACGCATGAATTTCTCCACCGCCATGCGCCAGAACGCCACCAACATTTTCAACGGCATGTGGCTGTTCTACGTGCCCCTGGCGTTGATCGGGTTCAACCCGGTGTGGATCGGCATTGCCTACGCGCTGTCGTTGGTCTACCAGTTCTTTATCCACACCACCGTTATCGGCAAACTGCCTCCCTGGTTGGAAGGGGTGTTCAATACCCCCAGCCACCACCGGGTCCACCATGGCCGCAACCCCGGCTATATCGACCGCAACTATGGCGGTACACTGATCATCTGGGACCGGCTGTTCGGCACCTTCGTGGCGGAGGATGAACAGGCCCCGCCGGAATACGGCATTACCCGACCGGTGCGCTCCAACAACCTGCTGGTACTGTGGACCCACGAATACGTGGACCTGTTCCGGGCCATGGCCAGACCTGGCTCGCCGCTGTCCCGTTTGAAGCACCTGTGGAAACCACCGGAATGGGACAGGAACGAAGAGTAATTTCCCGCTAGACTCCGGTAAACCACAACAACCACGCCCGGACCCAACCAACATGGACCTGCAGGAAAGCTTCATCAACAGCCCCGATCACCACCGGATTCCATTACTGTCCTGGGCTCCGCAAACCCCGACGGCCGTCCTCGTGATTGCCCACGGTATGGCCGAACATGCCGCCCGCTATCAGCCACTCGCCCAGTGGCTGAACCAGCATCAGGTGGCTGTGATTGCCGTCCAGCACCGTGGCCATGGGCCGCACTGCCCTGATGCCGATCTTGGCCACTATGCCGATAAACGGGGCTGGCAGAAGGTGGTCGACGACCTGCAACAGGTGGTTGTCCATGCCAGGAAACAGTATCCCGACCTTCCACTTACGCTGTTCGGGCACAGCATGGGCTCGTTTATTGCCCAGGCGTTCACCCAGAAATACGGCGACCAGATCGACAACCTGATCCTCTGCGCCACCAATCGCGTCGACAAACCGAAACTACGGGCTTCTCTGGTACTGGTAAGGTCCATAAAGGCACTGCGCGGAAAACGGCATCGTAGCCGGCTGATCGATAACATGACCTTCGGCACCTTCAACAAGGCCTTTGTCCCCAACCGCACCAGCCACGACTGGCTGAGCCGTGACCCACAACAGGTGGACCGCTACCTGAAGGACCCGCTGTGCGGCTTTTCCTGCACGGCCGGCCTCTGGTCCGATTTTATCGGCGGCATGCTGGACATCAACCCGAGAGTATGGCGAAAGGACCTTCCGGTGCACCTGTTGGCGGGGAGCTGTGACCCGGTCGGAGAGATGGGGCGGGGTTTCAGCCGGCACGTGACCAACCTGCGGGCTGCCGGTGTAAAGGTCGCCTCCGAACGGCTATTTGAGGGAGCCCGCCACGAGCTGGTGAACGAAACCAACGCTGACGAAGTCTGGCACCATATCCTTAACTGCCTGCGACCGGAGACGCATTCTGTCACTGAATAACATGACGCTGACCAGCCCGGGGCGCTAAGATCACTGCCATTCAACAACAACCGGAGTGAGCCCATGTTTACCAACAGAGTGGTCTGGATAACCGGTGCCTCATCGGGCATCGGCGAGGCACTGGCCGTAAGGTTTGCCCGCAAAAATGCAAAAGTTGTGCTTTCGGCCCGCCGCCAGGCAGAACTGGAGCGGGTCAGCCAGCGCTGTATTGACGCCGGTGCAGCCCCGGAGAACATGCTGGTATTGCCCCTGGATGTCACCGACCTGCCCTCACTTCCGCTGGCTGCCGATAACGTCATCACGCAGTTTGGCCAGATCGACCTTTTGATCAACAATGCCGGTCTCTCTCAGCGTTCACTGTGCAAGGACACCGATCTTTCCGTCTACCAGAAGTTGCTGGATGTGGATGTGATGGGACAGATCGCACTGACCAAGGCGGTCCTCCCCCATATGCTGGAACGCCAGTCCGGCCACCTTGCCGTGACCGCCAGTGTTGCCGGCAAGGTTGGCGTGCCACTGCGTACTGGCTACTGCGCCGCCAAGCATGCGGTGATGGGGTTCTTCGACGCGTTGCGGGCGGAAGTGGAGGATGAGGGCATCCAGGTATCCACCATCGTGCCCGGATTCATTCGCACGGACATTGCCCGCAATGCGCTGGCCGCAGACGGCTCGGCCTTCGGCAAAGAGGATGACAACATCATCGGCGGCATGGACGTGACCGAATGTGCCGACATGATTGTTGCCGCACTGGCGAAGGGCAAACGGGAGATTCCTGTCGGCAAGGGCAAGGAAATGGCCGCCCTGTGGGTCAAGCGCGTTGCGCCCGAGATGATGTTTAAACTGGCTCGCAAACAGGACTGACTACCGTCGATGAAGGTCATCATCCGCCTATCGTTAACCATGACTCTGTTCATGAACGCCGGATTGGCGACGGCAGGAGAGGTCAGGCTGGCCATTGCCGCCAATTTCCATGATACGGCCGAGCGCCTTGCCGCACAGTTTGAAGACACGACAGGCCACAGCACCCGAATCAGTTACGGCTCCACCGGCAAGCTTTACGCCCAGATCCGTCACGGCGCGCCGTTCGATGCCTTTCTCGCAGCCGACCAAGCGCGACCTCAACGGGTGGAACAGGATGGCTTAGCGGTGCCTGGCTCCCGCTTCACCTATGCCGTGGGAAAACTCGTGCTCTGGAGCCCGGACCCGGCAGCGTTCAACGATCCGGAAGATTACCTGCGTTCCGGAGAATTCAGGCACCTGGCCATTGCCAATCCCAGAACCGCCCCCTATGGCCTGGCGGCCCGACAAACACTGGAGCGCCTTGGGCTCTGGGCAAATCTGGAAAACCGGCTGGTGAGAGGCGAATCCATATCCCAGGCTTTTCAGTTTGTAGCCACCGGTAATGCCAGCGCAGGTTTTGTGGCACTGGCCCAGACCCGTGATGACCATGACGGTGGCGCTTTCTGGGAAGTGCCGGCTAGCCATCACGAACCGATCGCACAGCAGGCCGTCCTGCTGGAACGGGGCAGGAACAACGAAGCCGCCAGGGCCTGGCTGGATTTCCTCCGCAGCCGCGAAGCACAGGACATCATTCGCCAATACGGCTACGATATCGGGGATGCGCCTGAATAACCGGCTGATCCGCCGCCCCGGCCACACACCATGGAGTATCAATGAGCCCGGAATGGCAAACCGTCTGGCTGACCCTCAAGCTCGCCGGTATCACCACAGCCCTGCTGCTGGTTATCGGCACCCCCATTGCGTGGTGGCTTGCCCGCAGCAGCCACTGGCTCAGGCAACCGGTAGCGGCTATCGTGGCATTGCCCCTGGTGCTGCCCCCCACGGTTCTGGGGTTCTACCTGCTGCTACTGATGGGCCCGGAAGGCATCGTGGGCACGCTGACGGAAACCCTCGGGCTGGGCACCCTGCCCTTCACCTTTGCCGGGCTGGTGGTGGCGTCGGTGATCTATTCACTGCCCTTTACGGTGCAGCCCCTGCAGAATGTGTTCTCCACCGTCAACGAACGGATGCTGGAAGTCGCTGCCACCCTGCGCGCCTCTCCCCTGGACCGGTTCTTCTCGGTGGTGATCCCCCTGGCACGCCCCGGCTTCCTGACCGCGGCGGTACTGACCTTCGCCCATACCCTGGGTGAGTTCGGCGTAGTGTTGATGATCGGTGGCAATATTCCCGGCGAGACCCGGTTACTGTCGGTGGCCATTTACGATCATGTGGAGACCCTGGAGTACGGCAAGGCCCACCTGCTGGCCGGAGGCATGCTGGTGTTCTCATTCCTGGTGTTGCTGGCGCTCTACCTGATCAACGGTCGGCTGAACAGCGGGAACCTGAAGCCATGACCGATACCGGAATTCTTGCCCGCTTTAACACCGGTTTCGACGATTTCCGCCTGGAGGTGGACCTGCGACTGCCAGGGACTGGTGTCACGGCACTGTTCGGCCACTCCGGTTGCGGGAAAACCACACTGCTGCGCTGCATTGCCGGCCTGCAGCCCTGCGCCGGACGGCTGTCGGTCAACGGCGATGTCTGGCAGGACGACACCGCCAGCCTGCCAGTGCATAAACGGCCCCTGGCCTATGTGTTCCAGGAAACCAGCCTGTTTCCCCACCTGTCGGTGAACGGCAACCTGAAGTTCGGCTACCGCCGCACACCAGTGCAACAGCGCCGGATTCACCCACAACAGGTTATTGACTGGCTCGGGCTCGCCCATCTGCTGGGCCGCACGCCGGAACGGCTCTCGGGAGGTGAACGCCAGCGCGTGGCCATTGGCCGGGCCCTGCTGACCAGCCCCAGGCTGCTGCTGATGGACGAACCCCTGTCAGCGCTGGACCAGGCCAGCAAACGGGAAATTCTGCCATACCTCGAAACCCTGCGGGATACTCTGGACATCCCCATTGTCTACGTGTCCCATTCCGCCGCCGAGGTAGCCCGACTTGCGGACTACATCGTCATGATGGACCGGGGCCGGGTGCTCGCCCAGGGCGGCCTCCAGGAGACACTGGCCCGCCCCGACCAGCCCTTCGCCCTGGAACACGATGCGGCGGTGATTGTTCCGGCGATTATCCGCGAACGGGATGACCAGTGGCACCTCTGCCGGGCGGAGTTCGAAGGCGGCAGCCTGTGGTTCCGTGATGACCGCCAGCCCGAAACCGGCACCGCCGTCAGGCTGCAGATCCTGGCCCGGGATGTGAGCATTGCGCTGGCGGCCAACCATGACCAGAGTTTCCAGAACCTGCTGCCGGCACGTGTGACAGACATGGCGGCAGAGCAGCGCCCAGGCATGACCACGGTTCGCCTGCATGCAGGCCAGACCGCCTTCCTCTCCCGCATTACCAGCCGCGCGGTGCACCAGCTTGGCCTTGCCCCGGGCATGGCCGTGTGCCTGCAGATCAAGAGTGTGGCCATCGTCGAATAGGCCAATCATCTGGCCCGTCCGGCACGGGCCACACCCACTACTCTGACGTTACTCTGGAGCCCGGACCAAGAAGGAGAACCGGCATGCCAGAAACCCAGCAGTGGGTCAGCAATAACGGGGTGGACCTGTACGTGGTGACAGAGGGCGACCCGGCCAGGCCGGCACTGGTGCTTGTGCATGGCTACCCCGACAACCATTCGGTGTGGGATGCCGTGACCCGGCACCTGGTCAGCCGCTACTTTGTCATACGCTACGATGTGCGGGGTGCCGGGCGGTCCTCGTCGCCACCACGCACACGGGATTACCGGATCCGGTACCTGGCGTCCGACCTGGCCTGCGTGGTGGATGCCATTATTCCCGGCCAGTCATTTCACCTGGCGGCCCACGACTGGGGTTCCATTCAAAGCTGGGAATCGGTCACGGCCACACCCCTGTCGTCCAGGGTGTTGTCCTACACCACCATTTCCGGGCCCTGCCTGGATCACGTTGCCACCTGGATCCGCAGCAACCTGTCGTCCAGTGGGAAAGCGGGCAGGCAGAAGGTTTTCCAGCAACTGGCCAGTTCCTGGTATGTCTTCCTGTTCCAGTTGCCACTGTTGCCGGAAACCCTTTGGCGGGTCGGGCTGGACAGACTCTGGCCCACCTACCTGGCACGCCGGGAGCAGGTTGTTGAAGTGTCCCATAACCGGTACCAGAAAAAAGACGGTTGCCACGGCACCAAACTCTACCGGGCCAATTTCCTGCCCCGGCTCCTCAGCCCGCAACCAAGGCACGCCCAATGCCCGGTGCAACTCATCGTACCGGGACAGGACAACTATGTGGGAAAACAGCTCTCGGAAAACCTGGAACAGTGGACAGGTACACTGGTAAGAAAGGAAATTAATGCGCCACACTGGGTTGTGTTGACGCATCCGCAGCAAGTTGCGAGGTGGATCGATGAGTTTGCCCGCAACCCGCGGGCAACCTGACAGCTAGCGGGTACCGTATACCACCATGGTCTTGCCCTTGACCCGTACCAGGCCCTGATCTTCCAGGGTCTTCAGCACCCGGCCGACCATTTCACGGGAGCAGCCCACGATGCGGCCGATCTCCTGACGGGTAATCTTGATCTGCATGCCATCCGGGTGGGTCATGGCGTCCGGTTCCTTGCAGAGATCCAACAGGGTACGGGCAACACGGCCCGTCACATCCAGGAATGCCAGGTCGCCCACCTTGCGGGTGGTCTGGCGCAGGCGAGAGGCCATCTGCTCACCGATAAAATACAACACCCTGGGGTCCTGCTGGGCGATTTCGCGGAATTTTGTATAGCTGATTTCAGCAACTTCGCACTCGGTCTTGGCTTTCACCCAGGCGCTGCGTGAGTCCATGTTGTCGAATAGCCCCATCTCACCGAAGAAATCCCCGGCATTCAGGTAGGCCATGATCATCTCGCGGCCGTCGTCGTCCTCAATAATGACGGTAACGGAGCCCTTGACGATGTAAAACAGGGAATCGCTTTTATCCCCGGCATAGATAATGGTGCTTTTGGCGGGGTAACGCCGGCGATGGCATTGTGATAAAAAATAGTCCAGATGCTTGGTCTTCTGCTCAACCGGCTTGACGATAGTGGCCATAGTGCGAGTCATGCCTCCTTAGTACTGGCGGGATCCCGATGTTTTTATTGACCCTGCTTTCCCTGCGGGTTTATTCATTATGAGCGCAACTTATAACAAGAAGCCCTCGTTTCGGCAACCTGAAACAGTATAGACCAGATCAGAATACCTGCTTTTCACCAGGCTGCCGGGCAATCCCGGATATGCTAGCATCGCTGCCAGGTTTACGTTATATCCCATCCGGAGTACGAGAGTAGATGAAAGCAACCATTGACTGGACCGGCGACGCCAGCTTCAGGGCAACCAGTGGCAGCGGCCACGCCATACAGATGGACGGGCCGCCCGACCACGGCGGTAAAGACCTGGGGCCGCGCCCCATGGAAATGATGTTGATGGGGCTGGGCGGCTGCTCCTCCTTTGATGTCATGAGCATCCTGCAGAAAAGTCGCCAGGACGTTACCGCCTGCCATGCCGAGCTGGAAGCGGAGCGGGCTGATGCGGTGCCGGCGGTATTCACCCGCATCCACCTGCATTTTGTGGTGACCGGCAGGAGCCTGAAGGAAAACCTGGTGAAGCGAGCTGTGAGCCTCTCGGCGGAGAAATACTGCTCGGCGTCCATCATGCTGGAAAAGGCGGGCGTGGCGATCACCCACAGCCATGAAATCCGCGACACGGCCTGAACCTGGGCGGGGAAATTACGGATGCTACAATATTGCGGTGAACTCTACCCAAATTGAGGGTCGGTGTGCATAATACGCACCCTTCTCCGCCGGTCTGCGCAAAAGGTAAACAACCCGGTCAGTTATCGGTGGCGGCCTTGGTGGCATGCATCAGAAGACATGACCACTGACATTCATCTCCATACACGTGGGGGGGCTGAACATGGAAACCAAACTACAGTTGCATGGTTTCAATAACCTGACCAAATCACTGAGCTTCAACATCTACGACATCTGTTATGCGCAGACCGAAGAGCAACGTGAAGCCTACATTGACTACATCGACGAGATGTACAACGCCGAGCGCCTGACCCAGATCCTCACCGACGTGGTCAAGATCATCGGCGCCAACGTGCTCAATATTGCACGCCAGGACTACGAGCCCCATGGCGCTTCCGTCACCATGCTGATTGCCGAGCACGAACTCAGCAATGGCGAGCCTGACAACGAAGAATCACCGGGCCCACTGCCGGATGCCATCGTGGCTCATCTGGACAAGAGCCACGTAACCGTTCACACCTATCCGGAAAGCCACCCTTACGAGGGCATCAGCACCTTCCGGGCGGATATCGACGTGTCTACCTGCGGCCTGATCTCGCCGTTGAAGGTCCTGAACTACCTGATCCACAGTTTCGATTCCGATGTGGTTACCGTGGACTATCGTGTACGCGGCTTTACCCGTGATGTGGACGGCACCAAGCACTACATCGACCACGACATCAACTCGATCCAGAACTATCTGACCGAAGACACCCAGAACGCCTACCAGATGATTGACGTCAACGTGTACCAGGAAAACCTGTTTCACACCAAGATGATGCTCAAGAACTTCAACCTGGATAACTATGTGTTCGGGGTCAATGCCAGTGATCTGGACCCGGAAGAAGCCCGCTCCATCGAAGAACGGCTTAAGCGGGAAATGCTGGAAATGTTCTACTCCCGCAATCTGGAATAGCCCGCCCCGGGTCCGGTGATGCCGAGTCGTCGCCGGACCTTCAGTTTTTTTGATGTCACCTTCCAGAATTCTCCGGTTTATTTCCAGGTCCCAGAGGGCGTCTAATAGACGGTATACCCTTTGAGGAGGAATAAGCCATGTCCCTGCGATCCGTAAAACAGACCATCCCCGCCCTGGAGACATCCGATGGCGCCGGTGTACGCATCAAACGCTCCCTGGGGCAACATCAGAACATCCGCCTTGACCCGTTCCTGATGCTGGATGAATTCGGCTCCGACCAGCCACAGGATTATATTGCCGGCTTTCCCTCCCATCCCCACCGCGGGTTCGAGACGGTCACTTACATGATCGAAGGCCATATGCTTCACGAAGACCATATGGGCAATCGCGGCAACCTGAAAAACGGCGGTGTGCAGTGGATGACCGCCGGGCGCGGCATTGTCCACTCGGAAATGCCCCAGCAGGAATCCGGGCAGATGCGCGGCTTCCAGCTCTGGCTCAACCTGCCCGCCGCGGAGAAAATGAAACCCGCCGGTTACCGTGATATCCAGCCCGAGGAAATACCGGCCATCACCGTGGACGGCGGGCTGGTGAAGTTGATTGCTGGCACGGTAACGGTTGACGGACAGGAACATCATGGTGCAGTTACCGGAGGCAGCACCCTGCCCCTGTACGCCGACATTCACCTGGCGCCGGGAAAGGAAGCCCTGATGCCGGTCCACCCGGAACTGGACGGCATGCTTTACCTTTATGAAGGCGACGCTGCGCTGGTGTCGGACCAGGGCTCCGAGGCCCTCAAGCTCTCGGCAGCCAGCATCCTTTCAACCGGTGACAGTGTCCGGGTCGGCGCAGGTGAAAGCGGCGCCCGCCTGCTGTTGATTGCCGGTAAGCCAATCGGTGAACCGGTGGTGCAGTACGGCCCATTCGTGATGAACAGCCGTGAGGAGATCGAGCAGACCCTCCGGGACTATCGCGATGGCCGCCTGACGGCCTGATGCAGCCCCTGACCCCACATCAGGCAAAAGGCTTGTGGGCCATCAGCTCCTGCACCAGTGGGCGCATGATCAGGTCCATGGCCAACGCCAGCTTGGTCCCCGGAATGACCAGGGTGTCATACCGGGACAGGCTGCTGCCACCGATCATCTGCAGCAGGTAAGGGAAGTCCACCTCCGACGGATCCCGAAACCGGATCACGATCAGGCTTTCGTCTTCCGTTGGTACATCGCGGACAACAAAGGGATTGGAGGTGTCCACCAGGGGAATGCGCTGGAAGTTGACGTGAGTGTGGGCAAACTGCGGGACGATGTCGTGCACGTAGTCGTCCATGCGGTTAACGATGGTCTGGACCACGGCGTCCTGGGAATACCCACGCTTGTTGGTGTCCCGATGGATTTTCTGGATCCACTCCAGGTTGACGATCGGCACCACACCCACCAGCAAGTCCACGTACTGGGCAATGTTGTAGGCATCGCTGACCACCCCGCCATGAAGCCCCTCGTAGAAGAGCAGCTCGGTTTCCGGTGCCAATGGCCCCCAGGGTGTGAAGGTACCGGGCTTGTGGCCCGCCTCGATCAGTTTCCTGTCTTCGTCGTGAACGTACTCGCGGAATTGCCCGTTGCCGGTGTGCCCGTAGTCGTAGAACAGCGCTTCCAGCTTGTCGATGTGGTTCGCTGCCAGCGCAAAGTGGTTGCGTTCACCAAACTGGCCCTTGGCGGCAAGGCGGGCCATCTGCTCGCGATTATAACGATGGAAGCTGTCGCCGCTGACCATCGCGGCACGGAGACCCTCGCTGGCAAACAGGCGACTGAAGATTTCGCCCGTGGTGGTGGTTCCGGCGCCGGACGAGCCGGTAACCGCGATAATCGGATGACGTTTTGACATAACAGGGAGGTCCGGAAAGTCAGTCCAGGCTGGTCAGCAGCCGCGGCTTTTCGATAATGAAACCCTGAGCATAATCCACACCCAGACCTGTCAGCATATCGAGAACCACGCGGGTTTCAACCTGCGAGGCAATCACTTCCCGTTTCATGTAGTGGGCCATGTCCACCATCGACTTCACCATGGCCTGATCCGTTTCACTGGTGTCCAGTTGATTGGTGAAGGCGCTGTCCAGCTTGATGAAGTCCACCGGCAGGCTGCGCATGAACTGGAACGACATGGGCCCGCTGCCGAAATTACCGAGGCAGAACCGGCACCCCAACTCCTTCATTTCCTCGATAAACTCGGAAATACCCTGAATGTCATTGATCGCTGAGGCCTCGGTTATTTCAAACCACAGGCGCTCGATGGGAGCATCTTTCTGGCTCAGCTTGTCGTAGATGAACTCCATCAGCAACTGATCGTTCAGGGAATGGCCCGAGAGATTGATACAGATACCGCCCATGTGTTCCGGATCCGGTGCCTTGTCGCGTAGCCAGTCCAGCATATGGCCCACCACCCAGCGATCCACCGCCTGCATACGGTCATAGCGCTCCGCCATTCGGACAAAGTCCTTGCCGGTGATCAGGTTGCCATCATCGTCATACATGCTGATGAGCACTTCATACTGCGCCGCCATGGATGTGCGCGCATGCAGCGGTATCATCTTCTGGCATCGCAACAGCATGCGTTCTTCATCAAGGTCACCGAGATTGGCCACCTTGGCCGCGATCTGTTCCTGGCGGGCGTGATCGTGGGCATCCAGAGAGTACTCCGTCACCTTGCCATGGCCGCGTTTCTTGGCCGCTTTCATGGCTTCCTCGGCCGCCTTCAGCCAACGCTCGGCGTTCGCCAGCGCAGGCATCTCGGGAGCCAGGCCGACACTGGCGGAAAGGTGGTAGCTGCCGCTATCGAAACGGAACTCCATGGCTTCAATGGCCGACACGATCCCGCGGGATGCTTCCAGGGCGTTTTCCGCCGGTAACAACAGAGCAAATTCGTTACCCGATAACCTGGCCAGCGGCATGCCATCGCCAACATGACTGCGAAGCACATCCGCCACCCTGCGCAGGGCCTCATCGCCGGCCTGGTAGCCGGCGGTATCGTTGAGCAGGCGGAACTGTCGCAGATCCAGCCGCACCAGCGCCCGCTCGTCCTCCCGCCGGGCCAGTTGCTGCTCCAGCATGCGCTCGAATTCGCGACGCCCCAGCAGGCCGGTCAGTTCATCGTGAGTAGAGGCCCAGGACAACTGGTCATAGACCTTGCGCACCATCCGGTCGATGCTTTCATCCACCAAGGGCCGTTCATACTGGTTGTCCGGAACAATGATGCCCTTGCGCATCTGCTGAGCGAGGGCCTCCAGTGCCAATTCAACCACCCGCATACCCTGGTGGTTGACGAACACAAAGCGACTGAAGCCGCGGGCCACCCATACCAGGCGGATGTACTGGGGTTCGTCCGGTGTTTCCTGGTCGCGCAACCAGTCACCGGTTCGCAACTGCTGGGCCCGGTTAATCCACCGCTGCAGGCTGCGCTGCTCGCGCTCGGATACTGCCTGCTTCTTGTCGTCCTCACTTTTTATTGGCGGAATTTCCACCATTTCGGGCGGGCTTTCAGGGCTGCGCACCAGGAACTGTTTGAGCTCATCCCGAATCTGGGACGACGGCATGTGATTGCTGGAAATGGACGCCAGTCCGTCCTGGATCACCCGTAGCAGTTCCGGCAGATTGACATTACTCTGGGGATCGTCCGCAAAGGTCATCAGCGAATCGATCACCGACAGGTAGTCCTGCCACAACGGGCTGTCTTCCCCCTGGCGAATCCAGGTCAGCGACAACAGGTCGCGCCAGCCTCCGTCCAGCAGACTGACCACCGCCTTCGGGACTTTCCTGCCGGCCAGTTTCTGCTCCAGCACCCGGGCAACCGCCTTCTTGGACTCGGAGACCTTCTGGGCCCCCTCCGCGGCCGCCGTTACCCGCTCGACGTTGCGACGATACACCAGGTTCTGGCGATCAATCAGCGAATCCAGCTCCTGTACCGCGCTGTCGAACACGCCGGTATCCTGCTCAAAGTCGGTGGCAATTCGCTGGATCAATTCGTCAACACGCCGCTGCACTACCGGATTGATACGGCCACCCTTCACACCCAGTTGGGCCAGGCGGTTCATTACACCGCGTACCGGGCTTTCATGGTCGTCGAAGAATTCCGGATCGCGCATGACCACTTTCAGCACCGGCACTTCCAGTTGGCGCATCCGCGACTGGGCGTATGCACTGAGTTTCGGGCTCTCCACCACGCTGTTGAAGAACCGGTCGACCACATCTAGGGTGGTTTGCTGTTCCTCGCCGAGGGCGTGTTCACCACTCTCCTTTACCCTCTCCACAACCCGTTCCCGCAGGGAGGGCTGGTCCGGGCTGACAGACGCCGACTGCAACTGAAGTTCCTGCAGCTGCTTCTGCAGTTCTCCGGCAGACAGCTCCCGCGCACCCGGTGCAAACTCCACGGGCGCAACGTCACCGCGGGCCAGGCGACTGGCTGAGAGGGTACCCAGTAGGTTCTTGACCGTTGCAAAGGCGGTCTGGGCGGCGCTGGCATAACCCCGGAACTCAGTCGATGCCTTGCGGGCCAGCGGCCGGTTGATTTTTTGTGTCGGTGCCGCCTTTACCTGGGTATCAGACGCTTCGGTCTGTTGCGGCTCCCGCGGCCTGGCGGGCTTTTCTTCACGCTGTTCGGGCTTGTTGGGCACCTGTTCGCTGAGATACTTGCTCAGGTCGAGATCCGGCAACACACCGTGGCGCACGAGGATGTTGTTCAATTCCCGATACAGCGGGCCCAGATGCATCAGCACCGCTTTCTCGAAGGCACGCAAGCAGACTTTCTCCACTTCCCGGTCCGCTTTAAGCTGGCTCAAACCAACGTGAAAGGACTCGCAGATCAGCGACGGACCCAACGGGTTGTGGTGGCCCGTGGAATTGGCCACGCCCAGTTTATCCAGCCTGAGTTTTAACTGAAGCAACTCGCCCCGATACTGGGTATCGGCCTTGGTGACCATCACCCGGATGGTCAGCCAGTCTTCAAATTCTCCCTTGTCGACCACCGACAGTTCAGAACCCGGAAACCCCTTAGGGGCCGGTTTGAGCGGCGACTCCAGGCTGCGCGCCATCTGGTGCCAGATAACCCGCTGACGGGCCTGAAGCTGGCCCGAGGCATCCATGAACTCGTTCGCCTGCTGATCATTGCCTGCCTTCTGGGCAGCCTCCCGCAGGGCGGTGACCATCTGCATAAAGCAGGCATCCATCAACGGTTCTATGTACTGTATAACCGCCTTCGCGGATTGATGCAGTACAAACTGGACCTTGTCACTCGGCGCCCGTAAAGAGGCACGATCCTGATGACGATTGGCCCCGCACTGCTCCAGCATGGCGCTGACGGCTTCCGGGCTGGAGCGGGTAAAACTCACGCCCATGGCACCCTCAATCCGGCGCCGGATGTTCACATGGAGTTCGTGGCGCTTGCGACCATCCGGGCTGCGGAAGCGCACAATCAGTTCCCCGGCACCCCGTGCAAGCACCTGATCCAGTTTCCTGGAGGTTTCCCCGGAATAACGCACGAAAAGACCTTCGGCGCAGAAATCCGCGATCTGGCATGGCAGGTTTTCACCACTGCCAACGTCCAGCTGAGCTGCGAGTTTGATCGGTTGACGGGGGCTCGAACGACGTTCTTTCGGATCCATGAACTACCTGATATCTGGCAAAGCCGGGTGACCTGATAGAGTAAATTGTTCCGGTCACCGGCCGGTATCCCTGAAAGGCAGCGACAGCTACCTGCTACTTGAGGGAACATAGCTGTAATATAACCCCTGACTGATCAGCCAGCCAGCAACAAAATAACAACCTGAACCATGAAACAGCTTAGTCAGATCTATCTCGTTATGCTACTGATAACGACACTTTCGGGGTGTACAACCCTAGGTTATTACAGCCAGGCGGTCAGTGGCCACCTGTCCCTGATGATGTCCACGCAACCGGTGTCGGAACTGATCAATGCCCCCTCTACCCCGCCAGCTTTGAAGCACAGGCTCACCGTAGCAAACGAGGCCCGCCAGTTTGCCGACCACCGGCTGGCATTGCCCGTGGGCGACGCCTTCTCCGACTATGCCGAGCTGGGGCGCCCCTGGGTTGTTGTGAACCTGGTGGCCGCGCCGGAGTTCTCCCTGCAAGCCCATCGATGGTGTTACCCGGTGGTGGGCTGCCAGGCCTACAGAGGCTACTACGAGTTGGAAAAGGCCCGGAATGAGCAGCAATCGTTCATAGACGACGGCTACGATACGTTCATTGGCAGCGTCACCGCCTATTCAACCCTGGGCTGGTTCGATGACCCACTCCACACCGGTTTCACCTCACTATCCGAAAACCGTATGGTGGCCCTGATGTTCCATGAACTGGCTCATCGCGTGGTCTACATCAGCGACGATACGGCCTTCAACGAGAGCTTCGCAACCGCCGTGGAGTTGGAAGGACTCAGGCTATGGCTGGAGGCAGAGGGTGACGAGCTGGGATTCCGGAGAGCTCTGGCGCGGCTGCACCAACGCAACCAGACCCTCGCCCTGGTGGAAGACGCATCCGGGCAGCTTGACGCACTCTACAAGCAACAGGACACGCTGCCAAAGGCCGAGCTCCGGCATCGAAAGGCACAGATATTCCAGGCTCTCCAGGCGGATTATCAGGCCCTGTCGGAAGACTGGGATCAACCGGGCCCCTTTGGTGACAACCCGACCGGGCTGAACAACGCCAACCTTGCCCTGTTCAGTCAGTACAATCAGTACGTACCGGCCTTCCGGCAGCTACTGAGGGAACAGAACGGCGACTTCAGTGCTTTTTACGAAGCCGTGGAAGCCCTGGCCGAGCGGTCACAGGAAGTTCGCCAACACACACTGTCCCAATTAGGACAGCGTTTTCACGAAAACCTTTGAGTTACGCTGGGTATTGTAGGAGGCCAGTTTCGGGCCCGGCAACTCACGCACGGTGGAGGGCTGGAAACCACGCTCCCGGAACCAGTGCTCCGTCTGGGTGGTGAGTACGAACAGCCGCTGGATACCCTGCCCCCGGGCCAGCTTTTCAACCATCGCCAGAATGTCGTCTCCGCGACCGGAACGGCGATAGGCCTGGTCAACCGCAAAGCAGGAGAGCTCACCCGCTCCCTCCTCCGGGTAATGGTAAAGTGCCGCACACCCGACAATCGTGCCGTCCCGTTCGGCTACCACAAACCGGTTGATTTCGGTTTCCAGCATCTCGCGGGAGCGGCGCACCAGAATGCCCTGCTCTTCCAGCGGCTGAATCAGCCCAAGAATACCGCCAATGTCTTCCACCCTGGCCTGGCGAATTTGCTCGTAGTTGTCACCGCTGACCAGCGTGCCGGAGCCGTCACGGGTGAACAGTTCTTCCAGCAATGCGCCATCATCCGCATAGCCGATAATATGGGCCCGGCGTACCCCTTTCACGCAGGCATCACACGCGGCTCGCAGCAAGTCTCCGTCATGGCCCTGCACCATGTCTGCAGCCAAACGGTCGGACGCCTGCCGTGCGGACAGCTCCCGTATCAACTCGCCATCTTCATCCAGCAGGCCCTGATGTTCGGTAAACATAATCAGCTTCTCAGCCTGCAACGCTGCTGCAACCTGGCTGCCCACATCCTCGTAGGACAGGTTGAAGGCATCACCGGTAGGCGAATACCCCAGCGGCGGCAGCAGGACGATGTGGCCCAACTCCAGCAGCTTTTCGATACCGGCCACATCCACCCGGCGTACCCGGCCTGTATGACCAAAATCGATTCCATCAAGGACACCTACCGGCCTGGCAGTAACGTAATTCCCACTGCTGACCCGTATCCGCGCATTGTGCATGGGCGAATTCACCAGTCCCATGGAGAGCCGGCTTTCCAGGAACGCCCGCAAACCACCGATTGCCTCCAGCACCAGCGGTAACTGCTGCTCTGGCGTTACCCGCAACCCTCGATGGAAACTGGACTCTTCGTTCGCATTGTCCAGTCTCGTCTGAATCTGAGGTCGAGCACCAAAAGCTACAACCAGGCGAATACCCAAGCTGCTAAGCAGTGCTATATCGTGGATGATATTGATTAAGTTGCCATGGGCAATCGCATCGCCCCCAATGGTCAACACCACTGTGCGACCCCGGTGAGCGTTTATATAAGGCGATGAGTGACGGAACCCATGCAACCATTCGTTCGATTTCAAACTCTTCTCCTGCGAGTCTTCGGCTATTGAAGTCTTCCGGGTATTGGCGGGACACTCTCCCAAAACACGCCCGTGAATACGTCCCTGTAGGGCTCGGTCGCGCCATCCATGGCGCTTCACGGTTTTGGGAGAGTGTCCCGCCAATACCCTCGTTGTACCTCTGAATTGCCTTCCAAACGATTAGAGGCAGAACTTTGTGATCAATCCTTTGAGGATTTTTACCGCCGGGTCTAACTGGGACAGCTCCAGGAACTCATCGGGTTGGTGGGCCTGGTCGATGTAACCTGGGCCCATGACCAGCGTTTCCATTCCCAGTTTCTGTAACCACGGGGCTTCCGTCGCGAAGGCTACCGCCTCCGCCTTGTGGCCCGTCAGTTTTTCACAGGCACGGACCAGTTCCGCTTCAGCCGGCGTTTCGAACGGAGGCACACCGTCGAACAGCGGCTCAAATGTCAGCGACAGTTCCCGGTTTCTGGCGACGGGTTGCAGCTTATCGAGTATTTCCTGGCGCAGTCCTTTCATGTCCATGCCCGGCAATGGTCGCAGGTCGAAATGCAGCTCACAGCGGGCGCAGATACGGTTGGGATTGTCGCCGCCGTGGATACAGCCCAGGTTCATGGTGGGCACCTGAACCTTGAAATTGGGATTGCTGTACTTCGCCTGCCATCCTGAGCGCAGGGCCAGCAGCTCGCCCAGCGCCTCGTGCATGCCTTCCATGGCGTTGCGGCCGAGGGAGGGGTCCGATGAATGGCCGGACTGCCCCTCGAAAACCAACCGTTCCATCATGATGCCCTTGTGCATACGCACAGGTTTCAGGCCCGTGGGCTCGCCGATGACGGCATAACGGGCCTTGGGCCGGCCGGCTTCGGCCAGGGCGCGGGCGCCGTCCATGGAGCTTTCCTCGTCGGCGGTGGCCAGGATGATCAGCGGCTGCTTCAGGTCCTTGCCCACGAACGCCCGGGCCGCTTCAATGGCCAGCGGGAAAAAGCCTTTCATGTCACAGGTGCCAAGACCGTACCAGCGGTCATCGCGCTCGGTCAGGGTAAACGGGTCACTTTGCCAGCGCTTGTCGTCAAAGGGCACGGTATCCGTGTGGCCAGAGAGCACCAGGCCGCCGGGGCCGCTACCCAGGGTGGCAATCATGTTGTACTTGCCGGGCAGCCCAGGGACTTCCAGCAACTCGACACTGAAACCCATAGGCTCCAGCCATTCGGCGAGGGTGCGTACCACCGGCTCATTGCTGTGGTCCCACTCGGCGGATGCACTGCTGATCGAAGGCTGTGAGATCAGCTTCGTCAGCATCTCGCGAATGCCGGGAAGGTGTTGTGTGGATCCGGACATAGAAATCTCTCCGCCCCGTCTCCGGGTTAGCGCGCCTGGCCGTGACGCCAGACCTCGAAAGTTGCAATCAGTCGAATGGCGATGGGATACGCCACTTCTCCGCCGTCCATCAGCCGTGCGACTTCCATTCGCGAGTCGCCGACGCTGGCCAGGCGGCCTTCCACAACATTACCATTGTCCAGGGTAACTCTCACCGTCCGCCCGACCCAGGCCTCGGCCTTCTCTTTATCGGCCAGGTTCCAGCCGGCGACTACATTCGCGCCCTCGCCATTGGCACTCTCCCCCGCCACACCGGGTTCAAGCACTTCCTCTGGTAATTCGGGTGCCGCTGGCTCGATACGATCAAGATAGACATCGGGCACCATCGAACGGTTGTAACGAACCGTCAGGGTAGCGTTTGCAGAGTCCTCGGTGCGCACGGGCACACCCCACGCCGGCGCGGAAGGGTTCAATTCCACAGTCAGCTCACCACCTTCGGTGAGCCATTGCCGGTACAGTGCCAGCAACTGGTCACTGGCACTGAAGCCACGGGCTGCCAGGGCCTTGCGGAATGCATCCATGACGATGCTGGTCCATTCTCCGGTTTCCACTCCTGATTCCCGGGCACAGTAGGCTGCCACCCGACGCATCATGCCACCATCCCGCAGCGTCACCGTCATAGGCGACTGCGTGGACTCCGGCAGTGCCGCTGGCGATAGTGGCTCCAGGCGGGCGCCGGGCCAGTCCACTTCCACACTGCCGGTGTTGGCGGTCGTCAGCTCTGCATAAAGACCGTCGGCGCTCTGGATAACAAGGGCCTCACCGGAGACGCCTGAGATGCCAAGCCGAAGCAGATCGCCACTGCCCAGATGCTGGCGGTGATCCGGGCCGCAGACCGGAGAAAATAACGCCGGCGTGGTATCGCCAGCTGCGGTCACCCAGTTGCGGAACATGTTGGCGCCCAGGCTCAAACGCAGGTTTTCCGCCACCAGCGACCAGTGCGCGGGCAGATCCGCAGGGTCCAGCAGGGCACTCAACAAGGCCATAGGGGAGCCGGCGTTAAACACCAGCCGATCAAAGTCCAAGGGTTGGGTGAGCCGGAAATCCTGGTAACTGCCGTTACCCAACACCAGCCGCCCTTCAACACCGGAGCGAATATCTCCCCGCTCAATGACACCCATCTCCTCGACTGCATTCCGGGCCTCGGCCAACCGCTGGTCAGCCAGCCACCAGACCGCCCCCTTGAATGACAGGTAGCCTATAAGGGCCAGGACAACCAGAAAGGTCAGCAGGCGCTTCATGTTCAGTCCTCTTGGGGCGTGAGGCCGGCGCTGTCCCGGACCGTAAAGGCCAGTGCAGCGGGCAGCTATGGTCAGTTACGGGAGATCAGCGTGCCCACGCCTTCGTCTGTAAAGATTTCCAGCAAGGTCGCATGGGCCACGCGGCCGTCAATAATGTGGGAGGTCCGCACGCCATTTTCCACGGCGCTCAGGGCACAGCGGATTTTTGGCAGCATGCCACCGTGGATGGTGCCGTCTTCAATCAGGTCGTTGACCTGCTTTGCGGTCAAGCCGGTGAGTACCTTGTCTTCCTTGCTCTTGAGACCGGATACGTTGGTCAGCAGGATCAGCTTTTCCGCTTTCATGGCTTCCGCCACCTTGCCGGCCACCAGGTCCGCGTTGATGTTGTAGGAAGCACCATCCGGGCCGACACCAATCGGCGCGATGACGGGAATGACATTGCTACGGGTCAGCATTTCAATGACTTCCACGTTCACGCTGGCGACTTCTCCAACATGGCCGATATCGATGATTTCCGGGCGCTCAAGTTCGGGAGAGCGATTCATGACTTCCAGCTTGCGGGCCCGGATCAGGTTGGCATCCTTACCGGTCAGGCCCACGGCCGTGCCGCCATGGGAGTTGATCAGCGAAACAATCTGCTTGTTCACCTGGCCTCCCAGCACCATTTCCACCACATCCATGGTCTGGCTGTCGGTGACCCGCATGCCGTTCACGAAGTTGGATTTGATGTTGAGGCGTTCAAGCAGTTCGCCGATCTGGGGCCCGCCGCCATGAACCACGATGGGGTTGATACCCACCAGTTTCATCAGCACCACGTCCCGGGCAAAACTGCTTTTCAGTTCCTCGTTCTCCATGGCATTGCCGCCATACTTGATCACCACCGTCTTTCCGGTAAACCGCTGAATATAGGGCAGGCCCTTACTCAGTACGGCCGCCACCTGCATTGCTGTTTCACGATCCAGAGCCATTCATCTTGCCTTGTTTGTCAGATACGTCTGTTTGCGATTATTCCAGAGCCGTCAGAAGTCCGCGACAAGGTCCGGAGCCGCTTTTTGAAGCTGATCACGGAAGACCGCCTTGATACGCTCGAGCGCTTCCTCGGTTTCCGCCTCGAAGCGAAGCACCAGCACCGGCGTGGTGTTGGATGCCCGGCAAAGCCCCCAGCCGTCAGTAAATTCAACACGGATGCCGTCAATGGTGCTGACGTTGCCGTCGCCGAAATCCCCTTTCTTGCCCAGTTTTTCCACAATCAGGAACTTGGTCTCTTCGGTGACATCCACGTTCAACTCCGGTGTGCTGATATCCTCGGGGAAATCCTCGAACACCTCATCGCAATGCCGGTCCTCGATACCAAGGATTTCCAGCAACCGGGCGGCTGAATACAGTCCATCATCAAAACCCAGCCAGCGTTCGCCAAAGAAGATGTGGCCGCTCATTTCACCAGCCAGCAGGGCGCCGGTTTCCTTCATCTTGGCCTTCATCAGCGAGTGGCCGGTTTTCCACATGATGGGCCGGCCGCCGGCTTCGGAAATCACACCCGCCAGCCGGCGGCTGCATTTCACGTCATAAAGCACGTCTGCCCCCGGATTGCGGGAAACCACGTCACGGGCAAAGAGCATCAGCAGGCGGTCGGGCCAGATAATCTTGCCGGTGTTGGTCACCACGCCCAGGCGGTCGCCATCACCGTCAAAGGCCAGGCCGATGTCGGCGCCTTCCACCTTGACCCGCTCGATCAGATCCGCCAGGTTCTCGGGCTTACCGGGGTCGGGATGGTGATTGGGGAAGTTGCCATCCACTTCGCAGTACAGCGGAATAACCTCGCAGCCCAGTTCCTCTATCAGCAGCGGCGCCAACTCTCCGGCAATGCCGTTACCGGCATCCAGCACCACCTTCAGTGGTGCTGCAACCGCGATGTCACCCACAATGCGGTCCAGATAGGCACGGCGCACATCTTCGGACGACTGGGCACCATGACCACTGGCAAAATCACCGGTGCGGATTCGCTGCAACAGTTTCTGTATGGCCTCGCCGGACAGTGCTTCCCCACCCAGCATGATCTTCAGGCCGTTATAGTTGGCGGGGTTGTGGCTGCCGGTCACCATCACACCTGAGCCGGTACCCAACTCGTGGGTCGCAAAGTACAACACCGGCGTCGGCACGGCGCCCACATGGATGACGTTACAACCGGTGGCCTTGACACCACGCGCCAGCGCATCGGACAACTCAGGGCTGGAATGGCGGCCATCGTAGCCGATACAGAGGCGGTCCACGCCCCGCTCAATGGCCTCGCTGCCAATGGCACGGCCAATTACCGTAACGATGTCCTCCGTCAGCGTTTCACCGACGATGCCACGAATATCATAGGCCCGGAATATGGTGTCTGAGACCTCGGCTTCCGGCAGGCTGACTTCCTCAACGTCCGGCGTATCTTCGGGGCCGCCGGAACCACCAAAACCCAACACGTCGTCATCGCCATCCAGCATATCAATGTCCAGCATGTCCTTGTCCTGGAACAATGGTTCGTCAGCAGCCGCTTTCGCGGGCTGTTTAGCGCCGGGCCTGGGGCGTGCCGACTCGCCAGCTTTGGCGACCCGCTTTTCCACCATCTGGGCAAGTCGGTGCAGCACTTCTGCGGTCGACGCCACCATGTCCCACTTGAATACCGGTGGTTTAACCCGTTCGCCACCGAACACCTTATGAGCCCATTGGATCAGGGCGGTAACGTCCTGCCTCAGTCCGCGCTGGGCCCCGCCAAGCAGTACCCAGACAATAATGGCGGCGACCAGGGCGGGAATCAGGACAAAAATGATCACCAGGATGATGTTGAACATCGGCTGTGGTGCGGAGGCCGGTATGTACTGGAGTTTCCAGTCCGGATTAATGAGGTCACGCTCAAACATCGGACCACTGCCGCTGCCCTGGCTGACAATCGCGCGCGTCGAACCGTTCACGGACTGGACCAGTGCATACTGCCCGCCCAGTTCCTGGTTTACGCCGGAGAGCAGTGGCTGCAGGCGAGCCGCATCGAAAACCACCAGTACACTGCCCGTGACCGCCCGGCTCTGGGGGTTGCGAACTGGTGCTGCCATCTGCAGATACCATTGTCCGTTGCGGGGGAACGCATCCGGGAACAGCCGCTGGCCGGTTTCGGCACGGCGAGCCAGGTCGAGGCCGGCAAAGCCCAGAGTAGGCTCGGTGGATGTGCGGGGAATCTCGCCATAGGGAAAAAGGTAGACCGCCTGAATGTCGGGTAGCACCCGGGCCAAGTCAGCTGCGGCTGCTGTCATTGACGACTCACCCTGCAGTGCGGCACGCACGTAGTCCTGGGCGGCGACACCTTCGACCGTGGACTGCAACAGGGAAAGCTGTTGATTGATGCGCACGGCCGCTGTATCGGCCTCCAGTGCGGCCTGAGCTTCATAACGACGGGTCTCTGCCGGAACCGCCAGCAAAAAATACAGCAAAGCCACCGAAGCCACGCCCGCAAGCACTACAACCAGCGCCTGGGAAACGGCGACAGAACTTAACCGCTTGAGCCGTGGGCCACCTGCCGATTTCTTCTCCTTGCTCTGTTTTCCGGCCTGCTTCTTGTCTGGTTTAGCATCAGGTGCAGCGTCGTCAGAGTTCTTCTTTTTGCCAAGCTTCATAGTCCATCCTGCAGGTGTTTTTTCGCCCGGATTCTTCATTTATCAGGGAAGTATAGACCCTGGGTGTTGTCCTGCGCCTGATCCCTCAGCGGGTCCCAGTGGAACCAAAGCCGCCATCCCCGCGCAAGCTGGCGTCAAAGGAAGACACCACCTCAAAGTCTGCCTGCACAACAGGTACCAAGACCAGCTGCGCAATGCGTTCACCCACATCTATGGTGAACTCGGTTTGCCCCCGGTTCCAGCAGGAGACCATCAATTCGCCCTGGTAGTCGGAATCAATCAGGCCCACCAGATTACCCAGCACAATGCCATGCTTGTGGCCGAGCCCACTGCGGGGAAGAATCATCGCCGCCAGTGAGGAATCGGCAATATGGATGGAAAGACCTGTCCTGATCAGTTCTGTCTGGCCGGGCTTCAGCGTTAAAGGCGTGTCGAGACAGGCGCGCAGGTCCAGGCCGGCAGAGCCTTCGGTCGCATACTCCGGAAAGGGGACCGAAGTGCCGATCCGGTCATCCAGAATGCGTACCTGAAATGTTTTGCGGGTCATTGGTTTTCCTTGTCAGATAGCGCCGGCGGAGCCAGCCTTTTGGTTGAGATGCTCGCCTATCAGGGCGATCAGCCGCTGTGCAAGCGCCGACTTGGTATCGGGCCCGATGGCTTCGCGGCCCTGGGGCCAGAATGCAATGACCGCGTTGTTGTCACTGTTGAACCCCAGCCCCGGGGCCGACACATCATTGGCCACAATCATATTCAGTTTTTTCCGTGTCAGCTTGTCGAGCGCATAGCGCTCAACGTCACGGGTTTCCGCCGCAAATCCCACGGTGAAGGGCGCATCGGAACGACCGGCTATGGTAGCGAGGGTATCCGGGTTACGCACCAGTGACAGGCTCATACCTTCGTCCGATTTCTTGATCTTGTCAGCGGCACAGCTATCGGGACGATAATCCGCCACCGCCGCCGTCGCAATAAACAGGTCGCAGCCCTCATCCACTGCCTTCCCGGCTTCCTCCAGCATGTCCTGCGCGGTAACCACACCGCGCACTTCAACGCCCACCGGCGCAGCAATGGCAACCGGGCCGCTGACAAGAACCACCTCGGCGCCGGCAGCCCTTGCTGCTGCAGCCATGGCATAGCCCATCTTGCCGGAACTGTGATTGCTGATATAGCGCACCGGGTCAATCGGCTCCCGGGTGGGGCCTGCGGTAATGACCACACGCCGGCCCGCCAGCGGCCCCCTGGAGGCACCCACAATCAGGTCAAGCAATGCTGCCGGCTCGAGCATCCGGCCCGGTCCTACGTCGCCGCAAGCCTGGTCACCCTGGTCTGGCCCCCAGAGGGTCACCTGTGCGTCCGAGGCCAGAAGATCAACGTTACGCTGGGTTCGACCATTGCTCCACATGGCCTGGTTCATCGCCGGGGCCACTGCAATGGGCGCCTCCGTGGCACAACACAGGGTAGTCAGCAGATCGTCTGCCATGCCCTGGGCCAGCCGCGCAATAAAATCCGCGGAAGCCGGCGCAATCACCACCTGGTCCGCCCATTTTGCCAGTTCAATGTGCCCCATACCGGACTCTGCTTCCGGATCCAGCAAAGAGGTTCTTACCGGCTCGCCACTGAGCGCCTGGAACGTCAGTGGTGTCACAAAGGCTTCCGCACCGCGGGTCATCACTACCCGTACTTCGTGGCCGGATTTTTTCAGCAGGCGAACCAGCTCTGCGCTCTTGTAGGCAGCGATACCACCGGTCACACCCAGCAGGATTCGTTTAGCGGCCATTAATGGCTCCGTATTCATCACAAAATGAAAGGCTTATAAGATAGCATGCCAGAGCGCTGCCGGCAGCCTCCCGAGCATGCTAGAATTTCAGCTCGCAGAACCGGCCCCTAAAGCCTTTGGCGACACAAGCGCAGGAAGCGCACAATGACAACGGAAAGGACTCAACCATGCCCAATACTGACTGGCCCACCGACGAACGCCCCAGGGAGCGCCTGCTGGCTCACGGTGCTGCAAGCCTCTCGGATGCAGAACTGCTGGCGATCTTTCTGCGTACCGGTACCGCCGGCATGCCCGTAATGGCGCTCGCCCGCCATCTTACCGAGGCCTTTGGCGGCCTGCGCGGGCTGATGACGGCATCCCGGCGGCAATTCTGTGATGTTAAAGGCCTGGGTACCGCAAAGTACGCCCAGGTTCAGGCTGCCATGGAAATGGCCCGCAGGGTGATGGACGAACCTCTGCGCCAGGGGGATCCGCTTCGCTCTCCGGAAGACACCCGGCGGTTCCTCTGCAGCCGCCTCGGCACCTATCCCCACGAAGTGTTTTCCGGACTGTTCCTGGATAACCGGCACCGGGTAATCCGCTACCAGGAGCTGTTCCGGGGCACCATTGACGGTGCGGCGGTCTATCCCCGAGAGGTGGTCAGGCAGGCCCTGGAATTCAATGCAGCGGCGGTTATTTTCGCGCATAATCACCCTTCGGGGGTGGCCGAGCCCAGCCAGTCCGACATTTCCCTAACAAAACGCTTGAAGGAAGCGCTGGGGCTCGTGGATATCAGGGTTCTTGACCATATGGTTGTGGGCCACGGTGAGGTAATATCACTCGCTGAACGGGGGCTGATGTAAATCGAACGGGTGTTCACTGGAAAACTGGCCAAATTCCCAACAATTTTTTGCGTTGGGCGGGCAGTTCTGGTATAAAAGCGTCCCTTTCTGGCGGCGTCTGGCGAGTAGCGTGCACTTTTCAGTAGAAGTTCTTGCACAAGCAAAACACCAGAAACGCGAACGAACGAATTTAAAACGTATTTTCAGGACCCTAGCTCAGGTCGGAGGCAAGTATGTCCAGAGTCTGTCAGGTTACCGGTAAGCGACCGGTATCCGGTAACAACGTTTCTCACGCGATGAACCATTCACGTCGTCGTTTTCTGCCCAACCTGCAGAACCACCGTTTCTGGGTTGAGTCCGAGAAGCGCTTCGTAAGGCTGCGTGTATCCACCAAGGGTATGCGTGTTATCGATAAAAAAGGCATTGACGCTGTGCTGGCCGATCTTCGTGCCCGCGGCGAGAAATTCTAAGGAGCCGCATCATGCGCGAGAAAATCAAGCTGGTTTCATCAGCAGGTACTGGTCACTTCTACACGACCAAAAAGAACAAGCGTAACACTCCGGAAAAAATCGAGATCAAAAAGTACGATCCGGTTGTCCGTAAGCACGTTGCGTACAAAGAATCCAAGATCAAATAATTGATCCTGGCTTTGAAGAAAACCCGGCCTGGCGCCGGGTTTTTTATGGGCTCATCAGTAAAGCACCAACCTCACCAGTATCGCCGCCACCATCACCAGAGTAATCCACTTCACCCATTGCGCTCCCTCCCGGCTCAGGTTCACCCTCACAGCAACGAAAGCCCCCACGATATTTCCCGCGGCCAGGGTCAGCCCCAACCCCCAACGCACCTGACCGTTAAAGGCAAAGATCATCAGGGCCGGCAAGGTGTACAGCAGAATAATGGAGACCTTGAACACATTAACCTGGCGAAGGTCGATGCGCAGCATCCGATAGAGCACCACCAGGAAAAGCGCGCCGACTCCCACCTGGATAAAGCCTCCATAGCAACCAATCAGGAACATCGACAGGTAGACGACCGGCCCCAGTCGGTCCGGCGTCAGAGGCCGGGTATCCAGCGTCGGCTGCGGTAGCAGCATGAACACTGAAGCGCCGACCATTGCCACAACCAGTACGAACTCAAAGACGGCATCCGCCACCCAGGTTGCTACCCAGGCACCCAATAACGCACCCATGACAGCAGGCACGGCCAAGTGCAGGCTGACCAACAGGTTGCCATGCCCCATGCGATGGAAACTGCTCACTGCTGTGACACTCTGGAGGGTAATGGCAACCCGGTTGGTGCCATTGGCAACCTGGGGCGGCAGCCCAAGGAACATGAGTAGCGGCAAGGTGAGCATTGAACCACCGGCCGAGAGTACGTTAATGAAGCCGGCAATGCCTCCGATGGCGAACAACGCCAGCACTTCCATCAAGCTCATCCTGCCCTGCCTGTCACGGTTTCTATCTGTCAGGTTGTTTTTGCCAGACTCAGTGTGGCCCGGTTCTGCCCATAGCGACAGTATGATCTCCCGGTTTCACCATGGAACACTAAAAAAAAGGCCGCACCATCCCTATGGTGCGGCAAAGCCTGTACAACTCGGTTACAGGCAGGACAACAAAATGCACATCGGGTCAGAACTTGAGGATGCCCCCCACCAGCACAGTACTCACATCATCAAAGTCGGCACCATCACGATCCAGTGAGTGGTTATTGTAGCCAGCATAGGCACTGAACCACTTGATGGGCGAGAACACATAGCCCGCACCAATGGTTTCAACGCTATCGCCCTCCTGGACCCGGTCCTTTGCTTCGGCAAAGTGGACATCAAAGGCATGCTTGCCGGATTTGTAACCCAGCTTGACCAGATAGAAGTCGGAATCCGGATTGGCGCTGTCATCATCCTGACTGGTCGAGTAGGATCCGGTCAGGTTGACGCCACTTTCATGCAGCCAGGACAACGAGCCACCGAGGGTTTCAACATCACCGGTTGCACCACCCACATCCTTGGTGGAATAACCCAGGCCGGCAGAGACCTTGCCTCCCAGTTCCCCCGAGAAACGCGCACCCACCTCGGTAACATCGTCATTACCCTTGATACCCTGGCTTATTGCTGCACTGACAGGGCCCAGACCCGGCAAGTCGTAGCGCAGGCGGTCATAGCGGCTCTCGAAATCCTGGTCGCTCATCGCCGCTCCCAACCGAACGTTGCCGCCACCCATGTCGTCCACAAATTCCAGCGCACCACCAACCAGTGCCGGGTTGGTGTAGGAAACAACCTTGGTTCCGGACAGGTCCACTTCCACATTGCCATTCGCCGCACCATCGCCCTGCCCCAGGGAAAGCTTTCCGAAGCCACCGGAGACAAACAGGTTCAGGTGACGCTCGCTAAACTCACCGCCAATGGACCGATTGTCAGGGTCCACCAGGTTGGATGCGTTTTGCTGGTACTCCAGTTCCACATGCGCGCCTACGGTTAAATCAACTTCCTTGAGGTCTCCGCTCAGTTTCACGCCGGCACGGGTTGCACTGTTATCGTTATCAACGATGTAGTGCTCGCTTCCATCCCCGGTATCGCCGACCATAAGACCGTGGTTGATCTGGCCATAGACATCCGCCGATACATTCGACACCGGCGATTGCGCAAAAGCGCTGGATGCAGCAATACTGCTCGCGAGAAACGCAATACACGAAGTCAGTCTTTTTTGTTTTATCACTGATAACACTCCTTTATTGATTATATAATTATGCAGTCGACTTTTAAAAAAGCGAGCTTATTACCTACATATAAATGTCATCTTAATTAATGACACAACTGTAAAGTTATTCGCGTTGAGTAACAGAAATCCAAACTGATAATCATTATCCCGAGCTATAAGCTGCCTTTATTATATCCTCACCGATTATCAGCTCATATTCCTTCCAGATTGGCTCCATACTATCTCTCCATAGATCAACCTCCTTACCTGTTGGCTTAAACACCTTAATTCCTTTCATGGCACGCAACTCGTTCCTGTCATTTATCGATTTGGCTATGGCAACAGCATTTCCATATCTGATCGCCATATTCATCGCGAACTCAAATTTTCGCTTTTCTGACTTATCAAGCGAATCCAAGAAACCATTGCTGGCAATGACCATATAATCCAGAACACCGTGATTGGACTCCATAATGTAGGGCTGATGCTCATAGAACCGCTTTGAAAAAATATTCGACCAGGTATTTTCCTGCCCCTGAATACGGTTGCTCCCAAGAGCGTCGTATACATCCGAGAAAGCCATTGGTACAGGTATGGCACCGATTGCCCGGAACTGTTTGTCGAGAACATCGGAGTCCATGATGCGGAAGCTTAACCCCTCAAGATCGGAAGGCAGTTTGAAGGGCTTGTTGGCGGACAATTGTTTTAATCCATTATGCAGGTAGCCAAGGCCGACAATGCCACGAGACTTCATGCTCTCCAGCAAGGATTGTCCGACCGGACCATTTTGAAAGCGCTCGACGGCATCAATATCAGAAAACAGAAAGGGCAGATCAAATACCTTCAGCTTTTTTGTATAGGCATCGAACTTTGACACAGAAGGCGCTGCAAAATGGATTCTGCCCTCCGAAACGGCATCAATCGCCTCTTCATCATTCATTAACTCGGCATTGGGGTGAATAACAACCGTAAACTTTTCCCCCATCTTGCTCTCCACAATCGACTTGAACATTGCGGCCATTTTCTCCTTTGGGGTATCAGGGCTGACCACATGTGAAAAAATAAGGGATTGGGGATTAGCGCCAACACTGAGTGAAAGCATCAATAAAAGAATGAAAGCCGGTCCGGTTAGCCGCAAACTCATGAGTAATTCCTGCTTCTAGTATTTGTTATTAGTGCTATGGGCACGGTTATTATGTTTTCTTGGTTAGCCACGCCTGTTATCATCAAAAGCAAACCTCAAGCCAACATCAATTCGGCCCGTTATTTATCTAGAATTTCCCTGATATTCCAAGCAATAAGCGTTTTTCAGACAACCAGCCAATGAAAATATCGAGTCAGAATATGGGTGGGCATCTACACATAGACAGGGACAAAAAAGGTGGAAATCCACCCAAACCTGCAATTGCTGCATTCAAAAATGATCGTTATTGGCCCGAGAACAAAAAATGGATAACGGAGATATCGACTGGCGATGGCTGTCACACCCCGGAATCAACATGAGGAAGAATGTTCAGGATTTGAGGAACGGCAAACAGCGCTCAGAATTTCCCGACGTATCCCTTCGGCAGGGCGATATCCATGGCAATAGGCAGGTGATCGGACATCGGGTAGCGAACCACTTCCGAACGACGTATTTCCAGGCTGGGGCTGACCAGTATGTGGTCTAGCGCCCGCTCCGGCCGCCAGCTGGGGAAGCTATGGGCGGTTTCCGGCAGGGGAACAAGGTTGGAATGTTTTAGTGGCGTATTGCTTAACAATTGCTCCGCATGGTTGTTGAGATCTCCCATCAACACCACATGCTGGTAGTCCGCAATCATTTCCTGGATGTAGGCGAGCTGCCTTTGTTGGGCGGCCTTGCTCAGGGACAGATGCATCATCACCAGCACCAGTGGGTCATCCTCGGACCCGTAACGCGCGATGATGGCACCCCGCCCCGGGATCAGGCCAGGCAGCCGGTGCTCAGTGACATCCAGCGGCCGGTAGCGACTCAACAAACCGTTGCTGTGCTGAGCAAATTGCCCAAGATTGCGATTGAGCTGCTGGTACCAGTAGGGAATCCCCGACGCCTCCGCCAGGTACTGGACCTGGTTGATATAGCCACTGCGAAGGCTTCCGCCATCACACTCCTGCAAGGCAACCACATCGTAGTTACTCAACAGCGTGGCAATATGATCCAGATTATGGATACGACTTCGATGGGGAAGGAAATGCTGCCAGCTACGAGTGAAATAGTGGCGATAGGACGACGTATTGATGCCAACCTGAATGTTGAACGTCAGCAGCCGGATATGGCGGTGAGCCTCGAACGCCGGAACATGGTCGTCACCGGAACAGGCTCCGCGAGGACTGTTCGTCGGTTTGAGGATACCATTCAGCTGCTTGCGAATACGATTGTACATGATGGCAGCTCAGACTCCGGACTGGGCCCGGTCATTGCAAACAGACCGGGCCCGGACATTTACTCGGCCTGACCGGCACGCTCCTGCTCAATCAGGTAATCCACGACTTCCAATACCGCCTCATGGCCACCGGCCATCGACGCCGTAACCCGGTACTTCCCATTCACAAGCATAGTGGGTGTACCGGTAACGCGCGCGCCACGAATCTTGGACTGGGCCTGCTGCATCTTGGCATTCACACCAAAGCTGTTGTAATTCTTGAGGAACTCTTCCCCATCCACACCGTGGCTTGCCACGAAATCAGCGAGTGCTTCGCCCGAGTTCAACGGGCGACGTTCACCGGCGAGCGCATCAAACAGGGCGTCGTGCACCTTGTCCAGCTCACCCATGGCTTCCAGCGCATAGAAGGCCTTGGCATGGGGCTCCCAGGAACTGCCCAGAGCGGCGGGAATCTTCACATAATTGACGTCTTCCGGCAGGTCCTCCGCCCAACTTTCAACCAGCGGCTTGAAGGTATAGCAGTGGGGACAGCCATACCAGAATACCTCGGCCACCTCGATACCGCTTTCGCTTGCGGTTCTTACCGGGGTGTCGAGCACCTGGTAGTGTTTGCCTTCTTCCCAGTTGGCGGCGCTGGCCTGTGCCATAAAAGACATGGCCAGGATGGACAGTGCGACGGTCCGGATTATTCGGATCATTCATTATCTCCGGTTTTTCAGATTGGACGATGAGAGAGGATTATGACCCAGCAGAGCCAGAAAGTTCCACCAGGGATAAATTAAAGAGCAGCAAGCAACAAAAAACCCCGCCAGAGCGGGGTTTTGAAACGGCCTGGCTCGATCAGTTCAGACCTGAAACGTAACTGGCCACTGCTTCGATCTCGGCGTCCGTCAATTTGGCGGCAACATCCATCATGATGGAGGCATTCTGGCCAGCGTCACGCTCGCCGTCCCTGTAGGCCTTGAGCTGCTTTTCCACGTACTCGGCACTCTGCCCACTGAGTCTCGGATAAGCTGCAGGTTCGTTTCCCATGCCCCGGGGATTGTGGCAACCGGCACAAGCCGGTACGCCAGAAGCCATGTTGCCGCCACGATAAAGCGACTGCCCCTCATCAACGAGATCGGGGTTCGCCTGGGCGACCGTGATGTCCTGGCTGTCGAAATAGGCGGCAAGGTCCTGCAGATCCTGGTCAGACATGTCATTCAACAGCCCGGTCATTTCGGTAATTTCGCGGTTGCCTGCCTTGATCGCGACCAGTTGCTGGTATAGATACTCTTCACCAATGCCTGCCAGTTTCGGGTAAACCGCCATCACCGGCTTGGCGCCGCCCTGGCCGTGGCACCCGGCACACACCGCTGCATTGGCTTCGCCTGCTTCAGGATCTCCTGCCCCGTGAGCCATCGCTGTGAGGCCAACACCGAGAACAACTCCTGCGATCAGTTTTTTCATGCTCGCTCCGCTTCTCTCATCCAAAAGTATTCTTCGTTATGCAGCCGGCAGGCACTGGCCCGAAAGGCACAAACCGGGGCTGGTCAGCAGCAACGCTCAACGTGCTGCCCGGAATTGGTGTAGCATTATACATTAATCCCTGATAACTGAAATCCAATAGGAATACCAACACCCGTGTCACCTGACCTGACTCAAAAAAGCATCTCTTTCAACAGTGCCCGGTTCCTGATCAGCGCCTCCCGCCTGGAGGAATGCCCTCCGGACCATGGTTCTGAAGTGGCCTTCGCCGGCCGCTCAAACGCCGGCAAGTCCAGCGCCATCAATTGCATCACCACCAACGGCAAGCTGGCCCGCACCAGTAAGACGCCGGGGCGTACCCGCCTGATCAACTTCTTTTCCCTGAATCGGGAAAACTGCCGCATGGTCGACTTGCCCGGCTATGGCTACGCCAAAGTATCCCGGGACATGAAAGACGACTGGCAGAAGCACCTCGGCCATTACCTGAACGACCGCCGCTGCCTGCGCGGGCTGGTCCTGGTCATGGACATCCGGCACCCGCTGACGGATTTCGACCAAATGATGGTGGAATGGTGTGAACATAACAACCTTCCGCTGATGATTCTTGCCACCAAGGCCGACAAGTTGAAATTCGGCCAGGCCAAAACAGCCATGATGGGCATTGCCAGGAAGCTGGAAGCATTTCAGTGCGTGGAACACCTGGTCATGTTCTCGGCAACGTCAAAGCGGGGAGTTGAGGAGTGTCGTGAGGCGCTGACTGCCTGGCTGGAAACCGACGGTTAGACGATCGGGTTAATCAGAGGGTGCCCCCGCGCTCTATCCGGTAACCCAGGTCGATACGCTGCTCACTGATTGCAGCACCGCCCAGGCGGGCAAGCAGCTCTTCAGCGGCTCTCTCGCCGACGGCTTCCCGTGGTGTGATCACGCTCGCCAACGGCGGCACCATGACGCGGCCAACATCGTGACCATGAAAGCCGGCGATGGCGATCTGCGCCGGTACCGGGATGCCCCTGCGCTGGCACTCGAAAAAAGCACCGATGGCCACGTCGTCGTTGGTGCAGAAGATGCCATCGGTATCCGGATTTTCCTCCAGTATCCGCGCCATCAGGGTGGCGCCCACGCTGAATGAGGAACGCTGTTCGCTGCGCAGGGTTACCGGTGTCAGGCCTTCCTCCTCCATGGCCCGACTATAGCCTTCCTGGCGCTGCAGGGTACGGGCATCCAGCCGAACCGCAAGATAAACCACCCGCTTGCGTCCGAGACGGGTCATTTCCCGTACCATGTCATAGGCCGCGCTGACGTTATCAAACCCGACAGCCTGCTCGAACGGGGCCGAATGGGTATCCATGATTTCCACCGTAGGCACCCCGGCGGTCTGTAGCATTCTCAGCGTGCGTGCGGTGTGCTGACTTTCAGACAGAATCACGCCATCCACGTTATAGGACAGCAGCGAGGACAGGCTGCGTTCTTCGATCTCGGGGCTGTAACCATAGTGCGACAGCATCAGGTGATAACCGGCCGGCTCGGTGATCGATTCCACGCCTTTGATTACATCCGCGAAGACCTGGTTGGTCAGTGACGGAAGCAATACCCCGATGGCATGGCTGGTGGACTTGGAAAGCAAGTCGGGCGCGCGGTTGGGGATGTATCCCAATGCCTCGGCTTCGGCAAAGATTCGCTCCCGCATGGGCTTGGAGACATTGTCCGCTCCCCGCAGACAACGGCTGACCGTCATCTTGGTGGCGCCGACCCGGTCAGCAATATCCTGCAATGTCGGGCGTTTGTTCTTTACCATTTACTGCTCCAAAATGGTCAGAAAGACCTATCATACCCGAGCCCGGCGAGGCAGTGGCTGATCACCTGCTCCGGCGTGCCGGATACATCGACGGCAACAGCGTTCTCATCAGGCCCCGGTTCTTCCAGCAGCTGAAACTGGCTTTCCAGCATGGCGCGACCGTTGAAGTAATGGTCCGTCCTCCTGGAATGCCGCGCCCAGATGGTTTCAAAATCGCCCCTTAGGTAGACGAAACGGGTGTCCGGATTGCGACCCTGCAGGCGTTCACGGTAGGCACGTTTCAGCGCCGAGCAGGCCAGCACCAGCCCGCTCTCTTCCCGCCGGATCAGTTCCGCAAGGTCGTCCAGCCAGCCAAGGCGGTCCTCGTCGGTCAGCGGAATACCGGCCGCCATTTTCTCAACGTTGGCGCGGCTGTGGTAATGGTCCGCATCGTAGAAGGGAACTCCCAGCTCCTGCGCAAGCATGGTCCCGGTGAGGCTCTTGCCGCACCCGGACACACCCATCACGACCACTTTCGGTATCTTCCTCTCACTCATGTTACTGCCACCATAGCGCCAACTGGGGGAACGCAATCAGCAGACCGAGAGCCACTATCTGAAGCGCAATAAACGGCAGCAGGGCACGAAAAATCTCCCCCAGGGAAATGTCTTTCGGCGTCACGGTCTTGAGGTAGAAGGCAGCAGGACCGAACGGAGGCGACAGGAAGGACACCTGCATGTTCATGCAGAACACCACCCCGAACCAGATGGGACTGTAGCCCAGCTCGGTCACAATGGGCACGAAGATCGGCATGGTCAGCAATGCGACGCCAACCCAATCCAGGAACATACCCAGGATCAGCAGTATCAGCATCATGAACAGGATGGTGGTCAGGCCATGGCCCCCACTGACGGCGAAGACCATGTCACGGACGAAATCGATGCCACCCATGAGGTTGTATACACCGACCAGCGCCGTGGCACCGATGCCGATCCAGATGATCATGCCGCACACCCGCAGTGTGCTGATGGTCGCCTTGCGCACCATGGCAAGGGACAGCTCACCGCGAATCCAGGTACTGATGGCAATACCCATCACACCCAGGGCCGAGGCTTCCGTGACCGACGCCACGCCACCGTAGATACTGCCCAACACCACAACCACCGAAAGCAGGGGAAACAGCAACGCCTTGAAGAAGTTTGGCATCGGGGTTTCGGGGGCGTCCTGATCCGAGGGCAACGGCGCCATCTCCGGCTTCAGCCAGACCCGGATCAGCACATACCCCATGTAGAGCAGCGCCAGAATCAGCGCAGGCAAGAAGGCGCCCTTGAACAGGTCGCCAATGGACACGTTGGCGGTAAGACCGTAGATAATCAGCACGATACTGGGCGGCAGCATGGTGCCGAGTGCCCCACCGGCACAGGTGGTGCCAATGGCCAGCTTGCGATCATACCCCAGGCGCAGCATCTGCGGCAGCGCCAGGATGCCCAACAAAACCGTCTCGCCACCAATCACGCCGGACATGGAGGCCAGGATCACCGCTACAACCAGCGTCTGGATGGCAACGCCCCCACGGAGCTTTCGCCCCAGGCGGGCCATGGCGTCAAACAGGTCCCTGGCAATACCGGAATGGTCCAGCAGCGACGCCATCAATACGAACATGGGCACGGCCAGGAAGACATAGTTGCCGATAAAGCTGTACAGGCGGCTGCTGACAATGGGCAGGGCATCCGGGCCAAACCAGCCCAGTGCGAAGACAAGAGCGACCAGGCCGGTGGCAAATGCCAGTTGCATGCCGGTCAGGAGCAGGACAATCAGCATGACAAGCATCAACAGGCTGCCATAGCCAATCCCAAGGGAGGCCAGTTCAAACATTATTTATCTCCCTTGCCACGAAGATCGCGAATAAGGTGCAACACGAATTGCAGCATCATGACCACTACCGCAACCAGAATGATCACCTTCAGCAGCGCGGGAAACGGCGGGTTCCAGGCAGAGCCGGAGGTTTCCAGGCGAATGTCGCCCCAGGGAGCCAGTACCGCGCCCTTTGCCATCGACCAACTGGCGAACAGCAGCATGCCACAGAAGGCAAGGCCCAGCAGGTGGTGGACTACCCGCAACCAGCGCTGGGCACGGTGCGAGACGGCGTCATAGATCAACACAATGCGGACGTGCCGATCGGTGGCCAGCGCATATAGCCCGCCAACGACAAACAGCGTGGCACCTGCAAAGGTGACAGTTTCATGCACCCAGAGTGTGGGGGCATCGAAAACATAGCGGCGAATGATTTCGTAGAACGACACCAACACGATCACCGCAAACACCAGGCTCAGTTTCTTGCCCAACCAGACAATGGCCCTGTCCAGCCAGGTAAAGCCTACATCTTCATCCTTCATAACGAACTCCTCGCTCCGGGCACCGGTCAGGTACCCGAAGGCTGATATCGAGGGAACCGGCTTTTGCTAGAGGAGGCCCTGGGACTCCAGGTAGTCAGTCACCGACTGGTACACCTTCTCGGCATTGGGCGACTGTTCGGCGTAGGCCTTCCACTGGTCGCGGGCAATGGCGCGGAACTTACGGCGCTCCTCCGCGGACCAGTCGTGGATGGTGATATCGGGGTTGGCACGGGCTTCACTGACTGCTTCCAGGTCCGCCATTGCCAGTTGCGTGCTGATATCCTGGGCGAAGTCCCTGGCGGACACCGTCATGATGGCCTGGATATCCTCCGGCAGCTTTTGCCATTCCTTGAGATCCATGGCAATTTCAATGAGCGGCAGCGAATGAAACCCCGGGTAAACCGGATGGGCGGCGATTTCGTTGAGGCCCGCCTCATGGTTGGTGGAGAAGACCGTGTAGTCGGCAGCATCGATCACACCCTTGCTCAGGGCGGTGTACACCTCTGAACCCGGCAGGTTCACCGGCGAGGCACCGGCGGCGGCAAACACCGACTGTACCAGGCCCTCTGGTGCGCGCATTTTCAGCCCTTCGAGATCGTCGACACCATCAAGCGGCTTCTTCGACACGAACGACTCGAGGCCGGTGCCACCGCCGCCGATGAACTTCACGCCGTAAGGCTTATACAGCTCATTCATCAACTCGTAGCCACCGCCGTAGTTGATGTAATCAATGAGCTGGTCGGGGCTGGACCAGGCACCCACGGTATTGCCGATCAGGCCAAACGCCGGGTCCTTGCCCGAGAAATAGCCGGTTACCGAAACGTGGCCATCCAGAACGCCCATTTTCATGGCACCGAGGGTTTCCGTGTGGCTGACCACACTACCCACGGGCAACAGGTCAATCTCAACGCGGCCACCGGTCATCGCTTCCACGCGATCGGCCCAGGCCTGTTGGATCTCGAAGTTCTTGACACCGGAAGGGTCTGAAGACTGGAACTTGAAGTTGAAATCAGCGGCATTGGCGCTGAACGCCAGAGCGGCTGACAGCAGACCAGCTGCGAGTCTTGTCGGGAACATATTGGTATCTCCTGATTGTTTTTGTGCCGGCATATGTTACCGGTAACATTGACGAGTTTATTGGATTTGAAAAGCGCTGACAAGGATGCAATGAAAGGTCGGTTTGGAGGGGAATAAAAAGAAAAAGCCGACCTGCCAACAGACAGGCCGGTAAAACGTCAGGGTTTGCGACGTGCTAAAACCTGAGAACTCACTCAGGAGACACCGTGAATGTCCGAATTCCCGATGTCGTAATTCTAGACACGCCGGTTGATCAAAAGTTCCTCAACGGTTCCCGATTGTCTCATTTGGTAACGAGGCCGGTGTCTCCGCCGATTCCGGCAGGCGGGGCCGGTACTTCTCCCGCAACGCCAGGACCTGGTCCCGGTAATCCTCTGTCAGGTAGGGGATTTCCAGGGTCAGCACCTGATAGATGCCCTGTTTCAGTTCGGTCAGGGTGAGGCTCGCCGATTCCTCCGCGGCGTGGGCGGTTTTCAGGAACGCCATCCAGTTGGTAATTACCAGCCATACATTCAGCGACATTGCGGAACGCAGTTCCTCGGGCTGGGGCTGGATAATTCCCGCCTCCGCCAGCTTTTCGAAAATCCGGCTGATCGCCGTCAGGCAGCGGTTGGTGAATTCGCGATAATCCCGGCGCAATTGACGGTCGCTGTCGAGGAGGTATTCCAGGTCGCGGTGAAAGAACCGATAGCTCCAGAGCCCGTCAAACACCGACTCCAGATAGAAGGTCAGGTCGTCCAGGGTAATCGGCCGGTTCTCGGGAATATCCAGATAGAAGTCCACTAGCTTCTCGTACTCGAGAAAGATCTCGTAAATAATGTCGGACTTGTTACGGAAGTGGTAGTAAAGGTTCCCCGGCGAAATCGCCAGGTGAGCGGCAATGTGGTTGGTGGTTACATTGCGCTCCCCCCTCTCATTAAACAGATCAAGGCTCGAAAGAAGAATCTTGTCTCGGGTTTTCATAGGCTCTGCAATGCGTGTTGTTGTGTGTAGGCCTTTACCTGGCCCCTCGCAAAACGGGATGGCCCGATCCGCCATTGGGGCCGGCTTGACTACCTAGAGTATATACTCTAATAATAGCCCCAAGCGCAAACTGAATACTTTTTCACCACTGAATTCCGGAGCCCCCAGCCGGCTCCACGAACAACAAAGACGGTGATCCGGCCGCGCCCGGTGCCGCAAGGAGAGAGCGATTATGGTTGCCACCGTTGTCCAGTTGACTGAAAGCAAAAAGCAGATCCAGCACACCCATCGCGTATTCGATGATCAGAAGAAAGCGTTCCGCAACAATCCGATGCCGTCGCTGACCGAACGCCAGGAAAACCTGAAACGCCTGAAACGGGTGCTGATGACCAATCAGGATCGCCTGCTGGACGCCATCGACCGGGACTTCAGCTGTCGCTCGAAGGACGAGTCCCTGATCGCGGAGGTGATGCCGTCCATCCAGGGCATCAATTACACCCTGAAAAACCTTGAGGGCTGGATGAAGCCGTCCAAGCGGCATGTCTCCATGTTGTTCCAGCCTGCCAGTAATCGGGTCCACTATCAGCCCAAGGGCGTGGTGGGGGTCATCGTGCCCTGGAACTACCCGCTGTACCTGGCGGTTGGGCCATTGGTCACATCACTGGCGGCGGGCAACCGCACGATGATCAAGATGTCCGAATTCACGCCCCATACCTCTGCGTTATTCAGGGAGATTGTCGAATCCGCGTTTCCGGAGGATCTGGTCTGCGTGATTAACGGTGAGGCGGACGTGGCAGCGGACTTCTCCAGCCGGCCCTTCGATCACCTGTTGTTCACTGGCTCCACGTCGGTGGGCAAGCTGGTGATGCGGGCTGCGGCTGAGAATCTGACTCCGGTCACCCTGGAACTGGGCGGCAAGTCGCCGGCCATCGTTTCCCCGGATGTTCCCATGGAGGATGCGGCCCAGCGTATTGCCTTTGGCAAGGCGCTGAATGCGGGCCAGACCTGTGTGGCGCCGGATTATGTGTTGTGCCCGGCGGACCGGGTGCAGGCGTTTGTGGATGAGTACCGTAACCAGTTCGCGGCGATGTACCCGAGCCTGCGGGACAATGACGATTACACTGCGATTATCAATGAGCGCCAGTACGAGCGGCTGCAGGGTTATCTTGAGGATGCGCGGGCCAAGGGCGCGGAGCTGATCGAAATCAATCCGGCCAGTGAGAACCTGAAGGATGGTACCCGTAAGATGCCGATTACGCTGGCGCTGAAGACGACGCCGGATATGAAGATCATGCAGGATGAGATTTTCGGGCCGATTCTGCCGGTGGTCAGTTATGGCAATCTGGATGAGGCGATTCATTACATCAATGACCGTCCGAGCCCGCTGGCGCTGTATTTCTTCGGCTATGACAAGTCGATGCAGGAGCATGTGGTCAATAACACCCATTCCGGTGGTATGTGCATCAATGATGCGTTGATGCATGTTGCGCAGGATGATTTGCCGTTTGGCGGTATCGGCGATTCGGGTATGGGGCATTATCACGGCAAGGAAGGTTTCCTGACGTTTTCCCACCAACGGGCGATCTTCAGCAAGCAGAAGTTCAACAGTGGCAAGTTTGTGTATGCGCCGCACGGAACGACAGCCCACAAGATGGTGTATAAGTTGTTTATTCGGTGACTTGGGTGCCGGTCGCCAGTGAGAGGGGCTTGTCCGGGACACGCCGTGAATACGTCCATGTAGGCTCCTAAAAAACGTCCCTGTTTTTTAGGGTCCCGGACAAGCCCCTTTCACCGGCTCCTGCAACCCTCGGAGTAGTCGGCCAAAAAGGACAAGAAAGACAATAAAAACAAGAGAACATTTATGCCTGAAAACCTTTCTCGATCCGTGCAAACGGAGCTTCCAGATACCGCCATGGACCGCCGGAGTTTTCTCCGGACCGGGCTTGGTGGCGCCATGTTTCTTGGCACGGTGAGTGTTACCGCTGGTTTATCCGGCTGTGCCACTGCGCCCGCCGGTCGGGACTACCCGATGCCGGGGGCGATGGACCAGAGCTACGAGTTCCAGTTCCTGACCCGCGACGACATTGTGCTGTTCCAGGCACTTCTGCCGGCGATGGTGGGTCCCGGGCTGAGCGAAGAGCCGGTGGTTCGCCGCCAGCAGACTCAGGCAACGATCGAGCGCATTGATGCGGGCATTCACCAGTTCGGGCCAGCCAATCAGAAGGAGCTACGGGGGCTGTTTGACCTGCTGAACTTCGGGCTCACACGGGTGACCGTGGCGCGGGTCTGGTCGAGTTGGGAGAATGTCAGCACGGAGACTGCTCATGCGTTTCTGGAGCGTTGGCGTACCAGTGGTATCGGCCTGTTCAACAACGGCTACATCGCGCTGACCAAGGTCAGCAACGTGGCGTTTTACGGCCATGAGGACCACTGGCACCTGTCCGGGTATCCCGGGCCACCCACGTGGGCTATGGACGCCCTGCCCCAATTCAAAGACAACGCCTGAGCCACCGGGAGCGCAACTATGTCATTAACGGATCGTATTGCCCGTGGGCTTGAGGCTGGCTGGAAGGTCTCCGACGGCGCCACGTTGACACGGAACCAGACCCACGAAGCCGATGTGGTAATCATCGGTACCGGTGCCGGGGGCGGTACCACGGCGGAGATTCTGGCGAAGGCCGGGCTGTCGGTGATTCTGGTGGAGGAAGGTCGGCTTTATCACCAGAAAGATTTCAAGATGAACGAGCTGGATGCCTATGCCTCCCTGTACCAGGAGGGCATGAGCCGGGTCACCAAGGATGGTGCCATTGCCATTCTCCAGGGCCGCTGTGTAGGGGGCTCCACCACGGTGAACTGGACCTCCAGCTTTCGTACCCCGGCGCCGACCCTGAATCACTGGGCCAGCCGTTTCGGGCTGGATGACCTCAGCCCGGAGGCCATGCGGCCCTGGTTTGATGGCCGCGAGGAGCGTCACAACATCGAACCCTGGCTGACCGCCCCCAACGTTAACAACGACATCCTCCGACAGGGTTGTGAGGCACTGGGCTGGTCCTGGGAAGTGATTCCCCGCAACGTCAAAGGCTGCTGGAACCTGGGTTACTGCGGCGTGGGTTGCCCCACCAATGCCAAGCAGGGAGCACTGACCACCTCCATCCCCGGCGCGCTGGACAACAACGCCCACCTGTTCCACGGCCTACGCGCCGATAAATTGGTGATGAACCAGGACCGGATCGACCACCTGCAAGCCTCCGCCATGGCCGCCGACGGGGTCACCCCATCCGGTATCACTGTAAACCTGAAAGCCCGGCATTTCGTCGTCGCCGCCAGCGCCATCGGCTCACCCGGCCTGCTACTGCGCTCCGACATCCCCGACCCCCATGCCCGCCTGGGCAAGCGCACCTTCCTGCACCCGGTCAACGCCACCATTGCGGAAATGCCGGACACCGTCGACCCCTACTACGGCGCGCCCCAGTCGATCTACTCCGACGAATTCAACTTCTCCCAGGGCGTCGACGGCCCCGCCGGCTTCAAACTGGAAGTACCACCCCTGCACCCGGCCATGTCCGCCGGCGTCGTCCCCGGCCACGGCGAACAACAGGTCAACGACCTGTCCAAACTGCCCCGGATGAACTCCGTCATCGCCCTGCTGCGCGACGGCTTCCACCCTGATAGCCCCGGCGGCACCGTCAGTCTCCGCGACGACGGCAGCCCGATGCTGGACTACCCGGTCACCGACTACCTCTGGCAGGGCCTGAGAGACGCCTTCTACAAAATGGCCGAAATCCAGTTCGCCGCCGGCGCCCGCAAAGTCCGCCTAATGCACCTGGACTCCCCCTGGTACAACACCTGGGCCGACGCCAAAGCCGGCATCGACAACCTCCCCATGGAACCCCACCGCGTCCGCCTGTTCACCGCCCACCAGATGGGCGGCTGCGGCATGGGCCGCAACCCGGAAGAATCCGTGGTCAACGGCTTCGGCGAACATCACCAGGTTCCCAACCTCAGCGTCCACGACGCCTCGGTCTTCCCCACCAGCATCGGCGCGAATCCGCAGTTGTCGGTATATGCGCTGGCGGCGAGGAACAGCACAAGACTGGCTTCGAGGCTAAGTTAATCCATGGATCAGCTGTCGCAAAACTCGGCAGGAGCTTAGGCAGGCACACAGCCAGAGGTGCCGCATGAGGTGGGCTTCCCAGGATTGTGTAAAGCCAAGGATGGCTTTACTCAAGCGCACATGGGTGAGGCCGAGCGTTTATGAAGCGAAGCTTCATGCGACAGCCGAACGACAGCAATCTGTGATTGCTGGCCGGACCCCGAAGGGGTGCTCGTAGCGTATCCTGGGAAGCCCACCTCATGCGGCACATGCACCAAAGCCCGCAATCCGATGCGAAACTCTGCACCGAAACAGAACATTTTGGTTCAAGACGAAGGCTGCTATCCTGTGCGCTTCCGGTGAAAAGGAGCTCCGAATGCCAAAAGTCATCTACCCGGGTACATTTGACCCAATCACCAACGGCCACACCGACCTCATCGAGCGCGCCGGCCGACTCTTCGACGAAGTCGTCGTCGCCATCGCCTACAACCCCAAGAAATCCCCGCTGCTAAGCCTGGAAGAACGCTGCGAACTGGTCGACAAAGCCACCGCCCACCTGCCCAATGTCAGCGTCACCGGCTTCAGCAACCTGCTGGCCGATTTCGTCCGGGAACAGAACGCCACCGTGATCATCCGCGGGCTCCGTGCCGTCTCAGACTTTGAGTACGAATTCCAGCTCGCCGACATGAACCGCCGCCTGGCACCGGAAGTGGAAAGCGTATTCCTGACGCCCTCCAACCACCTATCGTACATTTCCTCCACCCTGATTCGGGAAATCGCCTCACTGGGTGGAGACGTATCGGAATTTGTCGATCCGGCCGTCGAGGCCGCACTCAAGAAGAAGTTCATCAAGGACTGAAAAGGCGGGAAAATGCTGCCCCCTTGGGCAGCATCATTAACGAAGAATCAGAATATCGGTGGCAGCGGAATCACATTGCCATTAATGTCCAGGGCGAGGTCTTCCAGTTTGCCCTGGATCCGCAAGCGGTCGCCCTCCTGCACAACCATACCCTGCTTGATCAACGGTGCCACCTGCATACCCAGCTCCGGGTGCCGTTCCACCAGAGCCAGGGGCATGCTGACATCCAGGTTGCCGGTCAGCCGCTGCATCACCATCATCATCTGGTCTTTCTCTTCGTCGGACAGCGTCGGGTGCTGCACCAGGATCTCGCCATTAATCGGGCCATAAGGCGTGGCGAAGGACAGCTCCGGGAACCCGAATGAAAAGCCGTTGGCCGCAAGGTCCAGCATGGCCTGATTGATGCGATTCATGGACTCCATCTGCTGCTGCATCATGGCACGGGAATCACCACCCGCACCGTTAAGGGCCGCTGCCTGCATATCCGTCAGTGCCGCTGTCAGGTCACTCCAGCTTTGCACGTCCAGGCCGCTGAAGACCAATTCCAGCCGGTGAGGGCCGAAACTCTCGTTATCCGCCGTTATTTTGTCCAGGGTAACAACCGCCTCCGAATCAATACTTTCACCGTCATCATCGGTGGTGGTCTCACCCTTTATGGCAAACTGGTCGAAGCGAAGGGTGGGCTCGTCCCGGGCCGCCACCTCAAGGCGCGCCAGCGACATGTCCCCGTCGCCCAGCCAGACTTCGTCAGTCAGGTGTTCCATGGTCTGCTCAAGGCGGAAGTCCTCGATACTGATACGCAGATCCGGCGCGCGGATGACTGCGCCCGGCCAGAGCATGAGGATATCGGCATGGGCACCGTTGTCGGTGATTTTCGCGCGGCTGTAGCTTTCCGACATGTCGAAGGACTCGCCGGTTTCCTCATTGATCACGCTCACCGCCGGCACCGAGAGCTCGACCGTTGCCGTGCCCCAGATACGGGTTTCCAGGGTCAGTTTTGGCTTTTCGTCCGGAAAGATTTTCTCGACTTCAGCACCAAGCTCACTGGGCGGGGAGAAGTCCATCAGGCTGCCGGTGACGCCATGGCTTACCTGGGCCTGGTAGTCAAATTCGTGTTCATCACCGGTCTCGGGGTTCTGGATCGTGATGGTGCCGGTAAAATCAGCACCCATGTAACCCCGGTTGTAGTCCCGCGTCTCCAGGCGGAACAGTGGCTGCGACTGATTCACTTCCGTGGTGACGCTCTGCCATTGCTGCTCGGTCACGTAGCCCACTGCCCAGGGAGCGACCACTCCAACTGCCAGTATTGCGGCACCGGCAACCATCCATTGTTTTTTCAACTGTCCATTCTCCATTACAGCGCCCGCACTTCCCTGCACAATTGCCACAGACAGGCACGGGTTATCGTTATTTACCGGTCAGGCGGTCAAGCAGAACCAGTTGCGACGCCAGACGATCCTCACCCTCGGCCGGCTGATTCTGAATGTAACTGCCGTCCAGCTGCAAGACCCAGGACTGACAATTATCGGCCAGGTAGGTATCCAGATCCTCCCGGACTCGGGCTATCAATGCCGGGTCCTCAATCGGAAAGGCGGTTTCCACGCGGCTCAGGAGGTTGCGCTCCATGCCGTCGGCACTGGAACCGTAGACTTCCGGCCGGCCATTGTTGCCGAAATAGTAAACCCGGGTGTGTTCCAGGAACCGGCCAATGATGGAACGCACGCGGATGTTCTCCGACAGGCCCGGCACTTCCGGGCGCAGGCAACAGATACCACGGATGATCAGGTCGATTTTCACCCCGGCCTGCGACGCCCTGTACAGCGCCTTGATCAGCTCTCGTTCAGTGAGGGCATTAAACTTGAAAATAATGCGCCCTTTGGGGCCCAATTCCGCTTCCCGTTCCACCAGTCCCAGCAGGCGCGTGTGCAGGGTGAAGGGCGAATGGAACAGCTTCTTGATCTTCAGTGCCTTGCCCATACCCGTCAGCTGCTGGAACAGCTTGTTGACATCATCACCAATGGATTCATCACAGGTCATGTAGCTGTAATCGGTGTAAAGGCGCGCGTTGCCGGCATGGTAGTTACCGGTGCCCAGATGCACATAGCGCCGCAGTTTTCCTTCCTCCCGCCGTACGATCAGGATCATCTTGGCGTGGGTCTTGTAGCCCACCACGCCATAGACCACGATCACGCCGGCCTCCTGCAGCCGGCTGGCAAGCTCCAGGTTTTCCGCTTCACTGAAGCGTGCCCGCAGCTCAATGATAGCGGTGACTTCCTTGCCCCGGCGGGCCGCGTCCATCAATGCTTCGACAATTTCCGAATCGGCGCCGGTACGGTACAGGGTCTGACGAATCGCCAGCACTTGCGGATCCTTGGCCGCCTGCCGCAACAGGTCGGTCACCGGGCTGAAGTTTTCATAGGGGTGCAGCAACAGCAACGGACGCTTGCGGATGGCATCGAACATGGATTCCTTGGTACGGATCTGCCGCGGAATCGAGGGAGAAAAGCCGGAATAGGTCAGGTCCTGGCGGTCAACCAGCCCCCCGACCGCCATCAGGCGGGTCAGGTTGACCGGGCCGTGAACCTGATACAGGTCGCGGTCGGTCAGGCCAAACTCCCGCAACAGGAAGTGAACCAGCTCCTCCGGGCAGTTATCCGCCACCTCCAGCCGCACACCGTCGCCAAACCGCCGGCTCAGCAACTCGCCCCGCAGTGCCGAGGCCAGGTCTTCAAGGTCGTCTTCCAGCTCAAGGTCGGCGTTGCGGGTCAGGCGGAACTGGTAGCAGCCCTTCACTTCCATTCCCGGGAACAGCTCGTCGGCATGGGCGTGAATCATGGACGACAGGAACACCAGGTTGTCGCCGCCGTTGCACACATCGTCCGGTAGCCGCACCAGGCGCGGCAGGGAACGTGGCGCAGGCACGATGGCCATACCGGTTTCGCGACCAAAGGCGTCCTTGCCGTCCAGTTCAACAATGAAGTTCAGGCTCTTGTTGACCAGGCGTGGAAACGGATGCGAAGGGTCGAGCCCGATCGGGCTGACCACTGGCAGGATTTCCTCATCAAAATAGCGGCGCACCCATTCCGCCTGGGCTTCGGTCCACTCCCGGCGCCGAACAAAGTGGATATTCTCCTTTTCCATCTCGGGAATCAGTACGTTGTTCAGGATGTCGTACTGTTCCCGGATGTACTCGTGGGCCACCCGGCTGATTTCGCCCAATACCTGCTCCGGCATCATGCCGTCAGAGCCCAGGGTTTCCCGGCCATACTTGATCTGCTGGCGCAGGCCCGCCACCCGAATCTCGAAGAACTCGTCCATGTTGCTGCTGAAAATGCAGCAGAACATCAACCGATTAATCAGCGGATGAGTGGTGTCCAGCGCCTGCTTGAGTACCCGGTAGTTGAACTGAAGCTGGCTCAGCTCGCGGTTGAAGTAGTTTTCCTGGGCGGCTACATCAACATCGTTGCCAGGTGCCGGCACTTCCACGGGGGCCGGTACATTCCGGGTATCGACAGCCTTCAGGTTGTTTGCAGATTCAGTACTCATTGCTTACTGCTTCCATTGTCAGGGCGCCGGTACAGCGCCCCGCTTGTGACTGTAGCCTGTCAGGTACGGCTATCGCGCATCATTCGCGCCGCCCTGACGGCAAAATAGGTAAGAATGGCGTCAGCGCCCGCACGGCGCATGGCCATCAGGCTTTCCATCATCACTGCATCGCCATCCAGCCAACCGTTCTCCGCGGCCGCCATGTGCATGGCGTATTCACCGCTGACCTGGTAAACGAACGTCGGTACCTGCAGTTCCTGTTTCACCCGGTAGACAATATCCAGGTACGGCATGCCAGGCTTGATCATCACCATGTCGGCGCCTTCCGCGATGTCCATGGCCACTTCCTGCAGCGCTTCATCGCTGTTGGCCGGGTCCATCTGGTAGGTGGCCTTGTTGCCTTTACCCAGGTTGCCGGCCGAGCCCACTGCATCCCGGAACGGCCCGTAGTAACTGGAGGCGTACTTTGCAGAATAGGCCAGAATCCGCGTGTTCACATAACCGGCGGACTCCAGGGCGTCGCGGATGGCGGCAACACGGCCATCCATCATATCGGAGGGGGCCACGATATCCGCACCAGCGTCCGCATGGGACAACGCCTGGTTGACCAGCGCCTCAACGGTCACGTCGTTCAGCACATAGCCGTCGTTATCAATGATGCCGTCCTGGCCGTGGGTGGTGAACGGGTCCAGCGCCACATCGGTAATAACACCCAGATCAGGGTAGGCCTTCTTCAATGCGCGCACCGCACGCTGGGCCAAGCCATCGGAATCCCAGGCGCCAGAGCCGGACAGGTTCTTGCGCTCTGCCGGCACCACCGGAAACAGCGCCACCGCCGGAATGCCCAGATCCACCAGCTCTGCTGCCTGCTCCAACAGCAGATCAATGCTCAGGCGTTCAACACCGGGCATGGACGGCACAGCCTCACGCTGGCCCTCGCCTTCCAGTACGAACACCGGAAAAATCAGGTTATCGGCACTGAGCTGGTTCTCCCGCACCAGCCGCCGGGAAAAACTGTCGACCCGGTTGCGACGCAGACGAGTGGTTGGGAAAACGCGGTTTGCCGAAAAGCTCACGGAACACCTCCTGTGGAAAATGGGGCTACCGCCCCATCATACACGCCCGCAAGCGGCGGTGGCAGAGCCTGCAGCTGATCCGTCGGCCCAGGCTATCATCACCAGATGAATGGAATGTTACCGGATGGAGTCGAGGGCTTCCGCGCGCAGTTTTTCCGTGCCCTCGAAATAATTGTCCCTGAGCGAATCAATGGCGGCTTCACGCTCAGGGCCGGCAAGCCCCAGATCTTCCAGCTTCGCCAGTTCCCTGCTGTAGGCCTGCCATTTGTTTTCCCAGGCCTGCTGTTCGGCTTCCACTTTTTCCAGCTCCCGGGCAGCTTCTTCACCAAATCGCTGCTCCCGCCAGGCACTCAGCGCTTCCGGGTCGTCAGCAAACTCTGATCGCGCCCGCTGGTAGTCGGTAAACTTGCGGGTTTCCCGGCGGGCTTCGCGCACCGGTGCCGGCAATGCCAGCTCCGCACGCGCCAGCGCCTGCTCCCGCTGTTCATCCGACAGCGAGGGGTCGGTTCTGATGCGCAACTGTTCTACCCGAAAGCGGTCCACGGCTTCGTCAGCCGAAAAAAAGGCATCGGCAGTCTCTGCATCCATCCAGGTGCGCCGCAAGGCGCGAATTTCTGCCATTTGCCGCTGCATTTCCCCGGCATCCAGGGCTCCGGCATTGCCATAGGAGGCTTCCAGGTCACCCAGAGCCAGCTTGTAATCCAGATAATCGCCGAGGGTGGCCAGGGCTTCCGAGCGTGCTGGCTGATCAAGTTGATCAAGTGCCTGCTCTATTCGAGCAATAAGTTGAGGCAAGGTCTCCTCACCCAGGGCGGCAAGGTAATATTCGAACAGTTGTCGCAACTGCGGTGTGGGAACGAGAGAGCCATTGGCATCGGTTCTGGCCCAACCGCCCGGCAGGCTGGTTCCCGCCAGCGATGCCGGCAACTCATCGGGCACCGCCGCACTGGCCTCGCCGACCAGTTTTGAGGGCGTTTCACTCCGTTCCGCTAATGCCCGCCCTGGCGGAACCCCGATGGTGGCGTCGTTGGTGGCTGCACCGTCCCGGGACGTTGCCGGGCCATCCCCGAAGAAAACGACCACGCCGGCAAAGACTACCGCCATGGCGAGAAGCGCCAATGTGGCGAAACGAAGGAATCCTGTCATGGATCGGCCTGTTTAAGAGTCAAATGTGGTGTGTATAACGGTCACGAAAGACAGGACGAGCTATCCTGCTTGGGGCAGCATAGAGGAATGCGGGACGCGGCTCTGAGACCGACGTCAAAACAGGCGTAAAATAACAACGCCAAAACAGGCCGCAGCCCCGAGGCTACGACCTTACGAATTCAGAGGGAGCGATTATTGAAGCCGACATCCACCTTGCGGGAAGAATCCGAGCGAAATGCCGTATCAACTTCCTGAATTCTACCACCCTGGCTCAGAAACGATTCAATATCCTGCTGAAGCTGAGCGCGGATACGCGCACGGCCGGCAATGGAATGTGTATCGTCGCTGTCATGTGTCCAGCTACCGGATTGCTCCAGATTGCTTTCGTCGAATTCACTCATGATTTTCTCCATCAACGAAAACACTACAACGAGCGCACCAAGCCTGTTCCGGCGGGCGGCTCCATCTCAGCGGGAAAGCCTGCTGACCCGCCTTGGCGTCTTTATAATCCGCTTTTGGTTTCAACGCTATTTCCTGACAACGCCTTTTTTGTAATTTTTTGTAACAGATTCCACAGCACTGTTTTTAAACAACAATATGAATCAAACTGTACAGCCTGATTGATTGACACAAAGAATGAATAATGATTCACTACTTATAAGGAACCCGCATGGCCTATCGGGAAACTGAAAAAATGCGCAATCGCAAGGCAGAGGCCCGCAGGCGCATTATCGAATGCACATACGGATGTGTTGCCGGCGGTGGCTTTCGTAGCGCACAAATCACCCGTATCGCAGCCTGCGCGGGCGTCGCCACGGGAACCATCTATCGGCATTTTGAGTCCAAGGAGCATCTGTTTGCAGAGGTCTTCAGGATTGCCACCCAGCGGGAAGTGGACAAGGTCGCCGAAGCGCTGGCCACGGAGGGTAACGTCGTTACCCGGCTGGAAACAGCCCTTCGCCAGTTTGCAGACAGGGCCCTGAGGGGCCCGGTAATGGCCTGGTCGCTGATCGCCGAGCCGGTGGACCCGAAAGTTGAAGAAGAACGCCTGAAGTTTCGCCGTGCCTATGCCCAGTTGTTCGAACAGGCCATCCGGGAAGGCATCGAAGAAGACAGCGTACCGGACCAGGATGCCAGACAAAGCAGTACCTGCCTTGTAGGCGCCATTGCCGAAAGCCTGGTGGGGCCACTGTCCCCCGCCCAGGCAGGCGCCACCGAACCGGCAGAAACCAATGACCATGATCCGCTGGTCGACTCCATCATTTGCTTTTGCATGCAGGGGTTGACTGGCACCAGGAGGTAAACATGAACGCCCGCCAGCCCCTGCCGCAGGACGCAGCACAACCCTCTGGTGACGACCGCTACCTGGCCGTCACCCACGAGGTCTTCAACCAGCCACCGGCCCTGGAGGACTACAACCTGTTCGAGCAGGACAAAGCCCTGCAGGAAGCCGTTGCCCGGGAAGGTGCAGCGGCAGCGACCGGCGACCTGAAACAGTTTGGCGCCTTGGCCGGCGCGACGGAAACCATCGAACTGGGATTCCGCGCCAACGAGAACAAGCCGGTGTTCAACACCCACGACCGTTTCGGCCACCGCATTGACCAGGTGGACTTCCATCCCGCCTATCACCAGTTGATGTCCCTGGCGATGGAAAACGGCCTCCACAGCAGCCCCTGGGCCAACCCCGGATCAGGTGCCCATGTGGCCAGGGCGGCCAAGTACTATATGCACTCCCAGGTGGAGGCGTCCCACTGCTGCCCCATCACCATGACGTTTGCGGCCATCCCATCGATCCGCAAACAACCGGAACTGGCCGCCATCTGGGAAGCCAAAATCCTCGCCAACAACTACGACCCCCGCAACCTGCCGGACAGCGAAAAACAGTCCGTCACCATCGGCATGGCGATGACCGAGAAACAGGGCGGCAGCGACGTGCGGGCCAACACCACCCGCGCCTACGCCACCGGCACCGAGGGCCCGGGCCAGGCCTATGAGCTTGTCGGGCACAAATGGTTCGTGTCGGCTCCCATGTGCGATGCCTTCCTGGTACTGGCCCAGACCCAAAGCGGCCTGTCCTGCTTCCTGATGCCACGCTGGCGCCCGGACGGCAGCAAAAACCCCTGGCAGATCCAGCGCCTGAAAAACAAGATGGGCAACGTTGCCAACGCCTCCAGCGAAGCGGAACTGCGCGGCGCCCTGGCCTGGATGGTCGGCGAGGAAGGCCGTGGTGTGCCCACCATCATCGAAATGGTCGCCATGACCCGCTTCGACTGCATGATTGGCAGCTCCGCCGGCATGCGCCAGGCCTTCGCCCAGGCCAGCCACCACTGCCACCACCGCAGCGCCTTCGGCAACCGCCTCAGCGAGCAGCCATTGATGCAGAACGTCCTCGCGGACCTGGCCCTGGAAAGCGAAGCCGCTCTCGCCTACACCATGCGCGTCGCCCGGTCGCTGGACAACCAGCACCTCGAACACGAACGCCTGCTGGCCCGACTGGCCACACCCGTGGGTAAATACTGGATCTGCAAACGCACCCCCAACCACGCCTACGAGGCCATGGAGTGCATCGGCGGCAGCGGCGTGATGGAAGACTGCATCATGCCCCGCCTGCTGCGGGAATCCCCGGTCAACGCCATCTGGGAAGGTAGCGGCAATGTCCAGTGCCTGGACACCCTACGCGCCCTGCAGAAAGAACCGGACACCCTCGACGCCTTCTTCAACGAAGCCGCCGAAGCCCGGGGTAGCGATGCCAGATTTGACCGCTTCCTGGCCCAACTGCAGAACGACTTCGCCGACATCAGCGACGTCGAATACCGCGCCCGCAACCTGGTGGACCGCCTGGCCCTGCTGATGCAGGCCTCGCTGCTGCTGAGAAACTCCGACACCGCCGTTGCCGACGCTTTCTGCGCCTCCCGGCTGGAACACAACGGCGGCCTGAACTACGGCAACCTGCCCTCCGGCACCAACCCGGCAGCCATTATCAAACGGGCAACGCCTGTAGTAGGCTAGTTTGGACGTCCATCAGGCTGTTATGAAGACCAACCTGATGGACTCCACCTGAATTGTTAGCGAACCGGTGGGGGAGGACTTGCCAAAACTGTGCGGAGCCATGGATGGCGGAGCCCAAGCGCCACATGGATGTGCCGAAGGAGCGTGTTTTGGCAAGTCCTCCCCCACCGGTTCCAGCACCAAAGCCGGAAGCATAGAGATGTCTGAAGCCCTGAGAAAACTCCTGAACCAAGGCAACCCCCAGCAGCCAGTCATCACCCCGCACGTGGGCATCCTGACCCTACACTTCCAGCTCTACGCCTGCGAAGACCTCAAAGCCAAACGCAAAGCCTTCACCGCCATGAAAGCCGTCTGGGGCAAAGAACCCGACCTCGCCGTCGCCGAAACCGCCGACCAGGACGCCCTAGATTGCGTCACCTGGACCATCGCCGCCCTTGGCGGATCCTCCCAGCAGATCTCCCAGCGCCTCGACCAGATCGAAAAAGCCATACAGGAACGCATCGACGCTGCCATACTGGACGTACACCGGGAGATACTTTGACCCTCCCACCAGGCAGGGGCCATGCTGTAGCGTATGGTTTCACGACACCGTATACTACGCCCCCTCAGGGAGAACAGAGCGCCCGGGACAGGCTTGGCGAATGACCACTGATAGTGTGTGGCACCTATGACCGGAAAGAAAAAATCCGCCCAGGCCTCAGTAGAGGCCATGTATCGTGTATTCACCGTGCCCGAGGCACCTGAATCCACCCTGAGCCGGATTGACCAGAACATATCCCGCAACCTTGCCGGCTTCCTGCAGGAACACATCGTTGCGGTTGAACGGGATCTTTCCGACGTCGAGAAAGACTTCTCGGATTACGCCATTCCCGAAAAACCCATCTTCGTCTCGGAACAGGCCCAGTTCCTGCTCGACAAACTGGTCGCCAACTCGGTACATACAGCATCTCCCAGCTTCATCGGCCACATGACATCCGCGCTGCCCTACTTCATGCTGCCGCTGTCCAAGATCATGATTGCCCTTAACCAGAACCTGGTTAAAACCGAAACCTCCAAGGCCTTCACCCCCATGGAGCGCCAGGTACTGGGCATGATCCACAGGCTGGTCTACGAACAGGACGGCGCCTTCTACCGCAAGTGGATGCACGACCCCCGCTACGCCCTGGGGGCCATGTGCTCGGGTGGTACCGTCGCCAACCTGACCGCACTGTGGGTGGCGCGGAACAACGCCTTCCCCGCCGAAGGCAGCTTCCGCGGCATCCATCAGGAAGGGCTGTTCCGGGCATTGCGCTATTACGGCTGTGAAGGCGCAGCCATACTCGTCTCCCGCCGTGGACATTACTCCCTGCGCAAAGCCGCCGATGTACTGGGGCTGGGCCGGGACTTCCTGGTGCCCGTGGACACCGATGACGACAACCGCATCAACACCGATGCGCTGCGGGAAAAGTGCCTGGAACTGCACCGCCAGAAAATCCGCGTCATGGCCATTTGCGGCATCGCCGGCACCACTGAAACCGGCAACGTCGACCCTCTGGACGCCATGGCGGACATCGCCCGGGAATTCGGCGCCCACTTCCACGTGGACGCCGCCTGGGGCGGGCCAACCCTGTTCTCACGCACCCACCGGCACCTGATGCGGGGCATCGAAAAGGCAGACTCGGTCACCTTTGATGCCCACAAGCAGCTCTACGTACCCATGGGCGCCGGCCTGGTCGTGTTCCGCGACCCGGGCCTGGCAAGCGCCGTTGAGCATCACGCCCAATACATCATCCGTAAGGGCTCCCGGGATCTGGGCAGCACCACTCTGGAAGGCTCACGGCCGGGCATGTCCATGCTGATCCAGTCGGGGCTGAAAATCCTGGCTCGGGAAGGCTACGAGATCCTCATCGACCAGGGCATCGACAAGGCCAGAACCTTCGCGGAAATGATTAACGCAGAGACGGATTTCGAGCTAATCACCAAACCCGAGCTCAATATTCTGACCTACCGCTATTGTCCCGAAAAGGTGCAGCAAGCGCTCTCTGTCGCCGATCCCCTGCAGGCCGAGCGGCTGAACACGTCTCTGAACCGCATCACCAAATTCCTGCAGAAAACCCAGCGTGAGCGGGGCAAGGCGTTTGTCTCCCGGACACGACTGGAACCGTCACGTTACTTCAGCTTCCCATGCATAGTATTTCGGGTGGTATTGGCCAACCCATTGACCACAAAAGAAATCCTGGCAGACATATTGAAAGAGCAGCGGGAACTATCAGCGGATGAAGGGATCCAGGACGAAATGGAAATCCTGGATCAGATGGCAGATGCCGTACTGAAACTGCATGAGACTGGAGCTCAGCAGGCCTGACTTCACCCTGCCCGGTCAGAAACCCGAGGGTCGAGGGCCCTCCTCTTCCAAGAGTCGCGCGGCGCCGAGCACGGATTCACCGTGAGCGGGGCGGAACAGGCTTCAGAAACCGTGCGGAGCCATGGATGGCGGAGCCGAGCGTACAGGGAGGTATTCACAGCGTGTTTCTGAAGCCTGTGCCGCCCCGTTCACCCACTCCGCTTTAGCCAAAGCAGAACGGCTCAGTAAAGCGCCTCTTCATCATCAAGCACTTCGTCCAGAATCTCTAAAAACATATGATCGGCGCTGCTCCAGTTTTCCGGAATGCGAATCGTTGTGTTAGCGCTGATCTCCCGGGCGATAAGCTCGTTGGCACCGGGCTGATTACGGTATTTACGGGCAATTTCCACCGATTTCACCGCAATTGTCGGGTCACTGAGGACCTTCTTGATAAACACCCTGAGCTCGTCAATCACCTTCGCCTGACGGCTTTCTTCTGCTGAACTCATGAATCAATCCCCGGACAAGTTGCAATTATTGGGGAGGAAAAACACCTCCCATATCAGAAATAGTATGGGCCAAACAGGCACCTGACAACCAGCCCCGGTTATCCTTTAGAGCAACAGGCCCCGCAGCGTGAAGAACAGGATCGCCGCCATGCAGGCCGACGCGGGCACCGTGATAATCCAGGCGGCAATGATTCGGGTCAGATGGGAACGTTTGACCATTTCCTCGCGGTAGATCTTCTTGAGGCGCTTACGCTCTTTCTTGGACAGGGGCACCTGCTTCTTTTTCTTGGCCTGCTTGAGCAGGTTCTCCATTTGCTCAACCGACGCGTTGCGGAAATCCTCCAGGAACGGGCGCAGGCGCTCACGCTCCTCTTCCTCATGGCTGTCCATGATGTTGTGAAGCTGCGTCGCGTAGTTGGATTTCAGATACTCCCGCAGGAAACCGACACCGAACACACCACCAATGGCAATATGCGTCGAGCTCACCGGAAGCCCCAACTGAGAGGCAATGATCACGGTAAGCGCAGCAGAAAGGGCAATACAGAACGCCCGGGTTTTATCCAGTTCGGTGATTTCGCTGCCCACCGTCTTGATCAGGCGCGGGCCAAACAGCATGAGGCCGACCGCAAGACCAAGGGCGCCCACCAGCATTACCCACAATGGAATGGAGGCGGCGGTTACCACCGCACCCGCCGACAGCGCGTCGTTGATGGCCGCCAGGGGACCGATGGCGTTGGCAACATCGTTGGCACCATGGGCAAAACTGAGCAGGGCGGCGGCAAAAATAAGCGGCCAGGTGAACAAGGTGTTCACGCCGGCAGAGCTGTTCTCCATAGTGGCGGCCCGGCGGCCAACCAGCGCCCTCATCAGGAAGAAGATGACAGCCGCCACACCCAAGCCAACCAGCGAGGCTCCCAGGAAGTCCACCTCAACAATCTTCTTGACCCCCTTGACCATCAGGTAGGTACCAAACGCCCAGGCCATGATGGCCACCAGCCAGGGTACGAAGAGCCTTGCCGCCGACACGACGTTTTTCCGGTACAGCACGGTTTTCTTGATGGCATACAGGAACAGGGCCGCCAGCACGCCCCCCATCACCGGAGAGATCACCCAGCTGGCAACAATCTTGGCCATGACAGCCCAGTCGGCAATGCCCCAGCCACCGGCGGCGATACCCGCACCGAGCACGCCGCCGACAATGGAGTGCGTGGTGGACACTGGCGCGCCCATCCAGGTTGCCAGGTTGAGCCAGAGCGCGCCCGCCAGCAGCGCTGCGGTCATCAACCAGACAAAGGCACTGACATCGTCGAGCCGCTCAGCGGCGATAATGCCCCCCTTGATGGTAGAGACCACATCACCACCGGCAATAATGGCGCCCGCTGCCTCGAATACGGCAGCGATCAGAACCGCGCCACCCAGTGACAACGCCCCGGAACCTACGGCAGGACCAACGTTGTTGGCGACATCGTTGGCCCCAATATTGATAGCCATATAGCCGCCGATAACCGCTGCGGCCATCAACAGCATGCTGTTGGGCATGCCGCTGCTGATTTGCCCGACGGCAAGAAAAATACAGAGCAGGAACAGGAAACTGAAGCCGACTCGGTAACGTTCGGTCGATGGACTGGTCAGGAGAGTATCGAGAAATCCGTTTTTGCCGGCCATATACGTCAGGTCTCGCAACAGGGGGACACAGGGAGTTGCTGTTTCACGTTCTTACGGCGGCAACTATAAATTTTTTGCCATGAAAATGAAACAAAACGGTCATGATGGTGATTGCTTGACCAAAGTCGCTGTAAAGACTTTCCGCTTCGACTAACCTGACCCATAATCGCTAACCACGCAGCCTGCGTAGTGAATCAACAATAACAAGAGCTTCATGACCAGACTCCCTGATCCCAACCAGCAAATTGTCGACGAAAGCGAGGAAGAGCAGGTATCCCGCCTGCTGACCGGCCTGTCAGCCATGGCCATCCTGTTTCTGCTGGGCATCGGTGCCAAGGCTTGGTTCGCAACCCACACGGCCCATGCCTGGTCACTCTGGCTCTTTGCGGCACTGGTGGCCGTGAACATGCTCGCCTTCGCACGGTCCGGCAACCGCCGCCGCCAGAAGGTTGGCATGATCTCCATCGTCGGCCTGTTATTCGGGTATCTGATCGTAACCGGCGGCGAAAATAACACCGGCCCGCTCTGGTTTTATGTTTTCCCGCCCCTGTTGTTTTACCTGACCGACCTGAAAACCGGCACAGCGGTACTGTTGTTCTGTTGTCTGCTTGCGGTTGTCGTCTTCCAGTTTCCGGAATTACCACTGGTCACCGCGGAATACAGCACCGATTTCAAGATACGCTTCTTCGCCACGCTGACCTTTGAGTCCATCTTCTGTTTTGTGCTGGAAGCCAGCCGTCTGAAAGCCCGTAATGAGCTGATGGACCTCGCCCGTACCCACGAACACGCGGCCCGCACCGACGAACTGACCGGCCTTTCCAACCGTCGGGATATGCTGCACCGGCTTAACGAGGAATACTCACGGTATCGGCGTTCCGGCCACCACTTCTCCGTTGTCCTGATAGACCTGGACCTGTTCAAACACATCAACGACGATTTCGGTCACGACGCCGGCGATGAGGTGCTGCGGTCCTTCTCGGAGCTGATGCAAACCGTCATTCGCCAGGCCGATGTGGCCGCACGATGGGGCGGAGAGGAATTCCTGATCCTGCTGCCGGACACATCGCTGCTCCAGGCCCTGACGCTGGCCGAACGGTTGCGCTCTGAGGTGGCCAGCGCCGAGTTCTCCTTCGCCGGCCAACGCATGCCGGTCACCATCAGTGCAGGCATCTGCTCCATCGCCAAGACCGGCACGGTGGACGAATTGCTGAAACAGGCCGACGTTCACCTGTACAGCGCCAAGGAAGACGGACGTAACCGTGTCGCCCCGCGGGTACGAACCTCCAACAAGGAAGCAAGCACACCTGGCACGGGTTCTTGAGCCCTGCCACCTCACCCGTTATGATCGTGCCGCAATACAGGCAGGGCCCAAAGATGACTGCCACTACGAACGAACGGGAAAACTCATGGCCTCTATCCGGATTCTTGTTGGCAGCGTTTACGGCGGCGCCCTGCTGACGGCACGTACCCTGAAGAAAACCCTGGAACAGGAAGGTCACCGGATCACCGTCCTTGAGGAACCAACACTGGAGGAGGTATCCGAGAACGACGAACCGGTACTAATCTGCACCTCCACTACCGGTCAGGGCGAACTTCCGCCAAACCTGCTTCCATTCTACCTCCAGCTTCGTGAACAACTGCCCCAGCAGCCCGGGCGCGCTTTCGGGGTTATCGTGCTTGGCGACAGCTCCTATGGTGACACTTTTTGCGGTGCCGGTGGGCTTATGGAGGAGGCCTTTTACGAAACCTCAGCCCGGAAAGTGGGCGAGACGCTGCGGATAGACGCCCTGGAAACCGCCGAACCAGAGCTGGAAGCCATCCCCTGGGTGCGGGAGTGGCTGGAAGCACTGTAACGCCCGTGTTGGGCGATCCCTACAAACCGGCCATTTCGTCCTTGAGCACCCGATCAGTTAAAGCCATACTTGATCTGACAATCACAACAACATCGGTACTACGTGCGCCATATTGTTCAGTTTTTCGCCCTGACGGGTGCATTGATCATAATGGCTTTCGGAACCCAGGCAAGCCCGGCCCCATCCGGGTTTGCAGAGCCGGATATGGACTACATCCGGGTGGCACCCGCGGAACAGATGGATCTCAAGGAGGCTCTTGCTTCCGACCGCTGGCAGTCACTGGAAGGCGAAAGTCCGAACTTCGGCTACATCCGCGACACCGTGTGGCTTCGTATTCCTGTATCGGCCATACCGGGCGAACGTAAATTACTGGAGATACGCTACCCGCAACTCGACGAAATCACCTTTTACCTGCTTGAGAACGGCGTCGTCCGGCAACGCATCCCGACCGGTGACCATTTCCCGTTTGACCAGCGCCAGATCCAACACCGCAATTTCCTGTTTTCCTTTGAAACCGATCCGGAAAGCGATTATCAGGTGATACTGCGTGTCCGGACCCAGGGAGCCATGCAGATTCCGGTAAGGTTGTGGAACCCCCGCGACTTCTTTGAAGCAACGACCATCGAAGACCAGATGCACGCAATCTACTACGGCATCCTGATCATGGTTATTTTCTTCAACCTGTTTATCTTCCTGGCGCTACGGGAGCAAATGTACCTGCTGTATGTGCTTTCCACCCTGGGCTATCTGCTGTTGATCGGCAGCCTGAATGGCAGCACCTACCAATTGCTCTGGCCCGGGTCGCCCTGGTTGCACAACCAGGCGATGATGCTGACTGTGCCGACGGCGCTGATATTCACCCTGCTGTTTTCCCGTGCCTTTCTCAACCTCCCGTCCACCAGCCCAAGGATGGACAGGCTGGTGTGGTATACGGTGGTGGTCAACCTTGTGGTGGCCGTGATCACCTTCCTGACCGACTACAGCGTAGCCAGCAGGCTTACGGTTGCCCTCGCCATTCCCAGTTGCCTGCTTTTGACGGTGATCGGCCCCCTGCAATGGATCAGAGGCAACCCCCAGGCCAGCTACTACACCATCGCCTGGGGATTGCTCACCCTGGGGAGCGCTGTCACCGCCGCCAACAAGTACGGGCTTGTTCCCACCAACTTTGTGACCGCCTATGGTATGGAAATCGGATCGGCGCTTGAAGCCATCCTGCTGACCATCGCCCTGGCGGCCCGGCTCTACCAGGAGCGTGAAGACAAGGTCCGCGCCCGGGAGGCGGAAATTACCGCCATGGCGGCAAGGCGTGCGGCAGAGCTGAGGCTGATCGACCAGGCCCTGCACAACCCGTTAACCGGACTGCCCAATCGTACCTGCCTGGAGATGACAATCAACGAACTGATTACCCGGGAGCCGGACAGGCGTTTTTCCATCGCGGTGATTCATCTAACCAACCTTCCGGCCATCACCAAAACCCTTGGGCACCGCAATACCGACCGGCTGATCGAACTCGCCGCTCGGCGATTCAACAGTGTCGTGGGGGAGCTCCCGGGCATATGCCCGGTCGAATCGACCGAGCAGCAGAATTTCTATCTGGCTTCGCTGGAAACGGCCACCTTCGGTTTTGTTGTAGAGGCAGACGTTCTTGCGAAGACACCCCGCGCCATCGTCCGTGCACTGGAGGAAATCCGCGCACCGCTGGATTACCTGGGCATGCAATTGCCGCTGGACCCGCGTACCGGCACGGCCATTTATCCAGATCATGCCACCGACGCCACCACGCTGATCCGGCGCGCCTTTATTGCCCAGGGTTCCAGAGATGCCCGGGATCGGGGGCTGGCCCATTATCAGCCCTTCCGGGACTCCTACAGTGCCGACCGTCTCACTCTGGTGTCTGAGCTGCGACATGCGCTGCGGCACAGCGAACTCGCCCTGTACCTGCAGCCAAAGCTGTCACTGAAAACCCGGAACGTGGTCGGCCTGGAAGCTTTGATTCGCTGGCCCGGCCGAAAAAAACCGATACCCGCCGACGAACTGATCGCTCTTGCTGAACAGACCGGGCTGATCAAACCGCTGACCCGCTGGGCGCTGGAGCAGTCCCTGGAACTGAGGAGCCGATTGCTGGACAACGGCTGTCCGCACAATATCTCCGTGAACATCTCACCCAATAACCTACGGGAACCGGACTTCCCGCTGTTTGTTCAAAGGTTAATGAGCCGTTACCACGTCCATCGGGGAGCTATCACCCTGGAGGTCACCGAGACCTCGATGATGCAGGATCCGGTCAATTCCCTGCGCGCGCTCAATTCCCTGCACGCGACCGGCATTCCGCTGTCCATTGATGACTTTGGATCCGGCTACTCGTCGCTCTCCTACATCAAGCAACTGCCCGCCAGCGAGATCAAGATCGACCGCTCACTGGTCACTGACCTGGCCACCCAGGCCGATGACCGGGTGATTGTCCAGACCACTATTGAGATGTGCCACAGCCTCGGCTATCGCGTTGTGGCCGAGGGTGTGGAGAGCGAAGAGACGATGAAACTGCTGGAAGCGATGGGCTGCGACATGGTCCAGGGCTACATCCTGACCCCACCATTGCCCTTCGATGAAATGACCCTATGGCTGAGCGAACGCAACATTCAGGACAACAAACGAAAGATCGGCTAGCCCCGCTGTCGGATCAGCGCTTCCTGGGTGGTCGACGCCACCAGCCGGCCCTGGCGGTCAAAGAAATTACCGCGATTGAAGCCACGCCCGCCGGACGCGCTGGGGCTGTCCTTGTCATAGAGCAACCACTCGTCCATACGGAACTCACGATGGAACCAGATGGAATGATCCAGGCTGGCCACCTGCAATTGCTTGCTCATGAAGGTTACGCCATGGGGATTCAGGGAAGTGCCCAGGAAAGAGAAGTCAGAGGCGTAGGTCAACAGGCACCGGTGCAGCACCGGGTCATCCGGGAGGTGACCCTGGGTCCGGAACCAGCTTTGCTTATAGGGCGGACGCGGCTCCGGCTTCAGCGGGTTCACCGGGTCCACAGGCCGGATCTCAATGGGGCGGTCCCGGGTCAGGGTGTCACGGTGGCGCTCTGGTACGTGGGGTGCCAGTAACCTGCCGTATTCCTGCTCGGATTTGAGGCTCTCGGGGTCCGGCGCCGCCGGCATGTCCAACTGGTGCTCAAAGCCCTCTTCCGCAACCTGGAACGACATGGATCCGGTAAGGATTTCCTTGCCATCCTGGCGCGCAATCACCCGGCGCACGGAAAAACTGCCGCCGTCACGAACCCGCTGGACTTCGTAGTCGATGGGCATGCTGTGGTTGCCGGGGCGCAAAAAATAGGCATGCAGGGAATGAGGCAGACGCCCTTCCACCGTGCGGCTGGCCGCCATCAGTGCCTGGCCCAGTACCTGGCCACCAAACACGTTGGGAAAGCCAAGATCTTCGCTGTCGCCCTGGAAATGGTCATCGCCAATGGGGGCAAGATCCAGCAGATCCACCAGTTTTCTGGTTACTTCAAGCATGCCTGCTCCTGTCGATTTCGTTAGCTCACGAATGAGTTTCTACCGCAAGCCGGGGATTTTCGCAATCCCGATGCCACCAATCAGTTGTGGATCGGCGGAACCTCCTTCGACAGGGCCTGCTTCTCCACTGCGTAACGACCGGTCACCGCAAACCCCAGCACCTCGCCGGAGTCGCTCTTGAACAGGGCACGGACATCCTGGCCATCTGCCTCCACCTCCCAGTCGCCCGTCGCATTGGCCGGTGGCGGGCAGACAGCTGTCGGGCAGCAGGGGGTTTTGACCATGACCGGCATGGTGCCGTATTTCACCTCGGTGCGTTCGGCCACCAGGGTTTTGGCCAGTGAGCGGGCACAGGCCATCAACGGCAAAACATACAACAGCACGTGTCCATCCACTTCCGCGCAATCACCCAGGGCGTAAACATCCGCTGCCGACGTTTCCAGGGCACGGTTCACCACGATTCCACGATTGGTCTCAAGGCCCGCCGCGGCCGCCAGCTCCGTGCGCGGCCGCAGCCCCACCGCAGAAATCACCAGGTCGGCATCCAACTGCTCGCCATTGGCCAGGCTCAGGCGCACGCCGTCGCCGCTCTCGGCAATGTGCTCCACCACCGTCTCCAGATGAAACCGGACACCCAGTTCTTCGAGACCCTCACGCACCGCTTGCGCGGCACGCGCCGGCAGCAGGCCTGGCATCAGGGCATCGGAGGGGGCAATCACATCCACTTCGACATCCCCGTTACGCAGGTCATTGGCAAACTCGCAGCCGATCAGACCGGCACCCATGATGGCCACCCGCTTCCTGCCCTGTAGAGCCTTGCGAAAAGCACGATAGTCCATCAGATCGTTGATGGAGAACACGCGCTCATGGCCATCCCCGGCTATGGACAGGCGAATCACGTCCGCGCCCCAGGCCAGTACCAGTTTGCTGTAGCCCAGCCGTTCATCACCCAGCACCAGTTCGTGGGCGTCCGGATCAATACCGGTAACTGTGGTGTGGGTACGCAACTCCAGGTCCAACTGCTCCACCATGGTATCCGACGAGGCCTGGGCCAGCTCATCGGCCTCCTTGCCCTTGGTGAAACCGGTGGAAAGCATGGGTTTGGAGTAACTGAAGCCATCGTCCGCCGTGACCATCACAATCGGCGTTTCCTTATCCTGCTTGCGGATTTCCCTGGCCAGTGAATAGCCTGACAATCCGGTACCCACAATCACGATGGGGGCGTCTATGCTCATTACCTGCTCTCCAAACCTGTTCGTCAATACCGGCGTATCAGCCGATCTCAATCATCTCGAAATCTTCCTTGCCCACGCCGCAATCCGGGCACTCCCAATCTTCAGGCACATCTTCCCAGGCGGTTCCAGGCTCGATACCGTCGTCGGGCCAGCCCTCCGCCTCGTCGTAAATAAATCCACAGACAACACACTGCCACTTCTTCATGCCACTCCTCCGAAATTCATCAAGGCGCGATAGTAATTGTCAGACAATCATGCGCGCAAGTCATTGTTGCTCCGTCCAGACACCGCTGCCACCGGGAACCCATCATACCCATCGCCGCAGCGTTGACCAATGCCAGCGCAGACAGCCATTCAACGGGTTTTCTGCCAATACCCATAAATACCGGGGCCGCACCCGCAAAACGCCCCCTCCCTTCGGCGCCTCTCCTCCGGTATAATCGACCGTTTTACGACAGGACCCGACCGCTATGACCGATACCGTCGCCGAACTGAATCAGGTAATGGCCGAAGCCGACTGCCTGGTGAGCGAGCAGCAGGTTCAGGCCGCCATCCAGTCCCTTGCGGACGACATCACCGGGCGCCTGAAGAACACCAACCCCCTGCTGTTCTGCGTGATGAATGGCGGACTGATCCTCACTGGCCAGTTGCTGCCACGGCTCACGTTCCCGGTACAGGCGGAATATCTCCACGCCACACGCTATCGGCAGGAAACCACTGGCGGCATCCTGGAATGGAAACTGCAGCCGGAGGCGGACATGAACGGCCGCACCGTACTGATCGTCGATGACATCCTCGACGAAGGTACGACCCTCTGCGCCATTGTGGATTACTGCCTCGCCCATGGCGCCAAAGAGGTCCTGACGGCGGTACTGGTCGACAAACAACACGACCGCAAGGCGAGACCGGATCTCAAGGCCGACTTTACCGGCCTGGAGGTAGAAGACCGCTTCCTGTTTGGCTACGGCATGGACTATAAGGGTTACTGGCGCAACGCCCCGGGAATTTATGCCGTTAAGGGGCTTTGAGCTGTCCGCGGCTGTCGTGGCTGACAACCATACGATAATGCGTATTCCACCCACGGACTGGTACCGGTCTTTTTCCGCTGCCGGGCTGAGAGAGCCAGATATACACGGCCCGCTGGGCCACTGGCTCAAGCTGGAAGGCTCTCTCACCCGCGCCCTTCAGCTTCGGTGCCGGTACCGCTTTCGTGTGGATATCCTGCGCGAAGGGTTTGCCCGGCCAACCCTCGAAGAAGCACGCACGCTGGGCATCCCCCCACGCCAGAACGCCTGGATTCGCGAGGTAAGCCTGAATGGGGATAACACGCCCTGGGTCCTTGCCCGCACCATCATTCCGCTGGCAACGCTGGCGGGGCCTGGCCGGCGCTTGCGCAACCTCGGCCGCAGGCCCCTTGGTGCTTACCTGTTCAGCCAGCCCGAATGGCAACGGGGCCCATTCGAAACCGGCCTTTGCCAACGCACCATAAGCGCCCAGCCTCTGGCGGCAAGACGTTCACGGTTTTTCAGTGGCAACCGCTCCCTGCTGGTGGGCGAGTATTTTTTGCCAACCCTGTTCGACTCGGATCCCAGCCATTCATCCCCCGCCCTTTAACCCATACCCCGCCGCTGGCTATAATCCCGGCTCAGTTGCCCGAACTTCACCCGATACGGACCAAGCCCATGCTGCCCAATGCCGTGCCCGATCACATCCAGGCCCGCCTTGCAGACTATACCCGCCTGTTGCGCCTCGACCGCCCCATTGGCAGCCTCCTCCTGTTATGGCCGACCTACTGGGCACTGTGGCTGGCCGCTGACGGGTTTCCCGGTATCGGCAATTTCATCGTGTTTACCCTGGGCGTTTTCATGATGCGGGCCGCCGGCTGTGCCATCAATGATTTTGCCGACCGCAAGGTGGACCGCCATGTAAAACGCACCAAGGACCGCCCGCTGACCTCCGGCCGCATTGAAGCCTGGGAAGCGGTGGCCCTGTTTGCGGGCATCTGCCTGGTGGCCTTCCTGATGGTGGTGTTATTTACCAACACGCTGACACTCTACCTTTCCTTTGGCGGTGTGGTTCTGGCCTTCATATATCCGTTCATGAAACGCTACACCCATCTGCCCCAGCTTTTTCTCGGCGCGGCGTTTTCCTGGGCCATCCCCATGGCCTGGGCCGCTGAGGCCGGTGAGGTCACGCGGCTGGCCTGGCTACTGTTTACCGCCAACGTCCTCTGGACCGTCGCCTACGACACCCTCTACGCCATGGTCGACCGAGATGACGACGTCCGGATCGGCATCAAGTCCACGGCCATTCTTTTCGGCGAGGCCGACCGGGCGGTGATCGCGGTACTGCAGGCGTTGGTGGTGCTGATCCTTATCCTGGTGGGTCAGCAGGCTGAACTGGGTGTATTCTACTGCCTGGGCCTTGTCGCCATGGCCTGCCTGTTTGTTTTCCAGCAGCATCTGGCCCGCTTCCGGGAACGGGATGGTTGCTTCAAGGCATTCCTCAACAATAATTGGGCGGGGTTCGCCGTTTTCGCTGGTTTGCTGGTTGACCGAATCATCAGTTAGGCGAACAAATCCGGACACAGCCTGCTACTGTCATATACTTGTAACACTACCCGGTTGTAATGAGGCAGCAACAATACTCGGTATGACACAGGTTAATGCTCATGACTGGAAAAACTGTCCTGATCGTCGATGACGAGGCTCCCATTCGCGAAATGATCGCCGTTGCCCTCGAAATGGCCGACTACGACTACATTGAGGCAGCGGATGCCCGCGAAGCGCATGCCCTGATCGTTGATAAACAGCCCGATCTCATACTCCTCGACTGGATGCTGCCAGGCACCAGCGGCGTGGAACTGGCCAGGCGCCTGAAGAAAGAAGAAGCGACCGCTGAAATTCCCATCATCATGTTGACGGCCAAGGTTGAGGAAGACAACAAGATCCAGGGCCTGGAAGTGGGTGCGGACGACTACATCACCAAACCCTTCTCGCCCAGGGAACTGGTGGCACGGCTCAAGGCTGTGCTACGCCGCGCCACGCCCCCTGGCGTGGAAACGCCCATTGAGGTGGATGGCCTGACACTCGACCCGGTAGGGCACCGGGTAACCACACTGACCGGCGCGCTCAACATTGGCCCGACGGAATATCGACTGCTTCAGTTCTTCATGACGCACCAGGAACGGGTCTATACTCGGTCCCAACTGCTGGACCAGGTGTGGGGCGGAAACGTCTACGTTGAGGAGCGGACGGTCGATGTTCACATACGCCGTTTGCGCAAGGCCCTCGGCGACCAATACGATCACCTGATCCAGACAGTGCGCGGCACCGGCTACCGGTTCTCGACGAGGGCGGCATAGTCACAACCGAAGCGGTGCCCTCGAACCCCAACGAACCGGGGCCCGGAACTGACTCAGGGGCAGCAGTAATGCAACACAACTGGTCAAAGTATGTGCGATGGATCATCGCATTCCTGATTGCCTGTACGGCAATCGGGCTCTTCTTTGGCAAACCGCTTTACGGGCTGACGGTGGGGCTGCTGGCCTACCTCTGGTGGACCCTGGCCCAGGCCAAGCGCCTGTACCACTGGCTTGGCAACCCCAGTGCCAGCGATGAAGCCCCGCAAAGCGTCGGCCTGTGGGGTGATATTTTCGACGGCCTCCACAAGCTTCATCAGAACCACCTCCGGACCCAGGACAAACTGCGCGCCCAGATCAACCGGGTCCAGGAATCCACCAACGCCATGCGCGATGGCGTGATCATGACCGATTCACGCGGCGCCATGGAGTGGTGGAACGGATCCGCGGAACATCTGCTTGGCTTTCGCCGCAGCTCGGATAGGGGCCAGTTAATCCATAACCTGATCCGCAATCCGGCTTTCAAGGCCTATTTCGACTCCAGGGACTACCGCGAACCGCTGGAACTGAATTCACCGGCAAAACCGCATATTCACCTGCAGATCCAGATTAGCCTGTTTGGCGACGATGACCGCCTGATCGTGGCCAAGGACGTTACCCGTCTCTATCAACTCGAACAGATGCGGCGTGATTTTGTTGGCAACGTATCCCATGAAATGAGAACGCCCCTGACGGTGATCAGTGGCTACCTGGAAACCCTGGTGGACAACGCCGATGACCTGCCACCCAAGTGGCGGCGCGCCATCAACACCATGGCCCATCAATCCTCACGCATGGAAGCGCTGATTACCGATCTGATATTGCTGTCCAGGATTGAAACCGGCGAGCAGACCGTCAGCGATGCCGTGACAGACATACGGGCGATGATTCATCAGATCTGCTATGACGCCAAGGCACTCAGCGGTGAGCAGGGCCACGAGTTCAATGTCAGCATTGGCGATCGTCATTTGCTGACCGGCGACGAGAGCCAGCTACGAAGCGCCTTTTCCAACCTGATATTCAATGCAGTAAAGTACACACCGGCTGGAGGGAGCATTACTGTTATCTGGGAGACGGACCGCGATGGCGGACATCTGTCGGTGAAGGATACCGGTATTGGTATCGACCCGGTCCATATTCCGCGGCTCACCGAACGCTTCTATCGCGCCGACCCCAGCCGCCACAAGGAAACCGGGGGAACCGGCCTGGGGCTGGCCATCGTCAAGCACGTATTGCTGAACCACGACGGCAACCTGGAAATCCGCAGCCAAATTGGCGATGGCAGCGAGTTTATCTGCCATTTTCCCCGGGAACGGCTGGCGGAAAGGTTGCCTGAGACCGCTTCCTGAGGGGCTTAACCGCCACCACTGCGGAAGCGGGCAATAAAGCGGGAGAGGTCTTCGAGTTTCTTCGGGTCTTCGTCAACAAACCGGATGGTCACGCTCACGAAGTCGGTGTCTTGGCGCTTGTCCACCGCCTGCAACTGATGCACATAACCGTTCAGCCGCGCCACCTGCCCCTCGGCCACTTCAACATCGACCACAGCCTGATCAAGAATGCCCGGAAACTGCTGGTCCCGCTTGGCGATCACCCGGACCTCCGTGAGGGTAATATCCTTGATAACGGATCGGAGGGTGCTGTCTGAAAACCGCACCGACGCCACGCTCATGGCCGGGCGGCCCGAGGTAGCCGCGGTTGTGGATAGCCTGCCCGGACGTGCAGGTGCTGCTGGCTCTGCCGATTCACGCTTCTGAGTCAGCAGGGTCGCGGATTCCTTGAAGGCTTCGGCAGGGCCGCCCATGGATTTGCCGCTGCGGTCCATGGCATCTTTCAGCCGTCGCCCCATGACCTTGATGATCTTGTTGCTCAGCCCCTCGGGACTGAAGGGTTTGCCCAGGTACTCGGACACCCCACCCTTGACGGCCTCCACCACATGATTCTTGTCACCACGGCTGGTGATCATGATGAACGGTGTTTTCGCATACTGGGGCTGCTGACGCATCCACTGCAGCAACTCCAGGCCAGACATCTCGGGCATCTCCCAGTCACACAGGATCAGATCGAACACCGTGCGTGACATCAGTGACTGGGCCCGGCGACCGTTCTGGGCATCGGTGGTTTCAATCACCGGGAAACGCTGACGCACTGTTCGCTTGACCAGATCCCTCACAAAGCTGGCATCATCCACCACCAGCGCCTTCAGCGTTGCCATGATTCGGACCTTTTATCTTTCGGAATGTTGTCGTTCATATCCCCGAACTATAGAACAAGCCGCTAGCCGGGAATAGCCAGACTACAAAAAGACGACACATCCGGAGCTGTGTGAAACGCCAGGTTAAAGAATTGTCACCGAAAGCCGGTGACAACAGTGTTTAAGCCCCCCAAAAACAGGCTACCATGACCCACGAACATCCACCCCAGACCGAGGTTTAGCGTGCCGAGCATATTCACAGGGACATTTCCGGGCCAACGGACGATTCGACACCTTTCACTCGCCGGACTATTCGCCATGAGCAGCCTGCCTGCCGCCGCCGACACCGACGTTGCCAGCGACTTTCCCCAATGCATAAAGCGGCTGGAAAGCCAGGCTATTGAGGCCGGGGTATCTTCCAGAACAGCCGGCGATGTACTGGCCAGCGCGGAATACCTGGAGCGGGTCATCGAGCTTGACCGGCGCCAGCCGGAGTTCACCACCACGTTTGCCGACTACCTAAACCGCAGGGTCAACGAACAGCGCGTCAGTCAGGGTCGTGAGCTGCTGCAGGAACACGAGGAACTGCTCGGCCGTGTCACTCGCAAGACCGGCGTACCTGCGCCTTACCTGGTGGCTTTCTGGGGGCTGGAAACCAATTTTGGCGCCTACTTTGGCAAGATGCCGGTACCCAGCTCACTCGCGACCCTGGCCTGTGACGAGCGCCGCAGCGAGTTCTTCACCGAGCAGCTGATTGCGGCGCTACGGATCATTGACGAGGGCGCGATACCCGCCGAACAGATGGAAGGTTCCTGGGCCGGTGCCATGGGCCACGTCCAGTTCATGCCCACGGTCTTTCTCCGCCATGCCGTGGACGGCGACGGCGACGGCAAGCGGGACCTGTGGAACAGCCTGCCAGACGCCATGATGTCTGCCGGCCACTTTTTGCAAGACCTGGGCTGGGATGGGGACTACCGCTGGGGACGGGAGGTTCTTCTGCCGGACAACTTTGACTATGAGCTGTCCGACGGCCGCAAACTGCCCCTGGAAGAATGGCGACAAATGGGCGTGACCGACGCCTTCGGCAACGCACTCGCCAACGAGCCTATCAAAGCATCGCTGGTGGTTCCCGCCGGGCACCGCGGGCCAGCTTTTCTGGCCTACCGGAACTTCGGTGTCATCATGGGCTGGAACCGCTCCGAGTTCTACGCCATCGCGGTCGGACACCTGGCGGACCGTATTGCCGGCGCCGGCAAGCTACAGAACCCGCCACCGGAGGACATGCCCGCACTGTCGCGGGACAACATCATGAACATCCAGCGGGCGCTGAGTGACAGGGGATTTGATACCGGAGAGCCGGACGGCATTATGGGCCCCAATACCCGTTCCGCGATCCGGGCTTTCCAGTCAGACCGGGGAATTATTGCCGATGGCTACCCCGGCGATACGGTTCTGGACGCCCTGGGAGTCAATCTTCAGACAAACGCCGCCGGGGCCGATACCTGAAAGGCCCCGGGCGTGATCCGAAAACCGATTCCGCGCATAATACCTGTCGGATTTCACTGACAAGGCTTCAATCCCGATGGACTCGATAACCCAGGCGGCTCTCGGCGCCTCTCTGGCTGGCGCGGTTGCCGGAAAAACCCTTGGCCGCTCGGCACTGCTGATCGGCGCGGCCCTTGGCACCCTACCCGATCTGGACGTGGTCATCGACTATGGCACCGCCGTCGCCAACTTTACCCAGCACCGCGGATTCAGCCATTCGCTGTTCATCCTGCTTCCGCTGTCGGTATTACTGGCATTCGCATTCCATCGCTGGCGCCCCGCTCTCAGTCTTGGGCGCTGGTTTGCACTGACCGCCCTCGTACTACTGACACACCCGTTGCTCGATGCCTTTACCACCTATGGCACCCAGTTGTTCTGGCCGATTGGCCCGCCGGTGGCCATCAGCAGCATTTTCATTATCGACCCTCTTTACACACTGCCGCTGCTGGCTGGAATACTGGCTTACCTGGTACGTGGGCCGCACACCAGTGCTCTCATGGCGGGCCTCCTGTTCTCAACCCTGTACCTGGGCTGGAGCGCAACCGCCCAACAGATCATTTCGGAGCGGGTCGGGCCGACACTGGCTGCTGAGGGCCTGGAAGATGCCCCGCGGCTGGTTCAGCCCATGCCCTTCAACACCATACTGTGGCGGGTAACCGTTGTGGGTGAGCACAGGCGGGCGGAAATCGTGACCGGATTCCTGGATGACAATGGGCCTGTCACGGTGGAGTACTTTCCACGCGACCCCAACCTGGAAGCAGCCGCGACGTCACTGCCGGAGGGCCAGCGACTGGCGTGGTTCACCCACGGCTTCCTGCATTACGAGAAAGCCGGAGACCAGTTGACGGCCACGGATATCCGCCTGGGCATTCCCGGCGCGCACCCGTTCACCTTCATTCTGGCCAGATACAATGAGGATGGACTGAATCCGGAGCCCAGTTCGCGCCTGGAGCGCCCCGATATCGGAGGCGAACTGCTCGGCGTACTATGGTCCCGAATGACCGGCTCTGCCGAGGTACTGTGCCTCGCCAGCCTGACACTGCCACCGCCGGGAGAAGGTTGCACCTGAGCATGCGCCTGGATTTTTTCATCGCCAACGCCACCACCCTGTCGCGCCGGGATGCCAGGAAAACGATCAGTGCCGGCCGCGTTCAGGTTCAGGGAAAGATATGTCGCAAAGCCGCCTCTGCCGTGGACGAGGAGGCCAGGATCACCCTTGATGGCGAGCCGCTGTCGCTGCCCGGCGAACGTTACCTCATGCTGCACAAGCCTGAGGGGGTGATTAGCGCCACTAAAGACAGCCAGCAACCAACGGCACTGGATCTCCTGCCCACGGATGTTCGCCACGGGCTGCACATCGCGGGCCGGCTGGATGCCGATACCACCGGGCTACTGTTACTGACAACCGACGGCCAGTGGTCACATCGCATCACTTCCCCCAGGGTAGAGTGCCCAAAAACCTACCGTGTAACCCTCGCCGAACCCATCGGGAACGACGCCATTGGGCGGTTACGAGAGGGCCTGCTACTGCACGGTGAGAGCCGCCCCACCCGGCCAGCGGAAGTCAGTGTGGTGGGTCCCGGAGAGATTGACCTCACCCTGTCGGAGGGGCGTTATCACCAGGTAAAACGCATGCTGGCGGCGGTCGGTAACCATGTGACGAGGCTGCATCGGTGGCGGGTGGGTGCCATTGTACTCGACGCCTCATTGGCGCCGGGACACTATCGGGAACTGACTCCGGAAGAAGTGGCCAGTGTGCGCTGATCAGGTTCGCTCGAACCGCTGGGCCTTGAGGTTCTTGCGCACCGAGCCGGCTTCGAACACCTCGCCGTTCATGGCGATATACACCCCGTGAGGTAATAGCTGAAGGGCGGCCCATGCGAAGCCAATGTTGAAGACTGCGTCGCTACGACGCATCCGGGCCGGCTGCATGGCGCCCATAAGCACAATGGTTTTCCCGGTTACCGATAGCAGCGCTCTGGCGGTTTCCGGCATGGTGTCGGTACCATGGGTGATCAGCACTCGCTCTGCACCGCACTGGCCGACAGCCTCCCGGACAGCCGCCCTGTCGTCGTCCGTCATCTCAAGGCTGTCCTTGCGCATCAACCCGGTCACCGCAAAACCGTCACGGATATTGGACTCCGCAAGCAGTTCTCCGATCAGGCTGTCGCCGATCTCGAATTCGCTGTTGGCGTCGAAATACACCTTGTCGATGGTGCCACCGGTGGTGAATATCTCAATCATCTGCTGCGTTTCCCGAGTCGCTGAAGGTCAATTCACACTGGCGGAGGCCGGTTCCGAAGATGCGTAGGCAGCGTTCTTTTTCCGCTCATACGCCCGCGCTGCCGCGGCCACGCTGCCGCCGGCTCCGGTAGTCAGCCACCGCTTTATCCTCCCGGCGTCCCCCATCGGTGATCGGGTACCAAGGGAATCGAGCAGCACGGTCACTACTGGCCGACCTTCCAGCTCAAACAGCATCACCAGACAACGACCGGCCTCGGAGAGATAGCCGGTTTTACTGACGCCCACGCCCCAGCTCTCGCGGTGAACCAGGATATTGGTGTTTCCGAATGCCAGCCGGTATCTGGGCTGACGGAAACGAGCGGTAAAATAACGGGTGGTGGTGTACTCCCGAATCTGCGGATACTGGCTGGCGGCCTTGACCAGGCGCACAAGGTCTGCTGCCGTGGAACGATTGTCTGCAGACAGTCCGGTTGCATCCACGAAGGTTGTGTTCACCATCCCCAGCTCACGGGCCTTGGCATTCATGGCTTCGATAAATGCGTCATAACCGCCGGGATGATGCCTGGCCAGGGTATAGGCCGCAAAATTCTCCGAGGACATCAGCGCAACCCGCAGCACATCGGCGCGTCTCAACTCCGAGCTCACGCGAATACGGGTGTAGGCGTTGGCCGGCGCGGGAATATGGCGCTCCTGGAAGTCCAGCCATTCAGTCAGTGGTTCGCCGGATTCCATCACCACCAGCGCGGTCATCAGCTTGGTGATTGAAGCAATGGGCACACGGCGATCCGCATTCTTGCTATACACCAGGCTGTCGCCGTCAGCGTAGGCCACGGCGGCATTGACCGATGCCAATTGCAACTCCGCCCTCTCAATAGCCCCGGCCCGGGATACGTTCAGCAAAAACAGGGCTGTCAGCGCCAGAACAACGGCCGTTCGGATCATTTGTTTAACCTTTTTATATGTCATTCCGATGTCAGCTTCCCACTATACCAGCGAAAACAGCCACTGGCTCCGGTCAGGCCCCGGTAAAAGCGTTACCGGTTTGTCAGATCTTCCCGTATCCGGCAACGAACGTTGAATGTCTGAATTCGCTCAGGCGTTTAAAACAGCAAATGCAAAAACTTATAAAATCGCGTAAAATTACATATAAATCATATTGTTACATAATGATTCAGAAAGTAACCAAAGTGTAACCGGAACTGTGGAAAGCGAGCAGGATATCACCGCGAATGGATTCAACCGGAAACCCATCGGCAAGAACGAGCGTCAGTAAAACCTTGCCCATGGACATGTCTGATACCTTCTGGCGCTGGCTGCCGCTTACCCTGCTGGTGTTTGCCATCGTTTACGGATTACTTCTTGCCTCGCTCCTGCCCCAGTCATTGAGCACGGTTAACGGGCTGACAAGTCCGGAAACAACCTCTTCGGACCTGCCGCGGAACCTCATCTCGCTGATCTGGAAAGCCTTTATCGGTGGCATTCTGGCGTTTGCACTACTGTTCAACCTGGTGGTTGTGTTCATGCTGCAACGTCCCGGCCTGGCCTGGCTTAGCGTGTTGATGGCCGGGGTTATCCATAGCCAGTTGGTGCTGGAGGGGTTTGGCCTTTGGTTTATCTGGCCCGACTGGCCACAGTTTGATGCCCTGCTGCACATAAGCCTGCCCCTGTGCCTGATCGCACTGTGTGAGTTCACACCCCACTTCCTGTCCCTGTCACAGCGTTCCGGGCGGATCATTCATGGCATCAGCCTTGCGGCCTTCGTGCATTTACTGGCAACCCCCCTGGATGTGCCACTGATTGGCCAGGAGTCTTTTCTCGCCCTTACCCTGGCAGGCGGCACCTTCATTCTCCTGGTGGTTGTCGGGCAGATTCGCCAGCATGTCTATGCCCGTTACTACGGGCTCGCCATCCTCGCCATACTCACTGGGGCGGTGCTCTCGTCATTACGGACATTGGGTTGGGGACCAAATATCAGCGTTGCCGAGTCCGCACTGTTCCTGGGCGCTGCGGCAGGTTCCGTCATCCTCACCACCGGTGCTGGCCGCCTGCTGCTGGAAGAACGACGAAAACGCCTGAGCGCGGATTTGCGGGTGCAGCGGGAACAACAGATGCGATCCCGGATTGAGCAGGACTACGATCGCCTGCTGAAAACCCACCGGGTAACCGGCAAACCCAACCGGGCCATACTTGAAGAAACCCTGGACAGCATCGATATCGACCAAGCGCCCTACACCCTGTGCATGGTCCGGCTCCAGCGCTTCAACGAGATTGAACAGGCATTGGGGTACCGCACCGCCGAGGAGCTTCTGAAAAGCTACCTGCGCCAGTTGAACGGTTACCTGAAACGCCGTGCGGGTGCCAGACTGGTGGCCATCAACGGTTATGGCTTGGCCACCGTGGACACCATCAACCACGCCTTTGCCCTGTACCGGGAAGACGAAAGTGAACCGACCCTGGAACTGCTCCATGACATCCGCGACTGGCTGGACGATAACTTCCGGGAGGGCCGGTTTTCCTTCTCATGGAATCCCTCGCTGGGTGTCGCCCACGCGCCGGAACATGGCCAGGATGCCGCCGGCATACTGTCTTCCGCAGGCGTTGCCTCACTGAACACCGGGCAGGTCCTCACCGTGTACGACCCGGCCATTGCCGAATGGCAATACCGCCAGCAGATATTGATGCTGGATGTGGAAGACGGTCTTGCCAGCAACTGCATGTGGCTGGAATACCAACCCAAGGTGTGTATCCGGGATTCGAAAGTCAGCTCGGTGGAAGCACTGATCCGCTGGCGTCATCCCGAATTCGGGTATGTGGCACCCGACCAGTGGATACCGCTGGCGGAACAGATGGGGGTTATTCACCCGGTAACCCTTTGGGTCATCGAGCGGGCCTGTAGCGAGTACCGCCACCTGATCGCCCGCTATGGCAGCAACCTGTCAGTAGCAGTCAATATTTCCGCAATGGACCTGACCCATGCCAGTTTCGAGGATGAAATTATCCATATCATCGCTCGCCATGGCATGAAGACTGAAAACCTGATCCTCGAGATTACCGAAACCGCCATGATGACTGACCCGGAGGCTTCCCGCCGGATGATTCATGCTCTCGGCCGCAAGGGATTCCGGATAGCCATGGACGATTTCGGCACCGGCCACTCCTCACTCGGCACACTGGCCAGCTTCGATCTCGATGAGCTCAAGATTGACCGCAGTTTCCTCAAGGACATCCTCGCCCACCCCACCCGCCAGCGTATCTTTCGCGCGGCCCTGGAGCTGGGCGAGGCGCTGGACCTGGATGTGGTGGTTGAAGGTGTCGAGGACGAAGCGGTGGTTTGCTGGTTGCAGCAGTTCCCGGGCCTCTATGGTCAGGGGTATTTCTGGGGCCGGCCGGAACCGGCCTGCCCCTGACGGGATCCGGCGAGCGGTCAGGGCTTATCCGTAACCGCACCTTCTGAAGCGGAGCTTACGGTGCGCGCATACTTTGCCAACACCCCCCGGGTGAACCTTGGAGCGGGTGCTCGCCATGCCTTGCGGCGATGGGCCATCTCCTGGTCTGAAACATCCAGTTCAATACGGTTGGCAACGGCATCAATGGTGATGGTGTCACCGTTCTCGACCAACGACAGCGGCCCGCCTTCAGCGGCTTCCGGCGTAATATGGCCAACCACGAAGCCATGGCTGCCGCCGGAGAAACGCCCGTCGGTAATCAGCGCCACATCGCTGCCCAGGCCCTTACCCATGATGGCGGAGGTGGGCGTCAGCATCTCCCGCATACCCGGGCCGCCTTTCGGCCCCTCATAGCGAATCACCAACACATCCCCGGCCACAACGGTGCCATCCATGATCCGCTCCTGGGCTTCTTCCTCGGAGTGAAACACGCGGGCCCGCCCCGTGAAATGCGTCCCTTCCTTGCCGGTGATCTTGGCCACCGCCCCGGTAGGCGCCAGGTTGCCGTAGAGAATGCGCAGGTGGCTGTCCGCCTTGATGGGGTTGTCAAAGGCGTGGATGATGTCCTGGTTTTCCGGATAGGGCGCGACGTCCTTCAGGTTCTCCGCCAGTGTCTGGCCGGTCACGGTCATACAGTCGCCGTGCAGCATGCCCCGGTCCAGCAACATCTTCATCAACGGCTGAATGCCGCCGATGGCGACCAGCTCGGACATCATGTAATGGCCGCTGGGACGCAAGTCCGCCAGCACCGGAACCCGCTTGCCAATCTCCACGAAATCATCCAGCGCCAGTTCAACGCCAACGGTGCTGGCCATGGCGATGAGATGCAATACCGCATTGGTTGAACCACCGAGGCTAATCACCACGGTAATGGCATTCTCGAACGCTTCCCGGGTCATGATGTCCGATGGCTTCAGGTCCCTGTCAAGCAGGTTGAGCACTGCCGCACCTGCCGCCCGGCAGTCCGCCGCCTTGGTGTCGGAAATGGCGTTCTGGGCCGAACTTCCCGGCAGGCTCATGCCCATGGCCTCAATGGCCGAGGCCATGGTGTTGGCGGTATACATGCCACCGCAGGAACCCGGGCCCGGAATCGCGGTTTCCTCGATCTGCTTAACCTCAATCAGGTCCAGGTCGCCACGGGCGTGGGCACCCACCGCCTCAAACACCGAGATGATATCGGTGTGGTTCTCACCGGGCATGATGGTGCCGCCGTAGACAAATACCGACGGCCGGTTCAGCCGCGCCAGGCCCATCATGCAGCCGGGCATGTTCTTGTCGCAGCCACCGATGGCCACCAGGCCGTCAAACCCTTCGCAACCGGCCACGGTTTCAATGGAGTCGGCAATCACTTCCCGCGAGACCAGTGAATACTTCATGCCCTCCGTGCCGTTGGCAATGCCGTCCGACACGGTAATGGTATTGAACGTCAGGCTCTTGCCCCCGGCCTCGTCGGCCCCGGCGGCGGACTCTTCCGCCAGCCGGTTGATGTGCATGTTGCAGGGGGTCAGGTTGCTCCAGGTGGACGCAATGCCGATCTGGGGTTTGCGGAAATCATCATCAGTGAAGCCCACGGCCCGCAACATCGCGCGGCTTGCCGACTTGCCCAGACCATCCACCACTTGCGACGAGTGGCGGCGGCGCTTGTCATCTGTCATCGCTTTGTTCTCCTGTAAACCGCCGGTAAGCCCGGCTTGCTGTTATGAACAAGAGACTGGCAGAAACACCCCGTGACAGCAATACACCCTCGGCGCCAACGCTGGCCAGGCCTGGCCCGAAACCCGGTCAAATGATACTGTACGCGCTTCCGTTCCTGGTGAGGTCGGGTACCGGCCCACCCCTCTAACCGGAGCCGTATCCCGTCCATGAGATTCATTATTCGTTATTTCTTCCGCACTCTTCGGCTGATCCTGACACCGTTCATGCTGATCAGCGAAAAAATCAGCACTCCAAGCAGCGTCAAGCGCAGCGCTGACGAACAGGCAAAGGTCGACCGTGCCTGCGAGGACCTGGCGCTTTACCAGTTCACGGCCTGCCCTTTCTGCATCAAGGTTCGCAAGGAAATGGCCCGCCTCGGGCTGAATATCGAAACCCGCAATGCGCAGCATAATGACGACCACCGCTCCGCGCTGGAAACCGGCGGCGGCCGCATCAAGGTGCCCTGCCTGCTGATCCACCAGGACGGTGGCGAGGAAACCTGGCTGTACGAATCCGACGACATCAATAAGTGGCTGCAACGGCAGTTCGAACCAGCCGCTAACTGATCTGCATCAACGGCAGTTACGCTCATGGCTTCTATACTTTCTCCATAGTTTGAAGCCACGGAGGCACCACATGTCATCGCCCACCCAGCACGACGCCACGGAAAACACCGGTTCGCCCGTCCCGCCGTACGAACACTGGCGCCGTGGCTACGGCGTTATCCGGCATTCTGAGGCCACCTGCGAGCAGGCCAGGGCCCTGGCAAAAGAACTGGTCGCCGCCGGCCACCAGCCGGACACCGACACCGTCTTTCGCAAACTCGCGGGCCTGGACAGACTGGCCAGCGCCGGGCTCTGGCTGGTGGCACACATGACCTACACCAACCGGGTCGATGTCGCCGGTAACCCGCTATCGCCCCGGGACTTCAAAGCCAGCCCCGAGGGCCACACCGGCGGAGCGCTGAATATGGTGCCTGCCTATGCCGCCTACCTTGCACTGAACAATCTCACCGGCCAGACCCGCAGCTGGCTGATGGGCCAGGGGCACTGCGTTGCGGCTATTGACGCCCTGAACGTACTCACGGGTAACCTCCACCCGGAACAGGATGCCCGCTACTGGGGCGACGAAGGGTTGTCCCGGCTGGTTTCAGACTTCTACAGCTACCGCCAGCGGCCGGATGGAGGGATGGAAGCGCCCCTGGGCAGCCACGTGAATGCACACACGGCTGGCGGCATCATTGAGGGCGGTTATCTGGGCTTCGCCGAGCTCCAGTACACCCATATGCCACTGCCCGGGGAATCCCTAGTGGCCTTTCTGTCCGACGGTGCCGCGGAAGAACAACGCGGCAGCGACTGGGTGCCACGCTGGTGGCGGGCTGAAGACTGTGGTGCCGTGTTACCGGTGATGATTGCCAATGGCCGCCGTATCGAGCAGCGCACGGAACTCGGGACCCGGGAGGGCCTGGAGAGGTACAGCGAACATCTGGCTCATTGTGGCTTTGAGCCCATCCGCTTTGACGGTCGTGATCCGGCTGCGTTCGTTTGCACCCTGTTCACCATGGAACAAAGGCTTGCCTGCTACGGGGAACGCGCCCGCACTGGCGATGTCGGCTACCCGGTTTCAATACCCTATGGCATTGCGGAAACCGCCAAAGGCTATGGCTTCTATGGTGCTGGCAGCAATGCTGCCCACAACCTGCCACTGCCCGGCAACCCCAGGATCGACGCCCGTGCCCGGGAGCTGTTTCATCACCATGCAGGCCTGCTGTGGGTGCCACCGAAGCAGCTGGCGGATGCTGTCAGCCTGCTCAACCAGCATCAGCAGCAAATGCGCCCGCTGGAACGGGATCATCCGCTGGCGGTCCGAAATCCCCCGGAACCGGCAATGCCGTCATTACCGTCGTCAACGGAAAATCGCTCCCCGATGCAGGCGGTCGATGATTTTTTCCGGGCCCTGGTCCAGGCCAATCCCGGCCTGAGACCTCGTGTCGGTAACCCGGACGAGCTCGCCAGCAACCGTCTCAACGGGGTGTTAGAGGCGCTGAAACACCGGGTGAACGATCCCGAAAGCGATCAGGAATCCGTGCATGGGCAGATCATCACCGCACTCAACGAGGAGGCCGTGATATCAGCCTGTCTGGCCAACAAGGCCGGCCTGAACCTGGTGGCCAGCTACGAGGCCTTCTGCGTGAAAATGCTGGGCGCCATCCGCCAGGAACTGATCTTTGCCCGCCACCAGAAGGAAGCGGGCAGACCTGCTCGCTGGCTTGGCTTCCCGATCATCGCCACATCCCATACCTGGGAAAACGGCAAGAACGAGCAGTCCCACCAGGACACCACCTTCTGTGAAAGCCTGCTGGGAGAGATGAATGATGTCAGTCGCGTGCTTTTCCCCGCCGACTACAACAGCACCCTGGCCGCCTTGCCCGGCGTGTACCAGGGGCGTGGGCAACTGTCCTGCATGGTGATTCCGAAGCGCGAACGGCCGACGGTGTTCGACCGTCGTGAAGCCAAGACCCTGGCGAAGAACGGCGCGCTCGTCGTCGACGAGGACATCTCGGCGGGTGACCCCGTGCTGCTGATTGCCAACGGCGCCTATCAACTGTCTGAACTCATCCGCGCCAGTGTACGCCTGCGTGAAACAAGTACGCCTTTCCGGCTGGTGTACATTCAGGAACCCGGCCGTTTCCGGGAGCCAAGGGACCATCTGGAAGCAACCCAATGTATGCAGACTCTGGAGCGAGAGCGCTTGTTTCCCAGGTCTATGCACCGGCGTGTTGCGCTAACACACATGCGTCCGGAGGTATTTCGCGGCCATCTGTCTGTGCTGTTCCCGGAGCCCTCAAACTCCCGGGTGCTGGGATACATCAACCGTGGCGGCACCCTGAATGAAGCGGGCATGTTGTTTGCCAACCGCTGTTCCTGGGCCCATGCCCTGGCGGCCTGTGCAGAGGTACTGGAACGGCCGCCCGGGGAGTGGCTTTCCAGCGCGGAACTGGCTGCCATTGAAGGCCGCGGCGATGCCGCCATCGTTACCCGGGGTTCGGGCTAGACTGGGTTAAACGTCCACCAGGCCGTTAACCCTGTATAAATACCGGGCCGAAACCGTAGTTCCAGAGAATAACGGAACCAACACGGGTGGAAACCAGTATGACCAACGCCACTGTCAGGAGGGCACCGGCATACATCACCGCCTGGTCCTTGGGGATACCCATGACAATCGGCAGGCCGTCGTACATCAGCCAGGCGCCATAACAGGCCGCCACCAGGAAAACGACAGCATTGAACCAGGGTACCGGATAAAGCAGCGCAAATCCGGCCAGGAACAGTGGCGTACAGGAGTATGATGCCAGCGCGATACCATTGGACGGCACCACTTCCTCATGGGCACCATAGGTCTTGGCCATCCAGTTGATGGCATAGCCCAGCGCAAACACCCCCACAAGCATGGCCAAGTAGGTCAGCACACTCATTTGAAGGGCGCTGATTTCCGTCAGTTTGATCACACGTTCGCTACCCACGGTCCAGCCGAAATGCGCCGTCGAGATGTAGGCGCAGATCGGCGCGATGGCTGCGAGGACCAATACATAGGCAACGTATAGCCGTCTGGGAGGCGCATGTTCCTTGCGGATTTCCGCCCACTCACTGTCCGGGTGGGTAAAAAGTCCAAACGCGTGATTCAGGAGCATAGCTCGACCCCCTTGGGTTGATATTATTGTTAGACAAATTGATACGCCCTGCGGACCTGAACAGATCAGGCCTGCCTCTACTTAACTATAGTCAAGAATTGCAGAAGGAAAAGCCGCAGGAGCATGAAATTTATCCGGTTTCCGGTATCATACCCTGCAACTGATCAAATGTTGGCAAGGCCTCGAACGCTCCATAGTGCATGGCAGCGAACGCGCCGCACCGGGCGGAGAATGCCAGTGCCGCTTCAATGTTGCCCGGTTTTTCCAGCCAGTCGTTGAAGGCCATGCTGTCAGCAACCTGCCTGCCAAGTCCATACAGTAAACCGGCAACGAAGGAATCACCGGCCGCCGTGGTATCCTTCGCCTCAACTGTCGGTGGCTGCACGGTGACTTTCCGGTCCGGACTGTAGGCGTGTAGCGGCCCCGCTCCGTCCGAAACCAGCAAGAGCCGAACGCCCTCTTTCAACAGGTTGCCTGAGAGGTCGGCCCCTTCGCCGAACAGCGCCTCCAGTTCCTCACGACTGAATTTGACAATATCCGCCATACCCGCAGCCTTCAGGATATGTTGCGCCGGCACTTCGTCATCAGGCCAGAGTGCTTGCCGGTAGTTCACATCAAAACTGACCAGACAACCGTGCTCCCTGGCCCGTCGCATCATTGCAAAGGTGGTCTTCCGGATGTCTGGCGTCGTCAGGGTGTTTGAGCAAACATGGACAATTCGGGCCTTGTCCAGCGCTTCATCCGGGCACATTCCGGACTCATAGAGCAGGTCCGCCGTCCCGTTTCGGTAGAACGCAAAGCTACGCTCACCCTCGTGGTCGAGGGTGACAAAGGCCAGCGCTGTCATTGCCTCGGTAGTCTGGCGGGTAAGCGATACATCAACGCCATAGCCGGCCAGCGCACTCACAATGTCGCTACCAAACACATCGACGCCCACCTGCCCGACAAAACCAGAGCTACCACCGAGCCTGGCGACGCCAACGGCTACATTGGCCGGGGCACCACCGGGCTGCGGAATGTACCGTCGCCGGCCCGACTGTGTTTCACCGCGCATATCAATCAGTGCCTCACCAAAACAGAGCACATCCGTCACGTTGGTTCTCCTCTGAGTATTTTTCCGGTTGCCGGTTATGGGCAACTCTCCCGCACCAGCAGGCAGGTTGGCAGCAGCACGTTCCGGTCTTCCTTCTCGCCCAGGAAAATCTGCGCGGCGGTGCGGCCTTTCTCGGCGCTCTGTTGGTACATGGTTGTCAGTGAGGGATGCAGGTTGGCCCCTTCCGGAATGCCGTCAAAGCCAACAATGCGCACGTCTTCCGGCACCCTCAGCCCCATTTGCAGGGCAACCTGAATGGACGCGAGGGCAATCCGGTCACTCATACACAGTAGCAGGTCCGGCCGTGGCATGCTGGTAAGGGCCTCGCGAGCGGCCTGGTAGGCATCCTGATGGGTGTTGGTGGGCGTGGACCAGATCCGGTCCGACGACACCCGATGGCCCGCCTGCTCAAGTGCATCCAGGTAGCCTCGAAGGCGCCGTACGGAAATCGCCCGTACTTCATTGAACAACTCCTGGTCACGGATACGGCAGACCCGGTCGGTATCCACCAGCCTCAACCCCATGATGGCAACGTTGGCGGGTGGCTGCCTGAGGGCGTGCTCGGCAATGCATCGCGCGCCCTCGTAGTTGTCTATGTTGACCCAGGTACATCCTTCCAGGTCGAAATCCACGGCCACCATCTGCTTGCCATGCTGTAACAGGCGGTCGTAGGTTCGGCCCTTTTTCAGCCAGCCATAAACGATGAATCCGTCCACCATGGCCTCCTGCAACCGGCTGCGATGCTCATCGTCCTCCTGGGAAGACAGCAACAGCATGTTCATATGGCGCTGGTCGAAAACCTCTGCAAGGCCGTGGAGAAATTCGCTGGCCACCGGGTCCGTCAGGCTGTAGGCAAGGTTGTCCGCCAGCATGACCCCCACGTTGCCGGTCCTGCCGGTTCGCAGGCTCCGGGCGGCAGCGTTGGGGCCCATATAGCCGTGGCGACTGCACTCCTCGAGTATCCACCGGCGGCGGGCGTCCGACAGCTGATCCGGCCGGTTGAACGCATTTGAAATGGTCGCTGTGGACACATTGAGCTTCTCCGCCATCAGCTTGACGGTCAGCCGCCTTGGCCGGTTACCCGTGTTGTTCATCGCCATCCTCGACTCACTCTTTACTGACTGGCCAACTGCACGGCCTCTTCACCAGTGGGAACCGATGCCAACGGTGGCAGGCTGCGGCCATCGGTATCGAACACGTGCAACAGCGCCGGTTCCGCATTCATGGTCACCCTCTGGCCCGCCTGTACCTGACAGGGAACAGATTCACGGACCACAACGAGATCCTCCATACCCGGCATTTCCAGGTAGACATAGGCTTCGTTGCCGAGATACTCGACATTGACCACTTCCAGACCGCTGTCGGGGCCGGAAATTTCGAGTTCAATATGCTCGGGGCGCAGGCCAACGGTCATTTTTGCGCCGTCCTCCAGATGAGAGGTGCCACGGTCCAGGCTCACCGTGCCCATGCCACAGATCTTGATCTGCGATCGATTACCCTGCGCGGATCCCTGCAAGGTGGCGGGGATCAGGTTCATTTTCGGTGAACCGATAAAGCCGGCCACGAACAGGCTGGCTGGCGTTTCATAGAGTTCGTAGGGCGTACCCACCTGCTCGATATGCCCGCCGTTGAGCACCACGATCTTGTCTGCCAGGGTCATGGCTTCCACCTGGTCGTGGGTCACATAGATCATGGTCGATTGCAGCCGATCATGCAGCTTCGCAATTTCCGTGCGCATTTGCACCCGCAGGCTGGCATCCAGGTTGGACAGGGGTTCATCAAACAGCATGATCCTGGGTTCCCGGGCCATGGCGCGGCCAATGGCAACACGCTGGCGCTGGCCGCCGGACAGTTCCCGGGGCTTGCGCTGTAAAAGGCTGGTCAGTTGGAGCACCTCGGCGGTTTTTTCCACCCATTCCTGAATCCTGCCTTTGTTGGCCTTGCCCAGCTTCAGGCCGAAGGCGATGTTTTCATACACCGACATGTGTGGATACAGCGCATAGGACTGGAACACCATACCCACACCTCTTTCTTTCGGGGACAGGTCCGTAACGACCTCGCCCCCGATCTCGATATCGCCAGCGGTGGGTTCCTCCAGGCCGGCAATCAGACGTAACAGAGTCGACTTACCGCAGCCCGACGGCCCAACGAAGACGACGAATTCACCGTCCTCGATCCGCAGGTCCACATTGGGAATAATTTCAATCTTGCCAAAGGTTTTGTTGATTTTTTTCAGTTCCACACAAGCCATGGTGGAGACTCCTCTGTTGGGCCCGGCCGGTATTCCGGGCTCCGATACTTTACTGTTCCGCGAACAGTGCCTGATAAGGGGGCAACACGAGTTCGCCATTTTCCAGGCGGCCAGTAAATCCATGCCCCTGGGCGAGTTTGTTGACGTCGCAGGGTAACGGCACCCTAAGCTCCTTTCCGGTCAGGTTCAGTGCCACCAGCAGGGACTGCTCACCGGTCGTACGGAGCCAACACAGGGCCTCACCGGTACCATCAAGCACCGTGAGGTCGCCGCAGACCAGCGCCGGTTGTTGCTGCCGCCAATGGATCAGCTTCCGTATCGCGTTGAGCGTGGAATCCGGATCCGCCTCCTGGGTGCTGACAGCAAATTCCAGGTGGTCCCGGTCCACCGGCAACCACGGTTTGCCAGAGGTGAACCCGCCCTGGGCCACAGGCTCCCAGACCATGGGTGTGCGGCAACCATCACGGCCCCGGAATTCGGGCCAGAAGCTGATGCCGTAGGGATCCTGCAGCTCTTCATAAGGTACCGACGCTTCCGGTAATCCCAGCTCCTCACCCTGATACATGGACACGCTGCCCCGCAGTGACAGCAGCAATGCCATCAGGATTCGCGGGTAGGCACGCAGATCCTCGCCGCCATCGGCCCAGCGGGAGACCACCCGCACCACGTCGTGGTTGCTCAGGGCCCAACAGGGCCAGCCATCGCCGAGCCCCTGCTGGTAGCTTCGCACCACCTCCCGCACGTAGTCCGGGCCATGGCGGTCAGACAACAGGTCGAAGGAATACGCCATGTGAAGGCGATCATCACCGGCGGTGTATTCCGCCATCCGTTCAAGGGGTTTATCGTCACCGATCTCCCCCACCAGGGTGGCTTCCGGGTATTCGTCCATCAGTGCCCTCAGGTCATTGAGGAACCCGATATTCTCCGGCTGGCTAAGGTCGTTCACATGGCGCTGGTAGGTGTAGGGGTTCATGCCCTGGGCCACAAAGGTCTTGTTTTCCCCGACCGGTACCGCCGGGTTGTCCGCCAGGCTCTGGTTATGGAAATAGAAGTTAACGGTGTCCAGCCTGAAACCATCCGCACCCAATTCCAGCCAGAAGCGCATGTTATCCAGGTTGGCCTGGCGCACTTCCGGATTATGGAAATTGAGATCCGGCTGGCTCGCCAGGAAATTGTGCAGGTAATACTGCCCCCGGCGGGTGTCCCAGGCCCAGGCACTGCCACCGAAGATCGACAGCCAGTTGTTGGGTGGCGTGCCATCCGGCTTGGGATCAGCCCAGACGAACCAGTCCGCCTTGGGGTTGTCGCGGTTGCGGCGGCTCTCCTCAAACCAGGGATGGGCATCCGACGTATGGCTGATGACCTGGTCGATGATGACTTTCAGGTTCAGCCGATGCGCCTCGCTGACCAGGGCCCGGAAATCCTCCATGGTGCCGAAAATCGGGTCCACGCCCCGGTAATCAGACACATCGTAGCCAAAGTCCTTCATGGGCGAGGTAAAGAACGGCGACAGCCAGATGGCGTCAACGCCCAGCGATGCCACATAGGGCAGTTTTTCGGTTGCCCCCCTGAGATCACCGATGCCATCCCCGTTGCTGTCCATAAAACTCCGGGGATAGATCTGGTAAATAATGCCACCTTTCCACCAGGGCTGTGACTGGCTCATACACATAACTCCTCGGTTAACCTTTGACCGCGCCCGCCGTCAGGCCGGACACAATTCGACGTTGAAAAATCAGTACCAGGACCACCAATGGCACGGTGACAATCACCGAGGCCGCCATCAGGTGCCCCCAGGGCAATTCGTGCTGGGATCCGCCGGTAATCAGGGCAATGGCCACCGGAACCGTGCGTTGGTCGTCTGTCAGCGTGAAGGTCAGCGCAAACAGGAATTCGTTCCAGGCCGCTATGAATGCCAGCAGTCCGGTCGTGGCCATGGCCGGGCCCATCAGCGGGAGAAAGACCTTGAAGAGGGTGACCACCGGTGAGGCACCATCCACGATGGCCGCCTCTTCCAGCTCCTTCGGCAGTTGCCGCATGAAGGTGGTCAGAATCCAGACCGTGAACGGCAGGGTGAAAATGGTGTATGAGAACACCAGTGACAACGGGTCGTTATAGAGGTTGAAGGCGCGGATCACCTCAAACAGTCCGGAGAGAACCGCCACCTGCGGGAACATGGACACACCCAGTACGATCATCAGTACCGTGCCCCTTCCGCGAAACTGAACCCGCCCCAGGGCATAGGCCGCAGTCAGGCCAAACAGCATGGCGATCGCCACCGCCGAGGTGGACACCACTACCGAGTTCCAGATGCTGGTCACGAATGAGCCCTGCCCCAGCACCGCCTGGTAGTTCTCCAGGTTGAACGAGGTTATCCAGTAGTCAATGCTGAACAGCTCGGAGCCGCTCTTGAACGACGTCACAATGGCGTAATAGAAGGGAAACACCGTGAACAACATGATGGCGGTGAGCAATAGCCCGAACCCGGTTTTGACCGCTATTTTCCTGAGCAGTTTGCGGTTCATGCATCACCTCCAAACTGTTTGCGCCCCAGATAGAGATAGGTAATCGTCAGCAGGGCGATGATCAGGAACAAGACAGTCGAGGCCGCCGAGCCGTAACCCACGTCCTGGAATTCCACCAGTTGCTGGCGGGCATAGACCGACATCGACATGGTGTCCTCGCTGTTGGAGGTGAGCACGTAGATCACGTCGAACACCCGCAACGCGTCCAGAATGCGGAAGATAATCGCTACCATCAGTGCTGGATAGATCAGTGGCAGTGTGACGCGGAAGAACACCCGCACCGGGTGGATACCGTCTACTTTCGCTGCCTCATAGCAGTCCGAGGGCAGCATCTGCAGGGCGGCCAGTGTGAGCAGCGCCATGAAGGGGGTGGTTTTCCACACATCCACCATGATCACCGCCCACATGGACAGGTCCGCGTTGGCTGTCCAATTCAACGGCTCTGCAATCACCCCCAGGGTCATCAGTAGGTCGTTGATAATCCCGAACTGATCGTGGAGCATCCACCCCCACATCTTCGCCGACACAATAGTGGGAATGGCCCAGGGAATAAGCGTGGCGGCACGAATCCATCCTCGTCCGCGAAACTGAGCATTCAGCGTCAGCGCAATGATCAGGCCCAGTACGGTTTCGGCACCCACCGACACCACCGTGAAGAACAGCGTATTCCAGACCGCACGCCACCAGCTTGGGTCTGCCAGAACGCCATACCAGGCGCCATTGTCGTACACCAGGTAGTTCTCGAACCCGATCATGCTGTAGTTGCTGATGTCCGAGAAGCTGGCGTCGGTAAAGCTGAACCAGATGGTGCGCATCAGGGGCCAGCCGGCTACCGCCGCCAGTACCACCAGCATCGGGATCAGGAACATCCAGGCGGCGCGCAGGCGCTGACGGTGCACCCTGTTGTGCCGCCGTGTAGGGGAAACGGACCGGGCGAGTGACTGCTCGCCCGCGTCCGCGTTTGCCGGAGTTACGGTGGAATCCGCCATGGCCATTACCAGCCGCGACGACCAAGCCGCTGCAGTTCACTTTCAAGCCCGCCCAAGGCCTGTTCCGGTTCCGTCTGGCCGGAAAGCACGTCGTGGGCTGTGTTGAAAAACGCATTGCTGACCCGGCCATACTGGTCGCCGGTAGTCGAGGAGGGCCGCGGAACGCCATTCTTGAAGGTTTCGAACAGTTCACCAAAGAACGGAACCGCAGCCAACACCTCTTCATCGCGATAAAGGTCCGGTATGGTCGGGTTGTAGCTGCCCTCAATGGCCCGGCGTTTCTGTTCTTCATAGCTGGTCAGGAACCGCACCAGGTCGGCGGCTTCATCCACGTTTTCCGAATATTTGGACACCGCCAGCTGCCATCCACCCAAGGTTCCGGCATGCTGCCCATTTTCGCCGCCCTTGGGCAAAGCGACAACGCCCACCTTGCCTTTGACCGGGCTGTCCTCGCTCTGGGCAAGGCTCCAGGCGTAGGGCCAGTTGCGCATGTACAGCGCATTACCGGACTGGAAAACACCCCTTGCCTCTTCCTCCGTATAGTTCAGGACACTGCGGGGCGATATGCCGTCAATCCAGGTGCTGGCCAGAGCGAGAGCCTCTGCAGCCTGCTCATTGTTGACCGTAACCTCACCCTCGCCGTTGACAATCGTGCCGCCGTTAAAGCTGGCAATCCACTCCAGTGCATTGCAGGTCAGCCCTTCGTAGGCCCGGCCCTGCCAGACATAACCCCAGAAGCGGTCGTTGCCGGCTTCACGCTCCCCGGCCATCACGGTTTTGGCGGTGTCGGTCAACTCCTGCCAGGTCTCCGGCGCCTCCAGGTTGTACTTTTCCAGCAGATCCTTGCGGTAGTACAGAACACCGGCGTCGGTAAACCAGGGCATGGCCACCAGGCTGCCATCCACCGTATTGTTCTCTACCAGCGCCTCAAAGTGACGGCGCTCCGCCCCGTCGGTGTATTCCGACAGGTCGACAAGATGGCTCGCGAGCATACCCGGCCAGACCACGTCGATCTGGAACACATCCACATCGCCCGAGCGGGCGGCGAAGAGTTGCTGGTAAAGCGACAAGCGTTCGGTCGCGGAATTGGGCGTGGAAACAACCTGGACCTCATGCCCGGATTGTTCCGACCAGGCCTGGGTACCTTCTTCACAAAGCTGTTTCTCTGCTCCGACGGCGCCGCAGGAAATGGTGATGGTTTTGGCCTGCAGGCCACCAACCAGCACGCTGGCGGCCAGGCCGCCTAGAATCCACTGAAATCCACGGTTTCTGGACATGGTGCTTACCTCATCTTGTTGTTGTCAGTATCAGAACCAGATTTCCATCTGGGTACCAAAGGTCCACTGGCTGCCGCCAAAGTCTTCCTGGCCGAGGGCGTCACCGCCATCAAAACCGTTGAGGTCGTCGTCCCAGGTAGAATAGCTGGCAAACACACGGATTTCCGGGCGGTTCCAGAACCCGCCTACCTGAGGCTTGAAGGTCGGTGCAACGGTGAAACGGGCGTAGTCGCCATCCACGTCACCGCGCCCTTCGTAGCCCTGGGTTTGCAGATCCATCACCTGCCAGGAGGCCTCGTACTGCATCTCGAAATTAGCGCTCAGTTCGTTGGCCAGGCGGGTGTTGAAGGTCAGCCATTGATACTCGTCCCCTTCCACATAGCGGTCTTTGCTGGTTTCCGCCAGTATCATCGGGGCGATACGCCAGGTATCACTCAGGTAGGTGGTGCCGTATATCCCCAGGCGCGTGCTCACGGCGTCTTCATGCAGGTTGCCATCGGCGCCGATGTTCTTGACCTCGGCACCCAGGCCCTGGCCGTGCAGCAGCGCCACCTTGAAGTTGCCATCGGAGATGCCGAAGAAATTGCCGCCATGGTAAGCCAGCATGGTGTTCACACCAGTGTCGGCTGCTTCCATAACACCGCCAACGATACGCTCGTCGTTGTCCGCGGCAGACATACCGTTGATCATCCATTGCATGTTGCCGAAATAGTTGTTGGCGGTGAGGACCAGATTGTCGGTGTCAGACGAGCCGTCGGTGGTGTTGGGGTCTGAGGGAAAATCCAGGAAGCTGCGGCCGTAGAGGGAGAAGTTCGACGTCACCGAGTCGCTGAAAGCCACGTCGTAGATACCGGCCCCGGTGCCCGCCAGGAACACGAAATCACTGTCGAGCCAGTGGATGTCGAAGTTGTCCCGGTCAAAGCGCTTGCCGGCCCAGATGGAAGAATCCTCGAAAATGCCGGTGAAACTGGCCAGGTTGCTGAATTCCACATAGGCCTGACGCACGTTCAGGGCGCCATCACCGGCCGTCCAGTCGTTGCTGGAGGTGGTGGAGTCCGCAATCATCAGGCGGTAATGGGATTGCGTGCCGTTCTCCGCCACGGTCTTGTAGTTGAGGATGGCTTCCAGATAGGTGTCCGGCTCGTTACCCAGCCGGCCCACTGCCCCGCCAACGGAGCCAGCCGGTGTCAGGTAGGGGCCGCCTGGCGCACTTTTGCCATCGCTGTTGAGCAGCAATCCGGAGCGGGCGTAGGTGTTGAAGGAGAAACCCTGCTCGCCCCGCGCATGAGGTTCAACCTCTGCCAGTTGTTGCTCCAGGGCGGACAGGCGCTCTTCAACGCTTTCCTGGGCATGGAGACCCACAGGGAGCCCGGCGAACATGGTCAGGGTTGCTGCAGCCGCCACAGGACGGTGACAGAGTGCTTTACGAAAAATCATTGTTGGAACCTCGTTTTGTTTTTGTAAGGTCTGATTTTCATACAGCTTTGAGCAGAAACTTAATGCATTAAGTTACATAAGTAAGAAAGTTCACTCTTTGCCGCTTTCGTTATAGAGTCAATGAATCAGAGGCTTCACACGCATCTTAGCTGTCTTCGTTCCTTAATCATTTTTTCCGGCTACACTTCGGATGCACACGAACTTAAATGATTAAGTCGTGACCAACGATAATTTTGATAGATAGGATCTGCAACCTTGGCGGGTACTTAATTTTTACTTAATTTTTTCGGGAAGGGACCGGGCCAGGCAACAACCGGCCCGGCAATTCATCAGGCCTGGCGAGGGTCAGTACGGCTCACGATGGGATTGTCGAGGTGGTGATCCCGAAAACTGAGCAGGCTCTCAACGCCGGTAAAATCCACCAGGTTCCGGAAGTCCATCCAGTCCACCAGGCAATAAAGGCAAATGGCCGGATAGTTCCACTGGCTGAACTGCCCCTCATCAACCATGGCCGCCAGAGTTCTGAACGTCATCATGATGCGTTCACGCTGGAGATTAAAAAACATCTTGTCCTCACTGGTATCGATACCCGAGCGGGCCGACAGCAACAGTATGACGGCAGAGTCGTTGGCGGCATCAATCAGTGTCAGCTGGTTCTCCTGGTCCCAGCTCAGGGGGGCGAGGCCCTGCTTTTCACCGATATAGCGGGCAATCACCCGAGAGTCGTACACCTCCTGGTTGCCATCAATCAGCATGGGGATTTTCAGCGCCGGGTTGTTGCGCCTGAGCTCATCCCTGCCCTCGCCGTAGATGTCGAGATTCACGAACTCATAGTCAGTATCGGCCAATAGCAGCCGGATACGCCTGACATAGGGGGATGTGGTAGAGCCAATCAGTTTCATGGGATCTCCTTGTTTGAATGGGATTACGATCCGAGCAAAGTGTCGGGATCTGCAAACTCATACCCGGTGGACTCGGCCACCTCGCGGAAAGTCACTTTGCCCTGGAATACATTAAGTCCATTGCGCAGATGCGGATCCTCCTTCATCGCCTTCTCTGGGCCCTTGTTGGCCAGGGCGGCGATAAACGGCAGTGTTGCATTATTCAGTGCCAATGTGGAGGTTCTCGCAACCGCCCCCGGCATATTGGCCACGCAGTAATGCACCACACCGTCCACCACATAGGTAGGCGCATCGTGTGTAGTGGGTTTCGAGGTTTCGGTACAACCGCCCTGATCAATGGCCACATCCACGATCACACTGCCCTCCGGCATGCGGCTGACCATATCGCGGGTAACCAGCTTGGGCGCCGACGCGCCGGGAATCAGCACCCCGCCAATCACCAGGTCCGATTCGGTGACCGCCTCATCCAGGGTTGCCGCCGTGGAGAACAGGGTGCTGATGCGATTACCATACAGGTGGTCGAGATATCTCAGCACATCCATGTTCCGGTCGAGCACCATCACCTGTGCCCCTAACCCGATCGCCATGGCGACTGCGTTCTGCCCCACTACGCCACCGCCGATCACCGTCACCCGTGCCGGGCTGACACCGGGCACGCCGCCCAGAAGAACACCGCGACCGCCCAGGGACTTTTCCAGGCAATGGGCACCGGCCTGGATCGACATTCGCCCCGCCACTTCCGACATGGGCGCCAGCAACGGCAGGCGCCCATGTCTGTCGGTGACCGTTTCATAGGCGATGCAGGTTGCTCCCGATGCCACCAGGTCATCGGTCTGGGCCTGATCCGGCGCCAGGTGCAGATAGGTGAACAGGGTATGGTCCAGCGTCAGCAACGCTCTTTCATTAGCCTGGGGTTCCTTGACCTTAACGATCATGTTGGCCGCCTCAAACACGGCGGCACCGTTCTCAAGGATCACCGCTCCCGCTTTCGTATAATCATCGTCGGTGAAGCCGATGGCGGCCCCGGCGTCCTTTTCTACATAGACACGGTGACCATGACCGCACAACTCGTGGACCGCTGCCGGTGTCATCCCCACCCGATATTCATGATTCTTGATCTCTTTCGGTACGCCGATCTTCATGCCTGGCCCCTTGAATCCTTCGCGTAAACGATGTCTCATCCCGTAAAGTGTAGTAAAAAGGTCTGACACCGGCAGTAGCAATTGAGTGCATCGGTTTGATGGACCCCAGCATAAATTCTGGAGCAATCCACGCAATCGACCCAAACGGAGCAGGAACCCATGAGAAGACACAGGCACGCCCTGGCGGCAGCCCCGCTTTCACTCGCAGCAGCCCTCACACTGGCAAGTGGACAGGTAACAGCTGAAATGCAGACAGAAACCGTGGAATACACCGTAAACGGTGAAACCTTCACCGGCTATATGGCTTATGACGACGAAACCGAGGGCAAACGCCCCGGTGTTCTGGTGGTTCACGAATGGTGGGGACACAACGAATTTGCCCGGGAACAGGCAGAGCGGCTGGCCGCAGCAGGCTACACGGCATTTGCTCTGGATATGTACGGATCCGGCAAGCTGGCGGAACATCCTGAAGATGCCCAGAAATTCATGAAAGAGGCGACGAAGGACATTGATCAGGTCAAGGCCCGGTTCATGGCCGCCAAGGATTTACTGCAGCAGCACGACAGCGTCGACAGTAGCAAAATTGCGGCCCAGGGCTATTGCTTTGGCGGGGCGGTGGTGCTGAACATGGCCCGCCTGGGCGTGGACCTGGACGCTGTGGTCAGCTACCACGGCGCCCTGGGTAGCCCCATCAAGGCCGAAGCCGGCAAGGTCCAACCCCGGATTCACGTTTACACCGGTGGTGCAGACAAGATGGTGCCGTCAGACCAGGTTTCCGGCCTGGTGAAAGAAATGCAGGACGCGGAAGCCGACCTGACCCTGGTCAGTTTCCCGGGAGTTCTGCACTCCTTCACCAATCCCGGCGCAGACAAGGTCGCCGAGGAATTCGATATGCCCATTGCTTACAATGAGGAGGCCGCAACCCGTTCCTGGGACGGTACCATGCGGCTCTATGAAGAAGTGTTCAGCGACTGACCCGAACGCTCAAAGGGCATCTTCTATGGTGTCCTTCACTTCCTCCCGTACAGCCTCCACCTCGCGCCCGGCTGTGGCAACCGGCGGGTGAATGACAATTTCGATCACACCGGGCACAAAAGCCGCCGTGCCCTTGGGGAGGCGGTCATGAGAACCCCGTATCGTCACCGGCAATATGGGCAGCTTGCCGTCGCGGGCAATCACAAACCCGCCCTTCTTGAAAGGCAGCAATTTGCCATCCCATGACCGGGTTCCCTCGGGGAAAATCAGGATGCTGGTACCCTCCGGCAATTGCGCCACACCCCGCTTGATGCTTTCCAGCGCATCGCTGCCTTTGGAGCGATCAATGAACAGGTTGCGTGACGTTTCCAGCGCCAGGCCAAACAGCGGTACTTTGCGCAGTTCTTTCTTGATTACCCAGCGATACTGCAACCCCAAGGCCAGAACCAGGGCCGGCGGGTCGAAATAGGACGCATGGTTACTGAGGATAACGTAGCGCTGCGCTGGGTCGATGTGCTCCAGCCCAATCACTTTCAGGCGGATACCAGTCAGCTTGAGAATGCACCAGGCGTAAACCTGGGTGCCGTGAAAGGCGGCGTTGCCACTGCGGCCGGCAAGAGCAGCAATCACGATGGGCAGGAACAGGATCAGTGTGAGCAGTGCGGCCCAGAACAGAATCCAGACGGCTTTCAGGATGTTCAACATAGTGGGCCCTGAGCAAAATAACGGTTCGGCGATCGCCGGCGGCAGGGGGTAAAAGAATACACAACCGGGCAGGAATCACAAAATCCGGCCACAAAAAAAGGCAGCCGAGGCTGCCTTTTTGGCGGGTACTCTGTCTGTTATTTACAGAGGAGTAACGTTTTCCGCCTGAGGACCTTTCTGGCCCTGGGTAACGGTGAACTCAACCTGCTGGCCTTCTGCCAGGGTCTTGAAACCGCTGCCCTGAATTGCGCTGTAGTGAACGAATACGTCCGGGCCGCCTTCACGAGTGATAAAGCCAAAGCCTTTAGCTTCGTTGAAGAACTTAACAGTGCCGGTAGTAGTAGACATACTTAAACATTCCTGAAATCAATCATTTTATCTTGCCGCCAGGCTATCGACATGATGCCTGATCAGCGTTTACGGAAATACAGAACTCGCGGAATCAAAAACAGGACGGTCACTACTTAACTGCGGAGTACGTCTTATTCATGAAAGCTTTGCTGAATCATTTCCTACAAAATGACTTTACTCTTTGTTTTCAGGATTGCCAAGCCTATTTTGAATTTATTGCATAAGTAGTGGTACCCATCATCCCCGGACCAGGCCAAAGGTGTAAATTCCCAGCGCGGTCATGAGGATAGAGCCAATCACGTGGGCCAATATGCCGGCCAGGGCCATGCTCCATTTGCCTTCCTGGATGGCGGAGAGCATTTCCAGGGAGAAGGTGGAGAAGGTGGTAAGCGCACCGCAAAGGCCGGTGATGGCGAACAGGCGCCACTCGGGGGCCAGGGAGGTGCCATGCACGAAGTAGCCGATCAGCAGGCCGACGAGCCAGCCGCCGGAGAGGTTGGCAGCGAGGGTGCCGTAGGGGATGGCGTGATAGCTGCTGTTGAGCCAGAGGCCCAGGGCCCATCTCAGGTTAGCGCCTATGACGGCTCCGGCGCTTACGGCCAGGACTGATAGCCACATTCTTCTTGTTTACCTCATGCTTGGGTGCACGCCGGATGTTGCCATCCCTTCCCGGGATACGCTACGAGCACATCCATGTGCGCTTGAGTGAAGCCGTCCATGGCTTCACACAATCCCGGGAAGGGATGACAACACCCGGCACCAGTCCCCGGAGTATGCCGTCAATCGCCCTCGAAGTTAAGCAGCTGCGCCATCGAGACCCCAGACCCTTGTCAGAGCCTCCAGCGCTTCGGCAATCAGTGGTTCATCCTGCCGGTCGCGGTGCCAGATGAAACTCAACGCACAGGGCAACTGAACCCCTTCCACGACCACCAACCCCCTCTCCTGGCGCTCGGCCATGGCCAGGGCGTCCCTGGCGAGACTGAGGCCGACTCCGGCCCGGACCAGGTCCAGCATGCAGGCTTCCTGGTCGACCTGGGCGACGCCGTGGGGCGTCAGCCCCAGCGGCTCCAGGGTACCTTTGAGCAACCGGTGGTGAACGGAGTTCTCGGGGGTGACGATCCAGGGCATGGCGGCCAGTTCGGGCCACTCGTTGGAGAGAATCCGTTGGCCCCAGCCCGCCGGGGCAATCACATAGTAGTGAAACCGGGTCAGCTCCCGATGGGTCACCTCGGGTGCCAATGAGCCCGGGCCGACACCGGGCGGGGCCAGGAAAAAGCCGACGTCCAGGCGGCCATCGCGGACCTGTTCCAGTACGCTGCCGCTCATGCCCTGCCGCAGCTCTGTTTCCAGTTGGGGTGCGCGCTCCACCAACCGGTGCAGGAATGCACCCAGGCGAATGAACTCGGGATCGACGATGGTGCCTATCCTGAGACGCCCCCGCAGGGTGCTGTGCAGTGCCCGGGCGTTCTGCTCGAATGCCGCCATGGCTGCCAGCGCCTTCTCCGCCGACGGTAACAGTGCCTGCCCATCAGGCGTCAGGACCAATCCTTGGGGCCTACGCAGGAACAGTTTCAGATCCAGTTCATCCTGCAGGTGTTTGAGTTTCAGGCTAACCGCCGGCTGGGTCAGGTGAAGGCGGGCCGCTGCGCGGGACACACTGCCCTCGCGGGCAACCGTAACAAATGCCCGCAGGCTCTGGAGCGGATGCATAAGGGGCCTCGTTCGCATCGGAAAGATATAAGGTTACCTTATATCTGGCTTTTAGAAATCTCAATTGCTTTGACCACTGATCCACTCTAGCCTGAATGATCAAATATCCACCAGCATCGAAATAAAGCCCGGTATCGCCCTGTTAATGGCGTTTTCGGAAGGTTTTACGGGAAAAGGTCGAGGCATCCATGACGAACTCAAACATTCTGCATTATATCAATGGCGAAATATCCGCCGGCACTTCCGGGCAGTCCCAGGACGTGTTCAATCCGGCCACCGGCCAGGTGACCGGCCAGGTTGCCCTCGCCAATCGTGCGGATGTGGATGCCGCCGTCGCCGCGGCCGATGCGGCCTTTCCCGCATGGGCAGACACTCCGCCTATTCGCCGCGCCCGGGTGATGTTCAAGTTTCTGGAACTGCTCAACCGGCACAAAGACGACCTGGCCCGGGCCATCACTGCGGAACACGGCAAGGTCTTCACCGATGCCCAGGGCGAGGTGGCCCGGGGTATCGACATTGTGGAATTCGCCTGTGGCATCCCGCAGTTGCTGAAAGGGGATTACACCGAGCAGGTCAGTACCGGCATCGACAACTGGACCATGCGCCAGCCCCTGGGCGTGGTGGCCGGGGTCACTCCTTTCAATTTTCCGGCCATGGTGCCCATGTGGATGTTTCCGGTGGCCATCGCGGCGGGCAACACCTTTGTGCTGAAGCCCAGCCCGCTGGACCCGAGCGCTTCGCTGATGATTGCCGACCTGCTCCGCCAGGCGGGCCTGCCCGATGGCGTGTTCAACGTGGTTCAGGGCGACAAGGAAGCGGTCGAAGCCCTGATTGAGCATCCGGATGTGCAGGCCCTGAGCTTTGTCGGCTCCACCCCGATTGCCAACCTGCTCTACGAAAAAGGAGCAAAATACGGTAAGCGCATCCAGGCCCTCGGTGGCGCCAAGAACCACATGGTGGTGATGCCCGACGCCGATCTGGACAAGGCGGTGGACGCGCTGATTGGCGCCGCCTACGGCAGTGCCGGTGAGCGTTGCATGGCCATCAGTGTGGCGGTACTGGTTGGGGATGTGGCGGACCGGATCATGCCCCGACTGGCTGAGCGCGCCCGCACGCTGAAAGTGAAAAACGGCGAGCAGCTGGATGCCGAGATGGGCCCCATCGTCACCGCCGCCGCACACCAGCGCATTACCGGCTACATTGATAAAGGTGTGGCCGAAGGTGCTGAACTGGTGGTCGACGGCCGGGAGTTTGATGCCTCGAACACCGGCGAAGGTTGCGACGACGGTTTCTGGATGGGCGGTTCCCTGTTCGATCACGTCACCCCGGACATGACCATCTACCGGGAAGAGATTTTCGGGCCGGTTCTGGCTTGCGTGCGGGTTCCCGATATCGCCACCGCCATCCGGCTGATCAATGACCACGAATTCGGCAACGGTGTCAGTTGCTTCACCGAGAGCGGCAGTGTGGCGAGGGAATTCGGCCGCCGTATCCAGGTAGGCATGGTGGGCATTAACGTACCGATCCCGGTGCCCATGGCCTGGCATGGTTTCGGCGGCTGGAAGCGGTCCATGTTCGGCGACACCCATGCCTACGGCGAGGAGGGCGTGAAGTTCTACACACGCCAGAAATCCATCATGCAGCGCTGGTCTGATTCCATCGACGCCGGTGCGGAATTTGTCATGCCGACGGCCAAATAAAGGCTGGGCCAGCTGCGGAGAAAGCGCCATGTCCGACAACAAAAAAGCACAGGGACACCCGGAGTTTGATTACATCGTGATAGGCGCCGGCACCGCCGGCTGCCTGCTGGCCAACCGCCTGAGCGCGGACCCGGCCAACCGGGTATTGCTGATCGAGGCCGGCGGCCGGGACAACTATCACTGGATCCATATTCCGGTCGGCTACCTGTACTGCATCGACAACCCCCGCACCGACTGGCGCTTCCGTACCGAGCCGGACCCGGGCCTTAATGGTCGCTCGCTGATCTACCCCCGGGGTAAAACCCTGGGCGGCTGCTCCAGCATCAATGGCATGCTCTACATTCGTGGCCAGGCCCGGGATTACGATCAATGGGCCGGGTTCACCGGAGAGGACGCCTGGCGCTGGGACAATTGCCTGCCCGACTTCATGCGCCACGAGGACCACTACCGTCTCGATGAAGGCGGAGACGCCGACCCGGAACATGACAAGTACCACGGCCACGGCGGTGAATGGCGCGTGGAACATCAGCGCCTGAAATGGAAAGTGCTGGAAGACTTTGCCACCGCCTGCGTCGAGGCCGGCATTCCACGGACACGGGATTTCAACCGGGGTGATAACGAGGGGGTGGACTACTTCGAAGTGAATCAGCGCTCGGGCTGGCGCTGGAGCACCTCCAAGGCCTTCCTCCGGGACGCCGAAAAGCGCCCCAACCTGACACTCTGGCACTCCACCCACGTGCTTGGGCTGGAAACAGAAACCTCCACCACCGGCCCCCGCTGCACGGGCGTGCGTGTTGACCGACCGGGTGACGGTGAAGTCATTGCCGGGGCCCGGCGGGAGGTCATCCTCTCCGCCGGTGCCATTGGCTCCCCGCAACTGCTGCAGCTATCCGGAATCGGCCCCGCTGATCTCCTCAGGGAGCATGGCATTGACGTGGTCGCCGATTTGCCCGGGGTGGGTGAAAACCTCCAGGACCACCTGCAGATTCGGTCTGTGTACAAGGTGAAAGGGGTCACCACCCTGAATACCATGGCCAATTCCCTGATCGGCAAGGCCCGTATCGGCCTGGAATACCTGCTTACACGTTCCGGCCCCATGAGCATGGCGCCGTCTCAGCTCTGCCTGTTTACCCGCAGTTCCGAGGAGTACGACTACGCCAATATTGAATACCACGTCCAGCCCCTGAGCCTGGAAGCCTTCGGCCAACCGCTGCACGACTTCCCCGCCATTACTGCCAGCGTCTGCAACCTGAACCCCACCAGCCGCGGCACGGTACGTATTCGCAGTAACGACCCGCAGCAGGCTCCGGCCATTGCCCCGAACTACCTGAGCACACCGGAAGACCGGAAAGTGGCGGCGGATTCACTGCGGGTGACCCGGCGCATCGCGGAACAGCCGGCTTTCATGCAATACCAGCCGGAAGAATTCAAACCCGGCCTGCAGTACCAGACCGACGACGAGCTCACCAGACTGGCGGGCGATATCGGCACCACCATTTTCCATCCGGTGGGCACCACCCGCATGGGCCGCGCCGACGATGAGCTGGCGGTGGTGGACCCTCACCTGCGGGTAAGGGGCGTGGCAGGTCTGCGGGTTGTCGATGCCGGCGTCATGCCCACCATTACCAGCGGCAACACCAACTCGCCCACACTGATGATTGCGGAAAAAGCCGCCCGGTGGATCCTGGGCGGCGAGTAGTGTTCCTGATCAGGCCGGGTTGTGGTCGATCAGTGTGTCCTTGTTGCGGGCGAACTCGTCGAACGGGAAGTCGTCGACAGTCAACATTTCCAGGACCAGCGCTTCGTATTCACGCATGAACTCGGCTTCTTCCTTGGTGAAGATGTCCGCTTCCAGCGCAGCCTCGAAGCGCTCTTCCGGATGCAGTGCATCCATCGGCAGTTGCCCCTTGGCGTAGGCTTTGGTCACCTTGCGGTAGAGCTGTTCGGCCTTGTCGTAGTCTTTCAACAGAGTGTTGTACTGGGAAATGGGGTTTTCAACCATACCCTTGCCTTCGCCAGCGGTGGTCCAGGCACCAGCCAGCAGTTTTTCCCGCACCGGGCTGTCGGTGGAGATGGCTCGCGCCAGCTTGCGGGACAGGTCGTCGTGGGGAGCGTCCCAGCGGCGGCCCAGCGGCATGGTTACGGCACGAAGCGCCAGGGCAACCGGGCGGTTGGGCAGGTTCTGGAGGAATTCGTCCATGGCATTCTCCACGCGGGAGAGCAGCATTGCCATGCTGTACTCCATCAGATCCCGCTCGCCGTCAACCGGCTGGGTTTCGTGCCAGTTCTTGAGCACCATGGAAGCCAGGTAGAGGTTGGCCAGCACGTCGCCAAGGCGGGCCGAGATCAGCTCGCGCATTTTCAGTTCGGAGCCCAGCGTGGTCATCGCGGCATCCGCGCACAGGCCGAAGGCGGCACTGAAACGGGCCACGCCCTGGGCGTATTTACGGGCAGCGTGGTCGAACGGGACATCCGCCCTGCCCAGCCCCAGCGCCTGGGTGAAGGCCCGGGCGGCGTTGCCGAAGATCAGGCCGGCGTGGCTGAAGAAAGCGTCGTCGAAGGCATCGATATCGTCGTTGTCCTTCGCCGCCAGCTCCTTGAGAACGTAGGGATGGCAGCGGATCGCGCCCTGGCCGAAGATCATCAGGCTGCGGGTCATGATATTGGCGCCTTCGACGGTGATGGAGACCGCCGCACCGCTGAAGCCAATGCCCAGGTAATTGCGTGGGCCAAGGGTGACGGTTTTGCCACCGTGCACGTCCATGGCGTCGGTCAGGACCCCGCGCTGGAATTCGGTCAGGTGGTACTTGAGAATCGCCGAGGGTACCGCCGGTTTTTCGCCCTTGTCGATCATGTTTGCGGTGTGGTTCACCGCTGCCTGGGCAATGTAGGTCTTGGCGGCAATGCGGGCCAGGGGCTCCTGCACACCTTCCATGTCCGCCACCGGGGTATTGAACTGGCGACGGATACGGGTAAAGCCGCCCGCCGTGCCCACGGAATAGGCGGCCGCGCCAGCCGCGCCGGAGGGCAGGGTAATACAACGCCCCACGGAGAGGCACTCAACCAGCATGCGCCAGCCCTGCCCCGCCATCTCCTGGCCACCAATGATGTAGTCCAGCGGAATGAATACGTCGGTGCCCTTGATGGGGCCGTTCATGAACGGCGTGCCAATGGGGCAGTGGCGGCGGCCGATTTCGATACCCTTGGTATTGCGCGGGATCAGGGCGCAGGTAATGCCATAGTCCTTGGTGTCGCCCAGCAGGCCGTCGGGGTCGAACATGCGGAAGGCCAGGCCGATCACGGTGGCGATGGGGGCCAGGGTAATCCAGCGCTTCTCGAAATTGAGGCGCAGACCCAGTACTTCCTTGCCCTCGAACTCGCCCTTGCAGACGATGCCGGTGTCCGGCAGAGAGGTGGCGTCGGAGCCGGCGCGGGGGCCAGTGAGGCCGAAACAGGGAATTTCACGGCCATCCGCCAGGCGTGGCAGATAGTGGTTCTTCTGCTCTTCGGTGCCATATTTCACCAGCAGCTCACCGGGGCCGAGGGAGTTGGGCACACCCACGGTAACCATCAGCATTTCGTTGGCAGCCAGCTTTTGCAACACCGCGGTCTGGGCTTTGGCGGAGAAGTGAAGGCCGCCGTATTCCTCGGGAATGATCATGCCGAAGAAGCCTTCCTTCTTGAGGAACTCCCACAACTCCGCCGGCAGGTCGGCACGTTCAACCGCCAGGTCCCAGGCGTTGCACACGGAGATCGCCTGGGTGCACTGATTGTCCACGAACGCCTGTTCTCTTTCTGACAGGCCCGTGTTGCGGTTGATCAACAGGTTGTGCCAGTCAGGGCGCCCGGTGAACAGCTCGCCGTCCCAACCCACGGTACCGGCTTCCAGGGCCACTTTTTCGGTATCGGAAACCTTGGGGGCCACTTTCTTGAACGTTGCGAACACTCGCGGGGTCAGCCAGCTGCGGCGAAAGCCCGGCAGGCCGGCTGCGGCAGTCACGGCGGCGCCGATAAACAGGATAAGCGCCAGCAGCCCCGACGCCAGGAACAGCGAAAGTACACCTGTCACTACCATGACCCCGATGGCGGGTTTGGCACCGGATTCCTTGCGCATCACAACAAGAAGCCCGGCAACAGCAACAAGAAACAGTATGAAAGTCATCATGGATACTCTCTGTCGTCCGTGGTTTTGAATGTCAAAAACTACAGTTTGTTACGTTCAAACTACCTGATCAGATGAATCGTGACCAGCAACTGGTTCACCATCAGGCAGTTACAATCACACGAATACCTTCCAGCGACAGGGTGGCCTGGCCCAGGGCCGTTTCCGCTTCTGCCAGCTGTCTGCGGAAGAAGTCGATCTCGTCGTTACGGATGGCCGGGTTCACCTTTTTCATTGCTTCCAGCCGTCGGATTTCCGGACCAAATACCTCCCTGACCTGGGCCAGCGCGGAGGTTCGCAGGGGCTCCAGGTGCGGCTCGGCCAGGCTCTCGGCATGATCCACCATGGTTTCCACCTGGGGCCGGATCTGGGGCACGATGGCCTGTGCCGTACGCCGGCGAATATTGGAACACATGTCGTTGAGCCTGTCGTGAGGCAGGGTTGCCGACAGGTTCCGACCATTCACGTCCACCAGAAGCCGCAGTGGTGAGACCGGCAAATAGCGGGACAATTGCAGCGATTCCGGTGCTGGACAATGCACCGTGAACAGGGCCTCCAGCAACAGCGTGCCGGGTGGCAGGGCCTTGACCGTCATACTGGCCAGGGCCGCCTTGCCCAGCCCGGAACTGGTAACTGATTCCATAACGCCGGTTACCAGCGGATGCTCCCAGCTCATGAACGCCATATCTTCACGCTCAAGGGCCTGCTGACGGCTCCAGGTGACGGTCAGCCCGTCTTCCGGCAATTCGGTCACATGCCCGGCCTGGTATTGCTCCCCCGGGCGCAGCACATCCGCGTGTTCGGAGTGGTCTTCCACATCCACGCCCAGGATGTCGCAGGCCTCAATCATGTAATCCCGAACCTGGGCGGACTCTTCCTCGGATTCAATCTGGCTGATCAGTGCGTCTGCCACGTCCGGACGGCAGGAATTGAGCTCGATCAGCGCATCCCGGCCGTTGCGCAGCAGCGTGCGCAGGCGTTCGGCCTCGGTTTGCGAGGCTTCCAGCAGTGCCGGCAACTCATCAACCTGGCCTTCGATGGCGGCCTGCCACTGCCCGGCCACATGGTCGTGTACTGCGACACCCACGGAGCAACTTTCACTGAAGGCGTCCAGGCCTTCTTCAAACCAGCGGTACTGGACCTCCTGGGCCGTTCCCTGCAGGTAGGGGATGTGAATATCGATGGTATCGGTCTGGCCAATGCGGTCCAGCCGACCGATACGCTGCTCCAGCAAGTCCGGGTTGGCGGGCAGATCGAACAGGATCAGGTGATGGGCGAACTGAAAATTGCGGCCTTCGCTACCAATTTCCGAGCAGATCAGCGCCTGGGCGCCCTGCTCGGTGTCAGAGAAGTAGGCGGCTGCCCGGTCCCGCTCGATCAGGCTCAGGTGCTCGTGGAACGCGGCGCTGCGAATGCCGGCTCGCAGTTGCAGGTAATGCTCCAGCGCCATGGCAGTGGAAGCGTGGGCACAGATCACCACCACCTTGGCGGGTTTCAGTCCGGTCAGGGTCTTTTCCAGCCAGGCGACGCGGGGGTCTTCCGCCAGCCATTGTTCTTCGTCCACGGCGGTTTCGGGGGTCAGGCCGGCAGTGCCCTGGCAAATATCTCCCTGCTGGTAAAGCGCCGGGCAGGGCAAGGCAACCGGTAGCGGATGGCGCTCCGGGAATCCCCTGATCGCCGCGCGGGTGTTGCGGAACAGCACCCGGCCGGTGCCATGGCGGTCCAGCAGTGCGTCAATCACTGCCTGTTCCGGCTCCCGGGCCGCCATCAATCCTTCCAGTTCATCACCCAGCCAGTCCTTGAGGGCCTTTCGATCCCCGTCGGAGACGGCAGTTATTCCCTGCTCGCGAATGTGGGAAACCACCCGGTTGATGACTTCGTACTGCTTTTCCTCTTTCTTGAAGGCCTCCAGATCGTGAAAGCGCGCCGGGTCCAGCAATCGCAGGCGGGCAAAGTGGCTGGCCACCCCTACCTGCTCCGGTGTTGCCGTCAACAGCAACAAACCGTTGCTGGCCTCCGAAAGCTGCTCAACCAACCGGTATTCCGGGCTGACTGCTTCCGGGCTCCAGGCCAGGTGATGGGCCTCGTCCACCACCATCAGGTCCCATCCGGCGGCGATGGCATCCGCCTGGGCCTGTTCGCTGGTCATCAGGAAGTCCAGGCTGCACAGCGCCAGCTGTTCGCTCTCAAAAGGATTTTCATCGGCATCGGTCAGGTCGTCATCCTCCTCCGACAACCCCTCAAGGTCTTCCATGGCTTCATAACGGCTGCGATCAATGATCGAGAACCGCAGGTTGAACCGACGCAGCATCTCCACCAGCCACTGGTGTATCAGCGAATCCGGCACCACGATCAGCACGCGACGGGCACGGCTGGTGTGCAACTGATAGTGCAGAATCAGGCCGGCCTCAATGGTCTTGCCCAACCCCACTTCGTCCGCCAGCAAGACCCGCGGCGCATAACGTGTCGCCACTTCATGGGCAATATAGATCTGGTGCGGCAGGTGTTGTGTACGAGCGCCGATAAGACCCTGGGCGGACGATGCCCGCAACCGGTCCTGGTGTTGCGCGGTTGCCATCCGCAGGCGAAACGCGCCATTGCGATCAAACTGGCCGGCAAACAGACGCTGGTGGGGAGCGGAAAAATCCACTGAACTGCTGAGCTTCACCTCAGAGATCTGGGTCAGGTTTTCCCCGCCGTCATCAGCGTGATACATCAACACACCGCCAACCTCTTCAACCGCCCGGACGATGTAGTGCGCGCCGTCAAAGGTCTCGATACGCTCGCCGATCTGGTAGATGATTCTCGACAACGGGGCATTGTCGATGGCGTAGGTGCGTTCCTCGTCTGCGGCGGGAAAGCCCAGCGTCACCCGACGGCCGGAAATATCCGTGACAATGCCAAGACCCAACGCAGTATCACTGTGACTGACCCAACGCTGGCCGATTACAAATTCCGATGTATCCAAGAAACCTCCGACAGATTTAACTCACCATAACCGCTTTACACGTCTTTGTTCGAGGGCCCGTTCTCGCGCACCCAGTAGGCCGTGGCGCCGCATACCGCAGCAGGAACCACGACCAGATTCAATACCGGAACCATCGCTGCCAGGGCCACTGGAAGCCCGAACCCCAGGGCAGACAGGCGGGTGTCTCCCAACAGGCGGCGCAGGGCGGGAAAGCTGACCCGATGGTTGTCCGCCGGATAGTCCACGTATTGCAGCGCCATCATCCAGCAATTGAAAGCAAACCACAGCACCGCCGCCACCAGGTTCACCACCGGGATAACGCCGATGATAAACAGGCCTATGGCCCTGGGCAGGTAATAAACAATTTTCTGGACTTCACGCCAGAGCGAACGGGGGATATCCCGCACAATCTGGCTCCAGCCATCATCGGTGCTGACTTCCTGGCCAGTGAGGTGTTTTTCGGTCAGTTCCGCCAGATAACCGTAGAAGGGAGAGCCGATCAGGTTCGCAACGATCACAAAGCCATAGGCCAGCATTAACAGGATTACGGCACCGTAGAGAATCCAGAACAGCCAGTCGAGACTTTGCAGCCAGGCCCAGTCCGGCAACCAGGCCATGGCGGCGGCAATCATCGCGGAGAAGATTTCAGCCAGGAAATAGAACAGAAGGCCGAATAACAAAACATTAATAACAAGGGGAATGGCAACGAACAATCTCAGCCCCGGCTGCCGTATCAACCGGAATCCTTCTCCAAGGTAACCCAGGCCGCGGAAAAAATTACCTTTCAACATACCTCGCAGCACCTCAGCTTCAATGACAGTGACGGGGCGCAAAGCATATCATGTTGCAAACTCCACCACAGCCCGACGGTGTACATGGCTTTTCTGAAACAACGCATCCGGTTTTTGCTTGAGTATCAGCCATTGTGGCGGGCGATATTGGTTCTTTCGGCAGCAGCCGTCATATACCTTGCCACCACCAGCCAGCCCTACCCCATTCCCTCCGCAGCCAGCGACAAGCTTAATCACCTGCTGGCCTTTTTCCAGCTCACGGTGGTTACCCGGCTGGCATGGCCGGGGCTCGGAAAGCTGTGGATCATCCCCGGCCTGCTGGCATTCGGCCTGGCCATTGAGCTCGTCCAGGCCCAACTCCCCTATCGGACGTTTGCGCTAACCGACATTCTTGCCGATGCCGCCGGCATTGCCATCGGGCTGTTACCCTGCCCGGAGTTTATCAGGCCACGAGACGAAAACCGCGAGTCTGACGCGCAGTCCGACACCCAGCGATAGGGCTCCACGGAGCGGATTAAGGATATTCGCCCGAATCCGTGTGAGATATTTCCTACAGAGACGTAGGATCTTGCTGCGACATTACGTACGCTTACCTGACAAAGCAAATGAATAGAATTCCAACTTATTGATATTAATCGATTTAAAACTCCAGTGGCCGGTCGCCCGACACCGAGGGCGTGCACGGTTCACACGTTTGTAAAATGGCGATTGGTATAGTGGTCACATCAAGGATGACAGGGAAAAGGACGACGCACTGGAAGCACCCCCACACTTGGATGCGGGGAGAGGCAAGGACACAGGGACGCTTGCTTAAGGGATAACTATTCGGATCGCCGGCTCGGACGCCGGCACCAGGGACTGGCAAGGGAAACCGGCAACAGGGCAGTTGCCAATTGCGCATGGACGCGACACCTGTTCCGAGAGAGGGTAACCCGAGAGGTTGCCCTTTTTTTTTGCCTGCCTTTCAGGCGATGCAGGCCTGCTCCACAAGATACACCCGCACCCGATTGAACTCCTCGAACTCGTTCAGGTCTGGCCAGGTTCTGGCTTCGATCATCTCCTGCTGCCGGTAGTGATCATCACCAAGGTTCCGCAATCGGGAGTCAGCCAGAAGCACCGAAGACGCCGCATGCCTGAACACGGATAGCAACGGGCGATTTTCCGGGTCATACAACACATCGGCCGCTGTCACAACGTCCACATCCTGTGGCCGCGCATGCCAGTCATTGCACAGTGAGACCGATACACCATTCAGCCTGGCGTTTGCTGCGGCCGCATCCAGTGCCGCAGGGTCAATATCGCAGGCGATGGCCTCCCGTGCACCAGCCATTGCAGCGGCAATGGCCACAACCCCGGAACCGGAACCAAAATCCATCACTTTCCTACCCTTCACCAGATGCGGGTTGGCCAGAATGTAGGCTGCCAACACTTGTCCGCTGGCCCAGCAAAAAGACCAGTAGGCGGGTTCGGCTACCACCGCCTGGGCTTCTTCGTGGCTCAGCGGTCCCTCGAGCACCCGCGGGTCAAACAGGTACAGGGAGATATCAGGACAACCCGCCGGGGCCGTTGCCGCAACCCGTCCACGGCTGAGGGTTTTCGCAAGATGCTGATTCAGAATGTCGGGATCCATGGTTACTCCGGAACACGGGCCAGGCGAGGGAGGTATTGTAGCGGCCGCGCCGTCGGGGAACACCCGCGGGCGAGCAAAAAACCAGCATGTCCGTTATACTGCTGCCTCATTTCCAGCACGAACCCAAAAACCTGCCATGCCGTCCAGACCCGATACCAGCGACTACCTTTCACTGTTCCTGAACGACGTTCCGCTCCTGGATGTACGGGCACCGGTCGAGTTCAATAAGGGCAGTTTCCCCGCCGCTATCAATGCACCACTGATGAATGATGAGGAACGCCATCGTGTGGGTATCTGCTACAAGGAAAAGGGACAGGACAAGGCCATCGAACTTGGCCACCAACTGGTGTCAGGGGATCTGAAGGCACAACGTATCGAAGCCTGGAAGCGCTTTACGGCCACGAATCCGCAAGGCTACCTGTTCTGTTTCCGCGGTGGTCTGCGCTCACGACTGACCCAGCAGTGGATCAGGGACGCCGGGATTGAGTTTCCCCTGGTAAAGGGCGGCTACAAGGCGATGCGCCGCTTCCTGATCGACAGCCTGGAAGCCCTCATTGAATCCTCTGAGTTCGTCATTCTCAGTGGCCGTACCGGCACCGGTAAAACCCGCGTATTGCATCAGCTACCCAACCCTGTTGACCTGGAAGGCCTGGCGAACCACCGGGGCTCCAGCTTCGGTCGTCAGGTGACGCCCCAGCCATCGCAGATCGATTTTGAGAACCTCCTGGCGGTTGCCATGCTGAAGGCGCATTACCGGGTCGGCGGACCGATATATCTCGAAGACGAAAGCCGGCTGGTCGGACGATGCGCCCTGCCAGAAAGCTTGCGCACCAGAATGGCGTCAGCACCACTGATGGTTCTCGATCAGCCGATTGAGGAGCGAATCCGGATAATCCGTGAAGACTATGTAGACCAGATGGCGGCCGACTACACCGAACGCGACGGCGAAGAAGCTGGCTGGCTCAACTTCCGCGACTATCTGCTCAGCGCCCTGGACAGAATCCGCAAACGCCTCGGCGGTGAACGCCACAGCTGGCTGCGCAGCATGATGGAGGATGCCCTTGCACTTCAGCACCGCACGGGAGAGGTCAGCGCGCACCACGAGTGGATTCGGGCGCTGCTGGAGAACTACTACGACCCCATGTACGACTACCAGTTGGGCCAGAAAGAGGGCCGCATTGTTGTGCAGGGTGGGCCAGAAGCCATCAGGGAGTGGACCACTCGCTAATCGTCAACGTAAACAGCCCGACCAGACCGGGTATGTGTGTTGTACGTTTGCCACAAACCTCTGCTATAACAAAACCTAGGTAAGTCTGGTACTCGACAAAACCGAACAAGGAGTCACTGAATGGAAGATCTTCTGGGAGCCAATATTAACGCGGCGGAGCTATGGGATCAGGCGCTAGCGCTGATCATGACCTACGCGCCGAAATTTGTGCTGGCCATCGTCACACTGGTTATCGGTCTCTGGCTGATCAACCGGTTCATTGGCGTTCTCGACAAGAAACTGGGTGCAAAAGACCCTACCCTGAACAAATTTCTCTGCGGCCTGATAAGCGCTATCTTCAAGGTGATGCTGCTGATCTCTGTCGCATCAATGATCGGCATTGCCACCACCTCCTTCATCGCCGTCATCGGTGCCGCCGGCCTGGCCATAGGTCTGGCCCTGCAGGGCAGCCTTGCCAACTTTGCCGGGGGCGTACTGATCCTGATCTTCAAGCCCTTCAAGGTGGGCGACACCATCGAAGCCCAGGGGTTTCTTGGCGCAGTGGCTGAGATCCAGATCCTGTACACCGTCGTCAACACCTTCGACAACCGCCGCATCGTAATCCCGAACGGCAGTCTGTCCAACGCCACGCTGACCAACGTTAGCATCTACAGCACACGCCGCTGCGACATGACCTTCGGCATTCACTACGACGACGATATCGACAAGGCCAAGGCCATCCTCCAGCGCCTGTTTGATGAGGACGAACGGTCCCTGAAAGACCCTGAACCACGAATTTGTGTCGGTGGACTGGGGGACAACTCCGTGGACCTGATGTTCCGTGCCTGGGTGGCCACCGATGATCTGTGGCCGTACTACTGGGACATGCACGAAAAAGTGAAAAAGGCGTTCGATGCCGAAGGGATCACCATTCCGTTCCCGCAGCGGGACGTGCACGTCTACAAATCAGAGTGATTGGTATCTCATTAACACAGACTGTTACTCGCATTCTGTACAGGCTCAACTAAGCTGACCAATAATGGCGGTGCAGTCGCAACAGCGGCTACACCGTCAGTCACCGGAACCGGTTCAACAAGAAACCACCGGTTCCAGTACCGCTGTCATTGCTGGTAGGAGGTTGTCACTATGCCGGTACAGCAGTTGAAGGAATATCTGGATCAGGCAGGCGTGGAATATATGTGCCTGTCTCATCCCCCTGCGTTCACTGCCCAGCAACTCGCCCATCACGTCAAAATCGCCGGTGACCGGGTGGTAAAAACCGTCATCATCGAACTGGATGGCAAAATGGCCATGTTGGTCATGCCCGCTACATGGCGTATCCGCTGGGACCGGTTGACCCGCATTCTCGATACTGATTTCGTTGATCTTGCGGACGAACAGGAGTTCCAGGACCGTTTCCCCGAATGCGAAGTAGGCGCCATGCCACCACTCGGTAATCTTTTCGACATGTCAGTGTATTGTGCCGAGGCCCTGACCCGGCAACCGGAGCTGGCCTTCGCTGCCGGTACCCACACCGAATCCATCCACATGAAAACCGGGGACTTCCTGAACCTGGTGCACCCCATGGTGCTTGAGCAGGGTTTTGTTAAGCCGGGGGCACAGAAGCCCGCCTGGCTCAAGGGCCGTGCCCGCAGGGCGGAGTCGCTGACCGACAGCCACGCCGCCAACCTGGCAGGCTACTGACAGCGGCGATCGCTGCCGGCTTGGTCCGGGCCGCTTGTCTGGATGCGTCCATCGCGTAAACTGGGCGTACCAGACAGGAACCCGTTATGACTCAAGCCTTTGATATTGTAATCGTCGGTGCCGGCATGGTCGGCGCCGCCCTTGCGACCGGCCTTGGCCGCAGTGGCTTTCGCGTGGCCCTGGTTGACCGTGGCTCCGCGCCGGTATTCGATGCCTCGCTCTCGCCGGACATCCGTGTTTCAGCCCTGAGTGCCGGCAGTGAGAGATACCTCAGCGAACTCGGTGTCTGGCCCGACATACTCGCCATGCGGGCCACACCCTACGCCCGTCTGGCGGTATGGGACGAGACACCGCACCCGCTCAGCAACCTGCTCCCCCGCAAGATTGCCGATGTGGTGTTTGACGCCAGCAACCTGTCGGCCCGCCATCTTGGCCATATCGTGGAAAATCGGATTACCCAGCAGGCGCTCTGGAACTGCGCAGCATCACTACCCACGGTTTCCCTGTTCCCCGACAAAGCCGTCACCAGCCTCGACAACGGCGATGACCACGCCGGCGTGACCCTGGAGGACGGTACCGATCTGACCTGCCAACTGGTGGTTGGTGCCGACGGTGCCGCCTCCGGTGTCCGGGATCTGGCCGGCATTGGGATTACCCGCGACCAGTACCAGCAACAGGCCATGGTAATCAGCGTGCGCTACCAGGGCCCGGTTGAGGACATCACCTGGCAGGGCTTCTATCCCTCAGGCCCTCGGGCTTTCCTGCCGTTGCACTCCGCCGGCAACGGCGAGAGCTGGGCTTCCCTGGTTTGGTATGACTCGCCAGAGGAACTGGCACGGCTGAAATCGCTGGATAACAGCGCGCTGATGGCAGAGATACAAAACGCGTTCCCGCCGGAATTGCCGCTGCTGACCCACATCGACGCCAGGGCAAGCTTCCCCATTGTCCGTCAGCACGCCAACACCTATGTGAACAACCGCGTGGTGCTGGCCGGTGACGCGGCCCACACCATCAACCCACTGGCGGGCCAGGGTGTAAACCTGGGTTTCCAGGACGCCCGCTGCCTGCAGTCGGTGATCCGCGAGGCCAAACGCGCCGGCTGCGACCTGGCGGGCCCGGCATGGCTGGTAAAATACGAACAACAACGCCGCCCGGCCAACCGCCGCATGATGCTGGCGATGGACGTGTTCTACCACCTGTTCAGCAACCGCACACCGCCACTGCACCTGCTGCGCAATCTCGGCCTGGGCGCAGCGAAAGCCATGCCGTTTGCCAGAAACCGGGTGGCCAAATACGCTATGGGTATCGATGACGAATTGCCCCTGGTTATCCGTCAATTGACGGAGCGGTTACCGGGGTTCAAGCAACTGTAAACGTTTTTCTGGCACTCATTCACAAAAAGGGACCCACTATGTCGGAGACTATCTTCACCAAGATCATCAACCGCGAAATTCCGGCGGATATCGTCTATGAAGACGATACCTGCCTGGCGTTCCGGGACATCAATCCGCAGGCGCCGGTACACCTGCTGATCATCCCGAAAAGGGAAATCGCAACGATCAACGACATCGAAGAGGGCGACCGCGAACTGGTAGGTCACTTGTATTGGGTTGCCGCCAAACTGGCCAAGGAAATGGGGTTCGCGGACGATGGCTATCGGGTAGTGATGAACTGCGGGGAAAACTCCGGGCAGACGGTGTTCCACATCCACCTGCACCTGCTGGCCGGAAAGCCCATGGGATGGCCGCCGTATACCGATAAGAAGAAGCAGGCCTGAGAATCTTGAGCCCAGGCGCTATCTGAGAGATTAGCCAGCAGGGCCGGGGACACTGTTCAGGACCGTGGAGCGCCAGGGATGGCGCGACCGAGCCCTACATGGACGTATTCACGGGCGTGTCCTGAACAGTGTCCCCGGCCCGGCGAAAACTCCCAAGCCAGCAGGCTACAGAGGCAAAACCGAACTCAGCGCCCAACCACCTTCTCGGCTTCTTCCACCGGCGTATGCCGAACATCCTCGCCTTTGACCATGAAGATCACATTCTCGGCAATGTTACAGGCGTGATCCCCCACCCGCTCCAGGGCACGAAGAATCCACATCACCGACATACAGCGGGAAATGTTGCGGGTGTCCTCCATCATGAACGTCAGCAACGTCCGCGTAGCTGCCTGGTATTCCTCATCCACCCGCTTGTCTTCCTTCATGATTCGTAGCGCCTGCTCCGAATCCAGGCGGGCGAAGGCGTCAAGGGCATCGTGCAACATGCCAAGCACGTGATTGCCAATGTGCCGTACCTCCACGTAACCACGGGGGGCCTGACCTTCCTCCGACAGCTTGATGGCAAATTTGGCGATTTTCTTGGCCTCGTCACCAACCCGCTCAAGATCCGCCACCATCTTGATGACGGAAATCACCAGCCGCAGATCACGTGCGGTGGGCTGGCGACGGGCAATGATCAGGGTAGCTTCCTCGTCGAGGTCAATCTCCATCTGGTCGACTTTCTTATCGGTGGCACGGACCTCGTCCGCCAGGTGGCCATCGTTATCCACCAACGCAGCGATCGCACGGTCGACCTGGGACTCCACCAGGCCACCCATTTCGAGGAATTCGCTCTTCAGGGCCATCAGTTCGTCATTAAACCTGTGCGATATATGATCGCCGTACACATCGTCCTTTTTATCTGGCATGACTCTATTCTCCAGTGTTCAGCAATACCGGTATTAACCAAAACGACCGGTGATATAAGATTCCGTAAGCTCGTGTTCAGGTGACGTAAACACCTTGTTGGTTTCGTTGACTTCAACCAGGTGCCCAAGGTGGAAATACGCCGTTCGATTCGATACCCGGGCTGCCTGTTGCATTGAGTGGGTCACGATCACAATGGTGTAACTCTCAGACATCTCCGCCATCAATTCCTCCACCCTCGCCGTTGCAATGGGGTCCAGGGCCGAGCATGGCTCGTCCATAAGGATGACCTCGGGGCTCACGGCAATGGCGCGCGCAATGCAAAGGCGCTGCTGCTGGCCACCCGACATACCGGTGGCGGTCGCATCCAGACGATCTTTGACCTCACCCCAAAGCCCGGCCTTTCGCAGACTGTTTTCCACGATCTCATCGAGATCCGACTTACGGTTTGCCAGGCCATGGATGCGGGGACCATAAGCCACATTGTCGTAGATGGACTTGGGGAACGGGTTCGGCTTCTGAAACACCATCCCCACCCGCGCACGCAGCTCTACAACGTCCCGACGGCGGTCGTAGATGTCCTGATCGTCCAGTTGTAGCGATCCTGTCACCTTGCAGATCTCAATGCTGTCGTTCATGCGATTGAGGCATCTCAGGAAAGTGGACTTGCCACACCCTGAAGGGCCAATAAAGGCAATCACTTCGTTCTTCGCAACATCGAGGCTGATATTCTTGATAGCCCGGGTGTCGCCATAGGAAACGTTGACATCGCGAAGCTTGAACTTGGCGTTGTCGGCAAAGGGCCGACCAACCGTTTTGCCTTCCTCAATGATGGTTTCTTCAGGTTGCTCCCTCACCGGTGCAACAGGCTCAGCCTGATACTGATCGGCTTCACTGGTGACCGCTGGATTTATCGTGTTCATCGTTTATCTCCTTACCACCGACGCTCGAGGCGCTTGCGAAGCCCGATGGCCAGTGCATTCATACTAACCAGGAAAGCCAGCAGCACCATGATGGCCGCTGACGCACGTTCTATAAAGGCGAGTTCCGGGCTGCCTGCCCAGAGGAAAACCTGAACCGGAAGTACTGTCGCTGATTCGAAAAAGCCACCAGGTACATCCACGATAAACGCCACCATACCGATCAGCAAAAGTGGCGCTGTCTCGCCCAGCGCCTGCGCCATGCCGATGATTGACCCCGTCAGCATACCCGGCATGGCAAGCGGTAACACATGATGTAGTACCACCTGCATTTTGGAAGCACCGATACCTTCCGCAGCCTCCCGAATCGAGGGTGGCACACTCTTGATGGCCGCCCGGCTTGAAATGATGATGGTTGGAAGGGTCATCAGTGTCAGCACCAGACCACCTACGACTGGAACCGACCTCGGCATGCCGAACAGGTTGATAAACACCGCCAGCCCCAGCAAGCCGAAGATGATCGACGGAACCGCCGCCAGATTGTTGATGTTCACCTCAATGAAATCCGTCAACTTGTTCTGAGGCGCAAACTCTTCCAGGTAAATGGCGGCGGCGACACCGATCGGGAACGACAGAACCAGCGTCACAATCATGGTGAGCAATGAACCGACGACGGCGCCAAGGATGCCAGCACGCGAAGGGTCCCGCGAGTCGCCACTAGTGAAGAACACGTCGTTGAATGAGGTTTGCACAACTCCCTTTTCAATCAACTGATCGACCCATTGCTGCTGCCGCTCGCTGAGCTTGATGGAATAGGCGCTATCCCCGGCGTGCTTGGCATACACGTCAACATCCGTATGGGCCAGCACCGTCAGCGTTTGCGTGGTCCCCAACCAATCCGGGTTGGCCTGAAGCATTTCGCGCAACTCATTGGACGCGTATGGGTTCAGCAAGTCACGAACAGCCTCCCTGTTTTCTTCAGTGGCACCTGGCACTTGCTTGATCAGTGCCTGAAGCAACGGCTCCACGAAGTCCGCCATTTTCATCTGCTTTTCATCAGTGGCGTCGTCCAGGTACATCATCTCACCATCAAGATTGACTTCCATGGTGATGGTGGTTTTGGTAAAGCCGGTATAGCCTTTACCGATAATGTCCGTAAACAGCACAACCAATGCCGAGAGTGCAATCGCAATGGCCAGTATGCCGTAGGCCCGGAAGCGGCGCTCCTTGCGGTACCGCCGCTTGAGTGACTGGCGAACAATCTCCGCCTGTGAACGTTGATCAGTCATACTGTTCCCGATATTTGCGAACGATTTTCAGGGCCACCACATTCAGTAACAGGGTAGCGAGGAAGAGCATCGCGCCGAGGGCAAATGCAGCCAGGGTCTTGGCGCTGTCGAATTCCTGGTCGCCGGTCAGCAGGGTGACAATCTGCACGGTCACCGTGGTGACGGTTTCCAGCGGATTGGCGGTCAGGTTTGCGGCAAGGCCCGCGGCCATCACCACGATCATGGTTTCACCAATGGCACGGGAAACCGCCAGCAAAACCCCACCCATGATGCCGGGCAATGCCGCTGGAAATATCACTTTTTTCATGGTTTCGGACTGGGTTGCGCCCAGCGCAAGAGAACCATCGCGCATGGTTTGAGGCACGGCGTTAATGACATCATCCGACAACGAAGAAACAAAGGGGATAATCATGATCCCCATGACCCCGCCGGCAGCGAGCGCGCTTTGGGAAGAAGCGTCAATCCCCATTGAAGCTGCAAAGTCGCTGATGAAAGGTGCGACGGTAAGCGCTGCGAAGAAGCCATAAACCACCGTCGGAATACCCGCCAGCATCTCGAGCAGCGGCTTGACCACGCTGCGAACCTTTTTGTTGGCATACTCGGAAAGGTAAATAGCGGACAACAACCCGACCGGGACCGCGACCAGCATGGCGATGGCGGAAATCAGCAGCGTGCCTGTAAACAGTGGAATCATGCCAAAGGCACCCTGAGCCGCGACCTGATCGGCGCGCAGCGCCGTTTGCGGACTCCACTGGGAGCCAAAGAAAAACTCGGTAAACGGGATTAGCTGGAAGAAGCGGAAGGTTTCCAGAGCAACGGAAAAAATAATGCCGACAGTGGTCAGGATCGCCAGCGCTGCACAGGCAAAAAACAACCACTTCAGGATCGCCTCTACCTGGGTTCGCGCATTTGCCGCGGGGCGAACACGAATCCAGCCGAGGAATCCCGCCAACACCGACACGGACACCACCAACACCGACATGAACAGACGGCTCTGTTCCCTAAGAGCCTTCAGCCTCTCCGCAGCTTCCAATATCGGCGCCTCGGCAAAGCCCGGGGGCAGGCTGCCATTGGCCACGTTGCTGATCTTGCTCAGCAACAGGCTGGCCCGGCCTTCTGAAGCCGGCAGCATTTCCTGGGGCAGGGAGCTGATAACCAGGGTCTGGATGACCTTACCCTGAAAGGCTGCCCACAACCCCAGCACGATGAGCGCGGGTATGCCACACCAAAGAGCCGCTCGCGCGCCATAATAAAAAGGCAGGGATTTGAGATAACGAATGCCACCCATTGGCATCGCCAACGATCGCGATCGGGCGTAACCCAAGCCGTAGGCAACCATCGAAAGCACGATGGTCAGTAAAAGCAGATTGGCCGGTTGCATGAATATTCCCGTAACAAACTAGAAAGGACCATAAGTGTAATCATTCAGAGAGCCGTTCGCACTTGACGCTGTGCAGACGTGCGAAAGGGTGCGAGCCTGGTAAAGACCCGCACCCTTGTAAGTCAACCTCCCGTCGACTTGCTTACATCAACTCTTCCTTGGTCAGGCTCGGCATGTTGGATGCCTTGTCCTGGAGCTCCATCAACGCATCACGCGGCGGTACGATCAGACCGACATCCTTCAGATATCCGTTCTTACCCATTGCACTCGGGCTCACGAAGAACTCGGCGTACTCGGCAATACCCGGAACCACACCGACGTGCGCCTTCTTAACGTAGAAGAACAGGGAGCGGGCAACCGGATACTCGTCTGCCGCGATTGCCTCGGCGGTCGGAACCATACCATTAAGGGTGGCTGCCTGCAGACGATCAGAGTTTTCTTCCAGGAAGCTGTAGCCGAATACACCGTAAAGGCCACTGTCGTCGATCAGCTTCTGGACGATCAGGTTGTCGTTTTCGCCGGCCTCAATAAACGCACCGTCTTCACGGACGCTCTGACACACACTTTCCATGTCGTCTTCGCTCATGTTGGCAACCGCCGGAAGGTCTTCACAACCACCCTGCAGCGCCAGCTCGTTGAAGGAGTCACGGGTGCCGGAAGTCGGGGGAGGCCCCATCACACGAATGGCAACGTTTGGCAGGCTGGAGTCAATGTCACTCCACTTCTCATAGGGGTTGGCCACCAGCTTGGTTTCATCATCCGGTGAAGGTACTTCCTTGCCCAGGGCCAGGAACAGTTGCTCAAGCGTGATATCCAGATTCTCAGCGTCTTGCGAGCTGGCAATCACGATACCGTCGGAGCCGATACGGAACTCGGTAATCTCCTTTACGCCGTTTTTCTGGCACAGGTCATACTCAGAGGTTTTCATGCGGCGGGAGGCATTGGTGATGTCAGGGTGTTGGGTACCGATACCAGCACAGAACAGCTTCAGACCGCCGCCGGAACCGGTGGACTCAAGCTTCGGGGTCGGAAAATCGGTGTTAACGCCAAAACGCTCGGCCACAACGGTAGCGAACGGGTAAACAGTAGAAGAACCTACGATGCTGATGGTCTCGCGCGCCATGGCAGGCGTCGACACGGCGGCAATGCTGCCTGCCAGCGCCACAGTTGTAAGGGCTGTTTTAAGTTTGATCACGTTGAGTCTCCATTTGTCACTTTGACTTTATTTACGGGTTTGCTTCACCGATGGGTGAACAATAAAGGCACTCTGTGACAACTTTGTTACAACCATTGAAATATAGAACAGGACGTTCAATTTTTCTTGCAGACGCCGCACAGGCCGCTAACATGCGGGGTACTAAAACAATTCCGCACTATAAGGTTGAATCCATGACGGCGCTTGATGACGACAAACCCACGCCCCGGGGCGAGCTGGTAATCCAGGTAATCCCCCTGCCCTCCGACACCAACCCCAACGGCGATGTGTTTGCGGGCTGGCTGGTCAAACAGATGGATATTGCCGCCGCCACCATGGCGGGACGGATTTCCCTGGGCCGAAACGCTACCGTTGCCATGGACCGGATGGAGTTCCTGTCGCCATTGCGAGTTGGCTCCCAGGTCGGCTGTTATGGTGAGCTGGTCGAGGTGGGGCGCAGTTCAATGAAGATCAACATTGAAGTCTGGACTCTGGACCGCACGGCAAAAGCCCCCCGCAAGGTAACGGAAGGGCTCTTCGTTTATGTTGCGATTGACGAGCATGGACGTATTCGCGAGGTGCCGGCACAAAACGGGTAAAAGGTTGGCACCGTTGGTTCAGGAGTTTCCCAACCGATCCAGCCGCAGGCGCTCGCGCTCATCAAACAGCCGGCGACCGCCCCAGGAGACTGCCATCACCGCCCCGAAGCCGGTGCCAACGGTAATGATCAGCATCACCAGGATCTGGTACTTCACCGCCACAGCGGGCGGGCTACCAGCAAGGATCTGACCGGTCATCATGCCCGGCAGGCTGACAATGCCGGCCGCCGCCATGGCATTGATTGAAGGCATCATGCCACTGCGCATGGCATCCCTGCGGATATCCTCAAGCGCCTGCTGCCAGGCTTGCCCCAGCATCAGCCGATTTTCGATGACCGCCCGCTGCCGCCAGACTGACTCATTGAGCCGGTCCAGAGCCAGGCTAACCCCTGTCATGGTGTTGCCGAGCATCATGCCCAATAGCGGGATGGCGTACTGGGGGGCATACCAGGGATCGGGGCCAATGACTACGGTCAGGGCCAGGATCGTGACCGTGAAGGATGAGACAAACATGGCTCCGGTGCCAATGCCGAAAGCCCACCAGCCTCGCAATCGACGGCCTTGGCGCGCCACCACTTCCCGGCCCGCGACCAGAAGCATGACTACTGCAAGAAGGGCAATCCAGTAAAATTCCGAAGATGCAAACAGGGCTTCCAGCACCAGCCCGATCAGGGCCAGTTGGATAACCGTGCGTGTCGCAGCAATCAGCAGACTGCGGGTAATCCCCAGCCTGGCCAGATACCCGGTAGCGGCCAGGGCGAGAATCAGCAGTGCCGCCAGCGCCAGCTTCCACCATGCCAGATCAATCACTTCCATTGGCAGGCTCCAGGCTGGTTCCGTGAATCCGGGAGTGGGCGTCAGCTACCCGCCGAATTTGCCCAGGATCGTGGGCCACCCAAAGGGTCGGAATCTGTCGCTGCCGGATCTCTCCGAGCAGCCATTGCTCAACCGCTTCAGTGGTCTCGCTATCCAGGTTGGCGGTGGGTTCGTCCAGCAGCAGCGCCTCCGGCTGCAGGGCAAGAGCCCGCCAGAGTGCAAGCCGCTGTCGCTCACCGGAGGACAGCCGGCTTACCGACCAGCCCATTACTTCTGGCGGGAAACCCAGAGCTGAAGGCAGTCTCGAAGCGGCATCATCCGGAAAGTGCCCTTGCACTTCATCAAACCACCACTGACTGTCTGCTGGCACCATAACCACCCGGCTTCGCCACTGATGGGCGGGAACATCCAACTGGACGGCATCACCCAGAGAAACCCTTCCGCCATGTGGCTCCAGGTCCGCCACGGCCCTCAGCAGACGGCTCTTGCCACTGCCCGAAGGGCCAGACAGGCAGACAACCTGTCCACCCGGCACCGTCAGTGACACATTACTCAGAGTGCCAACACTGAGATTTTCCAGCATCAAATCTGTCAAGATAGCATCACCAGGGCCTGCCAAAGTTCATAACGGCTATACCATTGCACAGTGTCCTGCCGACAACCAGCCACACAGGCCACGGATGTATGAAGCTTCGATCTCTTTTCACGTTCACTCTGGCATTTGCACTGATCACCCCTCCGGTGGCAGCGGACGCAGGGCTGGCCGTTCGGTTCTGAGGCCCGCTCAGGCTGTTACTGGCCGCCGCTCGGGCAACAACACCGACAGCAACGCTGCCATGGCCACCAAGCCCGACGATATCCACAAGCAGACCTCCAGTCCCCAGGCCTGGTAGACCCAGCCGGACAGGATCGTTCCCAGCAACCGACCGGCGGCATTGGACATGTAATAGAAACCCACATCCAACGACACGCCATCACCCCGGGCATAGCTAACGATGAGATAGCTATGCAGCGACGAGTTGACGGCAAACAGCACGCCAAACAACAGTAAGCCACCGACAATCACGATCTGGGGTGGCCAACCCGCCGTCAGGCCAATGGCAATCGCTGCCGGAATCAACGCCAGACCTGCCGCCCAGAGCACAGCAGGCTGTTTGCCTTTCATGTTTCCGGTGATGCGCGGTGCAATCGTCTGGATAAATCCATAGCCGATAATCCAGGTGGCCATAAAGCCACCCACTTTCCAGAAGTCCCAGCCAAAGACCGTATGCAGGTAGACAGGAAGCGCCACCACAAACCACACATCCCGGGCGCCGAACAGAAACATCCGGGCAGCGGATAGCACATTAATGGCTCGGCTCTTCGACAGGATCTCACTGAACTTCGGTTTGGCCTTGCTCTTGCCCAGCTCCTGCTTGAGCAGGAACAGGCTCACCAACCAGACCACGGTGAGGGCAACAGCCATAATAATGACTGCGCCCGTGAAGCCGGCGGCCATGAGCAGTACGCCGCCGAGGAAAAAGCCCACGCCCTTGAGGGTGTTCTTAGAGCCGGTCAGGATCGCCACCCACTTATACAGAGTGCCCTGCTGCTCATCCGGCACCAGCAGCTTGATGCCGCTTTTGGCGGACATCTTGTTCAGGTCCTTGGCAATACCGGACAGCGCCTGGGCCGCCATCACCCAGGGCACCGTGAGCATCGCCGCGGGGACCGCCAGCATGCCCAGAGCCACTATCTGCAGGAACAGCCCGATGTTCATGGTGCGGTTCAGCCCCATGCGGGCGCCCAGGTAGCCACCCACCAGATTGGTCACCACGCCGAAGAATTCATAGAAGATGAACAGCAGGGCGATTTCCAGCGGCGAGTAGCCCAGCTGATGGAAATGCAGCACCACCAGCATCCGCAGGGCGCCATCAGTGAGGGTGAACGCCCAGTAATTGCCAGTGATAACCAGGTACTGTCGGATGGCGGCGGTCATATCAGACGGAACCCACCCGGCGGGCCAGTTCGGCGGTGCGGTTGGCGTAGCCCCATTCGTTGTCGTACCAGGCGTAGATTTTTACCTGTGTGCCGTTGACCACCATGGTGGACAGGGCATCGATAATGGATGAGCGTGGGTCCGTCTTATAGTCGATGGACACCAGCGGGCGTTCCTCGTAACCCAGGATGCCCTTGAGCTCGCCGTCCGCAGCCTCTTTCAGCAGCTGGTTCACGATGTCCCTATCCGTGGGTGTTTCCACTTCGAACACGCAATCGGTAAGCGAGGCGTTGGTCAGCGGTATTCGCACGGCATGGCCGTCGAGCCGGCCCTTAAGTTCCGGGAAGATCTCGATGATCGCGGTGGCTGAGCCAGTGCTGGTGGGAATCAGCGAACTGCCGCAGGCCCGTGCGCGGCGCAGATCCTTGTGAGGGGCATCGATGATGGTCTGAGTGTTGGTCAGGCTGTGGATGGTGGTGATGGAGCCATGCTTGATGCCCAGCTTCTCGTGAATCACTTTCACCACCGGGGCCAGGCAGTTGGTGGTGCAGGAGGCCGCAGTCACAATGCGGTCGTTAGCTGGATCAAAAATATCGTCATTCACCCCGACGACAATATTCTTCGCCCCTTTTTCCTTCACGGGCGCGGTAACAACAACACGCTTCACACCCTGATCCAGGTAGGCCTGGAGTACTTCCACAGTCTTCATCTTGCCGCTGGCCTCAATCACCAGATCGCAGCCAGACCAGTCGGTTTCCTCGATGGTTTTATTGCGAGTGACCCGAATCGACCTGCCGTCAATAACAATATTATCGCCGTCTGCACCCGCTTCGTGGTTCCAGCGGCCGTGAATGCTATCGAAGTTCAGCAGGTGCGCCAGCGTGTGGGCGTCGGCACCCGGATCGTTGATCGCCACAAATTCCATATCTGGCCACTGCCAGGCTGCCCGCAGGGCCAGGCGACCAATCCGGCCAAATCCATTTATTCCGACTTTAATCTTGCTCATGGCGTACTCCAGAAAACATTATCCATTAAATAAAGCGCACAACCGGCCTGTCGGGCATGGCCGCAAGTAGCTCAAGTTCGGTGTTAATCAGGGCTGGGTTGCCATCGGCGGTTTCATCCAGAACCCGCGACACCCAGTGCGGTAACCGGGGGTGCAGGGAATAGTACATCCACTGGCCCTGACGCTCGGCGTCCAGCAGGCCCGCCTCCCGCAGGGTGGCCAGGTGCCGGCTTGCCTTGGGCTGGGAAATATCCAGGGCGGCGGTCAGTTCGCATACGCACAGTTTCTTCTGCTGCCGGATCAGCATCAGCGCGGCCAGGCGAATCTCATCACCGAGGGCCTTGAATACGGTCACAGGGTCAAAATCCACTGGCTTCATACCGGTTTCTTTCCGGTGCACCAGGGTAAACAGGCCAATGCGCTCGCGAATTTCCTTGAGGGTCAGCGCGAAGGTGGCGTGACGGCCACTGGGAACGGGGTCGGGAAAGTCCCAGGCAATCTGCTGGGCGGGCTGGCAGACGTTACCGCATTCTTTCGAGGCCTTTTCACAGAGGGTGATCACGTAATCCCAGTCTTCACCTTCCAGATTCGCCAGTGACTTACTGTGCAGCCCATCGACCGGATAGCCCGCTTCCTCAAGAACCTGAATGGCCATGGGGTGGGGTTTATCAGGCTCAGTGCCCGCACTGGCGACTTCAAACTGGTCACCGGCCATTTCCCGCAGCAGGACCTCAGCCATCAGCGACCTTGCGCTATTGGCGGTACAGACGAACAGAACCCGGCGCTTCATATCCGACTCTCCATATATTTGTTTTTTCACATATATAATTTAATGCATAATAGGATGCTCAATAACATGAGTAAAGAGACGGTTTCATTACAATGAGCCTCCAGAACCTTCCCAACATCGATACAAAACGAGTCAACCAGCGATTCACGTGAGAGGAAAGCCATGAATAGCAGTGTGGAAACCACGCCCGAAGGCACCGGCGGTGGCATGGATCTGTTCGGGAAATGCCTGTCGGTCTGGGTGGCGCTGGCGATCATCGCCGGTGTGGCCCTGGGGCAGCTGGCGCCCGTGGTGCCGGAAACACTTTCCCGCTTTGAGTACGCCCAGGTATCCATTCCCATTGCCATTCTGATCTGGGCCATGATATTCCCGATGATGGCGCAGATTGATTTCAGTGCGGTGGTGGGCGTGAGAGAAGAGCCGAAAGGCCTGGCCATTACCACCATCGTGAACTGGCTGATCAAGCCCTTCACCATGTTCGCCATCGCCTGGTTCTTCCTGATGGTGGTGTTCGAGCCGCTGATTGCCCCGGACCTGGCCAGCGAATACCTGGCCGGCGCCATCCTGCTGGGCGCCGCGCCCTGCACCGCCATGGTTTTTGTCTGGAGTTATCTCACCAAAGGCGATGCTGCCTATACCTTGGTGCAGGTGTCCCTGAATGACCTCATCATGCTGTTCGCCTTCGCGCCCATTGTGGTATTCCTGCTGGGCATCTCCAACATCCAGGTGCCCTGGGACACGGTCATCCTCTCCGTGGTGCTGTACATCGTCATTCCGCTGACCGCCGGCTACCTCACTCGCCGCACCCTGATCGCAAAGCGGGGACAAGACTGGTACGACGATGTATTCATGAAGCGCCTGGGGCCGGTAACGCCGGCAGCGCTGATCGTCACCCTGGTGCTGCTGTTTGCGTTCCAGGGCGAAGTAATCCTGAACAATCCGCTGCATATCGTGCTGATTGCCGTGCCGCTGATCGTGCAGACTTTTCTGATTTTCTTCCTGGCCTACGGCTGGGCAAGATTGTGGAACGTCCGCCACTGCATCGCAGCTCCAGGTGCGATGATTGGTGCCAGTAATTTCTTTGAGCTGGCAGTCGCGGCGGCCATTGCCCTATTCGGCCTGCAATCTGGTGCGGCGCTGGCGACGGTGGTTGGCGTGTTGGTGGAGGTGCCATTGATGCTGGTTCTCGTTCGGATTGCCAACCAAACCCGGGGGCGGTTTCCGGCCTAGTTAGGGGACGCTCAATAGGTCCACTTTTAAACAAAAGCGGACATTGGAGTCAGGGCTTTCCTCCGGAGCCTCCAAGCTAATCACAGCCATTTCATCCAATATGATTGGCGGAGTAAATTGCAGACGCTGAATGATTACATGGCAGAGATGGCCGTGCTCGGCTAAGCTCTTGTTTTATCGGTTTATGTGCAGCGTGATTGATAGCTCAAAGTCAGTAATAATGACGCAGTTCAATTTCTGCAATGATAAAGCGCAGTGTCTAATTACTGATATGCATAAAAAGATCCCGCTATAAACTCAAAAAGTTCTTGCTATAAATACTATAAAAGCTACTATTACTCCTATAATTACTGAGCAGGAGTACCTAGTCATGGCAGCTATCGAAGTTGATTTTGAAGTTTTCAAAGAGCTCACAGTTCGCCGTACGGCCGAATCGATGACCGAAAATGACGTGATTCGGTCGCTCCTTGGGCTTGACGGTCCAGCATCTAAACCTACAGCAGGTAACGAGACCACAGGCGGAAATCCATGGGTATGTAAGGGTGTTACCTTCCCCCATGGGACCGAATTTCGCGCAACCTATAAGGGCCAGCTGTATTCCGGGGTTGTAGCCGAAGGCGCACTTGTAGTTCAGGGCAAGCGGTTCACTTCTCCCTCGTCTGCTGCCGTTGCAATAACAGGGAATCCTGTCAACGGCTGGAGGTTTTGGGAGTGTTTGCTTCCAGGGAGAAAGCAGTGGAAAGTTATTGCAGAGTTACGGAACTAAACTTGCCTATCAAGGTGCGTCAGTCGGATGGCCTTTACGCCGCTTCGCTATGTAAAGGCCACCGCTGCGCTCAGCGTTAACACTCGGGAGTAATTTTGAATCCACGGTTGATTGCTGTTTTGGCCGTCCTCGCAGCTGTTACGGCGGTTGCGATTTATGGCTACCAGTTTAACGGGTCACTGTCCCCCGACCATTCTCGTTGGGGTGAGTTTGGAAGCTTTTTTGGCGGCGTACTAGGTGCGACATTCGCTTTTTTTACTCTGATGTATCTTGCGAAGCAGGTCGAGAACCAATGGAAGGAGAGTAAGGCAGCCAGACTAGAGTTAGAAATGAGTCAGCGTGAGCGGTATGTTGCCAGTTGCCTTGGCTTGTTATTGCCGAAATTGAAAGAAATCGATGAAGCAATTGATGCACCGCTTTCGCAATTAATTCTTCGTGCGTACAGAGACGAAGAACAGCGCCGAGTACAAGAATTCATTGAGCTCCTGCGTGAAGGGCTTTCAGCCCGTTCTGCGGTTATGGCCTTGTGGGTAAATGTTTCCTCGGCTCTCTCTTTTTTGGAAGTGCATGACGAAGTTAGGTATCTCAATCAAAAAACACTCGTCGCGGTCCAGGTAGGTTATGACTTATGTCGTGCGTTGGACGAAACAGTCAGTATAGCGACGGAGATAGACTTTGAACGTCACTTCGACCGCTAAAGTGCATACACGTCAGGCCAGCGGGTAATCCCCCCGAAAAAAAGCGGTTTTCAAAAGTAGAATTTTCCGTAAGCTAAACGCAGGGAGATTCTGCATGAAG